>CAWAFY010000001.1:0-40735 GCA_963781485.1 uncultured Alphaproteobacteria bacterium
TGGCCTCGAACCCGCCGACCTGCTGCTGCTCGTGGACCGCGTTGGCGCGGTCGGCGAGACGGCTCATCGCATCGGCATTCTTGTCGTTCGAGGAATCTCTGCGAAGCGAAGGACTCGTCGGCCGGCAAAGGCGGGAATTGTTCGCCGCCGCTTGCCGGCGGAGGAGGAGCCCCGCCCCCGCCCTTCATCGGGCGGGCGACGCCGAACGAGGGACGGGCGCCGGTGTTCATTCCCCCGGGTCCGTTCTTCCGTCCGAATGCGCTCATCGACTAATCCCCCAGGCCGTCCGCTTCTCGCCGCACGCGGGTTTCCGCGAGCGAAGCGAACAGCGCCTTCCGAACCAAGGTGAATAAGTCGGAAAGGTTGTTTTTTTCCTAAAATTCGCCTCCCAACCCGGCGCTCGCTCCGTGCTGCGCCGAGCCGGGCCCACCAAGAGGTGTGGTAAAGTTCCCTTTAAGCTGCGGCTTTTGAACGCCGCTGGCCTTCGTCCGCCAACTCACCTAGTGGCCGCGCCGAGATGGATAGGCGGCCCGACCACGACCATCGGCAGGGGTTGCTCCACGCCCTTGCCGGATTTGCGCTGCTCTCCGTCGGGGACGCGGTGGTCAAGTCGATGGCCGGGCAATGGGCCCCCACGGCGATCGCGGCCTTGCGCTACGCGATCGGAGCGGCGGGTCTCTCGGCGATCCTGCTGGCGGGCGAAGGGACTGCGGGCTTCCGCGTCGTCCGGCCCGGCATCCAGTTGATCCGCGGCGCCGCCGTGGCGACGGCGACCGTGGCCTTCTTCGGCTCGCTGTTCGTGATGCCGCTGGCCGAAGCGACGACGATCGTGTTCGTCAGTCCGATGATCACCGGGCTGCTGGCCCCGATCTTCCTCAAGGAGCGGGCGGGTGCCGCGACCTGGATTGCATCGGCCATCGCCTTCGCGGGGGTGACGCTCGTGCTTCGTCCCAACCTTGCTGCGCTGGGCCCGGCCGCGCTGCTCCCGCTTCTGGCCGCGTGTGCGATGAGCGCGCTGTTCATGGCCAACCGCGCGATCGCAGGCTCCGCGAGTGCACTGGCGATGCAGGCCTCGCTCGCCCTCATCGCGGCACCGATCCTGACGGCGGTCGCCGCGCTGGGTCACTTTTCGGGCGTCGCTGCTCTCCACGTGGGGACCCCTCGCGGTGGTGATCGGCAAGTGCGTCTTCGTGGCCGCCAGCGCGAGCACGGCGCACTGGCTCATCTATCTGGGCACGGTGCGGGCAGGGGCGGCGAGTGTGGCACCGATGACCTATGTCCAGCTGCTGGTGGCCGGTGCGCTCGGCTGGCTGTGGTTCGGCTCGCGGCCCGATGGACCGGCATTGGCGGGCGCCGCGATCGTTATCGGGGCGGGACTGTTCCTCTGGCGATCGAACCGCACGCCTTCCGCGGCACCCTGACCAGGCGCTTGCAATGATATCACGATATGATATCGCAGCCTATGGCACGCATCCTGGCCGATCTTCCCGACGATGACATCAAGTGGCTCGACCGGCTGGCGGAAGAGCAGGGCAAGTCGCGCGCGTCGGTGCTGCGAGAGGCGGTGAGCGCCTACCGCGGGGGAACCGCGCGCGACGGGATCGAACGCTATTTCGGCATCTGGAAGGGCCGGCCCGAATCCGGGAACGATGAGGCGGTCCGGTGACCGAGGCTGTCTTCGACACCAACATCGTCATCGACGCGTTGCGCGACGTGCGCGCCGCGCAGGTCGAACTCGTCCGCTATGCCCAGCGCTATATCAGCCGCATGACCTGGATCGAGGTCATGGTCGGCGCAGGTCCCGACGACGGTGCGCGCGCGGAGGCCTATCTCGATCATTTCCGCGTTATCGAGGTGAGCGAGGACGTCGCCCGTCAGGCCGCGACCTTGCGCTCGCAGCGTCGCCGCCTAAGTGCGACCGACGCACTCGTCCTGGCCTCGGCGCAAACCACCGGGCGCATTCTCGTGACCCGCAATACCAGGGACTTCCCGGCCGAAATGCCGGGGGTTCGCATCCCCTACACAGTTTAAGGATACCAACAGTTTATGTGCGGCATTATCGGCATCGTGGGGCGGGACGAAGTTGCTGATCGGCTGGTCGACGGCCTGAAGCGGATGGAATATCGCGGCTACGACAGCGCCGGTGTCTGTACGCTGGCGCATGGTGACCTGGTGCGCCGCCGCGCCGAGGGCAAGCTTGCCAACCTCGTCCGCGAGCTTGAACGCAATCCGGCGCCGGGTGCAGTGGGCATCGCGCACACCCGCTGGGCAACGCACGGCGCGCCGACCGAAAACAACGCGCACCCGCATGCGACCGAGCACGTCGCGCTGGTCCACAACGGGATCATCGAGAACTTCAAACCGCTGCGCGACGAACTGATCGCCCGCGGCCGCACGCTCGAGAGTGACACCGACAGCGAAGTCGTGGCGCACCTCATCTCCGAGGAAGTGGAGAACGGCGCCTCGCCCGAAGAAGCGGTCAAGGCGGTCCTCCCGCGGCTGCGCGGAGCATTCGCTCTGGCGATCGCCTTTCGCGACCACCCCGACATGCTCGTCGGAGCGCGGCTCGGCTCGCCTCTGGTCGTCGGATACGGCGACGGGGAAACCTACCTCGGATCCGACGCGCTCGCGCTCGCACCGCTCACCCAGGAGATTTCCTACCTCGAGGAAGGCGACTGGGCGGTCATCACCCGCGACGGGGCGCAGATCTACGACATCGAAAATGCGCCGGTCACGCGCGATGTGACCACCTCGGGCGCATCGGCCGCGGCGGTCGAGAAGGGCCATTACCGGCACTACATGCAGAAGGAGATCTTCGAGCAGCCGACCGTCGTCGCCCAGACCCTGCAGAGCTATATTCACCAGGCCGACAACCGCGTGGCCTTGCCGCAGATCGATTTCGACCTGTCGGCGGTGCGGCGCATCACGATCGTCGCCTGCGGGACCTCGTTCTACGCCGGAATGGTCGCGAAATACTGGTTCGAGACGTTCGCCCGGGTGCCGGTCGACATCGATGTCGCGAGCGAATTTCGTTATCGCGAACCCCCGCTGGAAGAAGGTGGGCTTGCGCTGTTCATCAGTCAGAGCGGCGAAACCGCCGACACGCTCGCCGCGTTGCGCCACTGCAAGGCGAACGGGCAGACGATCGCGGTGGTCGTCAACGTCCCGACCAGTTCGATGGCGCGCGAGGCGGACCTGCTTTTGCCGACTCACGCCGGGCCCGAAATCGGCGTCGCCAGCACCAAGGCATTCACCTGCCAGCTCGCCGTGCTCGCCGCGCTCGCCGCGCACCTGGCCGTCAGGAAGGGACGAATGGACCGTACCGAGGAACAGGAAGTCGTGCGTCACCTGCTCGAGGCCCCCGCCGCGCTCAACGCCGCGCTCGACCACGACGACGACATCGCCGGGATGGCGCACTTGATCGCGCCGGCCCGCGACGTCCTGTACCTGGGGCGCGGGCCCGACTATCCGCTCGCGCTGGAAGGGGCTCTGAAGCTCAAGGAAATCAGCTACATTCACGCCGAAGGCTATGCCGCCGGCGAAATGAAGCACGGTCCGATCGCGCTGATCGACGAAGCCGTGCCGGTGATCGTTCTGGCGCCTTCCGGGCCGCTGTTCGAGAAGACCGTCTCGAACATGCAGGAAGTGCGTGCACGGGGCGGGAAGATCATCCTGATAAGCGACGAGGAAGGGCTGGCCGAGGCGGGCGAGGGCTGTCTCGCCACGATCCAGATGCCCCGCGTTCACCCTCTGATCGCACCGCTGGTCTACGCCGTTCCGGTGCAGCTGCTCGCCTATCACGTCGCCTGCGCGAAGGGCACCGACGTCGATCAGCCGCGCAATCTCGCCAAGTCGGTGACGGTCGAGTGAAACGGCTGGCCGGGGGTTGCCACTGCGGCGCGGTGCGGTTTGCGGTCGATGTCGAAGAACCGATCGTGTTGTCGGATTGCAACTGCTCGATCTGCGCGATGACCGGCTTCACGCACCTGATCGTGGACGCCGCCGCGTTCGTCCTCGAGCAAGGCGAAGACGCTTTGACGCCCTATGCGTTCAACACCGGGACGGCCGAGCACCTGTTTTGTAAAACCTGCGGAATCAAGAGTTTCTATCGCCCGCGTTCGCATCCCGATGGCTGGAGCGTCAACTGGCGGTGCATCGATCCCGGGCATGGCCTTACGCCGCTTGTCCGGGCCTTCGACGGGCAGAATTGGGAAGCGGCCCGGCCCGGGCTGGATGGTTAATTTCGTGTTGCCGCAGGACCGGAAATTCTCGTTTCGATAAAGGTATTTACTGCCGAATAACCTTTGGCGGTTAACGCGGCCGGGTGAGCGAACGAAGCGAGAAACCATCCGAGCTGCCGGCCGACGTGCCGCTGCTTGCCCTGCTGGGTCTGCGTGACCCGGAGGGTGGTGACTGGAATCGCCTGCGCGCGCTGCAGTTTTCGCAGATCAATCGGACCTCGCGGCTGCGCATCCTGGTCCATGCCATTGGCGCTGTATTGGCGGTCGCGCTCTACGTCGGCAAAGCACCGCCGGTGTTGCTCGGCGCATTCCTGATCGCGCTGGCGGCCGGATTGTATTTCACGGTGCGCACCGACGACGTGCTCAGCGCCGGCGAGAGAATTCGGATCACGCGGGCAGAGATCAATCGCAAGGCGTTCACGACCGCGTCGGTGGCCTTGGCCTGGTGCATTCCAGTGATCGGTTTCGCCTTTTTCGGCGGCGAGGCCGAACGGACCGGAATCGCTCTTTGCATCACGATCATGCTGCTTGGCTCGACGCTTGCACTCGGTGTGGCGCCCTTGGTTACGGTCGTTTTCGGCGCGATAACCGTCCTGGCGACGGTTTTCGTATTCCTGTGGTTCGGCCAGTTCGAAATGGCGGCTGCGATGGTCGGTTTGCTTGTCGTCGTCGCCGTGGGCGTATCCAACGTGGCCCGTATCCACCTCACCGCGTGCCTCGCCGAAGCCGGTAACGCCGAGAAGAGCGAAGTCGTTTCGCTTCTGCTGCGCGAGTTCGAGGAAAACCAGGCCGACTGGCTATGGCAGATCGACACCAATCGCCTCGTCCGCTCGGCCTCCCCGCGGTTCGCCTTCGCACTTGGCAGGGCGGTCGAGCAGGTCGAGGGACGGCCGTTCCTCGAATTGATCAGCGGCGAGGCGTGGGAGACCGGACAGTTCCCCTCGAGCCTGCACGACCTGGCCGAGCGACTGAAGCGCCGCGAGAGCTTTTCGAACATGCTGGTCAAGGTGGCGATCGGGCGCGAACACCGCTGGTGGGAGCTTTCGGGCACCCCCATGCTCGACGACAACGGCGCCTACCTGGGCATCCGCGGCGTCGGCTCGGATGTGACCGAGCAGCGCGAGTCGAGCGAAAAGATCGCCTATCTCGCACGCTACGACACCCTCACCGGCCTGCCCAACCGCCTGATGCTGACCGAAGCGCTGGGCGACGCACTGCGCTATGCGGAGCAGTGGCGCACGCGCTGCGCGTTCCTGATGATCGATCTCGACCGGTTCAAGTCGGTCAACGATTCGCTTGGCCATCAGGTTGGCGACAAGCTGCTCGCGCAGGTATCGGCCCGCCTCAAGGCGGTGCTCGACGAAAACGAACTCTGCGGCCGACTTGGGGGGGACGAATTCGCCATCGTCATACGCGACGCGAGCGACCGGGCCTGCGTCGAACGCGTCGCCAAGAGCATCATCGGGCGACTGTCACAGCCATACGAGGTCGACCGACACACGCTTTACGTCGGCGCAAGCGTCGGCTCGGCAATCGGACCGCGCGACGGCCAGAGCGTCGAGGAACTGATGCGCAATGCCGATCTGGCGCTCTACCGGGCAAAGGACGATGGCGGGGGCGAGCATCGCAATTACGAGCCGATGCTCCACGCCAATGCCGAGGAACGCCGCCAGCTCGAATTCGCGCTGCGCCGCGCGCTCGAGAACCGCGAGATGGAATTGAACTACCAGCCGGTGGTCAATGCCGTCACCGAAGAGGTGGTCAGCTTCGAGGCGCTCGTTCGCTGGAACAGTGCGGTCCATGGCTCGGTCAGTCCGGGTAAGTTCGTCCCGATCGCCGAGGATACGCGGCTGATCGTCCCGATCGGCACCTGGGTGATGGAACAGGCCTGTCGCGAGGCGACGCGCTGGCCCGAGCACATCCGCATCGCAGTCAATGTTTCGCCGGAGCAGCTGTTCGAGCCCGATTTCGCCGCGACCGTGGTCAGTGCTCTGTCAGCCAGCGGGCTCGAGGCGCGGCGGCTCGAACTGGAAGTCACCGAATCGATCTTCCTGCGCGATGCCAGCGTCGCGCGCAGTTCGCTCGAACAGGTGATGGCGCTGGGCTGCACCGTCGCGCTCGACGATTTCGGGACCGGTTATTCCTCGCTCGGTTACCTGCGCAAGCTGCAGTTCTCGACGATCAAGGTCGATCGCAGCTTCGTGCAAGGTGCGGGGCAGGGGAGCAAGGAAAGCCTGGCGATCATCCGCGCCGTGGTCGCGATGGCCGACAGCCTGGAGATGTCGACAACCGCCGAGGGTGTCGAGACGATCGAGGAAGCCGAGCTTATCCGTCGGCTCGGATGCACGAAGATCCAGGGCTACTATTTCGGCCGCCCGATGCAGGCGGCCGACGCTCTGAAACTTTTCCGCCGCCGCCAGAACGACGCGCCCGAGCGCATCCAGGCCCGTCCGGCAGCCTGATCAGGCGCCGACGAGCGCGCCGATCGCGCTGCTGAACAAAACCCGTCCGTCAGACCCCCCCAGTTCGGGTTCGATCGCGCGCTCCGGGTGCGGCATCATGCCCAGCACGTTGCCGGCTGCGTTGAGGACGCCCGCGATGTCGCGTTGCGAACCGTTTACGGTGTCCATGTAGCGAAACGCCACGCGCCCTTCTCCCTCGAGACGGTCGAGCGTCTGTTCGTCGGCGAAATAGTTGCCGTCATGGTGCGCGACCGGAAAGGTCACCAGCGATCCGGTCCGGTAGCCCGAGGTGAACAGCGACTGCCCGTTTTCGACCCGGAGCGCCGCGGCGCGGCAGGTGAAGGTGAGCTGTGCGTTGCGCATCAGCGCGCCGGGCAGAAGTTCGCTTTCGGTCAGCACCTGGAAGCCGTTGCAAACCCCCAGCACGGGCACCCCCCGGTTCGCCGCGGCGACCACGGCGCGCATCACCGGGCTGCGGCTCGCGATAGCGCCGCAGCGAAGGTAGTCGCCATAAGAGAAGCCGCCCGGAATGGCGATGAAGTCGAGCCGCTCCGGCAGATCGGCATCGCCGTGCCAGACGCGCAGCGCCGCTTCGCCGGAGACCTTCTCCAGCGCGACCGCCATGTCGCGGTCGCAGTTCGAGCCGGGAAAGGTGATCACCGCACCGCGGAAAGCCATCAGGCGGTCTCCAGCTTCTCGATCCGGTAGTTTTCGATCACCATGTTGGCGAGCAGCTTGCGGCACATCTCGTCGAGGGCGGCGTCGCTGGTGTCATCGGCGACGTCGAGTTCGATCAGGCGGCCGACCCGGACATCCTCCACGCCAGAGAAACCCAGACCCTCCAGCGCATGGTGCACTGCGCGACCCTGGGGATCGAGCACTCCGGGCTTCAGGCTGACGTGAACGCGGACTTTCATGGGCGGACGGTCCTTGGCGGAGGAGACGGCATCGCCCGCCTATGACGAAGGCGCGTTATCATCGCAAGCGTCAGGGCTGGCTGTCCCCGGTGGGCAGCACGAGGATTTCGACCACCGCCTCGGACTGCAGATAGCGTGCCGCAAGCGCCTGCAGGTCCGCCGGTGTCACCCTTTCCATCAGCGCCTTGGCCTGTGCGAAGCGGTCGAGGCGATAGGCTTCGCTTTGCGCACGCCCTGCCAGGCGCAACCATCCGGCGTTGCTCTTGAGCGCGTTGTCATAGCTTTCGAGCAGCGGACGCCGCGCGCGCTCGATTACGTCGCTTTCGACCGGCGCGGCCGCGAGTTGCGCGACCACCGCGCGAATGGCGGCCCGCGTATCGTCGACATCGCCGACATCGACCGACGCCGCGAGCGAAAACGTGCCGTAGCCGCGCCAGATGTCCGACGTGCTGCTCGAAGCGCTGGGGGAATAGGCCTTGCCGAGCCGTTCGCGGAGCTCGTCGGTCAGTGCCAACCTTACGACACGCTCGAGCAGTTCGAGCGCCTGGGACTGGCCAAAATCGCTGTCGTCGGCGGTCGGCCAGACAAGCTGGATCAGCGCCTGGTCCGCCTCGCCAGTGTGGTGCACGGTTCGCAGCGAGCGGTCGGCGGTGAAGCTGCGCCGGCGAGCCTCTTCCCGAGAGAGGAACTCCGCCTCGCGCGGCGGCAGCGCGCCGAGCGTGCGGCCGACGAGAGCGATCGCCGCCTCTTCGTCGATGTCTCCGACAAGCGCGAGTTCGATCGCACCGCGCGCCAGACGGTCGCCCACCACCTCGCGCAAGCCGGCAAACGACAGTTTCTGATAGTCCGCCGCCGGCTGGATCGTGAAGCGTGGATCGTCGTCGGACACGATGCCGCCGATCGTCGCGCTCAGTGCGCCCGCAGGGGTCGCGTCCTTGCGTTTGAACCAGTTGGCGATCTCTCGCCGATAGCGCACTTCGCCCTCGCGGCGGTAGCCGGGATCGGATAGCGCTGCGGCGAGCAACTCCAACTGCAATTCGAGATCGCGCGTCGTCGTCGATCCGCTGCTGAGAAACTCGTCGCCGCGGGCCGCGATGCTGAAACTGACCGAGCGGCCCGCCAGCAGCGTTACCAGTTCGTCCTGCGAATGGCGACCAAGGCCACCGGCGGGCAGCGAGCCGACCATCGCGGTCGCGAGCGGTTGCTCGCGCGTATCGAGCAGTCCGCCGCCATCGACCGCCATCTGGAATCGTACCCGGTCGTCCTCCAGCGCAGTCTTCTTCAGGTTCAGGCGAACGCCATTGGCGAAGGTGATTTCGCGGATCGCGTAGCGCGGCTCGACCTGGTCGCGCACGACTACGCCGGGCGGACCGAAGTCGGTATATGCAAACCTGGTCGCGGCGCCGAAATCGGGCGCGGAGAGCGTTTCCGCCATCGCCGCGTCCCACGCGCTGCGCAGCGCGTTTTCGCCACCATCGGGCGCGGCGCGGCCCTGAAAGCGGATCAGTGGCTCGTCGAGCGGGGCGGCATCGCTGCGCACGGCGGCGAGGACGGCCGCTGGCGTGATCGACGGGGCGAATCTCTCGAACCGGTCGAGCGCGCTGGCGGGCGTGGAAGGTACCTGACCGTCGTCCAGCATGGTTTCGGCCGCATTGACCAGCGAGGCGTTGCTGCGGGTCGCAGCGGCGGCGGCAAGGCTTTCTGCCGATTGACGGATACGTGCCACCTGTTCGGCGATTTCCGCGTCGGAGAACCCGTATTGCAGCGCCCGTCGCCACTCGCGCGCGGCCGCCGCCAGCCCCTGCTGCCAGCCGCCATCGACCGCGTCGACGATCAGGTTCGTGGCACGGCCCGCCTCGAAGATGTCGCCGGTTCCGAATCCAGCACCGCGATAGGGCGCATCTTCGCCGCGGGCGATGGCCTCGAGCCGCCGGTTCACGACCCGGTAGCCGATCGTTCGCAACAGGTTCTGCCGTCGCTCCCCCGCGCTGTCGGGTTGCTTGTTCCAGGGCGAGAGCCGGGTGACGGTGACCCGCTCGGACAGCGCCGGATCGAGGTAGATATCGGTCTTGCCTTTGCTCGCAAGATCGACCGGACCGGTGGCCGGCTCGACCGGCGCAGGCGCTTCGTGCCAGTCGGAAAAGCGTGCGCGAATATCCCGCTCGACCGCGGCGACATCGATCGCACCGACCACCATCAATACCGCATTCGCCGGTACATAGGTTCTGGCGTAGAATGAGCGGATGCGGGCGGCGTCGGCGGTCCGCAAGGTTTCGTCGACCCCGATCGGGAGGCGCGCGGCATAGCGGGCATCGGGGGTCGTGAACGCCCATTCGTCGAGTGTTTCGCGCAGCGCATAGTTCATCCGGTCGCGCTTTTCGGCGAGGACCACGCCGCGCTCCCGATCGACCGCTTCGGGCGAAATCGTGAGTTCGCTTGCGGTTTCGCGCATCAGCATCAGCGCGGTGTCGATCAGGGCCGGATCGTTGCGCGGCAGGTCAAGCTTGTAGGTCGTGCTCTCGAACCCGGTCGAGGCGTTGGTATCGGCGCCGAACGCGAGCCCCTCGCGCTCGAGCAGCTTGACCATCTCCCCCTCGGGCACTTTCTTCGACCCGTTGAACGCCATGTGTTCGAGGAAGTGCGCCAGGCCCCGTTCCTCGTCACGCTCCTCGAGCGAGCCCGATCCGATCCGCAGGCGCACCAGAACGGTCCCTTCGGGCGTATGGTTCTCGCGCAGGACGTAGCGCATCCCGTTGGGCAATGCGCCGAAGGAGAAGGCAGGGTCGACCAGTATGTCGCTTTGCTCGAAGGCCCACGCCGCCGGCGCTTCCGCGAAAGCCGGTGAAGCGGTGGCGAGCAGGAGCGGGATCAAAATGCGCGACTTCATGGCCATCGTCTTGCCCGCCGCGGCTGAACGGGGCAACAACCTGCGGCGATGAACCTCGACCTCGTCTACAATCCCATGGCGGGGAGCTTTCGGCAGATCCGGCTCGATGCGCTGACCGGCGCGTTCGAGCGGCATGGCTGGACCGTTCGTCCGGTGCCCTCGGCGCGAAACTGGACCCCGGCGGACGACCCGCCCGACCTTGCCTGCATACACGGCGGCGACGGCACCTTGCGCGACGCGGTACAGGCGATGGGCCAGCAGGCGGACAGCGTGCCGCTCGCCATTGCCCCGGCCGGTACCATCAACCTCGTCGCCCGCGAGCTGGGTTTCGCCCGCGATCCCGAGCGGCTGGCAGCGCAGGTCACCGCGGCATGGCGGCGCGGACCGGCCGGATGGGTGCGCGCACCGCTGTTCCGGCTGGGTGAGATGCCGGTGGTTTCGTGTCTCTCGATCGGGCCGGACAGCCACGCGGTGGCCCACGTTTCCAGCGCGCTCAAGAAGCGGATAGGGCGCTGGGCCTATGTCCTCGCGATGCTGCGCGTCATGCGCCGCTGGCCGCGCCAGTCGATGGAGGTTGCGGGCGAGCTGGCCGATGGCACGCCGTTTGCGTGTTCGGCCGGGGCGGTGATCGTGAGCCACGGCGCGCTCTTCGCCGGACCGTTCCGCCTGTCGCCCGATGCCGCACTGGCGGCCGATTCGGTCGAACTGATCGTGCTCGACCGGCCGTCGCGCGCGGGCGTGCTGGCTTTCACTGCTGCCGCCTTCCTGGGACTGCCGCTCGACCGGCTGGGCCTGGCCACGTTCCGCAGCGCCCGGCGGATCGCATTCGATCGCTGCGCCAGCCCGGTTCAGGTCGATGGCGACCACGTGCCGCAATTCGGCCCGGACAAGGCGTTCGCGGTCGAACCGACGGGCATGACCCTGCGCTATGTAGTGTGAAGGCTTAGCCGCGCATGTCCTTGGGCAGACAGGCGCTCGCCGCATCGAGCCAGTCGCCCTCATACGTCGCTGGCACGCTTTGTTGCGTATCCGGCGGCCGATTGTTCGCCCCGGGCGCGTAGTAGATCCACGCCATCGAGTTGTCGAAGCGGGCGAGCCGCCCGTTGTCGCGCTGCGCGGTCGCTGGGTCGATCTCGGGCTTTTGGGTGCGCGACCCGCGGATCATCCGGATCGTGCCGCCGCGCTGCTCGAACGCGCGGTAGTACAGGTGATCGTACAGCAAGGTGTCGAAGGTGCTATTGAACGACCAGTCGCTTGGCTTCGTGTCGCTCGGCAGGCGCACCGTCGTCACGTGACAACTGTAATTGGGCGCGTCGTAGAAGGGCGCGGTCTGGTCCTGATCCGGCGCGCGCTGGCGGCGACCCGGCGGACTGAAGCCGCCGCCCGGCAGCGAGAGCGAGCGGCGGTTGTTGCCGTCGTCGTCCCAGTCGACCGGGCCAGTCCCGATGATTTCGAGCACGGCGGCGCGTTCGGCCTTGTCGAAATGGTAACGGACGCTCTCGACGGTGTCCCAGGTCGAACTGCCGGTGAGGTTGCTGCGAAAGGCCTGCAGCATCTGATCGGGCGTCACCGACGAGAACTGCATGTGCTGCGTCAGCGCATCCGGCCCGCGCGTGATCGACGTGCTGACGATACGCGCAGGTGCGTCGAACCCTTCGCGCGCATCGATCTCGTACAGGTTGAGGTCGAGCGGTCTGGTGGCGGGTTTCCACGGCAGCGGCTCGAGCGCGCTACCCTTGGCGGTCAGCGGAAGGACCCAGCGATATGGAAAATCGGGCACCGTGCTGGCCGTCGCCACCGCGGGCAGCGTTCCATCGAGCCAGAGCCGCTTGCCACCCGCGGTCGCGCGAACCACGACATGGTCGAACAATCCCGGATTGGGCAGGTGCGCATCGATCCCGTCGTCGATCTGGGCGTTCGAGACCAGTACGGGTTCGGCCGCGATGCCCAGTTCGTTGAGCAGCGCGAGCAGCAGCACTGTCTTGCCCTTGCAGTCGCCGTAGCGGCGCCCCCAGGTGGTATCGGCGGGAGCAGGCTGGAAGTTGCCGCCGTTCAGCCCGACGTAGACATACCGCACTTGCTGCTGGACCAGCTCGAGCGCCGCCTGCGCGCGGGCGGCGGGATCCAAATTGGCTGCGGCGATGCGGGCAGCCTCGGCCTTGATCGGCGAATCGGACGGCAGCTGCGCGGCGCGTGTGAACAGCCCGGCGAACCGGCTCGACACTGCGTTCCACGATGCGAAATCGGAAAATTCGATGATCCGCTGCCAGCCATAGCGGGGCGGCGCGTCCTTCGGCTTGACCAGTTGCGGCGGATTGTCGGTTCGCACATCGACCCGGTGATCCGCGCGGGTCACCGTGCCGGGAAAGTCGTCGGTCATCGCGATGCGCGGCGTGGCGTCCGGTTCCCACACCAGGCCGAGGTGATAGCGACCGGGCAAGGTCTGCCCGGTCAGCGCGAGGAGCGAGGCGTTGGTCTCGCGCAGGGTCGGATCCTGCGACGGAATCGTCCACGCGAGCTCGAGTTCGTCTCCCACTCGCAGGTCGGGAACGCGCAGGATCGCGGTCAGCAGCCCGTCGAGCATCGCAGCCTCCAGCTGATCCTCGCGTCGCAGGATTTCGAATTTCGATTGCGCGAGAACGTCGATGACCTCTGTCCCGCGATGAATCTTGAGCGCGTGAACGGTCGGCGCGCCGGCAGCCGGGTTCCACGCGATCGCCACGTTGCCGAGCTGAAGCGACTGCGGATGGAGCAGTGTCAGTCGCTGGGCAACGAAGGTCTGCTGCCCTTCGTCGTCAAGGTGAACCACCGTATCCTGCGCGCGGACGAAGGCGAGGCCACTCGCGTCTTCGGGAACCGCGAGCGGTTCGGACGCGACCGCCCAGGCGGCGGGTGGCCCGAACGCGATCTGGCGCGAATCGTCTTCGGCTGCACGGGCAATCGTGGCAACGGCCATTGTGGCCGCCGCCAAAAGCGAGCGTGTCGTGATTTTCATGCAACCCCCTGTAACCGTGCCAATCTTGCCAAAAAATCGAAGAGCGGCAAGTGGAAAAGGTCAGGGGCTCTTGGCTACTTCTTCGGCTTGGGTGACGAGCGAAGGCGACCGCGGTGGGCGTTCATGTCGAGTACTTCGCCCGGGCCGGCGTTGTCGTCCTGCAGCAGGCCGAGGCGGCGCGCGACTTCCTGGTACGCCTGCTCCTCGCCGCCGAGGTCGCGGCGGAAGCGGTCCTTGTCGAGCTTTTCGCCGGTCACCATGTCCCACAGGCGGCAGCCATCGGGGCTGATCTCGTCAGCCAGGATCGTGCGGCTGAAATCGCCGTCCCAGATGCGCCCGAACTCAAGCTTGAAGTCGACCAGGCGGATGCCGATCGCGGCGAACATGCCGCACATGAAATCGTTGATCCTGACCGCCATCGACGAGATGTCCTGCATCTCCTCATGGCTGGCCCAGTTGAAGCAGGCGATCTCTTCCTCGCTCACGAACGGGTCGCCCAGCGCGTCGTCCTTGTAGCAGTACTCGATCAGCGTGTGCGGCAGCGGCTCGCCTTCCTCGATACCGAGGCGCTTGGTGAGCGATCCGGCGGCGACGTTGCGGATGATGACCTCGATCGGGATTATCTCGACCTGGCGCACCAGTTGCTCGCGCATGTTCAGCCGACGGATGAAGTGCGTCGGGATGCCGATGTGGGCGAGGCGCGTGAAGACGTATTCGCTGATGCGATTGTTGATCACGCCCTTGCCGTTGATCGTGCCCTTTTTCTGGGCGTTGAAGGCGGTCGCGTCGTCCTTGAAGTACTGGATCAGCGTGCCGGGCTCGGGTCCTTCGTAAAGGATCTTGGCCTTGCCTTCGTAAACCTGGCGGCGGCGGGACATCGGCGGGCTTCCTTATGGGAGCTGGAAAACAAGGCACCCCGGCAGGCGGGTCGGCAGTGACTCGCGCGGCCGGGGCGTGTGGTGCGCGCCATAATCGCGGCAGAGCGCAAAGGCAATTGCGGCCGGCAATTGCGGCCTAGTAGTCGCTCTCGATGCCCAGCCGTTCCTCGGGGCCAGGCTCGGGTTCGAGCGAGGGCAGATGGCGCGCCTGCAGCCGCTCGATCACCTTGCCCAGCGTCGCGCGCTGGATCAGGACCGAGAACAATACCACCGCGAACGTGGCGGCGAGCAACAGGCTGCGCGCGGGACCATCGGGCAGGGCCAGCGCGAGCGCGATCGAGATGCCGCCTCTGAGCCCGCCCCACCACAACACGCGGGTCGCTCCGGGGGCATCGAGCCGCGCGCCGGGCACGACGTTGACCATCGCCCCGACCGATACCGCCCGCGCAAACAGCGCGATCAGGATCGCGAGCCCGCCGACGACGAGGTGTCCGCGCCCGGGCGACAGCGCGATCATCTCGAGACCGATCAGCAGGAACAGGACCGAGTTGAGCATTTCATCGATCAACTCCCAGAACTTGTGGACATAATCCCGGGTCGTATCGCTCATGGCGTGATCGAAACCTTGATTGCCGATGATGAGACCGGCCACAGCCATGGCCAACGGTCCGGAGATGTGGACGCTCGATGCCAGGGCATAGCCGCCCATGACCACCGCCAGCGTGATCAGCACTTCGAGCGAGTAATCGTCCATGCTGGCCAGCGCCTTGAAGCCGAGCCAGCCGATCGCGAGGCCGAGCACCATGCCGCCGCCCGCCTCGAAGGCGAAAAGCCGGGCACCTTCGGCTAAGCTGAAGTCCGCGCCCGTGACCGCGGCACCGAGCAGGATCGTGAACACCACGATCCCCACCCCGTCGTTGAACAGGCTCTCGCCCGCGACCGCCGACTGGAGCTGCTTGGGCACTTTCTCTTCCCTGAGCACGCCGAGCACCGACACGGGATCGGTCGGGCTGATGAGGGCACCGAACACGAAGTACCAGATCGGCGCGACCGGCAGCGCCAGCAGATACCCCACGCCCCACGTCAGCGCCCCGATGATGACGGTGGAGATCGCCACGCCCACGGTCGACAGCAGCAAGACGGGGAACCAGTCGCGCTTGAGGCTTTCCAGGTCGACGTGCAACGCGCCCGCGAACAGCAGGAAGCTGAGCATCCCTTCGAGCAGGGTCTGGCTGAAGTCCATCCGCTCGAGCAGCCGGGCGACCCAATCGTCGATCGTGATGCCCGGGAGCAGCGTGTTCGCCAGCATCATGCCCAGGCTCGCCACCGCGCCCATCACCGTCAACCCGATGACATGCGGCAGTCGGACGAAGTGATGATTGAGATAGCCCAGCACAGCCGCCGCGACGACGAGCATGGCGGCGATGTCGAATGCCTCGATGGCCTGGCTTGCGGGGTGCATGACCGGGGGCATAGCGGTCCGGGCGAACCTGTCAAAAGGCGCGATGCATGCGGGCGTCCGGTCTTATGGCCCGGGCCGTCAATCTTTCCGCTCGTCGCCTATCCGCACTGCGCGCGGTGGAGCAGCTTGTGGTCGGCCAGCACCAGCGCCATCATCGCCGCGACAACCGGCGTGCCGCGGATCCCGACGCAGGGATCGTGGCGGCCTTTCGTGCGGATTTCGGTGGCGTTGCCCTCGCGGTCGATCGTCTCGACCGGGGTGAGGATCGAACTCGTCGGCTTGAACGCAACGCGGCAGACGACCGGCTGGCCGGTGCTGATCCCGCCCGCGATCCCGCCCGCGTGGTTCGCCTCGAAGCGCGGGCCCCCACCCTTATTGGCGTTGCCCGGTCGCATGGGGTCGGCGTTCGCCTCGCCCGAGAGGCGCGCGGCGGCGAACCCGTCGCCGATCTCGACCGCCTTGACCGCGTTGATGCCCATCATGCCGCCTGCAAGGTCGGCGTCGAGCTTGGCGTAGATCGGCGCGCCCCATCCGGCGGGGACGCCGTGCGCCACGCATTCGACCACCGCGCCCAATGAGGAGCCGGCCTTGCGCGCCTCGTCGACAAGCGCCTCCCAGCGCTTCGCGGCGGAGGCATCGGGGCACCAGAACGGGTTGTTGCCGATCTCGTCCATGTCCATCGCCGTCCGGTCGATCGCATCGCCGCCGATCTCGACCACATAGGCCTCGATCCGCACCTCGGGCATGACCAGCCGCGCCACCGCGCCCGCCGCTACCCGCGCGGCGGTTTCGCGCGCACTGCTGCGCCCGCCGCCGCGATAGTCGCGCAAACCGTACTTGGCGTCGTAGGCGTAATCGGCGTGGCCGGGGCGATAGGCCTTGGCGACTTCCGAATAGTCCTTCGATCGCTGGTCGACGTTCTCGATCATCAGGCTGATCGGCGTGCCGGTGGTCTTGCCCTCGAACGTGCCCGACAGCACGCGCACCGCATCGGGTTCCTGGCGCTGGGTGGTGAACTTGTTCTGCCCCGGCCGGCGCGCGTCGAGCCACGGCTGGATGTCGGCCTCCGACAGCGACAGCCCCGGAGGGCACCCGTCGACGATGGCGCCCAGTGCCGGCCCGTGGCTCTCGCCCCAGGTGGTCATGCGAAATACGCGGCCGAAGGTGTTCCAGCTCATGGGTGGGGCAATTCGCCTAAAAGAAGTGATCTGTCCATGCCTCCTGCCTCAAGCGCAGACGGCTTCGATGCCGTTTTCCTACACGCCGCAAACCTGCCATGCCCCCGCGATGCCCGTCGCCCGCCCGTTTCGCTCCTCGTCCAGCGCGGAATCGGCAAGCCGGCTTTTTCGTCTCCAGGACTGTGGTCCACGCGGTCCATGGGTCCAACAGAGGCCGTTGCGGATGAACGGTGCGCGGCGCTGGCCAAACGCGGTCCGGTCGGGCAGGAACAAACCATGATTGCGAAGCTGAAGGGCCTGCTTGACGAAACCGGCGCCGACTGGGCGGTGATCGACGTCGCGGGCGTCGGCTACCTCGTCCACTGTTCGTCGAAGACGCTCGCCGCGCTGGGCGAGGCAGGAGAGGCGTGCACGCTGTTCACCGACCTTCAGGTTTCCGAAAACGACATGCGCCTGCTCGGCTTCGCCACCGCGGGCGAGCGCGACTGGTTCCGCCTGCTGACCCAGGTGCAGGGCGTGGGCAGCAAGGTCGCGCTGGCGATCCTCTCGGCGCTCTCGACCGAAGACCTCCAACGCGCCTGCGCCGCGCAGGACGCCGCCACCGTCGCCCGCGCGCAAGGGGTGGGGCCAAAGCTGGCGAGCCGCATCGTCAACGAACTGAAGGACAAGGCCGGCGCACTGCCCACCGCTCCGGGCGTTGTCGCGCTTCCGAGAGGCGGGGCCAGCGCCGACGCGGTCAGCGCGCTCCAGAACCTCGGCTTCAAACCCCCCGTCGCCGCCGCCGCGGTGGCCCGCGCGATCGAGGAGCTTGGCGAGGGAGCGGCGGAAGGCGACCTGATCCGCGTGGCGTTGAAGAGGGCGGCGGGGTGATGGCTCGAATGTCTCTCCATCGTCACCCTGAACGGGGTTCAGCACCCATCGGGCAAATCGGATCGGAGCACTGCAGGTGAAGCGCGGCCTCGCCATCGCATTGACCTTCGCGCTTGGATGCGTAGCCGGATGGCGGGCAAACGATTGGCTCAGCGTCGACGCGTGCCTCGACGCTGGCGGCGCATGGAACTACCAGCGTGAACTTTGCGACCTGAAATGACCGACCCCGTCCCCCTCACCCCCCAGCGGCAGCCGGAAGACCCCGATGCGGCGCTACGCCCCAAGTCGCTCGGCGAGTTCGTCGGGCAGGAGGCGGCGCGCGAAAACCTGCGGGTGTTCGTCGATGCCGCCAAGGCGCGCGGCGAGGCGATGGATCACGTCCTGTTCTTCGGGCCGCCGGGGCTCGGCAAGACCACGCTGGCGCAGATCGTCGCGCGCGAGCTCGGGGTGGGCTTTCGCGCCACCAGCGGGCCGGTGATCGGCAAGGCGGGCGACCTGGCCGCGCTGCTGACCAACCTCGAACCCAACGATGTCCTGTTCATCGACGAGATTCACCGGCTCAATCCGGTGGTCGAGGAAGTGCTCTATCCGGCGATGGAGGACCGCGCGCTCGACCTCATCATCGGCGAGGGGCCCTCGGCGCGATCGGTGCGGATCGACCTGCCGCCGTTCACGCTGATCGGCGCGACCACCCGGCAGGGGCTGCTGACGACGCCCTTGCGCGACCGGTTCGGCATACCGGTGCGATTGAACTTCTACACCGTCGAGGAGCTTGAGCGCGTGGTAACGCGCGGGGCGGGTCTGCTCGGCTTGCCGCTCGGCCCGGGCGGCGCGCACGAGATCGCCCGCCGGTCGCGCGGGACGCCGCGGGTCGCCGGTCGCCTGTTGCGCCGGGTGCGCGATTTCGCTCACGTCGCGGGCGACCGGGCGGTCTCTGCCGCAGTCGCCGACGCTGCGCTAACCCGGCTCGAAATCGACAACCTCGGCCTCGATGCGATGGACCGGCGCTACCTGCGGATGATCGCGGGGATCTACAAAGGCGGGCCGGTGGGGGTCGAGACCCTGGCGGCGGGCCTTAGCGAGCCGCGCGACACGATCGAGGAAGTGGTCGAGCCCTACCTCATCCAGCTTGGCCTCGTCGCGCGCACCGCACGCGGGCGCTGCCTCAACGACTCCGGGTGGATGCATCTCGACATGCAGCCGCCCACCAATTCGCAGACCGGGTTATTCGACCAGGGAAAATAGCGCCTCGACCGGCTCGCCCAATGCCCGGGCGAGCTTGAGCGCGATCACGGTCGAGGGCACGAACACCGCGTTCTCGACCGTGTTGACCGTCTTGCGGCTGACGTCGATGCGGGTCGCAAGCTCGGCCTGGGTCCACCCTTTGGCCTCGCGCGCCGCGCGTACGCAGTTGGCGAGTTCAGTCATCGTGGAAGCGTCGGTCGGCATTTCCGCCGGGGGAGAGCGGATCGACCATGCGATGATTCTCATGTAACATATGAGTTACATGTAACCTAAGGGTTACTCCTGTCAACCGCTCGGGTTAGGTGGCGTTAGTCAAGCGGTGCCGTTCTGGGACAGACCTGCCCGGTGACGGCAATTCGGCCCGGTCAAATGGCACTTACCGCGGCAATTCTTGGTTAATTCAATTGTCGGCAGGCCCCCGCTGCTCTTTCCTGTGCAGCACAGGGGCATGTTCCGATCGGACCCGCCGACGGAAGATCCCCCGCCAAGGAAACGAGAGTACAGCTTATGTCGGTCAAGATGGCCCTCGCAAAACTGTCCGCAGCTGCCGCCGGTACCGCGCTCCTCGCGGGCGGAGCGGTGCACGTTGCCGAGACGCAGGCGGCGAACACGAAGTCCTTGAAATTGACCAAGACGGTCAAGGCGAAGCCGGTCAAGTACGTCAAGCATCGCACAGTCGCCAAGCGGCACATTCCCAAGACCGTCCAGCGTCAACGGCGGATCGTCCGGCGCGAGGTGGAATGCGTTCCCGCCGGCGCGCCGGTGCCCGTCGGACCGGGTCCCTACACTCCTCCAATCGCATCGAACGGCAACGAATGCCCGCCGACTTACCAGTACGCGATGGTCCCGGTTCCGCTTCCCCAGGCCGCCCCGGTGGGCGGCGGCAGCAGCGGTGGAGTGACCGTGATCGGCGGCAGCGGCGGCTTCGGTGGCTTCGGCGGCGGGTTCTTCGGCGGCTTCTTCGGCGGCGGATCGAGCGGGGGCGGCAGCGTCGTCGTCAGTTCGACTACTACGAGCAGCGGCAGCCAGGGCCAGGACGTCACGATCGTCAACAACAACAACAACGACAACAGCGCCAACAATTCGAACAGCCAGAACCAGAACCAGTCGAGCACCTCGAGTTCGGGCAACGTCAGCTCGACGAGCAGCTCGGGCAACGTCAGCTCGACCTCGGGCAACGTGTCCTCGAGTTCAGGCAACGTGTCGTCCAGCTCAGGCAACGTGTCGTCGAGTTCGGGTAACGTGTCGAGTTCCTCGTCGACCTCGACATCGTCGGGCAACGTCACCAGTTCGTCGGGCAATTATTCGAGCACGTCGACCTCGGGCAACGTCTCGTCCTCAACCTCCGGCAATGTTTCGAGCTCGACCAGCTCGTCGACCTCCGGGAATGTTTCGACCAGCACGTCGACCTCAGGCAACGTCAGCAGCAGCACGTCGAGTTCCACCTCGTCGTCGTCGAGCAGCAGTTCCTCGTCGAGTTCGAGCGGATCGAGCAGCGGTTACGGATCGAGCGGCTGGCACGGGTCGAGCAGCGGCACCCCGGTGCCCGCTCCGCCGATGATGCTCCTGTTCGGCGCGGCCGCCGCGGCCGCACTCACACGGCGTCGGAAGAAAGCCAAGCTGGCGGACTGAGCCTCGAAGCAGGACCGTCAAGCGAGGGGCGGCTTCCGCGAGGAGGTCGCCCCTTCTTCGCCAGAAAAAGCCTCAGTTCGCCTCGGTGACCGGCTTGTCGGCGGACTGCCAGGCCAGGATGCCGCCCGCAAGGTGCCTCGCCGACCCGGTCGCCTGGGCAAGCTGTTCCGCCGCCGCGAGTGAACGTTTTCCCGAACGGCAATAGAGCACGGTCTGCTTGCCCGGAACCTGCGGAACCGCGGCGGGGTCGAAGCTGTCGAGCGGCATGTTGACCGCGCCGGCAATGTGACCTTCGGCGAATTCGGCGGGTGTGCGCACATCGACCAGCACGGCCTTGCCCCGGTCCACAATCGACCCGAGCTGGTCGGCACTGATCGTGGCGATCCCTTGCGACGCGTTCGTCTCGGCCGCGGTCGGCACCCGTTCGGGGGCAGAGCATCCCGCCATTCCGCTTACGACCAGAACCGCGAGGCCCGCAGCAAGGCCATTCCGCATCACGCGGCCAGCTTGCGCAGCACGTACTGCAGGATGCCGCCGTTGAAGTAGTACTCCAGCTCGTTGGCGGTATCGATCCGGCACTTGGCGGCGAAGCTCGACGTGCTGCCATCCGGTTTGGTCACTTCAACGACCATGTCCTGCCCCGGCTTGATGTCGGCGAGGCCGTGGATGGTGAAGGTATCGTCTCCGGTCAGGCCCAGGCTCTGGCGGGTGTCGCCGTCCTTGAACTGCAGCGGAAGTACGCCCATCCCGACGAGGTTCGAGCGGTGGATACGCTCGTAGCTTTCGACGATCACCGCGCGAACGCCGAGGAGCAGCGTACCCTTTGCCGCCCAGTCGCGGCTGGAGCCTGTGCCGTATTCCTTACCCCCGATCACGACCAGCGGGGTGCCGTCCGCCTTGTGCTTCATCGCCGCATCGTAGATCGGCATCGTCTCGCCGGCGTACCTGGTCATGCCGCCTTCGATGCCGGGGACCATCTCGTTCTTGATGCGGATGTTGGCGAAAGTGCCGCGCATCATCACCTCGTGGTTGCCCCGGCGGCTGCCGTACGAGTTGAAGTCGGCGCGGGCGACCTGGTGTTCCTGCAGGTATTCGCCCGCCGGGCTATCGGCCTTGATCGAACCGGCCGGGCTGATGTGGTCGGTGGTGACCGAGTCCCCGAGTATCGCGAGCGGCTTGGCATCGACGATGTCGGTCACCGGGGCCGGGGTCATCTCCATGCCCTCGAAGTAGGGCGGGTTGGCGATGTAGGTGCTGCCCGCGCGCCACGAATAGGTGTCCGAACCGGTGACGTCGATCGCCTGCCAGTGCTTGTCGCCCTTGTAGACGTCGGCATAGCGCGCCTCGAACATGCCGCGGTTGATCGAGCTGTTGCGCAGGGCGGCAACCTCGTCGTTAGTCGGCCAGATGTCCTTGAGGTAAACGTCGGTTCCGTCGGTGCCCTGGCCGATCGGGGTGTCGATCATGTCCTCGGTCACCGTGCCCTTGAGCGCGTAAGCGACGACCAGCGGCGGGCTGGCGAGGAAATTCGCGCGGACGTCGGGCGAAACGCGGCCTTCGAAGTTCCGATTCCCCGACAGCACGCTCGCGGCGACGATGTCATTGGCGTTGATTGCCTTGCTGATCGGCTCGGCCAACGGGCCGGAGTTGCCGATGCAGGTCGTGCAGCCATAGCCGACGAGGTCGAATCCGATCGCGTCGAGATGCTCCTGCAGGCCCGCCTTGATCAGATAGTCGGTGACCACCTGCGATCCCGGCGCAAGGCTGGTCTTGACCCATGGTTTGGGCTTCAGGCCTTTCTCGTGCGCCTTCTTGGCGACGAGACCGGCGGCGATCAGCACATCGGGATTGGAGGTGTTGGTGCAGCTGGTGATCGCGGCGATCACGACGTCGCCGTCGCCAATGTCGTGGCCTTCGCTGTCGACCGGGCAACGCTTGGGGCCGGACTTGCCGTAGATCTCCTTGAGCTGGCTGTTGAACAGGTCGTCGACTTCGGGAAGGATCACCTTGTCCTGCGGACGCTTCGGCCCGGCAAGGCTGGGCACCACTGTCGCTAGATCGAGCTCGAGCGTGTCGGTGAAGATCGGCTCGGGAGCCGACGGGTCGATCCACAATCCCTGCTCGCGGGCATAGACCTCGACCAGCGCGATCTGGCCCTCGTCGCGGCCGGTGAGCTTGAGGTATTCGAGCGTCTTGTCGTCGATCCCGAAAAAGCCGCACGTCGCGCCGTATTCGGGCGCCATGTTGGCAAGAGTCGCGCGGTCTGCAAGGCTGAGCGTGCCGAGTCCGTCGCCGAAGTATTCGACGAAGCGCCCGACCACGCCGCGCGCACGCAGCATCTGAGTGGCGGTGAGCACGAGGTCGGTCGCGGTGACCCCCTCGGCAAGCTTGCCGGTCATCCGGAAGCCGACGACTTCGGGTACCAGCATCGACACCGGCTGGCCGAGCATGGCTGCTTCGGCCTCGATCCCGCCCACGCCCCAGCCGAGCACGCCCAGGCCGTTGATCATCGTCGTATGGCTGTCGGTGCCGACGCAGGTGTCGGGATAGGCGACCATCGCGCCCGATTGGTCTTTCGACGTCCACACGCACTGCGCGATGTGTTCCAGGTTGACCTGGTGGCAGATGCCGGTGCCCGGAGGCACGGCCTTGAAGCTGTCCAGGCTCTTGGACCCCCACTTTAGGAAGTCGTACCGCTCGGCATTGCGGGCGTACTCGAGATCGACGTTCTGTTCGAATGCCTTGGGATGGCCGAACTCGTCTACCATGACCGAGTGATCGATCACGAGATGAACCGGAACAAGCGGGTTGATCTTCTGCGTGTCGCCGCCGAGCTTGGCGATCGCGTCGCGCATCGCAGCCAGATCGACCACGCAGGGTACGCCGGTGAAGTCCTGCATCAGCACGCGCGCCGGGCGGTACTGGATCTCGCTGCCGGTCTTGGGGTCTTTTTGCCAGTCGGCCAACGCCTGGATATGGCCGACCGACACGGTGAACCCGGCGTCTTCGAAACGCAGCAGGTTCTCGAGCAGGACCTTCATGCTGAAGGGCAGGCGACTTACGTCGCCAATCGTCTCGGAAGCTTTCTTCAGCGAGTAATAGGCATAGTCCTGTCCTCCCACCGTCAGCGTACTGCGGGTTCCGAGCGAGTCCTTGCCGACCTGGGTCATGCGTGCGTCTATCCTTGGCTGAATAATAGGGATTTCGCTCGCGCTCCTGCGCGCAGCGCCCGTTGAGGTCAAGGGTAGCGGGAGCGAGGAAACCTTGTGCAGACCTTAGCTACAAGGCGGTTTGCTCAGGTTCGGGCGGGGCGCCTTGAGTGGCGACCCAGCACCCCGCGACGATCAGCACCGCGCCCGCGGCTGTCGCCCCGGTCACCGCCTCGGCGAAGAACAGCCAGCCGAAAAGTGCCGCCCACAGGAAGCCCGTGTATTCAAGCGGAGCGAGCCGCTGGGTCTCGGCCCGGGCATAGGCCCACGTCAGCAGCATCGCCCCGCTGTAGGAGAGCACGGTGCTGATCCCGATATCGCGCCAGGCGTCGGTATCGGGCCAACGAAGGAAAAAGGGCGCGAACCATACGAGAACGAGGAAAGAAATGGCGCTCTGAAAGGTCACGACCTCGATCGGCTTCGCGATCAGCGCCTGCTGCCGCTGGAGAACGAGGTTCCAGGCATAGAGCACTGCCGAGCCAAGCACCGCGGCGATGCCGAGCGGCGCTCCGCCTGTCATCGTCTCGCGCCAAATTTTGCCCGCGAGGATGATCAGCACGCCGGCCAGGCCCAGCAGCGCACCAATGACCACGCGTCGCCCGATCCGCTCGCCGAGAATGACGCTGGCAAGGAACAACGCGATTAGCGGGGCGATGAAGCTGATGGCGATCGCCTGTGCAAGCGGCAGGAACGTGAGCCCGTAGAAAAACAGGAAGCCCATCACCGCGACTACAACGCCGCGGATCAGGTGGATGCGCAGCGTGGCTGGCTCAGGCCAGCGCCCGCCCGACAGCCGCCAGGCGGGATAGGCGACGGCAAATCCGATCGGTGCGCGCAGCAGCAACGCGCTGTACGCCCCCACCGCCAACGAGGCGCTTTTCATGAACGCGTCCATCCAGCTCAGCAGGCCAATGGCCGCGACGGTCGCGACGATGGGCAGCAACGGATGATCGCGGGACGGCATGAGCCCTGCGCGGTTCGTGGCATTCGCGCCACCGGTCAAGACGGATTCAGCTGGGCTTCAGCCGCGCGCGTTGAAGGAAGGGGGGCAAGGGCGCTATATTGCGCGCCGACGCAGGCGATCGGGTCTGCGACGGGTTTAGATTTAAGGGGCGTATGCGGTGATCGAGGCTAACAAGCGGTTCTGGTTCGCGGGAGCGGTGCTGATGGCGCTGCCGGGCGTCGCTTTGGCACAGGGAAAGGCCCCTGCGGACTTGCTTCCGTCTCCGGCACCCGCCGCTCCGATCCAGAAGGGCGCGATCCCGGACGACGTCAACGCCTCTATCGATGCGATGGGCCAGCGTGCCGAAGCTGCCGCGACCGTCCAGCCGATCGCACCGATGGT
Source organism: uncultured Alphaproteobacteria bacterium (assembly GCA_963781485.1). Taxonomy (GTDB): domain Bacteria; phylum Pseudomonadota; class Alphaproteobacteria; order Sphingomonadales; family Sphingomonadaceae; genus Tsuneonella. The sequence continues at coordinate 25,322 of CAWAFY010000001.1, forward strand.
GCAAGTCTGGACCGTCGCAGACGCCAAGGCGCTGGCCGGCGTGATCGCCTCGATCGGCAGCGAAGGGCTCGATCCCAAGGACTACCAGCCAGCCGAGCTCAACGCCGCGATTGCGGCGGGGCCGGGGCAAGCCTTGAACGAGGCCGCCAGCCGCAGCTTTGCCTGGCTTGCCGAAGACATGCGCGACGGACGTACGCCGATGGAATCGCGCAAGCAGTGGTTTGTGGTCGATCCCGATCCGGACCGCTACCGCACGGGCGACGTGATGGCCGATGCGCTCGCGAACCATTCGATCGCGAACAGCCTGATGGCGCTCGCGCCCGAGCATCCCGACTACGCGGCGCTCAAGTCGGCACTCGCGAACACGACCGACAAGGCCAAGCGCAAATTGATCCGTGCGAACATGGACCGGTGGCGTTGGCTGGCGAAGGATCTTGGCCAGCAGTACCTGATCACCAACGTGCCCGAATATCAGCTGCGCCTGACGGTCAATGACAAAATCATCAGCACCTACAAGACCATCGTGGGCAAGCCTGGCCGTACCGCAACTCCGCAGCTCGCTGAAGTGGTCGAAGGCGTCATCTTCAATCCGACGTGGACCGTGCCGCAGTCGATCGTGAAGGGCGAAGGGCTCGGTGCGAAAGTGCTCGGCAATCCCGGTTGGGCGAAGGCCGCGGGATACAAAGGCTGGAAGGACCCCGACAGCGGATTCGTTACCGTCGTCCAGCAGCCGGGCAAGGGCAACTCGCTCGGGCTGATGAAGCTCGACATGCCCAACCCGCACGCGATCTTCCTCCACGACACCCCTTCGCGGGGCCTGTTCGGCCAAGAGAACCGCGCGCTGAGCCACGGCTGCATCCGCACCGAACGCGCGCAGGAACTGGCGATTACGCTGGCGATCCTGGGCAACCTCGCCAACACCCCTGAAACACGCAAGGCGGCCGCCGACGAGGCGGTAGCGATCAGCACCAGCGGAAAGTACACCCGCGTGCCCATCGAAAAGTCGATGCCGGTTTACATCACCTATTTCACGATGGGCCGCGACATCACCGGCAAGCTGCGCGAATTCAGCGACATCTACGGCCGCGATGCCCCCGTGCTGGCCAGTTTCGACCAGCCGCGCCAGTCGAACCGCGCGCGGGCGAGCGACGAGGAAGTGATCGAGATCGTCGACGACCTGAAGACGACGTAAGCCCGGTCAGAACACTCCGGGATCGCGTGGCGGCTGCGGGGCCCCGTCGGGTACCAGCAGCTGCAGGTCCTTTGGCGGTTCCGCGACCGGCTCCCCGCCCGGTCCAATGCCCAGCTTGTCGGCGTACAGGAGCCGACCGCCGGCTAGCCGCAGCAACGCGAGCTTGAAGTCGGCATCGCTCATCGCGAAGCACCCGTTGGAGCGGCCGAGCTTGCCCCAACGCGCGAGATGTTCGGGCTCGCAATAACTGGCGCGGTGCATCACGATCGCTCGGTCGAGCGCGTTCGAGTTGGTCGGGTCGAGCCCGTCGAGCCGGATCGAGGTGCCGTATTTCCCGGTGTACCAGCCGTAGGTCATGTAGGCGCCCTTGCTAGTGCACCACGATTCATGGACGTTTGAGAACCAGTTGAGCCAACCGTCGTGCTCGGGGTCCGAGCCCATGCCGTGCGCCACCCGGTAGCTGTCGACGACACCGCGCTCGAAATCGACCATGTGCAGGCGCGGATCGCTTGACCGCAAGCCGAAGTCGGCAATTCCGACCACGTCGCGTAGCCACAGTCCGCCGCCGTGCCGCATCAGCTGCTCCTGCGCGATCGCGAACAGCCGGCGGTCGCGCCCGTTGAGCGTACGCGGCACGGCCGGCACTTGCGCGCGCACGGCAGGCGCCGCCAGCGCCGCGCCGGCGGCAAGCGTTCCGGCAAGGAGATCGCGCCGTTTCATTGTCCGCTTCATAGCACAGACACTCCTAGCCGGAGTGTGAACGCGGCGCATAGCGGGCGAGTGCGGCATAGATCGCGTCCCCGCTGCGACTCGCCGCATTGCGCCACGATGTCGCGCTGTCGCGATTGAGCAGCGTGCCGTCGGGTGCGATCACGAGGAGCGCGGGGGTGGAAACGAGATCGACAATGCCGAAATCTCGCGCGATCTCGAGATTGCGCCCTTCGCCGGTCTGCGGATTGCCGACATCGACGAAGACGAGTTCGAAGCTATCCGCGAAAAGTTGCTTGAATCGTGGCGTTTCCAGCCACCCGGCGAGCGCGCGGCTGTCGTGGCACCAGTTAGCGCCCAGTACGGCGATGACCGGCTTGCCCGACGCGGCGGACAGATCCCGCGCAGTCGCGAGCGCAGCCCGAGCGTCGGAGGAGGGATTGTAAAGCGCCGCTTCGGGGTGTGCGGCCTGCGTCGTTGCGCAGGAAGCAAGTGGCGCTGCCAATAGCAGCAGGGCGGCAACCAGCCGCACCTACTCCGCCGCCTCGACCATCCCGTCCGCCTCTCCTGCATCGCTCATCCCGGCTTCGATCGCGGCGGCTTTCGCCTCAACCAGCTCGACGATGTGGTCGAGCATCGAATCGGACTGGACATGGTGATCGGTGACACCCGAAAGGTAGACCATGTGCTTGCCCGCGCCGCCGCCGGTGATGCCGATGTCGGTCTCGCGCGCTTCGCCGGGGCCATTGACCACGCAGCCGAGCACCGAAAGGCTCATCGGTGTCTTGATGTGTTCAAGCCGCTTTTCAAGCGCCTCAACCGTACGGATGACGTCGAAGCCCTGACGCGAGCACGACGGGCACGAGACGATCCGCACCCCGCGGGTGCGCAGGCCCAGGCTCTTGAGGATTTCGAACCCGACGCGCACTTCCTGCTCAGGCTCGGCCGAGAGGCTGACGCGAATGGTATCGCCGATCCCGGCCCACAGCAGGTTGCCGATCCCGATCGAGCTCTTGACCGTGCCCCCGATCAGTCCCCCGGCCTCGGTGATGCCGAGGTGCAGCGGACAATCGACTGCATCGGCGAGCTGCATGTAGGCGGCAACCGCGAGGAACACGTCGCTCGCCTTAACCGCAACCTTGAAATCGTGGAAATCGTGGTCCTGCAGAAGCTTGATATGATCGAGCGCGGATTCGACGAGCGCCTCGGGGCAGGGCTCACCGTATTTCTCGAGCAGGTCCCTTTCGAGGCTGCCGGCATTCACCCCGATGCGGATGGCGCAGCCATTGGCCTTGGCGGCGCGGACGACCTCGGCCACCCGCTCGCTCGACCCGATATTGCCGGGGTTGATCCGCAGGCACGCTGCGCCCTTGTCCGCGGCTTCCAGCGCGCGCTTGTAGTGGAAGTGGATGTCGGCGACGATGGGCACGTTCGCCGCGCGGGTGATCTGGTCGAAGTGCGCCGTGCTTTCGGGTGTGGGGCAGCTGACCCGGATGATGTCGACACCGGCATCCTCGCAGCGGCGGATCTGGTCGATCGTCGCGCCGACATCCTCGGTCGGGGTGTTGGTCATGGTCTGGACGCTGATCGGCGCGTCTCCACCGACGGGGACCTTGCCGACCATGATCTGACGGGATTGGCGCCGCGCGATGTCGCGCCAGGGGCGTATTGAAGACATGGTACGCGATATAGGCCGCGGCGCGCGAAGGGGCAATGACAGCGGCGACCCGATACGGCATGAGGGCATCATGATCTCGCCGCGCGACCCTACCGACGATGTTTCCGCCGGCGGCCCGCTGCTGTTCGGTCGCGTGCTCGACGGGCAGGGCGGGGGCATACCGATCGGCTGGGAACAGGCGCAGGGCTGGCAGCCGTCGCTGCCGGGCGAAGTGCTCTGGCTCCATCTCGACCGCCGCGCTGCTGGCGTAGAGCAATGGCTCGAGAGCGAACTCAACGTTCCGGAATCGACCGCTGAACTTCTGACCGGCGATGCCACCCGCCCGCGCGCGTTTCGCGACGACGAAACCCTGGTGGCGACCCTCAGGGGAATTAACTTCAACCCCGGCGCCGAACCCGAGGACATGGTATCGATGCAGTTATGGAGCGATGGCCAGCGGCTGATTACGCTCCGCCGCCTGCCCCTGCAGACCCCGCGAGATACCCTGGCTGAAATCGACGCTGGGAAGGGGCCGGTCGATGCGGGCGCTCTGGTCACGCACCTGACCGAGCTTCTCGTTCACCGCATGAATGCCGCGATCGTCGACATGAACGATGAGATCAACCGGCTCGAAGACCTCGATTTCGCCGAGGACGACAACGAGGCGATCCTTGCCAAGATCACAGTGATCCGGCGCAACTGCCTGGCGCTCCAGCGTCACATGGGGCCGCAACACGTCGCGCTCGAGGCGATCAGCCGCGATGCGCCCGCGTGGTTCGAGCCGCACGACCGGCGCGAGATCGGCGAGACGATCGCGCTGCTGCGCCGCTATCTCGACGACATCGACGTGAGCAAGGAAAGCGCGGTGGTCCTGATGGACGAATTGCGGACCCGCGCGCTCGCCCGGTCGGAGCGGACCAATTACGTCCTGACGCTGGTCGCGGCGATTTTCCTGCCGCTCGGGTTCATAACGGGGCTGCTGGGGATCAACGTCGGCGGGATGCCCGGGGTGAACGATGGCCGCGCGTTTTGGATTGTGCTCGGAATCTGCGTCGTAGTATTCAGCTCGCAGATGTTCCTGTTTCGCAAGTGGAAATGGATCTGAGTTAATCTCGCTGCCGCCGACCGTCCCGCCGCGGGACCGGTCCCCACTTCGCGCGAGATTTACCATTGGGCTTAACCGACATCGCGCGCGCGGCGGCGTATGGCCAACGGACTGCATTCCTTGCGAAAGGCTACCGTCCGATGCTTCGCGCCATTCTGGCTTGGGCCACCTCTCTCACCGCCGAGGCAAGCGCTCAGGGTCTTGCGATCCTCGCCAGCCCTGCGATCCGCAAGGCGATCATGTGGATTTGGCCCTATGCCGGGGTGATCGTGGGAATGGACGCAGCGGCGCATTACGGAGACGCGACCGGAGCCGAACTGCCGGTGCAATTGTTCATCTCGCAGGATCACGGGTTCGGCGAGTACCTGGAATATTCTCTCACCGCAGCGTGCGCGGTCATGCTGTTCGTAATGTGGCGGCGGCTGGGAGCGATGGCCTATCTGGCGAATGCGATCATGATGGTCTGGCTCACGCTCGATAACGCGCTCCAGTTCCACGAAAAGTTCGGTCACTGGATCGGCCCGGTGTTACCTCTGCCGGCCAACTCTCCGGTCCAGGCCAACGACGTCGGCGAAATGCTGTTCTTCGCCATGGCGGGCGGGGTCTGGCTGCTCGGCCTCGCCAGTGCGCTGTTCGGCGCCCAGCCGCGTGCGGCGGTACGCAGCCTTTACATCGCCGCCGGGATCGGCTGTGCGGCAATCTTCGGGGTGTTTGTCGACATGATGGTCACCTGGGGGCCGCACACCCTGGCGCAGACCGATTTCCAGGCGTGGATGGAGGACGGCGGCGAATTCGCCTTCATCAACTTCACGTTCCTGATGGTCGTCGCGTTTTTCCACGACGAGCGAATAGCGTGGAAGCGGTCGGATCAAACCGCCGGGTTGCCAGCTGCGGCCTAGAGAGTGCGCTCCAGCAGGAACTCGTCGTCGCGGTGATTGCCGACCCAGAAGTCGATATCGGCGACTTTCTCGAACCCGTAGCGTGCATAGAACCGCTGCGCCCGTAGGTTCTCGCTCCAGACGGATAGCTGCACCGCATCGCAACGCCGTCGGCGCGACTGGTCGAGAACGTCCTCCATCAGCGCCGCGCCGATGCCGAGCCCTGTAGCTGCCTGCATGCAGTACAGTTGGCTGAGGAAGGCCGGGTTCGCGGGCCGCGGCTTGGGCCGCTCCGCAAAACCCTTGCCGAACACGGTGGTGCAATAGGCAACGATTTCGTCGTCGACTTGAGCCACCATGACCGCCGTATCGCCGTCGGCGATGGTGCCGGCGATCCGCTCGGGGGAGCGCCAGTCGTCCAGGAAGGCTGCCAGATCGGCGGGCGAATAGTGGTGTCCGAAGGCATCGGTGAAAGTCTGGCGGCCGACCGCTACGAGTTCATCGAGGTCGGAAAAGGAAGCGGGGCGCAGGATCATCTCCTGCGCCCCGTAGGCTATTTGCGACTCCGCTTGAAGTCAGACTGTCGGCGGCGATCCGTCGGTCGTCCGAGCGCGCGACTTGGGATCGCGACCGCCGGGCTTGTTCGCATCCCACTCCTCGAGCTTGCGCCCGGCCCAGTCGCGACCGCCAAGCCCGAAGGCCAGCGCGGCGGCAACCGCTCCGCCGATAACCAGCGCGCTGAAGAAGATCCGCACGATTTCGTCACCCACCTGCATGAACGAGAGGCCCATGAAGGTGAACACGAAGATCGTCGCCCACTTGATGATCGTTCCGGCCAGGCTCTCCTCGCCCGCACCGGAGGTCATCCGCACGAGCAGGCGGGCAACCAGGAAGCCGACCATGATGACCACCGCGCCGAATACCACCCGGCCGCCAAGCTCAAGCACTTGGTCGAGAATCGCGGTGAGCTCGGGAAAACCGAGGAGCCTCGTAGCGGCGATGGCGAAGAACAGCACGATGGCGATCTGGGTGACACGCGCGATCACGTCGGTGGCCGTGGTGCCGTCTGGCAGCAGTTCGGTCGCGTCGATCGACCGGTCCACGCCCAGGCCGACAAGCACTTCCTTGATCAGCGTTACGACGAATTTGCTGATAAGGTAGCCGATACCCAGCAGCAGAGCCGCGCCGATGATACGCGGGATGGCATCGAAGATCAGCTGGAGCATTCCGCTCGCCGGAGCAGAAACGCTTTCCAGATCGAGCGCGTCGAGCGCGAGGATCGAGACGAAGATCACGATCAACGCGTAGACGATCGTGCCGATCGTGGTGCTTATCGTGGAATTGCCGGTCATCGTATCGACCCCGCCGCGGTTCGCCCACTTATCGAGATCGACGGTCTGCAATGTCGTGACCAGGAGGTCGCGCACGATGCGCGCCACCATCAGGCCGATGAAGAAGATCAGGCCCGCGCCGATCAGGTTGGGCAAGAAGCCCATGACGGTGTTGAGCAACGTCTGCACCGGGCTCATCACCCCGCCCAGGTCGAATACCTGCAGGATCGCGAGCAGGCCGAACAGCCAGATCAGCAGCGCGACGATGTGACCAAGCGATATGCCCAGACTGCTGCCGCTGCCGGTATTCCGACGGAAGAACGGCACCGCGTCCACCAGTTTGGCGAAAGCCCACTTGGCCGCCTTGGCCAATGCCCACGTCACGACGAGTATCAGCACTGCCCACAGCAGCTTCTCGCCGATTTGCATCGCGAGGTCCTGATCGAACCGATAATTTCCCATTTGCATAAATCGCTCTCCCCTCCAGCGATGAGGCAAAAAGTCTATCATGTCGTAGGGTAATTCGCGAAATCCATCGGTGGATAACCCGAACGCGCAAGATTTCGCTGATTGCTTTGGCGAAGCGTGATACGAAACGACTTATGCGCATCGTCCCCATTGCCGTTGTAGCAACGGCACTCACCCTTTCAGCCCCCGCTGTCGCGTCGGACAAGGACTGGGATACCGCGAGCACGATCGGGGGCGGCGCACTGGGGCTATGGTCTGTCGGCGTTCCCGTTCTCACGGGTGACGGAAAAGGGGCGCTCCAGGCGGGTCTGTCGGTCGGCGCGGCCTATGCCGTTTCCACCGGCCTCAAGGAGATTTTCCCCGAGACCCGCCCCGACGGCAGCGACAATCGCAGCTTCCCTTCGGGCCATACCGCGGCGGCGTTCGGCGCGGCGACCAGCATCTGGGAGCGGCGCGGGGCAGGCGAAGGCATTCCGGCGATGGCGCTGGCGGCATTCGTGGGAGTTGCGCGGGTCAAGGCGGACAAGCATCACTGGTACGACGTCGCCGCGGGCGCAGCGGTTGGGACTGCTTCGGGCCTGCTGCTGACTCATCCGCTTGCCGACAAACACGTTGCGCTTTCCCCGTGGGTCGACAGCACCGGCGGCGGAGCAACGGTCGACTTTGCGTTTTGACGCGGTCGTCTCGCTGAAATGCGCCTGTATCTCCTCTTCCTGCTAGGTTTCGCCATGATAATTGCCGCCCCCGCTTCGGCGCAGGAAGAGCCGACGGAGCCAAACTGGAGTTTCGCGATCCACGGCGGTGCGGGCGTGCTGCAGCGTGCGCGGATGACCCTCGAGCAACAGGTCGAATACAAGACCGCGCTGCAGCTGGCACTCGACGCAGGGACCAAGGTTCTGCGTGAAGGCGGAAGCTCGCTCGACGCGGTAACCGCTGCGATCACGCTGCTCGAGGACGATCCGAAGTTCAACGCCGGGCGGGGTGCGGTGTTCACGTGGGACGGAACCAACGACCTCGACGCCTCGATTATGGACGGCAACGGCCGCCGGGCTGGCGCGGTCGCGGGAGTTCATGTGGTGCGCCATCCGATACTCCTCGCCCGTGCGGTGATGGAGGACGGGCGGCACGTGATGCTCTCGGGTGCGGGGGCGGAGGAATTCGCAAGCCAGCATGACCTCGAGATCGTCTCACCAGATTGGTTTGCGACCGACCAGCGCCGCGAGCAGCTTGAACGGCTGAAGGCGAAGAATCTTTCGGCGCTGGACGTCGAGTTCAAGTATGGCACCGTCGGCGCGGTGGCGCGCGACAACGGCGGGCACTTGGCGGCCGGCACCTCGACCGGCGGGATGACCGGAAAGCGCTGGGGCCGCATCGGCGATTCGCCACTGATCGGTGCCGGGACTTATGCCGACGACGCAGCCTGCGCGGTCAGCGCGACCGGGGCGGGGGAATACTTCATCCGCGCCGCCGTCGCGCACACGATTTGCGAGCGGGTGAAATCGGCGCGCAAGCTCACGCTGAATGGCGAGACCGAAGAAGTACCGCTGACAACCGAAGTGCTCCAGGGCATCGTCGACGGAGTGATGGCCGAAGTCGGCGACCTGGGCGGCGACGGCGGTGTGATCGTCGTCGGCCCCAACGGTGTGCCGGTCTTCTCGATGAACACTCCCGGCATGTACCGGGGCCGGGCGACCGCCGACGGTTTGCGTGAGGTTGCCATCTTCGCCGACGAGTGAGACGCGCGTTCAAGTGAGGACGATTGCATAACCCTCGCGGATCCAGGCAGCCAGTGTACGGCCCACTTCTACGAATGCGGCATCGACGGCCTCGCCAGTGGGCGGTGAGGATCGCGGAGCGCGGTGATAGACGGCGAAAGTCGCATATCCTCCGGTTGGGGTTGCTACGTAGCCGATGTCGCCGCGCGCATATCCCATGCTCGGCAACTCGCCCGAATTGCCGGTCTTGTCACCGATCTCCCAATTCTCGGGCACACCCGCGCGCACGCGCTTGAGGCCGGTCGTAGTCTCGCGCATCCATCCGCGTAGTGTGGCACGGCGCGTCTCGTCGAGCGGGCCGGTAGCGAGCAGGCGGTACACCGTCGCCGCCATCGCGGCGGGGGTGGTGGTGTCCTGCACCGTTCCATCGGGCACGAAGTTTAGCTGCCCCTCGGTTCGGTCGAGGCGGCTCTCGGGGTCTCCGATCGTGCGCCAGAAAGCGGTTACTGCTGGCGGTCCTCCAACCCGAGCGAGAAGCAGATTGGCCGCCGTGTTGTCCGACAGGGTCTGCGCTGCGCGGGCGAGTTCGCGCAGTGTCGCTCCGCTCGCCAGCCTTTCGCGGGTGAATGGCGCGTAGGGCAGCAGATCGCCTTCGTTCCACCGAACAGTGGCGTTTGCGTCGAGCCGGTCCTCCTGATCGAGCTTGAGCACGAGCGCGGCGAGGGTGGTTTTGAAGGTAGAGCAAAGCGCGAAGCGCTCGTCTTGCCGGTACCCCAACGTCCTCTGCTGCGGAAGATCGAGGAACATCGCCCCCAGCGTTCCCCCGAGCCCGGCTTCGATGAGCCGCAGCTTGGCGGCAAGCCGTCCGCCGGGCGACGTATCGAGCGGCACACAAGCCGCGAGGCTCAGGGAGCCGGCCCCTACCAGCCATGCGCGCCGATCCATTTTCAAAGCGCGCGCTCCATGCAAAGGCTGAAGGTGTCGGAAACATAATCGCCAAAGGGCGCGCATTCGGCGAATCCGTTTGCGATGTAGAGCGCCTGAGCATCGCCAAAGGCACCGGGCCGTCCCGTCTCCAGTCCCAGCCATGTCATGCCTCGCGCGCGCGCTTCGTCGATCAACCGATCGAGTATCGCCCGGCCGGCGCGCTTGCCGCGATAGGCCGGCGCGGCGCGCATCGACTTCAGCTCTCCGCGACCGTCGCCAATGTCCCTCAGCGCACCAACGGCAGCGAGCGTGTCACCGTCCCAAGCGGAGTAGAAAGTGACGTCGTCAGCGCGCAGGCGATCGGCTGGCATGGCGTGAACCTTGTCGGTCGGGGACCAGCGATGCATTTCGTCGAGATGAAACTGCAGCAGATCCATGACCGCCGATGTGGTCAGATCGTCGCGAACGATGCGATAGGCCGGCATGATGCCAACTCTGCCGCTGCCGATCGAGCGAAGCAAGGGCCTGTTGAACTCTTGATAAATGACAGGCCTAGCGTTGCGTCGCTTGGGGGCCGGCTCAAAAATCTAAGGGTGTAGGGTCGCCCGACTCCCCTGTTCCAAGAAGGCCCGTCAACTGTGACGGTGCCTAACTAGGGGAAGACAAATGAAATCGAAGAAACTCGCGGCAACTGCCGCTGCGTGCCTCGTGTTCGCGCTGCCTCAGGTCGCCTCCGCGCAGGATGATCCCTATCCCTTCGTCGGCGGGGACTATGTCGAAGTGACGGGGATCGACATTTCCGACGGATCGACCCTCAAGTACGCGCAGTGGCTCGCCGGGGAATGGCGCGCGAACGAGGATTTCTTCGTCTCACAGGGCTGGAACACGCGGTACGAACTTCTGACCAATGAGTTTCCGCGCAAGGGCGAACCCGATATCTACATCGTGCGCTATTTCCCCGCGTTCATCAGCAATGCCGAAGGCGAGAAGCGGCGCAAGGTGATGATGGAGCGCTACAAGCGCACCGAGCAAAAGCTGCAAGAAGAATCGGCCGGCCGCGCGACCTATCGCGAAGTCAGCGGGTCGATGCTGCTTCGCAAGATGGAATGGAAGAAATAGTCGCGATTTCGCAAACTACTGACGCGCAAGGCGGGCAGGCTCATTCGCTGAACTTGTCCGCCTTTCGCTTACCTAACCGCATGCCCCCTTACCAGCACCCCGCGCAATTGGGCGTAGTACGCCGCTCCCAGTAGGCGAATTCAGTCTTGCTTCGCACCTTGATGGATGAGGGAAACCGGGTGGCATGCTACCCGCGCAGGATCACCAGCGTGGGGCCGGTGAATTCGGCGTCTTTCGATGATATCGGACATATCCTTGGCGTCGATCCAATTCGTCGTTGTGAGGATTGGCGAGCGGTGGCGACATGTCGGACCTTGCGGCGAAACTAACCTCGGGTCCTCTCCTGCGGGTATGTGCCGAGTATTCGCAGTTCCTTGCAGTGGAAAGCCAGCTCGTCGAGGGCGCGGTCGACTGCCGGCTCTCCCGGCGCGCCGATGATATCGGCGTAGAACATCGTCGCCGAAAAGCTCGCCCCCGTCTGGTAGCTTTCGAGCTTGGTCATGTTCACGCCGTTGGTCGCGAACCCGCCCATTGCCTTGTAAAGCGCGGCGGGCACGTTCTTCACCTCGAACACGAACGTCGTGATCGCGACCCGTTCGATGCTCGCGGGATCGCGCGCTTCGGAAGCGAGCAGAAGGAAGCGGGTGGTGTTGTCCGCTGCATCCTCGACATCGTTATCGACGATCCTCAGGCCGTAAAGCTCCGCGGCAAACGGTGGGGCGATGGCGGCGAGATTCGCCTCCCCGCGTTCCGCCACATGCGCCGCTGCGCCCGCGGTATCCGCATAGCTCAGCGGCACGATACCCCGCTCGCGCAGATAGCGCCGCGACTGCCCGAGCGCCTGCGGGTGGCTGTAGGCCGCCTCGAACGGACCGTCCGACAGCGCCATGAGCGCGTGGTTGATACGCAGGAAGTGCTCGGCAACGATCTTGAGTCCGCTTTCGGGAAGCAGGAAATGGATGTCGGCGACACGGCCGTGCTGGCTGTTCTCGACCGGAATCGCCGCGCAGCCCGCGCGCCCTGCTTTCACTGCATCGATTGCGTCTTCGAATGAAAAGCATGGCAGGGGAAGGCAGCCGGGCACCATCTCAAGCGCGGCCCGGTGCGAATTGGCCCCGGGGGCTCCGGCAAAGGCGACCGCACGCGCGGGATCCTCGGCGGCAGAGGCCTGCATGGCGCTCACCATAGCGCGGGCGGGGGCGGGAAAGCTGTTCATGATACTGCGGGTGTCCTGACCAGCGCGTAGCTGCGCGCCAATCGACCCGCAAGCGGGCTCCTGCGAAGCACAACTTTCGTGGGGTTCAAATCTTCATCCGCCCTTGCGCGCACGCGGTACGCTGACTAGAGCGCGGCGCAAACCCGCACCTCCAATTCTAATCGCGGATCGCTGCACGCATGGATGACCGTTTCAACACCACCGCCGGCTGGGTCTTGTTCTCCGGTATCGTCGCGCTCGGGCTATCGAGCGTGAGCGCCAAGTACTTCATGGCCGACAAGCCCCACCGCCCGCACGAGATGGGGTATCCCATCGAAGGCGTGGTCGAAGAGGGCGGCGCGGCCGACGAGGGGCCCGACCTGGCGACTTTGCTCGCCTCGGGCGATGCTGCTGCCGGCGAAAAGGCAGCCCAGGGTCGCTGCGGTACCTGCCATACTTTCGACCAAGGGGGCGGCGTGAAGCAGGGGCCGAACCTCTACGCCACGGTCGGCGAGCCGATCGGCAAGGGCAAGGCTGGCTTTGCTTTCTCCAGCGCGCTGTCGGGTCATGGCGGCGAGTGGACGTACGAGAACCTCGACGCCTGGCTAAAGAGTCCCAAGGCCTTTGCCTCGGGCACGAAGATGAGTTTCGCCGGCCTGTCCAACGGACAGGATCGGGCCAATATCATCCTTTATATGAAGCAGCAGGGCGGCGGTCCGGCACTGCCCACTCCGGCCGTGGCCGCCCCTGAAGGCGACGCCGCCGCGGGCGACCCATCGGCTGCCGCCGGTCCGGCGACCGAAGCGGGTGCCGCTGCAGCGGGCGCGGTGGCGGATCCGGTTGGCGACGCGAAAACGAAGAGCACCGTAGCCACTCAATAACGTGCGCCTATCTTTAGTGGCGATAGCCTGATCGGGATCTAAAAATCTCTATCCCGGTCGGATGGAGCAAACTTATCGTCACCGTCGGCAACGTTCGGCCCGGGTTGAGCTCCCTTGAAATTTTGCGCAATGACGTACCATTCGCTCGAATCCTTGCGGCTTGCGGGCGGCTTGGCATGCTTGACCGTGCGAAAGTGCTTTTTGAGCAGCGACAAGATCTCTGCATCGGTGCCGCCTGCGAAGACTTTGGCGACGAAGGCGCCGCCCGGCTCGAGGTTCTCGACCGCGAACCACACTGCCGCCTCTACCAGGCCCATCGTCCGCAGGTGATCCGTTGCCTTATGGCCGACGGTGTTGGCGGCCATGTCCGAAAGCACGAGGTCGGCGTGCCCGCCGAGCGCATCGACCAGCGCGGCGGGGGCGTCGTCGGCCATGAAATCCATTTCAAGGAAGGTCGCGCCTTCGAGAGGCTCGGTCGGCAGGAGGTCGATGCCGACCACCGCCGCCTGCGGGCGTTTCTTGCGCACGACCTGCGCCCATCCCCCGGGAGCGACTCCCAAATCGACGATCCGCTTCGCGCCTTTGAGCAAACCGAATTTTTCGTCGAGTTCGATCAGCTTGTAAGCCGCGCGGCTACGATATCCCTCGGCCTTCGCCTGCCTGACGTAGGGATCGTTGAGCTGGCGCGACAACCACCGATTCGACGAAGCGGTGCGCCCCTTCGCCGTCTTCACCCGCTTGCCGGGGTCCTTGCTTGAGCGGCTCATGCGGTTTGTTTCGGGACGGGGTTGCCCGCCATCAGGCTGCGCAAGATACCCTCACGGATGCCGCGGTCGGCCACGCCGAGACGCTCCGAAGGCCAGATATCCAGGATCGAATCGAGGATCGCACAGCCCGCTACGACGAGTTCGGCGCGGTCGTTGCCGATGCACGGAAGCAGTCGCCGTTCCTCAGGCGACATGGCGGACAAACGCCTGGTGATCCCCCGCATCGATTCGGACGGCACGATCAGCCCATCGACCGCGCGCCGGTCGTATTGCAGCAACTCGAGGTGAAGGCTGGCCAGCGTCGTGACTGTCCCGCTGGTCCCGAGCAGGCGAATGTCGTCGGCCGTTGAGGCAGGTGCGACACGCTCGGCAAACGGGGCGAAACTGTCGCTGACCAGCCTTCGCATGCGGGCGTAGCGTTCGAGCCGCTCGGCTTGGCTCGACCCTTCGCTACGGCCGACGGTGTCGGTCAGCGAGACGACGCCCCATGGCACGCTCAACCAGTCGATGATCCGCGGAATCCGCTCGCCCGGCTCGATCAGCACGAGTTCGGTCGAGCCGCCGCCGATGTCGAAAATCACAGCGGGGCCGTGCCCCTGTTCGAGCAGTATGTGGCAGCCGAGCACGGCGAGCCGGGCTTCTTCCTGCGCGGAAATGATATCGAGCGCGATGCCTGTTTCCGCGCGCACGCGCTCGATAAAGTCCTCGCCGTTCGCCGCCCGGCGGCAGGCTTCGGTGGCGACCGATCGGGCCAGGAAGACATTGCGCCGCTTCAGTTTGTCCGCGCACACATGCAGCGCGCCCAGCGTTCGCTCCATCGCCACGTCGCTCAGCCGCCCGCTCGCAGCCAGACCTTCGCCCAGGCGGACGACCCGACTAAAGGCATCGATGACAGTGAAATTCTCACCTTCGGAGCGGGCGATCAGCAACCGACAGTTGTTCGTCCCGAGATCGAGGGCCGCATAGGCCTGACGCCGTGGGCCGCGATCCGACAGGCTGCCGATCGAACCGGTGTGGCCGGCTTTGGGAGGATTGGACTGCGAGGGACGCTTGTAGCGGAAATCGGCTACCTTGCCGGACGATCTGCCCCTTTTACCGCCAGTCTTCCTGTCCGAATTTCCTTGTGTGTCCGGCGGAGAATGACCCGCCATTTCAAAAACTTTCTGTTCCTCCCGCGCCGCTCGACCCGATGCGATGCGAGGACCTGACAGGGATGCTAGCGGCGCCGTCCGCGATGGGCAAGCGCGGCGGTTGCCGGGCCGTGCGCGCGGCCTTGACCCGGCGAGCAAGCGAAACTAAGTGCGCCCCCTCGCATGGCCGCCAAAGCGCGCCGCGCTGATGCCCCGTCGTCTAACGGTAAGACTACGGACTCTGACTCCGTCTATTGAGGTTCGAATCCTCACGGGGCATCCATTTCTCACGCCAGTTCCTCACGATTGTCGGCTTGTTCGTTTCCGAGGCTCGCGCCCTG
>CAWAFY010000002.1:0-1126822 GCA_963781485.1 uncultured Alphaproteobacteria bacterium
GGACGCAGCGGCGCATTACGGAGACGCGACCGGAGCCGAACTGCCGGTGCAATTGTTCATCTCGCAGGATCACGGGTTCGGCGAGTACCTGGAATATTCTCTCACCGCAGCGTGCGCGGTCATGCTGTTCGTAATGTGGCGGCGGCTGGGAGCGATGGCCTATCTGGCGAATGCGATCATGATGGTCTGGCTCACGCTCGATAACGCGCTCCAGTTCCACGAAAAGTTCGGTCACTGGATCGGCCCGGTGTTACCTCTGCCGGCCAACTCTCCGGTCCAGGCCAACGACGTCGGCGAAATGCTGTTCTTCGCCATGGCGGGCGGGGTCTGGCTGCTCGGCCTCGCCAGTGCGCTGTTCGGCGCCCAGCCGCGTGCGGCGGTACGTAGCCTTTACATCGCCGCCGGGATCGGCTGTGCGGCAATCTTCGGGGTGTTTGTCGACATGATGGTCACCTGGGGGCCGCACACCCTGGCGCAGACCGATTTCCAGGCGTGGATGGAGGACGGCGGCGAATTCGCCTTCATCAACTTCACGTTCCTGATGGTCGTCGCGTTTTTCCACGACGAGCGAATAGCGTGGAAGCGGTCGGATCAAACCGCCGGGTTGCCAGCTGCGGCCTAGAGAGTGCGTTCCAGCAGGAACTCGTCGTCGCGGTGATTGCCGACCCAGAAGTCGATATCGGCGACTTTCTCGAACCCGTAGCGCGCATAAAACCGCTGCGCCCGTAGGTTCTCGCTCCAGACGGATAGCTGCACCGCATCGCAACGCCGTCGGCGCGACTGGTCGAGAACGTCCTCCATCAGCGCCGCGCCGATGCCGAGCCCTGTAGCTGCCTGCATGCAGTACAGTTGGCTGAGGAAGGCCGGGTTCGCGGGCCGCGGCTTGGGCCGCTCCGCAAAACCCTTGCCGAACACGGTGGTGCAATAGGCAACGATTTCGTCGTCGACTTGAGCCACCATGACCGCCGTATCGCCGTCGGCGATGGTGCCGGCGATCCGCTCGGGGGAGCGCCAGTCGTCCAGGAAGGCTGCCAGATCGGCGGGCGAATAGTGGTGTCCGAAGGCATCGGTGAAAGTCTGGCGGCCGACCGCGACGAGTTCATCGAGGTCGGAAAAGGAAGCGGGGCGCAGGATCATCTCCTGCGCCCCGTAGGCTATTTGCGACTCCGCTTGAAGTCAGACTGTCGGCGGCGATTCGTCGGTCGTCCGAGCGCGCGACTTGGGATCACGACCGCCGGGCTTGTTCGCATCCCACTCCTCGAGCTTGCGCCCGGCCCAGTCGCGCCCGCCGAGCCCGAAGGCCAGCGCGGCGGCAACCGCTCCGCCGATAACCAGCGCGCTGAAGAAATCCGCACGATTTCGTCACCCACCTGCATGAACGAGAGGCCCATGAAGGTGAACACGAAGATCGTCGCCCACTTGATGATCGTTCCGGCCAGGCTCTCCTCGCCCGCACCGGAGGTCATCCGCACGAGCAGGCGGGCAACCAGGAAGCCGACCATGATGACCACCGCGCCGAATACCACCCGGCCGCCAAGCTCAAGCACTTGGTCGAGAATCGCGGTGAGCTCGGGAAAACCGAGGAGCCTCGTAGCGGCGATGGCGAAGAACAGCACGATGGCGATCTGGGTGACACGCGCGATCACGTCGGTGGCCGTGGTGCCGTCTGGCAGCAGTTCGGTCGCGTCGATCGACCGGTCCACGCCCAGGCCGACAAGCACTTCCTTGATCAGCGTTACGACGAATTTGCTGATAAGGTAGCCGATACCCAGCAGCAGAGCCGCGCCGATGATACGCGGGATGGCATCGAAGATCAGCTGGAGCATTCCGCTCGCCGGAGCAGAAACGCTTTCCAGATCGAGCGCGTCGAGCGCGAGGATCGAGACGAAGATCACGATCAACGCGTAGACGATCGTACCGATCGTGGTGCTTATCGTGGAATTGCCGGTCATCGTATCGACCCCGCCGCGGTTCGCCCACTTATCGAGATCGACGGTCTGCAATGTCGTGACCAGGAGGTCGCGCACGATGCGCGCCACCATCAGGCCGATGAAGAAGATCAGGCCTGCGCCGATTAGGTTGGGCAAGAAGCCCATGACGGTGTTGAGCAACGTCTGCACCGGGCTCATCACCCCGCCCAGGTCGAATACCTGCAGGATCGCGAGCAGGCCGAACAGCCAGATCAGCAGCGCGACGATGTGACCAAGCGATATGCCCAGACTGCTGCCGCTGCCGGTATTCCGACGGAAGAACGGCACCGCGTCCACCAGTTTGGCGAAAGCCCACTTGGCCGCCTTGGCCAATGCCCACGTCACGATGAGTATCAGCACTGCCCACAGCAGCTTCTCGCCGATTTGCATCGCGAGGTCCTGATCGAACCGATAATTACCCATTTGCATAAATCGCTCTCCCCTCCAGCGATGAAGCAAAAAGTCTATCATGTCGTAGGGTAATTCGCGAAATCCATCGGTGGATAACCCGACCGCGCAAGATTTCGCTGATTGCTTTGGCGAAGCGTGATACGAAACGACTTATGCGCATCGTCCCCATTGCCGTTGTAGCAACGGCACTCACCCTTTCAGCCCCCGCTGTCGCGTCGGACAAGGACTGGGATACCGCGAGCACGATCGGGGGCGGCGCACTGGGGCTATGGTCTGTCGGCGTTCCCGTTCTCACGGGTGACGGAAAAGGGGCGCTCCAGGCGGGTCTGTCGGTCGGCGCGGCCTATGCCGTTTCCACCGGCCTCAAGGAGATTTTCCCCGAGACCCGCCCCGACGGCAGCGACACTCGCAGCTTCCCTTCGGGCCATACCGCGGCGGCGTTCGGCGCGGCGACCAGCATCTGGGAGCGGCGCGGGGCAGGCGAAGGCATTCCGGCGGTAGCGCTGGCGGCATTCGTGGGAGTGGCGCGGGTCAAGGCGGACAAGCATCACTGGTACGACGTCGTCGCGGGCGCAGCGGTTGGGACCGCTTCGGGCCTGCTGCTGACTCATCCGCTTGCCGACAAACACGTTGCGCTTTCCCCGTGGGTCGACAGCACCGGCGGCGGAGCAACGGTCGACTTCGCGTTTTGACGCGGTCGTCTCGCTGAAATGCGCCTGTATCTCCTCTTCCTGCTAGGTTTCGCCGTGATACTTGCCTCCCCCGCTTTGGCGCAGGAAGAGCCGACGGAACCGAACTGGAGTTTCGCGATCCACGGCGGTGCGGGCGTGCTGCAGCGTGCGCGGATGACCCTCGAGCAACAGGTCGAATACAAGACCGCGCTGCAGCTGGCACTCGACGCAGGGACCAAGATTCTGCGCGAAGGCGGAAGCTCGCTCGACGCGGTAACCGCTGCGATCACGCTGCTCGAGGACGATCCGAAGTTCAACGCCGGACGGGGTGCGGTGTTTACGTGGGACGGAACCAACGACCTCGACGCCTCGATTATGGACGGCAACGGCCGCCGGGCTGGCGCGGTCGCGGGAGTTCATGTGGTGCGCCATCCGATACTCCTCGCCCGTGCGGTGATGGAGGACGGGCGGCACGTGATGCTCTCGGGTGCGGGGGCGGAGGAATTCGCCAGCCAGCATGACCTCGAGATCGTCTCACCAGGTTGGTTTGCGACCGACCAGCGCCGCGAGCAGCTTGAACGGCTGAAAGCGAAGAATCTTTCGGCGCTGGACGTCGAGTTCAAGTATGGCACCGTCGGCGCGGTGGCGCGCGACAACGGCGGGCACTTGGCGGCCGGCACCTCGACCGGCGGGATGACCGGAAAGCGCTGGGGCCGCATCGGCGATTCACCACTGATCGGTGCCGGGACTTATGCCGACGACGCAGCCTGCGCGGTCAGCGCGACCGGGGCGGGGGAATACTTCATCCGCGCCGCCGTCGCGCACACGATTTGCGAGCGGGTGAAATCGGCGCGCAAGCTCACGCTGAATGGCGAGACCGAAGAAGTACCGCTGACAACCGAAGTGCTCCAGGGCATCGTCGACGGAGTGATGGCCGAAGTCGGCGACCTGGGCGGCGACGGCGGTGTGATCGTCGTCGGCCCCAACGGTGTGCCGGTCTTCTCGATGAACACTCCCGGCATGTACCGGGGCCGGGCGACCGCCGACGGTTTGCGTGAGGTTGCCATCTTCGCCGACGAGTGAGACGCGCGTTCAAGTGGGGACGATAGTATAACCCTCGCGGATCCAGGCAGCCAGTGTACGGCCCACTTCCACGAATGCGGCATCGACGGCTTCGCCAGTCGGCGGTGAGGATTGCGGAGCGCGGTGATAGACGGCGAAAGTCGCATATCCTCCGGTTGGGGTTGCTACGTAGCCGATGTCGCCGCGCGCATATCCCATGCTCGGCCACTCGCCCGAATTGCCGGTCTTGTCACCGATCTCCCAATTCTCGGGCACACCCGCGCGCACGCGCTTGAGGCCGGTCGTAGTCTCGCGCATCCATCCGCGTAGTGTGGCACGGCGCGTCTCGTCGAGCGGGCCGGTAGCGAGCAGGCGGTACACCGTCGCCGCCATCGCGGCGGGGGTGGTGGTGTCCTGCACCGTTCCATCGGGCACGAAGTTTAGCTGCCCCTCGGTTCGGTCGAGGCGGCTCTCGGGGTCTCCGATCGTGCGCCAGAAAGCGGTTACTGCTGGCGGTCCTCCAACCCGAGCGAGAAGCAGATTGGCCGCCGTGTTGTCCGACAGGGTCTGCGCTGCGCGGGCGAGTTCGCGCAGTGTCGCTCCGCTCGCCAGCCTTTCGCGGGTGAATGGCGCGTAGGGCAGCAGATCGCCTTCGTTCCACCGAACAGTGGCGTTTGCGTCGAGCCGGTCCTCCTGATCGAGCTTGAGCACGAGCGCGGCGAGGGTGGTTTTGAAGGTAGAGCAAAGCGCGAAGCGCTCGTCTTGCCGGTACCCCAACGTCCTCTGCTGCGGAAGATCGAGGAACATCGCCCCCAGCGTTCCCCCGAGCCCGGCTTCGATGAGCCGCAGCTTGGCGGCAAGCCGTCCGCCGGGCGACGTATCGAGCGGCACACAAGCCGCGAGGCTCAGGGAGCCGGCCCCTACCAGCCATGCGCGCCGATCCATTTTCAAAGCGCGCGCTCCATGCAAAGGCTGAAGGTGTCGGAAACATAATCGCCAAAGGGCGCGCATTCGGCGAATCCGTTTGCGATGTAGAGCGCCTGAGCATCGCCAAAGGCACCGGGCCGTCCCGTCTCCAGTCCCAGCCATGTCATGCCTCGCGCGCGCGCTTCGTCGATCAACCGATCGAGTATCGCCCGGCCGGCGCGCTTGCCGCGATAGGCCGGCGCGGCGCGCATCGACTTCAGCTCTCCGCGACCGTCGCCAATGTCCCTCAGCGCACCAACGGCAGCGAGCGTGTCACCGTCCCAAGCGGAGTAGAAAGTGACGTCGTCAGCGCGCAGGCGATCGGCTGGCATGGCGTGAACCTTGTCGGTCGGGGACCAGCGATGCATTTCGTCGAGATGAAACTGCAGCAGATCCATGACCGCCGATGTGGTCAGATCGTCGCGAACGATGCGATAGGCCGGCATGATGCCAACTCTGCCGCTGCCGATCGAGCGAAGCAAGGGCCTGTTGAACTCTTGATAAATGACAGGCCTAGCGTTGCGTCGCTTGGGGGCCGGCTCAAAAATCTAAGGGTGTAGGGTCGCCCGACTCCCCTGTTCCAAGAAGGCCCGTCAACTGTGACGGTGCCTAACTAGGGGAAGACAAATGAAATCGAAGAAACTCGCGGCAACTGCCGCTGCGTGCCTCGTGTTCGCGCTGCCTCAGGTCGCCTCCGCGCAGGATGATCCCTATCCCTTCGTCGGCGGGGACTATGTCGAAGTGACGGGGATCGACATTTCCGACGGATCGACCCTCAAGTACGCGCAGTGGCTCGCCGGGGAATGGCGCGCGAACGAGGATTTCTTCGTCTCACAGGGCTGGAACACGCGGTACGAACTTCTGACCAATGAGTTTCCGCGCAAGGGCGAACCCGATATCTACATCGTGCGCTATTTCCCCGCGTTCATCAGCAATGCCGAAGGCGAGAAGCGGCGCAAGGTGATGATGGAGCGCTACAAGCGCACCGAGCAAAAGCTGCAAGAAGAATCGGCCGGCCGCGCGACCTATCGCGAAGTCAGCGGGTCGATGCTGCTTCGCAAGATGGAATGGAAGAAATAGTCGCGATTTCGCAAACTACTGACGCGCAAGGCGGGCAGGCTCATTCGCTGAACTTGTCCGCCTTTCGCTTACCTAACCGCATGCCCCCTTACCAGCACCCCGCGCAATTGGGCGTAGTACGCCGCTCCCAGTAGGCGAATTCAGTCTTACTTCGCACCTTGGTGGATGAGGGAAACCGGGTGGCATGCTACCCGCGCAGGATCACCAGCGTGGGGCCGGTGAATTCGGCGTCTTTCGATGATATCGGACTTATCCTTGGCGTCGATCCAATTCGTCGTTGTGAGGATCGGCGAGCGGTGGCGACATGTCGGACCTTGCGGCGAAACTAACCTCGGGTCCTCTCCTGCGGGTATGTGCCGAGTATTCGCAGTTCCTTGCAGTGGAAAGCCAGCTCGTCGAGGGCGCGGTCGACTGCCGGCTCTCCCGGCGCGCCGATGATATCGGCGTAGAACATCGTCGCCGAAAAGCTCGCCCCCGTCTGGTAGCTTTCGAGCTTGGTCATGTTCACGCCGTTGGTCGCGAACCCGCCCATCGCCTTGTAAAGCGCGGCGGGCACGTTCTTCACCTCGAACACGAACGTCGTGATCGCGACCCGTTCGATGCTCGCGGGATCGCGCGCTTCGGAAGCGAGCAGAAGGAAGCGGGTGGTGTTGTCCGCTGCATCCTCGACATCGTTATCGACGATCCTCAGGCCGTAAAGCTCCGCGGCAAACGGTGGGGCGATGGCGGCGAGATTCGCCTCCCCGCGTTCCGCCACATGCGCCGCTGCGCCCGCGGTATCCGCATAGCTCAGCGGCACGATACCCCGCTCGCGCAGATAGCGCCGCGACTGCCCGAGCGCCTGCGGGTGGCTGTAGGCCGCCTCGAACGGACCGTCCGACAGCGCCATGAGCGCGTGGTTGATACGCAGGAAGTGCTCGGCAACGATCTTGAGTCCGCTTTCGGGAAGCAGGAAATGGATGTCGGCGACACGGCCGTGCTGGCTGTTCTCGACCGGAATCGCCGCGCAGCCTGCGCGCCCTGCTTTCACTGCATCGATTGCGTCTTCGAACGAAAAGCATGGCAGGGGAAGGCAGCCGGGCACCATCTCAAGCGCGGCCCGGTGCGAATTGGCCCCGGGGGCTCCGGCGAAGGCGACCGCACGCGCGGGATCCTCGGCGGCAGAGGCCTGCATGGCGCTCACCATAGCGCGGGCGGGGGCGGGAAAGCTGTTCATGATACTGCGGGTGTCCTGACCAGCGCGTAGCTGCGCGCCAATCGACCCGCAAGCGGGCTCCTGCGAAGCACAACTTTCGTGGGGTTCAAATCTTCATCCGCCCTTGCGCGCACGCGGTACGCTGACTAGAGCGCGGCGCAAACCCGCACCTCCAATTCTAATCGCGGATCGCTGCACGCATGGATGACCGTTTCAACACCACCGCCGGCTGGGTCTTGTTCTCCGGTATCGTCGCGCTCGGGCTATCGAGCGTGAGCGCCAAGTACTTCATGGCCGACAAGCCCCACCGCCCGCACGAGATGGGGTATCCCATCGAAGGCGTGGTCGAAGAGGGCGGCGCGGCCGACGAGGGGCCCGACCTGGCAACTTTGCTCGCCTCGGGCGATGCTGCTGCCGGCGAAAAGGCGGCCCAGGGTCGCTGCGGTACCTGCCATACTTTCGATCAAGGGGGCGGCGTGAAGCAGGGGCCGAACCTCTACGCCACGGTCGGCGAGCCGATCGGCAAGGGCAAGGCTGGCTTTGCTTTCTCCAGCGCGCTGTCGGGTCATGGCGGTGAGTGGACGTACGAGAACCTCGACGCGTGGCTCAAGAGTCCCAAGGCCTTTGCCCCGGGCACGAAGATGAGTTTCGCCGGCCTGTCCAACGGACAGGATCGGGCCAATATCATCCTTTATATGAAGCAGCAGGGCGGCGGTCCGGCACTGCCCACTCCGGCCGTGGCCGCCCCTGAAGGCGACGCCGCCGCGGGCGACCCATCGGCTGCCGCCGGTCCGGCGACCGAAGCGGGTGCCGCTGCAGCGGGCGCGGTGGCGGATCCGGTTGGCGACGCGAAAACGAAGAACACCGTAGCCACTCAATAACGTGCGCCTATCTTTAGTGGCGATAGCCTGATCGGGATCTAAAAATCTCTATCCCGGTCGGATGGAGCAGACTCATCGTCACCGTCGGCAACGTTCGGCCCGGGTTGAGCTCCCTTGAAATTTTGCGCAATGACGTACCATTCGCTCGAATCCTTGCGGCTTGCGGGCGGTTTGGCATGCTTGACCGTGCGAAAGTGCTTTTTGAGCAGCGACAAGATCTCTGCATCGGTGCCGCCTGCGAAGACTTTGGCGACGAAGGCGCCGCCCGGCTCGAGGTTCTCGACCGCGAACCACACTGCCGCCTCTACCAGGCCCATCGTCCGCAGGTGATCCGTTGCCTTATGGCCGACGGTGTTGGCGGCCATGTCCGAAAGCACGAGGTCGGCGCGCCCGCCGAGCGCATCGACCAGCGCGGCGGGGGCGTCGTCGGCCATGAAATCCATTTCAAGGAAGGTCGCCCCTTCCAGAGGCTCGGTCGGCAGGAGGTCGATGCCGACCACCGCCGCCTGCGGGCGTTTCTTGCGCACGACCTGCGCCCATCCCCCGGGAGCGACTCCCAAATCGACGATCCGCTTCGCGCCTTTGAGTAAACCGAATTTTTCGTCGAGTTCGATCAGCTTGTAAGCCGCGCGGCTACGATATCCCTCGGCCTTCGCCTGCCTGACGTAGGGGTCGTTGAGCTGGCGCGACAACCACCAATTCGACGAAGCGGTGCGCCCCTTCGCCGTCTTCACCCGCTTGCCGGGGTCCTTGCTTGAGCGGCTCATGCGGTTTGTTTCGGGACGGGGTTGCCCGCCATCAGGCTGCGCAAGATACCCTCGCGGATGCCGCGGTCGGCCACGCCGAGACGCTCCGAAGGCCAGATATCCAGGATCGAATCGAGGATCGCACAGCCCGCTACGACGAGTTCGGCGCGGTCGTTGCCGATGCACGGAAGCAGTCGCCGTTCCTCAGGCGACATGGCGGACAAACGCCTGGTGATCCCCCGCATCGATTCGGACGGCACGATCAGCCCATCGACCGCGCGCCGGTCGTATTGCAGCAACTCGAGGTGAAGGCTGGCCAGCGTCGTGACTGTCCCGCTGGTCCCGAGCAGGCGAATGTCGTCGGCCGTTGAGGCAGGTGCAACACGCTCGGCAAACGGGGCGAAACTGTCGCTGACCAGTCTTCGCATGCGGGCGTAGCGTTCGAGCCGCTCGGCTTGGCTCGACCCTTCGCTACGGCCGACGGTGTCGGTCAGCGAGACGACGCCCCATGGTACGCTCAACCAGTCGATGATCCGCGGAATCCGCTCGCCCGGCTCGATCAGCACGAGTTCGGTCGAGCCGCCGCCGATGTCGAAAATCACAGCGGGGCCGTGCCCCTGTTCGAGCAGTATGTGGCAGCCGAGCACGGCGAGCCGGGCTTCTTCCTGCGCGGAAATGATATCGAGCGCGATGCCTGTTTCCGCGCGCACGCGCTCGATAAAGTCCTCGCCGTTCGCCGCCCGGCGGCAGGCTTCGGTGGCGACCGATCGGGCCAGGAAGACATTGCGCCGCTTCAGCTTGTCCGCGCACACATGCAGCGCGCCCAGCGTTCGCTCCATCGCCACGTCGCTCAGCCGCCCGCTCGCAGCCAGACCTTCGCCCAGGCGGACGACGCGACTAAAGGCATCGATGACAGTGAAATTCTCACCTTCGGAGCGGGCGATCAGCAACCGACAGTTGTTCGTCCCGAGATCGAGGGCCGCATAGGCCTGACGCCGTGGACCGCGATCCGACAGGCTGCCGATCGAACCGGTGTGGCCGGCTTTGGGAGGATTGGACTGCGAGGGACGCTTGTAGCGGAAATCGGCTACCTTGCCGGACGATCTGCCCCTTTTACCGCCAGTCTTCCTGTCCGAATTTCCTTGTGTGTCCGGCGGAGAATGACCCGCCATTTCAAAAACTTTCTGTTCCTCCCGCGCCGCTCGACCCGATGCGATGCGAGGACCTGACAGGGATGCTAGCGGCGCCGTCCGCGATGGGCAAGCGCGGCGGTTGCCGGGCCGTGCGCGCGGCCTTGACCCGGCGAGCAAGCGAAACTAAGTGCGCCCCCTCGCATGGCCGCCTAAAGCGCGCCGCGCTGATGCCCCGTCGTCTAACGGTAAGACTACGGACTCTGACTCCGTCTATTGAGGTTCGAATCCTCACGGGGCATCCATTTCTCACGCCAGTTCCTCACGATTGTCGGCTTGTTCGTTTCCGAGGCTCGCGCCCTGCAGGGCGGGCGACAAGTTCGCGGATGGCACCCCGTGCCTTGGGATGAGTGACTCGCGCCTCGCTGGCCGAGCTTGCCGAAAGCGGCGGTATGAGCCGCGTCGGCAATGCCGATGAGCGCGCCGCGCAGGAGCTCGGTTTCGTAACCCTGTCCACAAGGCCCGCAAGCCCGCAGCCCAGCGAAGAGGAGGCACCCGACGCATCGCTGTCGGAAGCAATCAAGGGCGTGCTGGTGCAGATAGGTGTTCAACAGCCCTGACGGCGCGAAGGGGCCATAGCGCCTTGCGATCGCTCTTCGTGGACGTCGGACGCGCCCATTTCGATTGTGCCAGGCTTCTCCTCCGCCTATCGGCACCCCAATGACTAGAAAAGAAGAGCGCGATCTTAAGCATCGCAAGTTCTATCGGGCCGAGCAGGAAGCAGCCTTCTCCGAGAAGAGCACCCCCGATACCCCGCAGACCAGACATCCGGCATATCGGTTGGCGTTTCAGGACACCGACTTCCTTCTACGCGAGGAATTGCGCCCGGTGCGTTTCCAGCTTGAGTTGCTCAAGCCCGAGATGCTCCTCGATGAGGCCGGGGTAGGCTCGACCCTGGTGATGTATGGATCGGCGCGCATTCCTTCGCCCGACCACGCCGCGGCACTCGTCAAGAACGCCAGCGAAGAAAACAAGGTCGTCGCCGAGCGGTTGGCGGAGAAAGCCAAGTACTACGACGAAGCGTACAAACTCGCCCGCATCGCGAGCGAGAAGTCGCTTGTCGAGGACGGCAAGCGCCAGTTCGTGGTCTGCTCGGGAGGTGGCCCGTCGATCATGGAGGCGGCCAACAAGGGTGCCAGCGACGCCGGTGCCGAGTTCGATCGGCCTCAACATCGTCCTGCCGCACGAGCAGGCACCCAATCCGTACGTGACCCCCTACCTTTCGTTCCAGTTCCACTACTTCGCGCTGCGCAAGATGCACTTCCTGCTGCGTGCCAAGGCGGTGGCCGTGTTTCCCGGCGGGTTCGGCACGTTCGATGAATTTTTCGAGCTGCTCACCCTGATCCAGACCGGCAAGATCCGGCCGATGCCCATCCTGCTGTTCGGCAAGGACTTCTGGACCCGCGTAATCGACTGGGAGGCTTTCGCCGAGGAGGGCACAATTTCGAAAAAGGACCTCGAGCTGTTCCGCTGGTGCGAAACCGCCGAAGAGGCCTGGGACCACATCGCCGCGTTCTACGAACTGGCTGACTGAGTCCTGACAGCCTGGTGCCCTAGCGGCCCGTTGCCGCTGCCGAAACCCGGCGCGGCGATGATCGCGCGGCGCACGAACTGGCGGCCAAGCCGGACCGCGTGTTCAAGATCGAGGCCATGGCCCTGCAGCGTCGCAATCGCGGACGATAGCGTGCACCCGGTGCCGTGCGTGTGGGGGGTGTCGATTCTGGGGTCTCCGAAGGCGGCGGAGCGCTGCTCCCCCGGGCCGACGAGCGTATCGATTACCCGATCGTCGTCTGTGTGGCCGCCTTTTGCGAGAACGTGGCTGGCATAGGCGCGGGCGATCTCGCTCGCGGCCTCGGCAATCTCGACCGTGTCGCGCAGGGTGCGGCCGACCAAATGTTCGAGTTCGGGCAGGTTGGGCGTGATCAGCGTCGCCAAGGGGAACAGCCTGGCACGCATCTCGGCGATTGCATCCTCTGCAATCAAGGTCGCGCCGGAGGTGGCGATCATTACCGGGTCGAGCACCACGGGCACATGATCGGGCAGCGCTTCGAGCGCATCCGCGACCGCAGCGATGATCTCGCAGTCGTGGAGCATCCCGATTTTCACCGCGTCGATCCCGATATCGCTCAGGCACGAGCGGATCTGCTCGGCCACCACGTCGCCGCTCATCGGCGCGATCGCCTGCACGCCTACGCTGTTCTGCGCGGTCACCGCAGTGATCGCAGTCATCGCGTAGCCGCCGAGCATCGTGATCGTCTTGATGTCGGCCTGAATGCCCGCGCCGCCCGAGCTATCGGATCCGGCGATGGCGAGCACGCGAGGAGGGGCGGCGCTCACCCGGCGAATTTCCGCTCGGTTGCAGGCGGGTTCTTTTCGTGGAGCTTCTTTGCCCGGGTGGGTCGGTCCACCAGTTCGCCGCCGCAGTTGGGACATCGATCGTCAAGCGAGTCCGCGCATTCTGCACAAAACGTGCATTCGAAGCTGCAAATGAAAGCGCCCGGCACTTCGGCGGGCAGGTCCGCGCCGCAGCGTTCGCAATCGGGCCGCATCTCGAGCATCAGACGGCTGCTTTCACGGCGGCGCAGATCGTATCGACCAAACGTTCGACGTGTCCCGCGTCGTCGCCCTCGGCCATGACGCGGATCAGTGGCTCGGTACCCGATGCGCGGATGACGAGGCGGCCCTTGCCGGCGAGCTCTGCTTCGGCGTGGGCGATCGCGGCCTTCACCGATGCGTTATCGAGTGGTGCGCCATCGGCGTAGCGGACATTCTTCAGGAACTGGGGCACTGGATCGAACTGGTGCAACAACTCGCTCGCGCGCTTGCCCGACCGCACCAGGCTGGCGAGAACCCGCAGCGCGGCGACGGTACCGTCGCCAGTGGTGCCATGATCGAGCAGGATCATGTGCCCCGACTGCTCGCCGCCGACATTGAAACCGCCCCCGCGCATCCGTTCGAGCACATGGCGGTCACCGACCGCTGTGCGCTCGAGCGTGAGGCCGTGGCTTTGCAGGTGCCGTTCCAGTCCGAGGTTCGACATGACCGTCGCGACCACGCCGCCACCCTTCAGGGTACCCTTTTCCTGCATCCGGAGCGCGATCAGCGCCATGATCTGGTCACCGTCGACCGTCTGACCTTTCTCGTCGACCACGATCAGCCGATCGGCGTCGCCATCCAGTGCAATGCCGATGTCGGCCCCTTCTTCGACGACTTTCGCCTTGATCGCGGCGAGCGAGGTCGAACCCACGTCGCGGTTGATGTTGGTGCCGTTGGGGCTGACGCCGAGGGGAATCACCTTGGCGCCAAGCTCCCAGATGGCCGACGGGGCCGCCTGGTAGGCCGCGCCGTTAGCGCAATCGACCACGACCTTCAGATCATCGAACCGGATATCGTTCGCGACCGCCTGCTTTACCGCGTGGATATAGCGTCCGCGCGCGTCGTCGATTCTGCGCGCACGTCCAACCTCGGCGGCGTCGGCAAGCACGGGTTCGCGATCGATCAGCGCCTCGATCGCCATCTCGTCTTCGTCGCTGAGCTTGAACCCATCGGGGCCGAACAGCTTGATGCCGTTGTCCTCGTAAGGGTTGTGGCTCGCGCTGATCATCACGCCGACGTCGGCGCGCAGTTCGCGGGTGAGCAGGGCGATTGCCGGAGTGGGCAGAGGCCCGGTCATCACAACGTCCATGCCGACGCTGGTGAACCCCGCGACGAGCGCGTTTTCCAGCATGTATCCCGATAACCGGGTATCCTTGCCGATCACCACGCGGTGTCGGTGCGAGCCGCGTAGAAAGTGGCGCCCTGCGGCTTGACCGACCTTCATCGCCGTCACGGCGGTCATCACACCGGCGTTGGTGCGCCCGCGGATACCGTCGGTGCCGAAGAATTTGCGCGTCATGTGCGTATTGCGAACCTCTTTGCCCATCGCCGCCGCAATGGCGCGGTGCGCGCGCGATGTCACTAGCATGGCGAACGAATCCCGCTATCGTGATCGAGATGGATGACGGTAACGGGCGCGCCGCGCGCCAGCTGGTTTCGGTGCGTATTCCCGCCGGTTGGACGCTATTCGGTCTGATCGCTGGGCTGCTCACCGGTTTGCTGCTGGCTCGAACGAGCGCGCTGGCGCCGGTGTTGGCTATTTCCGAGCCGCTGGGTGCCTTGTGGCTGCGCGCGCTCCAGGCGACGATCGTTCCGCTTGTGGCGGGATTGCTTGTCATCGGCATCGCGCAACTGGCGCTTGCCGCCCGTGCGGGAGCAGTCGCGCGGCGGATGCTCGGCTGGGTCGCGGCGGTCCTCGTCTTCTCCGCGTTGATGAGCGCGGGCCTTACCCCGATGCTGCTCGACCTGTTTCCGCCACCTGCCGCCGCCGCTGGCGTGCTGTCTGCAAGCGGCGCGGCGCAGCAGGTGCCGGGCCTGGCCGCATTCGTGGAATCGCTGATCGCACCGAATGTGATCGCCGCCGCGGCGGAGACAGCGATGCTCCCGCTGACGCTGTTTTTCGCCGCCTTCGCGGTGGCGATCGTGCGGCTGCCGGTGGACCAGCGCGAGACCCTGCTAGGCGTGTTCCGTGCGCTCGCCAACGCCATGCTGATCATTATCGGATGGGTGCTGTGGGTCGCTCCTGTCGGGGTATTCGCGCTGGCCCTGGGGGTTGGCGCAGCCAGCGGCGGGGCAGCGTTCGCGACGCTTGCGCACTATATCCTGACGGTCGTGGCGATCGGCACGGTGATCCTGATCGGCAGCTACCTGCTCGCGGTCCTGGCGGGCAGGATGTCTCCAATGAAGTTCGTTCGCGCGCTAATCCCGGCGCAGACGGTCGCGCTCTCGACCCAGAGTTCGCTCGCCAGTCTGCCCGCGATGCTCGACAGCGCACGGCGGCTGGAATTGCGCGAGGAAACCGCCGAGTTCGTTCTGCCACTCAGCGTTGCGATCTTCCGCGCGACGAGCCCGGCCATGAACATGGCGGTGGCGATCTATGTCGCGCACCTCGCCGGAGTCGAACTGACTCCGATCGCCCTGCTCGCGGGCGCAGCGGTGGCGGTCGTGATCGCGCTCGGCTCGGTCAGCCTGCCGGGCACGATCAGCTTCGTTATTTCAGTCGGCCCGATCGCGCTGGCGATGGGCGTGCCGATCGGTCCGCTCGCCCTTCTGGTGGCGGTCGAGATGATGCCGGACATCATGCGCACGGTCGCCAACGTCACCGCCGATGTCGCACTCGCCGCCGTTGTCGACCGGAAAAAGATCGACGAGACGCAACCCTAGCGCGCGCCGCGCATTGGTGTAACGAGCCCTTACCACTCCAAAGTCCGACCACGGGAGACAACCATGGCCTTCGAAGTAACCCCGTTGCCCTATTCCGACACCGCGCTCAGCCCGGCCATTTCCGCTGAAACGCTGAGCTTCCATCACGGTAAGCATCACAAAGCCTATATCGACAAGACCAACGCTGCGATTGACGGCACCGACATGTCCGATGCCACGCTGGAGCAAGTCATCGCCAAGGCGCGCGGATCGAACCAGGGGCTGTTCAACAATTCGGCGCAGAGCTGGAATCACGGTTTTTACTGGCATTCGCTGTGCGGTGAAACCGGCAACCCGTCCGACGAACTCAAGAGCATGATCGACGACGCTTTCGGCTCGGTTGACGACCTTAAAAAGCAACTCAAGGAGCGCGGCGCAGGACACTTCGCCAGCGGTTGGGTGTGGCTGGTCGAAAAAAGTGGCAAGCTCGAGATCGGCGAGACACACGACGGTGACACGATGGCCGACCAGGATTGCAACCCGCTGTTGGTGATCGACCTGTGGGAGCACGCTTATTACCTCGACCACCAGAATGCCCGTCCCGCATATCTCGACGCGGTAATCGACGGTAAGCTCAACTGGAGCTTCGCCGCAGAAAACCTCAATCGCGGCAAGACCTGGCAATACCCCTGCTGAGGCAAGCGTCGTAAAAACGATCGGGCGGCCCGTTCTCCGGTGAGAGGGCGGGCCGCTCGGCTATTCGGCGGTCGAGGTGGGCGCTTCCGCCACGGCGACGGGATCGCCGAAAAGCGGCTCGCCAAACAGGAAGCCGATCAGGTTGGGCCGACCGACATGGTCGAAGAACGCAGTCAGCGTAAGCAGGATCGGCACCGATAACAACGCGCCGAAAACACCCCAGATCCAGGTAAAATAGCTAAGCGCGATCAGGATCATCACCGGGTTCATAGTGAACCGCGCACCGAGGATCGACGGAGTAATCGCATTCGATTCGACGGCATGCAGGCCTAGATACGCAGCAGCGGGGATGATCCCGAGCAGCGCCGTCTCGGCCGTGCCAACGCCGAACAGCGCGAGCACCGCGACCATCGTCAGCGGTCCGATGTAGGGCAGGAAGTTCATGATGGCGGCAAGACCGCCCCACATCACCGGTGCTTCGAGACCGAACGCCCATGCACCCAGTCCAACAACGACGCCAACTCCGGCATTTATCCACGTTACCGTAAGGATGTAGGCGGCAACCCTGTCCTGCACCTCGCGAATAACGCGTGCCGCCTTTATGCTCGCGCCGAAATCGCTGCGCTCGAGTAACAGCCGCCGCCGCATACGTACACGCGCTTCGACCATGAAGAACGTCATCAGGAACGTCAGCAGCGTTTCGAGCACCACGCTCGGAGTGGCGTAGGCGAATTCTTCGATCATGGAGGGACTCGCGACGACCACCTCGCGGCCCGAATCGCCGGTGATCTCGGCGATTTGCCGGTTCGCTTCCCCAAGCCAGTAGAACTGGCGTTGGAGATCGGCGAACCGGTCACCCAGCTTGGCGAGAATGTCGGGGAGCGAATCGAACAGCGTAATGGCCGGCTGGAGGATCAACATGGCGGCGAGCACCAGGGCGCCTAGCATGACCAGCAGTGATAACAGCGAGGCAAGCACGTTCGGGACACCCCAACCAGCCAGCTTGTCGGCGAGCGGGGACAGCACGATCGTAAGAATAAGAGCGGTGACGACCGGCAAGAAGACTACCGATCCGATCGACAACACGAAGGGCAGGGCCAGGAACAGGCCAAGACCGAGGATGACGACGAGCGCCGAGATCAACCGCAACTCCTGCGCGGCGAAGGTCATCCGTGCCGTGCGCGCGGCGCTGCCTTGCGGCCTGGCCGGTTCGGTTTCGGCTGTGGGAGTCGTTTCATTCACGGCTGCCTCGAACCTCCACGGGCAGTGGAGGTTTTGGCGGTAAGCGCGATTGTGTTCAAGCGATCACTTGGACCTGGCGTGCCGTTCAGCGCGTTGGCTCGCTGACACCGTTGCCGGCGGCGACCTCGTCGAGTTCCTCCAGAATCGCGCGATGCGCGCTCTCGTCGCCGATCGCGCGCTGGGGAATGTCCCCATCGTCGAGCATTTGGGTCAGTGCAGCCCGGGCGCGGCCCACCCTGCTTTTGATTGTCCCGACCGCGCAGCCGCAAATATTGGCAGCCTCTTCGTACGAGAAGCCCCCGGCGCCCACCAGCAGTAGCGCTTCGCGTCGTTCGGGCGGGAGGGTCAACAGCGCGCGGCGCATGTCGCTAAGGTGGATCGGTTCTTCCTGGCCTGCTGGCGCGGTCAGTATCCGTTCCGCTACACTTTCGTCGAAATCGCCGCGGAAGCGGTTGCGCCGCATGTCTGTGAGATAGGCGTTGCGCAGGATGACGAACGTCCACGCGCGCATCGACGTGCCGGGCTCGAAACGCTCCTGCGCGGCCCAGGCTTTGAGCAACGTCTCCTGAACGAGATCGTCGGCCATATCAGGGCGTCCGCAAAGTCCGCGCGCAAAGGCGCGGAGATGCGGAACGACATCGGTCAATTCATGCTTGAAATCGGCCTTCTCCGAGGCCGTCCGCTCATGGTCGGCCATCAGTTCTTGCTGTCCAGCTTCGACAGGAGATCCTTGAAGGTGTCAGGAAGGGGTTCGTCGACGACCGAATCGTAGAGCTGGCGGAGACCACTAGCCCAGCCCGGTGATCCAGGTCCCACTTGGTTCTTGGCAGCAGCCGGAACGATAATCTTGTCTCCTTTGCCCGAAGAGGCGGCGGCTTTACGTTTGTCCAATGTCATTCCCGCCCTGAAACCCAGTCAAATAAAAACGATCCACCGACTATAACGCCCAATCGCGCATCGGGGAAACAAGCCCGTAGAACCGGGGAACGAACCTCCGTTGGCTTTGTTCCCCTGACACCCCTCGGCAATCGCTACGGGGCACGAGGATGAAATCATCGGGGCAACCAACAAGAATCGGAGCTATGACAGCCGACGGCGCACGCGTCGCTGGCTGGTGTCGTATCCGCGCGCCGCGCCGATCGCAATCTTCCTGCTGATTGCGGCGATCACCGCGCTTAGCGTTTTTGCGATCGAACGCGGCGAACGCCGCCGCGAGGAAGCGAGGCTGTCCGAAACGGCCCAGGCGGTCGCATCCGCAATCGAGCGGCGCGCAAATACCTCGTCGGCCTATCTGCGCGCGGGCGCGGCGCTGTTCGGCACCGTCGATGCCGTGCCGTCGAACCTTTTTCGCCGCTTCGTCAGCGAGCTGCGGCTCGACTCGGATTATCGGGGAGCGGAAGGAATCGGCTGGGCCGAGGCGATTACGCCTTACGGCATTGCCGACTACGAAAAGCGGCTCGAGGCCGAAGTGCCGGGCATGCCCAAAGTGCGGCCGGCGCCTGCGCCGGACCGCGCGCAACTGGTTCCGGTGACGTATCTTTTGCCCGATACCGAACGCAACCGCCGCGCGCTGGGTTACGACATGTACTCAGAGGCGAACCGGCGGGAAGCAATGGACGAAGCCGAGCGCACCGTCCGCCCGACCGCGAGCGGCCGAATTGTGCTGACCCAAGAGGGCAACGTGGAATCGCCTGGTTTCCTCATCTACATGCCGGTGTTCGATCAGATCAGCGGACGGCGCCGGCTCAAGGGCTTCATTTACAGCCCGTTCAACGCGCGCGATTTTCTTGGCTCGGCACTCCTGCTCGAGACCCGCAACGGGATGGGCGTCCGGTTGTTTGACGGCGAGCGGGCTGGGTCCGGCGCGATGCTCGCCGAAATCAAGGGAAATTCTTCCACCGGGCGAACGATCGACAAGGTGGTGTCGGTAGCCAACCGGACGATGCTGCTGCAAGTCGAATCGGCTCGCGGGTCGTCGCTCTCGATGCTCTCGCTGCTGACCCTGCTGTTCGGCTTGCTGGTGGCGAGCCTGTTGATGATCGTCGCGCGGCTGCTGACTCAACAGGCGGTCGAAGACCAGGCCTCACTCGAATGGCTGGCCGAGCAGAATTCGATACGCGATACGCTCACCCGTGAGCTCAATCACCGGGTCAAGAACACGCTTGCCAATGTGCTTTCGATCGTCAGCCTGACGCGGCGGCGGGCAACCACCCTCGATGAATTTGCCGAAGGAATCGACGGACGCATTCGTGCGATATCGGCTACCCACGACCTGCTTACGCAGTCGGAATGGGGAACGACCCCGATCCGTTCGGTGATCGAGGCCGAGCTCGCCCCCTATGCCCGTTCCGAAGGTTCGCTGGAACTGGCGGGCCCGACGGTCGAGCTGGCGCCCAACGATGCCCTTTCGCTTGGCCTCGCGATCCACGAACTCGCCACGAACGCGACCAAGTACGGCGGCCTGTCCTCACCCGAAGGAAAGGTGCGGATTACGTGGGCGCTCGACCGCGACGATCTGGCCAGTGTACGGTGGGTTGAGAGCGGCGGACCACCCGTACCCGCCCGGCGTTCGCGCGGGTTCGGAACGGACTTGATCGAGAAGATCGTCGCTCACGAGCTGCGCCATCCGGTCGACTTGCGCTTCGACGAAACCGGGGTCAGCTGCACACTCTACGTGCCGGTTCGTCTGCCCAGCGAGTTCGAGATGCGCGCTCACCGTCGAGCCGTCCCTAGCTAGGACTGGACCCTCGGAGACATGAAAAAGGGAGCGCGGCAGCGCTCCCTTTCCATATGGTCCGTGCGTCGGCGTGAAGTGTGGACGGTTCAGCCCAATGGGCGGCTCGATCCGAAGAACAGCGCCTGGCTGATCGCCGCGCGAACGGTAGATTCCTGAAACGGCTTGGTGACGAGATAAGTCGGCTCGGGCCGGTCGCCGGTCAGCAGCCGCTCAGGGTAGGCGGTGATGAAGATCACCGGCACACTGTCGATCGCAAGAATATCGTCGACGGCATCGAGCCCCGACGAACCGTCGGCGAGCTGGATATCGGCGAGCACCAGCCCCGGAGTGCGCTCCGCGACAACTTCCTGTGCCTGCGTGCGTGTCGCTGCGGTTCCGCAGATATCATGGCCAAGAGAGCGCACGAGATCTTCGAGTTGCATCGAGATAAGCGGCTCGTCCTCGATGATCAGCACGCTGGTTGAAGATTCGCGGTCGATCTCTTCGACAGCCTCCTGGACCATCGTTTCGACATCGGCCGCGTCTATCTCCATGATCTCCGCGGCCTCGGGCACCGAAAAGTCCTCGAGGGTCGTCAGCAGCAAAGCCTGGCGATTGAGCGGCGTGATCGTCCGCAAACGATCCTGCGCGGCATTTTCGTGCGCTCCACCTGTGTCGCCGCCGTCGGCGACTTCGAGATAGGCACTCGACCAGACTTTGTTGAAGGCTTTGTACAGTGGCACGCGCCCCTCGGCGAGCGAGGCCTTGAGGCCTTCGTCGGCGAGAGCGGCTTCAAGAGTTGCCCGAACGAACGCGTCTCCAGTTTGCTGCGAGCCCGTGAGAGCGCGCGCATAGCGGCGTAGATAGGGCAGATTGGCGGCGACTTGATCCCCGAGCGACATGCATTCCCTTCCCGTTAAATTCCTGCGCACAGAACGTGGCCCCTCGCCTATGGTTCCGGAGTGCGTTTGACAATGGTTCCCGCAGGGACCTACGGCCCCGTTCAGGGCTGCAACGAGGGGCGACCATGGTCTCTAAGTCGAATTCGCCGTTCGTCCACGACTGTTTCGCCTGTCCCTTGCGTTCGCTCGACGCGCTTTGCCCGCCGAGCGCAGAGCAAACTCGAACGATCCAGGCCATCAAGAAGGGAGAGCGCACAATAGCGCGCGGCAACCTGCTTTACGAGCAGGGAGCGCGCACCGGCGAAATGTACACTTTGCTCGAAGGCGTACTGATCCGCTACAGGATGCTCGAGGATGGCCGTCGGCAGATCGTCAATTTCATGTTCCCGGGCAATTTGCTGGGCATCCAGGCGGCGTTCGATGAGCCCTGCGGCCATTCGGTCGAGGCGCTGCTACCTGCACGTGTCTGCGTGTTCGACCGCAAGGATTTTCAGCCACTCATCGCCGCACATCCCCGCCTCGGCTTCGACATCGTGTGGATGGCGGCCAAGGAGGAAACCGAACTCGAACAGCACATGGTGTCGCTGGGCCGACGCAATGCGCGCGAACGAGTGACCGCGCTCGCAGTATGGCTCCTTGAACGCGCCATCGACACCGGGGTAGTCGAAAACGGCAATCGGTTCGCGATCCCGATGACTCAGACCCAGATCGCCGATGTGACCGGCCTGTCGCCGGTTCACGCAAACCGCACGCTGCAGAGTCTCCGCCGGGACGAAATTATCGACTGGCGGCCGAACGGGCTTTCCATCCCCGACTTCCGCAGAGCGATGGAATTCGCCGGTCTTGGCGCTCCGTCGCCCAAAAAAAGCCCGTATATTTAGCTTCTTACCGAGCAAAACGTGTTTTGAGAAAATTTTTTGAACCAGTCGGGAACGCGATTTCCGGTCGGGCATTTTATCACTGTCACCGCCGAGACCCCCCCTCCCGTCCAAGCGGTGGTGATACGATCCCGAAGGGCCTCCGCTCTAAACAGAGCGGAGGCCTTTTTTTAATGCCCCGCGGTTCTCGAGCGCGCTGTCGGCCGCCGGGCGGAGAGCCCCGCGGACGCCTGCAATCAATGTGTTAAATCAGGTAGCTGGCGTGGCTTCCGGCTCGCCCTTCCCAAACGCGTCCTTAAGCCGCGTCATAAGGCCTTCGCGGGCGGGGCGGCGCAGCGCGTCGATCAGTTGGGCATGGTCGTACGGCTTTTCGAGGACTGGGCCCAGTTCGGCGATTTCCGGCGGAATGTCCTGCGGCGCGCCGGTTGAAAACACGATCCGCGGTGGATTGGGACCGACGGAATTGACCAGCTCGGCAATGGCCCAGCCATCGTCGCGGTCGGCAAGGTGGACGTCGAGCACGAGCCCGTCGGGTTTGTGCTCACGAAGCGCGGTAAGCGCATCGGCGGTAGTGGTGCAGATTGTCACAGTTTTTACGCCCGAGTTCGAGCAGCGCGCCCTCGAGCGCGATGGCGATGAGCGCGTCGTCCTCGACAAGTAGGACGTGGGCGAGGACCCTGGTGGCTTTGGTCTTCGCTGCTGACTTGGCCACGCGGATTTGCCTTCCTGATCGGGGCAAGCCCATGCGACGCCCCATCATCCAGCGAACGGGGCAGCAATCGCCGGGTTCCCGGTGTGACGGCGATGCCCCCACAACGTGGCGCGTGCGCCACACGGACCGGCTCAGAGCGGCTTGGCGTAGATCACGTATTCCCGGTTGACGTGACTGTCGATTGCGTCGGCGATGGCGACCATTCCCTGATTATCTTCGAGGATCCAGCCGATCTCGCCCCGGCTCGCACCGTAGTGGGCCAGCGCGTTTTGGCGGATGTGCTCGATCATCATGAAAGCCAGCTGGCTCGCCATGCGCGACGACTGAAGCCTTTTCCTCACTCCCATCAGCGGCACCCGCATTGTGCGGACCTGCGGTTTGCGTAGCCACAACAACAGCTTGGCCCATCCAAACGGCAGCAGGCTGCCCCTGAGCGGTGCGATCGCCTCGTTGAGGTCGGGCAGGGTCATCATGAAAGCCACCGGCTCGCCATCGTATTCAGCGATCATGATCAGGTCCTCGAACACCACGGGCCTGAACTTCTTGCCGGCGTAGGCGATCTCGGCCTTGGTGAAGGGCACGAAACCCCAGTTGTCCGACCATGCATCATTGAGGATCTCGAGGATCAGGCGAGCCTCTTCGTCGAAGCGCGACTTGTCGACATTGCGGATGCGGATGCGCGGATTGCGCTCGCCGGCGGCGACGATCCGCTGGATAAGTTCCGGAAAGTCGCCCGTTATGTCGAGCTCGTACGTATAAAGCGACTTTTCGGGCGAGTAGCCCGCGCTCTCGATCCACTTCGCATAGCGCTCGGGCTGGTGGCCCATCATGATCGTCGGTGGATGGTCGTGGCCTTTCACGAGCTGGCCCGGCTCTTCCCAGATGGACATGCTTAGCGGAGCCAGCACGCGGGTCATTCCCTGCGACCGCAGCCACTCCTCGGCGCGGCCGATCAACGCGTGGGCGACGTCCTCGTCCACGGCTTCGAGCAAGCCCCAGTTACCGGTGCCCGGGCCCATGCCCTGTTCGGTTGGTTGGGCCAGGGCGAGCCGGTCGATGTGCGCCGAAATGCGTCCGATCGTGCGGCCGTCGGCGCGTGCGAGCATCAGTTCGACATCGGCGTGCTCGAAGAATGGATTCTTCCCCGGAGTGACGAGTTCGAGCGCTTCCATCCTGAGCGGCGGCACCCAGTTGGGATCCGATCCATTCAGTCGATAAGCGAGATCGACGAATTCGCGGCGCTCGCGCTTGTTGGCGACGGGCGTGATCTCTATCTGGCGCATGAAGCGTTTTGGACCTCGTTCATTTCGCATATGCCGCAGAACCGCTATCAGTGGGCAGCAGTCGGCGCAGCCGGATAGGCCGCACGCACCGATCGGAAAAGCAGATTATGACCAAGCAACCCGCCTCAACCGCCCCGGCATCAGCCAAGGCGAGCGTTTCGCAAGCCTATTCAGGTGCGCGGAACGAGGATGACAAGGCGCTGTTACGCGCTGCGGCAGAGCTTACCCGCGACCTCGGCCAGGCCCGGGCCGGAATCTATTGGCCCGACATGCTCGGATCGGCGGTCATCGGCTACGCCGCGCTTGCCGGGGCGATCGTGTCGGATACGCTTTGGATCACGCTGTTCCTCGGCGTGGTTTCCACGCTCGCGCTCTACCGCGCCTTGCTGTTCATCCATGAACTCACTCACCTGCACCGCGACGCACTGCCTGGCTTCCGCACGGCGTGGAACGTCCTCGTCGGCATCCCGATGCTCATGCCAAGCTTCATGTACGAGGACGGGCATACGATTCATCATTCCCGCAAGCGCTATGGCACACCGGATGACCCGGAATACCTGCCGCTCGCGCTGATGAAGCCATGGACCTTGCCCGCGTTCATCCTCGTCTCACTGCTCGCGCCAATTGGACTCGTGCTGCGCTACGGTGTGCTGGCCCCGCTGGGCCTGCTCATCCCGTCGCTGCGGCGGACGAACTGGGCGCGGTTCTCGACGCTGGCGATCAACCCCGATTTTCGCCGCCGCCCGCCTGCGGACGCAGACAAGCGCCGTTTCGTCATCCTCGAGACGGGGGCGGCGATCTGGGGGATGATCTTGATCGCAAGCGTGCTGTGGATCGGCTGGCAGCCGCTGGTGGTCGCGCTGGGAGTGTTCTCCGCGGTCGCGGTCCTTAACCAACTGCGCACGCTTGTCGCACACTTGTGGGAAAACGAGGGCGATCAGATGAGCGTCACGGCGCAGTACCTCGACACGGTCAACGTGCCCCCGCCGGGGTTTGTCGCGGCGCTGTGGGCACCGGTGGGCCTGCGGTATCACGCACTGCATCACCTTCTGCCCTCGCTGCCCTATCATTCGCTGGGTGAGGCGCACCGGCGGCTCGGGGCGCACGAACTGGCACGCGAAACCTATAACCGGGCGCATTACCGGGGGCTGGCCCCGCTGGTAGGGAAGATCGCCGCCAGCACCATGCGCCGCCCCGGACCGTCGGGTAATGCGCACGAAAAGGGGGCCGCCTCCGTAGAAGCGACCCCCTCCAGGGTCCCGCAAAAGTAGGACTTTGGCGGTAGCCCAGTACGCCGGTCGCGGGTGAGCGCGAGCGCAGCGTGACGATGACGTAAGGATCAGTCCTTGACGGTGACCGTCTTGCCGTTCGTATCAACCTGAACGCGGGTATTCGCATCACCCACGTCCGCCTTCACGCCGTCAGGTCCAATCGAAACCCGATCGCTCGTGTCCGTCGCTGTCCCAACAACCGTCGTTTCGGTCGCGGTCGGTCCGGGCACGACGACGGTCGTATCGCCGCCCGCAGCCGTAGTGGCGGTTCCGTCGGCCATAGCGTTATCGGCAGTGTCCGGCGTGCTGTCACAGGCTGCCAGTGCGAGCGCAGCGGCGAGAGCGGGCAGGGCGAGCTTCTTCATTGAAACGCTCCCGATCACATCGGTGTCGCAGTGTCGGTCGGGGTCGGCGAAGCCGTCGTGGTGTCGGTCGCCATCGGATCGGCCATCGTGGTGTCGGTCGCCATCGGATCGGCCATGGTGGTGTCAGTCGCCATCGGCTCGGTCATCGTAGTGTCGGTCGCCACGTCGGTCGCGGTATTGTCAGCCTCAGGCGCGCTGTCGCAAGCGCCAAGGGCAAGGGCGAAGGCAAGGGCGGGAAAAGCAAATTTCTTCATGGCCGGAATCTCCTGATTGGGCACAATCAACCGATTGGCCTCAAGGGCCACAACCGGTGAGTGTGAACAAGGTTCCGCCACAATTCATTCTTCGGTGCGGATCAGCACTGTTTCGCCGACAAGCGCGAAGAGGATGAACGGCGCCCACGCAGCAAGCAACGGAGGATAGCCGCCGAAGTTGCCCATCGCCAACGCGGCGTTGTCGACTACGAAATAGGCGAAGCCAAGCGCCATGCCGATTACCGCCCGGACGAAGAGCTGGCCGGACCGCGCAAGGCCGAATGCTGCAACTGCGCCTAACAACGGCATCAGCACCGACGAAAGTGGACTGACCAGCTTGTGCCACCACTTCGAGCGAATTTCCGCCGTGCGGCGGCCCGCATCCTCGTAGTCCCTGATCGAACCGCGCAGTTCCCAGAACGATTGCGCATCGGGGTCGACGCCGCCAAGCCGGATCTGTTCGGGCGTAATGCCGGGGCCAACTATCGCCTCGCCCAGATCGGTGCTGCGTGCGCCGGCGACATCGAATCCGACCGCGTCCTCGATCTTCCAGCCCTTGCCGGTCCAGGTCGCGCGCGAGCCGCGCACTTGATCAGCGATTCCCCCGTTCGGGGCACGGTGATACCAGGTGACGTTGGTGAGTTCAGTCCGGTCGCCAGTGCCAGTGACGGTGCCCGCCGCAAGGATGTCGTCGCCTTCCGTAACATAGACGTTGGCGCGAACGCCCGAATCCGTCGGCACCGCCTTGTAATCGTTCGCATCCCACGCCTTGAGCGTGGCCGTTGCGCGCGTGACGATCCGCTCGTTGAACGCGAAGCTGCCAAGGCCGACGATGAAAGCCGTCAGAAGCAGCGGCGCCAGGACCTGATGCGCACTGAGGCCGGCCGCCTTCATCGCGATCACCTCGCTGTTCTGATTGAGGCCGACAAGCGTAATGATCGTCGCCAGCAGCACCGAATAGGGCAGGAACCGTGCGACCAACTGCGGCATCCGCAGCGTGGCGTAAGTCCAGATTTCGCCTTGACCGTTGCTCGGCACGGCGAGAATCTTGCCGGTCGCGGTGAGCAGGTCGAGCATCAGCAGGACCAGCACCAGCATCACCAGCACTGCCAGGATGCGGACGACGAACATCTTCGCAAGGTAGAGCGTCAGGGTCCGCGAGGGAAAGAAATCGAACTGCATGGAGGCGGGCTACTCAGCGGGGGCCAGCGCGGGCGCGCCAGTGGGAGCGCGGCGGCGGAATAGCTTGCGCATCTGTTTGCCGATCTTGGAGAATGCGGCCTCGAGCGCACCGATTGCCTGCCCACCGGGGACATACGCGACCCGCCAGTACATCCACACGATCAGCGCCGCGAAGATCAGGAACGGGACCCACAAGGCAAGCGTGGGATCGACGCGGCCGAGGTTGGCATAATCTTCCGCGTACTGGTTGATCTTGTGATACGCGACCACCATCACAATCGACACGAACACGCCCAGTGCGCTGGTCGATCGCTTCGGGGGTATTGCCAGCGCCACCGCGAGCAGGGGCATCAGCAACATCATCACCACTTCCACGAGGCGGAAGTTAAAGCTCGCCTGGCTGCCGATGCGCTCGACCCGCTCGGATGTCGACGAATCCCCCCAGCCGATCCTGAGCAGTTCCGGCAGGATGAATTCGCGCGTGTCGTCGCCTCCTGCGCGGGCGCGGAACTTGGCCACCGTGGGCAGGTCGATCGGCAGGTCGTGGCGCGTGAAGCTGAGGACGCGCGGAGTGGTCTTGCCCCCCATGTCCTGCACGATCACGCCGTCGGTCAGCCGCAGGATAATGGTGTCGGGGTTATCGCTGGTCGCGAGAAACGCGCCTTCCTGGGCGGAGATCGACAGAACCTGCCCCTTGTCGTTGGCAACCCGGGCGAAGATGCCGACCAGCCGCCGTCCGTCGTCCTCGCTGCGCTCGATACGCAGCGCCATCTTGTCCTTGAGCGTAGTGAACTCGCCGACCTTGATCGATGCGCCCAGCGCGCCCGAACGCAGTTCGTAGTCGAGCCGTTCGTACCAGTAGCGGCTGATCGGCTGAACGTAGAACACCAGGGCGACATTCAGCGAGACCAGGATCAACGCGAT
This sequence comes from uncultured Alphaproteobacteria bacterium, assembly GCA_963781485.1. GTDB lineage: Bacteria > Pseudomonadota > Alphaproteobacteria > Sphingomonadales > Sphingomonadaceae > Tsuneonella. Next base: position 27,836 of record CAWAFY010000002.1, read on the forward strand.
CGCATAGGGCACCCGCAGCAGCCGGCCATATCCCTGTCCAACCGCGCGCATCACGTCGAGTTCGCTCGACGTCGCCAGTTTGCGAAACGCCATCAGCACGCCCAGCAGCAGGCCCAGCGGGATGGCTAGGCTCGCATACTCCGGCATCATCGTGGCGAGCATCTTGAAGACGACCCCGATCGGTCCGCCCTGGACCGCGACGAAATCGAGCAGACGCAGCATCTTGTCGAGAATCAGCAGCGAGGCGGCGAGCACGAACACTCCGACCATCGGGACGATGGTCAGCCGCAGGATGTAGCGGTCGATCGCGGGCAGAAAATTGAACAAGGGTTCGGGCGGTCTTCTACGGCTGTGGTGACGCGCCCCTAGCGGCATTAGCCCGCGCGGTCATGCGTTGTCACGCCAATCAACGTACGAAAATGCGAACGGGGTGCAAAGAATCAGGCTTTCTCGAGCGTGCACTGGAGCGGGTGCTGGTTCTGGCGCGCGAAGTCCATCACCTGGTTCACCTTGGTTTCTGCGACCTCGTAGGGGAACACCCCGCATACGCCCACTCCGCGCTGGTGGACGTGCAGCATGACCCGCGTCGCCTGTTCAAGGTCCATCCGGAAGAACCGCTTCAGGACCAGCACGACGAACTCCATCGGGGTGTAATCGTCGTTGAGCATCAGGACCTTGTACTGGCTCGGCTTCTTGGGCTTGGCGCGTGTCTTGGTCGCGACGCCGACCGCGTCGCCGGTGTCGTTATCGTCCTCGCGTCCGGCGGAGCGGACGGGATCGAAGGAGAGGCGGTCGGTCATAGGGTCGCAATATCGTATCGCTGCCGCAGCAAGCAAGATGCAGCTGGTCGGTTAAACTCGCTCAAACGGCAACGGGTCGGACGGCTTGCACCGTCCGACCCGCTCGATGGGCGCGCCCTGTCGCTAAAAAGGGCGCGCTCTTACCGTAGGAAGTCGTCGCTTACGCGGCTTTCGAAATCTTCTCGACTGCCACGCTCATGCGGCTCGAAAGCGGCGCGATCGCGTCGTTTACCAGCTTCATCGAGACTTCGGTATTCTTCGAGTAGCGCGCGACGGCGGCGTCGAAGTTGCGACGGGCGATCTCGCCCTGCAGTTTGAACAGTTCGGTCGGGCTCTTGACAGCGGCCATCGCCTTGAGGTCGGCAGTCACGGTCTCGAACGCGCCCTTGGCGGCTTCGACTTCGCCGCGCGCCATGGTCTGGACGCCCGAACCGAGGATCTTGCCCAATTCGACGAGGGCTTCAACATTGCCCTTGGTGAATTCGGTCATCTCGCCGGCATAGGCCTGCATCTTGTCGTATGCGGCCTTCGCCTTGGTCTGCGCATCGGCAGCGGCGGTCTTGATGGTCGCGGTGAAATCGGTGGTCTTGGTGGTGGCCATGATCTTGTCCTTCAGCTTGGAAACGTTGGAAACGGTCGGATTGGCGGCTTTCGCGGCCTTCCTGGCGGCGGGCTTGGCAGCCGGCTTCGCCTTGACGACGGCGCTCTTGCGAGTTGCCTTCTTCTGCGCTGCCTTAACCGGTGCCTTCTTGGCGACCGCTTTCTTGGCAGGCGTCTTCTTTGCGGCGGCCTTGGTCGGCGCGGCCTTCACCTGAGCGACGGCGGTGTCGATCTTGGCGGTTTCTGGCTTCGGAGCATCGGCTTTCGGGGCCTCGGCCTTGGCGGCTTCGGCCTGCGGAGCCTGAACCGCGGGGGACTTCTTCGCGGCGCCATCGCCGGCGGCTGCCGCATACGCCTTTTCGGCGGCGGCTTCGGCCTTGGCGGCATCAATCTTTGTCTCGGGCTGGGTAGCCATGAAACTTCGCTCCTATGTTGCACTGCACAAAATAGGCATTGCAGCAGCGAAGTCAAGGATTTTTTGTGCAGTGCAGCATAACCGAATTAACGGTTTCTGTTCAATTGCTTAGCGAGTCATCACATAGCGTCCCGGGGCGTCTTCAATAACCGAATCCCCCTTGCCACCCGGCTTGCGCTTGCCGGTCGCAGGAACCTGCTTGCCGCCGCGTTCGGCCAGCCATTTGCGCCAATGGGGCCACCAGCTGCCCGGATGCTCGGCGGCATCCTCGACAAACTTCTCCAGACTCGGGGCTTTGCTGTCGCCGGTCCAGTACTGGTACTTGCCCGCGTCCGGGTGGTTGACCACGCCCGCGATATGGCCCGATCCGGCGAGCACGAAAGTCGTGTCCCCCCGGACGTGGCGGGTCATCCGCCAGACGCTCTCGGCGGGGGCGATGTGATCCTCGCGGCCGGCCTGGATGTAGATCGGTGTTTCGATCCGGGTGAGGTCGATCGGGGTGCCGTCGGCCTCCATCTGGTCGGGCACCACCAGCTTGTTGCCGCGATAGAGGTCGCGCAGATAGGCTCCGTGCCACTTCGCGGGCAGGTTGGTGACGTCGCCGTTCCAGTGAAGCAGGTCGAACGCGGGATAATTCTCCCCCAGCAGGTAGTTGTTGACCACGTAGTTCCAGATCAGGTCGCGCCCGCGCAACAGGTTGAACGTCGCCGCCATGTAGCGCCCGTCGAGGTACCCATCCTTCGAGATGTTGCCGATCATCTCGAGCTGGCTTTCGTCGATGAAGTTGCGAAGCTCGCCCGATTTCTCGAAATCGACCTGCGCGGTAAAGAACGTGGCTGAGGCGACCTTGTCGGCCTCGTCGCGCCGGGCGAGGATCGCGAGCGCTGCCGCAAGCGTGGTCCCGGCAACGCAATAGCCGATCGTGTGAACGCTTTTCACGGCGAGCCGGTCGCGGATCACCTCGACCGCCTCGATCTCGGCGCGGATGTAGTCGTCCCACACGACGTCCTTCATGCTCGCATCGGCCGACTTCCAGCTCGTCACGAACACCGTCAGCCCCTGGTCGACGGCCCACCTGATGAAGCTCTTCTTGGGTGTGAGGTCGAGGATGTAGAACCGGTTGATCCATGGCGGGAAGATCACCAGCGGAGTCTCGGCCACCGTCTCGGTGGTCGGGCTGTACTGGATAAGCTGGTACAGCGGCCCTTCGTGGACGACCTTGCCCGGCGTGGTAGCGATGTTCTCGCCCAGCTTGAAGGCATCGGCGTCGGTGTGGGTCAGTTGGCCGCGCTTGAGGTCGTTGATAAGGTGCTGCATCCCCTTCACGAGGTTGGCGCCCTTGGTTTCGATTGTCCGCTGGAGCACCACCGGGTTCGTGGCCAGGAAGTTGTCGGGGCTCATCGCCTCGACCAACGCGCGGGTGGCGAAGGCAAGCTGCTCTTTCTTCTCGGGGTCGATGCCTTCGACCTGATCGGCTGCCTTCAGCATGTATTCGGAGACCATCAGATAGGTCTGGTGGAGAAGTGCGAAGGCGGGATGATTACGCCAGGCCGGATCGCTGAACCGGCGGTCCTTGCGCGGGAGTTCGGGTTCGGCGCCGCCGCCTGCCATCGCGGCGCCGATGACCCCCTGCCACAGCTTCATGCCTTCCTCGGCGAGCCGGGCCTGCGTTGCCATGCCGTCCTGCGCAGCCTTAACCCAGCCCTGGCTCATCAGCATGAACTGTGTCGGATCGAGTGCCCCGCTGCCGCTCGACGCCGCGCTCGCTTTCTCGCGCACGAAATCGAACCACATCGCCTGCATCTTCTGCGCGGTGTCGGACCAACCGGAAACTTCGCCCTGGTCCTCCGTGACCGGCGCTGCGGCAGGAGCGAATTGGCCCCACAATTCGCGCATCGCTTCGCCCTGCATGTCGAAGAAGCCGGCCAGCGGGTTGGAAGAGCTGAAATCGTCGGCCATTGATTATTCCTTGTCCGCTTCGCGGTTTCGCGGCGATGTGGAATCGCTTACAGCGAAACGCGCCGGGACGCACCCCGGCTTTGGTTTGGACCGATGAACGACGAATTTTACCGCATCAAGCGCCTGCCGCCCTACGTCATCGCCGAAGTGAACGGCATGCGGGCCGCGGCGCGCGCGGCCGGGCGCGACATCATCGATCTGGGCATGGGCAACCCCGACTTGCCGCCGCCCCAGCACGTCATCGACAAGCTGTGCGAAGTGGCGATGAAGCCGAATGCCCACGGCTATTCGCAGTCGAAGGGCATTCCCGGTCTCCGCAAGGCGCAGGCGAACTACTACGCGCGGCGATTCGGGGTCGAGCTCGATCCCGAGAACGAGGTCGTCGTGACGATGGGCTCGAAAGAGGGGCTCGCCAGCCTCGCCACCGCGATCACCGCGCCGGGCGACGTCGTGCTTGCGCCCAATCCCAGTTACCCGATTCACACGTTCGGCTTCATCATCGCCGGAGCGACGATCCGCAGCGTGCCGACCACGCCCGACGACGATTACTTTCGCAGCCTCGAGCGGGCGATGGCCTTCACCGTGCCGCGGCCGAGCGTGCTGGTGGTCAATTATCCGTCGAACCCCACCGCGGAGGTCGTCGACCAGGCGTTCTACGAGCGGCTCGTCGCCTGGGCGAAGGACAACAAGGTCTGGATCCTGTCCGACCTCGCCTATTCGGAACTCTACTTCGACGGCAATCCAACGCCTTCGATCATGCAGGTCAAGGGCGCGAAGGACGTCGCGGTCGAGTTCACCAGCATGAGCAAGACATATTCGATGGCCGGCTGGCGGATGGGCTTTGCGGTCGGCAACCGCACGCTGATCGCGGCGATGACGCGGGTGAAGAGCTATCTCGACTACGGGGCGTTCACGCCGATCCAGGCGGCCGCCTGTGCCGCCCTCAACGGGCCGCAGGACGTCGTGGAGCGCAACCGCCAGCTTTATCACAAGCGCCGCGACGTGATGGTCGAGGCGTTCGGCCGCGCCGGATGGGACATCCCGCCGCCGCCCGCGAGCATGTTCGCCTGGGCACCGCTGCCGCCCGCGCTCAAGCACATGGGCAGCCTCGAATTCACCAAGCAGCTGCTCACCCATGCCGAAGTCGCGGTGGCGCCCGGTGTCGGCTACGGCGAGGACGGCGAGGGGTACGTGCGCATCGCGATGGTCGAAAACGAGCAGCGGCTGCGCCAGGCCGCGCGCAACGTGAAGCGCTGGTTCCATTCGCTGGGAATCAACGCGAGCGCCGCTTGACGGGCATTGCAAAGCCTTTGGCGTGGCCGCGTTGTCGTGAGGCAGGGGTTCGGGTAAGACGGACGCCGTCCATTTGGATATTGGCCCGATCCCCAGGAGCCTTGCACACGCGATGCCGGCCGTGAACCGCCCAGAGCTGACAGACCGTGAACGCGCGGTCCTCGACGGTATCGACCGGCGTTTGCCGTTGAAATCGGTGGCGGCGGAAATCGGCGTGTCCGAATCGCGCGTCAACCAGCACGTGCGGGCGCTCAAGGAGCGTTTCCAGGTCAACAACCTGTCCGATCTGGTCGATGCCTGGCGCGGCGAAAGCACTGAAATCGCGGGCGAAGCGAGCTGCAGAAATTATGCATGGAGAAATTCGCAGGTTCCGGACTGGGAAAATCATGGCGACAGAGGAGACCGGGTCGCACCCGGGGAATTCGTTCTCTCTGACGCTGCGCTGTATGCGATCGAGGCGCCGTGGTCGGTGGAGAACGAGCCCCGGGTAGTCCCCGGGAAGCTCGACGGCGACAATGCTGTCTTGCTGCGCCTTGCCGTCATCATCGGAATTGCATTCGGCCTGGCTGCCGCGATCGTCCTGGTGGTGACGGCATCTCTCTCACTGAGCGAGGCGTTGCAGGGCAAGTCGCTGGCCCCGACCGAAAACCCTCCTTCCGGCTGAGCCCCGGCGGGACCGCCGGAGTTTACGATGTCCGACACCATCCGCGAAGACGCTCTCAATATCCGCAAGCTCATCCGCGAGGCCGAAGCGGTCAGCGACGAAGTCATGATTGCTTGCGCCCGCCTCAAGCAGGCGATGATTCGTGCCCGTCAGAACCCCGAAGTCGAAATCGATGTGGGCCAGCGCGCGCTCCTGCGGCTCAACCAGGCGGAATCGCAAGCGCTGTCGCTTTCCACGAGCCTGTTGCGGGTTCACGACGAACTCAGCAAGGTCGCCCGGGAAACGATGGGCGGCGACGGCGATGGGAACACCGAGGTCAGCCCGTCGGCGATCGCCGAAGACGTGCCGGCTTTGATCGCGGCCTGATGCTCCGTATGGAGCGGGTGTGGATCTCAATCTAGCCGACACCCGCTATTGGTTACAGACCGCGATATTCGGAATCCTCGCCCTGTCCGCCTGGCGGTGGGGCGGGGGACCGGAACGGGTCCTCGCCGGGGTTCTCATATGGTTCAGCGTCGGTGATGCGCTGAATCATAGACTGTTCGCAGTCAGCTCTGACTACATGACCGTTAACACCGGTCACCTCATCATCGATGTCGTCGCGCTGGTCGCCGCCGTGGGTGTGGCGCTCCTCGCCAACCGGATCTACCCGCTATGGTTTGCCGCTTTTCAACTTCTGGCAGTCTTCGCGCACCTGGCCCGCGATATCGCGCGCGGCGCGGTCGGGATCGCGTACCTGGCGATGTACATTGGCCCATCGTACTTTCAGATCATCATCATGGCGCTGGGCATTTGGCTGCATCGTCGGCGGGTGCGCCGCTACGGTCCGTATCGGGCGTGGCGGACCTCCTCGCTCCATTCGCGGGCGAGAGTGCGGACGAGTTGGCCGAAAGACTGATCGCAAAATTCGGTTCACTTGGCCGGGCGCTTTCGGCAAGCCCGCTGCAATTGCGCGACGCAGCCGGCGGGCACGACATGGCCTGCGCCGCGATCGCGGGCGCGCGGCGGCTGTTCGAAGCCGCGCTGGAGGAGGACTTGGCCCGCGCCCCGGTCGATGGGGCCGACCCGGCGCTCCACCGGTACCTGCGTGCGCGGCTCGCGTCCGGCGATACCGAACGGCTGCACGTAATCTTCTGCGATCGGACCCGCGGCTATATCGCCGACGAGACCCTCGCGACGGGCGGCGCCTCGCGCATAGAGGCGCGCGCCCGGCCGGTGATCGAGCGAGCGCTCGCGCTGGGTGCGGCCGGATTCCTCGTGGCGCACAATCATCCATCGGGCATTTGCCGACCCAGCGCGCAGGATATCGCCGGGACGCGCCAGCTCAGGGGGGTGGCCGAGGCGCTCGAGATCGAGCTCGTCGATCATCTGATCGTCACCCGCCGCAGCGTGTACAGCATGCGCGCGGGCGGATGCCTGTAACCTTTATCCCTTGAGCAGGTCGGGCAGCGTGCCCGACACCCCGCGCGCTTCGTCCATGAACCATGTCTTGAGCGGGGAGAGCCGCTGGACGCCCGCCATGCCGAAGCGGCGGACCGCGCTTGCCGCCTTGCCGGGCACGCCGAACAGCCGCGTCAACCCGTCGGTCGCCAGCGCCACCGAGAACGCATCAAGCCCGCGCCAGCGTTCGTAGCGCGCGAGGATCTGCGCATCGCCGGGTTCGAGGCCGAGGCGCATTCCGTCGGCAATTACCTCGACCAGCGCGCCGACATCGCGAATGCCAAGGTTGAGCCCCTGACCGGCAATCGGATGGATTCCGTGCGCCGCGTCGCCAACCAGCGCGAGCCGGTCATCGACGACTTTGGCAGTATGGTGGAATCCGAGCGGGTACGATGAGCGCGGGCCGACCGCGGCGACGTTGCCCAGCACGTCGCCCATCCGCTTGACGACTTCGGCGTGAAACGCCCTCTCGCCGAGCTTGAGCGTACCGGCGGCGTCCTTCTCGTCGACGGTCCACACCAGCGCGCTGCGATGGCGGCCCTCGGCATCGTCCTGCATCGGCAGCAGTGCGAAGGGACCGGCGGGCCAGAATATCTCCCACGCGGTGCCCTGGTGCGGCGCGCTGTGGGCCAGCCCGGCGATGATCGCGCGGTGCCGGTAGTCCCATGTCGCGACCGCGAGTCCCGCTTCCTCGCGCGTCGGCGAGCGGCGGCCTTCGGCGGCGACCAGCAGGCTGCCCGTCAGCCTGCGCCCGTCGGCGAGGCGTGCCGAAACGCCGTGCGGCCCGCGGATGCGCTCGACGACCTCGCAGCGCGGATGGAAAGCGATCAGCGGAGCGCGCTCGGCCGCCTCGTAAAGCGCAAGGCGCAGTCGGCGGTTTTCGAACATCCGGCCGAGCGAACCTTCATCGGCGTCCGGCACGAAATCTATCTGCCCGGGCTTCAACTGGTCGCTCACCGCGATTCGCGCGATCGGGCAGGCGAAACGCTCGAGCCCCTCGGCAAGCCCGATGTTGGTGAACAGGTTCCAGCTTGCGGTCGAGATTGCCGAGGCGCGTCCGTCGAAGCCTTCCGCAGTGAGGTCGGCCGGATCGGCCCGATCGACGACGTGGCTGGCGATGCCCTTTTTCGCCGCCGCCAGCGCCAGAGTCATGCCGACGAGGCCGCCGCCGAGGATCACGAGGTCGCGCTTGTCGTCCATGGGACCCGGCCCTAGAGCGAGCGCCACGATGCGCGCAAGGACATTGCCACTGCTGGCCGCACTATGCGCGCTGCTGACCATCCTGTTGCCGGGGCTCGCCGCCGCGCAGGACCGCCCCACGCACATCGCCGCACGGCTCGTCGCCGAGGGACCCGCTGTGCCCGGCAAGCCGCTCACGCTGGCAATCGCCTTCGACCCCGAGCCGGGCTGGCACGGCTATTGGATCAATCCGGGCGATGCGGGCTACGGGATGACGCTCGACTGGCACCTGCCCGCGGGCTGGGAGCCGGGAGCGCCGCAATACCCCGTGCCGCAGAGGCTCGAGATCGGCGGGCTGATGAATCATGTCTACGAAGGCCCCTACGCGGTCCTCGTCGACGTGGCCGTACCGCCGCAGGGCGCGATGCAGACGGTCGCTCCGATTTCGCTCGACGCGCAATGGCTGGCGTGCACCGACAAGATCTGCGTACCCGAACGGGCGCACCTGACACTCGATCTTGGGACCGCCCCATCCGGCGCGTCGTTCGACCGCTGGCACGCGGCCGTTCCGGCGTTGCTCGACCGAACCGTAACCTATGCGATCGACGCCAACAGGCTTCGCATCGCCATTCCGCTTCCCGCCACTGCCGCCGTGTCCGATCCGCACGTGTTCGTCGAGCCGCGCGACCTTGTGCAATACGCCGCGCCGCAGACGTTTTCCCGCCGGGGCGACCTGCTGATTGCGGAGATCCCGCTGGCCGACGCGCCGGTAACGACGAACCCGTTCGGCGGTATTCTCTCGCTTGGCGACGGGAACGGCGTGCGGTTCCGGGGCGTGATGGGGCCGGTGCCGCAAGGCGGCACTCCGCTGTCGACGCGCGGCGCGGACAACGGCCCCCTGTGGCTGCTGCTGCTCGGCGCGCTGGCGGGCGGATTGCTGCTCAACGTCATGCCGTGCGTGTTTCCCATCCTCAGCCTCAAGGCGCTGAGCCTCGCCCGGGCGGGCGAAAGCGATGCCAAGGCACGCGCCGAAGGGTTTGCCTATACCGCCGGCGTGATGCTCGCCACGATCGCGCTGGGCGCGCTGCTGCTCGCGCTGCGATCAGCCGGCGAGATGGTCGGCTGGGCGTTCCAGTTGCAGGAACCGGGGGTCGTCGTCGTGCTGCTCGTGCTCGCGACCGCGATCACCGCAAACCTCGCGGGTCTGTTCGAGCTGCCCTCGCTGTCGCTGACCCGTGGAGGAGAGCCGGCAGGCGCATTCGCGACCGGCCTGCTCGCCGCCTTCGTCGCGACGCCGTGCACCGGGCCGTTCATGGCCGCTGCGATGGGTGCGGCGCTGCTGCTGCCGGCGCTACAGGCATTGCTGCTGTTCGCGGCGCTGGGGCTGGGGCTGGCGCTGCCGTTCCTGCTGCTCGGTTTCGTGCCGCCCCTGCGCCGGATGCTGCCGCGCCCGGGTCCTTGGATGGAGCGGTTCCGCCACTGGATGGCGCTGCCGATGGGCCTGACTGCGCTGGCCTTGCTGTGGTTGTGCTGGCGACTCGGCGGATTGCGCTTCGGACTCTACGTCGCCGCCATCGCGGTGGCCTCGCTCGCGCTCGTGGTCATGGTCGGCCGCATGCAGCGCGCCGGAACGCCGGGCGCGTGGCGCAATGCGATGATCGGTTTCGCCGGTCTGGCGATGTTTGGCACCTTCGCGCTTCCCCCGGCGATCGACGCGGCGCCTGTGGCCAATGAGCCGGACGTCATTGCCGCCAAGCCTTTCACCGAAGCGCGACTCGCCGCCGCCCGCGCGGCAGGCAAGCCGGTTTTCGTCTGGTTCACTGCCGACTGGTGCCTGTCGTGCAAGGTGAACGAGCGCGTGGCGATCGAGCGCGATGCCACCCGCGATGCGTTCGACAAGGCGGGCGTCGTGGCTCTGGTCGGCGACTGGACCCGGCGCGATCCTGCGATCACCCGGTTCCTATCGGCGCACGGTGCGGCGGGCGTGCCGCTTTACCTGTGGTATCCACCGGGCGGGGACGCGCAGACGATGCCGCAGGTCCTTTCGCCGGGCAGCCTGGTTACTCTGGCGCAAGCGGCGGATCGGTCTCCGCCGCCGACGGCTGGGCAGTAGCTTCGGGCGAGCCGAGCCGGCGGCAGCGTTCGATCAGCTCGCCGGGGCGCGGGCCTCCGGGCAAGGCGAGCGTTCCCGCGCCAGGGATGGTCAATTCAAGCTTGCGCGCGCCGGTCAACGCGTCGAGGCGCGGGTCCGCCGGATCGTAGCGACCCTGCCATAGCCAGCCTCGCTTGCCGTCCTGTTCGAGCGCGTCGATCTTCAGCCGTTCGACGTGGCCGTTGCCGATCAGCGCCATTATCGCCTTGGCGTTCGGGTCGGTCGGGGCAAAGCGCGTGATCTTGAGCATCGCCCCGCTCTTCGCGCACTCGATTGCGAGCAGCGGCGGCTTGCCTGGATGGCCGAACACGATCCGGTCGGGCCCGCGGCTCGTCGCCCAGATCGCCCCCGCAGTGTCGGGTGAGTTCATCAGCACCTGCGGTCCGCTGCGAGCGTCGTCGAGCGCGATCCGCTCGACATAGCGGTCGCTAGCCGGTGGGCGGCATGCGGCCAGCGCCACGAGTACGAGGATGGCCGCGCGTTTCACCGCGAGCGGATGAACGCGCGCAGATCAGCGGAGAGCTTGCGGCGATCCTCGTCGCGCACGTACATCATGTGGCCTGCGTCGTAGTAATGAAAGCCGATCCGGTCCTGGGGAAACCCGGTGCGGCTGAGCGAGTACTCCGCGCCGAAGAACGGCGTTGCGAAATCGTAATACCCTTGAGCGACAAACGTGCGAAGCCCCGCGTTCTCGCGCATCGCCTTGCCGATGAACGGGGCGACATTGACGTAGGGAACCGAGCCGTAGCCGGGGACGTCCCAGCTCCAGTTCTTGCCCGGTTCGGACCCGATCGACTGGTATTCGCGATCGGTCCGGTAGCCGATCGTCTCGCGCGTCCAGGCGTTGATCGCCGCGGTGTAGCCAGCATCGATCCCGTAGAAACTGGGGTCGTTATCCGGCGATTCGCCGGCGCTGTCGTAATCCTTGCCGGTATAGCGCGCGTCGAGCCGGCCGACCGTCAGCCCCCGGTCGCGCAGCAGCTCCTTGTAGAACCGGTCGTCGGAGACGCGAAGGTCCGCCAGGTCGAGGTAGCGTTCGGACAGGCCCGTGAATCGCGCCAGTTCGGCGAGCACCGTAGCGCGCTCGGCCGGACCGGCGTTCTGTCCTTTCAGGAGAAAGCTCGCGTAAGGGCCGATGGCGAACCGGCGCGCCTCGTCCGCCCATCGCTGCGGCGGAACTCCCGCCCCGGCCTTGCCGTGGTACTGCGCGGCCATCGCCATCGAGGGCAGGAACGAGATGTAAGGCAGCTCGTCGCCCGGCACGCCCCAGACCGACGCGAAGTCGAGGATCGTTGAAATCAGCACCAGCCCGTTGAGGCCGACATCGTTGAAGGTGCTGGCTTCCAGTTCGTTGACCACCGTAGCGGTGCGCGTGGTGCCGTAGCTTTCGCCGCCGAGGTATTTGGGGCTGTTCCATCGGCCGTTGGCGTTGAGCCACAGGCGGATGACCTTGGCGACCGCCTTCGCATCGGGACCGAGGCCGTAATACTTCTTGGGATCGGTCCCTTCGAACAGATAGCTGTAACCGGTCCCCGGCGGGTCGATGAACACCAGGTCGGCGACGTCGAGCAGGCTGTCCGGGTTGTCGAGGATGGGATAGGGCGGGCCGCCGTCGTCGCGCGCGTCAGAGGGGATCGCCACGCGCTTCGGCCCGAACGCGCCCATCTGCAGCCAGACCGAGCCCGACCCCGGACCGCCGTTGAACAGGAAGAACACCGGGCGCGACGGATCCCGCGGCTGGGCGACGTAGCTCGTCGTCAGGATCACCGCCTCGGGCGTGCCATCGTCGCCCTTGAGCAGGTGCTCTTCCATCGCCACGCGGTAATCGATCCGCTTGCCGCCGAACGTGCCCGCCATCGTCTTGGTGACGGTCTGCGGCCGATAGTTCTTTGCCGCCGCCGCCGCCGCGGCGGGTGCGGCCTTTGCATCGTCTGCCGCTTCCGGAGCGGCATGAACGGGCAGGGCGAAAGCGAGCGCGGCGGCGGCCGTCAGGAAGCGGGCAAGCATGGGCGCCCTATGGCAAAGCCGGGGCGCATGGTAAACGCGGGGACTTAGCGCGGCTTCACGAACTTGTAGAGAAACCGGTCGGTCTTGCCGCGGATCGCCTTGTCGAACACGCCGAGGGTGTGGTCGTCGGCCGGATTTGCCAGCAGGCTGCTCTGCGCCTCAAGCCGAAACCCCGCCCGGGCGAAGTCGGCGCGAACGACGGCCGGGTCGATGCGGTGCATCTTGTCGACCAGCGCGCGGGTATCGCTTCCCACGCCGACGTGGTCGATCACCCCCACCACGCCGCCCGGACGCATCGCGGCATAGAGCCCGCGCAGGTAGGCATCGGGATCGGTCTTCCCGATCCCGTACTTCGCCGATTCCCAATAGAGATCGTGATACGACATGTTGATGATCGCGAAGTCGAAACTTTTTGCGGGCGGAGCGAACGCCTCGAACGGGTAGGAACTGACCGTGACGCCCGGCGATGCCGCGGCCAGCGTATCGAGCTTGGTCTTTCCCTCACCGGCGTAGAACTGGCTCGGCTCGAACGCGGTGACCGAGCCTTCCGGCCCCACCACGCGGGCCATGATCTGCGCCCAGTAACCGCCGCCGGTCATCAGGTCGGCGGCATCCATGCCGGGCTTGAGGCCGAGGAAGGCCAGCGTCTCGGCCGGCTTGCGGCTTTCGTCGAGCGCGCGCAACTCGTCGCTGCGCGCGGGGTTTGCCACCGCTTCGGCCAGCGAAACCCCCGCGGCCTGCCGGGCGATCGGATCGCCGGTCTCCATCGTGGCGCAGGCGGAAAGCGACAGCAGCGACAGAGCGGCAAAGGCGGCGAATGGTTTCATGGCGTCATCCCCTTGTTCGCGACCGGTCTACGCCATGCACGCGGCGGGTGAAAGCCGACAGAGCACGTTCGACGGACGTGCGTGAAACGGCGAAGTGGCCGCGTCAGGGCTTGCCGCGCATCTTCTTGTAGCGGGTCTTGCCGAAGCGATCCTTGCGGGTGCCCGGCTTGCCTTCGTTGCTGCGACCCACGATCGGCGCAACCTTGTTGCCGTCGGGAATGCCCAGCTCGTCGGCCTCGAGCCGACGAATCTCGTCGCGCAACCGGCCCGCTTCCTCGAACTCGAGGTCGGCGGCGGCGGTGCGCATGCGCTTTTCCAGGTCCTGGATGTAGGCGCGCAGGTTGTGGCCGACGAGGTTGTTGCGTTCGGGATCGCCGGTGCCGATCGTAACCCCGTCCTGACTGGCGGTGTGCGCGACGATGTCCTGAATGCCGCGGATGATCGTGGTCGGGGTGATGCCGTGTTCGGCGTTGTATTCTTCCTGTCTCGAGCGCCGACGCTCGGTCTCGGCCATGGCGCGCTCCATGCTGCCGGTGATCCGGTCGGCGTATAGGATGACCTTGGAATCGACGTTGCGCGCGGCCCGGCCGATCGTCTGGATCAGGCTAGTTTCGGAGCGCAGGAAGCCCTCCTTGTCGGCGTCGAGGATGCACACCAGCCCGCATTCGGGAATATCGAGCCCCTCGCGCAGCAGGTTGATGCCGATGAGGACGTCGTACACGCCAAGGCGAAGGTCGCGGATCAGCTCGATACGCTCCAGCGTCTCGACGTCGGAGTGCATATAGCGCACGCGCACGCCCTGTTCGTGCATGAACTCGGTCAGGTCTTCGGCCATGCGCTTGGTCAGCGTGGTGACGAGCGTGCGGTAGCCCTTCTGCGCGGTCGCCTTGCACTCGGCGATGCAATCTTGGACCTGGTCCTCGACCGGTCGGATCTCGACCGGCGGATCGATCAGCCCGGTGGGCCGGATGACCTGCTCGGCGAACACGCCGCCGGTCTGCTCCATCTCCCAGCTTCCCGGCGTAGCCGACACGGCAAAAGTCTGCGGGCGCATCGCGTCCCATTCGTTGAAGCGCAACGGGCGGTTATCGATGCAGCTCGGCAGGCGGAAGCCGTATTCCGCCAGCGTGATCTTGCGGCGGTGGTCACCCTTGGCCATCGCGCCGATCTGCGGCACCGTCTGGTGGCTTTCATCGACGAACAGCAGGGCGTTTTCGGGCAGGTATTCGAACAGCGTCGGCGGCGGTTCGCCGGGCAGGCGACCGGTGAGGAAGCGGCTGTAGTTCTCGATTCCCGCGCAGGACCCCGTGGCGGCGATCATCTCGAGATCGAAGTTGGTCCGCTGTTCCAGCCGCTGGGCCTCGAGCAACCGGCCTTCGGCGTGCAGTTCCTTGAGCCGTTCCTCGAGCTCGAACTTGATGGCCTGGCTGGCCTGCTTCATCGTCGGGCCCGGGGTCACGTAGTGCGAATTGGCATAGACCCGCACCGAGTTCAGCGACGAACCCTTCAATCCCGTCAGCGGATCGAACTCGCTGATCTCCTCGATATCGTCGCCGAAGAAGCTAATCCGCCAGGCAGTGTCCTCGAGGTGGCTCGGGAAAATCTCCAGGCTGTCGCCGCGCACGCGGAAGTTGCCGCGCTGGAAGGCCGTGTCGTTGCGCTTGTACTGCAGCGCGACCAGCTTGCGGATGATCTCGCGCTGGTCTTGCGTCTCACCCTTCTTGAGGTCGAAGATCATCGCCGAGTAGGTCTCGACCGAACCGATGCCGTACAGGCAGCTGACCGAGGCGACGATGATAACGTCGTCGCGTTCGAGCAGCGCGCGGGTGGCCGAGTGGCGCATTCGGTCGATCGCCTCGTTCACCGAGCTTTCCTTCTCGATGTAGGTATCCGACCGGGGCACGTATGCCTCGGGCTGGTAATAGTCGTAGTAGCTGACGAAATATTCGACCGCGTTGTTCGGGAAGAAGCTCTTGAACTCGCCATAGAGCTGCGCGGCGAGGATCTTGTTGGGCGCGAGGACGAGCGCGGGGCGCTGCAGTTCCTCGATCACCTTGGCCATCGTGAACGTCTTGCCGCTGCCGGTCACGCCCAGCAGCACCTGCGTCTGCTCGCCGTCGCGAGCGCTGGCGGTCAGTTCGGCAATCGCGGTCGGCTGGTCGCCCGAGGGCTGGTATTCCGAGACCAGTTCGAACCGCCGCCCGCCCATCGACTTTTCGGGACGGGCGGGCTTGTGGGGAACGAATTTTTCGGAAGTGTCGGGCTCTTCCAGTCCGCGACGGATTACCAGTTCGGCCATAGGGCGGGATATGGGGAACGAAAGGGGACTGGCAAGGCACTTGTGAGCGCGCGGTTGCGCGCCCGCCGGGGAATGATAGCGTGGCGCGATCATCCAGAACCGGAGTTCGAGCCGATGCGCACCCAGTTTTCCGCCCTCACCGCAGCGCTTGTCGGCGCATCGCTCATGCTCTCCGCCTGCGGAAAGGAAGCGAGCGACCCCAAGACCGCCGACGAGGTGATCGCCGAGGCGGGCAAGCTCGAACATCCGCGCCCCGGTCAGTACGAGACGAAGGTGGAACTGATCGACGTTTCGATTCCCGGACTCTCGCCGCAGATCGCCGAGCAGATGAAAGCGCGGATGGGGGGCGCCGGCAACCAGTCGAGCGCCTATTGCCTGACCGAGGACGAAGCGAAGAAGGGCTTCGAAGAGACGATCCGCAAGATGACCGACGGTGGCGGTTCGTTGACCTGCAATTTCGACAGGTTCGCGGTGGACGGCGGCAAGCTGGATGCGGCGCTTTCGTGCAAGGGACCGCAAGGGATGACATCGCAGATCGCGATCGACGGCAGCGCGACCGCCGAATCGACCGCGATGCACACGGTCGCGGTGCAGAAGGCGCCGATGATCCCAGGCGGCGAGATGCGGATGGAAATGACGATGAATTCGCAGCGGGTGGGCGATTGCCCTTGATAGGCACGTGAAACTTGCCGGCGGCTCGGACGTTAATTCTCCTGAGCGCACCCATCGGGGGTCGCGACCCGGCAGGAACACCCGCTTGGCTTCACGCTTCGACTATCGGCAGGTTCTCGGCGCAGGCGATGCGCTGAGGCAGCGCCTTGCGCTTGCCAGAGAGCCGTCGCCCGACGACGTCGCCGGACCCCCTATACGGCGGTTGCTGGGCGAACTCGACATCATCGCCGAACCGTTTCGCCGGATTGCCCGCCAACACTCCGCGGTCCCGGCCGAGCGCCCGCGGATCGTGATGCTGCTCCCCGGCTTTGCCACCCACCCGGTGCGGATGCGCTACATGGCGCGGCGGCTCGAGGCGTCGGGCCATACGGTCAAGCGCTGGGGCCTGGGCTTCAACTGGGGGCCGACGCGGGATAATGTCGCGCAGCTCGAGGAGCGGTTGTCCGTTCTGGCCGACCGGCATGGCGAAAAGGTCTATCTCGTCGGCTGGAGCCTGGGCGGCCTGTTCGCGCGCGAAATCGCCAAGCGGCGCCCGGAAGCGGTCGCCAAGGTCGTGACGATGGGCTCGCCGTTCTCGTGGAGCCCGCGCGCCAACAACGTGTGGCGCGCCTATCACCTGGTCACCGGGCACCGGGTAGAGGAACCGCCGATCGCGATCGAACTGGCGTCCAAGCCCCCGGTCGAAACAGTTGCGTTGTGGAGCCCGCGCGACGGCATCGTTCATCCACGTGCGGCGCGCGGGGCGACGGGGGAGCGCGATCGCGAGGTGGCGCTGCGCTGCACCCACATGGGTTTCGCCTATGATCCGCAGGCTATTGCGGCTGTTCTGCGCGAACTCGATGCCGCGCTTTAAGGGCGGCACATCGGCGCCTTTGCGGGAACACGCCGTCCCCCGGTGTTTTGTGCGTTCGGCGCTGCATTTCCCGGTAGCCAAGCGCTTCATTGACATGCAGCATGGACGGATATGAACGAGGTTCCCGGCAATTTCGATGAAATGCGCGACCCCGCGGGCGCGGTGCGTCCGGCCTATGCCGGCTACTCGCAATGGTTCGACGAGCAGGAGCGCGATTGGCTGCGGCGCAAGGACCGCGAAGCCGAAAACGTGTTCCGGCGCACCGGGATCACCTTCAACGTCTATGGCGAGGACGCGGCCGAGGAACGGCTGATCCCGTTCGATATGGTGCCGCGCATCGTCTCGGCCAACGAATGGCGCAAGCTGACAAAGGGGATCGAGCAACGGGTCCGCGCGCTCAACGCGTTTATCCACGACCTCTACCACCGCCAGGAGATCATCCGAGCCGGCCGCGTGCCCGAGCGGCTGCTGCGCAACAACCAGGCCTGGCTGCCCGACATGGTCGGGTTCACGCCGCCCGGCGGCGTCTACACCCATATCGTCGGGATCGACCTCGTCCGCACCGGGCCGGACGATTTCTTCGTGCTGGAGGACAACGCGCGCACGCCCTCGGGCGTGTCGTACATGCTCGAAAATCGCGAAACGATGATGGCGATGTTCCCCGAGCTTTTCACCAGGGTGGGGATCGAGACGGTGAGCGACTATCCGCGCCGGCTCGCGCGCAGCCTGGCCGCCTGCGCTCCGCCGAAGTGCGAAGGCAAGCCGCGCGTCGCCGTGCTGACGCCGGGGATCTACAACAGCGCCTACTACGAGCACGCCTTCCTCGCAGACCAGATGGGCGCCGAGCTGGTCGAGGGCAGCGATCTGCGGGTGATCAACGGGCGGGTAGCGATGCGTACGACGGGCGGCTACGTGCCGGTCGACGTGCTCTATCGCCGGGTTGATGACGACTACCTCGATCCCTTGAGCTTCAAGCCCGAAAGCGCGCTGGGCGTGCCGGGCATCATGGACGTCTATCGCTCAGGCGGGATCACCATTGCCAACGCGCCGGGAACCGGCATCGCCGACGACAAGGCAATCTATTCGTTCATGCCCGACATCGTCGAGTTTTATACCGGCGAGAAGCCGCTGCTGCCGAACGTCGAGACGTTCCGCTGCGCCGATCCCGACAGCCTGAAATACGTGCTCGACAACTTGGCCGAGCTGGTGGTCAAGGAAGTCCACGGGTCGGGTGGCTATGGAATGCTTGTTGGCCCGACCGCGACCCGCCGCGAGATCGCCGAGTTCCGCCGCAAGCTGGAAGGCAATCCGGTCAACTACATCGCCCAGCCGACACTCGCTCTGAGCACTTGCCCGGTCTTCACGCGCAAGGGCCTCGCGCCGCGCCACGTTGACTTGCGTCCGTATGTCCTGGTCTCGCCCAAGGGGATCGAGATCACGCCTGGCGGTCTGACACGGGTGGCGCTGAAGAAGGGCAGCCTGGTGGTCAATTCGTCGCAGGGCGGGGGCACCAAGGATACCTGGGTGCTGAAGGATTAGCATGCTCGGTAAGACCGCCAACGGACTGTTCTGGATGTTCCGTTACCTCGAGCGGGCAGAGAACACCGCGCGTCTGCTCGATGCCGGACTGCGCATGGCGCTGACCCGCGACATCATCAGCGCCGAGGAAGAATGGCGCTCCGTTATCCAGGCATCGGGCCAGATCGAGGCCTACCGCGCCAAGCACGGCACGTACACCGGCATCCAGGTGTGGAACCACATCCTGCGTGATCGCGACAACCCCGGAAGCGTGTTGGAAATGATGCGTCAGGTCCGCACCAATGCACGGCTGTCGCGCAACGCCATCTCGGGCGAATTGTGGAGCGTGGTCAACGAAAGCTGGATGGAGCTCGACGAGGCGCTGGCGCGACCGGTGGGGCAGGGCGCGGTCGGTGACGTGATCGCGCTGGTCCGTCGGGCAGGCACACTGGCGCACGGAGCTATGGTCAATTCGATGCTGCGCGATGCGGGCTACAATTTCGCCAATGCGGGCACATTCGTGGAACGCGCGGACAACACAGCGCGCATCCTCGACATGAAATACTATTTGCTGCTTCCTTCGCTCAGTTACGTCGGCACCCCGCTCGACAGCGGGCAGTGGGATCAAGTGCTTCGCTCGGTATCGGGCGACCGGGCCTATCGCTGGCTTAACGCCGGACAGGCAGATTCACGCGGGATCGTCGAATTTCTCGTTATGGACGAACGATTTCCGCGCAGTCTGGCATTCAGCCATTCGCTCCTGCAGGCCAACCTCAGGTCGCTTGCGCGGATGCACGGGGTCGAAAGCGACAGCAGTGCGCTGATCGAAAAGACGTCGAATATGCTCGCCAATGTGACCATCGAGCAAATATTCGACGAGGGCCTGCACGAATTCCTGACCCGGTTCATGCGCGCCAACGCAGAGATCGGGCGGGCGATCTCCGAAGACTATCGGTTCCTGCGGTGAAAGAGGGCTAGACGACATGCGCCTGGCGATCCGCCATACCACGAAATACACCTTCGAAGATCCGGTGGTGCACGCGCTCCAGCGCCTGCGGCTGACTCCGAAGACGACCCAGGGCCAGTCCATCCTCGAATGGAAGATGGACTACCAGAATGCGCACGCGGAGCTCGAATACGAGGACCAGAACCACAATTCCGTGACACTTGTGGCGATCGAGCCGGGCGCGCGTGAGGTGATCGTCAGTTGTCACGGCACGGTGGAGACCGAAGACCATTCGGGTGTGATCGGCCGGCACGCCGGGCATCTTCCGCTGTGGAGTTTTGTTGGGCAGACCTCGCTCACGCGGCCCGGGCCGCGGCTGCGTCAGCTCGTCCGTGCGCTCGATTTTTCGGATCAGAAGCGGCTGGATTTCCTTCATGCGCTTTCGGAGGCGGTACGCAATGAAGTGAAATATCGCACCGGCGTTACAGGGGTCTCCACCACCGCTGAAGAGGCGCTCGAGGGAGGGGCGGGGGTGTGTCAGGACCACGCGCAGATTTTCATCGGCGCGGCCCGCGAAGTGGGCGTGCCCGCGCGCTATGTTTCAGGCTACCTGATGATGAACGACCGCATCGACCAGGAAGCCACCCATGCCTGGGCCGAGGCGTTCGTCGACGGGCTCGGCTGGGTCGGCTTCGATGTCTCGAACGGGATCAGTCCCGATCCCCGCTATGTTCGCGTCGCCACCGGCCGCGATTATCGTGACGCCGCCCCGATCACCGGGATCACCTTTGGTAGCGCGACCCAGGACCTGCACGTCGATGTCGCAGTGGAACAGCAACAGCAGGAACAGTGACGCCCGCGAAGCTTTGGTTATACTCAAGACGATCGAACGATTGCCGGGGGGCGAGAGGTAACAAATGACCTATTGCGTGGGAATGGTGCTCGACAAGGGCCTCGTGCTGATGAGCGACACCCGGACCAACTCGGGCGTCGACAACATCTCGGTGTTCCGCAAGATGATGTATTGGGAACAGCCGGGCGACCGGGTCATCGCGGTCATGACTGCGGGCAACCTGGCGACTACCCAGGCCGTGATCAGCCAGCTGGAGGAACGCACCAAGACCCCCGGCGAGCGGCGCAATACCGTCTACGACGCACCGACGATGTTCCAGGTCGCGACCGAGATCGGTCGCATGTTGCGCGACACGATCGACGAGCGACAGGAAGCAAACGGCGCCGCGGGACAGGGCCGGTTCACCGCTTCGATCATCGTCGCGGGGCAGATCAAGGGCATGGAGCCGCGCCTGTTCATGATCTATCCGGAAGGCAACTTCATCGAGGCGAGTTGGGATACGCCGTTCTTCCAGATCGGCGAGACCAAGTACGGGCGCCCGATCCTGATCCGCGCCTACGATCGCGGGATGAGCTTCGAGGACGCGGTCAAGCTGTTGATGGTGAGCTTCGATTCCACGCTTAAGGCCAACCTCTCGGTCGGCCTTCCGCTCGATCTGATGGTGATCGAGCGCGACGCGCTTGAGGCGGGCCACCAGCGGCGCATCACGCACGAGGATCCCTATTTCCAGGCTATTTCTGTCGGTTGGAGCGATTCGTTGCGAAATGCATTCGACGAACTGCCCGACTACAGCTTCTTTGCCCAAGCCGACGAAACGGCCTGAATCCACCATTCCTGACCAACGACTGCGGGTATCCTCGTAGAATTGCGTCCAATGCGGAGCAATTTCCCCTCTTCGACAAGTCGGGCTCTAGCGAAGATTACTTAATTCATTACATCCGTTTCGGTAGTCTTCCCGAATTGTAATGCTTGTCGCCCGGGCCGACAGGCCGGCCCATGGGTCAGCATCATATCATTCACTTCGTCGACGCGGAAACGCGTATGCGGGCGGATCTCGCGCGGATCGCCTTCCGGCTGGGGCATCACGCCGAGGTTTACGCAGACCTTGCCGAGTTGTGCGACCATCCGCCGCAACGAGGGATTGTCGTCGTCCGCGACGACCCGGAGACGGGCGGCGTCGAGGCGACGCTCGACCTGCTGGCTCGGTGCGGCGTGTGGCTGCCGCTGGTAGCGATGGACGAAGCACCGCGCACTTCGCGCGTAGTCGCTGCGGTGAAGGCCGGGGCGCTCGATTACCTCCCGTTACCGCTCGAGCAGGATCGGCTGTCCGCGATGCTCGATCGAATCGGTGACGAGGCGCGCGACCATGCCGATGCGCGGCGGCGGATGATCGAGGCACGCGGAAGGATCGACAATCTCTCGGCGCGCGAACGCGAAGTGCTAGACTGGCTCACTCTCGGAAGTAGCAACAAGGCGATTGCGCGCGAGTTGGATATCAGTCCGCGCACGGTCGAGATCCATCGCGCAAACATGATGAGCAAACTTGGAGCGTCCCACCCCGCCGAAGCCGTGCGCCTGCGGATCGAGGCGCGCCTCGACGGGCAAGCCGCGATCGCCCGGACGGGCTGACCTAGCGGCAGAAGCCGCTACCGCCGATGAGTTTTGGCGCCTCGAGGTGAAAATGATCGCGGTGGGCGGCGTTGTAGCCGGGTCCCAGGATCGTGCCGAACCGCTTGCACGCGCTCGCATGGACCAACCGGAGGAAACGTTGCTCGTCAACCGTGCCGCCGCCCCAGCCGTCGAGCACGCTCACGCGCCGCCCGTCTGCAAGGACGAAGGCTGCCACGTCGACCGCCTGCGCGGTGGCGTGTGCCGACAGACGGCCGCTGCCCGCGACATTGCGGCAGTTGTAGCTGCCCATTGTCTCAATCCGCGCGAGCGGGCTGCGGAGGATCTCGCGCGCCGCCCGATCGACCCCGAACCGTGCCCAGGCAGCCAGCGTGTCAGCCAGTGGGCACGAGACCGGGCCCATATTGGTCAGCTGAAAGCGTGCACCATCGCCCTGTAGCGCGCCCAGGCTTACCGTCCCAACGGTCGAGCACCCGGCGCCGTAGAAGCGGTCGGGCAGCGGGGTGAAGTTGGCACCCGTCGCGCCGAGTTCGTTCAGGCACATCCGGTTTGTCGGGCTCACCGCAACCGCCCGGGGCGCGGCCTGCGCTTGCGGTCGCACCGGAGCGCGGCCATCGGGCACGAGATTGCCGCATGCCGCCAGCGCCAGCGCAAGGAAAGGGGCGAGTTTGCGAACCATGCGCGGCAGTCTCGCGCGTCATGGTTAACAAGCCCCTAATTCGCCGGCGCGGTTTCGGCAGTCGGTTCGCCGGGTGCGGTCAGCAGGCTGACTACGACGATTGCGAACCACGCCGTCACGAAGCCCGGCAGGATCTCGTACACGCCGGGTCCCCCAAGGAAAGCAGCATCCCAACCCAGGTTGATCCACGCGATCACCACCGCCGCGCCGGTTACCAGCCCCGCGAGTGCGCCCGCGCCGGTCATTCGCTTCCAGGTCAGAGAGAGCAGGATGAGCGGTCCGAATGCCGCGCCGAAGCCTGCCCAGGCGTGCGCGACGAGGCCGAGCACCTCGCTTTCCGGATCGGCCGCGAGCGCGAGCGCCGCGAGCGCCACGAGAGCGACGCAAACGCGCCCCACGTTTACCGACTCGCGCTCGCTGGCATTCTTGCGCAGGAACAGCCGATAAAAGTCCTCGGTCAGCGAACTCGACGAGACCAGCAGCTGCGAGGAGATCGTCGACATGATCGCCGCCAATAGCGCGGCATAGAGGAAGCCGGTCACCAACGGGTGGAACAGCAGGTTTGCCAGCAGGATGAAGATCGTTTCGGGATCTTCGAGCACCAGTCCATTACGTTCGACATAGGCGCGGCCTGCAAGGCCCACGCCCAGCGCACCGGCGAGGCAGACCGCCATCCAGATCATTCCGATCCACCGCGCGGTTCGCACGGATTCGACCGAGCGGATCGCCATGAACCGCACGATGATGTGCGGCTGCCCGAAATAGCCCAGTCCCCAGGTCACCGCCGATAGCCAGCCGATCGTGGTCAGGTTGTGGCCGATATCGAGAAAGCCCTCCTGCGGGACGGCGGCGATGCTCGCGCCCGAACTGCCGCCCTCGCCGAACATGACCACCAGCGGCATGATAACGAGCGCGAGCAGCATGATCACGCCCTGCACGAAGTCGGTCAGGCTGACCGCGAGGAAGCCGCCGACCATCGTGTAGGCAAGCACCACCAACGCGGTGGCCCAGACCCCGGTCATGTATCCGCCGCCGGTGAATTCGGAAAACGCGCTAACGAACAGCTTGCCTCCGCCGACCAGACCCGCGGCGGTGTAGACAGTGAAAAACAGCACTACGATCACCGCGCTTGCCACGCGCAGCGCGATGGCGTGACTGGGAAAGCGGTTGCCAAGGAATTCGGGGATCGTGAGGGAATCGTTGAGGTCGATCGTCTGCTTGCGCAGGCGCGGGGCGACGACGATCCAGTTCACCAGCGCGCCGATGAACAGGCCGATGCCGATCCACGCCTCGACCAGCCCGCTTGCATAAAGCGCGCCCGGCAGGCCCAGCAGCAACCAGCCCGACATGTCGGACGCGCCCGCGGACAACGCGGCGACAGCCGGGTGCAGGTTGCGTCCGGCGAGCAGGTACCCTTCCGAGGTGTCGGTCGACTTGCGCCAAGCGTAAAGCCCGATGCCGATCATGAGCAGGAAGTAGAGAGCGAGCGAAACGAGGATACCAGTCTGCATGATGTCGGGTGCTAACAGCGCAGGCTCGCACTGGCCAGTACAGTAGGTATTTGCCAGCGCCGGTTCTCCGCCTACCGTCATGGGGATGACTACTTTTGACGAATCGACCCCCATGCCGGCGGGTATTGTTGAGATGTTCGGGTTGAGCCGGGTTTCGCTCAGTATCGCAGATTATACTTTGCCCGATTGCCCCCTTGTCGGGGTCAACGACGCATTCCTGTGGATGACCGGTTACTCCGCGGAGGACGTGCTCGGTCGCAATTGCCGGTTCCTCCAGCCGGAGGGTGACGCGGGCGCGGTGCGCCTTCGAATGCGAGAATTTCTTGCCGACCCGGAACAGGTAGACGGCAAATTCGTCATCCCCAACGTGACCCGAGACGGCAAACCTTTTCTCAACCTGGTTTACATGGCCAAGCTTGCCCGCGACGGGCAGACCGCGATGGTCCTAGGCTCGCAGTTTGCCATCGACGCGCCCGGCCGACTTGATCCCGCGCTATACGACCGCGCGCTGTCGGAAGACCTGCAGCGCCTCGACCTTGTGACCCGTGACAGCGACTTGACGATTCTCGGCAGCTTCGACGCGCTCGCCTCGAGCCATTCGATGATCGCCCGGGCACGCATGGACTGATCGAAAAGACAATGAGCGACGATAGTTTCCCGATAGTCGGCGTCGGGGCATCCGCCGGCGGGCTCGAGGCCCTGCGCGCCGTGTTCGGCGGACACACCGGGCCGACCGGGATGGCCTTCGTGGTCGTCCAGCACCTGGACCCGACACACGAATCATTGATGGCCCAGCTGATCGAGCGTTATACGGCGATGCCGGTCAAGCAGGCGTCGGGTGGCGAGACGGTCGAGGTCGATCACGTCTACGTCATCCCGCCGGGCCACGGCCTGGCGCTCGAGAACGGGGTTCTCAACCTTACCGAGTTCACCGACCCGCGCGGAATGCGCCGGCCGATCGACGACTTCTTCGAAAGCCTCGCCGAAGATGCTGAATCCCGTTCGGCTTGCGTGATCCTGTCCGGCACCGGCGGAGACGGCAGCCGCGGTCTGCGCGCGATCAAGGAATACGGCGGACTGTGCGTGGCGCAGGCTCCGGAGAGCGCGGCATACGACGGGATGCCTTCGTCTGCGATCGCCACCGGCCTCGTCGATATCGTTGCGTCGCCGCGCGACATCATCGAGGCGCTGGGTACATTCTTCGCCCGAGCGACCGGCGACGACACTCCGTTCGAGGAAGCGAGCGAAGTCGCCGACAACATCGACGCGCTTTGCACAGTGCTGCGTGAGGCGGTCGGCCACGATTTCTCGCTCTACAAGCGCAGCACACTGACCCGCCGCATTGCTCGGCGGATGAAGCTGCTCGGCATCGATAGCGCAGGCAAATACCTCGCGCGGTTGCGGGGCGATTCGGAAGAATGCCAAGCGCTGTTCCGCGACCTGCTGATAAACGTTACCCGGTTTTTCCGCGATCCTGAGCTCTTCGAGGCGCTGGATACGCTCGTCATCGACCCGCTGGTCGCCGGCTGTTCCTCGGGCGCAGAACTGCGCTTTTGGGTCGCGGGCTGCTCCAGCGGGGAAGAAGCGTATACCCTTGCCATGCTGGTGGCCGATGCCGCCGAACGACATGACAAACGGCCCTATGTGCAGATCTTCGCCACCGACATCGACGAGATGATGTTGGAGATCGCGCGCGCCGGGGCCTATCCACTGTCCGCGCTGGGTGACATTCCCCGCCCCCTGCGGGACCGGTACACGATCGGCGGGAGCGACAAGTTCATCATTTCGAACAAGATCCGCGACATGGTGCGGTTCAGCAATCACAATCTCGTGCGCGATCCGCCGTTTTCGAAGATCGACTTGATCTGCTGCCGCAACCTGTTGATTTATTTCAATGAAGAATTGCAGCGGCAGGTCATTCCGATCTTCCATTTCGCGCTGACGGAAGGGGGCAACCTGTTCCTCGGTCCGTCCGAGGCGGTCGCACGCTACGAGGACCTGTTCGACGTGATCGATCAGCCAGCGAGGCTATTCCGGCGGCGCGACGTCAAGAGCCGCTACAGTCTGCAACTGGGGAGCATCCCGGCCACCCCGCGACCGCGTACCCCGCGGGCGATCGCCGAAAGCGATCAGTCGCGAGGCGGCGGTTCCGAGATCGCCGCGCTCAAGCTGGTCGCCGAGCGCTATGCTCCGGTCAGCCTGCTGGTCGACAAGGAAGGCCTGTTGCTCGAGCGCTGGGGCGCTGCCGGGCGCTACCTCGATTTTCCCGCCCGGCTCGAGAGAACGGTTCATATACCCTCGCTGGCGCGACCGGGCCTGCGCGAACTGATCGGGCCACTGATCCGCCAAGTCGCTGAAACCGGTCGCCGCGCGGGCGCGTCCGACGTCAAGATCCGCACCGACTTCGGTACGCTCGAAGCGCGGGTGATCTGCGAAAAGCTGGAGGAGGGGGCTTTCCTTTTCGTAGTCGAGGAGACGAAATCGCTCGAGGTGCACGAACCCGACTTCGACGAGTTCGACATGGAAGATGGCCAGCGCCAATTCCTCGAGGAAGAGCTGCAGGCCACCCGGCACCGTCTGCGGTCGACTGTCGAGGAGCTCGAGACGACCAACGAGGAGCTCAAGAGTTCGAACGAAGAAATGATGTCGATGAACGAGGAGCTCCAGTCAACCAACGAGGAGCTGACCACGGTCAACGACGAGCTCAAGAACAAGGTCGATCAGCTCACTGTCGCCAATTCGGATCTCAAGAATTTTTTCGACAGCACCCAGATCGCGGTGCTGGTGGTGGACGGCGATTTGCGCCTGCGCAGCTTCACCGAGGCGGCGGTCGGCCTGTTTCCGATCGACGCCAACGATTTCGGCAAGCCGTTGGGCGACCTTGCGACGCGGCTGGAGCGGCAAACCTACGTCGATCTAGCCAACGAGGCCCGCAAGGGGGAGATGAAAGAAGAACGCATTCACGCTGCGGCGATAGATGCGGAGATCATCATACGCGCGATCCCCTATCGCCGGGGCGACGGCGAGATCGACGGCGCGACACTGATCTTTACCGACGTGACCCAGGCGCTTTCGCTCGAGCGCGATCTGCGCGAAGAGCGCGAGCGGCTGCGCCTGGCACTGGAGGTTGCGGGGATTGGCGTGTGGGAATACGATCCGGCCACCGACCGGGTCGTGCTCGACCGGACGGCACGGGGGCTACTGTACATTCCAGATGGCAGCGAGGGCGACCGGATGGAGCCTATTCTGGGTGCCATGACCGCCGAGGACCGCGACAAGGTGAACAGTTCGCTCCGCCAGGCGATGAACGGTTCGCAGGACTACGACGAGACATTTCGTGTCAACACCGACGACGGCGAGGTCCGTTGGCTCCACGGACTCGCGCGGATGATCGGCAACAAATTCATCGGGGTCACTTTCGACATCACGTCCGAGCGCGCGCTCCTCGCCCAGCGCGAACTGATGATCCGCGAAATGAACCACCGGGTGAAGAACCTGTTCTCGGTCATCAGCGCGATGATCTCGATCTCGGCACGCGAAGCCGATAGCGTCATGGCCTTCGCCGAAGAGCTCCGCGAACGGATCCACGCGCTCGGCCGGTCACACGCGCTGACCAGCCGCATCGAGTCGGGGGCAAGCGGGGCAATTCCGCTGCGCAAGCTCGTCGAAACGGTCATCCTGCCCAGCCGCGCTGCGCAGGCGATTACGATCGACGGCGACGAGGTCGACGTTCCCAACAGCCAGATCACTTCGATCGCCCTGATACTTCACGAATGGGCGACCAACGCGACCAAGTACGGCGTGCTTGCGAACGAGGAGGGACGCCTGGCGGTCCACTGGAACCGGCGCGATGACGATACAATGGAGCTCGATTGGGTTGAAAGCGGCAACGCGACGGAAGAATCGGCTTCGGATGGCACCGGCTTCGGAACCCGCTTGGTCCAAACCGCGGCGCGGCAATTGCATGGAGAAATTGAGGGTGAAGCGCGTTCGGACGGCTATGTCCGGCGACTGGCGTTCCGCCTGGCGTAAGCTGGCGGAAAGGATCAGGCGGCGGCCGGTAGCGCCTCGCGCAGGGCCGCGGCGATGTCGCGCGACGAGGCCGGTTTGTCGAGGGCGCAGCAATGCGCGAACTCGCTCGTAAGCTCAGCGTGCGCGTGGTTGGCGCTGACGAACACGGTCGGCACGTTCCGCTCCTTGAGCGCCCGGGCGAGCGGCCAGACCGGCGTGCCACCGACGTCAATGTCGAGCAGTGCGGCATCGGGCGAATCCGCTCCGAGCCGCTCGATCGCTTCGGCCACGCTCGTGCTATCGCAGAAGACGCGGTATCCCAAGCCTTCGACGGTGAGCGTAAGGTCAAGCAACACAAGCGCTTCGTCGTCGACAATCATTATGCGCTGCATGCGAGACCTCCCTTGGCGGGAATAACCGACGTTGTCCTCGCGGGTTCCCGCATAATCGGCTTGCTTGACTTCTGCGCCGGCGCACCGCTGCCCCGGACTTCTGTTCCGATCGAGCCTTGCGCTACGATCGCCGCCGCGAGGCTGCGCGCTTGGTGGCGACGAAGCGCACCTAGTCGACCCGACGCCGAGCCTTCTTGCGCTCGTTCGGGTCGAGGATCGCCTTGCGCAGTCGGATCGACTTGGGCGTGACCTCGACCATCTCGTCGTCGTCGATGTAGGCGATCGCCTGCTCCAGCGTCATAACCCGCGGCGGGGTCAGCCGGATGGCGTCGTCCTTGCCGGTCGAGCGGAAGTTGGTCAGCTGCTTCGACTTCATCGGGTTGACTTCGAGGTCGTCGGGCTTGGCGTTCTCGCCGATCAGCATGCCCTCGTAGATCTTTTCCTGCGGCCGTACGAACAATACGCCCCGATCCTCGAGCATGTTGAGCGCATAACCGACCGCTTCGCCGGTGCCGTTCGAGATCAGCACACCGTTGGCGCGCCCTTCGATCGGGCCCTTGTACGGGCCATACTTCTCGTACAACCGGTTCATGATCCCGGTGCCGCGCGTGTCGGACAGGAATTCCCCGTGATAGCCGATCAGGCCGCGGCTGGGCGCGCTGAATGTGATCCGCGTCTTGCCGCCGCCGCTCGGGCGCATGTCGGTCATCTCGCCCTTGCGGATGGCCATCTTCTCGACGACCGTCCCCGAATGCTCGTCGTCGACGTCGATCACGACGGTCTCGTACGGCTCGGTGCGCTTGCCGCTTTCGTCCTCGCGGTACAGCACCCGCGGGCGGCTGATGCCGAGCTCGAAACCTTCGCGGCGCATCGTCTCGATCAACACGCCGAGCTGGAGTTCGCCGCGGCCCGCCACTTCGAAACTGTCCTTGTCGGCGCTTTCGGTCACCCGAATGGCGACGTTGCTTTCCGCCTCGCGCTCGAGCCGGTCGCGGATCATGCGGCTGGTCACCTTCGACCCCTCACGTCCCGCGAACGGCGAATTGTTCACGGCGAATCGCATCGACAGCGTCGGCGGATCGATCGGCTGCGCATGGAGCGGTTCGGTCACCGCCGGGTCGCAGATCGTGTTCGACACGGTGGCCACGGTAAGCCCGGCGATCGACACGATGTCGCCCGCGCGCGCTTCCTCGACCGGAACCCGCTCGAGCCCGCGGAACGCGAGCAATTTCGACGCACGGCCGGTCTCGACCACCTTGCCGTCGTTGTCGAGCGCGTGGATCGGCGAATTGACCTTGACCGTGCCCGACTGGACCTTGCCGGTCAGGATGCGGCCGAGGAAGTTGTCGCGGTCGAGCAGGGTGACGAGGAACTTGAACGGCCCGTCGAAATCCGCCTCGGGCGGGGGAACGTGCTCGACGATCTTTTCGAACAGCGGGGTCAGCGTGCCTTCGCGCAGGCTCGGGTCCGCGTTGGCGTAGCCGTTGCGGCCGGAGGCGTAGAGCACCGGGAAGTCGAGCTGCTCGTCGTTGGCCTCGAGGCTGACGAACAGGTCGAAAACTTCGTCGAGCACTTCCTGGATGCGCTCGTCGGGCCGGTCGACCTTGTTGACCACGACGATCGGCTTCAGACCGAGCGCGAGCGCCTTGCCGGTGACGAACTTGGTCTGGGGCATCGCGCCTTCGGAGCTGTCGACGAGCAGGATGACCCCGTCGACCATCGAGAGGATGCGCTCCACCTCGCCGCCGAAGTCGGCGTGGCCGGGGGTATCGACAATGTTGATGTGCGTGGTTTCGCCGCCCGGGGGCGTCCATTCGACGCTCGTGCACTTGGCGAGGATGGTGATCCCCCGTTCCTTTTCCAGGTCGTTGGAATCCATCGCGCGCTCTTCCACGCGCTGGTTGTCGCGGAAGGTGCCGGACTGGCGGAACAATTGGTCGACAAGCGTGGTCTTGCCATGGTCGACGTGGGCGATGATCGCCACGTTGCGAAGGGACATGGGTTTTCTCTTGGGTTGGCGCGGAAGTGCCCGCGCGAAAGTCGGCGCGCCCCTAGCCGAGCGAAGCCACGAAGACAACCGTTCGGCGACGACGGATCACTGTGTCACCAATACCACAGTGCGGCGAGCGTTCCGTCGCTAACGAAATGTCGCTTGAGCGCAGAAATTCGTAAGTTTATTGACCCTGATGTCAGTTGGGGAGGGCAAACTGCCGAAATGGCAGTCGTTCCTCCCCCGTAGGAGAGGATGACACATGATCAAAGTGCGCACCGGATTCGCCGGCACGGCCCGATTTACCCTGCTTGCGGGGGCCGCCGCATTGGCGCTGCCGGGCCTTGCCCACGCTCAGGACGCTTCGGCGCAGGCAAACGCGCAGCAGAGCAGCCGACCAAGACAGTGATGGTTTCTCCGACGCCGCCGATGCCAATACCGGCAACCAGATCGTCGTCACCGCCACCAAGCGCGAGCAGACGCTGCAGGAAATTCCGGTCGCGGTCAGCGTGACCACCGCCGAAACGATCGAGCGCGCGCAGATTCGCGACGTCACCGATCTCGCATCCGTCGTGCCTTCGCTTAAGGTTACGCAAAGCCAGAGCCAGTTCGCGACGACCTATTCGATCCGCGGATTCGGCACGAGCGGCAACAACATCGGTCTCGAGCCGTCGGTCGCGGTGTTCGTCGACGGCGTCTATCGCAGCCGCGCGATTTCGCAGATTTCCGATCTTCCCGACATCCAGCGCGTCGAAGTGCTGCGCGGTCCGCAGTCGACCCTGTTCGGCAAGAACGCCAGCGCGGGCGTGATCTCGATCGTCACCAAGGAGCCCAGCTTCAACTTCGGCGGCAGCATCGAAGGCAGCTACGGCAACTACAACGCCGCGGTGGTCAAGGGCTACGTCACCGGCGGGCTGACCGACACCATCGCCGCCAGCATCGCCGGGGGCTACAATCGCCGCGATGGCTACCTGACCAACGCTTTCAACGGCGACGACGTCAACAACCGCAACCGCTGGTTCGCGCGCGCGCAGCTCAAGTTCGAACCCTCGGACGTCCTCAAGTTTCGCCTGATCGGCGATTACGATCAGATCGACGAGAAGTGCTGCGGCGTGACCAACTTCCTGATCGGTCCGTTCACTCGGGTCATCCAGTCGCTCGGCGGCCAGGTCAACGACCCCAGCCGACCGTTCGACGACGTGATCTATTCGGACGTCGTGCCGAACAGCAAGGTCAAGAACTGGGGCTTTTCGGGTCAGCTCGACTACGAGATGGGGCCGTTGACCCTCACCTCGATAACCGCTTACCGCAACACCAAGCTGAATGCCGACCAGGACGTCGATTTCACCAGCCTCGCGTCGGCGACCGGTGCGAATATCGGCCAGGCGGAGATCAAGACCTTCACCCAGGAACTGCGACTGGCGAGCGACTTCGACGGACCGCTCAACTTCCTCGTCGGTGGGTACTTCTTCGATGAGAAGGCCGATTCGCGCGACCAGATCGTCTACGGGCCGGGTTTCCGGCCCTACGCCAATGGGCTGGTCAGCGCACTTTCGGGCGGAGCGCTCAACGCCTCGACGATCGAGGCGCTGTTCGGGGTGCCGCAGAACACCTACTGGCAGGCCGGTCAGGGCTTCTTCAACCACTTCACGCAGAAGGACCAGTCCTACAGCCTGTTCGGCAACGTCGATTTCGAGATCACCGACGCGCTCACCTTGACGCTTGGTGCAAACTACACCCACGACGCCAAGGACGTGGTATCGGACTCGGTGTCGACCGATAAGTTCTCGAACGTCGACCTTTACGGCGCCCAGACCGCACCGGCCCGCCAGACTTTGCTCACACAGGGTGCATTGGCGGCCACGGTCGGCAATGCCCTCGGCCTCGGCCGAAGCGCTACCGCGGCCGAGATCACGGCGTTTGCAACCGGTACCAGCCCGCTCGGTGCCGCGGGCGCCATGCTCTATCCTACGATCCTTGCCGGGTCGCAGGCGTTCGGCGCGGCCAACGTGAACAACCCTGCGGCCAATCCGATTGCCGGGCTTGCCGCGCTGCAGTTCCTGCCGCCGTTGCAGAACATTCCGAACTCGGTGGAGGACGGCAAGTCTCGCGACAGCGACTGGAGCTATACCGCGCGTCTCGCTTACGAAATCTCGCCGACGCTCAACACCTATGTCAGCTACGCGACGGGCTTCAAGGCGAGCTCGTGGAACCTGTCGCGCGACAGCCGCCCGCTGCAGAGCGATTTCGACAAGCTGAAGGCAGCCAATCTTGCGGTGACAAACCTCAAGCCCGGCACGCGCTTCGCGCTGCCGGAAAACTCGACGGTGTACGAGCTGGGAATCAAGGGCGACTGGAAGATCGCGTCGGCCAACCTGACGTTCTTCAAGCAGTCGATCACGAACTTCCAGACCAACACGTTCATCGGGGCGAGCTTCGTGTTCGCCAACGCACCGAAGCAATCGACCTTCGGCATCGAGTTCGACGGTCGGGTCAACCCGACCCGCGAACTGGCGTTGTTCCTGGCGATGACCTACCTCAAGCCCAAGTATGACAGCTATCCGTTCTCGCCGCTGGGCGACCTGTCGGGTGAGCCGATCACCAACATCTCGCAGCTCACCGCCTCGTACGGTGCGCAGTACGACAAGGAGTTGGGCAACGGCGATCACATCATCGCACGCGGTGACTTCGCCTACGCTGCACCGGTGCAGGTCGAGCAGGGCTTTACCAAGTTCGGCAGCTCGGCAGCCGGTATTCTGCTGGCATCGCGGTACCGCCGCGAGGTCAACGACCTCAACGGATCGCTGACCTATGCGATGCGCAATGGCCTCGAGCTGACGGTCTGGGGCCGCAACCTGCTCGACGACCGGAACATCACCGGCATGTTCAATTCGGTGGCGCAGGACGGCTCGCTGTCGGGCTACACGAACCAGCCGCGCACCTACGGGGTGGCGGCGCGGTTCAAGTTCTGACCGCATTGGTCTGAGCACAACGAAGAAGGGCCCCGGCAACGGGGCCCTTTTTTGTTGCGCCGGGGGGCGCCTTATGATGCTTTCCCGCCAGCGAAGCCAAAGGGGGAGTATTTCGCATGGACTGGATGATATTGCCGTTCAAACGGTATGCCGAATTCTCGGGCCGTTCGCGCCGGATGGAATACTGGATGTTCACGCTGCTCAACGTGATCGTCGTCACCGTGCTGATGTTCATCGTGCTGGGGACAGGCGGAGCGGCAGGGGTCCTCGATGCCGAGGCGAGCGGAAACACTTCGGCCGGACTCAGCGCACTGTTCGGCGGCCTGGGTATCCTGATTCTCGTGTGGATTCTGGCGGTCATCATCCCGAGCATCGCCGTTACCGTCCGTCGGCTGCACGACCGCGACATGAGCGGGTGGTGGTATCTGGGCGCGGTAATCGGCGGAATGATCCCGTACCTGGGATTTCTCGTCTCGATCGCTTTCCTGGTTTTCATGGCATTGCCCGGAACGCCGGGGCCGAACCGCTTCGGACCCGACCCCAAGGGGACGGGCGAGGCGGAAACGTTCGCCTGATTCGACAGGAAGAAGACCGGGCCCGCCTCTTGCCAGGGGTGGGCTCATTCCTGTCATGACGCGAGGAGAAGTCTGACCTGGCGCGGCCGACGAAGCGTGCGGCTAAAGCGCGCGGAGAGCCTGCGCGGGTCTCGCCCGGAGCAAGGGCAACACGCCGACCAGGGCAAACCCGATCACCAGCGCCAACCCTGCGCCGAGCACGCCGAACACAGAGCCCCACGCAGGCAGCCATTCGAATTCGAACAGACGGGTCACGACGTACCACGCCGCGCCAAGACCCATCGCCAGCGCGACGCCTGCCAGCAGCAGCGCCAGCGCGCCGTATTCGACGAGCGCGAGCAGCAGCACCTGCCGCCGGCTCGCTCCAAGCACGCGCAGCACCACGGTATCGTAGGTCCGCTGCGCCCGCGCCGCGGCGATCGCGCCAAGCAGCACCGCGAGGCCCGCCAGCACCGCGACCGACGCCGCGGCCAGCGTCGCCAGCCCGACTTGTGAAAGGAGGTCGCGCGCCTGCCGCAGCACGGGTCCGGTCTCGATCACGCTCGACGAGGGGAACGCGCCGACGAGCGAACGCAGGAGCGCGGATTTGGGCGCGTTCCCGTCCTGGGCCGGAAGCTCGATGGTCGCGGCGAGGTTGTGCGGCGCGTCCTCGAGCGTGTTGGGGCTGAACACCAGAACATAGTTGAAGCCCATCGACTGCCAGTCGATCCGCCGCAGCGAGGCGATCCGCGCGGTGCGCTCGACGCCGAGCACGCCGATGGTCAGGTAGTCGCCCACTTCCAGCCCGATCGCGTCGGCGAGATCCTCGTCGATCGATACCTGCGGCTCGCCGGAATAGTCCTTGGGCCACCACTCGCCCGCGGTCACGGTGTTGCCCGGTGGCACTGCGTCGGCATAGGTCAGCCCGCGCTCGCCGCGCAGCGCCCACGCGCCTTCGGGCAAGTCGTCGCCGAGCGTGGCAACGCGGATCATCCGGTCTTTCGGCCCATAGGCGAGAATCGCGCCGCGCAGCGCGGGGACGGTGCGCACGTCCGACCCCGGCGCTTCGCGCTCCACCACGGAGCGGAATTCGGCCGCCTGGGTCTTGGGCAGGTCGAGCACGAAGTAATCGGGCGCTTCGGCGGGCACGCGCCTTGCCACGGTGCCGTCGATGCTCGTCTGCACCGCCGCGAGCAGGACAAAGGCGGCGAGCCCGAAGCCGAGCGCGGTGACGAGCGTGCCGGTCGCCGCGCCGGGGCGGTGCAGGTTGGCAAGCGCGGCACGCCACAGCGGATCGCGCGGGCGGGGCAGGCGGGCGGCCCCGCGCCGGATCGCCCAGCCGAGCAGCGCAAGCAATGCCAGCGCGCCCGCCGCGCCGCCGAGGAAGCCTGCGGTGAGCATGGGCTGACGTGCCGTTCCGAGCGCCAGCGCGACGATCGCGGCAAGGCCGGCAAGCACCGGCACCAGCGCGGCGCGGTCGGCGGCCAGCGGGCTCACCCGTTCGCGCATCAGCGCCATCGCCGGGAAATGGCGCGCGCGCACCAGCGGCGGCGCGGCGAAGACCAGCGCGACCAGCAAGCCGTATGCGAGCGCGCTCAACAGCGCTCCCGGCGCGAAGGCGATCCCGCTGCCAACCGGCAACAATCCCTCGAGCGCCTTGGCCAGCAGCGGCGTGATCGCCACGCCAGCGGCGATCCCCGCGATGCTGCCCACGAGTGCCGCTGCGCCGATTTCGAGCGCGTAGATCTTCGAAATGTCGCTGCTCGTCGCACCGAGCACCTTCAAAGTCGCGATCCCTTGCCGCCGCGCGTCGAGGTACGACGATACTCCGCCGCCGATGCCGATCCCCGCGATCACCAGCGCGGCCAGGCCGACGAGCGTGAGGAATTCGCCCATCCGCCCGACGAAGCGGTCCGCGCCGGGCGCGCCGCGGTCGCGGGTGCGGATCTCGAACCCGGCGGCGGGGAATTTCGCCTTGAGCGCATCTTCGGCCGCCTGCGGGTCGCGGTTTCCGGCAAAGGCGATGTTGGTCTTCGATCGATACATCGCCCCTGGCGCGGTGAGCCCGGCGGCGGCGGGCACGTCGGCGCGCACGATCACCGTCGGGCCGAGCTGGAAACCTTCGCCCAACCGGTCGGGTTCGGTATCGAGGATGCCACCGACCGTCAGCCTGGCGGTGCCAACCGAAATCGCGTCCCCCGGCTTCACGGCCAGCCGGTCCGCCGCGCCTTGCGCCACCCAGGCCTGCCCTTGCGGCGGCGCACCGATCGTCTTGCCGCCGACGAGCGTCGCGGTGCCGTAAAGCGGCCAGTTGTCGTCGACCGCCTTCAGCTCGACCGGGGCGGCTGCTTCGCCGGTCGCGGCCATCGCCTGCATCCGCGAGCCTTGCGAGACGGTGCCGAAGGTCCGGAGCGCGGACAATTCATCGGGTGCCAGCGCCGCGCTGCCACACCGCCACCTGCAGGTCGCCGCCCAGAAACTCGCGCCCCCGGTCGGCAAGCTGGCCTTCGATCGTGCCGGTCAGCGTGCCGATCGCGGCGAGCGCGCCGGTGCCGAGGAACAGGCACACCAGCAGCAGCCGCAAGCCTCGAAACCGCGCCGACAGGTCGCGCCGCGCGATGCGCCAGGCGGAGGCCCAGGTCATGCCGGGGCCGTCATCGGCGGTCAGGTCCGCACATCGCTCACGATCCGGCCGTCACCGATGGTGATGACCCGGCCGCAGCGTTCGGCAAGCTCGGTGTCGTGGGTGATCACCAGCAGCGTCGCGCCGGTCTCTGTGGCCTGCGCGAACAGCAGGTCGATGATCGCGTGGCCGGTGGCGGCGTCGAGGTTGCCGGTCGGCTCGTCGGCAAAGATCAGCGGCGGGCGCGGGGCGGTGGCGCGGGCGATCGCCACGCGCTGCTGCTCGCCGCCCGAAAGTTGCGCGGGGTAGTGGTCCTTGCGGTGGCCCAGGCCGACCGCGTCGAGCTCGGCCGAGGCCCGCGGTTGCGCGTCCGCCATTCCGGCAAGCTCCATCGGGGTGGCGACGTTCTCTGCCGCGGTCATCGTCGGCAAGAGGTGAAAGGCCTGCAGGACGATGCCGATCCTGCCGCGGCGTGCGCGGGCCAGTCCGTCCTCGTCCATGCCCGAAAAGTCCGCCCCAGCGACGGTCAGCGAACCGCCGCTCGCGCGTTCGAGGCCGGTCAGCACCGCCATCAGGCTCGACTTGCCCGATCCCGAGGGGCCGAGCAGCGCGACGACCTCTCCGGACATGACTTCAAGGTCGATGCCCTTGAGGATCTCGACCGGCGCGGCGGGGGTGCCGAGGGTTAGGGTGAGGTTGCGGGCGGAAATCGCCGCTTCGGGACTTGTCACGGGCATGCGATGGCATAGCTGGGCACGGGCGGCAACGTTGCAATGGGAAACTGGTCGATGCGGATGAGTGGTTGGGCGATCGTTGCGGCATTGATGCTGGCAGGATGCAGGGCCGATGCGCCCGCACCGCAACCGGAACCGGTCGAGCGCGACGCCAACTGAGACCGCCGAAGTTGCCGGTCCGCAGGTCAACGTCCTTGCGTTCGGCGATTCGTTGTTCGCGGGCTACGGGCTCGTCGATCCGGGGACGCAGAGCTATCCGGCGAAGCTCGAGGCGGCGCTACGGGCACAGGGCCGCAACGTGCGCATCGCCAACGCGGGCGTATCGGGTGATACCACCGCGGCGGGCCGCCAGCGGCTCGCCTTCACGCTCGACAGCCAGCCGGTGCAGCCCGACCTCGTGATCCTCGAACTCGGCGGAAACGACCTGCTGCGCGGCCTGCCGCCCGAGCAGACCCGCGCGAATCTCGCCGCGATGCTCGACGAGCTGCAAGTCGCGTGGCATCCCGGTCGTGCTCTTCGGCCTTCAGGCGCCGCCCAACTACGGTGTGGACTGGCAGGCGAAGTTCGACGCGAACTATCCCGAGCTGGCCAAGCAGTACGGCGTGCCGCTGGTGCCGTTCGTGACGGAAAGGTCTTCACCGACCCTGACATGCTTCAGGCCGACCGGATCCACCCGACCGCGCAGGGGGTGGATGTGCTGGTCGCGGCCACGGCCGGCCGTCGCGGGGCTCTGCCAGATCGCAGCCATCGACGTTTTGAAGGGCCGATGAACGGTGCACCTGCGCGTTCCCCGGCATCCTCGTCGCCGCCCGCCACCATGGCGAGACGGCGGTGATCGCGCGGGTGCTGTCGGAGGAACACGGCCTCGTCGCGGGGTACGTCGCGGGCGGGCGGGGGCGGCAGCTGCGCCCGGTGGTGATCCCCGGCAACCTGGTGGCGGCGGAATTGAGCGCGAAGAGCGACAGCCAGCTGCCGTTTCTCCGCCTCGAGC
Source organism: uncultured Alphaproteobacteria bacterium (assembly GCA_963781485.1). Lineage (GTDB taxonomy): Bacteria > Pseudomonadota > Alphaproteobacteria > Sphingomonadales > Sphingomonadaceae > Tsuneonella. The sequence continues at coordinate 66,399 of CAWAFY010000002.1, forward strand.
TCGTCGAAAGCCGCGGGCCGTGGCTCGGCGAGCCTCTGGCCGCCTCCGCGATCGGCTGGGTGACCACGCTGACCGCGATGGTCCTGCCCGAACGCAACGCCTATCCCGCGCTCTATTCCGCGCTGGGGGCAACACTCGATGCCATCTGCCATGCGCCCTCGGCGCGCGGCTGGCTTCGGGCGCTGGTCGGGTACGAGGCGCTGGTGCTGCGCGAACTGGGCTATGGCGGCGCCGCGCCGCCCGCCGAAGCTGGCCTTGACGCGCTCCTGCAAATGTTTGCGCGGACCGCCGCGCCGCTCGAGCGCTACCTGCTTGCCGACCGCAAGGGCGATGCTATGTCGCTGCGCGCCATGCTGGGCGAGCGTCTGGAGAAATTGAGCGCATGAAGGTCGCGGTGTTTCCCGGCGACGGGATCGGACCCGAAGTCACCGCCGAGGCGCTGCGCGTGCTCGAAGCGCTGGGCCTGCCGGGGCTGACGCTGTTCGAAGGCGATGTCGGCGGCATCGCCTACAAACGCCACGGTCATCCGCTTCCGCGCGAAACGCTCGAGATGGCGCGCGCCGCCGATGCCATCCTGTTCGGTGCGGTCGGCGACCCGACGTGCGACACTCTCGAACGCGCCCTGCGGCCCGAGCAGGCGATCCTGGGCTTGCGCGGAGAGCTTGGCCTGTTTGCCAACCTGCGGCCCGCGACGACGTTTGCCGGGCTCGAGGAGATGAGCGCGCTCAGGCCCGAGATCGCCCGCGCCATCGATCTCCTGATCGTGCGCGAACTGAACGGCGACGTCTATTTCGGCGACAAGGGACTCGACACGCTGCCCGACGGCCGCCGCCGCGGGTGGGACATGATGAGCTATGCCGAGGACGAGGTGCGGCGCATCGCGCACGTCGCCTTCCGCGCCGCGCAGGGTCGCGGCGGCCGGCTGTGCAGCGTCGACAAGGCCAACGTGCTCGAGACCAGCCAGCTGTGGCGCGACGTCGTGAGCGAGGTCGCGGCCGATTATCCCGACGTCGCGCTCGAACACATGTACGTGGACAACGCCGCGATGCAGCTGGTGAAGGACCCGGGCCGGTTCGACGTCATCGTCACCGGCAACCTGTTCGGCGACATCCTGTCCGACCAGGCGAGCATGTGCGTCGGTTCGATCGGTCTGCTCGCCAGCGCGGCGCTCGGCGCGCGGACGACCGAATACGGCACGTTCGGCCTCTACGAACCGATCCACGGCAGCGCGCCCGATATTGCCGGGCAGGGCAAGGCCAACCCGATGGCGACGATCCTTTCGGGCGCAATGATGCTGCGCCATTCGTTCGGCCGCGAAGCGGAGGCGGCGCGGGTCGAAGCGGCGGTCGCGGGCGCGTTGGCAGACGGCGTGCGCGGTGGCGACCTCGGCGGTAATTCCGGCACCGCCGCGATCGGCGACGCGGTGATTGCTAGGCTGTGAGCCTTTCGCTCGGAATAGTCCTGCCCACCCGCAACGAGCGCGACAACGTTGTCTCGCTGGTTGCGCGCATCGAGACGGCTCTGGGTCCGAAGGGCTGGGAAGTCATCGTCGTCGACGACGACAGTCCCGATGGGACCGCCGACACCGCTCGCGCGCTGGCGGCAGCCGATCCCCGCGTGCGCGTGATCCAGCGGTTTGGCCGCCGTGGGCTCGCGAGCGCGGCGATCGAGGGAATGTGCGCCAGCGCGGCACCGTTCGTCGCGGTGATGGATGCCGATCATCAGCACGATCCGGCGCTGCTCCCCGCGATGCGCGCCGCCGTTGAAGCGGGGACTTGCGATGTCGCGGTTGCCAGCCGGTTCGTCGCGGGCGGCAGCGCGGCGGGCCTTTCCAGCGACACCCGCGAGAAGGGCAGCCGCCTGGCCAACCGGCTTGCGCGCAAGGTTACCGGGGTCGACCTGACCGATCCGATGAGTGGCTATTTCCTGCTCCGCGCGGACCGGTTGCGCGCCGCGGCGCCGAAGCTGTCCGGCATCGGCTTCAAGATCCTGCTCGACCTGCTCGCGACCGCCGATCCGCCGCTGCGGGTAAAGGAGTTCCCGCTCGCATTCGCCGAGCGGCTGAGCGGCGAAAGCAAGCTCGACAGCGCGGTGGCGTTCGAATTCCTTGTCGGGCTCTACGACCGCAGCTTCGGGCGCGTTGTGCCGAGCCGGTTCGCGCTGTTCGGCACCGTCGGCGCGATGGGCGTGGTGGTCCACATGACGATCCTGACGCTGCTGTTCCGCACGCTTGGCGAAGGATTCGCGCTGGCCACGGTGTTCGCGACTCTGGCTGCAATGTCGTTCAACTTCTGGCTGAACAACCGGCTGACCTATCGCGACCAGCGGCTGAAGGGGCTGACGGCCGTGCTCAAGGGCTGGGCCGGGTTTTGCGCGACCTGCGCGGTGGGCGCGCTTGCCAACGTCGCCACCGCGACACTGCTGCAGGGGCGCGGGTTGCACTGGGTCCTGGCGGCCCTGGCCGGCATCGTCATCGGTTCGGTATGGAATTACGCGCTTTCGAGCCGATTCGTCTGGGGGCGGTTCTAGACCCTACCGCCAGCTATCCAGCCACATCCACTTCTCGAACCCGCGTTCGCCCGGCAGCGCGCCGGCACTGAGGATGGGATAGAACCACACGAACAGCGCCAGCGACCCGGTCAGCACGGTCCACGACAGCCAGGCCCAGCCGCGGGTCCGCAGCGCGTCGAGTGCGAGCGCCAGCGCGGCGAGCAGCGCCATGCTCGGCACGAAGTAGTGATAGTAGAACTGGACCGGCTTGGCCGCGACGATCCAGAAGCCCAGGCTCGTCGCGAAAATCGTGAACGCCGCCAGCGCGTCCCACCGCCGGTGCTTTACGCCCGCCCACGCGGCCCAACCCATCGCCGGCAGCCCGGCGATCATCGTCAGGGGGTTGCCGATCAGCAGGATACCGCGCTGCGCACCGTCGCTCGGCTCGTAGAAGTACCAGATCGCCCGCCGGTCGATCACCCAGTCGGTCCACACGCTCTGGTAGGGGTGCGGCTTGATCACGCTTTCCTGCATTCGGAGCATCATCTCGTGGAGGCCGATGAAGCCGCCGCTCGGCAGGTCCTTGGCATCGATCAGCCACACTGGCGCGAACGTCAGCGCATAGACCGCCAGCGGCACGGCACCGAGCCACAGCGCAGCTTCGGGCAAACGGATGCCCGGCACCGGGGCGCCGCGGTGGCCAAGGATGCCCTTCCACCCGCTGGCGTGAATGCGCACGGCGAGAAACGCGATGCCCGGCAGCGGCGCGAGCGGCACCGCGTTCCACTTCGCCCCGATCGCCAGTCCCAATGCCACGCCGGCAATTGCGAGGCTGCGGCGGCCGTGCTCGGGCTCGCGCACCGCGGCGGCGCATTGCCAGAACGCAACCGCGAGGGCGGTGACCATGAACATGTCGAGCATCGCGATCCGCGCATGGACGAAGAGCATGAACCCGCTCGCCAGCAGCAGCCCATAGGCGATGGTCGCGTAGCGGCGCAGCGAGGCGAACCACAGCGCGCGCATCGCCGCCCACAGCGCCAGCGTTCCGGCAAGCGCACTGGGAAGGCGCCAGGCCCACGGACGATCGCCGAACAGCGCGATTCCCGCCGCCAGTGCCTCCTTGCCGAACAGCGGGTGCTCGCGATTGAGCCAGTCGCTGCCCGCAAGCAGCGCGCGCGCGGCGGGAAGGTAATGGATCTCGTCGAAATAGGGCTTCGAAGGGATGCCGAGCCGAACGAACGCAAGCAAGAGGAAGCCCAGCGCGATGGCGGCGCACCAGCCAGCGGGATCCCGGGGATGGGGCGGAGCGGCGCTCATGCGGGGCCGGGTAGCCTTAGTGGCGTCCGGGGAAAAGCCCTCGTCGTGCCGAATGCACTATTCAACGAGTCCGACTGCGTTGGGGGATGACTCGGTGCGGCAATCCAAGTAACCGCCAAATAACGATAGCAAAGGTCGCATTCCGTTTCAGATTATCTCAGGGGAAATCGAATGAGTCTACGTGTTCTGGTGCCCGCACTTGCTGGCTTGTCGTTGCTTACTGTCCCGATTGCGGCACAGGCCGCTCCGGTGGAGCGCCAGTCGGCTCCCGCCGCGCAGGAAAATGAGCTAATGGGCGGTAGTTTCCTTTGGCTGATCCTTGCCGTGGCCGCAGTGGTCGCGGCCGTTCTGATCTTCGATGGAAAGGACGATCCGGTCAGCCCCTGACGGCTTGCGTCAAGGATATGCGCGTAAGCGGGGCCCGAAGTGGCCCCGCTTTTCGTTTGCGAGAACACCAAAGCGCTTTGCGGGCGAACAGGCCTTTTTGTTTGCGCTGGCACGGGGGGCGACCGTAGACGCGCTGGCGATGAAAAAGACTTCCGGCATGGACCGCGCCATCACGGCGAACTGGCGCCCCGCCACCCGCGCGGTGCGCGGCGGCACCTGGCGCTCCGACCACGGTGAAACGAGCGAGGCGCTGTTTCTCTCCTCGGGCTATACCTACGACGACGCGCAAACGGTCGCCGACCGGTTCGCTGGCGAAGCCGAGGGGATGACCTACTCGCGCCTGCAGAACCCGACTGTGGCGATGCTGGAAGAGCGGATAGCGCTGATGGAAGGGGCCGAGGCGTGCCGCGCGCAGGCGAGCGGCATGGCGGCGATGACCGCGGCGCTTTTGTGCCAGCTATCCGCCGGCGACCACTTGGTCGCGGCGCGCGCGGCGTTTGGATCGTGCCGCTGGCTGGTCGACCACCTGTGCCCGCGCTTCGGGATCGAAACGACGGTGATCGACAGTGCGGTCGATGGGGAATGGGAAAAGGCGATCCGACCGAACACGAAAGTCTTCTTCTTCGAGACCCCGGCCAACCCGACGCTCGATGTGGTCGACCTGCAGTTCGTCTGCGATCTTGCCCGTGCGCACGGGATCGTGACCGTGGTCGACAACGCATTTGCCACCAGCGCGCTTCAGCGCCCGCTCGAATTCGGGGCCGACGTGATCGCCTACAGCGCTACCAAGCTGATGGACGGGCAGGGCCGCGTGCTCGCCGGGGCCGTCTGCGGGTCGGCCGAGTTCATCAACGACGTGCTGCTGCCGTTCCAGCGCAACACCGGGCCCAATCTCAGCCCGTTCAACGCCTGGGTGGTGCTCAAGGGACTCGAGACGCTGGACCTGCGCGCGAGGGCGCAGAGCGGTGCCGCGCTCGACCTCGGCCGGTTCATCGAGCCGCGCGTCTCGCGGATGCTTCACCCCGGGCTACCGAGCCATCCCCGGCATGACCTCGCGGTGCGCCAGATGCCGGACGGTACCGGACCGATCTTCGCCTTCGAAGTGCCCGGCGGGCGGGCGCAGGCATTTGCGTTGCTCGACGCGCTCGAACTGGCCGATATCTCGAACAACATCGGCGATTGCCGCACCCTGCTGTGCCACCCCGCCAGCACGACACACGCCAGCATGAGCGAAGATGCGCGCGCGGAGATGGGCGTGACCGAGGGCTTGCTGCGGATCAATGTCGGCCTGGAAGACATCGACGACCTGAAGGAAGACCTTGACCGGGCGCTTTCAATCGCCGGGCTCTAACCCCGGTTAACCCGCTTTCCCCGGAACAAACAGCGCGCTTACGGATTCTCAAAAAGATTGGGGGCAAATGCGTGCATCGTCGTCATTCCATTCATAGCCTGGGGCCACGCCCGGTGTGGTTTCGATAGGCATGGCGAGGTGGCAAGCCGCATTCGGTAAAGACGTTCGCCGATGAATCCGCAGGACCATTACGCCGCGCTCATCCATTCATCGGGCGACGCGATCATCGCGAAAGACCTGGACGGCCGGATCCTGAGCTGGAACCCGGCAGCAGAGGCGCTGTTCGGCTGGTCGCAGGACGAAATGGTCGGCCAATCCATCCGGCGCCTGCTGCCCCCCAACCGGCATGACGAAGAGGATTTGATCCTCGCCCGCATTCGCGCCGGCGAGAGCGTCGGACTGTTCATCACCGATCGCCTGCACAAGGACGGCCACGAGATCGCCGTGGCGGTGACCATTTCGCCGGTGCGCGACTCCGAAGGCCGGGTCATCGGCGGCAGCAAGATCGCACGCGACGCAACCGAGCACGTGGCCATCGCGGAAAAGCTGCGCGACAGCGAGGAGCGGTTCCGCCTGCTGGCGGAAAATATCGCCCAGCTCGCCTGGATCGCCCGACCTGACGGCTACATCTCATGGTACAACCAGCGCTGGTACGATTACACCGGTAGCGACTTTGCCGGGATGGAAGGCTGGGGCTGGAAGACCGCCCATCATTCGGATTATGTCGATCGGGTCGAAGCGAACTTCCTCGCTTCGCTGGAAGAGGGGAAGGAATGGGAGGACCTGTTTCCGCTCCGCAGCGCATCGGGTGAGTGGCGCTGGTTCCTCAGCCGCGCCAAGCCAATCCGCGACGAGGACGGCGCAATCGTGTGCTGGTTCGGGACGAATACCGACATCACCGAGCAGCGCGAGCAATCCGAGCAGATCAGGCTGCTGCTGCGCGAGGTGAACCACCGTTCGAAGAACATGCTCGCCAAGGTCCAGGCGCTCGCGCGCAGCTCGATCACCGGTGATCCGGAACTCTTGAAGCGGTTCGAGGAACGGGTCGGCAGCCTGTCGGTCAACCAGGACATCCTCGTCCGCCGCGACTGGCGCGAGGTGCCGGTGGAGGAGCTGGTCCGGCTCCAGCTTCGATTCCTGGATGGGGCGGGTCGGCGGATCGCCAGCAGCGGTCCCGAATGCGCGCTGGTTCCGCGCGCCGCCGAGATCGTCGGCATGGCGTTGCACGAGCTTGCGACCAATTCGCTGAAGTACGGTTCTCTTTCGGGCGAAGAGGGGCGGGTCGAGATCGAATGGGATTGCGGGGAAGATTTTTTCAAGATCGCCTGGCGCGAGCGCGGCGGACCGCCGGTGGAAAAGCCGTCGCACCGGGGCTTTGGCAGTCAGTTGATCGAGGATATTCCCCGGCGCGCGCTGGGCGGCGATGTCCGCCACACGTTTGCGCCGGACGGGATCGAATGGAACCTGTCGATCCCGGGCGATCTGGTTGCCTACGGGCTACGGACTGCCTCCTGACCCTTGCGCAGAGCGGCTGGGTTGCTACCTTCCCGGTAATGAAACAGCTTTTCCAGCACGCCGCGATCACCGACGGCATCACCGTGCGGGTGGCGGTCAACTTTTTGCCCGAGCAATCGCGTCCGCAGGACGGGAAGTGGTTCTGGGTCTATCACATCCGGATCGAGAACGGGTCGCACGAGCGCGTGCAGCTCGTCAGCCGCCACTGGCGGATCACCGACGGACGCGGGACCGTCAACGTCATCGATGGCGAGGGTGTGGTGGGCGAAAAGCCGCTGCTGGAGCCGGGGCAGGCGCACGACTACGTATCGGGCTGCCCGCTGGCGACCCCGCACGGAACGATGGAGGGGTTCTACACCTTCCATCGCATCGGCGCCGGCAAGCAGGGTAGCGCGGAGCCGCTCGAGGTGCGCATCCCGTTCTTCCCGCTGGCCGCGCCGGCCGAGGCGTAGGCAGGACTTTACCGACCGGGCGTGTGCTCGCGAGGGGGTGGCCAGCTGCCGCCGGCTATTGTCCGTTGCCCGGCCCGCCAAAATAAGTTTCCATAAGTATCTGAAAAGCAAGAGCGATCGCAGGTCGCTTGCCGAGGCTAGTTGCAATGAGGCATCAAAGCGAGATACTGGACTTTCCTGGCGTAAATCGCTTGTGAAACCGCGGCGCAGTGGCCACATTTTGATTTATACTAAGAAATAAACTTTTAATCTCGGAAATTTAGTCGTGAATTCTGCAAATCGAATAGTTATAAAGCTGGGCTCCAGTCTATTAACCGACGAGAACAGGCTAATGGTGCGCTGGGCCTTCATGCAGCGCGTCGTCGAGGATATCGCGCTGCTTCGCGACGAGGGTTACGAGGTCATCGTGTGTTCCTCCGGTGCGGTCGCTCTCGGGATGAAGATGATCGGCGTCACGCCCGCGACCGCAGGGTTGCGGGACAAGCAGGCCGCGGCCGCTTGCGGAATGCCGTTGCTGCTCAATGCCTACAAGCAGATCGGCCATGAACACGGGATCGACATTGCCCAGGTTCTCGTGACGCTGGGCGATTTCGAGGATCACGCCCGTTTCCTGAACACCAAGAACACGCTGCACCGGTTGCTGGCGGCGGGCATCGTGCCGATCATCAACGAAAACGACACCATCACGACCGAGGAAATCCGCGTCGGCGACAACGATCGGCTGGCCGCCAAGGTAGCCCAGATGATCGAGGCCCGGCATCTGGTGATCCTGACCGGAGTGGACGGCCTGTACGACCGCAACCCCGATGAGGCGGGCGCCCAGTTCGTCGAAGTCGTCCACGATGCGAGCGACTATATCGACGCTACCGCCGGCATCAGCACCCTGGGCAGCGGCGGGATGCTGACCAAGATCCAGGCGGCCAACATGGCGCAGAACGCCGGTTGCACCACGCTGATCGCCAACGGCGAGGCAGAGGACCCGATTTCGGCCCCACTGAAAGGCAAGCGGCGCTGCACGACGTTCGTCGCGCACAGCGAACCGACCGACAGCTGGTCGGCCTGGCTGACGAATCGATTGCAGATGGCCGGCAGTATCGTCGTCACCGCGAGCGGGGCCGAAGCGATCGCCAGCGGAACGCGGCCGATCGACCGGAACGACGTGGTCGAGATCAGGGGCAAGTTCATGAAGGGCGACGTGGTCCACATCTACGATCAGGAGGGCGTCGAACGCGCCCGCGGAATGACCGACTTCTCGTCCGAAGAAACCGAAATTCTCGTGCGTAACATCGGGATTCCGGTTCACCAGTTGCTCGGCTACCAATCGCGCGCGGTGCTGGTCGAAAGCAACAACATGGTGCGGATCGACGATCGCCATCTGCCGTGGGAAGAACAGGATATGAAGCCGACCGGATCCGTCCCCGCGAGCTGACCGCTTCCCGCCGCGCCCGTCCCCCGCCCATCTCATCACGCCGTTCGTGCGCCACGAGCGATTGCCGGAAACCAGACTAGTCGCTAAGGGCCACCCCCGGACGGAACGATGAAGCGCACCCACCTGCCTCTCAACGCCTTGCGCGTGTTCGATGCCGCGGCGCGGCACCTCAGCTTCACGCGCGCGGCGGACGAGCTGGCGGTGACCCCGGCGGCGGTCGGCCAGCAGATCCGCGCGCTCGAGGATCATCTCGGCACCGTGCTGTTCCGCCGCACGAGCAAGGGGCTCGAGCTGACCGACGAGGCGCTCGCCGGGCTCGACGCGTTGCGCGAAGGCTTCCTCAAGTTCGAGGAATCGGTCCAGGCGATGCAGGCCGGGCAGGCGAGCGACCGCTACACCATCGCCGCCCCGCGCGAATTCTACGCCCAGTGGCTCAGCCACCGGCTGGCGAAGTTCGTCGCCGGCAGCCCCGGCGTGCGTTTCAACCTCATCGCCGACGAGAACGCCGACTTCACCGAGACCAACCTCGACGTGGCGATCCGGCTGGTCGATGGGCCGGGCGACCTTGAAGGGGTCGAGCTGGCGCCCGCCCGCCGCGTGGTGGTTGCCGCCCCCGGCGCGCCCGACCAGTGGATCGCGTGGCCCGGCGCTCCCTTGCCCGAGGGCGAGGAGGGAATGATCCAGGTCGCCAACCCCGGACAGGCGCTGTCGAGCGCGATCGCGGGCCTCGGCAAGGCGATCATGCCGATGCTGCTGGTGGAAGAGGCGATCGAGGGTGGCCGGCTCGAAGTGCTCGAAGGGCCGGACGAAGGCCGCCGCGCCTACTGGCTCGTCGCTCCGCTGCCCCAATGGCGGCAGAAGAAGGTCAAGGCGCTGGTGGCCTTCCTCACGCAGGACTGAAGGCGCCGAACACGTCGGCCAAGCCCGGCGGCTCGCACTCGGCCCGCAGCGCTTCGATCGCGCGGCTTATCGGCAGGTGGTATTCGAGCGCGTTGTCCTCGCGTCCCACCAGTTCTGCGCCCAGCGCGCGGATGAAACCGATCGCACTGGCGTTTTCGGCCAGCGTCCAGGCCTGGAACTGCTCGTACCCCGCGCGCCCCGCGTCGAGCAGGATCGTCGCGGTCAGCAGCCGTCCAAGCCCGCGGTCGTGAAACGCATCGACGACCGCGACCGAGAACTCGGCGCAGTCGGCATCGTCGGGGTGGGCATAGGCGTGGACCGCGCCGATCGCCGGCTCACCGGCAAGGTCGCTGGCGATCGCGCCCCAGGCGATGTGGCGATGCCCGTCGGCGTCGAGCAATCGTTCGATTACCCGGTCGGGCGGCACCGGCTGCCCGGTGAAGAAGCGCATGTAGCGCGACCGCTCGCTCATCTGCGCGATCCCCTCCCGCATCCGCGCGCCGTCGTCGGCCCCGATGGCGCGGATGCACACCCGCGTCCCGTCCTCGAGCCGCGAGTGGATCGTGCGGGGCGGGGTGGAGAGGGGCAGGGGCGGGGGCATGCGGCAGTCCGGTATGAAGGTGCGACCCTCTGGCGGCAAGCCTAGCAGCCCCCCTTCTCCGCTCAAGTGCCCCCCGCTCAAGAGCGCCCGGCTCAGGCGCCGCGTGCCTGGGCGCCGTCCGCGGCCTTTCCGGGGGCAGGGGTTGCCGCCGCCGCGTCCATCACTTCGGCCCGGATCCGCTCGTACACCGGGTGTCCCGGCACGATGTCGCGCTCGTCGATGCGAAAGGCGCTGCGGCGCTGGAGCAGGTAGAGCAGCAGCCCATCGCCGCGCCCGGTCCACCCGTTAAAGTCCCAGTCCTCGCGCATCGCGCGTTCGAGCGCGCAATCCTCCAGCCGCATCGCGCCCCATGTCAGCGCCTCGTCCCACGCGGCGGCAAACCCCTCGGCCCCCGGCCGCGCCCGCAGCTTGTAGAGCGCCTCCAGCGACTTCCCGATCGCCCGCGCCGCCTGGTTCACGATCCCGCTGGCCGCCAGCGCCGCCACGAACGCCCGCTGGCGCTCGGGCGTGATCGAATTCGCCCGCGGCTGCGCGTGGAAATAGGGCGCGAAGGCGAGAAGCGGGTCGTCGTTTTCCGGCTCGGGTGCAACATAGGCAACTGCGGAGGTCGCCTGCCGCGGTGTGGCGCGGGTGTTTTTCAAGCCTGTTCGCTGCGGTGAACGCGCTCTGCCCGGCCTGTGCGGGCATAACAGACACGCAGGAGCAGGAGGGGGTGCGGACGAGGCGGCCATAGCCTGCGCACAGGTTGCAGGTTCGGCGCGTGTAGGAAAACGAATAGAAGAACAGCGCGCTCTTGTGGGCAGAACCACCGAAGGAATTGTCGGTGCCCAATGCGCACCATGACGACGCCAATCTCGAAGGACAGCGCGCCCCAGATGACCGATGCGAGGGTTGATCCCGCCCTGATCCCCATTCCCTTCGGTCACCCCTTCGCTCCCCGGGCGCAACGCCTCCTTTCTGCTGACGAACAGGCCGTCGCGGTGACGGCACATTCCAGCCTGTATGAACGGATATTCAGTGCCTTGGTCGTGCGTCGAAAGTTGTGCCTAGGTTCCCGAGTGGATCGAGAGGGCCGCCGATGCGGCCACTGACACACGACACATACTGGAGATCATTATGCGTAAACTTGCCATCGTAACGGCCCTTGCCGCCGCCAGCCTCACCATCCCCGCCGCCGCGCAGGTATCCGCCCCACAGATCAACGCCCCTTCCGGCCTGATCCCCGTAACCGTCGGCAACGTGATCCTTAAGGACATCCTGACCGGCGTGGAAATCAACGCCCTCAACGACCTCGACCTGCTCAACGATAACCAGATCGTCGTGCAGGTGCCGGTATCGGTCGCGGCCAATGTCTGCGACGTGGCGGTGAACGTGCTCGCCAAGAACAAGAGCGGCGGCGAAGGCTGCACCGCCAAGAGCGGGTCGGACGCGCTCGCCCGCGTTATCCGCCAGCGGATCAAGACCGCCAAATAGCCGCGATACGCCGGCTGGAAATCGAGGGGCCCGTGCGTAGACCGCGCGGGCCCCTTTCGTGTACGGTCCACGCGATGCGCCGCGCGGGACTGCACTCCCGGGGCGGATTCGCCATCGGCCGGGTGGGCGGGACGGTGCGTGCACTGCTTGACCCCCCACCCGAATCCCCCTAAGGGCGCCCTCATCCAGGGCATGGGCCGGAGCGATCCGCACCCCGCCTCGGTCAGATAGAGCTGAACATTGGCGGTTTAGTCCCGGGGCCTGCGCTCTAGCGCGAAGGCTCTTTTCTATTGGAGCGGTCTTTCCTGAAGACGCTCTCGGGGCGGCTGTCAAAGTAACCCGGCGTCCCAAGGGGCCTCAGGTGGAGTGTTTCGTAGCTCGTGCGCAGGATGGCCGCTTTGCGGGTGTCCTTGGTTCGCTGGTCCCCGCCTTCGCGGGGATGACGGTGATCGGCACGGTCCTTCGACATTCTCCACCATCGGCTTCGCATGGCGCCATTCATACGGTGAAGAGTAACCTATGCCGACGATCAACCAGCTGGTCCGCAAGGGCCGCGTTCCGCAGAAGGCCAAGTCCAAGGTCCCTGCGATGGAAGCGAACCCGCAGAAGCGCGGCGTTTGCACCCGCGTTTACACGACGACCCCGAAGAAGCCGAACTCGGCGCTGCGCAAGGTCGCCAAGGTGCGTCTCACCAACCAGCGTGAGGTCATCACCTACATCCCCGGCGAAGGCCACAACCTGCAGGAGCACAGCGTCGTGCTGATCCGCGGCGGGCGTGTGCGCGATCTTCCCGGCGTGCGCTATCACGTGCTGCGCGGCGTGCTCGACACCCAGGGTGTCAAGGACCGCAAGCAGAGCCGCTCGAAGTACGGCGCCAAGCGTCCGAAGTAAGCACCCGCTTATCGAGGTTTCCGGCTGCGCGCGCTCCGTCGCGGCGGCCCAGATGAAGGAATTAGCGACATGTCACGTCGTCGTCGTCCCGAGAAGCGGGAAATCCTGCCTGATCCCAAGTTCGGTGATCAGGTCCTGTCCAAGTTCATGAACAACCTGATGCTCGACGGGAAGAAGTCCGTCGCCGAGAGCATCGTCTATGGCGCGCTCGACACGGTCGAGAACCGGGCCAAGGCCAACCCGATCGAGGTGTTCCACACCGCGCTCGAGAACATCAAGCCGCAGATCGAGGTGCGTTCGCGCCGCGTCGGCGGTGCGACGTACCAGGTGCCGGTCGAGGTTCGCCCCGAGCGTGGCCAGGCGCTGGCGATCCGCTGGCTCATCACCGCCGCTCGCGGCCGGGCCGAAACGACGATGGCCGCGCGCCTGTCGGGCGAGCTGATGGATGCTGCCAACAACCGCGGCAATGCGGTGAAGAAGCGCGAGGACACGCACCGCATGGCCGACGCGAACCGCGCGTTCAGCCACTACCGCTGGTAAGTCTTTAAACGGTCGCTTCGGTGACCATATGGGGGTGGGCCCGCATGGGCTCCCCCCGCTACCCCCCGAGGAATTTCACATGGCCCGCGAATACCCGCTGGAGCGCTATCGCAACATCGGCATCATGGCGCACATCGATGCCGGCAAGACCACCACGACCGAGCGTATCCTTTACTACACCGGCAAGTCCTACAAGATCGGCGAAGTCCACGACGGCGCCGCGACGATGGACTGGATGGAGCAGGAGCAGGAGCGCGGGATCACCATCACCTCGGCGGCGACGACCACCTTCTGGGCGGCCGAAGACGGCCAGGGGCCCAAGCACCGCATCAACATCATCGACACCCCCGGGCACGTCGACTTCACGATCGAAGTCGAACGCTCGCTGCGCGTCCTCGACGGCGCAGTCGCCGTATTCGACGGCGTCGCCGGCGTCGAACCCCAATCCGAAACCGTATGGCGCCAGGCCGACAAGTACGGCGTTCCGAGGATGTGCTTCATCAACAAGTTGGACCGCACCGGTGCCGACTTCTATTACTGCGTTCAAAGCATCATCGACCGCCTCGGTGCGGTGCCACTAGTGCTGTACCTGCCGATCGGGATGGAGGGCGGCCTCAAGGGCGTCGTCGACCTCGTCAACAACCGTGGCATCGTCTGGAAGGACGAGAGTCTGGGTGCCGATTTCGAATACACCGATATCCCCGCTGACCTCGCCGACAAAGCGGCCGAGTACCGCGAGAAGATGATCGAGCTCGTCGTCGAGCAGGACGATGACATCATGGAAGCCTACCTCGAAGGCGACATGCCCGACGTGGGGACGATCAAGAAGCTGATCCGCAAGGGCACGCTCGATCGCAAATTCGTGCCGGTGACCTGTGGCTCGGCGTTCAAGAACAAGGGCGTCCAGCCTCTGCTCGACGCCGTAGTTGATTACATGCCGAGCCCGCTTGATGTGCCGGCGATCAAGGGCGTGCTGCCCGACACCGACACCGAGGAAACGCGCCCGTCGAGCGACGATGCGCCGTTCTCGGCTTTGGCGTTCAAGATCATGAACGACCCGTTCGTCGGCTCGCTGACGTTCACCCGCATCTATTCGGGCAGGCTGGCCAAGGGCCAGGTCCTGAACAGCGTGAAGGACAAGAAGGAAAAGATCGGCCGCATGTTGCTGATGCATTCCAACAACCGCGAAGACATCGATGAGGCGTTCGCCGGCGACATCGTCGCTCTGGCGGGCATGAAGGACACCACGACCGGCGACACGCTGTGCGACATGGCGCATCCGATCATTCTCGAGCGGATGGAATTCCCCGAACCGGTGATCGAGCTGTCGGTGGAGCCCAAGACCAAGGCCGACCAGGAAAAGATGGGCATCGCGCTCAACCGCTTGGCGCAGGAGGATCCGTCCTTCCGCGTGTCGACCGATCACGAAAGCGGTCAGACGATCATCAAGGGAATGGGCGAGCTTCACCTCGACATCCTGGTCGATCGCATGAAGCGCGAGTTCAAGGTCGAGGCCAACGTCGGTGCGCCGCAGGTGGCCTATCGCGAATACCTCGCGAAGCCGGTGGAAGTCGATTATACCCACAAGAAGCAGTCGGGTGGCTCGGGCCAGTTCGGCCGCGTCAAGGTCAAGGTTACTCCGGGTGAACGCGGCCAGGGCGTTGTCTTTGATGACAACATCAAGGGCGGCAACATCCCCAAGGAGTACATCCCGGCGATCGAGAAAGGTTTCCGCGAGCAAGCTGCAAGCGGCTACCTGGTGGGCTTCCCCATCATCGACTTTTCGATCGAACTGTATGACGGTGCGTACCACGACGTCAACTCGAGCGCGATTGCGTTCGAAATCGCTGGTCGGGGCGCAATGCGCGAAGTTGCGCAAAAAGCGGGCATCAAGCTGCTCGAACCGATCATGAAGGTGGAGGTCGTCACTCCCGAGGATTATCTCGGAGACGTGATCGGCGACCTAAATAGCCGGCGCGGACAGATCCAGGGCACCGACACTCGCGGCAACGCCCAGTCGGTCGAGGCCAACGTACCGCTCGCCAACATGTTCGGTTACGTCAACGAACTGCGCTCGTTCACCCAAGGCCGCGCGCAGTACTCGATGCAGTTCTCGCACTACGACGAGGTGCCTGCAAACGTCGCCGCAGAGGTCAAGGAGAAGCTTGCCTAAGCAGGGGTGAGCGTTTAGGGGCGGCACCCGATTCACCGGGTGCCGAAACCCGACTTGGTGAAATTTAAATCCAGACAGAGGTTAGAGTCAAAATGGCTAAGGAAAAATTCCAGCGGAACAAGCCGCACTGCAACATCGGCACCATCGGTCACGTTGACCACGGCAAGACAACGCTGACCGCGGCGATCACCAAGGTCATGGCCGAGGAATTCGGCGGTGCTGCGGTTGATTTCGCCAACATCGACAAGGCTCCCGAAGAGCGCGAGCGTGGCATCACGATCTCGACCGCGCACGTCGAGTACGAGACTGCTGCGCGCCACTATGCGCACGTCGACTGCCCGGGTCACGCCGACTACGTGAAGAACATGATCACCGGTGCCGCCCAGATGGACGGCGCGATCCTGGTCGTGAACGCCGCCGACGGCCCGATGCCCCAGACTCGCGAGCACATTCTTCTCGCCCGTCAGGTCGGCGTGCCGGCGCTGGTCGTGTACATGAACAAGGTCGATCAGGTCGACGACGAGGAAATCCTCGAACTCGTCGAGCTGGAAGTGCGCGAGCTGCTCAGCTCCTACGACTTCGACGGCGATAACATTCCGATCGTAAAGGGTTCGGCTCTGGCCGCGCTTGAGGGTCGTAACGACGAGATCGGCAAGAACTCGGTCCTCGAACTGATGAAGGCTGTCGACGAGCACATCCCGCAGCCCGACCGCCCGGTCGACAAGCCGTTCCTGATGCCGATCGAGGACGTGTTCTCGATCTCGGGCCGCGGCACCGTCGTGACGGGCCGTATCGAGACCGGCATCGTCAACGTGGGCGACGAAGTCGAGATCGTCGGCATCAAGGACACCAAGAAGACGACCGTGACCGGCGTCGAGATGTTCCGCAAGCTGCTCGATCGTGGTGAAGCCGGCGACAACGTCGGTGCGCTGATCCGCGGCGTTGCCCGTGAAGAGGTTGAGCGCGGCCAGGTGCTGTGCAAGCCCGGTTCGGTCAGCCCGCACACCGATTTCGAAGCTGAAGTGTACGTGTTGTCGAAGGACGAAGGTGGCCGTCACACGCCGTTCTTCGCCAACTACCGTCCGCAGTTCTACTTCCGCACCACCGACGTGACCGGTGAAGTCGTGCTCCCCGAGGGCACCGAGATGGTCATGCCGGGCGACAACGTGACGATCGGCGTGAAGCTGATCGCGCCGATCGCGATGGACGAAGGCCTGCGCTTCGCGATCCGCGAAGGCGGCCGCACCGTCGGTTCGGGTGTCGTTTCGAAGATCACCAAGTAGTCTCGGTGATTTGACAAGGGTTCGGGCCCGGCGCTCCTCGGAGGCCGGGCCCTTTCCTTTGGATGGGGGGTTGCGGCTCCCGTTCGCCTTACGGCGGGCACGGCCTCTGCAGACTCCAATGGATCGCGATGATGAATCGTTGATTCGGGGGGTTGCCAGAAACCGGCCCCAACCGTATAGGCGCCCCACCGGACGGAGATTCGTCTCCTCCGAAACAAATTCAGGGAAGGTCGCCCGTTCCGGGAAACCGGGCTCAAGCGGGTCAGGCCTTTCTTTTTTTGCGGGTTGCCGACGGAAACGGCGGCAGGTCGCTTGGCTCTTTCGCATCGGTAGTAGGACATGGAAGCCCAGAACATCCGCATTCGCCTAAAGGCGTTTGATCACCGCGTACTCGACCAGGCCACTGGCGAGATCGCGGACACCGCCCGTCGTACGGGTGCACTGATCCGGGGACCCATTCCTCTTCCGACGCGCATCGAGAAGTTCACCGTGAACCGCGGCCCGCACATCGACAAGAAGTCGCGCGAGCAGTTCGAGGTGCGCACCTACAAGCGGCTGCTCGATATCGTGCAGCCCAACGCCCAGACCGTGGACGCGCTGATGAAGCTCGACCTCGCTGCGGGTGTAAATGTCGAGATCAAGCTGGCTTGATGTCGCAAGCGGACCCGCAAGGGTTCGCGGACAAGGGATACCTCCGGCATGTAGCCGGGCAGCGTCCCCCGTCTCGCCTCTCCTTCGCGGGAGAAGCACTTTGGCCCGGACGGGGCGATGCATGACAATCGGGGCCGAGCACGCACTTCGGATGGTCCGAAGTGCCTCTGTAAGGAGAACGGATCATGCGCTCCGGCGTGATCGCTAAAAAAGTCGGGATGACCCGCCTGTTCCAGGAGGACGGTCGCCACGTGCCGGTTACCGTCCTGTCGCTGGAAGAATGCCAGGTCGTATCGCACCGCACCGACGATCGTGACGGCTATTACGCCGTCCAGCTCGGCGCGGGCGAGGCCAAGCACAAGAACGTCAACAAGCCGCAGCGCGAAGCGTTCGCGAAGGCTGACGTCGGCCTGAAGATGCGCGTCGCGGAATTCCGCGTCGACGGCGAGGACGGGCTGATCCCCGTAGGCTCCACCATCTCGGCCGAACATTTCGTCGCTGGGCAGAAGGTCGACATCACCGGCTGCACGCAGGGCAAGGGCTTCGCCGGCGCCATGAAGCGTTGGGGCTTCGGCGGTCTACGGGCCACACACGGTGTCTCGCTGAGCCACCGTTCGCACGGTTCGACGGGCAACCGCCAGGATCCGGGCCGCGTGTTCAAGAACAAGAAGATGGCCGGCCACATGGGCGACCGTCAGCGCACCCAGCAGAACCTCGAAATCGTGCGCACCGACGCCGATCGTGGCCTTCTGTTCGTCAAGGGCTCGGTTCCGGGTTCGAAGAACGGCTGGCTGTTGGTCCGCGACTCCGTGAAGCTCAAGATGCCGGACGATCTGCCGTTTCCCGGCGCGATTCTCGACAAGAAGGGCGTCGCTCCCGAGCATGACGAGGCTCCGGCCGGCATGGTCGAAAGTGCTGCGGAGCACGAGGTCAACCCCCAGGTCGATGCCGAGCACCAGGCGCAGCTCCTCAAGGAGCAGCAGGCCGGCGCAGGTGACGAGACGACCCCGGCTGTCGGCGCTGAAACCTCCGAGAACGGCGACACCGCCGGCTCGGACGAAAACAAGGAGGGCTGAGCCGTGAAGGTGAAGGTCCAGAAACTCGACGGCAAGGCGTCCGGCGACATCGAACTGAACGATGACGTCTTCGGTGTCGAACCGCGGCAGGATATCCTGCACCGCGTCGTCACGTGGCAGCTGTGGAACCGGCGCGCCACCGCGCGGCCGACCCGCGAGCGCAGCGATGTTTCGCGTACCGGCAAGAAGTTCGGTAACCAGAAGGGTGGCGGTACGGCTCGCCACGGCGACCGCGCGGCCCCGATCTTTATCGGCGGCGGCAAGGCGCACGGTGCCAAGAAGCGCGACTTCAATATCTCGCTGAACAAGAAGATCCGTTCGCTGGGTCTGCGTATGGCGCTGTCGAGCAAGGCGAAAGACGGTCTGGTGATCGTCGATACGCTCGAGCTTTCCGATGCCAAGACCAAGGCGCTCAAGGGTACGTTCGACAAGAACGGCTGGAACGGCAAGGTTCTGGTTATCGACGGCGACGCGGTCGAAGGTTCGTTCGCCATGGCGGCGGGCAACCTGCCGGGCGTCAACGTGATGCCGGCCGTGGGCGCCAACGTCTACGACATCCTGAAGCACGACACGCTGGTCCTTACCAAGGCCGCGGTCGAGAAGCTGGAGGCGCGCTTCAATGGCTAAGCAGGCAAAGGCGGTCGACGCGCGTCACTACGATGTGATCGTGGCTCCGCACATCACCGAAAAATCGACGCTCGCGAGCGAATTCAACGCGATTGTCTTCAAGGTCGCCAACGATGCGACCAAGAGCCAGATCAAGGAGGCCGTCGAGGCCATCTACGATCGCAAGGTGGCGAAGGTGAACACCATCGTCGTCAAGGGCAAGACGAAGCGCTGGAAGGGTAAGCCCTACAAGCGCACCGACATGAAAAAGGCGATCGTGACGCTGGCCGATGGCCAGGACTCGATCGACGTCACGAGCGGGATCTGAGGCCATGGCACTCAAGAACTACAAGCCGACCAGCCCGGCCCGTCGCGGGCTGATTCTGGTCGACAAGTCCGGCCTTCACAAGGGCAAGCCGGTCAAGACGCTTACCGAAGGCAAGCGCAAGACCGGCGGACGCAATAACAAGGGCCACGTTACGAGCCGCGGCATCGCCGGCGGTCACAAGCAGAAGTACCGCTTTATCGACTTCAAGCGTCGTAAGTGGGACATGGACGCGACCGTCGAGCGGATGGAGTACGATCCCAACCGCACCGCGTTCATCGCGCTGGTCAAATACACCGACGGCGAGCTCGCCTACATCCTCGCGCCGCAGCGTTTGGCTGTGGGCGACACCGTTGTCGCTGGCGAGAAGGTCGACACCAAGCCAGGCAACGCAATGCTGCTGGGCCAGATGCCCGTTGGCACGATCTGCCACAACGTCGAGATGAAGCCGGCCAAGGGCGGGCAGATCGCTCGTTCGGCCGGTACTTACGTGCAGATCGTCGGTCGCGACCGCGGCATGGTGATCGTGCGCCTCAACAGCGGCGAGCAGCGTTACCTGCGAGCCGACTGCATGGGGACCGTGGGCGCGGTGTCGAACCCGGACAACCAGAACCAGAACTTCGCCAAGGCCGGCCGTACGCGCTGGAAGGGCCGTCGTCCGCTTACGCGCGGCGTTGCGAAAAACCCGGTCGATCACCCGCACGGCGGCGGTGAAGGCCGCACCTCGGGCGGCCGCCACCCGGTTACCCCGTGGGGCAAGCCGACCAAGGGTGCCCGCACCCGCCACAACAAGGCGACGGACAAGATGATCATCCGTTCGCGTCACGCCAAGAAGAAGAGGTAATCGAGATGGCTCGTTCCGTCTGGAAAGGTCCGTTCGTTGACCTCCACCTGCTGAAGAAGGCCGAGGACGCGCAGGAGAAGAGCGCGCGCGGTGCGATCAAGACCTGGTCGCGTCGTTCGACGATCCTCCCGCAGTTCGTCGGCCTGACGTTCAGCGTCTACAACGGCCAGAAGTTCATTCCGGTCTCCGTCAACGAAGACATGGTCGGCCACAAGCTCGGCGAATTTGCGCCCACGCGCAGTTTCCCGGGTCACGCCGCTGACAAGAAGGGCAAACGCTGATGGGCAAGGCAAAGTCCCCCCGCCGCGTAGGCGACAACGAGGCGCTGGCCGTCGGCACCACGATTCGTGGTTCGGCGCAGAAGCTCAATCTCGTTGCCGGCTTGATCCGCGGCAAGAAGGCCGAAGATGCGTTGAACATCCTCGCCTTCTCGAAGAAGGCGATGGCGCGCGATGCATCCAAGGTGCTCGCCAGCGCGATTGCCAATGCCGAGAACAACCACAACCTTGACGTCGACGCACTCGTCGTCGCCGAGGCGTCGGTCGGCAAGTCGGTCACCATGAAGCGCTTCCACACGCGCGGACGCGGCAAGAGCACCCGCATCCTTAAGCCGTTCAGCCGGCTGCGCATCGTGGTCCGTGAAAGCGAGGAGGCCTGAGCCATGGGTCACAAGAGCAATCCGATCGGTCTGCGCCTGCAGATCAACCGCACCTGGGACAGCCGCTGGTACGCCGAAGGGCGCGACTATGCCAAGCTGCTCAGCGAGGACATCGTGATCCGCAAGTACATCGTCGAGAACATGCCGCAGGCGGCGATCTCCAAGGTTGTCATCGAGCGCCCGGCCAAACTGTGCCGCGTGTCGATCTATGCTGCCCGCCCGGGTGTCATCATCGGCAAAAAGGGCGCCGACATTGAAAAGCTTCGCGCCAAGCTTGCGACGATGACCAAGAGCGAAGTGAAGCTGAACATCGTTGAGATCCGCAAGCCGGAAATCGACTCGAAGCTCGTCGCTCAGGGCATTGCCGATCAGTTGGTTCGCCGCGTGGCGTTCCGCCGGGCGATGAAGCGCGCGATGCAGTCTGCGATGCGCCTGGGTGCCGAAGGCATCAAGGTGATGTGCGGCGGCCGTCTCGGCGGTGCCGAAATCGCCCGCGTCGAACAGTACCGCGACGGTCGTGTGCCGCTGCACACGCTGCGCGCCAACGTCGACTATGCCGAAGCCGAGGCGCTGACCGCTTATGGCGTGATCGGCATCAAGGTGTGGATCTTCAAGGGCGAGATTCTCGGCCATGATCCGACCGCGCAGGACCGGTTGATGTTGGAGGCCCAGACCTCCGGCGTCCGGCCCGCCGGCGACCGGCGCTAAGGTGAGCTAGAGACATGCTGCAACCGAAAAAGACCAAGTTTCGCAAGGCCTTCAAGGGCCGGATCAAGGGCGATGCCAAGGGTGGCACCGACCTGAACTTCGGCTCGTACGGCCTCAAGGCGCTCGAACCCGAGCGCGTCACCGCGCGCCAGATCGAAGCGGCTCGCCGGGCGATCACACGTCACATCAAGCGCCAGGGGCGTTTGTGGATCCGCATTTTCCCCGACGTGCCCGTTTCGAAGAAGCCCGCCGAAGTCCGTCAGGGCAAGGGCAAGGGTGCGATCGAATACTGGGCCGCCCGCGTAAAGCCGGGCCGGATTCTATTCGAGCTTGACGGCGTTCCCGGTCCGCTTGCGGCCGAGGCGTTCGAACGCGCGGCGATGAAGCTGCCGATCAAGACCAAGGTCGTTGCCCGTCTGGGCGACACCAGCCACCTGGGAGCCGAGTGATGGCAAAAGCCGCCACCAAGAAAGCCGCCCCGAAGGCGGACGCCGGCAACGCGAAGGCCGCCGACATGCGCACGAAGACCGACGATCAGCTGTCCGATCAGCTCGTCGACCTCAAGCGCGAGGCGTTCAACCTGCGTTTCCAGGCTGCGACCAACCAGCTGGAGCGCCCCGCGCGCATCCGCGAGGTGCGTCGCGACATCGCCCGCATCAAGACGCTGCAGAACGAGCGCCAGGATGCCGCCAATTCTCGCTCGTCCGAAGCGAAGTAAGGAAACCGATATGCCCAAGCGTATCCTGACCGGGACTGTCGTTTCCGACAAGACCGACAAGACCGTGACCGTGCTGGTCGAGCGCAAGGTTAAGCACCCGCTCTACGGCAAGATCATCCGTCGCTCGAAGAAGTACCACGCCCACGATGAGGGCAATGCGTACCACCCGGGCGACGTCGTGCGGATCGAAGAGACCCGCCCGATCTCGAAGACCAAGACGTGGGCCGTGAAGGACCGGGTCGTGGCGGGCGGCGTTCAGGCGGTGGAAGCCGACCTCGACGTTGAAGCCGCAAGCAACTGATTAGACTGAGGAACTGCCGGACTGGTTCCGGCAAGCCGAACGAGAAGGAACCGGATCGATGATCCAGATGCAATCCAATCTCGACGTCGCGGACAACAGCGGCGCCAAGCGCGTCCAGTGCATCAAGGTACTGGGCGGCTCGAAGCGCCGCACCGCAGGCGTTGGCGACGTTATCGTCGTGTCCGTCAAGGAGGCGCAGCCGCGCACCCGCGTCAAGAAGGGCGACGTTCACCGCGCGGTGATCGTGCGTACCCGCAAGGACGTCCGTCGTCCCGACGGCAGCGTGATCCGCTTCGACAGCAATGCTGCGGTGCTGGTGAACAAGAACGAGGAGCCGATCGGCACTCGTATCTTCGGCCCCGTGGTGCGCGAACTGCGCGGTCGCGGCTTCATGAAGATCATCAGCCTCGCTCCGGAGGTGTTGTAATGGCCGCCGCGAAGATCAAGAAAGGCGACAGCGTCGTCGTGCTCTCGGGCAAGGACAAGGGCCGCACCGGCACCGTCCAGGCCGTGATGCCGAAGGACGCCAAGGTCCTGGTCGACGGGATCAACGTGATTGCCCGTCACCGCAAGCCGACTCAGCAGAACCCGCAGGGTGGCATCGACCGCACGCCGGCACCGATGCACATTTCGAAGGTGGCGCTAGCCGATCCCAAAAGCGGCAAGCCGACGCGCGTCCGGTTCGACACGAACAAGGACGGCCGCAAGGTTCGCGTCGCGGTCAAGTCCGGGGAGACGATCGATGGCTGATAAGAGCTACACTCCGCGTCTGAAGGCCAAGTACGAAGCCGACATCGCCAAGGCGATGACGGAGAAGTTCGGCTACAAGAACGCGATGGAAGTGCCGAAGATCGAGAAGATCACGCTCAACATGGGCGTGGGCGAGGCGAGCCAGGACAAGAAGAAGGTCCAGACCGCCGCCGAGGAAATGGCCCTGATTGCCGGCCAGAAGCCGGTCATCACCAAGGCCAAGAAGTCGATCGCGCAGTTCAAGCTGCGTGAAGGCATGCCGATCGGCGCGAAGGTGACCCTTCGCCGCGAGCGGATGTACGAGTTCCTCGATCGCCTGGTGACCGTCGCCATGCCGCGCATCCGCGACTTTCGCGGACTGAACCCGAAGAGCTTCGACGGGCGCGGCAACTATGCGATGGGCTTGAAGGAGCAGATCATTTTTCCGGAAATCTCGTACGATCGTATCGAGAAGGTCCGGGGAATGGACATCATCGTAACCACCACCGCGAAGACCGACGACGAGGCGCGCGAGCTGCTGCGCCTGTTCGGCTTCCCGTTCCCGCGCGAAGAGGCCACTGCCCCGGAATCGACCGGCGAGCAGCAGGTCGCCGCGTGATCCAGATTTGAGGAAGAGAGCTTAAGTCCATGGCGAAACTGAGTTCCATCAACAAGAACGAGCGGCGCAAAAAGCTCGTGAAGAAGTACGCGGGCAAATACGCCCGGCTGAAGGCCGTTGCCGACGACGAGTCGAAGGACGATGGCGAGCGCTTGATGGCGCGCCTGAAGCTGGCCGAAATCCCGCGGAATGCGAACCCGACGCGGGTCCGCAACCGCTGTTCCACCACCGGCCGCCCGCGCGGCTATTACCGCAAGTTCGGCCTGTGCCGTATTGAGCTCCGGGACCTTGGCAACAAGGGCATGATTCCCGGTCTCACGAAGTCGAGCTGGTGAGGATCTGACCGATGGCTATGACCGATCCCCTGGGTGATATGCTCACCCGCATCCGCAACGGCCAGCAGGCGAAGAAGGACTCCGTCCTCACCCCCGCCAGCAAGCTGCGCGCCAACGTTCTCGAAGTGCTCCAGCGCGAAGGCTACATCCGTGGCTACAGTGAAGACGCTTCGGGCAAGCACCCGGCGCTGCGGATCGAACTGAAATATTTCGAAGGCGAGCCCGCGATCAAGCACGTGGCCCGTGTCTCCAAGCCCGGCCGCCGCGTCTACTCGGGTTCGAAAGAACTCCCGACGATCCGCAACGGCCTGGGTATCACCATCGTCTCGACGCCCCGGGGCGTGCTTTCGGATGCCGAAGCGCGCACTCAGAACGTCGGTGGCGAAGTGCTGGCGGAGGTATTCTGATGAGCCGCATCGGTAAGGTTCCGGTGACCATCCCCAGTGGGGTCACCGCGGACATCAACGACGGTAAGATGACCGTGAAGGGCCCCAAGGGCACCCTTTCGCTGGGTCTGTCCGACCTGATCGTCTACAACGTCGCCGACGGCAAGATCTCGGTCAAGCCGGCCAACGACACGCGCGCCGCACGCAACTTCTGGGGCATGCAGCGTACGCTGGTCTCGAACCTGGTCGAAGGCGTCACCGATGGTTTCACCAAGACGCTGGTCATCAAGGGTGTGGGCTACCGTGCGCAGGCGCAGGGCAACAAGCTCAAGCTGCAACTCGGCTACTCGCACGACGTCGATCTCGACGTTCCCGAGGGGCTTGAGGTGAAGACGCCGGACCAGACCACCGTCGAGGTTTCGGGCATCGACAAGCAGGCCGTGGGCCAGTTCGCCGCCGAAATCCGCCGCTGGCGCAAGCCCGAACCCTACAAGGGCAAGGGTATCGCCTATCGCGGCGAATACATCTTCCGCAAGGAAGGAAAGAAGAAGTAAGATGGCAAAGCTTTCCCTCTTCGAGCGCCGCCGCCGCCGCGTGCGCACCGCGATCAAGGCTCGCTCCGGCGACCGCCCCCGCCTGTCAGTGCACCGCACCGGCAAGCACATCTACGCGCAGATCATCGACGATGCCTCGGGCAAGACCGTTGCTGCGGCCAGCACGCTGGGCGGCAAGTCCAGCGGTGCCAACGTCGATGCCGCCGTGCAGGTAGGCAAGGACATTGCCGCCGCCGCCCAGAAGGCCGGCGTCTCGACCGTGGTGTTCGACCGCGGCGGGTTCCTGTTTCATGGTCGCGTGAAAGCGCTGGCCGACGCCGCCCGCGAAGGCGGGCTGGAGTTCTGATGATGGCTGACGAAAACAAGACCCCCGAAAACGAAGTCGCGACCGCTGAGACCGAAAACGCGGTCAAGCTCGAGCAGCCGGCGATTGCCGATACTCCGTCGGAAGCTGCTGAAACCCAGAGCGCCGAAAGCGGCGATCCGGTTCAGCCGCGCGAGCAGAGCGATGCTCGCGGCGGTAACGATCGCGGCGGCCGTGGTGGCCGTGGCGGTGGCGGCGGTGGACGTGGCGGCAACGACCGTGGCGGCCGTGGCCGTGGCGGCGGCCGCGACAATCGTCGCGGTGGACGTGAGGAAGAAGACGACGGCATCATCGAGAAGCTCGTCCACATCAACCGCGTTTCCAAGACGGTGAAGGGCGGCAAGCGCTTCGGCTTCGCGGCGCTGGTCGTCGTGGGTGACGGTTCGGGCCGCGTCGGCTTTGGTCATGGCAAGGCACGCGAAGTGCCCGAGGCCATCACCAAGGCGACCGCTGCTGCGCGCAAGAAGATGATTCGCGTTCCGCTCAAGGAAGGTCGGACCCTGCACCACGACGGCAAGGGTCGATTCGGTGCCGGCAAGGTCAACGTCCGCAGCGCGCCCGCAGGTACCGGCATCATCGCCGGTGGCCCGATGCGCGCCGTGTTCGAGAGCCTGGGCGTCGCCGACGTGGTGACCAAGTCGGTCGGTTCTTCCAACCCCTACAACATGATCCGCGCCACGTTCGATGCGCTGACGAACCAGACTTCGCCGAAGTCGGTCGCCCAGCGTCGCGGCAAGAAAATCTCCGACCTGCTGGGTCGGGGTGGCGCGAGCGAGGTCGAGGCGGAAGCCGACGCCGCCGCGATCACGGAGTAATCGATATGGCCCAGTCCCCCAAAAAGACCATCAAGCTGAAGCAGATCGGCAGCCCGATCCGCCGGCCGGAAAGCCAGAAGAAGATCCTGATCGGGCTTGGCCTTGGCAAGATGCACCGCGAAGTCGAACTGGAGGATTCTCCGGAAGTTCGCGGCGCGATCGCCAAGCTGCCCCACATGGTCGAGATCGTCGGCTGATATCCCGCTGGCCCCCTTTTCTGGCGGGCCGGCATAGCGCGACAAAAGCGAAAGCGAGTGCACTGACATGAAACTGAACGACATCCGCGACAACGAAGGCGCACGGCATCGCAAGATGCGCGTGGGCCGGGGCATCGGCTCGGGCAAGGGCAAGACCGCCGGGCGCGGCCAGAAGGGCCAGAAGGCCCGCTCCGGCGTCGCCATCAAGGGTTTCGAGGGCGGCCAGATGCCGCTCCACATGCGGCTCCCGAAGCGCGGCTTCAACAATCCGTTCGGCAAGGACTTTGCCGAAGTGAACCTGGGCATGATCCAGAAGTTCATCGACGCCAATAAGCTCGACGCCAAGGGCGTGATCGATCACGATGCGCTCAAGGCCGCTGGCCTGGCGCGCGGCGGCAAGAACGGCGTCCGCCTGCTTGGCAAGGGCGAACTGACCACCAAGGCCAGCTTCAAGGTCGCCGGCGCGTCGAAGGGCGCGATCGATGCGGTCGAGAAGGCCGGTGGCAAGGTCGAGGTTATCGAGGCTGCCAAGCCCGAGGCCGAGAAGAAGGCCGAGCGCGCCGCCGCCAACAAGGCGAAGAAGGCCGCGAAGTAACGAAAGTGTGGGCGCGGGGTTCGACATCGGACCCCGCGCTACCTATGTAGCTTCCCATTGCCGGGAAGGGCCTCATAGACCTCTGGCGCCAGATTAGGAACTTCGGGTACACCCAATGGCATCACGCGCCGACAACATCGCGAGCAGCCTCAGCTTTGCGAACTTCTCCAAGGCAACCGAACTCAAGAAGCGGATCTGGTTCACCATCGGTGCTCTGATCATCTTCCGTTTCCTGAGCTTCGTTCCCTTGCCGGGCGTAAACCCGCTGATCCTGGAGTCGCTTTACGAGCAGACCCGCGGCGGCATCCTTGACCTGTTCAACACGTTCTCGGGCGGAAGCCTTGAGCGTATGAGTCTCATCGCGCTCGGGGTGATGCCTTATATCACCGCGTCGATCGTTATCCAGCTGGCCGCCTCGCTTCACCCGGCGCTTGCCGCGCTGAAGAAAGAAGGCGCAACCGGACGGCAGAAGTTAAACCAGTATACCCGCTACGGAACCGTGTTCCTGTGCGCGATCCAGGGCTGGTTCCTGGCGTCGGGCCTTGAATCTTACGGTGCCTCGAGCGGGCTTCAGGCTGTCGTCATTCCCGGCCTTACATTCCGTATCACTGCAGTCATCAGCCTTGTCGGTGGCACGATGTTCCTTCTCTGGCTGGGCGAGCAGATCACCAGTCGGGGGATCGGCAACGGCGTCTCGCTGATCATCATGGCGGGCATCGTGGCCCAGTTCCCCAGCTTCGGCTCGAACCTGTTCGAAGGCGCCCGCTCGGGATCGATCAGCGGTTTCGTAATCATTGGGCTGATCGTGATGATCGTGGGTCTCGTTCTGTTCATCTGCTTCATGGAGCGCGCGCAGCGGCGCTTGCTGATCCAGTACCCCAAGCGCGCGAGCGCCAAGGGGATGATGCAGGCCGACCGCAGCCACCTGCCGTTGAAGATCAACACCGCGGGCGTGATCCCGCCGATCTTCGCCAGCTCGCTACTGCTGCTCCCGCTCACGATCAGTCAGTTCGCCGGCCAGTCGATCGACCCGGAGAGCACCGGGGGCGGTATCATCAACACGATGAACTTTTACCTGCAGCACGGTCAGCCTCTGTACCTGGCCCTCTATGCCGCCGGGATTATCTTCTTTTCGTTCTTCTACACCGCGGTGGTTTTCAATCCCGAAGAGACGGCCGAGAACCTGAAGAAGAACGGCGGGTTCATTCCCGGCATCCGTCCGGGCAAGCGGACGCAGGACTATCTTGATTACGTGTTGACCCGGATTACGGTGATCGGCGCGATCTACCTGACCCTCGTCTGCGTGATCCCGGAGTTCATGTTCAGCCAGACCGGCGTGCAGATGGTCATGGGTGGCACCAGCTTGCTGATCGTCGTCAATGTGACGGTCGATACGATCAGCCAGATCCAGTCGCACCTGCTGGCCCACCAGTATGGCGACCTCATCAAGAAGGCCAAATTGAAAGGCCGGCTCCGCTAGGGCATCACGCCAGCGAAGGGGATGCGCGACGTGAATATCATTCTGTTGGGCCCGCCGGGTGCGGGCAAGGGCACGCAGGCCCAGCGGCTCGTCGAACACCACGGCATGCGCCAGCTGTCGACCGGCGACATGCTGCGGGCCGCAGTCAAGGCGGGCACCCCCGTCGGGCTTGAGGCCAAGGCAGTGATGGAGCGTGGCGAGCTTGTCTCAGACGAGATCGTCAGCAAACTGATCGATGCCGAACTGACCGCGATGGGTGATGGCGTCGGCGCGATCTTCGACGGTTACCCGCGCACCGAGGCGCAGGCCCACACGCTCGACGATATTCTTGGCCGCCACGGCCGCGCCCTCGATTACGTCGTCGAACTCGATGTGAACGAAGATGCGCTGGTCGACCGGATCACCGGCCGCTTCACCTGCGCCAAATGCGGCGAAGGGTATCACGACCGCTATAAGCAGCCCGCCGTTGCCGGCGTATGCGACAAGTGCGGATCGACCGAATTCAAGCGCCGGCCCGACGACAACGAGGACACGGTCCGCACCCGGATGGCCGAATACCGTGCCAAGACCGCGCCGATCCTGCCTGTTTACGAAGCGCGCGGCATAGTCCGCCGGGTCGACGGGATGGCGGATATCGGCACCGTGACGGACTCGATCGAGGGCATCCTCGCCGGATAATTCCTTTCCCCTCCGACGCAGCCGTGGAATAGACTGGCGATGGGAGGGGTATCGATGATCAGAACTGCTTTCGGAGTGGCGCTCTTGCTCTCGCTGGGCCTGGCCGCGCCGGGCCGGGCGGAAGTCGTCGAGACTTCAGCCGATCATTTCGTGACTCGCGACAGTGCGACCGTAAAGGCGGCGCCCAAGGCGGCGTGGCTGGCGTTGATCTCGCCCGGCGACTGGTGGGACGACGACCATACCTGGTCGGGCAAGGCGGCGAACATGATGCTCACCCCGCAGGGTGGCGGCTGCTTTTGCGAGCGCATTCCGGAAGAGGACAGCGCAACCAGCGTCGGGCTGGCGGGCAGCGCGCAGCACATGACGGTGATGATGGCGCAGCCGATGAAGGCGCTGCGGATGCGAGGAGCCCTCGGCCCCCTGCAGAGCGAGCCGGTCGACGGCGTGCTGACGATCACGATGCAGCCCGACAAGCCCAGCGGAGGCACGACGATCGTGTGGGAATATGTCGTCGGCGGGCACATGCGGTACGAGGTCGGCAAAATCTCGAAGGCGGTCGACGGGGTGATGAGCCAGCAACTCGACTACCTGGCAAGCAAGCTCGGTCGGATCGACGCTCCGCTGGAAAAGCCCGCGGCCAAGGCTCCTGCGGAATCGGCAGTCGAACCGGCCGCCAAGCCTGCCACTAAGCCTGCTGCGGAGCTACCCGGACCTACGGATCCCGACGACGTCGGGTCGGCGCTCGACGCGATGGGCGGCAAGGGTAAGAAGGACGACAGATAGCCTCCCGCGCAGCCCTTTGACGCGTTGCTCGAGAACGTGTAATAGCTTCTTCATCGAACGCGAAGCGGGGCCTGACCGGCTCCCGTTCTCGTTTTTGCGTGCTCGGGCATTGACGCGAATCGCAAATCGCCTTAAGCGCGCGCCTATCCGACACAGCGGGAACAGTCCGGCAGGCGCCGTCATCGTGCGCGCCATCCGGGCTATTGGCCGTAAAGACGTTCTGTCCGTGCCGGAAACTAGCGATGAGATAGGGACGGCATCAGCCTCATGTCCCTGTGGAGCATGGAGAATTAAGTGGCTCGTATTGCCGGGGTAAACCTCCCCACCAACAAGCGCGTGATCATTGCGCTCACCTATATTCACGGAATCGGCCGGACCACGGCCGTCAAGATCGCCGACAAGTTGGGGATTGATCACAGCCGCCGCGTGCAGGACCTGTCCGATGCGGAAGTGCTGCAGATCCGTGAAACGATCGACGCCGATCATCAGGTCGAGGGCGATCTGCGCCGCGATACCGCGATGAACATCAAGCGTTTGATGGATCTCGCCAGCTATCGCGGACTGCGCCACCGCAAGGGCCTTCCGGTCCGCGGCCAGCGTACCCACACAAACGCTCGTACCCGCAAGGGGAAGGCCAAGGCGATCGCCGGGAAGAAGAAGTAAGCCGACGCGCGGCCGTTTACCGGCCCGCTGCTTTTCTCTTTCCCGAGCCCCAGACAGGATACCAAACCAATGGCACGCGAACCTCAGCGCATTAAGCGCCGCGAGCGCAAGAACATCTCCAGCGGCGTGGCGCACGTCAACGCCAGCTTCAACAACACGATGATCACCATCACCGACGCACAAGGCAACGCGATTTCGTGGTCGTCGGCCGGGATGATGGGCTTCAAGGGTAGCCGCAAGTCAACTCCCTACGCTGCCCAGGTCGCCGCCGACGACGCCGGCAAGAAGGCCGCCGAACACGGCGTCCGCACGCTCGAGGTTGAGGTCAAGGGCCCCGGCTCGGGCCGCGAGAGCGCGCTGCGGGCACTGCAGGCGGTCGGCTTCACGATCACCTCGATCCGCGATGTGACGCCGATCCCGCACAACGGGGTTCGTCCCAGCAAGCGCCGCCGCGTCTGATTGCCTGCCCGGCGGCAGGGCTCGACCCCGCCGCCGACTTTCCAGGGATCGGACGCCTCCCGGCGCCGATCCCAAACGCATTTGAACCCCAGGGGATATCCATGGCCGTTAACACCAAGAACTGGCAGGAACTCAAGAAGCCCAACACCCTCGAGGTCAAGGACTCCGCCAAGGGCCGCAAGGCTACCTTCGTCGCCGAGCCGCTCGAGCGGGGCTATGGCCTGACGCTCGGCAACGCGCTGCGCCGGGTTCTTCTGTCGAGCCTTCAGGGCGCGGCGATCACCTCGATCAAGATCGAGAACGTTCTCCACGAGTTCTCGTCGCTCGCCGGCGTGCGCGAGGACGTCACCGACATCGTGCTCAACGTAAAGCAGATTGCGCTCCGCATGGAAGGCGAAGGGCCCAAGCGGCTTCAGCTCGCCGCTACGGGCCCGGGTGAAGTCACCGCCGGCGACATCGCCGTGTCGGGCGACATCGAGGTAATGAACAAGGACCTCGTGATTTGCCACCTCGACGAGGGCGCAAACCTCAACATGGAACTGACCGCTGACACCGGAAAGGGCTATGTCCCCGCCGTCGGCAACCGTCCGGTCGATGCGCCGATCGGGCTGATCCCGGTCGACTCGCTCTACTCGCCGGTCCGCCAGGTCAGCTATAAGGTCGAGAACGCCCGCGTCGGGCAGGAGCTCGACTTCGACAAACTGAGCCTGACGATCGAAACCGACGGCACCGTCACCCCGGAAGATGCCGTGGCTTATGCCGCCCGCATCCTGCAGGACCAGCTCGCGCTGTTCGTCCACTTCGAGGATGGCGTGCCGGTGGCTTCGAGCCCGATGATCGGGATGGCCGCGCAGCCGGAAGAAAGCGACGCCAACCAGCTCAACCGCTACCTTCTCAAGAAGGTCGACGAGCTCGAGCTTTCGGTTCGTTCGGCCAATTGCCTCAAGAACGACAACATCATCTACATCGGCGATCTGGTCCAGAAGACCGAGGCCGAGATGCTCCGCACCCCGAACTTCGGCCGCAAGAGCCTGAACGAGATCAAGGAAGTCCTGAGCTCGATGGGCCTGCGCCTCGGCATGGACATCCCCGGCTGGCCGCCGGAAAATATCGAGGAAATGGCCAAGAAGCTCGAGCAGGAACTGCTCGGCTGATCGCCCTTTCTCGGGGAGAACAAAAAGGGTCGTTCGCTTCGGTGGGCGGCCCTTTTCGTTTGTCGCGCTTGACTCGGACGCACTTCCGCGCTGGCACGCGCGCATGACAGACCGACAGCCCCAACACCCCGTCGACGCCCAGTTCGTCGACCGCTGGTCCCCCCGTGCATTCGACCGGTCGGACATGTCCGACGCCGATCTGATGACGATTTTCGAAGCGGCGCGCTGGGCGCCCTCATCGTTCAACGCGCAGCCCTGGCGGCTGCTCTACACGGTGCGCAGCAGCGACGACTGGGACCGTTTCGTGGCTCTGTTGATGCCGTTCAATGCGGCATGGGCGCAGAACGCTTCGGCGCTGGTCTACGTGCTCTCGGACACGCTGATCGAGACGAAGCCCGGCGAACCTTCCCCGTCGCACACGCACAGTTTCGACGCTGGAGCGGCCTGGGCACAGATGGCATTGCAGGCGAGCCTGCTCGGTTATCACACGCACGGCATGGCCGGAGTTCAGTGGGATCGGGCACGTGCCGAACTGGACGTGCCCGATCGCTTTCGCTTCGAGGCCGCCTTCGTGATCGGCCGCATCGCCCCTGCCGAAACACTCGACGAGCGTCTGCGCGCGCGCGAAGTGCCGTCGGATCGCAAGCCCATTGGCGAATTCGCCTTCGCGGGCCAGTTCCCCGGCTGACGAGCCGCGGCGCAAAGCCACTTGTTCGGCGCGCCAATCCACTTCAGACTGTGCCGATGGAAGCCGCCATCGCGACGGGTTCGGGCGCTGGCAGACGGGTCACCCTGCCTGCGCGGCCCGAACCGCTCATCCTTGCTGCCGAAGAGACCGCGGTCGTCGTGGTCGACATGCAGAATGCCTATGCCTCTGTCGGTGGCTACGTCGATCTTGCGGGCTTCGACATCGCGGGCGCAGCGGGCACAATCGGCCAGATCGCCAAAGTGATCGAGACAGCGCGCGCGGCGGGCGTGCTCGTCGTGTTCCTGCAAAACGGCTGGGATGCCGATTATGCCGAGGCCGGCGGGCCGGGTTCGCCCAACTGGTACAAGTCCAACGCGCTCAAGACGATGCGCGCGCGGCCCGACCTGCAAGGTCAGCTGCTGGCCAAGGGCGGCTGGGACTATGCACTGGTCGACGGGCTCGCGCCGCAGGCGGGCGATATCGTGCTTGGCAAACCGCGCTACAGCGCGTTCTTCAATTCGGCGCTCGATTCCACCCTGCGCGCACGCGGCATCCGCAACATCGTGTTCGTCGGCATCGCCACCAACGTGTGTGTCGAAAGCACGCTGCGTGACGGGTTCCATCTCGAATACTTCGGGGTGATGCTCGAGGATGCGACTCACCATCTCGGCCCGCCGATGATGCAGGAGGCGACAGTCTACAACGTCGAGAAGTTCTTTGGCTGGGTCTCCACCGTGGCCGACTTCTGCGGCGCGTTCGGGCAAATCGGCCCCCAGACCAGCGATGAGGAAACCCGATGAGCTTTACCCCGATCAATCCACCGCAGTTCCCGACCCCGATAGCGCCCTATTCGGCTGGCGCGAGAGCAGGCAACACGGTCTACGTTTCGGGCGTGCTCGCGCTGGGTGAGGGCGGCAGCGTGCTCCATGTCGGCGACGCGGCAGCGCAGACGCGCCATGTGATGGAAGTCATCAAGACCACGCTCGAGGCGGCGGGAGCGGCGATGGCGGACGTCGCGATGAACCACATTTTCCTGAAGGATTTCGCCGATTATCCGGCGTTCAACCTGGTCTATGCCGAGTACTTTCCCGGCGACAAGCCCGCGCGCTACTGCATCAAGGCCGATCTGGTGAAGCCCGATTGCCTGGTCGAAGTCGCGAGCGTGGCGCATATCGGCTGATGCCCTACGCGGCGGGCCTGTATTACGAAGAGCACGGTCCCGCAGATGCCCCGCCGGTGATCCTGTCGAGCGGTCTGGGCGGATCGGCGGCCTATTGGGCGCCGAACATTCCCACGCTGGCCGAAAAGTTCCGGATCGTCGCCTACGACCAGCGCGGCACCGGCCGCAGCGACCGAAGCGCGCTCCCGACTCTGTCCCTGGTAGACGTCGGGGCCGATCTCCTGGCGTTGATCGATGCGTTGGGCTTTGCGCACGCGAGCGTGGTCGGCCACGCGATCGGCGGCATGGCCGCGCTCGAGGCGGCGCGCGCCGCGCCCGACCGGGTCGAGTCCATCGTGGTGATCAACGGTTGGGCCAGCCTTGATCCGCAGACCGCGCGCTGTTTCGACGTGCGGCTCGCCTTGCTCCGCCATGCCGGCGTGCCTGCCTTCATCGAAGCGCAGCCGCTGTTCCTGTTCCCGTCCGCCTGGCTCAGCGAGCACGACGCTGCGCTTCGCGCGGAGGCGGCGCACCAGCTAGGCCAGTGGCCGGGCGACGCGACGATGGAACAGCGGATCGCGGCGGCGCGCTGCTTCGACGGCCGGCCCTGGCTGGGTGAGGTCGCGGTCCCGGTGCTGCTCTACAGCGCGTCGGACGACCTTCTGGTGCCATCGTTCAATTCGACGCGGTTGCAAGCGCTGTTGCCAAACGCACGCGGTATCGAGCGAAGCTGGGGAGGACACGCGGTCAACGTGACCGATCCGATGCCTGTCACCACCGACATCATCGACTTTTTGAGGAGCTGACGATCATGGAAATCGGCGTTTTCGTGCCCATCAACAACAACGGCTGGCTGATCAGCGAGAACGCGCCGCAGTACATGCCGAGCTTCGATCTCAACAAGGAGGTCGCGCAGCTCGCGGAAAGGCACGGACTCGATTTCCTCCTGTCGATGATCAAGCTGCGCGGGTTCGGCGGCAAGACCGAATTCTGGGACTATGGCCTGGAAAGCTTCACGCTTATGGCGGGGCTTGCTGCCGTGACCGAGCGGATCAAGATCTACGCCACCTGCCCGACGCTGGTGATCCCGCCGGCGTTCGCGGCGCGGATGTGCAACACCATCGACGATATCAGTCACGGGCGCTTCGGCCTTAACCTCATCACCGGTTGGCAACGGCCCGAATACAGCCAGATGGGCCTGTGGCCGGGGGACGAGCACTTCCGCAACCGCTACCAGATGCTCGACGAATACGCGCACATCCTGCGCGAACTGTGGGAGACCGGGCAGAGCGACTTCAAGGGCGACTATTACAAAATGGACGATTGCCGGGTGAAACCCACGCCCGAAGGCGCGATGAAGATCATCTGCGCCGGATCTTCGGACGAAGGGCTGGCGTTTTCGGCCAAGTGGGCTGACTACGCGTTTTGCCTGGGCAAGGGCGTCAACACCCCGACGGCCTTCGCCTCGAACAACGAGCGCCTCGCTGCCGCTACCGCGAAGACCGGCCGCGACGTCAAGATCTTCGTCCTCGTCATGCTGATCATGGCCGAGACCGACGAGGAGGCCGAGGCCAAGTGGCAGAGCTACAACGACGGGCTCGATCGCGATGCGGTGTCGTGGCTGTTCGAGCAGGGCGCGGCGGACAAGAACAATGCGACCACCAACGTGCGCCAGCTTGCCGCCCCCGAAGGCGCAGTCAACATCAACATCGGTACTCTGGTCGGCAGCTACGGCAAGATCGCCGCCATGCTCGACGAGATGGCCGCGGTGCCGAACACCGGCGGGGTGTTGCTGACCTTCGACGATTTCGTATGGGGGGTCGAGCAGTTCGGGACCCGCGTGCAGCCGTTGATGAAGAGCCGCGGCGGCTTCTCGGGTTGACTTTCCGCCGCATTTCCGCTTTGGGCCGGCGCTTCTGAACAAGGGTGACGGCGGCGACCCTGACAGCCGCCTGGATTGGGCTACCTCGTACGGGCCCCATACGAACGAAGGATACGAACCATGAAGCACGGCATCAAGGGCCGTAAGCTGCAGCGCAAGAGCGGCCACCGCGCCGCGTTGCTGCGCAACCTGTCGGCCGCGCTCGTGAAGCACGAGCAGATTCTCACCACCACGCCCAAGGCGAAGGAGCTGCGCCCCTACGTCGAGAAGCTGGTGACTCTCGCCAAGCGCGGCGGGCTCAGCAATCGCCGCTTGGCGATGAGCCGCCTGGGCGACGAAACCCAGCTCCGGAAGCTGTTCGACGTGCTCGCCGAGCGCTACGCCGACCGCGATGGTGGCTACACCCGCGTGATCAAGGCGGGCATTCGCGCCAGCGATTCGGCCCCCATCGCGATTATCGAATTCGTCGACCGCGACGTCGAGGCCAAAGGTAAGGATTCGGGCCCGGTGACGAACCAGGACGAAGACGAGTTCGAGGACGCCTGAGGCACCTCGCGACACGAGACAATCGAAGGGCCGGGGGGAAACTTCCGGCCCTTTCTCTTTGGCCGGCGGTCTAGCGATTGAAAGACCTGCCCAAATGGTTACATCGGCAATCAGTCGCAGAATTCCGGAGCTTTCATGACCTTTCGCCTGACAACGCTGCTCGGCGCAGCATCCTCGATCGCGCTTGCCGTACCCGCTTTCGCCCAGACGACCGGAGCCCTGATGTCCGCCACTGCCGCCCAGACGACGCCTCTCGCCTATCCAGCAACCGAACGCGGCGACACGGTCGAGACGATCTTTGGCGAGGCGATTGCCGACCCCTACCGCTGGCTCGAGGCCGATGTCCGCTCCGACGCGAAAGTCGCCAAGTGGGTCGCCGACGAGAATGCGGTGACCGAGGCCTACCTCGAGACCGTGCCGGGGCGCGACTGGTTCGGCAAACGGATCGCCGCGCTGATGGACTACGAACGGTTCGGCGTGCCGCACAAGTTCGGCAATCGCTATTTCTACACCGGCAATACGGGTCTCCAGAACCAGAGCCCGCTCTACGTGCAGGACGGGCTCGACGGTACACGGCGACTCCTGATCGATCCCAATGCCTGGGCCAAGGACGCAGCGACCGCGCTCAGCGACTGGCAACCGTCACCCGACGGGTCGAAACTGCTCTACAGCGTGCAGGATGGGGGAACCGACTGGCGCATCCTCAAGGTGCTCGACGTTGCTAGCGGAGCCGAAACCGGCGACGAGATCCGCTGGGCCAAGTTCACCGGCCTCGCCTGGGTCGGCGAGGAAGGCTTTCTCTATTCGCGCTTTCCGGAGCCCGAGGAGGGCAAGGACTTCCAGGCGCTCAACTACGATCAGGCGATCTATTTCCACAAGCTTGGCACGCCGCAGAACGATGACGAAAAGGTCTTCTCGACCCCTGGTCACCGCGAGCGCGGGCATACGGCGGCGGTGAGCGACGACGGTCGCTGGGCGTTCGTCAGTTCGGCCACCGGAACGGACGCGCGTAACGAACTGCAGGTGATCGACCTCAGCCAGCGCAAGACGCTGGGCTGGGCGTCAAAGCCTCTGATCGCCGGGTTCGACAACGACTGGAGCCCTATCGATACGGTCGGCTCGACGCTCTATCTCAAGACCAACAGCGATGCGCCGACCTACCGTGTGGTCAAGGTCGACCTGTCGGCGGAAGCGCCGAATTTCGAAACGGTGATCGCGGCACGTCCGGAGCCGATCGATTCGGTTTCCATCGTCGGCGATCGGTTGATCGTGACCTATCTCAAGGACGCCGCGAGCCGGGCCGAGGTGTTCATGCTCGACGGGAAACCCGACCGGGTGATCGAGCTGGGCGGGATCGGCACAGCTGCTGGCTTTGCCGGGCGGCCGGGCGATCCCGAGACGTTCTACAGCTTTTCAAGCTTCAACCAGCCCACAGCGATCAAGCGGATTGACCTCTCGACCGGCGAGAGCGCGCCGTTCGCGACGCCCGAACTGGCGCTCGACCCGGCGAAGTACGCGGTCGACCAAGTGTTCTACCCGTCCAAGGACGGAACGAAGATCCCGATGTTCATCGTCAAGCGCAAGGACGTGACCGGTCCGGCACCGACGCTGCTCTACGGCTACGGCGGGTTCGACATTTCGCTTACCCCCGGCTTTTCGGCAACGCGCATGGCGTGGATCGACGCGGGCGGGGTGTTCGCGCTCGCCAACATTCGCGGCGGCGGAGAATACGGTAAGGCGTGGCATGACGCCGGACGCCTGAACAACAAGCAGAACGTGTTCGACGATTTCGCGGCGGCGGGTGACTGGCTCAAGGCGAACAGCGTGACGACGGACGATGGTCTCGCGATCGAGGGCGGTTCGAACGGCGGGTTGCTGGTGGGCGCGGTGCTGAACCAGCGGCCCGATCTGGTCGACGCGGCGCACGCGGCCGTCGGCGTTATGGACATGCTGCGCTTCGACCGCTGGACCGCGGGGCGCTACTGGGTCGATGATTACGGGTATCCGTCGAAGGAAGCCGACTTCAAGGTGCTGCGCGCCTATTCACCGTACCACAACATCCGCTCGGGCGTGGACTATCCGGCTACGCTGGTGACCACGGCCGATACCGACGACCGCGTAGTGCCGGGGCACAGCTTCAAGTACACCGCCGCGCTCCAGGCGGCCGATGCAGGAGACGAGCCGCACCTCATCCGCATTGAGACCCGCGCGGGCCACGGCAGCGGCAAACCCACTGACAAGGCAATCGCCGAAGGGGCGGACGTGCTGTCCTTCCTCGCGCGGTGGACGGGACTGGACGTGCCCCCGACGGGTGACGAATGACCTTGCAACAAGCGTGCCATGTTCACATTCAAGCCGATTTAGCTGAACGGAAGCTGTAATCGCAATTCAGGCTCACCTCACCGGGCACCTCCTATAACGGTGTCACAAGACGGGGGATCGTCCCTCGCAGAACATTTGAGGTGAGCCATGAATACCATTTCGAAAGCCCTCGTCGGGACCGTCGCGGCTGGCGCGATGGCTCTGGCTTCCGCAACGCCCGCTATGGCGCGTGACCGCAACGATGACGGCATCGACGCGGGCGACATCATCGCCGGCGCGCTGATCATCGGCGGCATCGCCGCTGTCGCCGGCTCGATCGGCAAGGACCGCGGTTACAACGGCACGTATGGCGGGCCCTACAATCCCAACGCGCGGTACGACAGCCGCTATGGCAACGGCGGGTACGACTACAACCGCTACGGCAATTCGCGGTCCGCAGTTCAGCAGTGCGTGAGTGCTGCCCAGCAGGACCTCAGCCGCCGCGGCTATCGCGGTGCCCGGGTCACGGACGTGCGCGATATCGATCGCAAGCGTGACGGTTACCGCGTCAAGGGCACGCTGGTCGTGAACGAGCGTGGTGGCGGCTGGAATCGCGACTACAACTATCGTTACGGTGGCCGCGATTATGACCAGGGCAGGTTCAGCTGCGACATTCGCTACGGCCGGGTCGTCGACATCGACTACAGCGGACTGAAGAACAGCAGCCGCTATGGGTCCAACAGCCGCTACGGCTGGTAAGCGGATACCAACCAACGAAACCGACGGGCGGTTCAGGTTTTTGCAAGCCTGGACCGCCTAGTCTTTTGGGCTGTCGTGCGGTATCTTGCCGCATTGCCTGTCTTTTCTGGGGGTCTTGCAGGTCATGGGTAACGCACTTCGTATCGCGTCCGCCGCGGCACTCGCCGCTTGTGCGTCGATGGCCGCAGCGCCGCTCGCCGCTGCCCATCTTCCCCAGATGGCGTCGCACGCTTCGGTCGAGACCGCGGGCGTGTTCGATGCCGATGGCGTCAATGCGCAGGCCCATCGCCGTTACTATCGCCGCGACCGCGTGGATGCGGGCGATGTGATCGGTGCAGTCGTCGTGCTTGGCGCGATCGCCGCGGTCGCCAGCGCGGCGAGCAGGTCCAGCCAGCGCGACCGCGACTATCGCTATCCGCAGCGTTACCCCAATGCCGGCGGGCCCTATCCGAACGGCGATTACCGCTACAACTATCGCAACGGGCCGACCGACTCGCGCTACGACGACAGCCGCGGCCTCGATCGCGCGGTCGACATGTGCGCGCGCGAAGTGGAGCGCAATGCGCGGATCGATACCGTCGATAGCGTCAACCGTTCCGGCAACGGCTGGGATGTAACGGGTCGCCTGCGGACAGGTGAAAACTTCCGCTGCTCGATCGGTAACGACGGCCGGATCGGCGATATCGACTACGGTCGTGGCGCCGGATACCGAGGCGATGCGAGCGGTTCCCCCGCCCCTTATCCGGCCGAGGATCGCCAGTGGGACGACGACCGGTACGCCGCCGCACGGGCGGCGCGGGAAGGTGCGCCTTCGTATCCCGGAGGCCCGCTTCCCGGCGATGACGACAATGACACGAGTGCGAGCGGCGCCGACGGCCGTTACCAGACCGCACAGTCGCCCGACTTCGCGGGCTAATCTTTGCGATAGGCTGGCAGCGCGAGCTTCCAACGGATCGCTGCACCTCTGACTCCGAACCCGGCGACCCAGGCAACCGCCCAGGTCGCCGCATCGGGCAGCCCGGCGAATACGCCGATGACGGTGAGTATCGCGGAGAGCGCGGCGGCGGTCACGTAGATCTCGGGCCGCATGATGATCGAAGGTACGCCGGCGATCACGTCGCGCGCGACGCCCCCGGCGCAGCCGGTTATTACCCCCAGCACCGCTGCAGGCACGGGCGCGACCCCGAAGGCGAGCGCCTTGGCAGTCCCTAGGACCGCGAAGGCAGCGAGGCCCGCCGCGTCGGCCCAATCGATCAACTCGTTCTCCCACCACGCGGTCGGCGTGAACCACGCGACGAGCGCGGTGGCGAAAATAACCGGCGCGACCCACGGAGAATGCAGCCAGAATGCTGGCGCGCCGAGCAGCATGTCACGCAGGGACCCTCCGCCAACGCCCGTAACCAGCGCAAAGAACGCCATCGTCACGAACGTCTGCTTCAGACGGGCGGCGAGGAGCGCGCCGGTGAGCGCGAACACCGCCGTTCCGGCAAGGTCGAGCAGTGGGGGAAGGACCGGCGGGTTCACGCCGGGCCCCCCCTTGGCTTACGGCGGCGGAACAGGAGGACCGTGCCCAACACGGCGCCCACCGAGGCGAGTATCCCGAACACGAGGGTGAACGGATTGTGCGCATCCTCGCGGGTTTGCAGGTCCATGATGTGCAGGCCCCACATGAAGTCGTAGAACCGCCACCAGCGGGTGCGCACCGCCTCGATCTCGCCACTCCCGCGATTGATGTAGACGTGCGTGCCATCGGCAAGCGTCGCCTGCCAGGTCGGAACCGGACGGCGGAGATCGATTGGCGCTTCGTCGGCCCCGTATGCGCGTATCGCCGTAATCCGGTCGCCGCCCCTGATCGACGCCGCGATCGCTTCGCGCGCTTCCTGTTCGTCGAGCGCAGGGATCGCCTCTCCGGTCGCGGCATCGTAGCGGGCGACGTTACCATTTGGCGCGATTGCCAGCGTCACCGTGCGACCGCGCTGGACGAAACTGCGCAATTCGACGACCTGCCGCGATCTGTCGAGGAGAAACGGGATCGGTCGCGGATTGCCAGCGAGGGCAGGGCGCTCGTCCGGCTCGATGCGGAGCGTTGACCCGCGGACCTCCTCGATCGGTTTGAGCACCATCACAACGCCGCTCAGTGTCCACAGCAGCAGTGGCACGCCGACCAGCCAGCCAAGCCAGATATGCCAACGGGCAAAGCGCCGCATCCAGAGCCCGCGCGCCACGTCAGCCGCCGACGATCTCGCCGATGGACTTGGCGGTGGCGATGCAGTCGAGGTCGGACCAGCGTGGCCCGATCACCTGCATCCCGCACGG
Source organism: uncultured Alphaproteobacteria bacterium (assembly GCA_963781485.1). Lineage (GTDB taxonomy): Bacteria > Pseudomonadota > Alphaproteobacteria > Sphingomonadales > Sphingomonadaceae > Tsuneonella. The sequence continues at coordinate 108,550 of CAWAFY010000002.1, forward strand.
CAATCCGTCGACCGTGGAGACCGGCAGCACGGTTGAGGGCAGGTTGGGGAAAGTGGCGATGCCCGCCCAGGCGAGCGCGGCGGCGCTGCTTTCTTCCCTACCGTTGATCGTGACCGTGCCGTCGAACACACGACCTTCGCGTTCGGGCACGGCGACGACCGGTGCGGGCGGGGCCAGCACGAAACTTTGCCCGCCGAACACCTCGTCCCAGGCCGTTTCGCAGCGCGCCTGCGCGTCGAGCAGGTCGAACCAGTCGCTCGCAGTGGCGCGTTGACCGCCGGGTCCGGGCTCACCGCGCGCCATCGCGACGTTGAGCATCTTGAGGTAGTCGGCGTGCGCCTTCGCGAAATCCGGCATCGCACGCCGAGGTTGGCGGTCGACGGTGTGACCGGCTTTCTCGATCGCGTCGGCGACCGCTTCGATAGCCGCGCGCACGCCATCGTCGACCGGGCTTCCGGGCAGGTCGGTGACAACGAGGAACCGTCCGAGAGACATCGGGTCGTCGCTGCGCTTTAGCGGAAAGCTCGCCGTGCGTTCGACCAGCAACGCCAGGTCGTCGGCATTGCGGGCGAGCGGCCCGGCGATCGACAGCGCGCCGTCGTGCGCGCCGATGCCCGAAAAGGCGGGATGATCGTGGCCTTGCTTCGAGATCACGCCCCAGCTCGTCTTGTGGCCCCAGATGCCGCAGAAATGCGCCGGTACGCGGACCGAGCCGCCGATGTCCGTGCCGAAATCGCACGGCACCATGCCACTTGCGACCGCCGCGGCCGATCCGCCCGACGATCCGCCGGGGCTGCGCGAATAGTCATGCGGATTGGCGGTGCGGCCATAGACCGGGTTGGTCGATTGCCAGTCGGCAAGATCGGGCGGGACGTTGGTCTTGCCAAGGAAGATCACGCCCGCGTCGAGCAGGTCGCGCACGACGCGCGAACTCGACTGGGCGATATTGTCCTTGTATTCCAGGTGCCCCCAGGTCGTCGGCAACCCGGCGATGTCGAAGCTTTCCTTGATTGTCATCGGCACGCCAAACAGCGGCTGGTCGATGCCTTCGCCCATCTTGGTGCAGGCCTTCGCCTGGTCGCGCGCGCGGTCGAAGTCGCGCACCACAACGGCGTTGATCGGCCCGTCGAGCGCCTCGATGCGCGCGATTGCGGCATCCACCGCCTCGAGCGGCGAGAGCATTCCTCCGCGGATTTGCGCGGCGAGTTCGATTGCGCCGGGTTCGTCGGTAAGCGTCGGAATCATTGGCAAGCCTCCCGCCAGGGGAATGCGTCAGTCCCGCCGCTGCGTCAAACGTGGATCGCCTTGCCCTGGACCGCCATCGCGGCTTCCTTGAGCGCCTCGGCATGCGTCGGGTGCGCGTGGCAGGTGTACGCGATGTCCTCGCTCGTCGCGCCGAATTCCATCGCCAGCGCGGCTTCGGCGATCATCGTGCCCGCGACGCTGGCGATCATCCACACACCCAGCACCTTGTCGCTGTCCGCCTCGGCGATGACCTTCACGAAACCATCGGGCTCGTGGTTGGTCTTCGCGCGGCTGTTGGCGAGCATCGGGAACTTGCCGACCTTGATCGGCTTGCCGGTTTCCTTCGCCTCGTCCTCGGTCAGGCCGACACCGGCCATCTCGGGCCAGGTGTAGACGACGCCGGGGATCACCGCGTGGTTCACGATGCCGGTCTGCCCGGCGATGTTCTCGGCGCAGGCGATGCCCTCGTCCTCGGCCTTGTGGGCCAGCATCGGGCCGGGAATCACGTCGCCGATGGCCCACACGCCCCCAACGTCTGTGGCGACCTTGGTGCGGAAATCGTGGTCGGTTTCGATCTGGCCGCGCTTGTTGGTCTCCAGCCCGATCTTGTCGAGGCCGAGCCCTTCGGTGTTGGGGCGCCGCCCGATCGAAACGAGGACGCAGTCCGCCTCAATCGTCTGCGCATCGCCGCCGGCGCTGGGTTCGACCGTCAGCGAGGCCGTCTTGCCCTTGACGGTGCAGCCGGTGACCTTGTGGCCGAGCATCAGCTCCATGCCCTGCTTCTTGAAGATCTTGGCGGCTTCCTTGCGGATATCCATGTCCATGCCGGGGAGAAGCTGGTCGAGGAATTCGACCACCACGACCTCGGCCCCGAGCCGCCGCCAGACCGACCCGAGTTCGAGCCCGATCACGCCGCCGCCGATCACGACCATCTTCTTGGGCACTGCGCGCAGTTCGAGCGCGCCGGTGCTGTCGACCACGACCTGCTTGGCGTTGTCGACCTCGACGCCCTTCAATGGGGTGACCGAGGAGCCGGTGGCGATGACGACGTTCTTCGCGGTGACCTTGTCGCCGCCGATATCGACCGTGTGCGCATCGACGAACGTCGCGAAACCCTTTTTCCAGTCGACCTTGTTCTTCTTGAACAGGAACGCGATGCCGCCGGTCAGTTGCTTGACCGCGTCGAGCCGCTGCGCGTGCATCGTTTCGAGGTCGAGCTTGGGCTCCACCACCACGCCCATCTTCGCCATCGTGCCGTTCGCCGCCGCGTCGAAGAACTCGCTCGCGTGCAGCATCGCCTTCGACGGAATGCACCCGACGTTGAGGCAGGTGCCCCCCAGCGTCTCGCGGCTTTCGACGCAGGCGGTTTTCAAACCGAGCTGTGCCGCGCGGATCGCGGCGACATAGCCGCCGGGTCCGCTGCCGATGATCAGGACGTCGTAGTCGTAGTCAGCCATTTATCTGTTCCTCAAAGGTCGATCAGCATCCGCATGGGATCCTCGATCGCCTCCTTGATGGTCTTGAGTGCGGTCACTGCCTCGCGTCCGTCGACCAGGCGGTGGTCGTAGGAGAGTGCGATGTACATCATCGGGCGGATCACGATCTCGCCGTTGCGAACGACCGGGCGGTCCTCGATGCGGTGAAGGCCGAGCACGGCGCTCTGGGGAGGGTTGATGATCGGCGTGGACATGAGCCCGCCGAACACGCCGCCGTTCGAGATCGTGAACGTGCCGCCCTTCATGTCGTCCATCGTCAGCGTGCCATCCTTGGCGCGCTTGCCGAAGTCGGCGATGTCCTTTTCGATCTGCGCGAAGCTCTTGGCGTCGGCATTGCGGACGACCGGGACGACGAGACCGTTCGGCGCGCTGACCGCGACCGAGATGTCGACGTAATCGAAATAGACGATCTCATCGCCGTCGATCTGGCCGTTGACCGAGGGAATGTCCTTGAGCGCAAGGCACGCGGCCTTGGCGAAGAACGACATGAAGCCGAGCTTGATGTCGTGCTTCTTGGCAAAGGTGTCCTTGAACTTCTCGCGCGCGTCCATGACCGCGGTCATGTCGACGTCGTTGAAGGTGGTCAGCAGCGCGGCGGTCTCCTGCGCGCTCTTGAGCCGTTTCGCGATCGTCTGGCGCATGCGGGTCATCTTGACCCGTTCCTCGCGGCGCTCGCCCGCTGGAGCTGCCGAGGTGGGAGCGGACGTCGGGTCCGACGAGGATGGCGGGGCGGGTGTCGCCTTCGCCTCGGCAGCCGCGGCCAGCACGTCTTCCTTGGTCAGGCGACCGTCCTTGCCCGAGCCCTTGATGCTCGACGGGTCGACCCCGTGTTCGAGCACCGCGCGGCGCACTGCGGGCGACAGCGTCTGGGTCGCTTCGGGATCGTGGATCTTCGCCTGCGCGGGCGCGGTATCCTCGATCGTGCCATCGCCCTTGCGCTCGCCGGTGGAAGCAGGGGTGGGCGCGGGGGCTGGGGCAGCGGCTTCCTCCCTCGGGGCGGGCGCTTCGCGGGGTTCGACGCTGGTGCTCTCGCCCGCGGCGACGTCGTCCTCGATCGTCGCCAGCAGCGCGCCGACCTCGACCGTCTCGCCGACAGCGACCTTCTGCTCGCCCATCACGCCGTTGACCGGCGAGGGCACCTCGATCGCGACCTTGTCGGTTTCCAGGCTGGCGATCGGCTCGTCGACCGAGACCGGGTCGCCGGGCTGCTTGAGCCATTCGCCGACGGTCGCTTCGGTGACCGATTCGCCCAGCGTGGGGACTTTGACTTCCTTCGACATCTATCGGTTCCTCAGGCGGGTTTCTTCGTGGAGAGGCGCGCTCTGTTGCCGCGCAGGGCGTCGCCGCCGTCGTTGAGGCCCAGCGCGAGCCCGACCAGTGCACGCTGCTGCTCCTCGTGCCGTTTCGCAAATCCGGTGGCGGGCGAGGCGGCGACTTCACGCCCGGCGTAGGTCGGGCGCATCCCGGCCTTGCCGGCGGCGGTGGCGGCCTGCTCGATCTGCCGGTCGACGAAGAACCACGCGCCGTTGTTGCGCGGCTCTTCCTGGCACCAGACGATCTCTTCCAGGTTGGTCATGCGCTTCAGGCGCACGCTCAGCGGCTCGCCGGGGAACGGGTAGATCTGCTCGACCCGCACGATCGAAACGTCGTCGAGCCCCTCCTCGTCGCGCTTCTGAAGCAGGTCATAAGCGACTTTGCCGCTGCACAGCACGAGCCGACGTATTTTTGCGTCGGCGATTTCGGTCGTGTCGCTGACGATCCGGCGGAAGTGGCTTTCGCCGGTGAACTCCTCGACCGAGCTTTTCGCCAGCGGATGCCGCAGCAGGCTCTTGGGCGTCATGATGATCAGGGGTTTGCGGAACGGACGCAGCATCTGCCGGCGCAACACGTGGAAGTAGTTGGCCGGCACGGTGATGTTGCAGACCTGCAGGTTGTCGTTGGCGCAAAGCTGCAGGAATCGCTCGAGCCGGGCGGAGGAATGCTCCGGTCCCTGGCCTTCGTAGCCGTGGGGCAGCAGCATCACGAGGCCGTTGGCGCGCAACCACTTGGCCTCGCCCGCGGCGATGAACTGGTCGATGATGATCTGGGCGCCGTTCGCGAAATCGCCGAACTGCGCTTCCCACAGCACCAGGCTTTTGGGATCGGCCATGGCGAACCCGTATTCGAACCCGAGCACGCCGTATTCGGACAGCGGGCTGTCGTAGACTTCGAACTTGCCGTGCGGCAGCTGGGTCAGCGGGATGTATTTCCGCTCGGTGTTCTGGTCGACCCATACCGCGTGGCGCTGGCTGAACGTGCCGCGGCCCGAATCTTGCCCCGACAGGCGCACGCCGTAGCCTTCGGTGACGAGGCTGCCATAGGCGAGCGCCTCGGCAGTGGCCCAGTCGAACCCATCGCCGTTGGCGAACATCTGACGCTTGGCCTCGAGAACGCGTTCCAGCGTCTTGTGGATGGCCAAATCCTCGGGAACCGTGGTGAGCGTACGGCCCAGGCTGTCGAACAGCTTTTTCGAGATTGCGGTGTCGACATTGCGACGCGCTTCCTCGGAATCGACGGGCTTGTTGAGACCCGCCCACCGCCCGCCGAACCAGTCGGCGATATTGGGCTTGTAGCTCTGCGCGCCTTCGAACTGCTCGTCGAGGTGCGCGATGAACTCGTTGCACATCGCGTCGGCATCGCCGGGCTTGACCACGCCTTCTTCGAGGAGGCGCTTTTCATAGATCGCGCTGACCTTGGGGTGGTCCTTGATCGCGTCGTACATCAGCGGCTGGGTGAACTTGGGCTCGTCGCCCTCGTTGTGGCCGAAGCGGCGATAGCACCACATGTCGATCACGATGTCGCGGCCGAACCGCTGGCGGTACTCGATCGCCATCTTGCAGGCGAAGGTCACCGCCTCGGGATCGTCACCGTTGACGTGAAGGATCGGTGCCTGGACGCCCTTGGCCACGTCCGACGGATAGGGCGACGAGCGTGCGAACTGCGGGCTCGTCGTAAAGCCGATCTGGTTGTTGATGACGAAGTGCAGGCAGCCGCCGGTGTTGTATCCGCGCACCCCCGAAAAGCCGAGGCATTCCCACACGATGCCCTGGCCCGCGAAGGCCGCGTCACCGTGGATCAGCACCGGCAGCACCTGTTCGTGCTTCTTGAGGTCGTCGCGGATCGCCTGCTGCGCGCGCGCCTTGCCGAGCACCACCGGGTCGACCGCCTCGAGGTGCGAAGGATTGGGCACAAGGCTCATGTGAACCTTGATCCCGTCGAACTCGCGGTCGGTGCTGGTGCCAAGGTGGTACTTGACGTCGCCCGACCCACCAACGTCGTCGGGATTGGCGCTGCCGCCGGAAAATTCGTGGAAGATGACCTTGTACGGCTTGGCCATCACGTTCGCGAGCACGTTCAGCCGGCCGCGGTGCGCCATGCCGTAGATGATCTCGCGCACGCCCAGCTGGCCACCGTACTTGATGACGCTTTCGAGCGCGGGGATCATCGATTCGCCGCCGTCGAGCCCGAACCGCTTGGTGCCGACGTACTTCTTGCCGAGGTACTTCTCGTACTGTTCGCCGCGGATAACGGCGGCAAGCATCGCGCGCTTGCCCTCAGGTGTGAAGGTGATGACCTTGTCGGGCCCCTCGATCCGGTCCTGGATGAAGCGGCGCTCCTCGACGTCGGCGATGTGCATGTAGTCGAAGCCGACATGGCCGCAGTAGTTCTTGCGCAGGATGCGCACGAGTTCGGTTATCGTCGTCCACTCGAGCCCTAGCGTGCCACCGACGTACACCGGCCGCTCCAGCGCCGCTCCGGTGAACCCGTGGTACTCGGGCGTCATGTCGGCGGGCAGTTTGCGTTCGCTCAGGTGCAGCGGATCGAGGTTGGCGGCGAGGTGGCCGCGCACGCGGTAGGTCCGCACCAGCATCATCGCGCGGATCGGAATCGCCGGCGGCCTGTTCGACCGCCTTTTCGTCCATCGGCCTGCCGGACTTCGCCGCCGCGGCCTTGACCGCAAGCTGCATCGCCGTGGGGTCGAGCGCCTGGGTAAGATCGTCCTCGCTCTCGCCGCCGACCAGCGGCCAGCGCGCGTTGGCCCAGGATGGCCCCGGTTGGGGGTCATCGGGGAGGAAATCGTGTGCTTCGTTACCCATCGGGTGGCTTACCTTCGGTAAGAAAATGCCTGAGCCGTGCGGACGGTCCCGGGGAGGAGACGCGCCGATCGGTGATTCAGGCGAGTTCCTTGAGGAGCGCGTCGAGCGTTGTGCCGAGTTCGCTGGGCGAGGGCGAGACGCGCACCCCGGCAGCTTCCATCGCGGCGATCTTGTCTTCTGCGCCGCCCTGGCCGCCCGAGACGATCGCGCCTGCGTGGCCCATCCGGCGGCCCGGAGGCGCGGTACGTCCGGCGATGAAGCCGACGATCGGCTTCTGCCAGCCGCGCTTCGCCTCGTCGGCGAGGAACTGCGCGGCCTCTTCCTCGGCACTGCCGCCGATCTCGCCGATCATCACGATCGACTTGGTCGCGTCGTCCTTGAGGAACAGTTCGAGCACGTCGATGAAGTTGGTCCCATTGACCGGGTCCCCGCCGATGCCGACCGCGGTGGTCTGGCCCAGCCCGACTTGCGTGGTCTGGTGCACCGCCTCGTAGGTCAGCGTCCCCGAGCGGCTGACGATGCCGACGGTGCCCTTCTGGAAAATTTGTCCGGGCATGATGCCGATCTTGCACTCGCCGGGGGTCAGCACGCCGGGGCAGTTGGGGCCGATCAGCCGGCTCTTGCTGCCGTCGAGCGCGCGCTTGACGCGCACCATGTCGAGCACCGGAATGCCTTCGGTGATGCAGACGATCAGTTCGACCTCGGCATCGATCGCTTCGAGGATCGAATCCGCGGCGAACGGCGGGGGGACATAGATGCACGAAGCGGTTGCGCCCGTCGCGGCCTTCGCCTCGGCCACGGTGTCGTACACAGGAAGGCCGATGTGCGTCGTGCCGCCCTTACCTGGGGTCACGCCCGCGACCATCTGCGTCCCGTAGTCGAGCGCCTGCTGAGTGTGGAACGTGCCGGTTTCGCCGGTCATCCCCTGGGTGATGACCTTGGTGTTCTTGTCGACAAGAATGCTCATTCGGCATCTCCGTTGATCGCGGTGACCGCGAAGCGGGCTTTCGGAGCGGACTTGTCGCCGCTGGGATCAAGAGAGATCCGCTGTCCGCCCTGTTCCCAGATATAGGTGAAATCCTGCTGCCCGGTCGGCATGCCGATGATTTCGCTGACCGCCTGTGCGGTGGCGCCGTAACTGCCTCCCGACTGCAGCCGGACGAGGACCACGCAGGTCTTCTCTTTGAGTTCGTCGTGCCCGACCACGAGGAGGGCCTCGTTGCCGCGCTTCACGTAAGCGCCGCCGATCGTCATCTGCTTGCGCCCGGTGCTCTTCGTGAAGGGGGTCCAGCCGAGCGACGGCAGCTTCTTGAGATCGATCCACTTAGAACCGGTGATGGCTTTGCACGCGTCCACTGCCTGAGCGATCTGCGCGGCGCTTGCCGGCTTTTCCTGTGCCGCAAGGGGGAACGAGCAGGTGAGCGCCGCAACTGCGGCGAACGTAACGGCGCGCATCAGGCGAGGTCCCCGTCCAGTCCCTTGCACGCAACCAGCAGTTCCTCGACCGCGTCGGTCGAGGTCTTGAGATTGGTCTTCTCGTCGTCGGACAGTTCGATCTCGATCACGTCCTCGATGCCGTTCGCGCCGATCACTGCCGGGACGCCGACGTAGAGGCCGTCGAGGCCGTACTTGCCCTTCACGTAAGCCGCGCACGGCAGGATGCGCTTCTGATCGCCAAGGTAGGCTTCGGCCATCGCGATCGCGCTTGTGGCCGGCGCATAATAGGCGCTGCCGGTCTTGAGCAGGCCGACGATTTCGCCGCCGCCACCGCGCGTGCGCTTGACGATCTCGTCGATCCGGGTGGGGTCGATGCCCTTGATCTTGGCGAGATCGTTGACCGGGATGCCGCTGATCGTGGTGTAGCTGGTCACGGGCACCATGGTGTCGCCGTGTCCGCCAAGCACGAAGGCGTTCACGTCGCGGACCGATACGCCGAATTCCCAGGCGAGGAAGGTCGCGAAACGCGCGCTGTCGAGCACGCCCGCCATGCCGACCACCTTCTGGTGCGGCAGGCCGGAGAATTCGCGCAGCGCCCAGACCATCGCGTCGAGCGGGTTGGTGATGCAGATCACGAACGCGTCGGGGCAGTTGTCGCGGATGCCCTCGCCGACCGCCTTCATCACTTTCAGGTTGATCCCGAGCAGGTCGTCGCGGCTCATCCCGGGCTTGCGGGGAACGCCGGCGGTGACGATCACCACGTCCGACCCGGCGAGGTCGGCGTATGAATTGGTGCCCAGGATGTTGGTGTCGAAGCCCTCGATCGGACCGCACTGGCTCAGGTCGAGCGCTTTGCCCTGGGGAATGCCTTCGGCGATGTCGAACAGGACGATGTCGCCCATTTCCTTCTTCGCAGCGAGATGCGCGAGCGTGCCGCCAATCATCCCTGCGCCGACGAGCGCGATCTTCTTGCGGGCCATGGGGGGAACGTATCCTTCGGTCGCGCGGGACGGGCCTCGTCTGGGCGCGACTCCGACCCGCGGGCGGAGGCGGCCCCATGTTCGAGAGGCGACCTAAGCGCGGGGAGACCCGATTGCAACCGGCAAACGGCTGCAGTAACTGAGTATCTTTGCAAATGGTTCGCGTTAGCAGAATCGGCGAAAAGGGGTTGCCGTCAGCTCCAGTCGGTCGTGTCGGGCGATGCGATCGCCGAGGCCGCGCTCGAGGACAGCCGGTCTGCGGAGCGCTTCACGTCCTCTGGGCGAACGCCTAGGGCCCACAGTGTCCCTGCGACAGCTCCGGCAAGAATAACCAGTTTCCACCCCATTGTGGAAGATCCCATAGCGCAGGTCGAGTTAACGCACGGTCAAGCAGCCTGATTGATGCTGTCGCAACCTTGCCAGTGCGACCTCAACCGGCGGCGCGCATCGGGATGTCGCCGTTGCGCTCCTGCGCCAGCAGCATGGAAGCGAGATAGTCCGGTACCGCGCGGCTGAAGAAATAGCCTTGACCCAGCGTGCAGCCAGCGGCGCGAACTGCCGAGACCTGCTCCAGTGTTTCGAGGCCCTCGGCGACGATCTCCATATCGAGTTGCGCGCCCAGCTCGGCCACCGCGCGGATGATTGCCTCGCTCTTGCGTCCCACGTTCGGACCCGAAACGAAGCTGCGGTCCACCTTGATCTTGCGGAACGGGAAACGGTCTATGTAACCGAGCGACGAATAGCCTGTCCCGAAATCGTCGAGTGCGAAGTGGACGCCAGCCTCCGCCAGTTCCTTGATGAAACCGGCGGTCGCGTGATTATCTTCGAGGAACAGGCTCTCGGTCACTTCGAGCTCAAGCCGCGATGGGTCGAGCCCGGCCTCGCGCAGCGCCGACAGGATGCCGAGCGCGGCGCCGGGTGCCTTGATCTGCAGCGGCGAAAGATTGACCGCCAGGTTTACATCTGCGGGCCAGTGCACCGCCGCGCGCGCCGCTTGCGCGGTGATCCAGTTGCCGAGCGTGACGATCACACCGGTTTCCTCGGCCACCGGAATGAATTCGTCGGGTTTCAGTTCACCCTTTTCGGGATGGAACCAGCGCACCAGCGCTTCAAACGTGCGAATCCGTCCCGTCTCGAGGTCGACGATCGGCTGGAAGAAGATCGACAGCTCCTCGCGCTGGAGCGCAGTGCGCAGTTCGTGCTCGATCTCGCGTCGGCGGATGAGACGGCGGCTCATCGCCGGGTCGTAGAACCGGTTGTGGTTCTTGCCGCCGGCCTTGGCGTGATAAAGCGCCAGGTCGGCGCATTGCATCAGCGCGTCAACATCGGCGCCGTCCTCTGGCAAAATGGCGACGCCCATCGAAGCGGGCACCTCGAGCCGCTCGGCGTCGATCCGTAACGGGCGTGTCGCGTTCTCGAGCACACGCGCGGCCAGCTGCTCGCAGGCGTGTCGGCTTTCGACCGGGCAGACCATGATGAATTCGTCGCCGCCGAACCGGGCGACCGTCGCCCCGTCGGGTGCAACCGCGCGCAATCGCCGGGCGACTTCGGCCAGCACGCGATCGCCAACGGTGTGGCCGAGCAGGTCGTTGACCTCCTTGAACCGGTCGAGATCGAGCCAGAACAGCCCGAGCATCGTGTCGCTGCCAGCCCCGGTCACGGTCTCGGCGAGCATGTGGTTCAGGCCCGCGCGATTGGCGAGCCCGGTTACGACGTCGGTCCGCGCGAGAACCTGCATTTTCGTCTGCGAGCTCGGCGTTTTTCTGCGCGGAAATGGTCGCGTCCTGAAGTGAGCGGTAGATCGTATGGACGATTGTCCCGATCGTCGGAAAGGCCAACGCTGCCGTTGCGGCGAGCGTGAGGTAGGGCAGCGATCCGTCCTCCAGCAGCGCCAGAACGACCGGAAGGCCGATCAGCACCGGCTGGCTCATCGCGATCGCGGGGCGACCGGCATCGCGTGAAGCCGCCGCGACGGCGTATCCGACAACCAGGGGGAGAACCATGACCAACAGCTTTGCATCGACCTCGATCAGGATCATCGCCGCAACAAAGAGACCGAGGGTCAGCGCATAGCTGGTGGCGCCAACCGTGTAGACCACCTCGAGCCAGCGCGCCGGGAAGCGGCCGGCGTAACGGGACATCAGTGTCATTGCGCCGAGACGAGCGGTTCCGAGAACCGCAACTGCGGCGGCACCGATCCAAAGAATTCGCGACCCGCTGGAATTTGCCGCGACGGCCGTCAGCGTCACGCCGATCAACGTCGCCAATACCAGGCCGGCAGGCTGATTGTAGAGCGTGCGCAGCAGCGCGAGGTGAACCTCGCTACGCCGTGCATCGGCATTGCCGAAACAACCCACGAGCCGCCCCAACCGGCCTTGTGCGACACCCCTCCACATACGGAAACCCTCCCTAGGGATCGTCCGTCACCATGTGGTTAACGCGTTGCTTACCTTGGCGATGAGGTCAACCTGGCGATCGGCCGCCATTGGCGAAGCCGTCTGCAAGTCGCCGGTCGAGCGTGCGGCAAATGCCGATCCACCAGTCGTGGCCTTGTCGATCCCCCTCGGCAAGCGCACGCTCCGCCTCGCCGAGCGCAATGCGCGCCGAGCCCAGCCCGTGCATTCCGAAATGACGCAGCGCGGCGTGCAGCAACAGGTCATCCGCCGGGCCCGGATCACCGTTGTCGTTGGCGGCGTGAGCGAGCGCCTTGCGCGCGAGGGCGCGGGCGATCGGCGAGCGGGCCGTCGTCCGGGCGGGGGCGAAGCGAAGCGTCATGGTTGGTGGCTGGTCCTGCTGGGTAGGGAGCGTCGCTTTTAGCAACGACCGCCTAAGCGACCGTTCGCCGACAGGGTTACGCGGTCGGTAACCTGCAAGGTTATCGGGTATTTACGTCTTGCTTGTCGCCGCTGCCCGGTTGGGTAATCCAGCGCCCTGCATTGGCGTATTCTGCCTTGATCCCGCTCGCTTGCGGAAGGTTCCCCGCCGCATAGATGCGGTCGCCGCCGCGCGCCGCGAGCGCCGGGGCATAAGCTGGCGGCGGGGGAGGCGTGTAGGCATTGGTCGATCCAGAGGCACTCGCGGCTGCCTTCGCCCTGGCCGCCTCATAAGCCTGCGCGAGCACGATCGGGTCTGGTGCCGCGCCCGCTGGATCGCGAAAAGTGCGCGGGTGCGGCGCGGCGATCGGCTCGCGGCCAGCATAGCGCGCGGCAAAGGCGTCGGCCCCGCCGGCCAGCCCGCGCCACGTATAGAACGTGTGCAGCCCGATCGTGGCGACCCGCGACAGGCTGGCCGCCCAGTAGGGCAGAACATAGGTGGCGTGGTAATGCGTGGCGAACCCGATGGGGCGATAGACCGAGCCCGCGAGCGCCGCCGCGGCGACGCCGCGCGCACGATCCCAGCTTGCCCGCATCGGCTTGCGCGACAGGCTGCCGTCGCAGGTGAAGCTGAACTGGCAGCCGGTCTGCCGCTCGCTGCCCTGGAAGACGACTCCGCACACCGAGTTCGGATAGCTGGGGTGCGCGACGCGGTTGAGGATCACCTGCGCCACCGCGCGCTGACCGTCGGTCGGTTCGTTCGCGGCTTCGTAATACAGCGCCAGCGTCATGCACTGGAGCGCACGGGCCTTGTCGAGTCCGGTGCCCGTCGCCACGAACGACCGGGGGGCAGGGCTGGCCTGTCCCGGCTGGGCGCGCGCGGCATCCGAATGCGCACCGCTGTCGATCGGCGGGGGCAGGTCTTCGTCGGCCGGAAGCTGCGGCAGGTCCTCGAGGTAGAAGAACGCCGAGCCCGGAAAACTCTCCCCGGGGATCTCGAACGGCATCGGGGCAGCGGTCGCTTCGGTGGGCGTGGCAAGGTCGAACGCGCGCCAGTCGGCCGGGGCGGCCATCGCCGGTACGGCGATCGCGGCGGCGAGCGCCAGCAGTCGGCGCCCTCGGTGCGGACCCTTGGAACGGCACGGTCGAAGCGAGCGTAGCCAGCGAGACGCGCCGCGCACGGCGGTGGGCGATCTTCTGCAAGGCGGCGTGCTGGCGGTTCACTTGGGTCCTTCGCGTTGGGCCTTCGGCCCTACCCCCGGCAAGACATTACCGCGAGCGGCTCGGCCCCAGGTGTCCCTTGGCGGTACAGGCCGAAAGGCGGGGTTAAGCGGCAGGCTTGCGAACGGGTTAACTTGGCAAACGGTTATCCCCCCGCTATCGGGCGCGCTTCGTCACGGGTTGTCCGGCCGGTCCTTTCGGGGTTCGGGCGGACCGAAGAGGGAAGGAGGTGCAATGCCTCCGCTGCCCCCGCAACTGTGACCGGGGAGTGCCGCTCCATCACGCCACTGGTCTTCGGGCCGGGAAGGCGGGGCGGCATGACGATCCGGGAGCCAGGAGACCTGCCCGAGACGGTCGTTCCGCAGCCGGGCGGGGTGTACCGGAATGCAGCGAAGGTTCCCCAATCCCGGGGCGCCTTCCGCCATGAACGGCGTGTTCGTTCATCGTGGGAGGTATCGTGCGTACATTTCTGTTTCTTCTTGGTTCTACCATGCTTGCATCGCCTCTGGCGGCGCAGGACGACGGGTCCATCTTCGTCGCCGACCGCCGGGTCGACGAAACCACCATCACCGTCACCGCGACAGGCGCGCGCGGCAATGTGGCTGACACCGGCCAGTCGGTGACCGTCATCGGCGAGGACGAGATCGACGCGGTGCAGGGCGCCGACATCGCCCGCGTGCTGCGCCGCGCGCCGGGCGTGACGATCACCCGCAACGGACCCCCGGGATCGTTCACCGGGGTCCGCGTGCGCGGCGCGGGGGCGGAACAGCTGCTCGTGCTGGTCGACGGAGTCCGGGTCGCCGATCCGGCCGCGCCCGGCGGCGGGTTCGACTTCGGCACGCTGGCCGCGGGCGAGGTAGAGAAGCTCGACCTCGTGCGCGGATCGAACTCGACGATCTGGGGCTCGGACGCGATCGGCGGGGTGCTCGCGGTGACGACGCGCGCGACCCGCGGGCTGTCTGCGAGCGCTGAATACGGGGCGCAGGACAGCCGCTATCTCACTGCGAGCGGGGGAACGGGATCGGACGCATTCTTCGTCGGCGGATCGGCCGGGTGGCACAAGTCCGACGGCTTCTCCGCTGCCGCTTCGGGTGCCGAGCCCGACGGGTTCGAACAGTGGTCCGCCAACGGGCAGGCGCGTGCCTATCTGTCCAATACGGTGGAGCTATTCGCGCAGGGACGCTACGCGAAGGGGACGCTCGACATCGACGGGTATCCGCCGCCGCTCTACGCATTCGCCGACACGGCCGAGACGCAGGACACCCGGCAGTACAGCGGCGCGGCCGGCGCGATCTACGACAGCGCCCTGCTGTTCATGCGCGCCGCGTATTCGGTATCCGACACCGAGCGCGACAGCTTCGATCCCGCGGCGGGCACCGCGCCGACCTACACCACCGATGGCCATTCGCAGCGGATCGACCTGCGCGGCCAATGGCGGCCGATCGGCCCCCTCGTGCTCCATTTCGGCGGCGAGGGGGAGTGGACGCGTTTCGGCACGCTCTACGACGCGCCGCAGAAGACGCGCATCTGGGGCGCCTACGCCCAGGCGGGGATCGAATGGGGCGGCATCTCGGCGCACGCCGGCTTGAGGCGCGACGAACACGCGCGGTTCGGCGGCGCAACCAGCCTGGGAGCTGACGCGAGCTATCGCCTGGCGCGCGACTTCCGCCTGCGCGCCTCCTATGGCGAGGGGTTCAAGGCGCCGACGCTGTTCCAGCTTTTGTCCGACTACGGCAACGCCGCGCTTCGGCCCGAGCGCAGCCGCAGCGCCGACGTCGGGCTGGAGTGGCACAGCCGCGCCGACCCCATCTGGGGCGCGGTCACGCTGTTCCGGCGCGACAGCCGCGACCTCATCGACTTCGTCTCGTGCTTCGGGACGAGCAGCGGGATCTGCGCAAGTCGGCCCTATGGAACCTACGACAATGTCGGCCGCGCGCGGGCGCAAGGGGTCGAGGTCGAGTTCGGCCTCGCGCCGAGCGAACGCCTGCGCACCCAGGTCGCCTACAGCTATGTGAAGGCGACCGACCGGGGCGCGGGAACCGAGCTTGCCCGCCGCCCGCGTCATGCGCTGACCGGCTCGCTCGACTGGCGCACGCCACTGGGCCTCGTGCTGGGCAGCGACGTGCGGCTGGTCGGCGACAGCTTCGACGATCCGGGCAACTTCGTGGCCGTCGACGGCCATGTCGTGGTCGATCTGCGGGCGAGCGTGCCGCTGGATGAGCGGCTGGAACTCTATGGCCGGGTGGAGAATGCGTTCGACGCGGGTTACGTCGAGGTTGCCGGCTACGGCACGCGCGGGCGCACCGCATTCGTGGGAGCGCGGGTAAAGCTGTGAGGGCGCTGCTCGCCGTCGCCGTGCTGCTGGCGGGATGCGCGCCGCCCCTGCCCCAGCGCGCCGTCGGCGGGCACCCCACCATCGTCAGCCTCAACCCCTGCACCGACGCGATCCTGGCCGAAGTCGCCGACCCCGCGCAGGTGCTGGCGATTAGCCACTACAGCCATGACCCGCGCGCAAGTTCGATGTCGCTCGAAGCAGCGCGGAGGTTCCGGGCGACCGGCGGTACGGTCGAGGAAGTGCTCGCGCTCGATCCCGACGTGGTGATTGGGTCCAGTTTCATGGCCCCTGCCACCCGCGCGGCCTTCGCCCGGCTCGGCTTGCAAGTCGAGGCGGTCGGCATCGCCGCGAGCGTTGCCGACAGCGAGGCACAGGTGCGCCAACTCGCCGCGCTGGCGGGGTACCCCGAGCGGGGCGAGGCGCTGGTCGCGCGGATCGACGCGGCGCTTGCCAATGCCCGCAGTGACGGCCCGCCGATCCCCGCGATCCTGTGGCAGCCCGACGGCATCGTCCCGGGCGAAGGCGCGCTGGTTTCGGAGCTGATGCGGCGGACCGGGTTCTCGAACGCGAGCGCCGCCCACGGGATGGGCCAGGCCGATTACCTGTCGCTCGAACGCCTGCTCGCGGACCCGCCGCAGGTGCTGCTTATCGCGGGCAGCGAGCGAGGGCAGCACCATCCCGCGCTCGGTGCCCTGCCGAACATGGCGCGCGCGACGCTCGACCCGGCATTGCTCTATTGCGGCGGGCCCACCATCGCGCGCGCGGCCGAGCGGCTGGCCGCGATACGGCGCAGCGTGTCGTGACCCGGCCCGTTCCGCTTATCATCGCTCTCATCGCGCTGGCCGTGCCGCTGTCGCTGCTTGCAGGGCGGGTGTGGATCGACCCGGCGAGCACGCCCAACGCCGCTGTCATTCTCGCCGAACTGCGCCTGCCGCGCGCGGTGCTGGCGCTCGTTATCGGTGCCGGACTGGGCGCGAGCGGAGCGGCGATGCAAGGCTACCTGCGCAATCCGCTGGCCGATCCGGGCCTGTTCGGCATCGCGCCGGGCGCGGCGCTGGGCGCGGTGGCAAGCCTGTGGTTCGGCTATGCCGCAAGCCCGATCCTGCTGCCGCTGTTCGCGCTGGTGGGTGCGGCGGGCGCGATGGCGCTGCTGGCCATGATCGCGGGAAGGACGGGCGGGATCGCGCTGTTCACGCTCGCAGGCATGATGATCGCCAGCCTCGCGGGCGCGCTGACCAGCCTCGCCATCAGTCTCGCCCCCAACGCCTTTGCGATGAGCGAGATCGTCAGCTGGCTGATGGGCGCGCTGACCGACCGCTCGTGGGCCGACGTCCAGCTTGCCGCGCCGCTGACGCTGGCGGGGATCGTCTGCCTGATCCGGGCCGGTCGCGGGCTCGATGCACTGGTGCTGGGTGAGGCGGCGGCGCGCAGCCTCGGCATGAACCCCCGCGCCTTGCAGGCATGGCTGATCGCGGGCGTCGGATTGACCGTGGGTAGCGGGGTCGCGGTCGCGGGGATCGTCGGCTTCGTCGGGCTGATCGTGCCGCATCTCGTGCGTCCCTTCACCGACCGGCGGCCCTCGCAACTGATCGTGCCGAGCGCGCTCGCCGGTGCGTTGCTGGTCCTCGTCGCCGACTGCGTGTGCCGGGTGCTGCCGCTGGTCACCGAACTGCGGCTCGGCATCGCGCTGAGCCTGATCGGCGCGCCGTTCTTCCTGTGGCTGTTGCTGCGGATGCGCAGGGGACTGGCGTGATCCTCGAAGCGCGCTCACTCTCGCTGTCAGGCCGGCTGGCGGACGTGTCCGCGATACTGGAGCCGGGCCGGATCACCGCGATCTGCGGGCCCAACGGGGCGGGCAAGTCGAGCCTGCTGCAATGCCTTGCCGGGCTGCTCGTGCCCGACAGCGGCATGATCCTGCTGGATGGAGGCGAGCTTGGCGCACTCCACCCGCGCAGGCGGGCGCAGGCGCTCGGCTACCTGCCGCAGGAAGGAGAGGTCGCGTGGGACGTTGCGGTGCGCAGCCTCGTCGCCCTCGGCCGCCTTCCGCACCGCGACCGGGGCGAGGGCGAAGTCGCCGCCGCCATGGCCGCGCTCGACCTCGAAGCGCTGGCGGACCGGCCTGTTTCGCGCGTGTCTGGCGGCGAGCGGGCGCGGGTGCTGCTCGCCCGGGTTCTCGCCGGATGTCCTCGGTGGATTCTCGCCGACGAGCCGCTCGCCGCGCTCGACCTGGCGCACCAGCTTCGGCTGCTCGCGCACTTGCGCCGCGCCGCGGAGGGCGGGGCAGGTGTCGTGCTGGTCCTTCACGACCTTTCGCTCGCGATGAACCATGCCGACCAGGTGATCGTGCTCGATGCCGGAACGAAAGCGGCCGACGGCACTCCCGAAGACGCGCTGTCGGCCGCGGTAATCGAACGCGTGTGGGGCGTTCCCGCGCGCTGGCTCGGCGAGCCGGGCGCGCGGGCGCTTGTAGCGGGCTAACGCCGGGGGCGCTGGCTCGGCGAACCGGCCGCGCGGGCGCCGGTGGCCGGCTAGCCTACTTCGGCTGCGCGGTCAGACCGCGCGCCTCGAGCATGGCCTTCACGTCCGGATCGTGCCCGGAGAAGGCGCGGTACATGTCGAAGTAGTCCTGCGTGCCGCCCTTGCTGAGGATCGTCTCGCGGTAGTGGTCGCCGTTCGCACGGGTCAGGCCGCCGTTGTCGAGGAACCACTGCTGGCTGTCGCGGTCGAGCATCTCGGTCCACAGGTAGCTGTAATAGCCCGCCGAATAGCCCGCCGGGTTCGAGAAGATGTGGTTGAAATAGCTGCTGCGATAGCGCGGGGGAACGAGATCGGTCTCCAGCCCCAGCTGCTTCAGGCTCGATTCCTCGAACCTGTCCACGCCCTCCGGAGCCACGATCGCGGCGGCCTGCTGCGGGCTCAACGCATGCCACTTCATGTCGAGCAACGCAGCCTCGACCACCTCGCCGAAATCATAGCCCTGGTTGAATTTCTTGGCCGCCTGGATCTTGTCGATCAGCGACTGGGGGATCTGCTCGCCGGTCTTGTAGTGCTTGGCATAGTGCGACAGCACTTCGGGATAGCTCGCCCACATTTCGTTGGTCTGGCTCGGATATTCGACGAAGTCGCGCGCGGTCGCGGTGCCCGACAGCGAGGCGTACTTCCCATTGGCGAACAAGCCGTGGAGCGCGTGGCCGAATTCATGGAACATCGTTTCGGCCCAGTCGAAGCTGATCAGCTGCGGCTGGCCCTCAGGTGCCTTGGGGATGTTGAGGACGTTGTAGATGACCGGCTTTTCGCCCCACAGGTGGCTCTGGTCGACGAAGTTGCTCATCCACGCGCCGCCGCGCTTGTTGTCGCGCTGGTAGGGGTCGAAATAGAAGATGCCCAGCTGGCTGCCGTCCTTGTCGAACACGTCGTAGGTCCACACGTCCGGGTTGTAGACCGGCAGGTCGGTGCGCTGCTTGAAGCTGATGCCGTAGAGCTTGTTAGCGGCGTAAAACACGCCGTCCTCAAGCACGCGGTGGATTTCGAAGTACTGCTTCACCTCGTCTTCGTTGAACGCGAACTTTTTCGCTTTCACCTTGTCGGCGTACATCGCCCAGTCCCACGGCTTGACGGTGAAATTGCCGCCCTCTGCCTTGATCTGCGCGTTCAGCATCGCCGCGTCGGCGCGCTGGGTGGCGGCGAGTGCAGGGACCATCTGTTCCATGAAGCCCAAGGCGGTCTTGGGGTTCTTCGCCATGCGGTCGTACATCACGTAGGTCGCCCAGTCGGGCGCGCCGAACAGCGCCGCCTTGTCGGCGCGCAGCTTGGCAATCTTCGCGACCAGCGCGCGGGTGTCGTTCTCGCCACCCTGCTCGGCGCGGGTCCAGCTGTGTTCGAACAACTCCTCGCGCACCGCGCGGTCCTTGATGCTGGCGAGACCCGGTTGCTGCGTCGTGTTCTGCAGCGCGATCAGGTACTTGCCTGGCAATCCCCTTGTCGGCCGCAGCCTTGGCGGCGGCGGCGATCTCGGCCTCGGAAAGCCCGGCGAGCTTCGCCTTGTCGTCGATCACGAGCGCGTTGGCCTTCGATGCGGCGACCAGCTTCTGGCTGAAATCGGTGGTTGCGCTCGACAGTTCGGCGTTGATCGCCTTGACCTGCTCCTTCTGCGCGGGCGTCAGCAACGCGCCGGCGTGGACCATGTTCTTGTAGGTTTCCTCGAGAAGCTTGGAATCCTCGGGCGTCATGCTCATCGCGGCACGGTTGTCATAGACAGCCTTGACCCGCGCGAAGAGCTTGGGGTCGAGGTTGATCGCGTCCGAATGCGCGGCGAGCTTTGGACTGACGTCGGCATCGACCGCGTCGATCGTGTCGTTGGTGTTGGACCCGGACAGGGCATAGAACACCGCCGCCACACGGCCGAGCATGCGGCCCGATTTTTCCAGCGCGACGATCGTGTTGTCGAACGTCGGCGCAGCCGGGTTGTCGACGATCGCCTGCACCTCGGCCTTGTGGATCGTCATCGCCTGTTCGAACGCCGGGGCGTAGTCGGCGTCCGAAACCTTGGTGAAATCGGGCGCGTGCAGCGGCAGGTCGCTCGGCTGCGCGAAATAGCCGGTCGCCTGCGGGATCGCGACGGCGGGCCGTTCGGTGGTGTCTGTGGTCATGGTGCTGCATCCGGCAAGCGAGGTCCCCGCCAGTGCGGCGGCGACGAGAAATCGGGTGTTCATAGCGGTCCCCAAAAGGCTGAATCTGAATGCCCACCGTCCGGCGGGTCACGGAAGACTTACGTTTGAGACGATGAATGGTTGCTTGTGCAACCGGTTTGTCAGCTTTTCGTCGATCCTGCTGGGTCGCTCGTCGGTTCGAGCGGCCAGGCGGACAGGGGCAGGTAGGCCGACCCGCCGTTGCCCATGCGGCTTTCGTAGAGGCGGAACGACGAGACCGGCCATTCGGGCGTGGAAAGGTCGCCGTTCGCCGCCAGCCATGCGCCGGCGCCGACAGATCTGCCGCCAAGGCGGGCGAGCGTGATGTGCGGCACGAACTTGCGCGTTTCGGGGGCCAATCCGGCCGCGCGGCAGGCGCGCTCGATCCGCCGCTCGAGGACGTCGAGCGCGGGGTTCGGCTGGATCGCCGCCCACAGCGCGGTCGGGCGGCCCTTCTTTTCGAAATGCCCGACCCCGCGCACCGCCAGGGTGAATTCCGGCGCCGCGACGCTGTCGAGCGCGGCGACGAGGTCCTCGCCGGTCCGTCGGTCGACCTCGCCAATGAAACGCAGGGTCAGGTGGAGCTGTTCGTCCGTTTGCCACCGGCCGCGCTCGACACTTCCCATCGCGGCGAGCAATGCGGCGCGAACCGGGGCCGGTGGGCGCAGGGCGACGAACAGCCGGGTCACCGCATCGCCGGGCTCGCCGCCGCGTGCCACAGCTGGCCGAGCTCGAAGTCGATCCAGTCGGCGGCAAACGGGTCCAGCCCCGATCCCGGATAGAGGCAGAACTCGCCGAAGCGCGGGACGCCGTCGACCTCGTAGAAATCGACCCGCAGGAAATCGAACCCCGCGGCAAGCGCCTCGGCCCCCTCGAGCATCGCGTTCAGCGAGCGCGGCGGGGCGGGGCCGTCACCGTGCCCCGCGAGCGGACGGTATTCGCGGTCGTGCAGCACCCAGCGATGCGCACCGGCGCGGTCGAGATGGACCTGCACGTGCGTCGCCCGGCCCCCGAAGACATAGATCTTGATATCGACCGGAAGCGTCTTCCCGTCCCCGATCAGCGGTTCGGCGAGCAATCCCGCGCGGCACGTCGCGGTAAGCCCACTCGTCGAGCCATGTGCCATAGGGCCCGGCGGTCCAGCGGGCGGCGCGGGCGCGCAACGCGTGCCACCGACGTGCGTCGGGAGCCTCGGCCAGCACCGCGTACTGGTTGCACCCATGGCGCGCCTTGACGATGACCGGTTCGGCGAACGGCGGGTCGGCGGGAAGCTGCGGGCCGGACCAGGCGGTCGGCGTGACCCATTCGGGCCCCAGCCGGTGCGCGGCGAAATCCTTCGACGCAATCTTGTCCATCAGCGTGACCTGACGGGGATCGCGATCGCGCATCTTGCGGCGCTGGACCATCTCGGTGAACCGCGCTGCGCGTCCGAGGTCGGGCCAGCGCCGGTGCCGCCAGACATAGCACAGCGGGATGCGAACCGCCGCTGCGAGATCGACGCTTTCGTCGGCACCGGGCAGGGCGAAATCGGGGATAAGCGGCGCTGCGCCCCCGGTCGCCGGAGCGAGCGCGGGTCCGCGGCTGAGGGCCAGGGCGGGGGTCGGCCCCAGGCCGCATGTCGTGCGCATGGTGGTTCCAACGTCCGAGCGGCGGAAATGGCTCCACCGCTCGGACGTCGGGGCGATTTACCAGATACGGGCGCGCTCTTCGGGCGGGATGTAGTTGGCATCGCCCGGCTTGACGTCGAACGCCGTGTACCAGGCATCGACGTTGCGCAGCGGGCCGATCGTGCGGAAGCGCGACGGGCTGTGCGGGTCGGTGGTCACCTGGCTGCGCAGCGCGTCCTCGCGTGCCTTGCTGCGCCAGATCTGCGCGTAGGCGAGGAAGAACCGCTGGTCGCCGGTCAGCCCGTCGATCACCGGCGCTTCCTTGCCGCCGAGCGACTTGTGATAGGCGTCCAGCGCAACGAGCACGCCGGCGAGGTCGGCGATATTCTCGCCCATCGTCAGCGTCGGGTTGATGAAGGCGCCGGGCGCGGCCTCGTACTTGGCGTACTGGTCGCCGAAAACCTTGGCCTCCTTCTCGAACCGGGCGCCGTCGGCCGGGGTCCACCAGTCGCGCACCGCGCCGCTGGCGTCGATCTTGCGGCCCTGGTCGTCGAACCCGTGGCTGATCTCGTGCCCGATCACCACGCCGATCGCGCCGTAGTTGACCGCCGGGTCGGCGTAGGGATCGAAGAACGGCGGCTGGAGGATGCCCGCGGGGAACACCATCTTGTTTTCCAGCCCGCCGTTATAGGCGTTCACCGTCTGCGGGTTCATGCCCCACTTCTTGCGATCGACCGGCTTGCCGAGGTCTTCCATCGCGTAGTCGGCGTTGAACTTGGTGGCGGCAACGGCGTTGTCGTAGAGCGTGTCGCCGACCGTCAGGCCCGAGAAATCGCGCCACTTGTCGGGATAGCCGACCATCACCTCCATCCGGTCGAGCTTTTCGATCGCGGCGGTCTTGGTGTCCGCGCCCATCCACTCGTTGCCCCGGATCCGGTCGGCCATCGCGAGCTTGAGGTTCTTGATCAGGTCTTGCATCCGCTCCTTGGCGACGGGCGGGAAGTATTCCGCGACATAGCCTTCGCCGACCAGCTCGCCCATCGCGCCGTTGACGTTGTCGATCGCGCGCTTCCAGCGGGGCCGCTGCTCGGTCACGCCCGACAGCGCGCTGGTGTAGGCGAACTTGCTGTCGACGAACGACCTGGGCAGGTATCCGGCGGCCTGGTTGGCGACGTGGAACTGCTCCCACAGTTTCAGCGTCTCGAGGTCGGTGCTGGCGTAGAGCGCGGACAGGTTCTTCACCGCGGTGTTCTCGTTGACGATCATGCGCTTCTGCGGAGGCACGTCGGCGCCGTCCCAGAATGCGGCCCAGTCGATGCCGGGGGCATATGCGGCCAGCTCGGCGGTCGACATCGGGTTGTTGATCTTGCCGATATCGCGGCGGTCGTCGTTGGCCCAGGAAAGCTGCGCGACATAAGTCTCGAACGCCATCACGTTCTGCGTGGCGATCGCGGGATCCTTCACCCCGATCGCCTTGAAGGTGCGCTGCATATAGGCCTGGTAGGCGGCGCGCTGCTTGGCGAAGTCCGCCTTCAGGTAATAGTCCCGGTCGGGCAGCCCAAGGCCCGACTGACCGAACCACAGCACGTTCATGGTCGGGTCGGCGCTGTCGACATAGGGCCCGCCGCTGAACAGCGTCGCGCCGAACTTGTCGTAAGTCGATCCCATGAACCGGGCGAATTCGGACTTGTCGCCGATCGCGCGGACGCGGGCGATGTCCCTCATCAGCGGACCGATGCCGGCGCGCTCGATCGCCTTTTCATCCATGAACGCGGCGTAGGCACGGCCATACTTGGTGCCGGCGTTCTTCGGGCTGGCGACGAGTTCCTTGACCTGGTCGCGAACCTGCTCGTCGAGGATCACGCCCGACCCGGTCGAAGCCTTGTCGGACGGAATCTCGGTCTTCGCGATCCAGGTGCCGCTGGCGTACTTTTCAAAATCGTCGCCCGGCTTGACCGACAGGTCGCGGGTGGAGAGGTCGATCCCGAAGTCGCCGATCGCCGGTTGCCCGGTAACGACGATTTGCTGGCTGTCACTGCCGCTCGCATCCTGCGCAAAGGACGGCGCGGCGGAAAGCGCCAGCGCCAGTGCCGACGCCGCGGCAAGCAGGCGTGCCGAAGCGGCGGTCGAACGGAATGCGGTCATCGATGTGTCCCCAGTCGTGTCAGCGGCAGATTCACCGCGACTATTAGACGGTTACCGGTGAAACCGCCCGGGACGCAATCGAATAGGGTTGCTCGATAAAACGGGAAGCGCGCTCGACGAACGGCAGCGCCGGACGCCGCGCGCCTCCCATGGCGTCAATTGGCGCAGTATTCGCGGTGCCCGCTGTCGCACATCCTCACCGCGTGCCGCCATCGCGCCATCTCGCGCAGGTATTCGTCCTGCCGGCGCGCATTCTCCCGCGGCGCGTTGCGATAGGCAGCCCACCCCTTGGCGTACTCGGCGTCGCGCTTCTGGACGTAGCGCAGCTGGTCCTGGTTAAGCCGCTTGATGATGGCACTGTCGCGTGCCCGTGCGGCGGCGGAGCGCATCGTCGGATCCTTCGGATCGTCGGCCAGCGCGGCAGATGGCGCGGCGACGACGACAGCCAGCGCGAACGCGCCGGCGAACGTGCGGAGATACATGACAGACCCTTCCCTCAAGGCCCCCTCCCATGAGGGCCGCTGGAGCATTGCTAGCCCCGCGAAGCTGAACGGTCGGATAGCAACCGGCGCGGTTCGTCGCGGGGGAGGGGCGGGTGGGCGCGCAGCGTCGCGCATATGCCCAGGGAGTCGCCGTTTTGGTTCGGCGATCCGGCATGCTAGACGTTTGCACCCGGGCGCAAGGCAAGGAGCCAGGACCATCCCCGCACCCGATCTTTCCACCCAACCCAGTGCCCACGCCGAGCGTCATTTCGTCACCCGAACCGGATGGCTGCGCGCCGCCGTGCTGGGAGCGAACGACGGGCTGGTGTCCACCGCAAGCCTGATGGTCGGCGTCGCTGCGGCGTCGGTGTCCGCAGGGCAGCTCGTGCTGACCGGGTTTGCCGGAATCGCCGCCGGCGCGATGTCGATGGCGGCGGGCGAGTACGTCTCGGTCTCCAGCCAGGCCGACAGCGAGAGGGCCGATCTCGCGCGCGAACGTGCGGCGCTCGCCGACACGCCCGACGAAGAGCAGGCCGAGCTGGCGGCGATCTACCGGCAGCGCGGGCTGGACGCGGCCCTCGCCGCGCAGGTCGCCACCGCTCTCACCGCGCACGATCCACTCGATGCGCATGCGCGCGACGAAATGGGTATTTCGGCCGCCATCGCCGCGCGGCCGCTGCAGGCGGCGGGCGCATCGGCGGTCGCCTTCATCATCGGCGGGTTGCCACCCATGCTGGTCGCGTTGCTGTTGCCTGGGCCGCAGGTGATCTACTGGATGGTAAGTGTCACGCTGGTCGCACTGGCCGTGCTGGGGATCGCGAGTGCGCGCCTGGGAGGGGCACCGATCGCCAGGGCCGTGTTGCGCGTCGTGGTGTTCGGCGGGCTCGCCATGGCGGTCACCGCGCTGGTGGGACGGTTGTTCGAGGTGGCGGTCTGACACGCGCAGGCGGTTGCAAACCGCGCCTCGGTCCCCACATCGCATGGCCGCCCGATACGTCCGGGCAAGACGCCTTCATCTGCCTTGACCTAAGCGAACATTTGCGGAACATCCTTTCTCGATGAGTCTCACTCAAATCTCCGTCCGCGGCGCGCGCGAGCACAACCTCAAGGGGATCGATATCGATCTGCCGCGCGATAGCCTGATCGTGATCACCGGCCTGTCGGGCAGCGGCAAGTCGTCCCTCGCGTTCGACACCATCTATGCCGAGGGGCAGCGGCGCTATGTCGAGAGCCTGTCGGCCTACGCGCGCCAGTTCCTCGAGATGATGCAGAAGCCCGATGTCGAGCATATCGACGGGCTCTCCCCGGCGATCTCGATCGAGCAGAAGACCACCTCGCGCAACCCGCGCAGTACCGTCGCGACCGTGACCGAGATCTACGACTACATGCGCCTGCTGTGGGCGCGGGTCGGCGTGCCCTATTCGCCCGCCACCGGCCTGCCGATCGAGGCGCAGACCGTCTCTACCATGGTCGACCGGGTGATGACCCTGCCCGAGGGGACGCGGCTCTACCTGCTCGCCCCGGTCGTGCGCGGGCGCAAGGGCGAATACCGCAAGGAGCTGGCCGAATGGCAGAAGGCGGGCTTCACCCGCGTGCGCATCGACGGCGAGATGTACCCGATCGAGGACGCCCCCGCGCTCGACAAGAAGTTCAAGCACGACATCGAGGTGGTGGTCGATCGCATCGCGGTGAAGGACGGCATCCAGACGCGGCTGGCCGACAGTTTCGAGCAGGCGCTGAAGCTCGCCGAAGGACTGACTTATGTCGACCTGGCCGACGGCGTGGTGCCGGGACGCGAGGAAGAGGATGCCGCCGGCGGCGCGATGAAGGGCGCCGGCCTGCCGCCCAACCGCATCGTGTTTTCCGAAAAGTTCGCCTGTCCCGTCTCGGGCTTCACGATCGAGGAGATCGAGCCGCGATTGTTCAGCTTCAACGCCCCGCAGGGCGCGTGCCCGGCGTGCGACGGGCTGGGCGAAAAGCTGCTGTTCGACCCGCAGCTGGTGGTTCCGAACGAGCACCTGACCCTGAAGCAGGGCGCGGTGGTGCCGTGGGCCAAGTCCAACCCGCCGAGCCCCTATTACATGCAGGTGCTCGCCAGCCTGGCGAAGGAATACGGCTTCGACCTCACCACCCCGTGGGACGACCTGGGTGAGGACAACCGCGACGTTATCCTGTTCGGGACCAAGGGCCGCGCGGTTCCGCTCACCTTCAAGGACGGGCGCAAGGAATACACCGTGCGCAAGGCGTTCGAGGGGGTCATCGGCAACCTCAACCGCCGGCTGCTCCAGACCGAGAGCGCGTGGATGCGCGAGGAACTGGGCAAGTACCAGACCGCGCAGCCGTGCGAGACCTGCCACGGCAAGCGGCTCAACGACAAGGCGCTGAGCGGTGAAGGTGCCCAGCGCCGCCGGGCCGACCGACATCGCCACGCCCACGCAGATGAGCGTCACGGCCGCCAAGGACTGGTTCCTGGGCCTGCCCGACCACCTGACCGACACCCAGAACCAGATCGCCCGCGCGATCCTGAAAGAGATCAACGAGCGGCTGGGGTTCCTCGACAACGTCGGGCTCGATTATCTCAACCTCGACCGCACCAGCGGCACGCTGTCAGCGGCGGCGAGAGCCAGCGCATCCGCCTCGCCAGCCAGATCGGTTCGGGCCTCAGCGGCGTGCTCTACGTGCTCGACGAGCCCAGCATCGGCCTCCACCAGCGCGACAACGACCGGCTGCTGGAAACGCTGAAGCGGCTGCGCGACCTCGGCAACACGGTGATCGTGGTCGAGCACGACGAGGACGCGATCCGCACCGCCGACCACGTGGTCGATCTGGGCCCCGGCGCGGGCGTCCACGGGGGCGAGATCGTGGCGCAGGGCACGCTGAAGGACGTGCTCAAGTCGAAGAACAGCCTCACCGCCGATTACCTCACCGGCCGCCGCCGGATCGAGATCCCGGCCCAGCGCCGCAAGGGCAACGGGCACAAGCTCACCGTCCACGGCGCGCGGGCGAACAACCTGCAGAACGTCACCGCCAGCATTCCGCTCGGCACCTTCACCTGCGTCACCGGCGTATCGGGGTCGGGCAAGTCGAGCTTCACCATCGACACGCTCTACGCCGCCGCCGCGCGCACGCTGAACGGCGCGCGGGTGATCGCCGGGCGCGCACGACAAGGTCACCGGCCTCGAATTCTGCGACAAGGTGATCGAGATCGACCAGAGCCCGATCGGCCGCACCCCGCGCTCCAACCCGGCGACCTACACCGGCGCCTTCACCCAGATCCGCGACTGGTTCGCCGGCCTGCCCGAAAGCCAGGCGCGCGGGTACAAGCCCGGGCGCTTCAGCTTCAACGTGAAGGGCGGCCGGTGCGAGGCGTGCCAGGGCGACGGCCTCATCAAGATCGAGATGCACTTCCTGCCCGACGTCTACGTCACCTGCGAACAGTGCCACGGCAAGCGCTACAACCGCGAAACGCTCGAGGTGAAGTTCAAGGGCCTCAGCATCGCCGACGTGCTCGACATGACGATCGAGGACGCCGAAGGCTTCTTCAAGGCCGTCCCCCCGATCCGCGACAAGATGCACATGCTGAACGAGGTCGGCCTCGGCTACGTCAAGGTCGGCCAGCAGGCGACCACGCTGTCGGGCGGCGAGGCGCAGCGGGTGAAGCTGGCCAAGGAACTCAGCCGCCGCAGCACCGGGCAGACGCTCTACATCCTCGACGAGCCGACCACCGGCCTGCACTTCGAGGACGTCCGCAAGCTGCTCGAAGTGCTCCAGCGGCTGGTCGACCAGGGCAACTCGGTGGTGGTGATCGAACACAACCTCGACGTGATCAAGACCGCCGACTGGGTGCTCGACCTCGGCCCCGAAGGCGGCGTGCGCGGCGGCGAGGTGGTGGCCGAGGGCACGCCCGAGCAAGTGGCGGCCGAGCCGCGCAGCTATACCGGCGGGTACCTCAAGGCGATGCTGGCGAAGCAGCCCGCCAGCGCGCAGCCGGTGGCGGCGAAGAAGAAGCGGCAGAAGGTGGCGGCGGAGTAGATATATAATTGACATATGCACAACTGCGTGTGATATCACGTATTCCACACGAAGGAATACTCCATGTCACTGAAATATCGAAATCTCACCCAATATCTTGCAGCCCAGAAGAGCGAGTGGCAAGCCTCTTTTGCCGATATCGAGAAAGTGCTGGGGTTCCCGCTTCCAGACAGCGCCCGGCAATATCAAGCTTGGTGGTCTAACCAGTCTCGATCCCAGAGCCTCGGCTGGCAAAGCGCGGGCTGGAAAGCCACCGCGCTGGATTTGAACGGAGAGACGGTCACGTTCGTGTACGTAGGCGCTGACGAAACTCCGAGCGAGGACTCGGCGAAGTCCTCTCACCTATGACTGTACAACAAGCTAAGGCGGGGCTGGCCGCCACTTTCGGGATCGATCCGAGCCAAATCGATATCACAATCCGGTGCTGATCTTGGGAAGGCGAGGTGGGCCGATTGTTGCGAAACCTTTATTGTTCTAACCATTTTCCGCGTTGGCGCCGTAAACTGGTTGGGTCATAAGTCGGAAGCTTCAGAATTTCAGACGAAGGGCCGGGACGTTGATCTCGACATCAAGCTGAGGTTTGGCGCGGAACCGGGGTCGGCTGCGCTAGACTTTAATCCGGGTCACATGACTGTGATCGTGGGGCCGAATTTCTCCGGCAAGAGAAAACTTATCAGAGAAATACAGTATGCTGTCACCCAAGGGCGATCATCTACAAATCATGTAATTCTCGATAGCTTGGATCTTACCCCGATCGACGAGAGCGAAGTTGATGATATAATAGAGGGAGTTCGTCTGACTCCTAATCTCGGTGAAACTGTCAGTTCCGATCATGTTCTGATCGGTCGATTGGGACATCGTAATAACGTTCCGTTTAATTATCTCCGGAACGGTTTGCTGAACTTTAATGATCTCGAGCAGACAAATGGGCAACGACATCAGATTGCTCAGTGGTATTACGCAGGCATGACCAGACTTCTGAACGCTGAAGGGCGAATTGCTTTAAGTAATGACCAATCAAATTCGGTGGTCTTGCGCAAGCCCCGCACAGATGACGCTTCAGCTTCTTTTTGGAGACGATAATTTAAGAAAAAAAAGTTAGAGACATCGTGTTCGATGCGTTTGGCTTGTATCTAGTGGTCGATCCAACGAACGGAGGGCAATTGCGCTTGCGGGTTTCCGAGCGAGCTCCCGTGGACTTGGAAGAAGAGAGATCTCTTAGTCAAAGAGCCGTAGATTTTCATCGGGCAGCCACTCTGCTTTCCAATGCTAGCGATGGGAACTCGCGCATTTTGCGGTATTTTGCTCGAGGTCATGGCGGGGAACCCTGATCTGCTCTTGCTTGATGAGCCAGAGGCCTTTTTGCACCCCGGCCTATCTTACAAGCTGGGTTTGGAGATGGCGCGGCAGTTACAGAACACAGATAAGAATGTGACCGTCTGACCTACAGCGTGAATTTCCTCATGGGGTGTGTTGCTTCAGGCATAACAGTCAACGTAGTGCGGCTTACCTATAAAAAAGGTATCGCTACCGCCCGTCTGCTGCCGTCTGAGGACTTGAAAGTGCTAATGCGGTATCCGCTTCTTCGGTCGGCAAACGTACTGTCCGGCCTTTTTCTACCAAAACGTTGTTATCTCTGAAAGCGACTCTGACAGAGCTTTTTATCAAGAGATAAATCATCGCCTGACTGCCAAGGGGCGAGGGTTATCTAATGTTTTGTTTATCAATGCTAACGGCAAAGGCGCAATACCGACTATTATGCGGCCACTCAAGGAACTAGGCGTAGCCGTGGCAGCTATATACGATCTTGATTTTATAAAAGATGGTGGTTCGGTATTCACGTCGAGACTGATCGCTGCGGGGATACCGACCCAACTACATCAGATTGTACGGACCTCCAAAAAAGACTTGTTGAAGAGTATTTTTCGATGGCAAGTCGGTAAACTTCAAGACGTCCGGCGGAGTCCAAGATTTGGAGCCGATGAAATCCCCGTATTTGAGACGCTCAATTCCACCTTGCGCAATTATGGGGTATTTTCTTGTTTCAGTTGGTGAGGTTGAAGGATGGCTGTCGAAGCTAGGTTCATCCGGGCACGGACCTGGCTGGCTTATTCAAACGTTCGAGAAACTTGGGGATGAAGAATCCGCTGAATTTGTCGAACCAGCTTCAGATGACGTCTGGGCTTTTCTTGATTTTATTGCGGAAAAACTGGCCTAGTACGCGTACTTCCATAGCTAGTCATCCCCCCGCCAACCTCCCGATCCCCCACAAACCCCCGCATCCCCGCAAACTCCGGCAGCCAGTCCTCCCGCCGCACGGTCCAGCTTTCGTAGGTCGGGGTGAACCGGCTCGGCTCGTCGAGGGTGCCGAGGTGGACTTCGATCTCGTCGTCCCAGCGGGCGAAGACCGATCCGCCGCAGGTGGGGCAGAAGTGGCGGTGGTTCCAGTGGCGGGTCTTGCCGCTTACCCCAGCACCCCCACCGCATAGACCGCGATAATCCCCAGCATCGTGGCCATCACCAGCCCGCTCTGCCACCGCCGCCGCGTCACCGTCAGTCCGGCGGCGAGCGCGATGTAGGCGATCTGGCCGGGGATGGCGGCGTTGGCGGGGTGGACCAGCAGGTCGACCATCGAGCCGATGTTGGCCAGCGCCAGCGCGGCGCCGATCTGGCCCTTGTGCCGGTCGAACCACGCGTCGAGGTCGGGCCAGTTCTCCGGATCGTCGGGCCACACCAGGCTGGCCGCGACGAAGTAGATCGCGGTCGCCGCGGTGCCCACCAGCAGCGCGGGAAAGCTGATCGCGATCTCGTCGCGCGCCATCCACGCGACCATCCACGTGCTCACCAGGTCCACCGTCACCAGCAGCCCCAGCACCGGGGTCAGCCAGCCGATGCGGATGGTCCGTTCGCCGGCCGCTTCGCCGTCTGCGGCGACCTGCGGCAGGTTCGGCGACCGGGTTCGCGCCTTCAGCACGCGGACGAAACCCGCCAGCACCTCCGCCATCGCCAACCCCAGAACCAGCCCGAACAGGCTGAACGCAAATTCGAAAGCCGACATCGCCCCGTCTCCCCCGCGTCCCGAGAAACCGTTTTCCTACATATCGCGAATTTCCATGGATAGCGCGATTTGTCGTTCCCACGAGGAGACGGATCCGTGTCCGACCAGACCCACACCGCTTACGCGGGGATGACGCAGACGGGGCGGGATGACGAAGGCGTGGGGCGACTTCGGCTTCACCCCTGCCGCTAAGCCTCCCGATCCCCCACAAACCCCCGCATCCCCGCAAACGCCGGCAGCCAGTCCTCCCGCCGCACGGTCCAGCTTTCGTAGGTCGGGGTGAAGCGGCTCGGCTCGTCGAGGGTGCCGAGGTGGACTTCGATCTCGTCGTCCCAGCGGGCGAAGACCGATCCGCCGCAGGTGGGGCAGAAGTGGCGGTGGTTCCAGTGGCGGGTCTCGCCGGTCACGCGCACCGCGTCTTCGGCAAAGATCGCCGCGGCGTAGAACACCGCGCCGTGGTGCTTGCGGCAGTCGAGGCAGTGGCAGATCGCCACGCGCCGGGGCTCGCCCGCCGCCTCGATCCGCACCGCGCCGCACAGGCATCCGCCGGTCACCTGGTCCATCGATCGTCCTCCTCGCGTTGGGCGGACCCTTCTACCGCCCGCCGCAAGCGGGGCCAACTGGGTGGGCTCCCCGCGCGGGGGCGAAAACCTGGGGGCGTTTTCGTTTTCCTACAGCACCCTGTCGCGCATAAGGAGTTCGGTCCTGCTCCGCCGCCAAGGACCGATCCCATGCTCTACCTCCCCGCGCTGATCGAGGCGCTTCCCGAACAGCCCGCCGCGTCGCAGGACAGCGCCTTTGGCCGGCAGCGGCAGGCGGATTTCCTCCACGCGCTCGCCGCCAGCGGATCGGTGCGCGGGGCGGCGGCGCGGGCGCGGGTCAGTCACCAGACCGCCTACCGCGAGCGGCTCGCCAGCCCGGTGTTCCGCCGCGCGTGGGATGCCGCCCTGCTCGCCGCGCGGGCGCTGGCCGAGGAAGTGCTCGCATCCCGCGCGATCGACGGGGTGGAGGAAGAGGTGCTGTACCACGGCGAGGTGGTCGCCACCCGCCGCCGCTATGACGGGCGGCTGCTGCTCGCGCACCTCGCGCGGCTCGACCGGCTGACCGCCGACGCGCGCACCGGGGCCTTTGCCGACGATTTCACCGCCTCGGTCGCGCGCTTCGGCGAAGGCTCGGACACGCCCGAGGTGGCGCCCGTTCCCGAGAGCCCGAACGAGGCCGCAAACACCTCGGATATTTCTTCGCCAGGACAGTGGTCCATGCGGTCCATGGCTCCAACACCGCCGTGCCCGCATTGCGGTGGGCGGTGCCTCGATCGCGGGGCGGAGCCGGCGTGCGCCGCGTGCCCGTCGTTGGACGAGCGGATCGAGCGGATGTACGAGGCTCACCCGGAGGACCAGCCCTGGCCGCACGAGTTCGCGCCGCTCGATCCCGACGATGTCGAGGCCGCGCAGCTGAGGGCGTTCGAGCAGGGGATCGAGAACTGGTGGCTCGTGGTTCCCGGGCCTGACGGCGCGGGCGACGTCGTGCCCGGTGCGCGGTAGAACGGGCGGCGGGCCCCTCGGCCGGGCGGGCGGTCTTCACCTGACATTCACCCGCGAATAGTGTAAGGCACGGCCATCGCGGTACCTGACCCTGAGGGCCCGCCGCGACAGAGAGACGCCTAGGATGTGCTCCCGCCTTTGTTTCCGGGAGTACTGCAAGTGGTCGCAACCCTTATCATCGTCACCGCCGTGGGCTTGACCCTGGCCCTGTCGTACGTCGTGGGCGAACGCATCGTTCGCCGGCGCAAGACGCTCGACGGGGAATAGGTTTCAGCGGAGAGGAAACGGGGTCGCCAGTCCCTTGCCAGGGTAGCGGCGGCGCGTTTCAGTCGAGCAGCGAGAGCTCGACCGTGCCCGAGCCGCGGGCGATCAGCCCCAGCGTCGTCGCGGCAGAGCGCGACAGGTCGATCACGCGGTTGCCGTGGAACGGTCCGCGATCGTTGATCCGAACCACCACCGATTTGCCGTTGGCCGGGTTGGTCACCTTCACATGGCTGCCGAACGGCAGGGTGCGGTGCGCCGCGGTCAGCTGGTTCATGTCGAACGTTTCGCCGCTGGCGGTGCGGCGGCCGTTGAACTTGCGACCGTAGAAACTCGCCACGCCGCTGCCGATCACGGTGCCGTCATCGGCGTCGGCCGTTTCCTGCGCGGCGGTGATGGCGGTCACGTCGACCGCCCCCGCTACCGGCGCGCGGCCCGAAACCGGGGAACCCACGTCGGCAAAGGTGGTTTTGAAAGCGTCGCCAGCATCGTCGGCCAGCGCCGAGGTGCTCGCCGAAGCCGGCAGCGCCAGCGCAGCGGCCAGGGCCAGCATGCGAAATGCCTTGCGGGCCGAGAAACGTGCTGTTCCGTCCATGGGCGGCGGTTTACTCCGGCCCGAACCGCAACGGCACCCCTTCGCGCTCGCCTCGCCCCGGACTCCACACCGTTCATCGTGGAGACTCGGAACCTTAACCATGTTTAGGGTGCGGGGCGGGAAAATCGTTTTCCTACAGGCACCGCCGCATGCGACATCAACCTTGCCAATTCGGTGATGCTTGCGGCCGCTTCAAATCATAGGTCGGGGTCCCTGTCCGGACGCGGAGAATCGAGGGCGCGGGGAATGCGGAAGGGTCGCAACATTCGGTCGCGAGCGTTCAGACCCGAAGCCGCCGGGCCAGAATGCAAATGGGGCCGACCCGAAGGTCGACCCCACTCTCACCAGCGCGTGGATCCCGAAGGATACTTGGCGCCCAGTGTCGTTGCCTTCACACTCCGATCGAGGATCGGGGCATTCCAGCTCTGTCACCGGTGCTCGCACCGGCATCCGGTTCCGTCGTCTGGTCGGTCCGGATCCGAAGATCCTTCCCGTTTCCAGACGGCGGTTCCGAGACCGGACTTCCATTGGTCCCCCGCCTCGAACGGTTGCATCCCTCCGGCCGAAACCTTTGCGATGCCTCCTCGGCGAGCGACCGGACGACCGGCCGATGGTGACTGGGTCTGGCGTTCTTCTCGAACGATCTCCTTGCGTCGGGCCGAAGCCTTCGTGCGAGGCGATCTCGAAGACCGCGCGGACTGTTGCCGCCACCCCGAAAGACTTTGGAAAACTCCAGACTTTCAAACCGTTAGGCTTGTCCATCCGGTGGGTTCCGCACCCTCTCGATGACTTGAAGGTGCCCCTCGGAACCGAGTCGCGCAAGCGTGCAAGCCCCGGCTTTTCCACTGTCCCCGCTTTTCGCTGTGGACACGGGTGGATAACTCAACGGTTCGTCGCAACGCCCTTAGGAGTTCGGATATTTCAACGATCGCGCTTGGCAAGCAACCGAAGACGAAGCGCGTTGAGCTTGATGAAGCCCTGCGCGTCGGTCTGGTCGTAAGCGCCCGCATCGTCCTCGAACGTGACGTGGCGTTCGGAGTAGAGCGAATTCGGGCTCTTGCGGCCAACGACCTGCGCCGACCCCTTGTAGAGCTTGAGCCGCACCGTGCCGGAAACCCTTTCCTGGCTGAGATCGATCGCCGCCTGCAGCATCTCGCGCTCGGGCGCGAACCAGAAGCCGTTGTAGATGAGTTCGGCGTACTTGGGCATGAGCTCGTCCTTGAGGTGCGCGGCTCCCCGGTCGAGCGTGATCTGCTCGATCCCGCGGTGCGCGCGGGCGTAGATTTCGCCGCCCGGGGTTTCGTACATCCCCCGGCTCTTCATGCCCACGAAGCGGTTCTCGACCAAGTCGAGGCGGCCGATGCCGTGCTTGCGGCCTAGATCGTTGAGCGCGGCGAGCAGCGTTGCCGGGGTCATCGCTTCGCCGTTGAGCGCGATGCCGTCGCCCTTTTCGAAATCGATCGTGATGTATTCCGGCGCGTCGGGCGCATCCTCGGGATTGTCGGTGCGGCTGAAAACGTAGTCGGGGACCTCTTCCCAGGGATCTTCGAGAACCTTGCCCTCGGAGGAGGTATGCAGGAGGTTGGCGTCGGTCGAGAACGGGCTTTCGCCGCGCTTGTCCTTCGGTACCGGGATCTGGTGCTCCTCGGCCCAGGCGATCAGCGCGGTGCGGCTGGTCAGATCCCACTCGCGCCACGGGGCGATGACATGGATGTCGGGATCGAGCGCGTAGGCCGACAGTTCGAAGCGGACCTGGTCGTTGCCCTTGCCGGTCGCGCCGTGGGCGATCGCGTCGGCCCCCGTCTCGCGGGCGATCTCGATCAGCCGCTTGGAGATCAGCGGACGGGCGATGCTGGTGCCCAGAAGGTAGTCGCCCTCGTAGCGGGCGTTGGCGCGCATCATCGGGAACACGAAGTCACGCACGAATTCCTCGCGCAGGTCGTCGATGTAGATGTGCGCGTCGGGGATGCCCATCAGCTTCGCCTTGGCGCGCGCGGGTTCGAGCTCCTCGCCTTGGCCGAGGTCGGCGGTGAAGGTGACGACTTCGCAATTGTAGGTGACCTGCAGCCACTTCAGGATCACGCTGGTGTCGAGCCCGCCCGAATAGGCGAGGACGACTTTCTTGATGTCGGACATCGGGAGCTCCGCTGGAATTCGCGGCGCGCCTAACAGTGGCGCGCGGTGGGTGCAATCGGAAGGCGCGCGGAACCCTGCGCTCAGCGGCTGGCGATTGCCGCTGCCGCCGCAGTGTCGAGGATCGCGGCGACGAAGCCGCCAGGATCGTCTTCCTGGATGAAATGGCCGCCCTTCAGCGTCCGGTGGACTCCGCGAGTGGCCCCGGGCACGCGCTCGCGGAAGATCGCGTCGCCGCCGCGAGTGATGGGATCGCCATCGGAAAAAGCGCAGGTGAACGGCTTGTCGAACGTTTCGAGGACCGCCCACGCCGCCTTCTGGTCGGGCACCGCGACGTTGTCGCCGAGCGGGACGAGCCCCGGGAACACGCGCGCCGCGGCCTTGCCGGCAGTCGTGGGGAAGGGGGCATCGTAGGCGGCGACCTCCGCATCCGAGAGCGTGCGCCGGGTCGCGCGCTGGAGAATCCCGCCGATCGGAAACACCGGGCTCCAGCGCGCAAAGCGTCGCCACTTGGTGAAAGCAGGCGGCGGGTCCTGGCCTTCGGGCAGCCCGCCGTTCGACAGGACGACCCCGGCAAAGCGATCGGGCATCGCGGCGACCAACCTCAGGCCGACGAGCGAGCCCCAGTCCTGGCACACGAGAAGCACGGTATCGAGTTCCATCGCCTCGAACCATTCGCGCATCCAGGCGACGTGTCCGGCATAGCTGAAGGCGGATCTCGCGGTCGGCTTGTCCGACTTGCCGAAGCCGATCAGGTCGGGTGCCAGCACGCGAAACCCCGCTGCCGCGACAGGCGGGATCATCTTTCGATAGAGATAGGACCAGCTCGGCTCGCCATGCATCATCAGCACCGGTGCGCCACCACGCGGCCCCTCGTCGAGATAGTGCAGCCGCAGTCCGCCTGCGAGATCATGGTAATGCGGTGCGAACGGAAAGTCCGGCAAATCCGCAAAGCGGCTATCGGGTGTGCGGTAGATGGCGCTCATCGCGCGAACCTATACCGTGACGGACCCATCGGGAAGGAGCAGTCGCGCTTCGGCCTCGGCCATGTATCCGCGCGTGATCGGCAGCGCCTCGCGGCGGCGGATGTACTGGATCTGGAAGTTGCACATGCCGCCGCTTTCGAACGAAGCGGTCGCGCCAGCGAGGTAGAACGTCCACATGCGGAAGAACCGGGCACCATAGGCCTCTTCGATGTAGTCCTTGTGCGCAAGACAGCGGGCGTACCATTCGCGCAGGGTCCTCGCGTAATGCAGTCGCAGGATCTCGATGTCGGAGGGCATCATCCGCATCTTCTCACTGGCGGCGACCGTCTCGCTCATCGCGGGGATGTAGCCGCCCGGGAAAATGTACTTGCGGGTGAATGCGTCGGTCTTGCCCGGCTTGCCGAAGCGACCGATTGTGTGAAGCAGCATTACTCCCTCCGGCGCGAGGAGATTTGCGCAGGACCGAAAGTAGGTTTCGAACTGCGGCGTTCCGACGTGTTCGAACATGCCTACCGAAACGATCCGGTCGAACGTGTCACCGCGCGCGGCCATGTCGCGGTAGTCGATGAGTTCGATGGTCACGCGATCGGAAAGACCGGCGTCGGCGACGCGCTGGCGGGCCAACGCGGCCTGCTCTTCGCTAAGCGTGATCCCGACGACGCGCACGTCCGCATGGCGCGCAAGGTAAATCGCCATGCCGCCCCATCCGCAACCAATATCGAGCACGCGTTGACCGGGCGCGAGTGCCAGCTTGGCGGCGATGTGCGCCAGCTTCGCAATCTGCGCCTCCTCCAGCGTCATATCGTCACGCGGCCAGTAGGCGCACGAATACTGCATGTACTCACTGTCGAGCATCCGCTCGTAGAGGTCGTTGCCGATGTCGTAGTGGTGCGCGACGTTGGCTTTCGACGAGGCCTGCCGGTTGACCGCCTCGAACGCCGCACCGAACCAGTTCGTGACCCGCCTGCGGAGAGTGGGTGGCGAGAGTTCCTTGCCGTGATCCCACCGGTTGTTCTTCCTGAGCAGGGCGACCAGATCCATCACGTCGCCGCGTTCGATAATCAAGCGCCCGTCCATGAATGCTTCGGCCGCGCCCAGTCGCGGATCGAGCAGAATGTCGCGGGCGACCTTCTTGTCGGCAAAGCGCACGCGCACGTCGGGAAAGCCTTCGGCGGGTGTCCCCAGCCGAACCACCCTGCCGTCTGCGTGCACGATCTCGAGCACGCCCTGTTTTACCATCGCACCAAGTACGCGGTCGATGAGAGCCATGGGGGAATTTCCTATTCGGCAGCTTCGCGCAGGGTTGGGTCGAGGTGCCAGGCCGGCGCAGTCTCGCTATCGCGCAGGCGCCCGCTTTCCTCTTCGATCCACTCGCGCGTCATCGGGATCGCGGTGCGGTCCTTCACATATATGAGCTGCCAGTTGACCAGGCTGCCGTTGCGGAAGGCCTGCTCGGCTCCGGCAAGGTAGAACAGCCACATGCGATAGAACCTGTCGTCGTAAAGCGCGACGATCTCGTCCTTGTGGAGGACCGTCCGATTGTACCATTCTTCCAGCGTGTGGCTGTAGTGGAAGCGCATCGCCTCCACGTCCATCACCTGCCAGCCCGCTTTCTCGCTCCGCGTGACGAGTTCGCTCAACGCAGGGATATATCCGCCGGGGAAGATGTACTTGCGGGTGAACGCGTCAGTACGTCCCGGAGGGCCGGCACGGCCGCAGCAGTGGCTGATCATCACGCCGTCGGGCTTGAGCAACCGGGCGGTGTGTTCGAAGAACTGCGGGTAGTGCGGCGTGCCCACATGTTCGAGCAGGCCGACCGAGCTGATCCGGTCGAACTCGCCGCCGTCTCCCGCCGGCACGTCGCGATAGTCCATCAACTCGAACCTGACCTGGTCGGCCACGCCGGCCGCCTCTGCTCGCTCGCGGCAGAAAGCGATCTGGTCCTCGGCCAGCGCCACGCCGAGAACTTCGCAGCCGTAGTGCCTGTTGAGGTAGAGCGCGAAGCCGCCCCAGCCGCAGCCGATGTCGAGCACCTTCATGCCCGGCTTCAGGTACATCTTGGCTGCAAGATGGCTCTTCTTGTCGAGCTGCGCTTGCTCGAGGCTGGTCGATTCCGGGTCACCCCGGTAATAGGCCATCGTGTATTGCCGGTCCTCGTCGAGGAACAGTTCGTACAGGCGGCGGGTGAGGTTGTAGGTGTGCTCGGCGTTCATTGCCGCCTTGCCCCGGGGGTTCACGCTGTCGGCCATCGCCACCAGTTTGTCGGCCACGCGGCGCATCAGTCCCTGCGCCTGGATCGCCTTGTCGCCATCGGCCTTGGTGTTGGCGGTGACGAACAGCAGCAAGTCGCGGATGTCGTGGGGTTCCTCGACCACCAGCCAGCCCCACATGAAGGCCTCGGCCGCGCCGAGTTGGGGATAACGCGCGATGTGCTTGGCTGCGCGCCGATCGGTGAGGGTAATACGAATGGGAGCGCCGTCGCCAGGACCGTACTCGTACGCCGTAGCGTTGTGATCGATGACCATGAGCCGACCATGGCGGATGCCCCGCCTGAGGAACTGATCGAGCAACCACATCGCGATCTGGTCTCCTAGATACCGGCGTACCACTGATAGCCGGAGCGATCCTCCCAGTAACCGCCCCTGCCTTTGCCGATGCCGTCGAGGCTGGCAACCGCTTCGATGCCGGTCAGGTACTTGGCGTGCTTGTAGCCGAGCTGCCGTTCGACCCTTAGCCGCAGCGGCGCGCCGTTGCGAACCGGCAGCGGCTCGCCATTGAGCCGGTGAGCGATAATGGTCTGCGGGTGAAAGGCATCGTCGAGGTCGATGCTCTCGTAATAGCGTGCGCCGGCCAGCGTGTCGGCACACCGCAGCACGATATAGCGTGCATCGGGCAGCAACCCGGCGCCCTCCAGGATGGTTCCGAGTTGGGGACCCGTCCATTCGCCGATCGCGCTCCATCCCTCGACGCAGTCGTGGCGGGTGATTTGGCTGCGCTGCGGCAGCTTGCGGATGTTTTCGAGGCTGAGCGAAAGAGGGTGCGTGACGAGGCCGGTGACTTCGAGCTGCCAGTCGGCGAACCCCGTCGCCTCGGCTGCCGCATACGCAGGTGTGTCGACCGAGACCGAGCCGTTGCCGCGAAAGAAAGGCGAGATATCGCTGCGGGCGAATTCGCGCACCAGCCCGCCGCCCCCGAGAAATCGCTGCGCACCGCGATGCCAGCCCTCCGACGCCTTAAACAGCGACTGGCCCGCGGTGCTGTCGGCGACCTTGGAGCACGCCCCCGCCAACAGCGCAGCCGCACCGGCGACGAACCCCCTACGCCTCATCGCGGCCCCCTGTGATCATGTCGCGCATTTGCCGCAGCGGGCGCGAGAGCAGGACCAGCGCCACGTGCAATACGAAGAAACCGAAGATCGCCCACGCGCAGAGGAAATGAAGCGAGCGCATCGACTGCCGCCCGCCGACGAGTTCGATTACCGGCGAGAGCTGTGGTTCCATTCCCGGACTGATACCCATTCCGGTGAGGATCATTCCCGGCAGCAGAACGCCCAGCACGAGACCGTACGCCAGCTTCTGGAGAAAATTGAATTTCGACCCCTCGTGATGGAAGTCGAACTTCAGGTGCTTGACTACGTCCGCGCGGATCGCAGACCAATGCCACTCGGCCCGGGTGGTCGTCAGGTCGCGCTTGAAGTGGCGGTTGAGGATCATCGCGAGCCACATGAACAGCATCCCGAGCGCGAACGGCCAGGCCATCAGGACGTGCCACTCGCGTGCTCCCGCCAAGCTGTAATGCCCGGGGATCGTCATCCAGCCCGGAAAGCGCGGCAGGATCAGCCATGCAGTGGACGCGGAGAATCCCCAGTCACCCCAATAGAGCCGCGGATGCGCGTTCGAGATATTGAGCCCCGACATGAACAGGATGACGACGCAGACGAGGTTCACCCAGTGCCACAACCGCGTCGACAACGCGTGCCGCTTCATGCCGCCTCGCCTCGTGCCAGGTAGATGACGTCGCGTGGCTGCGCGAGCAGGTGTTGGCCGCTGTCGACATAGAGTGTTTCGCCGTTTGCGAGCCAGCCTTCGGCGAGGAAGAGGCATGCGTCCGCGATCTCGTCCGCTCCCGTGCGTCTTTTCAGCAGGTTGAGCCGATGGCTGAGCTCGGTCTCCTCCGAAGTCTGGTCGTGGCTCGGCAGGATCGCGCCCGGCGCCAGCGCATAGACCCGGTCGCCAGGCCCGGCAGCGCCCATCGCCAGCATCGGCACCGTCGCGGCTAGCGCGTGCTTGCTCATCGTATAAGTGAAGAAATCGGGATTCGGATTGGCGATTTTCTGATCGGTGAGGTGGATCACGCGCTTGCCACCCGCCGAGCGCGCATGAGTCAGGAACGCCTGCGCCATGCGCGCCGGACTGCCGGCATTGACCCGCAGCGTCCGCCGAAAGTTCTCCATGTCGATATCGCCGTCGTCGTCGTCGGGCACGAAGATCGAGGCGGAATTGATCAGGACACGCCAGTCGGGCAGGTGCGCGGCGAGCCGCTCGACCATGTCCTTCGCCGCATCGGCATCGGACAGATTGCAGTGGATCGCGATCGCGCTCGGCAGCTCGGCTGCGAGCGCCTCCGCTTCCTCCGCCGACCGGCCATAATGAATGACGACGTGCCACCCGGCTGCGCCGAACCCCCGGGCGATCCGGGCGCCGAGGCGTTTGGCGCCTCCAGTTACGAGGACGGCAGGTCGGGCGGACGGTTTCATCATTGTGCATCAAAGCACACGATCAAGGGGATGGGAAAGCAAAAGGGCGCACGTCCGTTTCCGGTCGCGCGCCCTCGGTGTCATGCAATATGCGCAGTGTTTAAAGGCGTCAGCGGCACTTGACCGCGCGGCGCTGGACCTCTCGCCCGACCAACGCTCCGGCCGCGGCGCCCAGGATCGTCCCGGTCGCGCGTTCGCCGCGCGTGTCGATGGCCCGGCCCACAAGCGCGCCGGCGGCGGCCCCGACAATCAGGCCCGTCGTTCCGTTCGAACGCTTGCAGTAATATCGGCCATCCGAGCCTTGCCAATACCGCACACCATTGCTGCTGGTGTAATAGTGGCGCTTCTCCTTGGCGACCGCCGACGCGGTTGGAACGGCGGCTGCCGAAACAGTCAGGCCGGTGGCGGCGAGTGCGAGCATGAGTTTCTTCATGGGGGTCGTCCTTTACCTCGTCTGTGATGTCTGGAGAGCGACGCATAAGGTCGGGTTCGGGTCCACAACCTCAGATGAACGGGCTGAAACCGTGTTGATTGCGCGACCGAGTGACGGAAAACAGCGACAGACCGTTATGGCACTCAAGAGCAGACGAAACCGGCGCGCCATCCGGAAAGGACAGCGCGCCGAGTGTTTGTGTTCGAAGTTCGCGTTATCAGCGGCAGCGAACATTGCCGCGTTCGACCTCGCGCCCGAGCAGAGCGCCCGCTGCTGCGCCAAGGATGGTTCCTGTGGCACGTTCGCCGCGTGTGTCGACCGCCCGCCCGACGAGAGCGCCGGCGGCTGCGCCGATGATCAGCCCGGTCGTGCCGTTGGAGCGCTTGCAGTAATACCGCCCGTCATCGCCCTGCCAGTAGCGAATGCCGTTTCCGGATTGGTAGTACCGTTGTTGGTATTGCGCCTGCTTGGCGCGGTGGCCGTGCGCCGGAGCCCACGACGGCGGATCCGCCAGCACGGGGGCGGCCGGAATTGCGAGACCTGCGGCGGCGACTGCGAGGATGATCTTCTTCATTGGTCATTCCTTCCCGAAAAGCTTGAGCGAACGAACTGGGCCAGCGCAGGCGAACCGCCGATGAACAATTCGTTTTAATTGGAAATTAGCGACGAATTGCGCGGTGACGTCGGCGGACCGACGGCATCATTCGCTTGCATATCGTTGTAGTGCGCGTCCCGAGCGACTGATAGCTGGATTGCGAGGAGGCATCGAAATGCAGTGCGATCTTGTGGACGTATTCGGGTCCGGTCCGTTGAGCGGCAATCCCTTGGCAGTGGTACACGGGGCCGGCGCACTAAGCGACGCCGAGATGCTGCGATTAACCCAGTGGCTGGGATTTTCGGAAACGACATTCCTTCTGCCGCCCGAGCACCCGGAAGCCGACTACAAGGTTCGCATCTTCTATCCTGCGGGCGAACTGCCATTCGCCGGTCACCCGACGCTCGGCAGCTGTCACGCCTGGCTGCGCGCTGGCGGGACACCCCGACGCGAGGGCCGGTTCGTGCAGGAATGCGGAGCCGGCCTCGTCCATGTGCGTGGCGAGGGCGGCCGCTTCGCCCTGAAAGCGCCCCCGTTCACGCGTACCGGGCCGCTAGATTCGCAGGAACGGGCAGAATGCGCCCGGCTGGCAGGGATCGACGAGGCCACGATCATCGAAGCCGTCCACGTTGCCAATGGACCGCAGTGGCGCCTCCTGCGGCTCCGCACTGCCGACCAAGTGCTCGCAGCCCGACCCGCGCACGAGGCTCCCATGGGCACCGATATCGGGCTCGCCGCTCCCGGCGCGCCGGGTTCGGGCATTGACTGGGAATTGCGGACGTTCTTCACCGACCAGCACGGCCGGCTGCGAGAGGATCCGGTGACTGGGAGCTTCAACGCGGGGGTTGCGCTTCATCTGTTCCAAAGCGGATTGGCAACCGACCGATGCCTCGCAGCCCAGGGGCGGATGACCGGGGCAGACGGCCGCATCGTTTGGGAGCAGGATGGGGACGGATCGGTCTGGATCGGCGGTCGGTGCCGCACGATTGCGGCCGACGCGCGCCTCGCCGCTGCAGCTAGCTGGTAGCTGCTGCTGCCGCCTCGCGGTCGCGTTCGGCGCGGCTTTTTTTCTCGGCCGTCGTCTTGAGCTGGCCGCAGGCGGCGTCGATGTCGCGGCCGCGTGGAGTCCGGACGGGCGCGCTGATACCGTTTTCGAAGACAATCTGCGAAAACCGCTTCACCCGTTCGGGCGTCGAGCATTCATACGCCGCTCCGGGCCAGGGGTTGAACGGGATGAGGTTGACCTTGGCGGGCAGCTTGTACTGCTTGATCAGGCGAACAAGCTCGCGCGCGTCGTCGTCGCTGTCGTTCTTATCCTTGAGCATGACGTATTCAAACGTGATTCGCCGGGCGTTGCTTGCGCCGGGGTAGGCGGCGCAGGCGGCAAGCAGCTCGTCGATGCCGTACTTCCTGTTAATCGGCACGATCTCGTCACGCACTTCCTTGGTCACCGCGTGCAGCGAAACTGCAAGGTTGGTCCCGATCTCCTCGCCGCACCGAGCCATCATCGGCACCACGCCGCTGGTCGAGAGTGTGATCCGCCGCCGTGACAGTGCCAGGCCTTCGCCATCCATCACCAGCTTCAGCGCGTCGCGCACGTTGTCGAAATTGTAGAGCGGTTCGCCCATGCCCATCATCACGATGTTGGTGAGCAGGCGACCGTCGGACGAGTAGTGACCCACGTCCTCCTCATCCTCGAGACCGGACATCGAGCCCTTGGGCCACTCGCCCAGTGCGTCGCGCGCGAGCATGACCTGACCGACGATTTCACCCGGGGTCAGGTTGCGCACCAGCTTCATCGTTCCCG
Organism: uncultured Alphaproteobacteria bacterium; assembly: GCA_963781485.1. GTDB lineage: Bacteria > Pseudomonadota > Alphaproteobacteria > Sphingomonadales > Sphingomonadaceae > Tsuneonella. The sequence continues at coordinate 153,335 of CAWAFY010000002.1, forward strand.
TGTGGCAGAACGTGCAGTTCAGCGTGCATCCGACCTGGCTGGAGACGCACAACGTGCCCCGGTCGGCGTCGGGGATGAAGACCATTTCGAAATCGTGGCCGTCCGATGTACGCAGCAGCCATTTGCGCGTGCCGTCGGTCGAATGCTGCGCCTCGACGACCTCCGGCCGCCCGACCACGAACCGTTCGCCCAGCCACGGGCGCATCGTCTTGGAGATATCGGTCATCGTCACGAAGTCGGTCACGCCACGATGGTACAGCCAGTGAAACACCTGTTTGGCGCGCAACTTGGCGGCCTTGGCGTCAAGCCCCGACTGTTCGAACAGTTCGGTTATGCGCGGACGCGACAAACCCAGCAGATCGACTTTACCATCTGCGCGAGGCGTCACATCGCGTGCGACAGGCACCGGATCGATCGTTCCGGGAATGGACATGAGGGCAGTATCGGACATGGCGTGGCGCATATAGGGTGAGCCGGCCAAAGTGGCAAAGACCATCGACGGGCCGTTAGATACGGGCGATCATCGGACACAATATTGCGTCGGCACGCAAGGCGCGAACACCGATTGGCCCAGTCGGTTCCAGCATTTCGTCGCCTCTATCGCGCTGCTCGTCGAAGCCCAATGTGGCGGAAAAACCACAGAAATTACGTTGTATGAGGTTCATGAAACCGGACCGTTTCAGTCCCGTTGTGCGGGTCCATGGCTGACGGCGTTGCCGGAGCCTGAGACGAAAACGGAGCATATTTATGAATACCAAGATCGCATCGCTCGTCGCCGCCTCGCTTGCGGCGGTGGCCACCCCGGCCATGGCCCAGACGGCCGGCGACGCACCCTTCACCGGAGCCCGCGTTGGCGGCGAGGTTGGTTACGACCACATCCGCTCGGGCAGCACCGAAGACGTTGATAACACGCGCGACCTCAAGCAGTCGATCGATGGCGTCACCTACGGCGGCGTCGTGGGTTACGATTTTGCCGCGGGCGACAACTTGCGCCTCGGTGCCGAAGGCAGCTATTCGGGAAGCTCTGCGGGAAGCGACTACGACAACGATCAGCCGACCGTGTTCAACCTCGGTAACGTGAAAGCCGATCGCGATATCTACGTCGGTGGCCGGGTAGGCTACGTGACCAGCCCCAGCACGATGGTCTATGTGAAGGGTGGCTACACCAACCAGCGTTATTCGCTGACGGGTAGCGACGGCACGACCACCCTGGCCGGAAAGCTCGACACCGACGGCTGGCGCGCGGGTGCCGGTGCCGAATTCGCGGTGGGCCGCAATGCCTACATTGGTACTGAATACCGCTATTCGAAGTACTCGAAGGGTGAAGTCGACTTCGAAGGCAACACGCCGGATGGAAGCCGTTTCAACCTCGACACCGACCGTCACCAGGTCGTGGCGACGGCGGGCGTGCGTTTCTGATCGCGCGGCACCTACTTAACGGGAAGGGCGGGGCGGCTGGCTCCGCCCTTTTCGCGTCAGCGGCGAACACGCGCACAGCCGAGCGAGGCTGCGTCGAGCGCTGTCGCTGCTCCGGCGAGCGAGTAACGATCTGTGAATCGACGCCCGCGGACGTCGATCGCCGATACCGCCATTGAACTGCTCGAGCGCATCGCGGCGACGATGGCAGCATCCATCGCCCTGTCAGCCGCCCAGGCATCGCCGCCCCCGCCGATCAACCGGAACCGCTGAGCGCCAATCGCAAGCGTGACGGCTGCATTCGTCGCGAGTTTGCGCGAGAGTCGAAAATGAAGTTGACCGCGTACTTCGCGGCGTGGCCAAGAACCGACGCTGGCGTAAGCGGCGTATTCGCTCGGCAGCTTGCTGAGCCGGGACACGGCAATGGCATAGCAACGCCCGGCACCGGGGTCACGAAATGCGCCCCAGTCGTCGAACACGCCGAGATCGTCCTTGGCCGCAATCGGAGTAGCGCCAAGCAGGAGGATGGCGAGCGCCGCGTGCCTAATCATAGGCGATTCCGATGATTTCCCACTCCTTTTCGCCACCCGGAAGACGGACGGTTCGCAGATCGCCTAGCGCCGCGCCGCGCAATGCGCGCGCCATGGGTGACGACCATCCGATGCGGCCCGCACTCGCATCCTGCTCATCATCGCCGACCAGGGTGACGACCCGCTCGGAATCGTCCTCGTCGGCCAAAGTCACCGTCGCTCCGAAATAAGCGCGACCCTTGTCGGGCTGGTCCTCCGACACGACGACGCGTGCGGCCTTCATGCGGCGGGCGAGGTGCGCGAGTTCGCGGTCGATCTCGCGCATCCGTTTGCGGCCATAGAGGTAATCGCCGTTTTCGCTACGGTCGCCGTTGCCCGCTGCCCAGCTGACGATCTCGACGATCGCCGGCCGCTCGGTGCCGAGCAAGTGGTCGTAGCGCGCCCTTAGCGCGGCGAGACCAAGGGGACTGATCGGATTGGACTGGGTCACGCCGGCGGGTCTAGCGGGCCCGGGCCCAATCATTCAACCCGGCGAACGTTTGCCGATGAAGGTGCTGACCCCTTTGGGACTTGCACCATAGCGAACGCGTTCGGGGTGAAGCGCCTCATAGACCACTGCGTTTTCGAGGACGCGCTGGACATAATTCTTGGTCTCGAAAATCGGGATTTCCTCGATCCAGCGCAGCCAGTCGATCCCGCCCGTACGCGGATCGCCGTTGGCCGCGAGCCACTTGTTCACGTTGCCTGCGCCCGCATTGTAGGCGGCGACCGCCAACGGATAGCTTCCGCCATAGTAGTCCATCATGCGCGAGAAATAGCCGTCGCCCAAACGGACGTTGTACGTCCGGTCAGTCGTCAGGTTGGCGCTCATGTAGGCCATCCCCATCTTGCCCGCCTGCTCGTTTGCGGTGGCCGGCATAAGCTGCATCAGGCCGCGCGCACCGGCGTGGCTGATGCGATTGATGTCGAACTCGCTCTCCTGCCGCGCGATTGCGTGGACCATCGTGTAATCGGTGCCCGGCGGGGTCGCGATGACGGGAAAACCGACTCCTGTGAAACCGTCGATGCCTTTTTCAGGCGCGGTCCGTCCGATCACCACCGACAGCTCGTCGAGCCCCAGTTCGCGCGCGAGATTGGCGGCAAGCTGCAAATCACCCGCGTCCCTTGCGTTGTCGGCCAGCGCGGTGAAGAAGTAGCGCTCGGTGCGCCAGTCGGTTCCGTTGCGGGCGATAGTACGGATTGCTTGCGCCAACGGACCAGCGTTGAACGCCGCGGTCTGTTGCGGAGTGGGGGTGCTCAGGGCCACCTGCCTGAAATCGGGCAGCTTGCGCCCAAGGCGTTCAAGCGCGAGCTGGCCATAGAAATACTCGGGATACTTCGCAGCCATCTCGAAATAGCGGTTTGCCTCGGCCATATTGCCGGCTCGCGCAAACGCATTGCCTGCCCAATAGAAGCCCTTCGAGCGCGTTTGAGGCGTCTGAGCGGCGTTGCCATAGCGGAAGAACATCGGAGCGGCGAGGTTGCCGTCGCCCATCGACCACAGCGCCTTGGTCGCGCCGAGCCACATCAAGGACGTGTAATCGTCGCGCAATTTGTAGCTGAGGCGCGAGATGTCGGTTCCCGGCTCGAACAGGTCATCGACCTTGCTCGCGATCGCAGCGGCGGTATTGGCGCTTGCTCCACGTGCCTGGACAAGCATTTCGGTGACCATGTCCTGGGCATCGTGCGGCGGGCGCACAAACGGCGCGCGAGCGGCGAGCAACTGCTGTCCCTGGTATCCCTGGCCGTTCTTCCGGTAATAGCGCGCAAGGCTGTACACATAGCCCGGATCGCTCATCAGGTCGGCCGGGACGGAAAGGCCGATCATCTGTGGCAGGCTGCCTTGAAGCACCGCGAGGTGCGCCATGAATTTTGCGCGGCTGGCCGGCGGGACCAGAGCGAGCTGCCGTGCCGCGGCCTCGGTCTCCCCCTGCCACAGCAACGCGCGGGCGCGCTCTTCCTGATCGGCGGGTGTGAACGAAGTACTGAAAAGGCTCGCGAGATAGGCTTCGGCGGGCGAGCTCATCCGGCCACCGCGCCACGCTTCACGAGCCTTTTCGCGGGCCTCGGGTCGACCGAGCGACGACAGCGCCAACGCATACCGCGCGCGCGCCGGGTTCGTCAGCGGCGGGAAACGGTCGAAGTAGGCCACCACCTGTTCGGGACCCGGTGCGTCGCGGTCGAGCGCCTTTTCCGCGTTCGCCCGGATCAGTTCCATCCGCGGATACGTGGGATAAGCCAGCGCGAACCCGGCGTAGTCGGAAAAGCCCATCCGATCGTTGGCGGTCAGTTGCTGCCAACGGGCGACCGCGGCGGCAGCCTGGGATGGCTGCGACGCGACCATCATCGCCCGACCGGTATCAACCGATGACTGCGCGGCCAGTGGCGAAGCCACTGCGGCGAGCGCCGCAATAGCGGTGAAACGCATTAAGTTCAGCTTGTTGTCGAGCATGCTGGACATTCTGCCTACCGGCTCCTTATCACGCGATGAATGGATGCCCCCCATGGCGGCAACGGGCACGGGAAGGCACCCCCATTCGCGGATTATGCGACTAAAGAAAGCGAAGCGACAATGTTCTCTGGCTCCATACCCGCTCTGGTGACTCCTTTTCGCGACGGATCGTTCGACGAGGGTGCTTTTCGCCGGCTAGTCGACTGGCAGATCGAGCAGGGCTCCAAAGCTTTGGTGCCGTGCGGCACGACCGGCGAGGCCTCGACCCTGTCGAACGCCGAACACCACCGAGTGATCGAAGTGTGCGTCGAGCAGGCTGCAGGACGCGTCCCGATCATCGCCGGGTGCGGCAGCAACGACACGATGAACGCCCTGCTGCACATGAACTTTTCCAAGAAGGCTGGGGCCTCCGCCGCGTTGTGCGTCGCGCCTTATTATAACCGTCCCAAGCAGAAGGGATTGATCGCTCATTTTAGCTACCTTGCCGAGCACTGCGATCTGCCGATTGTCCTCTATAACGTGCCGGGCCGGACGGTGACCGACATTGAGCCCGAAACGGTTTGCGAACTGGCGAAGGCCTATCCCGACAAGATCGTCGCGATCAAGGACGCGAGCGGGGATCTGTCGCGCGTGACCGACCACCGCATGGGTATCGGCAAGGACTTCTGTCAGCTTTCCGGCGACGACGAATTGGCGCTGCCTGCCAATGCCGCCGGAGCAGTAGGGTGCATCTCGGTCACCGCCAACGTCGCCCCCGCGCTGTGCGCCGAGTTCCAGGCCGCCTGCGCCGCCAACGACTTGGCCCGTGCGCGCGAACTCAACGATCGGCTGTACCCGCTCCACTACGCGATGTTCGAGGATGCCAGCCCCGCACCGGTCAAATATGCGCTGAGTCGGCTGTTTCCCGAGATCAGCCCGGCAGTGCGGCTCCCGCTCGTCGAGTGCAGCGACGAAGCGAAGAAAGCGGTCGACGGAGCGCTCGGCCACGCGGGCCTCGTTTAACCGTCCGTCCGTGCCTTTAGTCAGCTAGGTGCGGCCGGTCGCCGCAAGGTCTGCTTGCGTTTGCCTCTTGCGGACGCCATCTGCGCCTCGCAATGGCCCGTCCCAAGCCCGAAACGTTCGACAAGCAGAAGACCGTCGCCGAGAACCGGCGCGCGCGGTTCGACTATTTCATCGAGGACAAGTTCGAGGCGGGTCTGATGTTGACGGGGACCGAGGTCAAATCCCTGCGCGCGGGCGAGGCGACGATTGCCGAAAGCTATGCCGAAGTGCGCGGCGGCGAAGTGTGGCTGGTCAACGCGAACGTGCCCGAATTCAGTCACGGCAACCGCAACAACCACGAACCCAAGCGTCCGCGCAAGCTGCTGCTCAATGAGCGCGAGATCGAAAAGATGACGAGCGCGGTCGAGCGCAAGGGCATGACGCTGGTCCCGCTGTCGGTCTATTTCAACGGAAGGGGCCGGGCGAAGGTCGAGCTCGCGCTCGCGAAGGGCAAACAGGCGCAGGACAAGCGAGCCACGATGAAGGACCGCGACTGGAAGCGCGACAAGGCGCGCCTTTTGCGCGATCGCGGTTGAAACCCGCCCCCTTCAAACGCTGACCGAAAAGTGTATCTGCAGGCCCATGTCTAACCCCTTCAATCGCTGGGCCAAACGGAATATGCCCACGCGCGAGGGGATGGCGCGCAACAAGTACCTGAAACCGATCGCTCACCGGTTCCTGAGTCCGGAGCTGTGGCGCTTCACGCGCCGTTCGGTGCCGCGCGGTGTCGCGCTTGGGCTGTTCGCCGGGTTTATCGTCCCCGTGGGCCAGATATTCCTCGCCGCTTTCCTTGCTCTGCCGGCCCGGGCCAACGTTCCACTGGCCGCGTTGGTGACGTTCGTTACTAACCCGCTGACCCTGCCGTTCTGGCTGGTGGTGGCCAACCGGACCGGGGCTTTCGTGCTCAAAATCGACGCCGCAACCGTTCACGCCGCCAACGACGAACTGGCCAGCGGGCGGTGGGAGCAATTCGGCTGGTTCCTGCAGACCGCAGGGGTAACAGCGTTCGGTTTCGTCGTACTCTCCGTCGTCAGCTCGGCGGTCGGTTATCTGCTTTCCGGGGTGATCTGGCGGTTCGTGGTGGCCAATCGGCGCAAGACCCGCTTGCGAAAGATGTCAGAAAGTCGCGCCCGCCGCCGCGAACAGGCGCAATGAACGGCACCGAGGCGCGCCCCGTGCGGCTGTACGGAATCCTCGCGGGCGCGATTGCCCTGAGTGCGGCCGCGCTGTGGTTGGTGAGCGGAGAAGGTCTTACCGTCACCGCGTTCCTCGGCGGGATCGCCGTTCTGTTGGCAGGCGGGGTAGCGCTCGGCCGCATGCGTCCTGCAGCGCGCCCTGACGAACTCGCTCCACCCGACTGGTCAGTCACGGTCGCGGCGATCGAAAGGCCGGGTGTCGCGATTGCGATCGTTGACAGGGCAAACCGGCTGGTCTGCGCGAACGCAGCCTATTCGGACTGGTTCGGGGCGGGTAATGCCCCGCCTAACCTGCCACTCGACCGGCCCGCTCTCGAGGCACTTGCCCGCGCCGCCCGCGAGGCCTGGCGCGAAGGCGTAGGCGAGGCTGAAGGGATCGACAGCGCCGACGGGACCCGCCGTTGGGCGGCCCGCGCAGAGCGGGCGGGACGCGGCGAGGATTATCTCGTCTGGCGTTTCGAAGGTCAGGCCGAAGAGGATTTCGTCGCCGATCTTGCGCGGGCCCTCGCCGGACCCTTGGGCAAGCTGCTTTCGCGCAGCGGTATCGAGGCGGCGCTTGCCGGGCCCGATGGGCTGGTCCGCGCGGCTGCTCCGGGATTTGCCGCGCGCGCGGCGGGCGATCCCGCTGCAACGCTGGCGGGCCAGGACTTTGCGACGCTGCTTCGCGCCGATGAGCGCGATCGCATCTTTTTCGCCAGGGAAGGTCGCCGGGGCAGCCCGCAGACCTTGATTCATGTGCCGCTGGGCGAGGCCGACGCCACCCGCGCGCCCGGTGCCGACGCCGGGCCGAGCCTGATGTTGCTGGTTGACGCTGGAGTCGGGCTGGGCGGAGGCGAGCAAACCGGCTCCGCCGCGACCCCGCAGCTCGAAGCGCTGGTGGGCGCGCTGCCGCTCGGCCTTGCGATGACCGATCGCGACGGTCGCTTCTTGTTTGCCAACACCCCCTTTCGTCGCGCGGCGGGAATCGAGGACGAGCCGCTGCCGCAGTTCCCTTCGGACCTCGTGGTACGCGAGGACAAGGGCCCGGTGGCCGATGCCGTGCGCCGCTTTGGCAAGGGTCCGGCCAGCGCGACCGACATGGCCGTCCGGTTGCGGGGCGCATCCGACGATCCGGTGTCGCTCGGCATCGCGGGAGTGCGTGGGCTTGGCGAGGCGGCGGTATTGCTCAGCCTTGTCGACTCGACCGAGGAAACCCGCCTCAAGCGCCAGGTCGCGCAAGCGACCAAGATGCAGGCTGTCGGGCAGCTCGCGGGCGGGGTGGCGCATGACTTCAACAACGTGCTGACTGCTGTGATCGGCACCTGCGACCTCATGCTGCTGCGCCATACGCCTGGCGACAGCGATTACGACGACATCCAGCAAATCCGTGCCAATTCGAACCGAGCCGCTGCGCTGACCCGCCAGCTGTTGGCATTCAGCCGTCAGCAGACCCTGCGGCCCGAGGTGCTCCAGCTGCCCGATGTGGTCAGCGAGGTGAGCCAGTTGTTGCGGCGGCTACTCGGCGAGAAGATCGAGCTCAAGATTCATCACGATCGCGAACTCGGGCCGGTTCGCGCCGACCCGCAGCAGCTCGAACAGGTCATCGTGAACCTCGCGGTCAACGCGCGCGACGCCATTCAGTCGCGCGGCAACGGTTCGGGCAAGCTTTCGCTGGCAACGCGCCGTGTGGCCGCGCGCGACGTGCGCAAGATGGGCAGCGAGATCATTCCCGAAGGCGCCTATACCGTGCTCGTGGTGCAGGATTCGGGTGGCGGCATCAGTCCCGAGCATATGACCAAGATCTTCGAGCCGTTCTTCACCACCAAGCAGCAAGGCCGCGGGGCCGCACAGAGCATGACGCTGGGCGGGACGGGGCTGGGCCTTTCGACCGTTTACGGGATCGTCAAGCAGTCGGGCGGGTTCATCTTCGCCGACAATATTCCCGAGACCGCCGGCACCAAGCCGGGCGCGCGGTTCAGCGTCTATCTGCCGGTGTACCAAGGGGAGGCTCCCTCGAAAGCTCAACCCACAGAAGCGCCGCCTGCGACAGAGTGGTCGGGAGGCGGGCGAGTTCTGCTCGTGGAGGACGAGGACATGGTTCGCGCGGTTGCCGAACGGGCGCTGGTTCGCGCCGGCTATACGGTGACCCCGTGCGCCGATGGCGAGGAGGGGCTTGCCGCGGTCGCCAACGGTGGCGAATTCGACATCGTCGTGTCGGACGTGGTCATGCCGGGAATGGATGGCCCGGCGATGGCGCGTGCGATCCGCAAGGCCAAGCCATCGCTGCCGGTACTGTTCATGTCGGGCTATGCCGAGGAGCAGTTACGAAACGACATCGACATTGCCGACATGCACTTCATACCAAAGCCGTTCAGTGTGAAGCAGATCTCGGAAAAAGTTGGCGCCGTCCTGGGCGCATCACGGGGTTGATGCGGTCGTTCAGGCTCCGGCAAGATTGAAGATATAATGTAACATGGATCGCCGTGATACCGCGATCGATACTGGGGGAGTTCTCGATGCGCCTGAGGTACCTGAGCCTGACGGGCACCGCCCTGTGCGCCACCGCCCTGTATGCCACCGTCTCTTTCGCTCAGACCGCCGAAACCGAGCCGAGTGCGCAGGGCGATCTGGACGTGACGATATACACCAACGGCCTCGCGCTGGTGCAAGACGTCAGGCAGCTCGCGATCGCGACTGGGCGTAGCCGAATCGAGTTTCCCGACGTGTCCGCGCAAATCCGCCCCGAAACGTTGAGCTTCAACGCCGCCGGGGCCGGAATCGTCGAGCAGAATTTCGACTTCGATATTCTTACCCCCACCAAGCTGATGGAAAAGGCGATCGGCCAGACCGTGACGCTGATCAGGACCAATCCCGCGACCGGTGTCGAAACGCGCGAACGTGCGACGGTATTGTCAACAGCGGGCGGCGTGGTGCTGAAGATCGGCGACCGGATCGAGGTACTGCGCGACGACGGACTGCCGGTGCGGGTGATCTTCGACCGGGTGCCGCCCAACCTGCGCGCGCGCCCGACACTCTCGGTGACGGTTCAAAGCGACCGCGGCGGTTCCCGGCCCGCCTCAATCCGCTACCTGTCCGGCGGGCTCGGCTGGTCGGCCGATTACGTCGCGCTCTATGACGAAGCCAAGGGCACTACCGACATGCAGGGCTGGATTACGCTGACCAACCAGACCGGTACCACGTTCCACAATGCCGACACGGTGCTGGTCGCCGGCAGTCCATCGACCAGCGGCGGCAACCGGATCTATCGCCGACCACCTCCGCCGCCGCCGCGCGGCGGCTTCGTCCCCGGCACCGAGACCGCCGAGCGAGAGCGGTTGGGTGACTATTATCTGTACCCGCTGCCCGGCCGTACCACGATCGCGAATGCCCAGACCAAGCAGGTCAGTTTCCTCGACGTGCAGGGCGTTCCTGCCAGCAAGGTCTATGCGCGCAGCGTTGGCTGGCTGGCGAGCGACCAGCAGCCGGTCAATGTCTCGAGCGCGGTCGCGTTTTCCACGTCGCGCGATCAGGGCCTCGGCGATGCACTGCCGGCAGGCACCGTGCGGTTCTACCAGCGCGACCGGCAGGGCACTCCGCAGTTCGTCGGCGAGAGCGGCATCGGCCACACCCCGATGGGCAGCGCACTGACGTTGACCACCGGCGATGCCTTTGACGTGTTCGCTCAGGCCGAAGTCGTCAGCAGGGAAAAGATCACTCGCGGCGAGTGGGAAGCCTCAAGCCGCTACCGCGTGATCAAGGACGACGAAGTGGTACGCGAAGTCACCCAGGAACGTGCAGTCGAATACTGGCGCACGACGATGCGCTATACTTTCACCAATGCCAAACCAGTGCCGGTCGAGGTGGAACTCACTCAGGCGGGGCTCGATCGTGGCTGGTGGGCGCGTGACTTCCGGGTGCCGAGCGAGGACGTGCCGGGCGAACAGCTGAACGCCGACACGCGCAAGTACCTCGTCACCGTGCCGGCCAACGGCAGGCGCGAAGTGCGTGTGACGTACGAGACGCGGTACTGAGGAGCGGGGCCGTGCGCCGCGCCCTGACTTGCCTGTTGCTGACCGCCGCTGCCCAGCCGTTGGTTGCGCGCGAAACAATCGACGCCTCCACTCCCGAAAAGTTCGCCGTCACCGTCTATCGCGATCCCGATCGTGGGCGGGACGATGACATGAACCGGGATTGGCCACGCGGCTTCGCGATGATCAGCGAGACTCGGCGGGTAACCCTGCCGCCGGGCGAATCGACGATCCGCTTCGAAGGCGTTGCCGAAGGCATGGTCGCGGTCACCGCGATCGTCACGGGTCTTCCCGGCGGTACGATTGAGAAGAACCGCAATGCCGACCTCTTGAGCCCGGGCGCGCTCGTCGACGGCACCCTCGGCAACCGCGTCACGATTACTCGCACTGACCCCGCGACAGGTCGCGAAGCGAGCGAATCGGCGATTGTCCGGAGCCGCGCGGACGGCGGGCTGGTGCTCCAGACCGGCAGCGGCTTCGAGGCAGTGCGATGCTCCGGCCTCCCTGAAAAGATGACTTTCGATAGAGTGCCCGCTGGCCTCTCCGCCAAGCCGGTCTACTCGATCGATACCGCAAGCCCGCAGGGCGGGACTTACACCGTCACACTGACCTATCTCTCGGGGGGTTTCGATTGGCAGGCGCATTACGTTGCGACGCTTGCCGAAGGTGGCTCGGCTGACGACTTGCGGATGCGGCTCACCAGTTGGCTGACACTGGTGAATGACAATGGCCAGAGCTTCCCTGATGCCGAACTCATGGCTGTGGCTGGCAAGCTCAAGGTTACAAGCGACTATCGGGCATTGTCCGATCCGCCTGATGGGCGCCCATTGCAGCTTGTCTGCTATCCGTTGGGCCGCACGGCGGATGGCTCGCCAACAGGCGATTCCGGCCATTATCCGCCGCCGCCGCCGCCGGCGGCGATGGCTGCCCCGATGATGGAACAGAGCGACGCGATCATGGTCACTGGCGCGCGTATGGCCAAGGGGGCCATGGTTGCGAGCGAAGAAGACTTGGCCGATCTCAAGCTGTATCGCGTGCCCGAACCGGTCACCGTTGCGGCCAAAGGCCAGAAGCAGATCGCCTTCCTCGATCGCGAGCGGGTGTACGGCAAGCTGTGGCATACGGCTAACTGCTCATCGCGGACTGCAAACGGAGATGCGCGCGCCGCGGGTCTGCTGCTCACAACGGTCAATGATTCGCGTCACGGTCTCGGCGTCGCCCTGCCGAACGGGGGTATCACCGTCTTCGAATCGACACCGCGAGGCGAGCTTCTCGTCGGGGAAGAGCGATTGCGCGACTATGCCTCGGGCCAGGATGTCGAGATCGTGATGGGGGACAGCGCGCAGGTCTTCGCGACCTGTGCCGTTGCGAGCAAGAAGAGCGAGTACGCTTCGGGCGAGCGGGTGCCGATGACGCTTCAGGTCACCAACGCAAACCCAACGTCAGTGAAACTTAGGCTGACCCTCGGGGAATCGGCAAAGAAGATTGGCGGCCTGAAGGGTGTCCGCATCAAAGACGGTACATTGATCTACGAAACGAAGGTCCCGGCCAACAGCCAACGCAAACTGAGCTGGACCATCGTCGACGAATAAGCATTTCCAGCCGTTTTGGAAAAAATTGCGTTCCCCTCTTGTTCTCATGGAACAAACCAGATACATCGTCCTTCGGGTGACAGGTGGCCTACGGGCCTAGGCAAAACGCGAAAGGGTGTGTCATGGCGGCATCGAATCTCAAGCTAGTGGAAGACAAGAACTTGGATACGGACCGTCAAAAGGCGCTCGACGCCGCGCTCGCGCAGATCGACCGTGCGTTCGGCAAGGGCTCGGCGATGAAGCTGGGCCAGAAGGAAACGATGCAGGTCGAAACGATCTCGACCGGCTCGCTCGGGCTCGACATCGCGCTCGGAGTCGGCGGATTACCGAAAGGCCGCGTGATCGAGGTGTACGGCCCTGAAAGCTCGGGCAAGACCACGCTCGCGCTGCATGTGCTCGCCGAAGCGCAGAAGGCAGGCGGCACGGTCGCTTTCGTCGATGCCGAACACGCGCTCGATCCCGGTTACGCCAAGAAGCTGGGCGTCAACATCGACGAACTGATTATCTCCCAGCCAGATACCGGTGAACAGGCGCTCGAGATCGTCGATACGCTGGTGCGTTCGAATGCGATCGACGTGTTGGTGGTCGAACTCGGTCGCCGCGCTCGTGCCGCGGGCAGAGATCGAGGGCGAGATGGGTGACAGCCACGTAGGCTTGCAAGCCCGCCTCATGTCACAATCGCTGCGCAAGCTGACCGGCTCGATCAATCGTTCCAAGTGCATGGTGATCTTCATCAACCAGCTGCGCATGAAAATCGGTGTGATGTACGGCAACCCGGAAACCACGACCGGCGGTAACGCGCTCAAGTTCTACGCCTCGGTCCGTCTCGACATCCGCCGCACGGGCCAGATCAAGGACCGCGACGACATCGTCGGCAATTCGACCCGGGTGAAGGTGGTCAAGAACAAGGTCGCCCCCCCTTTCAAGCAAGTCGAATTCGACATCATGTATGGCGAGGGCATCTCGAAGATCGGCGAGATTCTCGATCTCGGCGTCAAGGCGGGCCTCGTTGAGAAGTCGGGCAGCTGGTTCAGCTACGACTCGATCCGGATCGGCCAGGGCCGAGAGAACGCGAAGACCTACCTCAAGGAAAATTCCGAGCTTTGCGACAAGTTGGAAGCCGCGATCCGTGGCCGGACCGACGCCGTCGCCGAGGAGATGATGACGGGTCCGGACGCGGACGACGACGCCTGATCCTCTCGACGGGCGTGTTCGGCCACGCCCGTCAAACCGGAATGCCGGTGCGTGTGCCAGTCGGCCCGCACCGGCTTTTCCGTTTCTGGCTGCACGATGCCTATGATAACGAGCGACAAACTTCTGCCTCGCCGCTTGGGAATGGACTGCCGATGACCGACCGCCGCGATTGGGAAGGCCGCACGGGCACGAAGTGGGCTGCCGAATGGCGTCGTACAGACCGCAGCTTCAGCGGAGTGACGCAGCACCTTCTCGGCAGCGCACGGCAAGGACCGGTCAACCGTGTGATCGATGTTGGCTGCGGCGCGGGCGAGTTGTCATTGGCCATCGCGCGTGAACATGCCCAGGCACGTGTCGTCGGCATTGACGTCAGCGAAGCGCTCATTGCAGCGGCGCGCGTACGCGGCGGGCAGCTTCGAAACGTCCGGTTTGAGCTGGCCGACGCGTCAGCCTGGTCGGGCGCGGGCTATCAGCCCGACCTGCTCATCTCGCGCCACGGGGTAATGTTTTTCTCCGACCCTGTAGCCGCGTTTGCGAATCTCCTCGCGCAGGCTGCACCTTCTGGGCGATTGCTGTTCTCATGTTTCCGGGATCGCCGCGAGAACCCCTGGGCGAGCCGCATCGCCGACCTTCTCCCTCCCGGCACAGCTTCACCGCTGCCGCTGGGCGCGCCTGGCCCATTCGCCTTTGCCGATAAGGAATATGTCGACGCGATCCTGACCGGAGGCGGCTGGCGGGACATCACGTTCGAACCGCTGGATTTCGCCTACGTAGCGGGATCGGGCGGCGACCCGGTCAGCGACGCCTTGACGTACTTCCTAGCCATTGGGCCCGCAGCCGCCGCGGCGGCGGAGCTCGAGTCCGTCGAACGCGCAAAGTTTATCGAACGTCTCGAGGAATTTCTGACCGCTCACCGCAACGGATCGATCGTCGCGCTTCCGGCAGCAGCTTGGATCGTAAGCGCACGCGCGGGCTGATGCCCGGTTGCGTGCCACTTTCCAACCGCAATTCGCTTGTCGCTCGCCGCTGCAGCAATTACCTGCGGTGAGGCCATGAACTCGACAAATGACATCCGCCGGAGCTTCCTCGACTACTTTGCAGACGCGGGGCACCGCGTCGTGCCGAGCGCTCCGCTTGTGCCGTATAACGATCCGACCCTGATGTTCGTCAACGCGGGCATGGTTCCGTTCAAGAACGTATTTACCGGCCTCGAAACTCCCCCGAGCGCCACCGCGACGAGCAGCCAGAAGTGCGTCCGGGCGGGCGGGAAGCACAACGATCTCGACAATGTCGGCTATACTTCGCGCCACCACACATTTTTCGAGATGCTCGGCAATTTCAGCTTCGGAGACTACTTCAAGGAACAGGCGATCACGCACGCGTGGACGCTACTGACGAAGGAGTGGGGCCTTGACCGGGATAGACTGACCGCGACGGTCTATCACACCGACGACGAAGCGTTCGATCTTTGGCGCAAGATCAGTGGCCTTCCCGAAGCTCGGATCATTCGCATCCCGACCAAGGACAATTTCTGGGCGATGGGCTCTGATGGGCCGTGCGGTCCATGCTCCGAGATTTTTTACGATCACGGTGACCACATCTTTGGGGGGCCTCCTGGCAGTCCCGACGAAGACGGCGACCGGTTCGTTGAGATCTGGAACCTGGTGTTCATGCAGTACGAGCAGGCAGCGGACGAGATCGTCGCCGACCTGCCGCACCCGAGCATCGACACCGGCATGGGTCTGGAACGGATTGCTGCGGTGATGCAGGGTGTGTCCGACAATTACGACACCGACACGTTCAGAGCGTTGATCGCCGCAAGTGAAAGCCTGACTGGCGTGCTTGCGGAGGGCGAGAACAAGGCCAGCCAGCGGGTCATCGCCGATCACCTGCGGTCGACCAGCTTCCTGCTTGCCGATGGCGTGCTGCCGTCGAACGAGGGCCGCGGCTATGTTCTGCGGCGGATCATGCGCCGCGCGATGCGCCATGCGCACCTGATCGGCGCCAAGGAACCGCTGATGCATCGGCTCGTACCCGCGCTAGTCGCGGAGATGGGGCAGGCTTATCCAGAACTCGGCCGCGCGCAGCCGTTGATCGAGGAGACGCTTGAGCGCGAGGAAACGCAGTTTCGCCGGACGCTCGCAAACGGCCTCCGGCTGCTCGACGAAGCGACCGGCAGCATGGGGGAAGGCGGCGAACTCGACGGTGAGACCGCGTTCAAGCTCTATGACACATTCGGCTTCCCTTACGACCTGACTGAAGACGCGCTGCGCAGCCGTGGGATCACGGTCGACCGCGAAGGCTTCGATGTCGCGATGGCCCGGCAGAGGGCGGCCGCCCGCGCGGCATGGAAGGGCAGCGGGCAGGCCGCCGACGGCGAACTGTGGTTCGATATCGCGGAACGTGAAGGTGGAACCGAGTTCACCGGCTACACCTCGACCGAGGGCGAGGGACGGGTGGTCGCGATCGTGAAAGATGGCGCGGAAGTGGCGGCCGCAGCGTCTGGGGAGAGTGTGGTCGTGCTGACCAACCAGACGCCGTTCTATGGGGAGAGCGGCGGCCAGA
Organism: uncultured Alphaproteobacteria bacterium; assembly: GCA_963781485.1. Taxonomy (GTDB): domain Bacteria; phylum Pseudomonadota; class Alphaproteobacteria; order Sphingomonadales; family Sphingomonadaceae; genus Tsuneonella. The sequence goes on from CAWAFY010000002.1 coordinate 169,367, forward strand.
CCGGCGACGCGGGCAGGATCTCAACCCCTGAGGGCCTTCGAATCGTCGTGGCCGACACCAGCAAGCCGCTTGGTCGGCTGCATGCGCACACCGGTACCGTCGAGGCTGGAGCGATCAAGGTGGGAGACGTGGTTCACCTGTGGGTCGATGCCGACCGGCGCGATCGGATTCGCGCGAACCACTCGGCCACCCACCTTTTGCACGCGGCGCTGCGCCACCGGCTCGGAGATCACGTTACGCAGAAGGGCTCGCTCGTCGCAGACGACCGCTTTCGTTTCGACTTCTCGCATCCCAAGCCGCTGACGCCGGACGATATCGCCGCGGTCGAGGCCGAGGTGAATGCCGAGATTCGCGCCAACGAATTTGTCACCACGCGGCTCATGACGCCCGACGATGCAATTGCTGCGGGCGCGATGGCGCTGTTCGGCGAGAAGTATGGCGATGAAGTCCGCGTGCTCAGCATGGGCCGCGCTGGCGAGGGAGGGCACAATTACTCGGTCGAACTTTGCGGAGGAACCCACGTTCGCGCGACGGGCGACATCGGCCTTCTGCGAATCGTTTCGGAAAGCGCCGTAAGCTCTGGGGTTCGGCGGATCGAGGCCCTGACGGGTGAGGCCGCGCGCCAATGGCTTGTCGGCCGCGAGGACGCGCTCAAGGATGCCGCTGCGGCCATTCGTGCGACGCCCGAGGAAGTTCCCGGACGCATCACCGCGCTGCTCGAAGAGCGCAAGCGTCTCGAACGCGAACTGGCCGACGCCAGGAAAGCGCTGGCCTTGGGCGGCAGCGGTGCCGCCAAGCCGGACGCTGCCGATGAAAACGTGGCGGGGGTCAAGTTCTCCGGTCAGGTCATCCAGGGCCTCGAAGCCAGGGAGTTGCGCGGCCTCCTCGATGAGGCGAAGGCACGCCTCGGATCAGGGGTTGCGACCGTCGTTGCGGTCAATGACGGCAAGGCGGCTATCGCCGCCGCGGTCACCGATGATTTGACCGACCGGATAAGTGCAGTCGATCTGGTGCGCGCCGGCGTCGAAGCGCTTGGCGGCAGGGGTGGCGGCGGCCGGCCAGATATGGCGCAGGGCGGCGGCCCCGATGGAGACCGCGCTGCCGAGGCGATCGAAGCGGTCAAAAAGGCGCTGGCCGCCGCTCCCGCGACGGCCTGACCTTTTTTTCGACATTCAGCCGCGATCGCCGCTGGCGCCGCGTGTAGCGGGTCCGCTTCCGCGCTGGGTGTCGGTCACCTTGGTGTTGTCGCCAGTCCGCTGCGGACCCTTGATCGGGCCCTTTTCCTCGCCCGACTGTTCCTTGGGGGTCGCGTCGGGGCGCTGTTTCAGATCGCTCATGTTCGTCTCCTTCGCTTCACCAACGGACGAAGGCGGCAATTTATCCGGGTTCGTGGACGCCGGTGCGCAGCTTGGGCATGTGTTCGAGCGATGCCTCGCGTTGGAGATGCGCGCGGAATTCGTCGCGCTTCTCGTGGATCGAGGCAATGACGGGTCCCATCGCTACCCCGATATCAACCAGCACGGCCTCGCTAAGCTGCAGCGAGCTTTCCAGCGTTTCAGGCACCGCGTGAGTGGCGCCAGCGCGGTAAAGCGCTGTCGCGTGATTGAGATCGCGCGCACGGACGATGATCGGCAGATCGGGATGGTCACGCCGCAGCTTTCCGGTGAGTCGCTGGGCCAACACCGGCTCGTCCATCGTGAGGATCACTGCCGGTGAATAATCAACGCCAAGTCGGTCGAGAGCACGGCCCCGCGCGGCATCGCCGAATGTCGCCTTGTATCCCTTGCGCAGTGCCCGCCCGATAAGGTCCGAATCGCTGTCTATCGCGATATAGGGCTTGCCGTGGACATCGAGCATGTCGGCGACCAACCGGCCCACACGGCCGATCCCGACGATGATGACTCGCGGTTCTCCTCGATCATCCTCATCGAGATGTGGCATGGGCTCGACCCGGCGGGCGGCGAGTCGCCCCAGTCGAGCGAGTAGTGGCGTCACCGTCAGCCCGATGGCGGTGACGATCTGCCAGAACTGAGCGGTTTCGCGGTCCACGATAAGCGCCGCGGTCGCGGCCGAAAGCACGATCAGTGTCGTCTCGCTGGGCGAGGCCATCAGGACGCCGGTTTCCGCCGCAGTGCTGCGCCGGGCCCCCATCAATCGCAGCAGGACACTGGTGACCAGCGCTTTCAGCGCGAGCACGCCAACCACCGCCACCGCGATAGAGCCGATCTGCGCCCACACCTTCCAAAGATCGACGCTCATGCCCACCGTAATGAGGAAGATGCCAAGGGCCAAACCTTTGAACGGTTCGATGATACCCTCTACTTCGCCGTGATATTCGGTCTCGGCGATCAACAGCCCGGCGATCAACGCGCCGACGATGGGCGAAAGACCGGTCGCCGCGGTCGCAAGGCTCGCCCCCATGACCACCAGCAGGCTGGCGGCCAGAAACAACTCGGGGCTCTTGGTGCGCGCGGCCTGCGCGAACAGCCGGGGAAGGACGAGGCGGCCAATCACGAGGAGCGCGATCACCACTACGAGCCCCTGCCACAGTGTGCCGACAAGCCCTTCCCACCCTTCCGACTGGGCATAAGGGGCAAGCGCGCCAAGGACGAAGATCATGGGCACGATCGCAATGTCTTCGAACAACAGCATCGACAATGCCGCCCGGCCGACGGGATTCGTCGTGCCCGAGATCGGCAGCACGATCGCGGTGGAGGACAGCGCGAGCGCGAATCCGAGCGCGAACGCGGCCGTGGTATTCAGCCCTGTCCATGACAGCGCGAACGCCAGCAGTCCGCCGATGATGACCAATTCGAGCGCGCCCAGCCCGAACACGAGTCTCCGCATCGCCCATAGCCGGTTGAACGACAACTCGAGCCCGATAGTGAACAACAGCAGCACGATGCCGAATTCGGCAAATGGTTCCAGCGCCTCGGGCTCTGTAATGGTGACGTGATAGAGCCATGGTGCTTGCGGCACGAGCCGACCGAGACCGAACGGACCCACCAGCAGGCCAATCAGGATAAACCCGATCACCGGCGTGATGCGAAAGCGGTGGAATACCGGGATCACGATCCCCGCCGCGCCGAGTATTACCAGTGCGTCGGACATCATGGTCGTCTGGGATAGCTCGGCTGCCATTCCTGTTCACCTATCCGTCCCACAGGCGTATGTCACGGCCATGGAACCGGATGTCATCGTCGTGGGTGGCGGCCCTGCGGGTATGATGACGGCGCTGCTGCTCGCGCGGGCGGGAGTGGCGGTGACCGTGCTGGAAAAGCACGCCGACTTTTTCCGCGATTTCCGCGGTGACACGGTCCACCCTTCCACGATGGAAGCCCTTAGCGAACTGGAAATGCTCGAACGCTTTCTGGTAAGGCCACACAACCGGATCGACCGCGCGGAGATAGCCTGGAATGGCCGGTTGATGGCCGTCGGTGACCTGTCGCACCTCGACATGCCGGCGCCGTTCATCGCGATGATGCCGCAATGGGACTTCCTCGACTTCGTGCGGGACGAGGCCGCAATTTTCCCCGGTTTCGCGCTGCGGATGAAGGCACCGGTTGCCGCGTTCATCAAAGATGCCGGGAGGGTGACGGGCGTTCGCCTCTCGTCGGGTGAGGAATTGCGCGCGCACCGACTGGTGATTGCGTGCGACGGGCGCGATTCGATCGCACGTCAGGTGCTTCCGCTGGAAACGCTGGGCGTGCCGATCGACGTGTTCTGGTTCGCCGTGCCCAAAAGCAGCCCGGGCGACGCGGTGCGTGGCAATATCGTCGCCGGTCGGATGATCGTGACGATCGACCGCGGCGCGTATTGGCAATGCGCGTTCGTCCTAGCCAAAGGCGGGGCAGAACTCGTCAGGGCGCGGGGTATCGAGGCCTTCCGGGTCGAAGTGGCTGCGGCGGCGCCCGCACTCGCACCCGGCGATCTCGAAGCCGCGCTTCCGGATTGGGAGTCAGTGCACTTGCTCTCGGTCTCGCTCGACCGCCTGACCGAGTGGAGTCGCCCCGGTTTGCTCGCAATCGGCGACGCGGCACACGCGATGAGTCCGGTGGGCGGCATCGGTATCAACCTTGCGATCCAAGATGCGTTGGCAACGGCCAACATCCTGGCACGTCCGCTGCGAGGCGGGGCCAGCGTCGATCCATTGCTGGCGAAAATCCGCACGCGGCGCCTGCTGCCGACCCGCGTGATCCAGTCGGGTCAGCGCTTCGTCCACGAGAACTTGCTGTCGCGCGTGCTGGTAAGCGAACGCCTTTCCGATCGCCCGCCACTCATGCTCCGCCTGCTCGACCGTCACCCGCTGTTGCGGCGGATCCCGGGCTGGATGATCGGCCACGGCATACGCCAGGAACACGTTCGTTCGCCGGCGCTCTGGGGCCCCTAACCGCCGCCCGGGCCCTTGTGCCCGCCCAAGGGTTCGCGACGCGGGCGAGGCTTGCCCGGATGCTTGCCGTCTTCGTCCCACTCGATGCGGTAGAGGTCGAAGCGACGGTCGGCGAGGTTGCGCACGGTGCCCTCGGCGCGTGCCCAGCTGAGGTCGGCGAGGTTGATGTCGCTGATAGTGAGCGTCTCGACATTCTCGGTCGCCTCGGCCGCGATTCCATCTCGCGCGAAGGGGAAATCGCATGGCGTCAGGATGCAGCTCTGCGCGTATTGGATGTCCATATTGCCGACATTGGGCAGATTGCCCACATTTCCGCTGAGTACGACGAAACACTGATTTTCGATCGCCCGCGCCTGCCCGCAATAACGGACCCGGAGGTAGCCCTGACGATTGTCGGTGCAGAACGGCACGAAGATGATCCGCGCGCCTTCGTCGGCGAGCCGGCGGCTTAGCTCGGGAAACTCACAGTCATAGCAGATCTGCACACCTATGGGGCCGCAGTCGGTCTGGATGACGTCGATCTTGTCGCCGCCCTTGATGTTCCACCAGTACCGCTCGTTCGGCGTCGGGTGGATTTTCTCCTGCTCGTGGACCGATCCGTCGCGCAGGCAAATGTAGGAAACGTTGTGAATGTCCCCATCATCCATCCGGGTGGGATGGCTGCCGGCGATGATGTTGATGTTGAACCGCATCGCCATGTCGGAAATGTCGGCCTTCAGACGGGGCGTGTATTCCGACAGGCGCTCGATAGCCTCAACCGGCGACAACTCCTTTTCCTCGAAGCTCAGCAACATCAGCGTGAAGAGTTCGGGAAACAGGATGAAATCGGATTCGTAGTCGCTGGCGACATCGACGAAATAGCGGATCGTCGACAGGAACTCGTCGTAGTCTTTGACCGCGCGCGCCTGGAGCTGACACGTCGCGACACGCACCGCCTCTACACCCCGCGGCAGGCGTTTTTTCGCCGGTTGGTCGCTTTCGACGTACGGGTTGCGCCAGACCATCATGATCGCATTGGCCTCGGACGCCTTGTCCTCGGGCAGATAGCCTTCCATCACGCGCTCGGGCTCGAAGCCGTTCGCAAGCTGGAAGCGCAGCACGGGGTCGTGGAGCTTTCCGGCGACAACCTGGTCGAGGTAGTCCTGCGGCCCCGACACCTTGCGTTTGTTGCGCCGGTAATTGGGCATCCGACCGGCGAAGACGATCCCCGTCAGATCGCGCTCCTCGGCAAGCGCGCGGCGCTCTTCGTACAGGCGCCGCCCGATGCGCACGCCCCGCACCTTGGGATCGACGCACATCTCGTAGCCGTACAGCCAATCGCCGATAGGATCATGCCGACTGCCGAAGCCGTTGCCGGTAATCTCGTCCCAGTCGTGGTCCTGAAATGCCAAGGCCTCGGCGATCTGCATCGTCGCGCAATAGCCGACTATCTGCTCGTCGAGCAGAGCGACGAAGCAGCCCTCGCGGAAGTTGTTGATCTGTCCGCGAATCTCGCCGTGCGTATACGCCGGCATATCGTCGTAAACCCGGCGCACGAGCGCGGCGATGCCGGGAATGTCCTTGGCCCGTGCGTTGCGAATCTCGAGCCGCTTCTGGCCGAACTTCTCGGTCGATTTCCGGCGAGTTATCGGGCGGGCTTTCGGCTTGGCGGTCTGGGCCATGATGTTCCTTACTCGGGCGGCCGATACGAAAGGACCGGGTGCAGCCTTGGCCGACCCGGTCCTGTGTCACATGATCAAGAGAATGACCGCAAAGCGCGAAAGTTTCACGCCCAGACGGCCATTTCCTTCTCGAGGTTCTCGACGATGGCCTCAAAGAATTGCTCGGTGGTCATCCACGGCTGCTCGGGGCCGATCAGCAAGGCCAGGTCCTTGGTCATCTTGCCGCTCTCGACCGTCTCGATGCACACGCGCTCGAGCGTCTCGGCGAACTTGACCACCTCGGGCGTACCATCGAACTTGCCGCGATAGCTGAGACCCTGGGTCCACGCGAAGATCGAGGCGATCGGGTTGGTCGAGGTTGCCTTGCCCTGTTCGTGCTGGCGATAGTGGCGGGTGACAGTGCCGTGCGCGGCCTCGGCTTCCACGGTCTTGCCGTCGGGCGCCATCAGCACCGACGTCATCAGACCGAGCGAACCGAACCCTTGCGCCACGGTATCCGACTGAACGTCGCCGTCGTAGTTCTTGCACGCCCAGACGAACTTGCCCGACCACTTGAGCGCGGATGCGACCATGTCGTCGATCAGGCGGTGTTCGTAGACGATGCCCTTATCCTTGAACTTCGCGGCGAAGCCCTCGTTGTCGAACACTTCTTGGAACAGGTCCTTGAAACGTCCGTCGTAAGCCTTGAGGATCGTGTTCTTGGTGCTGAGATAAACCGGCCAGCCCAAGTTGAGACCATAGTTGAACGAAGCACGGGCGAAGTCGCGGATGCTGTCGTCGAGGTTGTACATCGCCATGGCGACGCCGGCGCTGGGAAACTTGAATACCTCGAGGTCCATCGACTCGCCGTCGTCGCCTTCGAACACCAGCCGCAACGTGCCGGGGCCGGGGATCAGCGTGTCGGTTGCGCGATACTGATCGCCAAAAGCGTGACGGCCGACCACGATCGGATCGGTCCAGCCCGGGACGAGCCGCGGCACGTTCGAGATCACGATCGGTTCGCGAAAAACCACGCCGCCCAGGATATTGCGGATGGTGCCGTTAGGACTCCTCCACATTTTCTTGAGACCGAATTCCTCGACCCGGGCTTCGTCGGGGGTGATCGTCGCGCACTTCACACCCACACCGCAGGCCTTGATCGCGTTGGCCGAATTGACAGTCACCTGGTCGTCGGTGGCATCGCGGTTCTCGATCGACAGGTCGTAATATTGCAGATCGACATCGAGGAAGGGCAGGATCAGCCGTTCGCGGATCCATTGCCAGATGATGCGGGTCATCTCGTCGCCGTCGATCTCGACGACGGGGTTCGCTACCTTGATTTTCGCCATGTGCGTCCTGCTGCCTCCTGAGTTGGGCGCGCTTTAGCAGGGCAGGGCGGGGGTGCAAGGGCAGGGCCGAACGCAAAAGGCGTCGCTTGCGCGACGCCTCTTCGGATCCTTAGGCCCGCTCTGGGGCATTTCGATGGTGGGCGTACCAAGGATTGAACTTGGGACCCCTACGATGTCAACATAGTGCTCTACCACTGAGCTATACGCCCACACCATCGAGCGGAGGCGCATCTAGCGACGGTCCCGCTACGTGGCAAGGGGGTCAGATACGTGCGGCTGTTTCGGTGTGGAACATGCGGTCCACCTCGAGCACGAGGTCCTTGAGGTGGAACGGCTTAGACAGCACTTTCGCGCGTGGCTGTTCGCGACTGGCTTTAAGCGTGACGGCAGCGAAGCCGGTAATGAACATTACCTTCGTCGCTGGCGATACCTCGTTGCAGCGTTGCGCGAGTTCGATCCCGTCCATCTCGGGCATGACGATGTCCGACAGGAGTAGGTCGAAATGCGATGATTCGAGATGCGGGACCGCTTCGGTCCCGCGGTCGACCGCAACGACGCTGTAGCCGGCGTTCTCGAGCGCGCGGGCAAGATAAGTGCGCATCGCCTCTTCATCTTCGGCGAGGAGGATCCGGATCTGTGGCTGGTCGTTCATCACCGGGTCCATACTCCACGTCGCTTAAGAAATCTTTCGCGTCCATGGCACTGACCTGCTTTGACACAGGCGCTTGCGTGGGTACTTTTGCAGGCATGACAAACGATCTGCCAGCGATCGAGGGCGAGAGTGGCGGAATGATTCCCGGCAGTGGGGCAGCTGCGTTCACTCTGCGCCGTCCGCCCGGAGTGCCAATTCCCATATTGATCGCCGCGCCGCACGGCGGACGATCCTATCCGTCAGCACTGATCGCTCGGATGCGCGACCCCGACTACGCGACGCTGCGTCTCGAGGATCGCCACGTGGATCGCCTTGCCGATGCGATAGCCCAGGCGACGAGCGCCGCGCTGCTCGTCGCCCATGCACCGCGGGCATTGCTCGACCTCAATCGTGCAACCGACGACATGGATTGGTCGATGGTGGCTGAGGGTGCATCCGCCGGTACGCGTCACTCGGCGGCCAATCGCCGCGCGCGCAGCGGGCTCGGGCTCGTTCCCCGCCGCCTGCCCGGCATCGGCGAAATCTGGAAATCGCGCATACCGCGCGCGGAACTCGACGCACGGGTCGCGGGCGTACACGCGCCGTATCACGCTGCGCTGGCGCGCACGCTCGACGATATGCGTGACCAATGGGGGGCGGTATTGCTGATCGACCTGCATTCGATGCCCCCACTGCGTGCGCGCCATGCCGGTGAGCAGCCGGGCGAATTCGTCATCGGCGATCGATTCGGTGCAAGTTGCAGCCATCGCCTCGTCGCGAGCACGTTCGACTGGTTCGAACGGAATAATCGAGTCGCGGTTCATAACCGCCCCTACGCGGGCGGCTACGTACTCGACCGCCACGCGGCGCCTGCTCGCGGCATTCATGCGCTCCAGATCGAGGTTTGCCGAGGAAGCTATCTTGATTCGCGGATGGCCGAGCCCAGCGGGCGTTTCGCCGGGATCGTTCGTAGTCTTGCCGGGCTCATTCGCGTGTTGGCAGGGGATGTTGCCGACATGGGCGGAGCGCGCTTGCCGCACGCCGCCGAATAGCAAATCCAAGCGGCCAAGAAAAAACCACCTGGTGCATCGCACCAGGTGGCCAAGGTTCAGGGAGGAGGTACACCGAAGTGCACCAAACCCGACCCGGCCATGAGGGAAGCGCGGATCAGGCAGACCCTAATTAGGCTCTGCTGAAACCGGATTCAAGCCCCGTCCGACCTCTCGGACGGGGCATTTCGACGCGTTCAGTTGACGGTCTGGGCTTGCTGGTCAGGAATCTTGCCCTGCTCGACCTGGCGGCTGAAGATCGTCCGCATCCGATCGAGGGAGAACATGTGCGCGTAAAGCAGCGGCAGTATCCCGTTCTCGTTCCACGCCTTGATGGTGTCTGCATCGAGGGCGCGCAGCTTTTCCTGGTCGACCATCCGAAAACCGCGGTAGACGTAGGGCTTGTCCGGATCGTCGTTCTTGGTGATCGCGATTTCGCCGTCCATCAAGAGTTCGTGCTTGGCAAGTTCGTCCATGAACGACTGGGTCTTCGCGCCAGCCTCTTCGAACTTTTCGCAGAAGTCGAGCGCGGCTTGAACCGGGGCAGCAGGCTGCCCGTCGTCGCCGAACAAGGGCTCGCCATCCTTGTGCGCGCCAATCGCATCGCACGTCGGGTCGAAGCAAAGCGACAACTCTTCCGCGTCCGGACTCAGCCGGGCAAGCAGGAAGGGATAGCGGCGCGCATAGGCGGGCAGGTAAAAATCGCCGAGCGGCTTGCCCTCGTCGTCGATGAACGAGTTCACGCCCTCGTTGAGGCCCATCAGCGCAAGCGGAACGGGCTGGTCGCCAGAGCTGAAAATGATCGGAAAATCGCGCTGGGCTTGCGCGAATTCCTCAACCGTCAACGGCACGGCATGCTGATTCTTGAGCCACTCGATTTTTTCGACCTGCTTCGATTTCCACTTGGCGTGATCGCGGCTGTTGAGCGGCATGAGGTCGTTGTAAAACAGGGGCAGGGTGGTCTGCGGCGCGCTGGCCATCGGGTCTCTCCGGTGAGCTGAATTTCGGGTCGCGCAGCAGCATGACGGCGGCGCACGGAAGGGCGCGCTTTAGTGGCTGCTGGGGTCTGGCGCAAGCGGGAGCAATTTTCCCGGATTGAGCAATCCTGCAGGGTCGAGCGCCTGCTTCACGCTGCGCATCATGGCAAGTGCCACAGGGTCGCCGAGCCGTGCCAATGTGTCGCGCTTAAGCTGGCCAATCCCGTGTTCTGCGCTGATCGAGCCACCCCAATCGGTCACGAGTGCGTAAATCTGCTCGCTGATCGCCTTGCCGTCGCCTTCCTGCCAACTCAGCGAATCCACGCCATCTGGCGCGATAACGTGAAAATGGATGTTGCCGTCGCCCAGATGGCCGAAAGCCACGGCGCGGGTTCCCGGCCACGCCGCTTCGATCCGGGGGACGGCCTCCTCAACGAAGGCCGGCATCCGCTCCACCGCAACCGAGATGTCGTGCTGCACCGCGGGGCCCTGCGCGCGCTCGGCGGATGCGATGGAATCACGCAGCGTCCAGAATGCCTCGGCCTGCGTTTCGTTGGCAGCGATAACGGCATCCTCGAGCAGGTTCGCCTCGAGTGCCCCCACAAGCACCTCCTCAGCAAGCGTGGGCAACCGCTCGACGCTCCCCTCGTCCGCGACCAGTTCGATCAGCGCGTGCCACTCGTGACGTCCGGCCAGGGGTGCGCGTGCGCCGGGGAGGTGCGCGACGACGTTTTGGAGCGTCGCTTGCGGAATCACCTCGAAGCCTTCGAGCGCGTCGCCCGCGATGCTCTCGGCATGAAGCAGCAACGCCCGGGCCGCGTCAAGCGACGGCACCCCGGCCCACAGGACCCTTCGGTCGGCGATCGCGGGCAGCACGCGCAAGGTCGCAGCGGTGACGATGCCAAGCGTGCCTTCCGAACCGATCAGTAACTGCTTGAGGTCGAAGCCGCGGTTATCTTTCTTGAGCGGGGTGAGCGCGGAAAAGATGCTGCCGTCGGCCAGCACCGCCTCGATCCCGAGGATCTGCGCGCGCATCGAACCGTGACGCAGCACTTGAGTCCCACCAGCGTTCGTAGAGACGAGCCCACCGACCGTGGCCGAGCCCTTGCCCCCGAGGGTCAACGGAAACCGCAAGCCCTCAGCCTCGACCGCCTCGTGCAGCGACTGGAGGACGACGCCCGCTTCGCAGACGACCTGCCGCGCTTCCACGTCAAGCGACCGGATTGCGTCAATTCGCCGCAGCGACAGGAGCACGGCTTGCCCGTCCTCGTCGGGAGTCGCGCCGCCGCACATGCCGCTATTCCCGCCTTGCGGCACGATCGGCACGCCGTGACGAGCGCACAACTTGACCAGCGCCGCGACCTCTTCTGTCGATACCGGAGAAGCCATCGCGAGGGCGCGTCCGGTAAAACGTCCGCGCCAGTCTGTCAGCCACGGCGCGAGCAGGTCGGCATCGCGGGTCAATCCGCGAGGTCCCAGCAGCGCACTGGCTTCGGCGAGAAAGGAATCACGGTTCGTCGGCACCGCGCACCTATGGCATGCAGGTCCCAGGGGACGCCAGTGGCGTGCGACCTATCGCCCGCGGATTAAGCCGCTATTCAAGCGGATGCGCTATGCGCGCAATCGAATGCCGATCCGATCATGAATCCTGCGCTTGCTCTCCTGGCCCCTCTGGCACTGCTCGTCCCGTCGCTGGGCGGATTTGTCGACGACGTGCCGCCGGCTAACTTGCTGCCGCCAGCGGAATTGGTCGAAGTTGCCGGGGGTGAACCGATGGCGCCTCTCGATTTCGTCGATGGCGTGACTGTGCGCCAGGTGCGGATCGAGCAAAGGGTGACCATTCGTATCGCGCCGCGCGATCCGGCAGTGCGGCCTTCGATGCTCGCCCAGATGGCCCCCAATGCGGCAGCGCCCGCGCACTTCGCCGAACGTAAGATGGGCAAATGTGTTTCGGTTTCCGGGATCGCCGCGGTGCAGCCCGATGCGGGCCGCCTGCTGCTGTACATGCGCGACCAGCGGCTGGTCAGCGCAAGTCTCGAGAAGGCCTGCAGCGCGCGCGATTTCTATTCGGGCTTCTATCTCGACCGGACCGGCGACGGTCTGCTGTGTGTCTCGCGCGACAAGCTCCATTCGCGGGCAGGCGTTAGTTGCGCGATAAGCAAGATGCGCCGCCTCGTCGCGGCAGACGACTGACGCACCGCGAAACTTGACTTTTCGCCGATTTACGCGCAGGGGCGCGCGGAACGTGGCGGGCATAGTGCCCGCAAACGCTTCGGGCGCTCGCCGCCCCATAATCCGGACATCGTAAACCGCATGACATTTGCCGATCTCGGCCTCTCTCCCGAATTGCTCAAGGCGGTCGAATCGGCCGGTTATACCGAGCCCACGCCGATCCAGGCGCAAGCCATTCCTCCCGTGCTGATGATGAAGGACATCGTCGGCATTGCCCAGACCGGGACCGGGAAGACCGCCAGCTTCGTGCTGCCGATGATCGACATCATGAGCCATGGCCGGCGCCGCGCGCTGATGCCGCGCAGCCTGATCCTCGAGCCCACGCGCGAACTGGCCGCACAGGTGGCCGAGAATTTCGAAAAGTACGGCGTCAACCACGACCTGAAGATGGCGCTGCTCATCGGCGGCGTGCAAATGGGCGACCAGCTCAAGGCGCTCAACGAGGGCGTCGATATCCTGATCGCCACCCCGGGCCGACTGATGGACTTGTTCGAGCGCGGGAAGATTCTCCTTACCGGGTGCGAACTGCTGGTGATCGACGAGGCCGACCGGATGCTCGACATGGGGTTCATCCCCGACATCGAATTCATCTGCTCGAAGCTTCCCGAAACGCGGCAGACCATGCTGTTTTCGGCGACGATGCCAAAGCCCATCGAAAGCCTCGCGAAGAAGTTCCTGACCAATCCCAAGCGGATCGAGGTCAGCCGCCGCGCCTCGACCAACGAGAACATCACCGCCTTCAAGGTCCCGGTTAAGTCGCGTGCGAAGCGCGAAACGCTGCGCTGGCTGCTGGAAAACGATCTGGTCGAGACCGCCATCATCTTCGCCAACCGCAAGACCACCGTGCGCGAGGTCAACAAGAGCCTTCAGAGCCACGGATTCCGCTCGAGCGAGATTCACGGCGACATGGACCAGTCGAGCCGCATCAAGGAACTCGACCGGTTCAAGAACGGCGAGGTGAACATACTCGTCGCCAGCGACGTCGCGGCGCGCGGGCTCGACATCAAGGGCGTCAGCCACGTATTCAATTACGACACGCCCTGGCACCCCGACGATTACGTCCACCGCGTCGGCCGCACTGGCCGCGCCGGTGCGAAGGGCCGCGCCTTCACATTCGTCGCCGAGGATGACGCCGAGGCGATCGAGAACGTCGAAAAGCTGACCGGTGCGCCGGTCCCGGTATTCGGGAAGGCCGACGTGCGCGTCGAGCTCAAGAGCTCCGAACCCAAGGCGAAAGACGCAAAGGCGAAAGAAGAGCCGCGTGAGCAGGTCGAACCGCGGGGCGAGGCCGAAAGCGCTCCTGAGGCACCGCCGCGCCGCCGTCGCAACGCGCGTGAGGATCGCCCCGTCGACGCTCGCAGCGAACGCGCCCCGCGCGCTGATCGTCCCCGTTCGGAGAGCCGCACAGAAAGCGCTCCCACGAACGAGCGCTCGCAACAGCAGCAGCGTGAAGAGCACCGCTCATCCGGCAATCGACAGGAAGATGCTGCTCCTTCCAAGCCCGGTGAATGGAATGGCCCGGTGCCCAGTTTTCTTGACTTGGGTTTCCGGTAAATTGCTAACTTTATAGTACAGCGATACGTTCTCCTTCGCTGACTTGTGCCTGCTCGATATTATCGGCAACGTAAGAGCCGATCGCGTGTTTATAAATATATCGGGCCGTACAAGATGTCGCATTTAAATATCGTCCATCTGGTCGATCGTAGCTCCGCACGTCGCGCGAAGCTGGCGCGGGAAATCGTTTCTCACAGGCTCCACGCCGAAATTTACGAAAGTGTCGAAGAACTGCGCGGCTCAACGGGCCGGGCGTGCTTTCCGCGTCATGGCGCTATTCTCATCAGCGATGACGAACAGATCGATCTCGATGCCCTTATCCGCGCCATGCGCGAATCCGAATGTTTCCTGCCTCTCGTCGCCTTCAGCGTTGAGGCACCCAATTCACGCAGGATCGTCGGTGCGCTGCGTGCGGGCGCGGTAGACTATCTGTGCTTTCCGCAAGACCTCGGTAACCTCGGCGAGATCGTTGGAGAGTTGATCGAACATGCCGCCAGTCTCGCCAATCTCTACGAAGCGACGTCGCTTGCGCGGACGCGCGTGGCGCGCCTTACCAAGCAAGAACGGCGGGTCCTCGAATCGGTGATAGGCGGCGCGACGAGCAAAGAAGCGGCCCGGTTGATGGGCCTGAGCAACCGGACGGTCGAAGTGCACCGCGCAGCCGTGCTTCAGAAGCTGGAAGTGGCGACCTCTGCCGGAGCCATCGCCATGGGTATCGCCGCGGGTATCATGGCGTTTCCCGGAGGCCGGGCACCCAGCGCAGCGATTAATGCGCCGGATCGGCAGCGTTCGCAGCGCCAGATGGGCTTTGATCAAGCGCATGCGAACGTGATTACGCTGGGCCAATCGAGGCGCCTTGACGCGAACGGGTACCGCAAGGCCAGCTAATCTACACTGCCCCGGCCGGTGGCAGTCGCTTGCGTCAGGCTACATGGGGGGCGTCGCAAGTCAGTCGAACTTCACCATGGGTGGTAGAAGAAACCAAACCTGGCGTGTTCGCCATGTGTGCCAACTTGCGGAATCTGCCGACCGAGCCAGGATCTGCTTCAACCCAGCGTCACGAAACTGTCGATGACCCGCTTCCGGCCCGCCGACTCGAACTCGATTTCGAGCTTGTTGCCTTCCTGGTCGACCACCTCGCCATAGCCGAACTTGTCGTGGAATACGCGCTGTCCGACAGCGATGTCCGCACGGGGCTTGGCGGCGAAGCTGGCCGCACTGCGGGTATTTTCCTTCACCCGGGCGGGCGTCGAATCGTAGCCCGAACTGAGCGCGCGCTGCCAACCGGGTCCGCGAGTCTGGGTGCGCGCCGGCTGGGCGCGGGCAAGGTGTGCGAAGGGGTCGTCGTGCTCGCTCATCTGCGCGCGCCAGAGCGATGCTCCGCCGGTGAGGGTGGTCTCTTCGGCTACGTGATCTGCGGGTAACTCGCCGACGAAGCGGCTGGGAATGCTGCTTGTCCATTGGCCATAGATGCGGCGGTTTGCGGCATGGACGATCGTGCACCGACGCCGGGCGCGGGTAATTGCGACGTATGCGAGGCGGCGCTCTTCCTCGAGGCTCGCGAGACCGCCTTCGTCGAGCGCACGCTGGCTCGGAAACACGCCTTCCTCCCACCCGGGAAGGAACAGGTGATTGAACTCGAGCCCCTTGGCGGCGTGGATGGTCATGATGGTCACCTTTTCGCCGTCGTCACCGCGGTCGTTGTCCATCACCAAGGCGACATGCTCGAGGAAATCGCCGAGCGTATCGTATTCCTCCATCGCACGTGCGAGTTCGGACAGGTTTTCCAGCCGCCCCGCCGCCTCGGCGCTCTTTTCGGCCTTCAGCATCGCCTCGTAACCGCTTTCGGCCAGGACGGTGCGGATCAGCTCGGCCGGCGCGGTGGTCTCGGCCATATCGCGCCAGCGGAGAAACTGGCCCATCAGGCTGGCGATCGTACCGCGGGCGCGTGGGGGCAACTCGTCGGAATCGGCCAACTGGAGCGAAGCGGCGGCGAGCGGCAGCCCGGTCGCGCGCGCATGGCGATGCATTTGCTCGAGCGTCTTGGCACCGAGCCCGCGCTTGGGCTGGTTGTAGATCCGCTCGAACGCGAGGTCGTCCGACGGCTGGGCGATCACCCGCAGGTAGGCCAGCGCATCGCGTATCTCGGCGCGCTCGTAGAAGCGGAAGCCGCCGATGATGCGGTAGCCCAGACCGATCTGGATGAACCGGTCCTCGAACTCGCGGGTCTGGTACTGCGCGCGCACGAGGATCGCGATCTGATCGAGGCCCGCGCCCTCTCGTTCGAGCCGTTCGATTTCCTCGCCGATCCGGCGGGCTTCCTCGGGCCCGTCCCAGACGCCGATCACACGCACTTTCTCGCCCGCGGGCACCTCGGTCCACAGCGTCTTGCCGAGCCGTTCGGAATTGGCGTTGATCAGGCCGGAAGCGGCGGCGAGGATGTGCGGCGTGGAACGATAGTTCTGTTCCAGCTTGATCACCGCCGCGCCGGGGAAATCCTTTTCGAACTTCAGGATGTTGGCCACTTCCGCGCCGCGCCACGAGTAGATCGACTGGTCGTCGTCACCCACCACGCAGATGTTCTTGCGCTCCTGCGCGAGCAAGCGAAGCCAGAGGTACTGGACCTGGTTGGTGTCCTGATATTCGTCGACCAGGATGTACTTGAAGCGTTGCTGGTAGTGCTGGAGAACTTCGCGGTTCGATCGGAAGATGTTGAGCACGTGCAGCAGCAGGTCACCGAAGTCGCACGCGTTGAGCGCCTTAAGCCGGTCCTGGTAGCGGCGGTAGAATTCCTGTCCCTTGCCGTTGGCATACGACTCGTTCTCGACCGCATCGAGGTCCTGCGGATTAAGTCCGCGGTTCTTCCAGCGGTCGAGCAGCCCGGCGAGCTGGCGGGCGGGCCAGCGCTTTTCGTCTAGCCCGGCTTCGACGATCATCGCCTTCAGCAGGCGCAACTGGTCGTCGGTGTCGATGATCGTGTAGTTCGATTTCAGCCCTACCAGTTCGGCGTGCCGACGGAGCATCTTAGCGCCGATCGAATGGAAGGTCCCGAGCCACGGCATCCCTTCCACCGCCTCGCCGATGTGCCGCCCGACCCGCTCACGCATCTCGCGCGCCGCTCGATTGGTGAAGGTGACGCACAATATCTCGCTCGGCCAGGCACGGCGCGTTGCGACGAGGTGTGCCAGGCGTGCGGTAAGCGCCGCAGTCTTGCCCGTACCCGCACCCGCGAGCATCAGGACCGGACCCTCGGTGGTCAGGACCGCCTGCTGCTGCGGGGGATTAAGCCCCTGTGCGTACGCAGGAATCTGTCCCTCTGGCGGGGTGCTGGAAAGGGCGGTTCCGGAATCCATTGCGAGAGTGAACAGCTAGGGAACATCGCTCTCCCGCGCAAGGGTGCGGCCAGCACCGGCCCGGAACCGCGCAACCGGGCTGCGCGTATCATCCGACGATACGCGAATTTGGAGACTCACTATGAACAAGCTGATCCTTGCTGGCGCGGCGGCGCTGGCCTTCGCAGTCCCGGCATCGGCGCAGGACATGGCCGTCACGTCGGATGGCGATGCCTATGTCCTTACCGCCCCGCAGCAATCGACTTACGACGGCTGGCCGACCGAGCGACAGACGGTCTATTCCTCTTGGCCGAGCGACTACCAGACGTATTACTGGACGTTGACCGAGCCGCAGCAGAATGGGTGGTGGGTGCTAACCGACGATCAGCGAGCCAAGGTTTATGCGATGACGCCGCAGCAGCGCACCGCGGCATGGGTGGCGATCGAGAAGCAGATGAGCGGGATGCCCGCTTCGGCCTCGGCGACTGCAACTGCAACTGGCTCGACGACGGTGTCGAGCGGCAATATGCGCTTCGTCAGCAATGAAATGGTCCAGGACACGCCGGGCGACGCTGGCCCACCGAGCGGCGACGTACCGATCTGTTCGGCAAACCAGCAGGACAACTGCATCAATGCCTGGGAAGCCGGCAAGCGCGGCAAGGGTGTCGCCCGCCCGCTGGATTACTGGCCGGGCAAGCCCGCGAGTGAAATCCCCGGCGACAAGCCGTTGACCAAGCCGACGAGCTAATCGTCGCCAAGACGCCATGTGAACGGGGCGCTGCCTTCCGGGTGGCGCCCCTTTTTTATTCGGCCAATCGCATCAGCCAGAGCCGGGCCTTTCCGACCTTGCGTTCGGCATCGACTGCAAGGGAGCGGACGGCGAGTGTTTCGGTCGCACCCGTCTCCGCGGCGATCCAGGTGCCCGCTCCAATCCAGCCGAGACGCAGCAGGCGGTCGAGGGCGACGGCCGCCGCGCCGGTGCCGTAGGGCGGATCGAGGAGGATCAGGTCGTGCGGCACTTTCGCGGGCCCCAGCGTCATGACCGAGGCGGCGCTGACCTGTGTGCGGGTTCGCGCACCGAACGAAGCGACGTTCGCCCGGATTGCGTCGAGCGCAGGCCGATCCTGTTCGACAAACAGGCACGAGGCCGCGCCGCGCGACAGGGCCTCGATGCCCAATGCGCCGGAACCCGCGAACAAGTCGGCGACGACCAACCCCTCGAAGGTGCCGATCCGACTGACCAGCATGTTGAACAGCGTCTCGCGGGTGCGGTCGGCGGTCGGGCGCGTGGCGTCACCCTTTGGCGAGACGAGCTTGCGGCCCCGCCACTCACCGGCAATCACTCTCATTTGCGAAGGCTCTTGCGTAGCCTCTCGACTTGCACTTGCGGAATCTCCGTCACCGCACCGCGCGGCAGGTCGCCGAGGTTGAACGGGCCGTAGCCGACCCGCAACAAGCGGCTGACCTGCACGCCGAGATGTTCGAGCACGCGGCGCACTTCGCGGTTCTTGCCCTCGGTCAGTGTCAGCACGATCCACCGGTTGCGGCCCTTGCCGCCGTCGAGATCGGCTTCGATCTTGCCGTAGCGCACGCCGTCGATCTCGATGCCCTCGATCAAAACGTCGAGGTGCGCCTGCGTGACGTCTCCGAAGACCCGCGCACGATAGGTGCGCGGCACGTTGGAAGCAGGCAGCTCGAGCGCGCGCTTGAGCTCGCCGTCGTTGGTGAGGAGCAGCAGCCCCTCGGTATTCAAATCGAGCCGCCCGACCGGCATCACCCGCGGGGCGTCCTTGGGCAACGCGTTGCGCAGCGCGGTGTAGATTGTCGGCCGCCCCCGCGGATCGCGCTCGGCGGTGATCAGGCCCGATGGCTTGTGGAATGCGAACACCCGCGCGGGTTCCGCCTGCGCGACCGGCTTGCCATCGACCGTTACGCCCTTGAGGTTGGGCAGGACCGTCGCCGGGGTGTCGAGCACTTTGCCGTCGATGGCGACGCGCCCGTCGGCGATCATCCGCTCGACTTCGCGGCGGCTGGCAACGCCCGCACGCGCGAGCAGCTTGGCGATCCGTTCGCCGATTCTGGCTTCAGCGGGTTTGTCTGCAGGGGGCATCGGCCGCGCCTAGGCGTTCAGTTGGCCGCGCGCAACGCTTCGCTCACGGTCTCGTGGAAGCGGCGAATCCCTCCCTCGAGGGTGCCGAGCGTCAGGTGCGGTACCGCGCCGGTCGAAAGGCCCTGCTGGCCGAGTTCCGCTGCCCGGAAGTCCTCGCTTGCGAACACCCCGCCGTCGAGCAGCGCCCAGCTGCGTTCCCAGTGGTCGCGGGCCTTATCGGTTGCGGGCGGCTCGGGGATGAGCATGAAATCTTCGACCAGCGTGTGATCGACCGCCTGGGGCCACAGCGTCATGACGTTGACATAGTCGGGGCTGGGGATGATCACCGTCGCGGGCAGGAGCTGGTAGGCGAACGTCACTCGGCGGCGCAGCGCCGCCATGTCGGCAAGGTCGATCCCGTCGAGTTCGTCGACCCGGCCCACCGCGCTGCGCGCATGGGGGCCGATCATATCTCCGCTGGTCACACCGTCCTTGAAGAACGGCCCAATCGTCTTCGCGTGCAGCCGGGTGACGTGGTAGCTTTCGAGGAAAGCATCCATGATGAGCTTCCAGTTCCCGGCGACGCTGTGCGTCTTGCGGCGAAACAGAAAATGGTCGGGCATTCCGAAAGCGTCCATGTCTTCTCCGAGCGTGTCGACGAAGGCGAAGTCCGCGTCCGGCTTTGGCGCGTACCAGATCAGCCCGCCCGCCTCGCGGCTGGGAAGTTCGACAAGGTGGTGATCGCCCTTGTCGAGTCCGGGAAAGCTATCCGGCCGGGGCAATGCGAGCAGCGCGCCGTCGAGGCGATAAGTCCATGCGTGGTAGGGACACACCAGCCGCGCGGCGCATTCCGCCTGGTTTCCCTCCACCAGCCGCGTGCCGCGATGGCGGCAAACGTTGAGGAAGACGTGCACCGCGCCGGCCTTGTCGCGAGTGACCAGCAGCGGCTTACCGGTGAGATCGTGGGGAACCGTCATGCCCGGATCTGGGATCAGCACGCTGGGCATCAGCACCTGAGGCAGCCGGTCGAACAGCGTTGCCTGCTCGCGCGCGAAATGATCCGGGTCGGTATAGACCGTGGCAGGTACCGTCGTGATCCCGGTTTCGGAGCGCGCTTCGCCGCGCGCGAGCGCTCCGGCGAGCGCAAGCTGGCCGTCGGTGGGCCGTTTTCCACGGAGCGTTGTGGCCTCGTTCATGGCGACGCTTCCCTATTCCTCTCGCTGCGGTAAGTGTCGCACGATTAAGGTCGCACGGAAAGGACGCTAGGGCATGGCCGAGGCTGTAACCGATCAACCCCGCACCCTGTGGGATTCGATCAAACCCTATCTCGAGAAGGAGTCGCTTGCGGCATTCTTCCTGGGGGTATCGTCCGGTTTTCCCTTCGCGCTGCTTGCTGCCACGCTGACGACGCGGCTGGCGCAGGATGGGATCGAGAAATCGACCATTACCGCCTTCACGCTGGCATTCTTCGTCTACAATCTGAAGCCGCTGTGGGCGTGGATCATCGACGGCGTGTCGCTCCCCGTGATCGGGCGGTTGGGTCAACGCGTGTCGTGGATGCTGGTGATCGGCGTGCTCGTGATGCTCGCAGTCATCAACCTCGCGTTCGCCGAACCAAAGGTCGATATCTACTGGACCGCCACCAGCGCGGTGCTGTTGGGAATCGCCGGTGCGAGTTTCGACATCGTCATCGATGCCTACCGGATCGAGACGCTGAAGCCCTATCAACTCGGCACCGGCAGCGGGATGAGCCAGTATGGCTGGCGTATCGGCGCGGCCGGAGCGGGCGCGCTGGCGCTGATCGTGGCCGCGCGCAACGGGTGGAGCATAGCTTACATGGCCTGCGCGGTCTTCGCGCTTCCCGCGATGATCACCGCGCTGGTGCTGGGGGAGCCGGCCCGGCGGCAAATCGTCGCCCACAAGCGCGGCCTGAGCGAAATCTGGCGTTCGATCATCGGCCCGTTTGTCGAGTTTTTCCAGCGCAGCGGCGCAATGCTCGTGCTGCTGTTCATCCTGGTTCACAAGATCGGCGACACGCTTGCGAACCTGACGTTTCGCCTGCTCTTCGACGACCTCGGCTTCACCAACGACGAGATTGCGCTCTACGACGTCGGCGTGGGCTTCTGGGCGCTCATCATCGGCGTTTTCGTGGGTGGCATCATCTACGCCAAGCTTGGACTCAAGCGATCGGTCCTCATCGCGCTGGTGCTGATGGCAGTTTCGAACCTCAGCTTCGCCGCACTTGCGGCCGCGGGCCACAGTCCGCTCGGCATGGCAGGCGCGATCGGATTCGAAAATTTCGCCAGCGGTTATGGCGGGGTGGTCGTGGTCGCCTACTTCTCGGCGCTGTGCGACTTGCGCTTCACTGCCGCGCAATACGCCTTGATCAGCGCGGGCGCGAGCATCGTCGGCCGGTTCCTCACCGGAACCACGGCGGGCACGATGATCGAGAGCTACGGCTACGTGAACTTCTACATCCTCACGACGGTGCTCGCGGTGCCGGGGATCATCCTGTTCTGGTGGATGATGCGCACCGGCCTGGTCGATGCGGCGATGGGCACGGCTGGCGAAGTGGGCGAGGGCGACGCGCGGGACGATCCCCCGGTCTAGTCGGGAATCTCTTCATTGGCCCGCAGCACTTCGCCCGCGAGGTAGAGCGAGCCGGCGATCAGGATCGGCAGCCCGTCGTCGGGTACGGCGCGCAGCGCGGTGGCCACGTCTTCGGAAGGATGCGCGGACGGGCCAAACGCTTCGGCGGGGTGGCTCTCGCTCCCCGGTACGGGCACGACCGATAGCGATGCGACCCGCTCGCCCAGAGGAGCCACGATCGCGCGCGGGTTCTTGTTCGCCAGCATCCCGATGATGACGTGGACCGGCCCGTCGAAATGCCGCGCGATCGCTTGCCCGGCATCGGGATTATGACCGCCGTCTAGCCAGACTTGGCGGCCGGGCAGGAGTGCCGTCAGGGGGCCGGCGCCGAGCCGCTGGAGGCGGGCCGGCCAGCGGGCCGAGGCGATGCCGGTGGCTATTGCTGCCTCGCCAACCGGAACCCTGTCCTGATGCCGCAGCATTGCCACCGCGAGCGCCGCGTTGTCGACCTGGTGCGCGCCGGAAAGCGCGGGAAGCGGCAGGTCGAGTGTACCCCGGCGGTCGCGGTAGACGATCCCGCGGACTACCTCGGCGAACCAGTCGAGGTCGCGGATCGCCGGTCGCGCGCCGACATGCATCGCCTGCTCGATTATCGTTCGCACGACCGCCTTGGAATAGGCGAGCGTCACCAGGGGTACACCGGGTCGCGCGATCCCGGCTTTTTCAAAGGCGATCCGCTCCAGCGGCTGCGTTGGCAAACCCTTCTCGGGTGCGAGCAGGAACGCCTCGTGGTCGATGCCCAGACTGGCGATCCCACAGGCCGCTGGCTGGTCGATCACATTGGTCGCATCGAACCGCCCGCCGAGGCCCACTTCGACCACGCAGGCATCCGCCGGATGTTCGGCGAAGGCGAGGAATGTGGCGGCGGCGGTGACTTCGAAGAAGCTGGGGCCGAGGCCCGCGCCCGCATCGAGAACGGTCTCAAGCCGCGAGGCCAGTTCTGCGTCCGAAATCAATTCGCCCGCGATCCGGATACGCTCGTTGTAGCGGACGAGATGCGGTTTGGTGGCGCTGTGAACCCGCAGTCCTTCGGCCTCGAGGATCGCGCGCAGGTACGCGCAAGTCGAACCCTTGCCGTTGGTCCCGGCGACGTGAAACACCGGAGGCAATCGGTCCTGTGGATCGCCAAGGCGAGCCAACAGCGTTCGGATCGTCTCCAGCCCGAACCGCCCCTGCGGCAGTGATAGCTTCGCGAGCCGGTCGAGCTGCGCCTGGACCGCCGGATCGTCCGAGCGGGCAAAATCCTTCAAGGGTGTGCCCTCAGGCGGCCGATTTCTGCGGGGCGAGGTAGTCGATCAGCGTTGCCAGCTTGTCCTTCAGGTCCTTCCTCTCGACGACCATGTCGACCATGCCGTGCTTGAGCAGATACTCGGCGCGCTGGAAGCCTTCCGGAAGCTGCTCGCGGATCGTGTCCTGGATCACCCGCTGGCCGGCAAAGCCGATCAGTGCACCGGGCTCGGCGATGTGGACGTCACCCAACATCGCGTAGCTCGCGGTGACGCCGCCGGTGGTTGGGTCGGTCAGGACGACGATGTAGGGCAGGCCCGCTTCCTTGAGGCGGCGGGTCATTACGGTCGCCTTGGGCATCTGCATGAGCGACAGGATACCTTCCTGCATCCGAGCGCCGCCTGCGGCTGTCACGACGATGTAGGGGCACGCACGACTGATCGCGCGCTCGGCCCCCGCGCAGAACGCGGTGCCCACGGCCATGCCCATGCTGCCGCCCATGAAGGTGAAGTCCTGCACGCCCACCACGGCCGGGCGCCCGTCGATTGCGCCCGAGCCGACGCTGAAGGCATCGTGATGGGCGTTCGACGCGCGCGCCTTTTTCAAGCGGTCGGTGTACTTCGAAGTGTCGCGGAACTTGAGCGGGTCTTCCTTGACCGTCGGCTGCGGCAGCAATTCGAACCCGGGGTCGAGCAGCAGCCCGAGCCGGGTATCGGCGTTTATCCGCCCGTGGTGGCCGCAGTTCGGGCAGACGTGGAGGTTCTCCTCGTACTCCTTGGCGAAGATCATCTCCTGACAGCTGGGGCACTTGACCCACAGGTTGTCGGGCGTTTCGCGCTTGGCGACGAACGGCAGCGAATTGCGGACGCGGGTGAGCCAGCTCATGCGATTTCCTTACGTGCGGCGTGGACGGCCTCGGCGAGCGAAGCGGTCAATGCCCTGATGTGTTCCGGCGCCTTGCGGCCGTGTTCGCCGACCAGTTCGACCAGCGCGGTGCCGACGGCAACTCCGTCGGCCACTTTCGCGATCGCGCGCGCCTGTTCGGGGGTGCGGACGCCGAAACCGACGACGATCGGCAGGTCGGTGCTCGCTTTCAGGCGCGGCACGGCGGCGTCGATAGAGGCTTGCGCAGCCTGCTGCTTGCCGGTGATCCCGGCAACGGCGACGTAGTAGACGAAGCCCGACGATCCCTTGAGCACGGTCGGCAGCCGCGCGGCATCGGTGGTCGGAGTGGCAAGGCGGATGAGATCGATCCCCGCGGCGCGCAATGCTGGGCCGAGCGCGTCGTCTTCCTCCGGCGGAATGTCGACGCAGATCACCCCGTCGACGCCGCACCCTTTGGCCTCGGCGGCGAACCACTCGGGCCCGCGGCGGATCATCGGGTTGGCATAGCCCATCAGCACCAGCGGCACGTCGGGATGACGATCGCGGAATTCGTTGGCGATCAGCAACACGTCGCGCGTGGTCGTGCCGGCGCCAAGGCTGCGCAGGTTCGCCGCCTGGATCGCCGGACCGTCGGCCATCGGATCGGTGAACGGCATCCCCAGCTCAATCACGTCCGCGCCGCCTGCGACCAGCGCGTCGAGATTGGCCGCGGTGTCGCCGTCCCCGGCCGTGACGAACGCGACGAAAGCGGGACGGCCCTTGGCGAAGGCGGAGGCGAGGCGGGTCATCGGGGCTCGCCGCTTCCCGGTCGTAGCCAGCCGCCCATCACGATCACGGCGATGGCAATGGCTACGATTACGTCGATCGCTCCGATCGACTCGCGGGCACCGTCGAAGATCAAAGTGCGCGCGATCGTCGCAACGAGCAATGCGCCCAGGACGATCAGGATGAACCGGCTGGCCTCAGCCATCGTCGGGGCCTTCACATCTCCACTCCCAGATGCTCCGCCACCGTGAAGATGTCCTTGTCCCCCCGCCCACACAAGTTGGCGAGGATGATCGCGTCGCGGTCCATCTCCTTCGCGCGCTTGGCGACAGCGGCGATGGCGTGGCTTGGCTCGAGCGCTGGAATGATACCTTCTGTTCGACACAGTAATTGGAACGCATCAAGCGCTTCATTGTCAGTAATCGAGGTGTATTCGACGCGTTTCGTGTCCTTGAGCCAGGCATGCTCGGGGCCGATGCCGGGGTAGTCGAGTCCCGCCGAAATTGAGTGCGCCTCGGTGATCTGGCCGTCCTCGTCCTGCAGCAAATAGGTCTTGTTGCCGTGGAGGACGCCGGGCGAACCTCCCGCAAGGCTCGCCGCGTGCTGTTTCTTAAGTCCGTGCCCCGCCGCCTCGACGCCGAGCATCTTGACCTCCGCATCATCGAGGAACGGATGGAACAGCCCGATCGCGTTGCTGCCCCCGCCGATCGCCGCGACCAGCAGGTCTGGCAGGCGGCCGGTGCGGTCGAGCATCTGCGCGCGCGCTTCCTTGCCGATCACACTCTGGAAATCGCGTACCATCTCAGGGTAGGGATGCGGCCCGGCGGCGGTGCCGATGATGTAGAACGTGTCCTCGACGTTGGCGACCCAGTGCCGCAGCGCCTCGTTCATCGCGTCCTTCAGCGTCGCCGCCCCGCTGGTGACCGGGATCACCTCCGCCCCGAGCAGCTTCATGCGGAACACGTTGGGCTGCTGGCGGGAAACGTCGGTCGCGCCCATGAAGATCGTGCACGGCAGCCCGAACCGCGCGCAGACGGTGGCCGTGGCGACGCCGTGCTGGCCCGCGCCGGTTTCGGCGATGATCTTCCTCTTGCCCATGCGGATCGCGAGCAGGATCTGGCCGATGCAGTTGTTGATCTTGTGCGCGCCGGTGTGGTTGAGCTCGTCGCGCTTGAACCAGACTTGCGCGCCGCCCAGTGCTTCAGTCAGCCGCTCGGCGAAGTAGAGCGGGCTGGGGCGGCCGACGTAATGCTCCATCAGGTCGTCGAATTGCGCGGCAAACGCCGGGTCGGCCTGCGCCGCGCGGTACGCGGTCTCGAGCTCGAGGATCAGCGGCATCAGCGTCTCGGCGACATAGCGCCCGCCATAGTCGCCGAAGTGGCCACGCTCGTCGGGCTGGGTGCGGTAAGAGTTCAGGGCCGATTCCATGCGGAACCCCTTGCCGCCGGTGTCGCGCGAAGTCGAGACAGGAAAGGTTCTAGGCCGCCTTGGCCGCCTGCACGAATGCACGTATCTTGCCGACGTCCTTGACGCCCGCCCCGCTTTCGATCCCGCTCGAGGCGTCGACCAACTCGGCGCCTGATACCCGGATCGCCTCGGCGACGTTGTCCGGTGTCAGTCCGCCCGCAAGTCCCCACGGTATCTCGTGGCGGAAATTGGGCAGCAGGGTCCAGTCGATCGCCACACCGTTGCCGCCGGGCAGAACGCCCGGAGCTGCGTCATAGAGCAGGCGGTCGACCGCGCCCTTGAAGCGCAGCGCCGACTCCAGCGATTCGCGGCCACGCACCCCGACCGCCTTCCACAGCTCCTGCTTCACCGCCTTCTTGAGCAGCCCAATCCATTCGGCAGTCTCGCCGCCGTGGAACTGCACGACGTCGGGTTTCACCGCATCGACTAGTTGTGCGGTCGGTATGGGCTGCTCGTTGACCAGGAGAAGCACGACCTTGGTAGACCGCGGAATGCGCGCGCGCAGTTTGATCGCCTGCTCGACAGTCACATAACGCGGGCTGGGTGGATAGAGGTTGAGCCCGATGTAATCGGCCCCCGCATCGACCGCAGCGTCGACCGTTTCGGCGGTCGTCAGCCCGCATACTTTCACCCGCGTCCGGCTCATGGCGCTACAGGGTCGCCTCGATTGCGCGGGCGGCAGCGACCGGATCCTCGGCGCGGGTGATCGGGCGACCGACTACGAGCACGCCGGCACCGTCGTCGCGAGCAGCACGCGGGGTGACGATGCGCTTCTGGTCACCGCTCGAATGTTCGGGCAGGCGAATTCCCGGAACGACGAAGAAGCCGCTCTTCCACTGCTTGTGGACCGCAGCGACCTCGCGTCCTGAACACACGATTCCGTCGAGTCCCGGCGGCCTCGGCCAGTTCGGCAAGTCGCATGACCTGATCGTGCGCAGAGCCTTCGACGCCCGTGCGTGCAAGATCGCGATCATCCAGGCTCGTGAGCAATGTCACGCCCACCACCTTGCAGTGCTCGCCCGCCGCAGCCTTCGCGTCCTCCATCATCGCACGACCGCCCGATGCGTGGATCGTGACGATCGCCGGCTCGAGCACACGGATCGACTGCATGGCACCGGCGACGGTATTTGGGATGTCGTGCAGCTTGAGGTCGAGAAAGACCGGCAGCCCGACATGCGCGATCTCGTGCACCCCGTGATGGCCGTGCGCGCAGAAGAATTCGAGACCGAGCTTGACGCCACCGATGTGGGCCTTGACCCGGCTGGCAAGCGCCTTTGCGTCATCGAGCCTCGGCAAGTCGAGCGCGACATAAACCGGGTTGGTCACGGTAGCCGGTCGTCCCGATCAAGAGGATCGTCGCCCAGGTCCGGGTCCGGGCGAGGCGGCTCTGCGGACGAGGCCGTCACCCGATTTGCGGAAGGAACGGCAGGCGGCGCGGCGGGCGTCATCGCTACGTTGCGGGCGGCGGTTTCCAGCCCGGCGATACGCCGCTGCAGCCGCCACTTGACGCCGCGATGAACCAGCCACATCGGAATGAGGCCCAGCAGAAACGATACCACGACGAGCGCAGGCACCTTGGTTTCAAGCACCAGGTTGTCCCAGATCTGCACCTCGACCGGCTTCCAGTTGAAGAAGCTGAAGCCGAGCAGAAGGACGAGGAGAACGACCCAGCCGATGGTGCGGACGATCTGCATTGCGGCGGTGCTCCCCTTTGTGGTCGTTACCGGGGGCTTAACCGCGAAGCCCGCGCAAGGGAAGGGTGAGGCGGCTCAAGCGCCGAACACCCGCTCGAAGATCGTGTCGACCTGCTTGAAGTGGTAGTCGAGATCGAACTTGTCTTCCAATTCGGCCACGCTCAGCGCCGCAATTACCTCGGCGTCGTTCTTGAGCAGGTCGAGCAGCGACACCGCGCCATCGGATTCCCAAACCTTCATCGCATTGCGCTGTACGAGCCGGTAGGCATCCTCGCGGCTGACACCGGCCTGGGTCAGCGCCAGCAACACCCTCTGCGAGTGGACGAGCCCGCCCATCCGGTCGAGGTTCTTCTGCATCCGCTCCGGATAGACGAGCAGCTTGTCGATCACCCCGGTCAGGCGGGCGAGCGCGAAGTCGAGCGTGATCGTCGCGTCCGGACCGATGAACCGCTCGACCGACGAATGGCTGATGTCGCGCTCGTGCCACAGCGCGACGTTTTCGAGCGCGGGCAGGGCATAGGCGCGGATCATGCGCGCCTGGCCGGTCAGGTTCTCCGTCAGGATCGGATTGCGCTTGTGCGGCATCGCCGACGATCCCTTCTGCCCGGGCGAGAAGTATTCTTCCGCCTCGAGCACTTCGGTTCGCTGGAGGTGGCGAATCTCGACCGCTACCCGCTCGATCGACCCGGCGATGACCGCGAGCGTAGCAAAATACATCGCGTGCCGGTCGCGCGGGATGACCTGCGTACTGACCGGCTCGATCGCGAGACCGAGTCGTTCGGCGACATGCGCCTCCACCTGCGGGTCGATGTTGGCGAACGTGCCGACCGCGCCGCTGATCGCGCACGAGGCGATCTCGCGCCGCGCGTTGACCAGCCGCTCGCGGCACCGCGAGAACTCGGCGTAGGCCTGCGCCAGCTTGAGCCCGAAGGTGACCGGTTCGGCATGGATACCGTGGCTGCGACCGATCGTGGGGGTGTACTTGTGCTCCTCGGCCCGTCGCTTGATGGCCGCGAGCAGCAGGTCGATGTCCTCGAGCAGAATGTCGCTCGCCCTGGCAAGCTGCACGCTGAGCGTCGTGTCGAGGACGTCGGAGCTGGTCATGCCCTGGTGCATGAAGCGCGCTTCGTCGCCCACCTGCTCGGCGACCCAGGTCAAGAAGGCGATCACATCGTGCTTGGTCACCGCCTCGATCGCATCGATCGCTTCGACATCGATCATGGGATCGGTCTTCCACCAGTCCCACAGCGCCTTGGCCGCGCTCTTTGGCACGACGCCGAGCTCGCCCAGCTTTTCGGTCGCGTGCGCCTCGATCTCGAACCAGATTCGATAGCGCGCCTCGGGCTCCCAGATCGCGGTCATGGTGGGGCGGGCGTAGCGGGGGACCATTGTCGACTCCGGATGAGGGGCGCCGCAGCGGCTAGGGGGGAGGACCGATCAGATCAAGCCCTTCGCCTTCAGGCTCACGTGGCCTTGTCGTCCGACGATGACGTGATCGTGGACGACGATGCCCAGCAGCCGCCCCGCTTCGGCGATACGGCGGGTGATCTCAATGTCCGCTCGGCTCGGCTCGGGATTGCCGCTCGGGTGGTTATGGACGAGGATCAGGGCGGTTGCACCGACGTCGAGCGCCTTGCGGACCACCTCGCGGGGGTGGATTGCGGCCTCGTCGATCGATCCGTCGCCGACATGGTGGTCCACGATCAGCCGGTTTCGCGTGTCGAGGTAAAGGACGCGGACGCGTTCGACCGTCAGGTGGGCCATGTCGATGGTCAGGTAGTCGAGCAGTGCCTGCCAACTTCCGAGAACCGGCTTGTCCTGCACTTCGCCGCGCGCCATCCGCCGTGCGGCGAGTGCGACCACTTTCAGCGCCGCCGCGCCGCCTTCGCCCATGCCTTTTACCTGCTGAAGCGCGCCTGAATCGGCATTGAGCACTGAGTTGAGAGTGCCGAAACGTGCGAGCAGGGCCTTAGCCAATGGCTTGGTGTCGCCGCGCGGGTTGGCGGCGAACAGGAGGTATTCAAGAACCTCGTAGTCGGCCAGCGCTTCGGCTCCGCCTCCAAGCAAGCGCTCGCGCAGCCGGGCGCGGTGCCCGGCGTGGTTTGGTGCGGGGCCGCCCGCACTCGCTTCGCCTTCAGCTTGCGGCAACCTTTTCCCCGCCATCGCGTTGACCTTCCAGCGCATTGCCTTCGGGCACGCGGTCGCGCAAGTGGGGGTTGATGGCTGAGTCCCACAGGGATCCCGAAGTAGAGGCCCCGGCTCGATACCGTCGACGCTGGCTGCGCGTTCTCGCGGCCGCCGTAATCGTGCTGGTTGTCGTTCTGGCATCGCTGTGGTTTTCGCGCGAGCGGATCGCGGGGAATTTCATCGAAGGCCAGCTGCGCGATTACGACATTCCGGCCACGTACCAGATTGATCATATCGGGCCCGACAAGCAGGTCCTGAGCAACATCGTGGTGGGTGATCCCAAAGCCCCGGACATGACGATCGAGCGTGCCGAAGTGGCGATCAAGTACCGCCTGGGCACGCCTACGCTGGGACAGCTCACGTTGGTCAGGCCGCGGCTCTACGGTACCCTGCATGGCAGCTCGATTAGCTTCGGAACGCTCGACAAGGCGTTGTTTCGGGACACCGGCCAGCCGCCAGGTCTGCCGCAATTGGATATACGGCTGGTCGACGGACGCGCTCTGATCGAAAGCGATTTCGGTCCGATCGGGATAAAGGCCGGAGGCGCCGGCAGAATAGACGACGGATTCGCGGGCGCGATTGCACTCGCGGCGCCGAACCTGGACGGTGGCGGCTGCGCAGCGCGTGGTTCGAGCCTTTTTGGAACCGTCGTCACCTCGGGAGGAAAGGCGACCATCGCGGGGCCATTGCGGCTCAAATCGCTTTCCTGTCCAGATAACGGGATCGCGCTAGCTGACACGGCAATCGCGATCGACGCGACGGTCGACGAGGATTTGAAGGGCGTCACGGGGAAAGGCCGCATCGCAACCGGCGCGCTCACCGCCGGCGGGGCCCGGGCGAATGGCGTCAACGGCACGTTGAACGCGGTCTGGCGCGGCGATGCGCTGACCGCGCGCTACTCGCTCGCCGCGCGCGGGCTCGACCTAGCGCAAGCGCAGGCCGCTCTGCTCACCGCGAAGGGCAGCGCGAGGGCGCGCAACGGCTTCTCATCGATCGAAATGCAGGCCGACCTTGAAGGCAATGGTGTGCGCATGGGTGGCAGCCTCGACCGGATGCTCACCGACGCGGCGCGATCGACCGAAGGGACGTTGCTGACGCCTCTGGTGATCCAGACGCGCGCCGCTCTCGCCCGTGAGGGTCGGGCAAGTACCCTTACGGCGTCGCTTTCGGCGCGCAGGGCTGGCGAGGTGTTCAGTCTCCGGATGCCCGAGGCGACATTGCGAGGCGGCAGCGGCTCGACACTGCTCGCGTTGAGCAGGGTCCAGGTGACTGCCACCGGCAATGGAATGCCGCGACTCTCAGGCAATCTCGCGACCGGCGGCGCGGGCCTTCCGCGCATCGTCGGTCGGATGGAGCGAGCGCCAGGCGGCGACGCCGTGCTGCGCCTGCGGATGGCCGAATTTGCCGCTGGGGGAAGTTCGCTTGCCATTCCCGAACTGGTACTCGCGCAGTCTTCGAGCGGCGCACTTGGCTTTTCCGGCAGCGCGGTCGCGTCTGGCCCGCTGCCCGGTGGGAGTACGCTCAACCTCGCATTGCCCCTGAACGGCAACTGGACTTCGCGCGGGTTCGCACTGTGGAACCGCTGCGTCGACGTACGTTTCGACCGATTTGCGGTTGCTTCGCTAACGCTCGAGAAACGCGCGCTGACTCTTTGCCCCAGTCGCGGCCAGCCCATCGTGCGGCAGGACTCAAGCGGCTTGCGGATCGCGGCCGGCGCACCTTCGCTCGACCTTTCGGGACGCCTTGCTTCGACACCGATCCGGCTGCGGAGCGGACCCGTCGGATTTGCCTATCCGGGCGCGTTGAGCGCGCGCGCGGTCGATGTGACGCTGGGTCCGGCTGCGACCGCGAGCACATTCCGCATCTCGAACCTGACGGCGACATTCGGGAAGGACATCGATGGGCAGTTCGAGGATGCCGACATTCGCCTGTTCGCGGTCCCGATGAATCTAGAGAATACCTCAGGCAACTGGCGCTACGCGGGCGGAGTGATGAGCATTGCCGACGCCGATTTCCGGCTCGTCGACCGGCAAACGCCCGCGCGATTCGAACCGCTCGTTTCGCAGGGTGGTACGCTAACTCTGCGCGATAATATGATCCGCGCCAAGACAGCCTTGCGCGAACCCAAATCGCGGCGCGTGGTGACCGATGTCGACATCGTCCACAATCTTGCGACGGGCGCCGGCCATGCCGACCTGGCAGTGAATGGCCTGCTGTTCGACCGGCAGTTGCAACCTGACACGTTGACCCGGCTCGCGCTGGGCGTGGTGGCCATCACGCGTGGTACCGTCCGGGGAACGGGGCGCATCGACTGGACGGAAACGGGCGTGACCAGTCGGGGCAGCTTCAGCAGCGACAACCTCGATTTCGCCGCTGCGTTCGGGCCGGTCAAGGGGGCGAGCGGGACGGTCGAGTTCACCGACCTGATCAACCTCACCACCGCTCCCAATCAGCGGATCCAGATCGCCTCGGTAAATCCCGGCATAGAGGTGGACGGCGGCGAACTGGTCTTCAGCCTGCGAAACGGCGAGATTCTCGCAGTAAATGGCGCGACGTGGCCGTTCATGGGCGGCAAACTCACTTTGCGCTCAACCAATCTCAATCTCGGCACGAGCGAGGAGCGCCGCTATGTGTTCGAAATCGAAGGTCTCGAAGCGGCGCAGTTCGTCCAGCGGATGGAGTTGTCCAATATCGCCGCGACTGGCACCTTCGACGGGACGCTTCCGATCATCTTCGATACCGACGGCAATGGCAGGATCGAGGGCGGCTTGTTGATCGCCCGCCCGCCGGGCGGCAACGTTTCGTATATCGGCGTGCTGTCTCGCGAGAACCTGGGCACGATGGCGAACTTCGCATTCGACGCGCTGAAGTCGCTCGATTACAAGCAGATGTCGATCGCGATGGACGGAAGCCTTACCGGCGAACTCGTTACTCGCGTTCGTTTCGATGGCGTCAAGCAGGGCGCGGGGGCGAAACGAAACTTCATCACCAAGAGGTTCGAAAACCTGCCGATCCGTTTCAACGTCAATATCAAGGCACCGTTCTACCAGCTGATCACCTCGATCAAGTCGATGTACGATCCGGCGTCGGTGCGCGACCCGCGGGAGCTCGGCCTGCTGAGCGACGACGGCAAGGCGCTCAAGCGGGTGGTGACCCCGCCGCCGTCGGTCGTCGGCCCCGACGATTTTATTCCCGACCAACCGCCCGTTCAGACCTCGGAAAGCGAGAAAAAGCCATGATCGAACGCGAATTGACCCTGCCTTCGAGGCTTGCGACAATCTCTGGGATGACAGGGGGCGTTGAAATGGTCCGGTGGAGCAGGGCACTGCCGTTGGCGGTGCTGGGCGCGATCGCGCTGGGAGGCTGCGTGCAGGTGACTGCGCCCGACAAGCCAATCGTGATCGAACTCAACGTCAACATTCGGCAGGAAGTAATCTACCGACTTGCCAACGACGCCGGCAATACGATCGACGAGAACAAGGATATCTTCTGATGCGCACGTTCTGGACCTCCATTGCCGCGACCGCCGCCGCTGCCGGCCTCCTGGCCTCCACGCCTGCCTTCGCGCAGCGCGACCCGGCCTACGATGCCGCGCGATCTTCGGGCCAAGTCGGCGAAAAGATGGACGGCTATCTCGGGATTGTCGGCACGAGCACCGCCGAACTTCAGCGGATCGTCAACGACATCAACATCAAGCGCCGGGCGGTATATGCCGAAAAGGCGAGGGCCGCCAACGCGACGCTTGAGGAATACGCGCTCACCGCCGGATGCCTCGCTATCGCTCGCACCTCGCCGGGCGAGAAGTACCAGGCGCCCGATGGCAGTTGGCAGACCCGCACCAGCGCGCCGCCACAACGCGACAGCCGTTGCCCTGCGTAAGGGCGGCCGCTCCGGGCGACCAACTATCGCAAGGTTAAATATAGATTTCGGCGAATTCGTTTGTTCGTTGCAACCGTACTATTGAATTGTTAGGGCCCCGGCCGGGTAGTTCGGGGGTCGCAATTGCCGGAAGGACTTCTTTCGCTCGGCGAATGGCTCGTGCTTATGGAGCGCGAGCTGTTGCTGTTCGCTGGCGTATTCTTCCTCCTTGGCGCGCTCGACGAATTCGTCGTCGACCTGATCTGGATCGTTTTACGCGTCTCGGGACGGGCTCGAACACAAGTTTTGTCGATTGCCGAAGCCGCGCCTGCGCCGCTTGCTGGCGGCGCAGCAGTATTCATTGCCGCCTGGCGTGAGGCCGGGGTTATCGGACCAACCGTGCGGCATGCGCTGTCGGCTTGGCCGCACAAGGACTTGCGCCTTTACGTCGGTACATACCGAAACGATCCGCTGACCGCCGAAGCGGTAATTGCGGCGGCGCACCACGATCCGCGCCTGCGGTTAGTGATTCACGATTGTGACGGGCCTAGCACCAAGGCCGATTGCCTCAATCGTCTTTATCGCGCGCTCGAGGCGGACGAAGCGCGCTCGAGACGGCCCGCGCGCATGGTTCTGATGCACGATGCGG
The DNA here is from genome assembly GCA_963781485.1 of uncultured Alphaproteobacteria bacterium. GTDB lineage: Bacteria > Pseudomonadota > Alphaproteobacteria > Sphingomonadales > Sphingomonadaceae > Tsuneonella. The sequence goes on from CAWAFY010000002.1 coordinate 203,991, forward strand.
AAGACATGGTCGATCCGGCGGCGCTCGGATTGCTGGACCGGGCAATCGGATCGGTCGAACTGGCTCAACTCCCGGTGCTGCCCGAACCCCTGCGGCAGTCACGGTGGGTCGCCTCCCACTATTGTGAGGAATTTGCCGAAGCGCATGGCAAGGCGATGGTTGTGCGCGATGCGCTCAATGCCGGGATACCCACCGCGGGCGTCGGCTGCGCGATCGCGCGTGCGACTTTGGCCGAGCTTGCTGACAAGCGTGGGCGCGATGGACCGTTTGCGGCGGAATGCCTGACCGAAGACTACGAGTTGGGGCTGGGGGTCTCCGCGCTTGGCGGTCGTTCGCGATTTCTGCGCTATCGCTGGCCCGATGGGCGGTTGGTGGCAACCCGGGCCTGTTTTCCCCCCAACGTCGCCAGCGCCGTGCGGCAAAAGACCCGCTGGATTCATGGTATTGCGCTTCAGTCATGGGACCGGCTCGGTTGGAGCTCCAAACCCGCCGACATGTGGATGCGGCTGCGCGATCGCCGAGGTCCGCTGACCGCATTGGTGTTGGCGATTGCATACTTCCTGGTCTTGATCGCTGCGGTCGGGTGGCTTGCCCATCATGCCGGATATGCGCCGTCTCTTTCGGTTACGCCCACGGTGACCGCGCTGATTGCCGCTAACACTCTCAGCTTCGTTTGGCGGGGTGCATGGCGCTTCGCCTTTACGACGCGCGAGTACGGGTGGATCGAGGGGATTCGTGCGGTGGTCCGCATCCCACTTGCAAATGCGATCACGATTCTTGCGGGGCGGCGGGCCTTCTTCGACTATCTAGCAACGCTGCGAGGCCACACTCCGCGTTGGGACAAGACCCAGCATATCGTCCATCCCGATATCCGCGAGCCGCACAGCGTCGCATCATGACCACGCCCGACGGGACCCGTCGCCGCCGGGGCGAACCCCTCGTCGTTCTGGCGGCGATCGCAATCGGTTGGATCGCATTGAGGGCAGCGCTTTGGCAGACGCCATTCCCGACCAACTCGGCGCAAGCCCGGTTAGTGTCACCGCGATTTGCTTCACCACGTGCTCGTCCCGGTTTGATGCAGATATCGATGCCGCCAGTCGGCATCCTTCAGGTGAGAGAGCGTGGAAAAGGCGGGCCTGGTCGTTTTTCGAGCCGAGGGCCTTTTTCGCGCGAGGGGGCAATCGCGCGATCGACGCAGCCCTCGTTAATTGAGATCCCCGTTATGCCGCCTTCGCAGAGCGCAATTGTGGGGAAATCACGAAGCGGCGGCTCGGCTGAACCGCTGCAGGGTGTGTTCCTTGCCCATGCCGACGCTACGCCTCAGAGCCAATCTTCGTCGCCCCAGCTGCCGCCGCCCTTGGCGCAGATCGCTCGCCCTTGGCATGTCGATGCCTGGTACGGCTGGAGGCCGGGCAGCGCGCTGCCCCGCGTCGCCGCCGGAGGACCGCTGGGCGCGGCCTATGGCGGCACGCAGGGCGGTGTGCTCGTACGCTACGATCTAGGCAGGGATGGGCGCCGACCACAGATTTACCTTCGCGCCGTTCATGCGCCTTCGCGGCCCGCTCAGAACGATCTCGCCGCAGGCCTCGGTTTGCGTCCGCTGCCGGGCGTTCCGGTGCGCTTCCAGGGCGAGGCGCGGGTTACGCGTACCGGCGCGGACGCCCGGCTGCGCCCGGCGATCGCTGCGGTGAGCGAGTTGCCGCCAGTCGAATTGCCAATGGGCTTTCGGATCGAGGCCTATGGGCAAGCGGGTTGGGTCGGCGGGCGCGAATCGACCGGCTTCGTAGATGGGCAGGCAAGGATGGATCGCAGTATGGCGGATATAGGCGGGGCAAATATCCGTCTGGGTTTAGGGGCGTGGGGAGGGGCGCAGAAATACGCCGGCCGGCTCGACATCGGCCCCAGCCTAAGCCTTGATCTGCGCGATATAGGACTGCCCGCCAGGGCGATGATCGACTATCGCGTCAAGATCGCGGGGCATGCGCGACCCGAAAACGGAGTCGCGGTTACGGTCCTGACCGGATTTTAGCGCGGCAACGCCTTCCCCGGACTGCTGGTCTGGTTTAGGCGAAGTGCGATGGACGTGTACCTCCCGATCGCCAACCTTTCGGTCAACGGGCTGGTCATCGTCGCGCTTGGTGCGCTCACCGGCATCTTGTCAGGCCTGTTCGGCGTCGGGGGAGGGTTCCTCACGACGCCGCTGCTGATCTTCTACGGTATTCCGCCCACGGTTGCCGCTGCCTCTGCATCGACTCAGGTAACCGGCGCGAGCGTTTCGGGAGTGCTCGCACACAACCGGCGGGGCGGCGTGGATTACAAGCTGGGTGCAGTCACCGTGGTGGGCGGGGCGCTCGGAAGCGGCATCGGCGCCGTGCTGTTCCGGTTCTTCAAGTCGATCGGCCAGATCGATACCGTCATCTCGATCCTCTATGTAGTCATGCTCGGTACAATCGGCACCTTGATGGCGCGCGAGGCTTGGACGGCCATCAGCGCGAGCAGGACCGGTGAGCCGCCAAAAGTCGCCAAGCGCCGCCACCACCCGCTGGTCGCCGCCCTGCCGCTGCGCTGGCGGTTCTATCGTTCCGGCCTTTACATCTCACCGCTCGCGCCGCTGATCCTGGGCATCGGGGTCGGCATTTTGTCGATGTTGATGGGCGTCGGCGGCGGTTTCATCCTCGTCCCCGCGATGCTCTACATTCTCGGGATGAGCGCGGGCGTGGTAGTCGGTACCAGCCTGTTCAACATTCTGTTCGTGACGATGGTCACGACGATGATGCACGCGGTGACGACCCATGCGGTCGATATCGTGCTTGCCGTCCTGCTATTGCTCGGCTCGGTTTCAGGGGCGCAGATCGGCACCCAGTTCGCTCAGAAGGCGAAACCAGAAGTATTGCGCCTGGTGTTGGCGGTAATCGTTCTGCTGGTAGCGCTCAGGATGCTTTACGGGCTCGGCGTCACGCCCGACGAGATTTACACGGTGAGCCCCCTGTGAGGGTCTTGCTCGCACTCGTCGCGTTGCTCGCTCTGCTGCCCGCTCAGGACGCCCACGCGCAGCGGGATCCGATTCTGGTGCCCGAGGTCAGCCAACATGAAGTGCGCGTGCGCCAGGGGTTTACCGGCACAGAACTGCTGTTGTTCGGCGCGATCCTCGATCCGGAGGGCACGCGTTCCGCTCGGGGGTACGATGTCGTCGTGGTGCTCAAGGGGCCACCCCAAGCGATCCGATTGCGCGAGAAGGCCAAGGTCGGCGGTATGTGGCTGAACGCCGCGAGCACCGATTTTCGCTCTGCTCCATCGTATTTTGCGGTCGCTGCGTCGCGGCCGGTGGTTGATATCGTCGATGAAAAGACCGCCGCGATATACGAATTCGGCACGCGCTTTATCCAGCTGTCGCCAACCGGAGAAATCGACCCTGCCGAGCAGGCCCGGTTCTCTTCTGGCCTCGTTGACCTCAATGAGCGGCAAGGCCTTTACCAAGAGGACATGCACGGCGTTTCGATCAGCCAGAAGGTGCTCTACCAGGCGCGTTTCGAACTTCCCTCGAACGTCCAGACGGGCACCTACACTGCCGAGACATTCGCCGTGACCGATGGCCGGGTCGTCTCCTCTGCGGTGGCCGAGGTTGAAGTTCGCAAAGTCGGCTTCGAACGGTTCGTGGAGGTTTTTGCGAACACGCAATCGTTGATTTACGGGTTGCTGGCGGTGGTGCTGTCGGTAGGTATGGGCTGGATGGCCGGTCGCCTCTTCGCGCTCATCTAGGTCATTCGCGCCCGCCCCTCATTATTGACCCGATCTTAACCGTACGAGGGCATTGTCCGCGCCTGCAATTTATCGGGATGCACCGCGCGATGGGCGACATGGACAAGCAGAGCTTTCAGGATTTCAAACCGGCCGCCCCGGCTAACGGTGCGGCGTCGCCGAATGTCGACGATAATGCCTCCCAACCGATCGGGGTGGTACTCGAAATCGCCGGGTCGGGCTCGCAGATCGCGCTCGACCTTGAACGGCTCAACCAGTGCATGGAGGACGAGGATCCCTCGGTCGCGCTCGCCGGCCAGGTCGGCAGTCAGGTCAAGATTCGCGTCGGCAACGCGTGGCTGCTCGCCAGCGTTCGTAATCAGAAGCAGGACCGCCGCGGCGGCGGCGTCCTCGCCAATATCGATTTCCTCGGTGAAGGCAGCGAGGAAAAGCTCACGGGTCGCATCAACGGCTTCCGCCGCGGTGTGACGCGGTATCCGGTGCCCGGGGCGCTGATCTATCCTGCGACCACCGCCGACCTGCGGCAAATCTATGCCAGCGACGGCCGCTCGAATATCCAGATCGGAACCGTCTATCCGACGAAGGACATTCGCGCGGGGCTTTATGTCGACGCAATGCTTGGCAAGCACTTCGCGCTTCTCGGATCGACAGGTACCGGTAAATCGACCAGCGCCGCGCTGATCCTCCACCGGATCTGCGAGGCCGCGCCCGACGGTCATATCGTGATGATCGACCCGCACGGCGAATACTCGGCGGCGTTCCGCCATACCGGTTTGATCCTGGATGTCGGCAACCTGCAGATGCCGTACTGGTTGATGAATTTCGAGGAGCACTGCGAGGTGCTGCTCACCACCAATGGCAACGATCGCCAGATCGACGCGGACATTCTTGCCAAATGCCTTCTCAAGGCGCGCACGAAAAACCGCCTGGCCGAAACGATGGGCAAACTGACTGTCGATTCCCCAGTGCCCTACCTGCTCTCGGACCTTTCGAACGAGATCCAGAACGAGATGGGCAAGCTCGACAAGGCAACCAACACCGCACCTTACCAGCGGATCAAGACCAAGCTGGAAGAGCTTAAAAGCGATCCACGCTATCAGTTCATGTTCTCCGGCATGCTGGTCGGCGACACGATGGCCGATTTTCTCGCCAAGATTTTTCGCATGCCGTCGAACGGCAAGCCGATCGCGATCGTCGACGTATCGGGTGTGCCCTCCGATATAACCTCGACCGTCGTGGCCGTTCTCAGCCGTCTCGTGTTCGATTTCGCGATCTGGGGCCGCGAGGAAAAGACCCGGCCCGTGCTGCTCGTTTGCGAGGAAGCGCATCGCTACGTGCCCAACGAGAAGAACGCCGATGGATCGTCGGTCGGCAAGATCCTCAGCCGCATCGCCAAGGAAGGCCGTAAGTACGGCATCAGCCTGGGCTTGATCACGCAGCGACCGTCGGACCTTGCCGAGGGTGTGCTGTCGCAGTGCGGAACGATTATCTCGATGCGCCTGAACAACGACCGCGACCAGGCGTTCGTGAAAGCGGCGATGCCCGAAGGCGCGCGTGGTTTCCTCGATTCGATCCCGGCGCTGCGCAACCGCGAGTGCATCATCTGCGGCGAGGGCGTCGCCATCCCGATCCGCGTCAGCTTCGACAACCTCGAGGAACAGAAACGACCCGCGTCGGAAGACCCCAGTTTCGTCGACCTGTGGCGCGAATCGGGTGGCGAGGAGGAGCGAGTCCATCGCATCGTCCAGCGTTGGCGTTCGCAGGGTAAATAACGATCACATATCGGGTTTGAAGCGGCCGGCAGCCTCGCCGTCGGTCTGGCTTTCCTCGGCCGCGCGCTCTGGACTGATCGCACGCGCCCGGGCGCGCCAGCTCTTGCGGCGGTAGAACGCAATGGCGAGCACCATGGAAACGATCGACCCGAAGGGGAATGCGAGCCATAACGCGTCCTGTCCAAGCGTCGGCTCAAGCACATAATAGAATCCAAGCCGCGCCGGGAACATGGCGATCCCCAGTACGATCAGGGGCACCCACACCACGCCACCCGCGCGCATCGTGCCGAACAGCACGATCGTCACCCCGAACAATATGAAGCTCCAGCTCGCGAGGAACTGGATGTGTCGCGCAAGCGGAACGGCTGGGCTGTCGGGACCGAGGAACAGCACGAGTGCCGACCTGTCGAACAGAAGCAATAGTGCGGTCAGGGCGCCGGTCATGACGAGGTTTGCGGTGATTCCGGCGCGGCTGATCTGGTCGAGCCGTTTGGGCAGCTCGGCGCCGATCGCCTGCGCCGCCATCGCGCTGGTCGCAGCGCCGATCGCCATCGCCGGCATCTGGATATAGGTCCATAGCTGCAATGTCGCGCCATAGGCAGCCGCGGCAATCAGGCCCTCGCGGTTGACGAGCCCGATGAACACGATCCCGGCCGACGACACGAGCAACATTTGCGCGCCCATCGGCAAGCCTTTGCCGACGATGTAGCTCAACTCGCTGCGCCGAGGCACGAGATAGCGCAACTCCGCACCCCGAAGGCGTAGCGGCAGGTCCCGCGCATAGACATAGATCACGAGCGCGATCAGCGAGGCGTAATTGGCGAACGCCGTCGATGCCGCCGACCCGGCAATACCCATGCGGGGGAACGGCCCGATACCCACGATAAGCAGTGGGTTGAGAACCACGTCGAGCGTCACTGTCAGGGCCATGAACAGGAACGGGGTGCGCGAATCGCCCGCACCGCGAAGACCCATCGCCAGCATCACGGTCATGATCCCGCCGGGGATCGAGATGAAGATGATGCGTAGATAGGACAGCGCCAGCCCATAGGATTCGCCCGGCGTGCCCAATAGATCGAGCAGCGCGGGGGCCAATATCCATCCCAGTGCCGCTACCAGCACCGCCAGCCCCAGACACAGCCCCAAGGCGGTTCCGAAGGTGCGCCGCGCGGCGTCGTCCTGGTGCGCGCCGAAAAACTGGCCCATTTTGACCGTTGCCGCCATGCCGAAACCGAACACGCCCGAAAATACCAGGAACATGACGATATTCGCGTTGGCGGTCGCTGCCAGCGCGGCCTCGCCGATCAGGCGACCGACCCAGATCGAATTGATCGTGCCGTTCAGCGACTGGAGCAGGTTCGATCCCAGCGTGGGAAGGCTGAAGAGCACCAGGGTCTGCAGGACAGGACCCGACGTCAGATCGCGCGTACCCTTGCGTTGCGGGGCGCGGGGCCGAAAGTCCGTATCGCTCACAAATCCCGCGTGTCGGCTAATCGATCGATTTGCAAGCGGTCCGGCACGATCGGACCTGGGCCCGCTAGATGTCCGTCGCGCGCAACTTGCGCACCTTGAAGCCCGCCATCCCGCCTTCGAGCAGCGGCTCGAGCATGGCCGGCAGGCCATTCTCGACACGCCAGGCGAGATACGTGTCGTAGTGGTCGAAACTGTCCCACTTTTCGATCAGAACGAAAGTATCGGTCTGGGCGTCGTGGAAGACCTTGATGTCGCGGCAGCCCTCGAAGGCGCGCGTATCGGGCAGGGCGGCGCGCAAGGCCGCCTCCAGTTCCTCGCGCTTGCCGGCAGCGGCTGGAAATTCGGCTATGACGCGGTCACGCATGATACTCTCCCGTTCGGCGCCCTGATTCACATTAGCACGTCGCACCCAGGCGGTCAGGTGCCGCGCGTATCGCCGTAAAGATGGATGTGCAGACGGTCCGAAAGGCGAAAGCCGTGCTCGATGCACAGCAGCGCAAGCCATTTTTCACGGTCGCGCAGGGTGATGCTGTCAGTCCCTTCGGGCATGAGGAATATCCGCTCGGGTGCAATGCCGAACCCGGCTTGCAGGGCCAGCACCTGCGTCACATCGGCGGGCGCCGAGATCACGAATTTGAACACCGCGCGCGGCTCGGAGGCCCATCCGGCCAACCGATCGGGAAGCAGTGCGAGCGTGGCAGGGTTGCCGCTGTGCGCGAGTTTGGGGCTGACGGTGTACTGCTCGACATAGGCATCGAAGCGCGCGGACGGCTCCACGGTGCCGTTCGTTTCGACCTCGATCGCGTGCTCGGGCAGCAAGGCGGCCATCTCTGCCAGCGCGGCAGCCTGAAGCAGCGGTTCGCCGCCGGTTACGACGAGACGGCGCGGCGCCAACACATCGATACTGCGGGCCGCATCGAGCGGCGAGAGCGACACCTGATTGGCCTTGCGGTCGTAGGTGCGCCCGTCGCGGTGGGCGCGCTCGTCCCCGTCGAAATGCCAGGTATACGCGGTGTCGCACCATACGCAGGCCAGGTTGCAACGCGACAGGCGGACGAACGCGCAAGGCTTTCCCGCCGATGGCCCTTCTCCCTGCAGCGAGGCGAAGATTTCGGGTCCGCCCGAATCGTCGGTGGCGAGGACGAGGTTCATCGGTCGGCGTCCGCGCCGGATGTTGGAGCCATGGACCGCATGGACCACAGTCCTGGCGCGAAAAACCGGCCCTGCGCTTGGGCGGCGTGAGGGGAGAGGGAAAAGGACGGGCGCACGAACATGCCCGTCCAATGGCACAATCGCCTGCAGTAGGAAAACGCGTCCTAGCCCAGCCGCTCCAGCGCCGCCCTCAGGCGCTCGGTCTCGGCCGCGTGCTGCGCATGGTCGGCGCGGGCCTTTTCGACCGCTTCGGGTTTCGCGCGCTCGACGAAATTGGCGTTCGACAGGCGTCCCGCAAGCGAGGCGACTTCCTTCTCCGAAGCCGCCAGCGCCTTGGTCAGGCGCGCCTTTTCGGCCTCCACGTCGATCAGTCCGGCGAGCGGGATCACCAGCGCGTCCGACCCTGCGCCGACCTGCATCGCGGCCCCGTCGGGAGCCGGCGCGACGTGTACCGCGGTGAGCCGCGCCACGCGCTCGAGCGCTGCGGCGTTGCCCGAGAGAACCCTGCTGGCGGTGTCCGAGGGGGTTCCCAGCCACGCCTCGAGCCTGGCGCCCGGCGCAAGGCCGAGTTCGTTCTTGGCGGTGCGCAGGCTGCGCGTGAGGTCGATTATCCACTCGACCTCGGCCTTGGCGGCGGCGTCCGCGGTGGCGCGCGGCTCGGGCCACTTGGCTACGATCAGCTCGTAGGGCCGCGCTCCTTGCGCGTTCCACAATTCCTCGGTGATGAACGGCATGAAGGGATGCAGCATGACGAGGATCTGGTCGAGCGCCCAGCCGGCGACCGCCTTCGTCTCGTCGTCGACGTTGCCCTTGATGAGTTCGAGATACCAGTCGCAGAACGTGTCCCACGCGAAGTGATAGATCGCATTCGCGGCGGCATCGAAACGCAGGTCGGCCATCGCCCTGTCGATCTGGCCGAGCGTGTCGACGACTTCGCCGACGATCCACTTGTTGACCGCGTGCGTGGCTTCGGGCGCGTGGAGCGTCGCGCTCGCGCCGATGCCGTTTGTCTGGCAGAAACGCGTGGCATTCCAGAGCTTTGTCGCGAAGTTGCGGTATCCCTCGACCCGGCTCTCGTCCATCTTCACGTCGCGGCCCTGGCTCTCCATCGCGCACATGAAGAACCGCAGCGCATCGGCGCCGAACTTGTCGATCAGCAGCAGCGGATCGACCACGTTGCCCTTGGACTTGGACATCTTGGCCCCGTCCGCGGCGCGTACGAGTCCGTGGAGATACAGCCGCTTCCACGGCGCTTCCCCCATGAAGTGCATCCCCTGCATCGCCATCCGCGCGTCCCAGAAGAACAGGATGTCGAAGCCCGAGATCAGCAGATCGTTGGGGTAGTGGCGCCGGAGCAGTTCGGTGTCCTCGGGCCAGCCGAGCGTGGCGAACGGCCACAGCGCGGAGGAGAACCAGGTGTCGAGTACGTCCTCGTCGCGGGTCAGCGTCACGCCTTTCCCCGCCATCGCCTGCGCGGCTTCCTCGGTTTCGGCCACGTAGACCTTGCCCTCGGAATCGTACCAGGCCGGAATCCGGTGGCCCCACCACAGTTGGCGGCTCACGCACCACGGCTGGATGTTCTCCATCCAGTTGAAGAAGGTCTTTTCCCAGCTCTTGGGGACGATCTCGATCCGGCCGTCCTTCACCGCCTTGATCGGCCCCTTGGCGAGGGTTTCGGCGTCGACGTACCACTGGTCGGTCAGCATCGGTTCGATCACCACGCCGCCGCGGTCCCCGAACGGTTGCATGATCGCCTTGTCCTCGACGCCGATCATCAGGCCTTCCGCGTCGATGTCCGCCACCACGCGGTTGCGCGCTTCGTAGCGGTCGAGCCCGCGGTATTCGTCGGGGACGAGGTTGAGCGCATCGACGTCCTTCGCGTCGAACGGCGCGCCGGCGGCGATCTCGCGCGCACGGGCGCTGGCGTTCGCATAGGGCGCGCCGTCGCTGCGCATCGCGGCGACCTCGTCCATCAGCCGGTACATCGGGATGCCGTTCCGCTGGGCGACGCCGTAGTCGTTCTCGTCGTGCGCGCCGGTGATCTTCACCGCGCCCGATCCGAAGTCGGGATCGGGGTATTCGTCGGTGATGATCGGGATCTGCCGGCGGTGCTCCTTCGGTCCCACCGGGATTTCGCACAGCTTGCCCACGATCGGCGCGTAGCGCGCGTCGGACGGATGGACCGCAACCGCACCATCGCCAAGCATCGTCTCGGGCCGGGTGGTGGCGATCGCGATATAGTCGCGCGTCTCTTCGAGCGTCACGGTGCCGTCCGCATCGCGCTCGACGTAAGTGTAGGTCTCGCCGCCCGCGAGCGGGTACTTGAAGTGCCACATGTGGCCCGGCACTTCGCGGTTCTCGACCTCGAGGTCGGAGATCGCGGTCTTGAGCGCCGGGTCCCAGTTCACCAGCCGCTTGTCGCGGTAGAGCAGCCCCTGACTGTGAAGATCCACGAACACCTTCGTCACGGCAGCCGAAAAGTGCGGGTCCATCGTGAATTGTTCGCGGCTCCAGTCCATCGAACAGCCGAGCCGGCGCAGTTGGCGGGTAATGGTGCCGCCGCTTTCTTCCTTCCACTCCCAGACCTTGTCGACGAATTCCTCGCGCGAATAATTCGTCCGCTTGTCCTGCCGCTCGTTGAGCTGGCGTTCGACCACCATCTGCGTGGCGATGCCCGCGTGATCGGTGCCAACGACCCATAGTGCGTCCTTGCCGCGCATCCGCTCGTAGCGGACGACCACGTCTTGCAACGTGTTGTCGAGCGCGTGGCCGATGTGAAGGCTGCCGGTGACGTTGGGCGGCGGATTGACGATCGTGAACGGCTGCGCGTCGGGGCGAGCGGGGCGGAACAGCCCGTTCAATTCCCAATGGCGGTACCAGCGCGCTTCGATCGCGCTCGGGTCGAATGTCTTGGCGAGTTCTTGCGTCATCTCGGGCGGGCCCATGCCAGTGCGTCCGCGCAAGGGCAACGGTGCTTCACGCATCCGCTTGTCGCCAAGCACTTTTCGCCGCATACGCCCCTTGCATGAACGACGGGGCAGAATACGCGATCGAGGACGGTGAAGGCGGGCGCCGGTTGGTGCTGTCCGGCGACTACCTCGTCTCGACAATCGGGCCGATCGACCAGGACCTGCGCGCGATCGACGAGCAGCTGTCCGAGATCGACCTGACGAATATCCGCGAGATCGATACCGTCGGGGCCTGGATCGCACTCGGCCTCGTGCGCGCGACGGGCGGGACGATCGTCGGCGCCAGCGATCGCGCACAGCGGTTGATGGATGCCCTGGGCGAAGCCCGGCAGGGCGGCGACGTCGTTGCGGAAAGAACGCCGATATTCAGCCGGGTGTTCGAAGCGACCGGGCAACGGGTCGCCGGGGCGCAGCGCGGCACGGTCGGCGCGATCGCGTTTCTCGGCCAGTTCCTTCTCGCCGCCGGCACCCTCATCCGACATCCCCGGCGATTCCGCACCAAGGCGTTCGTCCACCAGCTTGAACTCGTCGGCGTCTCGGCGCTCGGGATCATCGGGTTGATGAGTTTCCTGATCGGTATCGTCATCGCCCAGCAGGGCGCGGTGCAGCTCGCCCAGTTCGGGGCCGAGACGCTGACGGTGAACCTTGTCGGGCGGATCACCTTGCGCGAACTGGGCGTGCTGATGACCGCGATCATGGTCGCCGGGCGCTCGGGCAGTGCCTTCGCCGCGCAGATCGGCACGATGAAACTGACCGAGGAAGTCGACGCGATGCGCACCATCGGCATCTCGCCGATGGAGGCGCTGGTTATTCCCCGCGTGCTGGCGGTCACCTTCATGATGATCCTGCTGGGGTTCTATTCGGCCTGCATGGGCATCATCGGCGGCGCCGTGATCGGCGACATCCAGCTCGGCATCCCGTTCCTGTCGTTTCTCAGCCGGATCAAGGACGTGGTGCCGATCTACGACCTGTGGGTCGGACTGGTAAAGGCGCCGGTGTTCGGGCTGATCGTCGGTATGACCGGGTGCTATCAGGGCATGAAGGTCGAGGGGAATTCCGAGCAGGTCGGCCTGAAAACCACCAACGCGGTGGTGTTCGCGATTTTCACCGTGATCGTGCTCGATGCCTTTTTCGCGGTGTTCTTCACCAACATCGGGTGGGCATGATGGCCGACGAGGTGGATCCCGTCGCCGACGATCCGAAGGTCGCCGAATCGGTCGAAGAATTCGGCGATCCCGACGTCAATCGTCCGCACGAGAGGTTCCGCGGCGAGTACCCGATCGTGGTCGAGGGGCTGCGCAACAGCTTCGGCGAGCAGGTCATCCACGAGGGCTTGTCGCTCAAGGTCAGGCGCGGCGAGATCATCGGAGTGGTGGGCGGATCCGGCACCGGGAAGTCGGTGTTGATGCGCTCGATCATCGGATTGCAGACGCCCGATGAAGGCCAGATCGAGGTGTTCGGCCGCTCGATCACCGACGGCGATCCCGAGCAGGTGATCGGCGTGCGAAACCGGTGGGGCGTGCTGTTCCAGGGAGGGGCGCTGTTCTCGACCCTGACGGTGGGCGAGAACGTCGAAGTGCCGCTCAAGCAGTTCTACCCGGATATCGACCCCGAGCTGATGCATGAAATTGCGCGCTACAAGGTCATGCTGTCCGGCTTGCCCGAAGAAGCCGTGGCCAAATACCCGAGCGAACTGTCGGGCGGGATGAAGAAGCGCGCCGGCCTTGCCCGCGCGTTGGCGCTCGATCCCGAATTGCTGTTCCTCGACGAGCCGACCGCCGGTCTCGACCCGATCGGCGCGGCGGCATTCGACAGCCTTACCAAGGAATTGCAGGCTACGCTCGGGCTGACGGTGTTCCTCATCACGCACGATCTCGATACATTGCACGAGATTTGCGACCGCGTTGCGGTGATCGCCGACAGGAAGGTGATCGCGGTCGATACGGTGCCGAACCTCATGCAGCTCGACCATCCGTGGATCCAGGAATACTTCAATGGACCGCGCGGCCGGGCCGCGCTGACCGCGCAGGCGCTCGACGAACTGCGCCGGCACATGGACAAACCGATAGCCCTCAACGCGGTCAAAGCGTTGGACAACCCGAACAAGAAGAAGGCATAGGCAAAGGCGAATGGAGACCAGGGCCAATCATGTCTGGGTGGGGGCGGTAACGCTGGTCCTGCTCGCCCTCATTGCCCTGGCGGTCGTCTGGCTCGCCGGCTTGAACAAGGGCGCGCAGAACGAATACGATATCTTTTTCAAGCAGTCGGTCGCCGGCCTCGCAAAAGGATCGGAAGTGAGTTTCGCCGGCGTTCCCTCCGGCCAGGTCAGCCAGATCGTCTTGTGGGACAAAGACCCCGAGTTCGTGCGCGTGCGGGTCAAGGTGGACGAGACGACCCCAATTCTCGTTGGCACCACCGCGACGATCCAGGGCTCCTTCACGGGCGTTTCGACGATCATGCTCGACGGCGCGCGCCGCGGCGCTCCGCCAATCACCTGCGAAGGCGACGGGGTGGGCAAAACCGCCTGTCCCGAAGGACGCCCGGTGATCCCGACCAAGCCCGGCGGTCTGGGTGAGCTGCTCGCGAATGCGCCGCTTCTGCTCGAACGGCTGGCGACCTTGACCGAGCGACTGACCGAGATGCTGTCCGACAGGAACCAGAACTCGATCGCGGGGATTCTGGCCAACACCAACCGGATGACCGCCGATCTTGCGCAGGCAACTCCGCAGGTCCAGCGGACGATGGCCGAGCTGCAGGTGACGCTGGGAGAAGCGAGCCAGGCGCTCGACCAGTTCGAGAAGGTCATGGGTTCGGCCGACAACCTGCTCAACAACGAAGGGCAGAGCCTCGCCGCGCAGATGCGCACGACGCTGAAATCCGCCGACAGTGCGGCCAAGTCGCTGTCCGCCACTCTCGACGACGCACGGCCTGCCGCGCGCGAACTCAGCGAGAGCACACTGCCCGCTGCCGAGGCGACCATCCGCGACCTGCGCGAAACCAGCAAGGCGCTGCGCGAGGTGACCGAGAAGATCAACAGCCAGGGCGCCGGCGGCCTTATCGGCGGCCAGAAGCTGCCCGATTACAAGCCGAAATGAGGGACGCGATGACAGTAAAGCAACTCGGTCTGGCGACCGCCGCGAGCCTGCTTCTGGCGGGCTGCATCAGTTTCGGCGCAAAACCGCCTGAAAGTCTGCTTAGCCTTACTCCGACCGCGTCCGTCGCAGCCGGCACGACGATCAACGGCGACGTTGCCCAGGCGATCCAGGTCAACGAACCCGATGCGCCGGCGAAGCTTGCTGTCACGCGGGTTCCGGTACAGATCGACGACACCCAGATCGCTTACGTCAAGGACGCGGTCTGGGCCGACCGGCCGACCCGCCTGTTCCGCAAGCTGTTGGGCGAGACGATCCGTGCGAAGACCGGCCGGTTGGTGATCGACGTCGACGATCCGGCGCTGACCCCTAAGAACCAGCTTCGCGGGACGTTGCTCGATTTCGGCTACGATGCGCGTACGTCCAGCGTCGTCGTGACGTTCGACGCCGTGCGCGACGTCAACGGCACGCAGGTGATGACCAAGCGATTCTCGGCGACCGTGCCGAGCGTAACGGCAGATGCGGCACCCGTGGGCACCGCGCTCAACCAGGCGGCGAACGAAGTGGCCGCGCAGGTCGCCGACTGGATCGGTTGATCGCGCTGCCTCGATTGCGGGACTGCAACTGACTTGCGGGTTTCATCCGGCGCCCAACAGCGCGAAATAATCGTGATTTAATTGGCGACGGTGATAACCTCGCAGTCATGGTCCGCAGACTGAATTCGCCCCCAGCAGGGCTCGCCAATTCCTTTTCGCGCCGCAAGGCGCTGTTGATGCTGTCTTCTTCGGCGGCGCTCGCGGCGTGTGGGGGCGGCGGAGGCGGTGGGCCACCCACACCGACGCCAACCCCTTCGCCCACTCCGACGCCCATACCACCGCCCACTTCCGGACCTGCATGGTTCGGTTACGGGCACGATGCCCAGCACACCGCGCAAAGCCAGATCGCCTCGCAGGACCTTGGTCGAATCGCGTGGTCGACCCCGGTCGATCTCGCGCCGCAGTATACCGGCGGAGGGGCGCTGCTTACCCACTACGGCTCGCCGGTGGTGACGACGCTCAACACCGTCGTTCTCCCGGTCAAGACCGCCGCTGCGGGATCGTATCGGATCGAGGGCCGCAACGGCGCCAATGGAGCGCTCATCTGGTCGGCCACAACCGATTACGTGTTGCCGCCGCATAACTGGGTGCCGCCGTACAATCCGCTGCTGACCCCGCAGGGACGGTTTTATGCGCCGGGAGCGGGGGGCAAGCTGCTGGTGCGGGCCGACCCCGACGCGGCGACGGGCGCGTTCGCCGAAGCGGTATTTTACGGGGCCTCGACCTACGCCGCAAATCGCGCCGCGTACGATGGCACGGTATTCATCAACACGCCGCTCACCAGCGACGCGGCGGGCAACGTGTTCTTCGGCTTCAAGGTCACCGGCGCGAACCCCGCCGGGCTGGTGAGCGGTATCGCTCGCGTCGCACCTGACGGGACGGGGATCTGGGTCGGTGCGGCCACGGCAGCCGGCGACGCCTCGATCGAAAAGCCGGCGATGAACTGTGCCCCCGCGCTGTCGAACGACGGTGCGACGGTTTACATCGCGGTGAACCGTGCGCGCGCCACGGGCGTCACGCAGACGGGTATGCTGCTGGCACTCGACAGCACCACGCTGGCGACGCGGGCGAAGGTCGCCCTGATCGACCCCAATGAAAAGACCGGCGCTCGGGTCAGCGACGATGGCACGGCAGCGCCGGTGGTCGGCCCGGACGGCAAGGTCTTCTATGGCGTGCTCGAAGCCACTTTCCCGACGCACAATGCACGCGGATGGCTGCTGCAGTTCGACGGCCTGCTCAACCCGGCTGGTGCCCCAGGCAGCTTCGGCTGGGACGTGTCGCCCAGCGTGGTGCCGGTATCGATGGTGCCATCCTACGCCGGGTCTTCGACGTATCTGCTCGCCCTCAAATACAACAACTATGCGGGGGTCGGCACGGGCGACGGGCTTAACCGGCTGGCGGTGATCGACCCGAAATCGACGCAGGCCGATCCGGTTATCCCGAGCATCGCGGTGATGCGCGAGATACTCACGATCCTCGGGCCGACGCGGGAGGGCGGATCGGCCACGGCGCGGACCGAATGGTGCATCAACACCATGGCGACCGATGTCGCGCGCAAATGCCTTCTCGCGAACAACGAGGACGGCGTGATGTATCGTTGGGACCTGACGACGAATACGCTGTCGCAATCGATCCGGCTGACCAACGGGATCGGCGAGGCCTATACCCCCACGCTGATCGGCGCCGACGGTGGGGTCTACGGGATCAACAACGCCACGCTCTACGCCATCAAGGCCTAGGGAGCGCTTCGCGGGCCGGTGGTGGACGGGCCGGTCGGGAAATCCCGGCGGAAAGGGTCGGCAAAGCGCTCGTCCGCAATGAACCCTGGATCGTCGAGCGTCTTCAGGAAAGCCACCAGCGCCGCGCGGTCGGTCGAATTCAGGCCCAACCGCAGGGGCGCGCCATCCTTGCGCAGCCGTGCATCGAGCGCGGGGCCAGCGACGATACCCGAGTCGTAAAAATCGACGACGTCCGCCAATGTGGCGAAGCGGCCGTCGTGCATATAGGGTCCGGTCAGACCTACATTGCGTAACGAAGGGGCTTTGAAAAGGTGCGTCTCTCCGGCGTCGAGGCCGTTGCTGTGCGCATCTTGTGCCAATGCAAACGTTGGCGGCAGATGGCACGCCGAACAGCCCGCGCCGCCCTGCGACGCGGCGGTCATGAACAGGTGCCGGCCGCGGTTTTCCTGGGGCGAGAAGTTGGGCAGGTCGACGTCGAGCGCGCGGTTGGGCGCATCGGGCGCGAATACCTTCGCGTAACCTGCGTCCCACCGGCTCGAATGCGAAATCATGGCGCGCAGGAACTGGGCGAGCGCGCGCTGCGTCGTTTGCTCGGTCACCGAAGGGCTGCCGAAGGCCCAGGCATACAACTCGGGATAATAGGCCGTGCCTTGCAGCTTTGCGATCAAATCGTCCATGCCGCCGGCCGCGCCGCCCCAGCCGAGTTCGACGAGGCTGTGGATCGGATGGCTGACCTGCGCCTCCACGGTGTCCGCCCGCCGGTCCCAGAATGCGGTACCGGGCTTCCAGTAGCGGATGTTGGCAAGCCGCATCGCATGGGCTTCGGTGGTGGCGGCGGTGCTGATGCCGTTGCTGAACCGCATCGGATCGGTGAACCCGAACGCGCGCTGGTGGCACGAGGCGCACGAGGCGCGGTTGTTGGTGCTCAGGCGAAGATCGTAGAACAACACACGCCCCAGCGTCGCGATCCGGTCGTCAACGCGATTGGTCGGGGGAGTGTTGTCCAGCGCAGCGACCGTCTCGTCGAAATACGGGGGAAGCGCCGGGTTCGCGTAGTTGGCGACCTTTCCGAAATCGATCGTCGTGAAATCGGCAACTGCATCGGGAGTTTCGGAGGATTCCCCGCGCTGTCCGGCGCTGCAGGCTGAAACGATCAACAACGAGGCACACGCGAACGCCCGCAATGCGCGACTGGATAGCCGCAACGCCCCGTCCGTCACTGCCCCACCGACGAAGCGAACCGGCACGCCCGTAGGAAATCTTTCCGCCGCTTGTCGCTCCGCGCTTGCGCCAGTCCATCGCGACCCCACAGCTCGACCTGCCAAGCCTCTTCCAGCTCGGCGGCATCCCACAGCAATTCCGGCTCGGCATCGCGGTCCAGCGCCAATAGCCCGATGCATAGCGACGCCGACAGCGAGGTCATCACTTCCAGCGCGGCGAGCGTGAAGGGGTCCAGCGTTTCGAGCCGTGCCCGCAGGCTTGCCAGCGTCGCAGCGGGCTGAGGTCGGTGGAGGACGCCGCTTACGCGATGCAGCGTCACACCCTCGCGGGCCTCGAATTTAGCGACAAGCGGCTCCCAAACCGTCCACTGCCGCTTGTGCAGTGGTTCGTCGGGGTCGGCGCGGTAACACAGGGTGTCGGTCTCGGCGAAGCGCAGCAGTGTCTCGATTACGTCCGCCTTGCCACTCACGACGGTGTCGATCGCGAAGTCCGCCATGTCGCGAAAGGGGAATGCCGCGGGGTCGATCTCCTCGGGCTGGGCGGCCCATTCGTCCGCCAGCAGATCGGCCATCGCGCGCGTCGGAACGACCTGGGGGACGCCGCCGACCTGCGTGCGCATCGGACGCCCGTCGAGCAGCACCCGCCAACCGTCACCTTCCGGCAGCGGGACGTGTTCGACCGAAACGTCCGTCCAGAATCGCTTCATTCCGGTGGAGTCCGCCATTTGCGGGCGAGCAGTTGGGGGATCACGAACACGTCGATCAGGCCCACCGCCAGGAACACCCAGCCGACCGCATCGGGCAGGGCGATCGCCCGGTTGAGCACGAGGATTCCGATTATCACCAGTGCCACGCCGCTCATTCGCACGGCGTTGAGGACGAGGAATCGGCCGCGCTCCTGGCTGTTCGGGGGCGTGGCTTTCATGCGATCGTCGGGCGGACGGCTAGCCATCGAGCATGTTCCTCAGCTGGGCAGGATCGCTGGCGACTGAAGCGGCTCCTGAAGCGCGCAGTTCGTCGATCGCGTGATAACCCCAGGCAACGCCGATCGCGCGCACCCGGGCGGCGCGGGCCATTGCCATGTCGAAGCTCGTGTCGCCGATCATGACCGCCTCGTCGGGCGTTGCGCCCGCTTCGAGCAATGCAGCCTCCAGCATCTCGGGATGGGGCTTTGATGGATGGCGGTCAGCAGTCTGGAGAGAGACGAAAAGATCGGCGATGCCGTGTCCGGCGAGGCACGCCGCAAGTCCGCGATCCGATTTGCCCGTGGCGACCGCGAGCGACCAGCCATCGGCGTGGAGCCCACGCAGCAGGCTTTCGATCCCGTCGAACAGGGGTTCCTCGAGGCGGCCTTGCTCGCGCGCGGAGCGAAACGCGTGTTTGTAGCTCTCGACCGCGGCCGCCTGGCTTTCGTTCGGCGCGTCTGGCGCGAGGCGACGCACCGCCTGCGGCAGGCTCAGGCCGACGATCCGGCGAATGTCGTGGCGATCCGGGTGGGGCAGGCCGGCGGCGGAAAACGCGGCCTCCATCGCGTCGCAGACCGGCGCCTGTCCGTCGACGAGCGTGCCATCGCAGTCGAACACTGCCAGCTTCATGTGGCCAGAGTTCGTATCAGCTGCGCGAGCGCGGGCGTGCCGCTGGCCTCCAGACCGTCGGCAATCGCTTCGCGCTCGGCCGCCGTCTTGTTCTGCGACAGCTTCAGAGTGGGTCGCCACGCGAGCACTTCCATTTCGAAGCCGACGATCCCCCCGAACAGCTTGCGCCAGAGGTCGGGCGGGGTTTCCGCGGCACTCCAGGGCTCGCCGCCGAGCCGCTCCTCGTGGCGCGCGATCAGCGTCTGGAGTTGTCCTTCAAGGCCGTCGTCGTCCATCCGCCGCACGCGGCCTTCCATTTCGAGCGCGACATAGTCCCAGGTCGGCACTGTGGCGCGATTGGCGTACCAGCGCGGCGAAACATATCCATCGGGGCCGTTGACGGTGATGAGTGCGGTCATCCCGTCCAGCCACTTGGTCAACGCATTGCCGCGGGAAAGGTGGAACTGGATGGTGCCGTCGCCGGTGGAGACGATCGGCATGTGCCCTACGCGCGGTCCGTCCGGCGTGCCGGCGAAGACCATCCCGAAGCCGACCTCGTCGATCAGCGCTTCGAGCAGCGGTCGATCCTCGCTGCGGAACAGCGGGTTTGGGTGCATCAGCGCTTGCCCTTCTTCGGAGCCCTCGCTTCAGCCCGACCGCGGCGGGTGGGCTTGCCCTTGCGCACTTGCTTGGCATGCTGTCGCGCGGCCTGCTTCTTGGATTCCTTGGTGGGCGGCGGAGGACCCTCGGTCGGGGAGGCGTCGCTCAGACTTTCGTCGAAACCGAGTTGCGCCATGCTCGCGGCAAAGTGTTCGGGCAGGTCGGCGGTCACGTCGAGCTTGTTGCCGTTCGGGTGGTCGATGATCAGCCGCCGCGCGTGAAGGTGCATCTTGCGGCTGATGCTGCCGGTCAGGAACGCCTCCTGTCCGCCATACTTACCGTCGCCCACGATCGGGTGGCCGATCGCCGCCATGTGCGCGCGCAACTGGTGCGTGCGGCCCGTCAGTGGCTCGAGCTCGAGCCAGGCGGCGGCGTTGCCCGCGCGCTCGATCATGCGATAGCGGGTCTTGGCCGGCTGGCCGTTTTCCTCGTCGACGTGCATCTTTTCGCCGCCGGTGCCCGGCTGCTTGGCGAGCGCCGCCTCGATCATCCCGTGCGCCACGTCCGGCACCCCGGCGACGAGCGCCCAGTAGACCTTCTTGGCGCTGCGCCCCGAAAACCGCCTGGAAAAGAACGCCGCGCTGCCCGGCGTGCGGGCGATGAGCAGAACGCCCGATGTGTCCTTGTCGAGCCGGTGGACAAGGCGCGGGCGTGGATCGCCCTCGCCCATGAACGCGTCGAGCAGTCCGTCGACATGCGCCGTCGTCTTGGTCCCGCCCTGCGTGGCGAGGCCCGGCGGCTTGTTGAGCACGATCGCCGCAGGGGTCTGCACGATCACCATCGCCTCGGCGGTCGCGATCTGGTCCGCGGAGAGCTCGCGCCGGGTAACGGCCGGCTTGCCCTTCGGCAGATCGCCCCCGGGCGGCACGCGCAGGACCTGACCGGTGGCGAGCCGATCCTCCGGCTTGGCACGCTTGCCATCGACCCGGATCTGGCCGGTGCGGGCCCAGCGGCTGACGGTGGCGAATCCCACTTGCGGGAGGTTGCGCTTGAACCAGCGGTCGAGCCGTACACCGTCGTCGTCTTCGCCGACGGTAAACTGGCGAACGGCCTGATTTTCGGGGGAGGTGCTCATACGAAGCGCATCGCGATCAGGCCGATGTAAAGACCCGTCAGGCCTGCCAGTACCGAAATTGCGGTGTAGGCGACCGCGCTGCCCGCCTGCCCGCGCTCGATCAGCAGCATCAATTCGAGGCTGAAGGCGGAAAATGTCGTGAAGCCGCCAAGGAGGCCGACGCCGATGATCAACCGCCAATGCTCTCCGCCGCTGCCGAATTTTGCCAACCAGCCGGCAAGCAGCCCCATGGCGAGGCTGCCGATCACGTTTGCGGCCAGCGTGGCCCACGGAAAGGTGCCGACGATTGCGGGGCCGAGCCAGCCTGTCATCGCACGGCCGAGTTGATAGCGCAGCACCGCGCCCGTGCCGCCTCCGGCGAAGACCATGGCGCTTGCGGCGATGGGGGAGGGGACAGTCATTGCGCGGCCCTTAGCGGTGAGCGGGGCGCCATGCAAAGCCTCGCGGTCGCTTTAGAAAGCCTGTGGGTGCTTGCAGAATCGCGCTACCCGCGTTAAGGGCGCCCCGGTTCGGACGCTTCCGGGAACGGCTGCGCCGCTTTTTTCGTATGTTTACAAAGGCGATACCCCGCCGACTGACGCGGGCTCTGGGCTTTTGCTGTGAGGTGTTGGACTTTTTATGCAGATCATCGTTCGCGATAACAATGTCGACCAGGCCCTGCGCGCGCTCAAGAAGAAGCTGCAGCGCGAAGGCGTGTACCGCGAAATGAAGCTGCGCCGCCACTACGAGAAGCCGAGCGAGAAGCGCGCTCGCGAGAAGGCTGCTGCGGTGCGCCGCGCCCGCAAGCTCGAGCGCAAGCGGGTGGAGCGCGACGGGGGCAAGTAGGCCCGTCTTGCACACAGCACAGTGATAAGGCATCGGGGCGCGGAGCAATCCGCGCCCCTTGTCGTTTCGGGGCATCGTTTCAGGACCCGCACATGACCGAGATCACCCGCGTTCCCCTCCAGCCGATAGCCAAAGGCTCGCTGACCAAGCTCTGGCTTGGTGTGCTCGCGGCGATCCTGCTCGGCGCAGGGATAGCCTGGGCCAGCATGCCCGCGGGGGTAAAGGTCGACACAATCACGGAAGGCAGCGGCCCCAGTCCGACCGCCAGCGACGTCGTGTTCATCAAGTATGTCGGCAAGCTGGCCGACGGGACCGAATTCGACCGCTCTCGCGAATTGCCGTTCCCGACCAACGGGATCATCCCCGACGGGATGCCGATGCAGGTTTCCGGCGTCGTTCCGGGCTTTTCCGAAGGTCTGCAGAAGATGCAGAAGGGCGGAAAGTACGTCCTGCACATTCCCGCCGAAAAGGGTTATGGCGCGACGCCGCCGCAGGGCGCGCCGATCCCGCCCAACGCCGACCTGGTGTTCGACGTCGAGCTGGTCGACTTCATGAGCGAGGAAGATGCCCAGCGCCGCTTCCAGGTGCTTCAACAGATGATGCAGGCGCAGCAGGGCGAACAGCCGGGCGCACCGCAAGCGTCGCCCGGCGCGCCGCAATAGGCGCTTTTCAGCGAAACTTCACTTGTTGCTCATGCCATCGGCGTGGCGATAAGCTAGCCGCGTTCCTCCAATCGAAGGAGAGCGCATGACCGATCAGCTTACTGGCGACCACGACTGGCCGCAGCGTCCCTGGGTGCTGGCGGGGCTGCTGGGATTTGCCGGCCTGATGATCTGGATCGTGGGTGGAGGCGACGGCCCGGACACGAAAGTCGGTTGGCAGGCCGCGCTCGCCGCATTTTTCTTTTTCGGCGCTATGGCGCTGGCATTCGCGATCGAGCGGGGGCGGTGGAAGGAGCCGGCGACGTTCGCCGCTCTCGTCGGGCTCGTGATGGCGGGCCTCGCCTGGCGCGCGGTAGGGGCGAGCGAATCGATCGCCGACCCGCAATACGGGTTTCTGGCGGGAGTGATCGCCACCGGGCTAGCGCTGCCGCTGTTCCAGGCGGGCTTTCACCGCACACGCTGGGGGACGGCCTATCGCGAGGTTCATCACCATGTCTGGAGCGACGCGATCTGCTTTGCGGGCAGCCTGGCGTTCCTCGGCGCCTCGTGGCTTCTGCTCCTGCTCCTGAGCGAACTGTTCCGACTGCTGAAAATCGATTTCCTGCACGACCTCATCGACGACGCCTGGTTCGGATGGACGTGGTCGGGCGCAGCATTCGGCGCTGCGCTTGGGATTCTCCGCAACGAGATTGGCATTCTCGGCACGCTGAAACGGGTCGTCATGGTGGTCCTGTCGGTCCTCGGCGTGCCGCTCGCGGCGGGTCTGGCGCTGTTCCTCGTCGCGATGGCGGTCTCGGGCCCGGACGTCCTCTGGCAGGCGACCCGCAGCGCGACGCCGATCCTGCTGCTGTGCGCCGCGGGTGCGTGGGTGCTCGCCAACGCGATACTGCGCGACGACGACGAGGCAATGAGCGGGAATCGCGTGTTGCGTATCGCTGCGATGGCGCTCGCGATGGCGGTGCTGCCTCTTACCGTTTTTGCCGCGCTTTCGCTTGGCACCCGGGTGGCGCAGCACGGACTTAGTCCCGAACGGCTGTGGGGTCTCGTCGCGATCGCGGTGGCGACCGCATACGGCCTCGCGTGGTTCGTCGCGGTTGTGCGCGGCTGGAAAGCCGGCGAGTGGCGCTCTCGCGTTCGGCGCGCGAACCTGCAGCTCGCGGTGCTGATCTGCGGGGTGGCGCTGCTGCTCGCGCTGCCGATATTGGATTTCGGGGCGATCAGCGCGCGGAACCAGGTGGCGCGCCTGCAAAGCGGGGCCGTCGGCGTGGAGAAGTTCGACTTCTACGCGCTGCAGACCCAGTTCGGCGCCGCGGGTCGTGAGACGGTCGCCCGTTTGGCGAAGTCTGACCGCCCTGCGATCGCGAACGCCGCGGCGTATGCAGTGAAGCAAGCGAAGATGATCGAGGAGGATCGCGAACGAAACCGGATCGACCCCGACCGTGCGCTCGAGATCGATTATCGCTTCGAAGACCCCGCTTTGCGCGCGATGGTCGCGGCGCAGGGTGAGCGGCAGCGCTGGTTCTGCCGGCGCGGCTGCGTGGCGCTCGACCTCGGACGGACGGGTGAAATTCGGCGGATCGCGCTGATAGCCGCCGAGGGCGTGCAGCAATTGACCTTCCGTGCGTCCGATGGCGTACCGTACCCGCCGCCGGCGCCGGTCGCTCCCGCGCGGATCGAGGACATCTCTTCGGCGAAGGTCGAAGTGCGCGAACGGACAATCCGGCA
Source organism: uncultured Alphaproteobacteria bacterium (assembly GCA_963781485.1). Lineage (GTDB taxonomy): Bacteria > Pseudomonadota > Alphaproteobacteria > Sphingomonadales > Sphingomonadaceae > Tsuneonella. The sequence continues at coordinate 228,284 of CAWAFY010000002.1, forward strand.
GGTCTACGTCGATGGCAGGCCGGTGGGCGACCCGTTCGAATAGCCCCTCTCGCCGCTTGAAGGTCCGCCCCCTCGCGGCTAGGGCGCGGGCATGTCCGTAGACCGAGAAACAGTGGCCAAGATCGCGAGTCTCGCGCGCATCCGCATGGATGACGCGGCGCTTGCGAAGATGGTGCCCGAATTCAACAACATCCTCGCCTGGGTCGAGCAGCTGGGCGAGGTCGACACCAGCGGCGTCGAGCCGATGACCGCGGTGATCCCCAACACCCTGCGCCTGCGCGACGACGTGATCGATGCCGATCCGCTGACCGGCGGCGGCGTGCGCGACAAGGTGCTGGCCAACGCGCCGGCGGCCGAGCACGGCTTTTTCGGCGTGCCCAAGGTGATCGAGTGATGGCCGACCTTACCGACCTGGGCGTCAAGGCGATCCGCGACGGGGTCGCCGCGGGCGAGTTCTCCGCGCGTGAAGTGGCGACAAGCTTCAACGCCAACGTGGCTGCGGCGCAGAGCGCGCTCAATGCCTTCATCGTCGCCACGCCCGAAAAGGCGCTGGAAGCGGCCGACGCGGTAGACGCCGCGCGCGCCAAGGGCGAGACGCTTGGCAAGCTCGCGGGCGTGCCGATCGGCATGAAGGACCTGTTCGCAACCCAGGGCGTGCAGACCACCGCCGCAAGCCACATCCTCGAAGGCTTCGTTCCGCAGTACGAGAGCACGGTCTCGGCAAACCTGTGGCGCGCCGGGGCCGGAATGCTGGGCAAGCTCAACCTCGACCAGTTCGCGATGGGCTCGTCGAACGAGACGAGCCATTTCGGCAACGTCATTTCGCCGTGGCGCAAGGAAGGCAGCAACGCCGGCCTCGCGCCCGGTGGTTCGTCGGGCGGCAGCTCGGCGGCGGTCGCGGCGCGGCTGTGTCCGGCGGCGACCGGGACGGATACCGGCGGCTCGATCCGCCAGCCCGCCGCGTTTACCGGTATCGCCGGCATCAAGCCGACCTATGGGCGGTGCAGCCGCTGGGGTATCGTCGCCTTCGCCAGCAGCCTCGACCAGGCCGGCCCGATGGCGCGCGACGTCACCGACTGCGCGATCATGCTCGAGGCGATGGCCGGGTTCGACCCTAAGGATGCGACCTCGCTCGACATGCCAGTGCCCGCCTGGGAAGCTGGGTTGAACGCCGACATGCGCGGCAAGAAAGTCGGCATCCCGCGCGAGTACCGGATGGACGGCACCGATCCCGAAATCCTCAAGTCGTGGGACGATGGCATTGCGTGGATGAAGGACGCAGGCGCCGAAATCGTCGATGTCAGTCTGCCGCACACCAAGTACGCTCTTCCGGCCTACTACATCGTCGCCCCGGCCGAGGCGTCGAGCAACCTCGCGCGGTACGACGGGGTGCGCTATGGCCTGCGCGACCTGCCCGAAGGCGCAGGATTGCAGGACATGTACGCCGCCACCCGTGCCGCCGGTTTCGGTGACGAGGTGAAGCGCCGGATCATGATCGGCACCTATGTGCTGAGTGCAGGCTTCTACGATGCCTATTACAACCAGGCGCAGCGCGTGCGTACGCTGATCGCCCGGGACTTCGACGCGGCGTTCGCGGCGTGCGACGTGATCCTCGCGCCGACGACGCCCACCGCCAGTTTCGCGCTGGGCGACAAGGTCGACGATCCGCTAGCGATGTATTTGAATGACGTGTTCGCCGTTCCCGCCAGCCTTGCGGGTCTCCCGGCGATGAGCGTGCCGTGCGGCCTCAACGCCGACGGGTTGCCGCTCGGCCTGCAGGTCATCGGCCGCGCCTTCGACGAGCAGGGCGTGCTCAACGCCGGCCTCGCGATCGAGAGCCGTGCGATGTTCCGCGCTAAACCGGAGAAATGGTGGTGAGCACCTATCGCATCCAGGGCGCCACGGGCGAGTGGGAGGTCGTGATCGGCCTCGAGGTCCACGCGCAGGTCACCTCGAACGCCAAGCTGTTCAGCGGCGCCTCGACGACGTTCGGCGCCGAGCCCAACAGCCAGGTCAGCCTGGTCGACGCGGCGATGCCGGGAATGCTGCCGGTGCCCAACCGCGAATGCATCCGCCAGGCGGTGCGCACGGGCATGGCGATCGAGGCGCAGATCAATCGCTGGAGCCGGTTCGATCGCAAGAACTACTTCTACGCCGACTTGCCGCAGGGCTACCAGATCAGCCAGCTCTATCACCCGATCGTGGGCGAGGGATCGCTGACCATCGAGGCCGACGAGAAGACCGGTATCCCCGAGGACAAGGTCATCGGGATCGAGCGCATCCACGTCGAGCAGGACGCGGGCAAGCTGATGCACGACCAGCACCCGTCGATGTCCTACGTCGACCTCAATCGCAGCGGCGTCGCGCTGATGGAGATCGTCAGCCGCCCCGACATGCGCTCGCCCGCGGAAGCCGGGGCCTACGTGCGCAAGCTGCGGTCGATCCTGCGCTATGTCGGCAGTTGCGACGGCAACATGGAAGAGGGCTCAATGCGCGCGGACGTAAACGTCAGCGTGCGCAAGCCGGGCGACGAATTGGGCACCCGCACCGAAACGAAGAACGTCAATTCGGTGCGCTTCGTGATGGCGGTGATCGAGCAGGAAGCCCGCCGCCAGGTCGATTTGATCGAGGACGGCGGAACGGTGGTACAGGAAACCCGGCTCTACGATCCCGACCGGAACGAAACCCGCTCAATGCGATCGAAGGAAGACGCGCACGACTATCGCTACTTCCCCGACCCCGACCTGCTGCCGCTGGAGCTGGACGAGGCGTTCCTCGCCGAATGCAGGGCCAGCCTGCCCGAGCTGCCCGATGCCAAGCGCGCCCGCTACGTCGATGGTCTGGGTCTGTCGGCTTACAACGCGCGCGAGCTCACCGCCGAGGTCGAGACTTTCGCGCGGTTCGAACAATTGCTGGCCGAAACCGCGACCAGGCTCGGCAAGAGCGAAGCGGACGTCGCCACGCAGGTCGCCAACTGGTCGCTGTCGGTCGCGCCCGGGGTGATGAATGCGCTCGGCGCCGAGGCGCATCCGGCGCACGCCACTGCGCAGGCCCAGGCCGCGATCCTCGCCATGCAGACCGCGGGCGAGATCAGCGGCGGGCAGGCCAAGGAAATCTACGAGATCGTGCTCAAGACCGGGCGCGAACCCGCCGAGATCGCCGATACCGAGGGTCTCAAGCAGCAGTCCGATACCGGCGCGATCGAAGCGGTGATCGACGAGGTTTTGGCCGCCAACGCCGACAAGGTCGCCGAATACCGCGGCGGCAAGGACAAGCTGTTCGGCTTCTTCGTCGGACAGACGATGAAAGCGATGCAGGGCAAGGGGAACCCCGCGGTCGTCAACGAGCTGCTCAAGGCCAAGCTCGACGGCTGATCGTGCGAGCGACCTAGTGCCAGCGGCGCGCGCGCTCGACCCGGTTGCGTCCCCGCGATTTCGCCGCGAGCAGCGCCAGTTCGGCTTCGCGCAAGCTTGCGTCGGCGGAAACGGCGAACCGGGCGACGCCGGCACTGGCAGTCAGCGGCTGGCGATTTGCACCTTCGTTGAGTTCGCCCATCGCGCCGATCACCCGCGCGCAAGCCGTGTGAGCGGTTGCCGCATCGACCTCGGGCAGCAGCACGCCGAACGTGCCCCCGCCGATCCGGCTTACGATATCGTCAGCGCGGAGAAGACTGCGTAGCAGCCGAGCGAAGGCCACCAGAACCAGATCGCCGCCGCTGTGGCCGTGGCGAAGGTTGATCGTTCGAAAATGATCGAGGTCGAACAGCGCGACGTGTCCGGCCGCGTCGCTCTCGACGAGATGGCCGAGCATCCGCACGAACGCTTCGCGATTGGTGAGGCGGGTGAGCGGGTCCGTCATCGCAGCGACGAACAGGCGGTCCTCGAGCACTCGGCGATCGTCGATCGAACGGAAAATCCCAAGCGCGCCGCCACCGCCTGGCAGGGCGCCAAGCTTCATCTCGAGCCAGCGTTGGGCTCCGTCCTGCGCCAGTGCGAGGACCTCCAGCCAGCCGCTGCCCGCGCGGCCGCCGATTGCGGCGGCGTGTTCCGCGAGCACCGCCTCGCTGCATGACGGGTGCAGCAATTCGAGAAGGTGTCGACCGACCGGATCCCCGGCGAACGCAAGGCCGAGCCCCGCGGTGGCGGGCGTGGCATGGACGATTCGTCCCGAACGATCGGTTTTCAGTACGAGATCGGTCGGGCTCTCTGCGACGAGCCGATAGAGTGCCGAGGCTTCCCCCGGCGAAATGTTACCCCACATTTGTACGACGCCGCCCCTGTTCGACGCATTCCGAATCACTTTTCCGATCCGGAAAACTAACGATGCCCCCAATTGCGTTCGTTCCCGCTAACGCAACCACTCGAAGAGAGTATTTCTACCCTCGATCGCCAACAAAAGGCGTTAGATTAATCGTTATATCAAACTAACGATTTGATAAGACGAAAAGAAACGCAATTCGTTAACCACGTTTACTTTTGCCAATTGGGGATAACTTGCAAGCGGAAAATGGTCGGTGTTGACGTTACAGTTCGATCATGATCCGCACACGTGCCGGTTCGACGCCATAGGCTTCCGCAATCTGGCGGCGGCCGGCTTCGACTGCCGCGACCGAGCCTGCGGCGGCCGGTTCGAGGCCGCCTGGCGTCACCCCAAGCGCTTCGGCAAGCGCGGTGAGCCGCCGCTCCACCGGACGCGCCTTGCCGTGTTCCCACGCCCAGACGGTGGGCTTGCTCACGCCAAGCTTGTCGGCAATGTCCGCAAGCGAGAGACCACGTTCCGTGCGCAAACGATGCAGCCGCGTGCCGAATGCTTCCGAAACCGGTTCCGCCTCGGCATCCCCGCCACGGAAGCCGCCGCGTAATTGGGCCGCACTGAGCGCCGCGGGGGTGAGCGGTTCATCGAAACGGCAGCCATGCATGGGCGCGTCGACCCAAACTATTTGTGCGGTTCGTTCACCTGCTTCCGGCAGTGCGACCACGATCGTCTCGCCTTCGGAGAGCTGGGCATCGGTCGCAATGAGCATGCCGGTGGCGGAGATATTGTGCACGGTCGCCGCGCCGTCGGCGCCAGTTGCGAAACGGCCGCTGACCCCGAGACGGAGCGTTCGGCGTCCCGCCCCGCGGGGCTCGGTAAGTTCGGCTGCGTCGAAACGGGCGTCGATAGGCAAAGGGAAACACTCCGCGATTGGCGGAGCCAGATTCGGCCAGCGGGGTTAAGACCGGGTTAGCTTCCGGCCAATTCTATCGCGCGCGGGGCTCAACTCGGCGAATCATGCCTTCCTGTGCCACGCTTGCCACGAGGCGTCCGTCCTGGAAGATCTGCCCGCGGTTGAACCCGCGGCTGCCGCCCGACCATGGGCTGTCGCACGAGTAGAGCAGCCACTCGTCGGCGCGAAATGGCGCGTGGAACCAGATTGCGTGGTCGAGGCTGGCACTTTTTACCTCGCCGCGCATCCATGACAGGCCGTGCGGCATGATGCTCGTGCCGAGGAGTTGCATGTCGCTGAGATAGGCGAGCACCGCGCGGTGGACGCGGGGATCGTCTGGCAGCGCGCTGCGCGCGCGGAACCAGGCGTTCTGGACCGGCCTTTGCGGGCCTTCGGTCAGCCAGTGGCGACCGGTGGCGGAGCGTATCTCGATCGGGCGCAGTTCGTTGAAAAATCGGCGCGCGCGTTCGGGCAATGACGGAGCGATCTCCCGCCGCAATTCCTCATCGGTCCGCAACTCGTCGGGCGAGGGGACCTGGGGCATGGTCGCCTGTTCGTGCTCAAGGCCCGGCTGGTGCTTCTGGAAGCTGGCCGCCAGGTTGAGGATCGGCTGCAGGGTCCCGTCCGGACCGGGCTGGCTGGCGACGACGCGGCGGTTGGAAAAGCTCCCACCATCGAGCTGCCGGTCGACGGTGTATTCGATCGGGAAATCCTCGTTCCCGCCGCGCAGGAAATAGGCATGAAGCGAATGGGCCGCACGGTCTTCCGCGACGGTTCGTTCGGCCGCGATCAGCGCCTGCGCGATCACCTGACCACCGAATACACGGCCCACGCCGCCCTTCTTGCGCGGGCCCTCGAACCGGTCGTCGCCCAGCGATGCGGGGTCGAGCAGGGTGATGAGGTCGGCGACCAGCGCTTCGTCGGTCGGCTTGGGGGTGTCGGTCATGTCGCGAAGCGCTGTGGCGCGCGTTTACGCTTGCGTCAACTTGCCCCGACGATCCGTCGCCATGTGCGCCAGGCGAGCGCCTTGCCGCGGTTGGCGGCGGGGAAGCGGCCCGGCGGGCGCGGCGTCATCCGGGCTTTTCGCAAGACGCCGTTCCAGCAGCGTGCATCGGCCTCTGCGAACGACCAGTCGCTGCGCCAGGTGATCGACAGTGAAATCGAGCTTTCAGGACCGTTGCGAACGAAATGCGGTGCCATGACCGGCACCATAAGGGCTTGTCCCGGCGTGAGCGCGAACTCGGTGCCGCCCGCCGACAGCTCATCGCGCCAATGCAGCTCGCGTGGGCCGCCAGTGTGGTAGCTTTCGTGAGTCGTGTCAGGCGCGTAACGGCTGTCGCCCGCCGGAAACTGGGTCATGACTTTCGATCCGACCAGCTGGAGCAGAAGATTGTGCTCCGGGTCGAAGTGATAGGGTGTGACCGCGTTCGGGCTGGAGATGAAAACGAACCCCTGCGGCCGCAGCATGGCCCCGGTCGTTTGCTCGATCGTCGGCCGCAGCTCGCCCAGGAGGGCCAGCACCAAGGCCTCGTAATCCGGCACGTGTTCGATGTTCTTGAGCACCGCCCAGCTGTTGCTCGTGGCGATATGGCGGATGGTGTCCTCGATCGGGATGCCGGTTCCGCCCGGCTTGCCGTCGACACCGATCGGCAGGTCGCCGCGGTTGTACTCGATCGATCTTTCGGGAAGCTTTCCGGCCAGCGCCGCCAGCGCATCCAGCGACAGCAGTGGATGGTCGGCCAAGCCGTGCGGAATCACGCCGGGCGTCTCGGGATACGCCTCGGCAAAGCGCGCACGCGCCTCGGGGCCGAAGACCTCTCGGTCGAGCGCAGTGAAGCCTGTATGGGCGTCCATCGTCCTACAATCCTGTCGGCTGGGAGCGGGTTTCGGCGCGGAACAGCAGCGCAGCGGCAGTCCGGCGACCCCGACCGCCGATCGCGATGCTGACGCGGGCGATCGAGCGCTTCTCGCGCCAGATACGCTCGATCATCGGGTGGTCGGGCGCTGCGCAGCTATCGGTCCAGTCGATGTCGTCCCGCGCGAGGAGCGCGAGGTTTTCGCGCTGGAGCAGGACGCCCGGCGAAAAGCGCGCGAGACTTTCGTCGTAGGTCGTCTTGAAGCTGTATGCGGCGGGCGGCGTAAGGAAATTGGCTAGCATCGCGATGGGCCGATCGTCGAGCGAGATCGTGATCCGCTCGAGCTTGCCGGCGGTCGCAGCACCGGCAAGCGCGGCGCGAAAGAACGCTGCCTTGTCCGGCTCGCAGCCAAGCGCGGAACCTTGCGCGCCCTTCCAGCCGCCCGCTTCGAGCGCGAGGAAGGCGTCGGTCCAGTCGCTTAGGCCCTGGCCGTCCTCGCGCCGATCGAACCTGACAGTGCCGAGGTCGGAAAGGCGCGCGAGCTGCCGGCGGAGTTCCTTGCGCTTCTTGGCGCTCATCGAGGCTTCGAAGTATTCGTCGGGGCCAAGGTCGGATTGCAACAGCGCCCGCTCGTAGCGCTGGACGACCGCGGCGGGTCGTCGGTCCACCAGGCAGACATCGCGCAGGGCTGCATAGACCGGACCGTCGGTCGGCATCGCCTCGAGGTGGAGGAACAGCGCCGTGCCCGGTTGAGCATCGGCCCAACCAAGCAGCGCCCGCCAGAAGGCGTGTTCGTGCCCGGGAGCAACAAGCGGTGCCCCGCAGAACGCATTCGAATGAAGCCAGTTGCCGATGTGGGGCAGAGGGTACCGCTCGTAGCGCGGCGAGCGCGCCAGCGGGAGAATTCCGGTGAGGGCACCTCCGCTCGACAGCGCGGCTATCTGCACGTCGCCGGCGACATCGAGGGTATGAAGCGCGGCATCCAGGCACCAGCGCTCGGCAAACGGATTGGGTTCGGCCGCGCGGTCGGCGAGAAGGTCCCATCCCGACCTGTCAGCGAAATCGCGCCACGGCACCACCGCCATCCCGTCGGTGCCGGCGTCGCCGCGCTGAGCCAGACCGACCGGGTGCTCCATTGCGCTCGTTAACCCTCGTTCGCCGCGGCCGGAATGCCGCACCGCGCGGGTTACCCCAGACGGCTGGAGGAAGCTTTAACGCGGGCATGAAAAACCCCGCCCCGTCGCAAAACGGGGCGGGGTCATTCGATCCCGTTAACGAAGAGCGTGTGGGCTTAGCCCGCGCCGCCCGCCGCCAGCGCCGCGAGCAGCAGCAGCGCGACGATGTTGGTGATCTTGATCATCGGGTTCACGGCGGGGCCCGCAGTGTCCTTGTACGGATCACCCACGGTGTCGCCGGTCACTGCGGCCTTGTGCGCTTCGGAGCCCTTGCCGCCGTGGTGTCCGTCCTCGATGTACTTTTTGGCGTTGTCCCACGCGCCGCCACCGGCGGTCATCGACAACGCAACGAACAGCCCGCCGACGATCACGCCGAGAAGCAGCGCGCCCAGCGCCGCGAAGCCGTTGGCCTGCCCCGCGATCGCGGTGATCGCGAAATAGACCACGATCGGCGCCAGCACGGGCAGCATCGAGGGGATGATCATCTCCTTGATGGCCGCCTTGGTGACGAGATCGACAGTGCGCGCGTAGTCGGGCTTGGACTCGTAGGTCATGATGCCCGGGTTATTCTTGAACTGGTCGCGCACGTCGATCACCACGTCGCCGGCCGCGCGGCCGACGGCGGTCATGCCCATCGAGCCGAACAGGTAGGGCAGCAGCGCGCCGAGCAGCAGCCCGACGATCACGTAGGGATTCTCAAGGCTGAAATCGACCGTCAGGTTGGGGAAGAACTCCTTGAGGTCGGTCGTGTAGGCGGCGAACAACACCAGCGCGGCAAGGCCGGCCGATCCGATCGCGTAACCCTTGGTCACCGCCTTGGTGGTGTTGCCCACCGCGTCGAGCAGGTCGGTTTTCTCGCGCACGCTGTCGTCGAGGCCCGCCATCTCGGCAATGCCGCCTGCGTTGTCGGTGACGGGACCATAGGCATCGAGTGCCACCACCATGCCAGCGAGCGCCAGCATCGCGGTCGCCGCGTAGGCGATCCCGATAAGGCCGGCGAGCTTGAAGGCGACGATGATGCCGGCAACGATAACCAGCGTCGGCAGTGCGGTCGATTCCATGCTGATCGCCAGACCCTGGATCACGTTGGTGCCGTGACCGGTTTCCGATGACTTTGCGATAGATCGCACGGGACGATAATTGGTGCCGGTGTAGTACTCGGTGATCCAGATAATCAGGCCGGTGATGACGAGACCGAGGATCGCGCAAAGGAACAGGCTCATGCCGGTGAATGTCGTCGTCCCGACGGTCAGTTGCGTATCCAGCGAGCCGAGTGCGGTCATAATCGCCCACGCGATTGCGGGAACGGCGAGCACGGCCGAAACGAGGAAGCCCTTGTACATGGCGCCCATCACGTTCTTTCCGCCGCCGAGGCGGACGAAGTACGTGCCGATGATCGAGGTGACGATGCACACGCCGCCGATAAGAAGCGGCAGGCTCATCATCGGCATCAGCAAGTCGCCGAGGCCTTTCATGAGCAGCGCGGTGAGCACCATCGTGGCCCCCACCGTGACGACATAGGTTTCGAACAGGTCGGCGGCCATGCCGGCGCAATCGCCGACGTTATCGCCCACGTTGTCGGCGATCACCGCCGGGTTGCGCGGATCGTCTTCGGGGATGCCCGCCTCGACCTTGCCGACAAGGTCGGCGCCGACGTCGGCGGCCTTGGTGAAGATACCGCCGCCCAGACGCGCGAAGATCGAGATTAGCGAGGCGCCGAATGCGAGTGCGGTCAGCGCTTCGATCACGATCCGGTCGTTCGGAGCGTAACCCATCGAATGCGTGAGCACCCAGAAGAACACAGCGATCGCGAGGAGCGCGAGGCCCGCCACGAGCATTCCGGTGATCGCACCGGCGCGGAACGCCATCGTCAGGCCCTGCTGCAAGCCGACCGAGGCGGCCTGTGCCGTGCGGACGTTTGCGCGGACCGAGATGTTCATCCCGATGAAGCCCGCGACGCCCGAGAGGATCGCGCCGAGCACGAAGCCGGTGGCCGAGATCGTACCGAGGAACAGCGCCACCAGGATCGCGACGACAACGCCGACGATCGCGATGGTGGTGTACTGGCGGCGAAGGTAGGCTTGCGCCCCTTCCTGGATCGCCGCGGCGATCTCCTGCATCTTGTCATTGCCGGGGCTGGCGCTGAGCACCTGGCGGCTGGTCACGAAGCCATACACGATGGCCAGCAACCCGAGAATTATCGAAATAAGTACAAGGTCCACGGAAAGTCCCCTCCTGCTTGCGTGGCAGATCGCCGCCTCTTCCGGGCGGCGTTTGGCTGGCGAGGTATAAGGCCGCGAACTCGGGCGCGCAAGCCCGAAACACCCGGTTTTCCGGGGCAATTCCATCGCTGCGTTATCGGGTGTGGACGTAGCCCAGCGAAATGTCGGCTGGCGGTGCCGTTCCGTCCAGCAGCAGCGGGTCGTTACCACGGGGCAATACGGCACCGATGCGCTGGGCCGGGACGGGCGGTGCCGTCCGGGGGGAAATGGTGAACAACAGGGCATAATCGTCGCCCCAGCGCAGCGCATCGGTGCGTCTGCTTTCGGGAGCGGCTAAAGGCACACTTGCGGTGGCGAGGTCGATCGTCACCTCGCTCGCTTCGGCAAGTCGGCTCGCATCCAGCAAGAGTCCGTCCGAGACGTCCATCATTGCGGTAACCTGCGATGCAAGCGCGCGGCCCTCGGCGAGCAGGGGCCGGGGTCGCCGATATGCCGCGCTGTCGGCTCTTGTGTCATCGCGCAGCGCTTCGAAGCCCATCATCGCGCCCCCAACCGCTCCGACGAGCCATACACTGTCTCCGGGCAGCGCCCCGCTGCGCGATGGCACGGGGCGGCAGGTCGCGCGGCCGATCGCGGTGAGGCCCAGCGCACGCGGCGGTCCGCCCCCGACCGTGTCGCCGCCCAGAAGAGGAACCCGGTACTCGCCAAGCGCTTCCTCGAGGCCTTCGAGGAAGCGCCCATCGCCATCTGCGAGCATGTGCCCGAGCAGCACGCCCAGCGGCTCGGCACCCTTGGCGGCGAGATCGGAAAGATTGGTGGCGACGAGTTTCCAGGCCACGTCGGCCATGTCCTGACCCGGCAGCCAGTGAACGCCTTCGACCATCATGTCGTGCGTCAGGACCAGTGTCTCGCCGCCGATTTCGAGAACGGCGGCATCGTCGGTCAGGCCGCGGGCGGCGGGGTGCGTCGCGATGCGGCGCAAGGCTTCGATGAAGGCGACCTCGCCGCTCAGCGCACGTCTTTCGCCACCGCGTCGAGCACGCCGTTGACGAATTTCGCCTCGCGGTCATCGAAAAACGCCTTGGCGATATCGACCCACTCGCTGATCGCCGCGGCGACCGGCACGTCCGGGCGGGCCAGCAGTTCGTAGGCACCGGCGCGCAGGATCTGGAGCATCGTCTTGTCGAGGCGAACGAGAGTCCAGCCGGCAGCAAGTTTACCGGCGAGCAGATCGTCGATCTCTTCCCGGCGGGCGAGCGCCCCTTTCACCAGGTCGTCGAAGAAGTCGACTTCGGCATCGGCGATCTCGGCATCGTCGCCGTCTTCGACCTCGACCGGCTCGCCCAGGCGGTGACGGTGGAATTCATCGAGCAGGCGCGCCTCGCCGATGTCCTCCATCTGGTGCTGATAAAGCGCTTGAACGGCGGCTAAACGTGCTGCCGAACGGGCCTGACTACGTGGATTGCTGTTCATTTCAGTCTCAATTCGATCGAGCGCGCGTGTGCTTCCAGCCCTTCGGCATGGGCGAGCGCGGCAGCGGCGGGGCCGATCTGCGCGAGCGCGGCGGCGTCGACCTCGATAAAGCTGGTGCGCTTCATGAAGTCCAGCACCGACAGCCCGCTGGAAAACCGCGCGCGGCGGCCGGTGGGAAGGACATGGTTGGGGCCGGCAACGTAGTCTCCGACCGCTTCGGGCGCCATGCGGCCGATGAACAGACTGCCAACGTGGCGGATCCCCTCGACGAACGGCCCGGGATCGGCAACCGCGAGCTCGACGTGCTCGGCGGCGAGCGCATTGGCCAGCGGAATTGCCTGCTCGAGACGTTCGACCACGATCATCACGCCGTGGTCGTCCCAGCTCTGGCGGGCGACCTTGCGGGTCTTGAGCATCGAGCACTGGACGTCGACCCGGTCTTCGACCTGCTCGGCGAACTGGGCGTCGTCGGTGATCAGGATCGACTGCGCATCGGGGTCGTGCTCGGCCTGGCTGAGCAGATCGGCTGCGATCCAGTCGGGGTCGTTCGCCCCGTCGGCGATCACGAGGATTTCGCTCGGCCCGGCGACCATGTCGATCCCGACGACACCGAACAGCTGGCGCTTGGCTTCCGCCACCCACGCGTTGCCGGGGCCGGTGATGACATCGACACGTTTGATGCGCGCGGTGCCATAGGCAAGGGCAGCGATCGCCTGCGCGCCGCCGATCCGCCAGACTTCGTCGACGCCCGCGACGTGCGCCGCGGCAAGGACCAGCGGATTGGTCTTGCCAGCGGGGGTGGGAGTCGCGACGGCGAGCCGTTCGACCCCGGCCACTTTTGCCGGAATCGCATTCATCAGAAGCGACGAGGGGTAGGCCGCCCGTCCTCCGGGAACATAGAGCCCCGCAGCATCGACCGGCCGCCAGCGCGCGCCGAGCCGCACCCCGGCCGAGTCGGTCTCGTCGCGGTCCGCGGGCAACTGCTTCTCGTGGTAGGCGCGAATCCGCGTCGCAGCGAGCGTGAGGGCATCGCGCAAGGTCGGGTCCAGGCCTTCGAACGCCCTGCGGCACTCTTCCAGCTCGATCTGCCAGTCGCCCTCTTCGGTCAGCTGGTGGTCGTCGAACCGGTGCGTGTATTCGCTGAGCGCGGCGTCCCCCTTCAGCTTTACGCGGGCGAGGATGTCGGCGACGTCGCTCGCGACGTTGTCGTCGCTTTCGCGGCGATCGTCGACGATCCGGCGGAACGCCTTGTCGAAACCGGGGTCGGTTATGGTCGAGGCGTTTCATGCGGCGATTTCCCGGAACCGCTCGACCAGCGCGGCGACGCGTGGATCGGTCTTGAGCGCCGCGCGGTTGACGATCAGCCGCGCGGTGATTTCCATGATCGTCGATGTCTCGACGAGACCGTTGTCCTTGAGCGTCTGACCGCTCGACACGAGATCGACGATCCGTCCGGCGAGGCCGAGAGCCGGGGCGATTTCCATCGCGCCGTTCAATTTCACGCATTCGGCCTGCACGCCGCGCGCCTCGAAATGGCGGCGGGTAAGGCTGGGATACTTGGTTGCAACCCGAACGTGCGTGGAACCGTCGATCGAGGCGGCGCCGGACACGGGTTCTGCAACCGACAGGCGGCAATACCCGATCCCAAGGTCCACGGGGGCGTATACGTCCGAATAGTCGAACTCGTCGATCACGTCGGCTCCGACGATTCCGGCCTGTGCCGCGCCGTGGGCAACGAACGTGGCGACATCGAAGGCGCGCACCCGGATGATGCGAAAGGCCTCGTCCTCGCACGCGAACGCGAGGCGTCGGTCGGCCTTGTCGTGAAAGCCCGCTTCGGGCACGACGCCAGCGCGCGCCATCAGCGGCAGGGCCTCGTCGAGGATGCGTCCCTTGGGAACGGCGAAGGTGAGTGGCCCGGTCATGGCGCGCGCGACTTAGGGCGCGCATGGCGAAAGGGCAACGGATATGGGCGAGGGCGGGCCGAAGTACGAATTGGTCGATATCGACCTCACCGGCGAGGGCGCGGTCGCGCGCGCGTTCGAGAACCAGGTCGCCTATTGCACGCACGCCAACGCTCCGATCACCGCGCGCATCGTTGCCGCGGTCGCGCAGCTGCTCGAAAGCGACGCGCACGGCGCGCTGCTCGACCGCATCCGCAAGTGGCACGGCGCACCACTGGCCGATGCGCTGCCGCTGCGCATCGCGGGCGGGATCCATTCGCTGTGGCTGTCGGGCGCGCAGCCTGAACTCGGCGCGATCTACCGCGATCCGAACCCCACGCGCGAGGCGCTCGCCGACGTCGCCCTCGTCCGCGATGCGATCGCCGCGCACGAGGCGCCGCTGATGGCGTGGCTCGCCGGACCGCCGCAGACCAACGAGGCCGGGCGCTCGGTCAATTTCATGGCGGCGATGCTGTGGCTGGCCCACAAGGGCCTGCCGCCGCGCTTCGAATGCCTCGAGATCGGTTCGTCGGCGGGCATCAACCTGATGATGGACCGCTACGCCTATAACCTCGGGGGCACGCGCGCCGGGTCGGAAAGGCCGGTGATGAGCTTCACGCCCGAGTGGAAGGGCACCCCGCCGCCGCGGGCGGATGTCGAGATCGCCAGTCTGAAGGGGTGCGACGTTGCCCCGGTCGACCTGACCGATCCCGCGCAGGCGCTGCGGCTCAAGGCCTATATCTGGCCCGAGCACACCGTCCGCTTCGACCGGATGGAGGCCGCGATCGCCGCCGCGAAGGAGCACGCGCCTGGCATCGTTCGAATGAACGCGGCAGACTTCGTCGAGGCGGAACTGGAAAAACCGCAGGCCGAGGGCACGACGCGTGTTCTGATGCACTCGATCGTCTGGCAATACGTGCCGAAGGACCAGCAGGCGCGCGTGACCGCCGCGATGGAGGCGGCGGGCGAGCGGGCGAGCGCAGACAAGGCGCTCGCGTGGATCGCGGTCGAGGCGGACAGGACGGTCCACCGGCACGGCACCACGGTGCGCTACTGGCCCGGCGGAAAGGAGGCAGTGCAACTCGACCTGGTCACACCCCCACGGCGCGGACGTCGAATGGCTGGGCTGAGGGTGGCCGGCAAGGCGCGGCGAATTGTCGAGGCCGGACTGTCGGCTAACGACCCCTTAGCAGTCATTTCTGTAAGTTTGAGAGCTGGTTGAAAGCAGTCGTGGCCACCGATACTGTCATACAGCGCCAACTTAGTGTAGATGTTTTCTCGTCATGAAGCGGGTCAACGTCACAGTAACAGGCGGATGTCAGTGCGGCGCTGTTCGCTACAGGGCCAGCCAAATGCTCGATAATGCTCACTTGTGTCACTGCAGGATGTGCCAGAAAGCGGTGGGCGGACTGTTCGCCGCGCTTGTGGCAGCACCCAACGAAGCACTCGTCTATACCCGTGGGAAGCCTGCCACCTTTTGCAGTTCTGAGCATGTCGAACGCGGCTTTTGCAGCGAATGCGGAACACCACTGTTCTTTAAGTGTGATGGCGCAGGTCGTACCAACCTGACGATGGGATCGCTCGACGACCCGGCAGCCTTTCCGCCCAAGGGGCAGTCAGGCGTGGAGTCCCGCGTTTCATGGTGGGCCGACATCAAGAACATCGCGCCGGACGAAACGACCGAAGCAGGTCTGGGGCAATGCGCGACAGATTCTGTAAGACGATCGAACCGCCAGCACCCCGATCATGATATCGGCTAATGAAATACCGGTGCCCGCTGACGGTGGGAAGAGTAATCGCGTCTGCTTTCGGGGCTGAAAGCTCAGATGCAGAAATTCCGGAAACCACCCTCATTTCGGACATTCGCGCTCGCCCGCGCTGCCACCGAAAGCCGACTGTCAGCTTCGGCCCTTGATCTGAAAAAAGCGGTCGGTCGGCTAACGACCCCATTGCGGTCGTTGCGAATGGCCAGGCCTGAACCAGTGCCGAAAGCGGTCACGATGTCTTGCGTCTGAATCTGAGCGTGCTTCGCAACGGGCCGAGCTGCTCGACAACGTCGATGAGATTGCGCTGCGAGGTCACGAAAGTAGAGACGGCTGCAAACCCCATGTCTTCTTTTACAGCCCATAGACATGACCTCGGCGGCCCGGCAGTCATCGACCGCAGTCGTGCCGTGGCAGTCAAGATCATCAACTCCAATCGAGATGACTGGCGGATCCGTTCCAGAGCCTGCCCTGAGACGCTGCGTGAAGCTCGATCTTTCAGCGTCAGTCATTCATGATGAATGAAATCCGATCCCATGTGAGCGGTATGTCCATGGCGAAGACGTCTTGTAGAACTTGGCCAACTCGATCGGATTGGTCGGTGATAGACGGGTTTGCAACTATTCCGAGTAACTGTCATGCTTCGACCCTAGTCGATATGGCGCAAGCTGGCTACAAATGACCGCTTTCGTCACAGGATAGCCGCCTGTCGGCAAACCACCCCAAAAGCGGTCATCCCGAAAACACCACTGCAAACTGGCAACAGGGCGTTCGCGTACCTCGTCAGCCCTCTGTGCGATCGAGAAAGTCGTCGAGCGCGGTATTGACCGCATCCGGCGCCTCCCAGGTCACGAAATGCCCGCTGCCGGGAACCTCGACGAGCGTGAGGTCGTCGACCACATCGGCCAGTCCCTCGATGTTTTCGGGAGGTAGCGCGAGGTCGTCCATGCCCCACAGCACCAGCGTCGGGATTGTGAGATTTGGCAGCGGCGACGGGCTCCACCCCTCAGGCGGCGCATAGGGCGCATCCAGCGGAGGTATGTCGATCGGGCTGGCACGGTACCAGTTGAGCATCGCGAAGGCCGCGTCGCGGTCTTGCCAGTCCTTGAGGAGCTGCGCCCGTTCCTCGGGCTCCATAAGGTCCGCGCCGTCCCAGCGGATCTCCTGCGCCAGAATGCCGTAGAGGCCCTGTTCGCGCACCAGCGCGTCGTTGTTCGTGTCGCGAAAGCCGCGCATGTACTGGCTCGACTCTCGCTGGTGCCGGTTGGTGTAGAGCAGCTTCTGGAAGATCGCCGGGTGCGGCGCGTTGGCGATCACCGCGCGCGTCACCCGCCCGTTCAACTGGCCGCCGATCGCCGTGCCCCAGGCGATCGCGCCGCCCCAGTCGTGGCCGAGGATCGTGAATCGCTCGATCCCGAGCGCGTCGGCGAGCTGGAAGATGTCGCCGATCAGCTTGTCGGGCGTGTAATCGGAAACCTGCGCGGGCTTCGAGCTGCCGCGATAGCCGCGCTGGTCGGGTGCGATGCAGCGATAGCGATCCTTCAGGTGCGCGACCTGGTGGCGCCACGTGCGATGGCTTTCGGGAAAACCATGGAGGAAAATGAGCGCGGGCGCATCGTGCGGACCTTCGTCGACGCAATCGAGTTCGATACCGCTCGCCAGCGTAATCCGCTTCATCGCTCAGCCCTCCCGAAGGCGTTCCATGTAGCCCTTGGCGACCATCTCGGCGACCTGGTCGAAAATCGCATCGGGGGTGCGCCGCGCTTCCCCCATTGCGCGTTCGACACCTTGCGCGACAATTATCTCGCGCGTCCCGGTGCCGATCGCATCGAGCATGGTCGTGGCCGCATCATCGGGGTCGAGCCCCTCGTCGATCGCCTTGTCGCTCTTTCCGCGCGTGCTGCCGTCCGCGGTGAGTGCGTTGCGGCTGACCTCGGTGCGGATCGAGCCGGGATAGATCGTGTGCACGGTAACGCCGGTCTGCGACAGTTCGGCGCGGAGCGCGTCGGCATAGCCTGCCAGGCCGAATTTCGCGGCACTGTAGGCGGTGCGCATCGGCACCCCCACCTTGCCCGCGACCGATGAAATGAACGCCAGCGCCCCGCTACCGCGCGCGCTCATCGGGCCGATCAACCCTTGTGCGAACGCGATCTGGGCAATCAGGTCCACTTCGATGATCTCGCGATAGACCCGCATTTCGGTTTCGACTGCGGCCGATCGCTGCGAAATGCCCGCATTGGCGACGGCAAGGTCGATCCCGCCCTTCCACCCCAGCGCAGTCTGGGTCGCTTCGGCGAGCGTCTCGTCATCGCGAACGTCGAACGGGAGAAGCAGCGATTCGGTTGCGAGCCCCTGCGCCACATCGTCCAGCCGGCCTATATCGCGGCCCGACAGGATGGTGTGCCCACCGCGCGCGGACCATTGCCGAGCGAGCGCCGCGCCAATTCCGCTCGACGCCCCGGTAATCCACGCAACTTTGCCGCCGAACGTCATGGATAGCTCACCGTCTTGGGTTGGTCGGGCAAGGGGATGAACTCCTCGCTGTCGCCGGGTACCGTGGGGAAGCGGCCTTCGCGCCAGTCATCCTTGGCCGCGTTGATCCGTTCGCGGCTTGAGCTGACGAAGTTCCACCAGACGTGCCGCGTGGTGGCGAACGCCTCGCCGCCCAGCAGCATCACGCGGCCGCCGTTGGTCGACGACAGGCGCATCGCAGCGCCCGGTGCCAGCACGTTGAGCGCGAAGGGCTGGAGCGTCACTCCGTCGATCACAGCTTCGCCGCCCACAAGCATCACCGCGCGCTCGTCGGCCTCGGCGTCGATGGGGAGCGAGCCGCCCGGGGCGAGAGCGATTTCGGCATAGATCGTCGCCGCGTGCGTCGTCGTTGGTGCCCGCGCGCCCCACAGTTCGCCCATGATCACCGTCGCCCGCGCGCCGCCGTCCTCGACCACCGGCAGGTCGGTCTTCGCTTCGAACGCGGGATCGATCTCTTCGTGTCGGTCGGGCAGGGCGAGCCAGGTCTGCATCCCGTAGAGCCGCGGACCCGACGCGCGGTCGGCGGCGGGCGAGCGTTCGGAATGGACGATGCCGCGGCCCGCGGTCATCAGGTTGACCTGGCCGGGGCGGATCGTTGCGAATGTGCCGAGGCTGTCGCGGTGATCGATCGCCCCTTCGAAAAGCCATGTGACCGTCGCCAGATTGATATGCGGGTGCGGGCGCACGTCCATCCCTGCGCCGACGTCGAGCTGCGCTGGCCCGAACTCGTCGACAAAGATGAACGGGCCGACCATCGTCCGACCCTTGCCGGGCAATACACGGCGCACCTGAAATTGGCCGAGGTCGTGGGTGACCGGCTGAATCGTCGTTTCGATCATCGCGCATCTCCCGGGGCAAAAGCGCGGATCGCAAGCGCGTGGACCCGCTGCCCGGGTATATCGCCGAGCGCCGCGTTTACGGTGCGCTGGCGCTGAAGCCGCGACTGTCCGGCGAAGGCTGCGCTTTCGATCACGACCGTGAAGTGCGATTCCCCGCTGCCGTCGTCGCCCGAGTGGCCGTGGTGCTTGGCGCTGTCGTTGATAACCTCCAGCCGGGTGGGGGCCAGCGCTGCGGTCAGCAGCGATTCGATTTCACTCTGCAATGGGCCAGACATTTGCCGGTTCTTGGGAGTTGTCGCCCGGCTTGTCCATGCCTACCTCGGGGCCGATGCGGACGGCAGGAACTTCGAGACGATTTCACGGGCGGCACGAGGATGCCGTTCAGGAATGCCAAGCCCCCGGGTGCGACGAGCCCGGGCAGTTTCGCGCGCCCGGCCCGCGTTCGGCCGGCTTCGACGGGCCGGGCGTAAGCCTGTGGTTCTGCCTCGATCACGTGCGCGAATTCAACGCCGCCTACGACTGGTTCGAAGGTATGAGCGCGGAAGAAATCCTCGCCGCGCAGCACCCGTCGGCAGGCTGGGCGAACTCGAGCACGACCCGCGCTTTTCGCGCCGATGCGGGCGTGGACGGCGTGCCCCGCTGGGCCGATTTCGACGACCCGCTGGACGCGATCGGTGCGCGCGCGTCGGACATTCGCCGGCGCGCCCACGGTAGAGCGCATTCGGCCCGATTCACGCGCGACGAACAGGATGCGCTCGCGGCGATGGACCTGGCGCCGGATATCGATCTTGCTGCGCTGCGCCGCCGCTATTCCGACCTTGTGCGTAGGTATCACCCCGATCGCAACGGCGGCGACCGCCGCCACGAGGCGCGCCTGACCCGCGTGGTCGAGGCGTACCAGCTCCTGCGTCGAAGCGCGGCGCTGGCCTAGGTCTATCGCTTCGCCTGAACGTCGGCGATCAGATGTCCGGCCACCGCCTTGGCCTGCCCGGAATTCTCCCTGTCGCGCTACCGCGCCGCATAAGGCCTCACGGAGAACAAATGCAGCCCGGTCAGTCGCGCTCGGGCGCTCCGGGAGGAAAATAGGCTCGAAACGGCCGGGCATCCTCGACGCATCGCGACACTGAGGGCAGCGCCAGCAGTTCGGCTCGTAACGTGGAAAGGCGGGGGCAGTCGGCAGGAATGCGCTCGACCCAGTCGGCGTAGAACAGGCTGGGCGCGGCGGCACAGGTTACGAGGCTGACATGCGGCGGCAGCGCGTTCGCCGACAACCAGTCTTCGAGCCAGCGATAGGCGCGCAGCAACCCCAGCTTACCCCGCTCAACCTCGGCCTGATCGGGATTGGCGCCATCGGCCATGTAGGCGACGACCACGCGGTTCATTTCGCCCATCACGTAGTTGTCGAACACCCGGTCCAGCATACGAACGGTCGCTGCCTGTGCCGGGTCCGAAGGCAGCAGCGGAGCGTCTCCGGCCTGGTGGATCGCCAGGTATTCGACGATGCTCGTTGCCTCGACGACCACCTTGTCGCCGTCGACAAGCACCGGAAACTTGCCGGCAGGATGCGCCGCTTGGACGAAAGTCGCGTTCTGAGCTTGTTGGGGCGAAACGTCGCGAAATTCGAACTCCGTCCCGTTGGCATAGAGCGGGATCAGCGCCTTCCAGGTGTAGCTGGAAAACAGGTGCCCGTAGAGCGCGAGACCGCTCACCAGGTGCCGTCCTCGATGCGCTGGCGGCGTTCGAGCTCGCGCTCGCTCGTCGCCGGGATCGGCGCCTCGGGCGGGTAGGGCGGAAGGGTTCCGACCGGCTTGTAGGTCGCGATCACGGTGCCTTTGGCGGTGACCGAGTGGTCGGTCATTTCGAGCCGATCCACGGGCGTGCCATCACCGAACAGTCGCTTCCCGCTTCCCAGGATCACGGGGAAGATCATCAGGATAAGCTCGTCGATCAGCCCTGCGGCAAGCAGCCCCGGATAGATCGTGCTTGATCCCTGGATCACGAGATCGGGGCCATCGGTCGCCTTCAGCTTGGCAACGTCGTCGATCCCTCCTAGCCGGTGGCTGTTCTGCCATTCCAGCGGCTGGTCGCCGCGCGTCAGTACGTGTTTGCCCGCGCGTCCGAATGCCTCGCTCATCGGCTTGTTATCCCCGTCGGCATAGGGCCAGTAGGCGGCGAAAATGTCGTAGGTTCGACGGCCGAGCAGCAGGTCGTATTCGCCCGAGAACAGCGTGCCGAGCGTGGGCTCGATGCCTTCGTCCCACAGCTTGAACACCCAGCCGCCCTGGTCGAACCCGCCTTGCGGGTCCTCGGTCGGGCCGCCGGGCGCCTGCATCACGCCGTCGAGCGACACGAACACCCCTCCGGTGATCTTGCGTGCCATTCCTTCAGTCTCCTCTGCGCGCGGCGTCGATCTTCGCCACGTCGATCTTGTGCATCTGCATCATGGCGGCAAATGCGCGCTTTGCCTCGTCACCGCCGGCCTGGTTGGCTTCCAGCAGGGTCCGTGGAGTGATTTGCCATGAGAAACCCCATTTGTCCTTGCACCAGCCGCAGGCGCTTTCCTGACCGCCATTGCCGACGATCGCGTTCCAGTAGCGATCGGTCTCCGCCTGATCCTCGGTCACGACCATGAAGCTGACGCTTTCGTTGGGTTTGAACAGATCGCCACCGTTGAGACCCGAATAGGCTTGGCCGAGGACGGTGAAGTCGACCGTCAGGACATCGCCTTTCTTGCCGCTCGGGTAGTCCGAGGGGGCGTGAAAGATAGGGCCGACCGAGCTATCGGGAAACGTCTCGGAATAGAACCTTGCCGCTTCTTCCGCATCGCCGTCGAACCAGAGGACGGTGGTCAACTTGTCGATCATCTCAGTTCTCCTTGCGCGGACCGACGAGCCCGATGGTCGCGCCTTGGGGATCGTGGGCGTAGACCGAGTACTCGCCGCCAGGGATCTGTTGGGGTTCGCCCAGCAGTTTGCCGCCGCCGGCGGTGACGGCGGCACAGGCGCGGTCGATGTCGTCGACGCCGGCAAAGTACTGCCAGCGCGATCCCTCGCCGCCCGGCTGGGCCTGACCGATCGCGCCGATTCCGCCGCCATCGTGCTGGATGAACAGATAGTCGCCCATCGGGCCCATCGGCATCGCGCCTTCCTGCGTCCAGCCGAACAGGTCTGTGTACAGCAAGACAGCCGCCGCCGGGTCGGTGGTCCACAGCTCGTTCCAGCGGATGTGCTGGGCCTTGGCGTAGTCGAACACGTCGGATTTCGCCTCGGGAGCATCGGCCGGAGGGACCGGCGACATGATGTAGAACACCGCGCCCTGCGCGTCCGAAACCATCGCCATCCGGCCCACGGGCAGGTCGATCGCAGGCATATGAACCGCGCCGCCGGCTTCGGTGACGGAAGCGACCGCCGCGTCGACATCGGGGTGATGGATATAGCCGAGCCACCCCGGCTTCGCGCCGTTCGCCTTCATATCCTCGCTGATCGAAAGAACGCCGCCGGCTGTCCCGCCGTCCGCCCGGCCGATCATGCGATAGGTCGTGCCGGTGGGCATGGCCTGACCTTCGGCGGCGATTTCCCAGCCGACGACGTCGCGATAGAACCCGCGCGCGCCATCCACATCGTCGGTCATCAGTTCGTACCAGATGAAGCCGCCGCGATCGTCGTTGCCGCTCATGGTTCAGGCCTCCTTGTTCACGATGACGTCGAACCCGCCGAAGACCATGCGCTTGCCGTCGAACGGCATGGCCGTGCCATCGCCGAACTCCTTCATCCGTTCGTCTTCCATCATCTTTGTGTGGGCGAGGTCGGCGGTCTCCTTGTCGGGCCAGGTCATCCAGCTGAAGACGACCTTCTCGCCGTCCTTCAGGTCGACCGCCTTGCGGAAATCGGTGAACTGGCCGTCCTTCACGTCGGCTTCCCAGGCCTCGACGTGGGCGATGCAGCCAAAGTCGCGCGCGATGGGCCAGAACTTCTCGGCCACTTCGCGATAGGCTTCCTTCTTGTCCGCGGGGACGGGCACTATGAATCCGTTGATGTACATTGCTCAGGCCTCCTGGGGCTGGGGGTGGCGCGCAAAGGCAGCAAGCTGGTCCGCCATCGCCTGCCGAAAGGCGGGGCGGTCCATCCCGCGCTCGATATACGCGGCGACGGCGGGGTGGTCGCCAAGCAGCGGGCTGTTGTCGAGCTCACGCAAGGTGGTCACCATCGCGATGTCGGCGATCGAGAATTCTTCGCCGAGCCAGTCTTGCTTATCCAGCAGTGCCTCAATCGGCGCCAACCGTTTGCGGACGAAGCTCTCGAGGCTGGGCCGACGCAGTTCGGACCATTCCTCGCCCTTGGCGAACAGGTTTACGTTGGTCAGCTCCATCAGCACCGGCTCGACGGTGTTGAAGGCGCCGAGCAGCCAGGAAATTGCGGTCGCGCGCGGCTGGCCCGAAACGGGAAGCAACGTCGCACTCTTCTCGCCAAGGTGGAGCAGCGTCGCACCGCTCTCGAAGACGTGGACGCCGCCGTCGATAATCGCCGGGACCTGACCCCACGGTTGCTCTTTGAAATAGCTTGCGGGCTTGGCGCTCACGTCGATCAGTTCTTCGCGATAGGGGAGGCCGGCCTCCTCGCACGCCCAGCGCGGTCGCAGGTCGCGGACATAGCCTTTCGCCACGTCCGGCACCCAACGATAAGCGAAGATCGCGAGATCGGCGTTCGGTTCGACCATCGTCATCGCTCAGCCTTCCGCCTGTTCATGCATGAAGGCCTCTGGGCCTTTTTCAGCGGCGGCCGGGTCCATCCAACTGGGTTCCCAGATGTAGCCATCGGGATCTTCGAAGCTCCGACCGTACATGAAGCCGTGGTCCTGCTTCGGATTGCAGTCGGGGATGCCGCCGGCTTCCGCGGCGGCTGCGACGATCGCGTCGACCGCGTGCCTGCTCTCGCGGCTGATCGCGATCATCAGTGCGGCGCTTGTCTTCGGGTCCGGAATGTCCTTGCTCGTGAAGGTCTTCCAGAATTCATGGGTCAGCAGCATCACGTATATCGCGTCCGACAGGACCATGCAGGCGGCCATCTCGTTGGTGAACTTGGGTTCGTTGGTGAACCCGATCGCTTCATAGAATGCTCTCGATCTCGAAAGATCGGCGACCGGCAGGTTCACGAAAATCTTCTGGGTCATGGCGAGCTCTCCTCTCGATACCGCGACTCGGGACTTGCATTTTTTGCCATTTGAAGTTACAAAAAGCAACTGTGCAGTTACAAAACGAAACTTCAGGGGTAAAGCAGGCGCACGGCCGATGGTACGGCGATGCCTGCGGAACCGCGTTCGCGATGGAACTGGTCGGCGAGCGGTGGTCTCTCCTGATCGTCAGGGAGCTAATGTTCGGCGGGCGGCGATTTTCCGACATTCGCGCCAGCCTGCCCGGCATCAGCGCCAAGGTGCTGACCGAACGACTCGAATCGCTGGAAACCGCGGGGGTGCTGGACCGCCGCCAGTTGCCGCCACCGGGCAGGGTGCAGGTCTATGAACTCACGCGCTGGGGTTATGCCGCCGAGCCGCTGATCCAGGAGGCGGGCCGATGGGCCGCGCAATCGAGCGCGCACGATCCCACCCTGCCGCTGTCACCCGTCTCGCTCATGATGTCGATGCGCACGATGGTGGACCGGACTCAGCTCGGCAAAGTGAGCGGAAGGGTGGGCTTCGTGATCGGCGATGATAGCTTCGTGGCGGCGCCGCACGGGACCGAGCTGCCCATCGTCCGCGCATCGGTCGACGACGCGGATGCGGTATTCCGCGCCACCGACGCCGCGATGATCGCGGGCGGTATATACGCGGGCGTTCCGTGGAGCGACCTTGAGCGCGACGCGGGCTTGTCGATCGAAGGGGACCGCGCGCTGGCGATGCGCTTCGTCTCGCTGTTCAGCCTTCCGCCGCCACTTGCCTGACTAGCGCTGGCGAAAGGCCCAGCGCAGTGTATCCGACATCGCTCGGGTGGCCAGTCGTGCTGGTCCCGCGATAATTCCCGGACGTTCGATCCCCAGCATCGTGCGCGCATAGGGCGGCAACAGGTCGACCGCGGCGGTCCCCAGCGCGCGCTGGACGCCAATCGGCGCGCCCTTGGGGCGCTGCGACAGGACCAGCCGGGCAATCTCTTTCGCGGCTTCGCTCGACGCAAGGTCGGCGCGAAGCTCGCTGACGAGCGCCTCGGCGTGTGTGCGGGTGTCCGGCACCGGGTCGGCACCCAACGCGCGGGCGATGACGGCGAACTGACGAAAGTACCGATCCTGCTCGGCGAGCGGCATGTCGGGACGGACGTAGGCCAGGTATGCATCGAGAAAGCTCGTTGCTTCGGCCACATGCACCCAGGCGAGGGTGCGCGGGTTACTCGCCGCATAGGCCGCACCGCCGGGCAGGGTGCCCGACACCCGCGCGTGGATCCGGTTGACGCGCGCAATTGCTGCCGCCGCCTCGTCGCGCTGCGCGAACGTCGTCACCGCTATGAACCGCGCCGTGCGCCGCAGGCGGCCGTGCATGTCCGATCGGAAGTCCGAATGATCGAGAACCCCCTGCAAGGCAGTTGGGTGGAGCATCTGCAGCAACAACGAACGGATCCCGCCAACCAGCATCGAGACGACGCCGGAATGAACCATGCGGATCGGCGAATCGCGCTCGAACAACGCATCGTCGCTGATCGCGACCGGCCGCTGCCCTCCCGGAATGTCGTTGAACACGCCGCGCACCGTGTTCACGAGGCGCCGTCGGACGAATTCGGAAGGCAAGGGCGGCATCGTTTCCAGACATAGCTTGCATTTCGGGCAGCGTCAGTAGGCGGACATCCGCCGTTGCAGCGTGGCCAGAACCCGGTCGAACGCAGCGGCCTCGCCGCTTGCCTTGGCGGCCAGCTCTGCACCCTCGACCTGCGCGAGAATTGCGCGCGCTTCGTCCTCAATGTCGCCCGCGACCATTATGGTGCGATCGCGCCGGCCGGTCTGAAGGATGGCGGCCAGTTGCTGAACGATCAATTCGCGCGCGGCGGCCAGCGCCTCCCTGGCGGCCTGCCCCAAGGTGCCGGCATCGGCTGCCATGGCGGTCAAAAGATCGCACGCCGAGCCATCGACGCATCGAGCGCGCCGCGTTGCGATCAGCGCGCGCAACTGAATGCAGCCGCGGCGACGGTCTTCTTCCTGGGGTGAGAGCTCTTCACGCAACGCTGCCGTACGCCGTTCAATCAGTGCGCGACCAAAGTCGATTTTGGCGGGAAAATGATGATGGATGCTGGCCTTGCGAATGCCGGCCCTGTCCGACAGCGCCCCATAACTGAAGCCGCCAAAGCCTTGGCGACAGACGATTTCCTCGCCCAGACGGAGCAACTCTTCGCGGGAGATTTTCATCAACCTACTTAGTAGTAGGTTTCGCCGATCATCGTCAAGTGCAGTATCTACCTATTGGTAGGTTTCGGACAGGACGGGCAGCAGGGACGGGTCTACCAGCGGACCAAGCGGAAATACCGTTGCGACCCCGCGCGCGCGCGTATAGGTCGCGCGGCACGATGAACGATATGACCGACACGCTCGAAAGCAACCAGCGCACCGTCCTGGCAGCACCGGATACCACCGTCAGCGCGCGCGAGGTGTTCGGCGTAGATGTCGATTGGCAAATCCCCGCGTTTTCGAAAGCCGACTCTCGCGTGCCCGACATCGACGAGAGCTACGTGTTCGATCCGGAAACGACGCTCGCGATCCTTGCCGGGTTTGCGTTCGACCGCCGGGTGATGGTCCAGGGCTATCACGGCACCGGCAAGTCGACCCATATCGAGCAGGTCGCCGCGCGCCTCAACTGGCCGTGCGTGCGGATCAACCTCGATGCGCACATAAGCCGCATCGACCTCGTCGGGCGCGATGCGATCGTGCTGCGCGACGGTCTGCAGGTGACCGAATTTCGTGAGGGCTTGTTGCCGTGGGCGTTGCAGCACCCCGTGGCGCTGGTCTTCGACGAGTACGACGCCGGCCGGCCGGATGTAATGTTCGTGATCCAGCGCGTGCTCGAACAGCAGGGCAAGTTGACCCTGCTCGACCAGAACCGGGTGATCCGGCCCGATCCGCACTTCCGCCTGTTTGCGACCGCCAACACCGTCGGCCTCGGCGACACGAGCGGCCTTTATCATGGCACGCAGGCGATCAACCAGGGCCAGATGGACCGCTGGAACATGGTCGTCGCCTTGAATTACCTGCCCGCCGAAACCGAGCAGGCGATTGTCGCTTCGAAGAGCCCGGATACCAATTCGAAGGTCATCGCGGACATGGTGAAGGTCGCCGATCTTACCCGTCAGGGCTTCATCGGCGGTGACATCTCGACTGTGATGAGCCCGCGCACGGTGATGACCTGGGCGCAGAACGCGGCGATTTTCGGCGATGTCGGCTTCGCCTTTCGCCTGACGTTCCTCAACAAGTGCGACGAGGCCGAGCGCGTACTGGTGGCGGAATATTACCAGCGGGTGTTCGGCGTCGACCTTCCCGAGAGCGTGGTCGGCCGGAACTGAGGCCGATCGCTCGGTCGTAACTTGGGCGCAGCGGGCTATCCATCACTGTGTTGACTTGCTAATACAGCTGTTATGGCGTTGCGCGATCTCTGGGGCCGTTCCCGTTCGACCGAGAATGCTGCGCCGCACGCGGGTTATTTCGCGGTGCATGAGGCCTATGGCGATTCGCCGGCGGTTGCGGACCGGTTCGATGATTGGGACCGCCGCCTCGGCGAGAGCGGACCGCGGCGAAAAAGCACCTGGTTCGGTCGCCGCAAGCGCTGGTGGATCGTGCGCGGGATCGCTGCGCTCCTCGGCCTGTTCATCCTCATCGTCGCCTGGCTTGCAGTAACCGCGCCGCTGTCGAAATCGCTCGAACCGATCGCTGCACCCCAGCTTACCCTGTTGGCCAGCGACGGCACCCCGATCGCGCGCAACGGCGCGGTGATCGACAAACCCGTGGTGATCGACAAGCTTCCCGACCACGTTTCGCAAGCGTTTCTCGCGATCGAGGATCGGCGGTTCTACGATCACTGGGGGATCGATCCGCGGGGCATAGCGCGGGCGGCGTTCACCGGAGTCGGCGGCGGCTCCACGATCACCCAGCAGTTGGCGAAATTCACGTTCCTGACCCCCGAACAAACGCTCACGCGCAAGGCGCGCGAAATGCTGATTGCGTTCTGGCTGGAAGCTTGGCTGACGAAGGACGAGATCCTCGCGCGGTACCTCTCCAATGCCTATTTCGGCGACAACGTGTATGGTCTGCGTGCCGCCAGCCTTCATTACTTCTACCGCCAGCCGGAGCGGCTGAAGCCCGACCAGGCGGCAATGCTCGCTGGGCTTGTCCAGGCGCCGTCGCGGTTTGCGCCCACGCGGCATTACGACCGCGCCGCGAAGCGCATGGGCATGGTGAAGAATGCCATGGTCGAAGCCGGCTATCTTACCCCGGCCGAGGCGAGGGCAATGGGGACTCCGCGGCTCGACGTGCGTCCCGCGCCAAGTCTGCCGACCGGGACCTATTTCGCCGACTGGGCGCTGCCGCAGGGCCGGCGCCTCGCCGAAGCGGGCTACGGTGGCCAGACCCTCACGACGACGCTCGATTCGCGCCTCCAGGCGATCGCACGCAGGGTAACCGCGCGGGTCCCCGGCAAGGCGCAGGTCGCGCTGGTGGCGATGCGACCGAACGGCGAAGTCGTTGCGATGATCGGGGGCAAGGATTACGCAGCCTCGCCGTTCAACCGCGCGACGCAGGCGCATCGCCAACCCGGTTCGACGTTCAAACTGTTCGTCTGGCTCGCAGCGCTGCGCGAAGGCATGAAACCCGACGATACGATCGACAACCGCCCGTTCGAAACCGGTTCGTATCGTCCGAAAAATGCCGCTGGCCGCTATTCCGACAGGATCTCGTTGGAAGACGGATTCGCCAAGTCGAGCAATGTCGCGGCCGTCCGGCTGTTGCAGACCGTCGGCAGCGACAAGGTGATCGCCACAGCGCGCGACCTTGGGGTCACCTCGCCGCTTGCAGAGGGCGATCCAAGCCTGGCGCTGGGAACCTCGACGATGACACTGCTCGAACTGACGTCGGCCTACGCGGGGGTTGCCGCCAACGACTTTCCGGTCCGTCCACGCGCCTTCGCGGAGCCGGAAAAAGGCTGGCTCGCGCACGCGTGGGAGTGGAGCAAGCGCGAACGGTTGTCCGGGCGCACGCACGCCCAAATCGAACAGCTCCTGCGCGCGGCGATCAATCGCGGTACCGGGCACGCTGCGGCACTGTCGGTGCCCAATTATGGCAAGACCGGCACCAGTCAGGATTATCGCGACGCGCTGTTCGTCGGTTACGCTGGCGATCTCGTGGTCGGGGTATGGATCGGTAACGACGACAACAGCCCGCTCGGCGGGATCAGCGGTGGCAGCGTGCCTGCACGGATCTGGCGCGACTTCATGGTCCAGGCGCTCGGCCGTGGGGCGAGCCGCCCGGCGCCGGCCCCCGACGTGCAGGAAGATCCGGGCGGACCGGTCGAACCGATGGACGTTCCGGGACCCGGCCGCTTCCCGGATGCCGATTTCCCGCTCGACGAACGCGGTTCGCGCGTGCGCATTGGCGGCGAGGGGGTAACCGTGTCGACCGATGTCGACGGGGTGCCGGTCGATGTCCGGTTCGGTCGCGATGGCGTTCGCATCGACCCCGGCCCGCCGCCGTCCGGACCGGCCTCGCCGCAGGCGCAGCCGCCGCCTCAATGACGCTCAGATGGCCTGGCCGTCGACCATCAGAATATTCATAACGGCAGTGGCTATCGGACGCAGGGGATCGTCCTGCCACGCTTCGATCGAGAGATTGGCGTTGCGCCTGCCCAGCCGGACGATCCGCCCGCGCGCATGACTCTCGCGCGTGCGACCGGTCGAAAGATACTGGACGGTCACGTTGATCGGCTTGAGCACCGGTCTGCGGTCGAGCGAATCGAGCGCGCTGCGCAGCGCAGCGTAACCGGCGGTCTCGAGCAGGCCTGCGATCGCGCCACCGTGCCACGCGCCGGGCCGTCCCTCGAGATCGTGGGTGAAGGGAAGCGACAGCAGCGGGGGCTCGCCAGCGTCACCAGGGTGCGCGACTATTCCGAGCGAACGGGCGTAGGCTGTAAGATAGGGCGTCACGCGGCGACCATTCGTGCGGGATCGAGTTCCATGAACACGCCGGTCGCTTCGGCTACCGCGTTCGAGGGGTCGCCGTCGTGTGCGGTCCCGCGAACGAACGCGGCACTGCGGGTTCGGCGGTAACAGGTCATTCGGGCGAAGACCGAGGCCCGATCGCGCGAGGGACGCAGGTAGTCGACCCTGAGGTCCAGCGTGGCGACCGGGCGGAATTCTCCGCCTTGCACCCAGATGGCCATGCCAGCAGCCATGTCGAGGACACTGATGATCGGTCCGGAGGCGAGAGCGGGTAGCCGTTCGTCTCCGACGAGATCGGCGCGCCAAGGGAGCTCAAGTTCGCACCAGTCATCGCCGTGCGCGCTGTATCGCAGGCCGAGCCAGCCGGGGTGCGCGCGGGTCAGTACCCAGCGAGACAAAGCCTGGGGATCGAACCGGCCGCTGAAAGTATCCATCGGCCTGCCGTGGCGCGGTCCGCGTGAAATGACAATCCCGTCCATGTCGACGCGGGCGCCCGCTGGATTGCAGACAAAAAAACGGGGCCCGCAGGCCCCGTTTTCGATCGACGATAGTCGCTAGCCTTACGGGCTGACGGGATCGTCGTGATTCTTGGTCGCAATGATGATCGCGGCGATGATCGCAGCGAATGCGAGGATTGCGATAATCCACGACGAACCACCCATCTCGCTGCTTTCTTCGGCAGGAGCAGCAGCGCGCTGCGGAGCAGCCTGGGCAACGACCGGAGCCGCAGTAAGTGAAAGAGCAGCCGCTGCGACGGCAAACTTGCGGAACGTCATAGTCTATTCTCCTCGAAGATCATTATTCTTCAAACTCGTCCCCGTCGCACTAAGGCAAGTCGATATGACTAGCAACCCAGATTTTGACGCGAATTTGTGAAATTATCAGTCGCTTGACCCAATGTCCGACCGCCGATGCCAATATGCAACAGAGGCCTGTTTCCTTCTAATCCAGCCCACCCAGAACGCGCGAACCAAGCACCGGTTCCCGGGACCCAAGAGACTGGAAACACGAACTTCCTACCTTCTTACTCAACGCCATTGAACGAAAACGGGTGCAGAATCGGTTAACGGCGCTGGGGAGTGCCCACCGTTGAGCCGGCGGCAAGGTAAACCCGTTCGCCGCCGACCCAGGTCTGCAAGACCTGCGTTTTGCGCAGATCATCGGGGGAGACGAGCAGCGGGTCGCGGTCGATCACGACGAAATCGGCCCTGAGGCCGGGCTTGAGCTCTCCGAATCGCGCTTCGCCGAATCCCGCCCAGGCGCCCGTCGCGGTATAGGCTGCCAGCGCCGCTTCGCGGCTCACCGTCTCGCCGGGGAACCAGCCACCGAACGGCTGCCCGTCGGGCCCCGTTCGGCTGATCGCCGCCGCAAGGCCGGCAAACGGATCCGACGATTCTACTGGGGCGTCGGTCCCGAAGACCAGCGTTGCGCCTCCTTGGGAAACGCTCCGCCAGGCGTAGGCCCCGGCCAACCTTCCAGCACCCAGCCGCGCCTCGGCCATCAGCCGGTCCGACGTCTGGTGGACGGGCTGCATCGAGGCGATCGCCCCCAGCTTGCCGAATCGGGCGATATCGACCGGGTCGACGATCTGGACATGTTCGATCCGCCAGCGACGATCGCCCTTGTAGGTCGCCGAGAGTTCTTCGATCGCGTCCAGCACCTCGGCGTTGGCGCGATCGCCAATCGCGTGCACCGCGATCTGGAAATGATCGAGCGCTGCCCGGCTCATCAGGTTGCGCAACTGCGTCCCGGTCATGCTCGGCAAGCCGCTTGTCTTGCGATCGTCGGAATAGGGTGCCTTCAACCACGCGCCGCGCGAACCGAGCGCACCGTCCATGTATAGCTTGACGCCGTCGAGCCTGAGTTTGTCGTCGTAGAGCCAAGGGCTCGGGCCCGGGCCGCCGATCAGCTCCATCGCCTCGACACCCCCCGCATATGCCATGATGCGCATCCGTAGCCAGCCGCCGTCGCCTGCGCGGCGAAACGCCTGCCATGCCTCGATCGAAGTGCCCATGTCGGCCACGGCGGTAACGCCGTTCCTGAGCAGGATGTCCTGCGCTTTGCCCAGCGCCACGTCCCAGTCGTCCGCGCGCGGGGCGGGGACGGCGCGTTCGACCAGCGCCTGGGCCGAATCGACGAGCACGCCGGCTGGCACGCGCGATCCGGGCAACCGTTCGATTTTCCCGCCCGCCGGATCGCCGGTCGCCGAATCGATCGCGGCCGCTTTCAGCGCGAGCGAGTTGGCCCACCGGGCATGGCCATCGACCCGCGCGAGCAGAACCGGTCGATCGCCGACCGCCGCGTCCAGTTCGGCTGCGGTGGGAAAGCGGCCGAGGCCCCAGGTTTCCTGGTTCCAGCCCCGCCCGAGGATCCATTTGCGATCCGGATACTGCGCGGCATAGGCGCGGATCGCCGCCTGTGCTTCCGCCAGCGACCTGGTTGTGGAAAGGTCCAGCGTCAGCGCGCCGAAACCGGTCTCCATGACATGCGCATGCGAATCGATGAAGCCGGGCATCACGAAGGCGCCCTTGCCGTCGACCGCGAAGTCGGTGCCTTGCGGACGCTTGTCCTTGCGCTGCAGCAGCTGCTTCACGCGACCGCCGTCATCGATCCAGAGACCGGTGAAACGGGTCACCTTGCCCTCCCGGTCGACCGAGATGCCCTGGACATTGTCCACCAGCGTATCCGCCGAGGCGGGCGCGGCGAGGCCGAGTGCGAACAGCGGAAGAAGAAATACGGTTTTCATGCCCTATCGGTTAGGCAAGTTTCGCCGCGAAGCAAATGAACAACGCGCGTGTTTCCCCGCCGGATCATTTGTCCTAGGGCACGCGAGGATGACACAACCCACGACGACCCTGCGCGCGCCCGACAGCGCTGCCCTGCCGCTGACGATTGACGACGTGCGCGCGGCTGCCGCACGGATCGAAGGTGCCGTCGTGCGGACGCCGACGATGCATTCGATCACGCTGTCCCAGATTGCCGGGGCCGAGATCTGGCTCAAGTTCGAAAACCTGCAGTTCACCGCCGCTTATAAAGAGCGCGGCGCACTGAACGCGCTGCTCCAGTTGACCGACGAACAGCGCGCGCGCGGCGTCATCGCCGCATCCGCCGGCAACCACTCGCAGGGCCTCAGCTATCATGGCACCCGCCTGGGCGTGCCGGTGACGATCGTCATGCCGAGCACGACGCCGAGCGTGAAGATCATGCAGACCGAAAGCGTTGGCGGGAATGTCGTGCTCGAGGGCGAGACTTTCGACGAGGCGTATGCCCACGCGCGAAAGCTGGAGAAGGAGCGTAACCTTACTTTCGTCCACCCGTTCGACGATCCGCATGTCGCCGCCGGGGCCGGGACCGTCGCGCTCGAGATGCTTGAGGACGAACCGCAGTTGGACTGCCTGGTGGTGCCGATCGGCGGCGGCGGGCTGATATCGGGCATGTCGACCGTGGCCAAGGCGCACGACCCCAAAATCGAGGTTGTGGGAGTCGAGGCGGCGCTGTTTCCCTCGATGTACGCGCGGATCTATGGTCGCACGATGGCTTGCGGCGGCGATACGCTGGCCGAAGGGATCGCGGTCAAGGAGCCGGGCGAGTTCACGTCGCAGGTCATCGCCAAACGAGTCGACGAGATCCTCCTGGTCGAGGAAGACGCGCTCGAGCGCGCGGTCAGCCTGCTGCTGCAGATCGAAAAGACGGTTGTCGAGGGCGCGGGCGCGGCCGGCCTTGCTGCGGTGCTTGCGCATCCCGAGCGGTTCCGCGGCCGCAAGCTCGGCCTCGTACTGTGCGGCGGCAATATCGATACCCGGCTGCTCGCGAACGTCCTGTTGCGCGACCTTGCCCGGTCCGGACGGCTGGCGCGGCTGCGCGTCACGCTCCAGGATCGTCCCGGTGCGCTTTACAAGGTGATGCGCGAGTTCGACGAGCACTCGGTCAATATCATCGAGATTTACCACCAGCGCATTTTTACGACCCTGCCGGCCAAGGGCCTTATCACCGACATCGAGTGCGAGGCCCGCGATCGCGAGCAGATCGATGCGCTGATCGCCGCGCTGAGAAGCAAGGGATAT
The DNA here is from genome assembly GCA_963781485.1 of uncultured Alphaproteobacteria bacterium. Taxonomy (GTDB): domain Bacteria; phylum Pseudomonadota; class Alphaproteobacteria; order Sphingomonadales; family Sphingomonadaceae; genus Tsuneonella. Next base: position 262,530 of record CAWAFY010000002.1, read on the forward strand.
TCGGTCAGCCAGGTGGAATTGAACTGATCCGCCCGCCGCGAACCGGGTGGCAACCACTTCGCAACTGTGCAAACTAAGTTTCCGTTAACCGAGATAGATGGTTAAAGGTGTTTTACCGTCGGCTCCGAGTGGGCATACGGTAGGAACCCTGCAGCCGCGAATTCCCGTGGCCGATTGAGAGGACTCGCTCAGCACCGTGACGGCTCCCGTCCGCTTTCCACGATTTTTCGTCACGAGCCCTGCGCCGTGTCCGTATCTGCCGGGACGCAGCGAGCGGAAGGTGTTTACCGAGCTCAAGGGGCCGCATTCCGACCAGCTCAACGAAGCGCTCGGCCGGATCGGTTTCCGCCGCAGCCAGACGGTCGCCTACCGGCCCAGCTGTCTCGATTGCCAGGCATGCGTCTCGGTGCGCGTTCCGGTCCGCGAATTCGCGCCGTCTAACACCCAGAGGCGCAACATCCGGCGCAACTCCGATCTCGTCGCGACCGAGTGCCGCCCGTGGGCGACCGGCGAGCAGTTCGAATTGTTGCGTAGATATCTCGGCACGCGGCATCCTGGGGGCGGCATGGCCGCCATGGACGAGATTGATTACGCCGACATGGTGGAACACACGCCGGTTACCAGCTATGTCATTGAATATAGAGAGCCCTCAGACGGGTTGAGGCCGGGTCGCCTGGTTGGCGCGTGCCTCACCGATCGACAGGGCGATGGGTTGTCGATGATCTATTCGTTCTACGACCCGGAACATGAGGCGCGCACGGGTCTTGGCAACTATATCATCCTCGACCACATCGAGCGCGCCGCCGCCGACGGACTTGGTTACGTGTACCTCGGCTATTGGGTCGAAGGATCCGACCGGATGCAGTACAAGATCCGCTATCGGCCCATCGAACTGCTCGGTCGCGATGGCTGGCAGCGGCTCGGTGCCGAACGGCACGAGGCGCTTATCGCCGCAGCCACCGCACCCCGATCCCGCCCGCGCGAGAACGCCAGCCCCGCCAAGGACGCCTCGCTTCCACAGTTCGCTCCCGACGAATAGCCGCGCCATCCTTCGGTTGACGGTGGCTGCGTTTGCACTGGCACCGGTCATCGCCCAGGCTCAGGATCGTCAGGCGTCACCATCGCTCGAGGATCTGATCCCCGATTCGGCGGTGGACGATCCCGACGCTTGGGCAGGACAGGGCGCACCGCCCGATCCGCAGGAAGACGCGGCGGTTGCGGCGATGGCCGAACTCGACCCCGATTCGCCGCTCGCCGAGCTGCCGCCGATCGACGTGCCCTGGCCCGACAGTCTCGACCTGCCGGTACTCGCCCCGCTGGAACCCGATGATTCGATCCAGTTCGCCGATGCGGTCGATGACGGTCAGGCGCGGCCCAGCCTTGTCGACGCCGAGGTGAAGCAGATCACGTCCGAACTCGAGCTGGCATTTCCGGCCGACCAGGCGATTTTTCCCGACCGTGAGGCATTCGCCGACCGGTTCGCGCAGCTTTCCACGATCGCCGAACTCGATTCGGACGAAGACAACATCGCCCAGCTCGCCGCTCGCGCCAAGGCCGACGAGGATCTGCTGACGACGATGCTGCGGGTCTATGGCTATTACGATTCGCAGGTCGTCCGCACGATCGGCTCGATCAACCCGGGCGAAGAGAGTGCGACCAACCGGCCGAAGGTACGCTTCGACCTGATTCCAGGTGCGCGCTACCGCTTCGGCGCGGTCGACCTCGGCAACCTGGCGGCCGCGCCCGACGCTCCCGCTCTGCGCCGTGCGTTCGAGATTCAGTCGGGCGATCCGTTGTCGAGCGACACGATCGTGACCGAGCAGTTCGACCTCGATCAGGCGCTGGGCGAGATGGGCTACCCGTTCGCCGCAATCGACGAGCCCGAGTTGCTGATCGATCACGCCCGCAGCGAAGGCGACCTTACGATGAAGGTCCAGCCGGGCGGAAAGTTCGCTTTCGGCAAAGTCGTTTCCAACCTGCCGACTTTCCTGTCGGGCAAGCACCTGGCGACGATCGCGCGGTTCGCTCCGGGCGACGTCTATCAGCGGAGCCTTGAATACGACCTCAGGCGGGCGATCGTTTCGACGGGCCTGGTCTCGTCGGTCGCCATCACTCCCCGGAAAGTGAGCGATCCGGTGGGCGACCGGCCGGGCGAGGTTGCCCTCGATGTCGAAATGACCAAGGCCAAGCTGCGCACTATCGCCGGCGCGATCGGCTACGGCACGGGCGAGGGCTTTCGCGTCGAGGCGAGCTGGGAGCATCGCAATCTATTCCCGCCCGAGGGGATGTTGCGGCTGCGCGGTATCGCCGGCACCCAGCAGCAGCTGGCGGGCGTCACGTTCCGCAAGAACAATTTCGGCGGACGCGACAAGGTCCTGACGCTCGACGCCTTTGCCTCGACCATCTCGAGCCAGGCGTACGATGCGCGCACGGTCTCGCTCATCGGCACGTACGAGCGACTGTCGACGCTGTTGTTCCAGAAACCGCTCAGCTGGAGCGTGGGGCTGGAGGCGGTCGCCACCCGGCAGCGACCCGCCCCGATCGGCGGCGTCGTCCAGCCGTTGCAGACTTATTTCATCGGCGCGATCCCGCTCTATGCGCTGCTCGACACGACCGACAACCTGCTCGATCCGAAGAAGGGCTTCCGCGTCGGCGCTAAATTGTCTCCCGAGACATCGCGCACCAACAGCATGCAAAGCTTTTACCTGCGCGGTCAGTTGGACGCTTCGTATTACCAGCAGGTCACCGAGAAAGTCGTCATCGCGGGACGCGGCCGGTTCGCCGCGATTCCCGGAGCCGCGCTGAACGACATCGCGCCGTCGCGCCGGCTCTATTCGGGCGGCGGCGGTTCGGTGCGCGGGTATGGCTACCAGGCGATCGGGCCACGCGACGCAAACGGCAATCCGACCGGCGGTCGCAGCTTGGTCGAAGGCGCGATCGAGGCGCGGATCGGCACCCGCTTTTTCGACGGCGCGCTGTCGGTCGTGCCGTTCCTTGACGCAGGATCGGTCAGCCAGTCGGTCACGCCCGACTTCCAGACCGTGCGGGTCGGCGCGGGCGTGGGCCTGCGCTACAATACCGGGTTCGGTCCGCTGCGGTTCGATGTCGCGACCCCGATCAACCCCGCGCCAGGCGATAGCCGGATCGCGGTCTATGTTTCGCTCGGACAGGCTTTCTGATGAGCGAAGACCTCGGCCAGGACCCGGCTACCGAGACCGCACCGGAGGACAGTGCAGCGCCTCCACGCCGCTTTCATCGCACGCGGCGGGTAAGCAAATGGGTCGTCGGCACGATTGTCGCGGTGCTGCTGCTGGTGGTCGCCGCGCTCGCGTTGCTCAACAGCACGATCGGGCACCGCTGGGTAACAGACCAGATTGCCAAGGTCGCGCCCGCGTCGGGCCTCGATATCAGCATCGGCCGGATCGAGGGCGATCTCTATGGCAAGGCGACGCTGCACGACGTCACCTTGTCGGATCCAAAGGGCGCATTCCTGACAGTGCCCCTGGTCGATCTCGACTGGCGGCCGATAAGCTGGCTGTCGAGTGGGCTCGATGTGCGCGAACTGACGACGCATCGCGGCACGCTGCTGCGCATGCCCGAACTCAATCCGGGCGACCCCGATGCGCCGATCCTGCCCAATTTCGACATTCGCATCGACAAGCTGGCGATCCAGGACCTGACGATTGCCAAGGGGGTCGCCGGACCCCAGGCGCACAAGGCCAACCTGCTCGCCAAGGCCGACATTCGCGACGGGCGGGTGATGGTGAAGGCCGACGGCCGGCTCGGCGCGTTCGACCGCGTCCACGCGCTCGTCGATGCCCGTCCCGACGGCGATACGTTCGATATCGACCTCGACTACCTCGCTCCCAGGGATGGGGTGCTGGCGGGCCTGATCGGGACCAAGGCCGGGTACCGCGCCCGCGTGAAGGGCGACGGCAGCTGGAGCAGGTGGAACGGCGTCGGCCAGGTCAAACGCGACGGAGAGAACTTCGCCGCTTTCACGCTGACCAACGCCGGGGGCGAGTACACCATTCTTGGCCAGGCGCACCCGCAGGCGGCAATGGCAGCGGGCCTGCTGCGCGATCTGGCAGGCGAGACGGCCTCGTACAAGGCGGTCGGACGGCTCGAGAACAGCAGAACTCGATGGCGCGGTCCAGCTGGTATCCGGCGGGGTAGCGGGCAACGCCAAGGGTGCGCTGGACCTCGGCACGAACGCGGCCGACGAGCTCGCGATCAACGCCCGCATCCGCAATCCTGCGCTGTTCGGGCCGGACACGCGGGTAGAGGGCGCCCGCATCGCCGCGACACTCGACGGCGCGTTCAAGGACCTGACGATCGCGCACGAGTTGCGGCTGTCGAAGTTCGTCAGCGGGACGACTCAACTGAGCGGCGTAACGCAGCAGGGCACGGCGACTTATGACGGGACGCGCTGGACGCTGCCGGTCGATGCGAAGATTGCGCGGGTGGTCACCGGGTCGGCACAGGTCGATCCGCGGCTGGTGAACGGCACCGCGCGGGGAACGGTGGTTTACCAGGGCACCAGGATCACCTCGGACCGGCTCGCGATCGTCTTCCCGGGTGCCACTGCGCAACTGGCACTGGCGGGAGACACCGCAGCGGGCGACTACCGCGTTTCGGGTCCGATCACTGCCAACGGACTCGCGATCGACAACGTCGGCACGGTCAATGGCGGGGCGACCATCGTCGCGACGTTCGGCAGCGCGCCATGGACCGTGCGGGCGGACTTCAAGGGCCGCATTCCCAGGGTTACCAACGCGACGCTCGCCAATCTGGCTGGGCCGTCAATCTCGTTCAGCGGCGGCATCACCACCGGCGGCACGCAGCCGCTCGATTTCCGCGGTGTGCGGATCAACGCCGCCAAGCTCGACCTGACGCTCGACGGAATGATCCGGCCCGGGCGCACCAGCGTCGCCGGGCGCGGACGCCATGTCGATTACGGTCCGTTCACCGTCGAGGGCGCCTATACCGCGCGCGGGCCCGAAGCGGTGCTCGTGTTCGCAAATCCATTGCCCGCCGCAGGGCTCAGGAACGTGCGGGTGGCGATCGCGCCGATCGACAACGGCTTCGGGATCGAGACCCGCGGGCAGTCGAACTCTCGGCCCCTTCGAGGGTGAGATCGATCTCTACGCACCGGCAAACGGACCGACCCGGTTGGCGATCCGCAAGCTCGACGTATGGAAAACCTCGGTCACCGGAGACCTGACGCTCGAGGGCGGGGCGGCCGCGGGCACGCTGGCAGTCGCCGGCGGCGGGCTCGACGGGACGATCGCGCTGAGCCCCCGCGCTGGCGGGCAAGCGTTCGATGTGAAGCTCGCCGCGCGCGAGGCGCGCTTTGCCGGAGCGACACCGCTATCGATCGGCCGGGCCGACATCGACGCAAGCGGGCTGCTGGTCGGCGGCAACAGCACGATCGGCGGCAGCGTGTTCGCTCAAGGCATCACGTACGGAAGTCTCTTCATCGGGCGCCTGGCCGCGCGTGCAGACCTCGAGAACGGGGCGGGCACGGTCACAGCCTCGGTGGCCGGAAGGCGCGGCAGCCGCTTCGCGTTGCAGCTCAACGCGAACGTCGCGCCCAGCCGCATCGCGATAGCCGCGCGGGGCGAGTTCGCCGGACGGCCGATTTCGATGCCGCGCCGGGCGGTGCTGGTGAAGCAGGGCGACGGCGGCTGGCTGCTCGAGCCGACGCAGGTCAACTTTGCCGGCGGGTCGGTTATCGGATCGGGCGAATTCGGTGGCGGACGCACGGCGATGAAGCTGCAGCTGGCCGACATGCCGCTGTCGGTCGCCGACATCTACATGGAGCTTGGACTCGGCGGAAAGATTTCCGGCGTGGTCGATTTCGCCAGCGGCGGCGGTTCGCCGATGACCGGCGAGGCGCGCGTGAAGGTCGATGGGCTGACCCGCTCGGGCCTTGTCCTCACCTCGCGCCCGATGGACCTGGCAATGGTCCTGCGGCTGACCCCCGACCGGCTCGAAACCCGCGCGGTGATCGACGAGGGTGGCCAGCGTCGCGGGCGCCTGCAGGGCCGCATCGCCGGCCTCCCCAGGAGCGGCGCGTTGTTCGATCGGCTGCGCGCGGGCGATCTCTTCGCACAGCTGCGCTACAAGGGGCCGGCGGATGCGCTCTGGCGGCTCGCCGCGGTCGATGCGTTCGATCTCACCGGGCCGCTTTCGGTCGCCGCCGACTTCACCGGCTCGCTCGCCACCCCGCAAGTGCGCGGCGTCGTCGCGAGCGACAACCTGCGCCTTCGCTCCAGCCTTTCAGGCACCGACCTGCGCAATGTCACCGCACGCGGCACCTTCTCGGGTTCGCGGCTGCGGCTGACGAGCTTCCGCGGGACCACGCCGAACGACGGCACGGTCAGCGGCAGCGGGGTGGTCGTGCTCGAGGATCTGGGCGTGAAGGGCCCGCAACTCGACATCCGCATTGCCGCGCGCAATGCCGCGCTGCTCGACGCGCAGGGATTGAGCGCGACGGTGACCGGACCGCTACGGATCGTGTCCGACGGGATCGGCGGGACGATCGCGGGACGCCTGAGTGTCAATCGCGCAAGCTGGCGGCTCGGCACCGCAGCGGCCGATGTCCGGTTGCCGCAGATCAAGACGCGCGAGATCAACCTGCCTTACGATGTCGGACCGACGCGAGCGACCTCGCGCCCGTGGCGCTACCTCATCGACGCGCGTGCCCCAAGCCGGGTCGCGGTCGCAGGGATGGGGCTGGACAGCGAATGGTCCGCCAACGTCCGGGTGCGCGGAACCACCGACGACCCGCGCCTCGGCGGCGAAGCGCGTCTGGTGCGCGGCGGCTATTCGTTCGCGGGGACCCGCTTCGAAATCACTCGCGGCATAATCAACTTTGACGAGGAGGTACCGATCGATCCCCGGCTCGACATCGTGGCCGAGAGCGAGGCGGACGGGATCGACGTTGCGGTCAAAGTCCAGGGCAGCGCGCAACGGCCCGAAATCACGTTCGCGTCCACCCCGGCCCTGCCCGAAGAGGAAATCCTCGCCCGGCTGCTGTTCGGTGGATCGATCACCGAGCTATCGGCGACCGACGTGCTCCAGCTCGGTTCGGCGCTCGCCTCGCTGCGCGGGGGCGGCGGGATGGACCCGATCAACAAGCTGCGCACCGCGATCGGTCTCGACCGGCTGCGCATCGTCAGCGCCGATCCCGCGCTCGGTCGCGCCACCTCGATCGCTCTGGGGAAGAACATCGGGCGCAAGTTCTACGTCGAGATCATCACCGACGGGCGCGGCTACAGCGCGACCCAGGCCGAGTTCCGCATCACCAGCTGGCTGTCGATCCTCGGCAGCATCTCGACCATCGGGCGCGAATCGCTGGTGGCCGAAGTCAGCAAGGATTACTGACGCACGAACGCCCGGGGAGCGGCTGGCTCCCCGGGCGTCGTACCGTTGCGCCTCGCTCAGGTTGCGGGGGCGATTTCCGGCTTCTTGACGAGGCCATCGACCGGCAACACGACGCCATTGCTGGCGATGAGCGCATCGCCATCGATCGTCGCTTTCGACCCGTCGGCACCCGTCACGGTGATCGCGTCTCCGGACGACGCGAACGTCATCTCGCTGTCGTCGAGCGTGGTCATCGTGACCGGACCCTTCTTGTCCGCGATGGCCTTCTTGATCGCGTCGGGGGTCAGGTGTCCCGGCAGGATATGCCCGCGCAACACGGCGACCAGTTCGGCCCGGTGGGCGTCGTCTTGAAGCGCCGCAGTCTCGCTTTTGAGCGCTCCAAAAGCATCATCGTCGGGTGCCAGGATGGTGTAGCTGCCCGGTCCGTCGAACACGTCGGCAAGGCCTGCTTCCGACAGGGCGCCGGACACCGTCGTCAGACCCGGCGCGCTACTGATTATGGCGGCAAGGGTGCGATTGGCCGATGGGTTGGCGTCCGTCTCGCCCTGGCTGGCCGTATCCGTCTTGGAACAGGCAGCCAGCGGCGAAAGAAGCGCCAGTGCGGCGGCGGCGGCAATCGTGTTTCTCATGCGCATGGTACCCTCGCTCACGTCAGCAGCTGGATGGCAGCCTGGATCAGCTGCGTGGTCGGGTCGACCTGGTACACGTACCCGTCGGAATAACGGTACGCGCTGTCGGGCGTGTCGTAGTACTGGTCGCGATAGGCGTAGGGCACGTTGTAGACGTCATACCCCGACGGCATCTGCTGGCCGACCGAGAACTGGTCGCCGGTCAGCAACGCCGCGATCGAGCTGATCATCGAGCGTTTGCGGATCGACGCGGTAGAGCACGTTGTCGGCATAGCGGTAGCTGTTCGACGGGCCGAGATTGTAATAGTCGACATAGTACTGCGGCACCTCGGCAGGCTGATAGTAACTCGGCCACTGGTTGCCGACCGACAGCGCGCCGCCAAGCAACGGAATGTAGCCCAGGATCGAACCGTTCGAACCCGTACGGTACAGGTATCCGTCGTCGTAGTAGTAGCGCCCGTCGGTCACCGAGCGGTAACCGAAGTACGACGGTTGGTAATAGTGGTTGTCGCCCTTGGCGAGGCCGGGCGGCGTGCAGCCGTTGTGCTTCTTGGCAAGGCCCGGGGGGCACCCCTCGACATAGCCATAGTTGTCACGGCCATTGAACGTCAGGGTCCGCAAGTCGCGATAGCCTTCGCGGCGATAGTCGCGCCCGTCGTTCGACCGATTGCCCTGCACCACGCGGCGGTCGACAGAATGGTCCGCCTTCTTCGAATGCTTGACCTGTGGCGCGCGATCGACCTTGGCCGCCTTTGCGGGCGGACCCTTGTCGACCTTGGCGTCGACCTTGGCCGCCTTCATCGAGGGGCCATGATCGGCCTTTGCCTCCTTAATCGAGGGACCGTTGTCGGCCTTTGCCTCCTTCATCGACGGGCCTTTGGCTGCCTTTGCGTTGCCATTGCCGTTTGACTGCATCGCAGCCGCGGGGGCGCCCTTGTCGCCGCCGTTACCCTTGCCGTTATCCCTGCCGTTGCCCGGGTCGGCGTAAGCGCCTCCGGCGGCCAGTGCGATCGCAGCCGCGCCCATTAGAAATTTGCGCATTTTGCATCTCCTTTGTCCGGGGAACGGTGCGCGAGGCGTGCTAGTTCCATGAACGGCGGACAACGACCGCCAAGCCTTTGCAAAGGCGGGTTTCATTCGCCGTCACGAACGGTCCGCATAGTGTCGTGCCTCGGCCGCGCGGCGCCGCACGAGCCCGTTGAGAACGCGCCCCCCGGCGCGGGTCCAGCGGGCGAATTCGGCCTCCGCCCCTGAAAAATCGCCAGCCACGTGCCGCTTCGTCAGCGTTGCCCGTGCGATCGCGCCGGTGTTGTAGTGAAAGCTGACGAGCGCATCGAACTGCACCTGGCTGGTGGGCGCATCGCCGACCGCGCGCGAGACGTCTGCCGCATAGCGCGTCAGATCGGCGGACAGCCGCGCATCGCACTGCTTGCGGCTCCAGACCGTGCCGGGCTCGATCCCGGGCCCGGTCGCGCCCCAGCCGATCGTCCACGGCGCACCGCCGGTGCCCGGATCGGGATAGGCCTCGACCATCCCGTCGGGCCGCACCCTGGCGAGCCCTTCGAACGCCTGGATCAGCGCGACCCCGTCTGGTGATATTGTCCGAGGTCGAGGCACCACCCCATCGGCCAGCGCGGCGTCGATCGCCGCATCGAGCGCCGCCACTTCGCCCGGCGAAAATCCGCGCCGAAGCATCCGGCGTACCGTGTCGAAGATCGTCTTGCGCTGCATGGCCTGCCCCGTCTGTCCGGCGAATCGAGGCGCGAGAACTAGGCAGGAAAGTGGTCTGTAGGAAAATGGTTTGTCGATATGAAAAGAGGGGCGCCCGGGTTACCGGACGCCCCTCCTTGCTCGACAGCGCTCGCTGATCAGGCGCTGTAGTACATATCGAATTCCACCGAGCTGGGGGTAGTCTCCCAACGGCTCACGTCTTCCCACAACAGTTCGGCGTAGGCGTCGATCTGGTCCTTGGTGAACACGTCGCCCTTCAGCAGGTACTCGTGGTCCGCCTCGAGGGATTCGAGCGCTTCGCGCAAGGATCCGCACACGGTCGGCACCTCGGCCAGCTCTGCCGGGGGCAGGTCGTAGAGGTTCTTGTCCATCGCCTCGCCCGGGTGGATCTTGTTCTGGATCCCGTCGAGCCCGGCCATCAGCAACGCGGCGTAGGCGAGGTAAGGGTTGGCCATCGCGTCCGGGAAGCGAAATTCGACGCGCTTGGACTTTTCGCCCGCTCCATAGGGGATGCGGCACGAGGCCGAGCGATTTCGCGCGGAATAGGCCAGCAGCACCGGTGCCTCGAAGCCCGGAACCAGCCGCTTGTAGCTGTTGGTCGTCGGGTTGGTGAAGGCGTTCAGCGACTTGGCATGCTTGATGACGCCGCCGATGAAGTAGAGGCACATGTCCGACAGCCCGGCATAACCGTTGCCGGCGAACAGCGGCTTGCCGCCGTCCCAGATCGAGAAGTGGGTGTGCATGCCCGATCCGTTATCCGCCTTGATCGGCTTGGGCATGAAAGTCGCGCTTTTGCCATAGGCGTGCGCGACCTGGTGCACGACGTACTTGTAGATCTGCATCCGATCGGCGGTTTCGACCAGCGTGCCGAAGGTCAGGCCAAGCTCGTGCTGCGCGGCAGCGACTTCGTGGTGGTGCTTGTCGCACGGCAGGCCCATTTCGAGCATCGTGGCGACCATTTCGCCGCGGATGTCGACCGCGCTATCGACCGGGGCAACGGGGAAGTAGCCGCCCTTGGCGCGCGGACGGTGCCCCATGTTGCCGCCTTCGTAATCGCGACCCGTGTTGGTCGGCAGCTCGATGTCGTCGATCTTGAAACCCGACCCATCGTATCCGTCGTAGAATTTCACGTCGTCGAACATGAAGAATTCGGCCTCGGGCCCGACGTACACGGTATCGCCGAGGCCGGTCGACTTGAGGAAATTCTCGGCGCGCTTGGCGGTCGTGCGCGGATCGCGGGCGTACCACTCGCCGGTCGACGGCTCGACGATGTCGCAGAACAGGATCATCATCGGGGTGGCGCTGAACGGGTCCATGAACACCCGTTCGAGATCGGGCTTGAGGATCATGTCGGACTCGTTGATCGCTTTCCAGCCGCCGATCGACGAACCGTCGAACATCAGGCCGTCTTCGAGCTCGTCCTCCCCCAGAACGGTCGAGACCATCGTCAGGTGCTGCCACTTGCCCCGGGGATCGGTGAAACGCAGATCGACCCATTCGATCTCGTTCTCTTCGATCTGCTTGAGGACGTCCTTCGCTGTCGACATGTCAATTCCTCTTGGATTGCCCGTTTGAGCCCGGGCGGGGATGGGTGCGGCTTTACCGTTTCAAAGGGCGGGCCGCGGGATCAGATGGCCGCGTCGTCTTTCTCGCCGGTGCGGATGCGCAGTGCGGAATCGATCGTGGACACGAATATCTTGCCGTCGCCGATCCGGCCGGTCTGGGCGGCTCCGGCGATCGCCTCGACCACCCGGTCCGCCTGGTCGTCGGACACGATAACCTCGAGCTTCACCTTGGGCAGGAAGTCGACGACGTATTCCGCTCCGCGATAGAGTTCGGTGTGGCCCTTCTGCCGGCCGAAGCCCTTGGCCTCGGTCACGGTGATCCCCGACACGCCCACTTCGTGCAGCGCCTCTTTCACTTCGTCCAGTTTGAACGGCTTGATGATCGCTTCGATCTTTTTCACGTGACCCCCGATTTCCATCCGGTCTTGCGCCTTTAGCCGGCCATCCTGCCGCGCTTCATGCACAGCGGCGACCGGCTCTCGGCATTCCCTTGCGCACGATCAATATCAAGAATCGTGCCAAGGCCGACGAACTGCGATTAGGACATCGGATGATCGGATTAAAGGGCGCTTCGGCCACTTTCGATCGGTCGCCGGTGCCAAAAGGGACATTTTCGCACGCGCCGGAAAACGCGCTGCCTTTTCACCGTGCAACCGCTGCCTAATTTTCGGGCAATCTCAGGCCAGCCGTCTCGTCGAGTCCGGCCATCAGGTTGAGCGACTGGACGGCTGCTCCGCTGGCGCCCTTGCCAAGGTTGTCGAGCACGGCGACGAGCCGCGCCTGCGACCCGTCCGCCGAACCGAACACGTGCAGGTCCATCGCGTCGGACGGCCCGCGCGAGGCGCGCAGGAGCAGCTCGCCGTCCACCGGCGCCGCGCCCATCCGCACCACGCGGCCACCGGCGTAGAACGCGGAAAGGCAATCGCGCAGGATATTCGGCGAGGCGGCACCGGGCATTGCGCCAAGGGGCAGGGGGATTTCGACCACCATCCCGCGATGCGCCGGCACGACCGCGGGCGAGAACAGCGGTGCGACCGAAAGGCCGCAGCGGTCCTGCATCTCGGGAACGTGCTTGTGGTCCAGGCCCAGCGCATAGCCGCGCCAGGCGATGTCGGGATCGTCCTCGAGCCGGGAGATCAGGCTCTTGCCGCCGCCCGAATAGCCCGACACCGCGTTGCAGGTATAGGGCCAGTCGGCGGGAAGAAGCCCGGCCCGCACCAGCGGTGCGACGAGCGCGATGAAACCGGTCGAATAGCAACCGGGGTTGGATACGCGCTCCGCGCGCGCCACCGCCTCGCGCCCGACGACTTCGGGAAAACCATAGGTCCACCCTTCGGCCACGCGGTGCGCGGTCGATGCATCGATCACCCGCGTGGCGCTGCCTGCGTCGATCAGCGCGACCGCTTCACGCGCCGCGTCGTCGGGCAGGCAGAGAATCGCGAAGTCGGCGTCGTTGAGCGCCTCGCGGCGGGCACCGGCGTCCTTGCGCCGCGCCTCGTCGAGCGTGATCAGGGCGAATTCGCTCCGGCCGGAAAGCCGGTCGGCGATCTCGAGCCCGGTGGTGCCCACCGCGCCGTCGATGAAGACGCTGGCCGTCACCGCGTCAGTCTTCGGACGCGAGTTCGTCGAGGCGGAGGTAGCCCGATGGGCCTTCGGGTCCAAGGCAGCCCCAGCACCACGGCCCCGAATAATCGAGCGCTTCCAGCACCGCACCGGCATCGAGCCGCACGACCGGGTCCGACCCCTCGCGCGGGTGACACAGCAGGCTCGCCCCGGCGCTGCCGATGGTCCGCAGCTGGGGGACCACGTAATGCGCGCACAGGTAGCGGTCGGCGAGCGCGATGTGCGCCAGGTCGCCGCGGATCGCCACCGTTCCGACCGCCGGACGCGCAACCGGGCCCGACAGCGTAAGCTGCCCATCGGGCAAGGGATATTGGGTGGCGTCGGTCACGTTTGCTGGTTTGCCCCACTGATGCGCCCGGCGCGCTTATAGCCCAGAGCGGTTATCGGCAAGTTTCAGCCGTAGCGTTGCTGCAACATGTGCCACGCCGCGCGCAGGCCGAGCGCGGCACCGCCCTTCGGCCGACCGGGCTTGGCCGCGGGGCGCCAGGCGAATGTATCGAAGTGCGCCCAGTCGATTCCCTCATCGACGAACTTGTCCAGGAACAGGCCCGCCACGCTCGCCCCGGCATAGCCGTTGGTGGCGGCGTTGTTGGTGTCGGCGATGTCGGACTTGAGGTATTCGTCGTACGCTTGCGGCAAAGGCAGCCGCCAGGGTTCGTCGTCGTGCGCCTTGCCGGCCGCGATCAGCGCATCGGCGGTCGCGTCCTCGCGCGCCATGAGCGCGGGAAGGTCGGGACCGAGCGCGACCCGCGCCGCGCCGGTCAGGGTGGCGAAGTCGATGATCAGGTCGGGCTTTTCCTCGCTCGCGCGGGTGAGTGCGTCGCCGAGGACCAGGCGACCCTCGGCGTCGGTGTTGCCGATCTCTACCGTAAGCCCTTTGCGGCTGTTCAGCACGTCGCCGGGGCGGAAGGAGTTGGACGAGATGGCGTTTTCGACCGCCGGAACCAGCAGGTGCAGCCGCACCTTGAGCCCCGCGCCCATGATCAGTCCGGCGAGCGCCAGCGCGTGCGCCGCGCCGCCCATGTCCTTCTTCATCAGCGCCATTCCGCTGGCGCCCTTGATGTCGAGCCCGCCCGAATCGAAGCACACGCCCTTGCCGACGATCGCGAGAACCGGGTTGGTTTCCTTGCCCCAGGTGAGGTGGATCAGCCGCGGCGCGTGTTCGCGCGCTGCGGCTCGGCCGACCGCATGGACCATGGGGTATTCGCGCGCGAGCGCATCGCCCTTGGTGACGCTGAGCTTTGCCTGGTGCGCCTTGGCGAGCGCCTCGGCCTCGGCCTCGAGCGCGGCGGGCCCCATGTCCTCGGCGGGCGTGTTGACGAGGGTCGCGACCTTCATCGCCGCGCGCGCTTCGGCAATCGCGGGGTCGATCGCCTTGGCCTCGCTGGTCAGCAGGATGCGCGGGCCGGCTGCCGCGCCATTGTCCTTGTAACGGGTGAAGCGGTACTGCGCGGTCTGCCAACCGAACAGCGCCGGACCCGGCTCGCCACCTTCCCGGCGGTACGTGCCCTCGGGCAACGCCTCGGCAAGCTTGGCCATGCACCAGCTCGACAGGCTGTCGGGGTCGGCCACCCCGCCGACCGCGAACCAGGAGTCGCCGTCAGGGACGATGCCGACTTGATAGCCGCTCCCGTCGAATTTCTGCGCCTCAAGCGCGGCGCGCTGGCCACGGGTGAGCGACTTCGCCCAGTCGGCGAACCCGTCCTTGTTCACAAGATGGATGGCGACGGCCTTCTGACCGCGATCGGGCTGGATTAGCTCTGGCTGTGTGCTCATATCGGTCCCACCTAGCGACTGATACGGGGATTCCAATGCCGCTTCGCCCGATCCTGCCCTGCGCACTCCTGCTGGTTGCGGCGTGTTCCTCTCCCGCGGAGGTCGCTGAGAAGACCGGAGTCGAGCCGACCACGCCATCGTCTGCCCATGCTTCGGCAAGCGCGTCGGCGACCGGCAAGGCAACCAGCGTCGCGGAAGAGACCGACGCCTATGTCTTCGGCTACGCGTGGCCTGCCGCCGTGTCGGCCCAGCCGGACCTTGCCGCACGGCTGCAGTCCGATCTCGAACAACACCGCACCGATCTGAAAAGTGAGGCCAGGGAAGGGCAGGCCGACGCGCAGAAGAACGGCTACCCGTACCATGCCCACAGTTTCGACGAGACATGGAAGGTCGTGACCGACCTGCCCGGCTGGCTCAGCCTGTCGGGCGAATGGTCGACGTTCTCCGGCGGCGCGCACGGGATGTACGGGATCGAATCGATGGTGTGGGACAAGCGCGCGAAAAAGGCGCTCGACGGGATCGAACTGTTCACCTCGCCCGATGCGCTCGACGCGGCGCTGCAGCCGGCGCTGTGCCGCGCACTCGATGCCGAGCGCGCGAAACGGCGCGGGCGACCCGTTCCATCGGCTGGCGGCGAGGAGGACTACGGGTTCAATTCGTGCCAGCACGTGAAGGATTCGACCGTCCTAGTGGGGTCGTCGAACGGCACGACGTTCGACCGGCTGACGATCTACTTCGGGCCGTACGTTGCGGGACCTTATGCCGAAGGCGCGTTCGAGCTCGACCTGCCGGTCGACCGAAAGGTTATCGCGGCGGTCAGGCCTGCCTACCGCGCATCCTTTTCGGCGATAAAATGAATCGACGAGACATCGACGTGGACGAAGTCATGGCGACCAAGGATTGTCGGTGCGGGGTGACGAGAGAGGAGTTTGCGCCTATGTAGCCCGCATGACCGAATACCAGACCATCACCGGCACCGAGACCGTCATCCGCGACGGCACGATCAAGCTCCATGGGCCCGAAGGGTTCGAAGGCATGCGCAAGGCCGGGCGGCTGGCCGCCGAAATCCTCGATGCGCTGGCCCCGATGGTGCAGCCCGGCGTGACCACCGGCGAACTCGACGACGTCGTGCGGCAGATGACGCTCGACGGCGGGGCGGTTCCGGCAACGCTCGGCTATCGCGGCTACACGCACTCGTGCTGCATCTCGATCAATCACGTCGTGTGCCACGGCATTCCGAGCGACAAGGCGCTCAAGGACGGCGACATCGTCAACATCGACGTGACCCCGCTCTTGGGCGGCTGGCACGGCGACACCAGCCGGATGTACCTCGTCGGCGATGTGCCGCTGAAGGCGAAGAAGCTGGTCGACGTGACCCACGAATGCCTGATGATCGGTATCGAGCAGGCGCAGCCCGGCGCGCGGCTGGGCGATATTGGCGCGGCGATCCAGGCGCACGCCGAAAAGCACCGCTACGGGGTGGTGCGCGAATTCTGCGGCCACGGCCTCGGCCGCCTGTTCCACGACGCGCCCGAAGTGGTCCACGCCGCGAAGGCCGGCACCGGCCCCGAACTCAAGCCCGGCATGTTCATGACCATCGAACCGATGATCAACCTTGGCCGCCCGTGGGTGAAGATGCTCAACGACGGCTGGACCGCGGTGACCCGCGACAAGAGCCTCAGCGCGCAGTTCGAGCACTCGATCGGGATCACGGAAACGGGCAACGAGATCTTCACGCTGAGCCCCACGGGGCGGGATAAGCCGCCTTACGCGTGAACCCGCAGCGACGCTCGCCGTCGCGGAAAGGCACACGCACCGTCGCAACGGTCCCGCCAGCCGGGCGCAAGCTTCGATGCTTGCCGGCGAGCGCCTGAAATCTCCCGTCATCCCAGCGAAAGCTGGGATCGCTCTCGGTTACAGGATGCCCTCGAAAAGATCGTCCCAGCGCGGGTTCGCCTTCTCGATCAGTTCGATCTTCCACGTCCGCTTCCACGCCTTGAGTGATTTCTCACGCGCGATAGCCGCAACAATCTCGTCGTGCTGCTCGACGTAGACCAAAGTCCTGAGCCCATATTTCCGGCAAAACGACGAACCCTTGCCTTCGCGATGCTGCATCATCCGCGCCGCTATGTCCGTCGTCACGCCGATGTAGAGGACACCGTTCGGCTTGTTGGTCAGGATGTAGACCCAGCCGCCTTTCCTCATTGTCTCACCATGAGGGCAGCGATCCCAGCTTTCGCTGGGATGACGGGTAGGGGGGTAAGCTCATCCTTCCCTAGCCGCCCGCACCGCCGCACCCCCTGCAAACGGTGCCACCGCACACAACGCGAGACTGATCGCCCCGCATAGTGCCAGACCCGCGCCGTCGGGGTTGGCCAGCGCGCCCGCGCCGAAGATCAGCACCGGTACCGCAAGCGGGATCAGTAGCAGGCCGCCCAACGCCGCGCCGCCGCGCAGGGTGGCGGTGAGGGCGGAGATGACGAGGCCGATCGCGGCGAGGCCGGGGGTGCCGGCGAGGAGGCCGAGGAGCAGCGCGCGGGTCGTCTCGCCCGACAGGCCGAGCAGCGCGCTCGCGGGGAGGGCGGCGACCAGCAGCAGCGGGCCGAAGCTCAGCCAGTGGGCGAGCAGGCGCACGGCGAGCACCAGTTCCTCCGATATCCCGCGCAGTGCGAACTGGTCGAAGAACCCCGCCTCGAGGTCGGGCGCGACAAGGCGGTCGATCGGCAGGATCGCGGCGAGCAGCGCGGCGACCCACAGCACCCCGCCGCCGGTCCGCGCCAGCAGCGGCGCGTCCGGCCCGACCGCGAAAGGAAACAGCACCGCCACCGCGACGAAGAACAGCACCGGCAGCCACGGCCCCCCACGCCCGTTGCCGAGCAGCAGGCCAAGGTCGCGCCGGAGCAGGGCGGCGAACAGGCTCACGCGGCAAAGTCCGCAAGTTCGACGCGCCGCAAAACGGGCAGGGCGATCGGCTGGTGCGAAGCGACCACCGCGATGCCGCCTTGGGTGCAGTAATCTTCGACCCGAAGTTCGAGCATCCGCGCGGCCTCGGCATCGAGTCCGTTGAGCGGCTCGTCGAGCAGCCAGATGCCGCCGGCCTGCGGGTTCGACTGCAACAACGCGGCGCGCTTGCGCTGGCCGGTCGACAGGAACCGAACGGGTATGTCGGACAAAGCGTTCAGTCCGACCGGATCAAGCGCTTCATCGACACCGTCGACCCGCACCCAGAACCCCAGCGCCTCGCCAAGCGGCAAGTGCTCGTCGAGCGGCAGGTTGCCGTCGAGCAGCGCCATCGCGCCGCTGCGCTCGACCGATCCTGCGAAGGGCCGCAGCAGTCCAGCGAGGATTCGCAGCAGGCTCGACTTGCCGGTCCCGTTGGCCCCGGCGACCTGCAACGCCTCTCCCGGACCGAGCGCGAACGACAGGCCCGCGAACAGCAGCCGCTCGCCGCGGCGGCAGGCGAGATCGTGTGCGGCGAGACGGGCCCCTTCCATCGGCGAGGGCGTTAGGCCATGGCTCGGCCAGCGACAAGCAAGGGAACGACGCCATGGCCATTGCCGAACTGACCGAAGCCGAACGCAACGCGGCCCTGGCCGATCTGACCGGCTGGTCGCTCGCCCGCGAAGGCAAGGCGATCGCGCGGACATTCACCTTCGCCGACTTTTCCGAAGCGTTCGCGTTCATGACCCGCACCGCGTTGCTCGCGGAAAAGGCCGATCACCATCCCGAATGGTTCAACGTCTACAACCGGGTGGAAGTGACCCTGACCACGCACGACGCCGGTGGCCTGAGCACCCGGGACGTGGCGATGGCAAAGGCGATGGACGGCCTGGTCTGACGGCCTACTTGCCCAGCGGCCGCGTCGATTGCCGTACCTGCCGGCGCAACCGACCCGGCATCCAGCGGGCACCGAATGCCAGTCTCTTGGGAGTCTTGCCGACAAGCGTGTGAAGCCGCTCGCCGTGGACTGCGTCCCACGCCGCCTGCGCGACCTCTATCACCGGAGTGATCTCCAGCCCCGCTTCGCGGACGCGATTGCGGATCGCCTCGTTCGAGGCCTGGCTTGGGTTGTGGTCGAGCAACGGCGTGTCGATGAACCCCGGCATCAGGTCGCGCACCGCGATGCCGAATTCGGCCCACTCCCCGTCGAGAGCTTCGGTGATCGCGCGAACCCCGAACTTGGTCGCCGAATAGACGCTGGCGCCGCTGGTCCCGTAAATGCCCGCCGCGCTGGCGGTGTTGAGCAGGCACGAACCGGGCGCAGTCTTTTTCAGGTGGGGAAGCGCCGCCTGCGCGCCGAACAGCACGCCCTTGAGATTGATATCGAGGCAGCGCTCGATCTCCTCGGTCGTGTTGCTCTCCAGTGCGCCGCCGAGGGGTATCCCCGCGTTGTTGGCGAGCACGTCGATCCGGCCACCCGAGGCGGTCGAGAACGCGGCAAGCGCGGTATCCCACGCCTCGCGGTCGCGCACGTCGAAGCGGTGCGCAAAAGTGAAGCCGTTGCCGATCCGCGCCTGGGTTTCCTGCATGCCCGTGGCGTCGACGTCGCCGAGGCCGACGAACCAGTCGCGCCCGGCGAAATATTCGGCGACGGCGCGGCCGATGCCTGACCCGCCTCCGGTGATGAAGATCGCCTTGCGCGTGCTCATATTGTCTACTCCCGATCCGCACCCGGGACGGGGATAGCGTGAACGGTAGCTGATTGCTACCGAGTCAGAGCGCCGGGTTGTTGTAGCAGTGCCAGGTGAAGATCGCGGTCGCGCCCCGATGCGGTCGCCACCCTTCGGCGAGCGCGCGGGTCTGCTTTTCGTCGGGGCGCTCTTCGAGTCCGAGGATTTTGCCGAGGCCGGCCTGAACTGCGAGGTCTCCGGCCGGCCAGATGTCGGGCCGCCCTTCGGCGAACAGGAGGTAAATCTCGGCGGTCCAGCGGCCAATTCCCTTGACCTTGGTGAGTTCGGCGATGGCGTCCTCGTCGTTTTCGGGCAAGGCGCCGAAGTCGATAGCGCCTGCCACCACCAACTCGCACAGCGAGCGGGCATAGCCCTGCTTCTGCCGCGACAGGCCGCAGGCGCGCAGCGTGTCGAAGTCACGGGCGAGCAGTTCGCCCGGATCCATCTCGGCGCCGACTTCGGCTTCCAGCTTGTTCCACATGCTCGCCGCCGCCGCGACGCTGACCTGCTGGCCGACGATTGCGCGCAGCAGCGTCACGTGACCGCGGTCGCGGATGCGGGGTTCGGGATAGCCCGCCGCCTTGAGTGCACGGGCGATTGCCGGCTCGCGCGCGGCCACCGCGTCGAGGCTGTTGCTGATCTGCGCAGCGGTCAGGCCCACGGCCACCTCTCCCAATCTTGCCAAAGCGACGGCCAGCCCCTAGCAGCCCCGCCGAGCGCCCGACAGGGGCAAACCAGAGGACCCGCACGCCATGCCCAAGCTGATCGTCGTCAACCGCGCCGGTGAGGAATCGACCGTCGACGTCGCCGATGGACTGACCGTCATGGAAGCGATCCGCGACAACGGCTTCGACGAACTGCTCGCGCTGTGCGGCGGGTGCTGCTCGTGCGCCACTTGCCACGTTCACGTCGACCGCTCGTTCAAGGACAAGCTGCCGGCGATGAGCGAGGACGAGGACGACCTGCTCGAATCCAGCGACCATCGCGACGAGAATTCGCGGCTAGGTTGTCAGGTGCCGTTCACCGAAGATCTCGATGGCCTGAAGGTGACGATCGCTCAAGAGGACTAGGCGCGGTCAAGACTGGGTACCAAACCGCAAACCGGAACTGCGTTGCCCGCGGCTGGGTGCGATCCTAGTTCGATTGCCATGACGGCTCCCGTTCGCGCCATGGCGCTCGACCTTATCGGTAATACACCCCTCGTACGGCTCGCCGGCCCCAGTGCCGAGGCGGGTTGCGACATCTTCGGCAAGTGCGAATTCCTCAATCCCGGCGGCAGCGTGAAGGATCGCGCGGCGCTCGGCATCGTGCGCGACGCCGAAGCGGCAGGCGAGCTCGAGGCTGGCGGCACGATCGTCGAAGGAACCGCCGGAAATACCGGGATCGGCCTCGCGCTGGTGGGCAACGCGCTCGGCTACAAGACGATCATAGTAATGCCCGACAACCAGTCCGCCGAGAAGATGGCGACCCTTCGCGCGCTCGGCGCCGAGCTCGTCCTCGTGCCGCCGACCAAGTATTCGGACTGCAACCATTTCGTCCACACCAGCCGCCGCCTGGCCGAGGAAACCCCCGGCGCGATCTGGGCCAACCAGTTCGACAACACCGCCAATCGCAAGGCGCACATCGAGACCACTGCGGCGGAAATCTGGGACCAGATGGAAGGCCGGGTCGATGGGTTCACTTGCGCGGTGGGCACGGGCGGCACGCTGGCCGGCGTCGCGATGGGCCTCAAGGAACGCGACGAAAGCGTGACCATCGCGCTGACCGACCCGCACGGCGCGGCGCTGTATAGCTACTACGCAACTGGCGAGCTGAAGGCAGAGGGCAATTCGGTCGCCGAAGGGATCGGGCAGGGCCGGATCACCGGCAACCTCGAAGGCGCGCCGATCGACACCCAATTCCGCGTTTCGGACGAAGACGGCCTGGAGTGGGTCGCCCGATTGCTGAGCGAGGAAGGGCTCTGTCTCGGGCTCTCGTCAGGCATCAACGTGGCGGGCGCTGTCGCGCTCGGTAAGCAACTTGGGCCAGGATCGCGGATCGCTACGATCCTGTGCGATACCGGCTTCCGCTATCTGTCGACCCTCTATTCGGCCGAGTGGCTGGAGGCCAAGGAGCTGCCGGTGTTCAGCTGGCTCAAGCCCGACTGAGATGGCGCCGTTTGGCAGGTCAAAGTTGACTGAATTGCGACATCGGCTAGCTTCGCGCCCGATGGCCGGCCGATTGCCCACCCTCGCACCCGATGAAGATGCGGCGAGTTCTCCTCTCGGAGGCTCACGCGCCCAGGCGCTGCAACGGCTGCAGGTGGGCGTGTCGCTGCTGCTCGGCATCGTGTTGATCGTGGGATTGGCCAACGTGATCGAGGATCGCGCCAAGCTGAGCGAGGATACCGCGGTGCCCCAAGCGGCAGCCACGGTCGCGCCGAGCCCGATGTCGACCGCCAACGACCCGCTTGCCGACGCCGGCGTCGTGCCCGATCTTCCGGCAGAAGCGACACCGGCTCCCGAGCGGTCGGGTTCGCCGGATCTAGAAGTATCCGATGGGCCCTAGGGCTCGGCTTATTGCCGGCAGTCTTTGCGCGGCTCTTTTGGCCGCGGGAATCGCCGGGCAGATCCTTCCAGAAGCGCCCGACCCCGGCGAAAAGCCCGCGCTCGGACTGTTTGCCTCGCTGCCGATCTACTGGGCGGAAAGCACCGATATCCGCGAGGCGATCGACAGCGGCGCACCAACGCACTGGGCGCGAACCGCGCTCCAACAGCACAATCGGCTGGTGCCCCTCGACACGCTCGACGGCCCCGAACTCAAGCGCTTGGGACGGCTCGTCATGGCGCAGCCGCGTCCACTCGCGCCAGGCGAGAACGTGGCGCTCGACGACTGGGTCCGCAGCGGCGGTCGCCTGCTGCTGTTCGCCGACCCGTTCCTGACCGAGGAATCCCAATTCATGCTGGGCGACAAGCGCCGGCCGCAAGGCATGGTCGTGCTCTCCCCGATCCTGAAGCGCTGGGGCCTCGAACTGCGGTTCGACGAGGACCAACCGGAAGGCGAGCAGACGGTCACCGTTGACGGGTTGGCGCTGCCGGTCGAGCTGTCGGGAACGCTTGCGATCGTCCCGCCCGGCGCGCCGTCCGAATGCACTCTTGCCAAGGAGCCGCTGATTGCGACCTGCCGAGTCGGCAAGGGCACGGTGACCGTGGTCGCCGACGCCGCGTTGCTCGACCGACAGCGGAGCGCGGACGAGGGCGCCCCAATCCTCGCGTTACTGATCGACCGGGCGGTCGGGTAGCGCCCGATTGAGCACACGGGAAATAGCGGGATGGACCCTGAAATCCCTCAGAAATCTGCCGATTCCCGTGCCCATCTACCCCCTTTTCCATTCTGGTTGTTCCGAGGGCGCGTGGCCGTTTATCCACACCATAATGCGGCGTTAACCGCCTAATCCCGCAATTTCCCGCACTTTTCCCTTCCCTCCCGGGCCAGAGAAAGTTAATACCCTGATCCATCGGACATCACGTTCCCGCCGCATCGATCTGGTTTCGGTGCGAGCCGCCCGCGTTCGCGCAGGCGGTCGCGGGAAAGGCGTGTTCGCGGGGCTGGCCCTTTCGCTTTGCGGACACGGGCACAGGGATGGGGACACGTGGCGGCATTGCTCTTCGGCGGTTTCAGTGGACAGGCCTTCTCGCCGCTCGGCGAGAAGGGCCGGTTCGTGCTGCCCCCGCTGTTTCGCAGCGCGGTAAAGGAATCGAGCGACGGCCGCGTCCTGTGTCTCGACAAGCATCCCCGCTTTGCCTGCCTGGTCGGCTTCGGCCTTTCGCGCCAGCTCGAGCTCGAAGCGCAGCTCGATCGTGAAGAGGACCGCTCCGGCCCAGAGTTTGACCGCGACACGCGTGCCGCCCAGTTGTTCGGTTATGCCCGCGTGCCGTTCGACGACTCGGGTCGATTCGTCCTGCCCGATCACCTGCGAATGCTCGGAAACATCGGCGATGCGCTGTTCTTTCAGGGTGGTGGGCGCAGCTTCACGATCTGGAATCCCGCCGAGCTCATGAAAATGGACGACGCGTGGGCGGCTGCCAAAGCCGCCTGCGCGCAATTCCAGGCCGAGGGGAAGGGCAAGTGACCGCCGTCTCCGAGCAGCCTCCGCACATTCCCGTTCTGCTCGCTGAAGTGGTTGCGGCACTCGATCCGCGTCCTGGTGACGTGATCGTGGACGCGACGTTCGGCGCGGGCGGCTATTCCCGCGCGCTGTTGCAGGCTGGCGCCACGGTGCACGCGTTCGATCGCGATCCCGATGCAATCGCTGCGGGTCAAAATTGGCCGGAAACTGCGGAAAACCCGCCGCGGCTAGTTCTTTACCCGCGCCGTTTCTCCGAGATGGTCACTGCGCTCGCCGAGTCGGGACTCGCGCGGGTTGACGGGATCGTGATGGATATCGGCGTGTCATCGATGCAGCTCGACCAGGCCGGGCGCGGTTTCGCGTTCTCGGCCGAGGGGCCGCTCGACATGCGCATGAGCCAGGATGGACCGAGCGCAGCCGACTTCCTCAACGAAGCCGGAGAAGATGAGATCGCGAACGTCCTCTACGAATACGGCGAGGAACGGCAGAGCCGACGGGTCGCCCGCGCGATCGTTGCCGCGCGGCCGATCGAGACGACTGGCGATTTGGCCCGCGTCGTGCGCAAGGCGCTGGGCCATCGTCCCGGAGCGCCGAAGGACCCGGCGACGCGTAGCTTCCAGGCGATCCGCATCCACGTCAACGCGGAGCTGGCCGAACTCGAGACTGCGCTGACGGCATCGGAAACGTTACTCGGCGAAGGTGGGCGGCTTGCCGTGGTCAGTTTTCACAGTCTCGAGGACCGGATCGTCAAGCGTTTCCTGCGCGATGCCGCGGCGGTCCAGGCCGGCTCGCGCCACATGCCCCAGGCCCAGCCCACGCCCGCGACCTTCGCGCGCGTATCCAAGGGCATCCGCGCATCGGAGGCCGAGATCGCGCGCAACCTGCGTGCCCGGTCCGCCACCTTGCGCCACGCGGTCCGCACTGCGGCACCTGCGCGCGAGGCCGCTTGATGGTCGCCGGTAGCCGCCTTCGCCAGATCGGCTGGGTAGTCGCCCTCGCACTTTGCTGCGCGGTGTTCGCGGCACTGACCTTCAAGGTGAATTCGGTGCGGAGCGAAGTTCGCCTCGCCGAACGGCATATCCTCTCGCTCCAGCGCGAGAAGCTTCTGCTCGAGACCGAGTTCGAAACCCGCGCGAGCCAACAGCAGCTCGCCCAGTGGAACGCGGTCGACTTTGGTTATCAGGCGCCGGGGCCTGGGCAGTATCTCGAGGGAGAACGGCAGTTGGCAGAACTCGGTGAGCCGCGCCTGCCTGCCGCGCCAACCCCGATACGCGTTGCGCGATCCGCAGACGATACCGACCAGACGCATTTTCCGGCGATGGTCAGCCCGCTGACCGGCAAGCCGATCCATACGGTGGCCGATGAGACCCGTTCGCTGGCAGACAAGTTGGCGAACGGCGGAGCGTTCCTCGCCGAGGCGAGCCAGTGAACGCGCTGACTTACACCGCCGCGATCCATTCGGGGCGGGTCCAGCTTGTGACCCTCCGCCAGCGCTCGCTCAGCACCGCGCGGCTGCGAGTCCTGTTCGTAGCGGCGATTTTCGCGCTGATCGCGACGGCCGCAATCTTGCGCATCGGTTATCTCGGCCTGACCGGCAGCGGACGCCCGTCCACATCGTTCGAGGAAGCGCTGCTGCCGCCCCGCGGCGAAATCACCGACCGCAACGGTGAGCCGCTTGCCCGCGCTTTCCCTGCTTTCGCGCTGTGGTTCAATCCCGAAGCGCTCGGCGATGGCGACCCCCTGGTCAAGGGTCCGCGTGAAGTGGCGCGCGAACTTGCCGCGATCTTCCCCGATGTCGACGAGACCGAACTTGCTGATCGGCTGGCCAAGGGCAAGGCGGGCTATCTGCGCCGCCGCGTCCTTCCCGAGGAAGCCAACAAGGTGCAGGCGATCGGCGAACTCGCGCTTGAACTGCCTCAGGAGACAGACCGTCATTATCCGCAAGGCTCGATGGCGGCACACGTTCTGGGTTACGTTGGCTCGGATGGCCACGGCCGCGTCGGTATGGAAGCGGTACTCGACAAGCAGTTGCGCGATCCCGCCACGCGCGGTCAACCGGTGCCGTTGTCGATCGACGTCCGGGTGCAGGGCGCGCTCGAGGACGAACTGTTTCGCGGAATGCGAGCGACGAACGCGATCGGCGGAGCGGGCATCGTGCTCGACGTCGACACCGGCGAAGTCCTCGCGCTCGCCTCGCTGCCCGAGTTCGACCCAAATCGCATCGACCAGACGGGTGTCGACCACATGTTCAACCGGGTGACCAACCAGGTTTACGAGTTGGGTTCGACCTTCAAGCCGCTGACCGTCGCCTCTGCGATCGAGAACGGCATCGTCACCGATTTCTCCAAGCGCTATTCGGCGCGGCCCTTTCCGATGGGGCGGTTCACGATCAAGGACAGCCACAATCTCGGCGATTCGCTCAATGTACCCGAGATGCTGATCCATTCCTCCAACGTCGTCACCGCGCACCTTGTCCAGGAACTCGGCCCCGATCTCCTCCAGAAGACGATGACCGATCTGGGAATGCACGAACGCGCGCATATCGAGCTGCCGGCCCGCGGATTTCCGATCTGGACCAGTGGCAAGTGGCCGATCCTGCGCGCGATGACGGTGGGCTACGGCCACGGTGTCGCGGTCACGCCGCTGCATCTGGCGAGTGCCTATGCGGCAATGGTCAACGGGGGCATCTGGCGTCCGGCGACCATGCGCAAGATTGAGCCGGGACATGCCGCCAAGGGCCGGCGGGTATTCAAGGCGAGCACTTCGGCTCGGATGAACCAGTTGCTGCGGATGATCGCCGTATATGGAACGGGGCGCAAGGCGAACGCTCCGGGCTTCCGCGTTGGTGGCAAGACCGGATCGGCGGAGAAGCCGGGCGCGGGCGGTTACCGCAAGCACTCGCTCGTATCGACGTTCGCCTCGGCCTTCCCAATGGACCGTCCACGCTATGTCGTGATCGCGATGCTCGACGAACCGCAAGGTACCGTTGCTTCGAGCTACCAGCGCACCGCCGCATGGAATGCCGCGCCGATTGTCGGCCGCTTGGTCCCGCGGATCGGTCCGATCCTGGGTGTCGCACCCGATTCCGCCCGCGACGTCGACCTTACCGATCTCGATCCGCTTGTTCCCCACGGAGGCGGTGAATGAAACTGGGCCGGATCGCCGCGGCAGCCGGATTCGACGCCGGCAGCGCGGCCGACATCGCGGTAACCGGGTTCGCAATCGACCACCGCAAGGTGGCGCCTGGCACCGTATTCGGCGCGTTTGAGGGCTCGGCGGTGAACGGCGAGGACTTCATTCCCGCAGCGGTCGCCGCCGGAGCGGTGGCCGTCGTCGCGCGGCCCGAAGCGCTAGTCGAAGGCGCGCTCCATATAAATGATCCGCAGCCGCGCCGCGTTTTCGCGCGTGCGGCCGCGGCATTTTTCCAGCCGGTGCCCGAAACGATCGTCGCGGTAACCGGCACCAACGGCAAGACCTCGACGGTCGAGATGACCCGCCAGTTGTGGCGGATGGCCGGCGTCAGCGCGGCATCGATCGGTACGCTGGGCGTCACTACGCCAGACGAAAGCGTATCGACCGGCCTGACCACGCCTGACATCGTCACCTTCCTCTCGAACATGACCGGTCTTGCGCGCGAGGGCGTTACGCATGTCGCATATGAAGCGTCGAGCCACGGGCTGAGTCAGTTTCGCAACGAGGGACTGCATGTAATCGCCGCGGCGTTCACCAACCTCAGCCGCGACCACCTCGATTATCACGAAGACATGGATGCGTATTTTGCCGCCAAGATGCGGCTGTTCGATGAAGTCGTTGCCGAAAAAGGCACGGCAGTGATCTGGCGCGATGGCGATGGATGGGCCGAGCGCGCCGATAAGCACGCGCGGAAGAGGGGGTTGCGCGTGTTTTCAGTGGGCGGCGAGGGGGATGATATTCGTCTCGTCGCCCGCAATCCCGGTCGTCTCGGTCAGGAACTGCAAATCGAGCACGCCGGGCAGATGCGTACCGTCAAGCTTCCGCTCATCGGCGCCTATCAGGCAGCGAACGCACTCGTTGCGGCAAGTCTCGTTATAGCGACCGGCGGGGATGTGACGACCGTGTTCGACGCGCTTGCCCGGCTTCAGCCGGTCCGTGGGCGGCTCGAACGCGCAGCGCTCAACCGTGCCGGCGCGCCCATCTACATCGATTACGCGCATACGCCTGATGCGCTCGAGGCGGCGATCGCGGCTTTGCGGCCGCATGTCTCCGACCAACCGCGCGGGCGGCTCGTCGTCGTGTTCGGGGCCGGCGGCGACCGCGATCCGGGCAAGCGTGCCGAGATGGGCCGGGTGGCCGCCGAGCGCGCTGACTTCGTCATCGTCACCGACGACAATCCGCGCGGTGAAGATCCAGCGGCGATCCGCCAGCAAATCATGGACGGTGCAACGGGCGCCCGCGAGATTGGCGACCGCCGCGCCGCGATCGCAGCCGCGGTCGCGCTGGCGCAGTCGGGGGACATCGTTCTCATCGCCGGCAAGGGACACGAACAGGGCCAGATCGTTGGCTCGGGAGAAGACATGAAGGTTTTGCCGTTCGACGACGTAACCGTGGCGCGCGAAGCCGCAGCGGCCGGCCCTGATGGGGAAGAGGGCGAATGATCGTGCATTCGGCCCTCCGCGCATGGCCTCGCCAGAAGCGCGACGCTCTGCGACTCGCGCTGTGGACTGCGGACGAGATCGCTGTGGCAACAGGCGGCAGGGTCAGCGGTGCGTTCCAGTGCGCCGGCGTCGAGATCGACAGCCGCGATGTGCGCTCAGGCGACCTGTTCGTCGCGCTCAAGGGCGAAGCGACCGACGGTCACCGCTTCGTCGACAAGGCCTTTGCGAACGGCGCTGCCGCGGCGCTCGTCAGTGAACCTGTCGATTGGCCCCATGTCCTGGTTCCGGACACGAGCAAAGCGCTGGCGAAACTCGCTGCCGCCGCGCGCGACCGCGCCGATGCCGTGCGGATCGGGGTGACCGGATCGGTCGGCAAGACCGGGGTCAAGGAAGCGATCTTTGCCGCGCTCGATCGTGCGAGCCGCGGTGCCGCGCACCGCAGCGTACGCAGCTACAACAACCACGTCGGCGTGCCGCTGAGCCTTGCCCGGGTGCCATCGCGCGCGAAGTTCGGCGTGTTCGAAATGGGCATGAACCACGCAGGCGAGATTGACGCGCTGACGGTGCAGGTCCGACCGCACGTCGCGGTGATCACGACGATTGCCCCGGCGCACATCGAAAACCTCGGCAGCGAGGAGGCCATCGCCGATGCCAAGGCGGAAATCTTCGGTGGGTTGGTCGAAGGCGGGGTGGCGGTGATCCCGTCAGACAGCGTCCATTACGACAGGCTCCTGGTTCACGCGCGCAACGCAGGCGTCAGGGTCATCTCGTTCGGACGTGCCGCCGGATCGGACGCGAAATTGCTCGACGCAATCCCTTCGGCCAACGGCGGGTCGCTGGTCACTGCCGACATCGACGGAACCCGGTTGTGCTATTCGGTTGCCGAGCCGGGCGATCACTGGATCATGAATTCGCTCGCCGTAATGGCGGCGGTGCAGGCGGCGGGTGGCGACCTCGCCGCTGCCGGCCTCGCGTTGGCAGAGATGGGCGGGCTGAAAGGCCGCGGCGCACGCAGTCGGGTCGCGGTGCCGGGCGGGCACGCGCTGGTCATCGACGAAAGCTACAACGCCAATCCGGCCTCGATGCGGGCCACCTTGCGCCAACTCGGCCAGACGCCGGCCACACGGCGGATCGCGGTGCTCGGGAGCATGAAGGAACTGGGCGACTTCGCTCCCGCGATGCACGCACAACTGGTTGAACCTATCGCCGAAGCCCATGTCGACCATCTGGTTCTGGTGGGCGACGAGATGCGCGCGCTGGCCCGCGAACTGGGGAAAGGCGGCGCGGGTCCGCTTGCCGCCCTTCTCACGTTCGCGCATTGCGATGGACCCGGCGAAGCAATCGCGGCGCTGGAGGAGTTCGGGCTCGCGGGCGGCGATGCGGTGTTGGTCAAGGGATCGAATTCCGTCGGTCTCGGGAGGCTGGTGGCGCACCTAGTCGACCGTAGTCGATGAGGGGCCGGGAAGGCTGAATGCTATATTTGCTCGCCGAGTGGATGGGTTTCGAGGGACTGTTCAACCTCGTCCGCTATCAATCCTTCCGCGCCGGTGCGACGCTGCTCACGGCTCTGATGATCGGGCTTGTCATCGGTCCGCGCTTCATCGACTTGCTGCGGGTGCGGCAGGGGAAGGGCCAACCGATCCGCGAGGATGGGCCGCAAACTCACCTCGCGAAGCGTGGCACGCCGACGATGGGGGGACTGATGATCCTCACCAGCCTCATGATCGCGTCGCTGCTGTGGATGGACCTGAAAAACCCGTTCGTCTGGGCGTGCATAGCGGTGACGCTGGGTTTCGGGCTTATCGGTTTTCTCGACGATTACGACAAGGTCACCAAGGCGAGCCACAAGGGGGTGTCGGGTAAGGTCCGGCTGCTGATGGAATTCATCGTCGCGGGGATCGCGAGCTACATCGTCGTCAGCCAGATCAATACCGTGCTCTACGTGCCCTTCCTGGTCGATGCCGGCATCCCTCTCGGGCCGTTCTACTTCGTGTTCGCGGCGCTCGTCATGGTCGGTGCGGGCAACGCTGTGAACCTGACCGACGGTCTTGACGGTCTTGCGACGATGCCCGTCATCATCGCGGCGGGCACGTTCGCGATCATCGCCTACCTGGCGGGCCGCGCCGACTTTGCGACCTATTTGGGCATCCCGCACGTGCCGGGGGCCGGCGAGTTGGCGATTTTCTGCGCAGCGATCATGGGGGCGGGGCTAGCGTTCCTGTGGTTCAACGCGCCGCCGGCGGCGGTGTTCATGGGCGATACCGGCAGCCTTGCGCTGGGCGGTGCACTCGGAGCGATCGCGGTGGCGAGCCACCACGAGATCGTTCTGGCAATCGTCGGCGGGCTGTTCGTGTTCGAGGCATTGAGCGTCATCATTCAGGTGTTCTGGTTCAAGCGCACCGGGCGCAGGGTCTTTCGAATGGCTCCGATCCACCACCACTTCGAGCAGCTTGGCTGGTCCGAGAGCAAGGTCGTGATCCGGTTCTGGATCGTGTCGATCGTGCTTGCGCTGCTCGGCCTTGCGACCCTGAAGCTGCGGTGATCACGAGCCCCGCCTTCGCCGGTAAGAAGTACGCCGTGCTCGGCCTCGCCAGGTCGGGGCTGGCGGCGGTCGAGGCGCTGGTCGCCAGCGGGGCGCGGGTCACGGCGTGGGACCGGCAGGACAATGCGCGCGAGCGGGTCGACCAAGCGAACGTGCTGCTCGCCGATCCGCTGGAGATCGACCTCACCGGGTACGACGGCGTGGTGGTTTCCCCCGGCGTACCGCTCAATACTCACCCCATCGCCGCGCGCGCCGCGCAGTTCGGGGTGCCTGTGATCGGCGACATCGAACTGTTCGCACAGGCTCGCGCCAGCCTGCCGCCGCACAAGGTCGTCGGCATCACCGGGACCAATGGCAAGAGCACGACGACCGCGCTGGTCCATCACATCCTCCAGTCCGCAGGCGTTCCGAGTGCGATGGGCGGTAACATCGGGCTTCCGATTCTGGTGCAGGACTCGCTGCCAGAAGGCGGCGTCTACGTGCTCGAACTGTCGAGCTACCAGATCGACCTCACATATTCGCTCGATTGCGATGTGGCGGTGCTGCTGAATGTTACGCCGGATCACCTGGACCGGTACCCGAATTTCGAAGCTTACAAGAAGTCGAAGCTGCGGCTGTTCGGCATGCAAAGCGATCAGCACGCTGCCGTAATTGCCGACATCGAAGATAGTCTGGCTGGATACGTCTTCGACTTGTTGGGAGGACCGTCGGCACTCTCGTTACCGCCATCAGAGGACAACTTTGGAGTTCACGATCAATCTGAGTTTCTGTCCCTTCAGGGTCCGCACAATGCTCAGAATATCTGGGCTGCATGCGCCGCGGCAAAGTACCTTGGGATTGGATCGGAAGCCGTAAACAACGCCCTCCGCACCTTCACCGGCCTGCCCCACCGCATGGAGCGGGTCGCGACCCACAACGGCGTGCTGTTCGTCAACGACAGCAAGGCGACCAACACCGACAGCTCGGCCCCTGCGCTCGCGGCGTTTCCGGCGGAAGGCGACGGGCCGCGCATCCACTGGATCGTCGGCGGGCTGCCCAAGGAAGATGGCCTCGGCGCGACCGAGGCGCATCTCGGGGACGTGAAGGCCGCCTACACCATCGGTGATGCCGGACCGCGCTTCGCGGAATTGCTCGAGGGCCGCGTGCCGGTCACACGCGCCGAGATGTTGTGCGAGGCGCTGCGTGCGGCGATTGCTGCGGCAGTGCCGGGTGACGTGATCCTGCTCAGCCCGGCCTGCGCCAGCTTCGACCAGTTCAAGGACTACGAGCAGCGCGGGAACCGCTTCCGCCAGTTCGTCGCCGCGCTGACCGAAAGTGACGACGCCGCGGTCTGCTGCAAGGAAGCCGCGCAGTGAGCGAGCGGCCGTACATCCCGCGGATGAGCGCTGCCGCGCCGCAGATGCGCTATCCGACCTCGACCGGCGCGCGGTTCAAGATCTGGTGGCGCGAGATCGACCGCGTCCTCGTCGGGCTCGTGCTGCTGCTGATGGCGGTCGGCACTGCGGCGGTGTTCTCCGCCAGCCCGGCGAGCGCCCACCGGCTGTCGACGCATTCGGTCAAGTTGCCCGACCTGTACTTTTATTGGGCGCATCTACGCTGGCAGGCGCTGGGGCTGATCTTCATGTTCGGTGCCTCGGCACTTTCGCGCGAGAATGCGCGGCGCGTGGGCATCGTGCTTGCCGCGGCGATGCTCGTGTTTCTACTGCTGGTCCCGGTGATCGGAAGCGAGGTGAACGGCGCGAAGCGGTGGATCAGCCTCGGCTTCGCGGGCTTCCAGCCGTCCGAGTTCCTCAAGCCCGGCTTCGCGATCCTGCTCGCCTGGATCGTCAGCTGGCGGCTGCGCGATCCGCAACTGCCGGTGCTGATAATCGTCACCGCGACGATGGGGCTCGTCGCTGCGCTGATGATGATGCAGCCCGATTTCGGCGGCACGATTCTGTTTGCGGGCGTGTGGTTCGTGATCGTGCTTCTGGCGGGCATCCCGCTGAAGCGCGTCGGAATGCTGGGGGGCGCGGGCGTGGTGCTGATAACCGCGACCTACTTCCTCTATGACAACGCGCGCCACCGCATCGACGCGTTCCTCGGCGGCGGCACCGCGTTCGACCAAGTCGACCTTGCCAGCCGCACGCTGCTTGCAGGCGGGTGGACAGGCAGCGGCCTGTGGCTCGGCGTGCGCAAGATGAACCTGCCGGAAGCGCATACCGACTATATCTTCAGTGTCATCGGCGAGGAGTTCGGGCTGATCGCCTGCGCGCTGGTCGTCGTGCTATATCTCGCGATCATCGTGCGGGTGCTGGTGCGCCTTGCCGACGAGGAAGACCTGTTCACGCTGCTCGCCGCGGCGGGCCTTACGACGCAGATCGGCGGGCAGGCGTTCATCAACATCCTCGTCAATCTGCAACTATTTCCTTCGAAAGGGATGACCCTGCCGCTGGTGAGCTATGGCGGGTCGTCGACCATCGCGGTGTGCCTGGCGGTCGGATTGCTGATCGCGCTGACTCGGCGCAACCCGTTCCTCCATCGCGAGACGCCGGGTCTGAAGGCGCTGCTTGCGCGGGAGTTGAAGGCATGACGCGCGCAAATCGCCACTACGTCCTCGCCGCAGGCGGCACCGGGGGGCACCTGATTCCGGCGTTCGCGCTGGCCACCGAGCTTGACCGGCGCGGGCATCACGTGGCGCTGGTCACCGACGACCGCGGCGCGGCGCTTCCTGGCAAGCCCGACTTCCTACCCGCGCACGTCATCCCCGCGAGCAAGCTGGGCAAGAATCCGCTGAAATGGCCTGCCGGCATCGCCGCGATCCTCGAAGGGCGGCGCATGGCGATGCGGCTATACGAAAGCTTTGAGCCATCCGCAGTAATCGGCTTCGGCGGCTACCCGGTGTTTCCCGCGCTCCTTGCCGCGCTGGCCTGCGAAATTCCCAGCCTCGTCCACGAACAGAACGCGGTGCTCGGTCGGGTCAATCGGCTGGTCGCCAAGCGGGTCGACGCCATCGCGACTGCCTATCCCGAGGTCGCGCGGCTGAAGGGCAAGTATGCCGCCAAGGTCCATCTCGTTGGCAACCCCGTGCGCGCCGAGGTTCTGACCCTGCGTGACGAGCCGTTCCCCGCATTTACCGCCGATGGCTTGCTGCGTGTGCTGGTGACCGGCGGCAGCCAGGGCGCGCGAATATTGAGCGAGATCGTCCCCGACGGGCTCGCCATGCTCCAGCCCGCGTTGCGCCAGCGGCTTCAAGTGACTCAGCAGTGCCGTCCCGAAGACCTTGACGCGGTACGCCAGCGTTACCGCAGCCACGACATCCCCGCCGAGCTCGGCACGTATTTCGAGGACATGGCCGCCCGGCTTGCCGATGCGCACCTGTTCATCGGCCGCGCGGGCGCCTCGACGATTGCCGAACTGACCGCGGTGGGCCGTCCTGCGATCCTCGTCCCGCTTCCGATCGCGACCGATGACCACCAGGCCGACAACACGCGCGAGATCGTCAAGGCAGGCGGCGCGCGGATGATCCGGCAGGACAAGTTCACCGCCAAGGAACTCGCCAAGCAGATCCAGGCAATGGCCCAGCGGCCCGAAACGCTTGCCAATGCCGCGCACGCCGCGTGGAATTGCGGCCGGCCCAAGGCCGTGGAAGAACTCGCCGACCTCGTCGAGAGCTTCGGCGGCAACGAGCTGATGGACGTGATCCGCGTGGGTGCCAACAACGCCCGCGGCGCAAGCCAGGGCACCCCGGTGGGGCAGGGCGCGGCGATCGAACAGGCCGAGGCAGGCTGGTGAAGGGCGTTCCGACCGATATCGGCACCGTGCATTTCGTCGGGATCGGCGGGATCGGCATGTCGGGCATCGCCGAGGTCATGCAGAACCTCGGCTACACAGTGCAGGGTTCGGACTTAAGCGACGGGCCGAGCGTCGAGCGGTTGCGATCGCGCGGGATCACTGTCCATATCGGGCACTCGACCGAGAACGTCGATGGTGCGGCGGTCGTCGTCACTTCGACGGCGGTCAAGCGCACCAATCCCGAGGTTGTTGCCGCGCTCGAGCAGCGCATACCGGTGGTGCGACGGGCCGAAATGCTCGCCGAGCTGATGCGACTCAAGAACACCGTCGCGGTGGCCGGCACTCACGGCAAGACCACCACGACGAGCATGATCGCCGCATTGCTCGATGCCGGCGACGTCGATCCCACGGTGATCAACGGGGGGGTGATCGAGCAGTACGGCTCGAACGCGCGACTCGGCGAATCCGACTGGATGGTGGTTGAGGCCGACGAGAGCGACGGCAGCTTCCTGCGCCTCGATGGGACGATCGCGGTCGTCACCAACATCGATCCCGAGCATCTCGATCACTATGGCGACTTCGACGCGGTGCGCCGGGCGTTCGTCGAATTCATCCACAACGTCCCGTTCTACGGCGCGGCTGTGCTGTGTATCGACCACCCCGAAGTTCAGGCTGTTATGAGCCAGGTGCGCGACCGCAAGGTGGTGACCTACGGCTTCTCGCTCCAGGCGGACGTTTGTGCGGTCAACGTGGTGCCCGAAGCGGGCGGCAGCCGGTTCGACGTCATCGTCCGACGCCGCGGCGAGGAGGACCGGCGGATTGCCGATGTCCGCCTGCCGATGCCCGGCAAGCACAATGTCCAGAATGCGCTCGCCGCGATCGCCGTGGCGCTTGAGATGAGCTGTGCCGACGATACGATCCGTTCGGGCTTCGCGCAGTTCGGCGGAGTTCGGCGCAGGTTCACCCGGGTGGGTGAAGTGTCCGGGGCCGTCGTAATCGACGATTATGCCCACCACCCGGTCGAGATCCGCGCGGTGCTCGCCGCTGCACGCGAGAGCGCGGGCACAAGCGGAGGGCGAGTGATAGCGGTCGTGCAGCCGCACCGTTTTACCCGGCTGCACGACTTGATGGACGACTTCCAGAACGCCTTCAACGATGCCGACCTGGTATATGTCACCCCGGTCTATACCGCGGGCGAGGAGCCTATCCCTGGCGTCGATGCCGATGCGCTGGTGGCAGGCCTCAAGTCGCGCGGGCACCGCTCGGCCGCGACCGTGCCTGACAAGAACGTGTTGGCGCAGCAACTTGCCGCAGAGATCGCAGCAGGCGACTTCGTCGTTTGCCTCGGCGCAGGTGATATCACTCGCTGGGCCGCCGGGCTTCCCGCCGCGATCGCGCAGGTGCAGGCATGAGCCCGCAGATCGGCGAACGGCGCGGCTGGCGCCATGGCTCGGCGCCGACCTCGGCGATCGAAGAGAACATGGGTGTGCCGTTCTCCACGCGTGACCTGCGTGGCAGGGTGACGCAGGACGCGCCACTGGCACCGCTCGTGTGGTTCAAGTCCGGCGGAACTGCCGACTGGCTTTTCGAGCCTGCCGACCTCGAGGACCTCAGGGAGTTTCTCCAGCGCGTCGGCGGGCGGATGCCAATAATGGCGCTCGGCCTCGGATCGAACATCATCGTCCGCGACGGCGGGGTTCCGGGGGTAGTGATCCGCCTCGGCAAGGCCTTCGCCACGGTCGAGGCGCGTCGCGACAAGGTGCTCGAATGCGGCGGCGGGGCGAGCGGTATCCTCGTTTCTTCGAAAGCGCGCGACGCCGGGATAGCGGGGGTGGAATTCCTGCGCGGCATTCCCGGCACCGTCGGCGGGTTCGTACGGATGAACGGCGGCGCCTACGGTCGCGAAGTGTCCGACGTGCTGATCGATTGCGATGTCGTTCTGCCCAACGGCGAGTTCGTGACACTCCCCGCGCGCGATCTTGAGTATTCGTATCGCCACTCGAACCTGCCGGAAGGCGCAGTGGTCGTCGCTGCGCGGTTCCAGGGGCGCGAGGGCATTCCCGCCGAGATCGGCGAGGAAATGGACAAGATCGCCGCCGCCCGCGAGGCGAGCCAGCCGCTGCGCACCAAGACCGGCGGATCGACTTTCAAGAACCCTCCGGGCGAAAAGGCTTGGGAACTGGTCGATCGTGCCGGCTGCCGCGGTCTTGCGCTCGGTGGGGCGCGGGTGAGCGAGAAGCACACCAATTTCCTCATCAACACCGGCGACGCGACAAGCGCTGACATCGAGGGCCTGGGAGAACTCGTGCGCAAGAAAGTCTATACCGAGACCGGCGTCAGCCTCGAATGGGAAATCCAGCGGGTGGGTCGTCCATGAGCGCCAAATATCACGTCGCAGTCCTGATGGGCGGATGGGCCAACGAGCGACCTGTTTCGCTGATGAGCGGCGAGGGCGTCGCCAAGGCGCTGGAGGCGCGCGGTCATCGTGTCACGCGGATCGACATGGACCGGCAGGTCGCCGCGCGCATTGCCGAGGCTGCGCCCGACGTCGTGTTCAACGCGCTCCACGGCGTACCGGGAGAAGACGGGACGGTGCAGGGTATGCTCGACCTGATGGGCGTGCCCTACACGCACTCGGGCCTCGCGACCTCGGTGATCGCGATCGACAAGGAACTGACCAAGCACGCGCTCGTGCCGCACGGCGTGCCGATGCCCGGCGGGCGGATCGTCGAGTGCGAGACGTTGTACGAAAAGGACCCGCTGGCGCGGCCCTATGTGTTGAAGCCGGTCAACGAGGGCAGCTCGGTCGGCGTCGCGATCGTCACCGACGAAAGCAATTACGGCAACCCGATCCGGCGCGATGTGAAGGGCCCCTGGCAGGAGTTCGACCGCCTTCTGGCCGAGCCGTATATCCGGGGGCGCGAGATGACCGTCGCGGTGCTTGACGGGGCCGACGGACCGCGCGCGCTGACGGTGACCGAACTCGTTCCCAAGTCGGGTTTCTACGACTTCGACGCCAAGTACACCGACGGCATGACCGACCACATTTGCCCCGC
Organism: uncultured Alphaproteobacteria bacterium; assembly: GCA_963781485.1. Lineage (GTDB taxonomy): Bacteria > Pseudomonadota > Alphaproteobacteria > Sphingomonadales > Sphingomonadaceae > Tsuneonella. The sequence goes on from CAWAFY010000002.1 coordinate 300,027, forward strand.
GCAAATTCCTGAAAACATTTTCGAACTTTGCAAGCATTACGCTGTCCAGGCGCACGAACTGCTCGGCTGCCGGGGTTGCAGCCGGACCGATTTTCGGTGGGACGACGCGCAGGGCGAGGACGGGCTGTTCGTGCTCGAGACCAACACCCAACCGGGGATGACCCCGCTCAGCCTGGTGCCAGAGCAGGCGCGATACTGCGGGATGAGCTACGAGGATCTGGTCGAAGCGCTTGTCAATGAAGCGCTTGATCGGGGGGCGAAACATGGCTGAAACGATCAACCGCAAGGGCAAGGGCGTCCGCCGCTCGGCGGCCGCGCAAAGCCGCGCCGCGACCGCACGCAAGGCCAAGGCGCGGACCGGCAACGCGGTCGGCGGCGCGCTGGCGCTGCTGCCGTTCACCGAAGAGCAGCTCCACAAGGTGTTCCTCGCCGTTATCCTGGGCGGTGCGGTGGCGCTGGCGTGGTTCGTCGCAAGCCTGGCGGGTGTGCCGGCGCTGGCCCAGGCGCAAGTCGCGGCGGTCGCTTCGGACGCCGGGTTCGAGGTCCGCCGGGTGCAAGTCACCGGCGTTCAGCGGATGAACGAACTCAAGGTCTACGAGCGGGTGCTGGCGGAGCGTGACCGGCCGATGCCGCTGGTCGATCTCGATGCGATCCGCGCCGACCTGCTCGCACTGTCGTGGGTCGCGGATGCGCGGGTCAGCCGCCAGCTGCCCGATACGCTGGTGGTCGATGTGGTCGAACGCACGCCCCGCGCCGCGCTCAGGAAGCCCGGCCGGCTGGTCCTGATCGACGGAAGCGGGCACGAGCTGGAGCCGATCTCGGCGGCAAATTCCAAGGGCATGCTCAAGGTTTCGGGCCCCGGCGCAGCGCGCCAGGTCGCCGCGCTCGACAAGCTGCTCGATGCGGCGCCGGCGCTGAAGGCGCGGGTGGCCGAGGCCGAGTGGATCGGCAACCGCCGCTGGAACCTCACCTTCAAGACCGGCCAGGTCCTCGCGCTGCCGCATGGGCCCGACGCATCGGCCGGCGCGCTCGTTTCGTTCGCCCGGCTGGACGGGGTCAACCGCCTGCTGGGCGGCAAGGTCGCCGCATTCGACATGCGCGCACCCGATCGCATCTACATGCGCATCCCGGGCCGCGCGCAGCAGGCGCTCGACACCGCGAAGGCGGGTCCGGGGGAACTGGAATAATGGCGCTGCCACGCATCGCCCGCGTGTTCGGCGCAGTGAACGTCGGGAGCTTTCGCATCTCGGCGATGATCATGGGCCTGTCGGAAACCGGCGAGCTTATCGTGCTGGGATCGGGCAACCGCGCTAGCCAGGGGATCAAGCGAGGCTATGTCACCGACATGGCCGCGGCGACTTATGCCATCCGCGACGCGGTCGAGCGGGCGGAGAAGAACGCCGGCACCTCGATCTCGAGCGTGTGGGTCGGATGCTCGGGGGCGGGGCTGTCGAGCCGGGTGGCCAAGGTCGAGATCGATATCGGCGGGCGCCGGATCGAGGAAGACGACATCGAGCACCTGCTGGTCGCCGCGCGCGATTCGATCCAGCCCGATGGGCGCATGGTGCTGCACGCGCAGCCCGCGCACTACACGCTCGACGGCGCGCACGGGGTGGCCAATCCCCGCGGCCTTCATGCCGAACGGCTGGGCGTCGACATCCACGTGATGCTGGCCGACGGCGCACCGGTGCGCAACCTGATCGAGGCGGTGCAGAATGCGCACCTCGACGTCGAAGCCGTGGTCGCCGCGCCGATCGCCGCGGGGCACGCCTGCCTCACGCCCGAAGAGCGCGAGCTTGGCACCGCGCTGGTCGAGATCGGCGGCGAGGTGAGCAACGTCGCGGTGTACGCGGGCGGGATGCTGCTGGGCCTCACGGCGATCCCCTTCGGATCGTCGGACATCACCGATGCGGTCGCCGGCGCATTCGGCATCCGCCGGTTGCAGGCGCAGCGCCTCAAGAGCCGTTATGGCTCGGCGATCGCCTCACCCAGCGACTACAAGGACATGGTGCCGGTCAACGGCCCGGGCGACGAAAGCGCCAGCCCCGCCGCGCGCGGGGCCGACGACCAGAATCGCGTGCCGCGTGCCGAGCTGGTATCGGTCATCACCGAACAGCTGTCGAAGCTGACCGACGAGATCGGCCGCGCGCTCAAGGCGATGGGCTTCGCCGGCGCGAAGGGCGGCCAGGTCGTCGTCACCGGGGGCGGGTCGGAGCTCGCCGGGATCGCCGAATTCCTCCAGAGCGCGCTCGGCCGGCCGGTGCGGGTGGGCAAGCCCCCCGCGCTGCGCGGGCTGGGCGAGGCCAACGCGACGCCCGGTTTCGTGACGCTTGCGGGCCTCTGTCTCTACGCCGCCGACGACCCCGTCGACATCCGCTCGGTCGGTCCGCGGCATACGCCGACGACGCATTACACCGGGGTCGGCCTGGTCAATCGCGTCGTCCGCGCGATGAAAGAGTATTTTTGATGGGTATTTACCTCTGTGGATAAGGAAAAACGTCCTATCCCGAGACGATTCGGTTCGTGTAAGACTGTGACAGATCATTCTACTCCCCGGAGGGGCACCCCATGAGCATCAATATCGGTCCGCCAGCCACCGACGACCTTCGTCCCAAGATCATGGTCATTGGCGTAGGCGGCGCGGGCGGCAACGCGATTGCCAACATGATCGCGGCGGAGATCGAAGGCGTCGACTTCATCGTCGCCAATACCGACGCCCAGGCGCTGTCGAATACGTCGGCCGACAAGCGCATCCAGCTGGGCCCGGATATCACCGGCGGCCTGGGCGCGGGCGCCCGGCCCGAAGTCGGCAAGGCCGCGGCCGAGGAAACGGTCGCCGATATCGAGGACGCGCTCGACGGCGTGAACATGTGCTTCATCGCCGCGGGCATGGGCGGCGGCACCGGCACCGGCGCAGCGCCGGTCATCGCCGAGGCGGCGCGCCGCAAGGGCGTGCTGACGGTGGGCGTCGTGACCAAGCCCTTCCTGTTCGAAGGCACGCGCCGGATGCGCGCGGCCGAGGCGGGCATCGACGAGCTGCAAAAGCACGTCGACACGCTGATCGTCATTCCCAACCAGAACCTGTTCCTCGTCGCCAAGGCGGAGACCACGTTCAAGGAAGCCTTCGGGCTGGCCGACGAGGTACTTCAGCAGGGCGTCCGCTCGATCACCGACCTGATGGTCATGCCAGGCCTCATCAACCTCGACTTTGCCGACGTGCGCTCGGTGATGCAGGAAATGGGCAAGGCGATGATGGGCACTGGCGAGGGCGAGGGCGAGAATCGCGCACTGGAGGCCGCTGAACGCGCGATCGCCAACCCGCTGCTCGACGGCGTGAGCATGGCCGGCGCCAAGGGCGTGATCATCTCGATCATCGGCGGCGAGGACATGAAGCTGCTCGAAGTCGACGAAGCCGCGAATCACATTCGCGAACTGGTCGACGAAGACGCCAACATCATCTGGGGTTCGGCATTCAACCCGGACCTGCAGGGCAAGATCCGCGTTTCGGTGGTCGCCACCGGGATCGACGGTACCGGCGAATCGATGGCGAGCGAGCCGCGCTCGTTCTCGCTCGGCCAGAGCCGCGCGCCCAAGCGCCCGGTGCTCGAGTTGCCGAGCGAAGACGAATTCGAAGCCGAAGACGACCGGGATACGATTCCGTCGATGGGGTCTGCCGCCGCGCAGGAACCCGTGGCCTTTGAACCCGATGCCGGTTTCGGCGATGAAGAGGGCGCCGGCTACGCGGACGATTCAGCCGACGACGCCGGGCGCGCGCCGCTCGACCTGGCCGGTCTTGGCGCGGCATCGTCCGACGAAGACGACGCGAGCGAGGAAGACGACGACGACGTCGACGGCATAGTCGATCCGTTGGCGGGCCTGCGCGCCGCGTCGGACGACGAGGATGCCGACGGCGATGAACAGTCCTTCGGCGACGAAGACTGGGGCAAGGGCGGCGCTGCAGACGCCGACGCCGACGAGGCGGGCGATGACGGTGCCCCTGATCCGTCTGCGGGAGGACAGGACGAGTTGCTGCTCGACGCAGATCGACTGGCCGAAAAGGACGAGCCGGTTCAGGCGCACCTTGGTGGCGGTCGGCGGCGCGGGCTTGTCTCGGGTGCCGGCGGCGAAAGCGGCGGCGGCGGTGCGGCTGCGTCGAGCGCCGGGAGCACGCTGTTCGAACGGATGGCGAACCTGTCGCGTGGCGGGCCGAAGTCGGAAGACGAAGATGACGACGATGACGACGACGGCGGCTCCGCCTCGCTCAGCATCCCGCGCTTTCTCGGTCGGCAGAACAATCAGTAGCCAGCGCTGCGACGCCCGTTTGGCGCGGGTTCAGCCGCGTTGGTTTATGGGGGCGAGACATGATCGATCGTCCTAACCGATTCCCCAAGCGCAGCGCCGCCGCGCTGCTTGCCACGCTGCCCTTCGCGCTCGCCGCGGGGCCGGTCGCCGCGCAGAGCTATGCGGTGGTTCAGCCCGTTCCCGGTCGCTCAACGAGCGATCTGACCAGCGCGCTGCAGCGGCTGGCCCGCAACCCGATGGATTTCGATGCGCTGGTGGCGGCGGGCCGTGCGTCGCTCGCGATTGACGACATCGACGCCGCGATCGGTTTCTTCAGCCGCGCCGAAGTGGTCCGGGCGGGCGATCCGCGGGTCAAGGCGGGGCTGGCATCGGCAAACCTGCGGTCGGGCCGCCCGATCGAAGCGCTCGCGCTGTTCGACCAGGCCCAGGCCACGGGGGCGCAGTTGCCCGCGCTCGCGGCCGATCGGGGGCTGGCCTACGACCTCGTCGGCGACAACGCTTCGGCGCAGGTGCAATACAAGCTTGCGTTGTCGCAGGGCCGCGATGACGAGGTGCTTCGGCGCCTGGCACTGAGCCAGGCGATCGCCGGCGATACCCGCGGATTCGAGGCGACGCTGCTTCCGCTGCTCCAGAGCCGCGACCTTCCCTCGTATCGCGCCCGCGCGTTCGGGCTGGCGATCCTGGGCAAGGAAGACGAAGCGATTTCGATCGTGGAAGCGGTCATGCCGCGCGACATGGCCGACCGGATGTCGCCCTACTTGCGCTACATGGCCAAGCTTACCCGCGCGCAGCAGGCTGCCGCGGCCAACCTCGGCAACTTTCCCCGCGCGGCACAGATCGGGCGCGACGATCCGCGGTTCGCGCAATATGCCGGCGCGGCGAGCGCGGCGCCCATCGGCAACACCGACTCCCGCCTTGCACCGTCGGGCGAGCCGCTTGGCCCGCGAAACGCCCCCGGCAAGCGCGCGCCTCGCCGCCAGGCCGCGGCCGCTTCGCCGCCTCCGCCGCAGCCCGTCGCGAAGCCGCCGGTCACGGTTGTCCGTACAGCGGCGGTCGAAAGGCCGGGCAGTCTGCTGCGCCGCCGGGTACCCGTGACGACCCAGGTGCGGCAGGCTTCGCCACCACCGCCACCGCCACCGCCACCGCCACCGCCACCGCCGCCGCCGCCACCGGCCGCGACCGTGGTGCAACGCGTAGAACTGCCGCCGGTCCGGTCGGAGCCGCAGCCACAGGCACAGGCACAGCCACAGCCGGTCGTGGTTGCGCGCATGCCCGACGACGCGGCCGTTCCAGGCTTCAATCTGCGAACGGTGACCGCCGCGCAGACGCCATCCGAACCGCCGGTGACGATCGTTTCGACCCCCGTTTCCCGCGTCACCGGCCGCGCTGTCGCCCGGCGCCGCGCTTCAGCCCGAACCCGAGCCGGCCAACGTCGCCGATGCCTTTGCCGAATTCGGCTCGGCCAATGCTCCGCGCAAGCCCGCTGCGGGCGCGGTCGACATCACCGCGATCAAGCCGAAGCGCGAAGTGGCCGAGCCACCTCCGCCTCCCCCGCCACCCCCGCCGCCGCCCAAGCCCAAGGCGCCGAGCCGCATCTGGGTGCAGGTGGCGACCGGGAAGGATGTGAAGGCGCTCGCCTTCGACTGGCGGCGGTTCGCCAGGAAAGCGCCCGACCTCCTCGGCAAGCGCGATGCCTTCACCGCCAAGTGGGGCGTATCGCGGCGGCTCCTGACCGGGCCGGTCGATTCGGCGAAGGCGGCGAACAAGCTGGTCGCCGATCTGGAGGCCGCGGGGATCGACGCGTTCGCCTTCACCAGCGAAGCGGGCGAGGACGTCGACCCCCTGAAATAGTGCCGCCGAGCGTGTTCGACAGCTTTTGCACAGGCTGTGAACAGGGTTATCGGGTTGTCCCCAGCCGTTAACCGCTCTGCAATTGCGGCGCGCCGAACGGCTCGGCATCCAGCGAGGCAATGACCATAACGGGATCGCGGAAATGAGAGCAGGGCAGGGCGAATACGAATCGGCGGCCGACGATGCCGCGCCGGTCGACATGCTCGCGGCGCTGTTCGAAGCGCGCGGCTGGACGCACGAGATCGTCTCCGCGGACGAGATTTCGGCCGAAATCCAGGGCAGCTGGACCAGCTACCAGGTGCGCGCGATCTGGCGCGCCGAGGATAACGTGCTGCAATTGCTGTGTTTGCCCGACATTCGCGTGGCCGAGGCAAAGCGCGCTGCGGCGCACGAATTGCTGGCGCTGGTCAACGAACAGCTCTGGCTCGGCCACTTCGACGTGTGGTCGCAAGGCGGAATGCTGGTGTATCGCCACGGCCTGCTGCTCGGCGACGAAGGGCTGCTCGGGCTCGGCCAGGCGCAGGGCCTGATCGAGACCGCGATCGACGAATGCGACCGGTTCTACCCGGCGTTCCAGTTCGTGCTGTGGGGCGACAAGACGCCGCAGGACGCGCTCGCCAGCGCGATGGTCGACGCTGCGGGCGAGGCATAAGTCCGGGGCCTAGCGCCCGACGGCCGCGCGCCTTAAGGCAGCGCCGATGTCCCAATTCCAAACCATCCTGATCGCCGGCTACGGATCGATGACCGGCGCCATGACCGCCGGCTGGCTCGATTCCGGCCTGCCGCCGCAGGCGTTCACCGCTTACGGCCCGCGCGCAAAGGCCATGCCCGAAGGCGCTCGCTTCTGCACCGATCTGCCAGAGGGCCCGTTCGATGCGATCGTGCTCGGCTTCAAGCCGCAGATGCTGGATGAAGCGGCCCCGCCCCTCGAAGCGCTTGCCGGGCCCGCGACGACGGTGATTTCGGTGCTCGCCGGGGTCGAGCTTGCCAGCCTCGCCCGGCGCTTTCCGCGCGCCGCGGGGGTCGTGCGGCTGATGCCCAACCTCGCGTGCGCACTGCGCAAGTCGCCCAATGCGCTCGTCGCGGACGGTCTCGACACGGCGCGTCGCGAAGCGGTGACCGATCTGGCCGCGCGGCTCGGCAGCGCCGAGTGGCTGGCCGACGAGAGCCAGTTCGAACTCGTCACCGCGCTCGCCGGTTCGGGGCCGGGATTCGTCTATCGCTTCATCGATGCGCTTGCCGCGGGGGCCACGCGGCTCGGACTCGATGCGGCGCAGGCCGAACGGCTGGCGGTGGCGATGGTCGAGGGGGCAAGCGCGCTTGCGGCTGCCTCCGACCAGTCGCCGGGAGATCTCGCGCGCAAGGTCGCGAGTCCGGGCGGGATGACTCAGAAAGGCCTCGACGTGCTGGACGAGGACGAGGCGCTGACCCGGCTGCTGTGCGAGACCTTGCGCGCGGCGCGCGACAGGGGGCGCGATATGGCCGCTGCGGCGCGCGGAGAAGGTTAACCCGATTTCATCCGGTTTTGCTTGAAAAGCGGGGCCGAACACTCGATATTCGCTGTGTCGCCCGCGCACTACGCTCGCGGGTCATAGGAGTACGACAAACATGGCCGAATTTGATCCCCGCACGACGACAACCAGCTTCGGCTCGGTGCCGCGCGCCGGTGGCGCGGTCGTCTTCGACGAGGGCCTGCGCAAGCACATGCTCTCGATCTACAATTACATGACCAGCGGCGTGTTGCTGACCGGCATCGTCGCGCTGCTGACCGCCAATTCGGGCCTCGCCTACACGTTCGCAAGCGGTCCGATGATGTGGCTTGTCGCGCTGTCGCCCCTGGCGATCGTTTTTGCGATGAGCTTCGGTGCAGCCAAGTTCAGCGAAGGCACGCTCCAGATCATGTACTGGGCCTTTGCGGTTCTGATGGGCCTCAGCCTGTCGACGATCTTCCTCGTCTATACCGGCGGGTCGATCGCGGTGACGTTCTTCGCCACGGCGGCGGCGTTCGCCGGGCTTAGCCTTTACGGATACACGACCAAGCGCGACCTGTCGGGCATGGGCAAGTTCCTGCTGATGGGGGTTGTCGGCCTGATCGTCGCAAGCCTCGCCAACATGTTCATCGGTTCCGCACCGATGATGTACGCGATCAGCTTTATCGGCGTGCTCATCTTCGCCGGTCTGACGGTATATGATACCCAGAGGCTCAAGGAGCAGTACGCTCAGCTGCGCGGTACCGAATTCGCGGGCAAGGCCGTGATCCTCGGGGCGCTCAGCCTTTACCTCGATTTCATCAACATGTTCATGTTCCTCCTGCGGTTCATGGGTTCCAGCCGCAGCTAGTCGCCATCGCTTCATCGCGTTGGGGATTCGTTTCATCGTGCCCGGGGGACTGCGCGTCCTCCGGGCATTTTCTTTGCCCGTGGCAGGCGATAGAGGCGTTTTGCTTCAGGCGCGCGAAAGGCACGTCCTGCCAGAAATCGATGCGGGCAGAGGAGGGCCGCGCCGCATGTTCCAGTTTTCGACTTCCCGTATCCGTATGCTCGCGCTTGCCGCGGGCCTTGCTGCGCTGAGCGCCTGCGCAACACCGCCGCCGCCGCCGCCTCCGCCGCCCCCTCCGCCCCCGCCGGCAAAGGTCATTCCGCCGCGTCCCATTCCGCCCATGGGCGCGGTTTCGGGCATGACGATCCCGGCGATCCAGTTCGACGGGGTGCGCCACACGGTGAACTATCAACTCACCCCGGCGCAGACGACGTGGAACCTGCGCTCGGCGCTCAACGTCGCGGCGCTCAACTGCCTTGAGCCGAGGTACGAGCCGATCCTCGAGAGCTACAAGGGCCTGCTCAAGACTCACGCGCGCGGGCTGTCGTCGGCCAATCGCACGCTCGAGAGCGAGTTTCGCCAGAAATACGGCGCGGGTTTCCGCGACGTGCTCGATGGCTACATGACGCAGGTCTACAACTACTTCGCGTTGCCGCCTGCGCGCATTGCATTCTGCGACGCCTCGCTCGCCGTCTCGAACGAACTGCCGCAGGTCGCCCCGGCCGATCTGGATGCCTTTGCCGCGCGCAGCCTGCCCAAGATCGAGGGCGTGTACGACGATTTCTTCCGCGCCTACGAACAGTACCGGGTGGAAGTTGCGCGGTGGGATGCCGAGTACAATCCGACGGCTTTGACCACGACCGTAACCGGATATGTCAATCCGCTCGACCCGTCGGTCAACGTGCCGCCAGGTTCGACCACCGTCGGGACGATGCCCCCGCTTTCGCCGCAGCCCGCGGCAACGAGCGCGCCCGTGATCGTTCTGACCCCGGAATCGGCCGACCCCCAGCCGGTAATCACGCTTCCGCCAACCTCGCCTGGCGGCGCTCCGCAAGGCTGACCCGTGAGGGCGGTTTGCTCTTGGCAAGCCGCCCCCCGGTCGCCTAAGGGGCGCCTCGCCGCCTGGCCGACCGGTGGCGAAAGGAACTGGAACGGGGCCGTAGCTCAGATGGGAGAGCGCGTCGTTCGCAATGACGAGGTCAGGGGTTCGATCCCCCTCGGCTCCACCAGTTTCGGTTCGAATTCGTCGAATTAGGCCAATCTCTTTCCGCCCACGCCCAGCCGTGTGCGGTGTCCCCGCATTTACGGCGCTGCGGGTGGCAGGGCGTCATCAAGGTGGCCGTCCCTTTCAGCCTTGCGGGCGCGCTTATCGCGCGTCCGAACCACCGCGACTTCCAACCGTCGCCTTTAACGCGTAGCGCGAACCAATGCATTTTCTCGACCAGGCCAAGATCTTCATCCGCTCCGGCGCGGGCGGGCCCGGAGCGGTCAGCTTCCGGCGCGAAAAGTACGTCGAATACGGCGGACCCGACGGCGGCAACGGCGGACGCGGCGGAGACGTGGTGTTCGAGGCGGTGCAGGGCCTCAACACGCTGATCGATTTCCGCTACACCCAGCACTTCAAGGCCGCGCGCGGCGGGCACGGTATGGGCAAGGATCGCACCGGAGCCTCGGCCCCCGACCTGGTGATCCAGGTGCCGGTCGGCACGCAGGTCCTGTCCGAGGACAAGGACGAGGTGCTGGCCGACTTCACCGAGGTGGGCCAACGTATCACGCTGCTGGAAGGCGGCATGGGCGGTCGCGGCAACGCAAGCTACAAGACCAGCACCAACCGCGCACCGCGCCAGCATCAGCCGGGTATCCCGGCGCAGGAGGCGTGGGTCTGGCTTCGGCTCAAGCTGCTCGCCGACGTCGGTCTGCTCGGCCTGCCGAATGCGGGCAAGAGCACCTTCATCAACCAGGTTTCCAATGCACAGGCCAAGGTCGGCGCGTATGCCTTCACCACGCTCGTGCCCAAGCTCGGCGTGGTGCGGCATCGCGGACGCGAGTTCGTGCTGGCCGACATTCCCGGCCTGATCGCCGGTGCGGCGGACGGCGCGGGGATCGGCGACCGGTTCCTCGGCCATATCGAGCGCTGCCGGGTGCTGATCCACCTGATCGATATCGCCGGGACCGATCCCGCCGAGGCGCTGGCGATTGTCGAAGACGAACTGGCCGCCTACGGCGAGGGTCTCGAGGACAAGCCGCGGCTGATCGCGCTCAACAAGGTCGATCTCGCCGATGCCGAACTCGCGGACGCCTTTGCGAAGGAATTGAGTGCCGCCGGGGCCGACGCGGTATTCCCGATATCGGGCGCGACCGGCGAAGGGATCGAGGCGTTGCTCGACGCGGCGCTCGCCTATTTGCCGGACCGCACCGCGACCGAGACCAAGGGCAGCGAAGTCGAAGACGTTCCCGAAGACGGTGGCGACTGGTCGCCGGTTTAGAGCAGAGTTTTATCGCGGGGGATGCGCGCTCCCCGCGTGACTGGCGCGCGTGGCTTCGCTAAGCGGCCCGCGCATGACTGTCGCCATACTCTCGCAACTTGCCGATCCGGCCGCCTGCCCGCGGTTGGTGATCAAGGTCGGGTCGGCCCTGCTGGTCGAGCGCGGCGGGACGTTGCGCCGCGCATGGCTGGACGCGCTGGTTGGCGAGATAGGCGAGGCGCGGGCCCGCGGCCAGCAGGTCGTCGTGGTGAGTTCGGGCGCGATCGCCCTCGGCGCCGCGCGGCTGAAGCTTTCGGGCGGCGGACGGGCGAGCCTGGCGGATGCGCAAGCGTCCGCGGCGGTGGGCCAGATCGCGCTGGCGGGGGCCTGGGCCGAACTGCTCGAAGCGCGGGGGCTCGTCGCGGCACAGCTGCTGCTCACGCTCGACGATCTCGAGGATCGCCGCCGTTATCTCAACGCGTCGACCACGCTCGCCCGCTTGCTCGACCAGGGCGCGGTGCCCGTGGTCAACGAAAACGACAGCGTCGCGACCGCCGAAATTCGTTTCGGCGATAACGACCGGCTCGCCGCACGCGTTGCGCAGGCCGCCGGAGCCGACGCGGTCGTGCTGCTGAGCGACGTCGACGGCCTGTTCGACCGTGACCCCAAGCACCCCGCTGCCGAGCTCGTGCGCGAAGTGCAGGGCGTCGACGAGAGCGTGCGCGCGATGGCCAGCGGCGGATCGGGGTCGGGCATGGGTTCGGGCGGCATGGTATCCAAGCTCGAAGCCGCCGAGATTGCCGGGCGCGCGGGGATCGCGCTCGCGATCGTCAACGGCACGCACGCGCGTCCGCTGTCGCGTGCGCTGGCGGAGGATCGGGGCACCGTATTCGTGCCCCAGCGGCGCGACGCGGGCCGCAAGGCCTGGCTCGGCGGACGGATTGCGCCCGCTGGCGTGCTGACGGTCGATCCCGGGTGCGCGGCGGCGCTGGGTTCTGGGTCGAGCCTGCTCGCGGCCGGGGTGACCGCGGTCGATGGCGAATTCGCCCGCGGCGATCTCGTAACGATCCACTCAGCCAAGGGCGACCGGCTGGCGCAGGGCCTTGTCGAATACACCGCCGCCGAATGCCGCGCGATCGCGGGGCGCAAGGCGGGCGACCAGGCCGACCTGCTGGGCTACGCACCACGCGCGGCGGTGGTTCATCGCGACCACATGGTGCTGCTGTGACGGACCCCGGTTCGGGGCCGCTGGTCGCGCTTACCGGGGCTACGGGCTTCGTCGGCAAGGCGACCTTGGCGGCGCTGACGCAGGCCGGGGCGCAGGTCCGGGCACTCGCGCGCACCATTCCCGGCGATCGGGCGGCGGCGGAGTGGGTGAAGGGCGACTTGTCGGACACGGCGGCGCTCGCCCGGCTGGTCGATGGCGCCGAAGCGGTGATCCACGTCGCCGGGCTGACCACCGCGCCCGACGCAGGCGCGTTCGAAGCCGCCAATGTGGGCGGCACGCTCAACGTGGTGAAGGCGGCGGCCGGAGCAGGCGTGCCCCGGTTCGTCTGCGTATCGTCGCTCGCCGCGCGCGAGCCGTCGCTGTCGGCCTACGGCGCGTCCAAGGAGCGCGCCGAGCGGCTGGTCGCGGCAAGCGGGCTGGACTGGACGATCGTGCGCCCGCCGGGCGTCTATGGCCCATGGGACAAGGACTATCTCGAGATGTTCCGGCTGGCGAAGCGCGGCGTGGTGCCGGTGCCTCCGCCGGGGCGCAGCTCGCTGCTCCACGTAAGCGACCTGGCCGATTTGCTCGTCGCCCTGGTACCGGGAGGCGAGACGGTGACGCACCGCACCTTCGAACCCGACGACGGACATGCCGGGGGCTGGAGCCACCGCGAACTTGCGCGGGTCATCGGCTGGGCGGTGGGCAAGCGCCCGTGGGTCGTTCACCTTTCGCGCCCGCTGCTCGAGCAGGCATCGCGCGCCGACCGGTTGGTGCGCCGCTCACGCGCGCGACTGACCCGGGATCGGGTTGGCTACATGGCGCATCCCGACTGGGTCGCCCGGCCCGAGTTGCACGTTCCCCCGCAGGTCTGGCGGCCGCGCATTGCGACCCGCGACGGCCTGAAGGCAACGGCGCGCTGGTATCGCGAGAAGGGCTGGCTCTAGCCCCGGAGTCGACACGCGCCGTGGAGCGTGCATAGTCCGCCGCGCGGGTTGCGAGTCGCGGCGGGGTCACGTCTCCGACGCGCCGTCCAAGGGGGATGTTCATGAAGAAATTGATTACTTTGACCGCGCTGGCCGTGCTTGCTGCCTGCTCGCGGGAAGCGCCTGCGCCCGATGCGACCGAAACGGCAGCAGCGGCGCCCGCCCCCGCCGAAGTCATGGCGGCAGATGGCCTGCCGGTGCCGGGCAAATACAAGATCACCACGGACGACGGAACGGTCTTCATGGAAGACTTGAAGGCCGACGGTACGTATGTCCAGACCGACGCAAACGGAAAGGTCGTCGAGACCGGTAAGTGGGATCAGAAGTCGGCCGAGCAGTACTGCTATCAGGTCGATGCCGAATATGTGACCGCGGACAACAGTGCCGATCAGGTCTGCAACGAGGAGGGAATCGGGGCCGACGGAAAGTGGTTCTCGACCGGTCCGGACGGCAAGACCGCCACCGTCGAGCGGGTGCCCGCCTGACCTAGAGGAACGGTTCGTACCCCGGCGGTAGCTCGCCGTCGGGGCCGAGCGTGACCGGCGTGTGGATGCCGCACTCGGTCTTGTCCCAGCCCTTCCAGCGGCCCGCGCGTGGATCTTCGCCGGGCGCAACCTTGCTGGTGCACGGCGAACAGCCGATCGAGGGATAGCCGGCCGCGACCAGTGGGTGGGGCGGCAGGTCGTGCTCGGCAATGTAGGTCGCGATAGTCTCTGCGTTCCAGTCGATCAGCGGGTTGATCTTCAACCGGCCGATCTCGTCGGAAGAATCGATCTCGAACCGCGGCAGGTTTGTGCGGGTTTTGGACTGGAAGGCCTTGCGCCCGGTGATCGAGGCGTCGAATCCCGCCAGCGCCCCGGCGAGCGGGCGAACCTTGCGGATTTCGCAGCATCCATCGGGATCGTACGACCAGCGCAGCCCGGTCTCGTCTTGCGCGGCAAGGTCGGTCGGGTCGGGCTTCAGGACGACGAGGTTGGTCAGACCGAGCCGCTCCACCAGCAAGTCGCGATAGGCAATCGTCTCGGCAAAGTGCTTGCCGGTGTCGAGGAACAGCACCGCCGTATCGGGCGCAACCGCGGCGATTTGGTGCAGCAAAACGGCGCTCTCCGCGCCAAAGCTCGATACCGTCGCAACATTGCCGGCCAGCCCCTCACGCAGGACTCCGTGGAGAATCGCGGCAGTGTCGGCACCCGCAAACATCCGGTTGAGCCGGATCGCCTCTGCCGTCGTGTGGCGCGGGCCGGTGTCGATGCGATCGGCCAATCGCGAGATGCCCAGGTCAGCCATCGGCGACCGGATGCCTCATCGCCCAGATTGGCACGCGATCATCGGCAGCGAATTGATAGACGGCGTCCCACCTCGCCAGCGCCGCTTCGGCATCGATCGGGTCAAGCGGCCTGTCGGGCTCGAAGGCATCGAATCCGCAACGGCGCATCGCGAACAGTTGATCGACCAGCACGTCGCCGACCGCCCGCAGTTCGCCGGTGTACCCGGCCTCGCGCAGCACCCGCGCCGCGCTGTAGCCGCGGCCATCGGTGAAGGCGGGAAAGTTCACCTCGATCAGCCGCAGCCCGTCCAGGTGCGGGATCAGCGCGCGCGCGTCGTCGCCCGGCTCGACCCGCACGGCGGCGGAATTCGCCTGCTGGATATAGGAATCGACGGTCACCGCCGGGTGATCGACCGGGTCATCGGTTCGGAAACGAAGGGGATCAGTCATAGAGCGCCTCCTTGAACGGCTCGATGCCGATCCGGCGATAGGTGTCGAGGAAGCGCTCGCCATCGGTGCGCTGGGCAAGATAGACGCCGGTCGCGGTCTCGACCGCGTCGACGATCCCCGCTTCGTCGAACCCCGGACCGACGATCCGGGCAAGCGAGGTGTCTTCCGCCTCGCTACCGCCGAACAGGAGCTGGTAGTTCTCCTTGCCCTTACGATCCACGCCGAGGATGCCGATGTGGCCCGCGTGGTGGTGTCCGCAGGCGTTTATGCACCCCGAAATCTTGATCTTGAGCTCGCCAAGCTCGGTCGACTTGGGGGCAAGACGCCTGCTCAGCTCCTGCGCCACCGGAATCGATCGCGCGTTGGCGAGGCTGCAATAGTCGAGCCCCGGGCAGGCAATGATGTCGCCCGCCATGTCGAGATTGGCGGTGCCGAGGCCAGCCTCGTCGAGCTTTTTCCAAAGCGTGTACAGGTCTTCCTGACGCACGTGGGGCAGGACGATGTTCTGCGTGTGCGTTACCCGCATCTCGTCGAACGAACAGGTCCGCGCCAGGTCGGCCATCAGCCGCATCTGGTCCGACGTGGCATCGCCGGGGATGCCACCCACCGGCTTGAGGCTGATCACCGCGGCGGCGTAGCCGGGCGCCTTGTGCGGCACGGTATTGGTATCCACCCACAGCGCGAAATCGGGGTCCGAGCGGTCGACGCCGCGCGCAAGGCCCGTTTCGAACGGGGGATCGGCGAAAAAGGCGGATATCCGCTCCAGCTCGGCCCGCGGCGGCTCGATGCCTTGCGTCTGCAGGTGGGCGAATTCCTCCTCGACCTGGCGGCGGTATTCGTCGGCGCCCAGTTCGTGGACGAGGATCTTGATCCGCGCCTTGAACTTGTTGTCGCGCCGTCCGTGGCGATTGTAGACCCGCAGGCACGCCTCGGAATAGGTGACGAGGCTGTCGATCGGCACGAACGGGTTGATGCACGGCGCGATCATCGGGGTTCTGCCCATGCCGCCGCCGACATAGAACGCCGCGCCGATTGCGCCCGCCCCGTTCCGCACGATGCGAATGCCGATGTCGTGCAGCTTCATCGCCGCGCGGTCGGTTTCGCTGGCGATGACCGCGAACTTGAACTTGCGGGGCAGCGCGGTGAATTCGGGGTGAAAGCTCGACCATTGTCGCAGGAGTTCGGCGTAAGGCCTTGGATCGGTTACTTCGTCCGCCGCGGCTCCGGCGAAATGATCGGAGCTGATGTTGCGGATGCAATTGCCGCTGGTCTGGATCGCATGCATCTCGACCGCGGCAAGATCGGCCAGCAGGTCGGGAGCCTCGGCCAGCTTGATCCAGTTGTACTGGATGTTCTGCCGGGTAGTGAAATGGCCGTAGCCGCGGTCGTACTTGTCGGCGATATCGGCCAGCGCATGCATCTGCCTGCTGTCGAGGGTGCCATAGGGAATTGCGACGCGCAGCATGTAGGCATGGAGCTGGAGGTACAGGCCGTTCATCAGCCGCAGCGGCTTGAACTGGTCCTCGGTCAGCCTGCCCGCGAGGCGCCGCTCGACCTGGTCGCGGAATTCCGCGACGCGGGTGTCGACCATTTGCTGGTCCCACTGGTCATACTTGTACATCAGATCACCCAGTTGCCGGCTTCGGGGTCGGCGGGTTTGAGGGTCAGGTCCGGACGCACGGTAGGGCCGAGCGCGCGGATGCGGTCCTTGATATGCGCGGGGCGAACGCCGCGTTCGGTGCGCTCGCCCTCGATCACGTAGGGGGCGTTCACGCGCCGCGCGGCTTCCTCGCGCGCGGCGATCGCTTCGGCTTCCGCGCCCGCGTCGATCGCGTCCTCGACATGGAGCGACCATTCGTAGCCCGTCCACCAGGTGACCGCGCCGCTTTTCAGGTCGTTGCCGGTGAGGATCTTCATGCGACTGTCTCCACCAGCGCAACAAGGTCCGCGTCGCCCGGGGCATCCGCGCGCGCGGTCACTTCGCCGATCACGATCAACGCGGGACTCTTTACTCGCTCGCGCGTCACCAAGTCGGGCAGGGCGGCCAGCGGACCGCGCAGCACGCGCATCTGCGGGCGGCAGGCGTTCTCGATCACCGCCAGTGGCATGTCGGGCGCAAGGCCGTCGGCCATAAGTTTTTCAGCGATTTGCGGTGCGGTCTTCACACCCATGTAGATCACGAGCGTGCGGCCCTTACCGGCAAGGCCCGCCCAGTCCTGCTCGCTCAATCCCTTGCACTGGCCCGCTACGAAGCTCACCACGCTCGCCGCGTCACGGTGAGTGAGGGCGATCTGCGCCGCTGCCGCCGCACCGTTCGCGGCGCTGATGCCGGGCACGATCTCCACCGGCACCCCCGCCGCGCGGCACGCCTCGGCCTCTTCGCCGCCACGCCCGAACACGAGCGGGTCGCCGCCTTTCAGTCGCACCACGTCGCGTCCGGCCAGCGCCTCGCGCACCAGCAGCGCGTTCATGTCTTCCTGCGGCAGGGTGTGGCGCGCCCGGCGTTTGGCCACCGAGACGAGTTCGGCCGAGGGTGGGGCGAGCGCGAGGATCGCGGGATCGACGAGCCCGTCGTGAACGATCAGCGCCGCCCGATCGATCAACCGCGCCGCGCGCAGCGTCAGCAGGTCGGGATCGCCCGGACCCGCGCCGACAAGGTACACTGTTCCAATCTTGGCCATGCCGCCGAAATGCGCGGCGGTGCGCTCCATCGCCAGCCAGATTGCCTGTCAGAGCGGGAAGGCGCGATTTTGAAATCTGCGGTTGGCCGGCGCGAAGCTAGCCTTCCGCGTCTGCCGCACCATCGTCGCCCGGTTTCTCGATGCGCTGCGAGATCGCCGCGACGAGTTGCTGGAACTGGGCATTGTCGCGCAGGTTGAGGTCGCGCTGCGGGAAGGGGATCTCGACCCCGTTCTCGGCGAACAGGTCCCACAACCGTTTGAGCACGTCCGAGCGGACGTTGCCGACGCCTTCCTCGGGATCGTTGATCCAGCAGTGGACCACGAAGTTGACCGAGCTGTCGCCGTACCCCTCGAGCCAGGCGACCGGAGGCGGGGTTTTGAGTACGCGGGTCGCGCTTTTCGCTGCTTCGAGCATCAGCTTTTCAGCGACCTTGAGATCGCAGTTGTACGAAACGCCGACGGGCACCTGGATGCGCACGTTGCGGCTGGAATACGACCAGTTCTCGACCTGGTTGACCATCAGGTTCTCGTTCGGGATCAGGTATTCCTTCTGATCACGAGTGGTCAGCGACACCGCGCGGATGCCGATCTTGCGGATTTGCCCGAACGTCATGTTGCCCGCCGAATCGGCGATCGCGATGACGTCGCCCGGCTTGATCGAGCGATCCATCAGCAAGATGATCCCGGCGATGAGGTTGCCGAATGTCTTCTGCAGCCCGAAGCCGATCGCCAGGCCGAACGCGCCCGAGAACACCGCAAGCGCGGTGAGGTCGATGCCGAGGATGTCGATCCCGAGGAGGACCGCGATCGCCCACACCGCCATCGTGACGAGCTTTTCCGCGAGCAGGCGCTGAGTCTCGTCGAAGCGGGTCAGCCGGCGCAGCATCCGCCGGGAAAACCGGCTGAGGAAGAACGCCAGCAGGTAGATGCCGACGAGGACCGAAACGAACACGATCGCGTCCCATATCGAAAGGTGGAACGAGCCTATGTCGATGGCGACACCGTCGAGTGACTGGACGACCCCGGCTGCTGCGCCGCCGCCATTCTGCGTGACGGCGTCCCTGATGCCCTCGGCCGCCTTGATTCCCGCTTCCGGCGTCGACGTCAGCAATGGAGACGGCGCTACGGCGGTCGCCGCGGTCGTGACGGCCTCGCCCCCCGCGCCGGTCGGGGTGTCGGTCGGCAGCGGAACGGCTGTCATCGGTTCTCCATCGCGGCAAAGGCCTGGTCGAGGTCGGCGATCAGGTCGGCGGGATCCTCGAGACCGATCGACAACCTGATAGCCGCGCCGTCCGCGCTTGCCAAATCGGCCGGCGGCCAGGCGCTGGCACTGCGCACCGGCTCGAACGGGATGACCAGGCTTTCGAATCCGCCCCAGCTGTAGCCGATCCCGAACAGTTCGAGCGCATCGATGAACCGCGCGCGCCGATCCGCGCCGCGTCCGTCGAAGATCAGGCTGAACAGGCCGCAGCCCCCGGTGAAGTCGCGCGCCCACAGCTCGTGCCCCGGCGCGCCGGGCAGCATCGGACACAGAACGCGGGCAACCTCGGGGCGCGTTTCCAGCCAACGCGCGATCTCAAGCGCCGCGGCGGTCGAATGCGCCAGCCGGACACCCATCGTCCTAAGGCCCCGCAACGCGAGCGCGGCATCGTCGGGTGATACCACGTTGCCAAGCGCCTGGGCGGTGGCGCGCAACTTCCCGTGCCAGGCCTTGCCCGTGCTCGCCGAGCCCATCATCAGGTCGGAATGCCCGCCGACGTGCTTGGTCAGGCTCATCACCGAAATGTCGCAGCCGTGCGCCAGCGCCGCCAGGCCAAGCGGGGAGGCCCAGGTGTTGTCGATCACGCTCACCGCGCCCCGCTCGCGCGCGATGCGGGCAAGCGCGGGGACGTCGCACACTTCCATCGTCAGGCTGCCCGGGCTTTCGAGCATGACCGCGGCGGTGCGCTCGCAGAAAGCGCCCTGGTAGGCGGACAAATCGAGCGGATCAAAGAACCGGACCTCGATACCGAACCGCTTGAGCAGGCCGGTCGCGAGGTTTCGCGTCGGTTCGTAGGCGTTGTCGGAAACCAGCAGCACGTTGCCCGGCTTGAGCACCGCCAGCAATGCGCCCGAGATTGCGGCGACCCCGCTGGGATAAAGCACCGTGCCCGCCGCTCCCGGCTCGATCTCGGTTAATGCCTCGGCCAGCGCCCACTGGGTCGGAGTGCCGCGGCGGCCGTAATAGAATTGCCCGTCCTCGTTCGGTCGCCCGCGCGCGAGGTCGGCGCTGTCGGCGTAGAGATGCGTGCTGGTGCGCCAGACTGGCGGATTGACCGCCGCGCCGGTCCACTCGGCACGTCGTCCACCGGTCACGAGCCGGGTGCCCGGCTTCGCGTCGTTTCCGCCCTTTGCCATCAGGCCGCCGCTCCAATTTCCTTGGGAGTTGCCGGATCGGCGCCCCATTCGCTCCAGCTGCCATCGTAGAGCGCGGCATCGTCGCGGCCGAGCAGGTGGAGCGCGAACAGCAAAACCGACGCGGTGACGCCGCTACCGCACGAGGTGACGATCGGCCGTGCCAGATCGACGCCGGCCCGCTCGAACGCGGCGCGCAGTTCGGCGAGGGGGCGCATCGTGCCGTCTTCGCGATAGAGATCGCGGAAGGACAGGTTGCGCGCCCCCGGGATGTGGCCACCCGGCAGGTTGTGGACGGTGTCTGCGGTCTCGCCGGTAAAGCGGCCCGCGTCGCGCGCGTCGATCACCTGCTCGCTGCGCCTATCGACGTTGGCGAGCATTGCGGACTTGGTCCGCACGCGGCTCCGGTCGGCGGAAAGCGGTTCGGCAGAGCGGGCGAGGCAGGCGGGCTCGCCGCGCTCGATCAGACGACCCTCGGTTTTCCACTTGGCCAAGCCGCCGTCGAGAATTGCTACGCTGGCCAGACCGTGCATCCGAAGGATGAACCACGCGCGCGCTGCGGTCTTTACCGCGCTGTCATCGTAAAGGACGATCGTATCGCTGCTACCCACACCCAGTGCGGCGAGACGGGTCGCGACCTGATCGGCGGTCGGGAGCGCGGCGGGAACGTCCGACCCGGCGTCGGTGAGCGAGGCGAGGTCGAGGAAACGGGCACCCGGTATATGCCCGGCGGCGAATTCGGCGCGAGCGTCGCGGCTTGGATCGGTGGCATGGCTCGACGCGTCGATCACGGTCGCGCCGCCGCGCGCGATTGCCTGCGCCAGTTGCTCGGTCGATATCAGGCTGTCCATTGGCGCGACGCTAGCGGCCCCAAGCCTCGTGTTCCAGCGGCTAATCGAGCGCTGTCTGGCCGACCGCCATATAGGTCTGCGGCATCTCGTCGAGCCGGAACGGCTGAAGACGCTGGGCTCCCGGTTGGCGCAGCCCGACGACAAAGGTGCGCGCGACCGGCTCCGCACCTTCGGCCTGGGCGCGGACCCGCAGGAGCGGGACATAGACGACCGCCTTGCCGTGCGGAATCGGGCGGATTTCCTCGACCGGCAAACGGAATTGGCCGCTGAACTCGACGCTCTCGCCCGGATCGAGCCGCGCGACAGTCTGCACCGGGGCCAGCGGCACTGCCGGATCGGCGAGCTGCGCCTGTGTCGGAACGCGCGCATGCGCGGTGACGAGATCGCCGCCGAAGATCACGTTCTCGAGCGGCGCCGCGCCGCGGTTGGTCACACGAAGTTCGTACGACAGCGTAGCAAAGCGCACGCTGCGGGCGAGTTGCTTGGCCTGCGCGTCGATGACCAGCGCATGGCCGGCCAGCGCGGGCGCGGGCGGAGAAGCCGGCGTAGGCCCGACGGGCCGTGGCGGCTCGATCGCGGGTGCCCGGAACTCGAGCGTTTTCTGCGTTCGCCGAAACCAGAGCGCGGCGGCGATGGCCCCCGCAATGAGCAGGCCACCGAGTGCGTAGAGCCAGCCGGGCAGGCCTTCACCCCCGCCCTCGACGGGCGAAGCAGCCGCCGTCGGTTCCGTCACGATCGGTTCGCCCGAGACCGGCGGCAGGTCCAGCGGTGCCGAACTGGAGGCGTCGGATGGAAACGACGTTGCGCCACTCGCGACACCTTCCGATTCGCGCTCCGTCGCGGCCGCGGGAGGCGTGAAGCGCGGCGGCAGCGAGCTGTTGCGCGGCGGGGAAACGACGCGCGGAGTTGGCACGGGTTCGGGCGTGGGGGTAGGGGTCGGCGCTGCGGTCGCCCTCGGTGTCGGGGTCGGTGTCGGCACCCGCGGCCGCGTCAGGATCGGCGCGTCGGGGTCGACCGGCCCCTGCACGTCGGTCGGCGCGGGCGTCGGCCTGGTCGGCAGGCGGAATCCGCCCGGCGATTCGCTGTCCTGCGCCAGTCCGGGCACGGCGGCACCGGCGGCAAGCGCGAACAGGCTGACGGATAAGAAGTGTTTCATAGCTCCCGGTGGCGCGGTTCAAGCGTCCGGAGCGCTGAATAGGCACTGAACTCGCCAAGTCCACCGCCGCCTTGCGGTAGAATGCGATTCGCGCCAGATGCGCGGCATGAGCGACACACCTGTTACCTCGCACCTCGGCAAGCCGAGCACGCTGCCCGCGTCGCCAGATGACGCGACGCTCGACTACGTGCCCAACCCGCGCAGTGGCGCGCTGTACCTCGTTCGCTTCGCTGCGCCCGAATTCACCTCGCTGTGTCCGGTGACCGGCCAGCCGGACTTCGCGCACCTGGTGATCGATTATGCGCCGGGCGAGACGATCGTCGAATCGAAAAGCCTCAAGCTGTTCCTCGGCAGCTTCCGCAATCATCGCGGGTTCCATGAAGATGTCACCGTGGGCATCGGCCAGCGCCTCGTCGACGAGATGCAGCCAAAGTGGTTGCGCATCGGCGGTTACTGGTATCCGCGCGGCGGGATCCCGATCGACGTGTTCTGGCAGACCGGAGCGCCGCCCGCGGGACTGTGGGTGCCCGACCAGGGTGTCGCCAGCTATCGGGGGCGGGGATGAGCGCGACGCGCAGCGAAAGCGACACGATGGGCGCGATCGATGTGCCCGCGGACCATTTGTGGGGCGCGCAGACCCAGCGCAGCCTACAGAACTTCAGGATCGGCGGCGAGACGATGCCCCTGCCGCTGATCCGCGCGCTGGGGACCATAAAGCGCGCCGCCGCCGAGGCGAATCGCGATCTGGGCGGGCTCGACCCCGCGCTGGCCGGGGCCATCGTGGAGGCCGCGCAGGAAGTGATCGACGGCCAGCTCGACGGCGAATTCCCGCTCGTCGTCTGGCAGACCGGTTCGGGCACGCAGTCGAACATGAACGCCAACGAAGTGATCGCCAACCGCGCGATCCAGATTCTAGGCGGCGAAGTCGGTTCGAAAAAGCCGGTCCATCCCAACGATCACGTCAATATGAGCCAGAGCTCGAACGACACATTTCCCAGCGCGATCCATGTCGCCTGCGCGGGCGAGGTCGAACGGCACCTGATCCCGGCGCTCAAGGCGATGCACGCCGAGCTTGCGGCCAAGGCAACCGGCTGGAGCGACATCGTCAAGATCGGCCGCACGCATACGCAGGACGCGACTCCGCTGACGCTGGGTCAGGAATTCTCGGGCTATTCGGCGCAGGTGGAGGCGGCGATCGGGCGGATCGAACTGGCCCTGCCCGGTCTCTACGAGCTGGCGCAGGGCGGCACCGCGGTCGGCACCGGGCTCAACGCGCCGGACGGCTTTGCCGCGCTGGTGGCCGAAAGAATTGCCGCGATCACCGGCCTGCCGTTCGTTACCGCGCCCAATAAGTTCGCAGTGCTCGCCGCCGACGACGCGCTGGTCTTCGCGCACGGCGCGCTCAATGCCGCGGCGGCGGCGCTGTACAAGATCGCCAGCGATATCCGCCTGCTCGGTTCGGGCCCGCGCGCGGGGCTGGGCGAGCTGGCGCTGCCCGAAAACGAGCCGGGCAGCTCGATCATGCCGGGAAAGGTCAACCCGACCCAGGTCGAGGCGCTGACCCAGGTCTGCATCGAGGTGTTCGGCAATCACGCCGCGCTGACGTTCGCTGGCAGCCAGGGACAGTTCGAACTCAACGTCTATCGCCCGGTGATGGCGTGGAACTTCCTTCGCTCGGTGCGCCTGCTCGGCGATGCGGCGAACAGCTTTACCGAGCACCTGCTCAAAGGGCTCGAGCCGCGCCGGGACAACATCGCGCGCGGAGTCGGGAACTCGCTGATGCTGGTCACCGCGCTGGCGCCCGAAATCGGTTACGACAAGGCTGCCGGAATCGCGAAGGCGGCGCACAAGAGCGGAAGTACGCTGCGCGAGGCTGCACTTGAGGCCGGCGTCAGCGGCGAGGATTTCGACCGCCTGGTGCGGCCGGAAGACATGGTCTAGCGCTCGTCTGCGATGTCTATCCAGACCGGCGCGTGGTCGCTGGTCTTGTCCCATCCGCGCGGTGTCCGATCGACCCCTGCATCGATCAGCCGTCCGGCGAGCGCGGGTGAAAGCAGGAAATGGTCGATCCTGAGGCCGGCGTCGCGCTCGAACGACTGCCGCCAGTATTTCCAGAACGTGTAGATCGTTTTGTCCGGATGGACTTGCCGCAAGGCATCGGTCCACCCCTGGTCGACAAGCCGGAACCATGCAGAGCGAACCTCGGGCGCGAACAGTGCGTCGTCGACCCAGCGCTCGGGCTTGTAGACATCCTGCTCGGTTGGCATGACGTTGAAATCGCCCGCGAGCATGACCGGCAGCCCGCTGTCGAGCAGGCCCTTTGCGTGCTCGGCCAGGCGCTCGAACCAGCGCAGTTTGTAGTCGAATTTCGGTCCCGGGCGCGGGTTGCCGTTGGGCAGGTAGAGCGCGCCGATCAGCACCCCGTTCACCGCCGCCTCGATATAGCGGCTGTGGCTGTCGTCGGGATCGTCGGGGAGCCCGCGGCGAGTCTCGTGAATCGCGCCCACCCGGCTGATGATGGCGACGCCGTTCCAGCGGCTCTGTCCGTGCCAGATCGCATCGTAACCCAGTTTGCGCAGAGCCTCGGCGGGAAACTTGTCGTCGGGGGCTTTCAGTTCCTGCAGGCAGACGACGTCGGGCTTGGCGGTCTTCAACCAGCGGAGCAGCACCGGCAGGCGTCCGTTGATTCCGTTGACGTTGTAGGTCGCTATCCGCACACGCCCTCAACGCGGGATGCGGAAACTGGTGCCGGCTAGAGGATTCGAACCCCTGGCCCCCTGATTACAAATCAGGTGCTCTACCAACTGAGCTAAGCCGGCGCACTTTACCCGGTCGCGTCACCGCTTGGGGGCAGCGGCCTTTCCCTTACAGCGCGCCGAATGTCCAGCCCTCGGTGCGGGCGATTTCGCGCGTCATGGCGGGCGGGCTCCAGTATTCGGGCTGGTGCGCCACGGTCCGCAGCCAGGCGGCGGCGAGCAGCGCGTCCGACCGGTGATCGTCGATCGGTCCACGCTTGCGGACCGGCTTGCTGCCGATGTGTGCGAGCGCCGTATTGAGCTCGGCGCAGGAGCGCAGCTTGCTCCGGCTTGCGGTGCGCCCGGCGGCAATCGCGGCGATCGTCGTGTAGATTTCCACCGCGACCGAGCCGCGCTCGGGCAGCGGATCGAACGGCCACAGCGCGATGCGCCCGTCGAGGCGGTGGAGCACGCGCATACCCGTCAGGCTCGCCTTGCCGACCTGGCTCGCACCGACGAGGTTGAAGTTGCTCGTCGGCCGGCAGCCGAGTGCGGTCTGGCCGACCCTTTCGGTGACGCGCAGCCGACCGAGTCCGCCGCCGAACAGGTCGCCCTCGCGCCCGCCGTGGCGGCGGTAGTGACGCGCGATCTCGGGATGATCGACGAAGCTGGCCGCGCCAAGGTGCGGATCGTTGGCGCAAAGCCCTTCGACCATTGCCCACAGCGCGCGCGCGTCTCGCGGGCTATCAGGGGAGCCGGGGAAGTAAGCGGCGCTATCGGCGAACGCGAGCGAACCCGAGATGTCGAGCCCAACCAGCGTTTCGGCGGGCATCGTATGCAAAAGCCAGTCCGCCACCTCGGCCCGCGACCACTTGTGCCCCGGCCGAACGATCTTCGGCGCTGCATCGCCCGTGCCGCAGATCGCCAGCGCGATCCCCGCGTGCCGCTCCCCGGCCGCGCCCGACCAGTCAATCGCCGCGAAATGCCGGAACCGGTCGGGCCTCACGCGTCGCCGCGCCGGTTCCCGTCACGCTCGGCGCGCAGCTTCGCCCAGTAATCGAGGCGTTTCCTCACCTCGCGCTCGAAGCCGCGCTCGGGCGGGTCGTAGAAGGTCTGGCGGCCGATCTCTTCCGGCCAGTAATCGGCACCCGAGAATCCGTCCTCGGCGTCGTGGTCGTAGGCATAGCCCTTGCCGTAGCCGATCTCCTTCATCAGCTTCGTCGGTGCGTTGAGGATGTTCTGCGGCGGCATCACGCTGCCGGTTTCCTTCGCGCTGCGCCAGGCGGCCTTCTGCGCCCTGTAGGCGGCGTTCGACTTGGGCGCGGTGGCGCAATAGAGGCAGGCCTGCACGATCGCGAGCTCGCCCTCGGGGCTGCCGAGAAAGTCATAGGCGTCCTTGGCGGCGAGGCACTGGACCAGCGCCTGCGGGTCGGCGAGGCCGATGTCCTCGACCGCCGCACGCACGAGGCGGCGCAGCACGAACAGCGGCTCCTCGCCCGCCACCAGCATCCGCGCCATGTAATAGAGCGCGGCGTCCGGATCGGAACCGCGCAGGGCCTTGTGCCAGGCGGAGATGAGGTTGTAGTGCCCCTCGCGGTCCTTGTCGTAAACCGCCACGCGCCGCTGAAGGAACTTGCCCAGTTCGCCCGGATCGAGCGGGGCTTCGATCTTCGCTGCGTAGAGCGTTTCGGCCTGGTTGAGCAGGAAGCGCCCGTCGCCGTCGGCGCTCGCGACCAGCGCCTCGCGCGCTTCAGAGGTAAGGGGAAGGGAGCCTTCCAGCTCTTCCGCCTTGTCGAGCAACTTGCCGAGCGCGGCGGCGTCTAGCCGATGGAGGATCAGCACCTGCGCGCGGCTGAGCAACGCGGCGTTGAGTTCGAAGCTGGGGTTCTCGGTCGTCGCGCCGACGAGAGTCACTGTGCCGCGCTCGACGAACGGCAGGAAGCCATCCTGCTGGGCCCGATTGAAGCGGTGGATCTCGTCCACGAACAGCAGCGTGCGTTGGCCCGCCTCGGCCGCGCGGTCGGCCTCGGCGAAGGCTTTCTTGAGGTCGGCGACCCCGCTGAACACCGCGCTTATCGCGGCAAAGCGCATTCCCACCGCGTCGGCCAGAAGCCGGGCGATCGAGGTCTTGCCGGTGCCCGGCGGCCCCCACAGGATCATGCTCGAAAGGCGACCCGCGGCGACCATCCGGCCGATCGCGCCTTCGGGGCCGGTCAGATGCTCCTGTCCGACGACCTCGTCGAGTCCGCCGGGGCGCAGGCGGTCGGCGAGCGGCGCATCGGGACGCGGCTCGTCCGAAGGGGATGTTGACACATGAGACACGGTGTCGGGGAACAGATCGGCCATGATGCACCATGTAGGATTTCACGGCGCGATCGACGAGGGGTCTTGAAATTCGATAGCTCTAAGATATATCGTGAAGCATCTTAGAAGGATCAACAAGAATGAGACATGGATTTCAACGAGACATGAAACGCGCTTTTCGCGCAGCAATGGCGGCGAAAATGGCCGGGCGGCGATGGGAGGGTGACCACGGTCCCTTCGGCGAGCACGGACCGTTCGGACCCGATGGCCCGTTCGGCGCTGGTGGCCCGTTCGGCGGAGGCCGGGGCGGTCGCGGCGGACGGCGGGGCCGGATGTTCGGTCAGGGCGAACTGCGCCTCGCGCTGCTCAAGCTCATCGCCGACCAGCCGCGACACGGATACGAACTGATCAAGGCGATCGAGGAACTGACCGGCGGAGAATACGCGCCCAGCCCGGGTGCGGTCTATCCGACGCTCCAGTTGCTCGCCGACGAGGGTGCGATCGCCGAGAAGACCGACGACGATTCTCCGCGCAAGCCGTTTGCCGCTACCGATCAGGGACGCGCGGAACTCGCCGAAAAGGCCGATGAGGTCGAGGCGATCGTCGAACGCCTGACCGCGCATGCCGAGCGCCAGGACCACAACCGATCGCCGCACCTGTTCCGCGCGATGGGCAACCTGGCCCAGGTCCTCAGGCACAGGGCGCGCTCGGGCGGCCTCGACGAGGATGCGGTTAACGAGATCGTCGACATGATCGACGATATGGCCAAGCGCATCGAGCGGCTCTGACGGGCCCTCTTTCCGATCCCCCCGGGCAAGCGTAAGCTGCCCGGCGGGTCGGACGAGAGGAGGAGGGGAGATGGCAACGTCTGCTTCAGCCAGGACACCCTGGCACTTATGGGCCGTGGGCCTGGTTTCGCTGCTGTGGAACGCGTTCGGTGGCTACGACTACACGATGTCGCAAATGCGCGACCCGGCTTATCTTGAAGCGACGATGGGTCCCATGGGCGTGTCGGTCGATCAGGCGACAGCTTGGCTCGACAGCTTTCCGATATGGGCAAGCGCCTTGTGGGCGCTCGGCGTGTGGGGATCGGTCGCCGGATCGATCCTGCTGCTCGTCCGATCGCGCCACGCCGCCACCGCCTTCGGTGTTTCACTCGTCGGCGCAGCGCTCAGCTTTCTTTACCAGTACACGCTGGAGCTACCCCCGCAGATGACCGAGAGTGCGATGACCAAGATCATGCCGCTGGTGATCGTCGGCGCGGTCGCCTTGCAATGGTGGTATGCCCGCAGGATGGCGGCTGCGGGAGTGCTGCGCTAGGTCAAAGCCCCTTCGCCGCCAGCACCCGCAGGTAGGTGTCGGCCACCGCGCTGTTGATCGCGTCCCATTCGAACGCCTGCGCCCGGTCCGCGCCGGCCTGTCCGTGCGCAGAGCGCAAGACCGGGTCGGCGGCGTAGGCGGCGATCCGGTCGGCGTAGCTGCCGATCCCGCGCGGGGGGACGAGATAGCCATTGATCCCGTCCTCGACCAGGCTCGCCGCCCCGGTCGCATCTGCCGCGACAACCGGCACGCCGCAGGCCATCGCTTCGAGCGTGACGTTGCCAAACGTCTCGGTCACGCTGGGATTGAGCAGCACGTCCATCGAGGCGACCGCGCGGGCAAGATTATCGCCGCCCTGGAAGCCCACGAAGCACGCATCGGGCATTTTTACTTCGAAGGTCGCGCGCGCCGGACCTTCGCCGATCACCAGTACTTTGTGCGGAACACCCTGCCGCTCAAGTTCACCGATCACGTCGGCGAAAACATCGAGCCCCTTTTCGAGCACCAGCCGGCCGAGGAAGCCGATGACCAGGTCGTCTGCGGCAAAGCCCAGTTCGCCGCGCCACCGCTCGTCGCGCCGCTGCGGATTGAAGACGGCGTGTTCGACCCCGCGGGACCACAGGCCGATGTCGTCGTTCATTTCCTGCCCGCGCAACGTGTCGATCATGCTCGGACTGGGCGTCAACAACGCGTCGCAGCGGCGATAGAGCTTGCGCAGCCACGCCTCCATTGTCGGTTCGAGGAAGCCGAGATGGTAATAGCGGGGGTAGGTTTCGAAGCGCGTGTGCACGCTGGCAATCACCGGCAGACCACGGTCGCGCGCCCACTTGGCCGCCTGGCGCGCAGCGAAGTCGGGCGAGGAGATGTGGAGGAGGTGGGGATCGAATGCGGCGAGATCCGCCTTGACCCGCTCGCCCAGCCACGTCGGGACGCGGTATTCGCTGCGCCCGGGTATCGCGATCGAGGGCAGGCTCACCAGCTGGCCCTTCGGTTCGAACGGCGGGTGCTCGATCGTCGGCGAATAGACGCGCACATCGACCCCCTGCCGCATCAGGTAATCGACCAGCCGGTTGAGCGCCTTGTTGGCGCCGTCCACCGTCATGGCGTAATTGCCACTGAACAGCGCCACGCGAAGATCGGAAACCTGCATCGCGCGGCCTTATGAGCGCAATGCTCATTTGGCGAGAGGGGAACCGACCGTGCGCGCGGTCGCTTTGCCCCGTAATCAGATTGCGCGCTTGACTCGCTGCGCTGCAACATTAGTGCGGCCAACGGGCCACGCGGTCCCAACGCCGCGCGTGCTCTCTGCAAGGAGAGACTACATGACTGAGCTTACGCCTCCGGCGCGCAAACCCGCGCGTCCGTACTTTTCTTCCGGTCCCTGCGCAAAGCCGCCGGGCTGGTCCCCCGACAAACTGGCCACCGAATCGCTCGGGCGTTCGCATCGCTCGAAGATCGGGAAGGCGCGCTTGCAGTACTGCATCGACCTGATCCGCGAGGTGCTCGAGGTCCCCGACACGCACCGCATCGGCATCGTGCCCGGGTCCGACACCGGCGCGGTCGAAATGGCGATGTGGACGATGCTGGGCGCGCGCGGCGTGACCACGCTGGCGTGGGAAAGCTTCGGCGAAGGCTGGGTGACCGACGCGCTCAAGCAATTGAAGATCGACCCTACGGTGATCCGCGCCGATTACGGCGAACTTCCCGATCTGGCGCAGGTCGACTGGTCGACCGACGTCGTATTCACCTGGAACGGCACGACTTCGGGAGTCCGCGTGCCCAACGGCGATTGGATCTCCGCCGACCGCGAAGGCCTGGCGATCGCCGATGCGACGAGCGCGGTGTTCGCGCAGGATATTGCGTGGGACAAGGTCGATGTGCTGACCTTTTCCTGGCAGAAAGTTCTGGGCGGCGAGGGCGCGCACGGTGTGCTGATCCTTGGCCCGCGCGCGGTCGAGCGGCTGGAAAGCTACACCCCCCAATGGCCGCTTCCGAAGGTGTTCCGGCTCGTATCCAAAGGCAAGCTCGTAGAGGGCGTGTTCAAGGGCGAGACGATCAACACGCCCTCGATGCTCGCGGTCGAAGATGCGATCTTCGCACTTGAATGGGGCAACTCGCTTGGCGGTTTGTCGGCGATGAAGGCGCGGGCGGATGCCAACGCCGCGGCGCTCGACGCTATCGTGCAGGACCGCGACTGGCTGCACCATCTCGCCGCTGACCCGGCAATCCGGTCGAACACCAGCGTCTGCCTGACGGTCGACGGTGCCGACGAAACGCGGATCAAGGCCATGGCTAAGCTGCTCGAAGAGCACGACGCCGCCTACGACGTCGCGGGTTATCGCGACGCGCCTGCCGGCCTGCGCATCTGGTGTGGTGCAACGGTTGAGACCGCCGACATTGAGGCGCTCGGCCCCTGGTTCGACTGGGCTTACGCGGCGACTTCCTCCTAACCTTCCGTCGTCACCCTGAACTCGTTTCAGGTTCCATTTCTCCCCATCGATTAACGGTTTGCGAACGCTCGATGGATGCTGAACCAAGTTCAGCATGACGATATTCTGATTGGACAATCGAAATGACCACCAAGCCCAAAGTCCTTATCTCCGACAAGATGGATCCCAATGCCGCGAAAATCTTCGAAGAACGCGGCTGCGACGTCGACGTCATCACCGGCGAGACACCCGAACAGCTTATCGCCCGCATCGGCGAATACGACGGCCTCGCGATCCGCAGCTCCACCAAGGTAACGAAGGAAATCCTCGACGCGGCGACCAACCTCAAGGTCATCGGCCGTGCCGGTATCGGCGTCGACAACGTCGACATTCCTTATGCCAGCGGCAAAGGCGTGGTGGTGATGAACACCCCGTTCGGCAACTCGATCACGACCGCCGAACACGCAATCGCACTGATGTTCGCGCTCGCCCGCCAGATCCCCGAAGCCAATGAGCGCACCCAGGACGGCGAATGGCCCAAGAACGGCTTCATGGGCGTCGAAGTCACCGGCAAGACGCTCGGCCTGATCGGTGCCGGCAACATCGGCTCGATCGTCGCCAGCCGCGCGCTGGGCCTGCGGATGAAGGTCGTCGCCTACGATCCGTTCCTGACCGAGGAGCGCGCGGTCGAGATGGGCGTCGAGAAGGCCGATCTCGAAACGCTGCTGGCGCGGGCCGATTTCATCACGCTGCATACCCCGCTGACCGACCAGACCCGCAATATCCTGAGCCGTGAACGGCTCGAGAAGACCAAGCCGGGCGTGCGCATCGTCAACTGCGCGCGCGGCGGGCTGATCGACGAGGCGGCGCTGAAGGACGGGCTGGAAAGCGGCCACATCGCGGGCGCCGCGCTCGACGTGTTCGCGACGGAACCGGCGAAAGAATCGCCGCTGTTCGGAACCAAGAACTTCATCTGCACGCCACACCTGGGCGCATCGACGACCGAAGCGCAGGTCAATGTCGCGCTGCAGGTGGCCGAGCAGATGGCCGACTACCTCGTCAACGGCGGGGTGACCAACGCCCTTAACATGCCTTCGCTCAGCGCCGAGGAAGCGCCCAAGCTGCGCCCGTACATGAAACTGGCCGAGAACCTGGGCCGGCTCGTCGGGCAACTGGCACACGGCAATCTCACGCAGATTTCGATCGAGCGCGAAGGCGCCGCCGCCGAGCTTGCCGGCAAGCCGCTGGAAGCGGCCGTGCTTGCCGGGTTTATGGGGCAGTATTCCGACAGCGTGAACATGGTCAACGCGCCGTACCTCGCCAAGGAACGCGGGCTCGACGTGCGCTCTATCCGGCACGAGCGCGAGGGCGCCTACAACACCCTGCTGCGCGTCACCGTCGGCACCAGCGCGGGCGACCGCTCCGTCGCGGGTACGCTGTTCGGCAGCGGAGCGCCGCGGCTGGTCGAAATCTTCGGCATCGGGGTCGAGGCCGAGCTTGCCGGGCACATGCTCTACATCGTCAACGAGGATGCGCCGGGCTTCATCGGCCGGATCGGTACGCTGCTGGGCGAAAGCGGGATCAACATCGGCACTTTCCACCTCGGCCGCCGCGACGCGGGCGGGGAAGCGGTGCTCCTGCTGTCGGTCGATCAGTCGATCCCCAAGGAAGTGGTCGACAAGGCGTGCAAGGTCGAGGGTGTGAAGACCGTCATGGCGCTCGAGTTCTGAGCGCGCTAGGCGCGACGCCATGACCGATCCGACCGCCGATTTGCTGCCCGTTGGGCTCGAAGACCGCCTGCCCGCCTCGGCGCGCGCGCTGACGGGGGCGCGGCGGGCAGCGCTCGATGCCATGGACGGCCACGGTTACGACCGGGTGATACCGCCGCTGATCGAGTTCGAAACCTCGATGGCGAACCGGATGAGCGGCGTGGCGACGCGGCGGATGTTCCGCTTCACCGATCCGGCTTCGCTGCGCACGCTCGCGCTGCGTTCGGACATTACCGTTCAGATCGGGCGCATTGCGGCGACGAGCATGGCCGCCGTCCCGCGCCCGATGCGACTGTGCTACGCGGGCGACGTGGCGGTGATCGCGAGCGACCAGCTCGATCCCGCGCGGCAGCGGCTCCAACTCGGCGCCGAATTGATCGGCAGCGATAGCGCCCCCGCCGCCGCCGAGATTGTCGCCGTCGCGATCGAGGCGCTCGCCGCGGCCGGTGCGACCGGCATTTCGGTCGATTTCACGCTGCCCGATCTCGTCGACACGCTCGCTTCGGCGGTGCTGCCGCTGCCGGCCGACCGGATCGACGCCGTGCGCCGCGAGCTCGATGCCAAGGACGCCGGTGCGCTGAAAGCGGTGGGGGGCGAGGCCTACCTGCCGTTGCTCTATGCCGCCGGCCCGTTCGACGAGGCGACCCGGCGGCTTGCGTCGATCGACGCGGGCGGGGCGCTGGCTTCGCGCATCGAGGGCCTGAAGCAGATCGCCGCGCGCGTGGGCGAAGGCGCGCGAGTCACGCTCGACCCGGCCGAGCGCCACGGTTTCCAGTACCAGAGCTGGTTTGGCTTCACGCTTTACGCCGATGGGGTGCGTGGCACGCTTGGGCGCGGCGGTACCTATCGTGTCGGCGGAGGGGACGAAGCGGCGACCGGCTTTTCGCTCTACATCGATCCGCTGGTCGATGCGCTCGGCGATGCGCCCGCGGGCGACCTGCTCCACCTCCCGATCGGCCACGACCGCGAGGCCGCCGCCCGGCTACGCGCTATCGGCTGGCGCACCGTCGCAGCGCTCGGCGAAGACGAGGATGCCAAAGCACTCGCTTGCACGCACCG
This sequence comes from uncultured Alphaproteobacteria bacterium, assembly GCA_963781485.1. Classification (GTDB taxonomy): domain Bacteria; phylum Pseudomonadota; class Alphaproteobacteria; order Sphingomonadales; family Sphingomonadaceae; genus Tsuneonella. The sequence continues at coordinate 333,572 of CAWAFY010000002.1, forward strand.
CCTGGTGGGCAACGAGCCGAAGCCGCTTTAGCCGAAGTTCGCCGGGTCGGGTCCGATCCGGCCATCGGGATCGTCCAGCGCATTGATCGCGTGCATCTGTTCCTCCGACAGCTCGAAGTCGAGCGCTTCGAAATTGGCTTCGATATGCGGGCGCCCGGTCGCTTTCGGGATCGTGGAAAGCCCCGATTGCAGGTGCCAGCGCAGTATTACCGCCGATGCCGGGCGCCGGGTCCGGTCGGCGATTTCGACGATTGTCGGATCGTCCAGCGCTTCGCCCTGTCCCAGCGGCGACCAGCTTTGGGTGACGATGCCCAGATCGCGGTGGACTGCTTGCAACTCGCGTTGCTGAAAACCCGGGTGCAGCTCGATCTGGTTGAGCGCCGGCACCACGCCGGTTGCATCGATCACTTCGGTGAGGTCGCTCTCGCGAAAGTTCGAAACTCCGATCGATCCGGCCTTGCCCGCATCGCGCAAGGCAACGAACGCCTTCCAGGTTTCCACCGCCAGGCCCTTATCCGGGCATGGCCAGTGAATTAGCACAAGGTCCACGCTGTCGCGCCCAAGGCGATCGAGACACTTGTCCATCGCTCGCAGGGTACGGTCATAGCCCTGGCTCTCGTTCCAGATCTTGGTCGTAAGCCAGACGTCGCGGCGCCCGGCCAGACCCTCACCGACCCCGTTTTCGTTCTGGTAGATCGCTGCTGTGTCGATCAGCGCGTAGCCCACGTCGACCGCGGTGCGGACCGACTGTGCCGCTGTTGCGTCGGGGATTTGATAGGTGCCAAACCCCAGTTGGGGGATCGAGCGACCGTCGTTGAGAGTAAGGGTGGGGGACCTCGTCACGTTTATCATCCTGTTACTGTCCATCCTGAATGACCCGCGGCAACGAATGGTTTCCGCCTTTCGAAGCCTTCTCCATTGCCCTCTACGCCTGCCCCGCCTAGTGCCCGCGCGGTTTGTGCGACGCGAAAGAGGGCCATGGCCAACGTTACCGTAATCGGTGCCCAGTGGGGCGATGAAGGCAAAGGCAAGATCGTCGACTGGCTCGCCAGCCGGGCAGACGCGGTCGTGCGCTTCCAGGGGGGGCACAACGCGGGTCATACGCTCGTCGTCGGCAACACCACCTACAAATTGAGCCTGCTGCCCAGCGGCATCGTCACCGGCACGCTGTCGATCATCGGCAACGGCGTTGTGCTCGACCCGTGGCACCTCAAGTCCGAGATCGAGAAGCTCGAGGGGCAGGGGGTCGTCATCAACGACGACAATTTCGCCATCGCCGACAATTGCCCGCTGATCCTGCCGATCCACCGCGACCTTGACGGTCTGCGCGAGACCGCGGCCGGTTCGGGCAAGATCGGCACCACCGGGCGCGGTATCGGCCCGGCTTATGAAGACAAGGTCGGTCGCCGGGCGATCCGCGTGTGCGATCTTGCGCATCTCGACCAGCTCGATCCCCAACTCGACCGGCTGTGCGCGCACCATGATGCGCTGCGCGCCGGGTTCGGCGAACCGCCAGTCGATCGCGCGCGGTTGCTCGCCGACTTGTCCGAGATCGCGCCGTTCGTGCTGCAATACGCACAGCCGGTGTGGAAGCGCCTGAAGAAGGTCCGCAAGGCGGGCGCGAAAATCCTGTTCGAGGGCGCGCAGGGCGTGCTGCTCGACGTCGACCACGGGACCTATCCCTTCGTCACCAGCTCGAACACCGTCAGCGGCACCGCCGCCAGCGGCAGCGGGTTAGGGCCGAATTCGACCGGCTTCGTGCTTGGCATCGTCAAGGCGTACACCACGCGCGTCGGCAGCGGCCCGTTCCCGACAGAGCTCGACGACGATACTGGCCAGAAGCTGGGTGAGCGCGGGCACGAATTCGGCACCGTGACCGGCCGCAAGCGCCGCTGTGGCTGGTTCGATGCAGTGCTGGTGCGCCAGAGCTGTTCGATCAGCGGCGTGACCGGCATCGCGCTGACCAAGCTCGATGTGCTCGACGGGTTCGAAACGGTGCGGATCTGCACCGGCTACCGCTTGCGCGGCAAGATTCTCGACTACCTCCCCGCCCATTCGGCCGACCAGGCCGCGGTCGAGCCAATTTACGAGGAGATGGACGGGTGGCACGAGACGACCGCGGGCGCCCGGTCGTGGGCCGAGTTGCCGGCCCAGGCGATCAAGTACATCCAGCGCGTGCAGGAACTGATCGAGACTCCCGTCGCCCTGGTATCGACCAGCCCTGAGCGCGAGGACACGATCCTCGTGCGCGATCCCTTCATGGATTGAAACTGATGCGTCTGGCCTTGTTCGCTGCGGCGCTCGTCGCTGGATGTGCCCAGGCGCAGGAAGCGCCACTCCCGCTCGCCGACTACGTATTGGTCGACAAGTCCGACCGCACGCTGACGCTCTACACCGGCGGCCGGCCGACGTGGACCGTCGGGGGCATCGGGCTGGGCGACTCGCCCGAAGGGCACAAGCAGTTCGAGGGCGACGAGCGGACGCCTGAAGGGCGCTACACGATCGACACCCGCAACCCGCGCAGCGCCTATCACCTGAGCCTTCACATCTCGTACCCCAACGAAGCCGACCGATCGTTTGCCCAATCGTGGGGCCGTTCGCCCGGCGGGGCGATCTTCATCCACGGCCAGCCCAACGCGTTGCCTGCGGGCCGCATTCCCGGTGACTGGACCGATGGGTGCATCGCGGTGTCGGACAGCGAAATCGAGCTGTTGTGGCAGGCGATCCCCGATGGGACGCCGATCGAGATTCGGCCCTGACGCCGGTTGACTCGCAAGGTGTTCTTTCTACCCCGGATCGTACGGGTATCCACGGAGGTCGCCCCATGAATCAGGCGGATTTCACATACGATTCGACTAGCGCGGATGCGATCGCCTTCACCGCCGGCGTTTATTCCGCGCGTCCGTCGACCGCCGCGGATTTTCGCGACGATGCCGTCATCGCGGGGTTCGCGGTGGCCGATTATAATCTTCTCGCCGAGCTTGATGAGGTTGCCCCGCCGTTTCCCGCCGACGTTCTCCTCGTCGACTGCCCGGTACAGGACGGGGCCACGATGGCGGCGTTGATGCAACTCGACCAGCGCGCCGCGGCGCAGGCGCTGCCGCTGATCGTCACGACGACGATGTCGGCGCTCGAGACCGTCTTCGCGTGCCTCGACCGCTCGGGCGCGGACATAGTTATCGAGCCGACTAGGGGGGACCGCGTAATTGCCCTTGCGCGCGCCTTGCCCAAGATCGCCCGCATGATTGTTCGTGAACTCGATGCGCACGATCGCGAGGCGCTGCACCGGCTAACCGAGCAGGTTGCGCAGATCGCCGCGCAGATCGACCGTCTGTCGGCCGGCGAGTCGAGTGCATTCCGGCTCGAATCGCCGGGCGACGAGTTTCACGGCGAGGACGGCGGAGAGGGTGAGCGCAAGCTCATTCGTACGCCGCGCCCGCCGCTCCCCGATCCGCGAACTCGTGCGCAAGATCATCCGCCAGCGCCAACTCCGCAGCGAATTCCTCGGGCCAGAGCTGTTTGCCGATCCGGCGTGGGACATCCTGCTCGACCTGACCGCGGCGCGCGCCGAGCACGTCCGCGTGTCGGTAACCTCGCTGTGTATCGCCAGCGGCGTCCCGCCGACGACTGCGCTGCGCTGGATTTCGCAGATGAGCGAAGCCGGACTGCTCGTTCGGGTGGAGGACGAAAGCGACCGCCGCCGCGCGTTTATCGAACTGAGCGAAAAGGCGGCAGACGCAATGGCGCGCTATTTCCACGAGCTTGGCAAGGAAGCCAAGTCGGCGGTGTGAGCAGGCTGAACGCCCGATGATGTTCGCCCGCGCCCTCCGGGACCGGGTGCGCGACGGCGAGATTACCTGCAGCGTCCGCGTCTGGCAGTCTGCCAGGGTAAAGACCGGCGGGCTGTACCGCATGGAGCCGGGCCGCATCCGGGTCGAGTCGGTGCGCGAGATCGCGCCCGGCGACGTGACCGACGACCTGGCGCGCCGGTCGGGCTTTGCCGATGTCGCCGATCTCATGAAGACCGCGCGCCACGGCAGCGGCGACACCGTCTATCTCGTCGAGTTCACTTACTTTGCGCCGGAGTGATCGCACCAGGTCTGGCGGCATTGAAGGTTCGGCAACCATTTCGCTTTAGCGTCTCTCGTGAGTGAGAGGTCCGCACCGTTGATAGAAGTCGAAATCCAGAACGAAACCCACCAGTCCGAACACCGCATCCGCTTCGCCGCGGTCCCGCGGATCGGCGAAGGGATCCGCCTGCTCGAGCCTGACGGGTGCTGGGCGAGCTACGACGTAGTCGACCTGTGGTACCAGAAAGCCGACTTCGGCGATATCTGGATACCCTATCTCCACGTCCGCATGACCCCGACCGAGCAAGCGGCGATGAGCCCGGCCGCGGCAGCCCAGCTACCAATCGGCGACACCGAGATCATCGCCGGCGCTGGCGGCAGCGAACGTCCGGTCTATGGCGAAGAGGAGTTCGTGTCATACACGGGTTGATCAAGCGCCTGAACGTCCAGCGAGGGTCGGTTCCGCAGAATGAAGTCGCGGCGGACGCCAAGCCCCCTGCGCCTGGGGAGCACAAGTCGCAGCCGCAGCTGCAGGGGCAGCTCACCTGCCTCGTGGTCGACAATTCGCGAATGATCCGCAAGGTCGCCCGCAAGATCGTCGAGAGCGTGGGCTATACCGTTGTCGAGGCGGAAAACGGGGTGGAGGGCCTTGCCCGCTGCCGCGCGGCCATGCCGCACCTCGTGATCACCGACTGGAACATGCCGGTGATGAGCGGGATCGAATTCGTCACCGCGCTGCGCGCGATTCCCACCGAGTGCCGCCCCCGCGTGGTATTCTGCACCACCAATTCGGGCGCGCGCGACATTCACAAAGGGATCGAGGCGGGTGCTGACGAATACGTCATCAAGCCATTCGATGACGCCTCGCTCATCAGCCGGCTGCAGGCGATCGGCGCAGCGTAAGCGCCCGGCGCCCTAGTCCTTCGAGCTGATTACCACCGTCCGGCCGCGTGGTGCGCCGTCGCTGGGTCCGCGCACCGCATCGGCGCGGGCGCGCTCGAGGATCGGCTGCGGCACGTCGGCGTCGTGCAGCACCGTATCGGCCTCGCCCAGCCAGCGCGCCTGTCGCAGCGTCAGGTCGTCGGGATCGTCGCTGACGAGCATGATCGCGACAGGTTCGAAATCGAGATCGGCTGCCTCGCCCGACAGCCAGGCCGGAACCTGCTCCGCCGCGTCCTCGCGCAGCGGGTCGAGCGGACCTCCGGCGGTCAGTGCCAGGTCGAGCGCGCGGCGACGCTCCCCTGCATCGGGCCAACGTGTGCGCAGCCGGTCGCGCGCGGCATGGAGCGCGCTCGCCAGCTGGCCCAGGGCAGGCGGCAGCAGGCCTTCGAGGCGCAACCGCACCTGCTTGGCGAGGCCGGCGGATGCGCCCGCAGTGCCGACCGCCACCAGCACCGGGTTGCGGTCGAGCACGCTCGGCACGGTGAAATCGCACAACTCGGGCCGATCGGTCACGTTCACGAGCAGTCCTTTGCACCGCAGGCGAATCGCGGCCGCTTCGGCCTGCCGCGCATCGTCGATCGCGACGAAAGCCAGTCGTGCGTGATGCGCTTCGGGTTCGCCGCAGCAGATCGCCCCGGCGCGCTCGATCAGCCGGCGCTTGGCGTCGGCCGCGTCGCCTTCGCCCAGCACGACGACCCGCTGCCCTTTCACCCGGTGAAAGAGCGGCAGGCTGCTCAAAGCCATTCGGGAACTCGCTCGGCGTCCATGATGTCGTGCGGGCTGATCCGGTCGGCGACGACGGCGAACTTGTCGCCGTCGACCAGCACCTCGGCGACGAACCCGCGGCTGTTGTAGCTCGACGCCATCGTTGCGCCATAGGCGCCCGCGGTGCGGAACACCGCAAGGTCGCCTGCGCCCATCGCGTCGATGTCGCGGTCCATCGCGAAGGTATCGCCGGTCTCGCAAATCGGGCCGACGATATGCGCGAGGGCGCGCTGGCCGGTCGGCGCGACGGCGTCGAAATCGTGCCACGCGCCGTACATCGCCGGGCGGGCGAGGTCGTTCATCGCGGCATCCACGATCACGAACGGCGGCCCGTTACCGCTGCGCTTCGAACGGATCACGCGGGTCAGCAGCACCCCGGCATTGCCCGCGATCACCCGGCCCGGTTCGAACGAGAGCAGGACCTTCCAACCCGCGGTCACCCGCGCCACCATCGCGCCGTATTCGGCGGGTGAGGGGAACACCTCGTGCTTGCGATAGGGCACGCCGAGTCCGCCGCCGAGGTCGGCGTGCGTGACCGTCTGTCCGTCCGCGCGCAGCTCGGCGATCAACGCCCCCAGCTTTTCGAACGCTGTCTCGAGCGGCTCGAGGTCGCCGAGCTGGCTGCCGATGTGCACCGCCACCCCGCGCATATCGAGGCCGGGTTCGGCGGCGAGCGTCGCGTAGATCGTGGCGGCCCGGTCGAGCGGGACGCCGAACTTGTTTTCGCGCTTGCCGGTCGAGATCTTCTCGTGCGTGCGCGCATCGACATCCGGGTTGACCCGCAGCGCGCAACGCACGCGCACCCCGTGACGCCGGGCGATAGCGGATAGCTCGTAGCCTTCCTCTTCGCTCTCGAGGTTGAATTGGCCGATCCCCGCCTCGATCCCCTGGACCAGTTCGGCGTGAGTCTTGCCGACGCCGGAAAACACGATGTCGGCGGGCTTCATCCCCGCGGCCAGCGCGCGGGTCAGTTCGCCGCCGCTGACCACGTCGGCGCCGAAGCCCTCCTTTGCAAGCACCTTGAGCACCGCCAGGTTGGGGTTCGCCTTGACCGCGAAGGCGATGTGCGGGTTGTCGAGCGCCGAGAGTCCGTCGCGAAACACCTGCGCATGGCGCACCAGCGTGGCGCGCGAATAGACGTATACTGGCGTTCCGACCGCTTGGGCGATCGCGGGTAGGGGAACGTCCTCGGCGTGGAGGATCCCGTCAAGAAGCTGGAAATGATCCATCGTCGGCGGCGCTTAGCGAGGTCGGAGCCCAGCGCCAAGCAAGGCTTGCTTTGGCAAACCCTATTCGGGGGGCAGGTCGAACGGATCGTCCTGCCGCTCTTCCGACTTCTTGCGCAGTTCGACCGTGCGGTCCGGTGCGGCAAGCGGATCGAGCTTGAGCAGGTCCTCGGCATCGGGTTGCGCCTTGGCGCCATAGGGCGTGGGCGGCAGCGACTTTCCGGCCACAGGCTCAAGATCGGTTTTCTGACCGCAGGCGGCGAGCAGCAGCAGGGCGGATACGGCAATGAGGTATCGGGCGATCGGGCGGATCATGCGGGCTCCATTCCGAGCGCCTTGCGCGCCGCGGCCACCTGCTCCCTTACCCGCACCGGAGCCGTGCCGCCATAGCTGGCGCGCGCGGCAACCGAGGCATCGACCGACAGCGCGGCGAACACCCGCTCATCGATCCGCGTGTCGACTGCTTTCAGGTCGTCGAGCGACAGCGCGTCGAGCGCGCATCCGCGGCTTTCGGCAAGCTTAACCGCCGCGCCCGTTACGTGGTGCGCCTCGCGGAACGGCACGTCGGCTTCGCGCACAAGCCAGTCGGCAAGGTCGGTCGCGGTGGCGTAGCCGAGCTCGGCCGCCTGCCGCATCCGTTCGGTGCGAAAAGTCGAATCGGCGATCATCCCGGTCATCGCCGCAATGCTGAGGGCCAGCAGACCGTGCGCCTCGAACACCGGCGGCTTGTCGTCCTGCATGTCCTTCGAATAGGCGAGCGGCAGACCCTTCATCGTCACCGTCAGCGCAGTCAGGCAGCCGACGATCCGCCCCGAATGCCCGCGCACGAGCTCGGCGGCGTCGGGGTTCTTCTTCTGCGGCATGATCGAACTGCCGGTGCTGAGCGCATCGGGCAGGCGAACGAATCCGAACGGCTGGCTCGCCCACAGGATGAGCTCCTCGGCCAGACGCGACAGGTGCAGCGCGCATTGCGCGGCGGCCTGAAGGTAGTCGAGCGCGAAGTCGCGGTCGCTGACCGAATCGAGGCTGTTGGCGGTCGGCCGGTCGAAGCCGAGGGCGCCGGCGGTGGCGTCGCGGTCGAGCGGGAAGCCGGTGCCCGCGAGCGCGGCCGCGCCGAGAGGCGATTCGTTCATCCGCTCCCGCGCGTCGGCGAATCGGCTGCGGTCGCGCCGCAGCATCTCGTAATACGCCATCAGGTGATGGCCCAGCGTGACCGGCTGCGCGGTCTGCAGGTGAGTGAAGCCGGGCATGATGCTGTCCGCGTGCTCTCCTGCGCGGGTCACGAGCGCGCGCTGTAGATTGCCGAGACCCGCGTCGACCTGGTCCATCGCGTCGCGCACCCAGAGGCGGAAATCGGTCGCCACCTGATCGTTGCGGCTGCGCCCGGTGTGGAGCCGGCCCGCCGGTGCACCGATCAGTTCGGCAAGGCGGCTCTCGGTGACCATGTGGATGTCTTCGAGGTCCCAGTTCTCGGGAACGCCGTTTGCCGCGTACTCGCTTGCGACCCGGTCCAGGCCATCCGCGATCGCCGCGGCATCCTCGGCGGAAACGATCTTCTGTGCGCCAAGCATGGCGACGTGGGCTTTGCTGGCGGCGATGTCCTGCCGCCACATCGCCTTGTCGAACGGGATCGAGGCGTTGATTTCGCGCATGATGGCGCTAGGTCCCTCGGCGAAGCGCCCGCCCCACATGGAGTTTGCCCCCTTGCCGTCAATGTCCTTGCGACTGTCGTTCACGCTGGTTCTTTCGGCTTGCCTGCTCGGCGCGTGCAGTAGGGAAGAGCCTGCCCAGCCGCAAGAACAGCCGCAAGAACCGGCTCAGGGCGCGCTGACGGGCGAAATCGATCGCAGCCACGCGGGTGACCTGATGCCCGCCGTCGCGCTCTCCGATCCGGATGGCAAAACTCTCAATACCGGCGCGCTGTCGGGCAGACCGGTGCTGCTCAACCTTTGGGCGACCTGGTGCGGCCCCTGCGTAAAGGAAATGCCGACGCTCGATGCTATTGCCGGCGCATACGGCGACCGGCTGCGGGTCATCGTCGCCAGCCAGGACCTCGAAGGGGCGGACAAGGTGGTCCCGTTCTTCGCCAAGGCAAAGTTCGCGCATCTCGAACCCTGGCTGGACCGCGAAAACGAACTCTCGGCCGCGCTCGGCGGCGAAGGCGTGCTGCCGACGACGGTGCTCTATTCGGCCAGCGGCGAGGAAATCGCCCGCGTCGTGGGCGGGTTCGACTGGGAAGGCCCCGAAGCCAAGGCACTGGTCGACGAGGCCGTCGCGCCGACCGCCTCGTAAAGGGACACGTTAAGTACAGTTCCGACCGGCGAAAAGTGGTGGGCGCTGACGGGCTCGAACCGCCGACCCTCTCGGTGTAAACGAGATGCTCTACCAACTGAGCTAAGCGCCCCGATCGCAGGTGATCGGCGAGGCGCGCTTCTAGTCGGGTTTCGCGTCAGGTCAATCGGGGCTAGGGCGCAGCGCATGAACCGGCCCCAGATCCGCATCCTCGCCACCGGTGGGACCATCGCCGGAAGCGCGGGTTCCGCGACCAGACGGAGCTACCGGCCGGGCGAGATCGGTGTGACCGAATTGCTCTCGGCGGCCAAGGAACTGGGACTCGATGGCGTATTCGAGGGGCGCGACATCGCCGCGATCGGTTCGCAGGACATCGGCTGGCCGCAATGGGATGCGCTGCATCGTGAAATTTCCGCGGCGATGGCCGACGAGGCCGTTTCCGGCGTGATCGTTACGCACGGGACCGACACGGCGGAGGAAACCGCGTTCCTGCTCGACCTGACGCTGGCCGCCGGCAAGCCGGTGGTGCTCGTCGGGGCGATGCGTCCGGCCGATGCGGTTGGAAGCGACGGAATGCGCAATCTCGCCAACGCGGTGCGGGTGGCGGGGGACGCGCAGGCCGCGGGACGCGGGGTGCTGGTGGTGATGAGCGACCAGGTCTTCGCCGCGATCGACGTGCGCAAGGCCGCGACCGGTGGTTCCGAAGCGTTCCGCGGATTTCCCAGGGGCGCGCTCGCCAATGTGACGCCGACCTCGCTCGACTGGTTCGGTCCGCCCGACCGGCCGGGGCGGGGCGCGCGGTTCGCTTGGCCCGACGCTTTGCCCAAGGTGGCGATCCTGACCTCTTATGCCGGGATGGATGCCGACGCGGTCGGCTGCGCGGTGTCTGGCGGTTCGCAAGGACTGGTGCTGGCCGGGTTGGGGCAAGGCAATGCGCCTTCGCCAGTGCTTTCGGCGCTGGCCGCCGCCGGGATGCCCGTCGTCCGCTCGAGCCGGGTCGACCAGGGCTCGGTCGATCGCAACCTGGAGGTCGACGACGATGCCCTCGGCTTCGTCGCCGCGCGCGGGTTGGGGCCGGCGAAGGCGAGAATCCTGCTACAGGTGCTGCTGGCGAGCGGGATGCACGATCCCGCTCACATGCAGTCCGAATACGACCGGCGCTAGCCGCAAATCATCCCCACGGGGTGACGAGATACTTCTCGCCGGTCTTCATCCGGCGATAGTCGAGGATCGCGTCCCTCGTCAGCATGCCTTCAAGATCGACCTTGCTCTTGTAGGTGCTGGCGAAAGTGGTCCGCAGGCCCGCCAGCACGCGCTGGCGCATCCGCATCATCGTCTCGATCCCGGCCATCTGCAGGAACGGGGTCAGCAACCAGCCCGACAGCGTCCAGCCAAAGCCGTACGAAGGGGTCAGCGTGGTCGGTCCGAAATCGAGCCGGCCATAAATGAACATCCGCTTCGCCTGGTTCGAACCATAGCGTGAATATTCCTTCATCTTGCCCACGGCGACCTGCTCCATCGCCTTGAAGCAGGTGTCGACCATCTTTCCGCCGCCGATCGGATCGAAGCCGTAGAAGGCGCCGGTGGCGTCGATCGCGCCTTTCAGATCCGTCATGAAGTTGCCGTCGGACGAATCGACGACCCATTCTGCGCCCTGGTCCTTGAGCAGCGCGGCCTGCTCGTCCTTGCGCACGATGTTGACAAGCGCCATCCCGTCTTCTTGGCAGATGCGGTTGAGCATCAGCCCCAGGTTCGACGCACCCACGGTGTGGAGAATTGCTTTCTGCCCGTCGATCTTGGCGTTCTCGACAAAGCCCAGAGCGGTCATCGGGTTGACGAAGCTCGACGCGCCTTCCTCGGCGCTGTGGTCGCCCAGCGGCAGGCACATCGCCGCGTCCGCGATCGCGTATTGCGAGAACGCGGTGCCGGGCACGCAGGCCACGCGCTGGCCCATCAGCGATTTCGCCATGTCGCTGTCGCCGGTCGCGACGACGGTGCCCGCACCCTCGTTGCCCGCTGGAAGCCGCTGGCCATGGCGCGCCTTCTGGCCGCTGTTGAAGGGCTCGGGCATCTTGGCGACGACCTTGCCGGCCGAATACTCGGCGTTCTCAAAGTCCGCCGCGCTGGTCAGGATCGCAAGGTCGCTTGGATTGATCGGCGCGGCTTCCATCTTCACGAGCACCTGGTTGCCGGTTGGATCGGGAAACTGGCTGTCGACCACCTCGAGGGTAAGTGTGCCGTCGGGCGCGAGGGTCGTGAAAAGCTGCTTGCCGGTGGTGGCCATTGTCGATTCTCCCAGGTTTCTAATTGCAACCTTCGCTACCCTTCCAGACGCCCGGTGGCTAGGCCTCGGGAGGATATTCCGCGCGTACGAAGTAAAGACCGTGTGGCGGCGCATTGAGCCCGAGCGCCCGCCTGTCCTTCGCGGCGAGTGCCTCGCCGATCTGCGCCACCCGCCAGCGGCCCATGCCGACCAGGGCGAGGCAGCCGACCATGCTGCGGACCTGGTGATGCAAGAAGCTGCGCGCTGCCGCCTCGACGATGACGTGTTCGCCTTCGCGTCGCACGCCGAGGCGGTCGAGCGTCTTGAGCGGGCTCGCCGACTGACACTGAACCGAGCGGAAGGTGGTGAAATCGTGGTGTCCGACGAGCACCTGCGCCGCCTCGTGCATGGCGTCGGCGTCGAGTGGCTGGGCGACCTGCCAGGCGCGGTCCTTTTCCAGGGTCAGCGGTGCGCGGCGGTTGGCGATCCGGTATTCGTACGAGCGACCGGTGCAGCTGAACCGGGCGTGCCAGTCGTCGGGCACCACCTCGCACGCAATCACCGCGACCGGAGCCGGCCGCAGGTGCGCATTAAGCGCTTCATTCAGCCTGAACGGTTGTATGATCCTGTCGATATCGATGTGTGCGCGCATCGCGAGGGCGTGGACGCCGGTGTCGGTCCGTCCCGCGGCGTGCATCGTCACCACTTCGCCGGTCACGCGCTGCGCCGCGTCCTCGACCGCCTGTTGCACGCTTGGCCCGGTGGCCTGCCGCTGGAGACCGAAGAACGGCGTGCCGTCGTATTCCAGGGTCAGCGCAAAGCGGGTCACCCGATCATCGTTCCCGCCGGTACCGGCTTGCCGTTGAGGAAGGCGGCGACATCCATCGCCGGCTTGCCCGCGCGCTGGATGCGCAACGGTCGGATCGCGGCGTAACCGCAGGCGACGGTCAGGTCGTCGTCGAGGGTCGTGCCGGGCTTGCCTTCGCGTGCGACGATCTCCGCCTTCAGGACCTTGATCCGCTCGCCGTCGAGTTCGAACCAGGCGCCGGGAAAGGGCGCAAGGCCGCGCACCTTGCGCTCGATCGCCTCGGCGTCGCCCGACCAGTCGATCTTCGCCTCGGCCTTGTCGATCTTGGGGGCGTAGCTCGCTTCGGCGTCGTCCTGCGCGACCGGATGAAGCATCGGCAGGTCGATCAGCGTGCCGACCATCAACTGCGCGCCTATCTCGGCGAGCTCCTCGGTCAGTTCGCCCGCAGTCTTGTCGTCGATCGGCGTCCGTGCGGTGGCGAGCATCGGGCCGGTGTCGAGCCCGGCTTCCATCCGCATGATCGTGATGCCGGTCACCGGGTCGCCCGCCATGATCGCGCGCTGGATCGGTGCCGCGCCGCGCCAGTGCGGCAGCAGGCTGCCATGGACGTTGAGGCACCCCTGCCTGGGGATGTCGAGTACCGCCTGCGGCAGGATCAAGCCGTAAGCCGCGACCACCGCGAGATCGGGTTCGAGCGCGGCGAGCTCCGCCTGCGCCTCGGCCGACCTGAGCGACGGGGGACATTTCACCGGGATGTGCCGGATCTCGGCCTCGACCTGCACCGCGCTCGGTTTCAGCTGCTTGCCGCGCCCCGCGCGCCGCGGCGGCTGGGTGTAGGCGGCGACCACTTCGTGCCCAGCCTCGTCCAGCGCGGCGAGCGTCGGCACCGCGAAAGCCGGCGTTCCCATGAAGACGATGCGCATAAGCGGTGGACCAAACCTTTCGCGGGAGGAGCGCAGCCCCTATCTCCCGCCCCATGGCATCGCAAGAGATCGAGAACCTGGCAGGCGCGCTCTCGAAGCTGCCCGGCCTCGGCCCGCGCAGCGCGCGGCGCGCCGTGCTGTGGCTCGTCAAGCGGCGCGAGACTTCGCTGCGCCAGCTCGTCGCCGCGCTCGCCGAAGTGCAGGACAAGCTGGTCGAGTGCGAGACCTGCGGCAACGTCGACACGACCAACCCGTGCGGTATCTGTACCGACCGGCGCCGCGACCCGCGATCGCTCTGCGTGGTCGAAGACGTCGCCGACCTGTGGGCGCTCGACCGGGCCAGGCTGTTCACAGGTCGCTACCACGTGCTCGGCGGACGGCTCTCGGCGCTTGACGGCATCGGCCCCGAAGACCTCACGATCGGCTCGCTGATCGAGCGCGTGGGCAAGGGCGGGATCGACGAGGTGGTCCTTGCCATGAACGCGACGCTCGAGGGCCAGACCACCGCGCACTACATCGCCGAACGGCTCGACGGGATGCCGCTGCGCATCACCCAGCTTGCCCACGGCCTGCCGGTGGGGGGCGAACTCGACTACCTCGACGAAGGAACCCTGGCGCAGGCCTTGCGCGCCCGGCGGCCTGTGGGATAGCACGCAGCCGGGTCGCTCCGGTTCGGGGAGAGCGGCGTATGGCGACAGCGGCACCTTCGGAGCGAATCCACCCCGCCTGGTATGCGTTCTGGTTCGCGTTCGTCGCAGCGAGCCTATATTTTCTGGTCGATTCGGTGGGCGACGTGATCGCGCCCGATCTCCAGCCCGGATCGACGTTGTGGAACCGGACGGTCTGGTACCTGGGCCATGCGCTGATCGCCTCGCCGATACTTCTCATCGCGCCGCTCCAGTTCATGCCCGGCCTGCGCCGATCGCGACCTGCGGTGCATCGCTGGGTGGGGCGGGCGTTTCTTGCCGGGTGCATGATCGCCGGGCTGCTTGGGGTCTACCTCGGCAGCACGATCCAGTACCCGGGCTCGCGCATTCCGCTCACGATGCTGGGTTCGCTCTGGTTCCTCTTCGCCGCGATTGCGTGGCAGGCGGCCCGGAGGCGCGATTTCGTCAATCATCGCCGTTTCGCTATCCGTGCCTTTGCGCTGGGCGGGGCATTCGTCTGGGTCAGGTTGATCAATAGAGCGCAGGGCGACCTGCTGGGGTTCATTCCGATCGAGGACACGCAGGAAACCACCAAGGAATGGCTCACCCTCGTCCTGCCCATTCTGGTCACCGAGTTATGGCTGAACTGGGGACCAGTCGCCGCCAAAGTGTTCCGAAAGGCGCCGCAAAAGCGTTGAATCGGGAGCCTGTCGGGACTATCTGGCGGCCATGGCCATCCGCGAAATCCTTGAAGTGCCGGACCCCCGGCTGAAAACCATATCCGAGCCCGTGACCGAGTTCGACGATGGTTTGAAGACACTCGTCGCCGACATGTTCGAGACGATGTACGATGCCCCCGGCATCGGCCTCGCGGCGATCCAGGTCGGCGTGCCCAAGCGCCTGCTGGTCATCGATCTCCAGCCCGACGACGAGGATGCCGAGCCCGAGGTGTGCAACCACGGCGGTCATCAGCACACGCACCAGCCGACGAGGCGGGAGCCGCGGGTCTTCGTGAATCCGGAAATCCTCGACCCGGCAGAGGAACTGGCGACCTACCAGGAAGGCTGCCTCTCGGTGCCCGACATCTACGCCGACGTCGACCGTCCGGCGCGTTGCCGGGTGCGGTATCAGGACCTCGACGGGAATACCCACGAGGAAGCGATGGAAGGCATGATGGCCACCTGCATCCAGCACGAGATGGATCATCTCGAAGGTGTGCTGTTCATCGACCACCTCAGCCGGCTCAAGCGGCAGATGGCGCTCAAAAAGCTGCAAAAGCTGCGGGCGGCCTGACCGCGCGGGGGAGGTCAGTCCTTCCCGATCTCGCGCCAGCTTTCCTCGTTCACCTCGACATCGTATTTCTTCGCGGCTGCCTTGATCCGTTTCCAGGCGGCGTCACGCTCCTCGTCGCTGACGCCTTCGACCTGGTTGAACCGAGCGATCGCGTTGCGGACGTGGCTTGCATCCTCCAGCGGCTCCTTGCGCTGCTCGGGAAACGCGAAGGTGCTGTCGGCCAGGTCCTCGCGTTCATCGGTGTTGAGTTTCGACATCTTGCACTCTCCTTCGATCAGGCGTGGGCCTTCATGCCTTCCAGCGCCTTGCGGCAATCCGCGGCGCATTCGCGGCACATCTTGGCGCAACGCTTGCAGTGGTCGGTGTCGTGCTTCTCGCACTCTTGCGCGCAGCGTTCGCAGGCCGTGATGCAGGCTTGCAGCATCGCTTCGATCACCTGGACGTCACCCGAGGTGCGGCGGCTGGCGACGCGGTAGGTCGCCTCGCACACGTCCGAACAATCGCTGCACAGGCGGATACAGGCGCGCATGTCCATGTCCTCTGCGCTGCAGGCATCGGCACACGAATTGCAGATTGCCGCGCAGTACATCGCGTGCTTGACCGCTTCGCCCAGGTCGTCGTTGTAGTCCGAACCGACGTGCGGGTGGTCCTTGATCATTTCCTTGATCGACATTGCTGAGATCTCCTTCTGCCGATCCAGCGCGCGAGCGTCGGGGATTGTTCCGAAACACCCTTTCCTACATCTCGCGTTCCGCCTATGTTCCCGGGGATGGACCCCATTACAATCGGCCTCATTTTCGTCGCACTGGCATTCGGCGCTTTCGCCGGCTGGTTCTTTGGATCGCGTCCGGTGGCCGACTGGAAGGCGCGGCATGGCGAGCGCGACGCGGAGGCCAGGGACCACGCGGAGAAGCTTTCGCGCATGATCCCGGAGCTTGCCACGATGAGCGAACGCGCGGCGCGGGCTGACGCGCTGGCCGCCTCGCTCGACGCGGTGCGCGAAGAGCTGTCGGGGCTGAAAGCGCAGGCCGCGGGCTTTGCCGAGCAGAAGCGACTGCTCGAGGAAAGCCGCACCAATCTGCTCAAGGAATTCGAGAACACCGGAGCCAAAGTCCTTGGCGCGGCTCAGGAAAAGCTGCTCGCGGCTGCGGCCGAGCGGATGGGGCATTCGGAGAAATCGTCCGAGGAGAAGATCAGGGCCCTGCTCGAACCCGTGGGTACGAAGCTCAAGGCGTACGAGGATCAGGTCGCCGCGCTCGAGGCGAAGCGGGTCGATTCGTTCGGCCAGCTCACCGGACTGATCGAATCGATGAAGGCAGGGCAGGAGGAAGTCCGGCGCGAGGCGGCGCGGCTCGGCAATTCGCTGACCAACGCGCCCAAGGCGCGTGGCCGGTGGGGCGAGCGGGCGTTGCAGAACGTGCTCGAACAATGCGGTCTTGCCGAGCACACCGACTTCCATCTCGAGCATTCGATGGACACCGAGGACGGCCGGTTGCGGCCCGATGCGATCGTCAACGTGCCCGGCCAGAAGAAGCTGGTGATCGACGCCAAGGTGTCGCTCAACGCCTATCAGGCGGCGTTCGAAGCCGACGGCGACGACGAGCGGCGGCGGCATCTGGACCTGCACGCCAAATCGATGCGCAACCACGTGCAGACGCTTGGCGCCAAGAGTTACCAGAGCCAGTTCGACGAAGCGCCCGACTATGTCGTGATGTTCGTGCCGGGCGAACACTTCGTCGCCGCCGCGCTGGAGCACGATCCCGAGTTGTGGGACTTTGCTTTTCGCAACAAGGTCTTGCTGGCGACTCCTACGAACCTCGTCGCGATCGCACGGACGATTGCGCAGGTCTGGCGGCAGGACACGATCGCCCGCGAGGCGGTGGAGATCGGCAAGGCCGGCGCGGAACTCTACGATCGGCTGGCGGTCGCCGCCGAACACATGAAGCGTGTGGGTGGCGGGCTCGAGACCGCCGTCAACAACTACAACAAGTTCGTCGGCAGCTTCGAGCGCAACGTGCTGTCTGCCGGGCGCCGGCTCAAGGACAAGGGCATCGAAATCGGCAAGCGCGAAATCGAGGATATTCCGCTCGTCGAAGCCGCACCGCGTTATGTCGAAGGGCCTGCGGCGGAACCGGTGGGCGAAGATTAGGTTGAAATCGCGGGCGCTTGGTCGCTACGGAATGCGCGATGATCAAACCAGATAGAACCAAGGTCCTGGCACTGGCGCTGGCAGCGATGCTTGCGGCGTGCAGCCAGGAGAACGCCCCTTCCGAAGCGATCAGCCAGGCGGCCGACAAGGTCGTCGAATCGGTCGAGGGCACGGCTCCGGTCAAGCTCGCGCAGGGGAAGTACGCGCCGCGCGACGCGTGCAAGGACACCCCCGGCGCCGAAGATTTCCGCAATCAGCTTAGCGATGCCGTCGCCGCGCGCGATGCCGACCGGCTTGCCGCGCTGGCCGCGCCCGACGTGAAGCTGGATTTCGGCGGCGGGTCGGGCATCGCCATGCTCCGCACCCGGCTGACCAAGCGCGAACAGGACTTGTGGGGCGAACTTGAAGATCTCATGCAGCTCGGCTGCGGGGTCAATTCGCAGGGCGGAATCACCATTCCCTGGTACTTTGCGAAGCCGCTCGACGGGGTCGATCCGGCCACCGACATGCTCGTGATGGGCGAGGACGTGGCGGTGCTGCGCGACGCCGACAAGAGTTCACCCGAACTCGCCAGGGTGTCGTGGGACTTCGTCAGGCTCGTCGACGGTTTGCAGCCGGAGGATGCCTTCCAGAAAGTGCGCTTCGCACCGGATAAGACGGGCTTCATCGCCAGCGACAGCTTGCGCAGCCCGCTCGACTATCGGCTGGTCGCTTCGAGTCGCGATGGCAAATGGAGCTTCACCAGCCTGGTCGCGGGCGACTAGCCCCGCTGGCTACCCATCGAGGGTAGCAAGCACTTCGTAGGCCAGCACGGCCGCGGCGACCGCGGCATTGAGGCTGTCGGCGCGGCCCATCATCGGCATCGTCACGCGCAGATCGCAGGCGGCCTCGTATTCCTCGGGCAGTCCGCGCAATTCGTTGCCGACCAGAACAAAGCACGGTGCCGCGTAGGGCGCGCCGCGATAAGGCACCGCCTCCCGCAAGGAAGCGGCGACGAGTTGGCCGGGCCCCTGGCGCAGCCACGGCAGGAATTCGTCCCAGGTCGCCTGCGCGATTTTCTGTGTGAATACCGCGCCCATGCTCGCGCGCACCGCTTCGACCGAGAAGGGGTCGGCGCAGTCGTCGAGCAGGATCAGGCCACCCGCGCCGACCGCATCGCCGGTCCGCAGCATCGTGCCGAGATTGCCAGGATCGCGCAGCGCCTGCGCCACGAGCCAGATCGGCGCGGAACTCGCATCGAGCGCGTCGAGGTCGGTGCCCAATTGCTTGAACACCCCGGCAACCGCCTGCGGGTTGTCCTTGCCGGTGATCTTGCCGAGGATCTCGGCGCTGGTCTCGATCACTTCGCCGCCGGCAGCGAGCACGTCCGCCTCGAGCGCGGCGAGCAGCGGGTGCGGATCGCGCCCTTCGGCCATCACCAGTGTTTCGGGAAGCAGCCCGGTTTCGCGCGCATCGGTCAGCAGGCGCAGGCCTTCGGCGAGGAACCGGCCGTCGCGCCGCCGATGCTTCTTGTCGCGCAGCGCACGCAAATCCTTGACGGTGGGATTGGAAAAGCCGGTTATAGTGCGCCGGCCCGGGACCGTCATCGGTGCTCGGCCATCTTCAGTTTTCGCCGAAACCGTCGTCGATCATCGCGCACAGCCGGTCGAGCACGCCGCCCGCGTCTTCGCCCGCGACGATCACCTCGACCATATCGCCCTTGGCCGCGCCCAGCATCATCAGGCCCATGATCGAGCCGCCGACCGCTTCGTTGCCGTCCTTGGCGACGCGGACCGAGCAGGCTTCGGGCAGCGCGGCGACCGCGCCGACGAACTTGGCGCTCGCGCGGGCATGAAGGCCGCGCTGGTTGACGATCGTGCAGGTGCGCCGGACTTCGTTCGCGCTCACCGGGCGGCCTTCTTCTTGTCGCAGCCCCCGCCGGCCCCATGCGTCGAGAGAAATTCCGACGCGATAGTGATATAATTCTTGCCCGCATCGCGCGCGGCCGAAACCGCGGCGGTAACATCCATCGCCTTGCGCGCGCCGGCAAGGCGAATGAGCATCGGCAGGTTGATGCCTGCGATCACCTCGACCCGTCCCGCATCGAGCAGCGAGATCGCCAGGTTCGATGGCGTGCCACCGAAAAGGTCGGTCAGCACGATCGCGCCGGCACCGGCGTCGACCTTGCGGATCGCCGTGGCGATTTCCTCGCGCCGTTTTTCCATGTCGTCGTGCGGGCCGATGCAGATCGTCGCGATAGCCTCCTGCGGGCCGACGACGTGCTCCATCGCGCTGACGAATTCCTCGGCCAGACGGCCGTGGGTGACCAGGATCAGTCCGATCATGTGCTGGGGGTGCTCTGCCTGCGAAAATGGGCCGCAGCGCCGCCTTGTTGCCGGTCGCCAGGGGATTGCGGGATCGTCATGCCACCGGTTGCCCTTCGAGCTGGTCTGCGGCGCGCGAACCCAGGTTGCGATGCACAACAGTGGGCGAAAAACCGCTCTCGCGCAAGGCCCCGGCAATTGCCTCTGCGGTGTGGACCGAACGATGTTTACCGCCAGTGCAGCCGAACGCGATCGTGACGTACGTCTTGCCCTGTGCGGCGTAGCGCGGAAGCAACATCAACACGAGATCGCGGATGCGCTCGAACGCCTCGGTCCACGCAGGATCCTTGCGAATGTGCGCCGACACGGCCGGATCGAGGCCGGTCAGCGGGCGCAGTTCCGGGTCCCAGTGCGGATTGTCGAGGAATCGCATGTCGAACACCAGGTCGGCAAGCGGCGGCATTCCGCGGGCGAAACCGAAGCTGGCGACCGAGACGGTCATCGCGTCGGAGCCCGATTCGGCGAAGCGGTCGCGAATCGCCTGTTGCAAGTCGCTCGAGGTCAGCGCGCTGGTGTCGATCACCGCTTCGGCCCAACGGCGCAGCGGTTCGAGCAATTCGCGCTCGGCCTTGATACCCTCGATCACCGGGCGGCCCTGCGCCAGCGGGTGACGGCGGCGGGTCTCGTTGTAGCGGCGTTCGAGTTCGGCGCTCGTGCAATCGAGGAACAGGGTGGTGAGATCGAGGTCCGTCCGGGCGGAGAGCTTTTTCCAGCGCGCGATGATCTCGCTCGGCACAAAGCCGCGAGTGCGCGAATCGAAGCCCACCGCGAGCGGCGGGCGCGGTTCACCCTCGGTCTCGGCGCGGTTCGCCGTATCCGCACCGATCAGGCGCTCGAGCAGCCGGATCGGGAAATTGTCGATCGCCTCCCAGCCCAGATCCTCGAGCACGCGCAGCGCAGTGGTCTTGCCCGCACCCGAAAGCCCGGTGACGAGCACGACGCGTTGTCGGGAATTGTCGCAAGGCGAGTCGGCGCTCATCCTATCAATTGTGAAGACTGCCGCGCGCTATGGGAAGGGCGCTGCTCAAGCTGTCCTGCCGGGCGACAGTCCATGCATCGCCAGCGCGTATTCGGCACGCAGCACCGATGCGGGGGCTGCCGCGTCGAAAAGCAGCATGGGAACCGGGTGGCCGGCCAATTCGATCGATTGCGCGCCCTCGACGTAGCGCGGCGGCGCCGCGTCGTTCCGGAGGACCAGCGAGACCGGAGCGGCGACAGTCGGCAAAGTTGCGATGCCGACGCCCCGTATCTCGATCATCCCCGCGGTGGCGGAGGGCGGGGCGGCCCACAGCGCACCTCCGCGCGACGACAACGCCACGCCGTCGTCACCGATGAGTGTGGCTCCACGGTCGATGAGCCCGAGTGCAAGGGTCGTCTTGCCGCACCCCGGTGGCCCTTCGATAAGCAGTGCGCGTCCGCCGATCGCAACCGCGGTGGCCTGGTGGAGCGTCGCGCTGGCTTGCTTCATCGCCGCGTCGCATCCGGGTCGGGCAGGGTGAGCACAAGGCTGGCGCCCGCGTCCCCGTCATCGCGCGGCTCGGCGATGAGAGTGCCGTCGTGGGCCTCGGCAATGGTCCGTGCGATCGCCAGGCCCAGCCCGCTATGCTGGCCGAACCCTTCGGCCTCGGGCCGGTCGGAGTGGAACCGGCGGAATACCTTCTCGCGGGTATCTTCGGGGATGCCCGGGCCGTGATCGCTGACCGACAGCGTGACCAGTCCCTCGGCGCGGTCGATGGCGAGCTCGATCGGCGTCTGGTCGGGTGAGAAGGAGACCGCGTTGTCGAGCAGGTTGTCGATTACCCGCTCCAACCGCACCGGCACGCCAAGCACGTAAGCGCCGGCGAGGGGCTGGGTGATGAGCACCGGGTGACCGGCGTTCTCCTCGCGGGTTTCGCGGCGGCCGACGATGTTCCGGGCCAATGCGACGAGATCGATCTTTTCGAAAGTCGCCCGGCTCAGCTCGGCGTCGATCCGGCTCGCTTCGGAAATCTCGCTGACCAGCCGGTCGATCCGCCGGACGTCGTGTGCGGCGATCGCGTTGAGTTGGGCGCGGAGATCCTTTTCCTCGACCTTGCCCAGCAATTCGAGCGCGCTGCGCAGCGAGGCGAGAGGGTTCTTGATCTCGTGGGCGACGTCGGCGGCGAAGTGTTCGACCGCGTCGATTCGGTGGCGCAGCGTGTCGGTCATGTCGGCAATCGCGCGGGCCAGTTGGCCGATCTCGTCGCGGCGCATCGGCAGTCGCGGAACCTCGACCTGCCGCTCGCGCCCCTGCCGCACGCGGTTGGTGGCGTTCGCCAGCATCCGCAGCGGACTGACGATGGTGCGCGCCATGTAGAGCGACAACAGCGTCGACATCACCAGCGCCAGCAGCACCGCGATGATCAATGTGCTTCGGGCTGCGCGCACCTGCTGGGTGATGTCGACCGCATTGCGGGTGGTCAGCAGCGTCGCCCCGCGCAGCCCGACGGGAGCGGCCGTGTTGATGACCGGGCTTCCGTCGCTGGCGTCGCGCAGTTGGATCTGCGTCAGGTTCTCCTCGCGCGCACGCTTGAGCTCGGGCCATGCATCGGCGTCGGGGTCGGTCGGTTCGACGTAATCCGGGATCGGGTCCGCGCCGACGATGGCATCGACCGCACGGTCCATCCAGCGGGCGAGGTTCTCCTGCCAGGTCTCGTCGCCCGGCTTGTCGAACGCGAAGCTGGGTTCGGCCAGCACGAAGCTGTCAGCCCACAGGTTGCCCTCGGCATCGAACATGCGCAGGCGCATCTTCTGTTCCTTGCCGATCTGGATCAGCAAGGCTTCCTGCCGCTCGCGGCTCGCCCCGGCAAGCGCCTCGGCGGTGATCTGCGCTTCCACGCGCGCCAGCTTGTAACGTTCGTCAAGCAGCTGCTTGCGATAGCTGTCGAGGTAGAACACCCCGCCTCCCAGCAGCAGCAATGGCAGCAGGTTGATGATCAGGATGCGCGGGGTCAGCGACAGCCGCCCGCCGG
The DNA here is from genome assembly GCA_963781485.1 of uncultured Alphaproteobacteria bacterium. Taxonomy (GTDB): domain Bacteria; phylum Pseudomonadota; class Alphaproteobacteria; order Sphingomonadales; family Sphingomonadaceae; genus Tsuneonella. The sequence continues at coordinate 356,303 of CAWAFY010000002.1, forward strand.
GCGAGAAGCGCATCAACCCCGCCGCACCGCGGGGCTCAGCCATCGGTGAAGCTGTAACCCGCGCCGTAGAGCGTTTCGATCGCCCCGAATTCGCCGTCGATGCTGCGGAATTTGCGGCGCATTCGCTTGATGTGGCTGTCGACCGTGCGGTCGTCGACGAACACATCGTCGGGATAGGCGGCGTCCATCAACTGGTTGCGGCTTTTGATCACTCCGGGGCGTTGGGCCAGCGCCTCGAGGATCAGGAATTCGGTCACCGTCAGCGAAACCAGAAGCCCATCCCAGGTCACCTGGTGGCGCGCAGGGTCCATTCGCAAGCGGCCACGCTCGATCACCGGACCCGGCTCGGGCCCTCCGCCGGCGGCGTCCTGCGGATCGACCGCGCCACTCCGCTTCAGGATCGCGCGGATCCGGGCGATCAGCAGCCGCAGGCTGAACGGCTTGGCGATATAGTCGTCGGCGCCCATCTCGAAGCCGGCCTGCTCGTCCTGCTCGTCGTCCTTGCTGGTGAGAAATATCACCGGAAGCGCGGGGTGCTGGGCGCGGACGCGGCGAAGCAACTCCATCCCGTCCATCCGTGGCATCTTGATGTCGAACACCCCGAAATCCGGTGGATTTTCGCTGATCGCCTTCAGCGCCGCTTCGCCATCCGAATAGACGCGCGTGGCGAAGCCTTCGGCCTGAAGCGCGATGGAAACGGTGGTGAGGATGTTGCGGTCGTCGTCGACCAGCGCGATCGTGGTGCGATCGTCGCGTGCGCTGGGGGCGTTACCGGCTTCGTTCGCATCGGCCTGCATGGTCGCTGGACTAGCCGCTGCGCACGCTCACGGCAACGCGCCAATGCTGCGTCTTGATGCCGCACAATTTTTGCCTTCTTTCGCGTGTTTGACGAGAATCGGAATGGCGACTATGCGCCAGACGAAGGTCCGCGCATTCGTATGCACAGCAGGGAAACGGCGGGCCGGGTCGCAATGAATATTCGCCCGGAAGCTGGAGAACCCACGTGACTGCCGCGCTTGCACACCCGCTGTCCGACCAGGGCATCGATACCGCCGCCACTCTCCACGCGAACCTCGGGACCGCCGCGCTTGTCGAAGACGCGCTGAAGCGGGGCGAAGGTCGCCTGACGAAAGATGGCGCGCTGCTGGTCGATACCGGCAAGTTCACGGGTCGCAGCGTGAAGGACAAGTACGTCGTCCGCGACGAGACCACCCAGGACACGATCAACTGGGGTGCGATCAACCAGCCGATGGACGGCGCGCACTGGGCCAACCTGAAGGCCGATTTCCTTGCCGCCATAAAGGATCAGGACGAGCTGTACGTCGCCGACCTCTTCGGTGGCAGCCAGCCCGAATACCGGGTGAACGTGCGGGTGGTCACCCAACTGGCCTGGCACAACCTGTTTATCCGCACGCTGCTCGTGCGCCCCACTGCCGACGAGCTGGCCGGCTTCGTGCCGGAATACACGATCCTCAACCTGCCCAGTTTCAAGGCCGATCCCGAACGCCACGGTTGCCGCAGCGACACGGTGATTGCGGTCAACCTGACCGAAAAGATGATCCTGATCGGCAACACCGAATATTCGGGCGAGATGAAGAAGGGCGTGTTCGGCCTTCTCAACTTCCTCCTCCCGCCGCAGGGCGTGATGCCGATGCATTGTTCGGCCAACATCGGCGCCGACGGCAAGAGCGCCATTTTCTTCGGTCTGTCGGGCACCGGCAAGACGACGCTCAGCGCCGATGCCAGTCGCACGCTGATCGGTGATGACGAACACGGCTGGTCGGATCAGGCGGTCTTCAATTTCGAGGGCGGCTGCTACGCCAAGATGATCAACCTCTCTCCCGAGGGAGAGCCGGAAATCTACGCGACCACGAAGATGTTCGGCACGATCCTCGAGAACGTGACGATGGACGAGGATACGCGCGAGCTCGATTTCGCCGACGACAGCAAGACCGAGAACACCCGCGGCGCCTATCCGATCGAATACATTCCGAATACCAGCAAAGAGAATCTTGGTCCGCCGCCGTCCAACATCATTCTGCTCACCGCCGACGCGTTCGGGGTTCTGCCGCCGATTTCGCGGCTGACGCCCGAACAGGCGATGTACCACTTCCTGTCGGGCTACACCGCCAAGGTCGCCGGCACCGAGATCGGCGTGACCGAACCCACCGCGACCTTCAGCACCTGTTTCGGCGCTGCGTTCATGCCGCGCCACCCGAGCGTCTACGGCAACCTGCTCAAGAAGCGGATCGCCGAGGGCGGTGCACAGTGCTGGTTGGTCAACACCGGCTGGTCGGGCGGCAAGGCGAGCGATCCAGGCATCCAGCGGATGCCGATCAAGGCCACCCGCGCGCTGCTCAACGCCGCGCTCGACGGCAGCCTGAACGATGCCGAGTTTCGCAAGGATCCCAACTTCGGATTCGAGGTTCCGGTGAGCGTGCCGGGCGTCGATGCCAATCTGCTTGACCCGCGCGCGGCCTGGTCCGACGCGGATGCGTACGACCGCACCGCCCACAAGCTGGTGCAACTGTTCGTCGACAACTTTGCGCAGTTCGAGGATCACGTGGACCAGGGCGTTCGCGACGCCGCGCCGAACGTGGCGACCGAACCCGCCTGACACCCGTTTTACGGTTGGAGAGGAGAGCCCCGGCCGGGAAACCGGACCGGGGCTTTTTCTCGTCATGTGCGACGCATCCGTCCACGGGACCGTGCTCGACCGATCAGGCGCGCATCTCCGCGACGTAACGCTCGACGGTCGTCGAGAGCACGTCCATCGGCACGTTGCCGCCATCGACCACCGCCTGGTCGAAGGCCCTGAGATCGAACCGGTCGCCAAGCGCGGCCTGGGCGCGGGCGCGTTGGCGGACGATCGCGGTGTGACCGATCTTGTACGAACATGCCTGGCCGGGCCACGAGCAGTAACGGTCGACCTCGCTCGCCATTTCGAGCGGATTGCTGCCATTGCGCTCGACGAACAGGTCGAGCGCCTGCTGACGACTCCAGCGCAGGTGATGCAGTCCGGTGTCGGCGACCAGCCGGCACGCACGCCACGCCTGATCCTGCAGGTAACCGAGCCGCCATTCGGGATGGTCGACGTAGGCACCGAGCTCGTCGGCGAGCTGCTCGCCATAGAGCGCCCAGCCTTCCGAGAACGCACCGAACGCGAGCAGCGAACGGATCGTGGGCAACTGGTTCGAATATTCGCCCTGCCAGACGTGTCCGGGGATCGCTTCGTGGTGGACGAGCGTGGGAAGCGTGTAGGTCCGGTGCAGGTCGGTGGTGTGGAGGTTGATCCACATCCGTCCGGGGATCTTGCCGTCCTTGCTGCCGGCCCCGCCATAGGCGTTGGGCGCGCCGGGTTCCTCGGCCGCAGGCAACCGGCGAATTTCCATGTTGGGATCGACTACGCGCTCGAACGCGCGCGGCATTTGCGCCTTGATCCAGTCCACCCGCTGCTGGAGAAACGCCATGATTTCGGCACGGCCCGGATCGCCTTCCTTGAACTTGAACCGACGATCCTCGCCAAGCGCCTTCATGCGCTGCCCGACCGGTCCGTCTCGATAGCCGAGCTTGACCAGGATCGGATCCATCTTCGCATGGATCTCGTCCAGTTCGCTCAGTCCGACCGCATGAATTTCGTCGGGGGTCAGGGTGGTGGTCGTCGCGGCGCGCAGCGCCCAGCCGTACCATTCCTCGCCGTTCGGCTGGCTCCACAGTCCCGGGTCCATGCCGGCCACCGACCGCTCCGCTTCAAGCTCGGCAAGCTGGCGTTCGAGCGCGGTCGCGATCGGACCGCTGGAAATCGCAAGCGCCCGCTCGCCCCAGCGGCCGGGTATGGCACCTGTCCGGCTGGTCAGCCCATCGACATAGGCACCGTCGGCGCTGCGGGCATCGGTGATCGAGTTCCTCATCGCCGCGATCGCCTTGTCGAGCAGGAAGCGCGGCGGGATCACGCCGATCGCGCGCGCCGCGCGGATGCGCTCCAGCTCGCCGTCGAGCTGCGCGGGAATCGCCCCGAGCCGGACAAGATAGGATTCGGCATCCGCCGCATCGCGCACCGGATGGTCTGCGGTCATGAAGCGCGGGTAATCGATGTAACCCCCGACATTCTGAATCACCACGTAGGGCGAATTGCGCCAGCCGCCGACGCTGATGTCGCCATAAGGCAAGGCGAACCCGTCGAGTGCGGTGGCATAGGCGCTCTCGACGACCTCGAAGCTGGTTCGGGCCGCGGGATCGAGCGCTGAAGTGTCGACCGCGCGGAGCCGGGCGAGATCGCTCCGCAGCGTCGCTTCGACCACGCGATTGCCGGATTCCGATCGATCGCCCAGCTTGCCGCGCAAGGCTGCGTGTTCTCCGGTATCGAGACCCAACGAGGTGACGGTTTCGGGACTCAGCGCAAGAAGGTGCCAAGCCACATCCTCAAGCAGAGCAACGGCCGGTTCGGGAGCCGTAGGCGGACCGACCGTCTTGCAACCCGCGAGCGCAAGCATCGAAGCGCCGCCAAACCCGGCGAGGGTCTGACGGCGCGATAGTTGGAAATGAAACTTCATGCCGCGCGCTTTGATGTCGCCGCGCAGGCCTGTCAAACGCCTCAGTCGAGCAGGTCGGCCGGCACCTTGCCACCGTTGCGGGCCAGTTCGGCCATGACCGTCTTGTGCAGCCAGATGTTATCTTCGGCGCTGCCGGAATAGCCGGTGCGACCCATTTCCTGCGCGAGAGCCTTGCGGCTGTCGTAATCCGAATCGACGCCGATCAATTTCATGAGATCGACGATCGAGGTGCGCCAGTTGAGCCGGTCCGCTCCCGGCATCGAATCGAGGCTGTTCGTCACGTCGATGACCGAAACCCGGGGGTGCGAGGCCTCAGGTGTGGGCGCCGGGGAACCAGGTGCCTGGGTCGTGTCTACCGTGGGAGTGGGAGCTGGTTCTGCATGGGTCTTGCCGAAAATCGCGTCCTTGATCTTGCCGAAAATACTCATCGCAGGGGTTCCGTTTGCTGGGGCGGGCCGTTCCGCCCGTGTGAAACCAGAACCCGCAGAGGCTGGGGCTGTTCCGGCGCCGATCCGAACGCTAGGATCGGGGAATGTTGCCGATGGTCCTTTCGCTTCTCGTCCTGGCGTCTATCGCGCTGGTCGCCGGTGCCGTGTGGCTCTGGCGCAAACCCGGGATGCGCAAACAGGCGATCCTGATGCTCGTGCTGGCAGCGATCGCGGTCGTCAACGTCGCAATATGGACGCTGCCCGACGGCGAGGGGCGCTCGCCGATCGGGCAGCTGGGAGACCGGTAGGATCGGGCCTTCCGGACGCCGTAGCGATTATTCAGGCAGTTCCCACCGCACCGAGTTGGTATAACTGCCCGTCGTATTAGCGCCGGCCTGGTCCCTGGCGGGGTCGAATTTCGCACGCTGGCTGACGAGTGCGCAGGTGGCCTTGTCGAGTTCGGAATAGCCGCTGGAAGCGGTGATCGTGCAATTCTCGACGCGGCCATTGGTGCCGATTTCAAGGCGGAAGCGCGCGGTGCCGGTCATCCCGCGATTGATCCAGCTCGAACGGTAGTCGTTGACCGTGACCCAGCTGCCGGGATTGCCGCGCGGTTTTGCCCCGACGGGATCGAACGCGCGCCTTGCCGCCACTGATGCGCTGGGGGTGGGGTGCGGGACGACGTAGGGGATCGTGTCGGGGAGTGGGATAATGATCGGTGTGGTGTCGATCACCGGCTTGACCGGGCTGACGTCGATCGGCGGCCTGGGAGCGACGATTGGCCGGTCGATAACCGCCTCGTCGGGCTGAGCCGCAGGATCGGGCGGCGGGAGCGGCGGCAGTTCGACGTCCGGCACGAAAATGCCTTGGGGATTCTGTACCGTTTCGACGATCGTGCTGAAACTCAGCCCAGTCACCAACGCATATCCGACCGCCGCGTGGATCACGATGACCCCGGCGACTGCTCCGGGGCGGTCTTTCCAGGTTCGATTTTGCAGATAGCTCATCTCGAGTCTCCTCTCGACGAGCAATGTTACAACATCACATAACTTCCACAATCTCTTTCGCGTTGCGAAGCGCTACCGAATGAACGGTATCAGCGGATCGGGCAGTCGGGCGAAAGACGGAAGTCGAGGTAATTGTCGACCGACAGCATCAAGTCGTCGACTTCGTGCTCGAAGAAGTGGTTCGCCCGCGGAATCTCGTCGTGATGGATCGTGATATGCTTCTGCGTCCGCAGCTTTTCGACCAACTTGCCGACGGAGCTCGGCTGGACGACGGTGTCCTGTGCGCCGTGCACGAAGATGCCGCTGGCCGGGCAGGGGGCGAGGAACGTGAAGTCGTACATGTTCGCCGGGGCCGAGACCGAAATGAACCCGCGCACTTCGGGTCGACGCATCAGCAGTTGCATGCCGATCAACGCGCCAAAACTGACGCCCGCGACCCACGTGGTCTGCGCCTCGGGGTGGATAGACTGGACCCAGTCGAGCGCCGACGCGGCATCGCTCAATTCGCCCACGCCGTTGTCGAAGCTGCCCTGGCTGCGGCCGACGCCGCGAAAGTTGAAGCGCAGCACCGCGAAACCGCGATCGACGAACGTTTTGTAAAGCCGCTGGACGATCCGGTCGTTCATCGTGCCGCCGCCGTGCGGGTGCGGGTGGAGGATCATCGCCACCGGCGCGCGGGGGCGCGGTCCGGGGCTGAAACGGCCTTCGAGGCGGCCTTCGGGGCCGGGAAAGATCACTGAGGGCATGAAATGGCCTTGGCTGGAACGGTTTGCGCGCGGCGCGGGTGGCGCGTTGCGAGTGGGCGGCTATATAGGCGCGAAGGCGAAAATCGCAATCGTGACGAATATCCCCCGTATCTATCTCGACCATGCGGCCACGACCCCGCTGCGCCCCGAGGCGCGTGCCGGCGTCGAGGAGGGGTTTGCGCTGTGGGCCAACCCGTCGAGCCCCCACGCCGAGGGGCGCAAGGCGCGCGCCGCGCTGGAGGATGCGCGCGAGCGGGTAAAGGCCGCGCTCGGCTGGAAGGGAGAACTGATCTTCACTTCCGGCGCGAGCGAGGCGGCGGAGCTCGCGCTCGAGACCGCCAACGCGGTCCACGAAGTCGCCTCTGCAGTCGAGCACGATGCGGTGCTGCGCGGGGATCGTCCCGAATGGACACTACCGGTCAGGTCCGATGGAGCCGCCGACTTGATGGCGCTCTCCGCCGAAAGCCGGCCGTCCGACCTGCTGGTGGACGATCCCGAGAATCGCTCGCTCGTCGCGGTCCAGCACGTCAATTCTGAGACAGGCAACCGCCAGCACATCGGCTTCGTGGCCGAAGTGATCCATGACAACGGCGGGCTTCTGCTGGTCGATTGCGCGCAAAGCGCCGGCAAGTTCGAGCTGCCGCAGATGGCCGACATGGCGATCGTTTCGGCGCACAAGTTCGGCGGTCCCGTGGGCGTCGGTGCGCTGTTGGTCGGGGATTTCGCCATGCTCCACCCCGGCGGCGGGCAGGAGCGTGGCTACCGGCGCGGTACCGAAAACCTTCCTGGCGTTCTCGGAATGGCAGCCGCGCTCGAAGCGTGCGGCGATCCCTATATCGACCCTGCGATCCTCGCCCCGCTCGAAGCTTTTGCCGGCGAGGTCCGGGCGGCTGGCGGAGACTGGATGTCGGACCGGCTTTCCGAGCCCACGCCCTATATCCGAGCGATAGCGATGCCCGGCCTCTCGGCCCAGGCGCAGCTCATGCGGTTCGACATGGCGGGGATTTCCGTGAGCCAGGGATCGGCCTGCTCCTCGGGAACGATGAAGCGCAGCCACGTGCTGACGGCAATGGGCGTGCCCGACGAACTGGCGGACCGCACGATCCGCGTCAGCTTCGGATGGACGACCACGCGCGCCGAAGTGGAACGGTTTTGCGAAACCTGGCTCGACATGGCACGCACTACGACATGATCTACCTCGATTACCAGGCCACGACCCCGCTCGCTCCCGAGGCGCGCGAGGCAATGTTGCGCTGGCTCGACGGACCGGGGGGCGAGGGGTTCGGGAATCCGCACAGTGCGCACAAGATGGGCCGGATGGCGAAGGCGGCTGTCGACCTGGCGCGCGACCAGGTGGCCGCGCTCCTGCCGCCGGGAGGGCAGGTGGTATTTACCTCCGGCGCGACCGAGGCGACCAATCTGGCGATCCGCGGGACGGGAAGCGGCGGCAGCGTGTCAGTCTCGGCGATCGAGCATGCTGCCGTGCTCGACACCGCTCACGGCGCCGCCCACGCACACGAGTTGAACGTCGCGAAGAACGGCCAGTGCAACGTCGATCAGGATCTGCCTGCCGACGCACGCCTCGTTTGCGTGATGCAGGTCAACAACGAAATCGGTACTATCCAGCCGACCGTCGACTGGCACCGGAAGGCGAAGGCGGTGAACGCGCTCTACTTGTGCGATGCGGTCCAGGCTTACGGCAAAATCACGGTGACCGATGCCGACATGATCGCGATCAGTGCGCACAAGTTTCATGGGCCCAAAGGCGTCGGCGCTTTGTGGGTGCGCGACGGGCTCCACCTCGCAGAGGTGCAGACCGGCGGTGGGCAGGAACACGGCCTGCGCTCGGGCACCGTCAGCCCCGCGCTGGTCGCCGGGATGGGTGCGGCTGCCGCGTTGGCGAAGGAGCGGATGGCGGCCGACGCCGAGCATGTCGAAGCGCTGTGGGACCACGCGCGCTCGCTGTTTGCCGATTGGGATCTCAATGGAAGTGCGGACGCGCGCTGGCACGGCAATCTCAACATCCGCCGCGAGGGCTTGGACGTGGGCCGCCTGATGAGCGATTGCCGCACCGTCATGTTCTCCGCCGGGTCGGCCTGTGCCAGCGGATCGGGGCGTCCCAGCCACGTCCTGAAAGCGATCGGCCTGTCCGACAAGCAGGCGAAAAGCTCGATCCGCCTGGGCTTCGGACGCTACACGACGATGGACGAGATCGGGGAGGCCGCTTCGCTTATCAACGCCGCAGCGAGCGCACAGTGATCAGGGTGACCTTCACGGACCCAAGGGGTACCCGGATCGAGGCGGAAGGCGAGGCGGACGACAACCTCCTGCGCCTCGGCCAGGCGAAGGGTTTGCCGCTCGAGGGAACGTGCGAAGGCCAGATGGCCTGTTCGACCTGCCACGTGATCGTCGACCCCGAATGGTTCGACCGTCTGCCGCGCGCAAACGAGCAGGAGGAGGACATGCTCGACCTCGCCTCCAGCGCCTGTCGCACCAGCCGCCTGTCGTGCCAGATCGACCTGACCGAAGACCTCGACGGCTTGTCGGTCCGGGTCCCGCCCGATGCGCACGACATGCGGCGTATGTAAACACGCGGCTACCGCCAGCAATCCTGACTATCGGAATGCCGGGTAAGTCGCTAGACGACGCCGATGCCGTTGGGTCGAAACAATGTTCAAATCACCGGAAACGGGAATCGCGTGATGATGTTCGCGCACGGCTTTGGCTGCGACCAGACGATGTGGCGCGAAGTCGCGAGAGCATTCGAAGGCGATTTCAAAGTCGTGCTGTTCGACCACGTGGGCGCTGGCCTGTCGGACCTGAACGCCTACGATTCGGAGAAATATTCGAAGCTCGAAGGGTATGCCACAGATGTGGTTGAAATCGGTCGCGAACTAAATCTGAGTGACGCGATCTTCGTCGGCCATTCGGTCAGTTCGATGATCGGTCTCATTGCCGTGCGCATGGCGCCCGGGATGTTCTCCGACATCGTCATGGTCGGACCTTCGCCGCGCTATATCGATGACGACGGTTACGTCGGCGGTTTCTCGCGCCCGCAGATCGATGAGTTGCTCCAGTTTCTCTCCGAGAACCACCTCGGTTGGTCCGCCGCGATGGCGCCGGCAATCATGGGCAATGCCGACAATCCCGAACTGGGCGAACGGTTGACCAACAGCTTCTGCAATACCGACCCCGAAATCGCGCGCGAATTTGCTCGCGTAACGTTCCTGTCGGATAACCGCGACGATTTGGCCCAGTGTACGGCGCGCGCGCTGGTTCTCCAGTGCAGGGATGACATCATCGCTCCCGAATGCGTCGGCGAATACGTCGCGGCGCATATCCCGCGCAGTGAATACGTCCGGCTCGATGCGACGGGTCACTGTCCGAACCTGAGTGCGCCTAATCAGGTAATCGCGGCGATCCGGGCCTTTGTCTGAAAGCTCGCCTGCCGAAAACCTGGTCGATCTCTACGATAACGCGCCTTGCGGTTACCTTTCGCTTTCGCCCGATGAGAAAATAGTCAAGATCAACCGCACGTTGCTCGATTGGCTGGGCATGTCGGACGCCGACCTTCTGGGGCAATCGGTTCACGCGATACTGAGTTTCGGGTCGAAGATCGCGTTCGAGACTCACCTGGCCCCGCTCCTGCGCCTTCAGGGATTCGTCCACGAAATCGCGCTTGATATCGTCGCGGCCGGTGGCGAGAAGATACCGGTCATCGCCAACGCGGCCGAGCGCCGCGGGCCAGAGGGTCAACATCACTTCACGCGGCTGACGGTATTCAAGGCTGTCGACCGACGGACTTTCGAGCGCAGCCTGATCGAAGCGCGGCTGAAAGCCGAGGAAACCGCCAAGACTGAGCGCAAGGCAATCGAACTGCGCGAACAGTTGATGGCCGTTCTCGGCCACGATCTGCGCAACCCATTGGCTGCGATCGGAGCGGGTTTGCACATCCTGTCCCGCAGGGGCGGGCTCGAACCGCGTACAGAAGACGTGATCCGTGCGATGGAGGGCAGCCTCAATCGGGCGAATGCGCTGATCAACGATCTGCTCGATTTCGCCCGCGGGCGACTGGGCGGCGGTATCGCGATCACCCGCGACGCGGCCCGTCCGCTGCAACCTGTACTGGAGCAGGTGGTCACCGAGATGCGAGCGATTTCGCCCGAAGCCCAATTCGATGTCGCCTTCGATCTCGCGCTTCCGGTCGATTGCGACCCCGATCGGATGGGTCAGATGGCGTCCAACCTTCTAGCCAATGCAGTTACGCATGGATCGCTGGATCGACCAATCCGGTTCACGGCACGCGCGGGCGAGGATACCTTCGAAATGTCGGTGTCCAACGCGGGTACGCCGATACCCGACGCCGCCCGCGAGAGCTTGTTCCAGCCGTTCTTTCGCGGCGAATTTCGCTCAAGCAGAAATGGCCTCGGTCTCGGGCTGTTCATTGTCAGCGAGATCGCCAAGGCGCACAGGGGCCAAATGTCCGTCGAATCCAATGCGGACGAAACCTCTTTCCGTTTTCGCATGCCGCGTACCGTCGCAGGAAAAAGCGATCCCGGGGGCGGAGCGCCCGCTTAGGTGCGGAGCGCAGGGCCCCCGGCGAAGGTCAGGCGGGTTCGCGAACTTCGGACTTCTCGAGCGCCGCGATCAGAGCATTCGAAAACGCAGGGATGTCGTCCGGATTGCGGCTGGTGATGAGATTCCCGTCGACGGCGACTTCCTGATCGACGACTTTGCCGCCCGCGTTGCGGAGATCGGTGCGAACCGAGGGCCAGCTGGTGACGGTGCGACCCCCTACGATGTCCGCTTCGATCAGCAGCCAGGGGGCGTGGCAGATCGCTGCGATCGGTTTTCCGGCGTCGTTGAAGTCTTCCACCAGGTCAATCACTGCTTCGTTCATCCGCAGGATGTCCGGATTCATCTGGCCACCGGGCAGCATGAGCGCATCGTAGTCCTCTGCGCTGACTTCATCGACCGTGACGTCGACCTTGACCGAATTCCCCCAGTCCTTCTTGTCCCATCCCTTGATCTCGCCATCCTCGAGGCTGGCGACGACCGTTTCGAAGCCTGCGGCTTCCAGGTTGGCCTTTGGCTTTTCCAGTTCCGACTGCTCGAAACCATTGGTTGCGATGATAAGAATGCGCTTGGGCATGTTTGGATCTCCTTCCCTCACATTACGCGTGGGGATAGAGAGACGTTCCGGCGTTGAGCGTTCGCCCGTGGCGCTGCTAGGGCCAAGCGCATGGCAGACCTCATCGAAGCCGAAAAAGACCCGTTCGACCTTATCGTCGATGCCCCGTTCGACAGCGCGTTGTCCGAGCGGTATCTCGTCTATGCCCTCTCCACGATTACGGCGCGCAGCCTGCCCGACCTGCGCGATGGGCTGAAACCGGTCCATCGCCGGCTGTTGTGGGCGATGCGGCAACTGAAGCTCAACCCGACCGACGCGTTCAAGAAGTCCGCCCGCGTCGTCGGCGACGTGATCGGCAAGTACCACCCGCACGGCGATCAATCGGTCTACGATGCGATGGTCCGCCTCGCGCAAAATTTCGCCCTTCGCTACCCGCTGGTCGAGGGGCAGGGCAACTTCGGCAACATCGATGGCGATAACGCCGCAGCCTATCGCTATACCGAGGCGCGCCTCACGCGCACCGCGATGCTGCTCATGCAGGGCCTCGACGACGGCACGGTCGACTTCATCCCGACCTACAACGGCGAGGAAGAAGAGCCCGAAATCTTCCCCGGCCTGTTCCCGAACCTGCTCGCCAACGGATCGAGCGGGATCGCGGTCGGCATGGCGACCAATATCCCAAGCCACAACGTGGCCGAGGTAATCGACGCCACGCTCGAATTGGTCGACAACCCCCACGCCGAGCACGCGCGATTGATGGAGCTGTTCCACGGTCCCGATTTTGCAACCGGCGGCCTCGTCGTCGACACCGCCCAGACGATCGCAGCCGCCTACGAGACCGGGCGCGGCAGTTTCCGGATGCGGGCGCGTTTCCATGCCGCCGAAGCCAAGGAGGACGCCGACCGCGAGGCCGGGATCGAGCGGTTGGGCGGCGGTGCATGGCAGATCGTCGTCAGCGAGATCCCCTACCAGGTCCAGAAGGGCAAGCTGATCGAGCAGGTCGCCCAGCTGATCGCCGACAAGAAGCTGCCGATCCTGGAAGACGTGCGCGACGAAAGCGATGAACAGATCCGCATCGTCTTCGTGCCGCGCAGCCGCAACGTCGATCCGGAACTGCTGAAGGAATCGCTCTACAAGCTGACTGACCTGGAAACCCGCTTCGGGCTCAACCTCAACGTGCTCGATGCCCAGGCCGGGGGCGGCCGTACGCCGATGGTCATGGGGTTGAAGGAACTGCTCCAGCACTGGATCGCAAGCCAGATCGACATTCTGCAGCGCCGCAGCCGTCACCGGCTGGAGCAGATCGCAAAGCGGCTGGAACTGGTCGAAGGCTACATCGTCGCCTACCTCAATCTCGACCGGGTGATCGAGATCATCCGTACCGAAGACGAACCCAAGCCGATCATGATGGCCGAGTTCTCGCTGACCGACCGGCAGGTCGAGGCGATCCTCAACATGCGCCTGCGCAGTTTGCGCAAGCTTGAAGAGATGGAACTGCGCGGCGAGCGCGACACGCTGATCAAGGAGCGGGAAGAGCTCGACAAGCTGCTCGGCTCGCCCGCCCGCCAGCGCACCCGCCTGCGTCGCGATCTCGAAGCGCTGCGCAAGGAATACGGCCCCGACACCGCGATCGGACGGCGGCGCACGACGATCGCCGAGGCCGTGCCCACGGTCGAGTTCAATCCCGACGCCATGATCGAGAAGGAACCGGTGACGATCATCCTCTCGCAACGCGGATGGATCCGCGCGGCAAGGGGGCACTTGCCGCTCGACCAGGACTGGAAGTTCAAAGAGGGCGACGGACCGGCCTATGCGCTCCACGCGCAGACCACCGACAAGCTGCTGCTCGCCGCCGACGACGGACGGTTCTACACGCTCGGGGCCGACAAGCTGCCGGGCGCGCGCGGGTTCGGCGAACCGCTGCGCACGATGATCGACATCGACCCCGAAGCGAACGTCGTCGCAGCCCTGGTGCACAAACCCAAGGGCCAGCTTCTGCTCGCGGCGTCCAGCGGCAAAGGCTTCGCGGCCGAGACCGACGAACTGCTCGCCGAGACCCGCAAGGGCCGCCAGGTGGTCAACCTAAAGGCGGGGCAAAAGGTCGTCGCGGTGCGCGAAATCGCGGCCGAGCACGACCACGTCGCGGTTGTCGGCGACAACCGGAAACTGGTCGTCTTTCATCTTGAGGAACTGCCGATCCTCGGGCGCGGACAGGGCGTGACGCTCCAGCGCTACCGCGACGGCGGTCTCAGCGATGCGACGACCTTCAGGCTCGACGACGGACTCAGCTGGACGATGGGCGGCGACAGCGGCCGCACCCGGACCGAGACCGACATCTGGCAGTGGAAGGTCGCTCGCGGTGCCGCCGGGCGCCTGCCGCCACAGGGTTTCCCCAAGGCGAATCGGTTCTGACGAAGAATTGAGTCCGGACGAGAACCAAGTCCAAACGATAGAACGGGCCGAAGGCATCTGATGCGCCTCCGACCCGTTCCGCGACCCGAAGGGCTCTCGTTATCGAGAGCCTCCCGGAAATATTAGATTATTCTGATGTACTAGCAGAGCTGGCTGCCGCCGCAACCTGTTCAGCGGTGAAAAGTGCCATCAGCGCGCCCTGCGGATTGACCGCGAAGTGCTCGCGCCTGAGAGCGACCGGTCCCGAGGTGCTGGCGAGAACCACTGCGTCGCCGTCGATCGACTTGATCGTACCGAGCGGCAGGCCTTTGGCCGAAATGACCGCGGCGTCGGTAACCAGCGCCACGTCGCGCTGGGCATTCGCAGCGGCGATCTGTTCTTCCATCATCGAATCGATCTGCGCCTTTGTGACGGTGATCGTCGGACCCTTGTCGCTCTTACCGAAGGCGTTTTCAGGCAGCGGTGCCTTGTGCGCACCGGTGTCGAGCGTAACCACGCCGCCGTCGACGCTGACGATCGTGCCGACTTCGCCGCCCTGTGGCCCGTAAACGGTCGCGCCCGCGGCGACCTGCGCGAGAGCGGCGGCGGGAAGAAGGGCGGTGGCAAGGGCGGCCGTAACGGCCATCTTGGCGAGGTTCATAGGTAGGATCTCCGTTCAGTTCACGTGGTACCGCCATCGCGGACACGTCCGCTCGGCGGCAAAACTCGATTATGCGCGCGAAGGAAGCGAAGCGCGGCTTCGCAAAGGCATGTCCCGACAGGTGGGACGGTGGCCGCGAGGGCCAAACGCGCTGTTGACCGCGCGAAGCGGTCGGCGCCTTTATCCCGCTGTTATCGGGAAAGGCAACCGGGTCTTGTCTGGCAACCTTACCCTGAAGCCTGCCTGAAGGGTCAGTCGCGACAATGCAGTTCTGCGTCGAGCAACGCGACGACCCGCTCGCGATCGGGAAATCCTTCGTCGACCCAGAGCCGCTCGACCGCCTGGAGGACGCGCGCCACTTCGGGGCCGGCAGCGACGCCGCGCGCGACGATCTCCCCACCCTTTAGCGGCAAGACAGGCGGCTCCCAGTCGGCCAGCGCGCCAGTATCAGCGCCCATCAGCAACAACCGGTCGGTCGCGCAGGTCATCCCCGCCACGTACGCAAGTGCCCGGGGTGCATCCCCGTCGCGGGCGTCCCGTGCGGCTGCGCACGTGAGCCGATCGCGTTGGCTTTTCGACAGCCGGAGACGGGCGGAAACGGCTTCGGCGACCGGCGGGATCGCGGGCAGCAGCGCGGCCAGGCGGCGCATCGCGTCAGGCGCGATGTCGGCGGCGCACTCGGCAGCCACGAGCGCGGCGAGCTTTTCGACCTCGCGTTTGCCTGTCTCGGGGAGCACGACCGGCAGCACGCCCAGTTCGCGCATCCGGGCGACCGTCAGGGAAGGGTCTTCCAGCGCCAGCAAGTTCAGCAGCTCCCACCCGATGCGCTCGCGGCTCAATCCTTTGAGGCTGGGCGCGAGTTCGGCGCAGGCGTCTTCGGCCGCGGCGTCGGCCTGCGAACCGAAGCGCGCCTGGAAACGGAAGTATCGCAGGATGCGCAGGTAGTCTTCGCGGATCCGCTGGCGCGCGTCGCCGATGAATCGCACACGCCCGGCTGCAAGGTCGTCGACCCCGCCGAAGAAGTCGAACACCTCGAGCGTCAGAGGGTCGGCATATAGGGCGTTGATGGTGAAGTCGCGCCGTGCCGCGTCTTCCTTCCAGTCGCTGGCGAAAGCAACCGTGGCGCGGCGGCCGTCGGTGCTGACATCCTTGCGCAGCGTGGTGATCTCGACGTTTCCGCTGTCGAGGATGGCGGTGACGGTGCCGTGGTCGATGCCAGTCGGTATCGTGCGGATGCCCGCTGCTTCCAGCCGGTCGATCACCTCGACCGGCTCGAGCGGGGTGGCGGCGTCGATGTCGTGCGCATCTTTGCCAAGCAGCGTGTCGCGCACCGCGCCGCCGACCCAGCGCGCGTTGCCAGGCCCCAATGCGGCGACGAGGCGGGCCAGCTCGGGCCGCCGGGTCCAATCGGCCGCTGGCAGTGTGGCGCGGGACGGGTCAACCATCGTACAACTCGGTCAACGCCAACCGCCGCGAGAGGTTGCCGATGATCGCGGCGGTGACCCCCCAGATGCGGTGCCCTTCCCAGACGATCTCGAAATAGGTCCGCTCGGCACCCTCCCACTCGACGGTGCGGGGCACGCGGTTGGCGGGGTTGAGGATATAGGCGAGCGGCGGCTCGAACCATGCCGCGACTTCCGCCGGGTTGGGCGTGATCTGCAGATCGGGCGGCACGACGGCGAGGACCGGGGTAACGTCGTAGCCGGTGCGCGTGCGGAACGGGTCGGTCGCCCCGATCACCCGCACTTCGCGCGGGTGGATGCCGAGTTCCTCGTGGGCTTCGCGCAGCGCGGCTTCGACCGCGTCCTCGCCCGGGTCGATCTTGCCACCGGGGAATGCTGCCTGCCCCGCATGGCTGCGCATCGTCTCGGGCCGGTGTGTCAGGAGCACGCCCGGCCCGCCGGCGCTGTCGGGCCGCTCGGTAACCGCGATCAGCACCGCGGCGGGTCGGAGTGCGTCTGGTGCCGCCATTGCGTCCGTCAGCAGGTCGATGTCGCGTGCGTGACCCGACTCGAAAACCCGGGCCAGTCGGTCGAACAACACGCTCACGCCGGCACCAGCGAAAATGTCTCACCACGGCTTTCGACCTGCCATGCCGGATCGGCCGCGAGCGCGAGTTGCTCGTAAGTCGAACGGTTCAGCCGGGCCTCGCAGCCGCGTCGGACGCCCAGATAGAGCGCGGGCGTCTCGACATCGCCGCGCGCGACCAACGGGTTCTCGATCCCCGCGATGACGATTTCGTCGGTATTGAGCCGAAACGCGAGCGCGCCGTCCCTGGTCGTCATGTCGGTGGCGATGAACGCCGCATCCTCGACCTCCACGAACAGTTTCTGCATCGGGGTGACGAGCCAGTGCCCCGCGTCATCGCGGAGCAGCAGCGAGGCGAATGCGCGCACCATCGCGGGGCGCTTGATCGGGGAGCCTTCGTGCAACCAGGTCCCGTCGGCGCGGATTTGCATGTGGCTGTCGCCCACGTGGGCCGGCGTCCACTGCTCTACCGGGGGCAGCGTGCGCGCTTCGACCGCCGCGGCCAGTTCCGCGAGCGAAAGACCGGCAATCTCGGGCGGAGGTTCGTACGGCATCGTCGGGCGATGCCAGATGCGCGTCAGTTCGCCAAGCCGCGCGCGGAGGCAGCGTGCGGATCAGGCCACGGGCCGAGCAAACCCTCGGGCGGAAGAATAGCCGTGCTCTCGCAGCGGACCAGCAGCCGCGCCGGGTCGCACGGTCCGGGACACTGCCAGCCACGCGGGGCCTCGGCAAAGCCGAAGCGGCCGTAGTAGGACGCGTCACCGATCAGCATCTGCGGCAGGGGCGCGCGCGGATCGATCGCTCCCAGCGTCGCGGCCATCAGCGCCTTGCCGAAACCATCGCCCTGGTGTCCGGGAAGGACCGCGACCGGGCCGACCATCAGCAACGGATGGGCGCGCCCACTGGAATCGGCCAGCGCCACCGGCCAGACCTGTATCGACCCAACCAGCCAATCGTCATCGTCGAGCGCGGCGAAGCTCAGCGGCGCGAGCCACTCCGCGCCTTCTCGAATACGGTACGACGTGCGCTGCCGTCGCTCCGGCTCGAACGCCGCGTCGAGCAGGTCCTCGACCATCTGCGGATCGACCGCGGAAAGGGGCACGATTGTGGGCATGGGCGCGCGCCGATACGGGCGCACCGCCCCGCTGTCGAGGCGAATCAGCGCGGCCGCAGTTCGAGCAGGCGGCCGCCGCCCTTGTCCTCGAGCAGCCAGAGCGCCCCGTCGGGCCCTTCGATCACTTCGCGGATGCGCTTGTCGAACGGATAGCGGGCAACCTCGGTCGCTTGCATGCCCTCGATCGCCACGCGCACGAGGGCGGTCGGTTTCATCGCGCCGATGATCGCGTTGCCCTTCCACTCGGGCCACAGCTTACCCGAGTAGAACGTGAAACCTCCGGGGGCGATCACCGGATTCCAGCTGATCGTAGGCGCGGCGAAGTCGGGCCGCGTCGAATGGCGGGGGATCGGCGTTCCGTCGTAGTCGTCGCCGTTCGAGACCACCGGCCAGCCGTAATTCTTCCCATTTTCGACCAGGTTTAGCTCGTCGCCACCCTTCGGTCCGTGCTCGAGGGCCCACAGGCGCCCCTGTGCATCGAACTGGAGCCCGAGGACATTGCGATGACCCATCGAATAGATTTCCGGCAGCGCCGCTTTGGAGTCTTTCAGCGCGCTCCCTGCCGCAGGCGTACCGTCGAGGTTGAGGTGGACGATCTTCCCGAGGGCGACCCTGGGGTCTTGCGCCGGATCGCCCTTCTGCCGGTCGCCGCTCGATACGAACATCGATTTGCCGTCAGGCGCAAAGGCGATCCGGTGCGAGAAATGACCACGCCCGGTGACTTTGGGCGATTGTTGCCAAATGACCTTCAACGCGTCGATACGGCATGCGTCGGCTGCCTCGCACACCAGCGTACCGCGACCGACCGCCGCGCCGCGCGTGTCTCCGCTGCCGGCTTCGACCCAGCTCAGGTAGATCGTGCGCGGGGTGAGCGTTGCCGCCGATTCGCCCGGAAGGAATGCCACATCGCCCAGCCCGCCCTGACCGCCGTAATCGACCGTCGGCAGTCCGGTTACGGACCCGACCCGGCCGCTCGGAATGTCGACGAACTTCATCGTCCCGGCTTTTTCGGTGATGAAGATCACGTTGGTGCCCGGCGCGAACGCGGCCGCCCATGGCTCGGCGAAACTGCCGTGCGGGGTGATCTGGAAGGGCGCGGCGCCGGAATTGGCGGGCGAGGGGGTCGAATTGGCGTCGGGGGAATCCCCAGTTGCCTGCATGCCGCAGCTTGCGGATGCCAGCGCAGCGGGGAATAGAAGGGCGAAGGTCATCGGTCGCTTGGTCATGTTTTCAGGAACACCTCATTTGCAATTCGGCTCCAGCCCGCTCGTCGTCGGCGTGGACGAGGCCGGGCGCGGACCGCTGGCCGGGCCCGTTGTGGCCGCGGCGGTAGCGCTGTGCAAGCCGCGCCCCGCAGGACTCGACGATTCCAAGAAGATTTGCGCGTCGACGCGGGCGCGGCTTGACGGGCACGTCCGGCGGCGTTGCGCCTGGGCGGTGGGCGTGGTCGAGGTCGATGAGATCGACCGGCTCAACATATTTGGCGCGACGATGCTGGCGATGACGCTCGCGGTGACGCGCCTTGCCGAAGTGCTCGGTCGCGATCCCGAGATGGTGCTGGTAGACGGCAACCTCACGCCGCACGGCCGGCGGCCGGAATGGCGCTGGGCCGCGAAGCCCATCGTCGGCGGCGACGGCAAGGACCCGGCGATCGGCGCGGCGAGCATCGTCGCCAAGGAATGGCGCGACCGGTTGATGCGCGACTATGCTCGCGTGCACCCGCACTACGGCTGGGAAAGAAACAAGGGCTACGGTACCCCCGATCACCTCGCCGCGCTGCGCCAGCACGGGCCATGCCCGCTCCACCGCCGCAGTTTCGCGCCGGTGGCGCAGGCCGACCTGTTCGCGGCCTGAGGGAGCGAGCTAGGTAGTGCGCAATCCGAATCTCAGGAACACGGAACTCTCGTTGTCGAACAGGTACCGCAGCATCATTTCCTCGCCGGTGGGCCCTAGCAGGTAGCCATCGATAGTTCGGACTATTTGCGTGTTCGGATCGACGAGATTGCCCTTGAAGCGGGTTCGGTCGTCCGACAGCGTGACCTGGTCGAGATTCCAATCGACCCGAGGATTTCGGTAATCCCTCAGCACACCGGTGACCGTCTTTGCCGCAAAATCGACCTGCAGCTTCGGCTCCAGAGAACTGCCAATAAGATAATCGGATTTGCCCCCCGATGGCGCGGCGCCCGGCTGCGTGCCGATGCCGTATGCGAAGTTGACGATCGTGTAGAGTTTGTCCTGCCCGCCATAAGGTTCGCTCGTGAAATAAGCGGACATTACGTATTTCAGGACCGTTTTCTCGAGGCTTAAGGAATAGAGTGAAATCTCGCCGCCAAGGACTTTAAACCCGGCGCTCGTTCGTTGGCCGGCTTCGTTAACGCCGCCCGTACCCTCAATCGGTACCAAAGCCCCCTCTCCGAAGTTGGGCACCGCGAACACCAGACCTTCGGATGCCGTATAGCGCAAGGTCTGGCCGGGGTTCATCGAATAGCTGCCTTGCTCGGCGATGAAGTCCCAGCCGGCGTTTCGGCCGCGCATCGAATAGCCCAGCGTTGCATATGCAACTGCCGACGTGGCGCCGAGTGTCCCGAAGCTTCCTATCGGTGGCGGGGGAAGCGGCGGCGGAGGGGGGGGCGGAGGAGCTGGTGGAGGCGGCGGGGATGCGGAGGTTGTCGGTGAGCCGCCTCTCCCCGTGTCTCCGCCTCCGCATCCAGCGAGAAATACGATCCCCAATCCCGCCAGGGTTTTCCGCCGACTGATCTTTTTCATGGCTGCCTCCTCTTTCGAAGAAGGAGTGTCCCCCACCGCTCATTTTAGGAATGATGGCAAGCCGATGAAAAACCGATGATTGCCCGATGCGCGCCGGCTATCGTTCAGCGAGGCGCGCCGAATGCCAGATCGCGCATTGCTTGGATGTACATCCGCGTCATGTGTTCGCGCACCATCGGATCCGCCGGCACGGTGCCTTTCGTGCCGGATCGCCCGCCGAGCTCCTCGCGGCTGTTGACATGCGGGAAGGGCAATTCGGGCACATGAGCGCCTAGAAATTCGCAGAGAGGCGCCCAGCCGTCCTTCAGGTCGAAGTGCAACAACCGCTCTTCCGGTATCGCTTCGCTTACAGCCTGGTTTCGCTTTGCGTACCACTCGGTCAAGAACGCCCGGTCAGTCACGTCGCCCGCGATCGCGTCGAAGATCGTTCGCTGCATCAGCGTGTGTTCGGGTGTCCCCTCGTGGGCTTCCTGCATCCAGCGCGAGAAGATCGTCTCGCTGACGGAATCGAACCACCTGTCGGGATCGCGCGTCGTCAGGACTATCTTCGCGTCCGGGTAATAGTCCGCCAATTCGCGCCAGTACGTCGCCGAAGGATAATCGCTCGTCGACCGATAACCGGAGAATATCGCCTCCCAATCCGGTTCGCCGCGCGCGACATCGAGCCAGAGTGGGATCTGCCGCCGACCATCCGCGAAAACTTCGGTCATGTGATGACATGGCCCGAATCCCAAGGCCTCCAGCGCGAACTTCATCGACAGGGTGCCGTTGCGACCGAGTCCGGCGGCTATGATCTCGAGCGTCATCGACCCAGCTCCGGCGATCGCATCCGGTCAGCCCGCAAAAGCCTTGATCTTGAGCTGGTCGATATACTGACGCCCGAACGCTTCGGCCTGCTCGGGCGATGGCGGAAGGCCACCGCGATCCTTGTTGGCGGTAAGGATCTCGTCGCGGCTGTTGACCCGCGGGAATTGTTCGTCCGACACGGGTACGCCCAGGAACGCGCACAGCGGCTCCCAACCATCTTTCGGGTGGAACACCAGCAGTCGTTCGGCGGGGAGGGTATCGATGACCTCCTGGTTACGCCGGACGTACCAATCGGTCATGAAGGCCCGGTCGGTGAGCGAACCGCCTTCGAAGTGGCGGAAGATATTGCCGTGCATCATTGCCCCGACAGGGGTACCACGCAGGCCGCCCAGCATGCCTTCCGAAAAGATCGTCTCGCTGACCGATTCGAACCAGCTGTCGGGGTCGCGCGTGGTCAGCACGACCTTGGCTTGCGGATAGTACGCAGCGAGTTCTCGCCAATAAGTGCAGGCAGGATAGTCGGTCGTCGAGTGAAAGCCGCGGAACACCTCGTCCCAGTCGGGTTTGCCCGCGGCCACGTCGAGCCACAGCGGTACCTGTCGCCCAGCGTCGGCGAAAACCTCGGACATATGGTGACACGGACCGAAGCCCAGGTGTTCAAGCGCGAACTTCAACGAGAACGTCGCGTTGCGGCCGAGGCCGGCGCCGATGACCTCTAGCGTCATATGGAAATCCCCGATCTGAGCGCCCGGCTTGATACAATGCGCCAAGCGGTCAGGACCATCAACCCGAAAGCGCGGGCGTGAGTCTTCACCGCCACACCCCACCATATCGAGTCCGGCGAATCTACGCAGACTCAACATCTTGTGCCGGACACCTTCTGTTCCGTCTCAGTTGATTCGGCGTTAACCATATTCGCGCAAACTCCCTGCTTGACGCCGAGTCCAACAGGACTCACCCTGTGGATAAGTTGAATCGGGGGAATGACGGGATGGGGGTCTTGGAGACCACGAAGGTCCGTGCGCGCCGCGCGCACACGACGATTGAAGCGCCGGTCGAATTGCCGCTGGGGCGGATCTTGGCGGGCGATTGCGTAGAGGCGATGCGGCGTTTGCCGGACGCGTCGGTCGATCTCGTGTTCGCCGACCCGCCGTACAATCTCCAGCTCGGCGGCGACCTCGCGCGGCCAGACGGCAGCCATGTCGACGCGGTCACCGATCACTGGGACCAGTTCTCCAGCTTCAAGGTCTACGATGATTTCACGCGAGCCTGGCTGACCGAGGCGCGCCGGGTGCTGAAACCCGACGGCGCCCTGTGGGTGATCGGCAGCTACCACAACATCTTCCGCGTCGGCGCGATCCTGCAGGACCTGGGGTTCTGGATCCTCAACGACGTCGTCTGGCGCAAGACCAATCCGATGCCCAACTTCAAGGGCACGCGCTTCACCAATGCGCACGAGACGCTGATCTGGGCGAGCATGGGCGAGAAGAGCCGTTACCAGTTCAACTACCGCGCGATGAAGACGCTCAACGACGAGCTGCAGATGCGCAGCGACTGGGTCATCCCGATCTGCAACGGGCAGGAACGGCTCAAGGAAAACGGTACCAAGGCACACCCGACGCAGAAGCCCGAGGCGCTGCTCTACCGCGTGCTGCTGGCGACGACCGAGAAGGGCGACGTCGTGCTCGACCCGTTTTTCGGCACCGGCACGACCGGCGCAGTCGCCAAGCGGCTAGGGCGCGAGTGGATCGGGTGCGAGCGCGAGTCGGCTTATCGAGAGGTCGCAACCAAGCGCATCGAAAAGGAACTGCCGCTCGATGAAAGCGCGCTGGCGACGATGCAGTCGCCGCGAACCGCGCCGCGCGTAGCCTTCGGTGCCGTGGTCGAGGCAGGCCTTCTGCCGCCGGGATCTCAGGTGTTCGACAAGAAGCGCCGCTGGGTCGCGACGGTGCGGTCCGACGGCACGTTGCTGCATGACAAGCAGACCGGTTCGATCCACGGGCTCGGCAAGGACCTGCAGGGCGCTCCCAGCTGCAACGGTTGGGCATTCTGGCATTACGAGGCTGGTGGCGCGGGAAGCGGAGACATCAAGCCGATCGACGCCGCGCGGCAGCTTTATCTGCTTAGTGTCGAGGATTGATTTCGGAGTGACTCCCCGCGAAGGCGATCCAATGACCGATCGCCTTTACCTCATGCCCACCGGCCTCGCCGACAGTCCGCAGAGCGAGGAGGGCGATTGTGTCCGGCTCGCGGGCGGATTGATCTACGCGCATCGCTTCGCGGCTGTCGTGCGGCGGGGCCAACGGGTGGTGGCGCGCCACAGGTTCACGCCGGCCACCGCCGCCGAGACCTTTGCCGGGTTGCCCAAGACGCTCGGTCCGGAGGCCGAAGCCCAGTGGGCGAACCTGCGCACGGCGCATCCGCCACTACAGTTGGGTGAGCGGACGATCCGCGTCGACCAGCCGCAGATCGCGGGAATTCTCAACGTCACGCCCGACAGCTTTTCCGACGGCGGCAGGTTCCTCGAGAATCCCCAGGAAGGTGCAGCGCACGCGGCGCGAATGCTCGAAGCGGGAGCGGCTTTGGTCGACATCGGCGGCGAAAGCACGCGGCCGGGCGCAGCGGCAGTGTGGGAGGGCGACGAGATCGCGCGGGTCGTTCCGGCGGTCGAATACTGCGCGGCGATGGGCGCGGCGATCTGCGTCGACACGCGGCGCGCAGGCGTGATGAACGCGGCGCTCGATGCCGGGGCGCATATGGCGAACGACGTGTCGGCGATGCGGCACGATCCCAACATGATCGGTCTCATCGCTGCGCGCGGTTGCCCGATCGTTCTGATGCACGCGCCCGGTTCGGGCGACGACCTGCACGCCGAGGGCGATTACGACAGCGTGGTGTTCGACGTGTTCGATTGGCTTGCCGCGCGTCGCGACGAGGCGATCGCCGCGGGTATTGCGCGTGAAAAGATCGTGCTCGATCCGGGGATCGGTTTCGGCAAGACGCTCGGCGACAACCTTGCGCTCATCAACGCGCTGCCGCTGTTCCACGCGCTGGGCCAGCCGCTGATGGTCGGCGCAAGTCGCAAGCGGATGATTGGCGCGCTGTCGGGCGAGGCGGCGGCCCACCAACGGCTAGGCGGAAGTCTGGCGCTGGCTCTCAAGGCCATGGACGCAGGCGCGCAACTGATCCGCGTTCACGACGTGACCGAGACGGTGCAGGCGCGGAATATCTGGCGCGGCCTGCGCGACGCGGCGCTGACGGACTTTTGTTCGTTGCCGGAGTGAACGCCGCGGCGCCGGTCAGGCGCTCTCGTTCTCTTCGATATACTCCTGCGGGTCCTTTTCCTCGCGATTGTATTCTCCCGAATGCGTCGATTCGAAGGCAAGATATTGCAAGCCCAGTTTGACCCTCTGCTCAAGCGGCACCCGCCGGCGGAAGTCGGTCAAGCCCTGGCGCTCCTCCTCGCTCATGTGCTCCGAATTGTGGTAATTGCACGTGTCGACGCATTTCCACCACGCGCCCGAGCCGACCTGCTCCTTCATCGCCGCCTCGGCCGCTTCGGCAATTTTGTTGTGATCGTCGATGGCGTCTTCGGTGGTTTCCTCCGCGCTGTCGGAATCGAGCGCGCCGTCGCCTTTCTTGAGGAGCGTCGGGTAAAAGAACTGCTCCTCCGCCTCGGCGTGCGCCTCGAGGAAGTTTTTAAGTCGATTGAAGATCTTGCCGAGCACATCAGGATCATCGCGCGCTTCGTCGAGCGCAGCAAACAGGCGGCGCTGGCGTTCATGATCGGCCAGAATGTAATCGGTGATGTCCATGGTCATTCCCTGTTGCGGAGTATTCATTCCGAACGGGAGATGCGCGACAGTGTTCCGCTAAAGCGAATATCCGCCGTCGGTGTTCAGAACCACGCCGGTGACGTTCGCCGCCATGTCGCTCAGCAGGTAGCCGATGTCGCAGGCGATTTCGTCGGGTGTTGCGAAGCGGCCGCGCGGAGTGCCGGCGCCCATCGCCGCAATCGCGGCCTCACGCCCGTGTTCGGCCACGGCTTCGCGAAAATTTTCGCCCGCGTCCCAGATCGCGGTGTCGACCCCGCCCGGGGCGACCGCGTTGATACGGATGCCAAGCGCGGCGTTCTCCGCCGCCGCGATGCGCGCCATGTGCGCCACCCCGGCCTTTGCCACGCCGTAAGCACCGATCCCGGCGACCGGCTTGACTGCCGTGATCGAGCTGGTGACGACCGCGCTGCCCTTGCCGTTCGCGCGCATCAGTCGCAGCGCGGCGGCGAGCGTGAGGAATGCGCCGTCAAGGTTCACCGCCATCACGCGGCGCCAGTCCTCGAACGATTGCTCGGCAATTTGCCCGCCGCTGCCGATCCCGGCGTTGACGACCGCGTGGTCGAGCGTGCCGACGCTCCGTTCGAATCCGCCCCAGAATTGCGGGTCAGCGACGTCGTGGACGTGGCGATGGACGTCGCATGACAGATCGAGCGCCTCGATTCCCTCGGGCTTGACATCGACGAGGTGAAGCGTGGCGATGCCGTGCGCGTCGAGCCAGCGGGCAATGGCCGCACCAATGCCGGAGCCGGCACCGGTGACGAGCGCCGTGCGCCCCGTGAAGTCGAGTTTGGGATCGGTCATGCCGGTCCGATTAGCGACTCAGGCGGCGTTGTCGATCCCGAGATCGCCCAGCTTGCGGTAGAGCGTGGAGCGGCCGATCCCCAGCCGCCGGGCAACCTCGGTCATGCGACCGCGGTAGTGCCCGATGGCAAGGCGGATCACGTCGGCCTCGATGTCTTCCAGGCTGCGCAGGTTGCCGTCTTGAGTATAGAGCATCACGCCAACACCGTCCTGGCGGGGGTCGCGGTTCTCGATCTCCTCCCCCAGCATTTCGCACAGTTGCGGAAAACTCTCGGATGTCAGCGCGTCGCCGTCGCAGAACACCGCGGCGCGGAACAATACCGCCTGCAACTGACGCACGTTGCCCGGCCAGTCGAACGCCGCGAGCAGAGCCAGCGCGCTGTCGGTGATAGTAAGCGCGCGCAGACCGGGCTGTTCGCCGAGCCGAGTAAGGAAGTGGCGGGCGAGCGCCTGGATGTCGCCGGTGCGCTCACGCAATGGCGGAAGCGTGATCGATGTCGGTGCCAGCTGTGCGTGCAGATCGGGATGGAAATATCCCGTTTCGCCGAGCGCGGTCAGTGGCAGGTTGCTAGCCGAAATGACCCGCAGGTCGATCTTGAAACCGTGCCGCGCGCCCAGGGGGCGCACGACGCCGGTCGAGAGGACTTCGGCGAGCCGTTCTTGGACCTCCATCGACAGCCGGTCGACCTCGTCGAGGACGATCGTGCCGCCGTCGCATTGCTGAAGCGCACCGACCTGGCGCTCGAACGCGCCGGGAAAGGCGTTCTGTTCGTGTCCGAACAGCACGGATTCGATCGAGTTGCCGGGCACCGAACGGGCGTTGATCAGGCGGAAAGGTGCCTTCGCACGCGGGGACGCAGCGTGCATCGCGCGCACCAGCATCTCCTTGCCGGTGCCGCTTTCGCCCTCGATCAACACGTTGCCATGCCCTCGCGCCGTCTTGGCCGCTTTGGCGAGCGCCGCACGGAAATTGGGAGCGGTGCCGATCATCGCTTCGAAATCGAGAACCTGGCCGATCTTTTCGGTCAGCGGCTGAAGCTCGTCGCGCGGGGCTTCGCGCTTGGACGCCGTGCGCAAGGCGTGCATCAGCCGGTCCGGCGCGACGGGTTTAATCATGTAGTCGGTGGCACCAGCGCGCATCGCTTCGACCGCGAGCAGCGGACTGGCGCTGGCGGTCAGCATGAGAATCGGCAGCGCTGGGCGGCGGGCCTTGAGTTCCTCGATCAGGCGGCAGGCCTGGTCACCGGGTACCCACTGGTCGAGGATAATGGCGCTTAGCTGCATTCCTTGGCGCGTGCCGAGCGTAGCGATCGCGGTTTCCGAATCGCCGACGACGATCGTGCGCCAACCTTCGCGCGCGGCAAGCGCGGAGATGAGCCGGCTTTGTGCCGGTTCATCGTCGATCAGCATAAGCAGCCGGTCTTCACCCTCGGTCATTGCGCAAATGTGTCCCGTCCCGAAACAGACCGACCCAATAGGGGACAGGAGTAAAGGTCCGCTTAAGGCGGCCAGTGGACTTGAGCGCGCGCACGCGGCGCGATAGGAGGCGCTTATTCCACAATTCCAAGGGTGAGTGACGACATGGCAACAGGCAACGACATGAAGGCCCATGAGGGCACTTACGATGGCTTCATCGGGTTGTTGAAATGGGCTGTCCCGGCGATTGCCATCATCGCCCTGCTCATCGTTTTCGCCATTTCCAGTTGACGGCCGCCGCATTGCGGATCGCCGTACTCAAGGAGACCGCGTCGGGCGAGACCCGCGTGGCGCTGACTCCGGAGACCGCGAAGAAGTTCATCGCGCTCGGCGCGACCGTCGCTATCGAGAGCGGCGCTGGCGTATCGGCCAGCATACCCGACGCCGCTTATTCCGAAGCCGGGGCCGAAGTCGGTCCGGCGGCGCAGGTGGTGCAAGACGCCGACATCGTCATGGGCGTCCAGGCGCCCGAACCGGCGGCTCTCGCTGGCGCGAAATCCGGGGCATGGGTCGCGGCGACCTTCGATCCGTTCGGTCGCCGCCCCCTCGTCGATGCCTATGCCGCCGCCGGCCTCGAGGCGCTGTCGATGGAATTCATGCCGCGCATCACCCGCGCACAAAGCATGGACGTGCTCTCCAGCCAGTCCAATCTCGCCGGGTACAAGGCGGTAATCGCTGCCGCGGACACCTATGGCCGCGCGTTTCCAATGATGATGACGGCCGCGGGCACGGTGCAGGCGGCCAGGGTCTTCGTGATGGGCGTGGGCGTCGCCGGTCTGCAGGCGATCGCGACCGCGCGGCGATTGGGCGCGCAAGTTTCGGCGACCGACGTGCGCTCGGCCACCAAGGAGCAGATCCAGTCGCTCGGCGCCAAGGCGATCTTCGTCGAGAACGTCGCCGGCATCGAGGGTGAGGGTACGGGCGGCTATGCCACCGAGATGAGCGACGAGTACAAGGCCGCGCAGGCCGAGCTCGTCTCCTCGCACATCGCCAAGCAGGACATCGTTATCACCACTGCGCTGATCCCGGGCCGCGCCGCGCCGCGACTTGTTTCGGACGCGCAGATCGCCACGATGAAACCCGGCAGCGTGATTTACGATCTGGCGGTTGCGCAGGGCGGCAACGTCGAAGGCTCGGTCGCCGACCAGGTCACCGAGAGGCACGGCGTGAAAATCATCGGCTATGCCAACACCCCCGCGAAGCTCGCGGCGGACGCCTCGGCGCTATACGCGCGCAACCTGTTCAACTTCCTCTCCGCGTTCTGGGACAAGGAAGCGGGCAAACCGGTGCTCGACGAGGAAATCGGCGACGCAATCCGGCTGACTCGGGGCGGCGAAGTGGTGAGCGAGAGGCTGAAGGGGGCCTGACATGGACTTCATTTCGATCCTCTCGATTTTCGTGCTGGCCTGCTTCGTGGGATATTACGTCGTCTGGTCGGTGACCCCGGCGCTGCACACCCCGCTGATGGCGGTGACCAATGCGATCTCCTCGGTGATCGTGGTCGGCGCGCTGATTGCAGCGGCGGCGGCGGGTAGCCCGAGTGCCAAGTGGCTCGGCCTGCTCGCGGTGGCGCTGGCGAGCGTGAATATCTTCGGCGGCTTTGCGGTCACCGCGCGCATGCTCGCGATGTACAAGAAGAAGGACAAGCCCGCGGCCGATCCGGAGAAAAAGGCATGAGCGTCCTGCCGGCCGAGCAGGTCGCCGACCTGTCGATCGCCGCCGACGCCGCCCACGCCGTAAACCCCTGGGTCGCGTTGGCCTATCTGGTGGCGGGGGTGTTTTTCATCCTGGCATTGCGCGGGCTGTCGTCACCAGCGACCAGCCAGCGCGGCAATCGCTTCGGCATGGCGGGGATGCTGATCGCGGTGGTGACTACGCTCGTCACCCACGAGATTGCTTCGCTTGCCGAGATCATCGGCGCCATCGCCATCGGTGGCGCGGTTGGCTGGATCATCGCGCGGCGGATCGCGATGACCGCGATGCCGCAGCTCGTCGCGGCGTTCCACTCGCTCGTCGGCCTTGCAGCGGTTCTGGTCGCGGTGGCGGCGTTCCTCAATCCCGATGCGTTCGGCATCCTCGGAATGGATGGAAACATCCTCACCGTCAGCCGGGTCGAGATGGCGCTGGGCGCGGCCATCGGCGCGATCACGTTCTCAGGCTCGGTGATCGCGTTCGCCAAGCTCAATGGCAACATGAGCGGTTCACCGATCATGCTGCCGGGGCGGCACGTCATAAACCTCGGCACCCTCGTGGGCATTATCGGCGCTACGGCCGCCTATGCGATGGCGGCGCATGCGGGGCCGGGCGAAGGATGGCTGTTCTGGGCGCTGCTCGCCGCCGCGTTCGTGATCGGCTTCCTGCTGATCATCCCGATCGGCGGGGCGGACATGCCGGTCGTGGTGTCGATGCTCAACAGCTATTCGGGCTGGGCGGCGGCGGCGATGGGCTTCACGCTCCACAACACCGCGATGATCGTGACCGGCGCGCTGGTCGGCAGCTCGGGCGCGATCCTCAGCTACATCATGTGCCGCGCGATGAACCGCAGCTTCATCAGCGTGATCGCGGGCGGCTTCGGCGCCGAAGCTGCCGTTGCCGGCGAGGCGAAGGAGCAGCGCCCCTACAAGCAGGGCAGCGCGGCGGACGCGGCCTTCATGCTCGAACAGGCGGAAAAGGTCATCGTCATCCCCGGCTACGGCATGGCGGTCGCGCAGGCGCAGCACGCCTTGCGCGAAATGACCGACAAGCTCGAGGAAAAGGGCGTCGACGTGAAGTTTGCCATCCATCCGGTCGCGGGCCGGATGCCGGGCCACATGAATGTCCTGCTCGCCGAAGCACAGGTGCCCTATGACAAGGTGTTCGAGCTGGAGGACATCAACTCCGAATTCGCGCAGGCCGACGTGGCGTTCATCATCGGCGCGAACGACGTCGTGAACCCGGCGGCCAAGACCGACAAGTCGTCGCCGATCTACGGGATGCCGGTGTTCGATGTCGACAAGGCCAAGCAGGTCTTCTTCATCAAGCGGTCGATGGGCGGGGTCGGCTACGCCGGCGTCGATAACGACGTGTTCTACATGGACCAGACGATGATGCTGCTCGCCGACGCGAAGAAGATGGTCGAGGATATCGTCAAGGCGATGGACTGACCGGACTTTGCGCCGCGTCCTGATCGTTGTCGTGGTGCTGGCGCTGCTGGGCGTAGGCGCGTGGGCGTGGTTCGGCGGCTTCCAGCAAGTCACCGCCGCGCGGATCGAGACCACGCTGGTCGAGCGGGGCGTGCCGCGCCCTATGGCGTCGTGCATGGGCGCGCGCATGGCTGACAGGCTCACCCTGAGCCAGTTGCGCAAGCTTAGGCAGCTCGGCCCGGCCGATGGTGAAAGCGCGGTGCCGATTTCGACTCGCGAGTTGTTGGCGCGGCTTCGCCGGGTCGACGATCCCGAGGCGATGCGAATAGCGGCCACTTCCGCTGCGATCTGCGCGTTCCAGCGGCCGAACCCGATCGGCTAGACCGCCCAGGCGGAACCGCTCAGCTACCCTTCACCGTCGGCGCATCGTCCTTGAGCGCGAAGTCTCCAAACGCGTACTTGCAGACGTCGAACGCGGGCCAGACGGTCTGACTGTCGCCCTCGAAGGTCATCCGCACGTCGTATTTGCAGGTCTTGCCGTCCTTGTCGAAGTGGACGGTGTAGTCGTCGCCCGGCTTGATCGACTTGGGGCCAAGGTCGTCGTCGCGGCGATCCTTTTTCCAGTCGGCCGCGCCGGAGGGCGAAACCTCGACCAACGTGATCGTCTTGCCGGTCTTGTTGACCAGCACGAAATCCCAATTTTCGGCAAGAGCGGGGGCGGCCATCGTCAGCAGCATTCCCCCCGCAAGCATCCCTATGCGCATCGCATCTGCTCCCGGTGCTGTAACGGCAAGCAGGATGCGCCTCCATCGCGAGTCTTGCAATAGATGCCAACGCATTGACTTAATGCGCTCTCGGCAGCACATTTCGCGCATGAGGATGACCCTGATTGCCGCGCTGGCGCTAGGCGCCGCGGCTCCGAACGCCTTTGCGCCCCTTGCTGCGGCGACGCACGAGGTTGCAGCGGGTGACGATGCGCAAACCCGTCTGCAGGAAGCGCTGATCCTGGCCGAACCGGGTGACGAGGTCATCCTGGGTGCGGGTCGTTTCGCGCTCGACGACGGGCTCAGCCTCGACGTCGACGGCGTGACACTTCGCGGCGCGGGGATGGACGCGACGATCCTCGATTTCAAGGGTCAGAAGGGCGCTGGCGAGGGGCTGCTGGTGACCAGCGACAAGGTGACCTTGCGCGATTTCGCGATCGAGAATGCGAAGGGCGACGGGATCAAGTCCAAAGGCGCCGACGACATCGTCTACCACCGCGTGCGTGTAACCTGGACCGGCGGCCCGCTGTCGACCAACGGCGCCTATGGCATCTATCCGGTCGAAAGCACCAACATCTTGATCGACGGGGTCCAGGTCTCGGGCGCGTCGGATGCCGGGATATATGTCGGGCAGAGCCGCAAGATTACCGTGCGCAACTCGCTCGCCGAAGCGAACGTCGCCGGAATTGAGATCGAGAACAGCCGCGATGCGCTGGTCGAAACCAACCTCGTCACGCGCAACACCGGCGGAATCCTGGTATTCGACCTGCCGAGCCTGCCGGTGATGGGCGGGGGCAACGTCCTGATCCGCGACAACCTCGTGGTCGATAACGATACCGCGAACTTCGCGCCGCCCGGAAATATCGTCGCTGGCGTGCGGCGCGGCACGGGTATCATGGTGATGGCGAACGACGCGGTGACGGTCGAGCAGAACACGATCACTGGAAACGCGACGTCGGGCGTGATGGTTGTCGCCTATCCGCGCACTTTCGATGACGCGCGCTACAACCCCTATCCGCGCAAGGTCGCGATCGGGCCCAACCGGGTCTCGGGCAACGGCATCAAACCGCAGATTGGCGGTGGCGATCAATTGGTTACGATGTTCGGCGGGGCGCTTCCGCCGGTGATGTGGGATGGGCTTGGCGACGGTGCCTTGACTGTCGACCCGTCGATGACCGGTTGGACGCTCGGGTTGACCAAGCAGGGTCAAGGGCCGGATGACGCGAAGCCCGCGCCAGCGCAATTCGCCGCCTACGCCGACGCGGTCGATCGCGAGGCCATCGGCGCATCGGCGGAGCTCGACGCGCGCCTTAAATGATCCGCTCGCTTGTCATCCTTCTGGCGGCGCTGGCGGCGCTGGTCGGCGCACTGGCGGTGCGTGCCACGCCCGTGGGTTCGGTCGATCAGGCTGCGATCCTTGGCGAAGGAATGCCGCGCACACTGTCCGCATACGGATTCTTTGTCGATTTGGCCGCGCAAGTACCGGGCAAAAGCGTGGTGCCCTACCAGCTGAACACACCGTTGTGGTCCGACGGGGCGGAGAAGCTGCGCTTCGTCTATCTGCCGCCTGGCACGCAGGCCAAGGCGATGGGCGACGGCCTGCTCGACCTGCCGGTGGGATCGGCGCTGATCAAGACGTTCGCATTCGAGGAGGGCGGCAAGCGCCGGCTGATCGAGACCCGCGTGCTGCTTCACCGCGCCGATGGCTGGCTGGCGCTGCCCTATCTGTGGGACGCCGAGCAGACCGAGGCGAAGCTGGCGATCGCCGGGGCCCGGGTGCCGGTTACGTCGCCTTCGGGCGAGTCGATCGAGTACCGCGTCCCCAACAAGAACCAGTGCAAGGAATGCCACGGGCTCAATGGCGTCGTCGTTCCGATCGGTCCGAAGGCACGGAACCTGTCCCGCGACTGGCTCAGCGCGCTTGCGGGGAAAGGCCACCTCGACGCGGTGCCCGAAGTCGCGGCGCCGCTGCCGATGTGGGAAGACCGCCTGACCGTGTCGGCTGAGGCTGCCGCTCGCGGCTATCTCGACGTCAACTGCGCCCACTGCCACCGGCCCGGCGCGACCGCGTCGAATTCAGGGCTCGACTTGCGCTGGGAGCAGACAGAAGCCGAAAAGCTCGGGCTGATGAAGCGACCGGTCGCGGCCGGGCGCGGGGCTGGCGACCTGATGTTCGATATCGTGCCCGGTCATCCCGAGCAGTCGATCCTGGTCCACCGCATGAACAGTCTCGAAGGCGGCGTGGCAATGCCCGAGCTCGGCAAGTCGACGCGGCACCGCGAGGGAATCGAAACGGTTGAGCGCTGGATTGCCGGCCTGTGAAGCGGCTGGCGAAAATCCTCGCGGTCCTCGCCGCGTTGCTCGTCGCCGCGTTCCTGATCTTCCGCACTCCCGACACCGATGCGGCCGAGATGCGGGCGAAGTACGGCGCACCGCCCTCGCAGTTTGTCGAACTGGGCGACGGGCGGACGGTCCACTTGCGCGACGAAGGTCGGCGCGATGGTCTGCCCATAGTGCTGCTCCACGGCTCCAATGCCGATCTGCATACCTGGCAGAAATGGGCCGATGGGCTGAGAGCCGATTACCGAGTTATCCGCTTCGACCAGCGCGGGCACGGTCTGACCGGAGCGGCACCTGACGGCAACTATCGCACCGATGCCTTCGTCGCCGATGTCGATGCCGTCGCCGACACGCTCGGGCTGGACAAGTTCGTGCTCGCGGGGAACTCGATGGGCGGCGGGATTGCCGCACGCTACGCCATGGTGCACCCCGACAAGCTCGCCGGGCTCGTCCTCGTCGATGCGGGCGGCGCGCCGGTCAGGCGCGAGGGCGGCGGCAACCTCGCCTTCACGATCGCGCGGATTCCGGTGCTCAACCGCGTATTCTCGCAGGTCCTGCCGCGCTCGCTGGTCGAGAAGAGCTACCGGCAGAGCGTCTCCAACCAGGCGGTCGTCACGCCCGAAGCGGTCGACCGCTATTGGGAACTGGCGCGCTATCCGGGCAACCGGGGGGCGTCAATGAAGCGCTTCAAGCAGGGTTGGACGACGTTCAGTGCTTCCCAGGTCGCCGCAATCCAGACACCGGCGCTGGTGATGTGGGGCGAGGAGGACTCGCTGATCCCCTACGCCGCCGCGGGCTGGTTCATGGACCACCTCCCGAACGCGACATCGGTCCATTACGCGGGTGTCGGCCATATCCCGATGGAGGAAGCCCCGGCCAGGAGCCTGGCCGACCTGCGGGCATGGCTCGCGGGGCTTACCCCCGCCACAGATGCGCCGGCAGGTGGACGCGAGGGCGTCTGACGCGCTAACCGGCAGCCGGACGCGCGGCGAAGGGAGCCAGACGATTGCGCAAATTGGGGCTGATCGGGGGAATGAGCTGGGCCTCTACCCGTGATTACTACGAACTCATCAACCGCAGCATCCAGCGCAAGATTTCGCCCGAGGCGAGTGCGCCGCTGCTGATCGAAAGCCTCGACTTTGCGACCCTGCGCGCGATCGAAGAGGACGCCGGTTGGGATCACGCCGCCGACGTGCTTTCGGCCAGCGCACGGCGGCTTGTCGATGCGGGCGCGGGGACCCTGCTGATCTGCGCCAATTCGATGCACAAGGTCTACGACCGGGTGGCCGAGGCCGCCGGGGTGCCGGTCATTCACATCGCCGATTGCGTGGGTCGCGAAATGAGAGCGGCGGGCATGAAAAGCGCCGCGCTGGTCGGGACGCGCAATGTCATGACCGAAAACTTTTATCGCCAACGACTGGTGAGCCACGGGGTCGACCTGTTGCCGCCGGACATGGATCAGGTCGAGATGATCGACCGGATCATCTACGATGAACTCATGCGCGGGAAGGCCACTCGCGACGCCGAACGCACGATGAAGACCTGGATCACTCTTAAAGAACGCGAAGGGGCCGGGGCGATCGTGCTCGCCTGCACCGAGCTGTCGATGATCGTCGATATCGATGCCAATGTCCTGCCGGTGTTCAATTCCACGCGCGCGCACTGCCGTGCCGGGGTCGAATGGCTGCTTGGCGACGAATAGGCGCACAGATGCGACAGGCCGTTTGCTTACGAACGGCGTAATGATCTTTGTCTATTTCTTTCCCGCGATCGTGCGTCATTCTGTCCGTCCTGATTGAGGGAGGGACCAACAATGAAAAACCGGGTAGCCGGCCGCATCGCGGCCATCAGCAGTCTTGCCGTCGTGATGTGCCTGGGCGCCGCACCGGCCCATGCAGGCGAGAAGATCGCCAATTCGTATATCTGCGTGTTCAAGAAAGACGCAGTCGGCAAGGCCGACGTCGAGGGCAAGGCCAACGCCGCTGCGCGCGCCCATGGCGGTGCCGTGTCGCATGTCTACAGGAATTCGATCCGCGGATTTTCGGCCAATATCTCCGAACAGGGGATGACGAACATGCGCCGCAACAATCCCAACATCGCCTATTGCGAGCAGGATCAGGTCATGTCGATAGTCGCCACGATCAAGGGCAAGCCCGGTGGCGGCGGCGGCGGCTCGACGGGCGAACAAATCCCGCCGGGGATCACGGCCGTCAACGGCGGGGTGGATTGGAGTAACAAGACAAACGTGGCGTGGATCATCGATACCGGGATCGATTCGACGCACCCGGATCTCAACGTCGATGCGTCGCGCGGTGCCTATTTCACCGGTCGCAGCGTCGAGGACGAGAACGGCCACGGAACCCATGTTTCCGGCACGATCGCGGCGATAAAGGGTAACGGAATGGGCGTGGTCGGTGTCGCGGCGGGCGCAACGGTGATTCCCGTGCGCGTGCTCGACCGGCGCGGGTCGGGATCGAACTCGGGCGTGATCGCGGGCGTGGATTTTGTCGGTGCAAACGGTCACGATGGCGATGTTGCCAATATGAGCCTTGGCGGCGGCGTATCGACCGCGCTCGACGATGCGGTGGTCAATGCGTCGAACACCAGCAAAGTGAAGTTCGCACTCGCCGCCGGTAACGAAAACGACAATGCGAACAATCACTCGCCCGCGCGCGCCAATGGACCGTACGTCTACACGGTGTCGGCGGTGGACGGGTCAAAGAAGATGGCGTCGTTCTCGAACTACGGCAATCCGCCAATCGATTACGCAGAGCCCGGCGTCAACATCCTGTCGACCTGGGATGGCGGCGGCTACAACACCATTTCGGGCACATCGATGGCGACCCCACACCTGGCGGGCATCCTGCTGCTCGGAGCGGTCAGGTCGGGCGGAGCGATCAGCGGCGACAAGGACAGCTCGCCCGACACTTTTGGAGTTCACTAAGTAACGCTTTTCCCGGCGGGTCGCACCTGGCCGGAAACCTGAGGGCCGCGCATCACAGCGATGCGCGGCCCCCTTTTTGTGGACCGTACGGTGTGACGTTCCGGCCCTGTTCCCGTTGTCGCCGCGCCAGCCCCCGCGTAGGGCTCTGTCACAGATGTCGCTTGCTCCCTACGCTGCCGATCCCGCCGCCAGCCGCGGCCGCGAGTTCACCGAGAACCGCGAGGGCACGCGTGGTCCGCGCAGCGAGTTCCAGCGCGATCGTGACCGGATCGTCCATTCGATCGCGTTTCGCCGGCTCAAGGCGAAGACCCAGGTGTTCATCGCCCCCGATGGGGATCACTACCGAACGCGCCTGACCCACAGTCTCGAGGTCGCGCAGATCGGCCGGGTGATCGCCCGCGCGCTGGGGCTCGATGAAGACCTGACCGAGGCGCTGTGCCTGGCTCACGACATCGGGCACCCACCGTTCGGCCATGCCGGCGAAGAGGCGCTGCAGGCGGCAATGGCCTCTCGCGGCGGGTTCGACCACAACGCCCACACGTTGCGCGTGTTGATGCGGCTGGAAAGCCCCTATTGCGAGCATCCCGGGCTGAACCTGTCGTGGGAGCTGCTCGAAGGGCTCGCCAAACACAACGGTCCGGTCGCCACGCCGAACTGGGCGCTCGCCGAACTCGACGCGGCGTTTCCGCTCGATCTCGGCGCATGGCCCAGCCTGGAAGCGCAGGTGGCGGCGCTCGCGGACGACATCGCCTATGACAACCACGACATCGACGATGGCCTGCGCGCCGGATTCCTCGTGCTTGACGACCTGCTCGAACTGCCGCCGATCGCCGATCAGTACCGCGCGATCGAAGCGCGTTACCCCGATGCGAGCGTCGACCAGAGATTGCGCGAACTCGTCCGCAGCCGCATCGGACTGATGGTCAACGACGTGATCGAGACCACGCGCGCCAATGCGCGTGCCATGCGGAGTGTCGCCGATGTTCGCGCGCATCCGCGACAGCTCGCGGCGTTCTCGCCCGCGATGGCGGAAGAAGAGCGCGCGTTGAAGGCGTTCATGTACGATCGGCTCTATTTTCATCCCGAACAGCTTATGGCGGCGGCGCGCGCGCGCGATGTCGTTTCGCGGTTGTTCGCGGCCTACGACCAGAACCCCGATGCACTTCCCGACGAATGGCGCGCGGCGGTGCCGACGGGCGAGCCCGAGCGCAGCCGCCATCTTGCCGACTTCATCGCCGGGATGACCGATCGCTTCGCGATCCGCCAGTGCACCGCGATATTCGGCCGCCCGCCGGTAGGTCTGCGCAATGTCTGATCCGCTGCGGCTCGCGCTGGTTGGTGCGACCGGGTTAATCGGCGAGGCGGTGATGAAGCTGGTCGTCGGGCGCGAGGACGTGCGGCTGGTCGCGGTCGCGCGCCGCGAGGCGCCTCTGCCGCCTGGCGCGCGAATGGAGATGTTCGTGGCGGAGCCGGAGAAGTGGGGCGAGGTGTTCGAGGCGATCCGTCCGACTGCGGTCATCTGCGCATTGGGCACGACATGGAAGAAGTCGGGGCGCGACGAGACCGCCTTCCGCGCGGTGGACTACGATCTCGTGCTCGCAACCGCGAATGCCGCAAAAGCGCATGGCGTCGAGCGGTTCGTCACGGTCAGCTCGGCCGGCG
Source organism: uncultured Alphaproteobacteria bacterium (assembly GCA_963781485.1). Lineage (GTDB taxonomy): Bacteria > Pseudomonadota > Alphaproteobacteria > Sphingomonadales > Sphingomonadaceae > Tsuneonella. The sequence goes on from CAWAFY010000002.1 coordinate 394,880, forward strand.
CCGACGCGATGTCGAAGAACCTTTACCTGCGCACCAAGGGCGAGGTCGAGCGCGAGCTCGGCAAGGTCCGCTTCAAGCGGCTCGATGTGATGCGTCCCGGCCTGCTCAAAGGCCAACGGCACGGCGATCTGCGCCCGGCCGAGCGCATCGGCATGGCGCTTAGCCCGCTTGCCGACCTGGCGATGCAGGGGAAGTACCGCGCCTTCCGCTCGATCCGCGCCGAGCTTGTCGCGAAGGCCGCGCTTGCGCTGGCGATGCGCAAGGCGGGCGGGCGCTTCGTGCACGATGGCGATGCGATCCTGCGCGCGGCGGCGAGCCTGTCGGTGCTCCACGTCGAACCGTGAAGATCGTCTTCAGCCGCAAGGGCTTCGACAGCGCGGCGGGCGGCGGGCCTTCGCCGATTGTCGAGGGACGACCGGTCAGCCTGCCGATACCGAGTAGCGGGGGTTCGGGTGTCACATGGGACGAGCTCGGACTCGGCGGACACGCCGCCCACGCGAGCCGCGGAAAGTTCACCGGCGCGGAGGAGTGCCATCACGATCCGCTTTTTCTGCCCGACGGCACCTGCCTGTTCGGCCAGTGCGGCGCGGCGCAGACTCACCTTGCGAACCGCGGCGTCGGAGTCGGCGATGTGTTCGTTTTCTTCGGACTGTTTCGCGCGGGCAGGGAGAAGCCCCACCACCGGATTTTCGGATACCTGAACGTCGCGGAAGTGCTGCCCGTCGCACGGCTGTCTCCGGCGCGACGAGCCGAGTTCGTCGCCGCGCGCCACCCCCACGCCATCGCGCCCAACGGCGCAAACGATGTCATTTATGCCGGGCGCGGCCGAACCGCGCAAACCGCGTCGCCTTCGCTTCGATTGACGGTGCCGGGGGAGAAGCCGAGCACGTGGTGCCGGCCTGACTGGCTTGAACCGGGCGGGTTGAGCTATCATGACAACCCGGCGCGCTGGTTGCCCGGCGGACGGCTCGTTGCCGTATCGCGCGGGCAGGAATTCGTCGCCGACGTTGGCCGGCGAACCGCGCCACGCCGCTGGCTCGCCGATGTCATTTCCACAATCGAGCGCGGCTGACACATTGCGCTGTGGCATTCACATTTCAGTGTGATACAGCGAGTTGCATGAGCAACCAGACAATCGACCAAGTCCGCGACCTCGTCGCCGGAAATCGCATGAGCCGCACCGCGCTCGCCCGCGCCGCCGGCCTCCACGCCAACAGCTTGCGTGAATGTCTCGAGCCGGGCTGGAATCCGACCGCCGACACGCTCGGCAAGCTCGATACGTTTCTTTCGGCGAACGACGAGCGCCCGGTGATCGTTTCGGCCGAGGAAATCATCGACGAGGCGCGCAACGGACGAATGTTCGTGCTGGTCGACGACGAGGACCGCGAGAACGAAGGCGACCTGATCATTCCGGCGCAGATGGCCACGCCGAATGCGATCAACTTCATGGCCACGCACGGCCGCGGCCTCATCTGCCTGGCGCTGACTCGCCAGCGGGTCGACCAGCTCGGGCTCGACCTGATGAGCCGCAAGAACCTGACCCGGCACGAAACGGCGTTCACGACCTCGATCGAGGCGCGCGAGGGCGTGTCGACGGGGATTTCGGCGGGGGATCGCGCGCGCACCGTTTCGGTTGCGATCGACGGGACCAAGACGCGCGACGATATCGTCACCCCGGGGCACGTATTTCCGCTCGTCGCGCGCGATGGCGGGGTGCTGGTGCGCGCCGGGCATACCGAGGCGGCGGTCGATATCGCGCGTCTGGCCGGCCTCAACCCATCGGGCGTGATCTGCGAGATCATGAACGACGACGGCACGATGTCGCGCCTTGGCGATCTTGTCCGCTTTGCCCGGCTTCACGATCTCAAGATCGGCACGATCCGCGATCTCATCGCCTATCGCCGCAAGCACGATCACCTGATCGAGCGCCGCGCCGAGCGTCGCTTCACCAGCCGCTGGGGCGGCGAATGGCAGGCGGTCGCCTTCTACAACAAGGCGACGGGCGAAGAGACGCTTGCGCTCGTCAAGGGCGCGGTGCGGCCCGACCGGCCCACGCTCGTGCGGATGCACAGCCTGTCGCTGTTCCCCGATGTTTTCGGTGAGGAGAACATGCGCGCGGGGATCGTCGAGCGCGCGATGGAGGTCATCGCCGAGGAGGGGGCAGGGGTGATCGTGCTGATCAACCGGCCCACGGCGGAATACGTCAGCACCTCGATCCGTTTGGGCCAGCTTGGCCAGCAGAGCCAGTCGGTCCAGCAGTCGAGCGAGCAGCGCGATTATGGCGGCGGCGCGCAGATCCTCGCGGAGCTTGGGGTGCACGACATGGTCCTGCTGACCAATACCGAGCACTCGCTGGTCGCGCTCGAGGGGTACGGCCTCAGCATCGTGGGGCAGCGCACCTTCGATTGAACCGGGCTGGCTAGAGGCTGCCCCCCGCCAGCGCGTCGATCGCGGCCTGGAGGATCACCGCGGCGGCGTGGGCGTCGATCCGTTCCTTGCGGCGCGCACGGCTCATATCCTGTTCGATAAGCGAGCGTTCGGCGCTGACGGTCGACCAGCGCTCATCCCACAGGAGGATCGGGAGTTCCAGCCCCGCCGACAGGTTGCGCGCATAGGCGCGGCTGGCCTGCGCCCGGGGCCCTTCGCTGCCATCCATGTTGCGCGGCAGGCCAATCACGATGCCCCGCACCGCTCGCTCTCGGCATAACGCGGCAAGCGTATCCCGGTCCCGCCCGAACTTGCCGCGTTCGAGCGTCTTGCCCGCAGTGGCAAAGCGCCAGTCGCGGTCGGAAAAGGCGGTGCCGATGGTCTTGGTGCCGAGGTCGAGTGACAGCAGGGCGCCGCCTTCGGGCAGAGCGTCGGCGAATTCGCGCGCGTTGTCGGTGATCAGCGGGGCGGCGCCCATGCCGCCACCCGCCGCGCTACGTCGGCCTTCAGGTTCGTCCAGAACAGCGGGATATCGTAGACATGGAAGTTGTTGCCCGGAAGCACCCCCGGGCCGAGGTCCGGAGGATCGCCGATCAGCAGCAGGCCGGTCTTCGGGTCACAGCGGGCAGGGACCGAGCCAGCGATCAACTCCCCGCTCGAGAAATCGCTGGTCGGCTTAAGCGTACCGAGGTTCTGGGCTGCGTCCGCTTCTCCGTTGAGGGTGCCGGTCAGCGGATTGACGCATACGATCGGTCCGTCTCCCCGCGGCTGCCCGTCGAACCCGGGGGTGGCGGTGAAACGCTCGAATACCATGCTCGGGTCGGCCGGTTCGGCGAAGGTCGACCAGGTCGCGATGCAGCGCCCCTGGTCGGGCGTTGCGCAAGCGGGAAGGCCAAGCGCAGGGAGGTCGTGCGCTACCGAAATCGGCCAGCCGATCGGGTAAACCATCGCTATGCGCTTTTCGAGCGGTGTGCCGACCACCTTTTCGCGCAGCAGGCGCAGCACCATCAGGGCGCCCTGGCTGTGCCCGGCCAGCACGATCGGTTCATCGGGGTCGACCGTTGCCACGAAGAAGTCGAACGCCTGCGCGACGTCGCGGTAGGCGAGATCGAGCGCCTGGCCCGCTTCGGGCTTATCGGTCAGGAAGGCACCGAACACGGCCTGGCGATACTTCGGTGCCCATATCTCGTCGGCAGCGGCAAATGGGCTCGCCATCCCGCGCAGGAACAGCCGGGCCCGGCTCTGCGCATCGGCATCGTCGATCGGAGCATTCCACGGTGCGTCAGCGCCGATCGCTGGCCGGATGTAGCTGGTCGGATGGACGAAGAAGACGGCGTAGCGGGTGTCCGCCGGTTCGGGTTTCGCAGTGTCCGATGGCGCGGGAGAGGCCGCCGGTGCCAGTGGCGGCGATTGCTCGAGCGAGCGTTCGGCGGCCGGCGCGTCGGGCGATGCGGCCTCGGTCGCGGTCTGGGGCCGGTATCGCGCCGGATCGGCCGCGCCCATCCCGGGCCGCGAATACCACATCTGGGGATCGGCGTAGGCGTTGGTATCGAGCGCCGGCTGTTCGACAAAATCCCCGCGCGGGACGAACGCGAACTCGGTCGCTTCCTTCGACCAGATGCTGAGCGCGATGGCTCCCGCGATTACGAGGAAAATGACGAACGCGACGATGTAAAGGAACTTGCGCGCCATCAGGCCGGTTCGCCCTCGGTCGCCATCCGTCGGGCCTCGGCCTCGTGGTCTTCCTGGGACAGCCAATGCGCACGGCGTTCGAGCGCGGTCTTGATCATCGCCAGCATCGGATCGGCGAAGGTGAGGCCCAGCACGCCGAACAGCACGCCCATGATGAGCTGGAAGCCGAGCACCAGCGCGGGCGCGAGATCGACCGTCTTCTTGGCGATCATCGGCACCAGGATATAACCATCGAAGTTCTGCACCGCGAAGTAGATCGCGATCGTCCACAAGCCCATCTCGGTTCCGCCCGAAAAACCAACGAGGACCATCAACACGCCCGAGATGATCGCGCCGATATTGGGAATGAACGCGAGCAGGCCGGTGATCAGGCCCAACAGCGCCGCCATCGGGACCCCGACCCAGGACAGGGCGAGGTAGGTGAAGAATCCTTCGGCGAACATGCCGACCAATCGCCCCGCGAGCAGACGCCGCATCTTGTAGGCCATGTGGCCCAGCGTGTCGGCCACGTGGTCGCGATGCTCTTCGGCGACCATCCACGACAGGCCACGTTCGTAGGGGCGCGGATCGACCGCGAGATAGATACCGATGATGGCGATGAGCACGAGCGTCGTCAGACCGCCGACGACGCCGCCGATGGCCCGGGTAACGGTGCCCACACCGCTCGTCAGGCTCCCGGCGAAGTTCTGGATGTCACCCTGGCTGATAGCGACGCCCTTGGAACGCAGCCAGGCGACCGCGCGGCCGAGCTGCTCGGTGACGAGCGCCGGAAACTCGGCGGCCTGGTCGGCAATCTGGGCCCCGGCAAAGCGAACCAGCCAGAACAGGAATGCTGCCGTGAACAGCAAGACGATCGCCACGCGAAAACCCCGGGCGATCGGCAGCACGCGGCCGATAAGGCGCGCACCGCCGTCGATCATCGCCGCGAAGACAAGCGCGCCGAAGATGACGAGGAGCGACTGGGCGAGATAAATGGCGAGGACGATCAGCCCGATTACCGCCGCCCAGACGGCCGCGCGCTTCGCCTCGTAGCGCAGTTTCGGGCTGGATATCCGCGTCGGACTCGTGCCGACGTCCAGGTCATCCGTCTCGCGTTGCGGGGGCGCCGCGTCTTCACTCATGTGGGGCAGACACCTTGGCAACGGCGGGGGCAATGGCGGGTCGCAGCGTCGACCAGGCGCGTCCCTCGCGCAAGCTGCTCCACCAGGTCAGCGGGTTGAGCGTGGTCGTGCCGTCGAGCGAGAAGGTGATGAATTCCGCGCGCCCGCCGACGTTCGCCAGAGGCACCGGGCCGCCGAGCCCGCTTTCCCAGGTCTCGGCGCGGCTGTCGGCCGAATGATCGCGGTTGTCGCCCATCAGGAACACGTGATCTGCCGGCACCAGCGTTTCGGGATAGTTGTCGAGCGGCTGGTCGCGGTGATCGACGATGCGATAAGTCGCCCCATTAGGCAGCGTCTCGCGCCGGGCGGGAACCTCGTAGAAGTCCTTGCCGTCGGGCGAGCGCACGCGATAATTGTCGAAATAGCCGAGGCACGGCAGCCCGTCGCAGACCTGCGAATCGACCGGGATGCGGATGTCCGGTTCGACCTTTTGCGGCACGGGCTTGCCGTTGAGGATGATCTGGCCGTTGACCACCGCGATCCGGTCGCCGGGCAGGGCGACGACGCGCTTGATGTAATCCTCGTCGCGATTCGGCGGCACGGCGATCACGATGTCGCCGTACTGCGGCGTCGCGGGCCAGACCCGTGTCTTGCCGCGCGGCAGGACGTGGAACGAGGCGGAGACCCAGCTCCAGCCATAGGGATATTTCGACACCACGAGCCGGTCGCCGACCATCAGGTTCGGGACCATCGAGGTCGAGGGTATGTAGAATGGCTTGGCGACCAGGCTGTGAAACGCCAGCACCGCGACCAGCATCAGCGCGAGCCCGCGCAGCTCGGCGAGCCAGTCGATCTTTTCGCGCTTTTTGTCCGGGCTGCTCATGGGCTGGATTTCACTCAGGGTGGTCATTTCGGCAGGGCCTCGATCACGACGAAGGCCTGCGCCCATGGATGGTCGTCGGTTAGGGTCAGATGAATGCGCGCCTCATGGCCGTCAGGCACCAATTCGGCAAGCCGCTTTGCCGCTCCGCCGGACAGCGCGAGGGTGGGCGCGCCCGACGGGGCGTTCACGACGCCGATGTCCTTGTGAAACACCCCCCGGCGAAAGCCGGTGCCGACCGCCTTGGCGAAGGCTTCCTTGGCCGCCCAGCGTTTCGCAAAGGTGCCGACGCGGGTGTACGGGCGCTTCGCCGCCTTGGCGCGCTCGACGTCGGTAAAGCAGCGCACCTCGAACTTCTCGCCCCAGCGCTCGAGCGAGTTGGCGATGCGGTCCATGTTGGTGAGGTCGGAGCCGAGACCGATGATCATCGCGCGTCGTCCATCAGCTCGCGCATCCGGCGGACCGCAGCCTCAAGCCCGACGAACACGGCCTCGCCCACCAGATAGTGGCCGATGTTGAGCTCGGCGAGCTGGGGGATGGCGGCAATCGGCTGGACATTTTCGTAAGTGAGGCCGTGGCCCGCGTGCGGTTCGATGCCGTTCTTCGCGGCGAGCGCGGCCATGTCGGCGATGCGCTTGAGCTCGACCGGCACCCGATCGCCCGTCGCATGGGCGTATTCGCCGGTGTGGAATTCCACCACAGGTGCGCCGAGGCGCAGCGCGGCGTCGAGCTGGCGTTCGCTCGCCTCGATGAACAGGCTGACGCGGATGCCCGCGTCCATCAACCGCGAGACGACCGGTTGCAGCCGGTTGTGCTGGCCGGCCGCGTCGAGCCCGCCTTCGGTCGTCACTTCCTCGCGCTTTTCGGGGACGATGCAGGCGGCGTGCGGCTTGTGGCGCAGCGCGATGGCGAGCATTTCCTCGGTCGCGGCCATTTCGAGATTGAGCGGCAGGTCGGTCGCAGCCTGGATGCGGGCGATATCCTCGTCGCGGATATGGCGGCGGTCTTCGCGCAAGTGCGCGGTGATGCCGTCGCCCCCACAGGCCGCGACGATCTGGGCCGCGCGCACCGGATCGGGATGGTCGCCGCCCCGCGCGTTGCGGATCGTGGCGACGTGGTCGATGTTGACGCCCAGACGAAGGGGGACAGTCAAGTTACTTCCGGCTCCCCGGCTTGGTCAGCTCGATCGCGGCGAGTTCGGGCGGCACGTCATCCTCGGCATAACTGGGAAACTGGATGTCGATCAGCGGATAGAACGGCACGCCCAGATCGGCGGACCCGTTGCTGCGATCGACCAGCGCCGCTTCGGCGATCACCTCGCCGCCCTCGCGCACGACCGCCGCGATCGCCTCGCGGCTGGACAGGCCGGTCGTGACCACGTCCTCGACCATCAGGACCCTGGCGCCGGGGTCGATGCGAAAGCCGCGCCGCAGGTGAAACTCGCCATCGGGCCGTTCGAGGAAGATGGCGTCCTTACCCAGCGCACGGCCCATCTCGTGGCCGATGATCAGGCCGCCCATCGCCGGGCTGACGACCAGGTCGACGCTCGCGCGCAGCTCGCGCGGCAGTTTTTGCGCGAGTGCAAGAGCCAGGCGGCCGGCCCGGCCAGGATTCATCAGAACGCGGGCGCACTGCAGGTAGTGCGCGCTGTGGCGACCGCTCGACAGTTTGAAGTGGCCTTCAAGCAGGGCTTCGGAAGCGCGGAATTCGTGCAGGACTTCTTCTTCGGTCATCGGGAACGGGCTGGCCTTGCTGGGAGTGGGGAAAGGCGGGCAAAAATCTCCCTAGAAGCGCTTGAGGCATGGGGCAAGCGCGCGTATAGGCCCGCCCAAACCCCCGTCAGTGGGGTCTCTCCGGGGCTGCCATGAGGGCGGAAATCGGGGCACCAAGAACGCAAATTCAGCTGGTATTGGCCAACTGGCAAAAAAGACGGAAAGTTTCGCACCGATGATCCTCGGCAAATCGACTGCCCGCATTCTCGCCCCGCTGTGGGCCGCGCTGCTCCTGGCGCTTGCCCCGCAGGCGGCGCTTGCTCAGAGCGAACCTGTTTCGGTGGCGAGCAACCCCGCTTCGGCAACCGAGCCTGCGCCGGCCGCGGACGCACTCGGCGCCGCCGCCGCGGGTGCGGTCGACGACAAGGCCGATGCTTCGAGCGATACCGTTGCCGCGGGCGCTTCGGCCTACAAACCGCTCGGCCCCGAGTGGATCAAGGGCCAGCCGCATCAGGGCGGGATCGACGTCCAGACCCAGTATTCGCCGACCGGCGAGCAGGCCTACGCGCTGCACTATTGGCTGATCTGGATCATGGCGATCATCTGCGCTTTCGTTCTGGGCCTGATGCTGTTCGTGATGATCCGGTTCCGCAAGAGTCGGAACCCGGTACCTTCGCGCACCACCCACAACACGACGATCGAGGTTCTGTGGACATTGCTTCCGGTGCTGATCCTGGTCGGTATCGCGCTGCCGTCGATCAGCCTGCTGTCGGCGCAGTACAAGAGCGCGCCCAAGGATGCGCTGACCGTCAAGGTGACCGGTTACCAGTGGTATTGGGGCTACACCTATCCCGACAATGGCGGGTTCGAGGTGATTTCGAACATGCTGCCCGATGAAGAGGCCCACGCGCGCGGCGAGCCGTCGCACCTTGCGGTCGACAACCGCATGGTGGTGCCGGCCGGTGAATGGATCCGCATACAGACCACCGCCGCCGACGTGATTCACTCGTTCGCGGTGCCGAGCCTGTGGTTCAAGCTCGATGCTGTCCCGGGACGCCTCAACGAACGGCGCATGCTCGTGAAGGAACCGGGCATCTACTACGGCCAGTGTTCCGAACTGTGCGGCGCCAAGCATGGCTATATGCCGATTGCGGTCGAGGCGCTGCCGCGTCCGCAATTCGATGCCTGGGTCCGTGCGCAGGGCGGCACCGTCGGTAAGGTCGACGAGGCACCGGCGCCTTCCGCCGCGCCGCTCCAGCAGCCCGAAAGCGGTGCACAGCAGCCCGCCGGCGCCCCGGCGGACATGACCGCCAGCACTCCGGCCGGCGCGCCCGCCGCCGCCAAGCCCGCCGCCTGACATTCAGATCTAGAAGCATAGAGACCCGAGCAATGGCTACCACCGCCGACACCTTTCAGGCTCACCACGATGATCACGCGCATCACGATGCGGATCACAAGCCGGGCTTCTTCGCCCGCTGGTTCATGTCGACGAACCACAAGGACATCGGCACGCTGTACCTGATCTTCGCGATCACGGCGGGCATCATCGGTGGTGCGATCTCGGGCGTGATGCGGGCCGAACTCGCCCAGCCGGGAATCCAGGTCCTCGGCAGCTGGGTCGCCCTGATGGGCGGTGAGGCGAGCTTCGAGGCGAATCTTCACGCGTGGAATGTGCTGATCACCGCGCACGGTCTGATCATGGTCTTCTTCATGGTCATGCCGGCGATGATCGGTGGCTTCGGCAACTGGTTCGTGCCGCTCATGGTCGGCGCGCCGGACATGGCGTTCCCGCGAATGAACAACATCTCGTTCTGGCTGACCGTAGCGGGCTTCACCTCGCTGTGCATTTCGCTGTTCGTGCCGGGCGATGCGACCGGCAACGGCGCGGGCACCGGCTGGACGGTCTATGCCCCGCTTTCGACCAGCGGATCGCCGGGACCGGCGACCGACTTCGCGATCTTCGCGCTGCACCTTGCCGGTGCGGCATCGATCATGGGTGCGATCAACTTCATCACCACGATCTTCAACATGCGTGCGCCGGGCATGACCCTGCACAAGATGCCGCTGTTCGTGTGGTCGATCCTGGTGACCGCGTTCCTGCTGCTGCTGGCGCTTCCCGTGCTCGCCGCGGCGATCACCATGCTGATCACCGACCGCAACTTCGGCACGACGTTCTTCGCGGCCGACGGCGGGGGGGATCCGATCCTGTACCAGCACCTGTTCTGGTTTTTCGGCCATCCCGAGGTTTACATCATGATCCTGCCGGGCTTCGGCATGGTCAGCCAGATCGTCGCGACCTTCAGCCGCAAGCCCGTGTTCGGCTATCTTGGCATGGCCTACGCTATGGTCGCGATCGGCGTCGTCGGCTTCATCGTCTGGGCGCACCACATGTACACCGTGGGCCTCGACGTGAACACGAAGATGTATTTCACCGCGGCGACGATGGTCATCGCGGTGCCGACCGGCGTGAAGATCTTCAGCTGGATCGCGACGATGTGGGGCGGCAGCCTCGAGTTCAAGAGCCCGATGGTCTGGGCGCTGGGCTTCATCTTCCTGTTCACCGTCGGTGGTGTGACCGGCGTCTACCTCGCCAACGGCGGCGTCGACGACGTGGTCCACGACACCTACTTCGTGGTCGCGCACTTCCACTACGTGCTGTCGATGGGTGCGGTGTTCTCGCTGTTCGCGGGGTTCTACTACTGGTTCCCCAAGATGAGCGGCAAGATGCACTCCGAGTTGCTCGCCCACCTGCACTTCTGGGGCTTCTTCATCGGCGTGAACGTGATCTTCTTCCCGCAGCATTTCCTCGGCTGGCAGGGCATGCCGCGGCGCTACCCCGATTATGCCGAGGCGTTCGCGCAGTGGAACCAGGTCAGCTCGATCGGCTACGAGATCATGGCCGGTTCGATGCTCTTCTTCTTCGCGAACATCATTTACGCCTTTGTCGCGGGCAAGAAGGCTCCGGCGAACTACTGGGGCGAGGGTGCGACGACGCTCGAATGGAGCCTGTCGAGCCCGCCGCCTTACCACCAGTTCGAAACGCTGCCGGTGATCGACGACGACCACGATTACCACAACCACCTTCCCAAGGGCACGGCCCCGGCCTGAACCTTGGCCAGATGATACGTAACAGGCGGCCGGTCCCGATGGGGCCGGCCGTTTGCTTTGGAGAACAGCGATGCCCGAGATGCGCCTGATCGACACCGGCCAAGCGACGCTGCGCTGCGCGATCGAAGGATCGGGCCCGCTGGTGATCTTCGTCCACGGGTTTCCCGAAAGCTGGTATTCGTGGCGTCACCAGATCGGCCCGGTGGCGGCGGCCGGCTTCACCGCCTGCGCGATCGACGTGCGCGGCTACGGCGGTTCGGACAAGCCGCCCGAGATCGCCGATTACACGCTTGAGAAGATCGCCGGAGACCTCGTCGGTCTTGCCGGTGTCCTCCAGCCCGATGCCCCCGCGATCCTCGTCGGCCACGACTGGGGCGCGCCGATCGTGTGGAATTCCGCGCTCACCCATCCCGAGCAGTTCTCCGCCGTGGCCGGTCTCTCGGTGCCGTTCGCCGGGGTGCCCAGCCGCCCGTTCACCGACGTTTTCCGCGAGCACTTCACCAGCCAGGGCAAGTTCTTCTACCAGGAATACTTCCAGGAACCCGGCGTGGCCGAGGCCGAGGCGGAGGCCGATCCGCAAGGTTTCGTCCACCGCATGATGTATTCGATCTGCGGCGACGTTGCGCCCGGCGCGTATTACGACAAGCCGCTTGGTGCGAAGTTTCTCGATGGCCTTCCCGATCCGCAGCCCGTCGCGTGGCTGACCGGGGATGACTTGGCGTTTTACGGCAACGAGTTCAGCCAGAGCGGCTTTCGCGGTCCGCTCAACCGCTATCGCAACCACGAGCGGGACTACGAGTGGTTGCAGGGCTGGAAGGGCAAGCGGATCGAGCAGCCGTGCCTGTTCATCGGCGGCGACCGCGACCCGGCGACCACCCTGTTCGGCGCGGTCGCCGACCCGGTCGCGATGATGCGCATGTTCGCGCCGAAGCTGGAAGGGCACGTGCTCGAAGGCGTCGGCCACTGGACCCAGCAGGAGCGGCCGCAAGAGGTGAACCGGCTGCTGCTCGATTGGCTGGGACGGCTCTAGCGATTTCATCGCGAGCATCGAACCGGCAGACAAGTCCGCTTTCGGGCTTACGATCTGCGACGTCGAACGCCCGGAATGAGGGTGTTTCCGGAATTTCTGCATCTGAGCTTTCAGCCCCGAAAGCAGACGCGATTACTCTTCCCACCGTCAGCGGGCACCGGTATTTCATTAGCCGATATCATGATCGGGGTGCTGGCGGTTCGATCGTCTTACAGAATTTGTCGCGCATTGCCCCAGACCTGCTTCGGTCGTTTCGTCCGGCGCGATGTTCTTGATGTCGGCCCACCATGAAACGCGGGACTCCACGCCTGACTGCCCCTTGGGCGGAAAGGCTGCCGGGTCGTCGAGCGATCCCATCGTCAGGTTGGTACGACCTGCGCCATCACACTTAAAGAACAGTGGTGTTCCGCATTCGCTGCAAAAGCCGCGTTCGACATGCTCAGAACTGCAAAAGGTGGCAGGCTTCCCACGGGTATAGACGAGTGCTTCGTTGGGTGCTGCCACAAGCGCGGCGAACAGTCCGCCCACCGCTTTCTGGCACATCCTGCAGTGACACAAGTGAGCATTATCGAGCATTTGGCTGGCCCTGTAGCGAACAGCGCCGCACTGACATCCGCCTGTTACTGTGACGTTGACCCGCTTCATGACGAGAAAACATCTACACTAAGTTGGCGCTGTATGACAGTATCGGTGGCCACGACTGCTTTCAACCAGCTCTCAAACTTACAGAAATGACTGCTAAGGGGTCGTTAGCAGTCTGGCCGCTTTCGGCGCGAGCGGGCGCCGTTTGAACATTTTCCTACAGGCAACATCTTGTGCCATCGTCCGCCGATGTCAGGTTCCCCCACACCTCCTTTCGCAGCACGGGCCGCGGGCGTTCGTACGAGGTGGATTTTTCCCGCCAGGACAGTGGTCCATGCGGTCCATGGGTCCAACACGCTTCCCTCGCGGGCCAGCCGGTCCTATAGGCCCGCCGACCCCCCATGACCGATTCCACCGCCCTTTACCTGCCGACCGACTGGCGCGACTTCCTGTCGCTGACCAAGCCGCGCGTGATGAGCCTGGTGATCTTCACCGGCCTGTGCGGCCTGCTGGCCGCGCCGGGGTCCATTCACCCGCTGATCGGTTTTACCGCGGTGCTGTGCATCGCGATGGGCGCGGGCGGCGCGGCGGCGCTCAACCAGTGGTGGGAAGCCGACATCGATGCCGGGATGAAGCGCACCGCGGCGCGGCCGATCCCGGGTGGCCGGATGCGCCGGAGCGATGCGCGCGATTTCGGCATCGCGCTATCGGTTGCCTCGGTCGGAGTGATGGGCGTGGCGGTCAGCTGGCTCGCCGCGGCGATCCTTGCCGTCTCGATCGTCTATTACGCCGTCGTCTACACCATCTGGCTCAAGCCGCGCACTCCGCAGAACATCGTCATCGGTGGCGGAGCCGGGGCGTTCCCGCCGATGATCGGCTGGGTCGCGGTCACGCACGACGTCACCCTGATGCCGGTGCTGCTGTTCGCGATCATCTTCTTCTGGACGCCGCCGCATTTCTGGGCGCTCGCGCTGTTCGTGCAGACCGATTACGCCAAGGTCGGCATCCCGATGATGCCGGTCGTGAAGGGCGAGGCGAGCACGCGGCGGCAAATTCTCGTTTATTCGATCCTGCTCTTGCCGATCGCTGCCGCGCCGTGGTTCATCGGCGGGACCGGTCCGATCTACGGCGGAGCGGCGGTGGCGTTGAGCCTCGTATTCCTGTTCCTCGCCGCGCCTGTCGCGCTGCGCCGCTCGGTGCCCGACGACACCATGAAGCCCGAAAAGCGCCTGTTCGGCTTCAGCGTGCTTTATCTTTTCGCGCTGTTCGCCGCGCTGGTTGTCGATCACGCGATTTACGGTCAGGGAATGTTCGCATGACACCCGAAGAAGAAATCGAATTCAAGCGTCGCCGCAAAGGCCGCAACATCGCCCTGGCAGCGGTGCTCGTGTTTTTCGTGCTGCTGTTCTACGCGCTGACGTTCGTCCAGATGGGCCGCTGATGGCAAGTTCGGTCCAGACCCACGTTCGGCGGCGTAATGCGAAGACCGGCCTGATCGCCGGTGCCTTCGGACTGGCGATGCTCGGCATGGGCTTTGCGGCGGTGCCGCTCTACCGGATTTTCTGCCAGGTGACGGGTTTTGCCGGGACCACCCAGGTCGCCACCGAGGACGAGGCATCGCTCGCCGCTGCGCGCGCCCAGCAGGTGGCCGGTGCGACCGTGTCGGTGCGCTTCGATGCCAACATCGATCCCGACCTGCCGTGGACGTTCAGGCCCGAGCAGGTGACCGAAACCGTGCAGCTCGGCCAGCGTCGCATGGCGTTCTTCTACGCCAAGAATAACTCGGACAAGCCGATCACCGGCCAGGCGAGCTTCAACGTCTCGCCCGACCAGACGGGGCCCTACTTCAACAAGATCCAGTGCTTCTGCTTCACCGAGCAAACCCTCCAGCCGGGGCAGGAGGTGAACATGCCGGTACTGTTCTACATCGACCCGTCGATCCGCAGCGATCAAAACGCGGCTCCGGTCGAGCAGATCACGCTGAGCTACACTTTCCACCGCTCGAAGCCGAACGGCTAATAGGGCTCTGGACCCCGGGGCCGACGCGCTCTAAGGGCAGCTGCAATTCCGCTCCACAACCGCATGTTCAGGGACAGGGCAATCCTTATGGCCGGCGCCAAGAACCACCAGTACCACATCCTTCCGCCCGATATCTGGCCGTTCATCGGCTCGCTTTCGGCCGTCATGTTCACCAGCGGCATGGTGCTGTTCATGCACCGTGACACGATGGGTGGCTACCCGATCGTTCTGGGCCTCGGCATCGCCGGGCTGATCGCGACCTTCTTCAGCTGGTTCTCGAACATCGTGAAGGAAGCGCAGGCGGGCGATCATACGCCGGTCGTGCAGCTCCACCTGCGCTACGGGATGATCCTGTTCATCGCTTCGGAAGTCATGTTCTTCGTCGGCTGGTTCTGGGCGTTCTTCGATTTCTCGCTGTTCCCCAGCACCTTGTCAGAGGTCGTCGGCGGGCAGTTCCCGCCCAAGGCGATCGAGGCGGTGATGGATCCGTTCGACTTGCCGCTGCTCAACACGCTGATCCTGCTGTGCTCGGGCACCACGGTCACCTGGGCGCACCATTCGCTGATCCACGGCGATCGCGATGGCCTGAAGAAGGGCCTGTGGCTGACGATCCTGCTGGGCGTGCTGTTCACCAGCATCCAGGCCTACGAATACGCCCACGCGCCGTTCGCGTTCGGGCAGAACACCTATGGCTCGGCGTTCTACATGGCGACCGGGTTCCACGGCTTCCACGTGCTGGTTGGCACGATCTTCCTGATCGTCTGCCTGGTGCGCACTTACAAGGGCCACTTCACCCCGCAGCAGCACTTCGGGTTCGAAGCCGCGGCGTGGTACTGGCACTTCGTCGACGTGGTGTGGCTGTTCCTCTTCATCGCCATCTACGTGTGGGGCGGCTGGGGCGCGCCGATCCACTGATGGACCCCGACCGCCCTGAACACGAAGCGGGGCAGGTCACCGGAAAGGGGCAGCCCGGGATCGCCCAGGCTGCCCTTTTCGGTTTGTGCCCGCGCTGCGGTTCCAAGACGCTGTTCGCCGGGGTCGCCCGCTTCGCCGACCGCTGCACGGCTTGTGGGCTCGACTTTTCGCGGTTCGACGTCGGCGACGGGCCCGCGGCGTTCCTGATCCTGATCATCGGCGGACTCGTCTCCGCGCTGGCGATCACCGTACAGCTCGCCGCTGACCCGCCTTTCTGGCTCCAGGCGCTGATCTGGATACCGACGACCACGCTGCTGGTGATCGGCGGCCTGCGGATCGCCAAGGCGGCGCTGCTGGCGAGCGTGTTCCGCAACCGGGCTGGCGAAGGGAAACTGGGCAAGTGACGCGTAGGATCCCGGTGGTAGCGACGCTGGTCGTCGCGCTGGCGGTGGCGACCATGATTTCGCTCGGCCTATGGCAGCTTCGGCGGCTGGAAGGAAAGGAAGCGCAGCTGGCGCGGTATGCGCAGGCGCAGAGGATGTCGGCGGATATGGCGTGGCCCCGTGGCCCTGCGGATTACGAAGGCGCGCTCTATCATCACTCGACCCTCGATTGCCTGCGCGTGCGCACCATCGATACGACAGCGGGCCATGCCGTGTCCGGCGAGACGGGATGGGCGCATATCGCCCGGTGCGAAGTCGCGGGCGGCGGTACGGCCGAGGTTGCGCTCGGCTGGTCGCGCGAGCCGAAGACGCCGGATTGGCAGGGTGGATCGGTTGCCGGGTTCATCGGGCCGTACCGCGGAGGCGTGAAGCTCGTCGTTACGCCCCCGCAGGCCGGCCTTGAACAACTCGCGCTTCCCGATCCGCGAGATGTGCCGAACAATCATCTGTCCTACGCCGTGCAGTGGTTCCTGTTCGCGCTCACCGCCCTCGTCATTTACGTCCTCGCGCTGCGGAAGAAGTGGCGTACTTCCGGCGACTAAAGCGCCGCTTGCTTGCCGCTTGGCGCGCGCCCCGCTAACCGCGCGGGCACGATGGAATATGTCTCCACCCGAGGGGAAGCCGCGACACTCGATTTCGAGGGCGCGACTCTTGCCGGTCTCGCATCCGACGGCGGGCTTTACCTGCCGCGCCAGTGGCCTTCGTTCCGCGCCGACGAGATCGCCGCGATGCGCGGGTTGCCCTATGCCGAACTGGCCGCGCAGATCATGGCGCCCTTCGTTGGCGAGAGCCTGACGCCCGAGCGGCTGCTCGAGCTGACTCGAGAGGCCTACGGCAGGTTCGCCCACGAGGCGGTGACCCCGCTCGTCCAGCTCGACCAGCGGCACTGGCTGCTCGAGCTGTTCCATGGACCGACGCTCGCGTTCAAGGACGTCGCGCTCCAGTTGCTGGGACTGCTGTTCGAGGAATTTCTCGGCCGTTCGGGGGGAAATCTCACGATCGTCGGCGCCACCAGCGGCGACACCGGCAGCGCGGCGATCGACGCCGTGGCCGGTCGCGAAGGTGTCGAGATATTCATGCTCCACCCGGCGGGCAGGGTCAGCGACGTCCAGCGTCGCCAGATGACCACCGTGCTCGCACCCAACGTCCACAACATCGCCATCGACGGTTCGTTCGACGATGCCCAGGCCATGGTGAAGCGCATGTTCGGCGACCCTGAAGTGACTCGGCAATTCCGGCTTAGCGCGGTGAATTCGATCAATTGGGCGCGGCTGATGGCGCAGGTTGTCTATTACTTCGCTGCCGCGCTCCAGCTCGGCGCGCCTGACCGCGAGGTCGCCTTCAGCGTGCCGACGGGTAATTTCGGCGACGTGTTCGCAGGTTACGTCGCGGCGCGCATGGGCCTGCCGGTCGAGCGGCTGATCGTCGCCACCAACATCAACGATATTCTCCACCGCGCGCTGTCGGCCGGGGACTATTCGACAGGCACGGTCACTCCCACGGCGGCTCCGAGCATGGATATCCAGGTGTCCTCAAATTTCGAACGGTTGCTGTTCGATCTGGGTGGGCGCGATGGAACCGCTTTGGCCGAGCAGATGCGCAAATTCGAATCGTCGAAAGCGATGCGGCTGACCAACACGCAGCGGGATGGCGCGGCGGCACTGTTCGCCAGCGCGCGAGTGGAGCCCGAGGAGATGACGGCGACGATGCGCTGGGCGCACGAGGCGTGCGGCGAGACGATCGACCCGCATACCGCAATCGGGCTCCACGCGGCCCGCAGCGCCGATTTGCCGGTCGATGTGCCAATCGTTACCCTGGCGACCGCGCACCCGGCCAAGTTCCGCGACGCGGTAGAGCGTGCGACCGGGCAGCGGCCGCACCTTCCCTCGCGGGTGGGCGATCTGTTCGCGCGCGAAGAACGCTTCGTCCATTTGCCAGGCACTTACGAAGCCGTGCGCGATTTCATCGCCGAACGCGCAACGCCCAACGCCTGATGGCGCAGCTGGCCGAACCCCCACTCGTCCTCGCGGGCGCAGGCTGGGCTGACTACGGCCTGGTCGACAGCGGCCATGGTCGCAAACTCGAACGGTATGGCCCGCACCGCTTCATCCGGCCCGAACCGCAGGCAATGTGGGCTCCCCGGCTCGCCGACTGGTCTGCCGATGGGCAATTCGTCCCCGGCAGCGATGAAGACGGCGGCGGACGTTGGCATTTCGACCGCTCCGTTCCTCGCGATGGATGGCCGCTCGCCTGGAACGACGTTCGTTTCACTGCGCAGTGCACCCCCTTCCGGCACCTGGGATTCTTTCCCGACATGGCCCCGGTGTGGGACTGGATGCGAGGCACTCTCGATGGGACAACAGAAGCACAGACGCTCAACCTGTTCGCTTACACCGGCGTCGGCACGCTGGCACTCAGCGCGTGTGGCCCGGTCGCGCATGTCGATGCCAGCAAGAAATCGGTCGCTCAGGCGCGCGAAAACGCCGCGTTGTCGGGCATGGCCGACCGGCCGGTTCGCTGGCTGGTCGACGATGCCGCCAAGTTCGCCGCGCGCGAAGTGCGGCGCGCGCGACGCTACGACGGGATCATCCTCGACCCACCAAAGTTCGGGCGCGGCCCGGATGGCGAAGTCTGGCGGCTGGAAGAAGGACTCCCCGGGCTCGTCGCCGACTGCCGCCGCCTGCTCGATGGCGACAGCCGGTTCCTGTTCCTCACCGTCTACGCCGTGCGGATGAGCAGCCTCGCGCTGGCCGGACTGCTCGATGAAGCCTTCGCCGGCCTGCCCGGCACGATCGAGCACGGCGACCTCGCGGTGCGGGAGGAAGGCGACGGCGGCCGCCTGCTACCCACCGCGATCTTTGCGCGCTGGAGCAACCGGTGAACTCTGCTCGCCTGGAGACGTCAGCGATGGCGTGCTCACGACCAACATCGGGAACATGGTCTTCGACCTGGAGGTTCCGCGCGTCCGGGTGGTGCCCGACCGGCGGACCGAACGCATCGTGGGCGTTGAAGGCGAACGGAGCTAGAGCGGGCCAATGACCGATTCGCTGATCCTCGAAGTCGCCGACCTCGAAGTCGATGTCCTCACCGGCATCTATTCGGAAGAGACCGGCAAGCCACAGCCGCTGCGCATTTCGATTACGGCGCGGATGAAGGTAGCCGACCGCTACGAGCCCGACACGCACCTGTCGGCGAGCAAGAACTACATGGACCTCAAGTTCGCCGCGACCGGGGCGCTGCCGCCGGGCGTGCACTTCAAGCTGATCGAGGCGGTGGGCGAGCACATCTGCGACACGCTGTTCGTGCAAGACGACCGGGTCGAGGCGGTGACGGTCAAGATCGTCAAACTCGCCATCGCCGAGGCGGGTGAGAAGATCGGCATGACCCTTACGCGGGAGCGGCGCTAGCGGTGCTGGTCCGGGTCGGCCAATTGCCCGATTCGGCGGTCAAAGCGGCGGGCACGTTTCACGAGCGAGACATTCCCCGCGTGCTCGCGGCGCTTGTCGATGGATTCGACGTAGTTCTCGTGTTCCCGCCGACGGACCAAGCGCACCGGGCGTGGCGCAGCGCGGTGGTTCAAGGACTCGCCCGCGAACATGCGCCTCTGCGGGTCAATGGTGTCGCGGTCGATGACGAGGCCGCCATCGCCGCCGCCGAAGACTATCTCGCGCGGGCGCCCGGCGTCACCGGGCAGTATTTCACGCTTGACGGCGAGGGGGCAGGCAACCCGCTCGGATAAAAACCGGGCACTTTTGATCTGCGTCAAATCACCGACGATCGCATGGGTCTAGGTCCGCTTCGTAACGAACGAAGGGAGCCTATCCATGTCGCGACATCTGACCCGTGAACTCGTCGCAAGCGCCGCAGAGGTCCGCACCGAACTGCTACAACCCGTCACGGTCGACCGAAGCTTCGAATTGCCGCGCGGGCTCTATGTGGCGACTGTCGGGCTTTATCTGGGGTTCCTGGCGGTGATGGCAGTCGGCATGGCGAGCCCGGGTTTGCTGATCCCGATGGTAATCTTCGCCTTCTTCATAGTCGCGGGATTCGGCTTGCCGACGATCTGGACGAAGATGCGGCCCGGCAATCCAACTTCCCCCATGGCGTGGGAGCGATTTCGCCGGACGGGGATCGTCACCCAGACCGGGCGGATCACTGCCGGCGAAGCGAGCGCGCAGATGCTGATCCTGCCCTTGCTGATCTTCGCCTGGGGCGTGATCTGCGTCACTATTGCCGCGCTGGTGTAGCCGGCCTCAACGATGCGCCATCACGCCAAGCCGCGCGGGGTCGACAAGCACGATCCCGCGCGCGCCGCTGCGTTTGACGAGGCCGTCGCGCTCGAACGAGGACAAGCGGCGGCTGACCGTTTCGATCGTGATGCCCAGCATGTCGGCCATCTCTCCGCGTGTCAGCGGCAGATCGAACGAGTTGGCGAGATGGCACGGCGAATCGCTGGCGCCCTGCGCCAATCCCAGGATCAGCGCCGCCAGCTTGGATCCGGCGTCGCGCTTGCCCGATAGCGCGAGCAGCTCGCGCGCGGCGTGCAGGTCCTCTTGCGAGCGGCGCAGCAGGGCGCGGGCGAGCGCGGGATAGCGTCCAACCGCCGATTCGGTGTCGGCCGTGCCAAACACGCACAACTCGCTGTTGGTAAGTGCGACGACATCGTAATGCGCAAAGGGCGCGAACATTTCGCCAACGAAACCGGCCGGGTGGACCAGCGCCAGGATGCGTTCGTCACCCTCGGCGTCGATCGCGCTGATCTTGAGCGCGCCGGTAATCAGCGTGGCGCAGGCTGCCGCGGCGTCGCCCGCACGGAACAAGGTTTCTCCCCGCGATAAGTTTCGCATTCGCCCTGCCGCAGCAAGCGCGTTTCGTTCGTCCTCGTCGAGCACCGAACAGGCCGCCCGGTCGCGAACCGGGCAACTCGCGCAGGCGAGGGCGCTCATACCCGTCCGCGGAGCCGGGCCAGGACCGCGTCCTCTTCGGCAACGAGTGCTTCGACCGAATCGCGCGCCGAGCCGACTGCCTCGCGCGCGGTCGCCTCGACAGTGGCATCGACCCATAGCGAATCGAGATCCGCAAGGATCACCGCGACGCGGCTGCGTATCGAATCGAGATCGGCCAACGCGATTTGGGCCGCCGCCCAACTGTCGCTGGCGGTTGCACCTGACCTTGCCGCAAGCCGCTCCGCACCCGGAGCCGCACGGAGGAACTCGCCATGTGCCGCCTTCGCCTGTCGCTGGAGGTCGGCGAGCCGCGCAACCAGATCGGGGCTGGCGGCAAGGGGCGCAGTCGGTTGCACGGAAGAATCGTCAGGTGTGAAGCTCCCTTCAACGCGCTCGGCGGGGCGCTGGGCGAGCGAAGGATAATCGCCCGGCGTAGCGCAGGCCGCGAGCAAGGCGGCGGGAAACACGGCGAGAATGCGTAGGTGCTGGCTCACGCACGACCCCTTAGCATGTGGCACGCGGGGGGGAAGCACGTTGCGATCCGCTGCGGACGCTGCCAACCGCCCACTTCCGCCACCAATCTGACCCGTGGGGCGTTGACTTGGCGGGAGGCTTCCCCTAACGGCACCCATCTTTCCGGGGCCCCCAATCGGGGGCTTCCGGTTTCGTCGCCTTTCGATAGGCGGCCACACATGTAAAGCGGAAGTGATAAACCCATGTTCGCAGTGGTGCGTACGGGCGGCAAGCAATACCGGGTTGCCGCCGGAGACAAAATTGCAGTCGAGAAGCTGGCGGGTGACGCCGGCGACACGATTACCCTGGGCGACGTTCTGCTCGCCGGCGAAGGCGATAACATCGCCGACGCCGCGAAGACCATCGTCTCGGCCGAGATCATCGCCCAGGCGAAGAGCGAGAAGGTAATCGTCTTCAAGAAGCGCCGCCGGCATAATTATCGGCGCAAGGCGGGTCACCGCCAGCAGATAACGCTGCTGCGCATCGTTTCGGTGGGCAATTCGAAGGCCGAGAAGAAGGCTGCTCCGAAGACGGAAGCGGCGCCGCAGGAGGAAGCTCCCAAGGCCGCTCCCAAGGCAAAGGCTACCGAGCCAGCCAAGGGCGTCGACACCGAAAAGAGCATCAAGGCGAAGGCCGCGGCTCCGGTGAAGGATGCCGCCCCGGCCAAGCCTGCGGACAAGAAGCCCGCAGCGAAGAAGGCTCCGGCGAAGAAGCCGGCCGCCAAGAAGACCGACAAGTAAGAGAGTAGGACGAAACAATGGCACATAAGAAAGCAGGCGGTTCGTCCCGCAACGGCCGCGACAGCGCTGGCCGTCGCCTCGGCGTCAAGAAATTCGGCAGCCAGGAAGTGATTCCGGGCAACATTATCGTGCGTCAGCGCGGGACCAAGTTCTATCCGGGCGCAGGCGTCGGGATCGGCAAAGATCACACGCTGTTCGCGCTCGTCGAAGGCCGCGTGCGATTCCACGCCGGCAAACTCGGCCGCAAGTACGTGTCGGTCGACATGATGGCACAAGCCGCGGAATAACCGGACGACCCGATATTAGGGGCCGTCCACTGGATGGCCCCCCGCCGGAGGTAAATTCCGGCACCAAGAGGGAGATGGGGCCAGCCTGAGCAATCGGGAGGCCCGTCTCCCTCTCGTCTTTTCTCCCTCGCAACACAGGCGTCACGCGGCGGCTTTATGGGCCGCTTGTGGCGAGCAGGGAGTAAGCGTGATGTTCCATGTGACCGAAAGGCTGCTGCTGCGGCCGTTCTGGCCCGAAGACTGGGATGCGGTGCTCGCGGGTGTGGGCGAGGAAGCGATTGCGCGCAACCTTGCGCGCGTGCCCTGGCCATACGAGGAAGCTGATGCGCGCTGGTGGACCAGCCAGCCGCAGGATTCCTCCCTGCCCGGATTCGCGGTCGTCGAATCGCGCAGCGGTCGCCTGATCGGTGCAGCGGGCCTCGGACGCAAGGCGGAGGACGGCGAGATCGAGCTCGGCTACTGGCTGGCGCGCTCGCACTGGGGGCGCGGTTTCGCGACCGAAGCGGGGCGGGGCGTTCTCGCGGTCGCGCAAACGCTCGGCCTGCGGCGGATCGCTGCGGGGCATTTCGTTGACAACCCCGCGTCGGGGCGCGTGCTGCGCAAGTTGGGATTCGCGGGACCCGGCAGGCTGGCGCGGCGATTCAGCCTGGCTCGCGGGTGCGCGGTCGATTCGATCGAATACACACTTGATCTCGACGAAACTGTCCAACCGGTAATGCAAGCTGCCTGAAACGAAAGGGCGCCGCCCCGGCAGATCCGGAGCGGCGCCCTTTCGTTCGTCTGGAGGTGGTCAGGCCGGCAGCAGAGCGTCGGCGAAGTCGCCTTCATATTTGCTGATCAGGTGCCGGTCGTCCTCGTTCCAGGGATGAAAGCCGGGGAGGAAGAATGCCAGCCAGGGCAGGGTAATCCGGCGCAGGAACCCCGGGCGCAGAAGCAGGTAGGACCAGATACGCGCAGTGACCTTCCAGCCCGTAAGGCCGTCCTGTGCCAGCAGGTCCTTCATGTCCTTCACCCGGTTGCCAATGAAGCGCCTGGTCACGAGCACCATCATGAGGCTCTTGATCTTCCAGCGCTTCCAGCGGCCCCACTCGCGGGTCGCATGTAGCCAAGTGTCGTAGGATACGCCCTTGTGCTCGATTTCCTCGACCGAGTGCCAGCGCCAGATATCGCCGAGATCGCCTTCCGCACCCTTGAGATGCGCTGGGTTCTCGAGAAGCTCCTTGCCGAACATCGCCGTAAAATGTTCGAGCGCCATCGTCGCGGCAAGGTTAATGACCGCGGGACGACCTTTCGTCAGGGCAAGCATCTCTTCGACCCTGCGGTCGATGAAACCGATGTCGTAACCGCTGTCCTGAGCCAGCTTGTTGAGGACGACGTGCTCACGGGTGTGGTTGATTTCCTGCTTGATGAAAGCACGGATCTCCCCGGTGAGCTTGGCATCGGCTCCGTCACGGAAGGCGCGAACCAATTCGACGAAGAACGCCTCTCCCCGCGGGAACGTCGCGGAAAGTGCGTTGAACCATGCGGTCGCGATCGGATCGCCGCCGAGCCACCAGCGCTGGGCTTTCTGGCCGCGCAGGAATCGGCGGTCGCGCACGACGATGTCGAGATCGGCAGGAGTGGCGTTGCGCGGGGTCTGGGCGCTATTCACGCGATCGAACCTGGCGGGAGCGTTCATCGAATCAAATCCTTTAACTGACAAGGATGTTAGTAGCTCTTACTGACATTGTTGTCAATAAGGGAGGGGTCGCGCTCGGTAATGCCGTCTTGTCGTCGGTGTCGTGGGGGACTAGTCGCATGGAGGTAATGTCAATTCGCAAGCGGCTCAGTCCCGAAGAATCGCGCACCGCCGCACTCGAGGCCGCGCGTCACCTGTTGATCGAAACCGGCCCCCAGTCAGTTACGCTCAAGGCTGTTGCGGGACGCATCGGGCGAACTCACGCGAACCTGCTGCACCACTTCGGGTCGGCATCCGGCCTGCAAAAGGCGCTCGCCCAGCACTTGGCCGAGACCGTCTGCGAGACGATCAAGGACGCCGTCCGCGCCAGCAGGGCAGGCCTTGGTTCTCCCCGCGAGGTGGTCGACTTGACCTTCGACGCGTTCGACAAGGAAGGTGCCGGCGCGCTGGCGAGCTGGATGCTGCTCACGGGTAACGAGGATGCGCTCGACCCCATCGTCGAGACGATTCACGAACTGGTCGACGAGATCGCGCCCGAGGAAGCGGCGACACACGACAGTATTCAGCAACTGCACGAGACCACCTTGACGCTGGTCCTCATCGCGCTCGGCAACGCGCTCATGGGACCGGCGCTCGCGCGCTCGCTCGGGCTACCTGACACCAGCGCGCGTGACCGGGCCGAACGATTGCTCGTCGCCTCCCTCGCGCGCAATCCCGCGCAGATCTAGTCGCTAGAACAGTCCGGGCGTTTCGCGCTGCGCGGCGGTCGGTTTGACCGGTTCGAGCAGCGGACGCGGCTGTTTCACCGACTGCGTGCCCTGGCCGCCCGTTGCCACCGTGATCGGTGTGCAGGTGCGCCCGCCAAGGAAATCGAGCGCGGTCTTGATCGCCGTCTCGTTGGCATCGCCGAGCTGGTGCGTGATGTCGTCGCCCGCCGCGCAGGTTTTGGGGAAAGTGCTTGCCAAACCGTTGAAGTATTCACCCTGACGCGCCGCGTTCTCGAGCTTGAACGTCACGAGCCGCAGGCGGTCGTCGCATGCGGTCTGGTCGAATGGCTCCTGACCGACCGGCTTGCCATAGGTATTGCCGCCGACCAGCGCCGTGTTCGCACCGAGATAAGGCGGGAACGCGTTCGCCACCAACTCGCTTGCCGAGGCTGTTCCGCTGTAGCCGATGAAGGCGATCTTGGTCGCCGCGATCGCGCTGGATTCGGCTCCGAAGTTGTCGGTCTCGTTTTTCGACGCCTTGCTGGGGCGGAAAGTAACATAGCCGAACACCTTGCCAACCTTGTCGGCTGCCAGCAGGTCTCCGAGAACTTCCGCGACAGAGACCAGCCCGCCGCCGTTGTAACGCAGGTCGACGATGACCTCGGTAATGCCTTGCGACTTGAACGTTGCAAAAGCGGTGCGCAGGTCTCCGTTCGCGGGTGCGATGAATGTGCGAAGGTTGACATAGCCGACCTTCTTGCCGCCGTCGTTGAGAACGACTGCGCCATAGCGGTCCGACACAGGATCGAGCGAATAGTCAGTCTTGGCGACCGTCACGTCTTTCACAATGCCGCCGACGTTGATCCGCAGAACCCGCGTCGTGCCCGGGGTCGAGGGGCCGAGCGCATTGACCACCGCCTGCGCACCACCCGATGCCATGAGTGAAGATACGGTCTGCAGTGTACCTGTGGTCGTGCCGATCGCGACGATTTCGGTCCCACGATCGATTCCGGCGGCCAGCGCCGGAGCATTCTCGAATGACTCGACCACGAATACGCGGTTCTGCGTGGTGTCGTAGGACAGGCGGACGCCGAACCCGGCATTCGCTCCTGAGTTGTAATACGCGTTTTCTTCCGCGATCGACGTGACGTAGGTGAAGTATCGGTCCTTGCCCTGCGCGCGCGCCGGAGCGACCAGCGCATCGATATAGCTCTGGACCGAAGAGTAGTTCGCCTTGTTGACCGTGTTGTCGACCAGATCGGGGAACAGATAATCGCTGTCGATCGCAGACTTCACGAAATCCTGGCGAGCTGCGAGCGAGCATCCCGCCGTCGTCGGTGTCGGCGTCGGAGTTGGCGTGTTGCCGAAAGACCCCCCGGTGCTGCCGCCACCTCCGCCACCACCACCGCACGCAGCGACGGATCCCGCCAAGATGATGGCGAGCGAAGTGCGACCCATGCTCATAGTGAAAACCTTCCAGATTTGCCGACGAAGTCCCTGTTCGACCGCTTAGGAAGGCCGAACCTCTCTTTTCCAAAATGCCGCCTGAATGCCCCCTGAGCAAATGAATCCGCTCGACCATGACGATTATTGCACCGAATTCAGGCCGAAATGCCCTTCGCGCCTGTCGAAAACTCGCCTCCGGGGCCCTTGCGCCCTCGCCGCGGGGCGGAGGAGCGCCTAGGATTGCCGACATAGCCAAGCAGGAAAGGACCCAAGATCATGGCTGGCAAGAATAACGCGCTGCAAAAGCCGGTAAACCTCACCGGCGACCTCGAGGCGGTCGTTGGCAAGGGCCCGATGACCCGTGCGCAGGTCACTTCGAAGGTGTGGGACTACATCAAGAAGAACGACCTTCAGGACAACACCGACCGTCGGATGATCAATCCGGACGCCACGCTCGGCAAGGTCACCGGATCGGAACAGATTTCGATGTTCAAGATGACCGGTGCCGTGTCCAAGCACATGAGCTGATCGAACGGTTCACGCTGTACGGCGGGCGAACGGCCATTCGGTCGCTTCGCCCGCCCACAGCGCGAGCCATATGATTACAGGCTGAAACGCAAGCCGAGGGACGTGATAGGCGAGGCCAAGACCGCTGTCCGCGCGCGCCATGTCCAACGCCATGTGATGGAAATTCGCCGGCCACACGCACAGAGCGTATAGCGCCAGCCCAATGCCCGCGGCGCGCCGAAGGTGTCTCGACCACCATTGGACCAAACCCACCGCACCCAGGAAGCTCGGCGAAACCGGTCAATGCGACGACAGTCGCCGGCGCTGGTACCCACCCCGGCGTTATCTTGAGAAATGGTGCGGGCGCGGTGAGGTGGAACGCAGCCGGCCACTGCGTAGAATATACCGAGCAGCCAGCGAAACGCCCCCTTGATCACGGCCCCTCGGTCCAGACCTTCCGGTCCGCCAGCGCGACTTCTCCTTCGTCTTCGCCATCCCAGTAATGGATGCGGGTCGCGGTAAGCTGGAGCATCACCGCGCCGGGTGTATCAATTCCTTCGGGAAACCAGCGATCCAGCGATTTGTCCCAGTGCTCGGCGAACTTCGCCTTGTCGCGAACGACCAGAGCTTCAGCTTCGACATGAATGAACTGACCCGGAGCACCGAGCACACCCTTCAAGCCGGCGCTGCCAAGGTAGGTCATCCCCACTTTGGGATCGCGCATAATGTCCGCGACCATCTGCCGATCCTCGTAAGTGAAAAACCAGGCATCGCCCTGGTAGTCGACGTCCTTGTTGTTGCTCATCGGCCGTGCACCGATCGTGCCTTCCGGCGCGTGAGTGGACAACGTGCAGAAATCGATCTGCTTCATGTCTTCGGCGATTTCGGACAACGTCTTGGTCATGGAACTCTCCTTGCCATGCCAAGCATCGGCGCGCGCCTCGGTTCCCAAGTTCGGGTGCCAACCGTGCGGGGCAAGATCGAGACGGGCGATCAGGCTTCCCCTCGCACTAGCCGAACGATTGCTTGATACGGAAGAATGCGGCTGTGCCGTGCATCGGAAGTAGCGAGGTCGGTCGCGTCCCGCTAGGAGATATGGAGTGCGATCCATGCGGACATCGACGGGTTCGCGGTCGATGTCGGTGGTGCAACGGATGGGGCGTGCGGACGCTTACGCACCCACGTATATTCCTGGAGATTGTTGATGCGATCGTCGTTTCTCGCCCTTGCCGCCTTGACCATCGCCAACGGCGCATTGGCCGCGCCGACCCCCGAACGGGTCGCGGCAGCGGCGCTGAATGCAACGCCCGTCTGGGACGGGCACAACGATGTGCCCGAACAGCTGCGTGAGCGGTATAAGGACATGATTGGCGATTTCGATTTCGCCGATACGACGGGCACCGCCGACCCGGCAAAGGGCGTCGGCCCGATGCACACCGACCTCGCGCGGATCGCCCGTGGTCATCTCGGAGCCCAGTTCTGGTCGGTGTATGTAAGCGCCAGTCTCAGCGAGCAGCAGGCTGTCCAGGCGACGATCGAGCAGATCGACGTGATGAAGCGCTTGATCGCCCGCCATCCCGACCGGATGGAGTTCGTAACGACCGCCGACGGCGCGGCGCGCGCGATGAAGGCGGGTCGGGTCGCTTCGCTGCTCGGCATGGAAGGGGGGCACTCGATCGGTTCGAGTCTTGCGGTACTGCGACAGATGTACGCGCTGGGCGCGCGCTACATGACGATCACCCATTCCAAAAACACCCCTTGGGCCGACAGTGCGACCGACGCCCCGGCGCATGATGGCCTGACGCCGTTCGGCAAGGACGTCGTGCGCGAGATGAATCGGCTGGGCATGCTGGTCGATCTCAGCCACGTCAGCGAGAAGACGATGATGGACACGCTCGACGTGGCGCGGGCACCGGTAATCTTCAGCCATTCGGGCGCGCGGGCGATCGACGGCCATGCGCGCAACGTGCCTGACAGCGTTCTGGCGCGGCTCAAGAACAATGGCGGAATAGTCATGGCGGTTGGCTATCCGACCTTCCTCAGCGAGAAGCGGCGCCAGTGGACCGCCAACATGGCTGCCGAGAAGGCGCGGCTGGAATCGCTGTGGCTCGGCAATCCTGCGGCCGTGACCGCCGGTTTGGCCGAGTGGCAGAAAGCCAATCCCGAAGTCCGCGCGACGGTCTCCGACTGGGCAGACCATATCGACCATATCCGCGCGGTTGCGGGGATCGATCACATCGGACTCGGCGGGGATTACGACGGGATGGAAACGGGGCCCGTCGGGGCGGAAGACGTGACCGGATACCCAGCACTGTTCACCGAACTGGCGCGACGCGGCTATTCGCAGGTGGACCTGCAGAAAATCGCCGGGGGGAACATCGACCGGGTGCTGCGTGCTGCCGAGAGCTATGCGGCGGCGCAGCGCTCCGATCCCCCGATCGAGAATCCCACCGCATTCTAGGAATTGTCGCGCGGCGGTGCGCGTTCACGCCCGTCGCCTTCGATTCGCCCGAGCAGTCGGACGAAAAACGCGGTCGACCATCCCAGCAGGATTACCCCCAGCACGCCTTCGAGCGCGCCGACCATCCGCCACTCGTGTGCGATCGAGGTGTCGTTGTAGCCGATCGTCGAATAGCTGATGGTCGAGAAATAGAGCGCGTTCTGGAAGCTCCACTGCGCGCCGACGAAATCGTAGAGGAACGCGAATAGCCAGATCTCGACGAAGTGAATGAATATCAGCGCGAACACCACCACGAGGGTGAACAGCGTGCCACGAAAGCTCAGTGGCTCGAGGTGCTTGAGTCGCTCCTCGGCCGCTTCGCCGCGCATTGCGCGCTGAAGTGTGAACAGTCCGATTCCGTAAATCACTACACATAGCGCTATCATCCCCGCGCCAACCGCGAGTTGCATGTTGAACGTGGCATCGAGGACCTGCTGGTCGCTGGGCATTTTGTTCATAGACGTTCCAAGGTGGCGGGATCCCGCAGGCTTTGGCAAAACGCATGGAGGGCGACGGAAAATCTGTTCGTACCGGAGGCCACAGCATCGAACAGCGTCATCGAACTGCGAAACTTGGTCGCGTCGATGGCGCCGAGAATGTCGATCGCAGTTCGCTTGCCGGTCCAGGTCAGCATAGCTCCAGTTGACGCAGCGAGCCGAGGCCCCAGCAGGGGGTGGTCAAGATATGCTTCAGCCTCTGCGCGATCCTCGATCGCGTAGAAAACCGCCATCTCGCTTCGACCCAGACCGGCGATCTGGGGGAAGATGAACCACATCCAATGGCTCCGTTTCGTCCCGGCTTCGATTTCGGCGAGCGCCGTTTCGTATACACCGTTGTCCTGCGCATCCACGAAGCGGGAGAGGCTGGTCACGATTATTTCTTGTCAGGCAATCCCTTGCGCTTGGTTTCTGCGAAGTCCTCAAGCTCGTCTTCGCTCATCGAATCGTACATGTCCTTCGACGCGCCCTTGAGGTCTTTGACCTTCGAATCTCCTCGCTTGGCGGAAAGCGCGGCACCGGCGGCCTGTTGCTGTGCTTTGGATTTTGCGGGCATTTCAGTGACTCCTATGCCCGTCCAGTCCGATCCCCACTTCAAAACCCTGGCGCCGTCTCGCTGCTCGATCAGATAGGCCGGATCCGCGGTGCTGCCATTGCGCACGAACTTCGATCCCTTGAGCGTTCGCTGCCATAATCACTGCGAGCCAAGCTGATCTTCCATGTCGGCAGCATCGGTCGCCTCCACTTCGCCAGTCATCGCGGGGGCAATCGGTTCGCCGCGATCGCCATCGGTCGTCTGCTGCTGTTCGGTGCTCACGCTCACGTAGCTGTCCTCAGGGTCCTGTGTCGCTGCCCCGGTCACCCAAATGATCGTCAGAAAACCGATCGCGAGGAGAGTCCCGATTATCAGGACCCAGCGCACGACACCTTCCTTCGAACCTCCGCTAGCCTCGGTCTCGCTGGTGTGAACTTCGTCGCCTTGCTGGTCCATCTCGAAAGCCTCCCTCGTAATCTCGCACGTTCTACGATTGGTTCGGAGCGCGGTTCCTCAATCGCGCAGGAGTTCGTTGATACCCGTTTTCGCGCGGGTCTGCGCGTCGACCGTCTTGACGATGACGGCGCAGTACAAACTGGGACCCGGGCTACCATCGGGCAGAGGCTTGCCCGGAAGCGATCCCGGCACGACCACCGCGTAAGGCGGGACCCGTCCGATGTGCACCTCACCGGTCTTGCGATCAACGATCTTCGTCGATGCGCCGATGAAAACGCCCATCGACAGCACGGCGCCTTCGCATACCCGAACGCCCTCGACCACTTCCGAGCGCGCACCGATGAAACAGTTGTCCTCGATCACCACCGGACCAGCCTGGAGCGGTTCGAGGACGCCGCCGATGCCGACCCCGCCCGACAAGTGGACATTACGGCCGATCTGCGCGCAGCTGCCTACCGTGACCCATGTATCGACCATCGTTCCTTCGCCGACAAATGCGCCAATGTTGACGAAGCTGGGCATCAGGACGACGCCCTTGTCGATAAAGCTTCCGCGGCGCACGACGGCACCCGGCACCACGCGGAATCCGGCATCGCGGAAGCGATTCTCGCCCCAACCGGTGAACTTGAGCGGGACCTTGTCATATGCCGGCGCGCTCGCGCTGCCGCCCTCGATCACCGCGTTGCTGTTGAGGCGGAAGCTGAGCAGGACGGCCTTCTTGAGCCACTGATTGACCGTCCAGCCGCCCGACCCGTCGGGCTCTGCAACCCGGGCCTTGCCCGAATCGAGGAGTTCAAGCGCCGCTTCGACGACTTCGTTCACATCGGCATTGCCCGGTGTGATCTCAGTGCGACGCTCCCACGCAGCATCGATGGCGGTTTCCAGATCAGTGGACATCGTAAGCAGCTCTCCAGCAGGCACCCCGAACCTCCGGCGCTAGCCGCGCCGAAAGGCCGGGGCAAGGGACCACCTGCCCGTGCTACCGGCTCGTCGCATGAGGCGACCATTGCCGTTCAGGGATTCTTCAACCACGGTCGGCAAGGTGACGGAAACTTTCGGGGACGCGACAGGGAATGACTGACAGGCGGCGAATGGCGCGCTGGGAACTGGGATCCGCGCTGGCGATCCTGATGAGCGTTGCTGCCTGTGGTGGCGGCGGCGGCGGTGGTGGGGTTATCAGCACGCCAGGACCGACTCCTGTGCCGTCGCCTTCACCGACTCCGTCGCCCAGTCCCACACCGACACCCGTTTCGACAGCCGCGTTCGACACGGCCGAGTACCGGCGGTCCGACGGGCCAGCGTATCACAACGCGGCGATCGCGTGGGCGCAGGGTGCCAATGGAACCGGCGTCAAGATCGCTATAGTCGATACCGGGATCGACACCGACAGTCCCGAATTTGCCGGGCGGATCGATCCCGCGAGCGCTGACGTGGCAGGCAACGGCACGGTCGAGGCGTTCGATGATCACGGCACGAACGTCGCCCTGATCGCGGCCGCTGCGCGCAACAACACCGGCATCGTGGGAATCGCCTACAGCGCGACGATCGTCGCCTTGCGCGCTGACGAGCCCGGTAGCTGCGCGTCGAGCACCGCGACGACCGATGGCTGCCTGTTCAACGATCGCGATATCGCCGCCGGGATCGACCGCGCGGTGACGGCAGGCGCAACGGTGATCAACCTCAGCCTGGGTGGCGATGCGCCGAGCAACGCTTTGATTGTAGCAGTCCAGCGGGCCGCAGCGGCGGGCGTGGTGATTGTCGTTTCGGCGGGCAACGAAGGCGACGGCAGCGATCCGGCTATCGATCCCAATCAGCCCAATCCGTTCGCCAGCGGCGTACGCAACGCCGGTGGTGCGAACGTCATCATCGTCGGATCGGTCAACAGTTCGAGCCAGTTCTCCAGCTTCAGCAATCGCGCGGGCACTCAGGCGTCCTGGTTCCTCTCGGCGCTTGGCGAGCAGATCTGCTGCGTTTACGAGAACGGCGTTCTCAAGGTCGAGAGCGGGCCGAGTGGAAACTTCGTCACCGTGTTCTCGGGCACGAGCTTCTCTGCCCCGCAGGTTGCCGGCGCGGTCGCGCTGCTCAAACAGGCGTTCCCGAATCTCACCGGCGCCCAGATCGTCGACATCCTGCTGTCGAGTGCTCGCGATGCCGGGGCGGCTGGTATCGACCCGACGTACGGCCGCGGCATTCTCGACATCGCCGCAGCTTTCGCACCCAGGGGGACGACCACCTTGGCTGGCAGCACTGCAGCTGTCGCGCTTAACGACGATACGGCAATCGGCTCGGCCCCGATGGGCGACGCTTTTGCGCGGGCCTCGGCGCAGGCGGTGATCCTCGACAAATACGGCCGCGCCTATGGCACGGACCTTGCCCGGAAGATGCAGAGGGCAGCGCTAGCGCCGCGTCTGCTCGGCGCGCTCGACGACAATTCGCGGCACGTCGGCGGCGGGAGTGATGTGTTGAGCTTCGCGTTCTCGATTGCCGACCGAACGAACGGAGCGAGCGCGTGGCCCACGCAGCTACGGCTCGATCGCCACGATGCGGAAGCAGCGCAGGTGCTCGCCGCGAGGGTCGCCATGAAGCTGGCGCCGGGCAGGCAGATCGGTTTCGCCTTTCGCGAAAGCGCCGAAGGGCTCGTCGCCCAGTTGCAGGGCCAGGAACGTCCCGCATTCCTGATCGCGGGCCAGGCGCGCGGCGAGACCGGGTTTGCCGCGCGAGGAAACGCCGCACTCGCTTTCCGCCAGCAACTCGGATCATGGGGCCTGACCGCGAGCGCCGAGAGCGGCCAGGCCTGGCTGGGTGCGCTGCGGGTGGTCGACGGCGCGATGGGGCGCCAGCGCGAGACGCGCGGCCTGGCCAGCTTCGCGATGAACGCCGACCGCCGCTTCGGCAATGTTGAAGCCGCACTGGGGCTGACCTGGCTGGACGAGGACCGCACAGTCCTTGGCGCTTTCTTTAACGATGCGTTTGGCGCGGGCGGTGCGCGCACGCTGTTCGCCGATGCGAGCGTGGGTTGGCGCGTGGCCGAAGGCTGGCGGCTGGGTGG
The DNA here is from genome assembly GCA_963781485.1 of uncultured Alphaproteobacteria bacterium. Taxonomy (GTDB): domain Bacteria; phylum Pseudomonadota; class Alphaproteobacteria; order Sphingomonadales; family Sphingomonadaceae; genus Tsuneonella. Next base: position 428,649 of record CAWAFY010000002.1, read on the forward strand.
CGCGGTGCGGCAGGGCTGGACAGGGGCAGAACGGTCGGGCGCGGTCGGCGCGGGATCGGACTTCGTCAGCCGGGGATGGTCGGCGGACCTGACGAAGGTGGGTGTAACGGGCCGCTTTGACAGCCTCGGGCTACGTATTTCGCAGCCGTTGCGGGTCGAAGGCGGGGGGCTCGCACTCAACCTGCCGGTCGGATACGATTACGCGACGCTCACACCGACTTACGGAGTACGGACGATCGAGTTGGCACCTACCGGACGCGAGCTTGATAGCGAGATTGCCTGGACGGGGCGCCTGTTCGGTGGCCGCGCCGCGGCGAGCCTCTATTACCGCAAGAATCCCGGCCACATCGCCGCGCTGCCCGATGACAAGGGCGCGGCGATCAAGTGGTCGAAACGCTTCTAGCCGCTTAGCCCGCCTCGGCCTTTTCGGCAAAGCTCCAAGCCTTTTGCGCGAGCGGATCGACCCGCGCGCTCATCGCCTTGGCGTGCGCGGAACTCGCGGTGCCGTCGATCACCCGCTTCTTGATTCCCTGAAGGATACCCGCCAACCGGAAGTGGTTGTAGGCCAGATACCAGTTCATGTCGGGCACGTCGCTACGACCTGTCGCGGCGCAGTAGCGTTCCACCACCTCGTCGAGCTCGGGAATACCCAGCGCAGCGCGGTCAAGATCCATGACGCCCGAACGGCCGCCGTTCTCTGTCACCCAGCTCATACAGAAATAGGTGAAGTCCGCCAGCGGATCGCCAAGGGTCGACAGTTCCCAGTCGAGCACAGCGCTGACCTTGGCCCGGTCGTGAGCGAAGATCATGTTGTCGATGCGATAATCGCCGTGGACGACGCTGGTGCGCGTCTGCTCCGGCAACGTGGCGGGGAGGTATTCGATCAACTTCTCCATCGCGGGCATGTGCTCGGTCTCGGAGAGACGGTACTGCTTGGTCCAGCGGTCGACCTGACGGCCGAAATAGTTGCCCGGCTTACCGTAATCCTCGAGCCTCGCCTCCGCGAGGTCGACATTATGCAGGGCCGCCAGGGTAGCGGTCATTTCGAGATACACCGCGCGCCGCTCGTCCGGCGACGAACCCGGCATCGCGCCGTCCCAGATCGTACGTCCATCGACCATGTCCATCACGTAGAACCACGATCCGACCACGTTGTCATCGGTGCACAGTCCATATTGCCGCGCAACGGGAAAGCCGACCTTGTGGAGGCCAGACTGCACCTTGAACTCGCGATCCACCGCGTGCGCGCTCGGCAACAACTTGCCGTACGGCTTGCGTCGCAGGACGTAGTTCTTGTTCGGCGTCGAGATCTTGTAGGTCGGGTTCGACTGGCCGCCCTTGAACTTGCCCTGGCTAAGAGGGCCTTCGAACCCTTCCACGTTGGCAACCATCCATTCCGACAGGCGTGCTTCATCGAGGTGATCGGCCGCAGACGGCTCTACTGTACCGGTAAACGCTGTCTGGGCATCCTCGATGGCTGGCGGCTCGCTCATTGATCGAACACGATCACGCTGCGCGCGCTGTCTGCCTGTTTCATCTTCTCGAACCCATCATTGACCTCGGCAAGCGATATCCGCTCGGCGATGATCGTATCGAGATCGAGCAGCCCGCGCAGGTAGAAATCGACCAGCCGGGGCAAGTCGACCGGGAAGCGGTTCATGCCCATGATCGCGCCTTGCAGTTTCTTGCCCGATAGCAGGTCAAGCGCACCGAGCCCGACCTTGCAGTCAAGCGGCATCATGCCGAGGATTGTCGCGGTGCCCCCACGACGCAGGACCCGGCAAGCAAGTTCAGCGGAAGCCGGGCGCCCGACAGCCTCGATCGCGTGGTGCACGCCGCCTTTCGAGAGCACGACGACCTGCTCGACTGCGTCTTCGGCCAAGGCATCGACGGTATCGGTCGCACCGAGAACCTTGGCCAGCTCACGCTTGGCCGGCATCGGATCGCACGCGATGATCTGGCCCGCTCCGGCGATCTTGGCAGCATTGATCGCTGCCAGGCCCACGCCGCCGCAGCCGATAACCGCGACGGTTTCTCCGGGAACCAGCTTGCAGGCGTTGAACACCGCACCCGCGCCGGTTGTCACCGCGCAGCCGATGACCGCGGCGCGATCGAGCGGCATATCGCGATCGATCGCTACGCAGGCGTGCTCGTGAATCAGCATCTGCTCGGCGAAAGCCGAAAGGTTCAGCATCTGCCCTACCGGGCTGCCGTCGGGGCGGGTGAGACGCGGTGCTTCTCCTTTCTGGCGCCGCGTTTCTGCTCCCAGGCACAGCGCCATGCGTCCGGTTACGCAGAATTCGCAGTGTCCGCAGAACGCGCTGAGACACGTGACGACATGGTCGCCCGGCTTGACCGTGCGGACCTCGCTGCCGACCGCCTCGACCACGCCCGCCGCCTCGTGTCCGGGGACGGCGGGCAGGGCGTGGGGATAAGTGCCTTCGATAAAGTGCAGGTCCGAATGACACAGCCCGCAGGCCGCTGTGCGGATCAGGACTTCATGCGGTCCCGGCTTCGCGATCGTAATCTCCTCAATCGCGAGCGGCTGGTTGGGCGCAACGAGTACGGCAGCTTTCACCGGCTGACCCCCACGTCTCCCGAGCTGAAGCCGGGGTTGTCGCTCACGTTGGGGGCGTGGCGGGCGAATTCGATCCGGGCGATGGCGCGGGCGTGAACCTCGTCGGGTCCATCGGCGAGACGCAGCGTACGCTGGTGGGCATAGGCGTTGGCGAGTCCGAAATCGTCGGATACGCCGGCCGCGCCGTGCGCCTGGATCGCGTCGTCGATGATCCGCAGCGCCATGTTGGGCGCCTGGACCTTGATCATGGCGATTTCCTGGGCCGCGGCCTTGTTGCCGATCTTGTCCATCATGTCCGCCGCCTTGAGGCAGAGCAGGCGGGTCATCTCGATGTCGATCCGGGCGCGGGCGACGCGCTCTTCCCACACCGAATGCTGGTAGATCGGCTTGCCGAACGCTTCGCGCACCTGCAGCCGCTTGCACATCTTCTCAAGCGCTTCCTCGGCGACGCCGATCGTGCGCATGCAGTGGTGGATACGGCCCGGCCCAAGGCGCCCCTGGGCGATCTCGAACCCACGTCCTTCGCCGAGCAGGATGTTCGATACCGGCACGCGGACGTCCGTCAGGACGATTTCCATGTGTCCGTGCGGCGAATCGTCGTAGCCGAACACCGGCAGGAAGCGCTTGATGTTCACCCCTTCGGCATCGAGCGGAACTATGATCTGAGACTGCTGCTGGTGACGCTTGGCCTCGAAATCGGTCTTGCCCATGCAGATGGCGACCTTGCACCGCGGATCGCCCGCGCCGCTCGACCACCACTTGGTGCCGTTGATCACGTATTCGTCGCCGTCGCGGACGATTTTCGTCTCGATATTGGTGGCATCGGAGGATGCGACGGCCGGCTCGGTCATCAGGAAGGCGCTACGGATTTCGCCTTCCATCAGCGGCTGGAGCCAGCGGTCCTTTTGCTCGCGCGTGCCGTAGCGGTGGAACACTTCCATGTTCCCGGTGTCGGGCGCAGAGCAGTTGAACACCTCGCTTGCCCAGCCGACGCGGCCCATTTCCTCGGCGCAAAGCGCGTATTCAAGGTTGGTGAGTCCGGGGCCGTCGAATTCGAAGCTGTCGTCCACGTGCGGGCGGCCCGACTGTGGCGGCATGAACAGATTCCAGATGCCTTGTGCCTTGGCGCGCGCCTTCTCTTCCTCGATCACGGGATTGACGCCCCAGCGGTCCTTGGCGTGCGCGGCCTTGTACTCATCGTTGCGCGGACGAACGTGGGATTCGATGAAATGGCGCACACGGTCGCGCCAGTGCTTTTGACGATCTGTGGGTTCGAAATCCATGGCGGTAACGTCCTTCCTTGCAATCCAGGTTCTGGTGGCAGAGCGCGGCGACCTCGCCAAGCCCTGCGGGGTTAAATCAGGGGTGCATCGTGCGCGCATCGGGATCGGCGAGGGCCGCCTCGGCGAGTAGCTCGACACGCGCCTCGTGGTCTTCACGGGTTATCGGGAAGCGACGTATGACCAGCGACACCGCAACCGCCAGCACTGCAATGCAGGCGACATAAGCAATCGTCAGGTCGGCGATGACCGAGGGGGCGACCGCTCCAGGCTTTGCGTTGGCTGGCATGCCCGAGAGGCTCAGCAGGAAGCCGGTTACGAAAATGCCGATGCCGGTCGAACACTTGGCAGCAAAGAACGCTCCGGCCGCGAACGTTCCTTCGGAGCGGCGGCCGGTCTGGACTTCCGAAGCCTCGACCACGTCGGCGAGCATCGACCACAGCGACATCGTCATCACGACGCTGAACATGTTGGAAAAGAAGGTGGCAGCGAACATCCCACTGAGCGACGCCAGTGATCCGTCAGGCCACCACAGCCCAAAGTAACGCAGGGTGAGAGGGGCCGCCCAGAACATCATTCCGACGATGGCAGCCCAGACCGCCAGGTCACGCTTGCCGAAACGCTTCTGAAGCGGCGTTACCAGCAGGAAGCTGCCGACCACGCTGGCGAATAGTAACAACGGATAAAGTTGCAGCGCGACGGGCGGAAAGCGCCAAACGAAAATGTAGAGATAGTTCGAAAGCGAGAAGGTGATCCCCTGACTGGTAATCGCAGCGATGATCGCGAACATCAGGACGAGGAACGCGGGATGACTCAGGCTTTCCCGAATGTCGGAGAACGCCCCATGGACGCCCGTTCGGGCACCGAGCGCGCGGGCCGGGGGGCGATGCGCGACCCACTTGTGCTGACCGACGGCAGAGCCAATCACCGTGACGACCATCAGTATCGCACCCGCAATTCCAAAAAGTCGGTATCCATCGCGCGCGAGCATGGCCTGCGGCAGGAAAACGCCATAGGCGAGAAGCAGCATCAAAAGCCCGCCTCCCCAGGCGAACAGGAACCGTGTGCGGGTGAGGCGCGTGCGCTCGTCGTAGTCACGGGTGATTTCAGCGACGAGCGCGGCCGACGGCACCTCGCAGAACGCAACCGCTGCGCGTACCGCGATGGCGGAGCCCAGCAGGACCGGGAAGCTGGCGGCGCCGATCGGCGACCAGAGCTGCACCCACAGCAGCCCGAGCGGTATCGCGGCAATGTAGAGGTACGGCAGTCGGCGGCCCCAGCGCGTGTCGGTTCGGTCGCTCAGGTGCCCGACCAGCGGATCGATCAGTCCGTCGAACACGAGGGCAATAAGCAACGCGAGGCTGACCAGCCGCGCGTCCATTCCGAGGACCTGGTTGTAAAACAACAGCAGGAAGGTCGAAAATCCGTTGTCTTTGATGCCGTAAGCGACGCTGCCGAGCCCGTTCGCCATGGTCAGGCGCGCAGGCAGACGCCCTTCGACCGGGGTCACGACCGGCACCGCTTTGTACAGCCGTTCCGAATTAGGGTATCGTCGAATCGCATACCTCTCCCCGAGGTCTCTCGTATTGTGGGTATGGTAGAGTGGGACCACGGCGCGTCAACGCCGCTTCCACGAACGCTACGGCATGGGGGGCTGATCAATCGGGCCTTGCCCCGACGCGTCAATCGGCTTTACGTGTCCGTAAACGAGAGGAGATTCCCGATGGCCGATCTTGACGCCTTCCGCGCTGAAACCCGCGCGTGGCTGGAAGCAAATTGCCCGCCCGAGATGCGCGAACCGGTGCATGGCGAGAACGACGTGTACTGGGGCGGGCGACGCGCGACGTTCAAGAACGACGCGCAAAAGGCTTGGTTCGAGGCATGCCGTGACAAGGGCTACACCGTGCCTGCGTGGCCGAAGGAGTACGGCGGCGCGGGCCTCTCGCCCGCCGAGGCCAAGGTGCTGCGCGAGGAAATGGCGCGGATCGATGCACGGCAGCCGTTGTCGAGTTTCGGCATCTGGATGCTCGGCCCGGCGCTTCTCCACTTCGGCACTGAAGGACAGAAGAGGAAATTCCTCAACGAAATCGCTCGCGGCGAAATCCGTTGGTGCCAGGGTTATTCAGAGCCGGGTTCGGGCAGCGACCTCGTGTCCCTGCAGACCTTCGGCGAGGACAAGGGCGATCACTGGACGGTCAACGGCCAGAAAGTCTGGACAAGTTACGCCGACAAGGCCGACTGGATTTTCTGCTTGGTGCGGACCGACAAGGCGGACAAGTACCGCGGTATCACCTTCATGCTGTTCGACATGGAGAACAAGGGCGTCAGCACGAAGCCGATCCTGCTGATCAGCGGTAACTCGCCGTTCTGCGAGACGTTCTTCGACGACGTCGATGTCCCCAAGTCGTATGGCGAGGACATTCCGGCGCAGGTCGGTGAGGTCAATCGCGGGTGGGATGTCGCCAAGTACCTGCTCGGACACGAGCGTGAGATGATCTCGGCCACCGGCGGCGGCGACCGCGCGACATCGCTGGGCGCAGTGGCAAGCCGCCAGGGCGCACTCGATCCGATCCTGCGTGCCGAACTCGCGCTGTTCGATGTCGATGCGCTCGCCTTTACCGCGATGAGCGAGAAATTCCTCGACGAGGTAAAGGTCGGCAAGGCGCATCCCGCCCAGCCGAACATGATGAAATACGCCGGGACCGAGCTCAACAAGCAGCGGCACGAACTGCTGATGGCCGCCGGCGGCTCGACTGCGCTCGAATGGGACAGCGAGGAGACCGATGGCGGTGCGCCCTCGCGCAATTGGCTGCGGACCAAGGCCAATTCGATCGAAGGCGGCACCAGTGAAGTCATGCTCGGCGTCATTGCCAAGCGCATTCTCGAACTCCCGGGGGCCTGATCCGATGCCACTCTATCACGACGACGACCAGGCGATGCTCGCCGAAACAGCAGCTCAATTCATGAGCGAGGAAGGCGCGATCGGTAAGCAGTTGCGTCGCTGGCGCGACAAGGAATGCAAGGACGGTTTCGGTCATGCCTTGTGGAAGCAAATGGCCGAGATGGGCTTCACCGGCCTGCTCGTTTCCGAAGCCGACGGCGGGCTCGGCATGGGCCATGTCGAAGCGGGCATCGTGCTCGAGGAAATCGGGCGCAACCTGACCCCATCGCCCTTCCTGACGAGTTCGGTCATGGCTGCTGGGGCGCTGGCGCAGGGATCGGACGACCTCAAGGGCCGCTGGCTCCCCGGTCTGATCGCGGGCGACAGCGTGTTCGCGGTCGCGGTCGACGAGGGGCCCAAGCATCGCCCTGAGCAGATCGCAACGCGTGCCGAGAAATCGGGCAACGGCTTTCGGCTCACGGGCAAGAAGGACTTCGTTGTCCACGGTGCGAGCGCCGACATGATCGTGGTGTCTGCGCGCACGTCGGGCGCCGACGACGACGAGGACGGCGTAACCCTGTTCGCGGTGCCCAAGGATGCGGCGGGCCTCGGCCATAACGCGGTTCGCCTGGTCGACAGCTCGATGGCGAGCCACATCACCCTCGACGGCGTCGAACTCGACGGCGACGCGGTGATCGGCGAGGTGGGCGGTGGCCGCTCCGTCCTCAACCACGTGCTCGACGCTGGTCGTGCCGGCGCCGCGGCCGAAGGTGTCGGTGTCGCGCGCGGGTCGATGGACATGACCGTCGATTACCTCAAGCAGCGCAAGCAGTTCGGCAAGCTGATCGGCGAATTCCAGGCCCTCCAGCACCGCGCTGCGCATCTCTATTCCGAGATCGAGATCGCCCGCGCGGTTACGATCAAATCGCAGCAACTGCTCGATGCTGGATCCGAACGGGCGAGCCTGATGGTCTCGGTCGCCAAGGCCAAGGTAGGCAAGGCGGCAGGCCTTGCGGTGAAGGAAGGTGTGCAGATGCACGGCGGCATCGGCATGACGGACGAATACGACATCGGACTGTACATGAAGCGCGACCGCACGCTCGCCGAGTTCATGGGCGATGTGTACTACCACGCCGACCGCGTGGCGAAGCTGAGCGGCTATTGACCCGGAGAGTGATGATGAACCTGGAAGAGATGTTCGGCCTCAAGGGCCGTGTGGCGCTGGTGACCGGCGGCAGCCGCGGAATCGGAAAGATGATCGTCGAGGGGTTCCTCGGCGCGGGAATCGACAGGGTCTACATCACCGCGCGCAAGGGCGGGGAATTGCACGAGGCGTCGGAAGAGCTGGGCGAGCGGGTCATCCCAATCCAGGGCGATATCTCGACGATGGAGGGAATCGATCAACTGGCTGCCGAGATTTCCTCGAAGGAAGGCAAGCTCGACATCTTGGTGAATAACGCAGGCGCGGCCTGGGGCGCGGACTTCGAGGACTTTCCCGAAGAGGGATGGGACAAGGTCATGGACCTCAACGTCAAGACCCCGTTCTTCCTGACGCAGAAGCTGCACGGCCTGCTCAAGGCGGCGGCGAGCGCGGACCATCCGGCCAAGGTCATCAACATCACTTCGGTCGACGGCCAGCGGGTCAATCCTTGGGAAACCTATAGCTACCAGGCGTCGAAAGCGGCCCTTATTCACCTTACGCGCCGAATGGCCGCGCGGCTGGTGAAGGATCATATCTATGTCACCAGCCTGGCACCCGGCGCATTTCCGTCAAACATGAACAAGGCGGCGCGCGATCATGCGGAGCGCTCGGCAGCGGGCATCCCCAACAAGCGGGTCGGCGACAAGTGGGACATGGGGGGTACCGCGGTCTACCTCGCAAGCCGCGCGGGCGACTATACGGTGGGTGAGACCGTCACTATCGATGGCGGCATCGTCAACGCCCATCTGCCGAGCCATTTCGCCGAGCCGGCCTGAAGGCCGGGGTGAGGTGCGGGGGTGTTTTGCGGGCTGCGCATTATGGCGCTGGCCGCTCGGCCTCCCGCAAATGGGTTGCGGAACTGGCTGCTGCGGCTATTTGACCTCGCAATGACCTGCGCCGGTGCAGGCCGTCACATCGACAGGAAGTACGCTGATCGTGCGCCGTAAAACCGTATCCCTACTCAGTGCCGCCGCATGCTGTGCGCTTCTCGTTTCCTGCGGTGGTGGGGGCAGCAGTTCACCGACGCCAACTCCGTCGCCGACACCGACTCCTTCGCCGACTCCAACCCCGACACCGGTCGCGACCGACTTCGATTTTACCAAGCCGTTCACGGTGAATGCGGTCAACACGTCGTACAATTTCGCCTATTTCACGCCGAGCGGCGGAAGCGAGACGTGGAGCGACGGAACGCGCCGGGACGGTTCGGCCAAGCTCACCTACGCCGTATCGCCTGAGAGCGCAGCGTACGTTTTCCCCGACGCGTCTACCCTGACCACTTTCGGAGCGGCCGATCTTCAGTCTTCGACAGCAACTCGCCGCGTCTACAAGAAGGGCACGGACGGACTCGCCCTCGAGCTTCCGTTCAAGCATGTGCTGCGGGCCACCTATGAAAGCGCGCAGTCCTACATCCTGAATACGGTGGCCGGCACGCTGCACGCTTTCCGCGTTAGCCTGTTCTTCAACACCGTGACCACGACCGCCGATATCACGACCAATCTGTCGTATACCGGCACTCCGCAGGTTGCCGGCGGCAAGCCCGGCACAACCCCGCCGGGCGTGTTTTCCTCGCCCTCAACGACCCTGACTGTGGCGGCCAGCGACAAGAAGGTGACCGGCTCGATCCAGATCTTCGAAAACGTGGGCGGGACTGCGACACTGCGCGCGACTTTGCCTATTTCGGCGACGATCGCGACCGGCAGTGCAGCGTTCAATGGCAGCATCGACGACACGACCAACGGCTTCAAAGGCAATTTCGTCGGGTCGCTGGCCGGTCCTTCGCGTGAAGAGGTCGTGCTGATTTTCAACGTGACGCACACCGACGGCCGGGAACTCATCGGCTCCTACATCGGCGACTGAGCCGTTCGATTGGATCTGCCGACACCGCCAGAGCGACCTCGGACCGTCGGGCGCACCGGCTTTCGAGACCGGTCGGACGCTTGATCGGATTGCAGCGGCGACCCGAAGGCGGGACTAACCGCCCATCAATTCGCGGACGAACGGGATCAGCCCGGTCTGCCGCGTGCGCTCCATGCGTTCGGCGTGGAGAATCGCCCGCACTTTGGAAAAACACTCGTCCACGTCGTCATTGATCACCACGTACTCGTATTCAGCCCAGTGACTGATCTCGGCACGAGCGCGTTCCATGCGGTTTTCTATCACGTTGCCACTGTCGGTCGCGCGCGTTTCGAGACGGCGGCGCAGCTCGTCGATCGTGGGCGGCAGGATGAACACGCTGACGACGTCCTGGCGATCCTTCTGATAGAGCTGCTGCGTGCCCTGCCAGTCGATGTCGAAGAGGAAATCCTGTCCGTCCTTCAGGGCTGTACGGATGTGCCCTTTCGGCGTGCCGTAGCGGTGGCCGAAAACGTGTGCCCACTCGTAGAAGTCATCTTCCTCCACCATCCGGTCGAAAGCGGCATCATCGACGAAGTGGTAATGCACTCCGTCGATTTCGCCGGGACGTGGCGGACGCGTGGTGACGCTGACCGACAGCTTGATCGCGGGATCGGCTGCAAGAAGCATCCGGCTGATGGTGGTCTTGCCCGCGCCCGAAGGCGAGGAAAGCACGAACATCAGCCCGCGCCGTTTGAGAGCGTGGGATTGGGTGTCGCTGGCGTCCATGCGCGCTCTTGCGCCGGAGGGGCTTACCGAATCAACCCCCGCGCGATAGCTATTCGCCGGCTTCGGTTTCCCGCAGCGCCTTGTCGCCGGCCCGACGAGCCTTGCGCCGCGACTGCCCGCGGTCGAACAGCGTCTTGGCTACCAGTCCGCCTCCAACGATCACCGCGCCAGGAATCGAGCGAGTCGCAAAGCGCGACACGGCATAACTGGCCAACGCCATGGTGACGGACCGATTGTCGACCATCTTCTTCGCACTGTGCTTGCCGTAACGATTGGCAAGCAGACCCTTTTCGAGCGTGGTGCGCATAAGGCGTCCGCCCGCACGCAACAGCACGTCGTGAATGATAAGGTTGGTTGCCGGATTGGGGCTTGGCCCCATCACCTCGGTATCGTTTCCGGTAACTTTCGTGATCGTCTTATCGACGGCTTCACTGCCTTTGGTGGCGAGTCGTTCGCCCAGTTTGTTGGATTTGCGTGCCATGCCGCTCCCCTGTGACGCGGCAAAATCGAACCGCGCTATTTCTTGCGGCCGAAATCGACCGTGACGACATTCGAGCCGTCGTCGCTTTCCGTAACGGCCGGGTGAGGGCCCCGTTCCGAGCCGTCGTTCTCCGCCTCGTCGTGCGCCTCGGGTGCCATGTCGGCGACGGTCGCCTGGAACTGGAGGCCGAAATCGACTGCGGGATCGACGAACGCGGTGATCGCGCCGAATGGAATATCCAGCTTGGCGGGCACCTGGTTGAAGGTGAGGCTAACGGTGAAGCCTTCTTCATCGACTTTGAGGTCCCAGAACTTGTTCTGGAGCACGATCGTCATCTCGTCGGCGAAACGCTCGCGCAACTGCGGAGGGATGTCTACGCCGGGCGCGCGAGTCTTGAAAGTGATATAGAAATGGTGATTGCCGGGCAATGTGCCGCCCGAAGTCTCGACTTCGCCAAGTACCCGTCCGACCACTGCACGCAGCGCTTCCTGAACGATCTCGTCGTAAGGTATCAGGCTGTCTGGCGTATCGTCGGTCATCGTTCGCGTAGGTGGCGGCGCGGCGCGGCGCGGTCAAGCCGCAAAAGCTGAAGGCGCGCTGCGCCAAGCGCGGATTGCTTGCACGCTCCCGCTGGCTGCGTATAGGCGCGTGCCATGCGCACCGGACGGATCGAGCGAAAGACCAGCGAAACGGCGATCCTCGTCGAAGTCGATCTCGACGGTTCGGGAGCCTATTCGGTATCGACCGGTATTGGGTTTCTCGATCACATGGTCGAGCAATTCAGCCGCCACTCGCTGATCGACGTCACGATGAAGGTCGACGGCGATCTCCATATCGATCAGCACCACACCACCGAAGACAGCGCGATCGCATTGGGCCAGGCATTGCACGAAGCGCTGGGCGACAAGGGTGGAATCGGACGGTACGGGCAGGCCTATTCGCCGATGGACGAGACGCTGTCGCGGGTCGCGCTCGACATCTCGGGGCGGCCGTACATCGTCTGGCGCGCGGGCTTCAGCCAGGAAAAGCTGGGCGAGTGGGATACCGAGCTGGTCGAGCACTGGTTCCACTCGGTCGCGCAGGCTTGCGGGATCACGCTGCACGTCGAGTTGCTCTACGGCAGCAACAACCATCATATCTGCGAAAGCATCTACAAGGGCTTCGCCCGCGCGATGCGCCAGGCGGTCGAGCTCGACCCACGCAAGGGCGGGGCGGTGCCGAGCACCAAGGGCCAGCTGGGCGGCTAGGCAGATGGCCGAAGCTATCGCCCTGATCGATTACGGCGCGGGCAACCTCCATTCGGTACACAATGCGCTGGTTGCGGCGGGTGCGGGCCATGTCCACGTCACCGCCGATCCAGCAATCGTCCGCGGGGCGCGGCGGATCGTGCTCCCGGGCGTCGGCAGTTTTCGCGCCTGTGCGAACGGGCTCAAGGCAATTCCCGGACTGGTTGAGGCGCTCGAGGATCGGATTCTCAGTGCGGGCGTCCCGTTCCTCGGCATTTGCGTCGGAATGCAATTGCTGGCGACTCGCGGCAAGGAGCATGGTGTCACCAAAGGGCTGGGCTGGATCGCGGGTGAGGTGCGGACGATCGAAAACACTGATCCGGCGATTAAGGTGCCGCATATGGGCTGGAACGATGTTAGGCCCATGCCACACGAAGGTGGCGCTCAACTGATCGAACCGGGTGAGGCCTATTTCCTCCACTCGTATCACTTCGCTGTCGCCGAAGGGCACGACGTGGCGGCGATGACGGATCATGGCGGTGGGCTGGTGGCGGCGGTGGCGCGCGACAACATCCTGGGTGTTCAGTTCCACCCCGAAAAGAGCCAGTCTTACGGGCTCGGTCTGCTCGCGCGTTTCCTGGAGTGGCAGCCGTGATCGTCTTTCCCGCCATCGACCTCAAGGGTGGCGAGGTGGTGCGTCTGGCAGAAGGCGATATGGCCCGCGCGACCGTGTACGGCGACGACCCCGCCGCACAGGCGCTGCTGTTTGCCGAGGCCGGGGCCGAGCACCTGCATGTCGTCGATCTCGATGGTTCGTTCGCGGGCCGGGCGGAGAACAAGGCCGCCGTCGAGGCAATCGTCGCGGCGTTTCCCGGTTACGTCCAGCTCGGCGGCGGGATCCGCACGCGCGAGGCGGTGGAGGGCTGGTTCGACCTCGGCGTCGCGCGCATCGTGATGGGCACCGCGGCGCTCAAAGACCCCCAGTTCGTAAAGGACATGGCGGGCGCGTATCCCGGCGGGATCGTGGTCGCGGTCGACGCGAAGGACGGGATGGTCGCAACCGAGGGATGGGCCGAGGTGTCCGACGTGTCGGTCGTCGACCTGGCGCGCCGGTTTGAGGATGTCGGCGTCGCCAGCCTGTTGTTCACCGATATCGGCCGCGACGGGATGCTCAAGGGCGTCAACATCGACGCCACCGTCGATCTCGCGCGCCGGGTCGACCTACCGGTGATCGCCAGCGGCGGAGTCAAGGGCATCGACGACATCTATGTCCTGACCATGCACGCCAGCGAGGGGATCGAGGGTGTGATCACAGGTCGCGCTCTGTTCGAAGGGCGGCTCGACCTGGCGGCGGCGATTGCAATGGCGGGGCGGGCGGCGTGACCGTCCGCGTTCGCGTCATCCCCTGTCTCGACGTTCGCGACGGGCGCGTGGTGAAGGGGGTCAATTTCGTCGACCTCAAGGACGCGGGCGACCCGGTCGAGCAGGCGAAAGCCTACGACGAGGCGGGCGCCGACGAACTGTGTTTCCTCGATATTTCCGCCAGTCACGAGGGGCGTGGCACGCTTCTCGACGTTGTGCGGCGGACTGCCGAGGTATGCTTCATGCCACTCACGGTCGGCGGCGGCGTGCGCTCGGTCGAGGACGCGCGTGCGCTGCTGCTCGCGGGCGCGGACAAGGTCGCGGTCAACAGCGCTGCGGTCGCGCGGCCCGAACTGGTCGGAGACATCGCTGCCAGGTTCGGCAGCCAGTGTGTGGTCGCCAGCATCGATGCGCGGCGAAGCGGCGCAGGGTGGCAGATATTCACGCACGGCGGGCGCAAGCCGACCCATATCGATGCGGTCGAGCACGCGGTAAAGCTGGCGGAGCTGGGTGCGGGCGAACTGCTGGTCACATCGATGGACGGCGACGGCACGCAGGGCGGTTACGACCTCGCGCTGACCCGCGAGATAGCCGATGCGGTCTCGGTGCCGGTCATCGCGAGCGGCGGCGTGGGGAATCTGCAACATTTGGTTGAAGGAGTAATCGAGGGCCATGCCAGCGCGGTTCTCGCCGCATCGATCTTCCATTTTGGGGCGTATACCATCGCCGAAGCACACGACGCTTTGCGTGCCGCAGGATTACCCGCGCGCGCATGACCGTCCCGACGTGGGACGACCCGTTTTCGATGGTTGGCTTCGTGCGCGCTGAGGCGCTTCGTCCGAGCCGTGACCCGCTTCGCCATCCCGCTCGTCCTGCTCGCTCTCGCCGCTCCGGCGCAGGCTGCCGTGACGGTACCTGAACCGTCAAGTATGGCGCTGTTCGGCATCGGTGTGCTCGGGGTGATCGTGGGCCGGCGGGGCGCACGTCGCAAACGCGATTGACTCCGAACCATTGTCCACTTGACCTGACCCGGCCGCTCCCGCCAATGCGGGGCGATGGACACGCTTTCCCGCCTCGAGGAGACGATCGCCGGCCGGCTCACCTCGGGTGAAGCGGCTGACAGCTATGTCGCCCACCTCAAGGCGCGCGGGCTTTCGGTGATCGCGCGCAAGGTCGGCGAAGAGGCGATCGAGACCGTCACCGCCGCGCTGGCAGGCACCAACGACGAACTCACCGGAGAGGCAGCGGATCTCTTGTTCCACCTGCTCGTGCTGCTCGCCGCCAAGGGCGTGACGCTGGCAGAAGTGCTTGAAGAACTCGAACGGCGCGAGGGTACATCGGGACTCGATGAAAAGGCGTCGAGGTCCGCCTGATGCCGATCGATCCGACGGAGCCCTATGACGACGCCAACGTGTTCGCCAAAGTACTGCGCGGCGAGCTGCCATCGAACAGGGTGTACGAGGACGAATGGGCCTTGGCCTTCCACGACATTGCCCCGCAGGCGCCCGTCCACATCCTCATCATTCCCAAGGGCGCCTACGTCAGCTGGGACGATTTCTCGGCCAAGGCATCCGATGCCGAAATCGCCGGGTTCTCCCGCGCGATCGGTCACGTCGCGCGGGATGCCGGACTGGTCGAGCCGGGCTACCGGGTGCTCTACAACGTCGGGATCGACGGAGGGCAGGAGATTCCGCACCTCCACGCGCATATATTCGCCGGACGGCCGCTGGGGCGGATGGTCGGATGAATTGCTCCGATTAACGTTCGTAAGCTTGCCACGCGACTCGCGCGTCCGCTAAGCGCCGCCTCGCATGAGCGCAGCGTCCACCTTGCAGCCGACCGCGCCGGGCGGAGTTATCGACGGCCCGCGTCACCTGTTCGCGGTGCGCGCCTATTACGAAGACACCGATCTGTCGGGGATCGTCTATCACGCCAATTACCTGCGCTGGTTCGAACGCGCGCGCAGCGATCTCGTGCGGATGCTGGGGATCGACCAGCGCGCAGCGATCGAGAGTGGTGAGGGTGCCTATGCCGTCGCCGACCTCACCATCAAGTATGCGCGACCCGCGCGGCTTGACGATACGGTCTTGATAGAGACCCGCTGCCTTGAATTGCGGGCGGCGAGCGTGCGTATTCAGCAGCGGGCAACCCGTGCCGATGATACGGGCGATCTCGAACTCGTTGCCGAACAGACCGTGCGGGTCGGCTTCGTCGATCCGCAAGGCCGCCCGCGCCGCCAACCCGCTTCATGGCGCGCGGCTTTTTCTCGATTTGTCGAAGGTATTGAATGACTCACCTGCTGTTCCTTGCCGCCGCAACGCCCGACCTTCCGGGACGGCTCAACCCGGTGAAGCTGTTCCTTGATGCCGACATCGTGGTGCAGGCGGTCATGATTGGCCTTCTGCTCGCCAGTGTGTGGACTTGGATGATCATCGTCAGCTTCAGCCTGCGGATGGCAGCGGTGCGACGCCGGTGCAAAGAATACGAGGCTGACTTCTGGGAAGCCGACAGCTTCGATGCGCTCATGAACAAACGCGGCAAGAAGGATATCGCCAGCGCCCGTGTCGCCTCCGCCGCAATGCGCGAGTGGAAGCACTCGGTGAAAGGCGGCCGGGTAATCGATCGCGACGGCCTGCGCCAACGTCTTGCCGCCTCAATGGAAAGCCAGGTTGCGACCGAGGCGGACGAGTTGTCGAACCGCCTCAATTTCCTCGCTACGGTCGGCTCGGTGGCTCCTTTCGTCGGGCTGTTCGGCACCGTCTGGGGGATCATGAACAGCTTCTTCCAGATCGGCCAGCAGCAGAACTCCTCGCTCGCGGTGGTCGCGCCGGGCATCTCCGAGGCGCTGTTCGCCACCGCGATTGGGCTGTTCGCCGCGATCCCGGCGGTCATCGCCTACAACCGGTTCAGCCATGCGGTGAATGCGCTCGACGCGCGGCTGCAGCGCTTTGCCGACCGCTTCCACGCCAGCCTCAGCCGCGAGGTCGAGGGGCTCTAGCATGGCGATGGGCCTTCACTCTTCCCGGCGGGGCCGAAGGCGCAGCCACGGCCGCGCGCCCATGGCGGAGATCAACGTCACTCCGCTGGTCGACGTCATGTTGGTGCTACTGATCATTTTCATGGTCACCGCGCCGCTACTGACTGCGGGCGTGCCGGTGGACCTGCCCGACAGCCGCGCCAACCCACTCGATCAGGATCCGAAGCAGGTGACGATCTCGATTGACCGCGACGGGTATATTTACATCGACCGCGAGCGCGTCGAGGTTGGCGGCTTTCCGCAGGCTCTCGAGGGGCTCCGCCCGAACGGCGGCATCCCGCCGCAAGTCACCCTGCGCGCAGACAAGGCGCTCGACTACGGTCGGGTCATGGCGGTGATGGGCGAGCTTAACCGTGGTGGGTTCAATTCGATCTCTCTGGTCACAACCGGCTCGGTGCCCGCTGATGCGGTCATGGGCGGTTCAGTCACGACGCCATAGTTCGATTACAATGGTTTTCGCCAATCTCCGGAATGAAGAGCGCATCGGCCTTGGCGTCGCGGTGGTCCTCCACCTCGGGCTCGCTGCTGCATTCCTCGTCCAGTCCACAAAGCGCGAAGTTCTGGCGCCCGCTCCGCGAATGACTGTGAACCTGACGAGCGATGTGGGGCTTGAGGCGACTGCACCCGATCCAGTTCCGACGAGCGCTGCAGCGATCGCGCCAGTGCTCGCCCCCGAACCCGCGCCTGAGGCCGTCGTTCAGCCGCAGCCCGTGGTGCAGCCGCTGCCCGAGCCGCCCCGTCCCAAGCCCGTTGAGCGGACAGTTGCAAAGCCGCAGCCCAAGCCGAAACCAGTCTCGACTGAGCCGCGCCGCCGTCCCGACACCCCGGCTACCAAGATGCAGTCCACTCCGAAGCCCGCTGGAGGCAGCCGTATCGGCAGTGATTTCCTCCCCGGCGCGGGCGACAGCACGAATACCCGAGAGGCCCGCGTTCCCGCGAGCCAGATCGGCGCTAGCGCGAAGGCAAGCCTGTTCCAGGCGATCGCCAAGGAACTGCGCCCCAAGTGGCAGCCGCCAAGCGGTCCAGAAGTCGAAGATCTCGTGACCAAGGTCCGTTTTCGGCTGAATCCAGACGGCAGCCTTTCCGGCACCCCGGAGATCGTCCGTCAGACCGGCATCACCGATCTCAACAAGCCGCAGGCGGGACGCCACGGCGAACAGGCCATCCGCGCCATCCGGCTCGCTGCGCCGTTCGACCTCCCGCAGGAATACTATGAGGCCTGGAAGGTCGTGACCGTCGATTTCGATTGGAAGCTATCGCAATGAAAAAGACCCTTTTCGCTATCCTTGCACTGACCACTGCCATGCCGCTCGCGGCGCAGGACCTGGGCCAGAAGCCGCCCGCGACCGCGGCGGTCGAGACTACCGAGCAAGAGGGGCTTTCGGGCTCGGTCAGCTTCGAGGGCAATCTCGAAGACCTGGGCATTGCGATCCCCTCGTTCGCGACCGATCGCAACGCGCAAACGCCCGCCAACACCAGCGGCACGGCCGCGCTCGGGCGTGAGCTGGCGCAGGTTGTCTTCAACGACCTCAGGAACAATGGACTGTTTAAACCGACCGGTCCGTCTGCCTTGCCGCAACCCACTTATGGCGAGGTCACCGCGCCCGCCTGGCCGACTTGGTCGAGCCGCAGCACCGAGATGCTGGTTGAGGGCTACGTCCGCGCCGGGGCCGACGGGCGGCTCACGGTGGGCTGCTATCTCTACGACGTCGCCTTGAAAAAGGAGTTGGCGCGTGCGGGCTGGGTGGTGCCGCCGGTCGACTGGCGCCGTGCCGCGCACAAATGCGCCGACCTCGTCTATTCGCGCCTTTCTGGCGAGAGCCCGTTCTTCGACAGTCGCATCGCCTACATCGCCGAGACCGGACCCAAGAACAACCGAGTGAAGCGTCTCGCGATCATGGATTCGGACGGGGCCAACCACCGCTTTATCACCAATGGGCGCGCCACCGCGCTGACCCCGCGTTATTCCCCCGATTACCGCAAGCTGCTCTACCTCAGCTACGTCGACGGCAATCCACGGATCTACAGCTACGACATCGGGACCGGTCGCCAGACCCTGATCACGCAGAGCAAGAACCCGACGTTCGCGCCGCGCTGGTCGCCCGATGGGCGCTGGGTGCTCTATTCGATGGCGACGAACGGCAACACGGACATCTACCGCGTGTCGGCCGAAGGCGGGGCAAGCGTGCGCCTGACCGATGGGCCTGGAATCGATATCGGCGGATCGTATTCGCCGGACGGACGCCAGATCGTGTTCGAGAGTGATCGTTCGGGCGCTCAGCAGTGCTACGTGATGAACGCCGACGGGACGAACCAACGGCGCATCAGCTTCGGCGGAAGCCGGTGCGCGACGCCCGAATGGAGCCCGCGCGGTGACCAGATCGCCTTTACCAATGCCAGCAGCTTCAACATTTCCGTGATGTCGCCTTCAGGCGGCGGGGTGCGCACGCTGACCAACGGGTGGCAAGACGAGGCCCCGACGTGGGCACCCAACGGTCGGGTGATCCAGTTCTTCCGCACCGAGCGTAATTCGGGCCGTACCGGGCTCTACCAGGTTGATTTGACCGGTAAAAACGAGCGACGGCTTGCGACCCCGGTCGATGGCTCGGATCCCGCCTGGGGACCCATACTGCCCTGAACGCATTCGTTAAACAAAGCGGGTCGCGCCGCTACGAATTAAATTGAAGGAGACGCCTGATGAACCGCCGCCACCTGATCACTGTGCTGCTCGCAGGCACTGCCGCGCTGTCCGCCTGTAAAAAGGAGCCGCCGGCTTCGCTTCCCCCGGAGCCCGAACCGACCGTCACTAGCACGCCGGGCGACATGGATAACACCGGTACGGCTGTTCCCGGCACGCAGGCGCACTTCGTGCAGGGCGTAAATGGTCAGAACGTGATCTACTTCGACACTGACCGGTACAACATCGATTCCGCGGATGCTGCCGCGCTGCAAACTCAGGCCCAATATTTGTCGCAATATCCGCAGGTGAACGTCACGATCGAAGGCCATGCCGACGAACGCGGCACGCGCGAATACAACCTGGCATTGGGCGAGCGCCGAGCGAACGCGGCGAAGAACTATCTTACCGGGATCGGCCTCGCTGCCAGCCGGATAAGTGTCGTTAGCTACGGCAAGGAGCGCCCGGTTGCTCTGGGCTCGAACGAGGCGGCCTGGGCGCAGAACCGCCGAGCCGTATCCGTCGTTATCAATTAGCGCGGGAGCAACGTCGGGAGAGCGGGGAACGAGGGCATCTCGATCCCCGCGATCGCGGGAACAGGCGACAGCATCGCGTTGCCGGTCGTTCCCATGCTTGGCGAAACGAGGGCAAACGAAGCCATCGCGAGCGCGCTCCCGGCTGCAGAGAGGATAAGCTGAGGACTCGGTTTGGGCATATCGAGTTTCATTTAGGGACTTTGATGTTGCATTGCAACAATTTCTCGAAAGAACCGGTTCCGTCGCTTCCCATCACGGCTCGCAGACCCTAGGTAGATGGGATGGTAGGTGCACGGCGCTCAACGGACTGGGGATTCCCGCGCTGGCGCGGATATGGATCGGCGCGCGATGCGGTCACGGTCCGATTGTGCGACAGGCATGGGTGTGAAGAACCCGGCGAATGCCCCGCTCCCAAGAGTCCGAACAGTCCCGATCGCTGGCATTTCTGTCAGAAGCATGCCGCCGAATACAACTCCAAGTGGGATTATTTCGAAGGCCTTTCGAAGGAAGAGGCGGCCGAGCGCGCGGCGAACGAGCAACGTGACAACGCCGGTTATGCCGAGGCGTCTCACTACGGCTGGGCCGGTAGCGGGGATGGCACTCGCTCGACCGACGAAATGCGCGCGCTCGAAGTGTTCGATCTGGCGGTGGATTCCGATTTTGCCGACATCAAGAAGGCCTTCCGCGAACGCGCCAAGAAGGTTCATCCCGACGTAGCCCCCGGCGCTGAGGCCGCGGCTGAATTCCAGAAGATCCAAGTGGCCTATGAAGTCCTTCGCCAGGCTGATGAAAGGCGCGAATGGAAGGGGTGAGCGGCGGCGACAGTCGGTCGCCGATCGGTTTCTATCGGCGTCGGCGCTGGTAACTGAGACCGCTGCCGATTGTGTAGGGGGGCCACATCGCCGCACGGGGTCGGCAGGTCCCGCCGCATAGCGACGGGACCACGCGGGTTAGACCGCGTCCAGCGCTTGCGCGAAGTCGGCGATGAGATCGTCAGCGTCCTCGATGCCGATACTGATCCGTACCAGGTTGTCCTTGATGCCAAGCGCAGTCTTCCGCGCGTCAGGGACCGAAAGATGCGTCATCGAGGCAGGGTGGCTGGCCAGCGTCTCGGTGCCGCCTAGACTGACGGCGAGCTTGGCGATGGTGAGCGCGTCGAGGAAACGGAAGCATTCCGCCTCGCCGCCTCTGATAAACAGCGAGAAGGTGCTACCGGCGCCCTTGCAGTTACGCTCGTAGATGTCCTGCTGGCGTGCATCCTCGATAAAACCGAGGTAACCGAGGCCTTCAATCTTGGGATGGCTTTTAAGGTATTCGCACACCTTGACCGCGTTTTCGCCAGCGCGGCTCATCCGCAGTTCCACCGTCTCGAGGCTGCGCAGAAGCATCCATGCGGTGTTGGGATCGGCGATGCCGCCCATCGTGTTGCGGAGCATCCGCACCGGAGTGAGCAACTTGGTCGAGCCCGAAACACTTCCCGCAACGAGGTCCGAATGTCCGCCGACATACTTGGTCAGCGAATAGACGATCAGGTCCGCGCCGTGGTCGATCGGTTTGGACCACAGCGGGCCAAGGAAGGTGTTGTCGATCGCGATCGGGCAGTCGGCGGACAGCGCCGCGTCGCGTGCATCACGCACGGCCTCGACGTCGACCAGAGCGTTCGTCGGGTTGGCCGGGCTTTCGAGGTAAATCATCGCGACTTTGCCGCCGTTTTCCTCGGCCTGCGCTTTCGATTGGACCAATACAGCGTCGAGCTCGGCACGGTCCGCACCCGCCGGGAAATCGACGTAGGTTACGCCAAAACGGTTCATGTGCTTAGCGACGAAGCCCTCGGTCGCCGCATAGAGCGGGCCCGAATGGACGATGACGTCGCCGGCGTTGCACAGGGCCAGCATCAGCACGCAGATCGCGGTCATGCCGCTGGAAAAGCACAGCGCCTCTTCCGCGCCGTCCCAGATCGCGAGCCGCTCCTCGAGGATTTGCTGGTTGGGTCCGTTGAAGCGCGAGTAGACTAGGCCTTCGGCGCCGCCGGGACGCTTGCCAGTGATACCTTCGAAATGATGCTTGCCGGCCGCCGCGTTTTCGAACGCGAAGGTGCTGGTGAGGAACATCGGCGGCTTGAGGCTGCCTTCGGACAGCGCCGGATCGTAGCCCGCGCCCATCATTAGGGTCGCAGGAGAAAGCTCGCGATTACCGATGCGGGTAAGGGTGGGTTTGGGCTTGCGATTGGGGGTGTCGGTCATGTTTGGCCTCAGGTCCAAGGCCCCCAGGGAGGCGGGGGCGACGAGAGGGGCCGGGGCGCTCGCGTCCTAACCTCCGCAGGACGCATCTCCGCCGGCTCGCCGGTCGAGGGCGCGGTTAGCGTGCGATGGAGATGATTTCAACCGTAACCAAGCAATGCAGCCGCGCCCCAGACGCTCCCCACGATTAGGAGCGGTCCTGCCACGTCGAGCAGGATACCCGAGCGGATCATGCGGGGCAGGGCGATGCGGCCAGTGGCCCAGGCAATTGCGTTGGGCCCTGTACCGGCGGGCAACATGAATCCCCAGCTCGCCGCAAGCGCCGCGGGCATCGCCAGGAGCACCGGATCGGCCCCCAGCGCGACTGTCAGGCTGGCGACCACCGGCACGATCGCGCTCGCGGTAGCGACGTTGCTGGCGAACTCAGTCACCACGATCACCAGCGCCACGACAGCGAGCGCGATTACCACCAAGGGGAATATCGACAGAGGTAGCAGCGCCTGGCCGAGCCAGTTGGCAAGCCCGGAGGCCCCCATGCCGGCAGCCAGCGCGAGCCCGCCGCCGAACATCATGATCACGCCCCACGGTGCTCGGTCCGCTTCGGGCCAGGTGAGGAGCGGGCGTCCGGTACCGTCGGGGATGACGAACAGCGACAATCCGGCGATTACCGCGATGGTCCCGTCGGTCCACGATCCTGCGGGCAGCAGCGGCGCGACGAACAATTGTGTGACCCACAGCGCGAAGGCCGCGCCAATGAGTGGTAGCAGACGCCTTTGGGGTGTCGTCCACGGTGCGTGGTCATCGATTGCCTCGCGCGCACCGGCGACATCGAACGGATGATCGTCGATACGCTGCACTTTCGCGATAAAGAACGCGGCCAGCGGTATCCCCAGCACGACCACCGGCAGGCCGTAGGCCATCCATTCCACGAACGTAATGCGCTCCCCAGTGAGATCTGCGATCAGTGCTACGGCGATGCCGTTGGTCGGCGAACCAACGATCGTGCCGAGCCCGCCGATGCTGGCGGCAAATGCGATTCCGATCGGGAGCGCACCCGCCAACCCCTCGCGATCGCCGTCGGCAACGCCGCCGCCCGCCAGTACGGCGAGCGCCATCGGCATCATGATGAGCGCGGTCGAAGTGTTGGAAATGAGCATCGAGAGCACTGCGGCGCTCGTCATGAAGGCGAGCAGGAGGCGCATCTCGCCATGCGATCCCCCGCGTCCTATCGCGCGCAGTATGGTGAGGCTCAGTTTGCGGTGAAGGCCGGTGCGCTCGATCGCCAGAGCGATGAATGCACCGCCAAGGATCAGGAAGAGTATCGGATCGTAGTAGGCGCTTGCAGTATCCTTGGCCGACAAAATCCCCGCAAACGGCAGAACCACGAAAGGCAGCAGCGCTGTCGCGGTCAGAGGGATCGCCTCGGTCATCCACCATGTCGCCATCCACATCACGAGGCCTGCCGCAATCCACGCCTCGCGCGGCATCCCGGCTGGCGTTGGCAAGGCAACAGTCACGAAAAACAGGATAATCCCGGCGACAAACCCAATGCGGCGTGCGGTCATCTTCGGCGCGTCTCCCCCAACTCGCTGTCTAGCGAAAGCTTAAGCGCAGGCAACCGCATGGTTCAGCACCATGCAATCGCACCGACCCTATGGCGAATCACATGACCAAACTTATCGCCACTCTCGCTCTCGGCTCGCTTGCTCTTGGGGGTGCGGTTGCCGCCCAAGCGCCCGCCGATACCTGGACCATCGGACCGGTCATTAAGGGGCGCAATTATTCGGTCGGCATGCCCGCGACACTCCAGGCGAGCGCGCAGGGACCCTCGTTCGAGTTTCCAACAACCGGTCGAGGCCACGTGCACTATGTAACGCTGGATGGTGGCGCTCTTCCGCAACGCGGGACGATGGTTCTGAGATACCGCATAGATGCCGCACCCGGAACGCGATTTGTCTCGCAAGAAACTCCTGGGGCCGTCGCGACGATCTCTATGGTCTTCCAGCGGGCCGGCGATACGTGGACCGCGCGCGGCGCGTACGCCAACTATCGCTGGTATGCGCCATCGGCAACGGTCGCGCCCGTTTCCCCTGGCGAACACACCATCCGGGTAAGCCTGAGCGATCCGGCATGGGTCAATGTAAACGGCCAAAATTCGGGAAATCTCGCCGCAGCATACAGCGATGCGCTTGCTAACGGTGTTCGCGCGGGATTTGTTTTTGGAACGTCACAAGCGCGCGGACACGGCGTCTATGCCACCGGCCCATCCAGGTTCACTGTGCTGGACTTCCGCATCGACTGATTGACCGTTAGGCCAGTAAGAGAATTTTCTTCGGTTTGGTCGGCGTCGTGGAGGCAGTTTCGCAACGAAGTTGTTCGGCCCCCACTTTACATCGAATTTCTGCTTCAAAGGTTGCGCATCTCTAGCCAAGGCGATTTCGCGCGGGTTTCACGATGGCTTCAGTATCAACTGCACGATGTGCCACGCGAGTTGTTCGGCCGTCGCTCCCGGAACGTCGTTGACCCGGCGCACCACGACATCCCCCTTGTAGGTGACTTTCGTGCCATCTGCGCGCGTTCCGGTCACCGTGGTCGGCACTGTGTAGAACGATGACCCCGCCGCGCCTTCCATCGTTCCTTCGGGCAACCGCACGAATAGGTCGCGCAGCGGGTGGAACATGGCGTTGAACTGCACTTTCGACACTTGCGCTTTCGCGGCATCGCCCATCATCGCCCAGGATTGGTCGAACTCGCGCAATTCAATTCCGCGCGCCCACGGCAGCAAGACAGCCCTGGCACCGATTACGCCCTTGGCCGCTTCCGAAGGCACCCGAGCAGGAGTCAGGTCGGGAAAACCGTCGTTCTCTCCGGCGAACGGATAGGCCTTATTCGGATTGGTGCCCACCGGTTCGGCGACGGCGGGCGTGGTATCCGGCCCGGAAAGCGGCTCGGGGGCAGGGTTTGCATCGTTCGCTGGGAATTGCGCAGGGGGAGAAGCGGGTTGTTCGGACGGCTGCCGTTGGCAAGCGACAAGCGAAAGCGCACTGGCAAGCAGCGCGATGCGAACTGGATGATCCATGGAAAACTCCGGCTGCGATCCTTGCCGGTTCAACCGGCAAGGTCGCTTTCCGGTTCCTATTTGGGTGCGAGCACCATCACCATCTGACGCCCTTCGAGACGCGGAAACGCCTCGACCTTGGCGATTTCGGTGACGTCGTCCTGCACGCGCCGCAGCAGCTCGATGCCAAGTTCCTGGTGCGCCATTTCGCGTCCGCGGAAGCGCAGGGTCATCTTCACCTTGTCGCCTTCGCCCAGGAATTTGGTCACGTTGCGCATCTTCACATCGTAATCGTGGTCGTCGATGTTCGGACGCATCTTGATCTCTTTGATATCCTGCGTCTTTTGCGTCTTGCGCGCGGCGTTCGCCTTTTTCTGCGCCTCGTACCGATGCTTGCCGACATCCAGGAACTTGGCGACCGGCGGATCCGCATTAGGCGAAATTTCGACGAGGTTGAGGCCTATCTCGTTGGCCTGCTCCATCGCTTCGCGCGTGTACATCACGCCAAGGTTCTCACCGTTTTCGTCGATGACGCGAACCTTGTCGGACTGAATCATTGTGTCGTAGCGCGGGCCGCTCTTTACGGGCGGGGCCAGCATGCGCCGGGGGGGACGGGCTATGGGGCGTTCTCCTGGAAATTGCCGTTCGTTGTCGCGCGCTACTTAGGGAGAAAATCCCAATTACGAAAGGGGGCGCGGGCGGGGGCGGAGCCAATGTGCCTAATCGGACACAGAATCCTGCTCGCGGGCGGTGACTTCGCGCAAACGTTGTAGCTAGACAGTGCGAGCGCTTAAGCGGCAGCGCGCCACAGGGGAAATGTGGCAAGCTTACCGCCAGCCGGAACCAACGCGTCGATCGCTCGGGCGGGTTGAAGCGCCTTTAGGATTTCCGGATCGGCAGCATTCATCCCACCGGTCAACGCGCCAAAGGCTGGCAGGATCATCCGTCCCCAGCCGGAACCATCGACGCTGACTACCGCGCAGGGGCGACGGATGCGTCGTTCGCGCACAGTGAGATGTAGGCGTGGGTGGTAATGGCCCGACAATTCGGGCCGTGCTTCGCCAGGGATGGCCCGATGGCGCAGGATTAGACCGGCGATCTCCAGTTCGTCGGTGATCGTGCCGCCCACGCTTGCCTCGCTTGGCCGACCGTCCTTGCCCAGGTCGTGGTTGCCGGTGATCCAGACCCAGTCGGTGGCGCGGGTGAGGGCCGCGAGCATTCCGGCCGCATGGGGTTCGAGCCGCGTGGGTCCCGCCGGATCGTGAAAATTGTCGCCCAGCGTATAGACCCGACGCGCGCCTGTCTCGCGGATCGCGAGAGCCAGCCGCTCAAGAGTCTCGCGGCTGTCGTAAGGCGGGAGCATCTGGCCATGGCGAGCAAAGAAGCTCGCTTTCTCAAGGTGCAGGTCGGCCACCAGCAGTGCCCGCTCGCGCGGCCAGTACAGCGCGCGACCTTGCGTAAGCGCAAATTCCTCACCTGCGAACGAAAAGGGAACCATAGCCTGCCCTTGCCCCAGCCAATTCCACTTGGCAAGGAGATCGGACCATGACCGACTGGACCCCTCAAACCGCCCGCGCGAAGGATTGGTTCGAAAGTCTGCGCGACCAAATCTGCGCCGCGTTCGAGGCGATCGAGCGCGAGGCAGGCTCCGATGCCAAATTCGAATATGGGCCATGGAGCCGCGAGGAGGACGGCAACGCCAACCCCGGTGGCGGTGTGCGCGGTGTGATGAAAGGCAAGGTGTTCGAAAAAGTCGGGGTCAACGTTTCAACGGTCCACGGCACATTCGCTCCCGGCTTTGCCGCGACGATCAATGGCGCGGATGACGACAATCCCGGCTTTACCGCCACCGGAATCAGCCTGGTCGCACACATGGCAAATCCGCACGTACCCGCGGTACATATGAACACGCGCTTCCTGGTGACTGGCAAGGCGTGGTTCGGCGGGGGAGCGGACCTTAACCCTCCGATCCCTTATGACGAGGATACGGCTGAATTCCATGCCGCCTTCCGCGCCGCGTGCATGGGTCACAACCCGACCTACTACGAACGCTTCGCCAAGTGGGCGGACGATTATTTCTTCATTCCCCATCGGGGCGTCCACCGCGGAGTGGGCGGGATTTTCTACGACCACCTTGAATGCGCCGGAGACGACGACGGGCTGTCCGCCTGGGAGCGTAACTTCGCGTTCACGCAGGACGTCGGGAAGGCCTTTCTCGACGTCTTTCCAAAGCTGGTGCGCCGCCGGATGGGGGCGGAATTCACGCCTGAAGAAAAACGCACCCAGCTCGAATGGCGGGGTCGCTATGCAGAATTCAACTTGGTGTACGACCGCGGCACGCTGTTCGGCCTCAAGACGGGCGGCAACATCGACGCGATCCTGATGAGCTTGCCGCCCGAAGCGGTGTGGAACTGAACGCCCGAACTCCTGCCGCTTACTTGACCGCGCGCGCCGCGTTGGGCGCAAAAACCGACCCGAAGTAGTCCCCCGCGTACCAGCGCGGCGGCTCGTCGGCGTTGGCCATCGCGGCGGTGATCCGCCAGTTCGCTTCGGCGAACCGGGCCCCGGCGCGCCAATTGATCGCCTGGGACAAGTCGTCTTCTGGCTTGTGATAGCGATTCGCGAGGAAGTCCGAGGAGGCGGCGGCGCCACCATTGGCGTAGCCGGTTGCCAGGAAGATCGCCGGAACGCCCTTTTCCACAAATCGGTAGTGATCCGAGCGGACGAAAATCGTTTCCTGAGGGATCGGATCGGGCGCCAGCGTCAGGTTCATCGGTCGCACGGCCTCGGCGGCAAGCCGACCGATCGATGAATGGTCCGCGCCGTATCCGACCACGTCGGTGAAGGGATAAAGCAGGATTGGCATGTCGAGATCGACATCGCCGACGATCGCGTCTGCAGGCACTGTGGGGTTCTCGGCGTAATAGCCTGCTCCCAGCAGCCCCTTTTCTTCGCCGGTCGATAACAGGAACACGAGGCTGCGGCGCGGCCGAACGGCCTGTTCGGCGAAGACCCGGGCGACCTCGAGCGTTACGGCTGAGCCAGATGCGTTATCGAGCGCGCCGTTGTTGATCCGGTCCTTGCCGGGTTCGTCGTCCGGCTTCTCGGGCGAGACGCCAAGATGGTCGAGGTGCCCCGACAGCACGACGTACTGGTCCTTCAGCGTCGGATCGCTGCCCGGCAGTATTCCGACGACGTTGGGGCTCGTGACCCGTTCGGTTGTCGCTTTGTTCGCAAGACGCAGGGTGCCCGGCAAGACAAATCCCTTGGGGCGCGCGCCCTTTTTTGCCGCATCTGCACGGACCTGCGCGTAGCTGCTGCGTGCACCCGAGAATAGCGCGGCTGCAGCATCCGCCGACATGGAAGCGCTTCCCCGCATTTCGGGCACGGTGACGTGCACCTCACCGTCCGGTTCGACCCATGAGAAGTTCGGCCGGCCGATGTATCGCTTGGCGTTTTCCCACGGCCGCATCTTTTCGTAGTTTGCGGTGGGTATCGAAACGATGCCGATGGCGCCGTGATCGGCTGCAATTCGCGCACGCGAACTGACGAGATAAGCAGCTTCCTCGCTCGGCAGGCCTTCGGGGAAACCCGATAGAGCGACGACGATTTTACCCTCGACATCAAGCCCGGCATAGTCGTCGATGCCCATCGACGTGTCGGTGAGTCCGTAGCCAACGAACACCAGCGGCGCAGTGACCGAACTGTCGGGGTTGAGCGGGTCGACGCCCACACCAATCTCGTCGGGTTGCCTGAAGCTGTGGACGGTGCCGTCGGCGCGGGTCAACTCGGCGACCGCCGCTCCGGGCACCGGCGTCGTCTTTTGCAGGGTCACTTGCTGAAACCATTCCCGCTGCCCGTCGACCATGTCGCCGCCTGGTGTCAGGCCAAGTGAGGCGAAGCGTTGGGCCACGAACTGCGCAGCTATCGCATGTCCGCGGGATGCGGTGTCGCGGCCCTCAAGCAAGTCGTCCGCAAAAAAGGAGACGTCTGCACGAATGCGTTCGGGCGAAAAGCGCGGGTCGAGGGGCAGGCTTTCCTCTGCCACCGTCGGCCCCTTGGATGAGGACGGATCTGCAAGCGCTGACGGAGCAGCCGCATGGGAATGTTCGAACGCGTCGACATCGGATGCCGACAGCGCGGGTCCGGTTAGAGCGAGGGGCAGGGCGAGTGCTGCGACCCGGGCAGCGTAACGGTGACAATTCATCGGTGGGACTAGTGCCGTCAAGCGCTTTCACTCGCAAGCATTAACGCAGCAAAGGATGATCGGCCAATGCTGTGGTCAGTTGCCCTCAGGACCCCAAACACGCACCCAGTCGACCTCCATCGCGATTTCCCCGCGCTTTATCTTCTCGACCGTAGCGGAGGGAAGGCCCTCATAGGGTGCAGTCACGCCGTTAATCTTGAGGGGGTAGCCACCGCCGAGCGCAAAGTTGATGACGATGCGTTGGGGATTGTCGAACACCCATTTGCCGTACCGTTCGCCCATCGGTCGGGTGATGCGATTCTGAAGGCGGCCGTCGACGAAGAACTCGATCGAGTCCTTCTTCCATTCGGCGGCATAGACATGCCAATCGGTCACGTCTTCGCCGGCAGGGAAGTAGAAGCGGTTCGACAATCCCGCGTCGCCCGAATAGCCGGGCGCGTGAACGGCGCTGCCGACCCAATCCTTTTCACCGACATATTCCATCACGTCGATCTCGCCCGTGGTAGGCCAGGGTCCGTTTCCGACCATCCAGAACGCGGGCCACACGCCGGCGGCGTCGGGCATCCGGATGCGCGCCTCTATCCGGCCGTAACGCATGTTGAACTTTCCGTCGGTCTCAACCCGTCCGGCGAGAAAATCGGCCTTGCGCGCGGTGTTGGGATCGACGCCCGGCGCAAAGCGCGGGGTTAGTACGAGCGCACCATTTCGAACGGTCAGAACATCGGGCCTGTCGAGATAGGCCTGCTGCTCGTTGTTGACCCAGAAGTCGGGCCCGATGGTGACCCATTTCGTGCGATCGAGCATGGCCCCCTCGAACTCGTCGGCAAATAGCAGCGGGCGCGATTGCGTGGGCGTACTGGCGACCGGTCCGGTCGCTGCGCACCCGTTCAGCGCGAGCGCAAGGGTGGCGGAAAATGGAATGAGTTTCACGGTCAACCTCTCGGTGGTCTAGTTCTTGTGAACGTTCCCATAGCCGCGGCGCGGCTTACTGCCAAGCGGTCACCGCGTCAGCGGGATAGCCAGAACCGGATCACCAGGGCGACGACGCCCAGTGCGGCGACGCTCACCGCCCAGATTGCCGCCATCCACGCAAGTCGTCGCCACAAGGGTTCGGGCGCCGGCGCGGAGCGAGAAGTGCGCCGCTCGATCAATGGTAGCCGTCCGTTCCGACCTTGCCGCGGAAGACCCAATAGGCCCACGCTGTGTAGCCGAGGATCAGCGGCATCGTGATGGCCACGCCAACCAGCATGAAGGCCTGGCTGCGCGGCGGCGCGGCGGCATCCCAAATGCTGATGCCGGGCGGCACAGCGTCGGGCCAGATCGTCACCCCAAGCCCCGCCATGCCAATCAGGAACAGGGCGAGCGACAGCAGAAAGGGGGCCAACTCGCGCCGCTTTTTCAGCGCAGCGAATAGCAGCGCGGCGACGATCGCGGTCGCCAGCGGGACCTGGCTCGCGAACAGGATATTTGGCATCTCGAGCCAGCGGTCGCGGTATTGGGGAAGCAGCGCGAGGTTGTAGAGGCTGACCGCACCCATCAGCGCCAGCGTCGCCATCGCGGCGCGGGTGGCGAGGCGGTAGGCGTGCTCCTGCACTTCGCCGGTCAGCTTCCAGATCATCCATGTCGCGCCGAGCAGAGCGTACCCCGCGACTGTGCCGAGGCCAGTGAGCAGGGTATATGGCGTTAGCCAGTCCCACCACGATCCGGCATAGGCCCGGCCGCTTACCGAGATCCCTTGCAACAGCGCGCCAAGTACCATCCCCTGGCTCATCGCAGCGACGAGCGACCCACCGAAGAACGCGAAGTCCCATAAGGGCCGATGTCGTTCGTCGCGCCACCGAAATTCGAACGCCACGCCGCGGAATACCAGGCCGAGGAGCATCGCGATGATCAATGGATAGGTTGCGGGCAGGATCACCGCATAGGCGAGCGGGAAGGCGGCCAGCAGCCCGCCGCCCCCCAGCACCAGCCAGGTTTCATTGCCATCCCACACCGGCGCGATCGAATTCATCGCCCGATTGCGCCCGTGTCCTACGGTGACGGTCGGGAACAGAATCCCGATCCCGAGGTCGAAACCGTCCATCACCACATAGGCGAAGACCGCAAAGGCGATGATGAAGGCCCAAACGACTGTCAGGTCCATTAGTCTTCCACCTCCGATTCGCGCCTAGGTGTCCCGCCCGCCGTCTGCTGAGCGGCGGGGGTGATGCCCGCGGTGCGGATGGGGCCGGCGACGCCTTCGTCGGGTCCGCTCTCACCGGATTGCACGCCGTCAGCGATCAGCCGCAGGATGTACCACACGCCTGCTCCGAACACCGCGAAATAGACCACCACGAATGCGGCGAGCGAAGTGGCGACCGCGGGCGCTGCAAGCGGGCTGGCGCTATCGGACGTGCGCAGCAGACCGTAAATGGTCCACGGCTGGCGGCCGACCTCGGTGGTTACCCAGCCGGCGATCACGGCAACGAAGCCCGCCGGGCTCATCGCAAGCGCGGCGCGGTGAAGCCAGCGCCAGTCGTAGAGCTTCCCGCGCAGCCGCGCCAACAGGCTCCACAGGCCGATGCCCAGCATTGCAAACCCGATCCCGACCATGATCCGGAAGGACCAGAATACGACGCCCACCGGTGGTCGATCTTCCTTGGGAACGGTATCGAGTCCGGCAAGCGGCGCGTTGAGATCGTGCTTGAGGATCAGGCTGGATGCCTTTGGAATCTCAATAGCATATTTCACGATTCCCGCCTCGCTGTCGGGTATGCCGAACAGGATCAGCGGCGCGCCGTCGGGATGGCTTTGGAAGTGGCCCTCCATCGCCATGACCTTGGTCGGCTGGTGTTCGAGCGTGTTCAGCCCGTGGGCGTCACCCAGGAATATCTGCACCGGCGCGACCAGCGCAGCCATCCACATCGCCATCGAGAACATCGTCCGCGCGTGTTTGTCACCCCGGTCTTTCAGCAAGTGCCACGCACCGACCCCGCCGACCACGAACGCGGTCGTCAGATAGGCGGCGGTCACGGTGTGGAGCAGACGAAACGGAAAGCTGGGGTTGAACACAATAGCCCACCAGCTTGGCCCAGGCAGGAACTGGCCGTTGGCGCCGATCTCGTAGCCCGTCGGGGTCTGCATCCAGCTGTTGACCGACAGGATCCAGAACGCGCTGATGAAGGTACCAAGCGCGACCATACAGGTGGCGGCGAAATGCAGCTCCTTGCCGACCTTGTTCATTCCGAACAGCATTACGCCGAGGAAACCGGCCTCGAGGAAGAACGCCGTCAGAACCTCGTAAGCCATAAGCGGGCCGATCACCGGCCCCGCCTTGTCCGAGAACACGGCCCAGTTGGTCCCGAATTCGTAGGACATGACAATTCCGCTGACGACGCCCATCGCGAAAACGACCGCGAAAATCTTCAGCCAGAACTTGAACAGGTCGAGGTAGCGCTGCTTGCCGGTCTTCAGCCACAGCCCTTCGAGCACCATCAGATAGCTCGCCAGTCCGATCGAGAACGACGGGAAGATGAAGTGAAAGCTCACCGTGAACGCAAATTGCATCCGTGCGAGGAGTAGGGCGTCGAGATAGGGCATCGATAGTCCGTATGCACCTCTTGGTTCTTGCGCTCAAACGGCCATTCGGCATCCTGAGTTGCACGAAATGCAACGCTGCGATTGCGAAAAGACTTGCCGTGCGTCGCGCAATTCGCACATCGTTGCGGCGATGCTGCGCCAGTATGAACTTGTAGAGCGGGTCAAGGAATACGACCCGGACGCGGATGAAGCGCTTCTTAACCGCGCCTATGTGTATACTGTTCAGAAGCACGGCACCCAGAAGCGTGCGAGCGGGGACCCCTATTTCAGCCACCCGGTCGAGGTCGCGGGGCTGATGACCGACCTCAAGCTCGATCAGGAAACGATCATCACCGCGTTGCTCCACGACACGGTGGAGGACACGCTGGCGACGATCGAGGAGGTCGAGGCGCTGTTCGGGCCCGAGGTCGCCCGGCTGGTCGACGGGGTGACCAAGCTGTCCAAGATCGAGGCCATGCCCGAGAACGAGCGCGCGGCGGAGAACCTGCGCAAGTTTCTGCTAGCGATGAGCGAGGACATCCGCGTGCTGCTGGTCAAGCTGGGCGACCGGCTGCACAACATGCGCACGCTGCACTTCATAAAGTCGCCCGACAAGCGCAAGCGTATCGCCCGCGAGACGATGGAAATCTACGCCCCGCTGGCCGAGCGGGTGGGCATGTACGAATACATGCGCGAGATGCAGATGCTCGCGTTCGAGCAGATCGAACCCGAGGCCTATGGCACCATCACCGGGCGTCTCGCACAGATCCGCAGCGCCGATGGCGGCCAGGTTGATGCCATCGCGCTGGCGGTCAAGCAGGCGCTCGCCGAGACCGGACTCAAGGTCGAGGTGTCGGGCCGCGAAAAGCATCCGTATTCGATCTGGCGCAAGATGGCCGAGCGCCACGTCAGTTTCGAGCAGGTGACCGACATCATGGCGTTCCGCGTGATCGCCGAAACCGATGCCGACTGTTACCGCGCGCTCGGCGTGCTGCACACGACGTGGCAGTTCATTCCGGGCAAGTTCAAGGACTACATCTCGACGCCGAAGACCAACGGCTATCGCAGCCTGCACACCTCGCTCATCTACGAGAACTCGATGCGGGTCGAGGTGCAGATCCGCACCCGCGACATGCACCGCCGCAATGAATTCGGCCTTGCTGCGCACTGGGCCTACAAGCAGGGCGACCGTCCCGACGGTCAGGTCGGCTGGCTGCGCGACCTGATCGAGATCGTCGATGCCAGCCACGATGCCGAGGAATTGCTCGAGCACACGCGGATGGCGATCTACCAGGACCGGATTTTCGCCTTCACCCCCAAGGGATCGCTGTTCCAGCTGCCCAAAGGCGCGACCCCGGTCGATTTCGCGTTCGCGGTCCACACCGATCTGGGCGCGCAAACGGTCGGCGCGAAAATCAACGGGCGGCACATGCCGCTGCGCACAGTCCTCAACAACGGCGACGTTGTCGAAATCCTCAAGGGCAAGAAAACCGAGCCGCAGCTGAGCTGGTTGGGCTTTGTCACCACCGGCAAGGCGCGCGCGTCGATCCGCCGATCGGTGCGATTGAAGGAGCGGGAGGAAATCGCCGCGCTCGGGCGCAAATTGTTCGACGAGATAGCCGAGCGCGTCCCGGCCAAGATCGGCAAGAAGGCGATCCGCGAGGCGGTCAAGCGGCTTGAGCTCGAGGACGAGGACGAGCTGATGTACCAGGTTGGCGCCAACAAGCTCGACGATCGCACGGTGATGGAAGCCCTGGTCCCCGGAAGCGCTGCCGACCTCGCGGACTCGGGCGAAGTGCCGCGGCAGGACAAGGCAATCTCGATTCGCGGGCTGACCCCGGGAGTCGGTTTCAATCTCGCCGAATGCTGCCATCCGGTGCCCGGCGACCGGATTGTGGGCCTGAGAAAAGCGGGCGCGCCGGTGGAGGTCCACACGATCGACTGCCTGGAACTCGCCAGCGGAATCGATGCCGACTGGATCGACCTCAACTGGGGCAAACGCAGCCACGGCGCGGTGGGACGCCTACGGGTAACGCTTTACGACCGACCGGGCACTCTGGCGGAAATGGCCGGGCTGTTCGCGCAGAACCATGCCAACGTCGTGCGGTTGGCGCAGACCCAGACCGATCACCCGTTCTCGACTTACGATGTCCAGCTCGACGTCGATGATCTGGCGCACCTCACCCGCCTCCTCAGTGCACTGCGCGCAAGCGATGCGGTGGCGCAGGCGGAACGTTTGTGAGCGGCCGGTGATCGTCGGCCTGGACCATGTTCAGCTGGCAATGCCAGCGGGCGAGGAAGACCGCGCGCGGGCGTTTTACGGCGGCGTCCTCGGCCTTGCCGAGCGCATCAAGCCGGCGCACCTTGCAGTGCGCGGCGGATGCTGGTTCGCCGGGCCGGGGCTCGAGCTGCACCTGGGCGTAGAGGAACCGTTCAGACCGGCGCGCAAGGCGCATCCCGCGTTGCTCGTCAGCGACCTTTCGGTCTTGCGCCAACGGCTGGCCGATCACGGGATCGCCTTTACCGAGGGTAAGCCTCTCGAGGGTTACGTGCGCGGCGACGTGGCCGATCCTTTCGGCAACCGCATCGAGGTGATGCAGCGCCTCTAGCTGTCGGCGATCCGCCGGACCGGCACGGTTATGTTGCAGATGTCCGCGCCGCCTGCGCCGGTCCGATAGAACGCGTCGGAGCGATTCTGGCGCAGCCGCGCGTAGTCGGCGAAGCTGGTGCCCGAAGTATCGAGATATTCGAACGCCGGTCGGTCGGCCTGGGTGATTTCATCGGCAAGGCGGGCAGAGACGATCGGGACGTGTTCTGCCTCCGAGGCGTAGACACCCATCTCGGCCGTTCCGCGCGGCAGTGTGGAGAGAAACTCGATTCCCTCGATCACCCGGCCGACCACGGCGATGTTGCGATCGAGCTGGCGCGGAGCCTGCCCGATAACCGCATAAAGCTCGGCCCCGGTGCCGGTGTCGGGAGACAAGTCGCGCGCGACGCCGACGCTGGCATAGCAATGCAGTGGCCAGTCCCGCACGCCGTCGCTGCCGATCGGCCAGCCGTCACGGAAAAGCACGGTCGGCGCATAATTGTCGCACGTGTAGGGGCGACCCGAGGCATTGCCCGAACAGGTGTCGGCCAGCATCGCCACGGCATCCGACTGGTGGATGTATTCGCTCTCGGGAACGACCCGCAGGCCGTCGGGAAGCGGCTTTGCGAGTTCCTTGTCATCCTCGCCGTCGCCCCATTGCGCGACCCAGTTGTCGACCACGCGATAGACGCTCGTCCCGTCCCACCAATGCGCCCGGGCGAGGGTTCGTATGTTGCCGACCCATCCTTGCGACCAGGGAGCGGCCATCAACTGCATGACGACGCGGCGGGGCGCGCCATTGGCAGTGGGCGCCAGGTCGATAACCAGCAGGTCGGCCGGATCGATCGCGCGCCACTGGCCGGCCGGCGCGTCGGCGATCACGGAAGCGGGGGTGGGCGGGGGCGGCGGGTCGTCCTGCGCGTGGGCCGGAATGGCGGCCAGGGCGAGGGCGAGTGTCGACAGGCACGCGATCGTTCGGTTCATCCCGGCGTTATGCCACGCCGTGGACACACGACAACCCTGAAGCGCGGCTAGTCGCCCATGTCCTCGAGCGCATGCATGTCGTCGTCGCTAAGCCCGAAATGGTGTCCGATCTCGTGGATCACCACGTGCGCGATCAGGTGTTCCAGATCGTGCCCGTCGGCGATCCATTCGTCGAGGATCGCACCGCGGAACAGGCGCACGCGGTTGGGCATCTGGCCGCTCGCCTCGATCGACTGGTGAGTAAGGCTGACGCCTTCGAACAGTCCGGTCAGCTCGAACGGGTCCTCGATACCCACTGCCGCCAGCGTATCCTCGTCGGCGAACTCCTCGACGGTGAGGACCACGTCGCCCAGATGTGCGGCGAACTCGGCCGGCAGGCGCGCGAAAGCGGTCCGCGCGATCGCCTCGAACTCGGCGGGGGAGGGCGGCGGACCGAAAGTGCGGTTCATTCGCTGCATCTAGCGGCGATGTGCCAGCTTGTCAGCGCCCGCCAGCCCCGCTAGTCGCGCCGCTCCAGTGCATGCGGAGCGGTGGCCGAGTGGTCGAAGGCGCTCGCCTGGAAAGTGAGTATACGTCACAAGCGTATCGAGGGTTCGAATCCCTCCCGCTCCGCCAGCAAGCCTAAGTATCTGATATGAAATGATAATAGAGCGCCTGAAAGCCCGCAGTTCTGCGGCGTTCCGGCGTTCTCGCCGGAGTGCAGAGAGCAAAGAATGCTGAGCTTTCAGTGCGATTTCCGGCGGTTTTCTCCGGGCCACTAGTCACCACTGCGGACCGCCAAGTCAGAGAGCAGTTTGCAGCAAACCAATTGCCAGCGGCGCCGAAGCGATGCTTGAGCGTGGAAATGATGCCGTTCGACTGGAGATGAGCGGGCCACTTGTGTCGGACGCGGGTGCGGCTAAGGACCGTTCCGTGGCAGACAGAAAGTCCGAAAGCGAACCCCGCCGTCCGCGAAGCGGCCGTCGCGGTAGCGCCGCGCCGACGATCGCGGACGTGGCCCGGGCTGCCAACTGTTCGCCGATGACCGTCAGCCGAGTGATCAACGGCGAAGGCAATGTGCGACCAGAGACCCGCGACCAGGTTCTCGACGTCATCCGCCGGTTGAAATACACCCCCAATCGTGCGGCTCGGAGCCTGGCTGGCGGCGCGCAACTGCGCATCGGGTTGTTATTCGACAATCCGTCAGCCTCCTATCTGGCGGAATTCCTGATGGGCGCGCTGGAAGAGGCCGGGCGGCGCGACATCCATCTTGAGGTTCAGAGCTGCGAGACGACCGAGCAGGCAAAGCCTCTTATTCGAAAGATGGTCGACAGCGGAGTGGTCGGCTTCATCCTGCCACCTCCCCTTTGCGACGACCAGTCCGTGCTTGATCTCGTCGGCGAACTGGACGCGGTGGCGATCGCGGTCGGACCAAGCCGGGCGAACGGATCGCACGGCGCGGTGATGATCGACGACTTCCAGGCAGCCTACGACATGACCCGGCACATAATCGCGCTGGGTCACCAGCGGATCGGATTCATCATCGGTAACCCGGAACAAGTGGCGAGCGGCCGACGGCTCAATGGCTACAAGAAGGCAATGGCGGATGCCGGGCTGGAAGCACCCGACGAACTCGTGGTCCAGGGTCGCTTCACGTTTCGTTCTGGCATGGCAGGGGCGCAGCGCCTGCTGGCACTCGATCCCCGTCCCACGGCGATTTTCGCGTCGAACGACGATATGGCGGCCGCATCGGTGGCCGTGGCGCATCGCCAGCACCTCGACGTGCCGGCGGATATTACTGTGTGCGGCTTCGACGACACCGACATGGCGCGTACGATCTGGCCGGAGTTGACGACGATCCGCCAGCCGATCCGTGAAATGACATCATGGGCAGTGTCGGCCATCGCCCGCGTCAACCGTTCGAAACGCTCTAACGAAAAGCCTCGCCTTGAGCAAAAGACGCTGCCCTACAAGCTCATCCGCCGCGATTCCGACGCCGCGCCGAGCCTTGCCAACACACCTTCGAAGGGTCGCTGAGCGATGACCGATCGCGCTCCTCCGCGCCTGCGCAGCCGCGACTGGTTCGCCAATCACGAACGCCCTGACATGACCGCGCTCTATCTCGAGCGGTTCATGAACTACGGCATAACGCCTGAGGAACTGCAGAGCGGCAAACCGATCATCGGCATCGCACAGTCGGGCAGCGATCTCAGCCCCTGCAACCGGATCGACCTCGATCTGGCCAAGCGGACGCGCGACGGGATTCGCGATGCGGGCGGCACACCTCGGCCACTTGTGCCTGCGCATTCTCAGCCTTCATGCCGGTTGCCGCAGCAAGCATCGCCAGCAATTCGCGTCGGTCGGGTTTGGACATAAGTTAGCGCTATCATCGCATAGGCCCTCTAGTCCAATGTGTGCGTTAGGGGCGCGGAGTTCATCCCCTAGCCGCGATGCTGGGGGCTGAGACCAGCTATCTGCCATTCGCAAGGCGCGAACGGGCGATGCAGCGGTTCAGCCAGATGAAAAGCCTGCAGAAGTTCGCCAGCATCCACGCCCGCGTCCACAACCTCGTCAACTCCGAACGCCAGCGCGTCGATAGACAGACAGACAAGACCCGCCGCTCGGCGGCACTGGCTGATGGCAGAACCTCATGGCCTAAAAACCGGCGGAGGGATGGGCGCTTTGCGTCCATCGGAGCAGTTCGCATCCGACTGACATCCCCGCCAAATCCGTTGATATAAAAGAAAATTTTTGCAGGATTCCGTCACGGTTCCACTATGCCGGCGCGTCCGATAATTGTCGGCAAGCGGCATCGCGCACCGAAGTGTTCGCGATATGCGCCAATGGCCATCTCCAAACCGTTTGCAATGCGGGCTTCTCCCTTGCCGAAAAGTCGAGCCCTGTTGCTGTGAGCAAATGAAGCCCGCCCATTGCAATCCTTTGTGGCAGGTTCGCAACGCTGCTAGCAATTAGACCAGGGGGGGAGTGCAATTTGCCGACGATTACGGGACGGTCGATGCTGATCGGGCTGTTGCTGACCGGGCTAATGGCGCTTGGGTTTCTAGCGGTGCTATCTGCCCTCGGCCCTGACTGGGCTGCATACGTCCCGGCAACCTGCACCGCCACTCACTGCTTTTGCGAGACGCCGCGAACGGGCGCTCTACTGCTTCAGCCGGCCAACGCTTGGTCATCTTTCGGATATGTCCTGATTGGCTGTCTGATGCTTGGTCTGCCCTATGGGCGTGACCCTCATTCGGCGCTGTCCGCAATTTCTGGATCCGCTCTCGGCGTTACCGCGATCGTGGTAGGCGTCGGTTCGGCCTTGCTGCATGCAACCCTGACCTTGTGGGGCCAGTTCTTCGATGTGCTGGGCATGTACCTCGTGGGATCGTTTCTGCTGATTTCCGCGGTCGCGCGCTGGCTCCGGATTCCCGATGGTGCTGCGGTCGCGCTTTACGCTTTGCTGTGCGCCGTGCTGGTTGGTGTCCTCATCGTTCTTCCCGAAGTGCGGCGGTGGCTGTTTACCGTCTTGCTGATCGTCGCGATCGTCTTGGAGCTGGCCTTTGCGCGGCCCAGGAGGCCAAGCGCCCGCGTCTCGCTCTATCTCGGAGGTCTCGTTGCGACCGGAGTAGCTTTCGGTATCTGGATTCTCGATCAGGGTGGTGTGGTCTGCGCGCCAGGTAGCATCCTTCAGGGGCACGCTCTTTGGCACCTTCTGGGAGCGACATCCCTCTGGCTGACGTTCAGCTACTACCGCAGCGAGCGTCGCATGGCGGCCTGAGTGGCAGTCGAATGCGAAAGACAGCGACCGGTTGGACGGTAGAGTACGAGCGAGAACAAGGCCCGCAAAGGACGCACGCGAATTGATTACAGGCCGAGCTTGATCCCGGCCCATGCGGTGCGCGGGGTACCCAGGTCGATCGAACCGCCTTGGTTGCGTGTGACGATGGTCTCGTCGGTCAGGTTCTCGCCCCTCAGCACCAGCGCGATACGGCGCGATAACGGCAGCTGGAAGAACGCATCAAGCGTCGTCGTCGCCGGCAGCACGTCGGTCTCAAGGTCGTCCTCGAACTGCGCTCCCACGTGGCGCAGCGTCGCCGCGATCAGCCAGTTCACGCCGGGACGATAACTCAGGGTGCCGCCCGCGACCCAGCGCGGCGTCTGCGACGGCCTCTTGCCATTGAGCGTGGCGGCCGGTCCCGTCCCTTGCGCCACGGCGTCGGTCCAAGCGAGCGACCCGTCGAACCCGATAGCGCCGAATGACACCTTCGCGCTCGCCTCGATCCCCCGCGCGCGGACCGCCTCGATGTTCTGACGCTGCCGCAAGTTTGTCGCGATCGTGACGTTTGCGATAGCGTCCTTGACCCGGTTGTCGAACGCGGTGAGCGAGAACTCGACTGCGCCAGCCGGAGCGAAGTCGATCCCCGCCTCGTACCCTTCGAGCCGCTCGTTCTTGAGCGCGGCGTTGGCTTCGGTCGTCACCGGAAACACCACGAACGGGCGATACAACTCGTTTAGCGTAGGCAGGCGCAAACCGGTGTAGGCGGCGGCGCGGACCCGCAGGCCTCCTCCCAGCCGGATAACGGCACCGCCGCGAAACGATTCTTCCCACCCGGAACGGTCGGGATAGGCATTGTCGGTCGCAAGATCGCCGGCGCTTGTGCGTTCGCGGTAGAATCCGTCGAAGATCGCGAAACGGTCGGCGCGCGCCCCGGCGGTCAGCGTCAGACGGCCCAAAGTCCAGTCGTCTTCGACGAACAGACCGAAATCGGTGTTGGCCCCGCCTGCGTTGCGGCGCGCGGTCACTGCGCCGCTGAAGGCATTGAGCGCGGTCTCCGACAGTTCGCCCACCGACTTGCGAAAATCGAGACCGACCCGCAACAGGTGTGCCCCACCCACGGGCGGGCGCAGCTCCAGCTTGCCGCCGAGCCCGGTCGAAGGCGTGTTGCGCTGGTCGAGTACCGGCACGAACCGCGTCGAGCTGACGACGACGTTGGTGAAGTTGCGTGCCTGGATATAGCCGAGCAAGTCGAACTGCCATTCCCCGCGTCCGATGAGCCGCAGGCTTGCGTCCTGCCCCACGCTCGAGCTGTCAGCACCGTCGAAACGCAGGGTGCGGTGGTCGTCGTAGACCAATCCGCGTGCTTGCAGCTCGATGGTGTCGGTCAGCGGGGCGACACCGCGCAGTTGCATCGACCAGCTGTCATAGGCCGCGCGGGCGGTTGCGGGCACGCGCTGGTCGACTGGGGTGGTATTGAAACCCTGCCCCCTGTCCCATCGTCCGGACGCCACTGCGAACCCTGCTCCTAGCGGCCGCGCGAGCGTGGCGCTGATCTCGGTTTCGCCGCGGTCGTTGACGAGTGCGGTGCCGCTGACGGGACCAAGCGCCGCGGGCCCGGCGCTGGTCAATTCGATAACCCCCGCCAGCGCACCGGCGCCGAACGGACCCGAACCGCCGCCGCGGGTAACCCGCGCGCTCGCCAGCCGTTCTGGTGCGATCGCGCTGAAAGGGATGTAGCCGAAGAACGGGTCTGCCATCGGTATCCCGTCGAGCAACACCAGTGCGCGGCTGCTGGCATTGCCGCCGAGCGCGCGCAGCGTGGCACCTTGAGCTGATGGATTGGCCGAGCGGCTGTCCGAACGGCGGAACTGCTGGAATCCCGCAACGGAAGACAACGCGTCCTCGATCCGGCCCGAACCGGTGGTCACCAGAGCGTCGCGAGTCAGCACTTGCGTGTCGTAGGCCGGTGTGGAGGGGGTGTCGGGCAGGCCGACGCCCGTCACGACGATGACCGGTCGGCTCTCGTTCGCGTCCTGCGCCGCCGATGGTCTGGCGCCGGTCGCCGCTGCCAAAGCAATGAGCGAGGAGGCGCAGGTGCCGAAATACCGAATGGGTTCGCTCCGCGTCTGGGCTGGGATATATCCCGGGACACATAGTCGGACCGGCGGGCCCCGCAAGGGCCGGGCGAAACCAAGGGGTAAGCCGACCGGTCGCTCGTCGCGGAGCTCGCGCACCCCCCCATTCGTGCCTCACCCCAATGCAAATTTTCGTCCCGTCGGCGACCTCTGGCACGGTGGATCATACCTATTCATCGCTCGGCGGGGCTAGCTCTCCGTGCCTCACAGGG
This sequence comes from uncultured Alphaproteobacteria bacterium, assembly GCA_963781485.1. Classification (GTDB taxonomy): domain Bacteria; phylum Pseudomonadota; class Alphaproteobacteria; order Sphingomonadales; family Sphingomonadaceae; genus Tsuneonella. The sequence goes on from CAWAFY010000002.1 coordinate 471,271, forward strand.
GCACAAGCGACCGCATGGCGCAAACCACCGTTGCCATCCTTACTGCGGGCGGACTTGCGCCGTGCCTCTCGTCGGCGGTCGGCGGGCTGATCGAGCGGTATGGCGAAGTCGCCCCCGATGCTCGGATCATTGCCTACCGCAACGGCTATGCCGGCCTGCTTTTGGGCGACTCGGCGGAAGTGACGGACGCGGTGCGCGCGGTCGCATCGCGGCTGCACGCATTCGGGGGAAGCCCGATCGGCAACAGCCGGGTCAAATTGAGCAACACGGCCGATTGCGTGAAGCGCGGATTGGTCGAACCCGGGCAGGACCCGTTGCAGGTCGCCGCCAGGCAGTTGAGCCGCGATCGCGTCGATATTCTCCACACCATCGGCGGCGACGATACCAACGGGACGGCTGCAGAGCTGGCCGCCTATCTCAAAGCCAACGGGTACGACCTGACTGTGGTCGGACTGCCCAAAACGATCGACAACGACGTGATTCCAATCCGGCAATCGCTCGGGGCGTGGACCGCAGCGGAGCAAGGCGCACTGTTCGCCCGCAACGTGATGGCCGAGCATTCAGCGAACCCGCGAATGTTGATCGTGCACGAAGTTATGGGCCGCAACTGCGGTTGGCTGACCGCAGCGACCGCGTTGGCGCACCATCAGTGGGTGTTGCAGGCGCCGTTCGCCGAATGGCTCGACAATGCCGCCGCTCGCTGGGACGTGCACGGCATCTATGTGCCCGAGCGGCCCTTCGACATCGCGGAGGAGGCAGACCGTCTGCGCGAGACGATGGAACTGAAGGATGGGGTCAACCTGTTCGTTGCCGAAGGTGCGGGTGTTGGCGAAATCGTCGCCGCGATGGAGGCGGCGGGCGAAGTGGTGCCACGCGACCCGTTCGGCCATGTCCAGATCGATGCTATCAACCCCGGGGAATGGTTGGCGCGCCGCCTCGCCAGTGAACTCGGAGCCGAGAAGGTGCTGGTCCAGAAAAGCGGCTACTTCGCCCGCTCGGCTCCCGCCAATGAAGCCGACCTTGCGCTGATCCGCGCCTGTACGGCCTGCGCGGTCGAAGCTGCGCTGGCAGGCGAATCTGGCGTTATCGGTCATGACGAAGAGCGCGGCGATGTGCTGCGGCCGATCGAATTCGCGCGGATACTAGGTGGCAAGGCATTCGACACCCGCGCACCCTGGTTCGCGAACCTTCTGCGGGAGATTGGGCAGCAATAAGCTCTCCGATCATTCGATCCGGGTTGCGCCGGAACGGGACCCCGAAATAACTCTGAATGACGTAACGCCGATAAAATCCCGGCCATCCATATACTTGCTCGGCAGAGAATTTTGTCGCACCACCCAGATATGGGGGTTGGTGAATTTCACATCACGGCGATCGTTTCCGGTCCGCGGGCGATCACGCTCGGTCCGTCCGCCAGCTTACCTGATCTGCCCGCTTGGCAGTGTGACGAACTGCTGGCTCTGATCGGGCCCAACCAGCGCTATCGTCTGATCCCCCGCGGCGGCATTTCGGATTGGCCCGGCCGCGGTAACATGTTCCTCATCGACGGTAAGTCGCTGGATGACGGCTGGGCCGCCTTTTGCGGCGTATCGCCCGAGCATCCTCGACCGCTGGCGATCGTCCTGCGGTTTGCCGAGGACGCATGGGATGCGGCGATCGAGCGTGTGGCCGAGGGCTACGGCCTGTCATCGGTCGAGACCGGGTTGGCTCGCGCGTTGGCGGAATGTGGTGAATTCGAGAGTGCCAGTGAGGCGGCAGGGCTTGGCCGTGTACCCGCCCGCAACGCGGTCATGCGATTGCGCGCCAAATTTGGGACGCGCAACCTGGCCGAAACGGTCGAACACCTCCTGATGATCATGTTCGGGCCGCGCGCGAACGGGTTTAAACCGGTCGAGGATATCGTGGCCGACATGCTTGAGATCGGTCCCCGCCACATGACCGTCGCGCGGGCAATTGCCGGGGGAATGCCGCGCAAGGGCATCGCTCGCATGGGCGATATGTCGTTAGCCACGGTCAAGGCGCTGCTGGCCGAAGTTTACGAGCGGCTGGGCGTCGCCTCAGCGGGTGAGGTGAGTTGTGTGCTGGCACAGGCACGCCACGTGGCCGAAGCGATCCTCGATCGACCCGATAGCTCCCTGACCGCCGCCCCGGTTCCACGCCACGCGGAAATCGCGGGCGACGATGGGCGGACAATTGCCTATTCGTTATTCGGCGACCGTGGGGCTCCCGCGATCGCGCTGCTTCACAGTTCAATCTGTTGCCGCCATCCGCCGACGCGTTTCGTTCGCCGGCTCAATCGGATGGGCTGGCAGGTGATCACCCTCGATCGACCGGGTTTCGGTGGTACGTCCGAGGCGCGCAGACCCGGCGTCGATCCGCATTTCGAGCAAGCGGCCGACGATCTGGCGGCGGTGCTCGATGCGGAAGGGATCGAACGGGTCGTGCTCGTTAGCCGCAGCACGGGGCAGGGCGCGTTTGCCTTCACCGACCGATTGGGCGACCGAATAGAGCGCGCGGTCGTATTCAACCCGACGCCCCCGGTGCACCAGTCGCCCGTGGATCGCGGTCCGCTGGGCGCGCTGAAGCGACGGTATGCCCGAAGCCCGTCGTCGATCCGGCTGCTGATCGGCCTGTTCCTGCGTTACGCGACCCCTGAGCGGATCGTGACCGGAATGCGGCGCTCTTTCGCGCAAAGCGAAGCCGATCTTCGCGCGCTCGACGATCCCCGCGTCGCCGAGGACTATCTGCTCGCGGCCATCCCCCTGCGAGAAAATCTCGCCGGTTATATCGTCGAGAACGTATCGTGGGCGAAGGGTTGGGAGCCTCATCCAACGGGCAGAACGGATCACTACACATTCGTTTTCGGACGCCATTTCGTGTTGCACGACCCGCAGGTCTCGCGGCGCTATTTCACACGTCTGCTGCCCGCTGCCGACTGCCATGTGGTGACTTCGGCCGGGCAGATGGTGCTCTATTCGCACCCCGACGAGGCAGCCTCCTACGTCGGCGCTCCCCGCTAGTTCGTCCGCCGACCGGATCGACGCTCGCGGAATTTCGCTTGCCCGTCCGCTCGACGCGCTTAGGATTGACGCTAACGTAAAGCGGGTGGAAAGAAAAACGATGGCGTTCAAGACGCGGATTACCGAGATGTTCGGGGTCGAAACTCCGATCCTCATGGGGGGAATGACCGGCGTCGGCTACGGGGAACTGGTCGCTGCGGTGGCCGAGGCCGGTGCGCTCGGCTTCATCACCGCGCACATGTTTCCCAGCGGAGCGGCGCTGCGGGAGGAGATCGACAAAGTCCGTGGGCTGACGGACAAGCCGTTCGGCGTGAACCTCACGCTGCTGCCATCGATCAACCCCATCCCCTACGACGAATACCGCGCGGCGATCATCGACAGCGGATTGAAGATCGTCGAAACCGCCGGCCGCGCGCCGACCGACCACTTGCCCGCCTTCAAGGAGGCTGGGGTTAAAGTGATCCACAAATGTACCAGTGTGCGCCACTCCGAAAGCGCGGTTAGAAAGGGCGTCGATGTTATCAGCATCGACGGCTTCGAGTGCGCCGGACACCCCGGCGAGGATGACGTCGGTCTTATCGTACTGCTCCCCGCGACCGTCGATGCTCTGCCCGAGACGCCCATCGTTGCGAGTGGCGGAATGGCGGACGGACGCAGCCTTGTTGCCGCGCTCGCGCTCGGGGCCGACGCAGTGAACATGGGCACGCGTTTTTGCGCCACGCAGGAGGCGGCGATCCATGCGAACGTAAAGCGGCAGATCGTCGAAAATTCCGAACTCGATACGGTCCTCGTCGGGCGTCCATTCCGCAACACCGCGCGGGTCGCCCGCAATGCCGTCTCGGAAGAGGTCGCAGCGATCCAGCGCAACCCCGAGACGACCTTCGAAGAGGTCCGGCACCTGATGGCCGGCGCGCGTGGCCGGGAACAGGTGTATGCGAAGGGTGACATGGATGGCGGCATCTGGTCCAGCGGCCAGAGTCAGGCGCTGATCCACGACATTCCGACTTGCAAGCAGCTTGTCGACGACATCATGGCGCAGGCCGAGGCGGTCAGGGCGCGGCTTGATCGGATTGCTGGCTAGCGGGTCTTTCCTATCGCGCACGTGGCGTTATAGGGGCGCGGCGCTGTTGGGGCGTAGCCAAGCGGTAAGGCACCGGTTTTTGGTACCGGCATGCGCAGGTTCGAATCCTGCCGCCCCAGCCATCCGCATCCGGAGGTATCTTTTGCCGCCTCGCGGACCTAGACTGTGCGAATGAAGCGCTTCATTCTGCCTGTATGTCTGATGGGATTGTTCGGCGGTTGCCAGATTGCGCCGCCCGCCGAGGTGGGGTCGATCGTCGCACGGGGGCACAAGCTGGCGGTCGACCGCTGCTCCGATTGCCACTCGGTCGATTACGCCGAGAGTTCGCCGTTGCCGGCCGCGCCGAGCTTTACGGCTATCGCGAACACCCCGGGTCTCACGCCCGAAACGCTCGGCAAATGGATGAGCGATCACCGCAATTATCCCGAAGAAATGTACTTCGAGATTCCCGCCGAGCACATCGACGAACTCGTCGCCTATTTGCTCACGCTGCGACGGCCCGATACGCAGGCCCCGAGTTAGGCCACCGCGGCAGATTTCCAGGGCACTTGCCGTAGCAAGGACTGATCTTCCACCGAGTCGAAGTCCGCCGCGCTGTGGCGCTCTGTCATGTTTGTCGTATTGACGAGCCGACCGCGCCGGACCGCCGGCCGGTCCTCCAGCGCACGGACCCAACGGGCGACGTTGGTGTATTCGTGAACGGAGAGGAACGTCGCCGCGTCGTTGTACGCGTCTCCCCGCACAAGGGCACTGAACCAGCCGTAGCAGGCGATGTCGGCAATCGAATAGTCGGCCCCGCCAAGGTATTCGGTTTCACCCAGGCGAAGGTCGGCGACCGACAGGATGCGCTTGGTTTCCATCGTGTAGCGGTCAATGGGGTATTCGAACTTCTCGGGCGCGTAGGCGTAGAAGTGGCCGAACCCGCCGCCGATGAACGGCGCGGTGCCCATCTGCCACATCAGCCAGCTGAGGACTTCGGCCCGCGCCGGGTTGCTGCGCGGGAGAAGGAAGTCGAACGTCTCGGCCAGGTGCAAAAGGATTGCGCCGCTTTCGAACACGCGGAACGGAGCCGGTCCGCTGCGATCCTCTAGCGCCGGGATCTTCGAATTGGGGTTGAGCGCGACGAACCCGCTGCCGAACTGATCGCCTTCGCCGATATTGATCAACCAGGCATCGTATTCCGCCTCGTGGCCTGCCTCGAGCAGTTCCTCGAACATGACCGTGACCTTCTGGCCGTTCGGCGTGCCGAGCGAATAGAGTTGGAACGGGTGATCGCCGACGGGCAGCTTCCGCTCCTCCCGCGCGCCCGCCGTCGGCCGGTTGATGCTGGCGAAGCGGCCCCCGTTTTCCTTGTCGTGAGTCCAGACACTGGGCGGAGTATAAGTAGCGGGCATCGTCGCATGGCTCCTGGTCGCGTTCGGAAAGCGAAATGGGCACACCGGCGAGGAACCGCAAGCGACCACCCGCCGTTGCGCAAATCATGGTCGCTCAACCCAAGCTCATTTATGTCGATGACGACATGCCCGGCATCACCCGCAAACGCAGCGGCCGGGGCTGGGCCTATTACGATCCCAAGGGAGAGTTGATAGTCGATCCCGACGAGCGCGACCGGCTAAACAGTGTCGCCCTGCCACCAGCCTACGTTGACGCATGGTTCTGTCCGGCAGCGAACGGACATATTCTTGCGACAGGAGTCGATGCCAAGGGCCGCAAGCAGTACCGCTACCACCCCGACTTCCGGGCGGCGCGCGAAAGCGAGAAGTTCGATGGTTGTTCATCGTTCGGCCGGCTGTTGCCACTCGTCCGCAAGCGGGTGGAAAGCGATCTCAAGGCCCGCAAACTCACTCGCGAACGCGCTATCGCCAGCGTTGTGCGGCTGCTCGATCTCGGTGCGATCCGGATCGGGAACGATACGTACGCAAAATCGAACAAGAGCTTCGGCGCGACCACCCTGCGCCAGCGGCACGCTCAGGTGAAAGGGCAGACCCTGCGGCTGAAATTCCGGGGGAAGAGCGGGGTTGAGCGCGAGGTCGTGCTGTCCGACCGCAGCCTCTCCCGCGTCGTTCGCGCAATGCAGGACCTGCCGGGTCAACGCCTGTTCCAGTACGAGGACGAGGACGGCGAACGGCATTCGGTCGGCTCGGCGGACGTCAACGCCTACTTGTGCGAGACGATGGGAGAGCACTTCACGGCCAAAAGCTTTCGCACCTGGCATGCCAGCGTGCTCGGGCTGAAAGTCTTGGCCGAAGCCGAGGGTCAGGTGACCCTGAAGGCGATGCTCGAAGAGGTAGCCGATCATCTCGGGAATACGCCGGCGGTGACCCGACGGAGCTACGTGCATCCAGCGGTCATCGCACTCGTCGACCGCCAGCAGAAATGGCGCGAAGGGCTGCGGTTACCTCGCGCGACCCAGTGGCTCGGCCGTGAGGAGCGTGCACTGATCGACTTGCTCGAGGGTTCGCCCCGAGCCCGCAAATTGCTCGCTGCCTGATCCGGTAGGGCTAGCCGGAACGCTCGCCACGGGAGTGGGTTGAGCCGGACATGACCAAGGACCGCGAGAAAGCCGAAACGCTCGACCACGCTCTGCCCGACGCTTTGCAGGAAATGTCCTGCCGCGTCCTCGATCTCGCCCACGACAGGAAACTGTCGCTTGCGACCGCGGAAAGCTGCACCGGCGGGTTGCTGGCGGCCTTGCTTACGGACGTGGGCGGGCGCGGCCACGTGTTCGATCGTGGTTTCGTAACTTACGCGGAAGCGGCGAAAACCGATCTCCTGGGGGTGGATGTCGACCTGATCGGCCGCGTCGGAGTGGTCAGCGAAGAGGTCGCCCGCGCTATGGCGCGCGGCGCGATCGCGCGATCCGATGCCGACGTGGCCCTGTCGGTAACCGGGTTCGCGGGACCCGGCGCCCCGGGCGACGAGGAGGGGCTGGTGCACTTCGCCTGCGCCACGCGCGACGGGGCCTGCGCGCACCGGGAAGAGCATTTTGGCGCCATCGGCCGCGCGGGGGTCCGAATCGCCGCGCTTGAAGTCGCGCTCGCGATGATGGAAGACGCGCTCCACTGATGAACAACACCTCGAACCGTTTCTATTCGCTCCACGCGCACGGGCTCGTCCGCGTTGCCGCGAGCACGCCCCAGGTCCGCACCGCCGACGTCAGGTTCAATCGCGACGCGATCCTCGACGAGGCGAGGCGCGCGCACGATGCCCACGTCGATCTACTGGTCTGTCCGGAACTGTGTTTGTCGTCCTACGCGATCGACGATCTGCACCTGCAACTTGCGATGGTCGAGGCGGTCGAGGCGGCGGTCGGCGAGGTCGTTGCCGCCAGTCGCGACCTGACGCCGCTGTTGCTGATCGGCGCGCCGCTGCGGCGCAACGGTCGGCTCTACAACTGCGCGCTCGCCATCCACCGCGGGCGGCTGCTCGGCGCGGTGCCGAAAAGCTATCTGCCAAACTACCGCGAATTCTACGAAAAGCGCTGGTTCGCTAACGGGCGCCGGATTCAGGGTCTCCAGATCATCGTCAATGGAGAGTCGGTGCCCTTCGGGACCGACCTGATCTTCGCGGCCGAGGAACTTCCCGGCTTTCGTGTCGCGATCGAAATCTGCGAGGATTATTGGTCGCCGATCCCGCCTTCGACGTATGCCGCGCTTGCCGGGGCGACGATCCTCACCAACCTTTCGGCGTCCAACATCACCATCGGCAAGTCGGACGAGCGCCACCTGCTCAGCCGCGCGCAGTCGAGCCGCGCGGTCGCTGCCTACGTGTATTCGGCCGCGGGGCATGGCGAGAGCACGACTGACCTGGCGTGGGACGGGCAGGGGATGATCTACGAGCTCGGCGACCTGATGGCCGAGAGCGAGCGGTTCTCCCTGCGGCCTGAGCTGTGTATTGCCGATGTCGATTGCGACCGAATCCTGTCCGACCGGATGCGGATGCAGACGTTCAACGATGCCGCCGAAGCAGCGGGGCGGCCGGAAGATCGCTTTCGCGTGGTCCCGTTCCAGCACACGCCCGATTTCTCCGATATTGGCCTGGTTCGCCCGGTGCGGCGCTTCCCCTTCGTCCCCAACCGGCCCGACAAGCTCGACGACGATTGCTTCGAGGCGTTCAATATCCAGGTCGACGGCCTGATGCGGCGGATCGAGGCGACCAAGCCAAGGTCGCTCGTGATCGGCGTGTCGGGCGGTCTCGACAGCACCCACGCGCTGATCGTCGCGGCGAAGGCGTGCGACCGCCTGGGTCTGCCGCGCACCGCGATCCGCGGCTACACCATGCCCGGTTTCGCGACCTCGGACGGGACCAAGTCGAATGCCTGGGCGCTGATGAAAGCGCTGGGCATCACCGCCGAAGAGATCGATATCAGGCCCGTTGCGGAAAGAATGCTGCACGACATCGGCCATGCCTTCGCCAAGGGTGAGCCGGTCCACGATACGACGTTCGAGAATGTGCAGGCGGGTCTCCGGACCGATTACCTGTTCCGGCTGGCGGGTCAGAACGGCGGGTTCGTGATCGGTACCGGGGACCTGTCGGAGCTCGCGCTCGGCTGGTGCACCTACGGCGTGGGCGACCAGATGAGCCACTATGGGGTCAACGCGGGCGTGCCCAAGACGTTGATCCAGTACCTGATCCGCTGGACCGCGCGGACCAATCAGTTCGATCCCGATACCGACGCCGTGCTCCACGCGATCGTCGGTACCGAGATCAGCCCCGAGCTGGTTCCAGCCGGTGCGGACGGCGTGATACAGAGCACCGAAAGCATCATCGGGCCTTACGAGCTCAACGATTTCTTCCTCCATCATACGATCCGCTGGGGCCAGAAACCGTCGAAGGTCGCGTTCCTCGCTTACCACGCATGGCGCGACGCGAGCCGTGGCAGATGGCCGCTGGAATTTCCCGAAGACGCCAAACACGAATACGACCTGGCCACGATCCGCCACTGGCTGGAGAGTTTCCTGCGCCGGTTCTTCGAGTTCAGCCAGTTCAAGCGCAGCGCCTTGCCCAACGGGCCCAAGGTCTCTTCGGGCGGCGCGCTCAGCCCCCGGGGCGACTGGCGCGCGCCCTCGGACGCGGTGGCCGACGTATGGCTGGATGAACTGCGGGCCAACGTGCCCGAAAGCTAGTCAACCGGGAGCAAACCTGCGCACAATTCGTTCAGGTTGCAAATGACGACGGGAATCGCCTGACATGCCCAGAATAACGGCAATCGCAACCGCGGTGCCCGATCTCGATTTCGAGCCCGATTATCGGCGCTGGGCGATCGCGCGTCTTGGCGAAACCCGTGAAGCGAAACTTTATGAACGCATGGCCGCGCGCTCGGGCATCGAACATCGCTGGTCGGTCCTGGAAGAAGAAGACGCGCGGCTCGACGAGGGCGTCGGCTTCTACGGCGGCGCGGCACCGAGCACCGCGGCGCGCATGGCGATCTACGCCAAGGAAGCACCCGAACTGGCGTTGCGCGCAATCGCCGGTCTGCCGGAATTGGGCGCAATTACGCATATCGTCGTCGCCAGCTGCACAGGCTTTGTCGCGCCTGGGATCGACCAGATCATTGCCCGCCAGCTTGGGCTGGGCGACGATGTCGAGCGTGTGCTCATCGGTTTCATGGGCTGCTATGCCGCGGTTACCGCGCTGCGCACCGCACGCCACATCGTCCGCTCCGAACCCCATGCGCGCGTGCTCGTGGTGACGGTCGAGCTGTCGAGCCTTCATCACCAGGAAGAAATGGATCTCGAGCCTCTGCTGATGGGCGCGCAGTTCGGCGACGGTGCCGCCGCGGCAATCGTTACCGAAGGCGAGGCGGGGCTCGAGCTTGAGGAAGGGATCTCCGCTGCCCTCGAGGACAGCGAGGAACTGATCACCTGGCGGATCGGCGATACCGGTTTTCACATGCGCCTGTCGGGGGAAGTCCCGGGACGGATCGCCGCAGCCCTTGCCGATCCGGCGGTGCAGGCGCGGATCACGGGTGAACGCGCGCCGGAAGACATCGCCGCGTGGGCGGTTCATGCGGGCGGTCGCTCGATCCTCGATGCGGTCGAAAAGGGCCTGCATCTCGCGCCCACCGCGCTCGACGCGTCGCGCGAAGTGCTGCGCATGTGCGGCAACATGAGTTCATCGACGCTGATGTTCGCGTTGAAGCGCATCCTGCGTACCCAGCCGGACAGCGGCGTCGCGCTGGCCTTTGGGCCGGGACTGGCAATGGAAGGGTTCCGCTTCGGCTGGCGCGATGCTGGCTAACCGCGCCACTGCCGACGAATTGATGGACGATCCTGCGCTTGACGCGCGGACCTACACCGAAGTTCTCCACGACCTGGCGCAGGTCAACACGGTCACGCTGGCACGGCGTCCAACCCTCGATTTCCTGAACCGCGCGGTCGGCGATCGAAAGGCGTTCCGCCTGCTCGATGTCGGCTTCGGGGACGGCGACATGCTGCGCAGCATTGCCCGCTGGGCGGAGCGCAAGGGGATTGCGGCGGAGCTGGTCGGGATCGACCTCAATCCGCGAAGTGTGGCTGCGGCGCGCGAGGCTAACCCCCGATCGCTCGCCGTCGAATACCACACCGGCGACTATGCCGATCTGGCGGGCGAGGGATGGGACTGCGTGGTCTCGAGCCTTGTCGCGCATCACATGACCCGCGAGCAACTGGTCGCCTTCCTGCGCTTCATGGACGATGAGGCCGGGGCGGGATGGCTGGTCAACGACCTCCACCGCCACGGCTTCGCCTATACCGGCTGGCCGTTGTTAGCGGGCCTTATGCGGTGGCATCCGATCGTCCGGCACGACGGGCACCTTTCGATCGCGCGCTCCTATCGCCCGGGCGAGTGGCTCCCTCTCCTCGCCGAGGCAGGCGTCAAGGGCGCACGCGTGCTTCGCCGATTTCCTTTCCGGCTGTGCGTCGAGAAGCTGCGTTGACTGTGCCGCTCGTTCTCGGGGCGGGGCCGGCCGGATGCATGGCCGCGATCACCCTCGCGCGGGGCGGCGCTCCGCCCATGCTGATCGATCGCGACGCGGTCGTCGGCGACGCGCTGTGCGGTGGCTTCCTGTCGTGGCGCACCGCCGAGCGGCTGCGTTCGGTAGGTGTCGGCCCGATGCAACTCGGCGCGCACCCGGTCGAACGTCTCGCGCTCATCGCCGGCAAGGCAGAGGCGACCGCATCGCTGCCGTCGCCCGGCTTTGGCCTGTCGCGTCATGCGATGGACACCGCGCTCAGGCGGCGCGCAGTGGGCGAGGGCGCGCAGCTCGTGATCGACCGTGCCCGCGCTGTGCGGCCCGGCCTCGTCGAAGGCGAGGCGATGGAATATCTGGCCGATGCGATTTTTCTCGCAAGCGGCAAACATGACGTGCGCGGGCAGTCGCGCCCGCGTGAAGACGACGACCCCGCGCTCGGCGTGCGGATTCGCATCCCGGCGCACGATGCGCTTCGCGCGCTGCTCAAAGGGCGGATCGAACTGCACCTGTTCGGTGGCGGCTATGCGGGAATCGTGCTGCAGGAAGATGGCAGCGCCAACGTCTGCCTGGCCTTGCGCAAATCGCTGCTGGCCGATGCCGGAGGCAATCCACGCGCTTTGCTCGATCGGCTTGGCGCCGCGCATCCTCATTTCGCCGAGCGCATGGCGTTCGCTCCGTCCGACTGGCCGATCGATACGGTCGGCTCGGTTCCCTATGGCTGGATCGCGAACTCCACCGAGCCCGGCCTGTTCCGGCTGGGCGACCAGGCAGCCGTCATCCCCTCGCTCGCCGGAGAAGGCATGGCGATCGCGCTGGATAGCGGTGTGACGGCGGCGCAGGCGTGGCTGAGCGGCACGGATGCGCCCGCGTATCAGCTAGCGTTTGCCGCGCGTGCCATGCGTCCCGTGCGAATCGCAAAACTGATCTGGCGGATCGCGGAGATCGAGCCCGGCGCGCACCTCCTCACCGGAGTGACCCGCACCATGCCCTGGCTTGCCCGCGCCGCGATGGGTCTTACGCGGATCTAGAGGCGCATCACCCAACCGTGCGGATCGGGTGCCACGCCGCGCTGGATCGACACCAGCTTTTCGCGCAGCTTGCCGGTGATCTGGCCCGGGCCGCCCGATCCGATGGTGAAGGCGCCTTCCGGACCCTCGACCTTGCCGACCGGGGTGACGACTGCAGCGGTACCGCAGGCCATCGTCTCGATCAGGTGGCCGCTTTCGGCATCGCGGCGCCACTGGTCGATCGAATAGCGCTCCTCGCGGATCGTCAGGCCTTCGTCGCGCAGGAGCTGGATCAGGCTGTTGCGCGTGACGCCGGGCAGGATCGTCCCGGTCAGCGGGGGGGTCACCACCGAACCGTCGTCGAATGCGAAAAACAGGTTCATGCCGCCCAGCTCTTCGACCCACCTGCGCTCGACCGCGTCGAGGAACACCACCTGGTCGTGGCCCTTCGCGATCGCCTCCGCCTGGGGCACCAGGCTGGCGGCGTAATTGCCGCCGGTCTTGGCAGCGCCGGTACCGCCGGGGGCCGCGCGCACGAAATCGCGGCTGACCCAGATGCTCACTGCCGGCACGCCCGACTTGAAATAGTTGCCCACCGGGCTGGCGATGACGAGGAACTTGTATTCCTTCGCGGGGCGGACGCCGAGGAACGCCTCGGAGGCGAACATGAACGGGCGAAGGTAAAGCGCGCCGCCCTCGACCGTGGGAAACCAGTCCTTGTCCTTGAGCACGATCTGGCGGCACGACTCGACGAACAGGTCTTCGGGAATGTGCGGCATCGCGAGCCGGTCGGCCGAGGAATTCATCCGCGCGGCGTTCACGTGCGGACGGAACAGCGCAAAGCTGCCGTCGGGGTGGCGGTAGGCCTTCAACCCTTCGAAGATTTCCTGCGCGTAGTGCAGCACGGCGCATGCCGGATCGAGCACCAGCGGTTCGCGCGGGCCGATGCGCGCATCGTGCCATCCGCGGTCTGCATGGTAATCGATCGTCACCATATGATCGGTGAACACGGTGCCGAAGCCGGGGTCGGCGATCGCCTGCGTCCGGGTTTCACCGGGGACGGGGGCGGGATGGGGGAGGTGCGCGAAATCCATTTTGCGGCGGTTAGGGCGAGCCGGGTCGCGGTGCAAGGGAGGCGACATTCAAGCGCGATATAGCGCGCTACGCCAGCGCCGCAAAACTACACGGGATGCTGGAACCTGAAGAGACTGCAAATGAGAAGGGCGGCTCCTTCTGCCAGGAACCGCCCTTCGCATGGTCAGCGGCCGGATCGGCCGCCCACGAAGCCTCTATCGGCGTCAGAGATTACCGATAATGCCTCGCGAGGGTCGTCACCGACCTCCCTGCTGAACCATGAGACATCGGATCACCTCCTTTCGCGCTTCAAAAGCCAGACCGCCGTTTCACCGGTGGCCGAGTGCCGCGTGGGTCGCTGGCCTCGGGATGGAATGTGAGTTTTTCGCGGCCGCAACACAAGTCTTGAAAAATAGTTTTTCACTGTCAGAATTCGACGCTTCGGGCTCGCCAGACGGCGGGCCATTTTTGCGTCTATCGACGACAGTCCTCGATCACCCGTGTCACCTCGGGCCAGCTCGGCAGATAGAGCGTGGATTGCCCCGCCGTCTCGACCGCGAAGCGCCCTTTCGAGAACGCCATTGCGTCGAGAATCGGATCGTTCGCCGACACGCTGGCGATGAGCGACGGCAGCTCTCCGCCGAAGGGCTGCGCGGTCAGCGCGCGATCGGCGCTTTCGGTGCGAATCCGCATCGGCACCCCGGAGTTGGCCGTTCCCGCGCGGGCAAGCGTGATCGTCCGGTTGGCTAGACGGCAGGTTATCGCGAATCGCGATTCGGTGTTTGGCGCGCCGAACAACGCAGCCGTCGTGCCGCTGCCCGTGCGGTAGAACCAGTCACCCGCGGTCTGCGGTGCATCCATCCAGCTGTCGAAGCTGGGCGTGGGCACCTCGACGGCCGGCGGTGCCGGGGCGGGGCGGGCAACGGGCGGGGCGGGGGTCGGCTCTGGTGCCGGTGCCGAGCAACAAGCCGCACCGAAACAGGCGAAGGCAGCAAGACGTCCACGAAAGCGCATGTTTTCTCCCGGTTTCACTCACGACCAACGCACGCTAGGCGATGAAGGGTCCATGGGAAAGAAACGCCTCGACCAGATGATCGTCGATCGCGGCCTCGCCGAGAGCCGCAGCCGCGCACAGGCGCTGGTCATGGCAGGCCTGGTGTTCATGGGCGAGCGCAAGCTCGACAAGCCGGGGCACCAGCTTCCCGAAGACGCCGAGATCGAAGTGCGCGGGCGCGATCACCCGTGGGTTTCGCGCGGCGGGATCAAGCTTGCCCACGCGATCGAAGCCTTCGCGCTTGATCCGGCCGGGGCGACCGCGATGGATATCGGCAGCTCGACCGGCGGCTTTACCGATGTCCTGCTGCAAAAAGGCGCGGCGCGGGTGTTCGCAGTCGATTCGGGCACCAATCAGCTCGCCTGGAAGCTCCGCCAGGACCCACGGGTTACTGTACTCGAGCAGACCAGTGCGCGAATTCTCACGCCGGCGCTAATCGATGCGTCCTGCGGCTGGGTCGTCTGCGACGCCTCGTTCATCGGACTTGCCAAGGTGTTGGAGCGCCCGCTCGAACTGGCAGCGCGCGACTGCCGCCTGGTCGCGCTGATAAAACCGCAGTTCGAGGTCGGCCGTGACGAGGTCGGCAAGGGCGGGGTGGTCCGCGATCAGTCGCTCCACGCGCGGGTCTGCGATGAGGTACGTGACTGGCTGGTAGCCGGTGGCTGGGCGATCGACGGGATCGTGCGCAGTCCCATCACGGGACCGGAAGGCAATGTGGAGTTCCTAGTCGTCGCAAGGCGTGGCACCGTTGCACCCGCATCGGCGGTCGGCCACACCGACACCGACAATTCGGCTTCGATGGAGAATCCATGACCGCTCTCGCCTCTCGCGGACAATTGCGCGCCAGTTTCTTCCGCTGGGCGCTGTTCATCGTGCCGCTTGTCGTGCTGTTCGGTTTCCTGTCGGGGCAGTTGTCGGGGAGCGCTGCCGACAGCTTGTGGTTTCGCTCGCTCGAAAAGCCGGCGATTTTCCCGCCGCCGATGTGGTTCGGGATCGTCTGGACTATCCTGTACGTGCTGATGGGCGTTGCGCTGGCAATGGTCTGCGCCGCGTGGGGCGCGCGCGGGCGCGGGCTCGCCATCGGATTCTTCGCGCTTCAGTTCCTCGTCAACCTGGCGTGGTCGCCGGTGTTTTTCGCGATGCACGAGATTCGCGCCGCCTTGGTCGTGATCGGCGTGCTGGACGTGCTGGTCCTCATCACGATCGTGCTGTTCTGGCGGATAAGAAAGCTCGCGGCGGCGCTGCTGTTGCCGTATCTCGCCTGGATCGCCTTCGCGACTGTGCTCAACTGGCAGTTCCTTGAACTCAACCCGAGCGGCGGTATCGAGGGTACGGCGAACGGCGCGGTCGAGCGCTACGAGTTCTGACTTGCGTACGGGCAGACCCGCCGCCACATAGCGCGCCATGCAGAGCGAAAACCCCCTGATCGCCGACTTCGTGAAACTCGCCAACGCCGCGGCGGGCACTTTCGCGGGCATGACTCGCGAGGCCCGCGACGGCGCGCGCGAGCGGATGCGCGAAGCGATGGGCGGGCTCGATTTCGTCAGCCGCGAGGAATTCGACGCGGTCAAGGACATGGCCGCGCGCGCGCGCGAAGACAGCGAGAAGCTGGCCCAGCGGGTCGCTGCGCTTGAAGCGAAGGCCGCCCCCAAGGGCTGACTTTACGCAAGATTGGAACGCGCTTTCGTTCGCGCCGTTGGGCCGGGGAAAGGACATTTCCCATGTTCACCCAGCTCAATCCGCCAATCCCGCTGCACGTTATCGATAAGGGTGATGGCCTCGCGATCGGGATGATCGATTACGGGCCCGAGCATAACCTGTTGTGGATCACCGCGATCGACGCGACCGGCGAGATCTGGTGCGCGCCCAACCCGCAGGTGCGAATGCAGGCCAACTGGAGCATGGGCCGCGGCAAGAGCGCGGCGGTAGCCGCCTCGAAAGAACGGCTCGATGCGAAGAACCTGGGATTTAGCGCCAGGCCGGGCGAGGTCTGCAGCGATTGCGCCGACGCGCTTGCCGAACGGGCCTAGTCTTCGCGCGTCACGCAACCGCCCGATACCTGCCACACGGCCGCTTCGCCCAACACCGGATCGAATGGCGCGGTTTCGGTTCCTGTAAACCAGACCTGTGTGCCGCTGTCGGCCAATCGCTCGAACAGCGCCTCGCGCCGCGAGGGATCGAGATGAGCGGCGACTTCGTCGAGCAACAGCACGCTCGGTCGCCCGCGCGCAGCCACGGTGGCGTGGGCCAGGGTGACCGCGATCAGCATCGCCTTCTGCTCCCCGGTCGAGCTTTGCGCCGCGCGCTGGTCCTTGCCCGCCATCGTCACTGCCAGATCGTCGCGGTGCGGCCCCGTCAGCGTGCGTCCTGCGGCACGGTCGGCTGCGCGCGATGCGCGCCATGCATCGGGATCGGCGTCGCCGTCGGACACGAGCGCGAGATCGGGCCGCGCGAAGGGCTGATCGGGAAGCCCCGAAAGCTCGGCGTTGAGCGCCGCGACCAGTCGGCTGCGACCTTCGGACACGCCGCTTCCGGCTTCGGCCATCTGCGCCTCGACACCGTCGAGCCACAGCGGGTCGGGTGTCTCGTCGGCAGACAAGAGGCGGTTGCGTTCGCGCAGCGCCGCCTCGTAGCGCGAAGCATGGCGCGCGTGGCCCGCGTCGAGCGCCACTGCCATCCGGTCGAGCCAGCGCCGCCGCGCCCCCGCGCTGTCGGTGAACAGCCCGTCCATTGCCGGGGTCAGCCACGCCAGTGCCAGCCATTCGCCGAGCGCAAGCGCGCTGGAGTCCGCGCCGTTGATCCGCACCGTCCGGCGCGTCGGTCGGGCGGGGTCGGTTGCCGTGCCAAGCCGTACCGGCTCACCACCGGCATCGAGCGAGGCGCCCAGCGCGAATCCGCCCGGCCCGTCGCTCGCCGCCATGTCCTGCAAGGGCGCCCGGCGCAGGCCACGCCCGGGCGCGAGCAGCGACAATGCCTCGAGCACGTTCGTCTTGCCTGCGCCGTTGTCACCGACAAGCAGATTGAAGCGGCGCGTGCCACCGAGCGTGGTGGCGCGATGGTTGCGAAAGGTCGTCAGGGAGATGCGATCGAGCGCCATGCGAGCCACGTCGGATAGCGGGGCGGCGGGTTCGCCGCCAGCACTCAAACAGGTGTTCCCAACAGTTGGGAAAATTTCCCTAAGTTGAGCAAGCCGTTCATCCTGCGTCTATCCTAGCGACGAGGAAAATGGCCCATTTCTGCGGTTTTTCGAAGTTGGCACGCCCCTTGCGATGTTATCGGCATGGGCGGATGGGCCGTCCAATTGTTTCAAGAGGGAATATGAAAATGCAAATTCTCAACAACAAGGCAGCGGCTGCGGTCTTTTCGCTCGCTTTCAGCCTCGTGATGTTCGCGACGGCGATCGCTCCTGCCAATGGCGGCGGTCTGCTCCCCGGGGGTATGCTGGCATGAACGGCCTCGACTTCCGCAAACCCGCGGGGACCCCTGCAAAGCAGGAATTCCACCTCGACCGGGCCAACGGAAAAGTCTTCGGCGTCTGCGCCGGGATTGCCCGTTACTTCGGGATCGACCCCATGATCGTCCGCATCGTGTTTGCGGCCGGTACGATCATCGGTTTCGGCTCGTTCCTGCTGATCTACCTGGCGATCGCGCTGATCGCCGACTGAGGGGGCCCCTGCGAGGGGCTCCCTCCCATTTCTCACATCGCGCTGATGCCGCCGTCGAGCTTGAGCTCGGCCCCGGTCATGAAGCTGCTCTCGTCGCTGGCGAGAAACAGCACACCGTCGGCGATCTCGCGAGGCTCGCCGACCCGCTTGAGCGGGATCTGGCGCGCCAGCTTCTCCATGATGACGCTTTTCTCGCGTCCGGTCGAACGCACCATCCCGTCGAGGATCGGCGTGTCGACGAAGGTGGGGTGGACCGAGTTGCAGCGGATGTTCCAGCCCATCTTGCCGCAATAAAGCGCGACAGACTTCGACAGCATCCAAACCGCCGCCTTGCTGGCGTTGTAGCCAGGCATCGTGTCGCTCGCGATAAGGCCGGCGATCGAGCTGATATTTATGATCGATCCGGGCTGGTTGTCCTTCATCAGCGGCAGCGCCTTCTGGCAACCGAGGAACACCGATTCGACGTTGATCGCAAACCCGCGGCGCCATTCCTCAAGCGTGCAGGTCTCGATATTGCCACGCACGCCGACGCCCGCGTTATTCACCAGCACCGACAGGCCGCCAAGCTTGTCGCGTGCCATCTCGATCGCCGCGTCCCACGCGTCGGGGTCGGTCACGTCGTGCTGCATGGGAAATGCGGTTCCGTCGCCGTACTCGGCGTCGATTGCGGCAGCGGTTTCGGCCGCGCCGTCGCCATTGATATCGGTGCACAGCACGCGTGCGCCTTCGCGGGCGAGAACCTGGCAATGCGCTGCGCCAAGCCCCTGCGCTGCCCCGGTCACCAAAGCCAGCTTGCCTGCCACCCGTCCAGCCATGTCTCTCTCCGTCAGAATTCGCCCGCCAGCAGCAGACCCATTATTCGAACGTCGATTGCGACGCCCGCTTTCCTGCGCTCTTCGACGAAACCGGAAAGTTCGGCAAGGGGCACGCGATGGACCGTGATGTCCTCACCGTCGGTCCCGCCGCCCGGGCCGGTCCGTTCGAGATTCCTTGCACGCACCAGCGTGAAGCTTTCGCTGACCATGCCGGGCGAACTGCAGAATTCGCCTGCACTTTCGAGCTGTCTCGCGCGCCAGCCGGTTTCCTCCTCAAGCTCGCGCCCTGCGGCCGCCAGCACGCTTTCGTCCGGGTCATCCTGGTCGCCGACGAGCCCGGCAGGCAGTTCGAGGCACGGTCGGCCGAGCGGCACGCGGTACTGCTCGACCAGCAAGATATGGCCGTCTTCCACCGCAAGGATTACCGCGGCGCGGATGCCGCGCACCCGGCCGACGTACTCCCAACGGCCGCGGGTCTTCGCGGCGATGTAATTGCCTTGCCAAACCGTCTGCTCCGGCTCGTCGCGGTCGGCGGTCATACCTCGATCAGGCGATCCGGCAGCTCGTTGACGTCGTTTTCGAGCCGCGGAAAATGCTCGGACAGCACCACGCCGACGTCGGTAATCCCGATGGCGAGGCCCTCGGCGATCCGGCCCTCGCGGATGTGCGTGAGCATGTCCGCCATCGCGCCGCCCCAGACTTCTGCCGAGACCATTTCGGCGATTGCCTCGTCGGCGACGATCTCGGCGCGGTGTTCGCGCATCGAGAGATAGATCAGCACGCCGGTGCGGCCATGGGTTCGGCGCTCCGCCCCTACCTTGAAGTGCTTCACCGCGGCTTCACGGACGCGTGCCTGTTTTACGGGTCCGGGCACCAGGAAGAACCGCAGCGGCTGCCACAACTGGATCAGCCACATGGCAGCGAACTTGGTCACGACCACGAACAACGCGAGCCCCAGCAGGCCGCGCGGGGTCCACTGGGAATTCCACTGGCCCAGCACCCAGTCGATTTTCCCGAGATAGAAATCGGGAAACGCGACCATCAGCGCCAGCGCGAGCGTCGCCGCCACGAACGCCCAGCCGAGTTGGATGTCGCTGTACCCGTCCGAGCGTTCGGCCAGCACGGTAACGATTTCGCCCGCAGTATGCTCTTCCGCTGCCGAAACCGCGGACGAAACGCGGTCGTGCTCAGCGTCGTTGAGGTATCCCATCACCAACCTCCCGAGGCGCCGCCGCCGCCGAAACTGCCGCCTCCGCCTGAAAAGCCGCCTCCGCCGCCACCGAATCCGCCGCCGCCCCAGCCGCCGCCCGAGGAACCCCTGCGCGATCGACTTTCCGGCTTCCCACAAAACGATGTCACCGATCGTGCTGCCGGTAAGCGAACCGTTGTGGCGCCCGCCCCGGCGACGGCCGCGCATCATCGGCAGGATAAAGAAGAGGAAAATGAAGACCATCCAGACGATCACGCCGACCGGGAAGCCGCCTTCGCCTTCGGTGGACTGTGCCTGCGCCGCCTGCGCGACCTTGGCGGCCTCCTCAGGCGGTAGTTCCAGTTGCTTGATGATCATATCGGTCCCGGCGGCGATGCCGCCGGGCATGTCGCCCGCCTTGAATGCGGGCAGGATCGTGTTCTGCACGATGAGGGTAGAATACCCATCGGTCAGGACCGGCTCAAGCCCGTAACCGACCTCGATCCGGACCTTGCGATCGTTTGGCGCTACGAGCAGGATAACGCCGTCATTGCCCTCCTTGTCGCCGATCCCCCACTTTCGGCCGAGACGATAGCCGTAGTCGGCGATGTCGTAGCCTTCTAGGCTCGGGACCGTCGCGACCACGAACTGGCGCTGGGTGCGCGTTTCAAATTCGGTCAGCTTGGCATCGAGCTGCGCTTCGACGTCGGCCGGAATCACGTTGGCGGCATCGACTACGCGCCCGGTCAGCTCGGGAAATGTCTGCGCCAGCACCGGCGACGCGAAAAGCGCCGCCAGCGTGGCGAGGAAGAGGGCGAAGGCCCGCACCGGTCCGCGATCAGTTCGTCGCGGCAGTTGCGGTCGGAGCCGGGGCGTTGTCATTCGCGCCCGCAGTCGGAGCCGTGGCCGATCCGTTCGGAGTCATGTCGAGCGACGGTGCGACTTCGGCACCCGCGGTGACAGCCTTGTAGGGCACGATCGGCTTCGATCCGTAGATCACGTTGGCGCCGATCGCGCTCGGGAAGGTGCGGATTTCGGTATTATAGTCCTGCACCGCCGCGTTGTAATCACGGATCGCGATGCGGACCTTGTTCTCCATCCCTTCGAGCTGGCCCTGCAGCATCTGGTAGTTCGTGATCGACTTGAGGTCGGGATAAGCCTCGAAATTGGCGAGCAGGCGGCCGAGCCCGGAGCCGAGCTGGTTCTGCGCGGCCTGGTATTCGGCCATCTTCGCCGGATCGGTCAGATCGTCGGCGTTGACCTGGATGCTTGTTGCCTTGGCGCGCGCCTCGATCACGTCGGTGAGGATACCGCGTTCCTGCTCGGCCGCGCCTTTCGCGACTTCGGCGAGATTGGGGACGAGGTTGGCGCGTTCCTGGAACACGGCCTCGACATCGGCCCAGCGGGCCTTGGCGGCTTCTTCCTTGGTCGGGATCGAGTTGATCCCGCACGAAGCAAGCCCGAGAGCGGTAACCACGACGACGGCGGCGCGGCGGACGGCGGTGAAGTTCATCGAGGCAAACCCCTTGTTACCAGTGCTGCCGGACTCTGCGCCCGGCCTGTATTGCGAACCTAGCACACCGCAGCCCGCTTTCAAGGAGATGCGGGAATTGACCCGACCGATTTTCTTATACAGCATGATGCCGGGTCGTCAGCGAGTGGAGGGTTCATGCTCGGGGAATTCAAGGCATTCATCAATCGCGGCAATGTGCTTGATCTGGCCGTCGCGGTTATCATCGGCGCTGCGTTCGGCAAGATCGTCACCGCTCTGACCGACAGTATCATCATGCCGCTGATCGGCTGGATATTCGGCGACATCGATTTTTCGAACTACTTCATCCGCCTGGGCTCGATACCCGATGGATACCAGGGTGAGGCGACCAATTACGCCCAGCTCAAGGAAGCCGGCGTCGCGATGATCGGCTATGGGGATTTCATCACCCAGTTGGTCAATTTCCTGATCATCGCCTGGGTCGTTTTCCTGATCGTGAAAGCGGCCAACAAGGTTGAACACAAGAAGGAAGAAGCACCCGCCGGGCCGAGCGAAATCGATCTGCTGACCGAGATAAGGGACGAGCTTAAGCGTCGCAGCTGAAATCGGACACTTCCCATTAAGCTGGCATCGACTATATCGGTCGGTGCCGGCTTCGGTCGGCTATGGCGATAAATTGCAGTGTGCAATAGACACAGCGGACCCGGGGGCAGTACCCGGCGGCTCCACCACCTCTCCCGATCGTTGCGGGGGAAATGCCGGGGCCGAACTAGGATCGACGTGTGTTGAAAAGCATTGTTTTTGCCCGGGCTGAGTAACCCGCAAATAGGCTCACAACCCACAAGTGCCAACGATAACGAAGCACTTGCTCTCGCTGCGTAATGTGAGGGGCTAACGCCCTGAAGTTACAAAGACTTGAGCACGGTTCGGACCGAACCGGGTAACAGAATCGGAAACCGGGCGTCCGGGGGTACGTAGCAACAGAAACCCCCACCTGTTTCGGCATCGACGATTACCCTGCGAGCGTGGCTCGTTGAGCCTCTCGGCGTTCCTTCTCGAAACGAATGCAATCGAAGATCTTGGCCCCGGCAAGGAATACCGAACCGGTCGCGGCGACGAACAGCATCTTGCCGCCCCAGCCCGGATACTGGCCCATGTAGTGGATGCCCCGTTCGCACGCGCCGAGCGCCAGCGCATAGATGATCAGGCACGCCTCGAACCGCGTCTTGATGACGAAGAGGCGTCCGATCTTCTTCAGCATGTCTGGTCCTTGCGACGCGGCGGCAGTGATTAACGACACGGGGTCCGTTCGGTGCCTGGCGGCAACGGCAGTGTCCCATGCAGTGGTTAACGCAAGGGGATTGTAAACCTCGGCAACGCAGCGTCCAGCGCGTTAACCCAGAATCTCCAGGTCGACCGCGGCAAGCAAGCGCGTGCGGGCCGAAACGACGTCTGCAACAAGCGCCGGATTCCGCAGTTCGGCCGGGTCGATCGCTTCGGGCCAGCAGTCAACGATCACACGCTCGATAGTCTCCGCCTTCGCTTCGTCGAGCAGGAAGCGCGAATCGATGGTCGCTGGATCCGCTACGACCCGCAGTCGCAGGCAAGCGGGGCCGCCGCCGTTCGCCATCGACTGCCGGACATCGACTGGAAGCACCCGGCGGATCGGCCCGTTACCCGCTGTAAGATTATCCAGATAACGCGACACCGCAGCGATCTCCCGGCACTCGCCCGGCACGATCAACGCGGTTTCGCCTTCGGGCAGGGTGACGAGCTGGGCGTTGAACAGGTAGCTGCGGATCGCCTCGTCGAGCGAAACCGCCGAGGACGGCACTTCGACCACTTCGAGCGCCGGGAATGCCGCGCGGATCGCAGCGTAGGTGCCCGCCTGGTCGGGAAAAGCCTCGGCATGAGTGAACAATACGGTCCCGTTGGCGACCGCGACGACATCGTTGTGGAAGGCGCCTGCGGCGATCGCTGCGGGACTCTGCTCGACGAAAATCGTGCGTGCCGGATCGAGGCGATGCAGCCGGGCGACCGCGCGGCTTGCCTGTTCGTGCTGGCGAGCGGGGAAGTCACCCCCGGTCCGGCCATAGACGAACACCTCGACACCTCGGACGGAATGGCTTTCGCACAGCCGCATGTGGTTGGCAGCGCCTTCGTCGCCAAAACTCGGCGGGACGGGCTGGTGCAGCCGGAAATGCGCCTCGTCGGCGAAGGCAATCGCAAGTTGGCGGGCGGTGTCTGGCCATTCCTGCGCGCGGTGCGGCATGGTCACCAGGTTGGCCGGCGTGAGATGGCACAGCCCGTCGGCGGTATCCGGCGCCGGGCTGACGGTGGCCGCGTTGGCGGTCCACATTGAAGAGGCCGACCACGCTGCGCCGTTCAGCGCCGGGTCGGTATCCTCTGCCGCGCCGAGCCGTCGCAGGAAATCGGGGTTGGGGCGGGGCAGCGGCACCAGAAACCCCTGCTCCAGACCGAGCGCCATATTGTGCCGCATCTTGGCCAGACCCTGCAGCGCAGCGGCGCGCGGATAGCTTATTTCGCCCGCGTGGGCGGTGGCGGCCAGGTTACCCAGGCTGAGGCCGGCATAGTTGTGGCTCGGCCCGACGATCCCGTCGAAATTGATCTCGACCATGCCCGCTTTTGAGATCAACGCGCCACGCTCCACACTTCGTCACCCTCGCCGACGCCGAGCAGGCGGGCGGAGCGGTGGTCGATCTCGATCGATCCGTCGGGCCGGAAGTCGCGCATCCCGAACGCCGCGCGGAAGCTGCCGAGCGTTCCGGTCGCAATAATCGCGCGCTCGCCGATATCCAGGCTGTTGCTGGCAATCTTCGCCGGTCGCGCGTCGCGGATCGACTTCACGTCGTCGGTGCGTGCAGTCATCGTCGGCCCGCCGTCGAAGATGTCGACGTAGCCATCGTAACGAAACCCTTCGTTTTCGAGCATACGCATCGCCGCGCGTCCGGTTGGATGGGGCATCCCGATGACGTCGCGCGCGTCGTCGTCAAGCATCGCGATGTACACAGGATGCTTGGGCATCAGGTCGGCGATGAACTGATTGCCGTTGATCGCGTTGAAATAGTCCGCCTCCTGGAAGCTCATCCCGAAGAACCGACCCGCCACCCCGTCCCAGAACGGGGAACCCCCACGCTCGTCGATGATCCCGCGCAGTTCGGCCAGGATGCGATCGGCAAAGCGCGCCCGGTGCATCTTGATGAACAGGTAGCGACTTCGCGCGAGCAGCAGACCCAGTCCTCCGGCGCGTTCGCTCGGGTGAAGGAACAACCCGCCAACTTCGCACGAGCCTTCAAGGTCGGTGACGAGGCTGAGCAGGTCGGCGCGCACGGTGCGCTCGAGTTCCTGCGAGTGCTGGGTGAGGGTGGTCTTGCGATACGAATAGAACGGCCAGCGCTGGCCGACCTGTGTCATCAGCTGGCAGGTTCCGCGGACGTCGCCGGTCTCGGCATTTTCGAGCACGAGGACGAACTGTTCATCGGCCAGCGTATCGTCCGGGCGCGAGAACGAGGCTTCCGCGCGCTCGAGCTTGGCGCCAAGCGAGGCGCGATCGGCGGGCAGGTTGGTGAACCCGCCGCCGGTGAGTTTCGCCATCTCGTACAGCGGTTCCAGATCGTCGGGGTGCGCGGCGCGCAGGCGGAAGCTCAAAGGGTTTCTCCGGATGCGAGACGGGCAAGGACCAACGCCGACAGCGCGGCGCGCTCGGCCAGGCTGGGGACGATCATGAATTCGTCGGACGAATGGATCGCGCCGCCGCGCACGCCCATCGTGTCGACCACGGGTACTCCGCAGGCGGCGATGTTGTTGCCGTCGCACACTCCGCCCGACGGCTGCCAGCCGATCGTCTGGCCGAGTTCGGCACCGCATTCCTTCACCAGGTCGAACAGCTTCTGCGCGCGCTCATCGACTGGTTTGGGTGGCCGGGTAATCCCGCCGTGGAGGTGTAGCGTGACTTCGTGCAAACTCTCTATTCCGCGCAGGAGAACGTTGAGATCACGCTTGAATAATTCCGCGGATTCAGTCGACTTGGGGCGAATATTGAAGCGCAGGACCGCGTGGTCGGGAACGACGTTGTTGGCGCCTCCCCCGTCGATTTTCGCCGGGTTCACGGACAGCGCATCGTGCCCCATCGCCTTGAGATGGACGGCGAGATCGGCGGCAGCGACGATCGCGTTGCGCCCCTCGTCCGGGTTGCGGCCAGCGTGGGCCGACTTGCCGGTGACGACGATCGAATAGTTGCCCGATCCGCCGCGCGCGTGTGCCAGTGTACCGTCGGGCAGCGCGCTCGGTTCGTAAGTCAGCGCAGCGTACTTGCCGCGTGCAAGATCGGCGATCAGGGACGAGGATGAGAGCGATCCGGTTTCCTCATCCGAATTGATCATTACATCGTAACCCAGTGCCTGGCCCGCACGCGTTTCCTCGATCGCCAGCAGCGCATGGAGAATGACCGCGATGCCGCCCTTCATGTCGGCGAGGCCGGGACCGTTGAGTGTCTCTTCGTCGATCCAGCGCTGGTCCTGGAATGCATGGTCGACAGGGAACACCGTGTCCATGTGCCCGGTCAGCAGCACGCGCCGGTCGGCCTCGGGGCGGACGCGAACGACCAGGTGACGGCCATGCGCTTTCTCGATCTCGCGACCATCGGGCGCGACAACGGTAACCGGAGCGGGCGCGACCAATTCGATTTTTCCGGGCAGCGCGGCAAAAGCATCGGCCAGCATGCCCCCCTGCGTCTCGAGACCGGTGAGGTTGGCGGTGCCGGTGTTGACCGCGCTCCACTCGCGCACGGTCTCCAGCATCGCGGTTGCATCGATCGTGTCGGTGAATTGATTGGCGGTGAGTTTCATCTGAAACCGTCCTAGCGTCCTGAGGGTGGCAGTCCAACCCCATGCCGGACGCCCCTTTCGAGCGCGAGCGCAGGTGTTGCAATCGCTGCCCGGCTTGTGCAATTGCGCGGCTCGCTTCCTCCCCGGACGACAGGCTATCCGAAGTCGCGCCGATTCTCGTCGGTGCGAGGACAACGTGCGAGGGACCAGTGAGCGATACCGTTACCAAGGCCGGACTGCAGATCGACGCCGCGCTGGCGGCTTTTATCGACGACGAAGTGCTCGCGCCGCTGGGCAAGGACGTGGACGCCTTCTGGCAGGGATTCGCTGCTCTCCTGAGCGAATATGCCCCACGCAATTGTGCGCTGCTAGCAAAGCGCGACGAATTGCAGGCGCAGATCGACGACTGGCACCGTGCGCGACGCGGCCAGCCGCATGATCTTCACGCTTATCGCGAATTCCTCGAAGAGATCGGCTACCTCGTGCCCGAGCCCGGCGATTTCTCGATCGGGACACAGAATGTCGATGCCGAAATCGCGACGATGGCCGGTCCGCAGCTCGTCGTTCCGGTGCTCAATGCGCGGTTCCTGCTCAACGCCGCCAACGCCCGCTGGGGCAGCCTCTATGATGCATATTATGGCACCGATGCGCTGGACGCGCTGCCGGCAAAGCCCGGTGGTTATGACAAGGAACGTGGCCGGGCAGTGATCGCCAAGGCACGCGGATTTCTGGACGGTGCCGTTCCGCTCGCGGACGGAAGCTGGACGGATCTGACCGGGTCCGATGCGATTTCGCTCGTCAACCCGGCGCAGTTCGTCGGCGTCTCGGCACGTGGCAAGATGTTCGTCAACAACGGTCTGCACATCGAGGTGGTATTCGACACCGAAAGCCCGGTGGGGCTCGAAGACAAGGCCGGGATCGCCGATGTCGTACTCGAAAGCGCGCTGACGACGATCGTCGACCTCGAAGATTCCGTCGCGGCGGTCGATGCCGCGGACAAGCTCGCGGCTTACCGCAACTGGCTTGGCGTAATCCGCGGCGATTTGTCCGAAACGTTCCAGAAAGCCGGGACTTCGCTGACCCGCCGGCTCGCCGACGACGTGCGGGTCGGCGACACCGTCCTGCCGGGTCGCAGCCTGCTGTTCGTGCGCAACGTCGGCCACCTGATGACCAATCCGGCGATCGTCCTGCCCGATGGCAGCGAGGTGCCCGAAGGTATCCTGGATACCGTGGTCACCAGCGCGATCGGCGCGCACGACGTGGCCGGACTGGGCAAGTGGAAGAACAGCCGCCCAGCGTCGGGCCAAGCCTCGATCTACATCGTAAAGCCCAAGCAGCACGGGCCGGAGGAGTGCGCTTTAACCAACGACTTGTTCGGTGCGGTCGAGGACCTGCTCGACCTGCCGCGCAATACGATCAAGGTCGGCGTGATGGACGAGGAGCGGCGTACGAGCGCCAACCTCGGCGCGTGTATCCACGCGGTGAAGGACCGCATCGTGTTCATCAACACCGGCTTTCTCGACCGCACCGGCGACGAGATCCACACCTCGATGCAGGCGGGCCCGATGATCCGCAAGGCGGAGATGAAAGCCAGCAAGTGGCTGACTGCCTACGAGGCGCGCAATGTGGCGATCGGGCTCAGGCACGGGCTTTCGGGAAAGGCGCAGATCGGCAAGGGCATGTGGGCTGCGCCGGACATGATGGCCGACATGATGGAGCAGAAGATCGGCCACCTGAAGGCCGGCGCCAACACCGCGTGGGTCCCGTCGCCGACCGCGGCGACCCTGCACGCGACGCATTACCACACGCTCGACGTGTTCGAAGTCCAGAAGGGGCTGGGCGAAGCGCCCGGACTGGACGCGCTGCTGACGATTCCGCTCGCACAGGGCGCTAATTGGTCCGAGGACGAGGTGCGCGAAGAACTCGACAACAACGCGCAAGGTCTGCTTGGCTACGTGGTTCGCTGGGTGGAACAGGGGATCGGCTGCTCGAAGGTGCCCGACATCCACGACGTCGGCCTGATGGAAGACCGCGCCACGCTGCGCATCAGCAGCCAGCACATGGCGAACTGGTTGCTCCACGGCGTGTGTAGTGCCGAACAGGTGATCGATTCACTGCGCCGGATGGCCGCCAAGGTCGACGCGCAGAACGCTGGCGATGCAGACTATGTGCCAATTGTGGGCAACGAGGACGGCCCCGCTTTCCGCGCGGCGCTGGACCTCGTGTTCAACGGAGTCGACCAGCCGAGTGGCTATACCGAACCGTTGCTGCATGAGTGGCGGCAGGTGGCGAAAGGCTGACTAGCGGCTGCTTTTGCAGTGGAAATTAGAAGTTAGGAACTGGGCAGTATCTGGATCGAGTGGAAGACCATGGACCCCGCTAGGCGAAACATCATTATTGGAGGCGGCATCCTTGGCGCCTGCACCATTGGGGGACTGCTACCTTCTGCCTGCGCCCTGCTTCAGATCAACCGAAAGCAAGTTTTCACGATGAACAGCATTCCGAAGCGTCCGGAAGGTAAGGCATCGCCTATGCTCGAGGAAGACATCGCGCCAGTTCTCGCGCGCTTGGACGCCTGGTACTCCGCGCATCTGACAGCGGACGATTATGTGTTCAATCCACCGGCCGAGGAGGCACAAATAGATGCGCTTCAGGAGATGGTCGGGCTCGAGATGCCGCGATCGTATCGCCAGTTGTACAGATGGCACGATGGCGAGAACGACGACCGCTGGGGGCATTTCTACGGACTTCCACTTCTGCCTCTCCAGCACGTGGCTGCCGAATGGCAGCAATGGAAAAAGACGTTGGCAGATATTGGCGGCAATCCTTACGCGATCCCCGGTGGGTCGTGGCCCGAGGGTGCCGTAGATCCCGCCTACACAAACCCCGGTTGGATACCGCTTACGAGTGATGGATCCGGCGGGCACATTGGCCTCGACTTAGCCCCTTGGCCCGGCGGCCGCGTAGGACAGATAATTCTCTTCGGCCGCGACGAGGACGTAAAAGTCGTGCTTGCCGAGTCTCTGGGTCAGTTCCTTGAATGGATCGCGGGGATGCTTGAGCGCGGGAATTTCAGGCTGAAGGTCTCTCCGGATGAAGACGTCTTGCGGCCATTCAGATTGAAGCAGCCGCCAGTAAACCATTTCCATGAAGGTGCTCGCATCCTCGTGGGAGCGCCCGGGCAGTTCCTGTAAAACTTGTTCGGTTCGAATGTCGGCATCGAATCAGCAGCCATCAGGCGCTTAGAGCCCGCGCCACCGCGACGAACTCGTCCACTCTCAGTGTTTCGGCACGGCGCTGGGTGTCGATCCCGAGCGCATGCAGCGCATCCAGCGCTCCCGGCATCCCCTTCAGGCTTTGACGGAGCATCTTGCGGCGCTGCCCGAAGGCAGCCTCGGTGACGCGTTCGAGAACGCGGGGGGTCACGCCCTCGGGCATCGCCGCTGGTTCGACATGGACGATCGCGCTCATCACCTTGGGGGGCGGGGTGAAGGCGCTGCGGTGGACCTTCATCGCCAGCTTCGCGGTCGCTCGCCACTGGGCGAGGACGGCAAGGCGACCGTAAGCATTGCCGTCAGGCGCGGATACGATGCGCTGGGCGACCTCTTGCTGGAACATCAGCGTAAGGCTGGTCCACCGGGGCGGCCACGTCGCTCCGCCCAGCCAACGCACAAATAGCGCGGTGCCAACGTTGTAGGGCAAATTGGAGATCACCGCATAGGGTTCACCCATCAAGGCATCGTGGTCGAGCTTCATCGCGTCGCCCTCGATCACACGCAGCCGCCCCGGGAACGCGGTTTCGAGCTCGGCGAGCGCGGGAAGGCAGCGGCGGTCCATTTCGATCGCCGTCACGCGCGCACCGGTCCGCAACAGCGCCCTGGTCAGGCCGCCGGGGCCGGGGCCGATCTCGAGGACGGCCCGGTCGGCAAGGTCGCCCGCAACGCCTGCGATCCGGTCGAGCAACTGTTCGTCGAACAGGAAATTCTGACCCAGAGCCTTGGATGCGGAAAGGCCGTAACGCGCGACGACTTCGCGCAGCGGCGGCAGGTCAGCCATGCGCTGCCCGTCTCGCCGCGCACTCGCCGGCCATTCTCAACGCGGCGATCGTCGCTCCCGCGCTGGCGCGGCCGGTCCCGGCAATGGCAAACGCGGTACCATGATCGGGACTAGTGCGAACGATCGGCAGGCCGAGCGTCACATTGACCCCGTTATCGAAATCGAGTGCCTTCAGCGGGATCAGCGCCTGGTCGTGATACATGCACAGCGCCACGTCGTAATCGCCCCGGGCATGGGGCGCGAACAAGGCGTCGGCCGGGTGGGGTCCGGTGGCATCGATGCCTTCGGCCCGCAGAGCCTCCACGGCTGGGGTTATGATCCGCGCTTCCTCATCACCGAACTTTCCCCCTTCGCCGGCGTGGGGATTGAGCGCAACCACTGCGATCCGCGGATGCGCGATGCCGAAATCGCGCACCAGGGCGCGCGCGGCGATCCGTGCGCGGCGGCAAATCAGTTCGACAGAGAGCAAACCCGGCACGCTTGCCAGCGCCACATGGACGGTAAGGGGGATTGTCCGCAAATGCGGTCCAGCGAGCATCATCACCGCATCTTCGGCAGGAAAACCGCACGCGTCGGCGACGAACTCGGTCTGGCCGGGATATCGAAAGCCGACTTCGGCGAGCCGACCCTTGGCGATCGGCCCGGTGACGACCCCTGCCGCTTCGCCGCTTATCGCCAGCGCGGTCGCCGCCGACAGGCTGGCGAGCGCAAGCGTAGCGCCATCGCTATCGGGTCTGCCGGGTTCCCACCGACCGTCGAACTGACCGAGCACCGGAAGTGCGCGCTCGAACACCGTTTCGGCCTCGGCGAGCGAAGCGATTGGTTCGATCGGTACATCGAGAGCGCGGGAAGCCGAAGCGCCGACCAATAGCCGCATGCCCCCGATGGCCGCGAACACCGGCAGCCGCGCTCGATGGCGTTCCACCCAAGCCTGGGCGATCAGTTCAGGACCGATTCCGGCCGGGTCACCAAGCGAAACCGCGAGCGGCGCAATTCGGGTGTTCGTCGCCACGCTCAAGCCCCTTTAAGGGTGAGCGGGGTGACTGCGGTCAGTTGTATTCGATCACCGCGTCGTTGCGCAGATCGCGAAGATAGCGCTGCGCACGCTTGTTGATTCGATCGTCTTCAAGCTGCGACATGAGGTCGTCGAAGCTCGGCGCGCCGGACTCCTGCGGATCGTCGCGGCCGCATAACATCAATACGCTGACGCCATCCTCGATTCCCCCGAACGGCGGGGTTACCTGCCCGATCTGAAGGTCGAGCAACATCGCCTGAATCTGGTCGGGCAGCGAGCGCAGGACGATCCCGTCGCTGCTGGCGACCTTGGCGCCCAGCGAGTTGGCGACATCGTCGGCGGTGCCGCAACCGCGCATCTGGCCAATCCCCGCGACGAAAGACTGCAGTTCGGATTGCGCTTCGGCTTCGGTGATTCCCTTGGGGAATTCGTGCGAAATCTGCTTCAGGCTCAACACCGCGTCGCGCGGGTCCGCCATCAGCACCGCGCGCTTGTCGATCAGCGCGAGAAGCGAGAAACCGCCGGAATTCTCGATCGGGCCGATGAGCTGGCCGACCTGCATCTGGCGCGCCGCGACCGCAAGCTCGCTGGGGAGCATCTCGAGCCGCACGAATCCCAGATCGCCGCCCGCCGCGGCAGTCGACGATTCGGAAAACTGTCGAGCATAGCCCACGAAGCTGCCGCCCTGGCGGAGCTGGTCCATGACCTTGCTCAAGTTGGCGAGCACCTGCTCGCGGTTCTCGGGTGTCGCGGCGACCCATATCTCGCCGAGCCGATATTCCTCGGTGCCGCGGCTCGCTTCGAGCCGGGCCATCATCTCGTTCACTTCCTCGGCCGACACGTTGATGAACGGTGAAACGTTGCGCCGCAGCAGGCGCTGCCACGACAGTTCGCCGAGAATCTGCCGCTTGAGCGAGGCCGGCGACGAACCGATTTTTGCAAGGTATTCATCCATCGCGCTGACGTTCTGGCCGAAATTCTGTGCAGCGACACGGGCATAGGTCTGATCGACTTCGGCCTGGTTGACCTCGATCTCTTGCGCCTTCGCTTCCTGGATCTGCAGCGTCTCGTCGATCAGGTTGCGCAGCACCTGGGTGCGCAGGCGCTGCAGTTCCTCGCCTGCGATCTCTCCCTTCGACGCGGCGACCACGAGCGCGGCGCGTTGATCGACGTCGGTTCCGGTAATGATCTGCCCGTTGACCACCGCTGTCGGCTTGCGTGTGTTGGGATCGTTCTGCCCCAGCAAGGCGATGTTGCTCGGCAGGTTGAGGCCGCCCTCCTCGCGGGCATCCTGGGCGGATGCGGCGAGCGGAGATGCGGCGAGGCCCAGAGCGGCGACACCGTTGACAAGCTTGGTAAGGGTTCGTTCGATCACGCCTTGGTCCGTTTGCATCGACGCCCGCAGAGACGCCAGATTGAGCTCGGGCGGGTGGGCCGAAACGGCTTAACCCAAGCTGAGTGCGCGCGGGCGTTAGCCTGTTGCTGCGGGTCTGCCAACTGCGCTCGCGTCACCGGAAACCGAGGTTCCGAAGTGCGAAATAGAACTGGAAGGTGTTGCCACGTCGCGCATCGCCCTGATCGAGGTAGTCGCGCCGCCAGGTTGCGCCGAGTTCGAGACAGTCATCCTGATAGGCGATGCCGACGCGAGTGCGGATCGGGTCGAAGCCGTCCGAGTTCAGCGTGGGGTCTTCGCTGCGGTCGGTCAGATTGAACACCCCCGATCCGAACAGGGACCAGTAGCGCGCGAAGGCGAGCCGTCCGGCAAGGCGCAGTTCCTCGCGGTCGCGCAAGTCCTCGATGGTCGTAGCGATGTCGCGGTTGAGGCGGAGGTAGCCGACTTCGAGGTACGTCCGGCTTGATCCCACGGTCGCGTCGATCTCGTTCCGCCGCACAGCCAGGCTGTCCTTGTCGAGCCGGAAGCGATGCGTGAATTTGACGAAATCCTTGAACCGAACGTCGGTCCGGCCGACAAAATCGGACACGCGCTCGCTGAGGCCGGTGCCGTCGGGGAGGATCGTCGCGCGGTTGTTGAGGCGCACCGACTGGCCGACCGTCGTGGATATCCGCCAGTTGGTGCGGGTCAGTTCGTAATCGACGCCGTAAGTGATGCGCGGACCATCTTCGATCCGGTCGTAACCGGGAAAGCGATTCAGCGCGAACAGGTTGGAATCTTCCAGATCGATCGCCCGGGCGTCCTCGTTCGGGACAGCGAGGTTGCGAATTGGCGGAGTGACGACGATCTGGACGCGTGGGGTCAGCACCTGCGTGCCGCCGAACGCGGGCCCGACCAGGGGCCATTCGATGTCGGCCGCGGCAAGGGCGATGCCGCGCGTTTCCCACCCCGGATTTCCGCGATAGATCGCCGTCGCAGTCAGCCAGTTGTCGTCCGAATGGTAGACGTCTCCGCGCACCAGTCCGGTCAGCGTGACCAGTTGTCCCCAGCCGGTCACGCGCCTCAGATCCCACTTCGCGCCCACGAAAGCCCGCTGCGTGTCCTGGCCCTCTGTTCGGAAGAGGGCGAGCGAATTTGCCTGGAGTTCAAGCTTGCCGCCGCCCAGGAACGACGTGTCGATACGCCGCCGATAATCGATTAGCGGCAATGCAGTGGGTACCTGCCCCTGCGGCACACCCAAGCGCAGGGTCTGCGTCGCATACCCCGCGATTGTCAGGTAGGAATCGTCGTCGACTCGCTCGATTTCGACAAGCGAGCGGAGCCGGTCGTCGCGGCTGATGTCGTAACGGCGCAGGAACGTGCGATCGCTTGCGCGCCGGGCCGAGAAAGTCAGGCTCCAGTTGGGATCGAACTGGAACGTGCCGTTGGCGAAGACGTACCCGCGAAGCTGGTTGGTGCCGGTAGGGGTGCCGCCGAACGGGTCGAGCCGACGGCTGTAGGTCAGATAGCCGGTCGCCTGGTACGCGCCGATCCTGGTGAGGTGCCGCCATTGGCTCGAGACCATCGGTGGCGCTCCGGTGAAGGCATAGCCGCTGACCGTCAGGTCCTTGTTGGGCGCGAGGTTGAAGTAATATGTGCTCGACAGTTCGAGGCCATTGTTGCGCGAATACTGGACGTCCGGAATCAGGAAACCCGACACCGGCCGCCCATCGGTCCGTACCGCCAGGCCGGGCAGAGGCACCAGCCGCGCGCCGAACAGTTCGAGATAGGCGCCGCGAAAGCTTACGCGCTTATCGGCCGGCGAATAGACGACGCGGTCGGCGGTGATCCGCCAACTCGGCTCGCGCGGGCAGCCGTCGCGATCGACCACGCCGCAGCCGGTATAGGCGGCGCGGGTGAGCTCGATCGTCCCGTCGGCGAGCCGCCGGCCGTTCGCCGCCGCGAGTCTCCCGCCCTCGCGCAGCGACAGCAGAAGGTCCTCCATCGCACCGGCCTCGAACTTGTCGGTCAGTTCGATGCGTCTGGTGTAGAGCTGGTTGCCGTCTTCGTCGACGAAGCGGACGTTGCCCGTCGCCAGGATAGTGCCGGTCGTGCGGCTCCAGGTAACCTCGTCGGCGCGCACGGAGCGGTCATCGCTGCGGAGCACCACGTCGCCACTGGCGGTAACGGTGTCGTTCTCCTGGTCGTAGGCGACTGCGTTCGCTTCAAAATTGATTTGCCGATCGCTGGCGGGTGCGGGGGGCAGGGTTGCCGGATCGATCGGCGGCATCGGTGTGGAGAGCTCGGGCGGAGTGCCCTCGGGCTGCTCGGTCGTCCCCATCCCGGGCGCGGAAACGTCCTGCGCCGCGGCGGGCACTGCGAGCAGCGCGAGCGCGAGCGCCGACAAGCTTGCAATCCCTCCGCGTCGAGGGGCTGGCAAGCGGCGGCCCGAAGCTTGCTGCATTCCGATCGAAGCGGGGAGCATTGCTTGCCTATCGCAGCACTGCCGCCTAATCGCAATCGCCATCCTAGCCCCGGATGCGTTCAATCGCATCGATACCGGGACGAACCAAGCTTTCGGAGTTTCCATGCAGATCGAATTCACCGCCACTGTACCCGCCGGAACCCCGATTGTCGCCCGCGTGGTCGATCAGGACGCATTGCCTGATGGGCTTGAGCGGGCGATTTCCGAAGGCGCCCGCGCCGCCCGTTTCAAGGGACGTGCAGGACAAGTGTTCGATGGCTTTGCCGAGCGCGACGAAGCGGTGGTGCGCATTGCGCTGAGCGGCGCGGGCGAAAAGGGCGATGAAGCCCGCCTCGCGAATCTCGAAAAGGCCGGTGCTGCGCTTGCTGCCAAATATGCCGCATCCGGCGTGGAAACACTGGCGGTCGAGCTTGACGGACTGACAGCAGAAGAGGCGGCCGCAGTGCTGATGGGACTGCGCCTGCGGACCTGGCGCTACGACCGCTACCGGACCAAGATGAAGGACGAGCAGAAGATCACGCTCGCGAAAGTCGTCGCGGCCGGCGCGGTCGACGGAGCCGAGGCTGCCTGGACCGACGCCGCTGCTGTCGCCGAGGGGGTCGAACTGACCAAGGAACTCATTACCGAGCCGGCCAACATCATTTACCCCGAATCGTTTGTCGAGCGGGTGAAGGACAGGTTCGAACAGGTCGGACTCGAAGTGACCGTGCTCGGCGTGGACGAGATGACAAAGCTCGGCATGGGCGCGCTGCTTGGTGTGGGGCAGGGATCGGACCGCCC
The DNA here is from genome assembly GCA_963781485.1 of uncultured Alphaproteobacteria bacterium. GTDB lineage: Bacteria > Pseudomonadota > Alphaproteobacteria > Sphingomonadales > Sphingomonadaceae > Tsuneonella. Next base: position 507,175 of record CAWAFY010000002.1, read on the forward strand.
CTCGCGCCTGCTCGTGGTCAAGTGGAACGGCGGCGAGAAAGGCGGCCGTCCTACGGCATTCGTCGGCAAAGGCGTCACGTTCGACACGGGCGGTATCAGCCTCAAGCCTGGACCCGGAATGGGCGACATGAAGTGGGACATGGGCGGCGCGGGCGCGGTTGCAGGCGCGATGCTTGCCATCGCGAAGCGAAAGGCGAAGGCCAATGTCGTCGCGGTGATGGGGCTCGTCGAGAACATGCCCGATGGGAAGGCGATGCGTCCGGGAGACGTCGTCACCACCATGAGTGGCCAGACGGTCGAGGTACTCAACACCGACGCGGAAGGGCGGCTCGTGCTGTGCGACGCGATCACCTGGGTGCAGAAGGAATACGACCCTGTCGCCATCGTCGATTTCGCGACGCTTACCGGCGCGATCCTGATCAGCCTCGGCACCGAGCACGGCGGCCTGTTCTCGAATGACGACGCGCTGTCCGATTCGCTTCTCAAGGCCGGGCGCGAAAGCGGCGACAAGCTGTGGCGCATGCCGCTCGGCCCAGCTTACGACAAGCTGATCGATTCGCCGATCGCAGACATGCAGAACATCGGCCCGCGTGAGGGCGGCTCGATCACCGCGGCGCAGTTCCTCCAGCGCTTCGTCGACAAGGGACGTGCCTGGGCGCACTGCGACATCGCGGGCATGGTCTGGGCCGCGAAGCCCGGGGCGACCTGGGGTAAGGGCGCGACCGGTTATGGTGTGCGCCTGATCGACCGATACGTGCGCGACAACTTGGAGAGCTGAGCTGAAGCAACTCAGCTTCTATCTGTCGGGGGAGCACCCGGTCGAACGGGTGCTTCCCATCATCATGCGCGGGGCGGTCGGCAAGGGGCAGCGCGTGCTTGTGGTCGCCGGCGACGAAGCAGAGCTGGACCGCCTGAGTACCGCGATGTGGGAATACAGTCCGCAGACCTTCCTCGCCAACGGGAAGGCCGCACAATCGCACGCGGCGCGGCAGCCGGTGCTGTTGGCGACGGATTGCTCGGCGGCCAATGGAGCCCCGGTTATCGCGCTCGCCGATGGCAAATGGCGCGAAGAGGCGGAAGGATTCGACCGCGCGCTGCTATTCTTCGACGACAGCCAGCGCGACGCGGTCAGGTTGATCTGGCGTCTGTTCGACCAGCGCGAGGACGTCGAACGCGAATACTTTGCAGTCGAAAACGGCAGATGGGTGAAAAAAGCCTGACGCTTGCACGCAGCGCAACCCCCGGCTAGGGGCGCGCGCAAATCCCTAACCCGTACGTTCTCAAGGATCCTCCCATGGCGGCTACCCGCACTTTTTCGATCATCAAGCCCGATGCCACCCGCCGCAACCTGACCGGTGCGGTCACCAAGATGCTCGAGGATGCCGGCCTGCGCGTCGTCGCCTCGAAGCGCATTCACATGACCCGCGAGCAAGCCGAAGGCTTTTACGCGGTGCACAAGGACCGCCCGTTTTTCGGCGAGCTGTGCGATTTCATGACCAGCGGTCCGGTCGTGGTCCAGGTACTTGAGGGCGAGGATGCCGTTAAGCGCAACCGCGATGTAATGGGTGCCACCAACCCGACCGACGCTGCCGACGGCACGATCCGCAAGACCTTCGCGGAAGGGATCGAGGCGAACTCGGTGCATGGCTCGGACTCGGAAGAAAACGCCAAGGTTGAGATCGATTATTTCTTCAATCCGGAAGAAATCGTCGGCTGAGCTCAGGTTGGGGCGTTCCGACCCGCCCCCGCCTCGGCTTAACAAATGCAATAGCGGCGAGGCGTGCAAGCGCGTTAAACGCCAATCGATGCCCTGGGGTCGAAGCCAGAAGAGCAAGGCGCTCGTTGCACGCTTCGTTGCGGCCACGAACGCGCACGATATCGACGCGATGCGCGATCTGATGACGGCGGATTACACGTACATCGACAGTTGGCGCGAGGGGGTTTCCGGCCGCGATGCCGTCCTGGAAGGTGCCAGGCACTTGTTCGCGACCGACCCCGGTTTCGGCATCGAGGTCGAATCGGTCAGCTTCAGCGAACCCCATGTCTTGATGCGGGGATGGGCGAACAGTTCCATCCCCGCGTTCGGTCGTCGCCGGGCGGTCTGGCGGGCGCTGTGTGAAAATGGTCTGATAAGAGAATGGCAGTCCTGGGCCGAAGGCGGCCCTCCGGCAATGAATCGAACTTACGCGCCAGAAGCGACCAAGCCTATGTCGGATCGCTTCGCCTGATTTCGCCTTGATCTAGGCGCGGGTAGCGCGCCGTGGTATCTACACACATGCAGGGTCGCATTGCTTCCGGGGAGGGAGTTATGTCCCGATTGCTGGCCATGCCGATCGCTTTGCTGTGTTATTTCGCATTTTTCGCCTCGTTTCTTTACCTCGTCGCTTTCACAGCCGGGCTCGATTTGTTGCCGACCCACGTCGACAAGGGTCTCGCCGCCTCTCCTGGGACTGCAGCACTGATCGACCTTGCGCTCATTGCACTGTTCGGCGTGCAACATTCGGTCATGGCGCGGCCGGGCTTCAAGGCTGCGTTTACTCGCATCGTACCCCCGGCGATCGAGCGTTCGCTCTACTGCCTCGCCGCCGCGGTGTGCCTGGTGATCCTTTTTGCATTCTGGCACCCGATTGCGGGCTCGCTGTGGACGGTCGAGAACCCGACCGCGCGGATCGCGATCTGGGCGCTGTTCCTGCTCGGATGGACCATCCTGTTTATTGCGACCTGGCTGATCAGTCACTTCGAACTGTTTGGTCTCGCGCAGGCCTGGCGTCATGCGCGCGGTACCGAGCCTCCTGCCGAAACCTTTCGCACGCCATTCTTCTACAAGTGGGTGCGGCATCCGATCTACAGCGGCTTTCTGCTCGCATTCTGGGCCACGCCCGACATGACGACGAGCCACCTCTTATTGGCCGTGGGCATGTCGATCTATATCTTCATCGGCATCGCTCATGAGGAACACGACCTTCTCGCGCGTTTCGGTGGATCCTATAGCGACTACCGCACGCGGGTCGGGTCGGTCATTCCGGGGGTCGGTCGCCGCGCGGGCTAGCCTGCGCAAAACGAACCAGCGCGTCGCCGTGTGCGAGGTGCGGCGATCGCGCCGCGGCATGCTGTTCGCGTTCCATAGCCGCAAGAGCCTCCGCCGATAACGCCATGCCTAATGCGGCATACGTTTCGCCGATCGTCGCGCGCCAGTCGGCATTGAGCGCTTCGTAGGGCACAGTCGCCACCGGACCGTCGTGCTTGGCGAGCGCGGTCTCGATTCGCCGATCGCGCATGGCCAGCTTGCGGTGCCATTCGGTCCGGATCGCAGCCAGTTCGCGCGTGTCCGACTGGAACGCCGATTGCGCCGCCACCATCGATACCGTGCTGTCGAGAACCGCGGTCGCGGAGCGGCGAGCGACGACGAGTCGAGCGTCAGGAAAGACCGCAAGCAATGCTGGCAGATCCTCCGCAAACTGGGGACACTTGAGCACCCGTGAACGTGCGGAGTCGCCCATCGTGGCCGCATCCGTGCGGAGGATGCGCGCGAATTCACGATAAACCGGCGCCGGATCGCGCGCCTCGCTCCACGCGACGTATGACGGAATGCGCCATTGTGCTTCGTAAGCGCACGGCGACAATGCGGCGGACAGCCAGCCGATTTCCTCGTCTGCACGCGTGGCGCCGAACGGGTGCAGGGTATCGAGCCAGGGGTTGATCCGCCGCGCGATCACGAGCGCGGCGGCGGCTTTGAAGGGACGCAGGTCGGGCGTCCGGGGAACCGCGTCCCAGCTGTTGCAGAATCGCGTCCCGGACAGCGCCGGATCGGCCGCGAGCAGGCGGTGGATGCGGGTCGTGCCGCTGCGCATCTGCCCAACGACGGCGATGGGCGAGGCGACCGGCGTCGCTGCGAGGGCGGGGCGTTCGCGCCACAACCGGCCCAATGCGTGGCGCCTGCGGATCGCCCCGGTAAGCTGTCCATAGGCCATGGTGTGGCCGATCGCGTTGAGGTCGGCTTCCTTTTGCAGCGAACGGCAAAGGCGCTCGAGCCGCTCGCGAAAGTCGCTCACATCTTCGCCGCAACGCCCGCCGGCTTCGTCTTCCGTGTCGAAGCCACGCGCTCCGATCGTCCATAGCGCTTCGGGTTCGAGAGGGGGTTTCGGAGTCACTCCGCTACGCCAGATGGCGGCCACCCCCCGGTTGACCAGCCGAGCGGCCGGAGCGACAGCCAGCGGGTGGGCGCGGGCTCGCGTCATCAGAAGTCGTCGGCGACGTCGAGCAGTTTGGTCGCATTCTTCGGGGCAACCGAGCGCCAACTCCGCTGGAGCCATTCGGAGACGTCGCTCCAATCGAGTCCAGGGCGGTTGAGAATCAGGCCGATCCATCCGCTCGCACCGTAATATGCCGGCTTATGGTACGCATGCGGCTGCGCTTCCACGAGGCCTTCGAGTTCGTCCATGCTGTCAGCCTTGACCAGCAGTGATACGTGCGGCGTGCCGTGGTGCTGGTCGGAGAAATAGGCGAAGTACTTGCCCGACTTTTCGCTACCCGCTCGCCAGCCGGGCGAGCCGTGGCTCTCGCGCTCGTGGGTTTCGGGCAGACCCAGTGCCAGTGTCCGAACCTTCGCGAGCAGCCATTGCGGGTCGTTGGGACGCGAGACGTAATCGTTCAGCACGCGCGCATAGACCTGATGCTCGGCGATCAGCACTCGCGCCGCGAGGCTCGTTTCGGTATCTCCGGAAAGCAGGGCCACCGTCGCTTGGCCGAGGACTTCGCCTGCATCGAGTTCTTCGGTGACGAGGTGCACGCTGCAACCGGCGTGGCTGTCTCCCGCTTCGATCGCGGCGCGATGCGTATGGAGTCCACGATACTTTGGCAGCAGCGAGGGATGGATGTTGAGCATCCGGTTCTCCCAAGCGCGAACGAATGGGGCGCCCAGCACCCGCATGTATCCTGCCAGCGCGACATATTCTGCACCGGAATTGCGGATCGCGGTATCCATCGCCGCATCGTGCGCGGCACGCTCCATGCCCTTATGGCGGAGGGCGAAGGTCGGGACGCCTTCCGCCTCTGCCAACTGGAGGCCGGCTGCGTCGGGATCGTTGCTCGCCACGAGGACTACCTCATACGCCGCGCCCGGCAGCCGGCTGGCGTAAAGCAACGCCGCCATATTGGTGCCGCTGCCCGAGATGAGCACCGCGACGCGCGCCTTCGTCAACTGGTCTCTCCTATTGACCTAGCGGAACTGAATGGCCGCGTGTAGCTTGTGCCAGCAGATGGGACCTCCGCTCAAGCCCCGCCCCGAAGATATTCCGTATCTACGCCGGCTTGGCTGGACGATCGCGGTGGCCGCAGTCCTGCTTGTCGTTTGGCGTTCGGCGGATTTGCTGCTGCTGGCATTCGGATCGGTCATCGGCGCGGTTATGTTCCGCAGCGCCGCGCGCCTGTTTCAGAAGATCGGTATCGCGAGTTGGCGGATTGCCTTGCCGCTGGGCGTTATATTCTCGCTCGGTTTGTTTGGCCTGGTCGGCTGGCTGCTCGTCGTCCAGTTCGGCAATGAGCTCGCGGCGATGATCGACGATCTACCCAGCATCGTCGCATCGATCGAACGGACGCTCAGCGTGACGCCTGTCGGCGCGGCGGTGGTCCGGGCGGCCGAAGCAGCCATGGAAGGGAGCGCGATCGCCGACCGGCTCGGCAAGCTGGCGGGCGGCGCCGCCCAGGTCATGCTCAACTTCCTGATCGTAATGGTGGGAGCGCTGTTCATAGCCGGCAACCCGCGCCCTTACGAGCGCGCGGTGGTCTTGCTGACCCCACCGCAGGGTCGACCCGTCGTCGAGCGCGCACTTGTCGAAATGAGCAAGGCGCTGCGCCTCTGGCTCAAGTCCAAGCTTATTTCGATGACCGCGATGGCGCTGCTGATCGGTGGTTCGCTGTGGCTCGCGGGAGTCGAGCACTGGGCCGCGCTGGGATTACTCGGCGGACTGTCCGAATTCATACCCTATGTCGGCCCTGCGATCGCGATGCTTCCGGCTATCGGCCTTGCCGCCGGCCAAGGCGGCGACGTGCTGACATACACTCTCATAGCCTACGTCGCGATTCGGGTGATCGAGGCGTGGCTGATAACCCCAGTGGTAAACCGGCAGGTGGTTGCGATCCCGCCGGCTCTGACCCTCTTCACGATCCTGGGCGCGGGCGCGGTATTCGGGATTTATGGTGTGTTCTTCGCAGGCGCGCTGCTGGTCGTCGCGTTCGTCGGCGTGCGCGAACTCTACCTCCGAGACACGCTTGGCGAGAATCTTGACGGGATTCCCGACAAGGTGGCGTGACAACCGCCCGAGTCAGGCCTCATGCCTGGCTTCCCATGGTTCGCGCGCTGACCAGGCTTCGGCTGAACCGCGGACCGTGCAGCCGCGCGGCCCCTCGATTACCTCGCCGATGCGCGCCACAGTCTCGCCATTGGTTTCGAGGTCGGCGGCGACTTCGCGCGCCATTTCGGGCGTAACCGCCAGCACCATGCCGATTCCACAATTGAAGGTGCGCGCCATCTCGCTCGGCTCGATATTCCCCTGTGCCTGGAGAAACGCCATCAGACCCGGCTGTTCCCAGGCGTCGGCGTCTATCACCGCGTGCGCGCCTTCGGGCAACACCCGTGGGACATTCTCGAGCAATCCGCCGCCTGTAATATGCGCCAGCGCATCGATCTTGCCGCTGCGAACCAGCGGCAGCAGGCTTTTGACGTAGATCCTGGTAGGCGCGATCAGAGCGTCGATCAGCCGGGTCTCGGGGTCGAACAGGGCAGGGCGGTCCATTCGCCAATCCATGTCTTCCGCCAGCCGACGAACGAGCGAATACCCGTTCGAGTGGACGCCCGTGCTGGCAAGCCCAAGCAGGACATGGCCTGGGGCTACTGCTTCACCGGTCAGTTGCTCCCCGCGCTCGACCGCGCCGACGCAGAAGCCGGCCAGGTCGTAGTCGCCGGCAGCGTACATGCCGGGCATTTCGGCGGTTTCGCCTCCGATAAGCGCACACCCGGCCTGCTTGCAGCCTTCGGCAATTCCCGCGATCACTCGCTCGGCGACCCCGCTTTCAAGCTTGCCGGTGGCAAAATAGTCGAGGAAGAACAACGGCTCTGCGCCCTGCACGATCAGGTCATTGACGCACATCGCGACAAGGTCGATCCCGACCGTGTCGTGCCGATCGTGGTCGATCGCGAGCTTGAGCTTGGTGCCCACACCATCGTTTGCCGCCACGAGCAGCGGATCGTTGTATCCGGCCGCCTTCGGATCGAAAAACCCGCCGAACCCTCCCAGTTCGCTCGTCGCGCCGGGGCGTGCCGTTGATTTTGCCAGCGGACCGATCGCGCGCACCAGCGCATTGCCGGCGTCGATCGACACCCCGGCCGATTCGTAGGTGTAGGAGCGCGGGGGCGAGCCGTTTGATGCCATCCGCTCGCCCTGACGCATTCGCGCTTGGATTTCCATGCCCGTTTGGGCAAAAGGCCGCCAGTTTTCCCCTATGGCACCCACGCTCACCATTCCGCGCGACCCGCGCCGCGCCGCGATCCTCATCGCTACCGTGCTCCTCGCGGCAATTCTTCTCGTGGTAACCGGACGTGCTCTCCTAGCCCAAGTCGGCGGCGATCGCGGTATCGCCGCGGTGGCCGCATCGGGTGACATTCAGGTCGGTGGGATCGACGTCGACGTCACCGCCAAGACCGCCCAGGAAGCGCGCGAACAGGGCTGGCGCGAAGCGATGAAGCTGGCGTGGAAGAAGATCGACGGCCCCGCTATTCCCGACGGGCAACTCTACTCACTGGTCTCGTCGGTCGTCATCGAGCACGAGGAACTCGGCCCCAGCCGATACATCGCGCGGCTAGGCGTAGTGTTTGATCGTGCACGCGCGGGCGGTCTGCTGGGACGCGGCGGGGATGTACAGCATTCGGCGCCGATGCTGCTGGTCCCCGTCACCTTCAGCGCCGGATCGCAAACGGTCTATGAGATGCGCAATCCGTGGCAGCGCGCCTGGGCCGAATACCAGCCAGGTGCGAGCAAGATCGACTACGTCAGGCCATCCGGTGCGGGTGGTGATTCGCTGCTGCTCACATATGGCCAGACAGGACGTCGCAGCCGTACCTGGTGGCGCAACGTACTCGACCAGTTCGGCGCGTCGGACGTGCTGATCGCGATTGCCGACCTGCGCTACACATATCCCGGTGGACCGGTGAAGGGCACCTTCACCGCTCGTTACGGGCCGGACGACGAGTTTTTGCAGAGTTTCACGCTCACCGCTCCCAACCAGGACGCGCTTTCCGAGATGCTCGACAAGGCGGTGCTGCGGTTCAATGCGATCTTCGAAGCCACCCTCGACGAGGGTAAGCTCAAGCCCGATGCAACGCTCAATCTTGGGGCACCGCAGATTGATCCCGCGCTCCAGCGACTCATCGAGTACGGCCGTGCCGCCGAAGCGCAAGAACGGGAATCGCGCGCCGCCGATGTGACGTCTACTACGAGCGAGACGCCGGCGCCGGCAGCGACCACGGCACCGGCTGTGGTATCGAATTTCGCGATCCAGTTCGCCACGCCGAACGCCGGCGCGTTCGACGCGTCGCTTTCGGCCGTGCGCGCAACGCCCGGGGTACGCGGTGCCGCGGCAACCAGCACGGCTATCGGCGGCACGTCGGTGATGACGGTCAGCTTCGGAGGCGACGTCAATGCTTTGGCGGCCGCGCTACGGTCGCGCGGATTCACTGTCCGGCAGGCGGGAACCGGGCTGGCGATCAGCCGCTGATGGGCCAGATTGCGCTGCCCTTGACCGTCCGGCGGGCGGACGGGGCCGCGCGCATCGTCGTCGGCAACGCAAACCGCGCCGCTATCGACGCGCTTTCAGACCCTTCCGCCTGGCCTTACGGTACCGCAATCCTCGCCGGTCCTGCGCGCAGCGGGAAGTCGATATTAGCACGTTGGGCGGGCGAGCAAGTCGGTGTCGAGGCCATCGACGGAGCCGATGCGGTCGACGAGACGGACCTGTTCCATCGCTGGAACCGTGCGCAGGAGAGCGGGCGCCCGCTGCTGCTCGTAACCGACCGCGACCCTTGGGAGATCGAGCTATCCGACCTCCGCAGTCGCCTTGGCGCGGCGCTTCACCTCACGATCGGTGTGCCTGACGACGACATGGTCGCCGCCTTGATCGAAGCGCACGCCGATGCCCGCGGTCTTGCGCTGGGCGAAGGCGCGCCTACCTATCTTGTTCCGCGGCTCGAGCGCAGTTTCGCCGGCATCGAAGCGGTGGTGGCGGCGATCGACCGGCTCAGCCTCGAACGCAAGGTGCCGCCGACGCAGTCGGTCTGGCGCGATGCGCTCGAAGCGGTGCAGGGGGCCGAGCAGCCCCGCTTGCTTTGATGCGCGATCGATGGGAGATTCGCCGACGATGTTCGAGAAACTGACATCCTATCTCGAACTCGGTGCGTGCCCGCGATCCGGCGCCGCATTCGCGTTGGGAGATCCTTTTATACCCGGGGGTCTTGGCGCTCGGCCTGCATCGGGCGGCGCACTGGCTGTACGAAGCCAAGCTCTATTTCCTCGCCCGGCTGATAAATCATTTCAGCCGCTTCCTGACCGCGATCGATATCCACCCGGGTGCCGAGATTGGCGAGAACTTCTTCATCGACCACGGGTTCACGGTGATCGGCGAGACCGCGATCATCGGCGACAACGTGACGATCTATCAGTGTGTCACGCTTGGTGGGACCAATCCGACCAACGGGGTTGGGGGCAAGCGCCACCCGACCATCGGCGACAACGTCATCATCGGGTCGGGAGCGCAGGTTATTGGCCCAATTGTGGTCGGTGAACGGGCGCGGATCGGTGCAAACGCAGTCGTGACCGACGACGTACCCGAGGGCGCGACGATGATTGGCCTCAAGGCGCGCTCGACACTCGTCCCGGCTGAGGAGTGGATGAAGGAATTCCTTCCGTATGGCACCCCGTGCGACGATCCGTGCGCACCGGGCCGCGACTGCGTCGAGAAACTGGAAAGCGAACTTGCGTCGTTGCGCGCTGAAGTTGCCGATCTGAAGGCTGCGATCGGCGAGGGCGCGCCGGTGGCTCGGCGTGGCGGAGCCAAGCGCGGATGAGCGTTGCATGAGTGCGGGCGGACTGAACGGAGGCTCGATCGTTCCTTTTCCCCCCCGTATCATCCACCAGATCGGATTCGAGCGCGTCGAGCTCATGCGTATCCTGGATCTTTACGGTCGTATGGTCGCCGCGGGCCAGTGGCGCGATTATGCGATGGATTTTACCCGCGATTTTGCCGCGTTTGCGGCGTTCCGCCGAACCGCCGAGCGTCCGCAAATGCGCATCGAGAAACGACCCGCACTACGTAACCGCCAGGGCATGTGGACCCTGTTCGGCGAGCACGGACAGATCCTCAAGCGCGGCTACGAACTCGCCGGGGTCCTTGCCCCGGTCGAGCGTCGACTGGTCAAAGTAGTGGACGACTAGCCTCGCGTTGAACCGGGCGCGGCGTCGCCCATGACTTTCTGCATCGCTTTCAGGATTGCTCCCGACTGCTCGGCGCCCGAATTCGGCGCGACCAGGTTGGTTTGCGCCGAGATTGCCTCCCAGTTGGCCGCGAAACCTTCGACCGTGCGTTCGCCCTCGGGCAGCCAGGTGGCGTCGTTCATCATCACCCAGGCCGAATGATAGCCGCCGCCGCCGGCGCCGACGATAGCGTTGGTCGGCGCGTCCTCGCTGACGAGATACAGCGCTGCGGGTACGACGTTTTCCGGCGCGAACAGCTTGAATGCCTGCTCGGGGAACAAGTCTTCGGTCATCCGTGTGCCGGCAACCGGCGCCAGCGTGTTGACCTTGATGTTATATTTTGCGCCTTCGAGCTGAAGGGTCTTGGTGAGGCCGGCGAGGCCGAGCTTGGCGGCACCGTAGTTGGCTTGGCCGAAGTTGCCGAACAAGCCGGTCGACGAAGCGGTCATCATGATGCGGCCATAGGCCTGCTCGCGCATAGTTTCCCACACGGCCTTGGTTGCAAAGGCCGACCCGTTGAGGTGCACGTCGACGACGAATTCGAAGTCCTTCGGCTCCATCTTGGCGAACGTCTTGTCGCGCAGCACGCCGGCGTTGTTGAGCAGAATGTGCACGCCGCCCCACTTCTGCTTGGCGTCGGCGACCATCTTTTCCATCTGCTCGTATTCAGTGACCGAGGCGCCGTTTGAGATTGCCTCGCCGCCGGCCTTCTCGATTTCCTCGACGACCTGCAGCGCCATGTCCGAATGACCGGTGCCGTCACGCGATCCGCCCAGGTCGTTTACGACGACCTTCGCTCCGCGACGGGCGAGTTCGAGCGCGTATTCGCGGCCTAGGCCGCCGCCCGCGCCGGTGACGATGGCGACTTTGTCCTTGAACGAGATGGTCATGGCGGAATCCTCCTAATGCCGGCACGGCTTTACGCGCCCGTAAAGTGTGGTGCGGCGTTGGCACTATCTCGATTGTGATGCAACCGGGCGTTCGGCGGGGAGGGGTTGCGTACGATCAGCGTTGCGCGGCTATCGCCTCAAGGGCGGGGATCAGTTCGCCGAGCGATTCGATGACCGCGTCCGCGCCCATCTTTAGTGGCGATTTATCGTGATAGCCGAACGTCACGGCAATCGTCGGCACGCCTGCCGCGCGGCCGGCTTTCATGTCGTAAGAACTGTCGCCAACAAAGGCTATTCGCCCCCCTCCCAGCCGATCGCGCACCGCCCAGATCATGTCCGGTTCCGGCTTTGCTTTCCCCTTTCCGAGGGAATCACCGCCGAGCACGCAATCGAACAGGTGGTGCATGTCGAGCGCATCGAGCACCCCGTTGGCGAACTGTTCGAACTTGTTGGTCACCACCGCCAGCCTGACGCCGCGGCCCCGCAAGGTGTCGAGCATCTCGACCGCGCCGGGAAAGGGGCGTGAGTGGTCCGCGAAATGCTCGCCGTAGTAATGGAGCATGGCCTTGTAGAGTTCGCGGAAGCGACCGTCCTCGACGCCGCCCTGGTCGTCGATTGCCCGCCGCAGCATGATTTTCGCGCCGCCGCCGATGAGATCCTTCGCGCTCTCGATCGGGACCGCAGCGAATCCGCCGATGGTCAGCGCATGGTTTACCGCGGTGCCGAGGTCGCGATGCGTCTCGAGCAAGGTGCCGTCGAGATCGAACGCGACGATGTCGAAGGGGAAATCCGCCATCGGCACGCGGTAGCGGGGATTCTTCCAACCGCAAGCAATCGGTGGCATGGCCGCGCGCATGAGAAATCCACGCGAATTCGCCGCCGTCATCCTCGCTGCGGGCAAAGGCACCCGGATGAAGAGCGATCTCCACAAGGTCCTCCACCAGATCGCCGGACGCGCGATGCTCGACCATCTCTTGGCGAGCGTCGACGAACTGGGCCCACGGCACACGGTTGTCGTTGTTGGGAGCGGGCGCGAGCAGATCGAGGCGGCCGTTTTCGGGAGAGCGGCAACCGCGTTGCAGGATCCGCAACTGGGAACCGGCCACGCGGTCCAGCAGGCCCAGAGCGCGCTCGGCGACTTCGATGGTGATGTTCTGGTGCTTTATGGCGATGTGCCGTTCGTAAAGGCGGAGACGATGCGCCGGATGCTCGACCGGCTGCATGAGGCCGACGCGCCTCCTGCGGTCGTGCTCGCTTTCCGCGCCGCCGATCCGGGCGCCTATGGCCGGATCGTCAGCGAGGACGGGCACACCATCGCCAAGATGGTCGAATTCAAGGACGCCAGCGCTGCCGAGCGGGCGGTCGACCTTTGCAATTCGGGTATGCTGGCGGCGCGCGCGAAGGATCTGTTCGACCTTCTCGGTCGGATCGGAAACGACAACGCTGCGGGGGAATACTACTTGCCCGATATCGTCATGACCGCGCTCGCCGCTGGGCGCGTGAGTGCCTGCATCGAGACCGGCGAGGCCGAAGTGCGCGGGATTAATTCACGCGCCGAATTGGCGGACGCCGAGGCACAGTGGCAGATTTTCAAGCGCGAGGAAGCGATGGCGGCCGGAGCTTCGCTGCGCGCGCCCGAGACCGTGTTCTTCAGCTTCGACACCCGGATCGGGCGCGACGTGACAATCGAGCCCAACGTCATTTTCGGCCCCGGCGTAAAGATCGCCGACGGCGCGAAGATCAAGGCGTTCTGCCATCTCGAGGGGGCCAGCGTGGGCGAGGGGTGTGAGGTCGGCCCGTTCGCGCGGCTGCGTCCCGGAACCATCATGGGCAAGGGCGCCAAGGTCGGCAATTTCGTCGAAATGAAGAAGGCGATACTGGGCGAGGGCGCAAAGGCGAGTCACCTGACCTACCTTGGCGATGCGGAGGTGGGCGCAGGCGCTAATATCGGCGCGGGCACGATAACCTGCAATTACGACGGCTATTTCAAGCACAAGACCGTGATCGGAGAACGTGCCTTCATCGGTTCCAACAGCGCGCTGATCGCGCCGCTGACAATCGGGGCGGATGCAATCGTCGCCGCCGGTAGCGCAGTGAGCCGCGATGTAGATGCGGGCGAACTGCGGATGGTTCGTGCGGACCAGCTGGTGAAGCCCGGATGGGCCGATCGCTTCCACGATGCGATGAAAAAGCGAAAGGCGGCGGAAAAGAAGGACTGACAGGCGACCTTTCGCCTGGTTCTGCATCCGATCGCTCGGGTCGCTGAGTCAGCGATTGCACCGTAACCAGAGCGAAGATGAGTTATGCAACACGCTCCCGGCGAGACGCTCAGTCACGCGTCAATCGACCTGAATTTCGCCAACACCGCGCTCGCGCGCGTCGGCGGGGACCGTGCCGGGTTGCTTAGAAGCGCGGCGCTGGCGAAATTCATCGCGGGAGCGGCGGACAAGCCTTCCGGCTTCTGCCCCACGCGGCCGAGATGTCAGGCGGGTTCTTTGGCCGCTTGTTCATCGACCTTTTCCTCCCAGGCGCGGTACTCGCTCCGGCTGAGAAGGTAGCGCCAGCGCGCCTCGTCGAACGATATCAGCCGGTCGCGCACCGCGTGGACCACGTCGGCCTTGCGCTGCTCGGACCAGTGGACCTTGTGGGATTTCGGTAGTCCCGCGCGTTTGATCGCTTCCGAGACCGTGCTGTCATATGGGTACGCCATGCAATTCACTCCTGGACGCCCCCCGTCTGAAGCGAATCTGACCGTCAACGGTTAATTCGGTCTTGTATGGAATGGTTTACGCGGGGTTGAGCATCTCACCGGTGCGGTGAATGCGACGAACTGAACTATTGGCGGGGAAGCACAGCGCGCACAGCGCCGATGGCAATTGCGGCGGCTGCCATGTCGGCGATCCAGTCGCTCCATTGCGAGTCGCGGTGAAGCGCGGGAACCGCCTGTGCGATTTCGATGAACCCTCCGAAGGCGGCGAGGGCACCGAACAGCACCCATAGCGGCTTGTCGCGCCAGCCGGAAGCGGCGAGCACACCCAGCGTCGCGAAGGCGAGCATGTGCTGGAACTTGTCACCGGGGTTCCCCGGAAGCTCAGGCGGTTTAGGAAGCAACGCCATGACGAGCGCAAATGCGGCGGCAACGAAAAAAGCGCGCCGCAGCCAAAGCCGCGTGCGCGCTCTTTCGAAAAACTGGCGGATAGTCAGCCCTCGACGTGCTCGGCGAGGACCGTCAACCCGTTCTCGCCGACCTCTGCAAAGCCGCCGCGAACCTCAATGGTCTCGGGTGCCGCGCCTTCGGTGCGGAACACCTGGATCGCGCCGTCGCGAATCGTGCTCATCACCGGTGCATGGCCTTCGAGCACGCCGAAGTCGCCCTCGGTGCCGGGAACGACCACCATGTGGACGTCCTCGGACCGCTCGAGCCGTGCCGGCGTGACCAATTCGAAGTGCAGGGCCATGGTCCTAGGCTTCCTCGGCCATCTTCTTGGCCTTCTCGACCGCTTCCTCGATACCGCCGACCATGTAGAACGCGGCCTCGGGCAGGTGATCGTATTCACCGTCGACGACGGCCTTGAACGACTTCACCGTGTCTTCGATCTGGACGAACTTGCCCGGGATGTTGGTGAACACCTCGGCGACGTGGAATGGCTGCGACAGGAAGCGCTGGATCTTGCGCGCGCGGGCGACAGTCAGCTTATCCTCTTCCGACAGTTCGTCCATGCCGAGAATCGCGATAATGTCCTGCAGGCTCTTGTACTTCTGCAGCACTTCCTGGACGCGGCGGGCGGTGCGGTAGTGCTCCTCACCGACGACGCGCGGCTCAAGCACGCGGCTGGTCGAATCGAGCGGATCCACCGCAGGATAGATGCCGAGTTCGGAAATCGCGCGGTTCAGCGTCGTCGTCGCGTCAAGGTGAGCGAACGAGGTCGCAGGGGCAGGGTCGGTAAGATCGTCCGCGGGAACGTAAATCGCCTGCACGGAGGTGATCGAGCCCTTGGTCGTCGAGGTGATGCGTTCCTGCAGGTTGCCCATGTCGGTCGACAGGGTGGGCTGGTAGCCCACCGCCGAAGGAATGCGTCCGAGCAGCGCCGACACTTCCGAGCCCGCCTGAGTGAAACGGAAGATGTTGTCGACGAAGAACAAAACGTCCTGGCCCTCCTGGTCGCGGAAGTACTCGGCCATTGTCAGGCCCGAGAGCGCGACGCGGGCGCGGGCACCGGGAGGCTCGTTCATCTGGCCGAATACGAGTGCCACCTTGGAGCCTTCCGAGGTCGCGTTGCCGTCGGCGTCCTTCGCGATGACACCGGCGTCGAGGAACTCGTGGTAAAGGTCGTTACCCTCGCGGGTGCGCTCGCCGACCCCGGCGAACACCGAAACGCCGCCGTGGCCCTTGGCGATGTTGTTGATCAGTTCCTGGATCAGCACGGTCTTGCCGACGCCGGCGCCGCCGAACAGGCCGATCTTGCCGCCGCGCGCATAAGGCGCGAGCAGGTCAATGACCTTGATCCCGGTGACGAGGATCGCCGCCTCGGTCGACTGGTCGACAAACAGCGGCGCATCGGCGTGAATCGGTGCGGTCATGTCGCTGCCGATGGGGCCGCGCTCGTCGATCGGCTCACCGATGACGTTGACGATGCGGCCGAGCGTTTTCGGACCAACCGGCACCGAAATCTGCTGACCGGTGTTGGTCACGCTCTGCCCGCGGGTGAGGCCTTCGGTGGCATCCATCGCGATCGTGCGCACGGTGCTCTCGCCGAGGTGCTGGGCGACCTCGAGGACGAGCTTGTTGCCATTGTTGTCGGTCTCAAGCGCGGTAAGAATCGCCGGGAGTTCGCCTTCGAACGCGACGTCGACGACGGCGCCGATGACCTGGCTGATGGTGCCGGTGGTGGTCTGGTTCAGGACGGGTGCGGTTGCCATGGTATGTGTTTCCTACTGGCTTTCGGAAGCTGCGGTTTCGGTGGTTTCGGCACCGTGTTCGGTGCAAACTGTTGCGGCGTCGGTCAGAACCCAACCGGTCTTGTCGGCGTTGGGGCTCAGGGTCGCCGTGTGGCGGAGGTATTCGTCATCGCCGAGGCTGTAATCGCACACGACATTGTTCGACCCCATGCCAGCGCGCTTGCAGCTGGCCTCGTTGACCGGCTTGGCGCCATTGCACCCGGCCGCGAAAGCTTCGGCGAAATGCTGCGTGTCCGGTGCGGGCAGTGTCGACACCGGCACGGCCGGAGCGGTCTCGGTAGGAGTTGGCTCGGGCGCAGGCTCCTGCCCGCAGGCGGCGAGTGCGATGAGAGGAAGAAGGAAAGCGATCTTTTTCACGTATCGACCCTGATTAAAGTGCTTCCGCACCAGCGATGATTTCGATGAGTTCGGTGGTGATCGCAGCCTGGCGGCTGCGGTTGTACTGGATGGTCAGCTTGTTGATCAGATCGCCCGCGTTGCGCGTGGCGTTATCCATCGCGGTCATCGAGGCACCCTGTTCCGACGCCTGATTCTCGAGCAAAGCGCCGAAGACCTGAGTCTTGAGATAGCGCGGCAACAACTCGGCGAGGATTTCCTCCTCGTCGGGTTCGTACTCGACGGCAGCCTGGCTGGTCTCGGCGGTCTCGGGGGCCGGGACCGGGATGATCTGGAGGCGCGTAGGTTCCTGCGTCAGCGCCGACTTGAACTTGCTGTAGAACAGATGCGCGACGTCGAACTTGCCGTTCTCGTACATATCCATCAGCTCGGTGACGATGCGCGTCGCCTCGGCATATCCCGGCTCGCGCACGTCGGTGGTGTCGAACATCTGGGCGATGTTGTTAGGGTGTTGGCGACGGATCGGCGCGCGGCCCTTGCGGCCGACGAGGTAGAAGTCGACCTCCTTGCCGGCAGCACGCAGTTCGCTTGCCTTGGTCAGCGCCGCACGAACGATGTTCGAGTTGAACGCGCCGGCTAGGCCCTTGTCGCTGTTGGCGACGACGAGCAGATGCCGTTGGTCCTTGCCGGTACCTGCGAACAGCTTCGGTGCGCCTTCACCGGACACCTTGCCGGCGAGGCTCGCCATCACTGCACTCATGCGCTCGGCATAGGGACGCGCGGCTTCGGCCGCTGCCTGCGCCTTGCGCAGCTTTGCAGCCGCGACCATCTGCTTGGCCTTGGTGATCTTCTGGGTCGACTTGACCGAGTTGATCCGACCCTTGAGTTCCTTGAGCGAGGCCATTTCGGCTCCTAGCTAGTCTTCTCGGGCTCAGGCGTACTGCTTGGCGAAGGCGTCGAGCGCGGCCACCGTCGCTTTCTTGGTGTCGTCGCCGAAGTCACGGGAATCGCGGATCATCGCCAGCACATCGGCGTGATCGCTGCGCATGAAGCTCAACATCTGCGCCTCGTAGTCGGTGACCTTTTCGACGGGAACAGCGTCGAGGTAACCGTTGGTGCCGGCAAAGATCGACACGGTCTGCTCTTCGAACGGCATGGGCGAGAACTGAGCCTGCTTAAGCAGTTCGGTCAGACGCGCACCGCGGTTGAGCAGCTTCTGCGTCGAAGCGTCAAGGTCCGAACCGAACTGCGCGAACGCAGCCATCTCGCGGTACTGCGCGAGCTCGAGCTTGATCGAGCCAGACACCTTCTTCATCGCCTTGGTCTGCGCGGCGCCGCCGACGCGGCTGACCGAGAGACCGACGTTGATCGCCGGGCGGATGCCCTGGAAGAACAGGTTCGTCTCGAGGAAGATCTGGCCATCGGTGATCGAGATCACGTTGGTCGGAATGTAGGCCGACACGTCGCCCGCCTGGGTTTCGATGATCGGCAGCGCGGTCAGCGATCCGCCGCCGTTATCGTCGTTCATCTTCGCTGCGCGCTCGAGCAGGCGGCTGTGGAGATAGAACACGTCGCCCGGATAGGCTTCGCGGCCCGGAGGGCGGCGCAGCAGAAGCGACATCTGGCGATAGGCGACTGCCTGCTTGGACAGGTCGTCGTACACGATCAGCGCGTGCATGCCGTTGTCGCGGAAGAATTCACCCATCGTCACACCGGTGTAGGGCGCAAGGTACTGCAACGGGGCGGGCTCAGACGCCGTCGCGGCGACGATGATGGAATATTCCATCGCGCCGTTTTCCTCGAGCGTCTTGACGAGCTGCGCGACGGTCGAGCGCTTCTGGCCCACCGCAACGTAAATGCAGTACAGCTTCTTGCTCTCGTCGTCGCCGGCGTTCGCCTGCTTCTGGTTGATGAAGGTGTCGATCGCCACGGCCGACTTACCGGTCTGGCGGTCGCCGATGATCAACTCGCGCTGGCCCCGACCGACCGGGACGAGAGCGTCGATCGCCTTGAGCCCGGTCTGAACCGGTTCGCTGACCGACTTGCGCGGGATGATGCCCGGCGCCTTCTTTTCCACGCGCATGCGCTTGTCGGCGACAATCGGACCCTTGCCGTCGATCGGGTTGCCGAGCGCATCAACCACGCGGCCGAGCAGACCCTTGCCGACAGGAACGTCGACGATGGTGCCGGTGCGCTTGACGCTGTCGCCTTCCTTGATCTCGGCGTCCGAGCCGAAGATCACGACGCCGACGTTGTCGGCTTCAAGGTTCAGGGCCATGCCCTGTACGCCGTTGGCGAACTCGACCATCTCGCCGGCCTGGACCTTGTCGAGACCGTGGATGCGGGCGATGCCGTCACCGACCGAGAGCACCGAGCCGACTTCCGAGACTTCCGCCTCGGTGCCGAAGTTGGCGATCTGGTCCTTGATGACCTTGGAGATTTCTGCGGCGCGAATTTCCATGATTCGATTAGCCCTTCATGGCCTGAGCGAGTGAGTTGAGACGGGTGCGGATCGAACCGTCGATCCGCTTGGAGCCTACGGTGACCACGAGCCCGCCGAGCAGGTCCGGGTCCACCTTGGTGGAAAGCTTCACCGTGCGGCCTTCGCGTGCGGTGAGTCTAGTCTTGAGTTGGTCGACCTGCGCGTCGGTCAGCGCGTGGGCACTGGTGACTTCGGCAGTGACCTCGCCACGCTGGGCGGCGGCAATCGTGCGAAACGCGCGAACCATGTCGCCCAGCTTCGAAAGCCGGCCGTTGGCGGCGAGCGTGCCGAGAAACTTCTTCGTGAGATCCGACAAGCCAAGCAAACCGGCCACGGCCTCGATCGCCGCGCCCTGCGTCTTGCGACCGACTTCGGGGTTCGTCGTCAACGCGCGCAGGTCCGCCAATTCGGCAAGCGCGGCGGCGAGCGTGTCGAGGTCTGATTCGACCGCCGTCACGGTGCCCGCCTCGCTGGCGAGTTCGAACAGGGCGGAGGCATAGCGCCCTGCTAGGCTAGCCTGAATACCGGCGGAAATATCCACGCGCGATGGTCCTCTTGGATCCGGGAAATTCGATTTTGCGCTTCGCCGCGAAATGGACAGCCGCAAGGCTCCCCGGGCAAGGCTGGCGCGCCCCTAACACCGGGTCTTCGACGATGCAACCGGAGTCGGGCGACCGTTCGTGAGTTAAGCCGAACGGCGGAGGTCTGCAGGCGCTATTCGCCTGGCGCACGACAGGAATAGACCAGCCGCTCATTGGCCTGCTGGGGCAGCAACGCTACCACGCCGGACTGCATTTCACCGAGTTGGCGCGCGGCATCAGCAGCCCCACACGCCGGAGCCTTGTAGATGCCCCGCGCGGTGCGGGCACGCGCCATCGCCGATTGCGACAAGGCGAATCGGTCGGTGCGGAACACGCGCGTTGCCGGATCGAAACTGTTGACCGAAATGGTATCCTCGTCGTTTGGCACGAAAAGACGCGTCCATTTCCCATCGGCGAAACCGTACTGGGTGCGCCCGTTGACGCAGCCGCTCGGATTCCAGCCGAAATCGAGATCTTTGGGTGGCTGGCCGACGATGCGGCTGCGTTCGGACTGGATCGAGCAGGTCAGTTCGGCAGCGCCAGGCGAAATCCCGGCCGCCGGTTCGCCGGGTTCGGAACCGCCTTGGGCCATGTCATCGGCTACGCGCCGATCGATTGCGTCGAGGCCGGGCCGGGTAAGCCAGACGGCTAGAGCGGCGATCGTCGCCACAGCCGAAATCGCTCCGGCGATCCGCATCTTCTTGCCGCCATCATCCGCGGTGCGCAGGCTGTATGCGGCAAATCCCGAACCGGCCGCCAGCAGGATAAGTAAAGCGGCAAGTGCCATCGCGTTCTCACGCTCATCCATCACCGAAAGCTGCGCCTCGAGCTGCGCGCGGTCGCGGCGATCCCGCTCGCTTTCCGCACGCTGGGCCATCTTCGCGCGGGCGGCGGCCTGTTCGGCCTGCAATCGTTCGCGCTCGGATGCATCGAGCTGGGCCATCGAGCGACACGGCATTGTGTTCACCGCAGGCTCGATCCCCACGGACTTGAGGAACAGCAGCATCTCTCGCTCGGATACGGCAAACGAGAATTCGGCGTCGGCGCTGTCGTCAGACGTCGTCCCGAAGCTGTTCACTCCGAGCACCCGTCCGCATCCGTCGAGCAGTGGACCGCCCGAATTTCCGCGCGCGATCGGCGCGGTGTGGAGAACGGTGTCGAGGTCACGGCTCGGCCTGATCCCCGAGACAAAGCCGCAACTCTTCACCGGTGGTTGGGGGCGGAACAAATCCGACAGGCCGAGACCCTGTGCGCGATCGACGTTCATTGGATAGCCGACTGCAGCCACTTCGTCGCCGTCGCCCGCGGCGATCCCGGTGAGCGTGAGCGGAGGCAGGCGAAGCGCACCCGTCACCTCGATAACCGCCAGGTCCTTCGCGCTCGAAACCGAAATGACCTTCCCGTAGTCGGCTCGGTCGCCATCCGGTGGGACGATCGCGATACGCAAGGTGTCGTCCTGCAGGATTTCCCGAACGACATGTGCGTTGGTCACGATCTTCGTCGGAGTGACCGCAAAACCCGTGCCGTGGCTGACCGGGAATACCCGCTCGCCATCAGTCCCCATGATAACCACCCGCACCACGCCGCGCGCCGCCGCTGCGATGTCTGCTGCTTCGGGCCGGACCGCAGAGGGGAGGGCAAGCGCAAGCAGCGCGGCGATCAAGGTGAGCATGCGAGCCATTTGCGGCGGCTTGTGCCCCGGCGCGACATTGACCGCAAGCGGCGGGACGCTCGGGCCGGCTGCCCGCGCTACCTTTTCAGCCGCATCGACATCTGGCACCTTGCGAGGACAAGACCATGATCACTTCTACGCTGACCGACGAAGACCGCTGGCGCATCGCGCTTGCCAAGGACCGCCGCTTTGACGGGCAATTCGTGACCGGCGTGCATTCGACGGGCATATATTGTCGGCCGAGCTGCCCGGCGCGCGCGCCCAAGCGCGAAAACGTGCGATTCTACGCCTCGCCCGCCGAAGCCGAGGCAAAAGGCCTTCGCGCCTGCAAGCGCTGTCGGCCCAACGACATGGCTCGTGACGAGGCTGCCGTGCGCGCCGTAATCGACGAGATCAAAGCTTCCGACGGCCTTCCCAAGCTCGACGAGCTGGCCGGTCTGACCGGCTATTCGCCGAGCCACTTCCAGCGGATATTCGCCCGCGCGACCGGGCTTTCGCCGATCGCCTATGCCCGTGCCCTGCGCGAGGAGCGCGCCCGCACCGCGCTCAGCACCGGCGGACGGGTGACCGACGCCATCTATGACGCCGGGTACGAGAACCCCAGCCGGTTCTACGAAGCGATGGAGGACAAAATGGGCATGACTCCTTCGGCGTGGCGCGACGGAGGACGCGGCACTGCAATCCACTGGACGGTCGTCGACACCTCGCTGGGGGCGATGCTGGTAGGGGCGACGGCGAAAGGCGTATGCCGATTGTCGTTCGGCGAAGGGCGCGACGACCTGGCCAAGCGCTTTCCGAATGCCGAATTGATCGAGGGCGGAGCGGATTTCGAACGCCTGCTCGCGGCTGTCGTCGCATCGATCGAGACGCCTGGAGATTTTGCCCATATCCCGCTCGACGTTAAAGGCACAGCGTTTCAAGAGGCCTGCTGGAACGCGCTGCGCGCGATACCGCTTGGCGAGACCCGGACGTATGCGCAGATCGCGGCGGCCGCCGGTAATCCCAAGGCGGTTCGCGCGGCCGGGAGCGCCAACGCGCGCAACAACGTCGCGGTGTTGATCCCATGCCACCGCGTTATCCGCACCGGCGGCGAACTGGGCGGTTATGCCTATGGCCTTGATATCAAGCGCGAACTGCTGAAGCGTGAGGGGGTGGAATGACCGGCCTATCCCTTCCGCATTCGACGGGCGTTGCACACGCCGATTGACAGTCCGCGCGTTCTCGTGTGCCTCCCGCGCCGAGAAGGGGAGGCAGGATGATCGACGAGACGAATTCAATCTGGCGCAAGATCTGGAATTTTCCCCTGATCGCGATGCTTGTCGCCGTCGCGGCTTTCGTCGCCGTTTTCGCGCTGCTCGTCCTGCTGAGTTCAAAGGCACCGCTTCCCCTGGCGAAAACCGGTTCGGCTATCGTCATGAGCGTTCTTGCGGCGATTTGTTCGTTCATGCTGGCGAAGTACCTTGTTCCGCGGCTCGGCGACCTGCGACGCGACGATCTGGCGTGGGCGGGCAGCGGTCGCTGGCTGGCGGTCGGAGTAGCCAGCGCGGCGCTGTTGATGTCGGCAATCGTGGCCATCGTCTGGGCGCTTGGAGGATATGCGATCGACGGTTGGGGCGGAATGTCGTCGTGGCCCATGCTGTTGTTCGCCGCCGGCCTGCAGGCCGGGGTTATGGAAGAAGTGGTCTTTCGTGGTATACTGTTTCGCTTCCTCGAACAATTCGGGGGAAGCTGGTTCGCCCTCGCGTTCACCTCGGCTCTGTTCGGACTGGCGCATATCGCAAATCCCAATGCTACCGTTTTCAGTTCGCTCGCGATCGCAGTCGAGGCGGGGGTCATGCTCGGCGGAGCATACATGCTTGCGCGCAACCTCTGGCTGCCAATCGGCATTCACTTCGGCTGGAACGTGACGCAGGGCTTCGTGTGGGATGTGCCGGTATCGGGCAGCGCGGTCGATGGGGTCGTAAATTCGCATCCGGCCGGATCAGTCCTCCTTTCGGGCGGGCCTTTCGGTCTTGAGGCATCGGTCGTGGCGCTCGTACTCGCCAGCGCAGTTGGCGGTTGGTTGACCGTCAAGGCTGTCCAGGCCGGTCATCTGGTGCGCCCATGGTGGGTCCGTCGTCGCTTGGAGCGCGAAGCGGTTGCACTCCCCGGTTAGTCGAGCTTGGGCGTCATCCCGGGTTCGCATTTCGCCATCGCCCGCTGGTATGCCGGACGCTCGCCGATCCGCTTGAGATAGGCGGCGAGGGCGGGAAACGGGGCGAGATCGGTGCCGCCGAACATCCGCGACGTGGTGAGATTGAACCCCATCATGATATCTGCCGTTGTGAGCTGCGACCCGCCGAAATACTCGGTTTCACGCAGTCGCGCTTCGGCCATCTTCCACGCCTTCGCCGTCCGGTCGGCAACGAAATCAGGCAGCGGATCGGCGCCGAGCCGCCGCGCGACAAGGCCCATCATGCCATTGGTCATGAAGGTGGCATTCGCGAAGTGAAACCAGAACAGATGCCCGGCGAAATCAGGATTTTCAGCGCCGGGCGACAGCTTTGCGTCGCCAAACTTTCGATCGATGTACTCGCAGATCGCGCCGCTCTCGCCCAATACGAGGTCACCGTCGGTGATCACCGGCGCAATGCCCATCGGGTGGAGCGCCTTGTACTCGTCGGGCGCAAGGTTGTTGTCGGAGCGCCGCGTGTAGAGGGTCAGATCGTAATCCAGCCCCAATTCCTCGCACAGCCAGACGATGCGTTCGGATTGCGAGATACGCAGGTGGTGGACGGTCAGCATGGTCAGGTCTCCTCGTTGCGAGTCAATTCTTGTCGAACTCGTCTTTGCTGATCATGCGGCTTGCCATTGCCAGCGCATCGTCGCGGTTGCCCGAATCGATCAAGGCGAGAATTCTCTGCGGCGTCGGGTCGTTTTCGCTCTTCGGTTCGACCGTGCGATGTCCGTTAAACGCGATGGGCATCAGGACCTGACGGGCGAGATCAAGCTTGTTGTCGAGCAGCGACTGGTATGTGACCAGAAGTCGATAATCGGAGTCCGAGCCGGCGTGGGCGTATGCTGTTTCGAGCGCGGTTACGGCAATCTCCGTCGGTGGCTCGCCCGTGCGCACGTAACTGAGGTAATAATCAATAAGCGGGCGGGGATCGCTCCGATCCAATTGCGCGGCCCGGGTGGCGAACTCGCGGGCAGCCGCACCTTTCGCTGGATTGCCCTTCGCAAGTCCGATCGCTGCCCCGGATCGCACAAGCCAGCCGGTTTCGTCATCGGGATCGGCAGCGACTATCCGCGCGCCGGTGTCCTCGGCGTCCGCGTACTGCTTGGCCGCGATTTGCGCCTGGCCGAGCAGTCCCAGGACATGAACCGCGTTCCCGGAGGACGCTGCTGCAGCGGTGAGGTCCGATACGAGGTCACGTGCGTCGCCCTCGTCGATCGGGCCCCGGGCGAGGCGCATCTCCGAGCGGATCGAATCCTCTTCGCTATTGGTCAGCCTCCGCATGGCAATCTTCGGTTCGACACCCTGACCCGAGATGTCGAAGCCCGGGAACGGCCCGCGCTTGTACTTGCGCAGATCGGCCTCGATCGCCTGAAGGTCGCCAAATTCGCGCTTGGCGGAATCGAGTCCGTTCTCGCCCCTGGCGATTTCCCTGAGATAACCCACCAGACGCTCGCGCCGCCCAGGATCGAAACTCATGTAGTGCGTAAACAGCCAGCCGGTGGCGTAATGCTGCATTGCGTCTTCGTGGGTCAGCCTGTGATCGGGATCCAGCATCTCCTCAAGAGGAAAATCTTGCATGCGGAAAATTTGGTACGCCCGATATTGCGGCGGATCACCGACATGGAATCGATCGTCGTCGATGCGGGTGGTCGCCATCAGCTCCGCAAATCCTTCAACGTACCAGCGGGGGTAGGCGCCGGGGAAATGCTGCATCATGAAGTAGTGCGTATATTCGTGGAACAGCACGCTGCGCGGATCGAGTTCAAAGCGTTCGTCGCCCACCATGGAAGCCGAGCGTCTCGAAGTGATCCTGTCATTTTTGGTGGGAGCGAAGCCGACGGACGCGCCTGCCCGGGGAATGAAAAAGCCCGCCACGGCTGATCCGGGTTCGCCATAGATGCGCGCGACATCGACCGCCCGCCCGTAACGGTAGATGGTCGGCTTGTTGGAACGGCCCACAACCTCGCCGTCGGTCGGCATTCCCTGCAGCAGACGCAGTACGCGGTCGAACTGTTCAAGCTCGAACGCGTACCTGCGTGTAGCCACTTCGGATGCTTCGGACTTGACGACGAAATGCGCGCTCTCGGCCTCCCACCATTCGGCGCGCGCCGGTGCAGCGCAAGCGAAAACGAGCACGGCGGCTACAAACGCGATCCGCCCCACGAACTTGATGAACATTTCCTGCGACCCCCCACAGATAACCTCGATCTACCCTGATCCATCAAGCTGGATACCACAACCTTTGCCCAGCTTGGTTTTTCCCGAGGATGATCAGACGAAACTATACGGATCGATATCGATCGATACGCGCACACCTTGCGGGAATTTCAGCGCGTCGAGCCAGTCGCGGATCACAACTTGTACTTGCGCGCTGCGGCGGGCGTTGATCAGCATGCGATAGCGATAGCGGCCGCGCAGCAACGCGAGCGGGGCGGGGGCCGGTCCGATGATCGCCACGTCCTCGACATGCGGGCGGGTGTCGCCGATGCGGTTGGCGGCCTGGCGCGCCTCGGCCTCGTCCTCCGACGAGACGATGATTGCGGCCCAACGACCGAACGGCGGAGCACCGGCATGGCGGCGGGCCTCGGTCTCCGCGGCATAGAAAGCGTCACGATCCCCCGCGGCGAGCGCGGCGATGACGGCGGCAGTAGGGTGGCGGGTTTGAATGAAAACTTCGCCCGGCTTCGCGCCGCGCCCGGCACGCCCGGCTACTTGCGCAACTTGCTGATAAGTCCGCTCGGCGGCGCGCAAGTCTCCACCTTCCAGCCCCAGGTCGGCATCTACCACGCCGACGAGCGTTAGCTCGGGGAAATGGAAGCCCTTGGTGACGAGCTGGGTGCCGACGATCACATCGATCGCGCCACTTTCGGCTTGTGCGACGAACTCGGCGGCGCGCTCTGGCGTGTTGACGGTATCGCTGGTGACCACAGCCACGCGCGCTTCCGGCAAAATCTCGGCCACTTCGTCGGCGATGCGCTCGACACCGGGACCACAGGCGACGAGACAGTCGGGTTCGCCGCACTCGGGACAGGCGGGCGGGCGCGGGGTCTGGTGTCCGCAGTGGTGGCAGGCGAGCCGACTCGAAAAGCGATGTTCGACCAGCCACGCGGTGCAATTCGGGCACTCGAAGCGGAAGCCGCAGTTGCGACATAGCGTGAGCGGCGCATAGCCGCGGCGGTTGAGGAACAGCAGCGACTGTTCGCCGCGCGCCAGCCTTTCCTGCATGCCGGCCACCAGGCGCGGGGCGAGCCAGCGACCGCGCTCGGGCGGTTCCTCGGTCAGGTCGATCGTGTCGATCGAGGGGAGCTTCGCCCCGCCGTAACGATCCTCGAGCACCAGCCGCTCGTAGACCCCGCTCTCGGCCATCTGCAGGCTCTCGAGCGCGGGGGTGGCGCTGGCCAGCACGACGGGGATAGATTCGAACCGCGCGCGCATCACCGCAACGTCACGCGCGTTGTAGCGCACCCCGTCGTCCTGCTTGAAGCTGACCTCGTGCGCCTCGTCGACGACGATCAGGCCGAGGTTCGCGTAGGGCAGGAACAATGCCGATCGCGCGCCGACGACGACCTGCGCCTCTCCTGCCGCGATCGCCCGCCAGGCGCGGCGCCGCTCGGTGGACTTGAGCGAGCTGTGCCAGACAACCGGCGGTACGCCGAAGCGGTCTTCGAAGCGGCGCAGAAACGCTTCGGTGAGCGCAATTTCGGGCAGGAGGACAAGCGTCTGCCGCCCCATCTCGAGCGCCTTGGCAACCGCCTCGAGATAGCATTCGGTCTTGCCCGACCCGGTGACCCCATCGAGCAGGAACGGGGCGAACCGGCGGTCCCGAACAGCGTCAATGAAGCGCTTGGAAACGGCGTTCTGAGCGTCTGATAGCGTTGGAACAGCGTGTTCGGCGCGCGCCGGAGGGTAGGGACGGTCGCAATCCACCTCGACCGGTTCGAGCACACCCTGATTGACGAGTCCGCGCAGCACGCCTTCGCTGACCCCCGCGATGCCCGCGAGTTCGCGGATCGTCGCCTGCTCGCCGTCGAGCGCCTCGATCGCGGCGAGCCGCTGCGGGGTCAGACGTTCGGGCAGGCCGCCCGACAACCGGTACTCGGTCATCGTCGCGGGTCCGCGCAGCGCGCCACCGCTGGCAATGACCATTCGCGCGACCGACGCGAGCGGCGCGCAGTAATAATCGGCAGTCCATTCGATAAGCCGCCTCAATTCGGCCTTGAGGGGCGGGACCGGCAGCACTCCGATCAGCGGACGCAGCTTGCTGTCCGGAACCGGCTCGGACGGGAGTCGTTCAGCCTCCCAGACGATCCCGATAATCTGGCGAGGGCCGAGGGGCGCGACGACGACCGATCCCGGCGCAACCTCCATCCCTTCCGGAATGCGGTAGTCGAGCGGGCCAAGCGCGGCGTTGAAGATGACTAGTCGGGCGCGGTTCATGTGTTCATGCCCATATGGGCGCCGCCGGGGTGGGGCGGCAAGGTAAGGAACCCTTGCAATGACCGAATTGATTGACACCCCGACCATTTTTCATCGTCGCGGCTTCCTGGCCGGATTGGGCCTGGCAGGGGGCGCCCTCGTGCTACCCGGGTGTGCCGGCCCATACGGCGGATTTCAGCTTTACCGACGCGATCGGCCGGCTCCTGTTCCTCTCCAGTTCGCGCGCGTTCGACCGGATGGCGGCGCCGGGCGGCTTCTGGGACCAGCAGGTCGCGCAACTTGGCTTCGAACAGTTCCTTGGCGCGCGGGGTGGGGTTCTCAGCCGCATCCTCACTTCGAGCCTGTTCAAGAACCGCCTCGCGCAGGCGCTGGCCCCGGTGGCGTTCGACGCTGCGCAGCGCGCCGCGCCAGTCGTAGCCGATACGATACGCGTGGTCGGCTTCCAGAACGCCGTGGACCTCGTCCGCGGCGGTCCAACCTCTGCCACGAGCTTCCTGCGGCAGGAGATGGGCAACCGGCTGATCGACGCGATGCTTCCCGATGTCGGGCAGGGCCTGCGCGTTGCGAGCGACCCGATCGTGGGTCAGGCGCTTGCGGCGTTGACCGGCGTGGATGTGCCGCAAGTCGCGCGCTCTTTCACCAACACCGTCGACAACGTCATCTGGGACCAGATCGGGTTCGAGGAAGCGGCGATCCGCAGGGATCCGGCCAGCACCCGCGATCCGCTGATCATCGGCGTGTTCGGCGCAGGGAACGCGCTCTAGCCCCCATCCACCCGCATCGCTAAGGCTCTCCGGGAATCGCTTTTCCGGAGAGCCCGTTTCCATGAAATTCTTCGCCGACACTGCCGAGATCGCCGACATCCGCGAATTGAACGACGCGGGTTTGCTCGACGGAGTAACCACCAACCCGTCGCTCATCCACAAGTCGGGCCGCGATTTCATGGAAGTGACGAAGGAAATCTGCGGGATCGTCGACGGGCCGGTCTCGGCCGAAGTCGTCGCGCTGGATCACGAGACGATGATGAAGGAGGCAGAAGTCCTCCGCAAGATTGCCGATAACGTGTGCATCAAGGTGCCGCTGACAATCGACGGTCTCAAGACCTGCCGCGCGCTGACTAACGAAGGCACGATGGTCAATGTCACGCTGTGCTTCTCGGCCAACCAGGCGCTGCTCGCGGCGAAAGCGGGGGCGACGTTCGTATCGCCGTTCGTGGGGCGCCACGACGACAACGGGTTCGACGGGATGGACCTCATCCGCGACATCAGGTTGGTCTACGATAACTATGATTTCTCGACGGAAATCCTCGTCGCAAGCGTGCGGCACGCAGTCCACGTGCTCGAGAGTGCGCGGATCGGCGCCGACGTGATGACCGCGCCGCCCAAGGTCATCAAGAGCCTGGCCAACCATGTCCTGACCGACAAGGGCATCGAAGGCTTCCTCGCCGACTGGGCGAAGACCGGGCAGAGCATCCTGTAAGGGCGCGCGCTTGGCCGACGAAACACCTCTCGACCGCTTCAAGCACGCGCTGACCGGTGCGAGCCGCGCGCTTGCCCATGAACCTGAGGTCGAGGTCGCATGGAGCGCCGATGCCCCCACGCTGCGGGGCAAGCAGTTGCGTGTGCCGCTCCCGGGGCGTTCGCTGCCGCCCGACCAGGTGCGCGAGGCGCGGGGTGTGGCCGATGGTTTCGCACTGCGGATGCTCCATCACAACGAAGGGCTGCACGCGCGCGGGGCGCCGACGGACCCGATCGCCCGGGCCTGCTACGACGTTGCCGAAATGATCCGTTACGAGGCGCTGGGTTCGAACAATTACAGCGGGATACGCGGCAATCTTGATGCGGCGATGGAGCTGCGCACCGCGGGCGACCCGATCGGCCGCGCCATGCGCAAGGAAGACGTTCCGCTGCCGACTGCCCTGGGCTTGATCATGCGCGAAAAGCTGACCGGACAGGCGGTGCCGGAACGCGCTGCGCCGGGCGTGGAAATGGTCCGCGAGTGGATCGAGCAGCGAGCCGGGGCCGACTTCGATGCGCTCGCGCGCTCGCTGGAGGACCAGAAGGCGTTCCAGGGACTGTCGCTCGACCTATTGCGCCATCTCGAGCTGACGATGCCGGACCAGCCCGACCAGTCCTCCGACGATAGCGACGACGGTGATGAGCCCGAAGGCGAGCAGGAAGACGAGGGCGACGACGACACCGACGGACAGGGGGATCCGCAGGCCACCGAGATGGCCGGCGAAATGTCCGAGGGCGACGACGACGGCGACGGCGATACCGAAATGTCGTCCGAAGAGGACATGGCCGACGGGGAGCCGGGCGACGAGGGCGAAGAGGGCATGATGCCCGTTCGTCCCAACCGCCCGTGGACCGACATTCCCGATGGATTCGACTACAAGGCCTGGACCACCAAGTTCGACGAGGTGATCGAGGCGGCCGAGCTGTGCGATCCCGACGAGCTCGACCGGTTGCGCGCCTATCTCGACAGCCAGTTGACCGGCCTCCAGGGCGTCGTCACCCGGCTTGCCAACCGGCTCCAGCGGCGGCTTATGGCGCAGCAGAACCGCAGCTGGGATTTCGACCAGGAGGAAGGCCTGCTCGACGCCGCGCGGCTCGCCCGCGTCGTCGTCAGCCCGGGCCACTCGCTCAGCTACAAGATCGAGCGCGAGCAGGAGTTCAAGGACACCGTCGTCACGCTGCTGATCGACAATTCAGGCTCGATGCGCGGACGCCCCATCAGCATTGCCGCGATCAGCGCCGACATCCTCGCCCGCACGTTAGAGCGCGTGGGCGTAAAGACCGAGGTGCTGGGCTTCACCACGCGCGCGTGGAAGGGCGGGCAGAGCCGTGAGGCCTGGCTGGCCGAGGGCAAACCTGCAAAACCGGGCCGTCTCAACGACTTGCGCCACATTGTTTACAAGAAGGCCGACGAGCCGTGGCGCCGCGCGCGCCGCAATCTCGGCCTGATGATGCGCGAGGGATTGCTCAAGGAAAACATCGACGGCGAGGCGCTGCTCTGGGCGCACAACCGCCTGCTCGGCCGCACCGAGGACCGCCGTATCCTCATGGTGATCTCCGACGGCGCGCCGGTCGACAATTCGACGCTCAGCGTGAACAGCGCGGGCTACCTCGAACAGCACCTGCGCAAGGTGATCGACTGGATCGAGAAACAGTCCCCGGTCCAGCTCGTCGCCATCGGCATCGGTCACGACGTCACCCGCTATTACAAGCGCGCGGTGACGATCATGGATGTTGAACAACTCGGCGGCACGATAACCGAGCAACTCGCCGAACTGTTCGAGGCTGATTGATGGACGTTTCACAAGCCGTCGCCAGCCGCCGGTCGATACGCGCGTTTCTCGACAAGCCGGTCGATCGCTCGGTGCTCGCGCGCCTACTGGAAAAAGCGCAGCGGTCGGCATCGGGCGGGAACACCCAGCCGTGGCACGGGATCGTGCTGACCGGCGAACCGATGCAGCGGCTGTTCGCGCGAGTGGCGGAAGACCTGCCCAAGGGCCGCGAGGCCTTCGCGCCTGAATACCACGTCTACCCGCCTGAACTCGAGGGCGCTTACGAAACCCGGCGCAGGGGTATCGGCGAGGACATGTACGGCGCGCTCGAGATCCCGCGCGAGGACAAGGCGCAGCGGCTGATGTGGTTCGCGCGCAACTTCCAGGCGTTCGGCGCGCCGGTGCTGATGCTGGTTCATACGCCCAAGTACATGGGCCCGCCGCAATGGTCGGACATCGGCATGTGGCTCCAGACCATCGCGCTGCTGCTGCGCGAGGAAGGGCTCGATTGCTGCTTCCAGGAAGCGTGGGCGGTTTACAGTCCGCAAATTCGCGAGGTCGTTTCGATCCCTGAGGACCACATCTTTTTCTGCGGCGTGGCGATCGGCTGGGGCGACCGCGACGCCCCGGTCAACCGCTTCCCGGTCGCCCGTGCGCCGGTCGACGAAGCTGTGCGGTGGGAAGGTTGGGATTGACCGTGCGCGCGGGTCGCCTAAGCCCGCCCGCGCAATGACCGACCTTCGCCTGTTCAACTCGCTCACCCGCAGCCTCGAGACATTCGAGCCGATCCACCCCGGCGAGGCGCGGGTCTATTCGTGCGGGCCAACGGTCTACAATTACCAGCACGTCGGCAACATGCGCGCCTATGTCTTTGCCGACACGCTGGGGCGGGTGCTGAGCTTCAAGGGGTACACGCTTACCCACGTCGTCAACATCACCGACGTCGGCCACCTGACGAGCGACGCCGACGCGGGCGACGACAAGATGGAGAAGGCCGCGGCCTCCGCCGGCAAGTCGGCTTGGGACATCGCGCGGCATTACCAGGAGGCGTTCGAGGCGGACCTCGGGCGGCTCAACATCCGCCCCGTGCAGCATCCGCGCGCCACCGATTACGTCGAGGCGATGATCGCGTGGGGTCAGGCGATCGAGGGAAAGCACGCCTACCGCCTCGACAGCGGGCTCTATTTCGATGTTTCGACCGTGCCCGACTATGGGCGGTTGGCGAGAGCCGTCACCGACGAAGGCGAAGCGCGGATCGACACGGTGGAGGGCAAACGCCACGCCGCCGATTTCGCGCTCTGGCGCACGACCCCAGCGGGCGAGAATCGCCAGATGGAATGGGATTCGCCGTGGGGGCGCGGCGCGCCGGGCTGGCATATCGAATGCTCGGTGATGAGCGCCGAATTGCTCGGACACCCGTTCGATATCCACACCGGCGGGATCGACCACCGCGAGATCCACCATCCGAACGAGATCGCCCAGAACCAGGCGCATGGCTGCGGTCCGGACACGGGCGCGCGGATCTGGATGCACAACAACTTCCTCGTCGACCGGCGAGGAAAGATGAGCAAGTCGACCGGCGATTTCCTCACGCTGCAGGCGCTGGTCGATCGGGGCTACCACCCGCTCGCCTACCGGCTGATGTGCCTGCAGGCGCATTATCGCAGCGAGCTGGAGTTTACCTGGGAAGGACTCGGCGCGGCGCTCACGCGGCTCAAGCGAATGGTCATCGCGACCGGGAAACTGAAAGCCGACATGGCGGGCAGCAAGCAGCCCGAAGGCAGCTTCCCGCTGAGCGAGCAGGAGCGCGCGGTCTTCGACGAGGCGATTTCGAACGACCTCAACACGCCCGAGGTGCTGACCGCGGTCGAAGCGATCCTTTCCAACAAGAAGATGCCGGCGGCCAAGCGGATCCAGTCGGTCCGCATGGCGGACGCGCTGCTGGGGCTGAACCTGCTCGATCTGACCCGCGAGCAATTGCGGCTAGACCCGGTCGACGCGCCGATCACGATTACCGAGATCGACCGGTTGATCGCGCGGCGGAAAGAGGCGCGCGCCGAAAAGGATTTCTCCGCCTCCGACGCGATCCGCGACGAACTCGCCGCCAAGGGCGTCGAGGTGATGGACGGCGATCCGCTGGGATGGGACTGGAAACTGTGACCGTCGCCGTTCTCTCCGGCCTCGTCCGTCCCCTCGTCGAACCGCAGCTTCCTCCGGAAATCGAGGCTCGCTGGTATACCTCGGTCGAAGAACTCGCCGAACTCGCGCCGCAGGCCGAGATCGGCTGGTTCGACCTCGACAAGAAGGAGCCGATGATCGAGGCGGTGCGCGCGGCGGGCAAGCTCAAGTGGCTCAATTCGATCTACGCCGGGCTCGATTTCTTGCCGCTCGACCTGCTGGCGCAGCGCGGAGTGACGATCACCAACGGCGCCGGGATCAATGCGCTGACGATTGCCGAATACGTGGTCATGCTGATGCTGGTCCACGCGAAGGGCTACCGCGAGGTCGTCCGGGCGCAGGATCGTCGCGAGTGGCTGAACAACTCGCCGGGCAAGATGGAGCTTGGCGGGAGCCGCGCGCTGCTGCTCGGCATGGGGGCGATCGGTGGGCTCGTTAAGACGCGGCTCGAGGCGTTCGACGTCGACGTGGTGCCGGTCCGGCGGTCGGGAGGCGAGGGCGCCTTGGGACCTGACGACTGGCGCGGCCGCCTTGGCGAGTTCGACTGGGTCATCCTGGCGGTGCCGGCGACGCCTGAGACCGACGGCATGATCGGTGCGCATGAGCTTGCCGCGATGAAGGACAACGCGGTGCTGGTGAACATCGCCCGCGGCGCGGTGGTCGACCAGGATGCGCTCGTCGCTGCGCTGGAAGAGCGGGCGATCGGTGGGGCACTGCTCGACGTGACGACGCCCGAGCCGCTTCCGCCGGCACATCCGTTATGGGCGCTCGACAACGCGCAGGTCACCATGCACCTGTCGGGCCGCGCGCAGTCCAAGATGTTCATGCGGTCGGCGGAACGCTTCGTCGAGAACTGCCGCCGCTACGTGTCCGGCGAGACGCTCGCGCCGATCTTCGACCCCGCGCGGGGTTATTGATACAAGAACTCCGCTGCCCGCGCTTGTTAGGCTCCCCCTTTCCGAAACCGGGGGGTATGGCGGGATGGCAGATAGCGGGCACAGTTCGAAAGCGGCTCAAAAGGCCTCGGATCTCTTTATAGAATGTCTCGAAGCCGAAGGGTGCGAATACATATTCGGGGTGCCGGGCGAGGAGAACCTCGACTTTCTCGACTCGCTCAGCCGGTCGAAAACCATCAAGCTGATCCTCACACGCCACGAACAGGGTGCCGGCTTCATGGCGGCGACGTATGGTCGGCACACCGGCAAGACCGGCGTGTGCATTGCCACACTCGGCCCCGGCGCGACGAACTTCGTGACCGCGGCAGCCTATGCGACGCTGGGCGGAATGCCGATGATGATGATCACCGGGCAGAAGCCGATCAAGAAATCGAAGCAGGGCCGGTTCCAGATCCTCGACGTGGTCGCGATGATGGGGCCGATCACCAAGTATACTCACCAGCTTGCCGCGGGCGACAACATTCCGAGCCGCGTGCGCGAGGCCTATCGCCTGGCCGAGGAAGAAAAGCCCGGTGCCGTCCACCTCGAATTTCCCGAGGACATCGCCGAGGAAAAGACCGACTCGCGGCCGATCCCGCGTTCCATCGCGCGACGCCCCTCGGCCGAGCCCAAGGCCGTCCGCCAGGCGGTCGAGATGATCGAGAAGGCCAGGGCGCCGGTGCTCGTCGATCGGCGCGGGCGCCAACCGCAAGATGACCGGTCGGATGCTCGAACAGTTCGTCGAGAAAACCGGCATCCCGTTCCTCACCACCCAGATGGGCAAGGGCGTGATCGACGAACGGCACCCCAAATTCCTCGGCTGCGCGGCGCTGTCGGCGGGCGATTTCGTCCACCGCGCGGTGGAGGACAGCGACTGCATCATCAATGTCGGCCACGACGTGATCGAGAAGCCGCCGTTCTTCATGAAGCCGGGCGGGGCCTGCGTTATCCATGTCTCGAACCGGACGGCGGAAGTCGATCCGGTCTACTTCCCGCAGGTCGAGGTGATCGGCGACATCGCCAACGCGGTCTGGCAGATCAAGGAAGACATCACACCCAATCGGTCGTGGAACTTCGACCACATGATTGCCTATCATACGGCCGAGCTCGACCATACGAGCACGCTGGCGGAGGACGCGCGGTTCCCGATCTTCCCGCCGCACCTCGTCCAGCAGGTCCGCGATGCGATGCCGCGCGACGGGATCATCTGTCTCGACAACGGCGTCTACAAGATCTGGTTCGCGCGCGGCTATACCGCGTACCTGCCCAACACCGTGCTGCTCGACAATGCGCTGGCGACGATGGGCGCGGGTCTGCCGAGCGCGATGATGAGCGCAATGCTGTACCCGGAGCGCAAGGTCATGGCGATCTGTGGCGACGGCGGGTTCATGATGAACGACCAGGAGATGGAAACCGCGGTGCGCCTCGGGCTCAATCTCACGGTGCTTATCCTGCGTGACGATGCCTACGGCATGATCCGCTGGAAGCAGGCGAATATGGGGTTTGCCGACTTCGGGCTGACCTATGGCAACCCGGATTTCGTCAAGTTCGCCGACGCGTTCGGTGCGCACGGACACCGCATCGAAAGCAGCGATCACCTGCGCCAGACGCTGAAGCATTGCAACGAGACACCCGGCGTCCACCTGATCGACTGCCCGGTCGATTACGCGGAGAACGATCGCATCCTCAATCAGGATATCAAGGAGCTTTCCAAGGCTCTTTGAATTACTCCTTCAGGAGGACTGCATGACAAAGCTCAAGGACACCTACCCGCTCTACCTCAACAACAAGGCGGCGCAGCCGAACACCGACCTGGAGGTTACCGACAAGTTCACCGGAGAGCTTGCCTTCCGCACCGCGCTCGCGACGCCCGACGTGATCGACGAGGCGATCGCCGGAGCCGTGCGCGCGACAGAACCGATGGCGCGGCTGGCGAGCTACGAGAAGCAGCAGGTTCTCCAGCACTGCGTCGACCGGTTCCAGGAGCGGTTCGACGAGCTCGCCTATGCGCTGTGTGTCGAGGCGGGCAAGCCGATCAAGGATTCCGAGGGCGAGGTCACCCGGCTGATCGACACCTTTCGCATCGCGTCCGAAGAGGCGACCCGCAATTACGGCGAAGTCCAGCCGCTCGACATCTCGGCGCGGGCGAAGGGTTACATGGGGATGTGGAAGCGCGTGCCGATCGGGCCGTGCAGTTTCATTTCGCCGTTCAATTTCCCCCTCAACCTGGCCGCGCACAAGATCGCCCCGGCGATCGCGATGGGCTGCCCGTTCGTGATGAAGCCCGCTTCGATGACCCCGCTCGGCGCGATCATCATGGGCGAGGTGCTGGCCGAGTGCGACGTGCTGCCCGAAGGCGCATTCTCGATCCTGCCCGCAAGCCGCGACGGCGCCGACCTGTTCACCACCGACGAGCGGCTCAAGCTGCTCAGCTTCACCGGCTCGCCGGGCGTGGGCTGGGAGCTGAAGGCCAAGGCGGGCAAGAAGAAGGTCGTGCTCGAACTCGGCGGCAACGCGGCGGTGATCGTCGACAAGGACGCCGATCTCGACCACGCGCTCGAGCGGATCGTGTTCGGCGCGTTCTACCAGAGCGGGCAGAGCTGCATCGGCGTCCAGCGCATCCTGATCCATGCCGACGTTTACGACCGGTTCAAGGACATGCTCGTGGCCAAGACGAAGACGCTCGTCGCGGGCGATCCCAAGGACCGCGACACGTTCATCGGCCCGATGATCTCCGAGAAGGAGGCGACCCGGCTCAAGGACTGGATCGACGAGGCCGTCGCGGCCGGCGCAACGCTGCTGTGCGGCGGCAAGCGCGAGGGTGCGATGCTCGAGGCGACGTTGCTCGAAGGCGTGCCCGACGATTGCAAGGCCAACCGCGAGGAAGCGTTCGGCCCGCTCGCCAACCTCCAGAAATTCACCGGCTGGGACGAGGCGATGCACATCGTCAACGACAGCAGGTTCGGCCTCCAGGCGGGCATGTTCACGCGCGACATCCACCAGGTGCTCGAGGCGTGGGACGTGCTCGATGTCGGCGGCGTGGTGGTCAACGACGTGCCCAGCTACCGGGTCGACAACATGCCCTACGGCGGGGTCAAGGACTCGGGCCTCGGCCGCGAGGGGATCCGCTTTGCGATGGAAGACATGAGCGAGATCCGCAACCTCGTGATCCGGCGGCTCTGACCCGAATTGTTGGACCCGTGGACCGCTTGGACCACAGTCCTGGGAGGAAAAAATGTCTGCCTTCGTCACGCGTCCTTGAGCAAAAGTAGCTCGCACGTCACCCGCATGCGCGGTTGGGGCGCGAGCCGGTGATCGACCTCGCACACGGCGGCATCGGCGACGAGCTGGCCGGGTATCGCGAATTCGTGATCGGGCAGCGCGGCGATGAAATGCTCGCCCGCCTGAATCGCTTCGCCGCCCTCGAATGCCAATTCGAACCTGTGCCGCGCGCCTTCGAACGTCACGCTGGCCCACGGGCGCTCCGACTGGCGCACGACGGTGCCACGCTCGTCGGTGAGCGTCAGCAACGCCGCCCGCAGGCGCCCCCCAGGGCCGAGCGGCACGCGGCGGGGCGGGGCGGTCTGGGCGTCGGCATCAACCAGCATGCGCCGTCTCCCGATAAGTGTTCATGAAATGTTCCACACGCGAGGACAGCGCGCGGCGGGGTTCGCGGCCCATTCGCAGATCGAGCACGAAGCGCGGATCGTTCGCGGCCAGGCGGCCGAACTTGGTGGCGGGCATTTCATTCTCCCTCAGGAATTTCTCGATGGTGCGGATTAGCATGTGTCTCCGTGGCCCTTGCGACTCGGCCCCCGGCCCGTGGCCGACAACTCAGGTTGTGCGATCGAGGCCCATGACCACCACTTGAAATCCTACTTGTCTAGGAAAAATCCTACGTGTAGGAAGGAAATATGGTGAACGCCCTCGACGATCCTCCGCGTATCCGTCTGCTCGCGCTGGCGCAGGAGCGGGGGGTAAGCCTTGCCGGATTATCCGAAATGATAGGGCGCAATTCCAGTTACTTGCAGCAGTTCATTCGCAAGGGCTCCCCGCGTAAGCTCGAAGAAGGCGACCGCCGCGTGCTCGCGCAGTTCTTCGGCGTCGGCGAATCGGAGTTGGGCGGGGCGGAAGACATTTCTCACCTCGGTCCCGCCGCGCGCGGGGACTGGATCGAGGTTCCTCGATTGCCGCTGGGCGCCGCTGCCGGCCCCGGCGCGCTGGCGGGTGCGGAGACGCCGTTCGACGCGTTCCGCTTCAGCCGTCGGTGGTTGCGCGAACAGGGCCTTTCCAACGCGCAGCTATCGGCGATCCGGGTGCAGGGCGATTCGATGGAGCCGCTGCTCCACGACGGCGACGAGATCCTGGTCGATCGCGCCCAGCGCGCGCTTCGCGACGGCATCCACGTCGTCCGCCTGGGCGATGCCCTGATGGTCAAACGCCTCGCCCCCGCCGGTCCGGGCAGGGCAACGTTGCTCAGCCAGAATTACGCCTATCCGCCGCTGGAGGTGGCGCTGGAAGAGTTGGAGATCGTGGGCAGGGTCGTGTGGAAGAGCGGGCGGCTTTAGCCGGAAGCTCGCAACGCCAGGGGAACGCAGCCCGTCTCATTCCCGAAGAAAATGGCGCTGGCCAGCGGATGGAAATCACCGGCGCATTCGTTTGCAGATCGAACGCCTGTCATCTGCGGAGAATTTTCTTGCGTCCTGCCCTTGCTCTCATCGTCGCCGTTTTCACCGTCCCCGCGAATGCGCAGTCGGCGCCCGACGATGCGGCTAAAAGCGATGGAGCGCGAATCCAGTTCGCGACCGGGCTGGATTACGAGCGCGGAGACTATGGAACGGAGGCAGAGATCGAGAAACGCAGCGTTCCGGTTGCCCTTAGCGTCGCGAAGGGCCGGTTGCGCGCCAGCGCACAGGTGTCCTGGGTGCATCTGACCGCACCCGCCAATGTGGTCGCGCCCTCGGGCCCGTTGGGGTTGCCAATACTCGTCGATCCCACACGTCCCGATACGGTGAATACTCGCGAAGGTTTGGGCGATCTCCACGTGTCGGCCGCGTACGATCTTCCGATCGCGGGCATCAGTGCCAGCGTGGGCACGGGCGTAAAGGTGCCGACCGCTTCGGTGGACAAGGGTCTCGGAACGGGAAAAGCCGACTATTCGGTTCGTGCCGATCTCGCCAAGCCGCTCGGCAACGTCACGCCCTTTGCGGGCGTCGCGTATACCATTGCCGGCGATCCGGAGCGGTTCGATCTCCGCAATTCGGTTTCGGCCCAGGCTGGGGCTTCGCTACGCCTGGCCGGTTCGACTACCGCACACCTGGGATACGCGTTTGCGCAAAGCCAGGTCGCGCGAGGGACGGACGATCAGCGCATCGTGGGCGGCCTGAATACCGGAGTGGGAAAGAAGCTCTCGTTGGGCTTTTATGGGTCGAGCGGCCTGAGCGATGGCGCGCCGGATCTGGGCGCAGGTATCACCCTGGGGGTTGGATTGGGGCGCTGATACCGGCTTGCGATTGACGGGCGAGGGGTGCTTGCAATCGACGCGGTTAACGGTCACCTCCGCCCGATGCAGTCAGAAAAACCCCTTCCGCCGATGCGCGCCGCGATCATGCCGGTAACGCCGCTACAGCAGAACTGCTCGCTGATCTGGTGCACCACGACGATGAAGGGTGCGTTGATCGATCCCGGCGGCGATCTCGACAAGCTCAAGGCGGGGGTCGCCAAGGCCGGGGTCACGCTGGAGAAGCTGCTCGTCACCCACGGCCACCTCGATCACTGCGGGCAGACCGGGATGCTGGCCAAGGAGCTTGGCCTGAAGATCGAGGGCCCGCACGAGGCGGACCGGTTCTGGATCAGCCGGCTCGACGATGACGGCGCGAAATACGGAATGGAGGCGCACAGCTTCGAACCCGACCGCTGGCTGGTCGACGGCGACACCGTCACCGTGGGCGAACTGACGCTCGAGGTGATCCATTGCCCGGGCCACACGCCGGGGCACGTCGTGTTCTTCCACCGGCCGAGCAACTTCGCGATCGTCGGCGATGTCCTGTTCCAGGGCTCGATCGGCCGCACCGATTTCCCGATGGGCAATCACCAGGACCTCATCGACGCGATCACCCAGAAGCTCTGGCCGCTCGGCAATGACGTCACCTTCATCCCCGGCCACGGCCCGACGAGCACCTTCGGCCGCGAGCGGCAGACCAACGCCTTCGTGAGCGACTTCGCGTTGCGCTGATCCGGGCAATGCAATCCGTTCGCCGATTGGCGGCAACCGGACGTTGTCGCCTGCATTGCGCCGAGCGCGGAATCCGGTTTCGGTCGACTCGCGCTGGAAAAAGCGTAAAGAATGAAGAGTTTGTATGACCTTTCTCGAAAAACTAAGGCTCAGTCATGCCCGTCGCCCATAAATTGCCGCCCAACGAAGCTGAGCGCATGGCAGCCGTGCGGCGGTACGACATTCTCGACACTCCGCCCGACGGGGCGTTCGACCGGATCACGGCGCTGGCCGCGCGTCGGCTGAAGGTGCCCATCGCGATCATCAGTATCGTCGATGAGGACCGGATCTGGTTCAAATCGCATCACGGATTGCCGGTCGAACAGATCGACCGCGAACCCGGGCTTTGCGCATCGGCCATCCTTGGCGACACGCCTTACCTTATCGAAGACGCGCGGAAGGATCCCCGGTCGCTGGCAAACCCGCTGGTTGCGGGAGACTTCGGGCTGCGTTTTTATGCCGCGGTTCCGCTGAGGACGAGTGACGGCCACAACCTTGGAACATTGTGCGTCATCGACAAGGAGCCTCGCCCGATCGAGCAGGAGCAGATCGACGACCTGCGCGACCTGGCTTGCGTAGTGATGGACCAGCTTGAGCTTGGCCTCGCGTCTCGACAGGCAGTGGGAAAGGCCAATTTGATGGCCAGGGAGATCGATCATCGGGTGATGAACAGCCTCCAGTTCGTTTCGGGCCTGCTGACCATGCAAAGTCGATCGCCCGAGGTTGGCGAGGCCGCCCAGCACCTCCAATTGGCCGCCCATCGTGTTGCCGCCGTAGCTCAGGTTCACCGGCACTTTTACGCGGATGGGGCGCAGGAAGTCGCGTGCCTCGCCTACCTGTGCCGCTTGTGCGACGATCTCGCCAAAATCCTCGGTCGCGATATCGTGGTCGACGGGGACGAGGCGATGGTCCCGGCCAGCTCGATTCAGCCGATCGGATTGATCACCAACGAGCTGGTGACCAACGCCGCGAAACATGGAGCAGGCCAAATCGATGTCGCGTTTCGCGTCTCTGGTGACACGAACACGCTCACAGTGTGCGACGAAGGAACTGGCGTGACCGACGGCTTCGATCCGAACTCCGCTACAGCCGGGCTCGGCATGCGGGTGATCACCACCCTGGTCAGCCAACTTCACGGCACGCTGGACGCCGGCCCACGGGCAAACGGCGACGGAGCCTGCTTTACCGTTCAATTCCCCCGCGGCAGCTAAGGTCCACGTCCGCCTAGGGGCAAGTAGCTGACGGTTCCGCTATCGCCCGATCCGGCCCTTCAAGCTTTCCACTGTCGTTCTGCAAACGGACCTTACATCACCCCGAGCGCCACCAGCACCGCGACCACGGCCAGTCCGAGCTGAGTGAGCATCGTGATCAGCGTGCCGACCATCCGTCCCTTGCCCAGCGCGCCGCCGTCCATGCCGAGACCGTGCGCGACCCGGCCGAGCATGTAGATTGCCGCGACCCACGCGAGCCACGGTTGCCCTTTGCCGGTCATTTCGATCGCCGCGATCAATATCAGCACGAACGCGGTGTTCTCGACGAAATTGAGCTGCGCGCGCATCCGTGCGGTCAGCGGGCCGCCGGCATCGTCGCCGATCGAGATCTTCTGCGAACCGCGCATCTGGCCGACGCGGATCGACAGCCACAGGTTGATGATCGCCGCCGCGGCGGCCGACGTCAGTGTAACCGGAAGGATCATTTTCGCCCACTCCCCATGCGAAAGACAGGGGCGCTCGCTAGCACAAGCCCACGCGCTTGCAACGACCGTGATTTGCGCTATAGCGCGCGGCTTCCCGCCATTGCCGGGTCCCGATCGCCGCATTTCCGGCCCGCCACGGATTCGTCCTGCGGGTTGTGCGCCGAAAGGGCTTGGCCTAGGGCGAACCGCAATTGCTTTGATAAACATACGGAACAGGTGCCACGATGGCCGTCCCAAAAAGAAAAACTTCGCCCAGCCGCCGCGGTATGCGCCGGTCGCACGATTCGCTTAAGGTCGAGGCATTCGGTGAATGCTCGAACTGCGGCGAGCTCAAGCGTCCGCACAACCTCTGCGCGCACTGCGGGCACTACAACGGCCGCGAAGTCGTCGCCGTCGGCCTTTGACGGCCGCTTAGGGTAGTCCGGTAATGTCCCTCCCGCGTATCGCCGTCGACGCGATGGGCGGGGACGAGGGCGTGCAGACGATGATCTCCGGCGCGGCTCTGGCCCGCCGGCGACACGACAAGTTCAAGTTCCTCCTCGTGGGCGACGAGACGCGGATCAAGGCCGCGCTCGACGCGCACCCGCAGATGCGTGGTGCGTCCGAAATCCTCCATTGCGAGGGCGTCGTTACCGGCGACGAAAGGCCGACCCAGGCGCTGCGCCGGGCCAAGTCCACCAGCATGGGGCTTGCCGTGGGCGCGGTTAAGTCGGGCGAGGCGGGCGCTGCGGTCAGCGGCGGCAACACCGGCGCGCTGATGGCGATGAGCAAGCTTGCGCTCCGCACGATGCCCGGCATCGACCGACCCGCGCTCGCCGCGCTGCTGCCGAGCCTGGGCGATAACGACGTCATCATGCTCGATCTGGGTGCCAACACCGAGTGCGACGCGCGCAACCTCGTCCAGTTCGCGGTGATGGGCGCTGCCTATTCGCGGATCGTCACCGGGCGCGAGGAGCCGCGGGTGCGGCTGCTCAACATCGGTACCGAAGAGATCAAGGGCACCGACCAGCTGCAGGACGCCGCATCGCGCCTGCGTGCCGCGACCGGCCTGTCGCTGAGCTTCGACGGATTTATCGAGGCGGACAAGATCAACCGCGGGTCGTGCGATGTCGTCGTGACCGACGGATTTTCCGGCAACATCGCCCTGAAGGCGATCGAGGGCGCGGCGCGGTTCGTGACCGACCTGCTGCGCAATGCCTTCACCAGTTCGCTGCGCTCGAAGATCGGGTTTCTCGTCAGCCGTCCGGCGACCGAGTTGCTCAAGCACCATCTCGATCCCAACAACCACAACGGCGCGGTTTTCCTGGGCCTGAACGGCGTGGTGGTGAAAAGCCACGGCAGCGCCAACGCCAACGGCGTCGCCAACGCGGTGGCGGTCGCGGCGCGCCTGCTGGAGGATGACCTCACCACGCGCATCACCGCGGACCTTGCGGCGCTGGGCGATACGCGTCTCGGTCGCAACGGCGCCGAGGGACAAGCGGCGTGATTCGTTCGGTAGTGATCGGAAGCGGCTCGGCCCTGCCGAAACGCGCCGTCTCGAACGCCGAATTGGCGAAGACGGTCGACACCACCGACGAGTGGATCGTCGAACGCACCGGCATCCGCAATCGCCACATCGCGGGCGAGGGCGAGACCACCGCGACGCTGGCGGCCGATGCCGCGCGCAAGGCGATCGAGGCAGCGGGGCTTGAACCGGCCGACATCGGGTTGATCGTGCTCGCCACCGCTACGCCCGACCAGACGTTCCCGGCAACCGCCACCAAGGTCCAGGACCTCCTCGGTTGCCACGGCGGGATCGCGTTCGATGTCGCCGCGGTGTGCTCGGGTTTCCTCTACGCGCTCGCAACCGCCGATTCGATGCTGCGCGCCGGTATGGCGCGCCGGGCGCTGGTGATCGGTGCCGAGACCTTCACGCGCATCCTGGATTGGGAGGACCGCACGACCTGCGTCCTGTTCGGCGACGGCGCAGGGGCGATCGTGCTCGAGGCGCAAGAGGTCCCGGAGGACGGCCCCGGGGTGATCTTTACCCAGCTTCACGCCGATGGCGCGCACAACGAACTGCTCTACGTCGACGGCGGTCCGTCGACC
Organism: uncultured Alphaproteobacteria bacterium; assembly: GCA_963781485.1. GTDB lineage: Bacteria > Pseudomonadota > Alphaproteobacteria > Sphingomonadales > Sphingomonadaceae > Tsuneonella. The sequence continues at coordinate 551,733 of CAWAFY010000002.1, forward strand.
ACGGGTACGGTCGGCAAGCTGCGCATGAAGGGCAAGGAAGTGTTCCGCCATGCGGTCACCAACCTCGCCAGCGTGCTCGAGAAAGTGCTCGCCGAAACGGGCTTCACGGCCGAGGACATCGACTGGGTCGTGCCGCATCAGGCCAATGCGCGCATCCTCGACGCGACCGCGCGCAAGCTGGGGCTTCCGCCGGCAAAGGTCGTCGTCACGGTCGACATCCATGCGAACACGTCGGCAGCATCGGTGCCGCTTGCGTTCGACACCGCGGTGCGCGACGGGCGCATCAAGCCCGGCGATCTGGTGATGTTCGAGGCGATGGGCGGCGGCTTCACCTGGGGCGCCAGTCTCGTGCGTATGTGAAAGGGCGTGGGATTTCGTCTCGCCGTCCATTGCAGCAAGCCGCGTAATTCGTTAGCATTGCTGCGATTTCGGGTCGCGCCGCCAACTTGGAAGGATTCCGCGACATGATGCGTTCGGTGGGCACGCTTACTCGCGCAGACCTGGCTGACACGATCAACCGCAAACTCGGTTTCAGTCGGGCCGAATCGCTCGAACTGGTCGAATCGATCCTGCGGCATATGTGTCAGGCCATGTCGAACGGCGAGAACGTCAAGATTTCGGGCTTCGGCACCTTTGTTCTGCGCGACAAGAAAGAGCGCGTCGGACGCAACCCCAAGACCGGGGTCGAGGTGCCGATTACACCGCGGCGGGTGATGACCTTCCGCGCCAGCCAACTGCTCAAGGAGCGGGTGGCCAACGGCTAAGGATCAGCGGATGGTCGCCACTTTCGACGACGGCAAGGAAGCAGGTGCGCTGCGCACGATCGGTGAGGTCGGCGAGGCGCTGGGCATCAAGGCCCACGTGCTGCGGTACTGGGAGGCCCAGTTCCCGATGCTCCAGCCGTTGAAGCGCAGCGGCGGGCGGCGGTACTACCGGGCCGAGGACGTGGCGCTGGTTCAGGAAATCGACCGGCTGGTGAACCGCGAGGGCTACACGCTGCGCGGGGCGAGGGCCGCCTTGAAGGGTGCCGGCACACGCGAACCAGACGCTCGATCGGATGCAGATCAGCTGCCGAACACCGGCGAACTGTTCGAGCAGTCTGCTCACGTCCCCACGCCGGAAGACCGGGGCGAACTGGTCGGCAAGCTCAAGGCAATCCGCGCGACCCTCGCCGAGGCGCTAGCGAGCTAATCTGTCCGCTTTCGCGCACTTCCGCCGCGGACCGGACTGACCGCAAGCGACCCCATTGCGGATCATTGACCGACAATCGTGCGAAGCATCCCCAGTCTAGTTCGAAGCGGACCGTTCTGCACTGATCGATCATCTTGCTGGCCGAGATGCTCGACATGTCATCGTGTCGCTGCAGAGCCCAGTCAGTTCGCTGCGAGTGCGTCTGAGTGCTTATCTAATCTGCCGGACGTCAGCCAGCGGAACAGTGTTCTGCGCATAAGGAATGCTCTCGCCGATACCGACGATAGGGCCAGTCCTCGCTGCTCCTCGCGACTGACGTTATTGCTGTCGTCGTGTTCGCAGATGGCATTCGCCGAGCGTCACGGCTTCGGCAACCTAATGTGTCAGACGTCGGCTCGCGATCTGGCATTCGCGAGCTTGGCTACGGTCCAGCCGTTCACGACGAATATCGCGCTCGGTTGGAACACAGGCGCATCAGCCGTATCGAGTGAGACGACCGCGTAATCCACCCCACTTCGCGACCTAAATTACGAGTGTGTCGCTAGCCGGGAGCAGACCCAGCCACTTCCGATTTGATGGCGTGCTTCTCTCGCCTCTCCGCCTCATCTCGGAACTTGGGGGCGAGGTGCTCTTGCATGGGCGCTCGACAGAGCTTGCCCGTAGCCTTGCCAAGCGGACGCCCTTCCCGCAGACCTTTGCACGGGTCGCCACTGGACGGGGGGATAAAATGGCGACCAGAAACCACCTTCTGCGCGTGCTCGGGCTGACTTTTGGACTGGCTGCGGTGGTCGGCTCGGTGGTCGGGCAGGGCATCCTACGCTCGCCGGGAATCGTCGCGCAGGCAAGCAAGTCTCCGGCCATCCTGATCGGCCTTTGGGCTCTGGGCGCGCTGGTGGCGCTGATCAGCGCCTCGCCCTTCGCCGAGCTGGCGGCGGCAATCCCTAGCGCGGGGGGGCCGATGGCCTACGCGGAGCGTGCCTTCGGCCGACGCGCCGGCGTCGTGATGGCGATGACACTATTGGTGATATACGTCTCGTCCACTGCGATACTCTGCTTCGTAGTGGGCGAATTCCTCGTCCGGCTGGGCGTGGGCCACGGCCGCTTCGGCCCAGGCGCCCTGGGGGCGGCGGCGCTGGTCGCATTCTGCCTCGTCAACGCTGCGGGCACCCGCGTGAGCGGGGTGACGCAGATTGTCCTGTCCACCGCCAAGGGCGCGGTGCTGATGGGCTTGGTGCTAGTGCTCTTTGCACAACCGGACATGGCACCGCCGGTAGCCGCCGCGCCGTTCGTTTCGGTCGGGTGGCTGCCCTTCGGGGTCGCCATGCTGGTGATTGTCGGGACATACAATGGGTGGGCCGACCTGGTGATTTACGGAGAGGAGATCGAAAACCCCGGGCGAGCCATCCCGCGCGCGATGTTTGGCGGCATTGCTGGCGTGACGGTGCTCTACTTGCTGGTCAATCTCGCTCTCCTGCACGTCCTTTCGCCCGCGGCGATGGCAGGTTCCGACTTCGTTGCCGCCGATGCGGCGGGCAGGGTGTTCGGCCGCCACGGAGATACCGTTTTCACGGCATTCGGGGTGCTTTCGGTCGGCGCCATTGCCAACCTTTCCGTGATGACCAATAGCCGACTGGTGTTCGCGGCGGCTCGCGACGGCATCCTCCCGCGTTGGTTCGCCGCTGTGGGCACGCGCGGCACGCCGATCCGTGCTATGCTCGCGTCTTCGGGCTGTGCGGCACTATTCCTCGTTTCGGGGACCTACCTGGCGCTGTCCTCGACCAGCATCTCGCTAGCCCAGGCCATGTATATCGTGGTCATTCTCGCCGCGCTGGCACTGCGCCGCTCCGAACCTGACATGCTGCGCCCGTTCCGTGCACCGTGGGCGCCCTGGTCATTTTTGGTTGCGTTGGCGATCAACGCGGGCTTGCTCGCTGTGTTCATCGTGCAGGACCCGTTTTACGCGATGGTCGGCTTCGCACTGGTCGCCGGCCTCTGGGCGCTTTATGCGCTGTTCGCCGGAAAGGGCGCACCCCCGGCTGTCCCGGGAGTCGCAGGGGCGGAAGGTAACCGCCGCCCTATCCACTGAGGAACAACCTGCCCAGTATCGCAGTAGGTTTGTCGGGCGCGTCACTGAACGTCCGCTCTCCACCCCGATGAAGTTCATCGCGCGAACAGCGAAACCACCCGACACCCGGCCGCGGGTCGGGCCGATGCTACTCCGCTGCCAGCAATTCCGCTTCGCCCAGGTCCACGCTGACCAGCCGGCTGACTCCGCGTTCGACCATCGTGACACCGAACAGGCGATGCATCCGGCTCATCGTGACGGCGTTGTGAGTGACGATAAGGTAGCGGGTGTCGGTTTCGCCGACCATCGAATCGAGCAGGTCGCAGAAGCGGTCGATGTTGGCGTCGTCGAGCGGGGCGTCGACTTCGTCGAGCACGCAGATCGGCGCGGGATTGGTGAGGAACAGCGCGAAGATCAGCGCGATTGCGGTCAGCGCCTGCTCGCCCCCCGATAGCAGCGTGAGCGAGGTGAGCCGCTTGCCCGGAGGCTGGGCATAGATTTCCAGTCCGGCTTCGAGCGGATCGTCGCTGTCGATCAGCGCGAGGTGCGCCTGGCCGCCCTCGAACAGCCGGGTGAACAGCCGGCGAAAGTGGCCGTCGACCTGCTCGAACGCCGTGCGCAGCCGCTCGCGACCCTCGCGGTTGAGGTTGCCGATACTGCCGCGCAGCCGGTTGACCGCCTCGGCCAGTTCGGCCTGTTCGGCGGCGCTGGTGCCGTGTTCGCTTTCGATCCGCTCGAGTTCGTCGGCGGCCACCAGGTTGACCGGGCCGATCCGCTCGCGGCTGGCGTTGAGGCGCTCCATCTCCTCACCCTCGAGCCCGGCGTTCTTCACCGCGTCCGCGTCGAACCCGATGCGGTCGGCGAGCAGCGGGGGCGGGCATTGGAACCGCTCGCCGGAAATGCGCGCCATTTCCTCGCGGCGCTGTTCCTCGTTTTCCGCCCGCGCGGCGAGCCCGGCGCGCGCCTCGCGCGCGGTGGCGAGGACTTCGGTGAGTTCGGCCAACGCGCGGTCGGCGGTTTGCGAAGCAGCCTGGGCCTCGGCGACGGCGCTTTCGGCTTCTGCGAGCGCGGTGGTCAGGCGGTCGCGGACTTCGTCGCCGCGCTCGATCTCGCGGAGCAGGCCCTCGGGCTTGGCGGCGACTACGGCGCGTTCCTGCTCGATCTCCTCGAACCGGCGGCTCATGTCGGACAGACGCCGCGCGGCCTCGCCAGAGCGGGCCTGCCAGCTGGCCATGTCCGAACGCTGCGCCGCCGTCCGCTCGCGCGCGACCGCAAGGCCCTGGTCATGCGCAGCCAGTTCCGCCGTTGCCGCCTGGAGCGCGCCCTTCGCCGCCTCGTTCTTCGCCTGCGCGGCTTCGAGCGTGGCGCGACCCGCATCGGGAGAGGGCAGGGCGGCGCGCTTGCCTTTTGCCGCGGCAATATCGGCCTCAGCGGATTTCCGCTGCTCGGCGAGCTCGTCTTGCGCGGCCGCCAGCTCGGTCAGGCGCAGGGCATGGCGATCGCGCGCGGCCTCGGCCTGGTCGAGCGCCCGCAGCGCGCCGCGCTCGGCTTCGACGGCGTCCTGCAGCGCGCGCTCGTCGGCCACCAGTTCGCGCTGAAGGGTGCCGAGTTCGTCCTGCGCGCGCGCCTGGGCCGTCTCGGCGGCTTCGAGCGCCGCGCGCCGGGGCGGGATCAGCGATTCGAGCTCGATCAGGCGGTTTTCCGCTTCGAGCCGTGCGGCCTCGGCCGCCCCTTCGCCGCGGGCCACGAACCCGTCCCAGCGGCGTAGCGCGCCAGCCTTGGTGACGAGCCATTCGCCGGGGCCGAGCGCGCGGCCGTCGTCGGTATCGGCGACATGGACCAGCGCGAGCCGGGCGGCGAGTTGGCTCGGGCAGTCGGTGACGTGCCTCGCCAGCGCGTCGGCAACCGCGCCGGGAGCGTCGGAACCGGTCCAGTAGCGGCCTTCGCCGTCCCCTTGCGGGCTGCCCAGCGGCGACTTGGCGTCGCGGCCGAGCGCGGCGGCCAGCGCGCGTTCGTAGCCCGGCGCGGCGCGCACCTTGTCGAGCGCGGTCGGCAAGCCGTGGCGGCCCGCCGCCTGTTTCGCACGCGCCTGCCGATCGCGGTCGAGCGCCTGGAATTCGCGATCGAGTCCGGCAAGGTCGGCCCGTGCCGCCGACAGCATCGAGGCCGCCTCGTCGCGCGCACCCTGCAACGTTTCCTTGCGGGAGCGCTTGGCTTCGAGGGCGTCGCGCGCCGCGGCCACCTTCTCGCCGGCGTCCTTTGCCTCCTGCCGCGCAGTCTTTACCGCCGCTTCGGGATCGCCAGCCTGCGACAGCGCGGCGCGCGCCTCGTCATGCCGGCGTACTTCGCCATCGAGACGGGCGAGGCGTGCCTCGGCCTGCGCGACTTCGGCTTCGGCGACGCGCCACTCGGCCTCTACCCCGGCGTGGTCGGCGGTGGCCTTGGCGAGAGCGAGTTCGGCTCCTCGACCGGCACGCTCGACATCCTCGAGCTTCGCCGCGAGCGCCGGTCGCCGCGCCTCGTCGGCTTCGAGCGATGCGGCAATCGCCGCCAGATCCTTTTCAAGCCGGGCCAGCGCCTCGGCGGCATCGCGGGTCAAGCGGTCGGCATCGCCGCGGTCCTCCTCGAGCCGTGCCTTTTGCCGGTCGAGGTCGGCAAGCCGCTGTTCGGCGGCTTCGAGCTGGCTCGAAAGCGCTGCCATGCGGTGGCCGTGTGCGCTGGAATCGTCACGCCGGTCGGCCAGCTCGTCGCGCGCTTCGGCGAGCGCGGTTGCGGCGGCGGCCTGCTCCTTCTGGGCGGCGGCCGAAGCGGATTGCGCCGCGATCACTCGCTCATCGGCGGCCTTGGCTTCACCGCGTGCGGCTTCGGCGGCGGTTGCAGCGTCGCGCCAGCGGGCGAACAGCAAACGCGCTTCGGCGACGCGGATCTGCTCGGACAAAGCCTTGTAGCGTTCGGCCTGCTTGGCCTGCCTTCGCAGCGCGGCGATCTGGCTGTCGAGGCCGGCCATCAGATCCTCGAGCCGGGCGAGGTTGGCCTCGGTCTGGCGCAGCTTGCCCTCGGCGTCGCGGCGGCGGACGTGCAAGCCGGCGATGCCGGCCGCTTCTTCGAGCATCATGCGCCGTTCGGCGGGCTTGGCGGCGATGACCTGCGCGATCTTGCCCTGGCTGACGAGCGCGGGGGAGTGGGCACCCGTGGCCGCGTCGGCGAACGTCAAGGCCACGTCCTTGGCGCGGACGTCGCGGCCGTTGACGCGGTAGGCGCTACCCGCGCCCCGCTCGATCCGGCGGACGACCTCGAGCTCCTCGCCGTCGCCGCCAGCGCCGGTCAGCACGACTTCGGCGAAATCGCGTGGCGGGCGGCTGGCGGTTCCGGCGAAGATGACATCGTCCATCCCGCCGGAGCGCATCGACTTGGGCGAGTTCTCGCCCATCACCCAGCGGATCGCTTCGAGCAGGTTGGACTTGCCGCAGCCGTTGGGGCCGACGACCCCGGTCAGGCCCGGTTCGATCCGCAGTTCGGACGGCTCGACGAAGCTCTTGAAACCGCTGAGCTTGAGCCGCCTGATGAGCATCCGGCCGGTGTCCCCCCGCTCGCCGGACTAGCGCGCGCCGGCGCGCTGAAGCATCGGTTCGAGCGTTTCCCAGGTCTGCGTGCCGAGATTCTTGCCGTTGATGAAGAAGGTCGGCGTGCCCTCGACCTTGAGGTCGCTCGATTGGGATTCAGAATTCGCCGCGATCTTGGTGGCGGTATCGGTATTGGCGAGGCACACCTTCGCCTGATCGCGTGACACGCCTCGCTGGGCAAAGAAATCGTAGAGGCCGGAAGCCGACGCAATTCCGTCCATCCGCGCCGCACCCGCCGACTCGCTGGCGGCCTGGAGCTGGGCGTTGTTCGCCTGGATGGTCTCGAACATCGATCCCATGTTGGCCCAACCCTGCTCGGCAAAGGCATGGAACGCCTCGGGCCCGGCGCAACGCGCGAGAACCGCGAACGTCAGGTCGATCGGGTCGTGGATCTGGTTGCGGATCTCGTAGCTGACCTTGCCGGTTTCGACATACTTGCTGCGCAGCGGTTCGATGCCTTTTTCGGCAAACTCGGCGCAGTGGCTGCAAGTGTGGCTGGCGTATTCGACCAGTTTGATCGGAGCGTTCGGATTGCCTTCGACAATCCCGCCTTCCGGCGTGACCGATGCCACTTCGGACCAGGTTTTGCCCGCAGGCGGCGCAACGGCGGCGACCGGCTGTGCCTCGGCAATTTCACCGTCGGCTGCGGTGTCCTTGGACCCGCAGGCGGACAGGGCAATCAGGCCGGCGAGGGCGAACGCGGCGGTGGCGGGACGAAACTGGCTAAACATGCACATCCTTTCGAGTGATCGTCGAGGGTATACGAGGGCAAGCGGAGGGTGAAGCCAGCGGGGATGCATCGATGTGCGCTGTCCACAGCTTAGCCGTTCGGCTCAGAACCGCGCGTCAAGCTGGGGCTGAAGCATCTTCCACGAATAGGTCGCCGCGAGCATGACTCCGTTGATCGCGAAACTGGGCGTGCCCTGGACGTTCCACTTCGCGTCGTCAGCGACCGACTGATCGGCCAACTTTTTCGCGAGCACTTCATCCCCCAGGCAACGGTCGAGCGCGACCCGGTCGTAACCGCGGCGGATCATGATGTCGTAAAACTTGAGGTCGCTGGCGATCGCCCGCCGACGCGCAGCCCCGTTGCCGTTGTACCAGCGCGATTGCTGGCCCTGGCTCGCGTGTTCGGCGATCGGCAGCCATTGATCTTGGGCGAGGATCAGCGCGGCATGGTTGCGAGGAAACTTGGCGACAGGTCCGCAATTGGCGAGCATCGCGGCGGTGAGGTCAATCGGGTCGCGCACGACGTGCCGGACATCGACCTGCACTTTGCCCGCGGCAACGTAAAGATCGATCGTGCCTGTCGCTTCCTGCGCGAAGTGGCCACAATGCGGGCATGTGTAACTGACGAACTCGGTCAGTTTGAGCGGCGCCTGGGGATTGCCGATCTTGTGCCCCCCGTCGGCTGCATCGACCACCGTGAGCCAGTTGGGCGTCGCGGCAAGCGCAACAGTGGCGGTCAGCGCGCCAATCGCGCCCATGATCAGGCGAGCGAACTTCACGTGTTATCCTCCTCGTTTCCGAGCGTGCGGGCGAGCAATTCGAGTACCGCGCGCAGCTCCGGATCACCGACGTCGCGCAAGCTGTCACCCAGTTCGAACGGAACCGGCTTGAGCGAGGGCGGCGCCTTCGGGCGCGCTTCAGCACGCGGCGGCTGAACCGCGCCTTGCCGCAGCTTGACCCGGGCGACCGCCTTGTACCCGAAGAACCGGTTTACCCGCTCCATGATCTCGGGGATCACGTGCTGGATCAGCGGCGCATGGGCGGGCAGCACCACCAGTTGCAGGATGCCATCCGCCTTTTCCCCGGGAGGAAAGCGGATCGCTTCGGGTGTGCAGACCTTCGCATGCGCTTCACCGACGATCTCGGGCCAGCGGGTCACGACGCTCGACTGGACGAAGCCGAAGCGGCGGAACGCGGTGCGGCCGACCTGGGGCGTCAGTTCGGCCATCGAGCGCGCGGGGCCACCCCGCGGTCGCTCGTATTGGCGCGGCTTAAGCTTGCGCGCAGGGGGTGGAGGGTCCCGTTCCATCGTCGCCGCGCCCATGCCATAGGCGCGCGATGAGTGCCAGCAAGGACACGATCGCCGCTCGCCTGCTGGGCTGGTACGACCGCCACGCGCGCGACCTGCCGTGGCGCAGTCCGCCCGGCTCACCGCCTCCCGAGCCGTATCGCGTGTGGCTGTCCGAAGTGATGCTTCAGCAGACCACCACGGCGGCGGTGGCGCCGTACTACGCCCGCTTTCTGGCCCGCTGGCCGACGGTCGAGGCGCTGGCGGCGGCGGACGACGCGGACGTCATGGCGGCGTGGGCCGGGCTGGGCTATTATTCGCGCGCCAGGAACCTGCTGTCGGCGGCTAGGGCCGTCGATGCGCGCGGCGGGTTTCCCGATACCGAGGACGAACTGCGCGAGCTTTCCGGAGTGGGCGCCTACATCGCGGCGGCTGTGGCGGCGATTGCGTTTGGGCGGCGCGCCGTGGTGGTCGACGCGAACGTCGAGCGGGTCGTCTCCCGCTTGTTCGCGATCGGCCAAGCTCTGCCCGCTGCGCGCAAGGCGATCCGCGAGAGGACCGACGGGATCACCCCTGTCCGCCGCGCGGGCGATTTCGCGCAGGCGATGATGGACCTGGGCGCAACCGTGTGCACCCCGCGCGAACCGCGCTGTCTGCTCTGCCCGCTGTCCTCCGATTGCGCCGGACGGGCCGAGGGCGATCCGGCCCGCTATCCGGTGAAGGGGGAGAAGAAAGCCAAACCGTTGCGAAAGGGCACTGCATTCTGGATCGAACGCGACGGGGATGTCTGGCTCGTCCGGCGACCGGACAGGGGAATGCTGGGCGGTATGCGCGCGCTGCCCGGCGACGGCTGGTCCGCCGCCTGCGACGGAACGGGTGAGGGGGCGGGCGAATGGCGCGACGTGGGCGCCGTGCGCCACGGTTTCAGTCACTTCGACCTGGAACTGTCGGTCCTCGTTTCGCTCTCCGTCGATCCGGTGGGTCCGGGCGAATGGTGGCCGATCGAACGGCTGGAACATGCCGGACTGCCGACGCTGTTCGCCAAGGCCGCTGCGCGGGCGCTAGCCAGCTAGATTATCCCTCCGCCGAGCGAAAGGCGGATAGCGGCGATCACGATGACCACGAGGCAGAAATTGCGCCCGTGATTCGATCGGGACAAGGCGCCGACACCCGCGCCGATAATGGCGATGGGCAGGACGATCCAGTTACCCCAGCCCAGTAGCGGAATGGCCGAAGGGATCGCCAGCAGCAGTGCGACGAGCCCGATGATGATCGAGAGAATGTTCAACATGTGTCTTATATGACTACCACACTGCTCAAGTGCAAGACCGATTGACCATCCCCCGTCATTCGCTCAAATCCCGAATTGAAACCGATATTGGAGAGGTCGATGGCTTTCAGGGATTTCGTCACGCCGCAGATGTCGCGTCGCGGGCTGCTCCGGTCCGGCGCGCTGGTGGGTGCCGGGGCATTCCTGGGCGGTTTGCCGTTCGGCCGCGCAGCGAAGGCGGTCGAATCCGCGAACTGGCCCGCGGTTGCCCGGATGGTCGACGAGTATACCGCTGCGGGGAAACTCGCCAATATCGTCGCGGTGCTCGGGTGGGGGCAGCAGGCACCCGACGTCGTTGCCGAGGGTAACCTGTCACTCGGGGTGGAGGCTCCGGCCGGTATCGACAGTCTCTACCGGGTCTATTCGATGACCAAGCCGATTACCGGCATGGCGGCGATGATGCTGATCGACGACGGCAGGCTTGGCCTCGACCAACCGATTGCCGAGCTGCTCCCGCAATTCGCGCGCATGCAAGTCCAGAAAACGTACGACGGTTCGATCACCGACCTCGAGCCCGCCAGGATTCCGATCACCGTGCGCCACTTGATGACCCACACCGCGGGCCTTGGCTACGGCATCATCCAGAAGGGACCAATCCGAAAAGCCTACATGGATGCGGGTCTTGGTGCCGGGCAGGCGTCGAAACTGCAGTTGCCGCAATTCACCGAAGCGCCAAGCGCGCCGAGCCTGGCTGAATTTGCCGACCGGCTGGCGAAGCTGCCGCTGGTCTACCAGCCGGGCACCCATTGGTCCTATTCGGTAGGCCTCGACCTGCTGGGCCGTGTGATCGAGGTCGCCAGTGGCATGACCTTCGACGCCTTCCTCAAACAGCGCCTGTTCGATCCGGCGGGCATGACCAGCAGCTACTTCCAGGTCCCCGCGAGCGAGGTCGGGCGGCTGACGACGAACTATTTCGTGGTCAACGGCAACGCGATGCCGATCGATCCGGGCAACAATTCGATCTTCTCCGAAACGCCGCCTTTCCCGATGGGCGGATCGGGGCTGGTCATGTCGGCCGCCGACTACGACCGGTTTCTGCGGATGTTGCTCGGCTACGGCAAGATCGACGGCACCCGGGTGATGAGCGAATTGGCTGTGCGCGTGGGCTCGTCCAACCTGTTGCCGGAGGGGATCGACGCCAAGGGCACATTCGCCGAAGGGTCAGGCTTCGGGGCCGGCGGCCGCGTCGGCCTCGGCGCACAGGCGGGTACTTATGGCTGGGGCGGAGCGGCGGGAACCGCGGCGTTCGTCGACTTCCGGCACAACCTGCGGGCCACCCTGATGACCCAGTACATGCCCTCCGATGCTTTCGGCCTGACGCCCGCGTTCACCAAGGCGGTGTTGTCCGATCTCGCCGCGATGAGCGGCAAGCCGGCCGCAAAGTCGTAGCGACATGATCGCTTTCAGCGGCTCGCCGCTCGACCGCGCGGACCACCTGCGCTCCGATCCCGACGCGCTTGGCGCGGCGATGGACTGGCGCGCTCGGCTGCTGCGGATGGACGGGTTGTTGCCGTCATTCGATCCGGCGACCGGCGCGCTGGGCTGGGGTACTCTGGCCGAGGCGCCGGATGGGTGTGACCTGGTGTTCCTGGGCCTGCTGGAAGGGAAGGCGTGCTTCGCCGCGGTGCCGGAAACGGGAGCGGAAGGGCCGGCATACGCCCAGCCGCAAGTCTGGCAGGCCATGCAGGTGCTCTCCGCGAGCGAGCTGGCGCTTTATGGCGGAGCGCGCAGCCTGGTGGATTGGCACGCGCGCCACCGTTTCTGCGCTCGCTGCGGCGCCCGCACGCGCGTCGCCAAAGGCGGCTGGCAGCGCGATTGCCCAGAGTGCGGCGCGGCGCATTTCCCGCGCACCGACCCGGTGACAATCATGCTCGTCGAGCACGGGGACAAGCTCCTGATGGGCCGCCAGCCGCGCTTCCCGCCGCGCATCTTTTCCGCGCTCGCCGGATTCGTCGAGCCCGGCGAGACCATCGAGGAAGCCGTTGCGCGCGAGGTGTTCGAGGAGGCGGGCGTGCGGGTGCGCGACGTGACCTACATAGCCAGCCAGCCGTGGCCGTTCCCCAGCCAGTTGATGATCGGCTGCCACTCGATTGCCGAAGGCGATGCGCTGACGGTCGACTATACCGAGCTCGAGGAAGCCCGCTGGTTCACCCGTGCCGAGCTCTTCGAGGCTCGCGCCGCGGGGCCCGAGGGCAACGAGACGTTGATCTTTCCCCGCTCGTTTGCGATCGCCCATCATCTCGTGAACTGGTGGCTCGACCATGCCTGAAAAAGTGACAATCGACATCTGGTCGGACGTCATGTGCCCGTGGTGCGTGATCGGCTACAAGCAGCTTGAAACCGCGCTTGCGGAACTCTCGGGCGAGATCGAGGCGGAGATCCGCTGGCTCCCGTTCGAGCTTAATCCCGACATGCCGCCCGAAGGCGAAGAGAGCCGCGCGCACATCGCCCGTAAGTACGGCCGGACGCCCGAGCAGGCCGAAGCCGGACGGACGATGATGGCCGAACGCGCCGCACAGGCGGGCTTCCCGTTCGACTATACCGGGCCGGGCGATCCACCGCCGTCGCGGCTGTGGAACACATTCGATGCGCACAAGCTGCTCAAATGGACGCTCGATACCGGCGGGCCGGAGCAGCAGACCCGGCTGAAGCTGGCGCTATTCGCGGCGCATTTCCAGCAGCGGCGCAAAATCGGCGACCGGGGCGTGCTGCTCGATGTCGTCCAAGCGCAAGGTCTCGACCGGGCGGCCGCCGAAGCGGCGCTCGACGACCCGAACATCGCGGCAGCCGTGCGCGCCGAGGAGCAGCTGGCGTGGGACAACAACGTCTCGGGAGTCCCCGCAATGGTCATCGACCGCCAGTTCATCGTCCCCGGTGCGCAGGAGGCCGAGACGTACGCCCAGGCGCTGCGCAAGGTCGTTTCACGCCGCCCGGCCGCCCAGGCCTGATCTAGCTGTTCCGGTCGTCCTGCATGGCGGCGATGGTCTTGTCGCCCTTCTTGGCGTCCTCTTCGGGATTGTCGCTGCCGACGGCGCGCTCTACTTTGTCGCCGTCGAGGGTGCCGAGCGCCGCGTTCAACTCCGCACGGGTGCCGACGCGGCGGTTGACCTCTCCGCCCGCGCGGGTGGCCTGCGCGCTTGGCATGCTGTTTTCTTCCGCCTGATCGATCAGGTCGTTGTCGGGATGGGGTTTGCGTTCGGTCATGCGTGCTCTCCTTCATCGGGCCAACGGCTGTGGACCGCCGGGTGTTCCGAGTAGGCGTGCGGCTAGATCAAGCCGAGCTTCTGCAGGCGGCCGAGCACCCGGCCGGGAATCGCGTCGCCCGCGATCTCTCCCTCTTCGAGATCCCGCGGGGCGCTCCGTTCGGTCAGATAGCGCCATCCCTGATGCGCGCGCTTGTGCTTGGGCTGGACCGGGATGAGCTTGGGCGCGAGGCGGATCGTCCAGTGCCCGTCAGGCCGCTCGGCGAAGCCCAGGATCTCGCTGCGCGCGACGATCGCGTGGTCCATGATCCAGTAGAGCGAGCCGCCGATCATCTCGGCATGGCGCGTGGGGCGGTAGCGCGTGCGCATGTGCGCTTCCTCGTCCGCTTCGACCCATGCGCGCAGTTCCTCGAGCGACTTCGAGGTGTAGGCGATCTTGGTCATGCTGAGCGGCATCGAGCTATCCGGCCAGCCCGAACGCTACCGCCAGCCCGAGAAACGCGAAGAAGCCCATCGAATCGGTAATCATCGTCACGAAGACGCTCGAGGCGACCGCCGGGTCCTGGTCGAGCCGTTCGAAAATCACCGGCACGGCGACCCCGGCAAGCCCTGCGACGACGATGTTGATCACCATCGCGGCGGCGATCACGCCGCCGAGCTGCGGGGTAAACAGCAGCGAGACGGCAAGGCCGATCAGGACCGCGACGGTCGCCCCGTTGAGCACGGCAACCCGCAATTCGCGCCAGATCATCCGGCGGGTGTTGGCGCGGGTAAGCTGGTTCATTGCCATCGCGCGGACAGTCACGGCCATCGTCTGCGTGCCGGCGTTACCGCCTATGCTTGCCACGATCGGCATGAGCACCGCAAGCGCCACGAGTTGCTCGATCGCCGCGCCGAACAGCGCAATGATCGTGCTCGCCACCACTGCCGTGCCAAGGTTGGCGACCAGCCAGCGCACCCGCGCCACGTAGGCGTCGCGGATCGGTTCGTTGATGTCGCCATCGCCTGCGCCCGACAGCAGCAAAACGTCTTCGCCGGCTTCCTCGGACACGATGTGGACCACGTCATCCGCGGTCATCTGCCCGACGAGCCGGCCGTCCTCGTCCACCACGGCGGCGGAGATCAGCGCATATTTCTGGAACATGTTGCCGACCTCTTCCTGGTCCATCGTGACCGGGATGAGGGTCTGGTCGCGCTTCATGACCTCGGTTAGCGGGGTCTGGCGCGGGCTGCGCATGATCCACGAGAGCTGGCATGTGCCGACCGGCTTGTGCGCGATGTCGACGATGAAGACTTCCCAGAACTCGGTCGGCAACTCGTCGACCTCCGCATCGCGAAGGTAGTCGATCAGGTCGCCGACTTTCAGATGTTCGGGAACCGCTACGAAGTCGCGGCTCATCAGGCGGCCGGCGGTCTCTTCCGGATAGGCCAGCGCGCTTTCGATCGCCGCGCGGTCTTCCGGCTCCATCTCGGCGAGGATCGCGGCCTGGTCCGCGGGCTCGAGATCCTCGATCAGCTGGACCGCGTCGTCGGTGTCGAGCTGCTCGGCAATCCCGGCGACCGCAGCGGGACCAAGCGCCTCCATCATGTCGTCGCGGACGTGATCGTTGAGCTCGGCAATGACTTCGCCCGTCATCAGGCCGGGGATTGCCGCGGCAAGCAACGGGCGGTCGTGCGAATCGAGCAATTCGAACAGGTCGGCGATATCCGCCGGGTGGAGCGGCTCGACGAGCGCGAGTACCCGCGCGCGTTCGCCGTCGTCGAGCGCATCGACGACGCTGCGGACGTACTCGGGCTTTAGCCGGTTGTCCTCGTCGTGCCGCTCGTCGTCGACCCGGTCGTCGGGGCGCTCGTCGACCTGGGCCGGCTGGTCCACCGTGCGCACCGTTTCATCGTCGAGGATCGTCTCGTCCGCCATGGCCGCCGCTCTAGGCGCGAGGCCGCGAAACGCAAGCGGGCGGGTGACTTCGCCGCAAGGCTGCCTATATCGGCCCGCGAATCAAAACAGGAGACACCGATGGCCGCCGAAACGCTTACGTTCACCCTCGACACAGGCAACGGGGAGGGCGGCGATGTCGTCATCAAGCTTCGGCCCGATCTAGCCCCGAAGCACGTCGAGCGGATCACCGAACTCGCGAACGAGGGGTTCTACGACGGCGTGGTGTTCCACCGCGTGATTCCCGGCTTCATGGCGCAGGGCGGCGATCCGACCGGAACCGGGATGAGCGGCAGCGACCGGCCCGATCTGAAGCAGGAATTCAGTGCAGAGCCCCACGTTCGCGGCACGTGTTCCATGGCGCGTACGAACAATCCGGACAGCGCCAACAGCCAGTTCTTCATTTGCTTTGACGACGCGGGCTTTCTTGACCGCCAGTATACCGTCTGGGGCCAAGTCGAGAGCGGCATGGAACACGTCGATGCGCTGCCCAAGGGCGAACCGCCGCGCGCACCTGGCAAGATCGCAAAGGCGACCGTCGCCTGAACGGACTGCCTCCCGAACCAGGGACGTTGGGCGAGCGCTTCGACCACCGAAGTGCCGCAATGCGTTACTGGCAGCCGGCGCCCGCATTGCGGACGCTGGTGAGCGGTTATCATCTTTATAGGGTTAAACCCGCCGAGGGCGCTCAGCAGACCGACGTATTCCAGCCGGCCGGTCCAATCCTGCGCTTCACCTTCGGTGAACCGGATGCCTGGCGGGTGCGGCCGCTCGGCTGCGAGTGGGTAAGCGTGCCGCGCATCGCGCTGTTTGGTCCCACCAGCGGCGCGACGACGTCCGAAAGCGGAGCTGGGGTGACGGTCGGTTTCGGTATCTTGCCGCGCGGCTGGGCGCGGCTGAGCCGCGTCGGTGCTTCGACGTGGGCCAACCGAATTGCCGATCCGGCGAACGATTTGGCGATTGATACTGCCGGTCTGGTATCAGCGCTGGGGTCGGCTACCTCGGATGACGAGATCCCCGCGATCCTCGATGCCGCGATTTTCGAAGCGGCAAAAAAGCCGAACCCGATCGAGGAACTCGTCGCGGACTTCGAAAATGCGCTGCTGTCCGAGGCAATCGACAGCGTCGAGGAATTGTCGCGCAGAATAGGGCGTTCGCCCCGTTTTACCGAGCGGCTGGCCAAGCGGGTGTTTGGATTTCCGCCGAAAAAGCTGATTCGCCGGGCGCGTTTCCTCCGCTCGCTCCACGCCCTCGGTGAGCGTGGCACGGGGAGTGGATCCGGAAGTGCGCGCGCAATCGACTATGGCTATACCGACTATTCGCACTTTATCCGGGATGCGCACGCCTTTCTCGGAATGAGTCCGCAGGCTTTCCTGCGCCTGGACAACCCTTTGCTGCGCCAGTCGCTCGCTTTACGGAAGCAAGTGCTGGGCGCGCCCGCGCAAGCGCTCGCCAAGGGCGACGACTAGCCCGCCGAACGCAGTCGGCGCTCCTGGAATGCGAACCGCGCTGCTTTCGAAACATCCGCCTGAAAGGAGCGGTTGACCATCAGGCCGACCGCCGATCCCGCGATGGGAACCAGCATTCCCACGCGCCGGCGAACGGTGGCGAACGCCATCGCGCGGCTGATACGCTCGACCGCAGCGTCGACCATAGGTGTCGCTGCATCGCCGGAGACCGGCTTGAGCGATCCGTCCGGCGCGATCGCCTTCTCGATGGACCCGATGCGTTGGGCGCGCAGGTCCGGGTCGTCGAGCGCGGCGAGTTCGAGAATTTGGAGGCGAAACAGTTTTTCCGCTTCGCCTGTCCCGTCGTAACCATAGGCGCGGCCCGTATCGCGGATATTGCGCAGTGCGATGCCGATCGAAGCGGGAATATCGATACCGGCCGAAATTGCCCCGCCAAACCCCGCGGCTGCTCCGGTCGCACCGTTGACGGTCTTGGCGAGCCGCTCCACCTTCAGCGCCGCTTCGCGCGCCGCGTCGAGATCGGCCGGATCGTGCTTCATGCGGGATAGCGACGGCGCGCCCGCAGCAGCATCGATGCCCTTGACCACCGCCTCGACCACCGCGTTTGGAACGACGCTCGCAAGCGCCTTGCCGAAGGGGTTGGTCAGGCGCTCGATACCCCTGCCGAAGCGCGATGGCTTGGCGTTGCGAAAGGCGGCCTGGTCTTTGCGAATGTCCACGCGGATGCTCCCTGGTTGCGGGCATTAAACAACGCAGGGATGCCGCGCGTTCCGCCAGTCCACGCGTTTTAAAGCTCGGCGGCGACCAGCCAGTCGTGGAACAGGCGTACCGGTCGCTGCTCAAGATCTCGCGGGCGGCAGACAAACCAGTATGAATAGGGACTCGCCACATCGACGTCGAACAGCCGCGCGAGCCGCTTGTCGCCGGCGCGCGCGAAATGATCGTCGTGCATGATGGCGATGCCGAGCCCTTGCGCCGCGGCCTCGAGGATCAGCTGTCCCGAATCGTAATGATCGACAGCAGCCGGTTCGAATTTGGTAAGACCCATAGCCTCGCGCCAGGCGACGAAGCTGTCGGGCAACTCGTTGTGCACGAGGAAGGTCTGGCTCGCGAGCTTCTTATGGTCGGGTAACGGGCCGAGCTCTCTTGCCAATTCAGGCGATGCGATCGCGTAGACCGAATTGTAATCCAGCCGAACGGCGTGAAGCGACGGGTCCGGCTTTTGCATCAGCACGATCGCCGCATCCAGCGTATCGCCAACCCGGTCGAGCAGGTGCGGGCCGGTGTCGATGTCGATGTGCAACCGGGGGTGGAGCTTGCGCAGCTCGGGAAGCCTCGGAAACAGTCGTTGCCCGCCAAACAACGGCAGGACGCCGAGGTGCAGGCGCATCAGGCCAACCGTGTCGGACTGAGATTCGACCGCCCCGGCCAGCGCCTCGATATGCGGTGCAACCGCATCGTGGAAGGCGCGCCCCTCGTCGGTGAGCTGCATCGCCTGATGGGCGCGGGTGAACAGCTTGCGACCGACGAAATCCTCGAGCGTACCGATTCGCCGCGAAAGCGCCGAGGGGCTTAGACCCAGTTCGGCAGCGGCCGCACGGGCCGAACCAAGGCGCACGACACGCAAAAAGGCCTCGAGCGCGCGCAGGGGAGGAAGCCGACGGGACATTGCTGGAAGATGATTGCAGCGATCAGGCTTGTCGAGCGCGTTTTTTCCGCAAGTGCGAAATATCCCTCGTCAGCCATCCTCGTCAGGGGCTTCGGGCGGATGCAGCCGCAGCCGCTTGACGTGCGTCTCGTCACCATCGGTCACTTCGATCCGCCACCCGCTCGCGTGCGTGAGCACGGTGCCCACGACGGGGACAGACTCGGCCAGCACGAAGGCCAGCCCGCCAAGCGTATCGACCGCCTCCTCGATCTCGGCAAGGCGCGGGTCGATCCGTTCGGCCACATCGTCGAGCTCGGCGCGCGCGTCGCAGTCCCACATCCCATCGGGCAGGGCGACGATCCATTCGGGCTCCTCATCGTCGTGCTCATCCTCGATTTCGCCAACGATCTCCTCGACGAGGTCTTCGATGGTGATAATCCCGTCGGTGCCCGAGTATTCATCCACCACTACGGCAAGGTGAACGCGGTGAAGGCGCATGTCGGCGAGCACGTCGAGCGCATTGCGCGCCTGCGGCACGAACAACGGCTGGCGCATTAGGGTCGTCCAGTCGGCGGGCGGCGCTACGCGGGTTGCGATGATCGGGAACACGTCCTTGATGTGCATCATGCCGATCACGGTATCGAGCGTATCGCGATACACGAGCAGGCGCGAATGGCCGTGTTCGGCGAACGCCGTGACGACATCGTCCCAGCTGGCAGCCGCGCTCAGGGCAACGATCTCACCCCGCGGAATGGCAACGTCGTCGGCATCGTGCTCCGAGAAGTGGAGCAGATTGCGCAGCATCTGGCGCTCGACCGGCGAAAGGTCGCCGTTCGTGGGAGTATCCTTGCCCTCTTCACCTCGCGCGGCGTCGTGCTCGTCGATCGCCTCCTCGAGCTGTTCGCGCAAGGAGCGTTCGCCGTCGTCGGTGTCGAAGAATTTGCGGATCGCGAGCCAGAGCCCGCGGTTACTGTCCGCTTCTCCCGGTTGGGAATCAGTTTCGGGCATGGCCCTGTCGTAAAACCCTTTGTGGTTCAGGCGTTCCCATATGGATTGGGTATGCCCATCGATGCAAGCGCCTTGATCTCCAATGCCTCCATCGCCTCGGCCTCCGAAGGGTCGAGATGATCGTGGCCGGAAAGGTGGAGCAGGCCGTGGACGATCAGGTGGGCCGCGTGATCCTGGATCGCGATAACCTTTTCGTCCGCTTCGCGCCGACAGGTCTCCCATGCGAGCGCGATGTCGCCGAGCAATTGGGGCGGGCCGACTGTGGCCAACCCCAGCAAGTCCTCGCGTTCGATCATCGGAAAGGAGAGGACGTTGGTTTCCGTATTCTTGCCCCGCCATTCACGATTTAGGGCACGCACTTCGGCGTCGAGGGTGAACAGCACGCTCGCCGAGAGGCGTTCGTTGGCAAGCTCCGCGGCGACCGACTCGGTCGCCCCGCGCGCGCGCTCGGCAAGCTCGTCCCAGTCGGTCGGGCCAGGCCAGCCGTCGATGTCGATATCCAACGTCAGGCGTCCGGCCCTTCGTACGCCTCGACGATCCTGCCCACGATCGGATGGCGGACGACGTCGGCGGCGGTGAAGCGGCTCACCGCGATGCCTTCGACACCCTCAAGCTTGTCGACCGCGTCGGCCAGTCCGCTCATCCGGTCGCCTCCCGGGATGTCGACCTGCCGCGGGTCGCCGCAAACGACCATCCGGCTGTTCTGGCCGAAGCGCGTGAGGAACATCTTCATCTGCTCGCGCGTGGTGTTCTGCGCCTCGTCGAGGATAATGAAACTGTCGGCCAGCGTGCGGCCGCGCATGAAGGCGATCGGGGCAACCTCGATCACGCCGCTCGCCAGGTGGCGTTCGACCTGTTCGGGCGGCATGCAGTCGTAAAGCGCATCGTAGAGCGGACGCAGATAGGGATCGACCTTGTCCTTCATGTCGCCCGGCAGAAAGCCCAGCTTCTCGCCCGCTTCCACCGCCGGACGGCTAAGGATGAGCCGCTGAACGCTTCCGGTTATGAGCTGGCTGACCGCCTGCGCCACGGCAAGATAGGTCTTACCGGTACCTGCCGGGCCAAGCGCGAAGATGATCTCGTCGCGCGCCAGCTGCTGCATATAAGGAATCTGCCCGGCGCTGCGCGGTACGATCGTCTTGCGGCGCGTGCGGATCATCACGGGAGGCGCCTCGCCACCGCCACGCACGATGCCTTCGAGCGTCGGTTCGACTGACATCGCGATCAGGCCTTCGATCGCACCCGCGTCAAGCTCCTGCCCCAATGCCAGTCGGTCATACATCGCCTGGAGGGTGTCGCGCGCGCGGGCGACCGAATCCTCGCTCCCCTCGATTTGCACCCGGTCTCCGCGGGCTGAAATGAACACGCCGAGTCGATTCTCCACCTGAACCAAGTTGGCATCGAACTGACCGAACAGGGGGCCAAGCAGCCGCTGGTGCTCGAAGGTAATCTCGCTTCGCGCGCGGTGCGGAACCGCGGCGGGGAGGGAAGTGGCGCCATCGGCGCGGGCAGGTTTGCGGGCCATGCGCTCCTTTCGGGTCTACCCGGGAAATCTAGGCCGACCGGGCCCGCGCGCAAGGGACTGCCTTGAAACCGACGGTGGAAAACACATCGATGGGCACATTTCACGGGGCGGGTGTATCTTCCGCGCCATGCATTCCGGCCGGCGACGCTTCGAAGCTCGCCTAGACGGTCACCGGCTCGAGCACCCGTCCCGCAAGCGAATTTGGACCCGCTTCCAGCAATTCGACCTCAACGAGGTCGCCGATCGCGTGGTCGCCTTCGAACCAGACGGACTGCAGCCAAGGCGATTTGCCCAACCACTGGCCCGGTCTTTTTCCTCGCCTTTCGACCAGTACGGTGCAGCGCTTTCCGATCGATGCCCGGTTGAACGCCAACTGATCGCGGTTGATCGATGCCTGCAGTCGCTGAAGTCGTTCGTCCATAACTACGGGAGCGACCTGGCCGTCCATGGTCGCCGCGGGGGTGCCGGGACGGGGTGAGTATTTGAAGCTGAAGCACTGCGAATAGCCGACCGCATCGACGAGGCGCAGCGTATCGGCGAATTCGGCCTCGGTTTCACCCGGAAAGCCGACGATGAAGTCACCCGAAAGGGCGATATCGGGACGTGCAGTGCGAAACCGGTCGAGCAGACGCAGGTAGTCGTCCGCCGTGTGGCTGCGGTTCATCGCCCTGAGAACGCGGTCCGATCCGCTCTGGACCGGCAAGTGGAGAAACGGCATCAGCTTGTCGACTTCGCGGTGCGCCGCGATAAGGCCGTCGGTTACGTCGGACGGATGGCTCGTGGTATAGCGGATGCGGGCGATACCCGGCAGTTCCGCAAGCGCGCGAATGAGACCGTCGAGTCCGGTCGCGCGGCCGGCCGCATCCTCGCCGGACCACGCGTTGACGTTCTGGCCAAGCAATGTGATCTCGCGTGCACCAGCTTCGACCAGATTCTCGGCTTCGCGCAACAGGTCGTTGAACGGACGAGATATTTCTGCGCCACGCGTGTAGGGAACGACGCAATAGGTGCAGAATTTGTCACAGCCTTCCTGCACCGTCAGAAACGCACTCGGGCCGCTACGGCGACGCCCGGGCAGGGCGTCAAATTTCGCGATCGGCGGCATGTCGGTGTCGGTCGCGCGCTCCCCCGACAACGCCTTCTCCAGCATCTCGGGCAGGCGATGATACGCCTGCGGGCCAACAACCATCGACACCGCGGGCGCGCGCGCCATGATTTCTTCGCCCTCGGCCTGGGCAACGCAGCCGGCGACCGCGATCAGCGGTCGCTTGCCTGCGGCATCGCCGGACTTCACCAGCCGGCCGATGTCCGAGTAGACCTTCTCGGCGGCCTTCTCGCGAATGTGACACGTATTGAGGACAACGAGTTCGGCGTCCTCGCCGTCGGGCGCCGGCGCGATGCCCTGCGCAGCAAGCAACTCGGCCATGCGTTCGCCGTCATAGACGTTCATCTGGCAGCCGAAGCTCTTGACCCGGTAGGTCTTGGGAGGTGCGATCGAGGACATGGGGCCGGGCGGTTAGCCCAAAAGCGTGGCGGAGGCTAGCACGCCATTGCCGCACCGACTGCGCGGTGGGCAGCGGCCGAGACAGCCTTGCGACCCGCAAGATCGGCACCTTCCAGCGGCGGCAGGAAACGAACAGTCAAACGGATCGGGCGTAACCGCGCGAGGATGCGCTTGAAGTTGTCGATTCCGTGTTCTTCGCCGACCCAGGCGATTCGCGCGGCGCCCTCGTAGGCCAGGGCAACCGGTTGCACCGGAACATCCTGCGGCAGCGGTTCGAGCGCCGACAGCAAGGAGGATTTGAAAGCGATCACGCCGGTCCCGTCGCTCGTCGTTCCTTCAGGAAAAAGCGTCAATCGACCTCGCTGGTCCATCGCCGAGCGCACTTGCTGGGCCTGTTCGGCCACGCTCGTACGGTCGTGGCGGGCGATGAATACCGTGTCGTTCATCTCGCACAGCCACTTGAGGAAGGGAAAGGCCGCCAGACCGTCATGTGCAACGAAAGCCGATCCGGCGGTGTGCGCTAGAGCCGGGATGTCGAGCCAGCTTACATGGTTGGACAACAGGAGCGCGCCGTGCGCAGGTCGGCCTTCGACACGAATTTGTAGGCCCGCGATCGAGCCGATCGCCGATAGGAAAACCCGCGGCCACCAGCGGCCTGCGCCAACGATCCTCCACAGCAGGTGCAGCGGCGTGCACACGATCAGCATCAGCATCATGAGGAGCAGACGAAAGCTGATCAGACCCCAGCCGAGGGGGTGGATGCGGGGAGCAGGCAGCGCGTGCGCCATCAGCTCTCGCGGTCGAGCCGTACCCCGTAGAGTTCCATCCGGTGGTCGACGAGTCGGTAGCCGAGCTTCTCTGCGATCTGGCGCTGGAGGGCTTCGAGTTCGGGATCGACGAATTCGACGACTTTACCGGTCTCGACGTCGATCAGGTGGTCGTGATGGGCCTCGGGCGCGGCTTCGTAGCGCGCCCGGCCGTCGCCGAAATCGTGCCGATCGAGGATGCCCGCCTCTTCGAACAGGCGAACCGTGCGGTAGACCGTCGCGATTGAAATCTTCGGATCGATTTCGGACGCGCGCTTGTGCAGCATCTCGACATCGGGATGATCTTCGCTGTTGGAAAGAACCTTCGCGATGACCCGGCGCTGTTCGGTAATGCGCAGGCCGCGCTCGGCGCATAGCGCTTCAAGATCGATAGTCTGATGCAAGCCGAGCTCCCGCAATGATCGTCGCCCCGGAGCCTAAGGCTCCGGGGCGCGACTGCCAAGTGTCAGGAAGCGGTCTTCTTGCGACGTCCGCGCTTTTGCGTCGGATTGCGGCCGAGGCCGATCTTCTTTGCAAGTTCGCGGCGCGTGTCGGCGTAATCGGGCGCGACCATCGGATAGTCGGAACCCAGCCCCCAGCGCTGGCGGTATTCGTCTGGCGTCATGCCGTGTTCGGTCATGAGGTGCCGCTTGAGCATCTTCATCTTCTTGCCGTCTTCCAGGCAAACGAGATGGTCCTTCTTGACCGAGGAGCGGATCGAAACGGCAGGCTCGGGTTTTTCTTCAACCGCCGGAGCGCCGTCGCCAAGTCCTGACAGGGCACCGTAAACGGTGGTAATCAAGGCAGCCACGTCTTCTACGGCGACACTGTTATTGCTCACATGTGCAGCTACGATGTCGGACGTGAGCGTTATTAACGTCTCCGACATGTCGGTATCCAGATTGTCCATTTTCACCTCGTGCGATCGAAAGTGCGCAGGGATGCCGACCCAACTCCCAACGTCCGATGGTTTAAGCATCTTTTCTGTCGCCAAACAAGCTGAAGTGGAAAAACCGGACCCCGATAACCACGTCCTTTTCAGGGCTATTCGGTCAAATTGTGTAGGCGAATGTAATTGCGTCTAGTTTCGATCCGTCAGCAGCTCGGTAATAGTGCTTTCGCGTTCCGATCGGCTCGAATCCGAGCTTGCGGTAGAGGCGGATAGCCGGGTTATTATGGCGCGCTTCAAGAAAAAGGCGCTCTGCGCGACGTTTTCGCGCGTCGTCGATAGCCTGACGAACCAGGAACTCACCAACTCCGCGTTTGCGTGCCTCTGGGCGGACCGCGACCAGCAGAAGCTCTTCTTCCCCCGGGGCCGCGCGAACAAGTGTAAATCCCGCTGCCGCTTCTTCTTCGCCCGGGTAAGCGCCGCCGCTCGTGACCAACCGATAGTGAGTGTGCACGAAAGCCAGTAAATCAACCAGCTGTTGCCGGTTCCACGCTTCACCCCAAGCGGGATCGAACGCAGCGTCCATGATTGTCATCAACCGGTCGATGTCGTCGTCGAAGGGGAGGGTCATCTTGGCAGCCGCGCGTCGGGACCGCGCCCGTATATCGGAGCAACGCTGTCGCTGATCAGATCTGCGGATAGCAGAACGGCCCGGCGCGCGTCGGGCAGCAGTTCGGTCGGCCGATGTCGTCCGGACAGTAACACCGCGAATTCGCCCGCGCGCGTGCCGACAATCCCCTCTGCTGCGCCGCGCTGGACGGCCGCCTCGGGCGCCAGCGATGCCAGTTCGGTGAGCGCGGCGCCGTTCGCGGAGAAATCCTGGACGAACCATTCCCCGTGTCCGCCTGTCGTGCAAACCGTCACGGTGTCAGCCGGGTCGTCGTCCAACGCCATCGCGGCGATCAGCGCAAGCGTCGGATAGCCGCTTACCGGTGCTTTCCAGGCGACCCCGAGCGTTCCGGCGACGGTGATGCCGATCCGCACGCCGGTAAAGCTTCCCGGACCGCGCGATACCAGTATGCGCTCGGCCCGGCCCCGGTCGGGCAGTGCGGCGATCATCGGAACGAGGTGCTCGGCATGACCGCGGCCGAGCACGCGATGGTCGCCGGCTATGATCGTCCGTTCGTCGAACAGCGCGACGGAACAAGCCTCGGTAGCGCACTCGATCACCAGCGTTCGCATCGCGCGACCCAACCTCATCGCGCCCAGCCGCGCAAGCGTCCGCGGTCAAACAA
The DNA here is from genome assembly GCA_963781485.1 of uncultured Alphaproteobacteria bacterium. GTDB lineage: Bacteria > Pseudomonadota > Alphaproteobacteria > Sphingomonadales > Sphingomonadaceae > Tsuneonella. The sequence continues at coordinate 577,242 of CAWAFY010000002.1, forward strand.
TTCTATTGAACTTGTCGAAATCAGGCCGGGGGCTACGCGCAAAAATCGACGTTGGATCGCCATAACCGACCGAGCAGATGAAATTCGAACGAACCCGCGGCTGGTCGGCAAAAAAGTACTTGTCGACCGCTTCGTTGTCGAAACCCGACATCGGCCCGGTGTCGAGACCGAGGGCGCGGGCGGCGATGATGAAGTAAGCGCCCTGGAGCGAGGAATTGCGCAAGGCAGCAACCTTGCGGCCGTCTTCGTCACCTTCGAACCAGCTCTTTGCATCGGTGTGCGGGAACAGCCACGGGAGTTCTTCATGAAAGTCGATGTCGTAACCGATGATCGCGGTGACGGGCGCGCTCACGATCTTGGGCGCATTGCCTTCGGACGCTCGCTCGGCGAGCGCTTTTTTCGCTTCGTCGGATTTTGCCCAGACAATTCGTGCAGGAAGCATGTTGGCCGACGTCGGCCCCATCTTCGTCAGTTCCCAGATTGCGCGGAGCTGGCCCTCGTCCACCGGCTTGTCGAGCCAGCCGTTGTACGTCCGCGCCTCGCGAAAGATTTGGTCGAGCGCCGCGTCGGACAGCGACTTGTCGTGGTATTGCGTGTTCATCGGTTTCATCAGGCTGCACGGACTTCGGTGACTTCGGGGATGTAGTGCTTCAGCAGGCTTTCGATACCGTGCTTGAGTGTGGCGGTGGATGATGGGCACCCAGAGCACGCGCCCTGCATTTGCAGGTGGACGATCCCGTCGCGGTAGCCGCGATAGACTATGTCACCGCCGTCGTTTGCGACCGCCGGCCTGATGCGCGTCTCAAGCAATTCGTTGATTTGCGCGACAATCTCGGCGTCGTCCGGATCGTCGTCCAACGCGATCGCGTCTTCTGGCGGAACCGAGAGACCCGATGCATCGCCACCCGCGAACAGCGGCGCGCCGCTGACAAAGTGATCGAGCAGGACCGCGACGACTTGGGGCTTCAATTGCGACCAGTCGGACCCCGGCGCGGCGGTCACGGACACGAAATCGCCCCCCAAGAACACGCCCGTGACTTCGCCGGTGTCGAACAGCGCCTCGGCGAGCGGACTCGCCTCGGCGGCTTCGGGCGAAGCGAATTCGCGCGTGCCGGTCGGCATGACAGGGCGGCCCGGCATGAATTTGAGCGTGGCCGGGTTCGGGGTGGTTTCGGTCTCTATGAACATGCCTGCGATGTAGGGATGCGCTTGGTGCTCGGCAAGCGCAGGGGGCCGCGAGCGTTTCTGTCCCGGCATTCACTATCCCTTCACTTGCGGGTTCCCTATAGAACGTCCGCATGAGCCTTTTCCACCGTGCCTTCCGGCACCTCGCGCCTCTTCTCCCGCTCGCATTGCTTGCCTCGCCGGTCCCGGCGCAGGACAAATCCGCGGCACCGGCCCCGCGATACCTGCAGACGGGCTCGACCACGCCGTGGATTTATCGCGGCAGCGACGTACCGCGCGATACCGAGTGGTTGTTCGGAGAGATGCCCAACGGGCTGCGATACGCCGTGCGAAGGAACGGCGTGCCGCCCCAGCAGGTATCGATCAGGGTGCGGATCGATGCGGGCTCGATTCACGAGCAGGATCACGAGCAAGGCTTTGCCCACCTGATCGAGCATATGACCTTTCGCGAGAGCAAGTACCTGGCCGACGGTGCCGCGATTGCGACATTCCAGCGGCTTGGCGCAACGTTTGGCAGCGACACGAACGCGGAAACGACGCCGACGCAGACAGTCTACAAGCTTGACGTGCCAGAGGCCAACCCCGGCAAGCTCAACGAAGTCTTCAAGCTCCTTTCGGGCATGATCGAGGAACCAACTCTGTCGGCCAAGGGCCTCTCCGAGGACCTCCCGATCGTCCTCGCGGAAAAGCGTGAACAAGGGGCGGCGGCAAAGCGCGTTGCGGAGGAAAGCCGCAAGACGATTTTTGCCGGTCAGCGTCTCGCCAACCGCCTGCCGATCGGCAGCGAAGCGACACTAAAGGCCGCGACCGCGCAGTCGGTGCGCGCGTTTCACGACCGTTGGTATCGCCCCGAAAATACAGTGATCGTCGTTGCCGGTGACGCCGAACCGCGCGTTCTGGCAGCCATGGTCGAGCGATACTTCGGCGACTGGAAGGGCAAGGGGCCGCACGTCGCAGCGCCCGATTTCGGCGATCCGGTCGCGCCTGCGGGAGCCGATCCGGCCAATCCGATTGGCGAGACCCAAGTTCTTGTCGAGCCTGACCTACCGCGCACGATGACGTACGCGATCATGCGGCCGTGGCGCCCGGTCAACGACACCATCCAATACAACGAAGGTCTGCTGCTCGACTCGCTTTCGCAATCGATCATCAATCGGCGGCTCGAGTCGCGGGCGCGGGCGGGGGGGTCGTACCTCTACGCGCAAGTGAACCAGGACGACGTCAGCCGGACCGCCGATGCGACCTTCGTCAGCTTCGCACCTCTCACCGAAGACTGGGCCGCGGCGCTCACTGACGTTAGGGGGGTTATCGCCGATGCCCTCGCAACTCCGCCCACCCAGGAAGAGATCGACCGTGAGATGGCCGAATTCGAAGTTGCCTTCGCGAGCCAGGTCGAACAGCGGGCGGTCCTCGCCGGTTCCAAGCTCGCCGACGACGTCGTGCAGGCGGTCGATATTCGCGAAACCGTTGCCGCGCCGGAAACCGTGCTCAAGGTTTTCGCCGGGATGAAAGACCAGTTCACGCCCGCGAACGTACTCGCGCACACCCGTGCGCTGTTCAGCGGCGCGGTGACTCGGTCGGTTTATGTGACGCCAAACGCGACCGAAGCGAGCCCGGCAGCATTGCGCACAGCCTTGCTCGCCCCGGTGAGCGCCGACGGCGGAGCGCGGCTGGCTGCTAAGTCGGTTTCGTTCACGGACCTGCCACCGGTCGGTCCGGCCGGAAGCATCGCCGAACAGGGTTCGCTCGGCGTCCTGGGAATCGACCGGGTAAAGTTCGCTAACGGCGTGTCAGCACTGCTCTGGAGTAATAATGGAGAACCCGGACGGGTCACCGTCAAGGTCCGCTTCGGCTCGGGTCGCCGTGCCTTTACCCCGGACGACGCGGTCTATTCCTCGCTCGGTGAAGCGGCGCTGGTGGGTTCGGGACTGGGGGAGCTGGGCCAGGAAGAACTCGATCGCATCACGACCGGCCGCAAGATGGGTTTCGACTTCAAGATCGACGATGGCGTATTCACCTTCACAGCCCAGACTCGATCGGCGGACTTGGCCGACCAGTTGTATCTGTTCGCTGCCAAGCTGGGGATGCCGCGCTGGGATCCCAACCCGGTCGTGCGCGCACGAGCGGCAGCCAAACTGGCTTACGAAAGCTATGCGACAAGCCCCAACGGCGTGCTCGAGCGTGATTCCGAGTACGAGCTTTATGGGCGCGATGCGCGGTTTGAGACGCCGACGCCCGCGCAGCTGGACGCCGCGACGCCCGAAGGTTTCCGCAAGGTGTGGGAGCCATTGCTCAAACAGGGGCCGGTCGAAGTGCTGGTGTTTGGCGAGTTCGACAAACCGGCCACGCTCGAGGCGCTGCGCAAAACCTTCGGCGCGCTTGCCCCGCGCGAGGCAATCCCGGCTGACGCGCTTGGCCGAACCACTACGGTTGCGAGCAGCCCGGCGCCGCGCGTTCTCCACCATCGCGGCGATGCCAACCAGGCCGCCGCGATGGTCGCCTGGCCGACGGGTGGCGGCGTTGTGGGCCTTCGCGAATCGCGCCAGCTGCAAATACTCAGCGACGTGTTCAACAACCGGCTGCTCGACGAGATGCGCGAGCGCACCGGGGCGAGCTATTCACCGCAGGTGGCGAGCGATTGGCCCGAAGACGTCGATTTGGGAGGCTCTCTCAAGGCGCTTGCGCTGATCCGGCCGGAAGACGTGCCGGCCTATTTCGCCGCGACCGACAAGATCGCCCATGATCTCGCGACGACGCCGATCGGTGCCGACGAACTCGCCCGGGTGACCGAACCGCTCAAGCAATCGATCAGTCGTGCTTCCACGGGAAACACCTTCTGGCTCTGGCAACTTGAGGGGGCGAGCGAGGATTCGCGGCGGGTGGCTCTGCTGCGGACGCTGCTTGTGGACTACACCCAGACGACACCGGAAGCGATGGAAGCGCTCGCGCGCAAGTACCTGACCGGGCGCGAGCCGTTCAGGCTTGCGGTCATCCCCGAAGGACAAAAACTGGCAACGACGATCGCCTCGATTCCGGCTGGTGGCCGCTGAAGCGACACGCGGGCTTGGCCGCGGTCAAGATTATCGCACTTGGCCGGAGCCCCGCTTTGCTGTTCGGTATCACTGCGCCTAAGGGCGACATGTAACCGAAGATCCTGAAACGACCGGCGAAGAGACTGTGGCAAGCAACTGGACTCCCGAAAGCTGGCAGGGGCACGAAGCGCGTCACCTGCCCCGCTACGAAGACCCCACCGCACTGACCGAGGCCGAGACGACGCTCGCGAACTATCCCCCGCTCGTTTTCGCGGGCGAGGCGCGGGCGCTCAAGGCCGACCTGGCGCAGGTTGCCAACGGTCACGGATTTCTCCTGCAGGGGGGCGACTGCGCCGAGAGTTTTGCCGAATTCCACCCGAACAACATCCGCGACACGTTCCGCGTGCTGCTTCAGATGGCGGTCGTACTGACTTTCGCGAGCAAGCGGCCGGTCATCAAGGTCGGGCGCATGGCAGGCCAGTTCGCCAAGCCGCGCAGCTCGGACACCGAAACCCAGGGGGGGGTGACCCTGCCGAGCTATTTCGGCGACAACGTCAACGGCATCGAGTTCGACCCTGACACCCGCCGCAATGATCCGCAGCGCATGGTCCGCGCCTACTCGCAGGCGGCCGCGACGCTTAACCTGCTGCGCGCATTTGCCGGCGGCGGTTATGCCAACTTGCGGCAGGTGCACCGCTGGACGCTCGATTTCATGGGCCGCAGCCCGTGGGCCGACAAATTCAAGGACGTGGCCGACCGGATCGGCGAATTGCTCGACTTCATGGAAGCGTGCGGGGTGAACCCTGAAACGCTGCCCCAGCTTGAGCGTACCAGCTTCTACACCAGCCACGAAGCTCTGCTGCTCCCGTACGAACAGGCGCTGACCCGGCAGGATTCGCTTACCGGAGATTGGTACGACTGCTCTGCGCACATGGTCTGGATCGGCGATCGCACCCGCTTTCCCGGCAGTGCGCATATCGAGTTCGCCCGCGGAATTGGCAATCCTCTGGGCATGAAATGCGGTCCCAGCCTTGAACCCGACGACCTGCTGCGCCTGCTCGACACACTCAATCCGTCGCGCGAGGCCGGTCGCATGACCCTGATCGCTCGCTTCGGGCACAACAAGGTCGAAGCCGGCCTGCCGCGGCTCTTGCGTGCTGTGGCGCGCGAAGGGCACCCTGTGGTGTGGAGTTGCGACCCGATGCACGGCAATGTCGTCAAGTCGGACAGCGGCTACAAAACTCGTCCGTTCGATCGCATCCTGTCCGAGGTGAAGGGATTCTTCGCGGTCCATCGCGCAGAAGGCACGCACGCGGGCGGCATACACATCGAAATGACCGGGCAGGACGTGACCGAATGCGTCGGCGGCGCGGTGGCGATCACTGACGAGGCGCTGGGCGACCGCTATCACACGCATTGCGACCCGCGGCTGAATGCGGCGCAATCGCTCGAGCTGGCGTTCCTCCTGGCAGAGATGCTCAACCTCGAGGCGCAGGCGCGGCCTGCCGCTGCCGCCTAGGGGAGTTTACCTAGGCTAACGGTTGCCTGAAATGCACCGCTCGCACGTAGTGAGCGAGGATGTTTCCAGGGCTAACGACGAGCGAATGGCATAGCTTCCTGGAGCTCATTTCTGCGGTAATCGCGATCGGTTGCGTGACCGTATTCGTGCTGCGCGCCGGGTCGCTGCGAGCCCGTGTCGTTCGCCGCGAACTTAGTCTGGCCCGCAGTCTCGCCCTCGTCGATATGGCGGAGGAACTTGCCGGCCTTGGCAGGTGGCGTGCGAATCCCGCCGGTGAGCTTGAGTGGTCTTCGGGCCTTTGCCGCATAACCGGCTTTCCCGCGGGCATGTCGCCCGACTTCGACACGCAGTGCGAGATGATGCCCGATGGCGGCGCCACGTTCTATGGTGCGCTCAATCGGCACAGACACGACCGGGAGCCTTTCGCGTTCGAATTCGAGATCACCCGAGTCGACGGTGCGCGCCGCATGTTCCGCGTGATCGTCCGCAATGAGTTCGACGAGGTGACTGGCCTGCTCATCGAATGGCAGGGCGTGGCGCTCGACATCACTGATGTCCGCGAGCGCGAAACGGTGCTGACAAAGGAAAGAGGCGAGGCATTCGCTGTGGCGCAAGAGGCCGTGCGCCTGTCGGAAACCGATCCGCTCACCGGCCTCGCCAACCGTCGACGGGCGATGGCCGAGGCCGATCGCGGTGCGCTGGCCGCGGCGCGCGAAGGCAAATCGCTTATCCTCCTGATCTTCGACATCGACCACTTCAAGTCGGTCAACGACCGCTTTGGCCATCCCGTGGGGGACGCAGTTCTCGTCAAGGTGGCGAATATTGCCCAGGCGATGATGCGATCGGGCGATCTCGTGGCGCGGATCGGCGGGGAAGAGTTTCTCTGCGTCTTACGAGGGGCCGACATGGCCATAGCTCGCGCCTGTGCCGACCGGCTGCGCAAGGCAGTCGCACGCGAAAGCGGGAGCGACGGCGCGCCGCCAGTAACCATCAGCATCGGTTACGCGGGCTGGCGCAAGGGGGATGCAGCTTTGGCGCTGTTCGCTCGCGCCGATGCCGCGCTTTACGACGCCAAGGCGTCGGGTCGCGACTGCATTCGCAAGGCGGCGTGATCAGGGGCGCAGGATCGTCGACCCGACGGTCTTGCGCGCTTCAAGGTCGCGATGGGCTTGGGCGACCTCGGAGAGCGGGTAGCTCTGGCCGATTTGAGCCGCGAGTTGCCCGGACTCGACGAGGCTCCACAATTTGGCGCTGCCTTCCGCGCGCTCGGCAGGCTCGATGTAATAATCGAACAGCGTGGGCCGCGAAACGAACAGCGAACCTGCGGCAGCAAGCGCACCGAGAGCGACCCCGGTGACCGGCCCGCTGGCGTTGCCGAAGCTGACGATTGTTCCGCGACGGCCCGTCGCTCCGAGCGATGTCTCCCACGTTGCCTTGCCCACGCCGTCGTAGGTAGCGCGCACGCCGGCCCCGCCGGTGAGACTGCGGATTTGCGCGATAAGGTCGTCCGCCGAAGCGTCGATCGCGTGCTCGGCCCCCAGTTCGCGTGCCCGCGCTAACTTGTCGGCCGAGCCAGCTGTCGCAATCACCCGTACGCCGCGCGCGACGAGCCATTGGACCAGCAGCTGACCAACGCCGCCGGCCGCCGCGTGGACCAACGCCCAATCGCCGCGAGAGACCGGCGCGACCCGTTCAGCAAGCATCTCGGTCGTCAGGCCCTTGAGCAGGATCGCCGCCGCGGTGTCGAGCTGTACGCCCTCGGGCACCGCGAACACGGCTCGCTCGGTTGTGATTTGCGCGTCAGCATAGGCGGCGCGATTGGGACCAAACGTCGCCACCCGGTCGCCCGGTTTGAGGGTGACTTCTTCGCCGACTGCCTCGACCACACCGGCAGCCTCGAGGCCGAGCGTGCCGGGCAGCTCGATGGGGTACAGCCCGCTGCGGTGGTAAGTGTCGATATAGTTGAGGCCGATCGCCTCATGCCGCAGGAGAACCTGACCTGGGCCGGGCGCGGGGAGATCTTTCTCCCGCCAGCCGATCACCTCCGGTCCGCCGACTTGCTCGATGATCGCCTGACGCGTGCGCATGATCCACCTGCCTTTCCCCTTGGGCATAATCGCGAGCGGTAGCCATGCAAGGCCGAAGCGCGAGGGCACGGAACGAAAACCGAACGAGGGGTTTTCTTCCGTGTGACGGTCGGCCAAGGTGGGTCAGGACTGGCAGCGACAGAAGGAAGCTCTCCGTGCCCCAGCCCACGGTCCGTGCAGCGGCCGATGCTCCGCAGCTGGCGAGGATATTCGCTGCCACGCGGGCCTTGAGTGAAGCGCTCGCTGAACCGCTGAGCGACGCCGACGCGACGATCCAGTCGATGGCCGATGCCAGCCCTACCAAGTGGCACCTCGCGCATACAACATGGTTCTGGGAGACATTCCTGCTGCGCGACCATGCGCCGGGATACCGGCTGTGGCGCGATGAATGGCCATATCTGTTCAATTCGTATTATGAGGCGGAAGGCGACCGGCTTGCCCGAGTGCGCCGTGGAATGCTTTCACGCCCCACGGTTGCCGAGATCCTCGAGTGGCGGGCGCACGTCACCGAAGCGATGGCGCCGCTGCTGGATGCTCCGGAGTTCGCCCCGCTTATCGAACTCGGAATCGCGCATGAGCAGCAGCACCAGGAGCTGCTGCTGACCGACATCAAGCACGCGCTGTTTCACAACCCCCTCGGCCCGGCGATGTGGCCAGAGCCCCAACGCCACGAGGAAGCGGATGATCGGGGCGGCGGCTGGCACAACCACCCAGGAGGAATCGCTCGCGTCGGCCACGAGGGCGATGAGTTTGCGTTCGACAACGAAGGCCCCGCGCACCGCGTCCTCCTCGAACCTTTCGCCCTTGCCGACCGGCTCGTCACTAATGCCGAGTGGCAGGCGTTCATCGACGATGGGGGTTACCGCACGGCCTCGCTTTGGTTGTCGGACGGCTGGGCTTGGGTACAGGAGAATTCGATCGCCGCGACCGCTTTACTGGCGAGAGGGCCAGGGCTTCACGCATTCGGGTTGGCATGATCGCCGGGGCGACACGCCCGTTACCCACATCTCGTTTTACGAGGCCGACGCGTACGCGACTTGGGCCGGCGCACGGCTCCCTACCGAATTCGAATGGGAGGCAATCGCGAGGGGACATGATCCCGCAGGGGGCAACCAACTCGACCGGGCCGCGCCGCCGCTGCCGCGCGGCGGAAGCGACCTGTTCGGCGATTGCTGGCAGTTCACCCGCTCGGCCTATCTTCCTTACCCCCGGTTCCAGCCGGCCAAAGGCGCGGTGGGTGAGTACAACGGCAAGTTCATGAGCGGCCAGGTCATCCTGCGCGGCTCGAGTTGCGCGACGGCGCGCGGGCATTCGCGCCGCAGTTATCGCAACTTCTTCTATCCGCACCAGCGCTGGCAGTTCACCGGCCTGCGCCTCGCAAAGGATGCCTGATGCGCACGAATGAGGGTCTCAGTCTCGTCGAGGTCGACGAGAACGGTATCGCGACGGATTTTCGGATCGACGTGCTCCAGGGCTTGTCCGAGCCCCAGAAGGCGATCCCTGCGCGGTGGTTCTACGACGATGTCGGTTCCCAGCTGTTCGAGGACATAACCCAGCAACCCGAATATTACCCGACGCGTGCCGAAACCGAGATCCTGTCATCGCGCGCGGGAGAATTCCGTGAACTGATCGGCGAGGGGCGCGCCGTGGTCGAGTTCGGGTCCGGCAGTTCGGTCAAGACTCCGCTCCTGATAGAAGCGATCGCGCCGGCGGCCTATGTTCCGCTCGATATCGCGGGTGATTTCCTGCGCGCATCGGCCGATGCACTCGCGGCAAAGTTTCCCGGTTTGCCGGTCTATCCGGTCGAAGCAGATTTTATGCGCAAGGTCGCTTTGCCGGATGCGGTGGCGAATCTGCCGAAACTCGGCTTTTTTCCCGGTTCGACCATCGGCAACATGGTCGCCCGCACCGCGACGGACCTCCTGCGCACGATGCGTGCGACGTTGGGAGAGGGCAGCCGACTGCTGATCGGAATGGACCTGATCAAGGAACCTTCCGTTCTCGAGGCGGCATACGACGATGCCGCGGGAGTGACCGCGCGCTTCAATCTTAACCTCGCCGAGCGGATCAACCGAGAGCTCGACGGCACAATTCCGGTCGATGCCCTGCGCCATGTCGCGCGTTGGAACGACGATTTCGCTCGCATCGAAATGCACCTGCAAGCCATCCGCGAATTCGAATTCGAGGTAGCCGGACGCCATTTCGCGATGCAGACCGACGAGACGATCCACACCGAGAACAGCCATAAATTCTCGCGCCGAAGCGCCAATCTTCTGCTTCTTGCCGGAGGTTGGACGCCGCGCGCGCGCTGGACCGACGGTGATGGCCGGTTCTCGATGATCCTGGCCGATGCGACCGTGCCGCGCAGCGCGCCTTAGGGGCATTCCGGAGATGGCATGGTCGGCGCCAAGGGTGTAGGACCTCCACGAGATGGATTTCAAAGCGATCGTCGATGCCCTGGCCGACATCATCCGCGAGGTGCCGCGGTCGGGGCTGCTGATGATGACCGTCGCGGCGATTCTCGGCAGTTTCGTGGGCAGCGCTATTGCTCGGCGCGGGTTCGCGGCAGGTCGCGCTCTGGCCGGGGTCAGCACGCTTGCGCTTGCCGGAATCCTCGTCGTGGTGGTGCTGCAGGTTTCGCGGTTCGATCCGCGGCTGGATGTCGCCGTTCCGCAACTCGGGCTTCCATCGCAGACGGTCTCGGGTGGCGAAACGAGGGTCCCGATGGCGCCCGATGGCCATTTCTGGGTGCGTGCCGAGATCAACGGCTTCGCTGCACCTTTTCTGGTCGATACCGGAGCCACGCTGACCGCGGTTTCGGTGCCGGTTGCAGAGCACGCCGGGCTCAGGCCGCGATCGGGTGGTGTGCCGGTGCGGATATCCACCGCCAACGGTACGGTGTCAGCCGAATTGGCCACGATCGACACCTTGCGCTTCGGCAATATCAAGGCGGGCGGACTTGATGCAGTGATCGCGCCCAACATCGGCGAAACCAACGTAATCGGGATGAACCTGCTTACCCGGCTCGCCTCGTGGCGGGTCGAGGGCGATACGATGATCATGCGACCGCACAATCCGCAGCCGCCCATCCGTTAGGCTTGCGGCCAACCGCGGGCACTGGCACGGGGCGGGCATGAGCGCACCGCAATTTCCGACTTTCGAAGGCATTCACAATTTCCGCGATTACGGTGGGTACGATGCCGACGGCGGCACCGTGCGGCGCGGGTTGCTTTACCGGTCGGGCCAGCACGTTGGCGCGAGCGACGGGGACCTGGCCGCGCTCGCTGCGCTCGACATCCGAACGGTGATCGATCTGCGCGGCTTATCCGAGCGGACGAACAATCCCTGCCGGCGCCACGAGGGCTGGGCGGGCGCAGTCGTAGCGCACGACGGCGAGACGAGCTCGAGCCCGCCGCACATGGACATCGGTCCCGAAGTGACCACCGCCGACTACGCGCGCGAACGAATGCTGGCGGTCTATACCCGGATGCCGCACAATCCGGCGATGCAGGCGATGTTCGGACGCTACCTCCATGCGCTTGCCGAACGCGAGGGGGCGAGCCTGGTGCACTGTTTTGCGGGCAAGGACCGCACTGGCATCGCGGCGACCCTGCTGCTCCACATCCTCGGCGTTTCCGACGAAGATCAGGAAGCGGAGTTCCTGCTCACCAACGCATCGCCGACGCTCCATATACTGCGCGCTCAGTCCGTCCCCGGAATCGAGGCGCGCCTCGGGCGCGCGCTCGACGAGGCGGCTATCCGTGCGCTGCTCGAAGTGCATGAGGACTACCTCGTCCGCTTTCGCGAGGTCGCGGCCGCTGCGGCAGGATCGCTCGACGACTGGCTGGCCGAAAAGGTCGGCATCCGCGACGAATTGCGGAAACGGCTGCGGGCAAAGTTCATCGCCTGATTGGGATAGCGGCCCGCAGCGACTCGATTTCGTGCAAGGCCGCCCCTATCTCGCCGCGAGACGGAGGAATCGATGGCCACTCACAAGACGCGCATGCTCATCATCGGCTCGGGCCCGGCAGGCCTTTCGGCGGCGATCTATGGCGCCCGCGCAATGATGGAGCCGATCGTGGTGCAGGGATTGCAGCCCGGCGGTCAGTTGACCATCACCACGGATGTCGAGAATTATCCGGGCTTCAAGGATGTAGTCCAGGGGCCTTGGCTGATGCAGGAGATGGAGGCGCAGGCCGTCCACGTTGGCACGCGGATGATGTGGGACACCATCGTCGACATCGACCTGTCGGGCTCGCCGTTTCGTGCGACCGGCGATAGCGGCGACGTCTATGAAGGTGACACGTTGGTCATCGCCACCGGCGCGCAGGCCAAGTGGCTCGGCGTTCCGGGCGAGATGGAGCTGGGCGGCAAGGGCGTAAGCGCCTGCGCTACGTGCGACGGTTTTTTCTACCGCGGCAAGAAGGTTGCAGTGATTGGCGGCGGCAACACCGCCGTCGAGGAAGCGCTGTACCTCACCAACCACTCTGACGACGTCACGCTGATCCACCGCCGTGACGAGTTGCGCAGCGAGAAGATCCTGCAGGAGCGCCTGTTCGCCAATCCGAAGATCACGGTGCTATGGAACAAGACGGTGGAGCGGTTCGAGGGCGACCCGCAGGCGGGCGGGCTTACACACCTTGCCTTGCGCGACACCGTAACCGGCGAGGCGAGCGAATTCGCGGCCGACGGTGCTTTCGTTGCCATCGGCCATGCGCCCGCCACCGAGCTGTTCAAGGGTAAGCTTGCGATGGACGGCGGCGGCTACCTGATCGTCGAGCCCGGCACGCCCAAGACTGCCATCCCGGGTGTGTTCGCCTGCGGCGACGTGATGGACCACATTTACCGCCAGGCGGTCACTGCCGCCGGCACGGGTTGCATGGCTGCGCTGGATGCGGAGCGGTTCCTGTCCGGCCTCTCGATCGACCTCCAAGGGCATGCTGAGAAGGCCGAAGCGGCGGAGTAGCCCGATCTAGCGGAACAGTGCCATCGCCGCGTGCAGGACGAGTGCGATCAGCGCGAGCGAAGACAGCGCGAAGAGGGCAAACCGCACCACTACGCGGTTGACCAGGACTTGCACCAGCGAGTGCAGTATCCGCAGAACGACGTAAGTCCACGCGATTGTCGCGTTCATCCCGTCGCCCTGTCCGATGATCGCGAGCACGATCGCGACTGCGTAAAACACCGTCGGCGCTTCGTGCAGGTGGTTGTAGTTGTCCGCCTTCCAGTTCACCGAGTTCGGGCAGTTTCTCGCGCAGGCTGGCGCCCGTGCTGCCGACCATCTTTGTCCCGTCGATACCGGCCTTGCCCATCGCCGGAAGCCGCGTGGCATACATCCACACCCACATGACCATCGTCCACGCGAGCAGCGCGACGACGGGCTTGAGGATTTCCATCCCGATCATGACAGCACCGAGGGGTTCGCGAAAAGCGTGAGCTTCAGCGCGATAACGGTCAAGACGATCAGTGCGGCCGTGTAGAGCGCAAACAGCAGGAACCTGATCGCGACTATGTTGACCAACGCCTGCCACAGCGAATGGACGATCCGCAGGGCGACGTAGATCCACGCGCAGAGGATCGCCGTGGGGCTGGGGCCGAGAAGCGCGATGACCAGCGAAACCGCATAGAACAGCGTCGGCTGCTCGACGAGGTGCGCGTAGTTATGCGACTTCCAGTTGATCCGATCGTCGATGACGCCTTCCAGGTCTTGTCCGCGCCCGCCGGGCTTGGCGTTCTTGAGGCCGCCGATCTTGCGCAGCGCCGGAAGCCGCGTGGCGGCGGTCCAGATGAGCATGATAAGCGTCCAGGCGACCAGCACCGCGGCCGGTGCGAGCATCTGTGCCTGCATCGTGAAATCCCCCTCTTACAACCCCGCGGAGTACGTGCGCGCGAGCAGGAAGGTTGTCAAACGGGACTAGTCGCTTGTCGAAATCACCCGGGCAAAATCGTGCGGGTCGGTGTTGGCGCCGGTCAGGGTGACGACGGTACCTTCGTCAAGCGCCACCTTGTCGGCAAGCGCGGCGGCGAGAGCCGCAGCGCCTCCGGGCTCGACGACGACGTGTAGTCGGGAGAACGCAACGCGCTGCGCCGCGCGAATCTCGGCGTCGGTGACGGCAACACCGGGCTCCGCGCGATCCTTGAGAACCGCGAAATTGATCGGCGCGGTGCTCGGAGTCTGGATTGCATCGCACACGGTTTTCGGCGGGTTGGGCCCGACGCGGAGGATTTCGCCCGCCGCCAGGCTGCAGGCGACGTCGTCCCAACCTTCCGGTTCGACCGGGTGGATCGCGCTGTCGGGGCAAGCGAGGGCAAGCCCTGCGGCGAGCCCGCCGCCGCCGCAGCACACGACAATGCGCGAAGGCGCGCGGCCGAGTTGCGCGGCGATTTCGATCCCCATGCTGCCCTGGCCTTCGATCACCCACGGATCGGCGTAGGCGTGGACGAGAGTCCGCCCCCGTTCGTCGCACAGCGCATTAGCGATGGAGTCGCGGTCCTCGCCCCCCGCACGATCATAGAGGATCACTTCTGCCCCCAGCGCACGGGTCGCATCGAGTTTCACCTGCGGCGCGTCGGCGGGCATCACAATGGCCGCCGCAAGACCCAGCTTGCGGGCGGCCCAGGCCACGCCCTGCGCATGGTTGCCGCTCGATACCGCGATGACGCCGGCAGCACGCTCTTCTGCTGTTAGATCGGTCAGCCGATGCCACGCCCCGCGGATCTTGAACGCCCCGATCGGTTGCAGGTTGTCGCATTTGACATGAATGCGGACGCCCCCCACCTCGATCGGGAGTAGCGGCGTCGGCGGGAGGATCGCGGCGATCTTCTTCGCCGCGCGTACTACGCCGTCACGAGTCGGCGCTCTGGGGCTTTCGCGAAACATACTGCGGGACTAGTGCGTTCGACATTCAGCGCCAATGGGCGCCAGCGGAGTTCTCGGAGAAATCATGTCGACAGTTCTGGTAATCGGTGCGGGCGGGGTCAGTTCGGTCTGCGTCCACAAGATGGCGATGAATGCGGAGATTTTCTCCGACATCCATCTCGCCAGCCGCACCAAGTCGAAATGCGATGCGATCGCCGCGTCGGTGAAGGAACGCACCGGGCAGGACCTGCAGACCTACTCGATCGACGCCGAGGAAGTCCCGGCGATGGTCAACCTGATCCGCAAGGTGAACCCCAGCCTCGTCGTCAACCTTGCGTTGCCGTACCAGGACCTGCCAATCATGGACGCCTGCCTCGAAGCGGGCGTCAACTACCTCGATACCGCGAACTACGAACCCAAGGACGAGGCGAAGTTCGAATACAAGTGGCAGTGGGCTTACCACGACCGTTTCAAGGAAGCGGGGCTGATGGCGCTGCTCGGATCGGGCTTCGACCCCGGTGTCACCAGCGTGTTCACGATGTGGCTAAAGAAGCACAAGCTCAAGACCATCCGCCAGCTCGACATCCTCGACTGCAACGGCGGGGACCACGGTCAGCATTTCGCGACCAACTTCAATCCGGAAATCAACATTCGCGAAGTAACCGCGCCTGCGCGACACTGGGAGAATGGCGAATGGGTCGAAACCCCGGCGATGCAGGTCAGGACCGAGTTCGACTTCGAGGCAGTGGGCCCGAAAAGCGCGTACCTGATGTATCATGAGGAGCTGGAAAGCCTCGCCAAGTTCGTGCCCGAGCTCGAACGGGCGCGGTTCTGGATGACCTTCGGTGATGCCTACATCACGCATCTGACCGTGCTGCAGAACGTCGGCATGACTTCGATCGAGCCGATCCGCTATCAAGGCAAGGATATCATCCCGCTGCAGTTCCTTGCTGCGGTGCTGCCCAAGCCCGAGTCGCTCGGTGAAACGACCAAGGGCAATACGAACATCGGCGTGATCGCTACTGGCGAGGCGCTTGACGGATCGGGCGAGAAGACGTTCTACATCAAGAACATCTGCTCGCACGAGGCGGCGTACGAAGAAACCGGCAACCAGGCGGTCAGCTACACCACCGGCGTGCCCGCGATGATCGGCAGCGCGATGGTCATGACCGGCAAGTGGGCCGGGGATGGTGTGTTCAACATGGAAGAGATGGATCCTGATCCTTTCATGGAAATGCTCAATTCCGATGGCCTGAGTTGGACTGTCGAGGAGCTGGACGGACCGGTCGACTTCTGATGGAAACCAAGGCCGGTGATCCGGGAGCGTTTGCGCGCTTCGACCTGACCCGTGTCGATTCCCCGGCCTTCGTCGTCGACGCGGCGAAGTTGCGGGCGAACCTGTCGATCCTGGCAGACATTCGGGATGCGGCAGACATCAAGGTGCTGGCCGCGCTCAAGGCGTTCAGCATGTGGTCGGTTGCACCAATCGTCGGTGAATACCTTGACGGCGTGTGCACGAGCGGGCTGTGGGAAGCGCGGCTGGCGAGCGAGTTCTACGATGGCGAGATCGCGACCTATTGCGCAGCATACAAACCTGCCGAGCTGGCCGAAGTCTGCCGCCTGTCGGACCACGTCATCTTCAACTCACCCGGCCAGCTTGAACGGTATCGCCCAATCCTGGATGCGGCACGGGCTGCTGGGCAAGATTTCGATGTAGGGCTGCGGGTCAATCCGCTGTGCCCGCAAGGCGAGGTGCCGCGCTACGACCCCTCAAGCCCAGGAAGCCGGCTCGGATTTCCGATCGACCAGCTGACAGCGGAGATCATGGAACAGGTAGATGGTATCCACTTCCACAACCTGTGCGAGCAGGACTTCGAGCCGCTCAAGCGGACATGGGACACCGTCTTCGACGCGATCGAGCCGTGGTTCGGCGACCTCACGTGGATCAACATGGGCGGCGGGCACCACGTGACCCGCGCCGACTACCAGCGCGAGGAACTGATCGAGTTCCTGCGCGACGCGAAGGACGACACCGGCGCCGAGCTATACCTGGAGCCGGGCGAGGCGGTGGCGCTCGACGCGGGAATCCTTGTCGGCACGATCCTCGATTCGCACTGGAACGGGTTGCCGGTGGCGATCACCGACATCTCCGCGACGTGCCACATGCCCGACGTTATCGAAGCGCCGTACCGGCCGGCGATGCTGAACGAATCGGGCGAGGGCGAACCGATTCGCCTCGGTGGCCCGTCATGCCTGGCAGGAGACGTCATCGGCGACTATCGCCTGCCGGTGCCTAATGAGCCGGGCGAGCGCATCGCGTTCCTCGACCAGGCGCATTACTCGATGGTCAAGACCAACACTTTCAACGGTGTCCAACTGCCGTCGATCTGGTTGTGGGACAGCGAGAGCGATTCGCTCGAGCAGATCAAGGCATTCGGATACGAGGACTTCCGCGATCGGCTCAGTTGAGCAGACCATTCGAACACCCCGGCCCGCGCAAGGTTGTTTCCCGGCCACGTCATTTTCACTTGCGGTTCACGCGCGTGCCGATATACGCGCAGCCCGCAGCCCCAAGGGGACTTCCTTAACCGCAAGGCTGCCTCGTTCAAACTTACCGTTTGGGGGTCCCTTGAGTTGCACCATCATCCTGACGCCCGGTCTGTAGTTCGCGCCCTCGCGCCGGACGAACCGGTCATCCTGAATCGCCCGCATGCCGCTGCGCGCGCCGCCCAATTCTTCGTCGAGAAGTTTCCGGGAAAGTCGCTCTATGCCGTGAAGGCGAATCCCTCGCCCGAACTCGTCCGCATCCTGTGGGACAGCGGTGTGACGCACTTCGACGTAGCTTCCATCGCTGAAGTGCGCCTTGTGCGTGCCGAGCTGCCCAAGGCTGAACTGTGCTTCATGCACCCGGTGAAGACCTCGCGGGCGATCCGCGAGGCCTATGTCGAACATGGCGTGAAGACCTTCAGCCTCGACACGATCGAGGAGCTCGAAAAGATCGTCGACGCCACCCGCGGTGACGATGGCGAGCAGGCGAAGGACCTTCGCCTGCTGGTGCGTTTGCGCGTATCCTCCGAATATTCCGAACTCAGCCTCGCCGCTAAGTTCGGGGTCGATCTTGCCGATGCGGCCGAATTGCTGCGCGTCACCCGTCAGCATTGCGACTGGTTGGGCGTCTGCTTCCACGTGGGCAGCCAGGCGATGACGCCGTTCGCTTACGTTCAGGCGCTGGAGCGTGTTCGCGCCGCTGTCGCCGAGGCCTCGGTCGTTATCGACGTCGTCGATGTCGGCGGTGGCTTTCCGAGCGACTACCCGGGGATGGAGCCACCCCCGCTTGAGGATTACTTCGCGATCATCCACCGCCACTTCGAGGCGCTGCCGATCGCCTACAACGCCGAGCTGTGGTGCGAACCTGGCCGCGCGCTGTGCGCTGAGTATTCCTCGCTCATCGTGCGTGTGGAAAAGCGCCGCGGCGAAGAACTCTACATTAACGACGGCGCGTACGGCGCGCTGTTCGATGCCGCCCACATTGACTGGCGTTTCCCGGTCATGCCGCTCGAGGATGACCTCGAGCAGCCGCTTGCCGAATTCGCGTTCTACGGCCCGACCTGCGACGATGCCGACTATATGAAGGGCCCCTTCCTGCTGCCTTCGGACATTCAGGCGGGTGACTACATCGAAATCGGTATGCTCGGCGCCTACGGCGCGGCGATGAAGACCGGCTTCAACGGGTTCGGGGATGCCGAACAGATCGTCGTCGGGGACGAGCCGATGGCGAGCCTTTATCGCGGCGACCGGGTCGATCCGCGCGCGAGCGACAATGTGGTGAGCCTGCGCTGATCAGCCGTGACGCTGTCGGTGCTTTTCGAGCACCGGAAGAGCCCGGCCCAACGCGGCTCCGACCAATTCCGGGAAGCTGCCGGGCTTGATTTCGAGCAGGGTGTTGTGCGCGGTCGCCACCCGCTCCGCGTTTGCCCACTCGGTGCCGATCTCGATCGCCCAGTCGCGAAACTCGTCCGCCGCGCCGCCGCGGGGCTCGAGAGCCTTGGCAAGCGTCATGTGGAAGTCGAGCTTCCCCGTCATGGGCAAAAGCGACAACGGAAACGGCGCCGACAGATACGACAGCGTATCATCGACGTGGATTGTCCGGCTTGCGCGATGATAGGCGAGTACCGAGCTGAAGTGCACGGTCTCGTCCGCACACACGAGCGCGACACCCCTTGGTAGCGAGAAATCGATCGTAACGCCGAAGTGCGCTGCCAGTTCGCCGCTCTCGCAGCGATCGCTCGCCCAAGGCAGTTCCGGCCACTTTTCATGATGTCGCTGCGTACCGTACAGTGTCGCGTGCGGGAACGCGTGGTGCATCCATTCGCAATGGATCGTGTGGAACGGGTGCAGGTTGAGGATCGCTGACACGTTTTCCGTGCCTCTGGTGATCCGATTCACCTCGGCGCGAACAGCATCGTTCAACGTGTAGGAATCGAGGAACAGAAACGATCCATCCGGTCGTTCAACCAGCGCACACTGCGTTCCCACGTTGACCAGCCCGCCGATCCGGAAGTCGCCCCGGATCGACCAATACCCGTTCGCGCAGTCGACGATCTCGCCGCTCACGTGTCAAAGCCTACGAAGCGCACCGTCTCGTCGAGCGGCTTGCGATTGCTGACGACGGCGTTGGCGGGAAAGGTCTCGTCGGGAAAGCCCATCGCGACGCAGATCATGATCACCTGGTCGTCGGGAATCTGCGCATACTCGCGAACCACAGGCGATTGCATGATGCCCTGGCTGTTGATGACGCAGCCAAGCCCTCGGGACCAGGCAGCATTTACGAGCGCGTTGGTCACCGCGCCGCAATCGAACGGTGCAATATCGCTGCCGAGCAGGACGCGGTCATAGGTCACGACCACGCTGACCGGCGCGTCGAACTGGCGAAAGCCGCGCAGCACCCAGTCCTGCCGGCCGTCCTTGTCGCCACGCTCGATGCCCATGGCGCCGAACAGTTGCTTGGCGATCTCGATCTGCCGACCCCGGTGCTCCTCGGGGACCTTGGTGAAGGTGCGGAACTCGCGGCTATCCGGTTTTCCGGCGAGGATGCCATCGGTGTTGCCCTTGCGGATCGCATCGAGCGGACCACCGGTTACAACGGTGAAATTCCAGCACTGGTTATTGAACGAGGATGGCGCGCGCATTGCGAGTGCGATCACTTCCTCGACAAGTTCGCGCGGCACGGGCTTGTCGAGAAATCCCCGGATCGAGCGGCGGCCGCGGATTACATCGTCGTACGAAGAAGTGGATGCGTTTTGCATGGCAACCGGCATAGACGGTCGCTCGCGCCAGTAAAGCGCCTGAAAGCGGAACTACCCCCCGCTGCCAACCTGGACTTGCATGAACAGTGGCGCGCTCGACGGAGGCTGCTGATTGAGCTGCGTGGCGCCTCCGGCAGCGAACGAAGTCAGCGGCATGCCAGCTGCGGCGAGCGCATAGGGACTTACCCGGTGGCGGGTGCACAGGCCGCCGGCACCGTCGCTGACCAGCGGCATCTCGAACTCGACACCCAGCTGCGCGCCTTCGGATCGCATGACTTCGCTTACCACGAGTTGCCCGCTGCCGAGATCGAGCACGAACTTGGTGCCGACTGGCACGCCCACGATCCCTTCGATGAAAGCACCGTTCTTCGACAAATCGCGGATGACCGCATCGTAGCGGTGGTCGCCATGAATGATCCCGATTCGGCGGAACATCGAGCGGCGATCGGCGCGGTGCTTGTCCGGACCGTTCGGCACAATCTTGAATTCGCCCGACGTGATATTCGCGAGGACAACCGCCTGCGGCATCGCCTTGGAGTAGAGCCAGCCCTGGACCAGCTCGGCGCCGCGACCCTTGACGACGGCCAGCTGATCAAATGCCTCGACGCCCTCGACCGTCGTCTCCATCCCCAGCGCCTTCGACAAGCCGATGATCGCGGTGATGATCTTCGCGCTGTTCTGGTCCTTCTGGGTGCAAGAATCGACGAAGCTCTTGTCGACCTTGAGCTTGTCGAACGGAGCCGACCGCAGGTAACTGAGCGACGAATAACCAGTCCCGAAATCGTCGAGCGCAAGCCGCACGCCGAGCTTCTTGAGCGCCGCGAACGTTACCTCGGTGGTCTCGCTGTCGCCCATGAAGACGCTCTCGGTCAGCTCAAGCTCGAGCCGGTCGGGCGCAAGTCCGCTCGCATCGAGCGCGGTGGCGACCGCATCGACGAATCCGTTCGCGGTAAACTGGCGCGCCGAGACATTGACCGCCACGCGGACCGTCTCGGGCCATTCCATCGCGTCGCGGCAGGCCCGGTGAAGCGCCCATTCGCCCAGCGGGCCGATCAGGCTCGATTCCTCGGCTACAGGAATGAACGTGCCCGGTGGCACCCAGCCGCGCTCCTCGTGCTCCCAGCGCATCAGCGCTTCCATGCCGACGACGTGGTTGTCCGCAATGCGCACGACAGGTTGGTAGTGAAGCTGGAGTTCTTCGGCCGCCAGTGCCTCGCGAAGGTCGTCGAGCAGCAGAGCGCGCTCTTCTTCTTCGTCCTTGAGGTCGGCGGAATAGAACCGGAACTGGCCGCGCCCGCCGTTCTTGGCAGCGTAGAGCGCGAGGTCCGATGCACGGATCAATTCTTCCGATTCGAGCCCGTCGTAAGGCGCGATCGCCACCCCGATCGAGGTACCGATAATCGCTCGCTTGTCGTCGATCGGGTAAGGCTGCGAGATGATCTGGATGACCTTTTCGGCCAGCTCGCCCAGCTTTCCGCGGTCGTCCATGTCGGGCAGGATGACCTGGAATTCGTCGCCGCCAAGACGGCCGATTTCACCGCGATCCCCGATCACATTCTGCAGCCGTTCGGCAACCTGCTGAAGCAGGCTGTCGCCAGCCGGGTGGCCCATCGTGTCGTTAACCTGCTTGAACCGGTCGAGATCGAGCATCATCAGCGCGCATACGCGCTTGGCGGCCTTGTACGCGGCGAGAACACTGTCGAGCCGACGATTTATGCGGTGGCGGTTGTAGAGCCCGGTTAGCGAATCGAATTCGGCGAGGCGCTGGTCCTCGATCTTGCGCTGATATTCGACCGAAACGTCCTTGGCCGCACCACGATAGCCGTGGAACTTTCCAGTCGAATCGATCTTGGGTTGCCCGGAGAGCGCAAGCCATACCGGGCGCCCGGTCTTCGCATTCGGCTGAGTGCACCGCACGACGAGGTCGACGATGCGGTTGCGCGCCTTGAGCTGAAAGCCGAGCGGACGGCCCGAACGGTTGTCGGGATCGTCGGGATCGGTCTCGAACAAGCCGGAAAGCGGCTGGCCCAGCAGACTCGTCAACGGCAGATCGAGCGCCTGCGCCGCGGCGGGCGAAAGGTAGCTCAGTGTCCCGTCAGCGTCCGATGCCCAGATCCAGGCGATGCCCGTCTGCTCGAAATCGTCGAGCACGGACGAGCGCAGGCCGGGGCTGGCGAGGCTGCTCACCGAGTCACCGTGGCTCCCGGAGAAGCCCTTCAAGAGATTCCTTACAGCCATGTCCATCCGTTGCGCCCCATCCCATCCGGAATGGTGACATTTTCCTACGACGGAATGGTTTACAGGGGCCTAAGCGGAAGTGGCTTTCGACGAAACGACGACAGCGTCAGGCAGCTCGTGCGAGATCGAGTTCGAGCCGGTCCCATATCTCGACCAGAGCATCAGTCAACGCAAGCATCATCGTCTCGTCGTGCGCTGGTCCCGGAGTGAACCGCAGGCGCTCGGTGCCCCGCGGCACGGTCGGATAATTGATCGGCTGAACGTACATTCCATACTCGGCGAGCAGGATGTCGCTGATCTTCTTGGCGCGAACCGGGTCGCCAACCATCAGCGGAACGATGTGGGTTACACTATCCATCACCGGCAGGCTGGCATCGGCGAACAGCGCCTTGAGCCGGGCGGCAGCGGCTTGCTGGCCTTCGCGCTCCACACTCGATTGCTTGAGATGCCGGACCGAAGCCAGCACGCCAGCCGCGAGTACCGGCGAAAGCGAGGTGGTGAAGATGAAGCCGGGTGCATAGCTGCGGATGCAGTCGACCACGCGCTTATCCGCCGCGATATAGCCGCCCATCACGCCGAAAGCCTTGCCCAGCGTGCCTTCGATGATGTCGATCCGGTGCGCGGCCTCGTCACGTTCGGAAATGCCGCCGCCGCGCTTGCCGTACATGCCGACGGCGTGAACTTCGTCGATGTAGGTGAGGGCGTTGTACTTTTCGGCCAAGTCGCAGATCGCGTGAATCGGGGCGACGTCGCCGTCCATCGAATAGACGCTTTCGAACGCGATCAACTTGGGCGCGTCGGCATCCTCGGCGGCGAGCAGTTCTTCGAGATGCTCGACATCGTTGTGGCGAAACACGCGCTTCGCGCAGCCCGAGTTGCGGATGCCGGCGATCATGCTTGCGTGGTTCAGTTCGTCGGAGAAGATCACGCAGCCCGGCAGCAGCTTGGCAAGTGTCGACAGGGTGGCGTCGTTCGAGACGTAGCCGCTGGTGAAGATCAGCGCGGCTTCCTTGTCGTGCAGATCGGCGAGTTCGCTCTCGAGTTGAATGTGGTAATGGGTGTTCCCGCCGATGTTGCGCGTGCCGCCCGACCCTGCGCCCACGTCGTGCAAGGCCTCTTCCATCGCGGTGATGACCTTAGGGTGCTGGCCCATCGCGAGGTAGTCGTTCGAGCACCAGACCGTGATAGGCTTGGGCCCGTTGTGCCCGTGAAAACAGCGTGCGTTGGGAAACGCACCCTTGTTACGCAGGATGTCGATGAAAACCCGGTAGCGGCCTTCGGCGTGGAGCCGGTCAATCGCCTGGTCGAAGATATGATCGTAGTTCACGCAGCGGTCCCGTCCGACGGCATGGGCCACGCCCTAGTCCTGCGTGCGCAACATTTCCACCGCGATCTTTGCGAATCATTCGCGATTAGAGCGGTTCGATACGCTCGAGGCCATACCTTGCGAGCATTTCGGCGAAAAACGGCCGGTGATTGATCCCGCCGGTGAAAATCGCGAGGTCGGGCTGGGACCGCATAAACGGTTGGTCTCCGACGAGTGTGGCGATGCGAGCGGCGATCCCCTGTGCGCCGTCGACCAGGCACATATCCTGCCCGAGTGCCGCGGTCAGTTCCTCCGACAGCAGGGGAAAATGCGTGCATGCGAGCACTACGGTGTCGATCTCGTCGCCCCAAGGCTGACTTAACATTCCGCTCACCGCTTCCTCGATGATGGCGGGATCGACAAAATCGCCGCGCATCTTGGCCTCCGCCGCTTCCACCAACCGCGGAGCCGCAAAGCGGACCAGGTGCTTATCCGCGGCGAATTCAGCCTCGAGCTTGTCGACATATCCCTGGCGTATAGTAGCAGTAGTTCCCAGTAGCCCGATCGTTCCACTGCGCGTCAGCGATGCAGCCGGCTTGATCGCAGGGACGGTGCCGACGATCGGGATATTGAGCACGTCGCGCACCATGCCGAGCGCAATGGTGCTCGCGGTGTTGCATGCGATCGTCGCCAGACGCGGCTTGTATCGCTCGGAAAGCACGCCCAGCAGGCCCGCGACACGGGCAGCGATTTCGGCCTCGGTCTTGGCTCCATAGGGAAGGCCCGCGGTATCGGCCGCATAGATGACCGGGGCATCTGGCAGCCGCTTGCGCAATTCGGCGAGCACAGTGAGCCCACCGATGCCGGAATCGAACAGCAGGATCGGTGCGGATTCGTCCAAGTCTGATCAATCCCATTGCCGCACGCTTGTCGCGAGCCGGTTTGCTCTTTAACCGCGCTAGAGGAAGTTGCGCCTGCCTCGCAAGGCCGGTGCGTCCGGGAAGGGAACGACATGGAATACCTGTTTGCCGCGCTCGCCGGGTACCTGCTGGGGTCGATCCCGTTCGGGCTTCTGCTCACACGCGCTTTTGGCGCCGGTGATGTCCGCCAGATCGGATCGGGGAGCATCGGGGCGACCAATGTGCTGCGTACCGGGCGCAAGGGACTAGCAGCGGCAACGGTCCTGCTCGATGCGGGCAAGGGGATTGCGGCGGTCCTGCTGGCGGCGAAGGTGTGGCCGGGAACCGAGGGCGTCGCGGCTGTGGCCGCTATCGTCGGGCACTGCTTTCCGGTCTGGCTCGGGTTCAAGGGGGGCAAGGGCTTTGCAACAGCCGCCGGCGTGCTGCTTGCGCTGTCTTGGCCTGTCTTTCTCGTGGGCGCTGCGATCTGGGCGCTTACCGCGGTGTTGAGCCGCACCTCGTCGGTCGCCTCGCTCACTGCGGTCACGACAGCCCCCGTCGCGGCTTGGCTGATGGGCCGGGAAGACCTCGTCGTCACCCTGATCGCCGTGGCTGCGGTCGTGATTTTCCAGCATCGCGCCAACATCGGCCGCCTGATGCACGGTGAGGAACCGCGCGTTGGCGGCGCCAAAAAGGCGGACGACCCGGCGTGATCGCGCAGGAAGAGGCGTTTGCGCGTATCCGTCTGCTGCGCTCGCCCAACATCGGCCCGGTCAGCTATCGCCAGCTTCTGGCGCGCTTCGGGTCTGCGCAAAGGGCGATCGAGGCGCTGCCCGATCTCGCCGGGCGGGGAGGGCGCTCCTATGTCGCCGCACATCCGGAAAAAATCGCGGAGGAAATCTCGCGGGTCCGCCGGGCACACGCCAAGTACCTGTTCCACGACCAGCCGGGATATCCCGCGTTGCTTGCCCAGTCAGACGGCGCGCCGCCGATCCTGACCTGGCGCGGCAACTTGTCACTGGCACAGCAACCCAGTGTCGCAATCGTCGGTGCGCGAAACGCTTCGGCTGCCGCGGTCAAGCTAGCGCGGGAATTCGCTGCGGCGCTTGCCGAAGCGGGCTTCGCCATCGTCTCGGGGCTGGCACGAGGGATCGACGGGGCGGCGCACCAGAGTGCGATGCCCGCGACGATCGGGGTGATCGCGAGCGGGGTCGACGTGATTTACCCGCCTGAGCATGCCGAACTGCAGGAAGCGGTCGCGCGCGAAGGCCTGCTGCTCGCCGAACAGCCCCCGGGCACCGAGCCGTTGGCGCGCCATTTTCCCAGCCGCAATCGTATCATCGCCGGCCTCGCCGCCGGTACGCTGGTGGTCGAGGCGGCACCGAAGTCGGGCTCTCTCATCACCGCGCGCCTGGCAGCAGAAGCCGGACGCGAGGTTATGGCTATCCCCGGCAGCCCGCTCGAAGGGCGTGCGACCGGGTGCAACCAGCTCATCCGCGATGGCGCGGTGCTCGTCCAGACGCCCGACGACGTAATCGAGCTGCTCTCAGGCTTTGATGGCACGCCCCGCTCGACCTTCCGGGAGGCGACGCCGACCTTCGCCTACGCCGAGGACGAACTGGCAGATGCAGAGCCGGCCGATGTCGCGACGCTGCTGACCACTGCGCCCGTCGCGGTTGATGAGCTGGTGCGTCAGTCGGGAGAAGCCGCTGCAGCGGTGCAAATTGCTCTACTCGAACTGGAGATCGCCGGTCGGCTGATCCGTCACGCGGGGGGGCGCGTGTCGCTCACGGCTTGACGAGCCTGCCAGAGCCGCACCACCCTCGCGTACACGTATACGCGTAGGGACATCGAACCACACACATGCAACTTGTCATCGTCGAATTGCCTGCCAAGGCGAAAACCATCGAGAAGTATCTCGGCTCGGACTACAAAGTTCTGGCGTCTTACGGCCATGTTCGCGACCTGCCGCCCAAGGACGGTAGCGTGCGTCCTGACGAGGACTTCGCGATGGATTGGGAAGTCTATCGCGACAAGACCGGAAGGGTTAAGGATATCGCCGACCTGGCCAAGAAGGCCGACCGCCTGATCCTTGCCACCGATCCCGACCGTGAGGGCGAGGCGATTTCGTGGCACGTACGCGACCTGCTGGCGAAGAAGAAGGCACTGCCGGACAACGTTCAGCGGGTGACCTTCAACGCCATTACCAAACAGGCGGTGACCGAAGCGATGGCTCGCCCGCGCGAGCTCGACCAGGATTTGATCGACGCCTATCTCGCCCGCCGCGCGCTCGACTATCTATACGGCTTCACGCTGTCGCCGGTTCTGTGGCGCCGTTTGCCGGGCGCTAAGAGCGCGGGCCGTGTGCAGTCGGTCGCTTTGCGGTTGATCGTCGAGCGCGAGCGCGAGATCGAAGCATTCGTCGCGCAGGAATACTGGTCGGTCGTGGCGCACATGCAACACGACGGAACCGCATTCGACGCGAGACTGGTTACCTACGACGGCAAGAAGCTGGAGCGGCTGTCGATCGGCGACGAGGGCACCGCCAAAGCGGCTAGGACCTCTGTGGAGGAAGCGCGCTTCACGGTCGAGGACGTCGAAACCAAGCCGCTAAAACGCAACCCCGCGCCGCCGTTCACTACCTCGACCCTGCAGCAGGAGGCCGCGCGCAAGCTCGGTTATTCGGCCAGTCACACCATGCGGCTGGCTCAGAACCTGTATGAGCAAGGTGCTATCACCTACATGCGGACCGACGGCGTGCAGATGGACCACAGCGCAATCAGCGCCGCGCGCAAGGCAATCAGCGACCGTTTCTCCGGCCATTACATCCCGGAGAAGCCTCGGATCTACCAAACCAAGGCGAAGAACGCGCAGGAAGCCCACGAAGCGATCCGGCCGACCGATTTCAACCGAGACCGCGCCGGTTCGGGCGACGAAGGCAAGCTCTACGACCTGATTTTCAAGCGGGCGATGGCGAGCCAGATGGCCGCCGCCAACCTTGAACGGACGACGGTCACCTTGCGCGATCCCACCGGTCGGCACGAACTGCGCGCCACTGGACAGGTCGTGAAATTTCCCGGTTTCCTGGCTGTGTACGAAGAGAGCTTCGACCAGAAGTCCGAGGATGATGACGAGAATTTGCTGCCAATGATGCGCAAGGGCGACAGCCCCGCAAAGACCGGCGTCGACGCGACCCAGCATTTCACCCAGCCGCCGCCGCGTTTTTCCGAGGCGAGCCTCGTCAAGCGGCTCGAAGAGCTCGGCATCGGGCGACCCTCCACTTATGCCTCGACGATCCAGACGCTACGCGACCGCGAATACGTACGGATGGAGAAAAACCGTTTCTTCGCAGAAGAATCGGGGAGACTGCTTACGGCGTTTCTCGAACGGTTTTTCGAACGATACGTTGCCTACGATTTCACCGCCGGGATGGAGAATGAGCTCGATATCGTCTCCGACGGCAAGGAAGATTGGAAGAAGCTGCTGCGTGCGTTCTGGCTCGACTTCAAGCCGAAGACCGAGGACGTGATGGAGCGCAAGCCATCGGAAGTGACCGAGGCTCTCGACGAATATCTGTCCGACTACCTGTTCCCTCAGCGCGCTGACGGGCACGACCCGCGCGAATGTCTGACCTGCATAGCGGAAGGCCGCACCGGTGGACGGCTCGCCCTGCGTGGCGGCAAGTTCGGCGCGTTCATCGCCTGCTCGAACTACCCCGAGTGCAAGTTCACCCGCCAGTTCGCGAGCCCCGGCGGCGGCGAAGCGGGCGAAAATGACGGCTCGATGGGCAAGGACCCGGAAACCGGCCTCGATGTCGAGCGCAAGACGGGCCGTTTCGGGCCGTACATTCAGCTGGGCGATGGCAAGGAGGCGAAACGGGCTTCTATCCCGAAGGACTTGCCGGAGTTCGACCTCGAGTGGGCTTTGAAGTTGCTGAGCTTGCCCCGCGTTGTCGGGACGCATCCCGAGACCGGCAACGAGATCGAGGCGAACATCGGTCGCTACGGTCCATACCTTCGTCACGACGGGAAGTACGGAAAACTGGCCAACACGCGCGAAGTATTCGAAGTCGGCATGAATCGCGCGGTCGATATTCTCGCGCAGGCGGCCAACCGTGGGGCCGGGGGCGGGCGCGCGAAAGCGGAGCCGATCAAGTCACTTGGGTTGCACCCGACCAGTGGCGGCGAGATGCACGTCATGCCCGGGCGCTACGGTCCGTACGTCACGGATGGCACGACCAATGCCACGCTACCCAAGGATGCAAAGCCCGAGGACCTGACGGAGGCGCTGGCAATAGAGCTGATCGATGCACGCGCCGCAAAGGGACCGGCGAAGAAAAAGGGTCGCAAAAAAGCCGCGCCCAAGAAAAAGGCAGCACCTAAGAAAAAGGCAGCACCCAAGAAGGCCAAGGCAAGCTGATGGCCAAGGAACACTTCGAACGCCACAAGCAGCCCTGGAAGGGTGACGAAGCGGGCCAGTTGCGCACCCTTGCCGCCAAGGGCAAGGGGCTGCGCGAGATAGCCAAGGCGCTGAACCGCAGTGAGGAATCGACCAAGGACTTCGCAAAGAAGAACGGGATCGAGATACTCAAGAAACGCTGACTTCGACGACTCCACCTGTTATTGCGGCGATCAATCCGGAAGTGGATATCCGAAGGACCCGACGGGCCCGGCTGCTCCGCCTAGCAAGCCGAGCAAGGTGAACGTGCGCACGCCTGCGACCCTGGAACCGCCAGCCTTGCCCCGCAAACGCCAGCCGCGCTCGATGTCGATCAGCAGGGCGACCGCAAGGCCGAGCCGAGTGAGAGAAAAAGGTTGCGCGGGGTCCATGACAGCCCTTCGCGGCTATCGCACCCAGTCGAGTCCGATTTCCTCGAAAATCTCCTTGTCCTCCGACCAGTTCTCGCTGACCTTTACGTGGAGGAACAGGTGGACATTTCGCCCCAGAAGCTCGCCAAGTTCGGCGCGCGCCGCCTCGCCAATCGCTTTGATCCGGCTGCCGCCTTTGCCCAGCACAATCGCCCGCTGCGTTTCGCGACCCACGACGATCTGCTGGTGGATCTCCACGCTGCCGTCTTTGCGCTCGGTGTAGCTCTCGGGCCGCACGGCGCTGTCGTACGGCAGTTCCTCGTGGAGCTGCTTGTAAAGCTGTTCGCGGGTAATCTCGGTCGCCATCAGCCGTTCGCTGGCGTCGGACACCTGGTCCTCGGGATAGACCCATTCGCCCTCGGGCATGGTCGCGGCCAGCGCGGACTTCATCTCGGGAACCCCGTCGCCGGTTTGCGCCGAGACGAAGAATACCTCAGCGAAATCGACCTTTCCGGTCAGTTCCTCCGCCAGGACAAGCAAAGGCTCTTTCTTCGCGATGTCGACCTTGTTGAGCACCAAGACCTTGCGCTCGGGACGGTTTGCAAGCGACTCGAGCAGCGGATCGAGCTCGTGCCGCCTCTGCTTGGCCGGATCGACAATCAGCAAAACCACATCGGCCGACTGGGTGCCGTCCCACGCGGCGCTGACCATCGCCCGGTCGAGCCGCCGTCTCGGAGCAAAAATGCCGGGCGTATCGACCAGCACCATCTGGGTATCGCCCTCCAGGGCAATGCCCATCAGACGTGCCCGCGTGGTCTGCGCCTTGGCGCTGACGATCGCGACTTTCTGCCCGACGAGCGCGTTGACGAGAGTCGACTTGCCCGCGTTGGGTGCGCCGATCACGGCGACGAAACCGCAGCGTGTCATCCGTATCGCTCCATGAAAGCCCTGGCCGCGGCTGTCTCGGCCTGTTGTTTGCTTGATCCGCCAGCCTCAACCTCGCCGACGTTGTGCACCCGCACCCGCACCGTGAATCGCGCGTTATGGTCGGGTCCGGAGCGATCGAGCAATTCGTATTCTGGCGGCTTGCGGCGGTTGCCCGCAGCCCACTCCTGCAGCGCCGACTTGGGATGCTTCGAACGACCCTGCCGCCCTTCGACCGCTTCGGCCCAGAGCACACGGACGAGATCGCGCGTCACGTCGAACCCAGCTTCGAGGAAGTTGGCGCCGAGCAACGCCTCCATCACGTCGCCGAGCACGTTGTCGCTGTCGTGCGCCCCGTCGTCGCGCGCCTGTTTGCCTAGGCGAATGTGCTCGGGCACGCCGATATCGCGCGCAGTACAAGCGCATGTGTCGCGGCTGACGAGCGCGTTGAGACGCTGGGCGAGCTGGCCCTCGGTTGATTCGTCGATGCTGAACAACCATTCGGAAATTGCCAGGCCGAGCACCCGGTCGCCGAGCCATTCGAGGCGCTCGTAATTGCGCGGCTCGCCGGTGCTGCCGTGCGTGAGCGCGGCGTGCCACATAGTTTCATCGCGCACGGTGAATCCGGTCGCGTCGAGCCAGGCGCGTACATCGGTGGAGAGCGCAGGCACAGTCAAATCCCGTGTCCTATGCGAGACCAGCGCGCCGCGGTGAACCAGGTCCACGGCTTGAACCACGCGGCCGAACCGTCGGTTGACCAGACCATCAGGCTGGCCCGTGCGACAAGCAGGTCACTCGGGACCAATCCGACGCCGCCACCGGCTCTCGCCGGAAAGCGACTATCCTGCGAATTGTCGCGGTTGTCGCCCATCGCGAACACCGCGCCCGCGGGGACGACAATCGGTCCGAAATCGTCCTGCGGTGTGCGCCCGAAGTCGAGTGTGTCGTAGCTTTTTCCCGAAGGCAGGGTCTCGTGAAACCGCGTGTAGGAACAAGTGGTCGCGACGACTTTGCCGCCCCAGGCGCAGCCGGTGTTGGGCGTTTCGGGGATCGTGAAGTCGGCGATCCGCTTGCGCTTCACAGGCGTGCCGTTGAGGATGACCTGGCCGCTTCTTATCGCTACGCTGTCACCGGGCAGGCCAATCACCCGCTTGATGTAATCGATCTTGTCCACCGGATGCTTGAACACCACCACGTCTCCGCGATCCGGGAGGCTCCCGAGTACGTGACCCGGGATCAGCGGGAGGTTCAACGGAAGCGACCATCGGGAATATCCGTAGGGCCACTTGGCGGCGATGAAATAGTCTCCATTCCACAGCCGCGGGAGCATCGACTCGCTGGGGATCGTATAGAACGAGAAGAAGAAGCTGCGGAACACGAAGACCGCGAGTGCGAGCTTGAGGACGAACTTTGCAAAGCTGCCCCAGGTTTCCTGATCGTCCGCCGACGCGGCAGGGGTGGTCGTGTCGCTCATCCAGACACCAGGGTGTAGAGACATGTGACACGCAGGCACGCTTGAAAACGTTCGATTTCTGGAGTCGGGTAGGCGCACGGAAATACGATTTCACCGGGCTGGGACTTGCTTGCAAACATTGGCGCATCCCCTAGGCGGAGCTTGGGCCAGTAGGAAAGGATTTTTGCATGAGCCGGACGGTCGAAGCTGCTTGGGTGCAGATCGAAGCGGTCGAGCGTCGCACGCTGGTTGAACTTTTCACCGCGGACGCGGATCGTGTGGCCACGCTGTCGTCGCGGCTCGAATGGACGGGCGATGAAACCCCCGGCGGGGCGATCTTCGACTGGTCGAAAACTCACCTCGACGACGCGCTGTTGACGGCTTTCGAGGAGCTGGCCGAGGCGCGCGACTTCGCGGGACGGCGCACCGCGCTGCTGTCGGGCGAGACGATCAACGCAACCGAGGGCCGCGCCGCCGAGCACACGGCACAGCGCGGCGTCGGCAGCGAGACTTCGGTCGAGGAAGCAGCGGCGCTCCACCACCGGATGCACCTGCTTGTCGATGCCATTCACCGCGGCGCGCTGGGCGAAACCCGGCATCTGATCCACATCGGCATCGGTGGATCGGCGCTCGGCCCCAAGCTCGCGATCGATGCGCTTGCCCGCGACGGGGCGCTGGTCGACGTGCACGTCGTTTCCAACATCGACGGCCTGGCGCTCGAGCAGGCGTTTGCCGCCTGCGATCCGGCTACCACGATGATTGCGGTGGCGAGCAAGACCTTCACCACCATTGAAACGATGACCAACGCCGCCAGCGCGCTCGCCTGGCTGGAGCAGAGCGGAGTTGTCGATCCCTATGGCCGCGTTGTCGCGCTCACCGCAGCGCCTGAAAAGGCGGTCGAATGGGGCATCGACGAGACGCGCGTGCTGCCGTTTTCCGAAAGCGTCGGCGGGCGCTATTCACTGTGGTCGAGCATCGGTTTCCCGATCGCGCTCGGCATAGGGTGGGATTCGTTCGACGCCATGCTCGGCGGGGCGCACGCGGTCGACGTCCACTTCCGCGATACCGACGGGCGGGCCAACCTGCCGTTGCGCGCCGCGTTCGCCGACCAGCTCTATACGCGCGTCCGCGGTTGTCAGAGCCGTGCGGTATTCGCCTACGACGAGCGGCTGGCGCTGCTGCCGTTCTACCTCCAGCAGCTCGAAATGGAATCGAATGGTAAGCGCGTGACGCTCGAGGGCGCGCCTGTCGAAAGTCCCACGGCACCGATCACCTGGGGCGGGGTAGGGACCGACGGCCAGCACGCGGTGTTCCAGCTGCTGCACCAGGGCACGGTCGAAGTGCCGGTGGACTTCATCGCCAGCGTGGCGCCCGGCGATGCGCTGGACCCCGCGCATCACGAAATCCTGCTGACGAACTGCTTCGCGCAAGGGGCCGCCCTTATGGCGGGCGGCAACATGGCCCTGAACGGCAATGATCCCGCGCGCGACTTTCCCGGCAATCGGCCTTCGGCGACGATCCTGTGCGACGACATCGACCCGGCAACGCTCGGCGCGCTGATCGCCTTCCACGAGCACCGCACGTTCGCCAACGCCGTTCTGATGGGGATCAACCCGTTCGACCAGTTCGGTGTCGAGCTGGGCAAGAAGATGGCCAAGGAAATCGAGGCCGGCGGGGGCGGTTTCGACGCCAGTACCGAAGCGCTGTTGAAGGCGGCGGGGTTGGACTGACTTTATTGCAGCGCAGCATCTTCATTGACATTTCACCGGTGCGGGTCCACATGCGCCGTCATCGAGACGCCTCGCAGCGTGAACAGGTGGGAAACCGCCCCGGCCGCGTCTCGGTTCTTTTTCCTGACTTCCCATTTCACGCGGGTTGTTGACGGGGTTCCAAGGCCAATCGGCCGCGGGCTCCAACCACCC
The DNA here is from genome assembly GCA_963781485.1 of uncultured Alphaproteobacteria bacterium. GTDB lineage: Bacteria > Pseudomonadota > Alphaproteobacteria > Sphingomonadales > Sphingomonadaceae > Tsuneonella. Next base: position 610,780 of record CAWAFY010000002.1, read on the forward strand.
CGCGAACGCGCGCCGTTTCGGCTGCGCGCTGTCGCTCGCATACGAGTATTCAATTCATGTCATTCGAAAACCTTGGGCTCTCGCAGCCCATTCTCCAGGCTTTGGAGCAGAAGAACTACACCGTCGCGACCCCGATCCAGGAGCAGGCGATCCCGCTTGTCCTGAAGGGCCGCGACCTTCTCGGCATCGCCCAGACCGGGACCGGCAAGACCGCCGCGTTCATGCTGCCGAGCATCGACAACCTGCGCGAAGCGGGACGGCAGACGCCGTTCAAGTCGTGCCGCATGCTGGTGCTTGCGCCGACCCGCGAACTCGCCGGCCAGATCGCCAAGAGCGCCGAAGACTATGGCGGATTTACCGGACTTAAGGTCTCGGTCGTCGTCGGCGGTACCTCGGTCGGCAAAGACCGGAACAAACTGCACCGCGGCACCGACATCCTCGTCGCCACGCCGGGCCGTCTGCTCGACCTGATCGACCAGAAGGCCATCCGGCTTGACGGTGTCGAGATACTCGTCCTCGACGAGGCCGATCAGATGCTCGACCTCGGCTTCATCCACGCGCTGAGGAAGCTCGTCGCGCTGATGCCGAAGGAGCGTCAGACGTTGCTGTTCAGCGCCACGATGCCCGGTTCGATCAAGGACCTTTCGAAACAGTACCTCGACAATCCGGCCCACGTCTCGGTCGCTCCTGCGGCGACCACGGCGGAGCGCGTCGAGCAGTTCGTCACGCTCGTCAGCCAGTCGGAAAAGCAGGGCCTGCTCGAAATGATCCTGCGCAAGCAGTATCCCAAAACCGAAGGCATGGAACGCGTGCTTATCTTCACCCGCACCAAGCATGGCGCGGACCGCGTGGTGAAGAAGCTGTCGCAAGCCGGCATCCACGCCGACGCGATTCACGGCAACAAGAGCCAGCCGCAGCGTGAGCGGGCGATCGCCAACTTCAAGTCCGGGCGCGTGCCGGTTCTGGTTGCGACCGACATCGCTGCGCGCGGGATCGACATTCCGGGCGTGAGCCACGTGATCAACTACGAACTGCCCAACGTGGCCGAGCAATACGTCCACCGCATCGGGCGGACCGCGCGTGCGGGTGCCGACGGCATCGCGTTAACGCTGTGTGCCGAGGACGAGCGGGCTTACCTGCGCGACATCCAGAAGCTGACCGGCGTCACCTGCGAGCGGCTCCCTCTGCCTGACAACTTCCGCGCCTTCATCGAGGACGCTCCGATCATGAAGCCCAAGGGCAACCCGGGCCAAGTGCAGAACGCACCGCGTAAGAAGGTGCAGCCCAAGCCGATCGGCGGTCGGCGCGACGATCGCGGCCCGCGCACGGATTCGCGCCAGGGCGAGCAGCGTCATGGCGAGAAGCGTTCTGGTGAGGGCAATGGCGGTGGCAATCGTCGCCGTCGCTTTCCCGGCAAGGGCCCGGGCGGGGGCAACCGCTCGGCCGCGCGCGGATAACGAAACGTCTGTTCCCAAGCTTACAAGGCCCGGGATCGCATGCCGCGATCTCGGGCCTTTTCGCATGCAGCAATGACCTGATGTAGCGGCAAGCTTCTGTTCATCTTGAATGCGCTTTTTCTGTCGATCGCGGGTCGCATCCGTTCAAGGACTTCAATCGATGCGCGTCGTAATCATGTCTGCCCTGCTCATATGTGTGTCTGCGTGCACACAGGCGGAGATCCGAGTTCCGTCTGCCGTGGCCGACGGCGGAGCCCGGACCGAATTTGCCGGAATCGGCGGTCGGCCCAGTGGTCAGTTCACTGTCGGTTCTTTCAGCGGCAAATTCACCCGCGCGCTCGACCGGTACTCGTTCGATCCCGTAATCGAACGGTCCGGCTACAGCGACTTCGTTATCGCCGGGCCCGAAATCAGCTCCACCATCGAAGCACGCTGCGATTTCCGTGAGCACGCGGTGGATTTCGGCGCGATCGAAACGACGCTGCGCCCGCTTGCCTATCGCTGCGGCTTTAGCGCCGAAGGTCGCACAATCCCCGCCCGGTTCGAACTGCGCGAGGTCGTCGGAGGGGGCAGCGCAATCTTCCGCTACGAGCGAAAAGGAGAGATCGCGCTTGGCGGCGAAGTTCTTCAGTTCCATTCGGTGCATCATCTCGCCGGAACCCGGATGCCGGCTCTTACGCCGGTCGGCTATATATTCGAACAGCGCGGCCGCCCCATCGGCGCGATCGAGCTGACAGGCCGCCCTGCGTTGATCACCGCGCCCGGAGTGGACCCGGGCGTAGCGCGTACGATGACCATCGCCGCGCTCGCGCTGGCGACGTTCCGGGACCCTGCAGTCTACGATCTCGGCGACTGACGCTCGGCTAAATCCCGGACGGGCGGTTGGCATCGCCCGTCCGGACCGCCATATGCGCGGCTCCCCACAGGAGATGCGCATGGCCGACCAGGAATACGACTACGACCTATTCGTGATCGGTGCCGGGTCTGGCGGCGTGCGCGCAAGCCGGATCGCGGCGAGCCACGGCGCGAAGGTCGCGGTGGCCGAGGAACATCGCGTCGGCGGGACCTGCGTGATTCGCGGCTGCGTGCCCAAGAAGATGCTCGTCTACGGTGCGCATTTTGCCGAGGATCTCGAGGACGCAGCTGCGTTTGGCTGGACGGTCGAGAACCCGAAGTTCGACTGGATCAAGCTGCGCGACAACGTCCTCAAGGATGTCGACAGGCTCAATGGCCTCTACACTGACACGCTCGAAAATCACGGTGTTGAAGTAATTTTGGACCGGGCCGAGCTTACCGGACTGCACGAAATAAAGCTCGGCAGCGGCAAGACCGTCACTGCCAGATACATCCTCGTTGCAACCGGCGCGCGGCCCCACATACCATCGTGCCCGGGTAACGAACTGGGCATCACCAGCAACGAAGCGTTCCACCTTGATGCGCTGCCGAAGCGCGTGCTGATCGCGGGCGGAGGCTACATCGCCAACGAGTTCGCTGGCATTTTCAACGAGTTCGGCAGCAAGGTGACGATCATCAACCGATCGGACAAGCTGCTGCGCGGATACGACGAATCGCTGCGCGACCGGCTGCTGCAGATCAGCGTGATGAAAGGCATCGATTTCCGCTTCAACGCCGAGTTCCGCGGGATCGAGAAGAGCGGCAGTGGCTGCTTAAGGGTCGCGATGACCAATCACGAGGACATCGAAGTCGACTGCGTGATGTTCGCCACCGGCCGCGTTCCGAATACCGAAGGGTTGGGTCTGGACAAGGCGGGCGTCGAGCTCGGCGACAACGGCCAGATCAAGGTCGACCGGTTCAGCAAGACCAACGTCGAGCACATCTACGCCGTGGGCGACGTCACCGACCGCGTGCAACTGACCCCGGTTGCGATCCGCGAGGGCCAGGCGTTCGCCGATACCGTGTTCGGCAAGGGCGACCCGGTCGCGGTGGACCACGGATGCATCCCGAGCGCGGTGTTCAGCCACCCGCCGCTCGCCGCTGTCGGTCTCACCGAAGGGCAGGCGCGCAACCAGTACGGTTCGGTCAAGGTCTACGAGAGCGACTTTCGGCCAATGAAGAACGTGCTCGCCGGGCGCAACGAGCGTTCGCTTTACAAGATGGTCTGCGACGAGGCGACGGGCAGGATTCTGGGCATCCACATGATCGGACCCGAAGCCGCCGAGATCATGCAGGCCGCCGCGGTCGCCGTGAAAGCTGGCCTTACAAAGGCCGACTTCGACGCCACGACCGCGATCCACCCGACCATGGCCGAGGAGCTGGTGCTGCTGCGCTAGGGGATCGATTGCACCCTGCAACCTTGTGGCGTAGCTTTGTGCCGGCAGGGAGAACAACATGGGTGGGACCGTCCTCGTTACCGGCGGTACCGGTTATATCGCCGGTGAACTGATCGACCAGTTGCTGAAAGGCGACTGGACTATCCACACCACGGTTCGCAGTAAGGCGAAGAGCGAAGGGAAGCTCCGCGCTCGCTGGACCGATGCCGGTGAGCGGTTGCAGGTTTTCGAGGCGGACCTGATGGACGATGCCGGGTGGGCCGAGGCGAACACCGGGTGCAGCCACGTTGCACACGTCGCATCGCCGTTTCCGGTCGGCGTACCAAAGGATGAGGACGAGCTGGTCGTCCCAGCGCGCGAAGGCACATTGCGCGCGCTGCGCTTCGCCAACGACGCCGGGGTAGGCCACTTCGTCCAGACCAGCAGCTCGGCCGCGATCGCGTACGGCCATGCCGCCTCCAAGACCGCGTTCGACGAGCGCGACTGGACTAACCTCGACGCGCCCGGCGTCCAGCCCTACGTCAAGTCAAAGACCGTGGCCGAACGCGCCGCGCGCGACTGGGTGGCCGATAACGCACCGGGATTGGCATTCTGCAGCGTCAATCCCGTCGCGGTGCTTGGGCCGGTGTACGACGACGACCTGTCGGCCTCGATCGAGTTCGTCCGCCGCTTCCTGACTGGCGAGATTCCCGCCATCCCGCGCATCGGCATCACGGTGGTCGATGTGCGCGACGTCGCCTCACTCCATGTTCTCGCGCTCGAGGCTGCAAGCGACACGATCCGCGGCGAGCGGTTCGCCTGCGCCGCCGGGTTCATGTGGATGGAGGACATGGCCCGCGTGCTGCGCGAGAACATGGGTGAAGACGGGCGCAAGGTGCCGAGCCGTCGGATGCCCACGCCCATCCTGAAACTGATGGCGATGTTCAGCGCCGACATTCGCCAGATCGCGGGAGAGGTCGGCAAGAAGAAGGTGATCAGTGGCCAGCATGCCAAGGACATACTCGGCTGGACCACCTTGCCGCCCGAACAGACGGTGATCGATACCGCGCGCAGCCTGATCGACCGTGGCGTGGTGTCGCTGTGATGCGGCTGTCCGGTAAAACCGTGCTGCTTACGGGTGGCACCGCGGGAATCGGTCAGGCGATGGCGCGTCAGCTCATGGCCAAGGGGGCAAAGGTGATCGTCACCGGACGTTCGCCCGAGGGGCTCGAACTGATGCGTGGCGAGGGTTTCGAGGCGATTGCGGCGGACCTGTCCGTACCCGAGGGAGCGCAGGCGATCGTCGATGCGCTGGGCGAACGCGAAATCGACGTGCTGATCAACAACGCCGGGCAGGGGGTCGATCACGACTTTCGGGAAGGGGCGCCCGATGTGGATGCGGCGGACGACTGCATCTACGCCAACCTCAACAGCCCGATCCGACTGATCGCGGCGTTCGTCGAACTGCTCAAGGGGCGGCCCGAAGCGGCGATCGTCAACGTCACCAGCGGGCTTGCGATTGCGCCGCGGGCGGGCGGGCCGATCTATTGTGCGACCAAGGCGGGATTTCGATCCTACACCCAGGCGATCCGAGCGCAGCTGGCAGGCACTTCGGTCAACGTGATCGAGGCGCTGCCGCCGGTCGTGGACACGCAGATGACCGCAGGACGCTCCAGCAAGAAAATGTCCGCTGACGAGTGCGCACGGCAGATCATCGCCGCGCTCGAACAAGGGCGCAGCGAAGCGAACGTCGGTATGGTCAAGTTGCTGAAGGCGGTCCACTCGGTCAGCCCGGCACTCGCGCGCAAGGTGATGCTGCGGTTCTAGCCGATTCGGTAGGGCACGACGCCGCGCCGGTCCGGATCGACCGCAATCGGGCGGTCGCTCGGCGGGAAGGCGCGCTGGTCGCAATCGTCACGCGGGCAGATGCGGCACGACACGCCGATGGGGGTCGCCCCGCTCTCGCTCGATAGGTCCATCCCGTCGGCGTAGATGAACTCGCCGGCGTGGGCCGTCTCGCAGCCCAGCGCTACCGCGTAGCGGCGCGGGGCGCGGGTGAAGCTGCCCGAGGGCTTGACCAGTCCCTTGGCCATCGAGACATAGCGCACGCGGTCGGGTGTCTCGGCAAGCTGGACGAGGATTCGGTCGGGAATCGCCACCGCCTCATGGACGATCCACAGCGGACAGGCCCCGCCAAAGCGAGCGAACTGCAGGCGGGTGGCGGAATGGCGCTTGGTGATGTTGCCCGCCATGTCGACCCGGCAGAAGAAGAACGGCACTCCGCGCGCCCCCTCGCGCTGGAGAGTCGAAAGGCGGTGGCAGGTCTGCTCGAAGCTGGTGCCGAAGCCCTGCGCCAGCCGGTCGATGTCGTGCCGTGCGGCGCGGGCGGCAGTGCGGAACGCCTCGTAGGGCATCAGCAGCGCGCCCGCGGCGTAGTTCGACAGGCCGACGAACAGCAGCTGCCGGGCGGCCGCGGTGCGCAAGTGCGCGCCCTTTACAACCGCAGCAATCTCGTCGCGCAGCGCAAGCGAGGCTAACTGGTGGGCAAGCTGGAAGCGGCGGCTTTCGGCGGGCAGCCCCGGATCGATTACCAGATGCCGCATCGCGTCGTCGAATTCGCGCAAGCCCCGGTTGTGCGCGTAGAGCAGCGATACCGACAGCGCGCCCCGCAGGTGGTCCTCGATCGCCTCGACAGGCGGGGAGGGCGCACCGCGCGCAAGCTGGCGGGCGAGCTTTTCCGCCGCGCGATCGACCGGGTCGATGTAGTTGTTGGCCAGGTGGAACCAGTCGCGCACTTCTTCCCACGGCAGGCGCGCGCCGCCGGCGTCGCTCGCATCGACGTCCATCGCCTCGTCGACGATCTGCAGCCGCTGGCCCGCGCGGCGATAGGCAGCGTGCAGATCGACGAAGGCCTGCGCGAAGCCGGGCTGCTGCTGGGCCAGCCGCGCCGTTTCCTCGCCTGCGAGCGTATCGCCGAACAACGGGTCCGCCGCCGCCTCGCGCAATGCTGCGGCAAGCGATCCGCGGGTGTCGGCCGCGGGCTCGCGCCAGTCGAGCGGGAACGCGCGCGCGAGCCGTTCGAGCAGGCGCGGGGTCAGCGGACGGTCGCCGTTCTCGAGTTGGGAAAGGTAGGACGCGCTTATGCCCAGCCGGTTGGCCACCTCGCCCTGTCGCAGTGCGGTCGCGCGGCGAAGTTCGCGCAGTGCAAGTCCGGCGAACAGAGGCGTGGGAGGTGGCATTCGGCTTCGCTAATTTGCAAAGTTGCGCTTTGCAAGATTGCAACTTAACATTGGACACGCGTGCCGGCGGCTTCCATTCCGCTCTCAGGTCAATCCGGAGAGTGCATGTCCGCCAATATTGCCGAAATGGAACGCCGCCGCGCCTCAGCGAGGATCGGCGGCGGTGAGAAACGCATTGCCGCGCAGCACGCCAAGGGCAAGCTGACCGCGCGCGAGCGGCTCGACGTGCTGCTCGACGAAGGCAGCTTCGAGGAACTCGATGCCTACGTCGAGCACGACTGCGTCGATTTCGGGATGCAGGACCAGAAGATTCCGGGCGATGGCGTCGTCACCGGCAGCGGTACGATCAACGGCCGGCTGGTGTTCGTGTTCAGCCAGGACTTCACGGTGTTCGGCGGCTCGCTGTCGAAGCGCCACGCGGAGAAAATCTGCAAGGTGATGGACAGCGCGATGAAGGTCGGCGCCCCGGTCATCGGCATCAACGACAGCGGCGGGGCGCGCATCCAGGAAGGCGTCGCATCGCTCGGCGGCTATGCCGAGGTGTTCCAGCGCAACGTGCTCGCCAGCGGCGTGGTGCCGCAGATCAGCCTCATCATGGGGCCGTGCGCGGGCGGGGCCGTCTATTCCCCGGCGATGACCGACTTCATCTTCATGGTGAAGGACAGCTCGTACATGTTCGTAACCGGGCCCGACGTGGTCAAGACGGTCACCAATGAGATTGTCACGCAAGAGGAACTGGGCGGCGCGATCACGCACACCACCAAGACCTCCGTCGCCGACGTGGCGTTCGAGAACGACATCGAGACGTTGCTCGCCACGCGCGATTTCTTCGATTTCCTGCCGCTGTCGAACCGCGAGAGCGTGCCCGAGCGGCCGACCGACGATGAGTGGGACCGCGTCGAGGACAGCCTCGACACGCTGATTCCGGCGAACGCCAACCAGCCTTACGACATGCACGAAGTGATCCGGAAGGTGCTGGACGAAGGCGACTTCTTCGAGGTCCAGCCGGCGCACGCGGGCAACATCCTGTGCGGCTTTGGCCGGGTCGAGGGGCGCACGGTGGGCGTGGTCGCCAACCAGCCGATGGTGCTGGCCGGCGTGCTCGACATCAACTCGAGCAAGAAAGCTGCGCGCTTCGTGCGCTTCTGCGACGCGTTCGAGATTCCGATCCTGACGTTCGTCGACGTGCCCGGCTTCCTTCCCGGAACCGCGCAGGAGCACAACGGCATCATCAAGCACGGCGCGAAGTTATTGTTCGCCTATGCCGAGGCGACCGTGCCCAAGATCACCGTGATCACCCGCAAGGCCTATGGCGGCGCTTACGACGTGATGGCGTCCAAACACCTGCGCGGCGACCTCAACTACGCTTGGCCCACCGCCGAAATCGCGGTGATGGGCGCGAAGGGCGCGGTCGAGATCATCTTCCGCTCCGACATCGGCGACCCCGACAAGATCGCCGAGCGGACCAAGGAATACGAAGACCGCTTCGCCAACCCCTTCATCGCCGCCCAGCGCGGCTATATCGACGAGGTGATCTACCCGCACTCGACGAGGCGACGGATTGCGCTGGGGCTACGGAAGCTACGCGGGAAGGTGCTCGAGAACCCGTGGAAAAAGCATGATAATATCCCGCTGTGATGGGTGAGATGGACTCGCGAGGTTTAGTCTTTCTCGCTGCCTTTGTGGTGGTGACTTCGCTTGCCGCATGGTTTTGCTTCAACCGCTTGTTTGCGGCTCAGGAAACAGGTCGATTCCGCTACATCTTCCATGGAATCAATGAGGCGGGATGGCCTCTTCTTTTCCAGTTTTGCAAAGCCTTTATCACGGTTCAAGCCTACGTCTTTTGCTTCATGGCAGGCGTCGGCGTCATCTGGTTTGCGATAAGCCTGATTGGGAAGATCAAATGAAACTCGGCCGTCTCAACCATATCGGCGTCGCGACGCCTTCGATCGCGGAGAGCGTGGCCTATTACCGCGAGGTGATGGGGGCGACCTCAATCACCGAGCCGTTCGACCTGCCAAGCCAAGGGGTCAAGGTCTGCTTCGTCGACACGAAAGGTGTCAATGAAGCGCTCGATGGGACGCAAATCGAGCTGATCGAACCGCTCGATGCTTCCTCGCCGATCAACGGCTTTCTCGCGAAAAATCCGGCTGGCGGCCAGCATCACCTTTGTTACGAAGTGCCCGATATCGACGCGGCGCGCGCGTGGTTCGAGGGGCTGGGCAAGCGCATCCTCGGCCCCACGCGCATGGGCGCGCACGGGACGCCGATCTTCTTCCTCCACCCCAAGGATATGATGGGCCAGCTCACCGAAATCATGGAAACCCCTAGGAGTGAAAATTGATCGTCATCCCAGCGAACGCTGGGATCGCTGGCCGATTGCGCGACCTCGAGAGCGATGCCAGCTTCCGCTGGCATGACGAATGCGGAGAATGCCGATGATCTTTTACGATAGCCCGAACCCGGCCCCGAACCCGCGTCGCGTCCGAATTTTCGCGGCGGAGAAGGGCATCGAGCTGCCAAGCAAGGAAATCTCGATTCCAGCGCGCGAGCAGAAGTCGCCGGAGTTCGTTGCCAAGAACCCGCGCGGGCAGACCCCGGCGCTCGAACTCGACGACGGCACGGTGATCGCCGAGAGCGTGGCGATCTGCCGCTATCTGGAGGCGCTGCATCCCGAACCGCCGCTGTTCGGCAACACGCCGATCGAGATCGCCCTGATCGAGATGTGGAGCCGCCGGGTCGAGATGATCGCGATGAACCCGATCGGGCAGGTCTGGGTCCACACCCATCGTTTCACCTCCGCGCTCCCCGGCCGCAACGCCGAGTGGGGCGAGGCCAACCGCCCGCGCGTGGCGGATGCTTTCGCGTTTTTCGACCGCAGCCTCGAGAACAGCGACTATCTGGCAGGGGACAGCTTCTCGATGGCCGATATCCTGCTGCTGACGACGGTCGATTTCGCCACGTTCGTCGGCTGCGGGCCTGGGCCTGAAAACGGCGCGCTGAACCGCTGGCACGAAATGGTGAGCGCGCGCCCGAGCGCCGGCGCCTGAGGACCGACATGACCGACACGACGAAATCCGACTGGCAGGCGCTCGCCGACAAGGAAGTGAAGGGCCGCGACCTTGCGTGGCACACGCCCGAAGGCTTCGCGATCCAGCCGCTCTACACGGCGGACGATGCGCCCGAAGACCCGGGCCTTCCCGGCTTCGCCCCGTTCACGCGCGGCGTGAAGGCGAGCATGTACGCGGGCCGCCCGTGGACGATACGCCAGTACGCGGGTTTCTCGACCGCCGAGGAATCGAACGCGTTCTACCGCCGCAACCTGGCGATGGGGCAAAAGGGGCTGTCGGTCGCCTTCGACCTTGCCACGCACCGCGGCTACGACAGCGACCACCCGCGCGTGGTCGGCGATGTCGGCAAGGCGGGGGTCGCGATCGACACCGTGGCCGACATGGAAATCCTGTTCGACCAGATCCCGCTCGATACCATGAGCGTCAGCATGACGATGAACGGCGCGGTGATCCCGGTGCTGGCGTTCTACATCGTCGCAGGCGAACGGCAGGGCGTGTCGGCGGACCAGCTATCGGGGACCATCCAGAACGACATCCTCAAGGAATTCATGGTCCGCAACACCTACATCTACCCCCCCGAGCCGAGCATGCGGATCGTCTCCGACATCATCGCATACACGTCGGCCAACATGCCGAAATTCAACAGCATTTCGATTTCCGGCTACCACATGCACGAGGCCGGGGCGACCGCGGTGCAGGAGCTCGCCTTCACCATCGCCGACGGCAAGGAATACGCGAAACGCGCGATCGCGACGGGTCTCGACATCGACGCCTTCGCCGGGCGGTTGAGCTTCTTCTTCGGCATCGGGATGAACTTCTTCATGGAAGTCGCCAAGCTGCGCGCCGCGCGTGCCCTGTGGTGGCGGACGATGGACGGCCTCGGCGCGAAGAGCGAACGCAGCAAGATGCTGCGCACGCACTGCCAGACATCGGGCGTCTCGCTGCAGGAGCAGGACCCCTACAACAACGTCATCCGCACCACGATCGAGGCACTGGCATCGGTGCTGGGCGGCACGCAGAGCCTGCACACCAACGCGCTCGACGAAGCCATCGCGCTGCCGACCGATTTCTCCGCCCGCATCGCGCGCAACACCCAACTGGTGATCCAGGAGGAAAGCGGGATCACCAACGTCGTCGATCCGCTCGGCGGCAGCTATTACGTCGAGGCCCTCACCGCGAAGCTGGTCGAGGAAGCCGAGAAGCTGATGGCCGAGGTCGATGCGGCGGGCGGGATGACCGCCTACGTCGCCAGCGGCAAACCCAAGGCCGCGATCGAAAGCGCCGCCGCCGCCAAGCAGGCGAGCGTCGACCGGGGCGAAACGGTGATCGTTGGGGTCAACAAGTACCGCAAGGCCGAAGAGGACCCGATCGACACGCTCGACATCGACAACCACGCGGTCCGCGAAGGCCAGATCGCGCGGTTGAAGACAGTCCGCGCCGGTCGGGACGAAGCAGCCTGCCAGGCCGCGCTGGCCGCGTTGACCGAAGGCGCGCGCGGGCAGGGCAACCTCCTCGCGCTCGCGGTCGATGCCGCGCGGCACGACGCGACGCTGGGCGAAATATCCTCGGCGATGGAAGCGGAGTTCGGTCGTTACGACACCGTGCCGACGCCGGTGAAGGGCATCTATTCCGCCGCTTACGAAGGCGATAGCCGCTATGGCCAGGTGGTCGATGGCGTGAAGGCGGTCGAGCGCCGCCTGGGCCGGGCGCCCCGCGTGATGGTCGCCAAGATGGGCCAGGACGGCCACGACCGCGGCGCCAACGTGATCGCCAGCGCCTTTGCCGACATGGGCTTCGACGTGGTCAGCGGCCCGTTGTTCCAGACTCCGGCCGAAACCCGCGACATGGCGCTCGCCGAAGATGTCGACGCGATCGGCGCGAGCAGTCTTGCCGCCGGGCACAAGACGCTGGTGCCCGAACTGATCCAGCTGCTGCGCGAAGCGGGCCGCAGCGACATCAAGGTGGTCGCGGGCGGCGTGATCCCGGCATCGGACTACGATTTCCTGCGCGAGGCGGGAGTGCAGGGCATCTATGGTCCCGGATCGAACGTGGTCGAGTGCGCGGCGGACATGCTGCGGCTGCTGGGGCACAACATGCCGCCGGTTGGCGACGAGCTGGAGGTGACCGAATGAACAGTTCGCAATCCGGCGCGTTCCTGCCCATCGCGGCGATGATGTTCGCCAGCGGAATCGGTATTCCCATGTTCGCCGCGTTCAATTCCGGCTTGAGCAAGCAGCTCGGCGGGCCCGTGGCGGCGACTGCGGTGACATTCGCGGTCGGCCTGGTGATCGCGCTGGTCATGGTGGCCTTCACCGGTCTTCCGCAGCGCGCCGCGTTCACGTTCGAGACGCCGTACATCTGGTTCGGCGCGGTGTTCATGCTGTTCTACGCCACCTCGGTCGCGTTCGCCGCGCCGCGCATCGGTCTGGGCAACGCGATCTTTTTCGTTCTTCTCGGACAGATTGTGGCGGCCGCGGCGATCGACCATTTCGGCTGGCTGGGCGCTATCCAGAGCGCGCTGACGCCCAAACGCGCGCTGGGCATCGCTGTGATGGCGATCGGCCTGTATCTCGCAAGGAAGCCCACATGACTGTCCGCACCGACTGGACCCGCGACGAGATCGCCGCGCTGTTCGACCTGCCGTTTACCGAGCTGCTGTTCCAGGCCGCGAGCGTCCACCGCGAGAACCATCCGCCCGAACAGGTCCAGCTGTGCACGCTGCTCTCGATCAAGACCGGCGGCTGTCCGGAAGATTGCGGCTACTGCTCGCAGTCGGTCCATGCCGACAGCGGAGTGGCGGCAAGCAAGCTGATGGACGTGCAGGCGGTGCTGCAATCCGCCGCCCAAGCCAAGGACCACGGCAGCCAGCGCTTCTGCATGGGCGCCGCCTGGCGCAATCCCAAGGACCGCGACATGCCCGCGATCGTCGAGATCGTGAAGGGCGTGCGGGCGATGGGGCTCGAAACCTGCATGACGCTCGGCATGCTGACGCCCAAGCAGGCCGACATGCTCGCCGAGGCGGGGCTCGACTACTACAACCACAACATCGACAGCAGCCCCGAGTACTACGAGCGCGTGATCACCACGCGCACGATGGACGAGCGGCTCGATACGCTGGCCAATGTCCGCGCGTCGGGCATCAACGTGTGCAGCGGCGGGATCGTCGGCATGGGCGAGACGCGCGCGGACCGGGTCGGCTTCATCCACACGCTCGCCACGCTGCCGCAGCATCCCGAAAGCGTGCCGGTCAACGCGCTGGTGCCGGTCAAGGGCACCGTGCTGGGCGACATGCTGGCGGATACGCCGCTCGCCAAGATCGACGACATCGAGTTCGTCCGCACCGTGGCGGTGGCGCGGATCACGATGCCGCTGAGCATGGTGCGCTCTCCGCGCGGGCCGCGAGAGCATGAGCGAGGCGACCCAGGCGCTGTGCTTCCTCGCCGGCGCGAACTCGATCTTCACCGGCGACAAGCTGCTCACCGCCCCCAACGCGGGCGACGACAGCGACGCCGCGCTGTTCGCCAAGCTGGGGCTGACGGCGCTGAAGGGCGAGGAGCCGATGCGGGCGTGCAAGGTGGCGGAGGCGGCGGAGTGAGCCACTGCGCGCCTACAATCGTCAGCTCCGGACCTGATCTGGGGTTTCGCTTGTTCTGTCGATCGCTTGCCGGACTCGTGATGCGGCTCAGTCTGGCATGATCGGAGTTTCTGCGATGACTGGCAGCGTGACTGGTGGCTAGCGTGTCGGATGGCATCGTCTACCCGGCTGCGGTTCGTTCTCGCTGCGGCTTTTGCGCGGCGATTGCGCTCGTAGTCGCGCTGATGCACGTCCGTCGCCGAGAGCAGTGAAGACGAAACTAGATGTTCTCCAAAATCCTCATCGCCAACCGGGGCGAGATCGCGTGCCGGGTCATCAAGACCGCGCGCCGCATGGGTATCGCGACCGTCGCGGTCTATTCGGATGCCGATGCGCGCGCGCCGTTCGTGCGGATGGCGGACGAGGCGGTGCACATCGGCCCGTCGCCGGCGGCCGAGAGCTACCTGATCGCGGACAAGATCATCGCCGCGTGCAAGGCGACCGGGGCCGAGGCGGTGCATCCGGGCTATGGCTTCCTCTCCGAACGCACCAGCTTTGCCGAGGCGCTGGCGAAGGAGGGCATCGCCTTCATCGGCCCGCCGGTGGGCGCGATCGCCGCGATGGGGGACAAGATCGAGTCCAAGAAGCTCGCCAAGGAAGCGGGGGTCAACACCGTCCCCGGCTCCGAGGGCGAGGTCGAGACCACCGCCGATGCGCTGATGTGGGCCGACAAGATCGGCTACCCGGTCATGATGAAGGCCAGCGCGGGCGGCGGCGGCAAGGGCATGCGGCTCGCCCACAATGACAAGGACGTCGAGGAAGGTTTCGAGGCCACCCAGCGCGAGGGGCTGAACTCGTTCGGCGACAAGCGCGTGTTCCTCGAAAAGTTCATCCTCAACCCGCGCCACATCGAGATCCAGATCCTCGGCGATAAGCACGGCAACATCGTCTACCTGAACGAGCGCGAGTGCAGCATCCAGCGCCGCCACCAGAAGGTGGTCGAGGAAGCACCGTCGCCGTTCGTCACCCCCAAGATGCGCAAGGCGATGGGCGAGCAGTGCGTCGCGCTGTCGCGCGCGGTCGGGTACTACAGCGCGGGCACGGTCGAGCTGATCGTCAGCGGCGCGGACCCGACGGGGGAGAGCTTCTACTTCCTCGAAATGAACACCCGCCTGCAGGTCGAACACCCGGTGACCGAGGCGATCACCGGGATCGACCTCGTCGAGCAGATGATCCGCGTCGCGGCGGGCGAGGCGTTGCCGTTCACGCAAGCCGACATCGGCATCGATGGCTGGGCGATCGAGAACCGCGTCTATGCCGAAGACCCCTATCGCGGTTTCCTGCCGAGCACCGGGCGGCTGGTGACATACCGCCCGCCGGTCGAGGGCTGGACCGACGACGGCGAAGCCAACGGTCGCCGGGGTATCGATGGCGTACGCGTTGACGACGGCGTCTACGAAGGCGGCGAAGTGTCGATGTTCTACGACCCGATGATCGCCAAGCTGGTCACCTGGGCGCCCACCCGCGACGAGGCGGCGGACCTGCAGGTCAAGGCGCTCGACGCGTTCGAGATCGAGGGGCTTGGCCACAACGTCGATTTCCTCAGTGCGATCATGCAGCACCCGCGCTTCCGCTCGGGCGAGCTGACCACCGGCTTCATCGCCGAGGAATATCCCGACGGCTTCCACGGCGCCGCGACCGATACCCGCACAATCGGCGTGCTCTGCGCGGTCGCGGGTGCGCTCGCCACCGCCGACGCCGACCGCGCGCGGCGGATCGACGGCCAATTGGGCGGCCCGCAAGCCGCTCCCGGTGACTGGCAGGTCCGCGTCGCGGGCGAGAATCGACGATGTCGTGCTGGAAGAAGATGCGATCACCGTCGACGGACAGCCGGTTGCCATCGCGCTCGCCTACACGCCGGGCGACCGGTTCGTGTCGGTCGAGCTCTACGACGCCGATGCGGACGACGAGGCCGAGCCGCTGGAACTTTACGGCATCCAGTTGACCCGGACGCGTGCCGGCTACCGCATGACCACCCGCGGGGCGAAGCACGACCTGCGCATCCTGCCCGCGCACGTTGCGGACTATGCGCAGCACATGATCGAGAAGGTCCCGCCCGACCTGTCGAAGTTCCTCATCTGCCCGATGCCCGGATTGCTCGTGGCTCTCCATGTGGGCGAGGGCGACGAGGTGCAGCCGGGCCAGCCGCTCGCGACGGTCGAGGCGATGAAGATGGAGAACATCCTGCGCGCGGAAAAGGCCGGGACCGTGAAGTCGGTCAACGCGGCTCAGGGCGACAGCCTGGCGGTCGACGAGGTGATCCTCGAACTCGAGTAAAGCGTTCCTATATCGGCGCGATGCAGACGATCTTCACCATCGGATACGAGCAGGCGACGCAGGACGCGCTTGTGCGCACCTTGCGCGACGCGGGCGTCGAGGTGCTCGCCGACATTCGCTACCTGCCGCTCTCGCGCCGCCCGGGCTTCTCGAAGTCGAGCCTGCGCGCGGCGGTCGAGGAAGCGGGGCTGGAGTATCGCCACCTCCGCCATCTTGGCACACCAGCGGAAGGGCGCGCGGCGGCGCGGCGGGGCGACCATGCCGCGCTCGAGTCAATCTATGCCGGGCAGCTCGAATTGCCCGAGGCGTTGCAGCAGATGGCGGAAATCCGCGCGCTGGCCGAGGACAAGCGGGTTGCGCTGCTGTGCTACGAGCGCAACGCCGCCGAATGCCATCGCTCGCTGCTGTTCGATGCGCTGTTCGCCGATTTCGCCCGGATCGATCTGGAACCCGACCTGCTGGCTGCTTAATCTCCCCGGCATCGGCCGTTCCGCTGCGGGACGCCCGGGCATATTAACCGCAAATCGTGGTAAATCCGCTGGCGCGCGGGGCCGAACGGCGCGATTCTCTCGCCAGACCCGGCTATCGTTCCGGGCTGCACAGGAGAATGACGATGGCTCACAAGGGTGTCGGTTTCTTCGATGGCCGCGGCCACTTCTTCAAGACGCCCGACGAGGCGACCATCAGCGATCTGTCGGCCTTGCTCGGCAGGATCGGCGATGGCGAGAGCCTTGCGCCGGGCATTGCGCAGACGTTGCTTGGCCGCCGCGAGGAGCTCGAACGGCTGTTCCGCGAACACGACGAGATGATGGCTGGGCTCGGCGCGAATGTCGCCAAGCTGCCCGAGCGGGCGCGACCCGCGGCCTAGCGCGCCAGTTCGACGTCGAGAAACGTGGCGACGTCCGCCAGCTCGACGTCGCGCGCGAGGAACGCGTCGCCGATCCCCCGCAGCAGGACGAACGGCAGCTTTCCGGCGTCCATCTTCTTGTCGTGAAGCATGTGGTCGGCCAGCCGCCGGCCATCGCATTTGAGTCCTAAATCGCGCAGGTTTGCGGGCAAGCCGGCCGCCTTCACCGCGCTGGCCACCGTGTCGGCGTCCTCGCTCGCCATAAGAGCCGTCCGCGCCGAATAGCGTGCCGCGAGAATCATCCCCAGCGCCACCGCCTCTCCATGCAGCAGGCGGTCGGAAAACCCGGTTTCGGCTTCGAGCGCGTGACCGAACGTGTGGCCGAGGTTGAGCAGCGCCCGCCGCCCACTGGTCTCGCGTTCGTCCTCGGCGACGATCGCGGCTTTCATCGCCACGCTGGTTGCGACCGCGTGTTCGAGCGGCTCCTCGCGCAGCTTGAGCACGTCGGTGCCATTCTCGCCCAGCCAGTCGAAGAACGCGCGGTCTCCGAGGACGCCGTACTTGAGCACTTCGGCATAACCCGCGCGGAGTTCGCGTGACGCAAGCGTGTCCAGCGTCGCAAGATCGGCGATTACCAATGAAGGCTGGTGGAACGCGCCGACAAGGTTCTTGCCCGCGGCGGTGTTGATCGCGGTCTTGCCGCCGACCGAGCTGTCGACTTGGGCGAGCAGCGTCGTGGCTATCTGGACGAAGCCGCAGCCGCGCTTGAGTATCGCGGCGGCAAACCCGGTGAGGTCGCCGACTACGCCGCCGCCGACCGCGAATACGTGGTCGCCGCGCTCAACCCCCTGTTCGAGCAGCCAGTCGCTCAGCAAGGCGAGGCTCTGCCAGCTTTTCGAGCTCTCGCCGGGTGCAACCTCGAAGACCGCGATGTCGTGCCCGGTCCGGGCCAGCGCCGCTTCGACCCGGCGGCCGTGGGCAGCCCACGCGTTGGCGTCGGCGACGACAGCGACGCGGGTTTTACGGACGAACGGCGCGGAGATCTCGCCCAGCCGGTCGATCAGCCCGCGACCGATGTGGACTTCGTAACTGCGCCCGGCGAGGGCCACGGGGATTACAGCCATTGCTCGATCGCCTCGATGATTTGCAGGGCGGTTTCCACCTGGGGACCGTTTTCGCTGACCACCCGGATCGGCGCCTGCGCATAGAACGGCGCGCGCTCCTTGTGCAGCCGCTCGAGTATGTCGGCCGGGTCGCCTTCTTTGAGCAACGGTCGATTACCGCGCCGCGCGGTGCGCTCGACCAGCGTTGCGACATCGCTGTCGATCCACACCGCGACGGCCGAAGCGAGCACGAGCGCGCGTGTGTCGTCGCAGATAAAGGCGCCGCCGCCGGTCGCGATCACGCCGTGGCGCTCCTCGATCAGGCGGGCGATTACGCGCCGCTCACCGTCGCGGAAATAGTCTTCGCCGAAGCGTTCGAAGATTTCGGTGATCGGCATCGCCGCGGCGTCTTCGATCGCTTCGTCGGCATCGACGAAATCGGTCTTGAGCAGCGCGGCGAGCTTGCGACCGACGGTCGATTTGCCCACGCCCATCAGCCCGACGAGTACCACCGGCCGGTCGATCCGGGCAGCGATCGCGCCTATTTCGGCGTCGCTCAGGGTCGTGCTGGCGGAGTGCATTGCCGCCTCGCCTATAGATGGGCTAGGGCGCGTGCAACCAACCACACCTTGCTAGAAGGGCAGGCATACTTGGCCATGCGAAAAGGGCGATGACGGGCGTGCGGGCGAAGTGGATTGCAGGAGGATTGGTGGCAATAATACTGCTCTATGCATGGATCGACGGCGGCGAAGAGCCGCTGAGCCCCATCGCACAGCCAATTGCCGTACCGGACAGCGCGCCATGAGGCGTCTCGCGCTACTGGGCGGCGCGGCCGCGCTCGCGCTCGTGTCGGGTCTTGCCCTGGCGCAGGCGGCACCCGAGTCGCTGCTGCCACCCGGGTTCGACGATCCGGCGCCGACCCCCTCACCGACCCCCGCACCGCGGCCGAGCGCATCGTCCCAGCCCGGCGGCGCGCCGCAGCCTGGCTCGACTTCGGTTCCGGTGATCCAGCCGATACCCGGTGGCGGCAGCGCCCCGCCGCCGCTCGCAGAGCCGGGCCTGAACGGCAAGCTTCCCACCCTCGAAGCTCTCGGAAAGATGTCGACCGACGAGCTCGATGAGCTGCTCGGCCTGAAACCGAAGGTCGATATTCCCCCCGGGGCCCGCCGTTCGCTGGCCCAAGTCGGAGTTCTTGCGCCTGCCGAGGGCGGGCTCCCGGTGCACTCGCTTGCCAACCAGCCAGCCTCGCTCGTGCGCGCTGCGCTGGGGGGTGCCAAGCGGCCGCTGGTGTCGCGGTGGGGCCATATCCTGCTGCGCCGTGCGCTCGCCAGCCGGCTCGAAGCGCCCAAGGATATGGATCCGGTCGAGTTCGCAGGTTTGCGGATCGCCGCGCTCAACGCGATGGGCGAATTCGTGGTGGCCCGCGCGGTCGCGCAGGACGTCGACACGGTCAACTGGAACCCGATGTTCACTTCGGCCGCGCTCGACGCCTATGTCGGGACCGCGGACCTCGTCGGGGCGTGCCCCGCGGTTCGCCTGCAGGGCAATCGGCGCGAAGACGGCACATGGCGGCTGCTGCAAGGCATCTGCAACGCCTATGCCGGCGAGGGGGCCCGCGCCAAGACCGATATCGAGCGGGTACGCTATCGCGGGCAGGCAGCCAACATCGATGCCCTGCTTGCCCAGCGTTTCGCCGGTGCGGCCGGCCAGGGTCGCGGCGCGGTGACGATCGAGTGGAAGGGCGTCGACGACATGACCCCGTTTCGCTTTGCGCTGGCAAATGCAGTGGGCGAGCCGGTTCCCGAGGGGCTGCTGGACACGGCAGGTTCTTATTACGCGCGTGCGATGGCGACCGCGCCGATGCTGGCGCTGCCCACACGGATCGCGGCATCCGACGTAGCGGCGCGCGAGGGTATCCTGTCTTCGGCCGCGCTGGTGGATCTCTATTCGCAGCTTTATGCCGAGCAAGGGACCGAAGGCGAAGCCGCTGGGCGTGCCGATCTCTTGCGCCAGGCTTATGTCGGCGCCGATGCGCTGGCGCGGATGGCGGCGATCCGCGAACTCTGGACACCGAGCGCCAGCGGGGCGGTGGATTATGCCCGACTGGTGTTGACCGCGTACGCCGCTTCGCGGGTCGAGCCGGACGAGGACCTTGAGGAAGATGCGGGACAACTGATCGCCTCGATGCTCGCCGCGGGGAACGAGCGTGACGCGCTGCGTTGGAGCGAAGTGGTGTCGCAGGGCAGCGCCGCCTGGGCGCAGATCGTGTTCGCGTCCCCGAACCCCAACCAGTCGGTCTCTTCGGGAGCCATCGACGACTTCATCGGGGACGACGACAGCGCCCGTCAGCGCAAATCGCGGTTTCTCGTCGCCGGGCTGGCAGGACTCGGGCGGATCGATGGGGGCGCGGTCTCGGGTTACGAGAAAGACCTCGGTATAGACCTCGGGGCGGCGACCAAATGGACGCGCGCGATCGACGGTGCCGCAGCGGTCGATAACCAGGCATTGGTCGCTTTGCTGGTCGGGCTGGGGATGCAGGGATCCGGTTGGGACCGCATGACCGCGCGTCATCTGTATCATATCGTCTCGGCCCTCGACCGCGTCGGTCTGTCCGCCGAGGCGCGCATGATCGCCGCGGAGGCCGTGGCGCGCGGCTGATGCCGTTGGGGCGATGAGCGCGATCGACGATTTCCTCGCCATGCTCGCCGCCGAGCGGGGAGCGGCACCGAACACGCTGCTCGCCTATCGGCGCGATCTCGAGGGCGCGACGGAGGTTCTTTCGGGCGACCTCGCGGAGGCCGACAGTGCCTCGCTCGCGCGGCTCGGCGGCGCATGGTCCGGGCTGGCGCCATCGAGCGTCGCCCGCAAGTCCTCCGCCTTGCGGCAGTTCTACGGCTTCCTTGTCGATGAGGGGCTGCGCAACGACGATCCGTCGGCCGGATTGCCGCGTCCGGCGGCCCGGCGATCTTTGCCCAAAGTCCTGACTCATGCCGAGGTCGAGGCGCTGTTCGCGCTGGCGGAGAACGAAGCGCGCGGCGAACGTCCCGCTGCGGTTCGCACGTTGGTTCTGATCGAGATGCTCTACGGTTCGGGACTGCGCGCGACCGAGCTTGTCTCGTTGCCGCTTGCCGCTGTGCCGCGCGATGCGCCATTCGTGACCGTGATGGGCAAGGGCGGTCAGGCGCGCATGGTCCCGGTGGGTGCGCGGGCAATGACCGCACTCTCGCGATGGCTGGCTGTGCGGGCCGAGGGAAAGTTTCTGTTTCCGTCCCGCGCCGGCAAGCACCTTACCCGGGTGCGGCTGTTTCAGTTGGTGAAGGATCTGGCCGCGCGCGCCGGCATCGCACCGGAGAGGGTCAGCCCGCACGTCCTGCGCCATGCCTTTGCGACGCACCTGCTCGAGGGTGGGGCGGACCTGCGGGTGCTGCAAACGCTGCTCGGTCATGCCGATATCGCGACTACGCAGATTTACACGCACGTCGATTCCGCACGGCTTGTGGCACTCGTCAACGAACGTCACCCGCTTGCGCGCGCGGGCAAGCGCGACTAGCTGGCGCGGATGGTATCCTATCTCGAATTCGAGAAGCCGGTCGCGCAGCTCGAAGCGCGCATCGCGGATCTTCGCTCGGCCGCCCAGGGCGACGAGGTCGACATTACCGTCGAACTCGCTCGGCTCGAGGCCAAGAGCGCCGATTTGCTGGCCGCGACGTATTCCGCGCTGACGCCTTGGCAAAAGACCCAGGTTGCGCGGCATCCCGCACGCCCGCATTTCCGCGATTTCGTCGAACACGCATTTACCGAATTCGTGCCGCTGGGCGGCGATCGGCTGTATGGCGACGATCAGGCAATCATGGGCGGGCTGGCAAAGCTGGGTGAGCGCAGGATCGTGCTCATCGGACACGAAAAGGGCCATGATACCGACAGCCGCATCCGCCATAACTTCGGGATGGGCAAACCCGAGGGGTATCGCAAGGCGATCCGGCTGATGGAACTGGCTGGCCGCTTCGGACTGCCGGTCGTCACGCTGGTCGATACGTCGGGCGCATTTCCCGGCATCGAAGCCGAGGAGCGCGGCCAGGCCGAAGCAATCGCCCGCTCGACCGAGGCCTGCCTGGCATTGCCGGTCCCGATGGTATCGGTGATCGTCGGCGAAGGCGGCTCCGGTGGCGCGGTCGCGCTGGCGAGTTCCGAGCGGGTGCTGATGTTCGAACACGCGGTCTATTCGGTCATCAGCCCGGAAGGTTGCGCTTCGATCCTGTGGCGCACCGCCGAAAAGGCGCCCGAGGCGGCCGAGGCGATGAAGGTCACCGCGCAGCATCTGGAGCGGCTGGGCGTGATCGACCGCATCGTCCGCGAGCCGGTCGGCGGAGCGCATCGCGACCCCCGGGCAGCGGCAGAGGCGCTGGGGCAGGCGATCGGCGAAGAGCTCGACGCGCTGGCGAAATTCGCACGCGACGATATCCGTCGTTTGCGCGAGGATCGCTTCCTTCAGATGGGCCGCGAATAGCGTCCGGCTGTCTTGCGAGGGAACCAAGCTGGGCCAGCGGAGGTTTCCGATCACATGACAATCGTGGCGGCGGGTGGGCGCTGCGCATGCCAGGGGAATTTCCATGTCACGCTTGAAGACTCTCGCCCTCGTTTCGGCCGCCATTCCGTTGGCCCTTACCGGTTGCTCCACCGTAGCCGGCGGTGCCACCCCCGGCCCATCCGCACCGATAAGCCAGTCGGAGGCCCAGCAAGGTGCCCAGGCGAACCCGCAGATCCTGCAGGAATTCGGCGGTGCGATGACCGGCAGCCAGGCGGCATATGTCGAGCAGGTCGGCAAGAATATCGCGGTGCAATCCGGTCTCGGAAATGCGCGCGATTCGTTCCATGTCGCGCTACTCAACAGTTCGGTGAACAACGCTTTCGCGATCCCCGGGGGCTACGTTTATACGACCCGTCAGCTCGTCACCCTGATGAACAACGAGGCCGAACTGGCTGGCGTGCTCGGGCACGAGGTGGGTCACGTCGCCGCGCGCCATTCGCAGCGACGTCAGCAGAAATCGACCCAGAACTCGCTACTGGGCGCGTTGGGATCGATCCTTGCGGGTGCCGTGCTGGGAAACAGCGGGATCGGCCAGACGATTGCGCAGGGCATCCAGCAGGGCACTCAGATGTTGACCCTCAAGTTTTCCCGCTCGCAGGAACTGGAGGCGGACAAGCTCGGCGTGCAGTACTTGCGCGGTGCGGGCTACGATCCCCATGCCATGGCGACCGTGCTGAAGAGCCTCGCGATGCAGAACGCACTCGACGCGTCGCTGCAAGGGCGCGCTAACGCGTCGATCCCCGAATGGGCATCGACCCACCCTGACCCGGCGAGCCGCGTCCAGAATGCCCTGAGCCTGGCCGGTGCTGCCACCGGGGTGACCAACCGCGACACGTTCCTCACCCGGATCGACGGACTGACGTACGGTGACGACCCCACGCAAGGGGTGATCGAGGGAAACCAGTTTATCCATCCCAGCCTCCGTCTCGCGTTTACGGCGCCGAGCGGGTTTTACATGGTCAATGGCACGCAGGCCGTGTCGATCAACGGGCAGAGCGGTCAGGCACAGATGTCGACCGCACCCTATAACGGCAATCTGGAAACCTATGTCCGGCAGGTGTTCGCATCGCTTAGCCAGAGCCAACAGATCGCGCCGCAGTCGCTCCAGCGCACCACGGTAAACGGCTTGCCGGCGACCTACGGAACCGCGCGGGTGAACAGCGGCAACGGCCAGGTCGATGTCGTGGTCTTCGCCTACGAGTTTTCGAATAACCAGGCTTTTCACTTCGTCGCGATCAGCCAGGCCGGCCAGTCCGGGGTGTTTTCGCCGATGTTCAATTCGATGCGGCGGATCAGCGCCAACGAAGCAGCCCAGGTCGTCCCTCGCGTGCTTGACGTGGTGACGGTGGGTTCACGCGACACCGTTCAGTCGCTTGCGGCGCGGATGGCCTACACCACTGCACAGGAACAGCGCTTCCGGGTGCTCAACGGGCTGTCATCGAACGAAGGCGTGACGCCGGGCCAGAAGGTCAAGATCGTCGTCCGCGGGCGGTGAGCGATAGGCGGACATAAAAAAAGGCGGCGGAATCGCTCCCGCCGCCTCTTTTATACAGAGAAAAGCTAGCTTTGGCTTAGCCCTTCATCTTGGTGCTGACCTCGGTGAAGGTCGCGCTCAGCTGGTTGCCGAGGCCCTGCATCGCGGCGATCGCGGCAACCGCGATGAGCGCGGCGATCAGGCCGTATTCGATGGCGGTGGCGCCCGCTTCGTCGCGGACGAGATTTTTGATGAACTGCATGTGACGTCTCCTGGTTCAGTCTTCGCTACCCGGTCCGCACCGCACCCATATTCACGGTTTGGACTGATCGTGAGAGATACGGGCAGGTAATTGAAAAAACCCTAACTGCCCGTGCCTCTATTTCGATGCCGCTTCCATCTTTTGGGCAACACTGGTCCACATGGTGATGGAGGTGTTTCCGAAATTCTGGATCGCGGCCAGCATGGCGAGAAAAACCATCGCCAAGATCAGGCCGTATTCGACGGCGGTGGCCCCCGAAATGTCGCTGGCAATCGCCTTTAGGAGCTTGCGCATCGGCATTGGTTGTTGTCCGTCGAATACTTCCTGACGGAGTGCTTTCTGCGCGTCCCGGGTTAAGAAAGTGTTTCCGGAGGCTTGTGGTTTGGCAAATATCCCGACATCGATCACTGTCGTCGCGGGCGCGCTGGAGGATGCCGAAGGCCGGTTCCTGCTCCAGCGGCGCCCGCCGGAAAAGCAGCACGGTGGCCTGTGGGAGTTTCCCGGTGGCAAGGTCGAGCCAGGCGAAACCGGCCGGAATGCGCTGGTTCGCGAGCTTAACGAGGAGTTGACCATCCGCGTCGCGACAGGCGCGCTCACGCCGCTCGCGTTCGCCGAAAGCGAGCCCGCCGAAGAGCGGCCCGGCATCGTCATCCTGCTTTACAAAGTGGCGGCCTGGGAGGGAAATCCCGTAGCCGAACCCGGCGCGCAGCTCGGCTGGTTTCAACTCGCGGAAGCGTGCCGACTGCCCCTTCCACCGCTCGATATTGCTCTGTGCGAATCGTTGCGCGCGCACGCGCAATAGGTGTTGCCAAGGGGGGCGAGCCTGCCTATGTGCCCCCCTCTCAAGCGCGCCCGTAGCTCAGCTGGATAGAGCATCAGACTACGAATCTGAGGGTCGGACGTTCGAATCGTTCCGGGCGCACCATTTTTCAGGCCGTCTCCTGCAAAGGGGGTGGCCTGAAAAGTATCCGGGCTCCCTATCAGCGCTGAAATCCTCAAACGGCGCGCCGTGCCCCAGATGCACGGAACCCTCGCATCTCTCTGCTGTTCTGCTTAGGGGCGTGTCAGCAAATGCGGGGGGATTGATTGGCAGACATGCCGACGAACAGCGACGAGACCACGTTCTCAGACGAATCGGTCGAGCCGGGCGTCTGGCGCTATGCCCGCGTCGAGCGGGCCAGTGTCATCGTCGATGCCGAAGACTACTTCGCCCTGATGCAAAAGGCGATGCTCGACGCGCGCCACCGGATCATGCTGGTGGGATGGGATTTCGACACGCGCATCCACCTTGCCGTGGGACGCCGCTGGTTCAGCCGGGTCTTCCGGCGCCGTCATCCGCGAAGGCTCGGCAGCTTCCTCATGTGGCTCGCCCGCCATCGCAAAGGGCTCGAGATCGACATCCTGAAGTGGGGTCTCGGCGTGTTCGAGTTCCTCACGCGGGGATACATGCTGGTCGATGTGCTGCGCATGGCGATGTACAAGGGCATCACGTTCAATTTCGACGGGCATCACCCGGTGGGCTGCTCGCACCACCAGAAGATCGCGGTGCTAGACGACCGTTTGGCGGTTTGCGGCGGCATCGACATGACGCAAGAGCGCTGGGACACGCGCGAACACCTCGAGACGAACCGCCGGCGTCACCGCCCGCACGGGCGCCGCTACGGCCCATGGCATGACGCGACGATGATGATGGAGGGCGAGGCCGCGCGCCATCTTGGTGCGCTGAGCCGGGAACGCTGGTCGCGGGCCGGGGGAGATTTGCTGCACGAAGTGCCGGTTCCCGACCGAAGCCTGTGGCCCGAAGGGCTACCCATCCAGTTCGAGAACGTTGAGCTTGGCATAGCCCGCACCCGCGCGAAGTACGAAGAACTCAGCCAGGTTTGCGAAATCGAGGAACTGCTACTCAAGCAGATCGCGTCCGCGAAGCACTTCATATATTCCGAAAACCAGTATTTCACCTCGGCCAAGATCGCCGATGCAATCGGCAAGCGTCTCGAGGAAGACGATCCACCCGAAATCGTCATGGTCCAGCCCGAGAAGGCCGATGGCTGGCTGGAGCAGCAGGCGATGGACCATGCGCGCAACTGCCTGCTGCACTCGCTCGTCGACCTCGATCACAAGCAGCGTTTCGGCTTTTTCGTGCCTTACACCGGTGAGACCCCGATCTACGTCCACGCAAAGCTTACAGTGTTCGACGACAAGATCCTGCGGATCGGCTCGGCCAACTGGAACAACCGGTCGATGGGGCTGGATAGCGAGTGCGATGTCTTTATCGATTGTGCACGCCCGGGTAATGCGCACGCTTGCGATGCTATCGCGGCGATCCGTCATTCGCTGCTCGCCGAGCATTGCGGCATGGACGAGGCCGCGGTCCCTGCCGCTCTCGAGGATGCCGGTGGATCGATGCTGCAGTTCATCGCGCGTCACGGCACGAGGAACAGCCGCCAACTGCGAAAATTCGTCCCACCCGAACTCGGCGAGATAGAAGAGACGCTTGCTGGCTCGCAACTGCTCGATCCCGAGCGGCCCGACGACATGTTCGAACCGTTTGCCAATGGCGGACTGATGAAGCAGGGCAGCCTCGTCAGCCGCTCCTGGCGGCGTGTCAGGGGCAAGAGGAAGAAGACGTCATGAGCAGCCTTGTCGGTCCCGACGAAGACGATCCCAGATATCCCGACGGGACGGGCAAGCCGCCCGTTCCCGAACACGTTCAGGCGGCTATCCGTACGCTGATCGAGTGGACTGGTGACGACCCGACCCGCGAAGGGCTTGTCGACACCCCCTCACGCGTGGCGCGGGCGTGGAAGGAATACTGCCTCGGATACGGCGAGGACCCGTCGGTCCACCTCAGCCGGATATTCGAGGAAGTCGGCGGCTACAACGAGATCGTGCTGCTCAGGGACATACCCTTTCAGAGCCACTGCGAACACCACATGGCACCGATCATCGGCAAGGCGGCGATTGCCTATCTGCCCAATGACCGGGTGGTCGGGATCAGCAAACTGGCCCGCGTTCTCCACGGCTTCGCCCGCCGGTTGCAGGTGCAGGAACGGCTGACTGCCGAGGTCGCCGACTGCATCTGGGAACACCTGAAGCCGCAGGGCGTCGCCGTGGTGATCGAAGCCTCGCACAGCTGCATGACCGCGCGCGGGGTGCGCACGCCCGGCGTCGGGATGACCACCAGCCGGATGATGGGTACGTTTCTGGAGGATCCCCGCAGCCGCGAGGAAGTGCTCAAGCTGATGGGCTACTGATCCGCCGCGCGAGCGTGGCGGCGAGCAGCCAGACGACGAATCCCGCGGCCAGATCGACCGCGTAGTGTCCGCCCATCGGGATCGCGGCGAGGATGATCGTCGTGGTCCACAAGGGTCCAAACCAGCGCAGCCGGGTGTCGGCCAGCGCCTGTGTAAGCATCAGCGCAAGCACGGTGTGGAACGACGGGAATGCGACTACGCCGCCCATGTCGGTCAGGCGGACCAGGGGATCGACGCCGGCGTGGAAATGCGCGAACGCGGGCCATTGATACACGCCTGCGCCCAAAGGCAGACCGTGACCCTGCAGACCTTGAAGCCCGAAGTGTTTCATCACGCCCCATGCCGGAAAGGGGAGCGATACTATCGCAACAACCTGCATCGACACGATGGCGGTTGCCGTCAGCTCCCAGGCCCTGGCAATGCGGGCGCGGGCAACCTCCAGGATAATGATCGCGACAACGGCAATCCCGGAGGTGTTATAGGCAAGCGCCAGCAACTGGGTCAGCCATGGATGCCCGGCGATGGCCCGCACGACCTCGCCCGCATCGATCCCGACCAGTGCATCGGCCGCCGCGAGTCGCATGTCGGCGAGCGGTGCACCCAGCCGCAAGCCGACGTTCGAAACGAACCCGCACAGGATCAACGACAGCGTCGCCGCGCCGACGATCGCGGAAGCATGAGTCAAGCGGGGGTCGGGTAGGCGCCACTGGCACCACGCGGAGATCCCGAACAGGCCCAGACTGAGTAGCGCGAAGCGCGTGAAACCAGCCAGCTCGAGCTGGGAGGCGGTGGCTGCGAGGACGGCAAGCGCGGCGCAGGCGCCGACGGTCAACGCGCCGCCGACGAGCATGGTCATCGGCGCGGGTTTCACAATGCGCGCGGTGGTTCCGGCAGGTACGAGAAGGGCGGCGGACGTTTCCACGCCGCCGCCCTAAACGCGATTGGTTGCTATCGGGTTGTCAGAGCTGGCCGAGCAGGTGTTCCGCGCTCGAAACCGAGAAGTCGCCCGGAGCCTCGACGTTGAGTTCCTTGACCACGCCGTCCTCGACGATCGCGGACCAGCGCTGGCCGCGCTTGCCGAGGCCGAAATTCGATCCGTCGAAAACCAGCCCCATCGCCTCGGCGAACTCGCCGTTGCCGTCCGCCAGCATGGTGATGTCGTCCGAACCAGCGGCCTTGTTCCACGCGCCCATCACGAATGGGTCGTTGACCGCGGTAGCGACGATCTCGTCGACACCCTTCGCCTTCAATTCGTTGGCCTTGTCGACGTACCCCGGCAAGTGGCGCGCCGAGCAGGTCGGCGTAAACGCGCCCGGCACCGAGAAAATCGCGACCTTCTTGCCGGCGAAGTAATCGCTGCTCTGAACGGCCTCGGGGCCGTTTTCGGTCGCCTTGACCATTTTCACGTCGGGAAGTTTGTCTCCAACCTTGACGGTCATCGTATCGGTCCTTTCGGGCAGGGGATGTGAACTTGCCGACGCGATATAGATCGCCTCGCACGACAGACAACCGCCCCGAGCCATCAATCTTCCCGGGCGAGCGTAGGCAGCAGCGCGTCGAGTTGCGCGAATTGCTCGACCCAGGTGTATTTTCCATGAAACGCGAACGGTTGTTCCGCAGCGGGGCGCGAAAATTCCGCAAGCGCAAGACCGAAAGGCCGTTCTTCAACCCAAGACGAGAAGTTCGATTGGTTAATTTCGCTTCACCGTCGCCGTTTAAGAACGAGTAAACGACAGAGCGCAGTCTTCCATGAGGCGGGCAGGGGTGTTCGCCGGTTCAGGCGGATCGGGTGGGGTCCGCTCAGGGAGACTGGGGTCATGAATTCTATTGCAAAGTTGGCGGCCATCGGGGCCGCGGTGTCGCTGCTCGCCTTCGTTCCGCAGCCTGCGTTCGCCGGCAGTCCGAGCGAGGCCGCGAAGTTGCGGCGGCTGGACATCATGCTGATGGTCAGTTCGCTTCGGTGCCGCTTCGGGGCGGACAATTTCCAGGCCGATTACGCGCGCTTTTCGACCAACCAGTATCCGGTCATGCAGGATGCCTTCAAAACGATGCAGGCCGACTATACTGCCAAAATGGGTTCCGCGCAGGCCAAGAAAGCGCTCGATAGCGTCAGCGTCGGCATGGCCAACCAGTATGGGCAGGGGCATCCCTGGCTTGGTTGCAGCGAACTCAAGTCCGTAACGAAAGACCTGGCCGGAACGACGGACCGCGCCCGGCTGGTTGCGGCGGCCGACGAAATGCTGGGGGATCGGCCAACGCAACTCGCATCCCGCCGTTGAAGCTGGTCACGACGGGGGGACGGGCGGCGCCGCATGGCAGCCGCCCGTCTTTTATTGGCCGGCCACTTTTCACATATAAAGGAAGCTTTATATTTGCCTTCGGACGCGTCGGAGGCTAGGGGCGCGCCATTCCCGAATCTGGAGACTTCCCGTGGCCACTACCGCCGACACCATGACCCGCGATTACGTCATCAAGGACATCGCTCTCGCCCAATACGGCCGTGACGAAATCGCGATCGCCGAAACCGAAATGCCGGGGCTGATGGCCCTGCGCGAGGAATATGGCGCTTCGCAGCCGCTCAAGGGCGCGCGCATCACCGGCTCGCTCCACATGACCATCCAGACCGCGGTGCTGATCGAGACGCTGACCGCACTGGGCGCCGAGGTCCGCTGGGCCACGTGCAATATCTACTCGACGCAGGACCACGCTGCCGCGGCGATCGCCGACGCCGGCATCCCCGTGTTCGCGGTCAAGGGCGAGAGCCTGGCCGACTACTGGGATTATGTCGGCCGCATCTTCGACTGGTCGAGCGAAGGCAATCCCGACCTTACAGCCAACCTCATCCTCGACGACGGTGGCGACGCCACGATGTTCGCGCTGTGGGGTGCCCGGGTCGAGGCGGGTGAAGACCTGTTCGAACCTTCGAACGCCGAGGAAATCGAATTCGTCCGTGCGCTGAAGGCGTTCCTCAAGGCCAAGCCGGGCTACCTCAGCGCCAGTGTCAAGGCGATCAAGGGTGTTTCGGAAGAGACCACCACCGGCGTTCACCGCCTCTACAGCCTTGCCAAGCAGGGCAAGCTGCCGTTCCCCGCGATCAACGTGAACGACAGCGTGACCAAGTCGAAGTTCGACAACCTGTATGGTTGCAAGGAATCGCTGGTCGACGCAATCCGCCGGGCAACCGACGTCATGCTCGCCGGCAAGGTCGCCTGTGTCGCCGGCTTCGGCGATGTCGGCAAGGGCAGCGCCGATTCGCTCCGCAACGGCGGCGCGCGCGTGATGGTCACCGAAATCGATCCGATCTGCGCGTTGCAGGCGGCGATGGAAGGTTTCGAGGTCGTGACGATGGAAGAGGCGACCAAGCGTTGCGACATCTTCGTCACCACCACCGGCAACGAGGACGTCATCACCGCCGAGCACATGAAGGCGATGAAGAACATGGCCATCGTCTGCAACATCGGTCACTTCGACAGCGAGATCCAGATCAGCGCGCTCGACAACTACGACTGGAAGGAAATCAAGCCGGGCACCGACCTGGTGACCTTCCCCGACGGCAAGCAGATTCTCATCCTCGCCAAGGGCCGCCTGGTGAACCTCGGTTGCGCCACCGGCCACCCGAGCTTCGTGATGAGCTGCAGCTTCACCAACCAGACGCTGGCGCAGATCGAACTGTTCACCAAGGGCGAGGAATACGGCAAGGACGTGTTCGTCCTCCCCAAGCATCTCGACGAGAAGGTCGCCGCGCTGCACCTCGAAAAGCTTGGTGTGCACCTGACCCAGCTTAGCCAGAAGCAGGCCGACTACATCGGCGTGCCGGTGGAAGGGCCGTACAAGCCGGACCACTACCGCTACTGAGTTGTTGCCCAAATCCGTTGCATAGTGCGGTCGGCCCGCATAGCTGACCGCCCATGCAAATTTCACCCACCGCGCTCGCGCTCATCGGCCTCGTTCTGGCCGCCTGGGTCGCGGGCGCGGCGTGGTTGATGATCGCGGCCAGCGACAAGGCGCGCCGGGCCGAGGCGGCCCGCAAGGCCTCCCGCCGCATGGTCCGGATGATCGACGAATCGCCGGCGATCCCGCTGATCGTGCGCGTCGACGGCAAGATCGAGGCCAGCGAACGCCTTGCCGGGTGGCTCGGCCTTCCCAAGCTGCCACAATACCTGAGCGACCTGGGCGGTCGCGAGGGTGGCAAGGGCCTGTCGGCCGAGCAACTTGGCGAGCTGAGCGCGCACGTGTCGCGCACGCAGAAAACCGCCGCACCGTTTCGCATGGCGCTGACTCCCCCTGGCTCGCAGCGCAGCCTTGCGGTGCGCGGAGTGCTGGCCGATCCGCAGATCTCCCCGGGCGGTGCGGCGCTGCTGTGGGTCTTCGACTTTTCGGAAAGCCAGAACGAGCTGTCGCGCCTGCGCTCGGAGGCGTCGCGCGCGAAGGGCGACTTCGCCGCGCTTGTCGGTCTGATCGAGGCCGCGCCCTTGCCGATGTGGTTCCGCGGTCCCGACGCGCGGCTGAAGCTCGTCAATAAGGCCTATGTCGATGCGGTAGGCGCTGAAAGCGCCGAAGCGGTGGTCGAGGCGCAATCCGAACTCGTTGAGTCGGTGGATGGACTGACCGCGGCGCAAGTCGCCGCCCAGGCCGCAGGAGCGAAGACCCCGGTCGAGCGGATCGTCGCGGCGACGATCGGCGGACAGCGCCGATCGCTTCGGGTCAGCGATCTGCCGCTTGGCGACGAAGGCGTCGCGGGCTACGCGGTCGATATCGAGGAAATGGAAGAGCTGGCGCGGACTTTCCGCGCTTTTCGCGAAGCGCAGCGCGACATGCTCGACCAGCTTTCGGTCGGCGTGGCGCAGTTCGGCGAGGACCGCCGGCTGATCTCGGCCAACCAGCCCTTTCGGCGCATCTTCGCGATGCGTTCCGGCGCGGCGGAGGGCACCGATTTCGAACGCCTGCTGCGTGAATCGCGCGAGGCAGGACGCACGCCCGAAGTCCGTGACTTCCCGTCCTGGCGGACTGAACGCCTCGACTGGTTCGGCGCCGGCGAGGCGGTCGAGGAAGCCTGGCCGCTCAACGATGGCACGCATTTGCGGATCGTCGCGCAACCGATGCCCGATGGCGGGCTGGTGCTTATTGCCGAAGACCGGACCGAAAGCCTGGCCCTCTCGGCGACGCGCGACACCTTGCTGCGCACCCGCACGGCGACCTTCGACAGCCTGTTCGAAGCGCTCGCGGTGTTTGCGCCCGACGGGCACATGCAGCTGTGGAATCGCCGGTTCGCGGTTGCCTGGGGGCTCGATCAGGACGACCTTGAAGGGCATCCCACGGCGGACGAACTGGTGGCGAAGATCGCGCCGCACCTCGACAAGCCGAAGCAGGGCAAGGCGATCGGCGATATCGTGCGCGGGGCGACGCTCGACCGGCGACAGACAGGGGGGCGGGTGACACTCGCCGACGGGCGCACGCTCGAAATCGCCGGCGTCCCGCTGCCCGACGGCAACGGGCTCCTCACGGTTCTCGACATAACCAATTCGCAGAACGCCGAGGACGCGTTGCGCGAACGCGCCCAGGCGCTCGAGGCGGCGGACGAGGTCAAGACGCGTTTCCTTGCCAACATGAGCTACGAATTCCGCGTGCCGCTCACCTCGATCGGGGGATTTGCCGAACTGCTCGAGGCCGGCGTTGCGGGCGACCTCAGCGAACAGGCGCAGGACTACGTCGCGGCGATCCTCGAATCGGTTCAGCGGCTGACCGACCAGGTCGAGAATGTCCTCGCGCTCTCGCAGAGCGAGGCGGGGCTGTTGCCCATGGCAAAGGAAAAGCTCGACCTGTTGCCCTTCGTCACGCAGGTCGTGCGCGATCGCGAGGCGGCGATCGTCGCAGCGGAGCTCAGCCTGGACTTGCGCGGTGGCGGCGCCTCGAAGGTTGAGGCGGACCCGCGCCAGCTCGCGCGCGCGCTCGGCCACCTGCTGGACAACGCGATTGCGGCGACCCCCAAGGGCGGCAAGATACTCGTCGATTTGTCGCGCAAGAAAGACGGTGTGCGGATCGTCGTGTCCGATAATGGGCGTGGGATGAGCGCGGACGAGTTGCGCCGTGCGCGCGAAGGTCTGCGCATCGGACCGGATGGAAAGCCCGAACGGCGGCAGGGCCTGGGCATTCCGCTCGCGACCCAGCTGATCGAGGCGCACGGGGGCGACCTCGAGATCGTCTCGCGCCAGGGGGAGGGGACGTTCGCGACGATCCACCTGCCGTGACAGTCGACCTGCCCGATTTGCCTGCAATGGCCGCGTTCGGCGCGCGGATCGCCGCGAGGCTGCGGCCCGGCGACGTCGTGGCGCTTTGCGGAGGGCTGGGTGCGGGCAAGACGACATTGGCGCGGGAAGTCATCGCCGCGCTCGGGCACACGGGCGAAGTCCCGTCGCCGACGTACACCATTGTCGAGACGTACGACGCGCTCGACCCGCCGCTGGTTCATGCGGACTTCTACCGCCTCGAAAGTCCGGCCGAGGCCGATGAACTGGGCCTCGACGACTATCGCGAAGGTGCCGCGCTGCTGGCCGAGTGGCCAGAAAACGCCGGCGGGTTCGATCATGAGCCGCAATGCCTGAAAATCGCGTTGGAAACCCGGGACAAGGGCCGCGTGGCGATTGTCGAGGCGGGGACCGATTGGCTAGGGCGCTTGCCATGAATGCGCTGCCCGAAGGACTCGCCGATTTCCTTGCCCGAAGCGGGTGGTCCGATGCCGAGATCGATCCGATTCCCGGGGATGCGTCGTTCCGGCGTTACTTCAGGGTGCAACAAGCCGGCCGCAAAGCCATGCTGATGCACGCGCCGCCGCCGCACGAAGACCCGCAACCGTTCCTCCACGTCGCGGGTTGGCTGACCGCCAACGCGTTGCGCGCGCCGGAGATCTTTGCGGCCGACCCGTCTGAAGGATGGGTGCTGCTCGAGGATTTCGGCGACGACCGGATGCGCGACTGGCTGGACGACCATCCGGAAGGCGAACACGATGCCTATGCCGGGGCGATCGACGCGCTGGCAGACCTGCATGCGCGGCCAGCCGGACCGTTCGATCGCTACGACATGGTGGTCTATCAGCGCGAAGCTGGACTGCTCACCGAATGGTACTGCCCTTCGGTTGGCCTCACGGTCGACCCTGACGGGTATGCAGCCGCGTGGGAGGCTGCGCTCGCGCCGATGATCGCGCGGCAGCAGCCTGGCGTCACCGTGCTGCGCGACTACCACGCGGAAAATATCATGCTTCTGCCGAGCGGGGCGCAGGGGTTGATCGATTTCCAGGACGCGCTGGTGGGCCATCCGGCCTACGATCTGGTCAGCCTGCTGCAGGACGCGCGCCGCGAGGTTTCGCCCGAACTCGAACGGACGATGCTCGACCGGTACATCGGCAAAGTCGATCCGGGGCCGGATTTCGAGGCGGACTATGCCCGGCTCGGAGCACAGCGTAACGCCAAGATCGTCGGCATCTTCACCCGCCTTTTCAAACGCGACGGAAAGGACCGGTACCTGGCGATGATTCCGCGCGTATGGGCGGCGATGGAGCGCGACCTCGCGCATCCCGCGCTCGCCCCCGTAGCGGCGTGGTTCGAAGCCAACATTCCCCGCGAACTGCGCAACGCCGGCGGCGGGACGATCGCGTGACGGTGCTTGCCAGCGACACCGCCATGGTCATGGCGGCCGGGCTCGGCAAGCGGATGCGTCCGCTCACCGCCCGCCAGCCCAAACCGATGGTGCGGGTCGCGGGCAAGGCGCTGATCGACCATGCGCTCGACCGGCTTGCCGAGGCCGGCGTGGCGAAGGCGGTGGTCAACGTCCACTACCTGCCCGAACCCCTGATCGCGCACACGAAGCAGCGCAAAATGCCGCAGGTGACGATCTCGGACGAGCGCGACCTGCTGCTCGAAACCGGCGGCGGTATGGTAAGGGCGCTGAGCGCAGGGCTGCTGCCCGACCCGTTCTTCTGTCTGAACTCGGACAACATTTGGCTCGACGGTCCGCGCAACGCCTTCGCCGACTTGTCCGCGCGCTGGAACCCGGACGAGATGGACGCGCTGCTGCTAGTCGTGCCGCACGCGCGGGCGGTGAATTTTCGCGGGGAGGGGGACTTCCACATGGATGGAATGGGCCGACTCGCTCGCCGCAAGGCTGGCCGGATCGCGCCGTTCGTTTACACCGGCATCCAGATCGTCTCGCACCGCCTGCTGCGTGATGCGCCTGACGGGCCGTTCGGCACGATGACGCTGTGGCAACGTGCGATCGAGGACGGTCGGCTCTACGGCGCCAGCTTCACCGGACTGTGGTTCGAAGTCGGCACCCCGCAGGCGATCAAGCCGACCGAAGAGGCGCTGGCGGGTGGCTGAGGCGCCGAAATGAGCGTGGGCGCGCCGCAAATCTATTCGATCGCCGCACACCGGGGCTTCGCCGACGCGCTCGTCGCGGGGCTGATCCCGCGCTATTCCGAGCCCGATGTGGGGCTCGCCCGGCTCACCCTGCTGCTTCCCTCGACCCGCGCCGCGCGGACGGTCCAGGAAGCGTTCGTGCGCGCGTCCGAAACCGGGCTGCTGATGCCGCGCATGGCGGTTGTCGGCGACCTCGATCTCGACGAGACACTGGGCGCGTTGCTCGACCCGCTGGGCGGTGCGGACATCCCGGCCGCGGTCGAACCGACGCGCCGCTGGCTGCGGCTCGCGGCGATCATTCCAGAGGCGATGCGCGCGCTCGGCCGCGAGCCGCCGCGCGGCGCGCCCCTGCTCAAACTCGCGCAGCAATTCGCCGCGACGATGGACCGCTTGCTGGTCGAAGACATCGCGCCGGACGAACTGTGGCAACCCCGCGTCGTCGACGCGATGGTCGAGCAGTCGGAGCACTGGCTTGCGGCGTCGAAGCTGTTCGCGACGGTGCAAGGACTGTGGCGCGCCGAGCTTGAGGCCACCGGCACTATCGATGCCGCCGCGCGCCGCAACCGGCTGTTCGAGCACACCGCGCGTCGCTGGAAGGCGTCCCCGCCCGAAACCCCGGTGGTTGCAGCGGGCGTGACCTCGGCCGCCCCTGCGCTTGCCGAGTTGCTGCGCGTCGTCAGCGAACTGCCGCGTGGGGCGGTGATCCTGCCGGATCTCGACCTCGCGATGCCCGACCACGTGTGGGAGGAGCTGGGCGCCGCCGGTGCGCGCGAGAACCCCGGCGATCCGCCGTTCGCGCCGGGGGATGCGGTCACCCATCCGCAGTATCACCTCAAGCTGCTGCTCAACCGCATGGGCGTCAACCGCGCCGAGGTGCAGCCGTGGCACCGGCGCGGGCTGTCCGCCGCCAGCC
The DNA here is from genome assembly GCA_963781485.1 of uncultured Alphaproteobacteria bacterium. GTDB lineage: Bacteria > Pseudomonadota > Alphaproteobacteria > Sphingomonadales > Sphingomonadaceae > Tsuneonella. The sequence continues at coordinate 647,580 of CAWAFY010000002.1, forward strand.
CCGAACGCAGCCACGCGATTTCCTCGCTGTTCCTGCCGCCGCAGGCGAGCCGCGTGTGGGTCGACCTGCCCGCCGACAAGCGCCGCCTGTCGGGCGTGCGGATCATGGAGAGCGCCTATCCCGAGGCGGAAGCGCAGGCGATCGCCCTGCTCATCCGCGAGGCTGTCGCCGAACCGGAAAAACGCGTCGCGCTCGTCACGCCGGATCGCGGCCTTGCGCGGCGGGTCGTCGAGCATCTCGAACGCTGGAACCTAGCGGCCGACGATACGGCGGGTCGGGCATTATCGGATACAACCGCGGGGCGGCTGCTGTTGCAGCTTGCCGAAGTTGCGGGGGAAGCCGCCGCGCCGGTCTCGCTGGTCGCAGCGCTCGGCAATCCATTGGTTCGCGTTGGCGACGAACGGGGCAAGTGGCTCGACGCCCTGCGTGCGTTCGAACGCAGGCTGCGCGGCCCGCGGCCCGCACCCGGCCTGGCTCCCCTCGGAGCGATCGCCGCCAGGGCGCGAGTGAGCGAATGGTGGCAGGAAGCCGAAGACATTCTTGCGCCCCTGCTCGCGGCGGACAATCTTCCGCTGGCCGATTGGCTCGACCGCCTGGCGGAGGCGGGGGAGGCACTCGCCGGGCCGGCGCTGTGGAGCCGGGAAGATGGCCGCACGCTCGCCGCCTTCGTCGAAGACCTTCGCCTTCACGCGCGAGAGGTCGACACCATGCTCGCCGATGAGGATCTTGCGGCCGTGCTGCGCGATGCGATGGAGGCGATCGCGGTGAGGCCTCCGTATGGCGGACACCCGCGCGTCGCGATTTATGGCCTGATCGAATCCCGCATGGCGCGAGCCGACCTGATTATCGCGGCGGGTCTCAACGAAGGGACATGGCCCGCCCGCCCCGCGACCGACCCGCTGCTTGCGCCCGCGGTGCTGCGGGCGCTCGGCGTGCCCGGGGCGGACTTCCGCATCGGCCTGTCGGCGCACGATCTTGCCGCGGTGCTCGGCGCGCCCGAAGTCGTGCTTAGCCGGTCGCGGCGCGATGAGCGTGGGCCGGCTATCGCCTCGCGCTTCCTGCTGCGGGTGCAGGCGCTGCTCGGCGAACTGGGCGATGCCCACCGCGAAGATGCCGCGCTGAAACTGGCCACTGCGATCGACTACGCGCCTCAAGCGCCAGCATATCAAAGGCCCGCCCCGAGACCCACGCCAGACCAGCGCAAGGTCACGTTATCCGTCACCGGCCTCGATCGCCTGCGCGCCGACCCGTACCAGTTCTACGCCTCCAACATCCTGCGCCTGCCCGATCTGGACGGCCTCGACGCCGATCCCAGCCCCGCGTGGCAGGGCACGCTGGCGCACGAAATCCTGGAAGAATGGCACAAGTCCGGCCGTCCGCTGGCCGAGATCGCCAGCGAGAAGCTGGCCGACATGAATCCGCACCCGCTGACCCGTGCGCTGTGGCGGCCGCGACTGCTGAAGGCACTCGAATGGGTCGCAGAGGAGATAGCTGCTAATCCGGCGCGCAAGCCGGTGTTGTTCGAGGAGGACGGCAAGCTCGCCTGGCGCGGAGTCACGCTCAAAGGCAAGATCGATCGGCTCGACCGGATGGAAGACGGCAGCTTCGCGGTGGTCGACTACAAGACCGGAAAGCCGCCGAGCGGAGCGCAGGTGCAGGAGGGCTACGCGCTCCAGCTGGGGACGCTCGGCCTGATGGTCGAACACGGCGCATTTCCCGGCGCGAAGGGCAATGCCTCGCGCTTCGAATATTGGTCGCTGGCGAAGAACAAGGACGGCGGCTTCGGATACGTGGAAACCCCCGTTCTTGAGGGTCGGAAACAGAAAGGCATCGCCGCGGACGATTTCCTGCCCGAGGCGAAGCGGTACCTGAACGATGCGCTCGACAAGTGGATTCTCGGCAGCGATCCGTTCACCGCCCGGCTCAATCCCGATGCGCCCAGCTATGCCACCTACGATCAGCTGATGCGGCTCGACGAGTGGGTGCGCCTCGAACCGGATGACGAGGGATGAGCGGCAAGGTTTACCCCCTGGTCGACAACCAGGCGCGCGCCGTCGCGCCCGAGCGCAGCGTGTGGCTGTCGGCCTCGGCCGGGACCGGCAAGACGCAGGTGCTTTCCGCCCGCGTGCTCAGGCTCCTGCTGCGCCCTGACGTCGCCCCGGGGCAGATCCTGTGCCTCACCTTCACCAAGGCGGGCGCGGCAGAGATGGCCGAACGCGTCAACGCGGTGCTCGCGCGCTGGGTGCGGCTCGAGGAGACCAAGCTTGGCAAGGAGCTGATCGACATCGGCGCGCCGAGCGACAAGGCGACGATCGATCGCGCGCGTACCCTGTTCGCCAGCGTGCTCGATTGCCCGGGCGGCGGCCTGCGGATCGACACCATCCACGCCTTCTCGCAGTGGCTCCTTGCGGCTTTCCCCGACGAGGCCGAGCTTGTCCCGGGCACCCGCCCGATGGAGGACCGCGACCGCGACGTGCTGGCGCACAAGGTGCTCGCCGCGATGGTCGCCGAGGCGGAGGAACTGGGCGACCAGTCGATTCTGGCGCCGCTGGGCATGCTGAGCGAGCGGATGGGTCCGGCGGATGTCCCGGCCTGGCTGATGCGCTGCGCCGAGGCGCGCGACCTGTGGTTCGGCGCGGCAGGCTGGCAGGCGCCGATGCGCGACAGGATCATGCGCCTGTTCGGCCTGCCGAGCGATGCAGGCGAGGAAAGCCTTGCCGAACTGTGCAGCGACGGCGTGTTCGACTGTGCGGCGCTCGACCGGGTGCGTGCGGCGAACCTGTCGTGGGGCACGGCGACGGCGCTGAAATCGCTCGATGCGATCGCCGATTTCCTCGGTGCGAGCGGGATGGGGCGGGTGGCGGCGTCGGTGCCGCTCGAAACCGCGCTGTTCACCAAGGACGACAAGGCCCGTTCGCTCACCAGCCTCGAAAAACACGATCCAGACTATGCCGGGCACGCCGATGCGGTCGCCGCATCGCTCGCCGCCTTGCGTGAACGCCGTGCGCTGCTCGCGCTGGTCGACCTCGTCGTGCCGGCGCTCGAGATCGGCCGCAAGTTCGCGCTTGCCTGGGATGCGGCGAAGGCGCGCGAGGGACTGATCGATTTCGACGACCAGATCCGCCGTGCCGCGGCGCTGCTGTCGAATTCGGCCATCTCGGGCTGGATCCGCTACAAGCTCGACCGGCGGTTCGATCATGTGCTGGTCGACGAGGCGCAGGACACAAACCGTGCGCAATGGGACATCGTGCGCGCGATTACCGACGATTTCTTTTCGGGCGAGGGCCAGCGCGAGGGCGTCCAGCGCACGCTGTTCGTGGTGGGTGACTACAAGCAGGCGATATTCGGCTTCCAGGGAACAAGTCCAAAGAACTTCGCCGCGGCGCGCGAATATTACCGGCAACTTATCGATTCGCTATCCGACGGCGATCCGGCTGTCGAGCGACTCCTGCCGCTCGGCCTCGGTCGCTCGTACCGCACCTCGCAGCCTGTGCTCGACTTCGTCGATGCGGCGATCGGGGCGATCGGACAGGAGGCATTCGGCATCGGCGCCGACGAAACGGTTGAGCGCCACGTCGGCTACGATCGGCCGGGCATCGTCACGCTCTGGCGTCCGGTCAGTGCGCGCGGCGACGATGGTGAAGACGGTCCCGAGGACTGGCTGTCCGAACCCGAGCGCGCGATGGCGAACCGGATCGCCGACCAGGTTGCCGATTGGCTCAGCCGCGGCTTTCCGCTGGCCAAGGACAATGGGCGCAACGCCGGACCGGGCGATATCATGGTGCTCGTGCGCAAGCGGCGCGAGCTCGCCGGGCTGATCGTTGCCCGGCTCCATGCGGCGGGGGTACCGGTGGCGGGCGTCGACCGGTTGCGCCTGGGTGCGCCGCTGGGGGTCAAGGACCTGATGGCCGCGCTGCGCTTCGCCGCGCAGCCGCTCGACGATCTCAGCCTTGCGAACCTGTTGGTCAGCCCCCTGATCGGTTGGAGCCAGGACGACCTGCTCGAATACGGCTTTCGCGGTGAAAGGCGGTTGTGGGATCACATCCGAAAGGGCGAGGCGTCGCTTCAGCAGGCGACCGCCGACAAGCTCGGCGAGCTTCTGCGGATCGCCGACTACGAACCGCCGCAGGCCATGTTGCGGTGGATGCTCGTCGGCCCGTGGCAGGGGCGCAAGGCTCTCGTCGCGCGGCTCGGGCCCGAGGTGAACGATCCGGTGGACGAACTGCTCAACGCGGCTTCCGCCTATGCCTCGACCGCGACCGCGAGCCTCGCTGGTTTCATCGCCTGGTTCGACGCCGGGGAGGGCGAACTCAAACGCGAGAGCGAGGGCGGCGGGGGCCTCGTCCGGGTGATGACCGTGCACGGGTCGAAAGGGCTGCAGGCACCGATCGTCATTCTGGCCGACGCGGCGGGCAACCCCGACGCATCGCGTCCGCGCGGGCTGTCGCTGGTCGAGGAAGGCATCGGCGGCGCACGACTTACCGTGCCGCTGCCGGCGCTACGCAAGGAAGAACGGGCGGGGCCGATCCTCGATTCCGAGGCCGCCGCCAAGGCCGCCGAGCGCGAGGAACACTGGCGGCTGCTCTACGTGGCGATGACCCGCGCCGAGGAAGCGCTGTTCATCGGCGGCGCGCTGGGCAAGCGCGAGACCGAGCCTGCGGCCGATTCCTGGTACGCGCGGCTGTCTCCGCTGATGACCGGAGAAGAACTCGACGATCCGATTTGGGGGATGCGCCGCGAGTGGGGGGCGCTCGGCGCTCCCGTCGTGACAGCACTAGTCGAGACGAGTCCGACTCCGATGGCGTTACCCGCCTGGGCGATCACACCGATCGGACCCGAGCCGCGCCCGCCGCGCCCCCTCGCGCCGTCGGCAGCGGGCGCCGAACAGGGGAGCGAACCGCCGCTCCCGCCCGAAATCGCACGGGTCGCTGCGCGCCGTGGTGTGCTGATCCATCGGCTTCTCGAGCGTCTGCCGGATGTCGCGCCGGAAGCTCGCGAGGCTGCGGCGCGGGCCTGGCTCGCGCGGCAAGCAGTCGACCTCGAACTACGCGACCGCGACGAGATGCTGGCGAGCGCGATTGCGGTCCTCGCCGAGCCGGACTTCGCGCCCGTGTTCTCGTCTGACGCGCTTGCCGAGGTCCCGCTGGCCGCGACGGTCGACGGGCAGGTGATCGCGGGCACGGCCGACCGGCTGCTGATCGAGCCCGGGCGGATCACGGTTGTCGATTTCAAGACCGCGCGCCGACCCCCGACCTCTCTCGATGAGGTGCCGGAAAGCACGCTGCGCCAGATGGCGGCCTATGCCGCTGCGCTTGCGACGATCTACCCGGGGCGTGAGGTGCGTGCGGCGTTGCTGTATACCCAGACCCCGCAGCTCATCGTCATTCCGGCCGCGATGCTCGCTGCACGCAAGGCGCTCTTGTCGCCAAAATCGGAAAGCTTTGCGCAGCCGGGCGTTGAGTGAGCGCCGCGAGTGCCTAGATTGGTACTCGACAACAGGAGATTCCCATGCCGACCATCGCCGTGACCGACGCCAGCTTCCAGACCGATGTGCTTGAGTCCGACAAGCCCGTACTGGTCGATTTCTGGGCCGAATGGTGCGGCCCCTGCAAGATGATCGCGCCTGCGCTCGAGGAAATTTCCGAAGAGTTGTCGGACAAGGTGACCATCGCCAAGATGGACATCATGGAAAACACCGGCATCCCCGGCACGATCGGCGTGCAGTCGATTCCGCTGATGGTCCTTTTCAAGGATGGCAAGCCGGTAGCGCAAAAGCTCGGCGCCGCGCCCAAGATGCAGCTCAAGAGCTGGCTCGAAGGCGAGCTCTAGCCTTCAGTCCGGCCGCCCGGCGTGTAGCCGGAGCGGTCGAGCCGTTTAACGAATTCGTCCCATAGCCCCGGGGTCGCGGCAGCAATCAGTCCCTTGCGCGGCGAGTCGACGCGATAGGGCGTGCCGTCTTGCCGGGCGCATGCTCCACCCGCTTCGGTAAGGAACAGGCTGCCCGCGGCGTGATCCCAGGGAAGCGTGCGTTCGTAGATTGCGATGTCGTGATCGCCGAATGCGACCAGAGGATATTGCTCGGCCGCGCACCCGGGTGCGTCGGCCAAGGTATAATGCGGCATGATCTCGCTCTCGAACACCGCGCGCTGTTCGGGCGCCATGAAGCGCTTCATTGCAGCGAGCGCAGGCGGTTGGGCGGGCCCGGCCAGCGCATTTATCCGTGTGCTATCGACGAAGGCGCCTTCGCCTTTGCGCGCCCGGCACAAGCGATCGCGTCGCGGATCGTAGATCCATCCGGCGATCGTTTCCCCGCCGTCTGCCAGCGCAACCATGATCGCGAAGTGGCCGTTACCGCTCGCGAAATTCGATGTGCCGTCGATCGGATCGATGATCCAGCAAGGGCCGGCCAGTCGTTCCAAGACTGCCGGATCGGCGGCCGCCGCTTCTTCGCCCACCACCGCGACATCGGGCGCCAGCCGGGTGAGCGCCTCGGTCAGGAACTCTTCGACCTCGCGGTCGGCGATGGTGACCAGATCGTCCTTCGCTTTTTCCTCGACCTCGCCCTCTGCCAGGTTGCGCCAGCGCGGCATGACCGCCTTTTCCGCCGCAAACCGCAACAGGGCGAGAACCTCGTCGTCGAGCGCACTCATCGAACGCGGGCGCTCAGGACCGGTAGTCGGCGTTGATCGAGATGTATCCGTGCGTGAGATCGCAGGTCCACACAGTCGCGCGTCCATCGCCCAGGCCAAGATCTATCTCGATTGTCACCTCCTGCCCTTTGAGATGCGCCGCAACCGGAGCCTCTTCGTAGTCGGCCAGCGGAAGTCCCTCGCGCGCGGCCCAGATCCCTCCGAAGCCGATCGACAGCCGGTCGCGGTCCGCCGGCTCGCCTGCCTTGCCCACTGCCATAACCACGCGGCCCCAGTTCGCATCCTCGCCCGCGATGGCGGTCTTCACCAGCGGAGAGTTGGCCACTGACAGGCCGACCTTGCGCGCGCTCTCGTCACTCACCGCGCCGGTGACTGCGATCTCCATGAACTTCTGCGCCCCTTCGCCGTCGCGCACGACCAGATGCGCCAGTTGGCGGCAGACATCGTGGAGCGCGGCGGCGAAAGCATCGGCGCCGGGATCGTCCCTCGCGGTTATGGGCGCATTGTTGGCCTTCCCGGTCGCGAAGGCCAGAACGGTGTCGCTGGTCGAGGTGTCGCCGTCCACGGTGATGCAGTCGAAGGTCGCTCCGCTTGCTGCGGAGAGGCATTGCTGAAGGAAGCCAGGGGCGACAGCGGCGTCGGTAAACACATATCCCAGCATCGTCGCCATATCGGGCGCGATCATCCCGCTGCCCTTCACAATCCCGACCAAGGTGACCTTCTTCTCGCCGAGCATCGCGGTCGCCACCGCGCCCTTGGAAAAGGTGTCGGTCGTCCCGATCGTCGCTGCGGCTTCCTCCCACCAGCATTCGGGCGCGCCGAATACCGCCTCGAGTCCGGCGAGCGCCTTGTCCTTGGGAAGCGGCACGCCGATGACGCCGGTCGAGGACACGAACACGTCGCTCGGTTCGCAGTCGAGATGCGCCGCGACTTGGCCCATGATCGCCTCAACCGCCTCACGCCCGCGATAGCCGGTGAACGCGTTCGAATTGCCTGCGTTGACGACCAGCGCGCGGGCCCGTCCGAGCACGACCTGTTCGCGGCCCATCTCGACCTCGCTCGAACAGCAAACGTTCTTGGTGAATACCCCGGCGACCGAGGTTCCTTCCGCCAGCTCGACATAGGTGAGGTCGCAGCGACCCCATTCCTTGTAGCCGGCCCGCGCCACGCGGGGAGTCGCACCGGCGATCCGTGGTGCATCCGGGAAGGGCACGGCGAGAGGAGAAATGCTGGACATCAACTCGCCATAGAAATGAGCGCAGGAGCCGACAAGTATTTACCGGGAAGCGTCAGAGCGTTAGCTTTCGTTCCATTGGGGGTTGCAGGCATGTTCATTGGTTTTCTGGCACTCGCACTGGCAGGCGCGCAGGACAGTTCGCCATCTTTGCGTATTCGAACCGTGCGGGACGCGATCGAGACGCTTGAAGATAGGTCCGAGGTGAAGCCCGGTGGCGTTCCGGCACCCCTGGGTGACCCGGGCAGCTGGGCGACACCATCCGATTACCCCGCCGCGGCCCTTCGCGAAGACGCGGAAGGGGCCTCGCGCTTTACTCTGGCGGTCGACATGAAGGGGATGCCTACCGCCTGCACGATAACGCAGACAAGTGGGCACGCCGTCCTCGACGAACGAACCTGTGCGGTTTTGATGGAACGCGCGCGCTTTTCTCCGGCCAGGGATATCAAGGGGAACGCCATTGGCGGGACGTGGAGCAGTTCCGTGCGGTGGGTCATTCCGGACATGCAGCGCGGGGCACCCTCACCAATGGATTATACGGTCTCGTTCACGGTCGAACGCGACGGCACGGTAACCGATTGCAGCGCCAACGGTCTCGACGAATCTGTCAGGGCAAATGGCCCGTGCGAGGGGTTTGCATCCGTCAAGTTCGCCCCCCCCACGGACGCGGAAGGCAATGTCGTTCGACGTCGCATCGTCCTCCACAGCATGGTTACGAACGAGGATCTACCGGATTGACGGACCATTGCTGGACTTGCGCCGCCCGGATGACTATTTGAGCACGGCCATGCTGCGTCGCATTCTCGCCTGTTTCGCCCTCATCACGGGTCTCGCCGCGGTCGGTTCTCCGGCTGAGGCACGGACGATCGCGATGATGACGCAGTCGGTGGTCGAGGGCGCGCAGGCGCAGCAATCGATCCCAGCCGCCGTGTGCGAGGCGAGCCAACAGCGGGTAAATCTACGCGGCCGGGTGACCGTTCAGGCACCGTGCCGGCCGCGCAAGACGGTGATCATCGTCATACCGACGATCCAGCTTGGTCCCGACCGCGCGCTGGAATAGCGCGCCGCATTCGCCGAATTCACCGCTGCCGCCCGGGCTCGTTGCGCCCCGGCGGGCGTATTCCCATAAGTTTCCAGCCCCAGAGGCACCATGATCCAGAACTTTGCCAAGGTCCTATTCGGGTCGTCGAACGACCGTTACGTCAAGTCGCTCGACAAGATCGTCAATCAGATCAATGCACTCGAGCCGCAGATCCAGGCTCTTTCCGATGCCGAGCTTGCCGCTCAGACGCCCAAGTTCCGCGAACAGCTGAAGAACGGCAAGACTCTCGACGACATCCTGCCCGAGGCGTTCGCTACGGTGCGCGAGGCATCGATACGAACGCTCGGCATGCGCCATTTCGATGTGCAGATGGTCGGCGGCATCGTGCTCCATCGCGGCGAGATCGCCGAGATGCGGACGGGCGAGGGCAAGACTCTCGTCGCGACACTAGCGACTTATCTCAACGCGATCGAGGGCAAGGGCGTGCACGTCGTCACGGTCAACGACTATCTCGCCCGCCGCGATTCCGACTGGATGGGCCGGATACACAAGTTCCTCGGCCTCACCGTGGGTGTCATCGTCCCCAACATCGATGAGTTCGAGCGCCGCGAAGCCTATGGCAGCGACGTGACCTATGGCACGAACAACGAGTTCGGATTCGACTACCTGCGCGACAATATGAAGCACGAGCGCGGCCAGATGGTGCAGCGCCCCTTCAACTTCGCGATCGTCGACGAGGTCAATTCGATCCTCATCGACGAGGCGCGCACTCCGCTGATCATCTCCGGCCCGACCGAAGACAAAACCGATCTCTACGTGACGATCGACGCGATCGTGAAGGAGATCGACGAAAGCTATTACGAGGCGGACGAGAAGACCAAGAACATTAACTGGACCGAGGAGGGCGCCGAGAAGATCGAGGAACTCCTCGCCACGACCAGCCTGTTGGTCACGCCCAACCTTTACGATGTCGAGAACACGCAGGTCGTCCACCACCTCGACCAGGCGCTTCGGGCGAACAAGATGTTCAAGCGCGACATCGACTACATCGTGAAGGACGAGAAGGTCGTCATCATCGACGAATTCACCGGTCGCATGATGGATGGCCGCCGCTGGTCAAACGGTCTGCACCAGGCGGTCGAGGCGAAGGAGGGCGTGAAGATCGAGCCCGAGAACCAGACGATGGCCTCGATCACCTTCCAGAACTATTTCCGCATGTATCCCAAGTTGTCAGGCATGACCGGCACCGCCGCCACCGAGGCGAACGAGTTCTGGGACATCTACAAAATGAACGTGGTCGAGATTCCGACCAATGTGCCCGTTGCGCGCGTTGATGAGGAGGACGAGTTCTACAAGAACACGCTCGACAAGTTCGCTGCCATCGCCAAGTCGATCGCAGAGAAGCAGGTGATCGGCCAACCCGTGCTGGTGGGTACGGTCTCGATCGAGAAGAGCGAATTGCTGAGCGAATTCCTCGAGAAGGAAGGCGTCAAGCACTCGGTGCTCAACGCCCGCTTCCACGAGATGGAGGCGCACATCGTGGCGCAGGCGGGCCGCCTCGGCGCGGTGACCATCGCCACGAACATGGCCGGGCGCGGCACCGACATCCAACTGGGCGGCAATGTCGAGTTCCGGACCGAGGACGAGCTCAAGGACCTCGCCGAGGACGATCCCAAGCGCAGTCTCGAGATCGACCGGATCAAGGCCGAGGTCGCCGCCGAACGACAGAAGGTGCTCGAAGCGGGCGGTTTGTTCGTGCTCGGCACCGAACGGCACGAAAGCCGCCGCATCGACAACCAACTGCGCGGCCGCGCGGGCCGTCAGGGCGATCCGGGCCTTAGCCGGTTCTACCTCTGCCTTGAAGATGACCTGCTGCGTATCTTCGGTCCCGACACGTTGTTCAGCCGGATGATGAACTCCAACCTCGCCGATGGCGAGGCGATCGGTTCGAAGTGGCTGTCGAAAGCCATCGAGACCGCGCAGAAGAAGGTCGAGGCGCGCAACTACGACATCCGCAAGCAGGTCGTCGAATACGACGACGTTATGAATGACCAGCGCAAGGTCATTTACGAGCAGCGCGCCGAGATTATGGATTCGGAAGCTGTCGACGACGTCGTGATCGACATGCGCCGGGACACCGTGAATACGCTTATCGGCGAAGCATGTCCGCCCGGATCGTACCCTGAACAATGGGACATCGCGGGGCTCAAGGAGCGCGTGCTCGAAGTGCTCGGGCTCGAGCCGCCGTTCGACGACTGGCTACAGGAAGATCATGTCGAACCCGACATGCTCGAAGAGCGTCTGTCGGCCCTGACTGACCAGGTAATGGAAGCGAAGATCGCCGAGGCCGAACCGGCGATGTGGAAACGCCTTGAAAAGCAGATACTGCTCGAACGGCTCGACCATCACTGGAAGGAGCACCTCTCGACGCTCGACGCGCTACGCCAAGTGATCTTCCTGCGCGCCTATGCACAGAAGCAGCCGATCAACGAGTACAAGCGCGAAGCGTTCGTGCTGTTCGAACGCATGCTCGACACCCTGCGCGAAGACATCACCAGCATCCTGCTGCGCGCACAGTTCCAGTTCGCCCCTCAAACCCAGCCGCTTTCGCTGCCGGACCTGCCAGATTTCCTCACCGGACACATCGATCCGCTGTCTGGGTTCGAGAACTCGAATGACAGCGACGGTTCGCGCACGCGTGAGGCGCTGTTCGGCTCGCTCGCCGGGTCGACCATGGCAACTGCGGGACCCGGCGGGTTGGCCGATAATCCCTGGGCGGAACGGGAGATCAGCCGCAACGCTCCGTGTCCATGCGGTTCGGGCAACAAGTACAAGCACTGTCATGGTGCCGTTGGGGCCAAGACGTCCGGAACGGCAGAGGGCTAAACGTCGGGTGCGCGCGGCCGCCGGAGCATCGCTTCGAGCGGCGGCGCGTCGGCCCGCGGTTCTATCCATCCGGCGTGTTCAAAGCCGCTCGCGCCGTAAAATCCGCGGTTCGCCGGATTCGAATTCTCAAGATAGACGGGAAGGCGTGCAGCGTCGCACGCCGAGAGAACTGGTGCAATCAGCGTGCGGCCAAGACCTTTTGCGCGCGCTCTGGGACGAACCCCGATGCTGAACAGGTAGGCGTGGGGAAAGGTTGGATGCGCGGCGGCCATCGCCGCGACCGTTGCATCGATCCGCGCCTTGGCGCCGCTCTTCGCGCGGATCAATACGCTCCAGTATAGCGCCGGAAGCGCCGCCAGCGGCGGCTCGATGTCGCCGCCTGGCAGCATCCACATCGCTGCTCCGGCATCCTCCAACCGATAGCTCAAGCCGCGTGGTCCATAAACGTGCCGGGCGAGAGCGCCGAACACGCCATTGATCGCGCTCTGGGTGCCGAGCAACCAGCGATTGAACGGATCGGTGCTGAAAGCATCGCCGGTGATCGCACCCACATGTCGCGCCTCAGCACTGTTGGCTGCGGCGATCAGATCGGGCCCAAGGTCGATATCGTCGGCGGTCATCGAAACGAGCTAGCACCGCTGCGCGCCTCCCGATAGGAGCACCGCTCGATGCCACTGCTCGCCGCCGCCTTCGCGTTGACCGCGCTGCTTTATGCGTCGGTCGGATTTGGCGGAGGTTCGACCTACAGCGCCCTGCTTGCGTTGTCGGGGATCGATTACCGGTTGCTGCCGGTGGTTTCGCTGCTGTGCAATATCGTGGTCGTTGCAGGCAGCACCGTTCGGTTTGCCCGCGCCGGCGTTACCCCTTGGCGAGGCGCGCTGCTGTTGACCGGCATCGCCGCGCCGGCCGCGTTTTTGGGTGGCCTCACGCCGATCAGGGAGACCGCTTTCCTCACGCTACTAGGCGCAAGTCTGGTGCTGACGGGCCTCACCCTGCTCGTCCCCCACACTTCGACGCGCGAGGGCGAACCAACTCGTTTCGCCCGCTGGATGCCTCTGATCGCAGCGCCAATCGGGTACCTTGCAGGGGTGGTGGGCATCGGTGGGGGGATCTTCCTAGCGCCGCTCCTCCATTTGGTTCGGTGGAACGGCGCACGTGCGATTGCCGCTACGGCCGCCTTGTTCATACTCGTCAACTCGCTGTTCGGTCTGGCAGGACAGACAATCAAGAGCGGTCCCGACATGATCGGGGCCGCGTTCGGATTCGGCCTGCCTTTGCTGATCGCAGTGGCCGTCGGGGGGCAAGTCGGCAGCTTGCTGGCGGTGAAATTCTTGCCGCAAAGGGCCATTCGCTGGCTTACCGCCGCCCTGACATTGTGGGTTGGCGCACGGCTGCTGGTCGGGGTCTAGCGCCGCAATAGATTTGGGAGCCAACGGGCCACAGCGAACAGGACCACTGGGAGCGTTATAGTCAGGACGATGTCCCTAAGGCTGCCGCCCATCTGTTCCGCCGGGACGGGCCAGGTGTCGTAGGTAACGTCCATCACCTCGTTTGCGATTGCGAGCGCAATTACCGGTAAAAGGGTACGCCAGTCAGCGATCGACGAGCGCAACAATAGGGCCGCTCCGAACTGAATCGCGACACCCACGAACACGTGAATCACGTCGTCGCTGAAGGTCAGTGTGCTTTCGAACAGTATCTTGCGCTGCGCCAGACCGTCACGCAGCCAGACGGCCGCACTGTAGAGCATGTCTGCGACGGAGGTCCGGTCAGCTATCACCGGAAAATGGCTCCCCGAGTTGGATTCGAACCAACGACCAAGTGATTAACAGTCACCTACTCTACCGCTGAGCTATCGGGGAGCAGCCAGATTGGCAGGAGCGCGCCTATATGGGGGGGCCTCGCGCTTGGCAACCCTATACCGCGAATTGCTCGGCAACGATCCGCTCGTCGAGCGCGTGGCCCGGGTCGAACAGCAGCGTAAGCTGTTTTTCCCGCGCTATTTCAAGGTGGACTTCGGCCACGTCGCGAAATTCCCGCTGGTCGGCGACAGCCGAGACCGGGCGCTTGGCCGGTTCATTGACGCGGAATGAGATTCGGCTGCGCTCGGGCAATACCGCGCCCGACCATCGCCGTGGACGAAATGGGCTGATCGGGGTGAGCGCGAGAAGCTGCGAATCGAGCGGCAGGATCGGCCCGTTGGCCGAAAGATTGTAGGCAGTCGATCCGGCCGGGGTCGCCACCAAGACGCCGTCGCAGACGAGCTCTTTCAGCCGCGTCTTACCGTCGAGCAGGACTTCGATCTTGGCGGTCTGGCGGGTTTCGCGCAGAAGCGACACTTCGTTGATCGCACATGCGACGTGAGTCGTGCCGTCCTGCGTAATCGCCTCCATCCGCAGAGGTGCGATGCCGAACGAGCGCGCCTTGCCGAGACGCTCGGCGAGCTTAACGGCGCCGCGGTACTTGTTCATCAGGAAGCCGACGGTGCCCACATTGACCCCGTAAGCCGGGATCAGATGCTCCTTGTCGAGCATCTGGTGCAGCGTATGAAGCATGTAACCGTCACCGCCCAGAACCACCGCGGCATCGGCTTCGGCTAACGGCACGAAGCCGAAATGAATGCGCAATTCCTCGGCCGCTTCCTGCGCCCGGTCGGTCGGAGAGGCAACCAGCGCCAGCCGATTGAGGTCGATCTGCGCGCTCACCGTATTCTCCCACCCCGAAATCCGGTCGGTCACGACGCTAGATGCCGCTGTCCCATTTGGCAACGCGGCGTGCGCGGACGGAGCGCGCTCGATCTAACCCGGCTAGGCAATCACAATGGCGACTTCCCCCGATTCCCTGTTGTCCGATCGACCCGATTGCGCTGGCCGCGATCCTCTGACCGGCTTGGCCAATGCCGGCGCACTGGAGCGAACGCTGGCGACCTGGCGCAGGGCCAGCATCGATGGCGAGCGTCCTGCACCGGTTCATGCGTTGCTGGTCGGCCTCGGCAGGTTCGACGCGGTCAATCTGGCGTACGGCGAGGCGACTGGTGACGGCGCGTTGATCGAAGTGGCCCGCCGATTGCTTCATTTCGCCGCCGATGAGTTGGCCGAGGGCGATTGGCTGGCCGCGCGGCTCGGCGGCGGGAAATTCGCGCTCATAGCGCGACAGCCGATCAGCCGTGAAAGGTGGCAGTGGCTCGGCGAGGCGGTCGGCGATGCAATCGCCGCGCCCATCGCCTCGATCGACGGATCTGGCACGGTGCGCCTTTGGCCGCGCGTGGCCCTGATGCGGGTGCTTGCCGGCGAAACCTCGGCGCACGTGTTGGATCGCCTCGCGGAAACGCTTGGACGCGCGCACGACCGGCCTGACGCACGGGTGATGTGGGCCGACCGCAACCACGCGCCAGCCGGGATTCGCACCGCTGAGCTGGATGCCGATCTGCTAGCCGCGCTCGACCGGGGCGAGATCGAGATCGTGTTTCAGCCACAATACGCACTCGCGGACGGCCAACTCGTCGGCGCCGAGGCTCTTGCGCGTTGGCAGCATCCCCGCGTCGGCCTGATCGGCGCTGGGGCACTGTTCGCTATTGCCGAGCGCGTCGATCACGTCGCCCACCTGTCGCGGCATATCGCCGAGCGGGCGCTGGCGACGGCGCGCGATTGGCCCGAAGCCCTGCGGCTCTCGCTTAACATAACACCGGCCGATCTCGCCAGCCGGGGCTTTGCGCGCGAGTTCGGCGATCTGGTTCGAGACGCGGGATTCGCACCGGAGTGCCTGACGCTCGAAATCACCGAGCAAGTTCTGCTGGCCGATCTGGACCAGGCGGTTCCCACACTTGCGGAGCTACGCGCGAAGGGGATGCACATTGCGCTCGACGACTTTGGCGGTGGGTTCTGCAACTTCCGCTACCTCAAGCTTCTCGCGATCGACACGATCAAGCTCGACCGCTCTATGATCGAAGGAATCGAAGACGATCCGCGCGACCGTGCGGTGCTCCGGGCGATCGTAGCGCTCGCCAATGCGCTCGATCTCTCGGTCGTCGCCGAGGGAATCGAGACCGCAGAACAGGCTGCGATCGCGCGAGCGGAGGGGTGCACGCTTTACCAAGGCTACTTTGGTTCGCCGCCGCTTGCACCCGGCGTATTCCTCGAGCTCGCGCAAGGCTGATTCACTGTTGGCAACCCGCCGGGCGTGCGTGACGCGCCCAGTGACATGGTTTAGGGATCGGCCCTCGCCATGCTGACGCGCCTGTCCATCCGCAACATCGTGTTGATCGAGGCGCTTGACCTCGAATTCCGCAGCGGGCTGGGCGTGCTTACTGGCGAGACAGGCGCGGGCAAGTCGATACTGCTCGATGCACTAAGCCTGGTTCTCGGCAACCGCGCCGACAGCGGCCTGGTGCGCGCGGGGGAGGAGCGGGCCAGCGTGACCGCGACGTTCGAGTTCGGTGCGTTGCCTGCGATGCTGGGGGAAAAGCTCGATGAGGCGGACATAGAGATCGATTCGGGCGAGCCACTAATCCTTAAGCGCACGCTGCGCGCGGATACCCGAAGCAAGGCGTTCATCAACGATCACCCGGTGGGAATGGTCTTGCTGCGCGATATTGCCGCTTCGCTTGTCGAACTGCACGGCCAGCACGACGACCGCGGCCTCGTCAATCCCCGTGGCCACCGTGCGCTGCTCGATCGCTTCGCCGACGGTTCGGTTGACGGCGTAAGTCGAGCATGGGGCGAGTGGCGCGCTGCCGAAGATCGGTTCGCCCAGGCACGCGAGAAAGTCGAGACCGCGCAAGCCGATCAGGACCTTCTGCTCGCACACCTCGCCGAGCTCACCGCAATCGAACCGCAAGCGGGCGAGGAGGCGCGGCTCGCCGAAGCCCGCGCCGCTATGCAGAAAGGCGAGCGGCTATCGGGCGATCTCGAGGAATTGCGGCACTTGTGGGAAGGCTCCGATTCGCCGCTCGCGCACCTCCGGGTTGCAGCGCGACGCCTCGAGCGGATTGCGCCCGAGCACCCGCTGTTGGCTGATGCGCTCGCGGCGCTCGACCGCGCGGTAATCGAGGCGGGAGAAGCCGAGGAGAGACTGTCACAAGCGGGCGAGGCCCTGGTCCACGATCCGATGGCTCTCGATCGCGCTGAGACCCGGCTGTTCGACTTGCGCGCGATCGCCCGCAAGCACCGCTGCGAAGTCGACGAGTTGCCCGACAGGATGCGGGAATTCCGTCATGCGCTCGACGCGATCGAAGGCGGGGAGGCGGAACTCGACGCGCTGGCACTGGCCGCAAAGGCAGCGGGCGAAACCTACCGCGAGCGGGCACAGACGTTGCACCGTAAGCGGCGCGAGGCGGCCGGGCGGCTTGATGCGGCGGTGGCGGGCGAGCTGGCACCGCTCAAGCTGGACTCGGCGCGCTTCCAGACCGCCGTGATCGAATTGCCGGAAGAACGTTGGGGGGCACACGGGATCGATGCCGTCGAATTCCTCATCGCGACCAACCCAGGTGCTGAGTTCGCGCCGCTCAACAAGATCGCGAGCGGCGGCGAGCTGAGCCGCTTCATCCTCGCCCTCAAGGTCGCGCTGGCCGAAAAGGGCGGCGCGGCAACGATGATCTTCGACGAGATCGACCGTGGTGTCGGTGGTGCGGTGGCGAGCGCCATCGGCGATCGTCTTGCCCGTTTGGCGGAGGGAGGCCAGGTGCTGGTTGTCACCCACAGCCCACAGGTCGCCGCGCGCGGGCGCACGCACTATGCAATCCACAAGACGAGCGAGGGAACGGTTACCCGCACCTCTGTCAGCCTGCTGGACGCCGCCGCACGCCAGGAAGAAATAGCGCGGATGCTTTCGGGCGCCGAAGTCACCGATGAAGCGCGCGCGCAGGCCGACCGACTGCTGGAAGGGGTGTGAGGCCGAACCCGCTTTCGACGATTGCTCTGGTTATCGTTGGCTGTCAGGCACCGCTGGATAGATCGATGTACGAATCCCCCGCTTCCACACCTGCCGTATCCGCGGCCAACGGCGCCATGTGGGGCACCGACGCGCATCTCGTACCGTCAAAACCCGACGCTGTCCTGCGCTACGCCGACCATCCGCGCGGGTTTGCCGAATTGCGCCTTCCAGCGGGCGCGGGTCCGTTCCCGCTCGCGGTTATCTTCCACGGCGGGTGTTTCAAGACCGGCATCGCCGATCAGGCCTACATGAGCCCGCTGGCGACGGCGTGGCAGCGGCAGGGAGTGGCGTCCCTCAACGTCGATTACCGCGAAGTCGGCGACGGGGGCGGGTGGCCAAGTTCGTTCGAGGACTGGTCGGCCGCCGCGGGGCTGATCGACAGCATCGCGCCCGACTACCCGATCGACCGCGGCCGCGTCACACTGGTCGGGCATTCGGCAGGCGGGCTTCCCGCGCTTTGGCTGGCAGCGGCCCAGAATGCTTCCGGCCCGGTCGGAGCACGCCAGCCGGTCGCGGCGCGAGCCGCCCTTATCCTCGACGGCCCGGGCGATCTGGGTCCCGAGCAGACGGCATTTGACGGGTTGTGCCAGTTTTCCTCGGTCGCTCCGTTCATGGGTGGCAATCCGTACGAAAAACCAGAGCGGTTTGCGCAAATTTCACCGAACCAACAGGCCCCATCGCTGGCAGAGGTGCTGTTCGTCAACGCCGCGCTTCCGGCACCCTCCGCCGCGACGTTGAACGCGGTCGCGCAGAACGGTGCGCGCATTGCTGTTCAGGAGCGAACGGGCGCCAGCCATTTCTCGACGGTAACTCCGGGCACCGAAATTTTCGAAGAGATGGAGCCGGCCATGCTGAATGTTCTCCGCGGGCGCTAGGACCGAACCGCGGTGGGGTCCCTCACCCGCCAGTTCAATTCGAAATGTATGATGGCTTCCTCACCCGATATTCGGCGAATTGCTGGCTGATGCGCGCGGGCCTAAGGGAAACGATGTAGAGGCTGGCGGGACGGAGGCAATCGCGCGATAGCGGGGTCATGCCAGCGAATCCCGAAACAATTTCCGAACCCGATGCCGCCAACGAGTTGATGCGACTCGCAAAGGCGATTGCCCATCACAATCGCCGTTACCACGCCGACGACGCGCCGGAGATTGCCGACGCCGAGTACGATGCACTGGTGCGCCGCAATTCGGAACTGGAAGCGCAGTTCCCGCAACTGGTTCGCGCAGATTCGCCGTCACGCCAGGTGGGCCACGAAATCGCTGCCTCACCACTGTCCAAGGTGCAGCACGAAGTTCGCATGATGAGCCTCGACAACGCCTTCTCCGACGAAGAGGTGGCGGAATTTGCGGCGCGTGTCCGGCGGTTCCTCAACCTGGCGGATGATGCTCAATTGGCGTTCACCGCCGAGGACAAGATCGACGGGCTGTCGTGCTCGCTCCGCTACGAGGGCGGCAAACTCGTCCGAGCCGCCACGCGGGGCGACGGACAGGTCGGTGAGGACGTTACGCCCAACGTCGCGCACGTGCCGGACGTGCCGCAGATGCTGCACGGACAAGTGCCTGCAGTGTTCGAGGTTCGCGGTGAGATTTACATGGCAAAGCAAGACTTTGCTGCGCTTAATGCTGCGCAGGAGAAAGCCGGCGAAAAACTCTTCGCAACGCCCCGCAATGCTGCGGCCGGATCTTTGCGGCAGAAAGATTCGTCGGTTACCGCGCGGCGCCCGTTGCGGTTCTGGGCGCATGGCTGGGGTGCGGCCAGTGAAGTGCCGGAGGGCAGCCAGCACGCGATGATGCGGCGGATCGCGGAGTGGGGGTTGCCGGTCAGCCCGGACCTTGTCCTGTGCAATTCGGTCGAGGAATTGCTGCAGCATTACCGCAGCATCGGCGAGCGGCGCGCGAGCCTGCCGTACGATATTGACGGTGTCGTTTACAAGGTCGACGACCTTGCACTGCAGGCGCGCCTGGGCTTCGTTGCCAAGGCGCCGCGCTGGGCGCTGGCGCACAAGTTTCCTGCCGAGCGCGCCGAGACGACACTCGAGAAGATCGATATTCAGGTCGGCCGCACTGGCAAGTTGACTCCCGTCGGGCGCCTGTCTGGTGTGCTCGTCGGCGGCGTCACCGTCTACAACGTGACGCTGCATAACCGCGACGAGATCGGCCGGTTGGGCCTGCGCGAAGGCGACCGGATCGTCATCCAGCGGGCGGGAGATGTGATTCCGCAGGTCGTCGAAAACCTCACCCGCGACGAACAACGTCCCGCGTTCGCGTTCCCCGATCACTGCCCCGTTTGCGGCAGCGAAGCGGTTGCCGAGGAAGGCGAGGTCGATGTACGTTGCACGGGTGGTCTCGTGTGCAAGGCCCAACAGTTCGAGCGCCTGCGCCACTTCGTTAGCCGTGCAGCGCTCGACATCGAGGGGTTGGGCGAAAAGACCATCGCCGAGTTCATGGAACTGGGTTGGCTCGACAACGGGCCGGGCGACATCTTTCGCCTCAAAACACATCGGGCCGACCTGGTCGGGCGCGAAGGATGGCAGGATAAGTCGGTGGACAACCTGTTGGCAGCGATCGAGGCCAAACGTACCCCCGATGCGGCGAGGATGTTGTTCGGGCTCGGCATTCGCCACGTCGGCGCGGTGACGGCGCGCGACTTGATGAAGCGATTTCACGCGTTGTCGGCGCTACGCGAAACGGCAGAACGTGCGCACGCCGGAGACGAAGAAGCCAGCGCTGAGCTGACCAGCATCGACGGGGTCGGTCCCGTCGTCGTCGAGGCGCTTGGCGATTTCTTTCACGAGGACCACAACAAGGCGGTGTGGGACGACCTCCTGTCCGAGCTATCCCCGCCGCCCTACATCGTCGAGACCAAGACCAGTGCGGTCAGCGGCAAGACGGTCGTGTTCACCGGCAAGCTCGAAACGATGAGCCGCGACGAAGCCAAAGCGCAGGCCGAACGGCTCGGTGCCAAGGCGGCGGGATCGGTCAGTCCAAAGACCGACCTCGTCGTCGCGGGACCGGGCGCAGGCAGCAAGATGAAGAAAGCGGCAGAATTGGGCATCGAGGTGATTGACGAGGCCGCCTGGGCGGAAATCGTCAAGGCAGCGGGTTAGGCTGCCACCCTCAAGCGGGAACCGCGCCTCCTTCGGCACCCTCACGCCGTATTCCCAGGAATTCGCGAAACGTCCCTCGAAAGCGCGGATGCTCGCGCGTCAGCGAAAATTTTGATCAACCGGTATCCATTTCATCACTCCGCCCGCGAAGGGCGTCCATTGGCCCACTTTTACGCCCGCCGCCGCCAGCGTGTCGCTCGTCCACTGGTTGCAGGTATTGCCGATGTGATAGCGGCCCGGCGCGTCGTAGAAAACGTCCCAATCCTCGTAACCCGCGTGGCGCATGCGCAGAGTGGGCGGCTGAACCTGCGCTTCTATAACGGCCACGAGGCGGGCGTACTCGGCTGGGCGTAAACGAACCACGCGTGCGCTGGTGCTCGGCGCGGGACGGACGTAGTGCGCGATGTGAAGCAGGCCGTCGCCGCCGGTCGCCGCGCGGATCGCGGTGACTGGAGACAAATCGCGCCAGCTCGGCGTCTCCAGGAACACCTCGCGCTCGCCCCAACTTACCGAAATGTGGGTGTATGGCCGGTCCGGCGCGCCGAGGTCGGCTGCGGGCAAGTCGGCTGTCCAGTCCTTCTGCGTGGTCACCAGCGGCATCACGATCGCGGTGTGAACGCCATTGGTCTCGACCATGATCGGCACACCGTCTCCCGGCTCGGTCCAACCGGAATTGCGCGGAATTGCGCTGCCGATCCACGCCGCGAGCATGAACAGGCCGAGCATCAACGCCAGCCAGGCCAGCGCGGTGCGGGCTGTTCTCAGCGCGCGCTTCGCCGCCGCAGCCACAGGATCGACCAATCGCCATTTACCAGCCGCGCGGCGAGGCGGAATCCCGCGCGGCGACAGGCGGCACGCACAGTCGCCTCTTGTGTCTGGAGAAGGCCCGCGAGCAACAGGCTTCCCCCCGGCGCGACCGCGTCGGCGAAGTCCTCCGCAAGCTCGACCAGCGGCCCGGCAAGGATATTGGCGATCAACAGGTCGTAAGGACCGCGCGTTTGAAGCAGCGGATCGTCCAACCCGTCGGCAATCGCCATCGTGACCGCACCGCGCCCGGCACCGAGGCGCACGGAGTTCAGGCGGGCGTTCTCCTCCACCACTCCGGTGCAGATCGGATCGATGTCGCTCGCCGTTGCCAGCGCGCGGGGCCAGAGCGCCAGCCCGGCGAAAGCCAGCAGGCCGGTACCGGTGCCGATGTCGGCCAGGTTGCGCACCACCATGCCGCGAGCTTTCATCGCGGCAAGCATCGTCAGGCATCCCTCGGTCGTCGCGTGATGGCCGGTGCCGAAGGCCTGGCTCGCAGGAATGACGAAGCCGATTGCGTCGGGCCGGGGCGGGTGATCGGGCGTGCGGACATGGAACGGACCAGCCTCAATGGGATCGAGCCCGCGCTGGCTCTCCGTGAGCCAGTCAGTATCAGGCAGCTTCTCCGTAGCGAATTCCGGTGCGTGGTCACCGAACAGTGCAGCGATCATCTCGCGATCGGCCACTGACGGCTTACGCGGGAAATAGGCATCGAACCGCCATTCGTGCGGCCGGTCGTCGGCCAGTTCGAAGCCGGTCAGAGTGACGTCCCAAGGCCAGTCGGCGGCATCTTCCTGCGCCAGCAGCGCGGCCTGGATGACCGGCTTGTCGGCAAAGGCCGTCAGTTTCCAGTTATCCGCCATGCCCGGCCTCTCTCGCGACACGCTCGTCGAACGCGGCGAGGCCCCGGGTCGCGTAGTTTGTGCACGCGTCCGCATCGACCAGCGGCGCCTTGCCAGCATAGCGATCGTACATCGCGCTCTGCCCCGGATGCGGCGTAAGCAGGATGTCGCACGGAATTCGGGCCATGCCGCTCATCGCGGTGCGGACGCGGGCGACGTACTGCGGGTGCTCGCTGAAGCGATAACCATCGGCCGCCGGTGTACTGATGCTGTCGAGGAAAGCGATCCGTTTGCAGTCGCTCCCCTCGCAGGAAGTCCAAGTCCAGCTTGCCGAGCCGGGCGCGTGAGCGGGGCGTGCATGCATGGTCAGGATCAGGTTACCCACCTGCAGGGTGTCCCCGTCGGCCATGGCGCGGTCGACCTTGACCGGGCGTGCGGCGGTGATCGAGCCCGACTGCGGATCCTCGGCATTCGGCTTGCCGGTCTCGAGCGCGGCGACCTCCGCCTTGTTCGCCGCGAGCTTTGCCCCTGTCGCTACCTTGAGCGCGGCGAGCCCGCCGGAGTGGTCGTAGTGCTCATGCGAACTCACGATCCAGCGCACATGGGCGGGATCGAAGCCCAGCTTGCGAATGTTGGCGAGGATGCCGGGCGCCGCCTGTTCCACCGCGCCGTCGATCAGCACGTGACCCTGCGGTGACGTGACCAGCAGGACGGAGATCGTGCAGGTGCCTACGTGATACACGTTTCCGAAGATATGCACGGGCGGTCCGGGCGCGGCCCAGTCGTACGTGCCCGCGTCCTTGCAGATCTCCGCCATGTCGGGGCGCGCGTCCGGCAAATGCCGCAGACCGGGCGCGGCCACGCAGCCCGTCAGCAACGCGAGAAGCGGCAGGACTTTTTTAGCGGACATAGCTTGCTCCGTTGGCGTCGAGCGTGGTGCCGGTCATGCTTGGTGGCGCGTCCAGCGCGCAAAACGCGATCATCGTCGCGATCTCTTCGGGCGTCGCCACGCGGCCTAGGGGAATGTCAGCGAGCAGGCCCGGCCCACCACGGCTGGCGAGATAATCGCCCGCCATGTCGGTATCGGTGAACCCGGGTGCGATCGCGTAGCTGAGGATACCCTCGGCCGCGTATTGCCGCGCTATCGTCTTGTGCATCGCGAGCATCCCGCCCTTGGCGGCTGCATAATGCCAGTGTCCAGGTGAATCGCCCCGATGTCCCGCACGGCTTGCGACATGGACGATCCGCCCGCCCCGTGCTTTGTCCTGCCAGTGGCGCACCGCGAACCGACTGAGCTGGGCTGCGGCCGTAAGGTTAATCCGCAGCGTGTCCTCCCACCCATCCAGCCAGGCAATATCTGACCCATCGAGCGGATTGGCGGAAAAAAGTCCGGCGTTGTTGACGAGCACGTCGACCACGCCGCCCGCCTCCTCAAGTGCGGCTTCCCACAGCATCTGGGGTGCCTGCGGATCGGAGAAATCGGCTTCGATCAACCCGTTCGCACGGGTTGTCGCTTGCCCAATTACGCGCACGCCGCGCGCTTCGAGCGCTGTGCGCGAAGCCGCGCCAATTCCGCGCGAAGCGCCGGTAAGGAGGATGGTAATCATTGCCCCCCTTTCCTTCATCCCCGGTTGCGTGTCGAGCGCTTGCACCGACCGTCCAACCCGTTAAGGGAAGTGCGCACTCGAAATAAACGGGAATCCTGCATGGCTAACCGCCCTCTCTCACCGCATTTGCAGATATGGAAATGGGGACCCCACATGGCGGTCTCGATCCTCCACCGCATCACTGGCGACGGGATGGCGCTGGTCGGGCTAGGGGTTCTCGTCTGGTGGCTCGGCGCGCTGGCGGGCGGCGCGGAAACCTACGCGACATTCCAGGGGATCGCGGGCGAGTGGTATGGCTTGGTCGTGCTGGTCGGGTTGTCGTGGGCATTCTTCACCCACATGGCGAGCGGCATCCGCCACTTCGTGCTCGATATAGGCGCGGGGTACGAACTGACGACCAACAAAACATGGTCGATCCTCAGCCCGCTGATCGGGCTGGCACTCACCGTGGGCTTCTGGGCCCTGATCCTGACCAAGTAAGGCGGAACCGGACATGGGTAACGGAACTTCGATCGGCAAAGTGCGCGGGCTGGGCCCGGCGCACGGCGGAACGCATCACTGGCTGATGCAGCGCTTTACCGCGGTCGGTAATATCATCCTCGGCGGGTTTCTAGCGGTCAGCCTTGCGTTGCTGCCGGCGTACGACTTCGCGACGGTCAAGGACTGGCTGTCGCAGCCGCTGCCGGCGTTCACACTTGCGCTGTGGATCGCCAACGTGTTCTGGCACGCCCGCCACGGGTTGCAGATACTGGTCGACGATTACGTCCACGAAAGCGGCAATAACCTCGCGCTGTCGCTGATCCTCAACATCCTCGCAGTCGGAGGCGGCGGTTTCGCGCTTTTCTCGATCGCCCGCATCGCCTTTACAGGAGCCGCCTGATGGCCTCGCAGCCTAACGATACCGGTGCTGCGCGCCAGCCGGCCTACAAGATCATCGACCATACCTACGACGTTGTCGTCGTCGGTGCGGGTGGTTCGGGCCTGCGTGCGACGATGGGCGCGGCGGAGGCTGGTCTGCGCACTGCGAACATCACCAAGGTATTCCCCACCCGCAGCCACACCGTTGCGGCACAGGGTGGCATCGCCGCCAGCCTGGGAAACAACACCCCCGACCACTGGCAGTGGCACATGTTCGATACCGTCAAGGGCTCCGACTGGCTCGGCGACCAGGACGCGATCGAGTATATGGTGCGCGAGGCCCCGCAGGCGGTCTATGAGCTGGAGCACGCTGGCGTGCCGTTCAGCCGCAATGCCGACGGGACGATCTATCAGCGGCCGTTCGGTGGGCACATGCAGAACATGGGGGAAGGCCCGCCGGTGCAGCGCACCGCCGCCGCGGCCGACCGGACAGGCCACGCGATGCTCCACGCACTCTACCAGCAGAGCCTGAAGTACGACGCCGACTTCTTCATCGAATACTTCGCGATCGACCTGATCATGAAGGACGGCGCCTGCGTGGGCGTGGTCGCGCTGTGCCTCGACGACGGTTCGATCCATCGCTTCCGCGCCAAGGCCGTCGTGCTGGCGACTGGCGGTTATGGCCGCTGCTATTTCACTGCAACGAGCGCGCATACATGCACCGGAGACGGCGGCGGCATGGCGCTGCGCGCTGGCCTGCCGTTGCAGGACATGGAGTTCGTACAGTTCCACCCGACCGGCATCTACGGTGCCGGCGTGCTCATTACCGAAGGCGCGCGGGGCGAAGGCGGCTACCTTACCAATTCCGAGGGCGAGCGGTTCATGGAGCGCTATGCGCCCAGTGCCAAGGATCTTGCCAGCCGCGACGTCGTCAGTCGCTCGATGGCGCTCGAGATCCGCGAAGGGCGGGGCGTGGGGCCGGACAAGGACCACATCTTCCTCCACCTCGACCACATCGATCCCAAGATCCTCGCCGAGCGACTTCCGGGCATTACTGAGAGTGGCAAGATCTTCGCTGGCGTCGATTTGACCCGTCAGCCGCTGCCGGTCGTACCGACCGTGCACTACAATATGGGCGGCATCCCGACGAACTATCACGGCGAGGTCATGACGGTTGCGGGCGGTGATCCCGAAACCGTGGTCACCGGCCTGTTCGCGGTGGGCGAGGCGGCGTGCGTGTCGGTTCACGGCGCTAACCGGTTGGGCTCGAACTCGTTGATCGACCTCGTGGTCTTCGGCCGCGCGACCGGCCACCGCTTGAAGGAGCTCATCACGCCGGGCACGTCGCACGACGAACTTCCGAAAGACGCGGGCGAGCTTTCGCTGACCCGGCTCGATCACTTCCGCAACGCCAAGGGTGGATCGCCTACCGCTGCAATTCGCAAGGAAATGCAACAGACGATGAGCAAGCACGCCGCCGTCTTCCGCACCTCCGAGCTGCTTGAGGAAGGCGTGTCCGAACTCGAGAAAACCTACCACCGGATGCAGGATGTGTCGGTTTCCGACCGCTCGCTGATCTGGAACAGCGACCTCGTCGAGACGCTCGAACTCGATAACCTGATCGCGCAGGCGATGGTGACGATGGCAAGTGCCGAAAACCGCAAGGAAAGCCGCGGTGCCCACGCGCACGAGGATTTCCCCGACCGCGACGACAAGAACTGGATGAAGCACACCGCGGCATGGTTCGATGGCTGGGGCGGCAAGGGCGGGGATGTGAAGATCGACTACCGACCGGTCCACGAATACACCCTCACCGACGACGTCGAGTACATCAAGCCGAAGAAGCGGGTGTATTGATATACTAGTCAAAACTCGCCCCGCCCGCTGGTGAAACGGGCTAATCGTTGATAATACAGGCGGAGAAATCATTTTTTGCAGAAATCGCCGATCATTTGATCGTGCGCATTCTCCGTCCCAACATTACCGCAGCGACCACGCAGGCTGCAAATAAAGCCGCTTCGCACGCTGTCGCAACAGTCAGTGCAACCGGGCCAAGTCCCTCTTCCCCGAACATCGCCCCATCCATTTGTAGGTTCGATTCGGGAAAGCGCGTCGCCAACTCAGCGAGACTGCCGGCCATCAATCGACCCCCCGCAAACGCCATGAGAGCACCCGCAGCACCGCCAATTGCCAGTCCGGTCAGCGCACACCGGGAAATCGACCCTGGTCCAGCGCGGCTCGCAAAGATCAGTGCCAACCCGGTGGCGCCGCCAAGGACAAGGCCCTCGATCGCGCCCGTGGTCGAGCCGGGGTCGCGCCCGAAGAAGAGCGCGAAAAGATCGTGCCCGATCATCTTGGCGGCCGAACCCACGAGCAGTCCGCCAGCCGCGCCGCCTGCACTCACCAGCCAGATGCGTCCTCCGCCGATCCGCTCGCCCAGCGCAGCGCCAGCGCCCACCGCGCCGCCGCCCACGAAACCCAGCAGCAAGTTGACGCTGATCAACGCGAGCAATGTCGAAGCTGTGCCAATTCCGGGAGTAACCAAGCCAAGCGCCAGGTAGCCGAGGCCACCCGCGATGCCCGCAATGCCTCCGCCCAGCGCAGCGGAGAGAGAATCAAGCAAGAGTGGCAGGACTGCCACGCGCGCCGTGATCTCGGGACGAAAAGCGTTTGAACCCACGGGGGCGATGAGTCGATAACCGTGCCGGGGCACCGTCTCGATAAAGCGGGGCGACGCGGCGTCGTCGCCCAGCGCCTTGCGGAGGGCGCGAATGCATTGGGTCAGGGCTTCGTCGGTCACCGGTACGCCGCGCCACACTTCGTCCATGAACCGGTCCTTTGTGACCAGGTGGCCATTCTCGGTGACCAGCAGGATCAGCGCGTCGAGATAACGCGCACTTACGTCAATCGGCGCGCCGTCGCGCGTCAGCCGTCGGTCGGCGGGATCGAGGCGGAACGGGCCAAAGCTGTAAGCACTGTCAGGCATGCGGTTATCTGATACGAAAAATTCGCGCGCCTGCCACCATTTGCCGCTGTTCGCGTTGTGGGAGCATGGCGACTGTCCCCGAGCATCGCGCGGCAAAAGCGCAGGAGAACTTGGCCAACAGTGCCGACACGCTCGCCGAAAGCGCCGAGAGCCAGGAAGACAGTGCCGACCGTCGCACCAGGTTGGCGTCCGATCGGACGATGCTCGCGGCAGAGCGGACATATGCGGCGTGGATGCGAACTGGTCTTGCCAGCCTCGCGGCGGGCGTGGGCGCGCGCAAGCTTCTCGAAGGTCTGGTGCCCGGTTGGCTTGGGCTTGGAACCGCGCTCGTCCTGATCGTCTTTGCCGAATTCTGCTTCGCCGCCGGCATCTGGCGCGAAATTGCTGGCAAGTCGTTGCGGCCCGACCCTGACACCGATCGTCTGCCGGTGTGGCTTCCCGTCTTCTTCAACGGCTTCTTGATGCTCGTTGGTGCGGCAGTGCTGGTCGCCATCGCCGCAAGTTAGCGGCGACGGAGCATCGAGCGGCCCAGTGCTCCGACCGATTTGACGCCCATCAGCCGCATCCCCCGCTCAATTTCGTCTTTCAGGATCGTCACCGCACGTTCGACCCCCGCCTCGCCTGCAGCGGCAAGGGCGTACAAGTAAAGTCGCCCGCCTGACGCCGCGGTAGCCCCGGTTGCGAGCGCTTTGAGGACATGGGTTCCGCGCCGTACTCCACCATCGCAGATCACTTCGATCCGGTCGCCCACCGCGTCGACGATCTCGGACAGCTGGTCGAACGGCGCTCGGCTCCCGTCGAGTTGGCGTCCCCCATGGTTGGACAGCATGATCGCATCGCAGCCGATGTCGGCAGCCCGCCGCGCGTCGGCGACGCTCATCACACCCTTTAGGCAGAACTTGCCGCCCCAGTCCGTGCGCAGTTTCTCGACCGCCGCCCAATCCATACCGGGATCAAGCATCTCGTTGAAATAGTCCTGGATCGAGATCGCACTCTTGCTGCCTTTCGCAACGTGCGTTTCCAGGTTGGGGAGACTGAACCGTTCACGGAACAGGAAGTTGAGCGCCCACGTCGGCTTCGTCGCGTAAGACAAAAGGCTGGACGGGGAAAGGCGGGGCGGGGTGGTGAAGCCGGTCCGCTTGCACCGCTCGCGATTGCCCGAGACGATAGTATCGACGGTGAGCGCGATCGCGTCGAACTTGGCCGCGCGCGCCCGCTCGACCAGGGCGGCATTGAGCCCCCGGTCCTTGTGATAATAATATTGGAGCAGCTTTGGCCCGGCATAGTTTGCGCCGATCTCCTCTATGCTCACGCTCGAGAGGCTTGAAATACCAAACCAAAGGTTGTGCCGTTCGGCGACGCGGGCGACGGCGCGCTCGCCCCGCCAGTGGAACAGTCGCTGAAGCGCGGTTGGGCTGAGCAACAGCGGTAGACTTGTCGTGCGCCCCATGATCGTGGTGCTTGTGTCGATGTGCGCCACGCCCGCCAGAACATTCGGGACAAGGTCCACATCGTCGAACGCGTCGGTATTCCGGGCTTTCGTACGTTCGTCGTCTCCCGCCCCGTCGATATAGTGAAAGACGGGGTAGGGAAGCCGGCGATGGGCAAGCGTACGGAAATCCATGACGTTATGGCAATCGTCCAGACTGCGAACGGCGTGGGGGACGTGGTAAGTGGTTTCCATTCCCCGTTCGTAAAGCGCTCGTGGTAAACTGAACAGTCATTCATCTGGGCTTCAGGTTTACAACCGTAATCGTGACGGCTACAAACGTGGTCGAGCATTGGGAAGCTATCGATGGCCCTTGAGAGTGAACCTCCAAGCGAACGCATAAGCGAGGCCGAACACGCGGTCATGGAGGCGCTGTGGGAGAAGAGCCCAATGACCGCGGCCGATGTGTGCGAACGGGTCTGCCAAGCACGTGACTGGTCGATGCCCACCGTCAAAACGCTTCTTAGCCGACTTGTAGTCAAGGGCGCAGTGGCAACCGAGCCCGACGGGCGACGCTTTCTATATTCGCCACTGATCGAGCGAGCCGATTATCTCGGCAACGAATCCAAACGCTTGGTCCAGCGCCTGTTCGGAGGGCGCGCTGCGCCGCTGTTCGCTCAATTGGCGGAAAGCGAGGCGCTCAGCGAGCACGATCTCGACGAGATCGAGGCTCTCTTGAAGGAGCTGCGCCAATGACCTGGCTGCTGGACACGCTCGTCTGGACCGGCGCGCTGATCGTGCTGGTGCTGCTCCTACGCCGGACGGTGGCGCACCATTTCGGGGCACGCACGGCTTACGCGTTGTGGTTCCTGCCGCTGCTCCGCCTGGTGATGCCGCCATTGGTTCTTCCCGCGCCCGACGTGCCGGCGGCTGCCCTTGCTAGCAGTGACCTGGAGATTGCTGCTGCGCTCGAGATGGCGGGTGGCGGGTTGCCGCTGGTTACCGCGACAGTTCCCGCATCATCGGGATGGTGGCCCGAAATTGAAGCCGCGTTGATTGCGGCTTGGCTAGCCGGCGCCGCAATCTACATCGTCCTTCGCCTGATGGCCTATCGCAGGCTTCGTGCGGAACTCCTGGCAGGATCGCGCGGGGTAGGTGAGGTCGGATCGGTTCGCCTGGTCGAGACACCGGCGACGCGTTCGCCGCTGGCATTCGGACTGATCGACAAGGTGATTGCGCTGCCGGTCGGTTTTATGTCCCATTCCGATCGCGCCGCCCGCGATCTGGCACTGGCACACGAGATCGCCCATCACCGGGCGCACGACCTGCTCGCCAATTTCGCTGCCTTGCCGCTGTTTTCGTTACATTGGTTCAACCCGCTGTCATGGCTGGGCTGGCACGCGATGCGCCGCGACCAGGAAGCTGCGTGCGACGCGCGCGTGGTCGAGGGCCGTGACCGGCTGGAACGGGCGCACTATGCGGCGTTGATCGCGCGAGTCGCCGCCACGCCAGCCCCGCGTGCGGCATTGGCTGCGCCGATGGCTTGCCCTGTGCTCGGCGACAAATCGATCATTCATCGTTTGAGGAACCTCACAATGAGCGACATTTCCCTGCGCCGCCGCCGGATGGGCGGTGCCTTTATCGGCCTTGCGGCGCTTGCCCTGCCGCTAACCGCTTCGATCACGTATGCGCAGGCCAACGCGGATGACGAAGCAGACCTTCCTGTCCCGCCCGCTCCTCCAACCGCCCCGGTAGCACCGCTCGCGCCCGACGCGCCGGATGCACCGTTCGCGCCCGCCGCGCCACCCGTCCCACTTCCCGAGGTGGACCCGTCGGGAGACGGTCCCCGCGTGATGGTATTTGAGACCAGTCACGGTAAGGGCTCCACGGGAAAACGTCGCGTTATGATCCTGCGCGAGACGAGCGGGCGCGGAGCCTCTGGCAGCGGCGCAAATGCTGACGACAGCGTTATTAAACGGGTCATCATCCGCGGTCCGGACGGCAAGATGCTCCCCCCGGACTCGCCCGAGTTCGAGGCGCACATGAAGAAACTTGAAGAGCGCTTCGCCAAGCTCGACCCTTCGTTTAAAATGGGTGACGAGCG
This sequence comes from uncultured Alphaproteobacteria bacterium, assembly GCA_963781485.1. Classification (GTDB taxonomy): domain Bacteria; phylum Pseudomonadota; class Alphaproteobacteria; order Sphingomonadales; family Sphingomonadaceae; genus Tsuneonella. The sequence goes on from CAWAFY010000002.1 coordinate 679,059, forward strand.
TTTCAAGGCAGTCGAGTTGCGCGCCCGCCAATCCGCTCTAGCAGCAGCCAAGGCTGGTGAGGCGTTTGCGAAGATCGCGCCGCGAGTGGAAATGTCTTGCGACAATGGTGACGATGTTAGCGCGAGCCCGACGTCGGATGGACGTCTTACCATCCGATTCTGCCGGAAATTCGCGATGGAAGGGGCTCTCAGCGGCCTGCGATCCGCCCGGGCGACGATCGCCGGAAACACGCAGATGAGTTCCGAAACGCGTCGCGAAGTGCTTCAAGAACTCGACCGTGAGATCGAACGGATCGAGCGCGATCCCAATGGTTGAAAACACCCGCTTGGTAGACCCGGCGGACGTGAGGGGGGCCGCCGCTTGGCGCGCAGTTAGCGTTTTCCTCTCGGAACGTCCTGTACCATCGGTTCCGAAACGAAAGTGGTGGAGACGTCGGCTGACTGATCGTCAGTCTGTGCTGGCAACGTAATTTTCCCGGACACGGCGACCCGGGTGAACGCGGGTCGTGCGGGGTAGGCGCAGCCTTTTTGTTCCCCCAGACCTTTGAGGTAACCACGGCGCACCGCGCCGGCGTAAATCGCCGCCTGGAAATCGCGCTGGTGTTCGGCCGCGCCCGACAACTCACGCAGGATGCCGCGGAACGGGATGAAAGACGCGACAACGCTTTTGGCGACCCCGCCGGGGCTGATCCGCTCGCGGTTTCCCTCGGCCAAGTCCATGTCCGGCCCTAACGCGGTGTCGAGCGGAGCGAGCGCAGCGGTGATGTCCTCGCAAGACTGGACTCCGGCGCTGGCGTAGGGATTGGCTTGCGCGGCCAGGAGAACCGAAGGAATCTCGTCCTTCGCCAAGTTGAGGTCGGTGATCGGCGTCATCGCAACGTCCTGTGCATTAGGTGTCCGGTTGGCGGCCGGCTGGTCTTGACCGCGAGCGAGCGCCGGAGCGGCGATGCAGGTCAGAGCCAGCGCGGCACCTCGCGCCAGATCAGCTAACTTGGACATAGCGATCACATACGGTGTCGTTAGCCGATTCCACGCCGGCTCGCAGCGCTTCCATCCGCTGCTGGCTCGTGCCGTGCGTGAAGTTGTCCGAGCTGACCTGTCCGCCGGTCAGACTGTCATCGCCGATCGCGCTGGCGGCGGTCATGCCTTCTTCGAAATCGCCCGGTTCGATCAGGTTGCGATTCTTGCCTGCCCAGACTCCGGCATAGCAATCAGCCTGTAGCTCCATGCGGACCTGCAACTGGTTAGCCGCGCGCGGATTCTGGTTCTGCGCGCTGCGGATTTGGGCCGCTATTCCGGTTAGCTTCTGGATATGGTGACCGTACTCATGCGCGATCACGTAATACCGGGCGAAATCTCCGCCTGCGCCAAGCTGGCGTGCCATCTGATCGTAGAAACTGGTGTCAATGTAGATGCCTTCGTCCTGTGGGCAGTAGAACGGCCCCATCGCAGAGGACGCGCCGCCGCAACCAGAACGAGTGCCACCCGAATAGAATACCAATGTTGGCTGTTGAAAGGATATTCCGGCCCGGCGGAATTCCGGCTCCCAAGTCTGATTGAGGGATTGCAGGGCGTTGCACGCCTCGGTCGCGTAATCGTTCGATGTACAAAGCTGCTCCACCGATTGGGCGGAGCCATCCCCCTCCTGTGTTGCCGGCGGACCTGCCTGCTGTGCTCCTCCGAGCATCGACGACGGATCGACCCCGAAAAAGAGTGCGGCGATCAGGGCGATGACGAGGGTGCCGCAGCCGATTCCGCCCCCAGCACCCCCAGGAAAGCCGCCGCCTCCGCCGCCACGCACGTTGATGCTTGATGGATCGAACCGATTGAGCCGCATGCACAAACCCCCATGTTTCGCGCGGACGCGCCGCAATGCCTCTGGACAGGCGCGTCGCGGCTCGCGAGAGCAAGCATATACGGCCGTGTCGGTCGATCAATCCTGCAAGGAGGTCAAATGTTCCTGTCTGGAAAACGTGCACTCGTCACAGGATCGACCTCGGGTATCGGTCTGGCGATCGCCCGTGCGCTCCAAGCCGAAGGGGCATGTGTCGTCCTGAGCGGGTTTGGCGACGAGCAGGAGATCGCGCGACTGTGCGAGGAGTTGACCGCTACCCACGTGCCCGCGGACTTGACCACCCGCGAAGGGTGCGAGGCGCTGATGGCTGGCGCGGGGGATGTCGATATCCTCGTGAACAACGCCGGGATGCAGCACGTCAGCCCGATCGAGGACTTTCCGCCCGAAAAGTGGGACCTGATCCTCGCGCTCAACCTGACGGCTGCGTTCCACACGATTCGCCTCGCCGTGCCGCACATGAAAACTGCGAAGTGGGGGCGGATCATCAACACCGCCAGCGCGCATTCGAAGGTGGCTTCGCCATTCAAGTCGGCCTACATTGCCGCCAAGCACGGGCTGGACGGCTTGACTAAAACTGTGGCGTTGGAAGTGGCCCAAGATGGGGTGACCGCCAACTGTATCAGTCCGGGTTACGTCTGGACCCCGCTGGTCGAAAACCAGATTCCGGACACCATGAAGGCGCGCGGGATGACTCGCGATCAGGTCGTCAACGATGTGCTGCTGGTCAAGCAAGCTACCCGCAAGTTCGTTCAGCCCGAAGATATTGGCGCGCTGGCCGTATTCCTGTGCCGCGATGAGGCGCAGAACGTAACCGGCGCGAATTGGAGCGTGGACGGCGGATGGACAGCCGAGTAGCGTCGAGGCGAAACGAGACGCCTGGGGGGTGACAATGCGGGTCGCGTGGCTTCTGGCGGTTTTGCTGCTGTCGGGGTGCGTGGGTGCCCGACCGCCCGTGGCAACGCCCGCGACCGAAGCGGCGCTGCGCGCCTCACTGGGGCGCCACATCGAAATACTGGCGAGCGACGATTTCGACGGTCGCAAGCCCGGCACTCAGGGCGAGGCGAAGACTCTGCGCTATCTCGCGCGGGAGTGGCAGGCGGCGGGACTTGTCTCGGGGACGAACGATCCGGCCAATCCGTGGTTCGCGCCTGTCGAGGTGTCGAGCTCTACCCCCCGACACAGTGTTGTTCGCTTCGCGCGGGGCGCGCGCGCAATCCCGTTGCCGGACGGCGATGCAATCGCCTTCGCATCCGGCACCCGCGGGCTGGTCGAGGATGCGCCCGTGGTGTTCGTCGGCGAGCAGGGCGAACGGCTCGACACTTCAGCTCTCGCCGGGCGCGTCGTGCTGATGCTGTGGGATCATCCCGGTCAAGCGGAACAGCGCGAGGCGTTGCTGCGCGGCGGCGCGGCAGCGGTAGTGGCGATCGTGAACGATCGGAGCGAACTCGACGTGCTTGCTGCGGTGCGGCGAAACGGCAGTTATCGACTGGCCGCGACCGACGGGACCGACACGATCGACGGTTATATCACCCGGCGGGCAGCTGAAGCGGTAATCGGCGGGAAACGGTTGGAAACCTTGACGAGCCAGGCCCGAGATGAGGATTTTCGGCCAGTTACGATCGATTTGACGGCGACGCTCGAAGCCGTGTCCGTTTCCGGATCGGTGCGCACGTTCAATCTCGTCGCAAGGCTTCCCGGCAAGCGGCCTGACCTGGGGGCAGTGCTGGTGCTGGCCCATTGGGATCATTTCGGTCGTTGCGGAACCGAACCGGGTCCGGAGGGACTCTGTAACGGAGCCGTCGATAACGCGAGCGGGCTTGCCGTGCTGACGGAGTTGGCCCGGCGTCTTGCTGCGGGACCGCGATCCGAACGCGACATCTATTTCCTCGCAACCACCGCGGAAGAGTGGGGGCTGCTCGGAGCGCAAGCGTTCGCTGAAAATCCGCCGGTGCCGCTCGATACGATTGTCGCGGCTTTCAATCTCGACACCGTCGCAGTGGCGCCAGCAGGGACCCCGGTGGCGATCGTCGGCAAAGGCCTCACGACCCTCGACTCGGGTATTCTCGAGGTACTGCGCGCGGCTGGACGGCGCGAAAGCGATGAAAGCCTAGCGCAAGGCTATCTGCGGCGACAGGACGGTTGGGCGCTGCTCCAGCGCGATGTACCGGCGGTCTCGGTGACGAGCGCGTTCGGCTCGGCCCTCGCGCTCGACCGGTTCGTTGCCGAACGTTATCATAGCCCGCGCGACAAGGCCGAGGGGATCGAACTGGGCGGGGCAGTCGAAGACCTTTTGCTGACCGAAGCGCTTGTGCGCTATTTCGCCGATCCGGCCCACTGGACGGCGACCGCAGGAAAAAGCGCCAACCCCCACTAGCCGTTGCCGGTCCCTGCCGTTAGATGGGCCGCCACTAATCTCCCGGCGGAAAGCGCGAACCTGTGGCACATGACGAAATCCCCCTCGGCCTTACCTTCGACGACGTGCTGCTGCGTCCGGCGGAAAGCGACATCCTGCCCAGCATGGCTGACACCAGTACGATGCTGACTCGCGGGATCGCGCTCAACATCCCGGTAATCTCGGCGGCGATGGATACCGTGACGGAAGCGGATATGGCGATCGTCATGGCGCAGCTGGGCGGGATCGGGGTACTTCATCGAAATCTGGACCTCGAGACGCAGTGCGCTGCCGTGCGCGCGGTCAAGCGGTTCGAAAGCGGGATGGTCGTAAACCCCATTACGATCGGACCGGACGCCACCCTGGGCGAAGCGCAGACCCTGATGGCCGACAACCGCATCAGCGGAATTCCCGTAACCGACGGGAAGGGCAGGCTGTGCGGGATACTCACGAACCGCGATGTCCGCTTTGCCGAGAACCCGCGCCAGCCGGTGCGCGAACTCATGACAAGCGACAACCTTGCCACAGTCCGCATCGGTACCAGCCAGGAAGAGGCGCGCCGACTGCTCCACCAGCGGCGGATCGAAAAACTCCTGGTGGTCGACGACGACTATCGCTGCGTCGGGCTGATCACCGTCAAGGATATCGTCAAGGCGGTTACCTACCCTCACGCCACCAAGGACGAGAGCGGTCGCCTTCGCGTCGCCGCGGCATCCACTGTGGGGGACAAAGGCTTCGAGCGCACGAGGGCGCTGATCGAGGCGGAGGTCGACGTGGTCATCATCGATACCGCCCATGGCCACAACAGGGACGTCGGTCGCGCGGTCGAGGCAGCAAAGAAGCTTTCCAATTCCGTCCAGATCGTTGCCGGCAACGTTGCTACGGCTGAAGCGACCCGCGCGCTGATAGACGCTGGCGCCGACGCGGTGAAAGTCGGCATAGGCCCGGGATCGATCTGCACAACTCGAGTGGTCGCGGGTGTTGGCGTCCCGCAGCTTACGGCTGTGCTCGAATGCGCGGCGGAAGCGGCGAAGTCGGGCGTGCCGGTTATTGCCGACGGCGGATTGCGCACCTCGGGCGACGCCGCAAAGGCCCTTGCGGCCGGTGCGTCCTGCGTCATGATCGGATCGATGCTTGCCGGAACCTCGGAGAGCCCGGGCGAGACGTTCCTCTATCAGGGGCGCAGCTACAAGGCCTATCGCGGGATGGGCAGCGTCGGCGCGATGGCGCGCGGCAGCGCCGACCGGTATTTCCAGCAGGACGTCTCCGCACTCAAGCTGGTACCCGAGGGGATCGAGGGGCAGGTGCCCTACAAGGGACCGGCCAAGGACGTGGTCCACCAGCTCGTCGGCGGGATCAAGGCGGCAATGGGCTACACCGGCTCGGCCACCCTCGCCGACCTCAGAGAGCGGGGCAAGTTCGTCCGCATCACCAATGCCGGCCTCGCTGAAAGCCACGTCCATGACGTTGCGATCACGCGCGAGGCGCCGAACTACCCGACACGATGACCCGACAATGACTCCGGCTGCGCGCGCCCAGGCCGCCATCGAGATCCTCGACGCGGTCATCGCCGCCGCGAGAGCCGACGGCGCTCCTGCCGATCGCCTTGTTTCGGAGTACTTTCGCGCCCGCCGCTATGCGGGGTCGAAGGATCGGCGCGCGGTGCGCGAACTCGTCTACGCTGCAATACGAGCATGCGGGCCGGTCCCTCCGTCGGGGCGCTCGGCGATGGTGCGCCTCGGCCAGATCGACCCCGCTATTCTCTCTCTGTTCGACGGTTCGGTTCACGGGCCGGCCGCTCTTTCGGACTCGGCGCCGGTTGCCGAAGCCGGACTCGCTCCGCATTGGCTAGTCGAAGCGCTGGCGAAGTCGGACGTCCTTAACGACGAGGGATGGGCTCTGCTGGATCGCGCGCCACTCGATGTCCGGGTGAATACGCTGAAAGGCGATCGCGAAGCGATTGAACTGCCGGGCGAGGCACACGCAACCGCAGCGCCGCAGGGGCTGCGCCTCGATGCTGGCACCCAGGTCGCGCAGTGGGACGCCTTCACCAATGGACTGATCGAAGTGCAGGACACCGGTTCCCAACTCGCCTGCACGGCGGTCGGCGCGCACCCTGGCGAGACCGTAATCGACCTGTGCGCCGGGGCGGGGGGCAAGACGCTCGCGCTGGCTGCGGCGATGGAAAACCGCGGGACGTTGCTCGCTTGCGATACCGACCGCCAGCGCTTGTCGAGGCTTGCCCCGCGGGCCGAGCGCGCCGGGGCGGGGATCATCGAAACAAAGCTGCTCGATCCGGGCCGGGAACTCGACGCGCTGGCCGCTTTTGTCGGGAAAGCCGATGCGGTGCTTATCGATGCACCCTGCTCTGGCACGGGAACATGGCGCCGTAACCCCGAGGCGCGCTGGCGACTGACGTCCGAGCGGCTCGACCGCTACGCCGCAATCCAGCGCAGGCTTATCGAGATCGGGGCAGCACTCGTGCGGCCCGGTGGCCGGCTGATCTACGTGACATGCTCGTTGCTTGATCAGGAGGGGGCCGAACACATCGATCGCTTCCTCGCCGACCACGACGGCTGGCTAGCCGATGCGATCGAATTGCCGCTTGGCCGCGCGCGCGGGAAAGGTTGGCGGCTTTCGCCGTTTCATGACGATACGGACGGATTTTTCATCGCGCGTACAACTCGCGCATGATAGCCAGCTGGGATATGGCCGTGCCTGTACCTGCCCGGACCCGACTTGGTCCTACGGCCTTTAAGGAGTTGCTCATGCGTTTCGCCGCCCCCGCCGCCGCTCTTGCCGTCGTTCTCGCGATGACCGCCAGTGTTGGCGAAGGAGCCGATCACGTCACCGATCCGCGCGCAGGAACGCTTGTCGCGGAAGGCCGCGCTGCTCTTGTTGCGGGCCACCCGGAAAAGGCCGTGGACGCGTTTGAGGCTGCGCTGACAATCGATCCGGCAGCAACCGGTATTTTTCTCGATCTTGCCGAAGCCGCGCGACGCAACGGACTGCAGGGCAAGGCTATTCGGTATTATCGCGAAGCCCTCAACCGCGAACCCGACAATCTCGCCGCGCTGTCGGGAGAGGGCGCTGCGCTGGTCGAAAAGGGCGCGGTCGAAAAGGCTCGCCGTAATCTGGCTCGTCTTCAGTCGATGTGCGGAGACAAGTGTGCCGAGACCCAGGCGCTTGCGAGCGCGATCGACAAGGGGCCCCAGCCTCGCGTGCTGACCGCCGAAGCGGTCCTTCCCGATACCGTGGTGACTCAAAAGAACTGATCGCTTACTGCGGTTATAAAAGTAGACGAAATCGTTCTACCACAGTGCGATAGACGTGCTTCTTGAATGGAACGATCAGGTAGGGAAGTTCGTCGGGTTCAACCCAGCGATACTCGCAAAATTCAGCCGGATCGTGTGCTTCAAGGTCGATGTCCGCCTCGCTTCCTGTGAAGCGCGCCAGGAACCAGGTCTGTTCCTGGCCGCGATAGCGCCCCCCCCAAAGCTTGCCAACCAGTTCGTCGGGCAAGTCATAGCGCATGGGCTCGTCGATACGCTCGATTAATGACACGTTCTCGCTGGTTACTCCGGTTTCTTCTGCCAGTTCACGAAGGACCGCGGCGTCGAGATCTTCACCAGGATCAACGCCGCCTTGCGGCATCTGCCACCAGTCGCCTTCCTTGTTGTCGATCCGCTTGCCAACGAATACGCGGCCTTCGGCATTGACAAGCATTACGCCAACGCAAGGGCGATAGCCCCGCTCGGTCATGAGCGGCGTTCCAGCATCGATCGAGTTGCGGCGATCAGGGTTTCCACGTCCTTTTGTGCGCTCGGGAGTGCCTTGCGCATGTTGATGAAGCCGTGGATCATTCCGCGAGCCTCAAGATAAGTGACCTCGACCCCATTTCGGACCAGGCGAGCGGCGTATTCGCGGCCCGGATTGCGAATTGGGTCGAGACTTGCGGTGATCAGGACGGTCGGCGGCGACGCGCCAAGATCATCGTGAATGATGGGGTATCGGCGGCTGCTGGCGAGGTCACCGACGTAGCAGGTATCGAAGAAGTCGATCGAGCGGGCAGTGAGGAAATAGCCTTCGCCGAAACTCGTATAGCTCTCCGTCCCGCGCGGGGGGCCGGCATCAGGATAGATGGGCATCTGCGCGAGGATTCGAACCTTTGCCGAATCACGTACAAGTGCCTGAGCGACCACCAGTGCCAGATTTCCTCCGGCACTGTCCCCGCAAGTGATGAGTTCCGTCACTCGCAGGCCAAGGACAGTTGGGCTTTCCGCGACCCAGCGCGTGGCTGCCTCGCAGTCTTCGGGAGCGGCCGGATAAGGTGCCTCTGGCGCGCGGCGATAGTCGACCGCGACAACCGGTAGGTCGAGTCCCGCCGCAAGCTCGGTACAAAACGCGTGGTGAGTCTCCAGATCGCCGATGACGAAACCCCCGCCGTGGAAAAACATCACGACGGGGCCGGGATCGCGGTGGTCGCGCGAATCGTACAGACGCAAAGAGATCGCTCCAGACGGTCCCGGACACGTTACGTCACGGATGACTGCGAGGTCGCAGGGTTCCGCCTCAGTCATTGTGACAAGTGCCCTATACGCCTCGCGCGCCTCGTCGGCGGTCACTTCGTCGAGGGGTGGGCTTGGTGTTGCCGCGAGCAAGCCGAGTAGTTGCCTGACATCGTCGCGCACGTAAGGTTCGGCTTGTGCCACGTGGCAACTCCCTGCATTCCGTTTCCAATCGCAATGATTAGTGAGGGTCCGAACGCTTTTCCACTCGACATTTTCTCCCATGGAGAGAAAAACTTGGTTGTGGAGGGAATGGGCGCTCCCTAGGTGCGCCCACCCGAGAACAGGCGCCTAATGGCGCATGACAAGGATATCCGATGGCGAGCCAAGCCCTCGACAAAATGCAATCCGCCGTCACGTCCGACACGCCAGAAGCCGTAGTGGTCCGCTTCGCCGGCGATTCTGGCGACGGTATGCAGCTGACTGGCGGCCAGTTCACGCTGTCGACGGCGCTTGCCGGCAACGACCTGGCGACGTTTCCCGATTTTCCTGCCGAAATCCGCGCACCACAGGGCACGCTGTTCGGGGTCAGCGCATTTCAGATCAATTTCGGCAGTCGCGAGATCAACACTGCGGGGGACTCTCCGGATGTGCTCGTCGCAATGAATCCTGCTGCGCTCAAGACGAACGTAGAGGCGGTCAAGCCCGGCGGATTGCTGATCATCGATACCGGTGAGTTCTCGAAGCGAAACCTCGACAAGGCTAAGTATGAGACCAATCCGGTCGAAGACGGCACCCTCGCCAAATGGCAGGTGCTCGCTTTCGACATAAGCGCGCAGACAGTCGAGGCGGTCAAGCCGTTCGGCCTCGGCAACAAGGACGCGCTTCGTTGCAAGAATATGTGGACGCTCGGTCTCGCGATGTGGATGTTCGACCGTCCGCGCGAGCCCATCCACGCCTGGCTGCGACAAAAGTTCGCCAAGGCGCCCGAGTTGGCCAACGCGAACATCGCCGCGCTGGACGCCGGTCATGCTTACGGCGAGACGGCCGAGCTTGCCGGGCCGCTGAGGCAGCTGCATCTGGAGCCGGTCGAAAGCGCGCCGGGACTCTATCGAACGATCACTGGGGCCGAGGCGGTTGCTCTTGGCCTTGTGGCGGGCGCCCAATTGCTTGAGCTGCCGCTGTTTTTTGGCGGTTATCCAATCACGCCGGCGAGTGCGATCCTGCATCACCTCGCTCGGCTCAAGGAATTCGGCGTAACGACGTTCCAGGCAGAAGACGAAATCGCCGCGATCTGTTCGGCGATCGGCGCGAGCTACGCCGGCCAACTCGGCGTGACGTCCTCGTCAGGCCCCGGCATCGCACTGAAGGGCGAAGCGATGGGCTTGGCGATCATGACCGAGCTGCCACTGGTCATCATCAATTCCCAACGGGGCGGCCCGTCGACCGGGCTGCCGACCAAGACCGAGCAAAGCGACCTCTATCAGGCGGTCTACGGGCGCAACGGCGATGCACCGATGCCCGTTATCGCGGCGCGCAGCCCGTCCGATGTGTTTGAATGCGCGATCGAGGCGTGCCGGATTGCGGTGGGGTACATGACCCCGGTGATGCTGTTGACCGATGGCTACATCGCCAATGCCGCCGAGCCTTGGAAGGTGCCGGACCCGAGTTCTTTCGCCCCGATGCCTGCCGCGTTCCTCGAGGAAAAGAACGCCGGTGATGAACTGCATCCTTACAAGCGCGACGCCAAGGGTGCGCGACCGTGGATTAGGCCGGGTACACCGGGCTTGATGCACCGGATCGGCGGGATCGAGAAGGCGGTCGAGACCGGTCACATCGACTATTCGCCCGGCAACCACCAGGCGATGACCGACGCGCGCCAGAACAAGGTCCTCGGCGTCGATGTGCCTAACCAGGATGTCAGTCTGGGCGAGAGCGCCGGCAAGCTTGCGGTGGTGGGATGGGGATCGACCTTCGGCCCGATTCACCAGGCGGTACGCCGCAGCCGTGCCAAAGGCATGGACGTCAGCCACATTCACGTCCGCCATATTTGGCCGCTGCCGGCCAACCTTGGGGATATGCTCCATGGGTTCGATAAGGTGCTCGTGCCCGAAATGAACACCGGCCAATTCAAAACCGTGCTGCGCGACCAGTTCCTCGTCGATGCGCAGCCCCTCACGAAGACCAGTGGCCAGCCGTTCCAGATCGCCGAGCTCGAGGCGGCGATCGCCAGCTACTTCGATGGCATTCCCGGCAATGCAGGCGGCGACGAGGTCGCGCCCAACACTGAACAGCTCCCGAGCGTGAAGGCGGTTAACCCATGAACGACATGACCCCCATCACGACTACGCTCAAGGACTGGGAGACCGACCAGGAAGTGCGCTGGTGCCCGGGCTGCGGGGACTATGCCATCCTCAAGGCTGTGCAGCGCACCCTGCCACAACTCGGCGCCGACCCCGCGAAGACGGTGTTCGTCAGCGGCATCGGATGCTCGAGCCGGTTTCCGTACTACATCGAAAGCTACGGCTTCCATACCATTCACGGGCGGGCGCCCGCGTTTGCGACGGGCATAAAGCTCGCCAATCCCGAGCTGGACGTTTGGCTGGTGACCGGTGACGGTGACGGACTGAGCATCGGCGGCAACCACATGATGCACGTCCTCCGGCGCAACGTGAACATGCAGATCATGCTGTTCAACAACGAGATCTACGGCCTGACCAAGGGTCAGGCGTCGCCGACCAGCCGCGAAGGCACGCGCAGCCCGTCGACACCATTTGGCTCGGTAGACCACCCGGCACGACCCGCGGCCTTTGCGCTCGGCAGCGGCGCGCGCTTCGTAGGCCGCGGCTTCGATGTGTCGAAACACTTGCCTGACGTGCTCAAGGCTGCCCATGCTCACCAGGGCGCGGCGTTTATCGAGATCTTCCAGAACTGTATCGTTTACAACAAGGACGTGTTCGACGACTTCGCTGCACCAAAGGGGGCCGAGGATCGCCAGCTCTGGCTGCAACACGGCGGTCCAATGGTTTTCGCGGGTGGCGCCAAGGGCATCGCGCTTGACCGCGAGGCGTTGCGGCTCAAGGTCGTCGATGTGGTTGAAGGTGACTGGCAATCTGCCGGTGTGATCGTTCACGACGTCACCAATCGGTCGATCGCGCACATGCTGGTCGAAATGCCGTTCGGACCGTTCCCGATGGCGCTTGGCGTGCTTTACGACGATCCACGCCCAACGTTCGAAGCCGCAGTGGCCGAAGAGCGGGCCAAGGCTAGCGCGGGCAAGGAGGCGAACCTGGCGAAGCTGCTGGCTACGGGTCAGACCTGGACGGTCGGCGGAACCGCGCAGGATCCCGTCTAGACCGGAGGCTTCTCTGCCTCGCCTTCGGCCTCGGTCGGCTGCTCGATCTTGTGTCCCTTTTGCAAAGCGGTGCCGGCGAGGCCCATCGCGAGCGCCCAACTTCCCACAACCAGCCATCCGGCGACACGTCGCTCGGCCAGTGTACGCCCAGATAGACGCGCGATGCGCCGGTAACGAGGGTGGCAATCACGGCAAGGCCAACGATGAAGTTTCTTGTCGCGGCCTACTTGTAGCTGCGCGCCACAAGGACGGCGATCGTCAGATAGACGATGGCGCTGTTCATCGCGTGGCCGCTCGGGAAACTGCCGGAGCTTACCTCGACCAGATGTGGCACGATATCAGGGCGCGGGCGGGCGAACTGGCTTTTGAGGATTCCACTCAGGACGGCGCCGCCGCCAACCGCGGCCGCGACTAGCAATGCCTGCCGACTACGCTTTCGCAGCAACAGGAAGGCGATAGCCGCAAAGGTCGTGAGGGTCAGGATGGTCTCGCTGCCCATCGCCGTCATGTCGATCATCGCGCTCTTCAGGAACGCAGTACCGATCGGATTTGCAAGATTGTCGGAGCGGCGGAGCGCCAACTCGATCGTACGGTCGAAATAGCCAGTTTCGCCCTCGACCATCTCGCCGGCAAGTGCGGCGAATCCGGCAAGCAGAGCGAGTGTGACGAGTATACCAATGAGGAGTCGATGCTCTTTCTGCGGTTTCGCGTCAGCCAGGTGCACGTCGGCGCTCATGCGTGATTCCGTGTTGGATCGATGGCGTCGGTCAGGCCTCGGTCGGCCGCGGCTTTTGCAGGGGTATAGAGCAATGCAGCCGCGAGGAAGGCCCAGCCGGCGCCTCCCAGCCAGCCGGCGGTGACGTCACTGGGAAAATGGACGCCGAGCATTACCCTGCTCCAAGCAATCATCGCAGACAAAGCCATTGCCGAGCCAATGATCGTATAGCGCACCGAATGACGCGCGCTCATCGAAGCGAAGGCGAGCGCCATCGCGATATAGACGACCGCCGAGTTGAAGCTGTGGCCGCTTGGAAAGCTCGCTCCGCCCGCTTCGGTCAGGTGCGGCACGATCTCTGGCCGCGGCCTTCCGACGAGGTGCTTGAGCGCGGTGTTCACGATCCAGCCGAGCACCACTGTCGCCGCGAACAGTACGGCCTCGCGGCGCAGCCGCATGAACAACAAGGCGACTACCGCAGCGAGTCCGAACAGATTGCGCAGGAGTACACCGCCAAGCGACGTCACGTCACGAGTTGCTTCGGCAAGCAGTTCAGGACCGGCGAAGGCCAGCGTATCACCTTGCCGGTCGAGCATCAGACCCCAATGGTCGAAGGTGCCCGTTCGATCGGTGGTGACCGCCCAGACGATCAGGCCAAATCCAGCCCAAAGCACGGCAGCCGCGATCAGCGCCTTCGTTCGATCGATTGTGAAACCGCGCGGGGGAAGGCGGATAGCCTCTGCCGGTATCGGCTGTTCGGTCTTCTCGACGCGACGAAGCTCGGGCATGGCAAGGGAACAAGCGAGCTTCGCATTGTGTTCCGAGAGCTATGAACTCACCACAGATCGTCTGGCTTCGGCGCGACCTTCGCCTTTCCGATCAACCCGCGTTCCAGGCCGCCGCCGCTGCCGGACCGGTAATCGCGGTCTATGTCCTGGACGATGCTGCAGCGGGCGACCACGCGATCGGCGGGGCGGCACGTTGGTGGCTGCACCATTCGCTGGACAAGCTGTCGCGTGAACTCGGCAAGCATGGCTCGCGCATCGTACTGCGCCGGGGCGATGCGGTCCGCGAGGTCGCGAGGGTTGCGAGTGAAAGCGGCGCAACCCGTGTTCACGCCGTGCGTCATTACGAGCCATGGTGGCGGAACGCCGAACGCGCACTTTCGCTGGACGTCGACCTCGCGCTCCATGACGGCAACTACTTGCTCCCGCCAGGTGCCGTGACGACAGGATCAGGTGCCCCGTACAAGATCTACACGCCCTTCTCGAAGGCCTTGCTTCGCGAGATGCCACCGCGCGATCCCCTCCCTGCGCCATCGGCGATCCAATTGCCCGACGCGTGGCCGGCGAGCAATTCCCTCGAAGACTGGTCGTTACTGCCGACAAATCCCGACTGGTCCACGGGGTTACGCGGTTTTTGGGACGTCGGGGAGAGAGCGGCGCACGAGCGGCTCGAAGAATGGTCCGACTTGATATCGGACTACGACGACAACCGCAACTTGCCCTCGATCGACGGATCGTCGCGTCTTTCGCCACACCTCCATTGGGGTGAAATAAGTCCGGCGCAAGTCTGGCACCGACTTCACGGACGTCGCGGACAGGGTTGGGCCACGTTCGCCAGCGAGCTGGTCTGGCGTGACTATGCGCAGAACGTGATCGCGGATTTTCCCGACTATCCGAGGAAGGGTTATCGGGACGGATACGACAAGCTCTGGCGGACCGGACCTGCGGCGGCAATGGATCTCGAAAGCTGGCAACGAGGCAGGACTGGCTATCCGATCGTCGATGCCGGTATGCGCCAGCTTTGGCAGACAGGGTGGATGCACAATCGCGTGCGGATGATCGCGGCCAGCTTCCTGGTGAAGCACCTGCTGATAGACTGGCGCGAGGGAGAGCGGTGGTTCTGGGACTGCCTGGTGGACGCGGACTACGGGAACAATGGGGTCAACTGGCAGTGGGTTTCGGGTACGGGCGTCGACAGCAACATGTTTCCTCGGATCATGGCGCCATTGACGCAGAGCGAGAAATTCTCCGCCGCGAATTACATCCGGGAGTTCGTACCAGAGTTGGGCAAGCTGACAGACGAGGAAATTCACGACCCGCCTGATGATCTGCGTGGCAATTATCCCGTGAAGATGATCGGTCACCGGGAAGCCCGCGAGCGGGCGCTGGATGCCTATCGGAAGAGCAAGGACTAGCTTGCGCTACGCCCCGCAGCAGGTTCATAGGGCCGGAATGCGGGCTGAAGGGCTAAGCAGGGGAAGCTCCCTTCTTTCGGCGGGTGAACGCTTTGCGCGTCGTCCGGGCAGGCTTGCGCGCCTGATCGCGCCGGGTTTTCACAAGATACTGGACCGGATTGATGCGGGCATGGAAGCCGGCACCATCGTGGGTCACCTGCCGGATGGAACGGTCCGTTTGCTGGGTGGCCGCAATCCCGGGTTCGACGCGGAGGTACATCTGCGCGACTGGCGAGCGCTGCTCAAACTCGCCACCAACGGCTCGATTGGCTGGTATCAGGCGTGGGAGGCCGGCGAATGGGACAGCCCCGACCCAGTCCCGCTGTTTGCATTGTTCATGGCCAACGGCGATGCGCTGGGAGACACCGGGCGCGCGCACGGACCGTTCAGGCTCGCAGCACGATTTGCTCACTGGCTCAACCGCAACACACATAGCGGTGCCGAGCGGAACATCCATGCCCACTACGATCTCGGCAACGACTTCTACGCGGCGTGGCTGGGCCAGTCGATGTGCTACTCGAGCGCGCTCTTCGAGACCCAGACCGAAACACCGTCGCGTGCGGAGCAAGTGACATCGCCGCTCGACTACGCGCAGCTCGCCAAGGCGACTGCGATGCTCAATCGAGTGCACGCGCACAAAGCCCGGAGTATCCTCGAGATCGGCTGCGGATGGGGAATGTTGGCGCACGCCGCCGCGCAGGGCGGGCGAACGCATGTCGACGCGATCAGCCTGTCCGACGAGCAATTGGCATTCTGTCGAGCTAAGTCCGACGATCCCGCCAACCCCCGCTTCCTGAAGAAGGACTATCGCGACACCAGCGGCCAGTTCGATGCGATCGTGAGTGTCGAGATGGTCGAAGCGCTGGGTCGCGAGTACTGGCCGACTTTCATGGACTGCATCGCGCGCAATCTGAGACCAGGCGGTCGGGCGGCGATCCAGTACATCTCGATGAAGGAATCGCTGTTCGAAGCCTATGCCAAGAGCGCCGATTTCATTCAGGCCTATGTCTTCCCCGGCGGACTGCTGATTCGGACCAGCGAATTTCGCGCACTTGCCGAACAACGTGGACTCACGTGGATCGAACAGGCCGATTTTGGCGAGCATTATGCCGAAACGCTGCGGATCTGGCGGGAGAATTTCGACCGCGCAGCCCAGAACGGCCGATTACCCGCAGGGTTTGACGAACAATTCATCCGTCTTTGGCGGTACTATCTGATGTATTGCGAAGGCGGTTTCCGGGGTGGCGGTATCGACGTACATCAGGTGACATTGGTGAAAGAGGCACAATGAGAAACTGGATCGCGTTCGTCTCCGCTTTGGCACTTGGCGCTTGCGCGACCGTACCGGTCGAGAAACCGGTGCACGCCACTTCACCTTCGCAGGCCATCTCGTTCGAGGACCAGCAAGTGCTGTTCTGGGACGATGCGACGCGGTCCGACCGGTTCCGCAAGATGGAGGAATTTTTTCCCGGTCTCGAAGCCTCGCCTGCACCGAAAGTTCGTGCGTTGCCCGCTGGCACCTCTCTCGACGCCGGGACCGTCGCCGCGCTTGATGCATTTGTCGTCAATCAGAAGGCGGCCGGCATCATGGTGCTGCAGGACGGCCGTGTGCGCTATGAGAAATACGGCCTTGGTTTCGGACCGACAGGGCGCTGGACAAGCTTTTCAGTCGCCAAGAGTTTCACCTCCACGCTCCTCGGCGCGGCTCTGAAGGACGGTTTCATTGCCAGCCTCAACGATCCGGTGACCAAATACGTCCCGCAGTTGAAGGGGACGGCCTATGAAGGAGTCACCGTCGAACAACTGGCGACGATGACCTCGGGCGTGAAGTGGAACGAGGATTACACCGATCCAAACAGCGATGTGGCGCGAATGCTCACCGTCGCTCCCGTCCCCGGCGAACCGCAGGCGGTCACTTACGCCCGTACGTTGGGGCGTGAGGCACCAGCCGGGCAGAAGTGGGTGTATAAAACGCTGGAGACCAACCTGCTCGGGGATCTAGTCGCCGCCGCAAGCGGACAGTCGCTTGCGGCCTACGCGAAGAAGAAGATCGTCGATGCGGCGGGGCTGGCCGGAGGACTTTTCTGGATGAACGACCTCAGCGGACGCAACATCGGTGGCTGCTGTATCTCGCTCCGCCTGGCGGATTATGCTCGCATGGGGCAGTTCGCGCTAGAAGGCGGCCAGCCGTCTGTACCGGCGGGTTGGTTTGTCAGCGCGGGAGCGCCTCAGGTCGATTTCGGCAACGGTTATGGCTACGGCTACCAGTGGTGGACTTATCCTGGCGTCAGCTACGGTGCGCAGGGTATTTTCGGGCAATCGATAACCATCGTGCCCGACCGCAGGCTTGTGATCGCTATCGTGTCGAGTTGGCCTGCGGCTACGGGCAAGGAGTTGTCGCAAGCACGCCGAGTGATGCTGGACAAGGTGATTGCGGCCAGTAGTCCTTAGGGCGAGTCGCTAAGTCAGGCCACCGGTCGGTACATGCTCCCACCAGTATAGCGGGCCAGGATGTTGTCGTGCACGATCGGGCTGAGCAGCTCGGAGAATGCGCATCCCGCTATGCAGTTATCCCACCAGATAACTTCCGCCTGGAGCAATTCGAGGCCCGGCAGTGTCAGCCAGCAGAACTGGCCAAGGTGCATCCGGTTGATCGCGGCGGCGGAAAACCCCGAAATTGAGAGGTCATGGACGACAGTCCGGAAGGGGCGCCCGCCCGAAGCGCGCAACTGCGCTGGAATGCTGATCCTGGTTCGCGGCGCGCAGCGGTCCTCTTGCGCGGCCAAGGCATAGCGGTCGGTCGTATTAATCATGGCGAGAAGCCCTCGTTCGCGTCCCTCAAGGATGTCTCGCCGGGAACCACCGACCAGACATTGCGCACGGTGCCTCAAGGTGCTTTCCCGATCGTTGCCGGGATGGGTTAAGCACGTGCTAAGGACGTTCGCGATGGCGCGTAGGGAAGTCCTCTTGCAGCAGTGCCACGATCTTTTGCGCGACCTCTTCGGGCGGTTTCACGCTCGCCGGATCCTCGCCGGGGTAGGCCCGCGCGCGCATCGTCGTGCGAGTGGCACCCGGATCGACGATCGCCACTCGGGTGTCGCCCAGCTTTTCGATTTCAAGCGCGTAGCAGTCGAGCAACGTTTCGAACGCAGCCTTGCTGGCGGCATAGGCCGCCCAGAATGCGCGCGGCGTTGTTCCGACCGAGCTCGTCAATCCCAAGACCCGAGCACGGCCGGCGCGCTTGAGCAGCGGATCGAACGCGGCAAGCAATGCTTGCGTGGCGAGCACGTTGACGGTGAGCGCTTGACCCAGGTGTTTCTGATCGATCTGGGTGACCGGAGTAAGCGATGGCAGGTAGGCCGCGTTGATGACCAGGATATCCAATCGGTCCCAGCGCTGTGCGATTGCCGAGGCCAGGCGCGCGATACCGTCAGGTTCCGCCAGATCAAGCGGTGCGATTGTCGAGCTGCCGCCGATTGCGTGGATCGAGTCCTCGACCAATTCGAGCGCCTTCACGTCGCGCGCGGTGAGGACAACATGCGCGCCGGCTCCTGCAAGAGCCACTGCGGTCGCGGCACCGATACCGCGACTGGCCCCGGTGACGAGCGCTACGCGCCCTTCGAAAGGCTGTATATCAGTCAATTACGCGACCTTGTTGACAGGGAATGAAAGCTGCGCCTCATGAGATTCGCGGGCAGCGAGATCGGTTAGCGAAGTTGGATAGTCGCCTGTGAAGCAGGCATCGCAGAACTGGGGGCGAAGGGCGTCACGATCGCTTTCACCAACCGCGCGGTAGAGTCCGTCAATCGAGACGAAAGCCAGGCTATCGGCCTTGATGAACTCTCGCATGGGTTCCAGTTCCATCCGCGCGGCCAGCAACTTCGACCGTTCGGGTGTGTCGACCCCGTAGAAGCAAGAATGTGCGGTCGGCGGGCTGGCGACGCGGAAATGCACCTCGGTCGCACCCGCCTCGCGCATCATCTCGACGATCTTCATGCTCGTCGTGCCGCGGACGATCGAATCGTCGATCAGGATGATCCGCTTGCCGGCGACGAGGCCGCGATTGGCGTTGTGCTTTCGCTTTACGCTGGAGTGCCGCGCACTGTCACCGGGCTGGATGAACGTTCGGCCCACGTAGTGCGAGCGAATGATGCCAAGCTCGAACGGCACCCCAGATTCCTGCGCATAGCCGATGGCCGCTGGCACCCCGCTGTCGGGCACCGCGACCACCAGATCTGCCTCGACCGGCGCCTCGATCGCCAGTTCGCGTCCGATAGCCTTGCGGGCTTCGTAGACCGACCGTCCGTCGAAGACGGAATCGGGGCGACTGAAATAGACATGCTCGAAAATGCACGGGCGCGCCTGATGGGTGCCGAAGGGATGGCTCGACACGAGGTTGCCGTCGAAATCGACTCGAACGATTTCGCCCGGCTCGACCTGACGGACCAGATCGGCGCCGATGATGTCGAATGCGACTGTTTCGCTCGCAAAGACTGTCGCGTCGCCAAGTTTGCCCATTACCAACGGCCGAATGCCGAGTGGATCGCGGCAGGCGATCATGCCTTCCGGTGTCATGACGATGAGAGAATAGGCACCCTCGACCAGCCGCAATGCGTCGATGAGTTGGTCGATAGTGGTCGGATACCGGCTTGTCGCGACAAGGTGGATGATGACTTCGGTGTCCGACGTGGACTGAAAGATCGCGCCCTTGCTGACGAGCTCGTCGCGCAAGGTCTGCGCGTTGGAGATGTTGCCGTTGTGCGCTACCGCAAATCCGCCAGCAGCCAGATCGGCATAGAGCGGCTGCACGTTCCGCAGGCCTGAGCCCCCCGTGGTCGAATAGCGCACATGACCCGCGGCCATGATGCCGGGCAGTTCTGCGAGCGCGTCCTGTGACGAGAAGTTCTCGGCTACGTGCCCCTGTCCCCGGCGCGAATAGAATTCCCGACCGTCGAAACTGGTGATCCCGGCGGCTTCCTGCCCGCGGTGCTGGAGCGCATGTAGACCGAGCGCGGTGATGGCCGACGCATCGGGCGCGCCGATGGCGCCAAAGACTCCGCATTCCTCGCGGAGCTTGTCGCCGTCCGCATTCTCGAACGGATGGAGAAAGTTCATGGGGCTTGGGGCCTCGCTGCTCGCGCGCCGCTCAATGACGATGTTGCCGGGCAAAGACAAGGCCGGTCGCCAATCCTTGCGCCATTGCGCGCCGTGACAACCATCCCTACACGCGAGCGCACCACGCTTCCCTGAACGAGATGCGCACCTCTTGCTGCTTTCCCCTTTCGAATGGACCATCGCCAAACGCTACATGCTGCCCGGTAAGGGCGAGGGCTTCATCGCGCTCGTCGCCGGCATCAGCGTGGGCGTGGTCATGCTGTCGGTCGCGCTTCTCGTCGTCGTGATGAGCGTCATGAACGGCTTTCGCGCCGAATTGCTCGACAAGATCGTCGGACTCAATGGCCACGCGATCGTCCAAGCGTACGGTGGGCGGCTCGATAACTGGCAAGGCATCCTGCAGGACATTCGCAAGACGCCCGGTGTAACCAAGGCGAGCCCGCTGATCGAACAACCCTTGCTAATCACCTTCAACGGACGGGTCGAAGCCGTCCTAGTGCGCGGAAACACGGCGGGTGACATCGCGAATCTCCAGGACAAGCTCGTCGCGGGCAATTTGTCGCTGCTCAAGCCCGACGCCGGCGAAGTCGCGATCGGTGCTCGGCTTGCGGAAAATATCGGCGCGCAAGTGGGCGACACGATCACGATCATTAATCCCGCTGGACGCTCCACGCCGTTCGGGACGGTTCCGCGACAGGTCGGCTACCGTGTCGCGGCAATATTCGAGATCGGCGTCTACGATTACGACAAGTCGTTTGTGGTGATGCCGATATCCGACGCCCAGACGCTGCTGCTTATTGGCGACAAGATCGGCATGATCGAAGTCACTACCGATAATGCGGACAAGGCGGCAGAATACCTCGCCCCGATTACCAAGCGGCTTGCCGGGCAGGCGGTTGTTTCCGACTGGAAGCAGATCAACGCTTCGTTGTTCGAGGCGCTCGAGGTCGAGCGGGTGGCAATGTTTTTCGCTCTCTCGATGATCGTGCTGGTGGCCGCCTTCAACATCCTTTCGAGCCTCGTCATGTTGGTCCGCGCCAAGACGCGCGACATTGCGATCATGCGCACGATGGGGGCAACGCGGCGGTCGCTGCTCAAGATATTCGTAACGGCGGGCTTTACCGTCGGAGCAGTGGGGACGGGGACAGGCCTCGTACTCGGCTTCGGCATCCTCGCCTTCCGGCAAAGTATCGTGAACGTGATCCAGGCTGTCACGGGTCAGAACCTGTGGGATCCATCGGTGCGCTTTCTCACCACACTGCCGTCGCGCGCCGATCCCATCGAGATCATCGGAATTGCTTTGCTTGCGCTCGTGCTGAGCTTCCTGGCCACGCTCTACCCCGCCTATAAAGCGGCGAGCACCGATCCGGTTCAGGTCCTTCGTTATGAGTGAGGCATCGGTCATCAGGCTCACGCAGCTCACACGGTCTTTCGAACAGGGTGGGGTGCGGATCGACGTTCTGCGCGGGGTGAACCTGACTGTCGCGGCGGGAGAGATCGTCGCCCTCCTCGGTCCTTCGGGATCGGGCAAGTCCACGATGTTGCAAGCAGTCGGACTGCTCGAGGGCGGTTTCAGCGGCAAGATCGAGATTGCCGGTATCGATGCCAGCTCTCTACCCCCCGAAGGCCGCACCAAGGTCCGCCGTGAGCATCTGGGCTTCGTCTACCAGTTTCATCACCTGCTGCCCGACTTCAACGCCACGGAAAACGTGGTGATTCCGCAGCTCGTCGCCGGGCGGACGAGGATCGAAGCGGAAGAACGGGCGCGTGACATACTGACCTCGCTCGGTCTCGGGCACCGGCTCGACCATCGGCCGAGCCAATTGTCGGGTGGTGAGCAACAGCGGGTCGCGGTCGGCCGCGCGCTTGCCAACCGGCCGCAGCTCGTCCTGGCGGACGAGCCCACCGGCAACCTCGACGAACATACCGCCGACATCGTCCTCGAACAGTTTCTGGGGCTGGTCCGGGGCGAAGGCAGTTCGGCGCTCGTCGCGACGCATAACGAGCGGCTCGCGGCCAAAATGGACCGGGTGGTCAGGTTGCACGAGGGCGTGCTCACTTAGTTCTTCGGCGAAGAAGCCGTCCTCTTTGGCGAAATTGCCTTGCTCAATGGTTGAATCCCCGGCCGTATGCGCGGCACGCAAAGGGAGACACCACCATGTCTGCAGTGATTGCCGCCATGTTGCTGGCACAGGTTTCGACCGCCGCCTCAACGCCCGCGCCACCGCCACAATCTCCAAAATGCGAGGGTGAACGATACGCCGCGTTCGATTTCTGGGTCGGCGAGTGGGATGTCTACCCAAACGGCAAGGACCATCAGGTCGCTCGCAGCCGGATTGAAAAGCTTTATGCGGGCTGTGCGGTGCGCGAGAACTGGATGCCGATCAAGGGTGCGGGGGGTGGCAGCCTGAGCGCCTACGACCCTGCGACTGACCAGTGGTATCAGACCTGGATCGGTGGAGCGCCGGGCCCGGTCTATTTTTCAGGGGGTGCGGCCGAGGGCGGCCTGGTGCTCACGGGGCGCTGGAAAGGATCCGGCCCGAACGGGGAAGACGGCCTTACCCGGATGACCTATACTCGGCAGGCCGACTTCTCGGTTCGTCAGCACGGCGAATTTTCGGGCGACCATGGCCTTACTTGGCAAACCACGTTCGACCTGATCTATCGACCGCACAAGGAGTAACCGCATGACCACCATCGGCGATTTTTCGGTCCTGAAATCCGACGGCAGCCCGCTCGACCTCGGGGAAAAGCTCGGGAACGTCCTGCTGGTCGTCAACGTCGCGAGCAAGTGCGGCTTCACGCCGCAGTACGAAGGGCTCGAAGAGCTCCAGCGAAAATACGGCGATCGCGGGTTCGAGGTGCTCGGCTTTCCGTGCAACCAGTTCGGCGCGCAAGAACCCGGCAATGCCGAAGAGATCGCGAGCTTCTGCAAGCTGACTTACGACGTGACGTTTCCTGTTCTCCAGAAGATCGAGGTCAACGGTGCAGAGGCGAGCCCGGTGTACGACTGGATGAAGGGCGAGGCGCCCGGGCTGATGGGCTCGAAGTCAGTGAAATGGAATTTCACCAAATTCCTCGTCGATCGAGAGGGGCACGTCGTGAAACGCTATGGGCCTACCGATGCACCCAAGACGATCGAGAAAGATATCGAGAGGTTACTTTGACCTCTGTGGACAAATCCTCGGCCTGAGGCCTTTACGAATCGCCGTACCGACCACCATCTTCATCCATGGCCTACGCTCCCTTTGTGCCCCTGCGCGTCATGTCGAGCTACTCGCTGCTCGAGGGCGCGATCGACCCCAAGGCGATCGCTCGTCTTGCCAAGGACCGCGGGTTTCCAGCCACCGGGATCTGCGACCGGAACGGCCTCTATGGCGTGGTTGCGTTCGCGAAGGCGTGCTTCGACCTTGGAGTGCAGCCGATCGTCGGGACACTCCTGGGAATAGCCCGCGATGCGAGCGGCGAGACGATCGATCACTTGCCGCTCTTTGCTCAGGACGAAACCGGTTATGAAAATCTCTGCCACTTGGTCAGCAAGGCGCACCTGGCGCGACCGCTGGAGTTGGCGCCGCATGTCGCGCTCGACGAATTGCAAGGTCGCACCGGTGGCCTAATTGCACTGACCGGCGCGGGCGAGGGCGCGCTCACCCGCTTGCTTGCTGACGGAAAGGTCGATGATGCCGAGGCGTTGTCCGACCGCCTCCAGGCGCTGTTCCCCGGTCGTCTGTACGTCGAACTTGCGCGCCGCAGCAGCCCGGTTTGCGATGCGGCCGAGGATGCGCTTGTCGAACTGGCCTATGTCCGTGATCTACCCCTGATAGCGACCAATCCGTCGAATTTCGCCGACCCCCATTTCCATCCGGCGCACGACGCAATGCTCTGCATTGCCAATTCGAACTCACATCGACGCTGCCGAACGCCCGCGCTCCAATCCGGAAGCGTTCGTCAAGTCGGCGCCGATGATGGAGGAAATCTTCGCTGACCTGCCCGAAGCGACCGCCAACACGCTCGTTGTCGCGCAACGCTGCGCCTTCGCTCCGCCCAAGCGCGACCCGATCCTGCCAAGCTTGGCGGGCGATCTCGAAGGCGAAGCGCGGATGCTTGCCGGCGATTCGCGACGGGGTCTTGCCGCGCGCCTCGAGAAGTATGGCGATCTTTCGGACGAGGAACTCAAGGTTTATGTCGACCGGCTGGAGTTCGAGATCGACATCATCAATCAGATGGGTTTTCCGGGCTACTTCCTGATCGTTGCCGACTTCATCAAGTGGGCCAAGGACAACGGGATCCCGGTAGGGCCGGGGCGCGGGTCTGGCGCGGGATCGCTGGTCGCCTGGGCGCTCACGATAACCGATCTCGATCCGATCAAGCTGGGCCTTCTGTTCGAACGCTTTCTCAACCCGGAACGCGTGTCGATGCCCGATTTCGACATCGATTTCTGCGAAACCCGCCGCGGCGAGGTGATCCGCTATGTCCAGGCGAAATACGGCGAGGATCACGTCGCGCAGATCATCACCTTCGGAAAACTGAAGGCACGCGCGGTGTTACGCGACGCCGGACGTATTCTGCAGATGAGTTACGGCCATGTCGACCGTCTCTGCAAGATGGTGCCCAACCATCCCACTGATCCGTGGACTCTACCGCGCACCTTGAACGGGGTGTCCGAATTCAAACGCGAATACGACAACGACGACGAGGTGCGTCGCCTGATCGACCTCGCGATGCAGCTCGAAGGGTATCCGCGGAACAGTTCGACCCATGCGGCGGGAGTCGTGATTGGCGATCGGCCGCTTGCGCAATTGGTTCCACTCTACCGCGACCCGCGCTCCGACATGCCGGTGACGCAGTTCGACATGAAGCACGTCGAAAGTTCCGGACTGGTCAAGTTCGACTTCCTGGGCTTGAAGACCCTGTCGGTACTGCAAAAGGCGGTCGAGCTTCTCGCCAGGCGCGGGGCGTCGATCGATCTCTCGGCGCTCCCTCTCGATGACGCGCGGGTTTACGAGCTGATGAAGAGCGGCAACACGGTGGGCGTGTTCCAGCTGGAATCGGAAGGCATGCGCCGCACGCTGACCGCGGTGAAGCCGACCAATTTCGGCGACGTGATCGCACTTGTCTCGCTCTACCGGCCGGGCCCGATGGACAACATCCCGCTGTTCGGCAAACGCAAGGGAGGCGAGGTTCCGATCGAATACCCGCATCCGAAACTTGAGGGGATTTTGGCCGAGACTTACGGCATTTTCGTTTATCAGGAACAGGTCATGCAGGCGGCGCAGATCCTCGCCGGCTATTCACTAGGCGATGCCGACCTGCTGCGCCGCGCGATGGGCAAGAAGGTCCAGGCAGAGATGGACGCACAGCGCCAGCGGTTCGTTGACGGGTGCGCCCAGGTATCCCAAATCCCGGCAAAACGCGCGAACGAGCTGTTCGACTTGATCGACAAATTCGCCGGTTACGGCTTCAACAAGAGCCACGCCGCGGCCTATGCGTTGCTCGCCTACCAGACCGGATGGCTGAAAGCGCACTACCCCGAAGAATTCTACGCCGCGTCGATGTGCTTCGACATGCACCAGTCCGACAAGCTGGCCGCATTCGTCGATGACGCGCGGCGAGCGGGTGTCGAGGTGGCGCCGCCTGACGTGAATCGCTCCGAAGCCGAATTCACCGTCGAGCGGACTGACGAGGGGTATGCAGTCCGCTACGCGCTGGCAGGGATCAAGAACGTCGGCGAAAAGGCGATGGAAGCGCTTGTTGCCGAGCGTGAGGCGAACGGTTGGTTCGAATCGCTCGAGGATCTGTTCGACCGCGTGCCGAAGGGATCGATGAACTCTCGCCAGCTTGAGGGGCTCATCGCTGCCGGCGCGCTCGACCAGCTGGAACCCAACCGGGCAAAGTTGTTCGCCAATACCGACCTGCTGCTCGCGGTCAGCGAGGCCGCCAATCGCGAGCGCGAAAGCGGTCAGACCGCGTTGTTCGGCGGCGAAAGCCCGGCCGACGCTGCACTCCGCCTCAAGGAGACCGAGGAATGGCCGCGCGCCGAGCGCATGGCGAAGGAGCGCGAGAATTTCGGGTTCTATTTCTCCGCACATCCGGTCGAGCAGTACCGCGCGATCGCCTCGGCAAACGGCGCGCGCAGCTTTGCCTCGCTGATGGAAGCCGGCGCGCCCGTCGGCGGTCGCGCGCCGGCAGTGATGGCCGCTATGGTCGAAAAGGTGAACAAGGGCCGCACGCGCAAGGGCAAGGACTTCGTGCGCGCCGATTTCTCCGACAGTTCGGGTCAGTTTTCCGCAGCCTGCTTCGAGGAGTCGCTGGTCGCGAACTTCGTCAAATGGGCTGGCGACGGCACCTGCGTGCTCCTGAATGTCGAGCTCGACAGCCCAAGTTCCGACGAGCCGCCGCGGGTGACTGTGCGCGGGGCGCGGCCGCTACGTGACGTGAAAGCAGCCGCACGCATGGTGCTGACGCTCGATGTCGATATTCCCGAAGCGATCGTTGCACTCGAATCCGAGTTGGTTGCGGGCGCCGATGGCCGGGGCGAAGTGCGCGTGCGCCTACGCACTGGTGGCGACGGGGATCCCGTCGTTCGCCTCGGTCGGAACTACCAGCTCGACGGTGAACTCGCCGAGCGCTTGGCAAGTATCGACGGACTTGCCAATGTGCAGCTCACCACCCAGCGCGGGCCTAACTTGCGACTGGTGGCCTGATCCGGCTCCCGCTGGCATTGGGCCGGTATAGGGAGAAAACGATGCTCGGAGCGATGCAGGACTGGGACCTAGTGGTCACGCACCTGATCGACCATGCGGCGCGTGAATACGGCACGCGCGAACACCTCACCCACTGGGCCGACGGCACAGAGACTCGCACGACCTGGGCCGGTGTGCGCCACGATGCCTTGCGAATGACGCAGGCGTTGCGCGCAGCCGGGGTACGAAAGGGGGACCGGGTCGCGACCCTGGCGATGAATCATAGCCGCCATCTTGTGTCGTGGTACGGCGCAGTGGGCGCGGGTGGGGTGCTGCACACGGTCAACCCCCGGCTTTTCGATGACCAGCTTGAATATATCGTCACGCATGCCGAGGACCGGGTGCTAATCTACGACGCGGCGTTCCAGCCCATAGTCGACCGGATGCGCGACAAATGGCCGTGCGTGGAAACATACGTCTGTTTCGATTCCGGCGAGCACGCTCCCGCATTCGAAGACTGGCTTAGCGGATACGACGGCCACACCGAGTGGGAACACGTCGACGAGCGGGACCCGTGCATGCTCTGCTACACCAGCGGGACGACGGGAAACCCCAAGGGCGTGCTCTATGAGCACCGTTCTACACTGCTGCACGCGATGGCGGGCGTGCAACCGAACCTGTTCGACTTCGATTCGCGCAGTGTCATGCTGCCGATCGTGCCGATGTTCCACGCCGCAAGCTGGGGTCTGCCGTGGTCGGGCACGATCCCGGGCCTCAAATTCGTCTACTCGGCGGTAAACGAACCCGCGGTGTTGTGCGAATTGATGGAGCGGGAGGGCGTGACTCACTCCGCCGGTGTGCCGACGGTCTGGCTCGCCATGTTCAACTACCTCGATTCGATCGGGAAGGACGTGCGGGATGTAGGCAAGCTGCAGCGCGCGATCATCGGCGGCTCGGCCGCGCCGCGCTTCATGATCGAACGGCTGATGAAGAATGGCGTGAGCGTTGCGCATGCATGGGGCATGACCGAAACTTCGCCCATCGGAACGACCGGTTCGGAACCCTGGAACTGGGACACGCTGAGCTTTTCCGAGCAAGTCGATCTCGTGCAGAAGCAGGGACGCCCCGCGTTCGGCGTCGAGCTGCGCTGCGTCGATCTCGACGATCCGACCAAGGTCCTGCCGCGCGACGGCAAGACTTCCGGCGCACTGCAGGTGCGCGGTCCTTGGGTGATCAAGCGGTACTTCAAGGCTGAAGACGACGAAGTCGATGGCGATCAGTGGTTCGATACCGGGGATGTCGGCGTGATCCACCCGGATGGAACCCTCCAACTGACCGACCGCACAAAGGATGTGATCAAGTCTGGCGGCGAGTGGATCAGTTCGGTCGAGCTCGAAAATGCGGCGGTCGGTCACCCCGCGATTGCCGAGGCGGCGGCGATCGGGATAGCTCACTCGAAGTGGGATGAGCGTCCGATCCTGGTCTGCGTCGCCAAGCCCGGAATGCCGGTCTGCGCCGCCGATGTGATCGATCACCTGCGAGACAAGATCGCCAAGTGGTGGCTGCCCGACGCGATCGAGTTCGTCGACGAGATTCCCCACACGGGAACCGGAAAGATCAGCAAGAAGGATCTGCGCGAGCAGTTCCGGAACTACACGCTGGAGAGGGTCGAATGAGAAATCTGTTGCGCACCTTGATCGCTGTGACCGTGGGGCTGGCAACTATGCTGCTGGGTCAGTTGGTGATCGAGAACACGACGTGGTGGTGGACCGGAGGCACGGCCACCTTTGACGCGCCCTTGCTCAACGCGGTCAAGTTCGGGATCGCCGGATCGGTCGGCCTAACGATCGGCGCGATCATCGTGACGGTGCCCAAGCGACGCCGGCGGCTGCATTAGCCGAACACCTCGTCGAACAGTGGCACAATCGCGACCCAACCTTGCCGGTCGGCGCTTGGATCGTAGGCTGGTGCTCCGCTGCGGCCTTCGGTTTCGACAGAGCATAACGTTAGTAATCGCACAGCAACGCGAGATAACCCGACTTGGCGAGCGCCCAAGCCTTGGCTTCGACCGCGGGGATCGGGTTAATGATCGTCGGGAAACGGTGATCGCGGCGCGCGGCTCCTCCTCAGTTCGATAAGGCGTCCCGCTTAGCGCGTCTCCGCCCTTGCTATAGGCGACTGGTCCACCTTTAGGCTTCGGGCAGGAAATCGGGCACCGAAAGGTACCGCTCGCCCGTGTCGTAGTTGAAGCCCATCACTCGTGAACCAACGTCCATTTCCTGCAGTTTCTGTGCGATGGCGGCGAGGGTCGCCCCGCTCGAGATACCGACTAGAAGCCCCTCTTCGGAGGCACAGCGACGCGCCATCTCCTTGGCGGAATCGGCATCGACCCGGATCGCCCCGTCGATCGCGCGCGTGTGGAGATTGCCCGGAATGAAGCCCGCGCCGATACCCTGAATTGGGTGCGGCCCCGGTTGTCCGCCGGAAATGACCGGCGAAAGCGCGGGTTCGACCGCATAAGCCTTCATCGCGGGCCACTCGGCCTTGAGCACCTCCGCGCAGCCGGTGAGGTGCCCACCTGTTCCGACCCCGGTGATCAGCGCCTCGATTGGCGTGTCGGCAAAATCCGCGATGATCTCGCGCGCGGTGGTGCGGGCGTGGACGGCAACGTTGGCCGGGTTCTCGAACTGCTGTGGCATCCACGCACCGGGAGTCGATTCGACCAGTTCGGACGCGCGTTCGAGCGCGCCTTTCATCCCCTTTTCCTTAGGCGTCAGGTCGAACGAGGCACCGTAGGCGAGCATGAGCCGCCTGCGCTCGAGGCTCATGCTCTCGGGCATGACGAGCACGAGTTTGTAGCCCTTGACCGCGGCTACCATTGCAAGGCCGATACCCGTGTTGCCGCTGGTCGGTTCGATGATCGTCCCACCCGGTTTGAGCGCACCGAGTCTCTCCGCATCTTCGACCATGGCAAGCGCGATGCGATCCTTGATCGATCCCCCTGGGTTGGTACGCTCGCTCTTCACCCAAACTTCATGATCGGGGAACATCCGCGAAAGGCGGATGTGCGGGGTGTTACCGATTGTAGCAAGAACGCTGTCGGCTTTCATGGCAGGGCCTCCTGGGGTTGCTTCCGATCCGATTGTGGCGAGGGATCGAAGGTCTTGGCAAGCCTGAGTTCGGGAAACAGCCGTGACCAGGCAAGCGTGATCACAATCGCGGCCGCCCCGCCGAACACGACCGCGCCTACCGGGCCGATCACCGAGGCCAGAAGTCCGGACTCGGTCTCGCCGAGTTCGTTGGATGCTGAGATAGTCAGTGCAGAAACCGCGCCGACGCGACCGCGCATCTCGTCGGGTGTGTGTAGCTGGATGAGCGACTGGCGGATGTAGACGGAGACCATGTCGGCTGCACCCGCAACGATCAGCGCTCCGAGGCTCAGCCAGAAATAGGTCGACAGCCCGAAGGTCAGAATCGCCAGCGCGAAGATGAGGACCGCGGCGAGCATCTTTAAGCCTACTTCGGTTTTCATCGGGTAGATCGAGAACCAGATCGATGCGCCCGTAGCGCCGATGCCCATGCCCGCAGCAAGCAACCCGAAACCGTCCGCTCCGACATGCAGGATATCGCGCGCGAACACTGGCAGAAGTGCGGTTGCACCGGCCAACAGAACCACGAACAGGTCCAGCGTGATCGTCGCCAATACCAGACGATTGTCCCGGACGTAGCGAAACCCGTCTTTTACCCGCTGGATCGGGTGTCGATCCTTTTGCACGGGCGGCTGCGGGACAGGTGAAATGAGGAAGATGAACATCAGCGCAAGCGCAAGCATGGCGGCGATCGAGCCATAGGCGACATCAGGGTGGATCGCGTAGAGCACTCCTCCCACGCTTGGCCCCGCGATGGTCCCGACCTGCCATGCCATGGAACTGACGGCGATCGCAGTAGGCAGCACTTCTCGCGGCACGAGGTTAGGCGCGAGCGCTGAATAGGCGGGCCCGGAGAACGCCCGCGCGATTCCCACGAACATCGCCGCGACGAACAAGAATGGCAGGGTTAGCTGATCAGTCCAGGTCAGATAGCCCAGCACGGCGGCGTTGACGGTCAATAGCAGCGTCGTCCAGCGTACGATCCATCGCCGGTCGAACGTATCGGCAATCAGGCCCACAACCGGAGTGAGGATGAACAGCGGCACGAACTGAACCAGCCCGATCATGCCGAGCAGGAACGCCGATTGTTTGATGTCCATGCTCTCGCGGGCGAGCGAATAGACTTGCCAGCCGATGATGATCGCCTGCGCGCTGATCGCTATCGTACCGAGCAGCCGAGACAGGAAATATGCCCGGAAATTCGCGATTCTTATCGGGTGGGGGTGCGCGCTCACACTCGCCCAATGACAGTCGCCGTAGCACTTGCCAAGCAAGTGCTACGCGCTGTTCGCTAACGAAATCTTGTAGCGGTCAGCGCGCGCGGCGCAGGCGCGGATTGGGCTGAAGAGCCTCGATTATCCGGACAAAGTCGTCGAGCCTTATGATTCGTTCGAACTGGAAACCGGCGCGTTCGTCGCGGGTCCAGATGACGTATGCCTCGATCCGGCCCACTTCGGGCAAGCGGATGATAACCCGGTCACCGCGATCGAGCCCGTTTGCGCCGTCGACCATGAAGCCATGAGCCGAGATGTTCGCCACGTGCAGCTTGAGATCGCCGTGCTGCTGGTGCTCGGCGATGACCGAATAATCGACCGGATGCCGCGCGGCGCGGCGAAGATCGGTGACCGAAAGCTGAGCTCCGACAGACACTGTACCACGGCCCTCCCGTTGAAATGTGGACCGAGGCGTAGTGCCGGAAAATCGCTGATATTGGGTTAAGGCGTCCCGCTCAAACCAACATGCCGTGGCGTTTCTTACCAAGACTGAGCCGGCCGCGGCGCGCCTGGTCGGTCGCGTCGGTTACCGTGACGCCGTCGAGCTTGACCGCGCCCTCGGCGATCTTGCGCTTGGCCTCGCCATTCGAAGCGGTGAAGCCGATAGCGGTGAGAGCAGCCGTAATCGTCATCCCTTCGGTCAGTTTCAGCGAAGGAAGGCCTTCGCCCGCACCGCCGCCGGCAAATGTGGTCGCCGCCGTCGCCTCTGCCGAACGCGCCGCCTCATCCCCGCGCACAAGCCGGGTGACCTCGTTCGCAAGTGTGACTTTGCCCGCATTGATTTCCGCTCCCTCGAGGGATTCCAGCCGAGCGACTTCTTTCAGCGGAAGGTCGGTGAACAGCCGCAAGAACCGGCCCACGTCGCGGTCATCGACGTTGCGCCAATATTGCCAGAAATCCCAGTTGGGCAGGCGATCCTCATTGAGCCAAACGGCGCCCGCAGCTGTCTTTCCCATCTTCGCGCCATCAGCAGTGGTGATCAGCGGGGTGGTCACGCCGAACAATTCGTGCCCTTCCATCCGCCGACCGAGCTCCATGCCGTTTACGATGTTGCCCCACTGGTCGCTGCCGCCCATTTGTAGCCGGCAGCCGTGCCGCCGGGCGAGCTCGAGGAAATCGTAGGCTTGCAAGATCATGTAGTTGAATTCGAGGAAGGTCAGCGGCTGCTCGCGGTCAAGCCGTAGCTTGACGGAGTTGAACGTCATCATCCGATTGATCGTGAAATGCGGACCGACGTCGCGCAGCAGTTCGACGTAGCCGAGTTCGCCCAGCCACTCGTCGTTATCGACCATGATCGCCCCGGTGGGGGTGTCGTCGAAACGCAGCAGGCGCTCGAACACCGTGCGGATCGACGCGATGTTCTCGGCAATCGTTTCGCTGGTCAGCAGCTTGCGCGATTCATCCTTGCCTGATGGGTCGCCAACCTTGGTTGTCCCACCGCCCATGACGACGATCGGCTTGTGCCCTGCCTGTTGGAGGCGCCGGAGCATCATGATCTGTACCAGGCTGCCGACGTGGAGCGAGGACGCTGTCGCGTCGAAACCGATATATCCGGGCACGATATGGCGCGCGGCAAGGGCGTCCAGCCCCGCAGCGTCGGTCATCTGGTGGACATAGCCCCGCTCGTCGAGCAGGCGCAGCAGATCGGATTTATACTCGCTCATCGCGGGCGGGCGGTTAGCACGAGGGCGCCAACATGCAAACGCATCGCTTGAAAGCGCACCCGGCGCACCCACCCGCGCAGGTCACGGCGGTAGAGGCGCGGGTGATTGGGTGGACCCCCGACTGGCTGCGCGTTCGGTGGCGCGTGGACCGTGCGCAGGAAATGGTTA
The DNA here is from genome assembly GCA_963781485.1 of uncultured Alphaproteobacteria bacterium. Lineage (GTDB taxonomy): Bacteria > Pseudomonadota > Alphaproteobacteria > Sphingomonadales > Sphingomonadaceae > Tsuneonella. Next base: position 712,176 of record CAWAFY010000002.1, read on the forward strand.
TTCCCGCGTTCGCCGGGCGGGGCCGCTCGGACGATCTGTGGAAGACGACCTGTTTCGAACTCTTCCTGCGTACCAACGGTGATGAATCCTATGTCGAACTGAACTTCGCTCCGTCCGAGCGGTGGGCGGCCTACGATTTCTCGTCCTATCGCGAGGGGATGGAGGACCGCCCGGCTTCGCGCGAGCCCGATTGCACGATGCGGGTCGGCAGCAACTTCGCGATCTTTGATGCAGCCGTTCCGCGCGACGTGCTTCCCCAATTGCCGGCTGCGGCCAATTTCGCGTGCGTTATCGAGGAGCGAAGCGGGGCAATCAGCTACTGGGCGATTGCGCACCCGGTGGCGAAGCCCGATTTCCACGACCCGGCTTGCTTCGCAGCCACGCTTGCGGCACCGCCAGGGCCATGAAATTCGGTATCGATCGGCTGCTTAGTGAGCCGGAACTTCTGAACGAGCTGGCGGGCCGCAGGGTCGCTCTCGTCGCGCATCCCGCTTCGGTCACCGCAGGACTTGTGCACAGCCTCGACGCGCTGATCGCGGCAGGCGTGAAGGTTACTAGCGCGTTCGGTCCTCAGCACGGGCTCAAGGGCGACAAGCAGGACAACATGGTCGAGACCGTCGACGAGACCGATCCGCATTATGGCATTCCAATTTTCAGCCTATACGGCGAAGTGCGCCGGCCTTCCGGCCAGATGATGAGCACCGCCGATGTATTCCTGTTCGATCTGCAGGACCTCGGCTGCCGGATCTACACTTTCGTCACGACGCTGCTTTATCTGCTCCAGGCCGCAGAAGCGTACGGCAAGGAAGTCTGGGTGCTCGATCGGCCCAATCCCGCGGGCCGCCCCGTCGAAGGCACGCTGCTGCTCCCGGGGCAGGAAAGCTTCGTCGGAGCTGCCGAAATGCCCATGCGGCACGGGCTGACGATGGGTGAGATGGGCCAATGGTTTATCCGCCGCTTCGGGCTCGATGTGGCCTATCGCGTCGTCGATATGCACCACTGGCTCCCTGAGGCGGGTCCCGGTTTTGGCTGGCCGACCGATCGCGTGTGGATCAATCCCAGCCCAAACGCCGCCAGCCTAAACATGGCGCGCGCTTATGCCGGGACGGTCATGCTCGAAGGCACCAACCTCAGCGAAGGCCGGGGCACGACCCGTCCGCTCGAGATCCTGTTCGGGGCGCCCGATCTCGAAGGGGCGGCAGTGCTGGCAGAAATGGAGCGCCTTGCCCCCGCATGGCTCGCTGGATGCGCCATCCGCCCAGTCTGGTTCGAGCCGACCTTTCACAAACATGCCAAATCGCTGTGCAGCGGTCTGATGATCCACGCCGAGCAAGGCTTTTACGATCACGAAGCGTTCCGGCCTTGGCGCTTGCAGGCTCTCGCATTCAAGGCAATCCGCAACGTGCAGGCTGGTTACGATCTTTGGCGGGACTTTCCTTATGAATACGAGTTCGACCGGCTCGCTATCGACGTGATCAATGGGGGCCCCTCGTTGCGCGAGTGGGTCGACGACCCCAGTGCGGAGCCTGGCGATCTGGACCGGATCGCTTTCGCCGATGAGGACAAGTGGCGCGCCGACATAGCCGATTGCCTGCTCTACTGATCGGAGAAATCGTTGTTTTTCTCTTGACCGGCAGATGCGCCTGAACGAGCGTCGATCCGACGGCCAAATACGCCGCGGGAGAGGATAAACATGGCAAGCGCACCGGCGCAGGCGACTGCGCAGCGGGGAGTAACCGCGACGCTGTGGATCCTGCTGATCGTCTATATCTTCAATTTCATCGACCGGCAGATCGTCAATATCCTCGCCGAGCCTATCGCCAAGGACCTGGACCTGTCCGACACACAGATCGGATTGATGACCGGGTTGGCGTTCGCGTTATTCTACACGATCCTGGGCCTGCCCATCGCGCGGTACGCGGATCGGCCGACCACCAATCGTCCACGCCTGATTGCGATTGCGCTTGCGACATGGTCAGGAATGACGGCGCTCTGTGGTTATACGACCAATTTCATCCAGCTCCTGCTTGCTCGGATCGGCGTCGGAGTAGGCGAGGCGGGCTGCACGCCGGCGGCCCATTCGCTGATCAGCGACCTGGTCCCGAAAGAGCGGCGTGCATCCGCTCTCGCCTTCTATGCTCTCGGAATTCCAATCGGGACGCTCCTCGGCATGATCATCGGCGGCCTGCTTGCTGACGCGCTCGGATGGAGGCGAGCGTTCGTGGTGGTCGGACTGCCTGGGGTGGTACTCGCGGGCGTCGTTTTCTTCCTGTTGAAGGAGCCGCGCAAGCAGTTTCCCACACAGGTTCATGCACCGGCGGCCACCAACCGGGCGGTTCTCGGCTCGATCTTCGGCTCACGCGCGATGGTCCTTCTGCTCATCGCTGCCTCGAGTGCGGCCTTCCTTAGTTATGGAAAAACCACTTGGGCGACGATCTTCTTCCAGAGAACCCATGGTCTGTCACCTGGCGAGGTCGGATTGTACTTCGGCATCGTCAATGGCGTTGCGGGAATTCTGGGAACCTTGCTCGGCGGCAAGATCGCGGACAGGTGGGGGGCCACAAACCGGCGTCATGTCCTGACCGCTCCCGCCATCGGAATGGCCTTGGCTGCCCCGATCGCCTACCTCGGCTATTCCGCTGGGGACTGGCGGGTCGCGTTGGCCCTGCTGTTCATCCCAACGGTCCTGAATTCGCTGTACTACGGCCCGACCTATTCGAGCGCGCAAGGACTCGTCACCCTGCGCTCTCGCGCGATGGCGGCGGCTGTCCTGCTGTTCTTCCAGAATCTTATCGGGCTGGGCTTCGGGCCCCTTCTATTCGGGATGCTGTCGGACTGGATCAAACCGAGCTTCGGCGAGGATAGCGTGCAGGTGGTTCTCTACAGCGCGACTGCGATGGGCCTGTTGCCGGCCTTTTTCTTCTGGCGGTGCAGCATGCGGCTGAACGCGGAACTCGATCAGGCTAGCGAACCGGCCGGTTCGCGATCCGGCTCCGACTGACCTGGTTCATCCCGCACCATCCGGTGCGGTCGGATACTGGGTGACAGGATCTTGGATCGTCGCACGCTATCCGTGCTTGCGGCTCAGTTCTCGCATGGCATCGTCCAGACCGTCGAGGGTGAGCGGGTACATCCGGCCATTCACTAATTGCTTCAATAGCTTGGTCGATTGCGAATAGCCCCATTGCTGCTCGGGGACCGGGTTAAGCCATACAGTCGCGGGGTAAGTGTTCGTTACCCGGTGCATCCATGTCGCGCCCGCTTCCTCGTTCATATGCTCGACACTGCCGCCCGGATGGGTGATTTCGTACGGACTCATAGCGGCGTCGCCGACGAACACGATTTTGTAATCATGGCCAAACTTGTGGAGCAAATCCCACGTCTTGGTCCGCTCTGCCCAGCGGCGGCGGTTGTCCTTCCACACGCCTTCGTAAAGGCAGTTGTGAAAGTAGAAGAATTCCAGGTTCTTGAATTCCGCTGTGGCGGCGCTGAACAGCTCCTCGACCAGCTTGATGAACGGGTCCATCGACCCGCCGACATCGAGAAAGAGCAACAGCTTGACCGAATTATGCCGCTCGGGCCGCATATGGATGTCGAGCCACCCTTGCTTGGCGGTGCCCTCGATCGTTGCGTCGAGGTCGAGCTCGTCGGCCGCTCCCTCGCGGGCAAAGCGGCGTAGGCGACGCATCGCCATCTTGATGTTGCGGGTGCCCAGTTCGCGGGTGTTGTCGAGGTTCTTGAACTCGCGCTTTTCCCACACTTTCAGCGCACGCTTGTGCTGGCTTTCACCGCCGATCCGCACGCCTTCGGGGTTGTAGCCGCCGTTTCCGAACGGGCTCGTCCCGCCGGTACCGACCCATTTGCTGCCGCCCTCGTGGCGCTTTTGCTGTTCCTCGATCCGCTTCTTGAGAGTTTCCATGATTTCGTCCCACGAGCCGAGCGATTTGATCGCCTCCATCTCTTCGGGAGTCAGGAATTTCTCGGCGATCGCCTTCAACCAGTCTTCGGGAATGTCGACCGCCTGCTGGCCGTAATCGGTCAAGACGCCCTTGAAGACCTTCTGGAAGACCTGGTCGAACCGGTCGATCAGGCCTTCGTCCTTCACAAAGGTCGCGCGGCTTAGGTAGTAGAAAGCCTCCGGCGTCTGCTCGATCACGTCCTTGTCGAGCGCCTCAAGCAGCGTGAGGTGCTCCTTGAAGCTCGCGGGAATGCCTGCGGCGCGGAGCTCGTCGACGAAATTGAAGAACATCGCCGCCTAGTATCGCGCGCCGCGCACACATGCCAGTGCGTTCGATGCAGCGTTTCGTGGGGCCCTTAAAGCTTCGCTAACCATGGCCCCCGTAAAGCCCGGTGAAAGGGCCGCACACAGGGGACATATGGAACAGACCGCCATCGACACCGCCAAGGGTCACAGCATCGAACGCATATCCGCCAGCTGCGGGGATGTGACCGTTGGATGCACCGACGTCGCAGGCATCATCCATTCGGTGATGGTTTCGTCCGAGAGACTACGGTCTGAGCACAATGCTTTGCAAAAGACCGTGTCCGCCCTCGAAACCGATCAGATGCGCGTGGCCCAGGCAAGCGACGAAGCGCGCCTGCTGTCCGAGCGCGCGATCGAGCGCCTTGGCGAGGGATCGATGCTGATCCAGTCTTCGCTCGATCAGATCACCGAACTGCTCGAGCTCGTCGAGACCCTGGGGCAGCACGTTACCGGCTTTGCTGCGGCAATGGCGCAAGTGCGCTCGAGTGCGCAGGAGATCGACCAGATAGCCGAGACCACCAATATCCTTGCGCTCAACGCCACTATCGAGGCGATGCGGGCGGGCGATGCCGGACGAACCTTCGCTGTGGTGGCGAACGAAGTGAAGAGCCTTGCCAGCGATACGCGCCGTGCGACCGAGGAGATCGGCCGGACCATCGACACCCTTGGCCGCGAAGCGGATGAGGTGATCACCAAGATCGAGAGCGGTGGTAAAGCGAGCAGCGCGGCAAAGATATCGGTTGGCCAAATCCAGCACACCATGCGTTCGGTCAACGAACTGATCGTCGAGGTCGACGGGCAGAACGACCAGATTACCCGGGCGACGGCGACTATCAGCGACCATGTCAACGGCGTGCAGACGATGCTCGTTTCGTTCGACAGTGCAGCGATCGACAACGAGGACAAGCTATCGCGCGCCCATACGCGGATCGAAGAGCTGGAGCTGACCGCAAGCGCAATGTTCGACGAGCTCGTCAAAGCCGGTCTTTCGCCGCAGGACAGCGTGATGGTCGAGAAGGCGCAGAGCTACGCAAACGAGATTGTCGCGCTTGCGGAATCGGCGATCGTCGAGGGCAAGCTGTCGTTTGCGGCGCTGTTCGATGCGGATTACCGCGAGATATCCAACAGTAATCCGCCTCGTTTTCGTACGGCGTTGAGCGACTGGGCCGATGCCAACTGGCGACCGGTCAACGATCGATTGCTAGCCGAGGGTGGGGCCGTGAAAATGTGCAGCCAGGCGGACATGCGTGGTTTCCTGCCGACACACGTGAGCGATCGCTCGCGGCAACCGACCGGCGATCTCGCGCACGACACGAAATACTGTCGGAACGGCCGAATCCTGTTCGATCCCATCGACCGCAAGGCCAAGGCGAGCACCGCTCCGTACATGATGGCCGTTTATCGGCAGGAAGGTGACGGCACCACCTACGAGATCGTCCGCAACGTCTACGTGCCTTTGGTCATCGACGGTCGCCGCTGGGGCGATTTCGAGCTCGCGTACGTGATCTGACGCCGACTAGCTACCAAGACGCTGACATATGTGGTCGAACGTCGGTCCGTACAGGCGCTGGTGGAACTGAACCCCCACGTACCCAGCATCCTGCCATTGCACGGTCGCCGGAAACGGACCGATGGTTTCAATTCGCAAGGTCAACTCCATCCCTGGTAGAAGGCTAGAGAATTTGTCGTAGAAGCGGCAACCCGATTCCGAGAGATCCTTTATAGGAACGTCGCGGCGCAGGCCGGAGCCAGTACGATAGCGGCCCCATATACTGAGGGATTTTCGGTCGTCGCTGCGCGCTTCATTCATCGAAGCACCTCATATTTTTATCGGCTGAGATAGTGGTTAGCTTCCAGAAACGCCTGGTGCAAAAAAATTTCAACCCGTTTCCTGAGCTGCCTTACTCGTGCGCCAAGCCCGCCAGATCGCCCAGCTCAATACCGAGATCCAGGACCAGCCGACGGCCGCTGCGGCCAACTGGCCCCAACGGTGTGGCTCGACGATCGCGGGAATCGCAAGCAGCGGTGCGGCCATGCAAGGAAGCGCAAGAAGCCATGCGCGCTGACGCCAAAGCGCAAGGGACGCGGCGCCCGATAGGAAGCCTAGCAGGCCGAACTTGATCCAGACGGGCCACGGCAGCAGCGCCAGTCGCGTTCCGGGCTCGGCAAGGTCACTGTTGAGCGAGAGTAAGATCACGTTTTCCACGGCGTCGGACAGGGCGGCGGCGGGCCCCAGCCAACCTGCCCACAACCATCGCCTCTCTCCCAAGTCCCCCGCGCTCGCACGGAAAAAGGCAAGCAGGAAGGAACCGTAGGTGAGCATGAAGGCGTAATCGAGCAGGTTGCCCGCCCTGATCCCAGTGAGCCGCGCCGCATGCGACGGATCGCCGGGAGTGCCGAACACCGCCCTTAGATCGTCCGCGTTGCGAGCAAACTCAAATGCGAGGATCAATGACGTTATACTGGAATCGGCAAGCGGATGCGCGAGTGCATCGGGGAAGACCCGTCCGAATGCGAATGAGATGGCGAGCGTCGCAATCCCCCATCCGAGACAAGCGCGCCAGCTGCTCCAGCCGGCGCGCAGCATACCGGTCAGGCCCCCTGGCGCCGCGACATGAAGGCGAGGCGCTCAAAGAGCATCACATCCTGCTCGTTCTTGAGCAGCGCCCCGTGAAGCGGCGGAATCGCCTTGGTCGGATCACGATCCTGCAGGACCTCAAGCGGCATGTCCTCGTTCAACAAGAGCTTGAGCCAGTCGAGCAATTCGCTGGTCGAGGGCTTCTTCTTGAGCCCGGGAACGTCACGAATTTCGTAGAAGACGTCCATCGCCTTGGTCACGAGGACCTTCTGAATGTCCGGAAAGTGCACGTCGATAATCTCGCGCATCGTGTCGCGGTCGGGAAACTTGATGTAGTGGAAGAAGCACCGGCGCAGAAACGCATCCGGCAGCTCCTTTTCGTTGTTCGAGGTGATCACAACGATCGGGCGGTCCTTGGCTGCGACAGTCTCCTGCGTCTCATAAACGTCGAACCGCATCCGGTCGAGTTCCTGCAGCAAGTCGTTGGGGAATTCGATGTCTGCCTTGTCGATCTCGTCGATCAGCAGGACCGGGAGCTGTTCGGAGGTGAAAGCTTCCCACAGCTTTCCCCGCTTGATGTAGTTACGGATATCGTGGACGCGCTCCTCGCCCAGTTGACCGTCGCGCAGTCGGGCTACTGCGTCGTATTCGTACAGACCCTGGTGTGCCTTGGTGGTGGACTTGACGTTCCATTCGATCAGGGGCGCGTCGATCGCCTTGGCGATTTCGTAAGCCAGCACGGTCTTTCCGGTTCCTGGCTCGCCCTTGACGAGCAGCGGGCGGCGCAATGTAACCGCCGCGTTGACCGCGACCTTCAAATCCTCGGTGGCAATGTAACTGCTGGTGCCCTCGAAGCGATCGACCATACCCGTTTCCCTGTGCAACTTTACGCACGCGTTAAGGGGAGCCGTGGCGCAGGGCAAGGGTGGTTATGATCGAGGCGACCCCAATACCGCTTCCTCGACCTTGATGATCATGCAACCGCCAACCGACGTGCTTCGGAATCGAAACTGGTTCGCGTTCGTTAGGAGCCTCGTTTCATCCCAAAAGCTTTTGTCAGCCTGTCTGATGCCGACCACCTGCTCTTTGACCAAGAGATCGCCGACTTCGCGGGTTCGGTCATTGGCCCCTGTGCGGAACGCTATTTTATCGAGCGCTAGGCGTCGATCAGATCGCGATCGAGGTCGCCGGCGTGGTTCTGGATGAAGTTGAATCGATGTTCAGGATTGCGGCCCATGAGCTGGTCGACCAGTTCCTTAATCGCGTGGCGTTGCTCGTGTTCCGCCGGCAGGGTAATCCGGATTAGGCTGCGTGTTGCCGGATTCATCGTGGTCTCGCGCAGCTGCTGCGGATTCATCTCGCCAAGCCCCTTGAAGCGGCCGACGTCGACTTTTCGTCCCTTGAACTGAGTTTCCTCGAGTTCTGCCCTGTGCGCGTCGTCGCGGGCGTAGGCGTTCTCCTTGCCTGCCGTCAGCCGGTATAACGGGGGCTGAGCAAGGAATAGATGCCCGCGGCGGACGATGTCGGGCATTTCCTGGAAGAAGAACGTCATCAACAGCGTGGCGATATGCGCGCCGTCGACATCGGCATCGGTCATGATGACGATCCGGTCGTAGCGAAGCTGGTCAGCGTTGCAGTCCTTGCGGGTGCCGCATCCCAGTGCGAGAGCCAGGTCGGCGATCTCCGAATTGGCGCGGATCTTGTCGGCGCTGGCCGATGCCACGTTGAGAATCTTCCCGCGGATTGGGAGGATGGCCTGGGTCTTGCGGTCGCGGGCCTGCTTGGCGCTGCCGCCGGCGCTGTCGCCCTCGACGATGAACAGCTCGGTCTCGCCGTCGCCCTCGCCGGTGCAGTCGGTCAGCTTGCCGGGAAGCCGGACCTTCTTGGCATTGGTGGCGGTCTTGCGCTTGATCTCACGCTCGGCCTTGCGTTTGAGGCGCTCGTCCATCCTCTCCATCACGGCCCCAAGCAGCGCGCGGCCGCGCTCCATGTTGTCGGACAGGAAGTGATCGAAGTGATCGCGCACCGCGTTCTCGACCAGCCGCGCGGCCTCGGGCGAGGTCAGCCGATCCTTGGTCTGGCTCTGGAACTGCGGATCGCGGATGAAGACGCTGAGCATGATCTCGACGCCGTTCATCACGTCGTCGGCCGAAATGTCCTTGGCCTTCTTCTGCCCCACGAGTTCACCGAACGCACGGATGCCCTTGGTCAGTGCGGCCCGCAGGCCCTGTTCATGGGTGCCACCGTCGTGAGTGGGGACCGTGTTGCAGTACCAGCTGAATGCACCGTCGGACCATAACGGCCAGGCCACGGCCCATTCGACACGGCCCTGTTCTTCAGCAAAGTCCTGCCGACCGGCAAAGGGCTGGGTGGTGACGCATTCGCGCCCGGCAACTTGTTCGGCCAAATGGTCGGAAAGGCCGCCGGGGAACTGGAACACCGCTTCCTCAGGCACGTCATCGCTTGCCAACGAGACCGCGCACTTCCAGCGAATTTCGACGCCAGCGTAGAGGTAAGCTTTCGACCGAGCGAGTTTGAACAGGCGCTTCGGAATAAATTGCCGTTCGCCGAAAATTTCCGGGTCGGGATGAAACGTTACCGCCGTCCCGCGCCGGTTTGGAGTCGCGCCCAGTCGCTCGAGCGGACCCGTCGCAAGACCTTTCGAGAACTCCTGGGCAAACAGTACGCGGTTAGTCGCAACTTCGACACGGGTTTTGTCGCTGAGCGCGTTGACCACTGAAACGCCTACGCCGTGGAGGCCGCCGCTGGTGGCATACGCCTTGCCCGAGAACTTGCCGCCCGAATGAAGTGTGGTGAGTATAACCTCGAGCGCCGACTTGCCGGGGTACTTGGGATGCTCGCCCACCGGGATACCGCGACCGTTGTCGCTGATGGTCAGCGTGTTGCCTTCGCCCAGCTCGACCTCGATTCGGTTGGCGTGCCCAGCCACCGCTTCGTCCATCGCGTTATCGAGCACTTCGGCCGCGAGGTGATGGAGCGCACGGTCGTCGGTCCCGCCGATGTACATCCCCGGTCGGCGGCGAACGGGCTCCAGCCCTTCGAGCACCTCGATCGATGAGGCGTCATAATCGCCGCTGGTGGCGGCCGGATTGGCAAACAGGTCATCGGGCATGGATATGGCTATAGGCTGCGGATTCGCGCCGCTTCAAGCACGCGTGTGAGTTATCGTCAGTCGCCGAACTTGGCGGGCGCGGGATCGACGATTCCGACCGACCCGTCGCGGACTTCGCGGACTTCCATCGCGCGTTCGACGACACCCGACCGGGTGAAGCGAAATGCGCCATCGAGGCCGAGGAAACCGCCTTCATCGCGCAACTTCGACGTCGGGAAACCCCGACCCGGCCGCCAGTCGCGTGCGATCCGCAGCGCCAGCAGAACCGCATCATAGCCCAAGGTCGACACGCGGTATGGCTGTGCCCCGAAGCGGCTCTTGTAACTGTCGGAAAAGCGCTTGAATCGTGAATCCGACACGGCAGAGAACCAAGCGCCGCGCAACGCAGCGATCCTGGTCACTTCGCTTTCCCCGCTCCACAGCTCGGTGCCCAAGATTTGAGTTGCGCCCGTGCCGCGCGGCCGGAGGACCACAGCCGCCTGTCCGGCAAGCCGCGATCCGTCAGCAATGAGGACGGTATCGAAACCGCCCTTCTGGGCGAGCCGTGTCGCGGCGCTGACAATCGAGGTATTGCCGCGCGTGTAGGTCTCCCCTCCGGCAAAAATACCGCCGGCGCTCGCAACCGCTGTTCGAAAAGCCGCGGCGGCGCGCTGACCGTATTCGCCTTCGGGCGTGATCGCCGCAAAGCGGTTCGCGCCGTGGCCGCGAGCGTATGCCACGGTCCGTTCGATCGACTGTTCGGGCGCCTGGCCGATCACGAATACGTCCGCGCTGGCGACCTTGCTGTCGTTGGAAAACGTGATCAGCGGCACCCCGGAAGGACGTGCCGCGGCAAGAACCTGGGAGACGTCTTCCGACAGCAGTGGGCCCAAGATCAGCTTGTTACCTTCCGCCACCGCACGCTCGGCCGCATTGCGCGCGCCGCCCGCGGTGTCGTAGGTAGTGATCCGCAGGTTATCGGCATTGGTGTCGAGCAGCGCCATCGTGGTGGCATTGGCTATCGATTGCCCGACCGCACCATTTGCGCCCGACATGGGCACGAGCAGCGCCACTCGGTGGCGGCTTTCGTCGGTGGGAAGTCCGGCGGTCGTGGTAGGCGTGGGTGTCGGGACGGGGGTGGGGCCGGTCGAACTTGTACCACCACTCGGGATGATCTTGCACCCCGCCAGCATCAACGCCGCGCCAATTGCGACGACTTTGCGCCGATCCATCCGTCTCATGTTCATGCTTGCCGCTCCCCGCGTCGCTGGTCCATGAGGCGCGCCGTGTCCCACCATTCGTCCGCGACCCTTTCCCCCGGCCTCTACATCGTGGCGACGCCGATTGGCAATCTCGGCGATATAACCATGCGCGCAGTCGAGACGCTTGGTGCCTGCGACGCGGTGGCCTGCGAGGATACGCGGATGACGGGCAAGCTCATGAAGCATCTAGGCCTGTCGAAGCCGCTGTGGCGTTACGATGATCACGCGAGCGATAAGGACCGGTCACGGTTGATCGATTCGATGCGTGATCGCGCAGTTGCGCTGGTCAGCGACGCCGGAACGCCGCTTATTTCAGACCCGGGGTACCGCCTTGTCCGGGAGGCGCGCGAACAGGGGATCGCCATAACATCGCTTCCCGGGCCGTGCGCTGCGGTGGTCGGCGTCACGCTGTCGGGGATGCCAAACGATCGGTTCCTGTTCGCCGGTTTCCTTCCGACGAAAGACAAGGCCCGGAGCGATGTCCTCGGCGAACTTGCCGCTATCCCCGCGACGCTTGTATTCTACGAAACAGCGCCGCGCCTCCTGCGCGCGCTGTCCGCGATTGGTGAGGTGCTTCCCGGGCGGGAGATTGCGGTCGCCCGCGAAATCACCAAGTTGCACGAGGAATGCCGCACGGGATCTGCAACCGACTTGATTGCGCACTACGAAAAGGCCCCGCCAAGGGGTGAGATCGTCCTGCTGGTTGCGCCTCCCCGTAAGCGCGAGACATCGGCCGACGATGCCGAAGCGATGCTCGTTGCCGCGCTGTCCGATCTCAAGCCTTCGCAGGCCGCGGCACAGGTCGCCCGCGCCACCGGACTTGATCGCAGGGCACTTTATTCCCGCGCGCTCGAATTGCGCGGCGGATGAAGCGGCAGAAGGCCGAGGCCGCGGGCCGCAAGGGTGAGCTCGCTGCCGAGCTTTACCTGCGTGCAAAGGGTTGGTCGGTGCTGGCCCGGCGACGCAAGACGCCGCTTGGTGAAATCGATCTTGTGGTAAGGCGCGCGCGCACGATCGCTTTCGTCGAAGTGAAGTGGCGCAAGCGTGCGGAAGATCTCGCGCTGGCTATCGATGAATACCGTCTGCGACGAGTAGCGGCCGCCGCCGAGGCGGTCGCGCACGAGTACGCGACAAACGGCGAGGACCTGCGTGTCGACGTGATCCTCCTTGCGCCGGGCCGGTTGCCGCATCACATCGTCAACGCCTGGCAACCATAAGGATATTTGCATGACCCTGCGCGTCGCGGTCCAGATGGATCCGCTCGAAAGCATCAATATCGCAGGCAATTCCAGCTTTGCCCTCATGTTGAGCGCGCAGGAGCGCAGCCACGATCTGTTCTATTACGACGTCGGCAGTCTGACCCTTGATGCCGACGACAGGCTAATCGCGCACGCGCGTCCAATACGAGTGCAGCGGGTGGAGGGCGATCACTTCACGGCGGGCGAGATGCGGCGGCTCGATCTTGGACGCGACGTCGACGTGGTACTCATGCGGCAGGACCCGCCGTTCCACATGGGATACATCACTGCCACCCACCTGCTCGAACGGATCGAGAGCGAGACGCTGGTAGTCAACAACCCCCGGTCGGTGCGCAACGCGCCCGAAAAGGTCATGGTGCTCGACTATCGCGAGTTCATGCCCCCGACGCTGGTGACCCGCTCGGTCGAGGAAGTCCGCGCGTTCCAGCGCAAACACGGCGCGGTCGTCGTAAAGCCGATTCACGGCAACGGCGGCAAGGCGATATTCCGCGTTCCGGCAGACGGCGACAACCTGTCGGCCCTGTTCGAGGTGTTCAACTTGACCTGGCCCGAACCGCACATGGTCCAGCCCTTCCTTCCGGAAGTGGCGCAAGGCGACAAGCGTATCGTGCTGATCGATGGTGAAGTAACCGGTGCCATCAACCGCAAACCTGGGGAGGGCGAGTTTCGCTCGAACCTCGCGGTCGGCGGCAGCGCCGAGGCTACCGTACTCAGTCCGCGCGAGCAGGAAATCTGTGCCGCGATGGGCCCGCGCCTGAAGGAACTTGGCCTGATCTTCGTGGGCATCGACGTAATCGGCGGAAAATGGCTGACCGAAATCAACGTCACCAGTCCCACGGGCATTATTGCGATCGACCGGTTCAATGGAACCGATACGCCCGGGCGCATCTGGGACGCGATAGAGGCGCGGCTGGTCTAACTGCTGCGCAAGAAAAAGGGCGCGGACATTGCTGCCCGCGCCCCGTTACTCGTCTCCGAGAGCAATCAGTCTTCGGCTTCGCCCGAAGCCTCGGCGCGCTCTTCGATCAAGTCGGCCGGGATTTCACCGGGCTCGAGGGTCGGGTCCACCGTTTCGGTGAATCCTTCGCTCTCGGTGCGCTCGTCCTCAGCCATCGTGCCGATCACATCGACGCCCTGGCGCTGGAGTTCGGCTTCGTCGTCTGAACGGGCGACGTTGGCCTTGACCGTGACTTGCACCTCGGGGTGCAGCGCAATCGTAACATCGTGGATGCCAAGTGTCTTGATCGGGTGACCCATGACGACCTGGCGCTTGTCGACCGTGTGGCCGGCAGCCTCAAGGCCGCTGACGACATCGCGCACGTTGACCGAACCATAAAGCTGGCCAGCGTTCGACGACGCGCGGATCAGTACGATCTCGGCGCCCTTGAGCTTCTCGCCGGCCTTCTCGGCCTCGCCACGACGCTCGGCGTTTTCGGTTTCAAGCCGTTCGCGGTTGGCCTCGTAGACCTTGCGGTTCGCATTGTTGGCGCGCAGCGCCTTCTTCTGCGGCAGGAGGAAGTTGCGCGCGTAGCCATCCTTGACGGTGACGACGTCGCCCATCGCGCCCAGTTTGGCTACGCGTTCGAGGAGAATGATTTCCATTTCGTCTCTCCTCTTACTTTACGATGTACGGCAGAAGGCCGATCTGACGGGCGCGTTTGATCGCGGTCGCCAGCTCGCGCTGCTTCTTGCCCGAAACGGCGGTGATGCGGCTCGGGACGATCTTGCCACGCTCGGACATGAAGCCCTGTAGCAGGCGCACGTCCTTGTAGTCGATCGTCGGTGCGTTCTTGCCCGAGAACGGGCACGACTTGCGGCGGCGGAAAAACGGGCGGGCCATCAGTCGCGCTCCTCGCGGTCGCGGCGCGGCTTGCGGTCGCGGTCGCCCTTGCGCATCATCACGCTCGGGCCGGTCTCGTGCTCTTCGACACGCACGGTGATGTAGCGGATCACATCTTCGTTGATGCGCGTCTGGCGCTCGAGCTCGGCGACGACGGCGCCAGGGCCCTCGATGTTGAGCAGCACGAAATGCGCCTTGCGGTTGCGGTCGATCTTGTAGGCGAGATTCTTGAGACCCCATGTCTCTGTCTTGGTCACCTTGCCGTCGAGTTTCTCGACGATCTCGGTGGCCGACGCGGCCAGTGCGTCGACCTGAGCCTGGCTCAGGTCCTGGCGCGCGAGAAAGATGTGCTCGTAGAGAGCCATGTTCTTGCGTCCTTATCCATGCCGATCGCTGGCTTGTCCGCGCGGATCGCGGGGCCCCTCCGGCTTTCTTCGATTTCCCCGCCACAGGCCGTGGCCGGACGCGAGGAAGGCGCGCACATAGCCGGATCGGGGGCAAAAGCAAGTCTTGTGCGCCTGCGAAAGCGCGGGCAGGGGCTTGGATCAAGGAGAACCCGATGCCCGGTGGACTTGTTGCCCTGCTTGACGACGTTGCTGTCATCGCGCGCGCCGCCGCTGCGTCGGTGGACGACGTCGGGGTAATCGCCGGCAAGGCTGGCGCCAAGGCCGCCGGCGTAGTGATCGACGATGCCGCGGTCACGCCCAGCTATGTCACCGGGTTTACGCCCGATCGCGAGCTGCCGATCATCGCCAAGATCACCAAAGGCAGTCTGAAGAACAAGCTGCTGATCCTGCTTCCCGCCGCATTGTTGCTGAGCGCGTTCCTGCCGTGGGCGATCACGCCGATCCTGATGTTGGGCGGCTGTTACCTGTCCTACGAAGGCGCCGAAAAGATCATCGAGAAGCTGGGCGGGGCTAAGCACGGCGAAACGCTGGAAGACGAGATCACCGATCCGGCCGCCTTCGAGAAGGCACGAGTCGCCGGGGCCATCCGGACCGATCTAATCCTGTCGGCCGAGATCATGGCGATCACCCTTTCCTCGGTTGCCGCAGAAAGCTTCCTCGCCCGTGCAATCGTGCTCGCGCTGGTGGGAGTCGGGATCACCGTGCTGGTCTATGGAACGGTAGGGCTCATTGTGAAAATGGACGATATCGGGCTGCACCTTGCCAGGCGAGAATCGCGCACGGCGCAGCGGTTCGGACTCATGCTGGTGAACGGTATGCCAAAGGTGCTGGTCGCGCTCTCGGCAATCGGAACGGTGGCGATGCTTTGGGTTGGCGGAGGCATCCTGCTGCATGGACTGGTCGAGCTTGGCGTGCCGGGACCGGAGCATCTGGTCGAGGCAGTACGCCACGGCGTCGAGGGAAGCGTCGGGGCGCTTGCGGGAATAGCGGGATGGCTGACTTACGCCGTTGCTTCCGGGCTGTTCGGGTTGGTTGTCGGAGCCGCAATCGCCATGCTGCTTCACGGCGCCCAGTCGCTACGCGGCGCGCACACCTCCCGCTAACTGAGACGAGCGAAAAGCTCCCGCGCAAAATCGGTCAAGGTGTCGTCGCGTGCACCCATGACGACAATCCGGTCGCCAGGTCCAGCAAGCGAGACGATCCGGTCGGCCACCGCCTTGCGCGTCGGGATGTGATCGGCGCGGCCTCCCGCTTCTTGAACCAACTGGACGACGTGGTCGGCACCCATGGTCCGATCGACGGTTCCGCCGAAATAAACCGGGTCGGATATGAATACGCGATCGTCGGGGGATAGCTCACGGGCGAAAGTATCCGCCAGTTCGGCGCCCATCTGGCGCAATGGGCCGTATCCGTGGGGTTGGAAAAACGCGATGATCCTGCCTGGGTGCTGGCGCAATGTTCGCAGCGTGGCCGCGCATTTCTCGGGGTTGTGACCAAAATCGTCGATCACCGTTATCGCTGCGTGGCTGGTGCCGATCACGTCGAAGCGACGCGCAAGACCCGCAAACGTGGCGAGTGCGCGGGCCGCATCGGCGACCGGAACGCCAGTCGCACTGGCGCCTGCGATCGCGGCAAGAGCATTGGAAAGGTTGTGCCGGCCCGGCATCTCCACTGCGAGCGGATGATGCGATCCGTCGCGCCGATCGATCAGGGTCACAGCGATTGAGGCAGACGTCGATACGATCGTCGCCGGGTCCACGCCGATGTCCGCCCCGGTCGCATCGACGCCGAAGGTCACTCCGCCATCCAGCCCGTTCGCGAGCGCCGCCGCCTCGGCATCATCTGCGTTCACTGCGGCGGTCCTGGACACGCGTAGGAAATCGCCAAACAGGACGCGCAGTTCGTCCATGCTCTTGTGATCGAGGCTCACGTTGAGCAGCACACCTACAGCGGGACGATACAAGGCGATCGAACCGTCGCTTTCGTCGACCTCGCTTACGTAAAGCGCCCTTCCGCCTACTTGCGCGCTGGCGAACGGATTATCGTCCGAGACGAAGTTCTTCATCACCGCGCCGTTCATGATCGTGGGCGCGCGACCTACGGCGTGCAATATCCAGCCGAGCATCGCGGTTACTGTAGACTTGCCACTGGTACCGGCGATGGCGACCCCCGAGCCGGCCGCATTGAAAAGTGCTGCATTGAGATCGGCGCGGCTCATGCGTTCGCACCCCAATTCGCGCGCCTTTACGATTTCGGGCACAGTTTCCTCGACCGCGGCACTGGCGATGACGATCTGGTCGGCGCTGGTCACGCCGCTTCCATCCTGCGGGAAAAGCGCGAAGCCGTGTTCCTCGAGCCAATCGAACTTGGCTGGCGTGCGTCCCTGGTCGCGACTGCGATCGGACCCGGCAACTTGCCCGCCCAAGCCATGGACGATTTGCGCGAGCGGCAGCATGCCAGACCCGCCGATGCCGCAGAAGAACCAGGGACGGGCGGCAGGATCGATCGGCGTGTCCATAATGCGGGGCGATGCCTAGTCGGGGCTGACCACAATGTGAAGCGCTGCTAGTGAGACCGCAATGACCCGCATCGCCATCTGTGCTCCCGCCACGCCGATCACACGGCGCCATGCGGAATCGGTTCGAGACATCGTCGCCGCCGATTTTCCCGATATCGAGCTTTTGATCCACGATCAGTGCTTCGCTTCCGAAGGGCACTTTGCGGGGCCCGATTCCGTCCGACTCGCCGCGTTCCTCGATTGTGCGAACGACCCTTCCGTCGATGCGGTATGGTTCGCGCGCGGAGGTTACGGTTCGAACCGCATCGCCGCTGCGGCGATCGGCGCGATGAACGACGCTGCGCGCTCCAAGATCTATCTCGGGTATTCCGACTGCGGATACCTCCTTGCCGCCTTGTATCGCCATGACATCGGACGGCCGACGCACGGCCCGATGGTTACCGAAGTCGGTCGTCAGGACGGTGACGCAGCCGCCAGGCGGGCGTTGGCGTGGTTTTCGGGTGACATCTCCGGGCTCGAGCCCTCGCTCGACAAAACGCCTGCGGTCGCCTTCAACCTCATGACCCTCTCGGCGATCATGGGGACGGAGCTTATGCCTGACCTCTCCGGCCACGTCGTCATGGTCGAAGAGGTGGCAGAGCACTTATACGCCGTCGATCGAATGCTGTTTCACGTCACCAGCAATCTGGCCCGGTGCGGAATCGCCGGGTTGCGCCTCGGCCGGATAAGCGATGTGCCGGAAAACGACCGTCCGTTTGGGGCGGAGCCGGAGGAGATGACGCGCTTTTGGTGCGAGCGAAACGGGATCGAATTCCTGGGGCACGCTCGCATCGGGCACTGCATCGACAACAGGATCGTCCCCTTCGGGGTTGCCCGCAAACCGGTGGACGCATAGGCGCGGCGACAAAGGAGAGATGTGCATGAGGGCGTTCGTTTTCCCGGGTCAGGGAAGCCAGAAAGTTGGCATGGGTGTCGATCTCGCTGCCGCCAGTATCGCCGCGCGCGAGGTGTTCGAGGAAGTCGACGACGCTCTCGGGCAGAAATTGTCGGCAGTCATGGCCGAAGGGCCGGAAGACCAGCTGACCCTGACCGAGAACGCCCAGCCGGCGATCATGGCCAACGCCATCGCGGTACTGCGCGTCCTCGAGAAGGAGGGCGGGATCACGTTCGCCAAAGTCGCCGATTGCGTCGCCGGACACAGCCTCGGTGAATACACGGCGTTATGCGCCGCTGAAGCTTTCTCGCTGGCCGACACCGCGCGATTGCTCAAGCTGCGGGGGCAGGCGATGCAGGCGGCGGTCCCGGTAGGGGTTGGGGCAATGTGCGCGCTGCTCGGGGCCGACCTCGAAAAAGCGCAGGCTCTCGCCGACGCCACCGCGGAGGGCCAAGTGTGCCAGGTCGCCAACGACAACGATCCGACCCAGGTTGTCCTCTCGGGCCATCGCGAGGCGATCGAGCGGGCCGTCGCGCAGGTAAAGGACCACGGGATCAAGCGGGGGATTTTGCTGCCCGTTTCTGCTCCGTTTCATTGTAATCTGATGCAGTCGGCTGCCGACTCGATGGCGGATGCACTGTTGAAGACCACCCCGCAGGCCTTCCACGTGCCGCTCTACGCCAACGTAACCGCGACGGCAGTGGCTGATCCTGCAGAGGAACAACGCCTGCTGGTCGAGCAAGTCTGTGGTCGCGTGCGCTGGCGCGAAAGCGTACTGGCGATGCGTGCCGCGGGTGTCGAGAGCTTCGTCGAGCTGGGTGGCAAGGTGCTTGGCCCGATGATCGGCCGGACCGACGGAGAGGCCCAGGTGACGAGTGTGGTGACGATGGCCGACATCGAGGCCCTGGCGAAGGAGATCGGGTGATGTTCAACCTTGAAGGGATGACCGCGCTGGTCACGGGCGCAAGCGGCGGGATCGGTTCGTCGATCGCCTATTCCCTCGCGCGGCAGGGAGCTCGTATCGCCTTGTCGGGATCCAACTCCCAAAAGGTTCGGGCGTTTCGCGAGCAGATCAACAGCGAAATCGGCGGCGACCACGTGGAGATCACGTGCGACTTGTCGGACACCACGCAGGTCGAAGAGCTGATACCCGCGGCGATGGATACCTTCGGCAAGCTCGACATTCTCGTGAACAATGCCGGAATTACGCGAGACAACCTCGCGATGCGAATGAAGGACGAGGAGTGGGATGCGGTGATTCGCATCAATCTGGAGGCGGCGTTCCGGCTCATGCGCGCATCGGCTAAGCCGATGATGAAGGCTCGTTTCGGAAGGATCATTACCATCACCAGCGTCGTCGGTGCGACGGGCAATCCCGGCCAGGTGAATTATGCCGCGGCCAAGGGCGGACTGACCGCTATGTCGAAGGCGCTGGCGCAAGAGCTGGCGACACGCGGTATCACCGTCAATTGCGTTGCCCCCGGTTTCATTCGCACGGCGATGACCGACACTCTGCCCGACGCGCAAAAGGAAGCTCTCAACTCACGCATCCCGATGGGCCGGATGGGCGAGGGCGCGGACATCGGCGCGGCGGTCGCGTACCTCGCTTCAAGAGAGGCTGGATACGTCACCGGCCAGACGCTGCACGTCAATGGCGGCATGGCGATGCTGTCTTAAACCGCTTTATCCCCAAGGAATCGGAGCTCCGCCGCCTTCAATCTTGCCCCAAGCGGTCTCACCGCTAAGGATAATTTACGAATTTCCGGCGCTCGCGGGCGAATCCGGCCCCGGATACCCGAGTGGGCGCGCGACAGGGGTAAGAGTAAGACCGATGAAGGCCACCATCGAACGCGCGACATTGCTGCGCTGCCTGTCCCACGTCCAGTCGGTCGTGGAGCGGCGCAACACGATCCCGATCCTGTCGAACGTACTGCTCGATGCATCGGACGGCGGCTCGCTCAAGGTCATGGCGACTGACCTCGACCTCCAGGTGGTCGAACAGATGGCTGCTGCCTCGGTCGAGAGCGCGGGCGCTATCACCGTTTCGGCGCACCTGCTGTTCGACATCGCGCGAAAACTGCCCGAAGGCAGTCAGGTCAGCTTGGAAACCGCAGAGAATCGCCTCGCCGTGAAGGCCGGTCGCAGCCGCTTCTCGTTGCCGACCCTGCCGCGCGACGATTTCCCGGTGATTGTCGAAGGCGACCTACCGACCAGCTTCGAGTTGCCTGCCAAGACATTGGCCGAAATGATCGATCGCACCCGGTTCGCGATTTCGACCGAAGAAACCCGCTATTACCTCAACGGAATTTTTCTCCACGTGTCGGACGAGGACCAGCCGGTCCTTAGGGCGGCCGCCACCGACGGCCACCGACTCGCCCGCTTCACCCTGCCGCGGCCCGACGGTGCCGAGGGGATGCCGGACGTGATCGTCCCTCGGAAGGCTATCGCCGAACTGCGCAAACTGCTCGAGGAGGCACTGGATGCCAACGTCCAGATCGACCTCTCAGCGAGCAAGATTCGCTTCACACTCGGCGGTGAGGGTGGAGTGATCCTTACGAGCAAGTTGATTGACGGCACGTTCCCCGATTATTCGCGCGTTATTCCTACGGGTAATGATAAACTCCTGAAGCTAGATCCGAAGTCGTTCTACGACGGCGTCGATCGTGTTGCCACGATCGCCACTGAAAAGACGCGAGCAGTCAAGATGGGGCTTGAGAACGACAAGGTCACCCTTTCGGTCACCAGTCCGGACAACGGAACTGCGGCAGAGGAAGTGCCGGCCGACTACCGTTCTGAGCAGATGGAAATCGGCTTCAACGCCAATTACCTCAAGGACATCCTACACCAGATCGAAGGCGACACCGTGGAACTTCATCTCGCCGACCCCGGTGCGCCAACGCTGATCCGCCAGGATGAGAAGAGCCAGGCGCTCTACGTATTGATGCCGATGCGGGTGTAGAGCAGGAGGCTACTCCGCCGCCTCCAACTTCGCAGCTTGCTGCGGACCGCGAATAAGACCGCCGGGCGTTTCACCAGTCCATTCGCCGTCGCGGAACGTGACCACGCCGTTCTTGATCGTGGCGACGTAGCCGTCCGCCTTCTGCAGCAGGCGCTTGCCGCCGGCGGGCAGGTCGAACGCGAGCCAGGGCTTGCCCAGCTTCAGCCGCTCCATGTCGATCAGGTTGAGGTCTGCCAAATACCCCGGTGCGATTACGCCGCGGTCTTCCAGCCCGTATAGTCGAGCGGTGTCGGCGCACTGGCGCTTGATCGCCTTCTGGAGCGAGAGCTTTCCGCCACGCTTGCGGTCGCGAACCCAGTGCTGAAGCATGAACGTAGGGCTCGCCGCATCACAGATCGTGCCGCAGTGCGCGCCGCCATCGGACAGCGAATTCACTGTATCGTCGGCTGCCTGCAGGTCTTCGAGGAAATCGAGATTGCCGTCGGCGTAGTTCAGGATCGGCAGGTAGATGAATCCTGTGCCGCCGTCGCCGCTGAGCATGTTATAGGCATATTCCTGCGGATCGATCCCCGCCCGCTGCGCCCGGGCCTGCACGCTGGCGTCTGCCTGGGGTTCGTAATCGAAGTCGTCGTCCATCTCGAACTGCATCGTCCAGCCAAAACTGATAGCCATGACGAGCGGCAAAAGGTCCTGCGGCGCGTTCGAGAAGTCGTTGGCTTCCGACAGTAGCTGCCCCTTGAACGCCGGGTCGAGCAACCGCGCTTGCTGTTCGGCCCACGGCAGGTTCTCGATCGCTTGCCAACTCGGTCGAAAGCGGAACGGGTGGACCGTACCGCGCCAGGCCATCACGATCCCGTTCCCGCGCAGAGCAATCTGCGCGACGATGTTCGCACCGTTGTCGTTCTCAGCGCGCATGGTCGCGATCTGCTCCTCAAGTGGCAACTCTTTGGCGATCGACTGCAGCGCGGCGAAGGTCACCGGCAGACCGGTCTCGCGGCTGATCCGGCCCATCCACTCGAACTCGTTCCATTCGCGCTTGAGATCGCTCGCGATCTCGAACACGCCGTGTCCCGCGCGGCCCATCGCGCGGCCGATGGCGACAAGCTCATCGGCGGTCGCAGTCGTACCGGGGACGAGTTCGCCATCGACCGATTTGTGGATCACGGTACGCGAAGTCGAGAAGCCCAATGCGCCGGCGCGCACACCCTCTTCCACGATGCGACCCATCTGCTCGATGTCGGAATCAGTCGGCACCGCGCCGGGCTTTTCGCGATCGCCGAGCACATAGGCGCGCACCGCGCCGTGCGGGACGTGCGTTCCCACATCGACCGTCCGCGGTAGCCTTTCAAGCGCGTCGAGGTATTCGGGAAACGACTCCCAATCCCAGGTCATGCCCTCGGCAAGCGCGGTGCCGGGTATATCCTCAACGCCTTCCATCAGATTGATAAGCCACTCGTGCCGATCCGGCGCTGCGGGGGCGAACCCGACCCCGCAATTGCCCATGACGACTGTGGTAACGCCGTGCCAGCTCGACGGCGCCATTTCGGCATCCCATGTCGCCTGACCGTCGTAATGCGTGTGGATGTCGACGAACCCCGGGGTGACGACGAGGCCGGTGGCATCGATCTCCTCGGCCGCATCACCGACAACTTCCCCAACTTGCGCGATAAGGCCATCGTTCACGGCGATGTCACCCCGGAAAGGCGTCGCGCCAGTCCCGTCGACAATCGTGCCGTTGCGAATGATCAGGTCGTGTGCGGGCATTGTCGTGATCCTCTCTCTCGCACTGAACGGTCTCACAACGAAACCGATAAGTCGAGTCGCTCAACTCCGAGCGCGGATCATGCTTTCGATGTCGGTGAACTTTTCGCGCGGCGCGCCGTCCCGCGCAGCTCTGGCTTCTGCTTCTTCGATCTTCTTCCAGTCGCGGAAGGTGACCACGTCGAGGTTTCGCGCGGCGGCGAGACGGTCGAACCCGGCGCGCCCTTCGCGCGGCGTGTTCCCGATCGCGCCGCTGGCGAAGTCCTCCTCGATCCGCTCGACCACGCCAAAGCCGTCAGGGCGGTTGGTCCCGATCGTGCCGGTCGGTCCGCGCCGAGCCCAACCCACCGCGTACAAACCGGGCAGGATGCGTCCTTCATCATTCGCGAACCGACCGGCGCGCTCGTCGAACGGCACGCCTTCTATTGGCGAGGAGCGGTACCCGATGCAGGCCACCACGAGATCAGCGGGAATTACATAGGTCTCGCCAGTTCCGATTGCCCGCCCGGCTTCGACCACGGTGCGCTCCACTTCGACGCCCTCGACCCTGCTTTCGCCAACCAGTCGGACGGGCGAGGCGAACATGTCGAAGTCGATCTCGATCGCCTTGTCCGCCCGTTCGCTCTCCGGAATGGCGGCGAAGCTGCGCAAGTGGGTGACCGATTTGCGCAGGCCCGGCTCGAGGATCGCATCGTCGGCCTCGTCGGGCAGGTCGGCCGGATCGACGCGGGGACTGGCACGCTCGAGATGCATGAGCTCGCCCAGTTCCTTCGGCGTCATCATGATCTGGTGCGGCCCGCGGCGGCCGACGATCGTTATCGTACGCAGGTTGGAGCTGCGCAGGGCATCGAGTGCATGACCCACGATGTCGCTGCCGACGAATTCGTCTTCCGTCTTCGACAGGATGCGGGCGACGTCGAGCGCGACGTTGCCCATCCCGATCACCACGGCACTGCCGCCCGAAAGGTCGGGATCGAGGCTCGCGAATTCAGGGTGTCCGTTGTACCAACCCACGAAGGCGGCGCTGCCATATACGTTGGCGAGATCCTCTCCCGGGAGTCCGAGTTTGCGATCGTGAGGGGCACCAGTCGCGAAAACGACCGCGTCGTAAAGTCCCCGCAATTCCTCGACAGTCAGGTCCTTGCCGATTGTGACGTTGCCCACGAAACGCACGTTATCGCTGAGCGCGGTCGTCTCATAACGTCGGCTGACGCCTTTGATCGATTGGTGATCGGGGGCGACCCCCGTGCGGATCAGCCCGTACGGGACGGGCAGGGTGTCGAACACATCGATTCGTACGTCGTCGCCCCACTGCTTCTGCGCGCCCTCGGCGGTATAGTATCCAGCAGGACCCGAACCGACGATTGCCACGTGCCGCGTCACGCAGCTTTTTCCCGGTCGGGATGCTGCTCCTCGCGATCGAGGAAGGCGCGCATGCAGCTGACCGACTGATCGCGGTGACTTAGCAGAAACAGGTGTCCACCGCCTTCGAAGACCTCTAGCTCGCTCTTCGGAATTAACGCGTGAAGGAACCGGCCGTTTATCAACGGCACGATAGCGTCCTCATCGCCCATCATGATCAATGTGGGCTTCTTGAGGAAGGGCAGGGCGGGCGCGCTCGTCCATCCGAGCATGGCGACCAACTGGTAGAGATAGCCGCGCGTGGACGGCGGCCGCAGGCGGCTCATATGCGCCATGCGGTCGGGGGAGTTGCCAAGACCGTCGCCATAGAGGGTCTTGAAATGTTTTTGCATGAAAGCGGCATCGACGTACCGTCGGGGATCGGCCATTTTGCTTAGTGCCTTGGGCGATCCCGGCATCATCAGCATGCCCGCGCTCGTCGCGCACAGGATTACCCTACGCACCCGGCCCCTGTGCTGCAGCGCGAAGTGCTGCGCCATAGCCCCGCCCCAGCTCACTCCCATTACGTCGACTTCAGGAATATCAAGCCGATCGAGCAGCTTCGCGGTCGTCCACGCCATGGTGAAGGTGTTGTAGGGCACTACCGGCTCTGGCGAACCGCCAACGCCGGGCATGTCGAACATGATGAACCCGCGATCGGACAACGCCTCCGCGAGCGGCGCTACCGCCTCGATGTTCGCACCGATACCGTTGAAAAACAGGATCGGCAGATGGTCCGACGGCTGATCGAGGCGCCACGTCGCAACCCGCAGCTTCCTGCCGGAGACGCTCATCATGCGCACATGGGCGGACGACATCGGATCGGACAAGGCGATATCCTTCAGGCTTGATCGAGAACGTAGAGGCCGGGTGCCGGTTCGAGCGGGGCATATCCCTTGCCGCCTAGCTTCTTTGGAGCGGGACCCTTCTTGCCAGAACGATTTTGAACCCACTCCATCCAGAAAGGCCACCAACTTCCCGCCACTTCCTCGGTTCCCTTCAGCCAATCTTCGGCCGTTGAAGGAAGATCGCCATCGCCCTTTTGCACGTAATACTTCGCTTTCGGATTGCCCGGAGGGTTGAGAATGGCCTGCATGTGTCCAGACTGGCTGAGGACGTAAGTCACGTCACCCGATCCGAACAGCTGGGTCGATCGGTAGGTAGCGCGCCACGGGGTGATGTGATCGGTCACCCCGCCCAGCACGAACAGGTCGGCGTCCACCTTGCTCAGGTCGAGCGCATGATCGGCGATGTCGACCTCGCCCTTCCTGGTAAAGGCGAGCGTTTCGAAGAGCATCAAGAAATCGCCCATCAATGTGGCTGACAAGTTGGTCGCGTCGGCATTCCAGAACAATACGTCGAACGCCGGCGGGTCATCGCCCAGCAGGTAATTGTTGATGACGTAGTTCCAGATCAGGTCGTTGGGCCGAAGCCACGCAAAACCGCGCGACAGGTCGTCGCCCTTGATGATGCCCGCTTTGGCCGCGCGCTTTTTGGCGAGCGCAAGACCATTATCGGTCATCAATGCTCCCGCTTCTATGTCACCCTGCTGTGGATGCAGAACGCACACCATCAAGGTGAGCGCACCGAGCAGCTCGCTGCCGTCCGCGGCGAGCTGGCTTGCCAGAACCGACGCGGTCTGGCCGCCAGAGCAGCCGGCTGAAACGTTGACGGTGTCGCTTCCGGTAATCTTCGCCACCGTCTCCATCGCCTCGCGGCAGCTGGAAACGTATTCGGCCATTCCCCACGAGCCTTGCTCCTTTGTGGGGTTCTTCCAGCTGATGACGAACGTCTGGATGCCGTTGTCGAGCTGATATTTCACCACCGATTTCTCGGGCGAGAGATCGTTGATGTACATCTTGTTGATCTGGGGCGGTATCGTGAGCTGCGGCACCGCGTAAACCTCATCGGTCGTCGGCGCGTATTGGATCAGCTCCATCATCTCGGTCCGTAGCACGACCGAGCCTTTTGATGTGGCCAGGTTCTGGCCGATCTTGAACGGCTTTTTGTTGACCTGGCTAACCATGCCCTTGTTGTGGACCATGTCGTCGTAGGCGTTTTTAAGGCCCTTGATCAGCGACAGCCCCCCGCTGTCGATCAGGCGCTTCTGTGCGGTCGGGTTGCCCATCAATGTGTTGGTCGGCGCCAGCGCATCGATGATGATCTGGCTGATGAAATTAGCACGGTCGCGCTCGATCGCGTCGAGCTCTAGTTCGCCGATCCAGTTCTTCATACCCTTCTGGACCGCGAGATAATACTGCGCTCCGGCGCGGAGGAAGGGATTGAACTGCCAAGCCGGATCCTTGAACCGCTTGTCGCGGGGATCGGGTGCCAGTTCGCTCGTGCCGGTCATGATCTTGACCATGTCCTCGCCCATCGCCTGGGCATGGCGCATCGTGCGTTGTGGATCAGAAGCGGTTTCGCGCAAGAGAAGCGCCACCGCTCCGGCGAAATCCTCGCGTACCAACCCGACCATTGGGCCTAGCGCAGTAGTGGATTGTGCCGCCTCGTTTTCCAGCTGCATTCCCATCGACGCTTCTCCCACGACGACCGCCTGTTCGATCCTTCAGGTCATGCACGGGGGTCCCGTGGTTGGCAAGCGACCCATGAATTAGCGTATGACGTGGGTTAATCATCTCGCGCCGCGTGTAACCACCGTTCCGGACGTTCCTACCATGTCCAACTGATTAACCGTTGTTTTAGGCTCGCTCCCTATGACCGTGGTACACGTCGCAAGGAACTCTTCGCAGCCCATGGCACTCAATGGTATTTTTGCCCGAAAGGGAAGTGAGCGCTCGGAGCGAACACAAGCCCCAGGCGCCTTGGATCCGCTCCGCCGGCTCGCCTTGCTAGACCAGTTTGAAGAGGCGGGTCTGGGATGGTTCTGGGCGACTGATTCTTCGGGCACCATCAGCTATCTGTCGGAGAGCGCGGCTCGTCAGATCGGCCGTTCGTGCGAAGAAATGCTAGGAACGCCTCTTTCGGCGCTGTTCCTGCCGGAGCGAGACCAGGACGAGGATCGGGCCGAACGCCCGCTTGCATTTCAGTTGAGGGCAAAAAACTCCATCTTCGAATTGCCCGTTCGACTTGCCGTCGAAGACCGCGAGATATGGTGGTCGATAAGCGCCAAACCGCAGAATGACGAAGCGGGCGAATTCCTCGGATACCGGGGCAGCGCCAAGGACATCACCGCCGTCCGGGAAATCCAACGCGATGCATCACGCATGGCGCAATACGATTTGCTGACTGGTCTCGCCAATCGACACCGCATGACCAAGCGGCTCACCTCGACGCTGATTGCCTACAAGGCGGCAAAGCGAAGTTGCGCGCTGATGATGCTCGATCTTGACCGTTTCAAGCAGGTTAACGACACGCTCGGCCATCCTGCTGGTGACGAACTTCTCAAGCAGGTGGCGCAGCGGCTGGAACGGATCGTTGCCGGTCGCGGTGAGATCGGCCGCCTGGGCGGGGACGAATTTCAGGTGATGCTTCCCGACATCGACGACAGAGGCCGGCTGGGAGAGATCGCAAACAGCATCATCCAGATGATCTCCCAGCCTTATTCGCTGGACGGCAGTCGAGCTATTATCGGCACTTCGGTGGGCATAGCAATCGCGCCTTACGACGGAATAGAGACCGACGAACTAGTCAGCAGCGCTGATCTGGCGCTCTACGCGGCAAAAGGCGGCGGACGCGGGCAGTACCGGTTCTTTTCGAGCGAGCTCAAGGATGGCGCCCGGCTGCGCCGACAGATCGAAGAGGATCTGCGGGACGCCATTCAAACCGACCAGCTTGAGATGCATTATCAGCCGATCGTGCGAACAAAAGACCATATCGTCAGCGGGATGGAAGCGCTCGTTCGTTGGAACCATCCTGAGCGCGGTTTCATCAGTCCGGCTGAATTCATTCCCGTGGCTGAGGAAACGAACCTCATCAATGCCGTGGGAGAGTGGGTCCTTCGGCGGTCCTGCGAGCAGGCCACGGAATGGCCGGAATCCCTGCGAGTTGCGGTCAACGTGTCTGCGATCCAGTTTTCCGGCACCGATCTTCCCAAGATCGTACGCGCTGTTCTCGACCGAACCGGGCTCGAACCTTCGCGGCTCGAACTCGAGATAACGGAAAGTGTGTTTCTGGGCGATCCACAGGGCACCCGTACGATGCTGAAGGCGCTTAAGAAAATTGGCGTCCGCCTTGCACTCGACGATTTTGGTACGGGATATTCGTCGCTCGGCTATCTCAGCAGTGCGCCGCTCGATAAGATCAAAATTGATCGCAGCTTCGTCGCCGGTGCGACCGAGAACGACACGAACAATGCCGCGATCATCACAGCGATCGTAAGTCTGGCGCGCTCGCTCAAAATGGAAACTGTGGCTGAAGGTGTCGAGGCGATGGACGAGCTGAAGCTCCTTACCACGCTTGGGGCTAGCCATATTCAGGGGTGGATATTCTCGAAGGCGCTGGCTCAGGACGAACTCCTGGCCCGGCTGGCCGAAGGCGGCCTGAAATTCGATCCGGAAGGACCGCCAAAGCATCGATCCGATCGCCGCTCGACATATCGCAAGGTGGGTGTGATCCACGAGGACCATCGATACGAAGTGGTCATGCGGAACCTGTCGAAGACCGGTGCCGGAATCGAGGGTCTGATCGATGTCCCGCTCGGCACACCACTGGTGCTCGATCTGGGCGACGGCCAGCTCGTCGTCGGAAGAGTCGTCAGGTCCGAGGACTACGCCCAGGGCCTCGAGTTCGAAGACAATCTCATCAGCGATGGGTCCGATGGGCTGTGCACGCGCCATCGAATCAGTCCTTATGCGCTTGCCGCTGCCGGTATGCCGCTCGCGGCCCTACCTCCGGGCCATTACGTGCCTCCGCCGCAGGCTGACAGGCCCAGCAAACGGCCGGCATTCATGCAAGTTGACGTATCGAAGAGCAATCGAGCCGCGTAGCTGCTGACAGCGGGCACCAGCGCGGCTAAGGGCGGCGCAAATGACCGACCTTCAGCGCATTCGCAATTTCAGCATCATAGCCCACATCGATCATGGGAAGAGCACGCTTGCCGACCGGCTGATCCAGGCCACGGGGGGGTTGACCGACCGTGAGATGAGCGAGCAAGTCCTTGATAACATGGATATCGAGCGTGAGCGCGGTATCACCATCAAGGCCCAGACCGTCCGCCTGAGCTACACCGCCAAGGACGGCGAGACCTATGAGCTCAACCTCATGGACACCCCCGGCCACGTCGACTTCGCCTACGAGGTCAGCCGCAGCCTCGCCGCGTGCGAGGGCGCGCTGCTGGTGGTCGACGCCGCGCAGGGGGTCGAGGCGCAGACGCTCGCCAACGTCTACCAGTCGATCGAGCACGACCACGAGATCGTCCCCGTCATCAACAAGATCGACCTTCCCGCCGCCGAGCCGGAGAAGGTGCGGACCGAGATCGAGGACATCATCGGCATCGATGCCTCCGAAGCCGTCCTCACCTCCGCCAAGTCGGGCATCGGCATCACCGAAGTGCTCGAGGCGGTCGTCGCCAAGATCCCGCCGCCCACGGGCGACCGCACCGCGCCGCTCAAGGCGATGCTGGTCGACAGCTGGTACGACCCCTACCTCGGCGTGGTCATCCTCGTCCGGGTGATCGACGGGGTCCTGAAGAAGGGCCTCAGCGTCAAGTTCATGCAGGGCGGCACCGAGCACCTGATCGACCGCGTCGGCGCCTTCACCCCCAAGCGCATCGACCTGCCCGAGCTGGCGGCGGGCGAGATCGGCTTCATCACCGCGCAGATCAAGGAGGTCGAGCAGGCCAAGGTCGGCGACACCATCACCACGGTGAAGGGCGGGGCGGCCAAGGCGCTGCCCGGCTACAAGGAAGTCCAGCCGGTGGTGTTCTGCGGCCTGTTCCCGGTCGACGCGGCGGACTTCGAGAAGCTGCGCGAATCGATCGGCCGCCTGCGCCTGAACGACGCCAGCTTCTCGTACGAGATGGAAAGCAGCGCGGCGCTGGGCTTCGGCTTTCGCTGCGGGTTCCTGGGCCTCCTCCACCTGGAAATCATCCAGGAACGCCTGACCCGCGAATTCGACCTCGACCTCATCACCACCGCGCCATCGGTGATCTACCGCATCCAGCTGCGCGCCAGCCGGACCGACGACGCGCGCGAGATCATGCTCCACAACCCGGCCGACTATCCCGACCCCAGCCGGATCGAGACGATCGAGGAACCGTGGATCAAGGCGACGATCTACACGCCCGACGAATACCTCGGCTCGATCCTCAAGCTGTGCCAGGACCGGCGCGGCATCCAGACCGGGCTGACCTACGTCGGCGGCCGCGCGCAGGTGAGCTACGAGCTGCCGCTGAACGAGGTGGTGTTCGATTTCTACGACCGCCTGAAATAGCATCAGCCGCGGCTATGCCAGCTTCGATTACGAGCAGATCGGCCTGCGCGAAGGCGACCTGGTGAAGATGAGCATCCTGGTGAACAACGAGCCGGTCGACGCGCTATCGCTGATCGTCCACCGCTCGGTCGCCGAGGCGCGCGGGCGCGGCATGTGCGAGCGGCTGAAGGACCTGATCCCCCGCCACCTGTTCAAGATCCCCATCCAGGCCGCGATCGGCGGCAAGGTGATCGCCCGCGAGACCATCGCCGCGCTGCGCAAGGACGTGACCGCCAAGTGCTATGGCGGCGACATCAGCCGCAAGAAGAAGCTGCTCGACAAGCAGAAGAAGGGCAAGGCCCGGATGCGCGAGTACGGCAACGTGAGCATTCCGCAGGAGGCGTTTATCGCGGCGCTGCGGATGGGGGAGGAGTGAAGCCCCGCGCCTAGCGCCGAGGATTGCGCAGCAACCGCAAGCTTAGAAGCGAGAGGCTGTAATTCCGGCCGGGGGCCGGCGGGCCTCTAGCCGAGCCGAGCCCTTCGACGACGCGGCTTTGCCGCGGCTGGACTTTCTTTCCATTCTAAGGATGCGGAGCGCCGCAGGCGGTGACTATCGTTGCCGAACGAGCACGCGCACAGTAGTAGATATCTTAGGACCACGTGAGCTAACGTCTGTCTTCGAAGGAAAAATCAGCCGAATGGATCAGGCGTCTGACCCTATCGAAGTGATCTGGTCAGGTGACTTGCTTGGTCGTCGCACCGAAGCCGATCTAATCCAATTGTATGTCGAAGCGGAGAGTGCAGAGTTCCTGGCACAGGTAGGCATTCGTCCGTTGTTCTGGCTCTGGACGCTGCCTATGGGCAAGGCAAGACTTGGTTTTTGGAGAGATTAGGCTGTCAACTCGCATTAAGGCACCCAGTGGCCCGTATTGATGCATGGGCTGACGATGCTTCTGAGGAACCATTTGCGGCATTTATGTCGTCGATTGATGATGCTCTAGCGTCCTACCTATCAACTTCGAAAAAGCTTCGAGATAAACTGGCCAAAGCCAAGCTAGCTGCCTTGCCCGTAATGGAAAGCTCGTGAAAGGAGCTATGGTAAAAGGTCTTTCCAAGATTGCGGGTGAGGGGGCCAACAATGCAATTGCATCCGCCTTCGAGTTGCAGTCGAAAAGGCGCGCGAAAGCGATGATAGCGAGCCGGGTGCGACCGCCAAGGCGCTTGAGGGCGCAATCGAAGAGGTCGGTAAAGAAATCAATTCGCTCGTGGACCGGCGCGGCGCGGCCATGTTGGCAGAGTATCGTCAGCGGAAAAAGTCCCGTGAAGGGTTTCGTCGCAACATGGTCGATCTAGTTTCCGCCATCGACGATTTTGACGCTCCCGGATCAACCCCCTTAATCGTGATAATTGACGAGCTCGACCGGTGCCGACCAGACTATGCGATTAGGATACTTGAAGAAATTAAGCATTTTTTCGAGGTGCCCGGAGTAGTCTTTATACTGGCAGTCCATGGCGACCAACTAAGCGAAAGCGTAAAGGCTGTTTACGGACAGGGATTCGATTCAGTCATATTTACTTCGATTTTTTTCTAGAACCTACCGGATGCGCCGTCTGTCTGTGAGTGAAATAGTGAGCACCTACTTCTCGCAATGGGACGGAAAACCTCATTTCTTCGTCTTGGAAGTCTATGAGAGGGGTCAAGCTAAAGTGCCGTCAGACGACGGATTTGTCGCTCGGCTACTTGACGAATTCGAGGTCACTCCGCGAGAGGCATATCCTATATTAGATGCTCTAAGGCTGTTCTCAATCGATACTGGGAACGACGAGAAGGTTCAACTTCACGCGCTGATTCCTCTACTCATAAGACTGGTGCGGGGATTACCGCTCAGCGGAGAAGAATTGAGGGGGTCAGGTAAGTTGAAACTAGCCACGATCGAAGTTCAGGGCGCGCGCGGTCGAACGACAAAGGGCGTCACCCTCTCTGAATTAAATGCTCGTTTGCCTGTTTATGACGCGCAAATTGAGAGGGCTCGGTTTCAATCTTTCGGTCATAGCGGGGCAGACAACTTAGCATTGGATATCGCGCTCAAGGAGTTTGGCCGCAGGATGACGCAATCCGGTGAGAACGTATCCTCGATAACATATACGTATCCTGAGAGAATCCTCGGAATTCAAAGGCTTACCCGAGACTTGATGCCTTTGGAACAGACAGATCACCCGTGAGTTTCGGCGTATTCATGCACAAGGACGGGTCGATCTACGACGACATCCCCGAGGTGCGCTACCAGTTTCCGAAAGTCTACCTCAGCCGAGCCAAGCAGATGCTCGGTGACTGGATCGTTTATCGCGAGCCGGTCAAGGTCCCGCAATCGAAGGGCTTCTTCGCCGTCGCGAAGGTCGAGCGGATCATTCCTGATCCGGACAAGGCCGATCACTACCGCGCGATGATCAAGGAGGGCAGCTACCTACCGTTCGAGCCGACCGTGCCGCACAAGGTCGGAGGCGAGCCGGTCGAGCGTGACCTTGCCAACGCACAAGCCGCCGTGCGCCTGCTGTCCAATTCCGATTTCGCGCGGATCATCTCGCTTGGCTTGCCCGAGGACTACACCCTGCCGCGCGTCGGGAATGTTGAACCGCTCGACCGGGTGCAGGACCCGCAGGTGCCGTTCGAGATTGAGCGGCCCATCGTGCAGACGCTGATCAACCGCCCGTTCCGCGACCGCGCGTTCCGCCGCGCGGTGCTGCACGCTTACGACGGGCGCTGCGCGGTGACGGGATGGAAGCTCGTCAACGGCGGGGGGCGGTTGGAAGCCGAGGCAGCGCATATCCGACCTGTCGAGCATGGCGGGCCTGACAGCGTGCGCAATGGACTGGCTCTATCGGGGACCGCGCACTGGATGTTCGACCGGGGGCTGATTGGCTTCGCCGATGATCTGTCCATTCTGGTCCATCGCAAGGTCAATGATCGCGATGGGGTTGAAGCGGTGCTCAATCCCAAGCGACGATTGCTTGCGCCGGAGCGTGCAGGTGATCGACCGCACCCGCAATTCCTCGCGTGGCATCGGGAACATCACGGGTTCTAGCGTTGCGCCAGCGCCGCCACGCGCCGCTCCGCGATTGCTGGCACAATCGCTCCGTCCGTCACGTGACGTCGAACGGGTCGGCTGCGCCGCCCGCCGGCCGGCTTTCTCGATGCGCTGCGCGCACCGGCTCCTAGCGCGTCGATTGCTGCGCAAGCTTGGGCGTTACTCGCCTTCGCTAAGGTTCGCCAATCATCCTCCTCCGGGTCGAACGGCTCCAGCTCGTCCTCCGCGCCGATCAGGTCCTCGAGCTCGCCCACGGCCTTGAAGTCGCTGCTGCGGAGTTCGAAGAATTCGCTTTCCAGGTTGCCTTCGGGCGGGCCGTCTTCCTCGGCGCGGTGGCGGGCGGCGGCCTGGGCGAGCATGGCCTGCATCGCCTCGATCTCGGCCAGGGTCATGTGCACCGGATCGAAGTGTTCGATCAGCGCGGCGTTCATGTCGTCCTTTTCGGCCGGGCTGAGGGCGGGGGTGGTAAAGCTTGCGCCCATGCGGGTGACCTCGCCCCGTCCTCCCGGCGCCTCGCCCGCGAGGAGAGAGGGGCTGCCCGACAGGCGAAAGCCGTTGGGGTCGAAGTAGCTTTGCGACAGGCGGCGGCCGTCGGCGCCGCGCGCGTTCATGCGCAGGCAGAACATCAGCAGCCGGTCGTTCTTGATGCGGCGAAAGCCTTTCAGCTTGCCGGCGACGAACACCGGGGAAAGCTGGCCGTTGAGCGCGCGGTCGAACGCCTCGTCCTTCAGCCGCTGGACGCCGAAGTCCAGCGCGGCCTCCCACGCGCGGCGAAAGGATTCGGAACCGGGCTGGCGGCGGAGCCAGTAGGCGCCCTCGGGGCTCATGTTCACATGGAACGCGGCGCGCTTGACGCTGCCGGTGTCGGCCAGCGCGCCGATGAACGCCTTCTGCCGCTCGGGCGTCCAGCCATCGTGGCGGTACTTGCGCGGAACGGGATCGAACGCGGGAAGGGGGTGGCCCTGCGCCTCCATCTCGGCGACGGGGGTGCGGGTGGCGGCGGGGTCCTTGCGGCGGGTCATCGGCGGGTCCTGGCGTGGTTGGGAAAGGGGCAACCGGCCAGGGTGGAGCAGATTTTGCGCGTGTAGGAAAATGCGCGCCCTTTCCCGCGCGGGCTGTTTTGCCTAAGGGGCCCGCAACACCCTTTCCCGCCGGCCAGCGCCGGCCACGCTATAAAAGAACGACAGACACCATGCGAGGATTCAAGGAACCCACTCTTCAGGATCGCGCTGCCGCGGGGCAGAAAGCGCGCGAGAAGGCGTTGAAGCGGCTCGCCGCGCAGCCTCCGGTGGACGAGGCGGTGCTGGCCGAGCGCAAGGCCGCGCAGGACGCCCGCGACGCCGCCAAGGCCGAGAAGAGCGCCGCGCGCAAGGCCGCGATCGAGGCAGCCAAGGCCGAGAAGAAGGCCAAGGCCGAAGCGCTTGCCGAGGAAGCCCGGAAGCCCCAGCCGACCGAGGCCGAGCTCAAGGCCGCGCGCGATGCCAAATACGCCGCGCGCAAGAAGCGGAGGAAATAGGCCGGTTCGCTCCGGCCTGGCGATTGGAGATTAGGGGGAGGGCTGGCCCCGGTCAGCCGCCCATGCCGGTCTTGGCCGCGTTCATCGTGCCCGACAGGCTGTTGCCGGCGCTCGCGAGCGCGGCGGTCATCGCGATCGCGAGCAACGCCACGATCAGCCCGTACTCGATCGCCGTAGCGCCGGTCTCGTCGTGGATCAGGCGTTGCAGGATCATCGGTGTGCTACCCTCGATTGGCTGGTGAGCCGGAGGTAATCCGCCGCGGTTACGCCGGGGTTGCCGAGCATCGCTAACGCGTCGGTAAGCAAGCGTCCGGGATCAGTTGCTCTTCTCATACGCGGTCTCGACTTTCTCGAACTGCGCGGTCGAACGCTCGCCCAGCACCAGGAAAGCGCCGATAGCGGCGACCGATATCAGCGCCGCGATGATCGAATATTCGATGGCCGAAGCGCCTGAATTGTCTGTCAGAATACGACGCATTTAACGTTCCTCTCCCACGGAAGATTTGCCCATAGGGGATCGGGGTTTGCGAAGCGTTAACTATGCCCCGACGCTCGATGCTGTGACCTGCGGGCCGCCCCACATCCCTGTGCGCCCGATCCCGGCCCTCCAAATCGATTGCCGAGCGATGAAAGCCTTGGAATCCAAGCCCTTGCGATAAACGCTCGCTTCCCCGAAATCTTATCCAAAGTTAGTGTTACGATATGACAACGATCCAACTAATTCGGATAGGTCAGATTTACAAATCATGCGCTTGAGAGGAAACGGCGAGCGGGATTTACCGGGGGCCTCCCCGATCGTTGACCACGATCGCGTTCATTGCGCTCGCCTCCAGCGCGGAGACAGACGCATGACGAAACGTTTCCTCGATCACCGCATTCTTTCGACCGTCGCGACGCTGGCGCTTGCCGCCGCCGCCACCCCGGGCCTGGCGCAGACCGTTCCGGGCCAGCCGGTCGACAACTCGGCAAGTGCGGACGCACCCGCTGCCGACATCGCGACCGAAGCCGAACCCCAGATCGTCGTTACCGGGTCGCTGTTCAGTCGCACCGATACCGAAACGCCGTCGCCGGTCACCGTGCTGACGAGCGACACGCTGGAGAAGGCGGGCATCACCACCATTGCCGAAGCGATCCGTTCGGTCTCGGCTGACAGTGCCGGTTCCATCGGTACCGGCTTCCAGACCGGCTTTTCGGCCGGCGGCTCGGCGGTCTCGCTGCGCGGCCTCGGCGTCTCCTCGACGCTGGTCCTGATCGACGGACTGCGCTCGACCAACTTCCCGATCAACGACGACGGACACAACGCCTACGTCGACCTCAACTCGATCCCCTTCAGCCTGGTGGACCGGGTCGAAGTGCTCAAGGACGGCGCTTCGTCGACCTACGGCGCCGATGCGATCGGTGGCGTGGTCAACCTGATCCTCAAGAAGCAGTACGTCGGCGTCGGCGGAACGGTCGAGGGCGGGGTGGCCCAGCGCGGCGATGCCGAGCATTTCCGCGCGAACCTTACCGCGGGGTTCGGCGATTACGAAGCGAGTGGCTTCAACTTCTACCTCAACGGCGAGTACCAGAAGGACGGCCGCGTATCGAACCACGATCGCGGGTTCCCGTACAACACCCGCGACCTGAGTTCGATCGGCGGCCTTGACAACAACTCGGCCGACTCGTCGCTGACCGTCAACGTACCGACGGCCTACGTCGTTCGCACCACCCAGGGCGACCTCAATAATCCGCTGAGCGGTGGCCGGACCGTGTTCAACGTCCCCGGTCAGTCCTACGCGCAGTATACCGCACTGGGCCTCGCCAACTGCGACAGCGGCACTTTTACCGTGACCAGCGGCAGCGCGCGGGGCACCGGGTGCAAGTACGACCTGGAAGACCGCTATCGCCAGATCCAGCCATACCAGGAGCGGTACTCGGTGAACGGCCGCGTGAGCATGCGCCTGACCGACTCGATCGAGGCTTACCTGACGGGCAGCTTCAGCCGCAGCTACGTCAACATCATCAGCTCGTTCCCGTCGTCGGTTCGCCAGAACCAGCCGTTCGGCGGCAGCCCGACCGTTTCGTCGAGCAACCCGGGCATCGTCCTGCCGGTCTACATATGCGCGACCGGCGTGAACTGCGCGACCGCGGCCGATCGCCAGTTGAACCCCAACAACCCCTTTGCCGCCGCCTATGCCGCCGATCCCGCTAATGGCGCGGCGCGCATCTATTACTCCTTCGGCGACATTCCCGGCGGCAGCGAGCGGTCGAACGAGGTCTATCGCTTTGCTGGCGGACTAAACGGCGAGCTCAATGCCAACTGGCACTGGCGCGTCGAAACCGTCTGGGCGCGCGACAACCTCGAGCTGACCCAGCATGGCCTGA
Source organism: uncultured Alphaproteobacteria bacterium (assembly GCA_963781485.1). Classification (GTDB taxonomy): domain Bacteria; phylum Pseudomonadota; class Alphaproteobacteria; order Sphingomonadales; family Sphingomonadaceae; genus Tsuneonella. The sequence continues at coordinate 749,806 of CAWAFY010000002.1, forward strand.
TCAACATCGCCGCGCTCAGCAGGGCGATCAACACCGGAGCCTACAACTTCGTCAATCCGCAGTCGAACTCCGACGCAGTGCGCGCCGCGCTGGCACCCGACAAGGTGACCCCGTCGCACTCGCTGATGTACGGTGGCGATGCCTCGATTGCGGGCACGCTGATGGAACTGCCGGGCGGCGCGCTCCAACTCGCCATCGGCGGTCAGGTCCGTTACGAGTCGCTGGAGAACAACAACCAGAACGCCGCGCTCGACACCTATGGCCTGACGACCGCATCGGCTTTCGGCAGCCATACCGTTTCAGCGCTTTATGCCGAGCTCGATGCGCCGATCCTGAGCTCACTCGATGTGAACCTGTCAGGCCGGTACGACCACTATTCGGAAGGGTTCAGCCACTTTTCGCCCAAGGTCGGCGTGAAGTTCCAGCCGATCCCGCAGGTCGCGGTTCGGGGCACCTATTCGCAGGGCTTCCGCGCTCCGACCTTCGCCGAATCCGGTCCGCGCAGCCAGTACGCCGGCTTCGTTACCACGACGCCCCCGTGCGGCTTCCAGCTCCAGCACGGCGCGACCGGCACCACGGCGAGCTGCTCGGCCAACGGAAACCCGTACAACCTGGCCTATTCGCTCGGTCGCGGCGTGGCGGGCAACCCCAACTTGGAACCCGAGACTTCGCGCAGCTTCACCGGCGGCGTGATCCTCACGCCGATGCCGTGGCTCAAGCTCACCGCCGACTACTACAACATCAAGAAGTCGAACCTGATCGTCGCCGGTCCGGATATCGGCAAGGCAGTCGCCGCGTACTTCAGTGCAGCCAACCTCACAGCGGCCCAGGCGGCCGTTGCCGCGGTCGGCGATGGCTACTCGGTCAACCTGGTCGATTCGATCGACCCGGCCTATCCGAACGCCCTGCCGCGCGTGCTGATCATCAACGTGCCTTATGTGAACGCCAACTACGCGATCACGTCGGGCATCGATCTTTCGGCCGCGGTCCACTTCGAACTGAACGACGCTCTGCGCTTCACCAGTCGGCTCGATGCCAACCACGTGATCCAGTATGACCTGCACGCGCCCAATGGCGTGCAGAAATACGCGGGCACGTTCGGGCCGTATGACCTGTCTTCGGGCAACGGCACTCCGAGCTGGCGCGGGACGTGGCAGAACACCCTGGAACTCGGCGCGATCGCGGTCAGCCTGACCACCTCGTACGTCGGCCGGATCAAGGGCGTGTCGACCGATCAGCAGGCAGGCCCGCCGACGGCGGATTACACCACCGATTGTTCGGCCAGCCTGTATCGTTCGGCGGACCTCAACCAGTTCTGTTACGTGAAGCGCTTCATCAACAACGACTTCAACGTCACGATCTCGCCGACCGACAATTTCGACTTCTTCTTCACCGTGAAGAACCTGTTCGACGTAAGGGCGCCAATCGCCCCTGGTGCCTATGCGAGCGCGCCCAACTTCCTGACGACCTGGCATTACGCCGGTCTGATCGGCCGGGCTTTCCGCGCGGGCGCGAACTTCAAGTTCTGATAATCGGGCATTGTCCCATTGCTAAAGGGCGGCACCTCGGTGCCGCCCTTTTTCTTTGCCTGATGGCGGTGCAGGGCGCTCGTCCGACTTGACACGACAGCACACACCACCCTCCTGTTGGACCCGATCCAAGGCAAGCATCCGGTCTGCAAGTTCCTGCGAGCGCGGTGCACCAGACCGTTGCGGACAGGGTGCCAACTTCACTTTGCGTTCACGTCGCTCACGGCTATAGGCCCGAGCCTATGCAGAGCCCCACCCGCGCCCATTTCAAGCCGAGCATCAAGCTCGTTCTTGCCGCCGCCGTTCTCGGCGCGTCGCTCACCGTCTCGGCTTGCGCCGGAAAGGGCAAGCTGAGGGACACCGCCTACGTCGCCCGCGACGTCGAATCGCTGTATGCCGCAGCGAAGGGTCGGCTCGACCGCGGTCAGCCAAAGGTCGCGGCGGCGTTGTTCGACGAGGTCGAGCGCCAGCATCCCTATTCGCCCTGGGCACGGCGTGCGCAGTTGATGAGCGCGTTCAGCTATTACGTTGCGGCCGATTACAACAAGGCGGTCGAGAGCGCGCAGCGCTTCCTCTCGATCCACCCGGGCAACAAGGACGCGCCGTACGCCTACTATCTCATCGCCATCAGCTATTACGAGCAGATCAGCGACGTAACGCGCGACCAGAAGGTGACCGAGCAGACCCGCACCGCATTGCAGGAACTGATCCGTCGCTATCCCGCGACGGAATACGCGAGCGATGCCAAGCTCAAGCTCGACCTGGTGGAAGACCACCTCGCCGGCAAGGAGATGGAAATCGGCCGCTACTACGAGCGCTCGGGCAGCTGGCTCGCGGCCCAGATCCGCTTTCAGAACGTCGTCGAGAACTTCCAGACCACCAGCCACGCGCCCGAAGCGCTCTATCGCCTGGTCGAAACCAACCTCGCGCTGGGCGTGCCCGAGGAAGCCGTGAAGAATGCCGCGGTCCTGGGTGCGAACTATCCGGGCAACGAATGGTACGAAAAGGCCTTCGCGCTCATCCAGAAGCGCGCACCGGGTGTGACCGCCAGCTAACCTCGCGTTATCTGCAATCGGCGGAGTGCGGCCTGCGCGCATTTTTTTGCGGGCCCGCGGTAACCTTGTCGAAACCCTGCTGCGAAAGGGTTTTATCGGCGCGGTAACATTCGTTTTGCCGAACTTTCTTCGTCACTCGGCCCGCGCGCTCGTTTCGCGCGGCTTGCCTGGCATCGATCCAACGGTGCTTTTTCACGCAGTAAAGTGCGGATTTCGTGGCAGATTGCGCACCGGTTGTAGCAGGCCTTGCGGTCGATGGACCGCGATCGGACGCCTCGGTGCGGTCCGTCAATCTTTCGGGGCAGGAGATTACCCTGTTAACCATCGAAGTCGGCGGGCCGCGCGCGATATCCTCCGGCGGTGGGTGTTAACCTGCAATCAGGGTTACGATTTCTTTTCGATTTGATCCGATAGCGAGCTTTCAGGTTGTATGAGAAAGGAGGCGGCGTGCCGCCCGACCTCGTTCTGGGAAGCGAACATCGAACCGAAGCGGCGCGTCCGACGGGCCTGATCGGACGCCTGCGTGCGCGGTTCGCACGCGGCGCAAATCGGGCGCGAAAGTCCGAGCGCCCACATGTGGCAAGGCGCCGCATTGCGCTCTGGGCGCTGGCGTTCGGCTTGCTTTCCGGCGCGCTCGATTTGCCGATGCCACTTGAAGACATGTACCGTTTGGGGCGGGACACTGTTCGGCTCCGCCCGGCCGACGGCAAAACCGTGCTGGTGATGATCGATGATCGGTCGCTCGACGAACTGGGCGTCCGCGACCCGCTTCGCAGCGACGATGCAAAGCTCGTGGACCGCCTGTTCGCGATCGGGGCCAACCGGGTCGTGTTTGACAGGGCTTTTTCCGATGCTTCGACGAAGGGAGAGGACGGCAAGCTGGTCGCAGCGCTCGAGCGGCATAAGGGCAGGGTGTTCATCGGCTCCAGTCCCATGGTCAGGGGTGCCTTGGGTCGGCCGACGCAATTGCTTACGCACCCTCGCTTCTTGGGCCACGCCCCCATGGTCTCGATGCATGGCCAGCAGCGGATTTTCGGCTTTTCGTGGGCTTTGCCCACCAGTTCGGAAATCCTCGGGCGGCGGGTTCCTTCGATTTCCGCAGAGCTCGCCGGTGTCTCCGACAATTCGGATACGTTCTACCGCCCTGACCTGTCTATCGACTTCAAGAAGATCCCCATGTTCAGCTATGTGGATGTGCTCAACGGGAGGATCCCGACCAGCAGCTTCGCGGGCAAGGACGTGATCGTCGCGCCCGCCAACAGCACATCGCCCGACCTTTACCGGCTCCCCTGGCGCGGCGTGATCGCCGGGGCCCATATCCACGCCCTCGGTGCGGAGACCCTGCGCACCAAGGTGCCTGTCGATCTGGGATGGATCCCCGTTTTCGCGCTCGCGATGCTCTTCGTGCTCTTTCAATCACGGCAGAAGGTCCCATCGCGCCGCGCGACGTTGATCTTCGTTCTTGTAATTCTGGCAGGACAGGCAGCACTCGACCTGGTGTCGATCAAGGTCGATGTGATGACAGCGTTTCTGTCTCTGGCGATCGGTTCGATCCGACTGCGTAACCTTGCGATCTCGACCTATCGCGGCGAAACCGGGCTCGTGAAGATCGAAACGTTCTATTCGTCGGAAGTAGCGGCGGATTGCGACGTGATCGCGCTGAAGATACGCAACTTCGCGACAATAAGTTCATGCCTCTCTCCCGCAGAGATCGACCAGTTGTTGATCAAGGCGGAAGACATGCTGCGGAATGCGGAAGGAGGGTCGCAGTTCGCGTTCCACAAGGACACCCTAGTCTGGCTTCGCGACCGGATTCCGGAAGGTGAACGGAGCGATCACCTTCGCGGTTTGCATGCGGTGTTCCGCACCAGCATTTCGGTCGGTGCCCAGGCGCCGGACATGGCAACCTCGATCGGGCTTGACGCGAACCACGCGCTCACCCTGCGCGAGCGGACCGAGAACGCGATCCAAAGTGCCGAGGACGCGGCACACCACGGCAGTGTCTTCGAGATCAGTCGAAACGAACGCGGCGAGGAGCGCGCCTGGAAGCTGCGCTTCTTCACGGAGCTGGAAAAGGCCATCGCCAACAAGGACATCCAGGTGCTGTTCCAGCCGAAGGTGTCGCTCGCCAACCGCGAGATCGTCGGTGCCGAGGCGCTGCTGCGCTGGACACACCCCGAGCGTGGGCCGATCGAGCCTTCCCAGATCATCGCCTATGCCGAAGAACATAACCGCATCGAGATGATAACCCGGTTTGTGCTCGACACGGCGCTGCGCGAAGGACGCCGCGCGCTTGCAGCAAATCCGGACTTCAGGATCGCGGTCAACATCTCGGCGCTCGACCTGCGCGACCCCGCCTTCGCGCGCGAAGTAGGCAAGGCGCTAACCTTCCATGGTTTCCCGGCCGATCACCTGATGCTCGAGATCACCGAAACCGCGCCGATCGAGAACGACGTGATCGCCGGTGAAGTGCTCGCCGAACTCAAGCGGATGGGCGTGATGTTGTCGGTCGACGACTTCGGCACGGGGCATGCATCGTTGCACTATCTGCGCCAGATACCCTGCGACGAGGTCAAGATCGATCGGAGTTTCGTGGCGAACATGGAGCATTCGGAAGAAGACCGCACACTCGTGAAGACCGCGGTGGAAATGATCCATTCGCTCAAGCGCTATGCTGTCGCCGAGGGGGTCGAGGACGAAGCCGTCCTTCGCATCCTTACTGAAATGGGCTGCGACGCTGCGCAGGGGTTTTATTTCTCCGGGGCCGTGCGCATGGACCAACTGCTCCTCACCCTAAAGGGCAAGTCCAAGGCCGCTTAACACTTGCATTAACCTTAAGACCTGTTAACTATCTTCCTTAGCACATTGGGTTGCTAAGGGAGTTCGTCATGACGATCTTTATTGCGTCGATCTGGGAATGGTTCGATTGGATCCTTGGCGGTCGTTGATCGCTTTGTGACCAGCGGAAAGCCCCGGCTCTGCCGGGGTTTTTTGTATCTAGCTGCCAGGTAATGTTACGATCTAATCCAACAGCGAGGTCACACGACCTGGCTAACCCATTCGAAAACTGTCAGATCTTATCAAAGATCAAGCGAAGCGCTCCGCACCGTGCGAGGCTTTCGCCTTGATCGGAGTTCTTTTTGAGAACTCCCTTCAGATTAGCTGAGACGGTCCCAAGCTACGCGTGTCCATCGCGGCCAGGCCCAGTCAGCGTGCGCTCGAAACCAATCCGAACCTGGCGATCCAAACCGCCGAATCGTTGCGAATCAAGGTAAACAATTCGCGTACACGCGTTCGCGAACTGTCTTTTTTGACGCGGTCAGGCCGCTTTTTTCTGCTTGCCGGCTCTTGCGACAACCCCGCTCAAGCCCTTGGTAAGCTGGTACAGTCCATTCAGCCGGCTCTGCGGATCGCTCCATGCTCGCGATAGGACCAGCTTCATGTCGGGGCGTAGCTTGGCATCCGGTCCGACGCGCTCGACCCAGGACATAAGGCCGGCGGGGTCGGGGAAGTCGTCCTTGTGGAACGTCACCAGCGTGCCGCGCGCACCCACGTCGATCTTTGCGATATTCGCGAGGATCGCCAATTGCTTGATTCCGATCAGCCTCACCAAATTGGCGGTTGCCGGGGGCAGGGGTCCGAAACGATCGATCATCTCTGCCGCCAGCGCCTCGATCTCTCCCTGGTCCCGCGCGTCGTTCAGGCGGCGGTAGAGTCCCATGCGCACCGCGAGATCGGGAACATAGTCCTCCGGGATCATGATCGGCGCATCGACTGTGATTTGCGGAGATGGTCCCGCTTCGCGCTCGATCCCCATATCGCCAGCCTTCGCAGCGAGGATCGCGTCTTCGAGCATCGACTGGTATAGTTCGAAGCCGACTTCGCGGATGTGGCCCGACTGTTCGTCGCCAAGCAGGTTGCCGGCACCGCGAATGTCGAGATCGTGGCTGGCCAGCTGGAACCCGGCGCCAAGACTGTCGAGGTCACCCAGCACCTTGAGCCGCTTTTCGGCAACCTCGCTCAATGCGGTATCGGCCGGTGTCGTGAGATAGGCATAGGCACGCAGTTTCGACCGACCGACACGGCCCCGCAACTGGTATAGCTGGGCAAGACCGAAGCGGTCGGCGCGGTGGATCACGATCGTATTGGCGCTGGGTATGTCGAGCCCACTCTCGACGATCGTGGTCGACAACAGGACTTCGTACTTTCCTTCGTAGAACGCGCTCATGCGCTCCTCGACCTCGGTCGGGGACATCTGGCCGTGCGCGCTGATCGCCTTCACTTCAGGCACGTGTTTGTGCAGCCATTCTTCGACTTCGGGCATGTCGGCGATGCGCGGCACGACGATGAAGCTCTGCCCGCCGCGATGATGCTCGCGCAGCAGCGCCTCGCGCATCACCATGTCGTCCCATTCCATTACGTAAGTCCGCACCGCGAGGCGATCGACGGGCGGCGTCTGGATGGTCGACAGCTCGCGCAAACCGCTCATCGCCATCTGCAGCGTGCGCGGGATCGGCGTGGCGGTAAGGGTGAGCACGTGGACGTCGGCGCGCAGCTGCTTCAACTTTTCCTTATGCGTCACGCCAAAGCGCTGCTCTTCGTCGACAATCACCAGGCCCAGGTTCTTGAACTCGGTCGATTTCGACAGGATCGCGTGGGTGCCGATCACCAGGTCGACGTCGCCGGACTTGAGTCCCTCGCGCGTCTCCGCCATCTCCTTTGCTCCGACGAGGCGGCTCAGGCGGCCGACCTTGAGCGGAAATCCCGAGAAGCGTGCGGCGAAGTTCTCGTAGTGCTGGCGCGCGAGCAGCGTGGTCGGCGCGACGATGGCGACCTGGCGACCGCTCATGGCGGTGGCGAAGGCGGCACGCAGCGCGACCTCGGTCTTGCCGAATCCGACGTCGCCGCAGACAAGTCGATCCATCGGCGTGCCACTGGCAAGGTCGCTCAGCACTTCGAATATCGCGCGATCCTGATCGTCGGTTTCTTCCCAGGGAAACCGGTCGACGAAAGGCATGAAACTCGTCTCATCTACCTCGATCACCGCCGCCTTGCGCAGCGCGCGGGCGGCAGCGGTGCGCAACAGTTCATGCGCGATCTCGCGGATGCGTTCCTTGAGCCGCGAACGGCGCCTCTGCCACGCCTCGCCGCCGAGCCGGTCGAGCCCGACCATTTCCTCGCTCGATCCATATCGGCTGAGCACCTCGAGATTTTCGACCGGCACGTAGAGCTTGTCGCCCCCGTGGTACTCCAGCATCACGCAATCGTGTTGCGATTTGCCGACCGGGATGGCCTCCAGTCCGAGATATTTGCCGATGCCGTGGTCGATATGGACGACGAGGTCACCCGCGTTCAGTGCCTGCAGTTCGGCGAGGAAGGCGTCGGCGCTCTTGCGGCGCTTCTTGCGACGGACGAGCCGGTCGCCGAGCATGTCGGCCTCTGTGATGAGGTCGATCTGGTCGTTGGCGAAACCCGCTTCGAGCGGCAGGACCAGCGCCACGGGCTTGCCCTTTGTCGAGGCCCCCAAAGCCTCTTGCCACGACTCCGCAAGTGCCACCGGCGTACCCGCCTCGGTGACGATCGACGCTATGCGGGCACGACTGCCCTTGGAATAAGCGGCGAGCATCGGTCGCTTGCCCGCCTTGCCCGCCGCCTTGAGGTGCTCGGCAGCGGCGGCGTAAATGTTGTCCCCCCGCGCACGCTCGGGGGCGAAATCACGACCCGACTGGAACCCGAAATCGACTACCGAGCTGCTCTCCGGCTCGGCGAAGATCGAGGCGCGGTGGACGGGGCGGTCTTCGAGCGCGGCGTCGAACTCGTCCTTGGTGAGGTAGAGCGCGTCTTCGGGGAGGGGGCGATAGGCTCCTTCCTCGCGCTGGCGGTGATAATCGGCAACGTCAGTCAGTCGTTCATCTGCGGCACCAATACCCGCGTTGTCGACGACCACCAGGTCATCGCCCGCAAGGTGATCGAACAGCGTGACCAGCCGCTCTTCGAACAACGGCAGCCAGTGCTCCATGCCGGCAAGCCGGCGACCATCGCTGATGGCCTGATAGAGCGGGTCCTGCGTGGAATTGGCCCCGAATTTCTCGCGATACCGCAGGCGAAAGCGCTTGATCGTGTCTTCGTCGAGCAGCGCCTCGCTGGCGGGGATCAGCAAGTGCCGGTCGAGCACGCCGGTCGTCATTTGCGTCGTAGGATCGAACAATCGCAGCGATTCGAGTTCATCGCCGAAAAAGTCGAGCCGCAAGCCGGCATCGAGCCCGCTAGGGAACAGGTCGAAAATCGATCCGCGGACGGCAAACTCCCCGTGGTCGATCACGGTGTCGGTGCGATTGTAGCCCTGCCGCTGAAGCAGCGCGATAAGGGCCTCGCGCGCGATCTCCATCCCCGGCTTCAGTTCGCGGACCGCTTCGCGCACACGGAATGGCGTGAGCACGCGCTGGAGCAACGCGTTTACTGTCGTCACCAGCAATTGCGCGCCGCTTTTCCCCGTCTGCAGGCGATGGAGGGCGGCAAGCCGACGCGCGCTGACGGACAGGGCTGGCGAGGCACGATCGTATGGCAGGCAATCCCAAGCGGGAAATTCGATAACCTCGAGCTCGGGGGCAAAATAGCGCGCTGCCTCGGCAATGCCGGTCATGGCCGCCTCGTCAGGCGCGACGAACACCGCTCGGCCCCTGGATGCGCGCGCGAGATCGGCCAGCACCAGCGGCTGCGCCCCGCGGGGCACAGAGGCGAGAGTCAGGGGCGTGGCGGCGGACAGGATTTGCTGAAGGTCTGGCATCGAAATCCTGTCTTGCGGGCACGCGCGGCAGACCCGTCCGGAGAATTCGGGCGGGCCAAGCGATGGGGTTCAGATAGGGCGAACGAGCGACGGGGCAACCTGTTTCCCGCGCGACGATTTTGTGCGGCCCTGAAAAGACCCTTCAGGGCATCTCGACGTAGTCAAGCCGCTGCATGGCCGCCATAAGGTCGCCCGCAAAGGCGGTAGGGACGGCAACCGTCCCGAGCGCCCATGACATTACGTCGACGTCGTCTTCCTCGATCAGCGCCTCGAACCACTCGATCGCCGCATCGTCCCAACCGGCCTGGTATCGATCGAAGAAGCCGCCCAGCATGAAGTCAGCCTCGCGCGTGCCGCGGTGCCAGGCGCGAAATTTCAGTCGCCGAAGTCGGGCATCCCTGTCCATAGCCGAGCGCCTAAGCGAGGCTGCGTCTGACGACAACCTCGCTTTGCCGTGTATCGCTATGGAAGAACGGAGTCAGGCCGGCTCGTTGATGACCGTGTATTCGGCCGGCGGCAATCCTGCGCCTTTGGCCTGCGCCATCAGTTCATCCTTGCGCGCCAGCATGGCATCGCGCAGCGCAACAAGGTCGACGTCGGTTTCGCGCGCCTGATAGAAAAATCCTTCGCCGGGCTTTTCCTCTTCCGTCACGTGGTGATCGATTTCTTCGCAGAGCACCGTGACCTTTGCTTCGAAGTATTCGTCGCGGTCGCAGTTCGCCACGATGTCGTTGATCAGTACCTTGGCGCCGTCGTGTTCGACATAAGCTTCCTTGTAGAGATCCTCGTCGATCTTCCCCTCGAAGGCTGGATAGAAGATTTCTTCTTCAAGAAGCGTGTGCACTTTCAACTCGGTGCAGATTTCGCGTGCCAGCTCGCGCTTCTTGCCGTCGGACTTGGCGTTGGAGAACTCCTCGAACAGGTCCTCGACCTTGCGATGGTCGGCCTTGAGCAGGGCGATGGCGTCGGTGTATTCGGGATCGGCCATGATCGTCTCCGTTTCGGGAATTGGATTTCAAGGGTCCAAGCGGAAACCGGGGATTTCGGTTCCCGGACCAACGAAAAATCGACAACGGAAGCAAAAAAAGGGCGGACACGTTGGTCGTGCCCGCCCCGTTGTTGTAACGCGTGGTCCCGATCAGGGGTGCGTGTGCGAATAGAAGCGCATCGAACTGCTCACGAGCTTGGCGCTTTCATCGTTGAGCTTCTTTTCGGCTTCTTTCGATCCTGCCAGCTTGAGGAATGCGGCTTCGTATGCCTTGCGCTCGGGCCCGGTGTGCGCGTCGATTGTCGCCATCCCTCTCGCGAGCGGACGGACGAGCATGATGTTCCACTCGCCATCCATCAACCAGTGAACCTGGGTTGCCGGTAGGCCCGCGGCCTTGGCTGCAGGAGCGTCGTACTTCTCCATCATCTCGTTCCACCGCTCGTCCGCGCCGGGTGCGAATTTGAGGAACGTGATCTGATAGGTCGTCCGCGCCTCTTCGGGTGCATCCTGCGCCTGGAGCGTCGTGGCCGGCACGAACGCAAGCGTGCAGGCGGCGGCGAGTGCGATTGAAGTGAAGTGTCGGGTCATAGAGCCCCCCCTTGGAGAAGCGACCCGGTAACTTTTGTTAGCAGGTATCGGGGCAATTGCAAAAACTTGGCCGTCTCGACGGCTTCGCACCCGTGCAAAAAGCCCCTAGAACGCCACGATGCGCCCCGATGTGCTCAATCCGCTGTTCGCCGAGACCGAGACGCTGGAGGGCGTCGGGCCGAAGGTATCCAAGCCGCTCGAAAAGCTGGGCCTCAACCGCGTGCGCGACGTGGCCTATCATCTGCCCGAGCGGTTCGTTACGCGGCGGCCGATCGAACATCTCGACGCGGCCAGCGTGGGCGAACAGGTCGTCGTGCCGCTGGCCGTCACCGAGCATCGGTCGAGCCGCAGCGGCCGCGGGCCCTACAACGTGATGGCCACCGACGCGCTCGGCAACGTCGTGTCGCTGACGTATTTCGGGCGAGCGAGCTACACCGCGAAAAAGCAGCTTCCTGTTGGCGAAAAGCGGTGGGTGGCAGGCCGGCTCGACCAGTATGGGCAGATGCTCCAGATCGTGCATCCCGACCATGTGTCGGAAGACAGCGCAGGTCTGCTCGGGACCCTTAACGAACCGGTGTATGCATTGTCCGAGGGGCTGACGCAGACCAAGGTGTCCGGCCTTGTCGCGCAAACGCTCGACCGCCTGCCCGGTCTGCCAGAATGGATCGAGCCGGGCCAGTTTGCCAAGATGAAGTGGCCGCCGTGGGCCGACGCGCTCAAGCTTGCGCACAAGGGTGAGCACCCGGCGGCGCGCGATCGGCTCGCCTACGATGAGTTGCTCGCCAACAGCCTGGCGCTGATGCTCGTGCGCGCCGACAACCGGCGGCGGCGCGGACAGGCGTTGGCGGGTGACGGGCGGCTGCGCGCCAAGCTGGACCTGCCGTTCCCGCTCACCGGCGCGCAGACCCGCAGCATCGGTGAGATCGAAGGTGATCTTGCGCAAGAGCGGCCCATGCTACGGCTGCTTCAGGGCGACGTCGGAAGCGGCAAGACCGTGGTCGCGCTCGAAGCGATGTTGATCGCGGTAGAGGGCGGCGCGCAGGCCGCACTGCTCGCTCCGACCGAAATACTCGCGCGCCAGCACTACGATACCTTGCGCCGGATGCTGGCACCCACCGGGGTCGAGATCGCGCTGCTGACCGGCCGCGACAAGGGAAGGGCGCGCGAGGCCATCCTGATGGGACTGCACGACGGGTCGATCCCGATCGTCGTCGGCACCCATGCAATCTTTCAGGACACCGTGGCCTATCGCAACCTGGGCCTCGTGGTGATCGACGAACAGCACCGCTTCGGCGTTTCCCAGCGACTGATGCTGGCGAGCAAGGGCAAGGTCGCCCCGCACACGCTGGCGATGACCGCCACGCCGATCCCGCGCACGCTGACGCTCGCGCAATATGGCGAGATGGACGTCAGTCGCCTCGATGAAATGCCACCCGGTCGGCAGGCGATCGACACGGTGGTGATCAGCACGGACCGCTCTGGGCAAGTGGTCGACCGCCTCGCCGCGCAGCTCGATGCCGGGGCGCAAGCCTATTGGGTCTGCCCGATGGTCCGCGAGCTGGAGACCGAGGACATTGCCGCGGCCGAAGCGCGGTACGCTTCGCTCAGGGAGCGGTTCGGCGATGACGTCGTGATGGTCCATGGCCAACTCAAGCCCGAGCTCAAGGATGCGGCGATGGAGCGGTTCGCGGCGGGCAACGCTAAGCTGCTTGTCGCGACGACGGTGATCGAAGTCGGCGTCGATGTTCCCAATGCGACGCTTATGGTGATCGAGCAGGCCGAACGGTTCGGCCTTGCCCAGCTTCACCAGCTCCGCGGCCGGGTAGGGCGGGGGAGCAAGAAGTCCGTATGCCTGCTGCTGCGCGGCGAAACGCTGTCCGAAACAGGCAAGGAGCGTCTCGCCCTCATGCGCGAGACGCAGGACGGCTTCCGTCTCGCTGAGGAGGACCTGCGGCTGCGCGGCGGGGGCGAACTGCTCGGCACGCGGCAATCGGGCGACACGCCGTTTCGCGTCGCCGATCTCGAGCAGATCCAGCGCCTGCTACCGATTGCGCACGAGGATGCGCGGCTTCTGATGGAGCGGGATGGCGGCTTGTCGAGCGCACGAGGGGAGGCCGCGCGAGTGCTGCTCTACCTGTTCGAACGCGACTGGGGCGTGCAGCTGTTGCGCGGCGGCTGAACAGACCTTCGTCGAGCGTCCGGCGGGAACCCTGACGCTTACCCAAGCTTTGGTTGAGCGGAGGCAGCTTTATCATTTTCGCCGATCCCACTCTCAATTCACTCGCCACCGGTGCTCTGCTGGCGACTATCGCCTTGGTGTGGATCGTTGTGCTCGTGCGTATGGTCGGCCTGCGGTCGTTCTCCAAGATGACCAGCTTCGACTTCGTGATGACCATCGCAATGGGCTCGCTGGTCGCAAGCGCCTCACAATCGACGGATACCCAAGCGTTCCTGCGGTCGATGGCGGCAATGGCGGCGCTCTTCCTCGTGCAGTTCAGCGCAGCGATCCTGCGCCGCAAGTCCGATGCCGCCGCATCCCTCCTGCAAAACGAACCGGTATTGCTGATGCGCGAGGGAGCGTTCATCGAAGAAGCGCTGGCGAAGACGCGCGTAAGCCGGGCAGACATCTACGCCAAGCTGCGTCAGGCAAACGTTCGCAAACTGGATGACGTTCGCGCGGTCGTGCTCGAGACGACCGGTGACGTTTCGGTGCTCCACGGCGGGAGCCTGGAACCAATCCTGCTAGAAGGTGTCCAGCGGACCTGAACGCGCGACCTGGCGCGAAACCAGCGAAAAGTTGGTCGGGGAAAGAGGATTCGAACCTCCGGCCCCTGCCTCCCGAAGACAGTGCTCTACCAGGCTGAGCTATTCCCCGACCGATGCTTTCCCCCCTCCGGCAGTCCGGACGGGCGAGGCAGAGGCGGGCCTATAGGGAGGGGACGGCAGGGTGGCAAGCGGGCTTTTCACGCGCTAGTGACGGCTGATGCCCGCCACCGCTCCTCACCCGGAAATCCAGTACCTCGACCTGATGCGGCGCATCTGGACCGAGGGGTCGGAGCGGATCGATCGAACCGGAATCGGCACACGATCGGTGTTCGGAACGACGTTGCGATTCGATCTGGCGGACGGTGCGATGCCGCTTATCACCACCAAGCGGGTGTTCTGGAAGACCGCGACGCGCGAGCTGCTGTGGTTCCTGACCGGCGAAACCAACATCCGGCCGCTCGTTCAGCAGGGCGTCGGTATCTGGAACGAATGGCCGCATGCGAAATACGTCCGCGAGACCGGCGATGCGATTTCGCTTGAGGATTTCGTGAAGCGGATCGCAGAGGACGCGGCGTTCGCGGCGAACTGGGGCGATCTGGGGCCAGTCTACGGGAAGCAATGGGTCGACTGGCCGACCTATCGGTATCGCCCGGACGGGCTGTACGAAGCGGGCGAGGGAATCAACCAGATTGCGGCAGTCATCGAATCGCTGCGCGCCAATCCCGGGAGTCGGCGGCATATTATCGAGGGCTGGAACGTCGCCGAGCTCGACCGGATGGCGCTGCCACCGTGCCACAAGACCTACCAGTTCCATGTCGCCGACGGACGGCTCAACGGATTGCTCTACCAGCGCAGCTGCGACGTGGCGCTGGGACTGCCGTTCAACCTGTGGTCCGCGGCGCTGCTCCAGCGGATGATCGCCCAGCAGGCCAGCCTTGAGCCGGGCGAGTTTGTCTGGATGGGTGGAGACGTCCATCTCTACCTCAATCACGCCGATCTGATCGAGGAGCAACTTACCCGGGAACCGCAAGGCCGCCCGCGGCTTGAAATCCTGCGGCGCCCGAACACGATTTTCGACTACCGGATCGAGGATTTCGAAGTCGCTGAATATAGGCCGCTCGGCGCGCTCAAAGCGCCGGTTGCCGTCTGACGGGGCATTCTTGACACCTTACCCCGCTTTGAAATAAAATAACGTAGTTGTAAAAGATTGCGTCTGACGCGGGAGAGAGCGCCACATGGCCGACACGTCGAACGGAGGGGGCAAGCCCGGGCATAACCGCCCGGCGCTGAAGTTCCACGTTCCCGAGCCCAAGTTCCGTCCGGGGGACGCGGTCGATTTCTCCGATCTGGAGATCAGCCAGCCGGGCGCGCAGCCGCGTCCCGACGAGGCGTGCAAGCCGATCGATACCGCGCCGCTGGCCAACGACCTGATCCGCGTGCTGGGCGACGACAACGTGGCCCACGGACCATGGGACCCCAAGCTCGACCCGGACACGCTGCGCCGGATGCTTGAGACGATGGCTTTGACCCGCGCGTTCGACCAGCGGATGTACCGGGGCCAGCGCCAGGGCAAGACAAGCTTCTACATGAAGTGCACCGGCGAAGAGGCAACCAGTGTCGCCGCCGCGATGGCTCTAGCCGCCGACGATATGGTGTTCCCCAGTTACCGCCAGCAGGGCATACTGATCGCCCGTGGTTACCCGCTGGTGGAGATGATCAACCAGATCTACTCGAATCGCGGCGACAAGCTGAAGGGCCGCCAGCTGCCGATCATGTATTCATCGCGGCCGCACAGCTTCTTCACGATCAGCGGCAACCTTGCGACGCAGACCCCGCAAGCCGTTGGCTGGGCGATGGCGAGCGCGATGCGCGGCGACAGCCGGATCGCGGCGACCTGGGTGGGCGAGGGCAGCACCGCGGAGGGCGATTTCCACGCCGCGTGCCTGTTCGCTGCGGTGTACAACGCTCCGGTGATCCTCAACGTGGTCAACAACCAGTGGGCGATCTCCAGCTTCTCGGGCTTCGCCGGGGGCGAGCGGGCCACGTTTGCCGCACGCGGGGTGGGCTACGGGATCGCTTCCCTGCGGATCGACGGCAACGACGCGCTGGCGGTCTATGCCGCGACCCAATGGGCCGCCGACCGCGCACGATCGAATGGCGGGCCGACGCTGATCGAACACTTTACCTACCGCGCCGAGGGTCACTCCACCTCCGACGACCCAAGCCAGTACCGCAGCGCGCAGGAGCAAAGCGAATGGCCGCTGGGCGATCCGGTCATGCGGCTCAAGA
This sequence comes from uncultured Alphaproteobacteria bacterium, assembly GCA_963781485.1. Lineage (GTDB taxonomy): Bacteria > Pseudomonadota > Alphaproteobacteria > Sphingomonadales > Sphingomonadaceae > Tsuneonella. Next base: position 765,808 of record CAWAFY010000002.1, read on the forward strand.
ACCACCTGATCGCGCTCGGCGAATGGGACGAGCAGCGGCAGGAAGCGCTCGATCTCGCCTGCGCCGAGAAGGTCAAGGCCGCGACCAAGGAGGCCGAGAAGAACGGCGTCCTCGGCCACGGGATGCACCACCCGTTCCATACGATGTTCGAGGACGTGTTCGAAGAACTGCCCTGGCATCTTGAGGAACAGGCCGCGCAGGCGATCCGCGAAAGGAAGATCAAGTGGCCACAAGCCTGATCGACGAAGACGGCGTGCTCGGCCTGGCCGATGCACCGTCGCGCAACATGAACATGATCGAGGCGATCAACGATGCGCTCGACATCATGCTCAGCCACGATCCCAGCGTGGTCATCATGGGCGAGGATGTCGGCTATTTCGGCGGGGTGTTCCGCGCCACCGCGCACCTGCAGGAGAAGCATGGCAAGAACCGGGTGTTCGACACGCCGATCTCCGAATGCGGGATTATCGGCGCTGCGGTCGGCATGGGCGCTTATGGCCTGCGCCCGGTGCCCGAAATCCAGTTCGCCGACTACATCTACCCCGGCCTAGACCAGCTCATCAGCGAGGCGGCGCGGTTGCGTTATCGTTCGGCGGGGGAGTTCATCGCGCCGATGACCGTCCGCTCGCCCTTTGGCGGGGGAATCTTCGGCGGCCAGACTCACAGCCAGAGTCCAGAAGCTCTGTTCACGCACGTGTCGGGCCTGAAGACGGTGATCCCAAGCACACCCTATGACGCGAAGGGCCTGCTCATCGCCTCGATCGAGGACAACGACCCGGTCATTTTCTTCGAGCCGAAGCGGATCTACAACGGCCCGTTCAGTGGTTACTACGACAAGCCGGTCGAGCCGTGGAAGAACCACCCTGACAGCAAGGTCCCCGAAGGTTACTATTCGATCCCGCTTGGCAAGGCGCGGACGGTTCGCCACGGCGATGCGCTGACGATCCTGGCGTACGGCACGATGGTCCACGTGACCGCTGCTGTGGCGCAGGAAAAAGGCATCGATGCCGAGATCATCGACCTGCGCACGCTCGTCCCGCTCGACATCGAGGCGATCGAGGCCTCGGTCGAAAAGACCGGCCGCTGCCTGATCGTCCACGAGGCGACCCGCACGAGCGGCTTCGGCGCGGAGCTGTCGGCGCTCGTGCAGGAACGCTGTTTTTATCACCTGGAAGCCCCGGTCGAACGCGTGACCGGCTTCGACACACCCTATCCGCACAGCCTCGAATGGGCCTACTTCCCCGGGCCCGTCCGCATCGGCGAGGCGATCGACAAGATATTGGAGGCCTGATGGCTCGCTTTACCTTCAACCTCCCGGATATCGGCGAGGGCATCGCCGAGGCAGAGATCGTGGCAATGCACGTCAAGCCTGGCGACACCGTCAGCGAAGACCAGCAGATCGCCGACATGATGACCGACAAGGCGACGGTCGAAATGGAAAGCCCGGTTTCGGGGAAGGTCATCGAGGTCGCCGGCGAGGCGGGCGACGTGATCGCCATTGGTTCGATGCTGGTTGTGATCGAGGTCGAGGGCGAAATCCCCGACGATATCGCCGCCGTAGACGAGGCGGCGGGCGAGAACGCGCCTGCCCCCAAGGCGCCTGAAGTAGAAAAGCGGATCGAGGTGGAAACGCCGGATGCGTCCGATGTGGCCGATGCCGCAGCGACGGTCGAGGAGGCCGCACCGCCTCCACCGGCAGAGCCAGAGCCGGCTCCGGCTCCGGCTCCGGCTACTGCGCCGGTTGCGAAGTCATCATCTGCGAAGGTTCTTGCCACGCCGGCAGTTCGCAAGCGCGCCGCCGACCTCGCCATCGACCTTGGCGAAGTGCGCCCGAGCGAGGAGGGGCGTATCCGCCATTCCGACCTCGACGCGTTTATCTCGTATGGGGCGAAAAGCGGCCATTCCCCAGCCGGTCCGACCCGCGCGGACGAGACGGTCAAGGTCATCGGCCTGCGCCGCCGCATCGCCGAGAACATGGCTGCGGCCAAGCGCCACATCCCGCACTTCACTTATGTCGAGGAGTGCGACGTCACCGAACTCGAGCGACTGCGCGAGCAGCTCAACTCGGCGCGCGGCGACAAGCCCAAGCTCACGATGCTGCCGTTGCTGATCGCCGCGATCTGCAAGACGATCCCGCAGTTCCCGATGATCAACGCCCGCTACGACGACGAGGCGAACGTGGTCACCCGTCACGGCGCGGTCCATCTCGGCATGGCCACGCAGACCGACGGCGGGCTGATGGTACCGGTAATCCGCGACGCGCACGCGAAGAACCTGTGGCAACTGGCGGGCGAGATCCGCCGCCTTGCCGAGGCCGCGCGCGATGGGACCGCCAAGTCGAACGAACTGTCGGGTTCGACGCTGACGGTCACCTCGCTGGGGCCCCTGGGCGGGGTTGCGACGACGCCGGTGATCAACCGGCCCGAGGTCGCGATCATCGGGCCCAACCGCATCGTCGAGCGGCCGATGTTCGTGCCCGATGGGCAGGGCGGCGAACGGGTGGAAAAGCGCAAGCTGATGAATGTGTCGATCAGTTGCGACCACCGCGTCGTCGACGGCTACGACGCGGCAAGTTTCGTCCAGGCGGTCAGGAAACTGGTCGAAATCCCCGGCGCTTTTGCTGGTGAACTGATCGCGGTATCGTGCGCCGCTCGAAGGAGGGCAGCATGACCACCGACCCGCGCATCGACGCCTATATCGAACAGGCCGCGCCGTTCGCGCGCCCGATCCTCAATCACGTGCGCGCGGTGGTGCACCGCGCGCTCCCGGAGATTGAGGAGGGCATAAAGTGGAACATGCCGGCCTTCATGGTCGGCGGAAAGAACGTCGCCGGGATGGCGGCGTTCAAGGCGCACTGCGCCGTCATGATTCATGGCGAAGGGCAGGTTGCCGAAAGCGGGGGGATGGGCGCCTATGGAAAAGTGGGGGCCCTCTCCGATCTCCCTTCGGACAGCGCGATCGAGGCCGCGCTGAGGGAATCCGCGGCGCGCGCTGCTGGGGGCAAAAGCAGTTCGGCGCAAAAGGCAAAGACGCCAGCCAAGGCAGAAAGTGCCATGCCCGACGACCTGGCCGCCGCGCTTGCTGCCGTTCCCGGCGCGCGGGAAAAGTTCGACGCGTTTCCTCCGGGTGCGCGGCGCGAATATGTCGAGTGGGTCGTGAGCGCCAAGCGCGCCGATACCCGAACCAAGCGCCTCGCCGCGACGGCAGCGCAGTCCGCCGAAGGCAAGCGCCTGCACTGGAAGTACGAAAAGTGCTGAGAATCAGCGCACCACCGCGCTGAACGTCATTCGCCCGCTCGGCGCACCCGCCACGCGCATGCGGAGGTGCGTGACGTCTTCGGCCGAAGCGAAACGGGTGCCGACCTTCAGATTGCCGAGTTCGCCCCAGTTGCGCCCGCCGTCGGTCGAAACCTCGACCGCTTCGTTGCCAGCGCGCTGGAACGCCAGGTCGCGCGGCACCGCGCTTTGCACGATGAACCTGCGGTCGGTCGTGGCGGCACGCCATTCGACCACAAGCACCACTTTGTCGCCGGCTTTCAGTGACGTGGCCGGTTCGAGTTCGCGGACGCCTTCATGGGTGCGCTCGACATAGACCGAGCGGCCAATGTCGACTGCGCCCTGCGCAAACGCACCGGTTGTTCCGACGCACGCCAAGATGACGAATCCGATAGCGAAGCGCATTGCCGATGTCCCCCACACCCCAAGTCCGGGGCAGGGCGAAGATGCCGCATCATGGTTAATTTTCGGTAGATCGCGATGCGGCATAAAACGGCGCCGCACGGCGGTTGACAGGCCTCGGGTCACGCCTTAGTGGCGCGGCTCCCAAGCGGTGCAAGCCCCGGATGCGCGGGTGTAGCTCAGTTGGTTAGAGTGCCGGCCTGTCACGCCGGAGGTCGCGGGTTCGAGTCCCGTCACTCGCGCCACTTGGGACACTTTTCTGAATGTATTGGCGTTTTGCGTCCGCGGCGCACGCCCGGAGAGCGCGTTCCCGGCCGTTGCGGCGAGTCAGCCCCAGCGACCGGTCTCCATCCAGATGATGAAGCGCTTCAGTGGCAGCAGCCAGATCACACCGAGCACACAGTAAACCGCCGCCTGCGCCAGTGTCGGCCATGCCCCGATCAGAACCGGCGCGTAGTTTGCTATCACCAAGGTATAGGCACCGAGCGCGGCAAGCAGCGCCAGGATGCCGAGCGGTATCCGCAGGGTAGGCTCGGTCCTCATGCGAATGGACCAAGGATCCGCGTCGTAGTGACGACGGCAGTCAGTTGCCGGTCGTGCGCTTCGCGGGGGAGCGAGGCGACCTCCTGCATGTCCCACGCAAGGCCGATGGCTCGAGTGTCCGAATGCGCGGCGAGCCAGCGGTCGTAGTGCCCGCCACCCTGGCCAAGCCGGTGGCCCTCGGCAGTGAACGCGACGAGCGGAACAAATACCACCTCGGGTACGATTTGCTCGGCGTCGGATGCGGGCTGCAGGCCAAACGGGCCCGAGGCGAGGTCGGTCTCCCCGAACGGATCGCTGTGCACGCGGAACACCATCGGCGCGGCTTGGTCAGCGAACCAGGGGAGGGCGACCGGGTTGCCCCGTTCGGCGAAGAAGCGTGCATATCCGCCTGCGGGCGCCTCGCCGGGGACCGAATGATATAGCCCGACGGCAGCGCCCTCGGGCACGAGGTCAACCACGGGGCGCGGCGGGCGGTGGAATACCAGCGCACGCACCTGCTGTGGCAGCGCCTCGGCGTGCACCAGCCGTTCGGCGCGCAGACGCTTGCGGATATCGGCCTTGCTCTCGGTGATGGTGCTCATTGCCCCGGCGCTAGCGGGAAAAGTGGTGTGGCGGAACCACCATGGGTCGTTTGCCCCGAAATCCTCCGACGCCTCAACGTCAGGTGGGAACCGTGTACCCCGATTTCCCGGTTCCATTCCGAAGAATGCAGGGGCCGGGGCCTCAGGACAGGGACAGCTCCCTAGGAATGCTTATAGCCCCGGGGATTTTGTTGCGGCTCGTACCGGGCAGTCCCGCCGCGTCCTATCTAGGCGTCCGCGGCCCGGCTCTCAAGCTTGTCCGCACATTCCTCGAGCATTTCGGCAAATCGCTCGAGCGCGGGCGCGAGTGCGGCCATGGCCTGGACGTCGTCCACCGCAGGAGTTGCGACGGGCTTGGCAGCGAGTTTCTGCCTCAGGCCCGCAATCTCGGTCCGCAGGTTTTCCGCGTCGGACGCATGAGCGGCAACGGCATCGGTCAATTCGGTTTGCGCCGCCCGGGCCGCCTCAAGTTCGTCCGCCGCGCTTTGTGCGGCGTCTTGCAACCGAACCATTTCAGGTTCCAACTCGGAAATCTTCGCCTTGAGTTGGTCGTCTCGACCGGCGTCGCCGCTGCGGTCGCGACTTTCCTGCACTTCGTCGGCAAGCAACAACGCGGCGAACAGGAGGTTCTGCGCATCGGGGCCGCTGGGGTTACCCAATGAATCCAGCTTCTCGGCGATCGTCGCGCCAAGGCGCGATACGCGGTCCTCTTCTCCCGCCGCGCAGGCAACTCGGTAGATCCGGCCACCGATGTGCAGAGCGACTTCGCTCACCGGTCGAGCTCCGCCATGATCGCGTCGATATCGCCGATCGCGCGGGTTACGGTTTCGCGCAGGGCTTCGTGCTTTTCGACCAGCGCCAGGACATTGGCTGGCGGCGTATCTGAGGGGGTGCCGGCAACAGGCGCGTCGGCAGCGCGCGCGATGCGCGCGAGCGCGGCTTCGATCCGCTGAACGGCCGCTTCGCTACGATCCTCCGTCATGGTGTCGATTTACCGCCATTCCCGCGCCGGTGCAAAGGCTTGTCGGCCCCTGTTGATAACTGGCCTTTAGAGCCTGCGTGGGGAACTACGGCCGGCGTTGCCTTGACCTCGCCCGACCCGTCCGCGAAGGGGTCGGCGCGCCCCCAAATCGACCCTGCCGAGGAGCCCCGCCGAGATGACGCCGAACCCCGCCCGCCTGGCGCCGATGGCCAACGCCATCCGCGCGCTTTCAATGGACGCGGTGCAGGCGGCGAATTCGGGCCACCCCGGTATGCCGATGGGCATGGCCGATGTCGCCACGGTCCTGTTTTCGAAATACCTGAAGTTCGATCCCAAGGCGCCCGACTGGGCGGACCGCGACCGGTTCATCCTGAGTGCCGGGCACGGATCGATGCTGATCTACAGTCTGTTGTACCTGTCGGGCTACGATCGGCCGACGATCGGAGACATCGCGAATTTCCGCCAGCTCGGCTCTCCGTGCGCCGGACACCCCGAGAATTTCCTCCTGCCCGGTATCGAATGCACCACCGGCCCGCTCGGTCAGGGTCTTGCGATGGCGGTCGGCATGGCAATCGCCGAGCGGCATCTCAACGCCGTTTATGGAGACGACCTGGTCGATCACCAAACCTGGACCATCGCGGGCGATGGATGCCTGATGGAAGGCGTCAACCACGAGGCGATCGGTCTTGCCGGGCATCTGGGCCTCGGCAAGCTCAAGGTGCTCTGGGATTCGAACCATATCACGATCGACGGACCGACATCGCTGTCGACGTGCGAGGATATCCCGGCACGCTATCGTGCCGCCGGGTGGCATACGATCGAGTGCGACGGGCACGACTTCGCCGATATCGACCGCGCGCTGGGCGAAGCGGCGGCGCATGACAGTTCCCCGGTGCTCGTCGCCTGCCACACAGTGATCGGCAAGGGTGCACCCAACAAGCAGGGCACCAGCGGCGTTCATGGCGCTGCGTTGGGCGCTGACGAGGTCGCTGCGGTGCGCGAGTCGCTGGGATGGACAGCCGCTCCGTTCGAGGTGCCCGACGACATCCTTGCCGACTGGCGCGCCACCGGCGAGCGGGGTTCGGGCACACGCGCCGACTGGCAGCAGCGCCTTGATGCCTCGGGCAAGAGTAAGGAGTTCGCCGCGCGAATGGCCGGTGCGCTGCCCACCGACGACGGCCTTGCCGCCTACATCGACGGCCTGCTCGCCGAACCGAAAAAGGTCGCGACCCGCAAAGCGAGCGAGATGGCGCTCGAAGTGCTGACCGCGAACGTTCCGGCGATGATCGGCGGATCGGCCGACCTCACCGGATCGAACAACACCAAGACCAAGTCGACGCCGCCGCTGACGGCGGAGGACTACGCGGGCCGCTACCTCTATTACGGCATTCGCGAATTCGGCATGGCCTGCGCAATGAACGGTATGGCCCTGCACGGTGGGGTGATCCCATACGGCGGCACATTCCTGATCTTCAGCGACTACTGCCGCAACGCGGTGCGCCTGAGCGCGCTCCAGCAGACCCGCGCGATCTACGTGTTCACCCACGACAGCATCGGGTTGGGCGAGGACGGGCCAACGCATCAACCGGTCGAACAGGTCATGAGCTTGCGGCTCATCCCCAACCTCAATGTATTCCGGCCCTGCGATACAATCGAAACCGCCGAGTGCTGGGCGCTCGCACTGTCGACGCCGGAGACACCGTCGGTCCTCGCGCTCAGCCGGCAGAACCTGCCGCAACTGCGGACCGAGGGTGGCAACCTGTCGGCGCGCGGCGCATACCGTCTCCGCGCCGCCAAGTCCGATCGCAAGGTCATCCTCATCGCCACCGGATCGGAGGTCGAACTGGCCTGCGCAACTGCCGAGGCGCTTGAGGCTGACGGGATCGGAGCGGACGTGATCTCAATGCCTTGTATGGAACTGTTCGAAGCGCAGGACGAAGCCTACAAAGCCGAACTGCTCCCGAATGCCGGCCCGGAGGTCATTCTGCGAGTCTCGATCGAAGCGGGTACAACGATGGGCTGGGATCGCTATACGATGGCGAACGGGTTGCAGATTGGGCTCGATCGCTTCGGCGCATCCGCACCGGCAGAGGATCTGTTCGCGAAATTCGGCTTCACTGCTGAAGCCATCGTTCCTAAAATCAAAACGAAACTCGGTATTTAGCAGGAGCTTTTCACATGGCGACCAAGGTTGCGATCAACGGTTTCGGACGCATCGGGCGGCTTGTGGCGCGCGCCATCCTAGAGCGCGATGACCACGACCTCGAGCTGGTTTCGATCAACGATCTGGCTGACACCAAGTCCAACGCTCTGCTGTTCGGGTTCGACAGCACGCACGGTCGTTTTCCGGGCACGGTCGAGACGGACGGAAACGACCTGGTCGTCAACGGCAAGCACATCCATGTCACGGCCGAGAAGGACCCCGGCAAACTGCCGCACAAGGCCAACGGCATCGACATCGTTCTCGAGTGCACCGGCTTCTTCCAGTCGGACGAATCTGCGCGGCCGCATATCACAGCGGGTGCCAGGCGCGTTCTGATCTCGGCCCCGGCGACGGGCGTGTCGAAAACGATCGTTTTCGGCGTGAACCAGGACAGCCTGACCGCAGACGACGACATCGTCTCGAACGCGAGCTGCACCACGAATTGCCTCGCCCCGGTTGCCAAGGTGCTCAACGATACCGTGGGCATCGAACGCGGGTTCATGACCACGATTCACAGCTACACCAACGACCAGCGCATGCTCGACCAGATCCACAAGGACCTGCGCCGGGCGCGGGGCGGTGCGCAGAACATGATCCCGACCACGACCGGCGCAGCGCGCGCGGTCGGTCTCGTGCTTCCCGAACTCAAGGGCAAGCTCGACGGCAGCTCGGTCCGCGTGCCGACGCCGAACGTCTCGATGGTCGACCTCGTCTTCGTTCCGGGCCGCGACACCTCCGTGGACGAGATCAACCAGGCGCTGAAAGCCGCGGCCGACGGGCCGATGAAGGGCGTTCTCGATTACACCGACCAACCCTTGGTCTCGAGCGATTTCAACCACTACCCGGCCTCTTCTACCGTCAATTCGCTGGAAACCGCAGTGCTCGAATCGAAGCTCGTGCGCGTCGTCAGCTGGTATGACAACGAGTGGGGCTTCTCGAACCGGATGATCGACACTGCCGGGGTGATGGCCGGGCTGCTTTGATGGCAGCCTTCAAGACCCTCGACGACCTGCCTTCGGATCTGCGCGGCAAGGTCGCTCTCGTCCGCGTCGACCTCAACCTGCCGATGATCGAGGGGCGCGCCAGTGACGTGACCCGGGTCGAGGCGAGCGCGCCGACGATCCTCGAACTTGCCGATGCGGGCGCCAAGGTGCTGCTCCTTGCGCACTTCGGCCGGCCCAAGGGCCAGCGCAGCTCGGTGATGAGCACCAGCATGGTAATGGGCGACGTCGAGCGCGTGCTCGGGCGCGAGGTCATGTTCATTCCCGAGGTCATGGGGCCAGTGGTCGAGCAATCGGTCGGCATCCTGCGCGACGGCGACATCGGGCTGCTCGACAACGTCCGCTTTTGGCCGGGCGAAGAGGCGAACGACCCGGAGTTCGCGCGCGGCATGGCGGCAGTCGGCGATTTCTATGTCAACGACGCCTTCTCCGCCGCGCACCGCGCGCACGCCTCGACCGAAGGACTTGCGCACCTGCTGCCTTCCTTTGCAGGCCGTGCGATGGAGAAGGAACTCAAGGCGCTCGACGCCGCGCTCGGCAACCCCGAAACGCCGGTCGCCGCGGTAGTCGGCGGAGCCAAGGTATCGAGCAAACTCGCCGTGCTCGAACATCTTGTCACCAAGGTCCAGCACCTGATCATCGGCGGCGGGATGGCCAACACCTTCCTCGCCGCGCGTGGGATCGATGTGGGCAAGTCGCTGTGCGAACACGATCTGGCAGCAACAGCCAACGCGATTCTCGATAGGGCCGACCACGCCGGTTGCACAGTGCATCTGCCGTATGACGTCGTGGTGGCGAAGGAATTTGCCGCCAATCCGCCCAGCTTGCGCACCTGCAACGTCCACGAGGTTGCGCCCGACGAGATGATCCTCGACATCGGGCCCGCGGCAACCGAAGCGTTGGCGGACGTTCTCAAGACCTGTCGCACGCTGGTGTGGAACGGACCCCTCGGGGCTTTCGAGACACAGCCATTCGACGAAGCGACGGTGGCGCTCGCGAATACCGCCGCGGCACTGACGCAGGACGGATCACTGATCTCGGTCGCCGGAGGTGGCGATACCGTGGCAGCATTGAACCACGCGGGCGTAGCGGGTGATTTCACCTATGTCTCGACGGCGGGCGGCGCGTTCCTCGAATGGATGGAAGGCCGCGAACTGCCAGGCGTGAAGGCACTGGAAGGATGAGCGAGGAACAGGGCACCGCACCAGCCTCGCACGGTCCCGTGATCGTTGCCGAAGGCGAATTCGCCGGGTGGAAGCACTGGCCGCACGACGCGTTCGAGAAGGATGCCGGGCCATTCTATTTCAAGGTCGACGATGCGGGCGAGGCCGTTTGCGCCTTCCGTGCCGAACCCCGCCACATGAACGGCGGCGGATTCATGCACGGTGGCTGCCTGATGACCTTCGCCGATTTCGCCCTGTTCTCGATTGCGCACGACGAACTTAGGGCCAATCACGCCGTCACCTTGGCGATGACGTCCGACTTCCTCGATCCGGCCCGAGCCGGCCAATGGATGGAGGCGAGAGGAGAGGTCACGCGCGCAGGTGGCAAGACCGTTTTCGTACGCGGCACGATCACCGCCGACGGGAAACCGGTGTTTACCTTCACCGGCATCATCCGCAAGGTCGGCAAGCGCCGCTGAGCGCTTCTTGCAGGCCACTTGCGTGCTGGCTAAGGCACTGGCTGTGCATACCTATGCGCCGATTTAAGGGACGACAATGAATCAGCAGGAAATGACCGATCGCATCGCTACCGGTGAAGGCTTTATCGCTGCACTCGACCAGTCCGGCGGATCGACCCCAAAGGCGCTAAGCGGGTACGGAATCGGGGACGACGCGTGGAGCGGCGACGACGAGATGTTTGCCCTGATCCACCAGATGCGCAGCCGGATCGTCGAGAGCCCGTGCTTCGGCAGCGGCAAGGTCCTCGGCGCGATCCTGTTCGAGAAGACGATGGACGGAACGAGCGGCGGCAAGCCTATGCCCGAGCGCTTGGTCGAACGCGGGATCGTGCCGTTCCTGAAGGTCGACAAGGGTCTCGAGGACGAGGCCAACGGGGTCCAGCCGATGAAGCCGATGCCCGATCTTGAAAACCTCCTCGCCCGCGCGAAAGCCAAGGGCGTGTTCGGCACCAAGATGCGCTCGGTGATCAAGACCAATAACACCGCCGGGATCAAGGAGATCGTCCACCAGCAGTTTGCCGAGGGTGTGCGCATTCTTGCAGCGGGTCTGATGCCGATTCTCGAGCCTGAATATGACATCAAGGCCGCGGACCGCGCCGAAGGAGAGATCATACTGCGCGATGCGATTCTCGAAGGACTAGACGCGCTGCCCGAAGGCCAGCAGGTCATGCTCAAGCTGTCGATTCCGGTCGAGGCGAACCTCTACAGACCGTTGGTCGATCACCCCAAGGTGCTGCGCGTGGTCGCGCTGTCGGGCGGTTATTCGACCGACGAGGCGTGCGAGAAGCTGAAGGCGAACCAAGGCATGATCGCCAGCTTCAGTCGCGGACTTCTGCAGGACCTGCGTCACCAGCAGGCGGACGACGAGTTCGACGCGACGCTTGCCGCCGCGATCGACAAAATCCAGGCCGCCAGCGTGACCTGACGGTATCGCTCGCCAGGGCGGTCGCAACTGCGGGTCAGGCCCGACGATGCCATTCTATCCCGCCGGAAAAACTGGCTGTTTTACCGTGGAGGCTCCGCCTGCCCCGTTGCGCTCCAGCGGCTCGCGGTTCCGCTCGGGATCGATAGCGCTGGCTCGATGCTCTCGGGCAACATCTGCCACGCGGTCCGGTTCGACGTCGGGCCTCAACGTGCCTCATAAACGAAGCGGTATTGCCGCGATTCGATTTCGTTCTGCGTGGTCTTCTCGGGGATCACACTCACGAGCGCGAACACTTTCCCGTGCGTGCCATACGGCTCCCCAAGTGTCAGGTTCTTGGTCTCGCGCCAGCCTGCCCCGTCGATCCGGGTCGCGACGACAACGCGTCCAGCCCACACGCACCGCGCGTTCACCGGACAGCGGCTGTCTTCGACCAGCTTCTTGGGTGTGAGCACAAGGTCGCCGACCCGCACGGGCACATCGAACGGAACCGCGTAACCGGTGGGCTGGGGCGTGCCCTCAACGTTCGATGCGGCGGGAATGACCGCGCACCCGGCAACGATGGGGCCAGCGGCAAGGGCGGCGAGGAGCATGAACTTTTTCATGGGGCATGCTTAGCTCGCCGAGAGCTTTCGCGCGACTGAACCGCGACGTATCGACGTAAGCGCCCCTCGCCGCTATCGCCCACCCGCAATGACTGCCAGCGAACTTTACCTGATTTCTCCGCTCGACGTCGGAGGCTCGTTTCCCGACCGGCTCGCCACGGCGCTTGGCGCGGGGCCGGTTGCCGCATTCCAGTTCCGCGTGAAAGGCATCGATCAACACGAAGCGGCTCGGCTCGGCGAACCGTTACAGGCGATCTGCGCGGAACACGACTGCGCGTTCATCGTCAACGACAGCGTCGCGTTGGCAAGGCGGCTTGGAGCCGACGGGGTTCATCTCGGTCAGTCCGACGGCGACGTACGGGAAGCGCGCGAAACGCTGGGCCGCGAAGCACAGATCGGGGTCACCTGCCATGCGAGCCGACACCTGGCGATGGAAGCCGGCGATGCGGGCGCCGACTACGTCGCGTTCGGCGCGTTCTTCCCCAGCAGTACCAAGGCGAGCGAGCACCGCCCCGAGCCGGAACTGCTCGAATGGTGGCAGTCGCTGTTCGAAATTCCCTGCGTTGCCATCGGCGGGATCACCCCTGCGAACTGCGCTCCGCTGGTGCGCGCGGGTGCAGACTTCCTCGCGGTATCGGCAGCGATCTGGAACGGCGATCCGGCCGCCAACATAACGAACTTCCATGCAGCGATTGAGCGGGCAGTCACCGACACGGGATCACGGCACGTCTGACAGCGCGGATATATTCTCCGTTTCGTCCGTTGCCTTAGCGAGGGACGGGTCGCGTCCCGCTGTCAGGGGACTTTCATTGCGTCATTTCATCGCCGCCGCCTCGCTCCTCGCACTCGCCGCCTGCGGCTTGAACGGGACCGATCGGGACAAAGACAATTCGGCCGCGGCCGATCGCTCGGCCAACGTCACGACCGAAAGCCTGGCGGACTCGATGGCATCGCGTGATGGTGCGGACATGGCGTCGGACGTACCAAACATTCCGGATCCCGAAGATCGCCCCATCATGCAGGCGCAAGTCGTCCTTGACCGGCAGGGTTTCGGCCCCGGAGTGATCGACGGGAAGATGGGCCTGTCGACCGAAAACGCGCTCGAGGGTTTCCAGGAGGCCAACGGACTTGAGGTAAGCGGCAAGCTCGATGAAGCAACCAAGGCTAAGCTGAGTCAATGGAAGACCATTCCCGCTACGCGAGTCGTCCGCATCCCGCAGGATTGGGGCACGCTGAGCTTTGCGAAAACGCCTGACAAGGCAGCCGAGCAGGCGAAGCTCGATCGGCTTGGCTACCAGAACCTCGACGAAAAGCTGGCCGAGCGTTTTCACACGACGATCGATACGCTGAAGGCGCTCAATCCGAATGGGCAGCCCGCTGGAATGGACAAGGTGTCGATGCAAAGCCCGGTCGGTACGGCCTCGCCTTCGCCGAGCGCAAGCACACCGCCGACGCGGACTCCCACGCCGAGTCCGAGCGCAAGCCCATCGGCCAAGGCCTCGGACAAGCCCGAGCTCGCGCCTCTGCCTTCGACCTTTGCGGCAGGCCAGCTCATCCGGGTGCCGAATATCGGTGCCGACCGCATCGCGCCGGGTGCGGTCGACGATCCCGATTGGCAGCAGACGCTGCAAAGCCTCGGCGTCGGAACCGAACAGCCGCAACTTGAGCGAATCGTCGTCAGCAAGAGCAAGGACACGCTCAAGGGCTATGACAGCGCAGGTAAGCTGCTCGTGGAATTCACGGTGACCTCCGGGTCCAGCCATGATCCACTCCCGCTCGGCAATTGGAAGGTTACAGGCGTCGCACGCAACACCCCCTTCGCCTACAATCCCGAGTTGTTCTGGGACGTGCCTGACAGCGAAGAGAAGCAACAGCTTCCGCCGGGCCCCAACGGCCCGGTCGGCGTGGTCTGGATCGATCTCAGCAAGGAGCATTACGGAATTCACGGAACGCCCGAGCCGCAGACCATCGGCCGGGCGCAATCGCATGGCTGCGTGCGGCTGACGAACTGGGATGCTGCGCGGCTTGCCCAGATGGTCAAGCCGGGGACCAAGGTGGAGTTCGTGGCCTGACATGGCTGGGAGGTTCGGCGATCGCCTGCTCACGATCGTGGTCACGGCCACGCTGACCAGCGCGTGCTGGATCGTTTTCGGGGGCACGTTGATGGAACGGGCGCGGGGCGTCAGCCAGATCGACAAGACCCGGCCGGCCACCGCCGCCCCGAGCCCGAGCCCGACGATGACTGGCGGAACCCAAGCTGCACCCTCGCTCAATACCACCGACAACACCGCGCCCGCGGCGGGCGGGCTGGGTGCGCTGATCGTTCCCGTGCTCGGCGTACGACCGGACGAGTTGACCGACACGTTTACGGATGAGCGGGGCGGAGGTGAGCGGTTGCACTCAGCGCTCGATATCATGGCACCCGAAGGGACCACTGTGGTTGCCACAGCGCCCGGCTCGATCGAGAAGATGTTTCTTTCGGATGCTGGTGGCAAGACGGTCTACGTCCGCTCGGCCGATGGGCGGACGATCTACTATTACGCGCATCTAAAGGACTACGCGGATGGTATCCGGGAAGGGCAGCAAATTCGCCGCGGACAACGGCTTGGCAGCGTCGGGCATTCGGGCAACGCGAGTGCGGAAGCGCCGCACCTGCATTTCGCCATCATGCGGACCACTCCAGATGCCAAGTGGTGGGAGCCGGCGACCGCGATCAATCCCTATCCGATTCTGACGAAGCGCTAGTCCGCCGCACCCCGGCCACTGCGCACGCAGCGCATCCTCGATAGATCGCCCGAAAGGCCCACAGCCCTGAGCGTGCGTCCGCCGACGCGAACGAACTTCATTCCTTCCATCGGCCCTCGGGTGAAAATCACCGTCTTGCCCGTCAAGAGGTACGTGCCGCGCCCTTCGGAACCCGCATAGCTCGAGGCGTTGACGATATCGAACCAGGCTTCCTGAATGGGAATCGACGCGTAGCCCGACGCATCGCCCGGCAGCTCGCAGAGATAGCGCCCAGCCTCCAGCGTGCCGAGCTTGCCTTGGGCGTGCGCGGCACCGCCGGCAAGCGCAACCACTAGGGCCACCGGCAAGGTCAATCGCATGGTCATTGGCACCCCCTAGCAAAGCCGTCCGGGTCCCGCTAGCGTCCAGCTTGCCGCGACCGAGCCGAGCGGCTAAGGCGCGCGGCGCAGCGCGGCCGCCCGTCAGGCAGCGCGAGATCATCCGAACCGAAGGCTCTTTCCACCATGAAGATATCCGGCGTGGACATTCGTCCCGGCAACATCCTCGAATACGAACGCGGCATCTGGAAGGTCGCCAAGATCCAGCATACCCAGCCGGGGAAGGGCGGGGCCTATATGCAGGTCGAGATGAAAAACCTGCAGGACGGCAGGAAGACCAACGTGCGTTTCCGCAGCGCCGACACGATCGAGCGCGTGCGCCTTGACCAGAAGGAATTCCAGTACCTTTACACCGACGGCGACAGCCTGGTGTTCATGGACAAGGATACGTTCGAGCAGATCAACCTGCCGACCGATCTGCTGGGCGATGCCGCGGCATTCCTGCAGGACGGCATGGACGTCACGCTTGAGCTGTGGGACGAAAGACCGATCAGCGTCGCGTTGCCCGAACAGGTCGAAGCGACGATCGTCGAGGCTGATGCGGTGGTGAAGGGGCAGACCGCCTCATCGAGCTACAAGCCCGCGATGCTCGACAACGGGGTGCGCGTCATGGTCCCGCCGCACATCGAAAGCGGCACGCGGATCGTGGTCGACGTGTATGAGCGGACTTACGTAAGCAAGGCGGGCTGATCGGTCGTGAGCGCACTTTCAGGTCTTGTCCGTGTAATGGAAAAAGCCGCGCGCAAGGCGGGCGGCAAGCTGCGGCGCGACTTCGGCGAGGTCGAGCATCTCCAGGTCAGCCGCAAAGGCCCGTCGGACTTCGTATCCAAGGCCGACCGGATCGCCGAGCGCACCTTGTGGGACGAACTCAAGGTTGCGCGCCCCGGATGGGGCTTCCTGATGGAGGAAGGCGGCGAAATCCCGGGCGAGGAGGGCAAGCCCCGCTTCGTCATCGATCCGCTCGACGGTACCAGCAACTTCCTGCACGGGATCCCGCATTTCGCGATCTCGATCGCCGCGCAGGAGCCGACGCTCGACGGCAAGGGTTGGGGCGAGGTGACCGCCGGGGTCGTCTATCAGCCGATCACCGACCAGACGTTCTGGGCGGAAAAGAGCCGGGGTGCATGGCTGCAGGACGCGCGCCTGCGCGTATCGAGCCGCAGCCGCATGTCGGATGCGCTGATTGCAACCGGCATACCGTATGGCGGGCACGGCGATTTCAGCGAATGGAGCAAGGTGTTCGATGCCATCGGCCCGCAGGTCGCGGGCATCCGCCGCTTCGGGGCCGCCTCGCTCGACCTTGCATGGGTCGCCGCCGGTCGCTTCGACGGCTTCTGGGAAAGCGATCTCGCTCCATGGGACACCGCTGCGGGCTGCCTTCTCGTGCGCGAGGCGGGCGGGTTCGTGACCGACTACCGCGGTCGCTCGCAACCGATCTGCGACCGTCAGGTGCTCGCGGGCAACGATGGATTGCATTCGAAACTGCACAAGGCGCTGGTGACTGCGCTCAGGTAGCCGACAAGAACCGCGATCAGGGTCTAGCCCCGGCGCAAAGCCGCCGCTAAGGCACGGCGCGCTTCGGGTTTGCCCCTGTGGCGGAATGGTAGACGCGAACAACTCAAAATCGTTTGTCTTCGGACGTGCCCGTTCGAGTCGGGCCAGGGGCACCACGTTTCGCACGCCGGCGACTGGAACAGGGCGCTTGCGCCGATAACCGCTTGTCTTTGCGGGCACGGTCTGGGATTCACCACTCGAAGATGATCGACGCTCCCAGCTATCACGCGATCGGCGCCATGGCGGTCACCATCGCGATGTTCATCGGATTCGCGCGCGGTACGTTGAGCACCGAGATCGTCTCGCTGTTGACGATCGCGGTGATCGCGGTGGGATTGTATTTCTATCCGCTACCGCACTCGCAACCAACCGACGGACTCGCTCTCGCCTTCTCGGGCTTCGGACACTACGCGCTGATTACCATTTGCGCGCTGATGATCATGGGTCGGGGGCTGGTGGTGACCGGCGCGCTTGAACCGTTCGCCCGGGTTCTCGAGCGGGTGTTCAAGTTCAACCAGACGATCGGGCTGCTGGTGTCGCTCGCGATGGCGTTCGCGCTATCGATGGCGGTCAACGACACGCCGGTCCTGGTGTTGCTGATCCCGATTTTCGCCGGTCTGTCGACCCGCGGCGGGATGGCCGCGTCCAAGACTCTCATCCCGCTCAACGCGGCGGTGCTTATCGGCGGGATGGCGACGACGATCGGCACATCGACCAACGTGCTCGTCGTTTCTATCGCCCGCGACCTCGGCATGCCGCACATGAGCGTGTTCCACTTTACGCCGATCGTGCTGGTGGCCGCGCTGGTTGCGCTGCCATACCTGTGGCTTGTGATGCCCCGCCTGCTGCGCGACAACCGCAGTGCGGAAGTTCACGCCGAGCGGCGCTTCGTCGCGCGGCTGCGGCTTGGCGAGGACAGCACCCTTACCGGGCAGGATCTGACCGCGATCCTCCCGCGGTTGCCCGCCGAGATCGAATTTCACGACAAGCCAACCGGTCCGCTGCAGATCCAGCAGCGATTGACCATTTCGGGCACGCACGACGCGCTTGAGGATGCGATGCGCACCCTCAAGGGCGAAGTCGCCCCGTCGTGGGTGATCGACCGCATCCGCCGCAAGTCGTCCGAGACCGGCGAGGACATCGGCGTGGTCGAGATGACCGTGACGGGAGATTCGCGGCTGATCGAGCGGACTCTGCCCAGTTCGGGCATCGCCGACCTGTTCGGCGTGGCGGTGCTGGGGATTCACCGGCCCAGGACACTCCTCGGCGAGCGCGACCACTACAGCACCGGCGGCGACCTGCGGATCGCGGAAGGCGATGTGCTGCTGGTGATGGGGCTGTCCGAAAATCTTCAATCGTTCGCCCGCGCCGACAGCCTGCTTGTGCTCGAAGGCAAGCGCGAGCTGCCGCGACGGTCGAAGGCGGTCCTCGCCGCGGCGATCATGCTTGGCTCGGTCGGCCTCGCATCGGTCGGACTGCTGCCGATCGCGATATCGGCACTCGCGGGTGCGATCATGATGTTCGTGACCGGTTGCGTGAAATTCGACCGGGTCGGCCGCGCGCTCTCAGCCAAAGTCATCGTACTCGTTGCCGCGAGCATCGCTATCGGACGGCTGATTGGCGATACCGGAGCGGCGCTGTGGCTGGGCCAGGCGATGGCGCTGGGCCTTCAGTTCCTGAGCCCGGCACTCGTCCTCGCCACGATCATGCTGTTCGTGACCCTGCTGACCAATTTTGCGAGCAACGCGACCGCCGCGACCGTGGGCACACCGATCGCGTTCAACATCGCCCAACAGCTTGGGCTACCCGCCGAACCGCTGATCCTGGCGGTGCTGTTCGGCTGCAACCTCTGCTACGCGACCCCGATCGCGTATCAGACCAACATGCTGATCATGGCCGAAGGCAGCTACGAGTTCAAAGACTACATCCGCACCGGCGTTCCGCTGGTGCTCCTGATGACCGCGACGCTGTCGATCCTGCTGGTCATCACCTACAATATGAGCTGACGAGCAGCCCCTCGCTGCGGGAGCGGCACCCGGCGCCCGATGCGTTGACGGCCGCCGAGGAAAGGGGGTCCCCCGACGGCCGTCGCTCCTCCCCAGGAGCTTGTTCAGAATTCCCAGATTACGAGTAGGTGCCGAGCCGATGGTGCAGCGCGTTGATCTTCGCCAGTTCGTCGCGGTCGTCGACCGTGCGGGCATATGCCGTCAGCGCGGTGCGCAGCAGGCGAAAATCGGCGGTCGATAGGAGCGCGCGTGCGCGGCTCGGTTCCGGCGGACGGTCTTCGGTCATAGTGGTCATCCTTTCTCTCCTTACGCAGCGGCGAACTGGTTCATCGTGTTATGTTCGCCGCCCGCTTTCAGGGCGGCTTCGCCGGCAAAGTATTCCTTGTGGTCGTCACCGATGTCGCTGCCGGCCATGTTCTGGTGCTTCACGCACGCGATGCCCTGGCGGATCTCTTCGCGCTGCACCTGCTTGACGTATCCCAGCATACCCTGCTCGCCAAAGTACTCGCGCGCGAGGTTGTCGGTGCTGAGTGCGGCGGTGTGGTAAGTCGGCAGCGTAATCAGGTGGTGGAATATGCCTGCCTGCGCTGCGGAATCGCGCTGGAAAGTGCGGATGCGCTCGTCTGCCTCGTCGGCCAGCTTCGTCCCATCGTAATCGACGCTCATCAGGCGGTCGCGGTCGTAGCCGGACACGTCCTCGCCGTCCGCTTCCCACGCATCGAACACCTGCTGGCGAAAGCTCAGCGTCCAGTTGAAGCTGGGCGAGTTGTTGTAGACCAGCTTGGCGTTGGGGATCACTTCGCGGATGCGATCGACCATGCCGCCGATCTGGCCGATGTGCGGCTTTTCGGTCTCGATCCACAGCAGGTCCGCGCCGTTCTGCAGCGAGGTGATGCAGTCAAGCACGCAGCGATCCTCGCCGGTTCCCGGGCGAAACTGGTAGAGATTGCTCGGCAGCCGCTTCGGCCGAAGCAGCTTGCCGTCGCGGCTTATCAGGACGTCGCCATTTCCCAGTTGAGAGGCATCGACCTCGTCGCAATCGAGGAAGGCGTTGTACTGGTCGCCCAGGTCGCCGGGTTCCTTCGAAAAGGCGATCTGCTTGGTGAGGCCAGCGCCGAGCGAGTCGGTGCGGGCGACGATCACGCCATCATCCACGCCAAGTTCGAGGAAGGCGTAGCGGATCGCGCGGATCTTCTGCAGGAAATCCTCGTGCGGCACGGTGACCTTGCCGTCCTGGTGACCGCACTGCTTCTCATCGGAGACCTGGTTCTCGATCTGGATGGCACACGCGCCTGCCTCGATCATCTTCTTGGCGAGCAGGTAAGTCGCTTCGGGGTTGCCGAAGCCGGCGTCGATGTCGGCAATGATCGGCACGACGTGCGTCTCGTGATTGTCGATCGCTTGGCTGATGCGCTTGGCCTCGACCTCGTCACCCTTGTCCCGCGCCTTGTCGAGTTCGCGGAACAGGCCGCCCAGTTCGCGCGCGTCGGCTTGGCGCAGGAAGGTGTACAGTTCCTCGATCAGCGCGGGAACGCTGGTCTTCTCGTGCATCGACTGGTCGGGCAGGGGGCCGAATTCGCTGCGCAGCGCGGCGATCATCCAGCCCGAAAGGTAGAGGTACCGCTTCTTCGTGGTGCCGAAATGCTTTTTGATCGCGATCAGCTTCTGCTGGCCGATGAAGCCGTGCCAGCAGCCCAGGCTTTGGGTGTAGGCGGACGGATCGGCATCGTAGGCGGTCATGTCGTCGCGCATGATCTTCGCGGTGTAACGGGCGATGTCGAGTCCGGTGGGGAAGCGATTCTGCAGCTTCATCCGCGCAGCGCTTTCGGCATCGATCGCGGCCCAGGGCTTACCTGCAGCATCGATGGTGCGGTCGAAGTCGGCAGTGCTGGTTTGGTAGGTCATGGCGGTATCCCGTGTAAAATCGTGCTTTTGGGATACGGGTGTGAGAGGGCAAAAGCTCGAGTAATTTACAAAGTTTGTTGTCTGGCGGATAGGAAGAAGGCATACCTGGATGTAAGCTTGTAAAGGAAATTACAACGATGGCCGATAGTGCCCTGTTTGCTGGCCCGGCGCTTAGACGCCTGCGCAAACGCGAGGGCCTCACCCAGAGTGCGATGGCGACACGCCTGGGAATCTCGCCCAGTTATCTCAATTTGATCGAGCGCAACCAGCGGCCGCTGTCTGCCCGGGTCGTTCTCCAGGTGGTCGAAGCGTTCGATTTCGATCCGCGCGGCTTGCGCGAGGACGAGGCAATTGGCGGTCTCGACGGACTGGCGCGGCGGATGGCCGATGAACGTTTTACCGATCTCGGCATCGACCGCGACGAATTGTCCGAATTCCTTGCCGCCGCCCCGCAGGCCGCTGCCGCATTTGCCCGCCTTTATGACAACACCGACCCTGCCGAGCGGCGCGACGATCCGACCCAGGCTGCACGGCGTGAGATCGAGCGGTGGCGCAACCACTTCGCCGACCTCGACACCGCAGCCGAGGCCCTTGCCGACGAATTGCGCCTGTCGCGCGGCGACACTTACGCCGCGCTTGCCGAGCGACTGCGTGAGCGCCACCAGCTTGCCATTCGCATCCTCCCGCGCGAAGTCCTGCCCGATACCGTTCGGCGACTCGACCTGCACGCGCGCCAGCTCCAGCTCAACGAGATGCTCGACCCGGCTTCCCGCACCTTCCAGCTGGCAACTCAGCTTGCCTTGCTCGAATTCCGCGATGAGATCCGCGCGGTGGCCGCCGGCGCGCAGTTCGCCGACGAGACACCGCGCCGCCTGTTCGAACGGCACGTCGCCTCGTACACCGCTGCCGCGCTGGTCATGCCCTACGGCCGCTTTCTGCGCGCATGCGACGCCACGGGCTACGACCTGCCGGTACTCATGCGGCGTTTCGGAGTCGGGTTCGAAAGTCTTGCGCATCGGCTCACCACGCTCCAGCGCGTGGGCCAGCGCGGGCTGCCATTCTTCATGGCGCGGATCGACCGGGCGGGGCAATTCTCCAAGCGCTATTCGGGTGGAAGCGGGGCCGCCTGGCTGGAAAGCGACACCAGCTGTCCGCTGTGGCGGGCGCACCGGGCGTTTGAGCGGACCGGCGAGATCTGCGTCCAGTCCGTGCTGGTGGGAGACGGCGGCGCCGCACCGGCACGTTGGTTGACGGTCGCGCGCACGGTTCAGGGACGTGGGATCGGCGGGGAAGCGCGTTTCGTGGTGGCGCTGGGCCTGGAAGCCAGGCTTGCCGGTGATCTGGCTGCGGCGCGGGGGATGTCGCTACGCGAAGACGATGCGACCATAATCGGCCCTGGCTGCGCGAACTGCCATGTCGCCGGATGTTTTCAGCGCTCGCTCCCGCCGCGCGGCACGACGCTGACATTCTCGGCGCTCGAACAGGGAATGACCCCGTTCCAGTTCGCCAGTTAACCATCCATCGTGGAACCCGTAGCGGCAACGGCACGTTTCGGTCTATTCCATGAGGGAAAATCCCGATGACCGAAGAACGCATTACCGAAACCCGCGATCCTGCGACGGGTGACACGCACACCACCCACACCGTCATAACCGACGGCGAAACGCGCAGCGGTGGCGGATCCGGCTGGCTCATCGCCATCGTCCTGATCATCGCGGTGATCGCGGGCATCTTCATCTTTTCGAACATGAGCGGCGCCGAAACCAGCAAGGACAACGCGGTTGCGGATGCCGCTAATCAGGTGGGCGATGCCGCCCAGCAGGTTGGCAACGCGGCGCAGGATGCTGCGGACAATGTCACCAACAATAACTGAGGTGCAACCGTCACCTCGCTAACTTGGACGTGCCGCCAGGCGTGGTGTAAAGTTTACCGACATTTCATCTCTCGGTCCTAGGGCTCGTTTACCTTAACAGGAGCGCGCGCGGACCGAGACGATGATCCGTCTTTTCAAGCACTATATCCCGCATGCGGTTATGCTGCTCGGGCTTTTCGATCTCGTGCTGCTGTTCGCGGCGGGGGAGATCGCTTGGCTGGTGCGCGCTTCGCAGATCGGGACCGACGCGGGGCCGCTGAGCGATCGCATCGCCATGCTTGCCGGTTTCGCCGGAGTGGTCTGGCTGGCGATGATCGCGGTGGGCACGTACGGAGCCGACGCGCTGCGCTCGATGCGCTACGCCGGAGCGCGGCTCCTGGTCGCCGTCAGCCTTGGCATTATCGCCTTGTCGGTCATCGATTTCGCGTTGCCCGGTCACACGTTCTGGCGATCTACGCTGCTTTACGCGATGGCCCTGGCGATCACCCTGCTCATCGCCAACCGCCTGCTGGTCGGCAGCGTCATCGGCACCGCGGCGTTTCGTCGCCGCGTACTCGTGCTGGGCGCTGGACACCGTGCACGGCGCATCAAGGCTCTTTCCGAACGCCCCGAGAGCGGGTTCGCCGTCGTCAGTTTCATCGGCATGAACGAGGGCACGCATCTGCTTGAGGAGGCAATCCCGCGTGCCGCCATCCACGACCTCGGCCGCTTCGTCGAGAACGTCGGTGCCAGCGAAGTTGTGCTCGCACTCGAGGAACGCCGCAACGCTCTGCCGCTGAAAGACCTGCTGCGGATCAAGACGCACGGCGTCCACGTCAACGACTTTTCCAGCTTCCTCGAGCGCGAGACCGGCCGGGTCGATCTTGATACGCTCAACCCCAGCTGGCTGATATTTTCCGACGGCTTCTCGAGCGGGCGGATGGTGTCGAGCGCGGCCAAGCGCGTGTTCGACGTGGCCGCCAGCGGGTTGCTGCTGGCGCTGACCTTCCCATTGATCGCGCTGTTCGCGCTGCTGATCAAGCTCGACAGCAAGGGGCCGGCGTTCTTCCGCCAGACCCGCGTCGGGCTCTACGGACAACCGTTCACGGTTCACAAGTTGCGTTCGATGCGCCTCGATGCCGAGGATGGCGGGGCCAAGTGGGCGGAAAAGGACGACCCCCGGATTACGCGGGTGGGCCGGTTCATTCGCAAAGTGCGGATCGACGAACTGCCGCAAGTATGGACCGTGCTTGCCGGGCGGATGAGCTTTGTCGGCCCGCGGCCGGAAGTCCCCGCCTTCGTGGCCGATCTCGAAGACAAGCTGCCCTATTATGCCGAGCGCCACATCGTGAAACCCGGTATCACCGGCTGGGCGCAGATCAACTATCCCTATGGGGCAAGCGTCGAGGACGCACGCGCCAAGCTCGAATACGATCTTTACTACGCCAAGAATTACACTCCATTCCTCGACCTGTTGATCCTGCTGCAGACGGTGCGTGTCGTGCTCTGGCCCGAAGGAGCCCGCTGAGATGGGTTCTGGCTCGTTCTGGCATTTCCTGGGGTTTTTCCTGTATCTGGCAGGCGCGGTCGCCTGCGCGGTGGTCGCGTTGCTGCTTGCGCGTCGCACGGAGCATCCCCGGCGCGAACGCAGCGCGGTGATCGCGGCGATGGCGATCACGGCAGCATGGTGCGTAACCAATGCCGCGTGGGGACCCGGCACGAGCGCGTCCGACATGCTCGAAACGGCTAGAAACCTCGCGTGGCTGCTTGTGCTCTACCGCCTGTTCGGGAACGACGGCCGCGATCACAGCCTGGCGCCCATCCGCCCGCTGGTCCTCGTCCTTGTACTGGTCGAATGTCTCCAGCCGGCGATCATGGTGCTCGGCATCCGCTTCGGCGATACGGCGACGGTCCACGAACTGGCATTCTCCGTCGCAGCCCTTTTTCGGGCGCTGGTCGCGGTTGGCGCGCTGGTGCTGCTGCACAATCTCTTCGCCGGTGCCTCGGCCGTGTCGCGGCAGGTCCTGCGCTGGCCCGCGGCGGCGCTGGCGGGGATGTGGGCCTATCAGCTCAACTTCTATGCGCTGGCGTGGCTGGGCGGCACGCTCCCGACCGAATTCCTCGCAATGCGCGGTTTGGTCGCGGGTCTTGTGGCCCTGTTGTTCGCGATTGGCGCGAATGCACGCGCTGCTGAACTGAAGATCGTACCGAGTCGGGCAGTGGCCTTCCAGTCGCTTTCGCTGCTCGTGATCGGGGGATACCTGTTTGCTATCGCACTGGTCGCGGAATCGCTCAGTCTGTTCGGTGGTGGCCTGTCGCGTCTGACCGAAGTCGGCTTCGTGTTCGCCGCGGCGACCTTCGCATTGCTCTGGCTGCCGTCGAAGCGGATGCGCGGCTGGCTGCGGGTGAAAATGTTCAAGCACCTGTTCCAGCACCGGTACGATTACCGCGCCGAATGGCTGCGCTTCAATGGCACGATCGGCCGCGCTGGTCCCGACGCGCCCGCGCTAGCGGTCCGCGCCGCGCAGGCGCTGGCCGACATTACCGACAGCCAGGGGGCAGTGCTGCTGCTGCCTGCGGACGAGGGTGGGATGGTGCTGGCCGGGTGCTGGCAGTGGGACGACTTTCCCGCGCAGACGACGCCGTGCAGTCCCGAGTTCCTGGCGTTGATGGAGCGCAGTGGGTCCATCATCGAGCTCGATGCGGCTGGGCTCGACGATGCGGATGGCGAGCCTGCTGCCCGCGTCCCGTCATGGCTACGTGGCAATCGCCGTGCCTGGGCCGTCGTCCCGTTGATCCATTTCGATCGGCTGGCCGGTATCGCGGTGCTGGCCCGGCCGCCGATCGCGCGGCGGCTGGACTGGGAGGATTTCGACCTTCTCAAGGTCGTCGGCCGGCAACTTGCCAGCTACATTGCCGAGCAGGCGGGCCACGAGGCGCTGGTCGAGGCCTCGCGGTTCGACGAGTTCAATCGCCGTATCGCGTTCGTGATGCACGACATCAAGAACCTTGCCAGCCAGCTCTCGCTGCTCGCTCGCAATGCGGAGCGGCACGCGGACAATCCCGCATTCCGCGCCGACATGCTGGTTACGCTGACCAAGAGCGCCGAGAAGCTGAACGGCCTTCTCGCCCGGCTGGGACGCTATGGCGCGACCGGTGGGGCGGCGCGCTGCCCGGTCGATCTCGCGGAACTCGCGCGGCGTTTGGCAAAGCGATACGCAACGATCCACGCGGTGGAGTTGATCCACGCCGAAGCCTGCATGGTACTCGCCGACGGCGAAGCGCTCGAACAGGCGCTCGCACATCTCGTCCAGAATGCCATCGATGCCAGCGTTCCGGGCATGGCGGTTTATCTCGACGTGTCGTCCGACGGGTTGCAGGGCCGCGTCGAAGTGATCGATGCGGGTACCGGAATGAGCCCGCAATTCGTCCGCGACAAGCTGTTCAAGCCCTTCGTCTCATCGAAGGAGGGGGGGTTCGGCATCGGCGCGTTCGAAGCGCGTGAGCTGGTCCGCGCGATGGGTGGGAGGCTCGACGTCGAATCACGCGAAGGGCTCGGGACGCGCTTTGCGGCGATCCTGCCGCTCTCCGCCGCCAGGGGCGTCGTCGGAACCACCAGTCCCGAAGAGGAGGCCGCTTGATGGCCCAGCACAAGTCCCAGTTCAGACCTAAACTGCTCGTGGTCGAAGACGATGAGGGGCTGCAGGCGCAGCTCAAATGGGCCTACGAGGATTTCGACGTCATCATCGCCGGCGACCGCGACAGCGCACTGACTGCGTTGCGCAGCGAGGAACCCTCGGTGGTCACGCTCGATCTCGGCCTGCCGCCCGATCCTGATGGCACCACCGAAGGCTTGGCGGTGCTCGATGCGATCATGGCGCTGAAGCCCGATACCAAGGTCATCGTCGCCAGCGGGCACGGTGCCCGCGAGAGCGCGCTGACGGCGATCGATCGCGGCGCCTACGATTTCTACCGGAAGCCAGTCGATATCGATGCCCTCGGGCTGATCGTGCGACGGGCGTATGCGCTTCACGAAATCGAGGCGGAGAACCGTCGGCTGGCAGCAAAGGTCGGCGAGGATAAGACCGTTCTCGGCAGCATGATCACAGCCGCTCCCGAAATGGCCAAGGTCGCACGCACGATCGAGCGGGTCGCCAATACCAAGGTTTCGGTCATGCTCCTGGGTGCGAGCGGCACCGGCAAGGAACTGCTCGCGCGCGGGCTGCACGATGCCAGCGACCGCAACAGTGGGGCGTTCGTGGCGCTCAACTGCGCGGCGATTCCCGAGTCCCTGCTCGAGGCCGAGCTGTTCGGTCACGAGAAGGGCGCGTTCACCGGCGCGGTCAAAAGCACCGAGGGCAAGATCGAACAAGCGCACGGCGGCACGCTGTTCCTCGACGAGGTGGGCGACATTCCGCTGCCGCTGCAGGTCAAGCTGCTGCGCTTTCTGCAGGAGCGCACGATCGAGCGGATCGGCGGGCGCACGGCGATCCCGGTCGACACCCGGATCGTCTGCGCGACGCATCAGGATCTGGAAGCGATGATCGGCGCGGGCACGTTCCGCGAAGACCTGTTCTACCGCCTGGCCGAAATCGTCGTCAAAATCCCCACGCTCGCCGAGCGGCCCGGCGATGCGATACTGCTCGCCAAGGCGTTCCTCCACCGCTTTGCGACCGAGATGAACCCGTCGGTCAAGGGCTTCGCGCCCGATGCGCTGGCCGCAATCGATGCATGGGGCTGGCCCGGCAACGTCCGCGAACTCGAGAACCGGGTGAAGCGCGCGGTCATCATGACCGACGGCAAGATGATCGGCGCCGGGGATCTCGACCTTGCGGAAGACCGTGAGGAAGCCGCGGGCGTACTCAACCTCAAAAGCGCCCGCGAGCGATCGGATCGTACCGTGATCCGCCATGCCCTGGCGCGGAGCGAAGGCAACATATCGAGCACGGCCAAGCTGCTCGGGATCAGTCGACCGACGCTCTACGACCTTATCAAGCAGTATGATCTTACGACCTAGCCTGACCGTCCTGCTGGCCTGCGCGCTGGCGGGGTGCGGTGGCAATGCGGTTCCGGCCCCCGACCCGGGCAACTGGCCCGCGCTGCTCGCAGCGCACGACGGGGTGGGCGCAAAGGCAGCGCTCCGCCGCGAGCTCGACCGGGGAACACCGCCTGCCGTGCTCGCCCCCTATCTCGCCGAGGCGGAGCTACAGCAAGGAAACCTGAGCGAAGCGGAGCGCTGGCTGACCGGCGGCTCGTTCGCCCCTGGCGTTGCGGCCCACGGCTTTCAGATGCTCGGCCGTTTGCGGATGCAGCAGGGCGACCTGCCCGCTGCGGGCCAGGCGTTCGACAAGGCACTGGCGACCAACGCAGACAATCCCGGGTTGTGGGCCGACATCGGCCAACTCCGCTGGCGCGGCGGCGAACAGGCGCAGGCAATCGACGCCGGCGAGCGCGCGTTGCTCGACGGACCGGAAAATCCTGACGCGTTGCTCTTTCGCGCACAGCTCATGCGCGATTCGAACGGCAATGCGGCGGCTCTTGCGTTAATCGAGCGCGCGCTGGTTGCATCGCCATACGATCCGGACCTGCTCGCCGAACAGGCAGCGACCCTGGGTGAGTTGGGACGGACGCAGGAAATGCTCGCCGCGACCCGCAAGCTGGCGCTTGCCGCACCGAATGACCGACGGGCACTTTATCTCCAGGCCGTTCTTGCCGCCCGTTCCGGGCGGTACGATCTGGCGCGCAACCTGCTCCAGCGCATCGGCGATCGGGATCGCGTTGGTGGGGCCACGACCCTGCTTCTGGCGATCGTGGACATGGAGAACGGCAACTTCGCGAGCGCTGCGCAAGGTTTCGATCAGCTCGCACGCCGCCAGCCCGATAACCTTCGCGTAAAGCTCCTACTCGCACGCGCCTTGGCGCTCGGCGGCAATTACCGTGAACTGATCGCGCGGTTCGGCGGCGACGCAGACACGCCTTATCTCGCGCTGCTGGTGGGGCGGGCGCACGAGGCACTGGGAGAGCGCGACAAGGCGGCACCTTACCTTGACGCGGCGCGAACCGGCGGAGCACTGAAAATCATACCGGTCGCCCCGGTTACCGAACTTGCCGTGGCCGAACTGCGCGGCGCGGCCGATGGTGCGAACGTGGTCGGAATAGTCCGCGGATTGATCGCACGGGGGCGCACCGGCGAAGCGCGGGCGGCCGCCGGGGCCTTTCTCGCCCGGCATCCCGGGTCGGCCGACGCGTTGGCTCTGGCGGGTGACGCGGCGCTCGCGGCACGCGATGCCAGGGGTGCAGCCGAATTCTACGCCCGATCGGGGCGCATCCGCCGCACTTGGTCGCTTGTCCAGCGCACAGCTTTCGCACTCGATCGCTCGGGTCGGCGCGAGCGGGCGACTTCGCTGATCGCGGCGCAGCTTGCCGGCGAACCGGCCAACGCCGATGCCGCCGCCGTCCTGGCCCGCCGTTTGCTCGACCGGGGCGACGATGATCGGGCTGCGCATCTGCTTGACTACGCCCGCGCCCGTGGCCGCAACGATCCGGTGCTCGAGCGTCTGATCGAAGGCTGACCGCCTCGACAAGCGCAGCCTGCATCGCCAAGGGCGCGGGAATGCGGATTTTTGCCAGAATAGACCTGATGGTGCGGCTGCTGGTGCTGGCAATCGTGCTTGCAAGCGTATTGCCCGCAACCGGCGATGCGCGCGTGGCCGCGCAATGGATCTCGAACGCGGCGATCTTCGTTCTCTTCCTGCTCAACGGCTTGCGGCTGCCGCGCGCGGAGGTCCTGCAGGGACTCGGCCACTGGCGTTTCCTGTTGCCGTTGGTGCTGTGGTGCTTCGGCGCGATGGCCTTGGCCGGCAAGGGGCTGGAGATCGCACTATCGGGCGCACTACCGCCGCTGGTAGCGCTGGGCTTTCTCTATCTGGGCGTACTGCCTTCCACGGTGCAGTCGGCGACGGCCTATTCCTCGCTGGGCGGCGGAAACGTCTCGCGCTCCGTCGTTGCGGCGGCTCTCACGAACATACTCGGGGTTTTCGTGACCGCCCCGCTGTTCGCCGCGCTGGGCGGGGGCGGAGCCGCGGAAATGGGAGCACAGGGGCTGGCTAAGGTCTTCGGCATCCTGATCCTGCCATTCGCGATCGGCCAGGTGCTGCAGGGGCGCCTTTCGGGCTGGATCACCGATCATCGCCAGCTCGTAACCTGGATGGACCGTCTGTCGATCGCCATAGCGGTCTATGTCGCGTTCTCCGGCGCGGTCGAGCAGGGACTGTGGACTCGCGTTGGTCCGGTCGAGTGGGGGATTTTGCTGGCGGCGGTCTGCGCGATGCTGGCGTTTGCCTTCGCCGGATCGTGGGCGCTCGCCTGTGCAATCGGGCTCGCACGACCCGAACGCATCGCGTTCCTGTTTGCCGGTGCGCATAAGAGCGTGGCGATGGGCGCGCCGCTTGCCGCGGTACTGTTTCCTCCGCGCGTTGCGGGGATGGTGCTGCTGCCCCTGCTTGCCTACCACTTGCTGCAACTGGTGGTGAGCGCACCGATCGCCAATCGCCTGGCTAGTCGCCCCGCAGATCGTCCGCGAAGCTCTCGGGATGCCGCCGGTTGAACCGGACCGACCACCATAGCGACAGGCCGATCAGGACCGCGCCGATCAGGCCGGTTATCGTTTCGGGAATATGCCAGCGGGCCGAAAGCAGCATGATCGCGCCGAGGACGATGATCGCCCAGAAGGCGCCGTGTTCGAGATAACGGTACTGCGCGAGCGTGCCTTTTTCGACCAGGTGGATCGTCATCGAACGGACGAACATCGCGCCTATGGAAAGGCCCAGCGCGATGACGATCATGTTGTTGGAGAGCGCGAAGGCACCGATTACGCCGTCGAAGCTGAAACTCGCATCGAGAACGTTGAGATAGAGGAATCCGCCAAGACCGCTGCGCACCACCGCGCCGGCGAGACGCTGCTTTTCTTCGTGGAGTTCGAGCATCGTCGATACGCCCTCGACCGCGATGAAGGTGACGATGCCGAGGATGCCCGCGATGAGAAACGCGAGTGCTTCTTCCGCAGGCAACACCAGCGAAATGCCCCACAGCGCGAGGAGCAGGAGTGCGATCTCGGCCGCGGGAAGGGCGGATACCCGGCTGAGGAAGCGCTCGATCCCCCTGATCCAGAACACGCCCTTTTCGCCGTCGAAAAAGAACTTGAGGCCGACCATGGCGAGGAACGCCCCGCCGAACCCGGCGATGCCGACGTGCGCGCTCGACACGATGCGTTCGTACTCGGCCGGGTCGTTGAGCGACAGGTTCACCGTCTGGATGGGCCCCAGTCCGGCAGCAATCGCGACGATCGCCAACGGGAACACGATCCGCATGCCGAACACCGCGAACAGGATCCCCCAGGTCAGGAAACGCTTCTGCCAGACATGATCCATATTCTTGAGCACCGAGGCGTTGACCACCGCGTTGTCGAAGCTGAGCGAGATCTCGAGGATCGACAGGACGACGATGATCCACAGCATCTGGGCAGTACCAGCCATGCTGCCGGTGCTCGACAACCCATACCATGCGCCAAGCGCAAGGCAGACGAGCGTAAAGGCCAACGACAGGCCGTAAAAGCGCTTGAGCGTATCCATGTGCGAGGCTGTCGCCTTATTTCTTGGGCTGGTAGGTCTGGTCGGAAGTCGGAAAGCTGCGTGACCGTACCTCGTCGGCATAGGTCTCCGCCGCCTTCGAAATAACGCTGGCGAGGTCTTCGTAGCGCTTCACGAACCGGGGCACGCGCTCGAACATCCCGAGCATGTCCTCGGTGACGAGGACCTGACCGTCGCACTGCGCGCTCGCCCCGATGCCGATCACCGGAATTTCGAGCGATTTGGTCAGTTCGATGGCAATCGGCTCGATCACCCCTTCGGCGACGACCGCGAACGCGCCCGCTTCCTGCACCGCCCTGCCGTCGGACATGATCTTGGCGTGTTCTTCCTGGCTGCGTCCGCGCGCGCCGTAGCCGCCCAGCGAGTTGACCGCCTGGGGGGTGAGTCCGACGTGCGCCATCACCGGGATTCCGCGACTCGAGAGAAAGGCGATGGTCTCGGCCATCGCCGCGCCGCCTTCCAGCTTGACCGCCGCGCAGCCGGTGTCGGCCATGATCCGGCTCGCGCTTTCGAACGCCTTTTGCGGACTGGCTTCGTACGCTCCGAAAGGCATGTCGACGATTACCACTGAGTGATAGCTGCCACGCACCACCGCCGCGCCATGCGCGATCATCATCTCCAGCGTCACCTGCAAGGTCGATGGCAGCCCATAAATCACCTGGCCGAGCGAATCCCCTACCAGCAGGATGTCGCAATGCTGATCGAGCAGCTGGGCCTGCCGAGCCGTGTAGGCGGTCAGCATCACCAGTGGATCGGCGGTTTTCCCGCCTTCCTTGCGGCCCTTTATCGCGGGCACCGTCAACCGCCGCATGGGCTGGGGAGTGGGGTTCGCGCGACTGGTCGCGGTGTCGAGCTGGAAAGTCGTGGACATCGTGCGGTCCTAGCCGCGCCACCAAGGCGGGGAAAGCCCGGACATTACGACTTGCGTTGATGCGTCGCGACGCTAGCTTTCGGCGCCATGAGGGAGGCGCGCCGCCAACGGCCGCCTGACAAGAGGGATACGGGTCCATGTTACTCGATCGGGTCAAGCCGCTCGACGCCATCCTGGCGACGGCGGAACAGAAATCATTGAAGCGCACGCTCGGCTGGTTCCAGCTCATGCTGTTCGGCATCGGCTGCGTGATCGGCACGGGCATTTTCGTGCTGACCGCCGCCGGCGCGCAGAAGGCGGGGCCGGGGCTTATGCTGGCGTTCGCCATCGCGGGCTTCGTCTGCATTCTCGCCGCGCTCTGCTATGCCGAGATCGCCTCGATGATCCCGGTCGCGGGATCGGCCTATACCTACAGTTATGCGACGATGGGCGAATTCCTCGCCTGGACCGTCGGCTGGGCGCTGATCATGGAATACGCGATTGCGGCGGCCGCGGTGTCGGTCGGGTGGTCGGGGTATTTCTCGGGTACGTTCCTCAACGAACTGCTCGGAGTGCAATTGCCGCCCTGGCTCGCCGCCGGACCGCTTGCGCTTGGTGGCGCACCGGGCGGCCTCATCAACCTTCCCGCATTTCTCATCGCGCTGCTGGTAACTGGCCTGTTGGTCGTCGGCACGAGCGAGAGCGCCAAGTTCAACGCGGTGCTGGTACTGATCAAGGTCACCGCGCTGACGGCTTTCGTCGCGCTGACCTTTACCAGCCCGTCGTTCGATGCGGCGCGGTTCAATCCCTTCCTGCCCGCCGGCGTGTTCGGCGGTTGGGGCACCGGCGTCGGCGCGGTGGGCGCGGCGGCGACGATCTTCTTCGCCTACGTCGGCTTCGATGCGGTCTCGACCGCGGCCGAGGAGACCAAGGACCCGCAACGCAACGTGCCGATCGGGCTGGTCGGCTCGTTGCTGTTCTGCACCGTGTTCTACATCCTCGTCGCAGCCGGTGCGATCGGTACCATCGGCGGGCAGCCGATCATGGGGCCGAACGGCGTCCCGTTCCCGGCCGGGTCCGAAGAGCTGGCACGCCAGTGCGCCACTTTTGCCGCCGACAAGCTTCCGCTGGTCTGCTCGAACGAGGCGCTGGCGCACGTGTTGCGGCAGATCGGGTGGTCGGGCGTCGGCAACGCGCTCGGCATCGCCGCCTTTCTGGCGCTGCCTTCGGTCATCCTCGTGCTGATCTTCGGCCAGACGCGCATCTTCTTCGTGATGGCGCGCGACGGTCTGCTGCCCGAAAAGCTCAGCACGGTGCATCCGAAGTTCAAGACCCCCCATATCGTCACGCTGATGACGGGCGGGGTCGTAGCGGTGGGTGCCGCGTTCTTCCCCGTGGGCAAGCTGGCCGACATCTCGAACGCGGGCACGCTTTACGCGTTCATGATGGTCGCGATCGCGCTGCTGGTGCTGCGTAGCCGCGATCCGGGTCGCAAGCGCGCGTTCCGCGTCCCGGCGGCATGGATCATCGCGCCGCTGACGGTCGCGGGCTGCATGTTCCTGTTCCTCAACCTGCCGATCGACGCGATGCTGTTCCTGCCCGGTTGGGGCGTGCTCGGTATCGTGATCTACCTCGTCTACAGTCGTGGAAAGAGCCATCTCGGCCACGGGATCGTCGAGGTAGTCGACGACATCGGCGGCGAGGAGAAGCAGATTCCCATCCACCCACCGGTCGACTGACGGCATAGGGCAAACGAAAGGGCCGCCCCTCGAAAGAGGAGCGGCCCTTTTCTGTGGGGTGCGCTGCTTTAGAGCGCGGTTTCCTTGACGTGGCGCTCCTCGGCCTCGTCCTCGACGTACATGCCGAGCGCCATCTTGGCGGTGTTGAGCAGGCCGATGTCGCCGTCCCAGATTTCCGCGGTCCCCAGGTCCATGCGCAGGAACAGCAGGTCGGGATCGTCCTTGCCGCCATCGTACCAGGCTTCGACGAAGTTATTCCAGAACTGGTCGAATCGCTCCTGGCTGGTTTCGACCGACAACGTGCCGTCGAATCGGGCGAACATCTCGTGACCCTTGCCCTCGTAGGTGGCGACGACCGGTCCCAGCTGGGCGAAGTCGGAATTCTTCTGCGTGAAGAACCAGACCGAGCTGTTGGCGTCCTTGTCGAGTTGCGGGGTCATCGGGACCGCGGTCGACGACTGGTTCTTGCGCTGCAGGAATACGAACGGAGAATCGGCGAGCGTCTTCCAGAATTTCTCTTTCAGCTTCTCGGGGTCGGCGGCGGGCTTGCTGTGGTGCATCTCAATCTCCTTCCCTGAGCGAACGGTGGTGGAAACGGCTGGTTCCGGCGTTGCCATTTGCCGCGAACAGGAACATACAGGGAACGAATGAGTCGTCTTCCTGCCATGACCGAACCGAACGCGCTCCTGCCGGCCTCCGGGCTTGCCTGCCTGTCCCCCCACACACCGCGCTGGCGGCCGGGGCTGGCAGGGGCGCACCACAACGAGTTGTTCGCGACTTCGCGCGAGGCGAGCGGTGCCGCTGCCGCGCTGGCGTTCGCCGCCGATGCGCTTCGCTCGGCCGAGCGCGGAGCGGGGGCCGAGGCGGAGGATCGCCGCGTCCTGCTGTGGGTGCAGGACAAGGGCGCGCTGCGCAGCGGCGGGCGGCCCTATCGCCCCGGTCTGCCACCGGCCTTCCGCCATCGCCTGATCCACGTCGTCTGCGACAAGGCCGAAGACGCGCTCTTCGCACTCGAGGAAGGGCTGCGCTGCCGCGATGTCGCCGCGGTGATCGGAGAGATCGCGGGCAACCCCCGCGCGCTCGATTTCACCGTCTCGCGCCGGCTGACACTGACCGCAGAGAAGCACGGCGTGCCGCTGTGGCTGGTGCGGCTCGACGCCGAACGCGACTTGTCCTCGGCACGGCTGCGGTGGACCGTCGCGGCTGCTCCTTCACCGCAGCCGCGCTGGAACCCGCAGGCACCCGGATCCCCCTCGTGGCGCGCGGAGCTGTTCCGTGCGCGCATGCATCCCCCCGGCACATGGACCCTGCACGATGACGGGCACGAACTCGTCGCCGAGCGCTTCGCCGACTGCGACGCCGATCACCGGGACACGGCCACGCCGTATCCTCTCGGTCTGGCTTTCGCGGCTGGCGATCGACCGCTGGCGACTTGGTAACGGGCTGGCGCCGGGGGAAGGCGCCGACGCCGAACCGACAGCACTGATCACCGAAACCGCGCACGGCCCGCGGATCGATGCCGCGAACGCCGCAGGTCTCGCGGGCGGTGCCCGCAGCGGCATGATGCTGGCCGATGCGCGCGCGTTGTGCCCGCAGCTCGCCGTGGCGCCGAGCGATCCGGGCGGGATGCACGACTTTCTCGAAAAGCTCGCCATCTGGGCGCTGCGCTGGGGGCCATGGAGCGCGATGGACGCGCCCGACGGCTTGCTGGTCGACGTGACCGCGGTCGCGCACTTGTTCGGCGGCGAGACGCGGCTGGTTGCCGACGCGCAGGCGAAGTTCGCCGACCGCGGGTTGACGGCACGGTTCGCCATCGCGCCCACCGCCGGGGCTGCGTGGGCGCTGTCGCACTATGGGGGCAACGCCAGCGTGCTCGATCCTGTCGGAAACGAGGGCGGATCGATCGAGGCTGCGCTGGCGGACCTCCCCGTCGCCGCGCTCCGCCTCGATGACGACGTGCTCGCGGTGCTCCGTCGCCTCGGGCTCAAGCGTATCGGGGACCTCACCGGGCGGTTCGGCGAGACCGCGGGGCGCGATGCGCTTCACCGCCGGTTTCGCAATCGCAAGTCCCCCGGCGCAAATCCGCTCGTGCGGCTCGACCAGTTGCTGGGCAAGGTGCCCGAACCGCTGCTGCCGGTCGTTCCGCAGCAGATGCCGCTCGTCCAGCGGCGGCTGATGGAGCCGATCCGCCATCGCGGCCTGCTCGACCAGGTGGTCTCCGACCTCGCCGACGACATGGCGCGCGAGCTTGAAGGCAAGGGGCAGGGCGCGCGACGGCTCGAAATCGGCATGTGGCGGGTCGACGGCGAAGTGGTGGTGCGCCAGCTCGAACTGGCCGCCGCCACGCGCGAGGCGGGCCATATCGTCCGGCTGCTCGGCGCCAAGCTCGACGACGTCGATGCGGGCTTCGGGATCGAGACGGTGCGCCTGCGCGCAAGCTGGGCCGAACCGCTCGCACTCGCGCAGGCCGATATCGAGGCGGCGGCCGAGGCGCACGGCACCTCGCTGGCCGCGTGTATCGACCGGCTGACGGTGCGGCTTGGCCCCGATGCCGTGCGCCGCCCCGTATCCTACGCCAGTCACATCCCCGAACGCGCCCAGCGCTGGCAGCCGCCGCTCGATCCCGAGCCCGCCAGCCAGGGCGAACTCGCCTTCCACACGCGGCCGCTGAAGCTGCTCGACCGTGCCGAGAGGATCGCGGTGCTCTATGCCTCGCCCGACGGTTATCCGCGAACCTTTCGCTGGCGCGGCGAGGTGCACGAAGTCGTCCGGGTCGAAGGGCCTGAGCGGATTTCGCCCGAA
The DNA here is from genome assembly GCA_963781485.1 of uncultured Alphaproteobacteria bacterium. Lineage (GTDB taxonomy): Bacteria > Pseudomonadota > Alphaproteobacteria > Sphingomonadales > Sphingomonadaceae > Tsuneonella. The sequence continues at coordinate 802,481 of CAWAFY010000002.1, forward strand.
TGGTGGCGCGAGAAGGGGAGTGCGCGGCTGCGTGACTATTACCGGATCGAGGACGGCCAAGGCCGCCGCTACTGGGTCTACCGCCTGGGCCTCATCGGCGACGGGCGCGGAGGCGTGCCCGACTGGTTCCTGCAGGGCCTGTGCGCGTGACCGCGGGCTGCGCTAGCGCTCCCACGTACCGGTTCGCCGGTACCGCGCGAGCACTTCGGCAAGCGAGGTGCTGGTCCCCGCTGCCGGCGCCGCAGGAACCGCTGCCGGCAGGGGCTCCTCGACCGGTGCGGTCTTCAGGAACGGCATCGACCGCTTGCGTCCCTGGGTGATGTTGCCGACGCTCGCGATGGGCATCTCGATCACCCGGTTGAGCGCCGCGGTTTCCGCCACGATCTCGTCCGCCAGGACCTGCTTGAACAGCAAGCCGCACGAATCGTCCTCGGACCACACGATCGTGCACACCGCCTCGTGATTGCCCCACCGCAGCAGCGCGGTCGCGCCGGCACCGGGCGGCTCGACCGCCTCGAACCGCGCGCCCGACCGGGAAATGTCGCACAGGGTGCCGTGAGTCACCGTGGTCATCGTCTGCAGCATCGCCGGACAGGTGACCTGGACGCGCCGCGAAGCGCGACGGTCGACTATCGTTTCGGGCTCGTACCTAGGCTGGGGATCCATCACCGCCACAGTCGGCCCGAACGCTGAATATCGACTGTCGGAACGTGGTGAACGGCCCATTTGGGAGGCGGGGATAAACATTCGTCTATTGGCGAATCTCCGATGAGAACATATAAGGAACACATGGGCGCGCAAACCACCATCGAGAAGCTGGCGATTCTGGCCGATGCGGCGAAGTACGATGCTTCGTGCGCGTCGTCGGGCACGGCGAAACGCAATTCAAGCGGCGGGAAGGGCATTGGTTCGACCGAGGGGATGGGCATCTGCCACGCCTATGCGCCCGACGGCCGCTGCATCTCGCTGCTCAAGATCCTGCTGACCAACCACTGTGTGTTCGATTGCCACTACTGCGTAAACCGCAAGAGCTCGAACGTGCGCCGTGCGCGGTTTACTCCGGCCGAAGTGGTCGATCTGACGCTCAGCTTCTATCGCCGCAATTACATCGAGGGGCTGTTCCTCTCGTCGGGCATCATCAAGAGCTCCAACCACACGATGGAGCAACTGGTCGAGGTCGCCCGGACGCTGCGCGAGGAGCACGACTTTCGCGGTTACATTCACCTCAAGACCATCCCCGAGGCCGATCCCGAGCTGGTCCACCAGGCCGGGCTCTACGCCGACCGCGTCTCGATCAACGTCGAGCTGCCGACCGATGCCGGGCTCGTCCGCCTCGCGCCGGATAAGAACGCCCGCCAGATCGAGGGCGCGATGGGCAAGCTGAAACGCTCGATCATACAGTCCAGGGACGAAAAGAAGCGCTTCATTCACGCCCCGCGCTTCGCGCCCGCGGGGCAATCGACCCAGATGATCGTCGGTGCAGACGCGGCAACCGATGCCGACATCGTGGGCAAGGCAAGCCGGCTCTACGACAACTTCCGCCTGCGCCGGGTCTATTACAGCGCGTTCTCGCCCATCCCCGATGCCAGCGCGGTGCTGCCGCTGAAACGCCCGCCGCTGATTCGCGAGCACCGGCTCTACCAGTCGGACTGGCTCATGCGATTCTACGGCTATCAGCCGAGCGAGGTGATGCAGGCGACCGAGGCCGACGGCAATCTGCCGCTCGACATCGATCCCAAGCTCGCCTGGGCGTTGAAGTTCCGCGAGCGATTTCCGGTAGATGTGAACCGGGCGAGCAAGGAAGACCTGCTGCGCGTGCCCGGCCTCGGCGTGCGCGCAGTGAGTCGCATCCTCGCGAGCCGGCGACATCGCACGATGCGGCTGGACGATGTCGCCAAGCTCACCGTCTCGATCGCCAAGGTGCGCCCCTTCATCGTGACCTGCGATTGGCGCCCGGTGCTGCTGACCGACCGCGCCGACCTGCGCGCGCTGCTGGCGCCCAAGCAGGAGCAGCTGGAGCTGTTCGCGGCATGACCGCGCTCCAGCACGTCAAGCTCGGCACCTATTACGTCGTCGCCTTGCCCGAGACGGACGATTTCGACTTCTGGCGCGAGCGGGCGCGGGCCCTTGTCCAGTGCGACGTGCCGCCCGATCGGATCGCGTGGGTCGAGCCGGGCCGATCGGGTAGCCTGTTCTCGCATGGCGACCGCCGTCTGCCAGTACCGCCCGGCGATGCGCCGCCGGTGCGCGCAAGCAAGGCGTTCGTGAGCCTCGCCAAGTCGGCAATCTGTCATTCGGACCCCGAGCGGTTCGCGTTGCTCTATCGCCTGTTGTGGCGCCTGCAGGCCAATCCCCGTCTGCTCGAGGACGGTGCCGATTCCGAAGTGCGCAAGCTCGACGAACTGGCGCGAACGGTGCGACGCGACATCCACAAGATGCGCGCCTTCGTTCGCTTTCGCCTTGTCGAAGAAGGGGGCGAGGAGGAAGCCGGCGAGCATTACGTCGCATGGTTCGAGCCCGAGCATCACATCCTCCGGGCCAACGCCGGGTTTTTCGTGCGCCGATTTGCCAACATGCGGTGGTCGATCCTGACGCCTCGAGGATCGCTTCACTGGGACGGACAGGTGCTGGAAGAAGGTCCGCCCGCCCAGCGCAACGACGCACCCGCAGGCGATCCGATCGAGGATTTGTGGCGCAAGTACTATGCATCGATTTTCAACCCCGCGCGTTTGAAGATCGGCGCGATGATGAAGGAAATGCCGCGCAAATACTGGAAAAACATGCCCGAGGCGGCGCTCATTCCCGAGCTGGTCGCCGGGGCGCAATCGCGGGAGGCGGCGATGGTCGCGGCCGGAAGCCTTGAATTCGACGAGAAGCCCGAGACGCTCAGCGCGATCGACAAGGCGATCCACGCCTGCCGCAAATGCCCGATCGGGCTTTTGGACAATCACGCGGTGATGGGCGAGGGGCCCAAGAACGCTGCCTTGATGATCGTCGGCGAACAGCCCGGCGACCAGGAGGATCAGGCCGGTCGGCCTTTCGTCGGCCCGGCCGGACAACTGCTCGACCGGCATCTCGAGCGCACGGGGATCGACCGTCGTGCGGCCTACGTCACCAACGCGGTCAAGCATTTCAAGTTCGTGCAGCGCGGCAAGCGGCGGCTGCACCAGTCGCCCACCGCGAAGGAGATCGACACCTGCCGCTGGTGGGTCGAGAGCGAGCGCGCGATCGTGCAGCCAAAGCTCATTCTCGCAATGGGCGCGAGTGCCGCGCGCGGGATGCTCGGCAAGACAGTGAGCATATCGAAAGCTCGCGGCAGACCGATCCCACTCGATGACGGGAGCGAACTGTGGGTTACTGCGCATCCGTCATACCTGCTTCGTCTGGATGGCGCTGCACGTGAGGAGCAGTCCCGCCTGTTCGACGCCGACCTTGCCGCAGTGAAGGAGCGGCTCGCGGAACTGGTGAGATGAGGTGCCAGAGAACGATCTCCTCATCCCGCGTCGGCGGATCGATCTCGATCCAGACCTGATTGCCCCGCCGCCGCGCGCGGCGTTTGTCGAACTGGGACTGGTGAGCAACTTCAGCTTCCTGCGCGGTGCCTCGGACGCGGTCGACATTGTGCTGACGGCGCGCGCGCTGGGCTACGACGCAATCGGGATTGCCGACGCGAACTCGATGGCGGGCGTAGTGCGCATCCATACCGAAGCGAAGACGCTGAAGATCCGCCCCGTCATCGGCTGCCGGATCGAAACGGTCGAGGGGCTCGCCTTCCTCGCTTATCCTACCACCCGTGCCGCCTATGGCCGTCTGACGCGCCTCATCAGCGCCGGTCGAATGCGCACGCTGGAAGGCGAGTGGCAGGCCAAGGGGGCGTGCGACATCGACCTCGCGATGCTGGCCGCGCACGCAGATGGCATACAGTTGATCCTGTTGCCGCCAGACGACCTGGAGACAGAGTTTACCGTGCCCGCCTGGGCGAGCAATGTCGTGTCGATCGGGGGTGATCAGGTACAGGATGCGGTCAGCGGGCAATTCTTTCATCTTGTCAGTCATTTGGCAGCAGGCCTTCCCACACTAGGCCACCTCGCGGCGAGCTACCTCCACTCTGGAGACGACGTGGCCCGCATAGACCGGCTCGACGCACTCGCCCGTTCGCACGGCCTGTCGTTGCTCGCGACCAATGACGTTCACTATCACACCCCCGAACGGCGTCCGTTGCAGGACGTGATGGTGGCGATCCGGCACAAGACCACCGTGGACCGGGCCGGCCATCTATTGTTCGGCAACGCCGAGCGGCACCTCAAATCCCCTTCCCAAATGATCGCGCTTTTCGCGCGGTGGCCCCACGCCATTGCCGCGGCGCGTGCGGTGGCCGATGCCTGTCGCTTCAGCCTCGACGAGTTGCAGTACGAGTACCCGCAGGAGATCTACCCCGACGGCATGACCCCGCAGGAGTTCCTTGAAGGGGAGACTTGGACGGGTGCAAAATGGCGCTATCCCAATGGCTTGCCGGATAGTGTTCGCAGCACGATCAAACGCGAGCTGGCGCTGATCGGCAAGCTCGACCTGGCGCGTTATTTCCTCACCATCAAGGATATCGTCGACTACGCGCGCGGGGTCGATCCGCCAATCCTGTGCCAGGGGCGCGGGTCGGCGGCGAATTCGGCGGTGTGTTATTGCCTCGGCATAACCAACGTCGATCCGGCCAAGCACGCGCTGTTGTTCGACCGTTTCATCTCCGAAGAGCGCAAGGAGCCGCCCGACATCGACGTCGATTTCGAGCACGAGCGGCGCGAGGAGGTGATCCAGCACATTTACAAGCAGTACGGCCGCGACCGCGCGGGCCTGTGCGCCACCGTGATCCACTACCGTCCGCGCATGGCGATCCGCGAGGTCGGCAAGGCGATGGGCCTGTCCGAAGACGTAACCAGCGCACTCGCACGGACCGTATGGGGCGGGTGGGGTAAGGAGATCGGCGAGGCGCACGTCCAGGAAACCGGCATGGACGTGACCGATCCACACCTCCGCCGCGTTCTCAAACTGACCGAGCAAATGATTGGTATGCCGCGTCATTTATCACAGCATGTCGGCGGCTTTATCCTTACCGACGGACCGCTGACCGAAAGCGTACCGATAGGCAACGGGGCGATGCCCGACCGCAGCTTCATCGAATGGGACAAGGACGACATCGAGGCGCTGGGCATCCTTAAGGTCGACGTGCTCGCACTGGGCATGCTGACGTGCATCAGGAAGTGCCTCGACCTGTTGGAAAACACGCATGAGAGGAAACTCACGTTGGCGACGGTGCCGCGCGAGGACCCTGAAACCTATGCGATGCTGCGCAAGGGGGATTCGCTCGGCGTATTCCAGGTCGAGAGCCGCGCGCAGATGAACATGCTGCCGCGTCTGCGTCCACGCGAGTTCTACGATCTCGTGATTCAGGTCGCGATCGTGCGACCCGGCCCGATCCAGGGCGATATGGTTCATCCTTACCTGAAACGCCGGCGCGGGGCGGAACAGGTCGTTATCCCCGCGCCCGGACCCGAGCATGGACCGCCCGACGAGCTCTCCAGCATCCTCGAACGCACGCTGGGCGTGCCGATTTTCCAGGAACAGGCGATGAAGATCGCGCTCGACGCGGCAAAGTTCTCCAGTGCGGAAGCCAACCGGTTGCGCAAGGCGATGGCGACTTTCCGCAGCCGCGGCATGGTGGACGAGCTGCAGGACATGATGGTCGAGCGCATGGTGAACCGTGGTTACGACCGCGAATTCGCGCAACGCTGCTTCAATCAGATCCGCGGCTTTGGCGAATACGGCTTTCCCGAAAGCCACGCGGCCAGCTTCGCGCATCTCGTCTACGTATCGAGCTGGCTGAAGTGCCACTTCCCCGCCGCTTTCGGTTGTGCGCTGCTCAATTCGCAGCCGATGGGCTTCTACGCCCCGGCGCAGATCGTGCGTGACGTGGTGGAGCATGGCGTCAACGTGTTGCCGGTCGACGTCAACGCGTCGGAATGGGACTGCACGTTGGAGATCATCGGTGAGGAGGGCCAGGGCGAACGTGACAGCGGGCGGCTCGACCGGCACATCGCCCTGCGCCTCGGTCTGCGGCAGATCGATGGATTACCCGAGCATGTAGCCGCCAGACTGCTCACCGAGCGGGCGGAGCGCGGGGCCTTCCTTGACGTCGCGGCGTTGCGCGACCGAGCCAGCGTGAGCCCGGCGCATATCGAGCGGCTCGCCAGCGCCGACGCGTTCCAGTCGCTCAATCTGCCACGACGCCAGGCGCTGTGGGATGCGCGCAGCCTCGTCGGTGGCCCCGACCTGCCCTTGTTCGCCTTCGCCGAGGCAAGGGACGAGGGGGCGGAGGACAGGCCCACGGCGCTCCCGCAGATGCCGCTCAGCGAGGAAGTCGTCGCCGACTACCAGACCACACGGCTCAGCCTGAAGGCGCACCCGATGGCGTTCCTGCGCGCCAGCCTGGCCGAGCGCGGCTTCGTGCGCGCCTGCGACCTGCGCGCTCGCAAGTTCCGCTCCATGGTCCAGGTGGCCGGCGTAGTGCTGATCCGTCAGCGTCCGGGGTCGGCGAAGGGTGTCTGCTTCATCACACTGGAAGACGAGACCGGGGTGATCAACCTCGTCGTCTGGCCCGATCTCAAGGACAAACAGCGCAAGGTGGTGATGGGCAGCCGCCTGATGGAAGTGCGCGGGCGCGTGGAATACGACGACGAGGTGATCCACGTGATCGCCCACCACATGACGGACGCCACACATGAACTGCACCGCCTGTCCGACGATCTCATCAAGACGCCGATCGCGCGGGCGGACCATTGCAACAACCCGCTGCCATCGAAGCTCAACCCCCGAGATGACCTGCGAACCGGCCCGGACGATCCCTTCAAGCCGGTCGAGCCGTGGGAGCCACCAGACCCCCGCAATCGCGAATGTGGCTTCCACGGCCCGAATTCGCGCGGGCATCCACGCGACGCGCGCATCGTCCCCAAGCTCATGCCGTTACCGCCGAGCCGCGACTTTCATTGACCGGGACGCCGACCGTCCCGATCCGGGCCAATGCAAAGCCTGCGCGTGCAGCGGATGGAAACGGCGCGTAATCTCAACCCATGCGCACGCTCCCCACACTCGCACTCACAGCCCTCGCAATCACCGCCATAGTCGCCGGGCCCGCCGCGGCAGCCTACGATCCGATCGTCGTCAAGCGCGGGTGGGAACGGGTCGATTCTTTCGCAAGCGACGACTGCGCGGGTGAAGTCGGCAGCAACGGCCGTTTCTACGTCATTTCGGTACGCGGATTCGCGCCGGGTGAACGTGCTTTCCTGACGATCACCAACGGCGACATGCGACCAATCGAGCGAACTGTGCGCGCGAACGAGCAAGGCGCTTGGAGCGACTATTACATTCCTTTCCGCCCCAACGGCGGCGACAGCGCGCGCGTTACCGTCACGCTTGCTGGCGAGGGCTGCGTGGTTCCGCTCGGCTTCGAGTGGCGTCGCACCCAAGCCTGAGGCGAGTCTGCACCACTGATCTCGCGCTAACCGTTCGACGAATCGCTCCGCGCCCATTAGCGGCCGAGCGGTGATCGACCCCGAACGCCTCGCCGCTTTCGCCCTCATGACCGGCGCGACCAGCATAGTGCCCGGTGCATCGATGCTGCTTGTGGTGAGCGAGACGCTGCGACGCGGCTGGCGCGGTGGCACGGCCGCGTTGGCAGGACTGCAGGTTGGCTATCTGGTCTGGTGGCTGCTGGCGGCACTAGGGCTGGGCACACTCGCGCGCATGTACCCTGCCGCATTCCACGGACTGGCACTTGCCGGCGCGATCTATCTCGGCTGGCTCGGCGTATCGGCCATTCGCCACGCTCCCACGTTCATCGTTGGGGGGGAGCCCTCCGCAGAGCGGAAATCCCGCCGCTCGTTTCCAAGTGGCATGCTGGTCGCGATCGGCAACCCCAAGTCGCTGGTCTACATGGTCGCGATCCTGCCGCCGTTTATCGATGCGCGTATGCCCGCCGGCCCGCAGATCGTGATCCTAGCACTCGTCGCGATGCTGCTCGATGTGATGGTAGGGGCGCTCTACATCGCCGCAGGGCAGCGGTTGCAGGCAGCAATGGCCCGACCGCGCACCGCGACCAGGGTCCACCGTGCGATCGGCGCGTTGTACCTCGCGCTTGCACTCGCGCTCACCCTTGACCTCGTCGCCCGGGGGCCCGGCTGAGCGGCCCGTGCGTTGCAGTGGCAATGCGAATCGCAACTTTCGACCACCTGGCCTTTGTTCTTCTGCTACTCGGGGGAGCCGCGCTGGCGGGCAAGGGCTGGCTCGATGCGCATCCGGAGAGCAATCCCTGGGCTCCACTGGATCTAAGCGACGCAGAGGGCTGGGCAACGGAGCAAAAGCTGGCCGCCCTGCGATCGGACGGCACCCAGTGCCGCGCGGTGCTCGAGCGCAGCGGCATCGCGTTCGAGGATCTGGGTGCAACGGGCGAGGGCTCGTGCGCGCGGAGCGAACGCATCACGCTTGGCGATGCACCGCTGAGTCCAACCCGTCCGCCGACAAGTTGCGCGGTCGCGGCTGGGCTAGAGCGATGGCTGGAGCGGACTGTAGAGCCGGCGGCACAGGAAATGCTCGGTTCGCCGCTCGCGCGGATCGAGCATCTTGGCGCTCACAGCTGTCGCCGCCTCTACGGCCGCGCGTCCGGCGCATGGAGCCAGCACGCCACCGGCAACGCGATCGACGTCGCCGCGTTCGTACTGGCGGATGGCCGACGGATCAGCGTGCTGCTGGACTGGGAGGGCGATCGCGAAAAGGCCGCGTTCCTGCACCGGGTCCGCGACGGTGCGTGCGAACCCTTTGGGACGGTGCTAAGCCCCGATTACAACGCCGCCCACCGTGACCACCTCCACCTCGACCAGCATGCGCGGGGATGGGGCGGGGTTTGCCGCTGATCGTCGGTCTAACCGACCTGAACACTGATTTTCCCCAGCGTGTCTCGGCGGAAAATGCCCTCAGCTCTCGAGCGAATACCCCGCCGAACGAACGGTTCGCACCGGGTCCTTGGCACCATCGATAGCGATCGCCTGGCGAAGGCGGCGGATGTGGACATCGACGGTACGAAGTTCGATCTCGCTTTCAGTGCCCCATACCCCGTCGAGCAACTGGCTGCGGCTAAAGACTCGTCCAGGGCTTTCCATCAGGAACTTGAGCAGACGATACTCGGTCGGGCCGAGGTGGAGCGGCTGGCCGCGACGTGACACCCGGTGCGCAACCGCATCGAGCGCGAGGTCACCCACGGCGATGCTCTCCCCGGCGAGCGCGGGCCGGATCCGGCGGAGCACCGCGGCGACACGAGCGAGCAATTCGCGCGGAGAAAAGGGCTTTGTCAGATAATCGTCGGCCCCGGTCTCGAGCCCGCGGATCTTGTCGTCCTCACCCTCGCGCGCGGTGAGCATGATGATGGGGACATGCGAAGTAGCCTTGTCGCGGCGCAACCGGCGGCAGACCTCGATCCCGCTGGTCCCCTCAATCATCCAGTCGAGGATGATCAGATCGGGTGCATCCTCCGCCGCGAGCAACAGCGCTTCGTCGCCGTCAGGAGTGGCGCGGACCAAATAGCCCTCGCTGGCGAAGCGATACTCGAGCAATTCGGCGAGCGCGGGGTCGTCTTCGACCAAGAGGAGTTTAGCGGCGGTCATCGACCGCCCTTCGACACGTCAATTGTTACACCTTCACGACGGCCGCGTGTCGCGCGGCCGTGCATTAGAAGTCGGCGTCCACCGGATAGGCGCCAGTAGCCGCGAAGTGAACCATCTCGGCCACGTTGGTCGCATGGTCGCCAATCCGCTCGAGATTGCGCGCGACGAACAGCATCTGCGCCGCCGAGCTGATCGTCGACGGGTTCTCGACCATGTGGCTGACGAGATTACGGAAAATAGATTCGTAGAAATTGTCGACTTTCTCGTCGGTCAGGATCACCTCGCGCGCCAACACCGCATCGCGCGCGGCATAAGCGGTCATTGCATCGTGGACCATCTCGGCGGCGATCTCCCCCATCGCGGGGACAAGCGTAAGGGGGCCAAACTTCTTGCGGTCCTTGATCTGGCGCGCGGCCTTGGCGATGGCTTTCGAATAGTCGCCGATCCGCTCAACCACGCCGGCGATCTTCAACGCCGCGATCACCTCCCGAAGGTCGTCGGCCATTGGTGCGCGCAAGGCGATGATGCGAACCGCCAGCTTGTCGACTTCGCTTTCGAGCGCGTCGAGCTTCTTGTCATCGGCGATGATCTGCTCAGCTAGCGCGTCGTCACCCTTGACCAGCGCGTCCATGGCGTTCTGCACCGCGACCTCGGCCATGCCGCCCATCTGCGCGATCAACCCGCGCAGCTTGGTGATGTCTTCGTCGAAGGCCTTGACGGTGTGTTCCATGCTTTATCCGTGTCCTAGCCGTACCGGCCGGTGATATAGTCCTTGGTCCGCTCCTCGAGCGGATTGGTGAAGATGTCCGACGTGCGACCATACTCCACCATGTTGCCAAGGTGAAAGAATGCCGTGCGTTGGCTTACCCGCGCAGCCTGTTGCATCGAGTGCGTGACGATGACGATCGCATAGTTGCCGCGCAATTCGTCGATCAGCTCTTCGATCTTGGCGGTGGCGATCGGGTCGAGCGCCGAACAGGGCTCGTCCATCAGGATCACTTCAGGATCGACCGCAATCGCACGCGCAATGCACAGCCGCTGCTGTTGTCCGCCAGAAAGTGCGGTGCCGCTGTCCGTCAGCCGATCCTTGACCTCGTTCCACAGGCCGGCGCGCCTCAAGGATCGTTCGACGATCGAATCGAGATCGGCCTTACCTTCGGCCAAGCCGTGAATCCGGGGACCGTAGGCGATGTTCTCGTAGATCGTCTTGGGAAACGGGTTGGGCTTCTGGAATACCATGCCCACACGGGCGCGCAACTGCACCACGTCCATCCCGGACTTGTAGATGTCCTCACCATCAAGTTCGATGCAACCCTCGACCCGCGCCGAGGGGATCGTGTCGTTCATTCGGTTGAGCGCACGCAGGAACGTGGATTTGCCGCAGCCCGATGGGCCGATGAACGCGGTTACGTACTTCGACGGGATGTCGATCGACACCTCGTCGATCGCCTGCTTCGCGCCGTAAAACACCGACACGTCACGCGCGCGCATCTTGGCGTCGGTTTCTTCCAAGTTGGGATGGACAAATGTCACCAGGATTTCTCGAACTTGTTGCGCAGGTAAATGGCGAGCCCGTTCATCACGAGCAGGAACAGCAGTAGCACGATAATCGCCGCGCTCGTGCGTTCCACGAAGCCGCGGTCGATTTCGTCCGACCACAGGAAGATTTGCACCGGCAGCACCGTGGAAGGCGAAGTAAAGCCCGATGGCGGCGTCGCGACGAATGCCCTCATGCCGATCATCAGCAGCGGCGCTGTTTCTCCCAAAGCGCGGGCCATGCCGATGATTGTTCCGGTAAGGATGCCGGGAAGGGCGAGCGGAAGGACATGATGAAACACGACCTGGACCGGGCTCGCGCCGATCGCAAGCGCTCCATCGCGAATACTGGGCGGAACCGCCTTGATCGCATTACGCCCTGCAATAACGATCACCGGCATCGTCATCAGCGCCAGTGTCATGCCGCCGATCAACGGCGCGGAGCGCATGTTGGGGAATATCCACAGGAACACCGCAAGCCCGAGCAGCCCGAAGATGATCGATGGCACGGCGGCGAGGTTGTTGATCGACACCTCGATCACGTCGGTCCAGCGGTTCTTGGGCGCGTATTCTTCTAGATAAAGTGCCGTGAGCACGCCGATCGGGAACGCCAGGATCAGCGTGATGAACATCGTCAGCATCGAGCCCTTGAGCGCTCCCCAAATACCCACCGCCTGCGGGTCTGTCGCATCCGAGCGCGAAAGAAATCCCAGGTCGAGCGCGTTGTGCAATTTGCCCTCGTCTTTGAGGCGCGAGGCAAGAGCGCGGCTTTCCGACGCACCTTCTCCGGCGAGACCAGCGGCAAGGTCCGAGCTGGCCGCGAGCGAGAGCGTTTCAGCCCGGTGGAGCATCGCGGGATCGGCGGCAATTGCCGCGGCGACTTCGCGCCATGCTTCGCCGGAAACTTCCTGTGCCCCATCATCTCCCAGAGCCTTGGCGGCGAAGAATTCGATCACCTGCGGCAGGCCCTGTCCGCGCAGGCTCTGCTGAACGTCGTTGGGATCGGTCAAGGAGGGGTCGAGCGAGAGGCCGGCCTGCGTGAAATCGACGGGCACGCTAACTTCGGCGCGCTGAAAACCACCGAGTCCGTTGAGCAGCATCGTCGTCAGCAGAAACAACAAAACCGCGACCGACACAAGAATGGCGGCAAGACCAAACGCCTTGAACCGCCGCTCCGACGCATAGCGCTTCTTCAGCCGCGCCTCGAAGGCCGGGGTCCGGGTGGGAGTGGCGAACTCACTCATAAGCTTCGCGGAACCGCTTTACGACGCGCAGCGCGATGAAATTCAGCGCCAGCGTCACGAGAAACAGGACAAATCCGAGCGCGAACGCGCTGAGTGTTGCCGGATGGTCGAAACTTCCCTCACCGGTAAGCATGGCCACGATCTGTACGGTCACAGTGGTCATTGCCTCGAGCGGATTGGCGCTGAGGTTCGCCGCAGTAGATGCCGCCATGACGACGATCATGGTCTCGCCGATCGCCCGGCTCACCGCGAGCATTACGCCAGCGACTATTCCCGGAAGGGCCGCGGGGATTAGGACCCGCCGGATCGTCTCGGACTTGGTCGCACCCATTGCAAGGCTGCCGTCGCGCATCGCCTGCGGCACTGCGGCGATACTGTCGTCGGCCATCGACGAAACGAACGGAATGATCATCACTCCCATCACGAGTCCGGCGGCCAGCGCGCTTTCGGAACTCGCCCCTGCAAAGCCAAGCGCCTGCGCCGCATCGCGGATCGCCGGAGCGACTGTCAGTGCAGCGAAGTAGCCGTAGACGACAGTCGGCACGCCGGCGAGGATTTCAAGCGCGGGCTTGAGCCACTTGCGATACGACGGCTTGGCATACTGCGTGAGGTATATCGCGCTCATCAACCCCAGGGGAATCGCGACAATCATGGCGATGATCGCACCGATGAAAATGGTGCCCCAGAACAGCGGAATCGCACCGTATCGCGTAGCATCTGCCGATTCTGCCGAGACCATCGGATCGGGAGACCACATTGTCCCGAACAGAAAGTCGATCGGCGAGATCATTCCGAAGAACCGTATCGTCTCGAATATCAGGCTCACCAGAATGCCGAGCGTGGTGAGGATCGCGACCAGCGATGCGAGCAACAGCACCGCCAGTACGGCCCGCTCCACCCGCGTGCGAGCGGTGAACTGAGGCCGCAGGCGAAGGAAGGCGAATGCGCCTGCGGCGAACGCGATACCCAGTGTCGCAAGAATGCCGATCGTCCGGTAGCGCGCAATCGCCGCGCGGTACGGTTCGACCAGGGCCGCTGCATCGGGATGCGTCGTCGTCGTTGCCACACCCACCGCGACATTGCGTGCCTGGGCAAGGATCGCGTTGCGCTGGAAATCGAACGCGGGCAGCGTCGCCGCAGCCTGGTCGGCCATGACCGACTGTTGGACGAGGTCGGGCGCGAGCGAAGTCCACAGCGCAACGAAAGCTAGTAGCGGCACCGCGATCCACAGCGCCACATACCAGCCATGATAGCTCGGCAAGGCGGCGAGGCGGAGTACCGCTTCCCGCTGCACGGAAGCCCCACGCACGCGCGCGACCTGCCAGCCATCCCGCAAGCGCGAGGCCGAACGTCAGTAGGAGAAGCAGCGAAAGCGACATAGGCGAGAGTGAAAGTTCCGTGGATTGACGGTCAGTGCGGCGACCCGATGCGTAGTTTGCATGACAGTTTCATGACAAGTCCTGCGCGCAGTCCATGCTCAACGGAATACGCACCGTAACGCGAGTGCCCTGACCGACCTTGCTCTCGATGTCGAGGCGCCCGCGGTGCCGTTCCACGATATGCTTCACGATCGCGAGGCCCAGTCCGGTCCCGCCCGACGCGCGGCTGCGCCCGGGATCGGTGCGATAAAACCGCCGAGTGAGGTGCGGAAGGTGCTCGGACGCAATACCCTCTCCACTGTCAGCGACGGTGAGACGCGCGTTATCTGCCTGTCCGCGTTCCAGGGTGACACGCACGGGCTGATCCGACGTGCCATACTTGAGCGCGTTGTCGACCAGGTTCCGAACAAGCTGTTCAAGCTGCTGTTGGTCACCCCGCACGGTCAGACCGTCGACAAGGTCGAGATCGAGATGCCCGACCCGGTCGGCACTGGCCGCGTCACGCGCGGAGCGCTCGACGAGCGGCTTCAGGTCGATCGTCTCCGCCGGCTGCTCGTGCTTCTCGGCCTCGATCCGCGACAGCGACATGAGATCGTCAACAAGACCCTTGAGGCGGCGCGATTCGCGCAGGATCGTGCCGAGAAACCGTTCGCGGGTCGCGGCATCGCCTTTGCCATCCTCCTCAACAAGAGTTTCGGCATATCCGATGATCGAAGCGAGGGGCGTGCGCAGTTCGTGGCTCGCGTTGGCGACGAAATCGGTATGCGACCGGCTGATGTCGGCTTCTGCGGTGCGATTGATCATCTCGACCACCGCCATCCCGTCCCCCAAGGGCTGGAAACTGACCCGCCAGATATCGTGGCGCCGGGCGAGGCCCTTGATTATTTTCGTGTCGGCGCGGTCGCGGTCGGTCAGCGCGATCGCATCGGGGTGCCGTAGTGCGACTCGTACATCCTGCCCCATGACATGCGCGCCGAGCACTTCGCGCGCAGCCTGGTTGGCGATAGAGACGCGGCCCTTCTCCACCAGCATCAACGGAGTGCCGGAATGTTCGATCAATTCGCCCATCGTGTCGCGATTGAACGCGCCTTTCGTCTTGGGCGGGGTAATTGGCGGCGGTTCCGCCACAGCGAGCCACAGCGAACAAGCCCAAAGGATCAGCACTACGAGCGCGACCAGCACCTGCTCGCCCATAACGAGAAGGCCAAGCGCACCGATTGCCGCGAGTGCAAGGCCGAGCCAGGGAAGGGGACGGCGTTGCTCCATCGCGCGCGGCATTTAGCGGCGCTTCCCTGCGAGCGCCAGCCCGCAGACGCTCTGTGGCATGATCAGAGGAAAAGTTGGTGACCCCTACGGGAATCGAACCCGTGTTTCAGCCGTGAGAGGGCCGCGTCCTAACCGCTAGACGAAGGGGCCATCCTTGCAGATGGCAATATTTGCCGATGGTGACCCCTACGGGAATCGAACCCGTGTTTCAGCCGTGAAAGGGCCGCGTCCTAACCGCTAGACGAAGGGGCCGCTCCGGAAAGCGTGGCGGGGCCATTACGGGCGAGGGCGCGGGTGGTCAACCCCGTCGCGCCGGTCGGGCGTGATCAGTCGGCCCAGGCAGCGTCATCAAGCAGGAGCTCGGCCTGCGGGCGATCTCCCCAATCGTCGATCTTTGCGCGACCTGCGAGCCACAGCGTGCGCCCGCGCGAACCGTGGAGCAGCGCCTGCCCGAGTGGGGTCTCCGCCGCCCGGAAAGCGATCGTCTTGAAACTCTTGCCGTCGAGTCCACTCGCGATGGCGCGGACGTGGTCGGCGCCGACCACGTCGACTTTGATGAGCCGAACCGGTCCGATCGCCACTTTCGGACCGGGCCAGCCCATTCCGAACGGGCCAGCCAGTTCGAGTGCCTCGACCAGAGAAGGCGTCAGTCCACCGGGGGTAAGAGCAAGATCAAGCGCCATCGAATCGCCTTCCTTCGCCCGTGCGACCGCCGCGCCAAGCCGTGCGTCTAGCCATTCGGCCAGCGCAGCAATCTTGTCTGATTCGACAGTCAGTCCCGCAGCCATCGCGTGACCACCGCCCGCAACCAGTAGACCCTCCTCGCGCGCTGCAATGATCGCAGCACCGAGGTCGATACCCGGAATTGAGCGTGCAGACCCTTTACCGATAGCGCCGTCGAGCGCGATTATGAGTGCGGGTTTGCCGGTCTTTTCCTTGATCCGCCCGGCGACGATTTCGATCACACCGGGATGCCAGCCGCGTCCCGCAAGGACGTGCACCGCACGATTGTGTTGGCCTTCGAGCATGGCTTCAGCTGCAGCCTGCACTTCGCCCTCGATCGCCCGGCGCTCTTCGTTGAGCGCTGACAGCTGCGCAGCGATCTCGGCAGCCTCGCCAGGGTCCTCGGTCGTCAGCAGACGGACGCCGAGCGTCGATTCGCCGACGCGACCGCCAGCGTTGATCCGCGGGCCGAGTGCGAAGCCCAGGTCGCTGCATTGCGGGCTCCTCTTCAGTCCGCTCGCGTCGATAAGCGCCGCCATGCCAAGGTTTGCGCGCCGGGCCATGACCTTAAGCCCCTGTGCGACGAAAGCGCGATTAAGCCCGCGGATCTGCGCCACATCGGCCACCGTGCCGAGCGCTACGAGATCGAGCAGTGCCATCAGATCCGGCTCGACCTGTCGCTCGTTGAAAAAGCCATGCGTGCGCAGGGTGCGAACGAGCGCCACCGCAAGCAGGAACGCGACGCCGACCGCCGCGAGGTGGCCGTGCGCCGCGGCTTCTGCACTCTCGTCGAGCCGGTTGGGATTGACCAACGCAGCAGCGAGAGGGTTCTCGGCAGCGCACTTGTGATGGTCTACCACGACGACATCGATCCCCGCCGCGTGCGCCTGTGCCAAGGCATCGTGCGCCATAGCGCCGCAATCGACCGTGACAATCAAGCTCGATCCCTGTTCTCCGAGCCGTACCAACGCTTCCCCGCTTGGCCCGTATCCTTCGAGCAGGCGGTCGGGAATGTAATACCGCGCGCCGTGCCCCAGCGCGCGCAGCAACCGGACCAGCAAAGCGGCGCTGGTCGCCCCGTCCACGTCGTAATCGCCGTAGATCGTCACCGTTTCACCGGTCATGACAGCCTGCGCGAGCCGTTCGGCGGCGGTATCCATGTCGCGGAAATGCGATGGGTCCGGCAAGAACGCGCGCAATGTCGGCGCGCGATGACGGTCGAGGTCGTCGCGCGCAACTCCCCGCGAGAGCAGCAACTGGGTAACCACGTCGTCCAGCGCACCGGGGCTCTCGGTGCGTAACTCGCCCACGTCCATATTGCCGCCCCGCCAGCGCCAAGACTTGCCCGAAAGCGAACGATCGACGCCAAAGACTGAGCTGAGAGTTTGCGAAGCCATCGCCGTGGCTCTACCGCAGGGGGTGGTTGCCGCCTACCCAAGCCGATTGACAATCGACAGGCGACAGCGATGCTCCGGCGCGATGGACGCTCCACTCCTCATCGTCTGGCATAGCCGAACGGGCGCATCCGAAGCGATGGCTAAGGCAGCCTGGGAGGGCGCGGGGTCGCGGTCGCGGATGCTACGAGCGGACTTTGTCGAGCCCGACGATCTGCTTGGTGCCAGGGGATATCTCTTCGCCTGTCCGGAAAACCTCGCGAGCATGAGCGGGTTGATGAAGGAGATGTTCGACCGCTGCTATTACCCCTTGCTCGGTCAGATCGAGGGACGCGCCTATGCCACGCTGATTGCCGCGGGCTCGGACGGGGAGGGTGCGCAGCGGCAAATCGATCGGATCGCGCTTGGCTGGCGCCTACGCCGGGTAGCCGAGCCATTGATTGTTAATCTCGATGCACAAACTCCGGACGCGATCCTGGCCCCCAAGACGGTGCCCGACGATGTGTTGCTCACGTGCCGCGAAACGGGCGCGGCCATGGGGGAAGCGCTCGACGCTGGGATTTTCTGATGAAAAGTCACGTCCATTCCGGCTGCAATACTATCGAAGGAGGACTCGACGAGAGGACGGTTTTGCGGCACCAAACACCAAGAATTAGAAGGCGGAAGGTCGTTTCATCGCATCTCACGATCAGCCGGGTGCACGTAATTCGCAGGGCAGGCTGCTGTTGCTTTTTGCAGAGGGCCAGCGGCCCGACGCCGACGCGCTGGATGCAGCGGTCGAAGCGACTGATCGGCTGACTCTCACGCATCGGATTTCGGGCGACGAGCAGGGTTTTACACCAGCCAGCGAAGCTGGGGGGATGACGGGCTGCGAATTGCTGCGCGACGGAATGACCTACGACCTGACCGGGCTCGCCCCTGCTTTGCCGGTTGCGGTTCCGGCAATCCATCACCGTTACGGTTTGTCTCCCGACACCGCGTCTGGCACCTTTGAAGCGCTATCGCTGGCGCCGGGTCCACACCTTGCGGCAGGTGCCCGGTCGATGCCCGTGGTGCGGACGCTTGCCGGCATCGCCGCGTCGTTGACGCAAACCCTGCCCGGAATGTTCGCACTAGCATGGCCCCCAGCGCGAACGCTTATCGGGGCCGAATTCTTCACATCGAGTGTCTCGGCCTGGTTATCCGGGGGCGCGTTTCCGTCGCTGGGTTTCACTGCTTTCGCCGACGAACCGCAAGGCGGGATGCTCAGCGAAGGGCTGGCCTGGTTCACCGGGCAGGAACTGCGCATCGCTAACGACATTGCCAAGGACCGCGCGAACGCGGCCCGCCTGGGAGTGCGGCTGATCAATCAATTGGTCTCGCAGGGCAAAGTCACCGCCAACGAGTACATCATCGCGCCGGACGGTGGACGCCTCGCGCTCGAGCCGACGCGCGATGGCAAGACCGTGCGGGTCCGCCGCGCTTGAGCGCTTCGCGCGAGATTGCGAAGCGCGGCCGCCTCCCGTTCCGAACGGTCAACCGACCTGAATGCTCAGATTACGATCCGGCCCTGCAGCGACACCATCTGCTGCCTCGCCAGTTGCTGGGACGGCGCTGCTTTGCGCGACTATTCGCCGCGCTCGACCTCGGGCGACCGGGTTTCGATGATTTCCGCCATAACGGGGTGCTGCTGCCGGCACGGGCCGAGGCGGCACGGCGGCTCGGCCTGCCGCTCCATCGCGGGCCGCATCGCGCCTACAACGCGATGGTGATCGAACGGGTCGGACAGATCGAGGCTCGTTGGAACGCAGCGAGACCAACGGCGCCGGTGTCGGCGGGTGAGGAAGCGCTCTTCCGCCTTGGTCTCCTCCAAAGAGCGCTGCGTCGCCGCCTGCTCGATCCGCCGCGCGCGCCGCTCTTGCTCAATCGTCATGATCCGGTCGGCACCGGCTACGATTTTGCCGAGCTGGATGCGATGGTTGAGCAGTTATGGGGGGCTACTCAGAGTACTTTGGCGGCAAGCTCGTCCCTCGCCGCCTGATATTGCGCCGCGAGGGCGTCGACCCTCTCGGCAACGGTGTCGATCGCGTCGACCATCCCGATGCCCTGGCCCGATCCCCAGATATCCTTCCACGCCTTGGCTTCGCTGTTGCCGCCGCTGCCGAAATTCATTTTCGTGGGATCGCTCTCGGGAAGGTTGTCCGGGTCCATCCCCGCCGCCTTGATCGACGAGCGCAGGTAATTCCCGTGAACACCGGTGAACAGGTTGGAATAGACGATGCCGTCGGCGTTCGCCTCAACGATCGCGTCTTTGTAGCGCTGGTCGGCGTTCGCCTCCGCCGTCGCTATCCACGGAGAGCCGATATAGGCGAAATCCGCCCCCATCGCTTGGGCCGCGAGTACCGACCGCCCGTGCGCGATCGCACCGGACAGCGCGACCGGGCCTTCAAACCAAGAACGAATTTCCTGCATCATCGCGAACGGCGACAGCGTGCCCGCATGACCGCCGGCTCCGGCTGCCACGGGGATCAGGCCCGTTGCCCCCTTCTCGATCGCCTTCCTTGCGAAGCGGTCGTTGATCACATCATGCAGCGTGATCCCGCCCCAGCCCTTGACCGCCGCGAACACGTCCTCGCGCGCGCCGAGCGAGGTGATCACCATCGGGACCGCCCACTTGGCGCAGACCTCCATGTCTTCCTCGAGGCGATTGTTCGACTTGTGAACGATCTGGTTGACGGCAAAGGGTGCGGCTGGCCGTTCGGGGTTGGCGCGATTGTGCGCAGCCAGTTCCTCGGTGATCTGATGCAGCCACTCGTCGAGCTTGCCCGAAGGCCGCGCGTTGAGTGCCGGAAACGCGCCGACGATACCGGCTTTACACTGGGCTATCACCAATTCGGGCCCCGAAATGATGAACAGCGGAGAACCGATCACCGGAAGTCGCAGGCGGTCGAAGGGGACGGGAAGGGTGGTCGGCATCGGCTACTCCGGTTGCGATTCGAAACCGGGCTAGTGTTTCCGGCTATGGCTGTCGAGTGTCAGGCGGGGAGCACGTGCTCGATCCCGTAAACTCTCGCCGCGGTCCCGGCGAACAGCGCGCGCTTCTCATCGGAAGAGGTTCCCGCAGAGAGCCGCTTGAAAGCGTTCCACAGTTCGGCATAGCTCGCCCCCCAGCGATCGACCGGGTAGTTGCTTTCGAACATCGATCGGTGGGGACCGAACGCCTCGATACAGGTCTCGATGTAAGGCCGCCACATGGCCGCAAGATCCTCCGATCCCATGTTCGGTAGCGGCCCTCGCTCGGGCAATTGGCAGAACGGCATCGCCAGCCCACCGAGTTTGACGGTTACGTTCTCGCACTCGGCGAGGGCACGGATGCTAGAGCGCCATCGGTCGAATCGCTCGTGTAACTTGCCGTGGTAGCTCGCGATGCCGAGCGGCGTCCCGCAATGGTCAAGGACGATCGGCTGGTCGGGAAAAGCGCGAGCGAGATCCAGCACGTCTATTAGCTGCGGTTCGAGCACCCAGGCGTCGAACGTCAGTCCGCGCTTGCCCAGCTCGGCGAAACCCTCGCGGAACCTGGCGTCACGATAAAGCCCCTCGGGCGAATGAAACGGCGGACCGAGCACTTCAGGGTCGGCATCCCACGCGCCGGCGTGGCGGATGCCGACAAACCGCGCACTCGCGTTCGCAAGCGCATCGAGCACCATGCCGGCACCGCTGCCCAACGTCAGGTCCGCGTGTCCCACGATCGCTGCGCACGGCCGATAATCGCCGTACAGACCGCTTGCCCCTTGCGCCGCCACCCCGTTGACGAACTCGACTTCACCGACAGTCCGGAGCGATTCCCCCCGGCTGGCATCGTAGAACGCGCCGCATTCCATGAAGACCGTGGCTACCACGTTATGTCCTGATCGGGCGTCGGCCTGCAGCGCATCGAAGATGTAATACGGCGCGCCGACGAGCGCTTCGAGAAACGGATGTCGCGGCTCCGGAAACGCGCCCATCAGCGGTCGCAGATCCCACAGGTGGTGGTGCGGGTCGATGATCGGCAGATCGGGGTCGATGATGTCTTCGGTCATGCGTACGCTCTCCTTGGGATGCACATGACCACAAAGCTCAGTCTCGCGAAACCGCCGAGTTGGCGGCACTTAGGATCGCGCGGACGCTCGCCGTAGCGACATCTTCGTCGATCCCGCAGCCCCACAGCATGTGCCCTGAGGGCAGGGCACACTGCACATACGCCGCGGCCCGCGCGTCGGACCCGGTGGCCATCGAATGCTCGGAATATTCAAGCACCTCGAGCGTGAGACTGAACGCGTCTTTAAGGGTCGCGACGACGGATGATATCAACCCATTACCGCGGCCGCTGACCGATTGCGCCTTACCGGCGACTTCGATCGTCCCGGCGAAGATCCTTGTGCCGTCCGAGCCGCGGCTTTCCTCGTAGTCGACAAGCTGGAAGTGCTTGTCTGATGTCTCCACGTGATATGTCTCGCGGAAGGTTTGCCAGATATCGGCCGCACCGAGCTCGCGTCCAAGTTTGTCGGCAATGCGCTGAACGGCCTTCGAAAAATCCGCCTGCATCGCCTTGGGCAGCTTGAGCCCCTGGTCCTGTTCGAGCACCCAAGCGAAGCCACCCTTGCCAGACTGGGAGTTGACCCGGATCACGGCTTCGTAACTGCGTCCCAGATCCGCCGGATCGATCGGCAGATAGGGGACACGCCAGACCTCGTCGTTCTGCTTTTCGAGCGCGTCGAAGCCTTTCTTGATCGCGTCCTGATGGCTGCCCGAAAATGCCGTGAACACGAGCTCGCCGCCATAGGGGTGGCGCTGGTGCACGGGGATCTGGTTGCAGAACTCGACCGTCTCGATGACCCGATCAATGTCTGAAAAATCCAATCCAGGATCAATGCCTTGGGTGTACATGTTGAGAGCGACTGTCACGAGACAGCAATTGCCCGTGCGTTCGCCGTTACCGAACAGACAACCCTCTACCCTGTCCGCGCCGGCCATCAGGCCTAGCTCTGCCGCGGCTACGCCCGTCCCGCGGTCGTTGTGCGTGTGCAAGCTGACCACTGCGCTTTCGCGGTTGGGCAGATTGCGGCAGAAGTATTCGATCTGGTCGGCATAGATGTTCGGGGTCGCCGCCTCGACGGTCGCCGGAAGGTTGAGGATAATCGGATGATCGGGTGTTGGTTGCAGCACCTCCATTACTGCCTCGCAAACCTCGATCGAGAAATCGAGTTCGGCGGTCGAGAAGGTTTCCGGGCTGTATTCGAAATGCCAATCGGTGCCGGGTCTTTTGCCCGCTTCGTCGCGCAGCACCTGGGCGCCTGCGACCGCGATGTTCCGCACTTCGGCCTTGCTCATCCGGAACACGATATCGCGCCATGCCGGGCTCACTGCATTGTAGAGGTGGACGATCGCCGCGTGTGAGCCTTCAAGACTGTCGAAGCTTGTGCGAATCAGATCTTCGCGGCTTTGGGTGAGCACCTGGATGGTAACGTCGCCGGGTATCCGCCCCGAGCGGACGAGGCCCTGAATGAAATCGAATTCGGTCGCCCCGGCGCTAGGGAAGCCGACTTCGATCTCTTTCACGCCGATCTCGACCAGCAGATCGAAAAATCGGTTCTTCTTCACCGCATCCATCGGATCGACGATTGCCTGGTTGCCATCACGCAGGTCGGTGGAAAGCCAGCGTGGCGGGGCGACGATCGTACGACCGGGCCACTGCCGGTCGGTCAGTGGGACTTGGGGAAAGGCGCTGTACTTGGCGCTGGGGCTGCTGAGCATGGGCATGGTGAAACTCTGTAACGCTCGACTAACTGCTAGGGTGGCCGATCCCTTGGTGGCGCCCGGCGCGCCCAGCAGGGCACGCGTCAGGTCACGCCCAAGGGCGGATAAGTCGAAGCAGTAATAGCGCTTTCAGGCTCATGCCCGACCATTGCGGCAAAATGCCGCACCGCGCAAATGTTTCAGATGCAATCAATCGGTCCGATCAACCGCACTTCGCAGAGCGGATCACGTCGGTTCCCTTGTCCATCGTGACGTTCAGCCGGTTTCCGCGAAAGTCCATCGTCACCACGCTGTCGGGGTAGAGCCAGCGGATCGGATCGGCGCGTGTTGCCTTTGCGATATCATCGCGCACAGCCGACGTCGCGACATGTCCGATCCATGGGCCGACACGCTCAGAATGACAGGCATCGCTCCCCGGATTGGTTGGTGCTGTCATGCAGGCCGTTAGCGAAAGGACGACACCAAATGGCAGAACCGCCGAGATGAGATGGGACTTTACAGTCACTGAATAGCTCCTTGGTCGCAAGCCGAAAAAAGACCCGATTTCCGCCCGTTCTGCAAGCCTCGTTCGTCTAGTTGACCGCCTTGTCGACCAATTTGTTCTTGCCGATCCATGGCATCATCGCGCGCAGCCTTGACCCGACCTGCTCGATCGGGTGCGCCGCGGCAGCCTTGCGGCTGGCCTTCAACTCGGGCTGACCGGCGCGATTGTCGAGCACGAAGTCCTTCACGAAGCGGCCAGACTGAATGTCGGCGAGCACGCGCTTCATCTCGGCCTTGGTCTCGTCGGTGATGATGCGCGGGCCGGTCTTGATGTCGCCGTATTCGGCGGTGTTGCTAATCGAATAGCGCATATTGGCGATGCCGCCTTCGTACAGCAGGTCGACTATCAGCTTGGTTTCGTGGAGGCACTCGAAATACGCCATTTCGGGAGCGTACCCCGCTTCGACAAGCGTTTCGAATCCCGCCTGAATTAGATGAGTGATGCCGCCGCACAGAACCGCTTGCTCGCCGAACAGGTCTGTCTCGCACTCTTCTTTGAAGTCGGTCTCGATTACGCCCGAGCGGCCACCGCCAACGCCGCTGGCGTAGGCCAGGGCAACATCGTGCGCATTGCCGGTGGCATCCTGGTGTACCGCGATCAGGCAAGGCACGCCGCCACCCTTCTGGTATTCGCTTCGCACCGTGTGGCCGGGGCCCTTGGGCGCGATCATGATCACGTCGATGTCGGCCGGCGGCTCGATCAGCCCGAAGTGGACGTTGAGACCGTGCGCGAAGGCGAGTGCACTGCCGGGCTTCATGTGGTCTTTGAGATCGTTATCCCAAATCGCTGCCTGGTGCTCGTCCGGGGCAAGGATCATAAGGATGTCGGCCCACCCGGCCGCCTCGCTGTTCGACATGACCTTGAAGCCGGCGCCTTCGGCCTTCTGCGCAGTGGCGGAGCCTTCGCGCAAGGCAATGGCGACGTTCTTCACGCCACTGTCGCGCAGGTTCTGTGCGTGGGCGTGGCCCTGGCTGCCGTATCCGACGATCGCTATATTCTTGTCGGTGATCAGGTTCAGATCGGCGTCGGCGTCGTAATAGACTTTCACGTGGTATTCCCATCCTTGGCGAGTTGGGTGGCGTTAGCGCCCTAGCCGCTGACGGGAAGGGCAAATGGTTTGGGTCGGGTGAAGCTGGCCTTAGGCCCCCTCGGCCCCGCGCATCATTCCGACGATCCCGGTGCGACCTACTTCGACCAGCCCAAGCTCGCGCATCAGGCCAACGAAACTGTCGATTTTTTCGGGAGCGCCCGTGATTTCGAAGATGAAGCTCTCGGTGGTGGTATCAACCGGCTTTGCACGGAAGATGTCCGCCAGCCTCAACGCCTCGACCCGCTTTTCGCCGGTACCCGATACTTTTATCAGCGCGAGCTCACGCTCGACATGCGCGCCTGCCTCGGTCAGGTCGACGACTTTGTGAACGGGGACGAGACGTTCGAGTTGGGCATGAATCTGATCGATCACCGCTGGCGGTCCGTTGGTGACGATGGTGATCCGGCTGACATCGTGTCGGGTGCTGATGTCCGCCACGGTCAGGCTGTCGATGTTGTACCCGCGCGCGGTGAAGAGGCCCGCGATCTTCGCAAGAATTCCCGCCTCGTTATCGACGGTGATTGCGAGCACGTGCCGCTCGGACTGGGCTTCCTTGATATGCATCACACGGGCACCCCTACACTAAAGCCTTGGCTTCGTCGTCGAGAGTGCCCGCAACGAGGTCGCCGTAGAGCAGCATGTCGGTATGCGCCGCGCCGCTCGGGATCATCGGGAAACAGTTCGCTTTCTGCGATACCCGGCAGTCGACGATCACCGGCCCGTCGTGCGCCAGCATCGCTTCGATCCCTGCGTCCAGCCCAGCTTCTTCGGAAATGCGGATGCCCTTCCAGCCGTATGCCTCGGCCAGCTTCACGAAATCGGGCAGGCTATCGCTGTACGAGTTCGAATAACGGCTCTCGTAGGTCAGCTCCTGCCACTGGCGGACCATCCCCATGTACTCGTTGTTGAGGATGAACACCTTCACCGGTAGCCGGAACTGGCTAGCGGTGCCGAGCTCCTGGATGTTCATCTGGATCGAGGCTTCGCCCGCGATGTCGACAACCAGGCTGCCTGGGTTGCCGAGCTGCGCGCCGATCGCGGCGGGCAGGCCATAGCCCATCGTGCCGAGGCCTCCGCTGGTAAGCCACTTGTTCGGCCCGAAGAACCCGAAGTACTGCGCCGCCCACATCTGGTGCTGCCCGACCTCGGTCGAAATGATCGGGTCCCTGTGACGCGTGAGGGCGAACAGCCGCTCGATCGCGAGCTGAGGCATGATCTCGGTCTTGCTCGGGGGATAGGCAAGACTTTCTCGCGCGCGCCACCCGGCGACCCGCGCCTTCCATTCTCCGAGATCCTGCGCCTCGCGATCGCCCCATGCGGTGACGAGCTGCTCAAGCACTGCGGCGCAATCACCCAGTATCGCGAGGTCGACCGGCACCACCTTGTTGATGCTCGCCCTGTCGATATCGATGTGGATTTTCTTCGAGTCCGGACTGAACGCGTCGAGCCGTCCGGTCACCCGGTCGTCAAAGCGGGCACCGACGCAGACCATGAGGTCACACTTGTTCATCGCCATATTGGCTTCGTAAGTGCCGTGCATCCCGAGCATCCCGAGCCAATCGGGGTGGTCGGCGGGAAACGCGCCGAGGCCCATCAGCGTGCTAGTCACGGGAGCGCCGGTCAGGTCTTGCAGCCTGCGCAGCAGCTCGCTGGCGCGCGGACCGGAGTTGATGATACCGCCACCGGTATAGAACACCGGACGCTCTGCCGCGGCGATCATTTCGACCGCGCCCAGCACATCGTCGATTGCACCGGTCGAGGGCGGGGCATAGCGCGCCGAAGGCAGCGGGAGAGTATCTGGCGCGTCCAAGGTGGCAAGAGCGACCTGCACGTCCTTGGGAATGTCGATCAGGACCGGACCCGGGCGGCCGGTGGTGGCGATGCGGAATGCTTCCTCGATCGTCGCCTGCAGCTTGGCGGGATCCTTCACGAGGTAGTTGTGCTTGGTGCAGTGCCGGGTGATGCCGATCGTGTCGGCTTCCTGGAACGCGTCGGTCCCGATAAGCGGGGTTGCCACTTGGCCGGTGATGATCACCAGAGGAATCGAGTCCATGAACGCATCGGCGATCCCGGTCACCGCGTTTGTCGCGCCGGGACCGCTGGTGACGAGGACCACGCCTGGCTTCCCCGTCGATCGTGCGTAGCCTTCGGCCGCGTGCGCCGCGCCCGCCTCGTGCCGGACCAGAATGTGGCGCACTCGGTCGTCGGCAAAAAGCTCGTCATAGATCGGCAGCACGGCACCGCCGGGATAGCCGAACACGAATTCGACTCCTTGACGCGCGAGGCATTCGATCAGGATTTGCGCGCCGCTGAGCTCGGCCACTGTCTTCATTCCTTGTGTCGCGACCGGCTTAATCCCGGCTCCAGATAAAAGCGACCCGGCGCGGGGACTGCACGCCGGGTCGATCTCTCATTTGAGGTGGACGCTCTATGCGACACTAAATGTCATGTCAAGTACTCATCCGAACATAAAGTTTCAATAACTTCGTTGAAATTGACATTTTCTGCACTCACGCGCGTCCAGCTGCGCGGCAGCTGATGCCGGAACCAGGTCGCTTGCCGCTTCGCATATTGCCGCGTCGCGAGTTGTCCGTCGGAAATCGCAGCATCGCGCTCACAGACTCCTTGCAGCCACGAGGCGATTTCGCGCACCCCGATCGCTCGCATCACCGGCAGATCGGGGTCGAGTTCGCGTGCAATGAGCGCCGAGACCTCCGCGCGCGCGCCGCCGTCCGCCATGGCGACAAACCGACGGTCGCAACGCTCGGCAAGCCAGGCGCGGTCGGCCTCCAGAACTATCGGCACAAGGTCGATCGATTGTCCGATGCCCCCTTCGCGCCGCGCCTGCCAATGGGCGAGCGGCCGTCCAGTCGAGCGCACAACCTCTAGCGCCCGAGCGACGCGGGTGGTGTCGGTCGCGGCAAGGGCCGCTGCGCGCTCCGGATCTTCGCGGGCGAGGGCAACGTGCGCCTCTCTGACGGGCAGGGCACGCACTGCGGAACGTATTTCGGGATCGATTACCGGTACGGGCGCTATCCCGTCGAGAAGCGTGCGGATATATAATCCGGTCCCCCCGACCAGCACTGAAAGCGCGCCGGCGGCGTGCGCCGTCGCAATTTCGGCCCGCGCCGCCGATGCCCAATCGGCCGCCGAGCAGGCGGTCGCGCCGTCCCACGTTCCGAACAGCCGGTGCGGCACGCCGCGCATCTCGTCTTCGGTGGGCCGCGCGCTCAGGACCTGCAGGTCGGCATATACCTGCGCGCTGTCGGCGTTGATTACCACGGCGTTCCCGTGGGCGAGCCCGAGGCGAACGGCCAGATCGCTCTTGCCGCTCGCGGTCGGCCCTGCAATGAGCGCCACCTTCGGCAGTTCGCCCATCAGTTCCGGAGATTTCGCAGTGCTCATCGCGCGGCTGATAGCAGACCCGCAGACGCTTGAAACACGGCTCGACGCCGCGAGCTCGGCGCTTGAGAGCGTGGGCATGCGGGTTGCGGCGGCGGTGATGCTCGATTTCTGCGGTGACGTGCTCCAGATCATGCTGCCTGAGGGGGACCCGGCGACCCTGCGCCGGTTACTCGATGCCCACTTCGCACCCTCAGACCTGCTGGTGTCGGCGCAGGAAATCTGCGTGCCCAAACTGTTCGTCTCGGACATGGATTCGACGATGATTGGGCAGGAATGCATCGACGAGCTGGCCGACTTCGCCGGGCTCAAGGACAAGGTCTCGGCGATCACCGAACGTGCGATGCAGGGTGAACTCGATTTCGCCAGTGCATTGACCGAGCGGG
Organism: uncultured Alphaproteobacteria bacterium; assembly: GCA_963781485.1. GTDB lineage: Bacteria > Pseudomonadota > Alphaproteobacteria > Sphingomonadales > Sphingomonadaceae > Tsuneonella. Next base: position 830,927 of record CAWAFY010000002.1, read on the forward strand.
TGGGGTTGCTCAGCGGAATGCCGGAAGAGACGATCACGACCTGCCTTTCCGAACGCATTCGCCCGATGGAGGGTGCGCGCGCGCTCGTCGCCACGCTCAAATCGAAGGGGTGCCGAACTGTTCTGGTGACCGGCGGGTTCCATCACTTCGCCGACCCGGTCGCGGCACAGCTCGGCTTCGACCGCGTCGTCGGCAACCGGCTTGCGGTGGCAGGTGGAAAGCTGACCGGCGCGATCGGCAGCGCAGTTGTCGACAGCTCGGTGAAGCGACAGGTACTCGTCGAGGAACGCGAACGATTGGGGGACACGGCGTCCAGTCTCGCTACCGGAGACGGGGCAAACGATATTCCGATGATCGAAGCGGCTACTTGGGGGGTCGCCTACCGCGCGAAGCCAAGGGCGCGGGCCGCCGCGGACGGATGGGTCGATCGCGGCGACCTTACCGCGATCCTTTCACTGCTGGGAATCCCGCGCGACGAATGGGTTGCAGCCTAAACTTCTTTCCAGTTGCGGATTGAAACGCTATATTGACATCTCTGTCAGTAGAGGCCGCCGCAACATGACCGCGCATCACACCATTCAGCCCTCCGATCCGAACCTCGCCTGTTCTCCGGACGGCACGGTTTTTCGCGACCCCGCGCGCCCGCAGCCAAAGCGCGACGTGCGGAAAGCGATTCGCAAATTCAACGCGCTGATCAAGGACAAGGAAAACACCGCGCTGGTGTTCGAAATCTATGAATCGCTCCCCGCAAAGCATTTTTTGCCGCGTGCGCGGGCTTTAACATTGAGCGAAACCGGAGAACGGCTGCGCGCAGACGAGCCCGCCTTGCCGCCGATCCTCGATAATCACGATGCATTGCGCAAACTGCCGCTCGGTAGCGTGGCCCACGCCTACTGCGACTTCATGGAGGCCGAAGGACTATCGGCCGCCGGGTTGGTCGCGGAATCGGATAAGACCGGACGGCCGAAGTACGACGATCTCATTCAGTGGTATGGATTTCGCCAGCGCGACACGCATGACCTGATGCATGTGCTGACCGGCTATGGCCGCGATGCGCTGGGCGAGCAATGCGTGCTGCTGTTCACCCACGGGCAGAGCCCTGCGCCCGGCCACCTGCTGCTCGGCTATGCCGGAGCGTTCAACATAACGAAGCAGGTGAAGAGCAAGGCTCCGATCTGGCGCGCGGTGCGCGAGGCGCATCGGCTGGGCAAGACCTGTCCGCCGCTCGTCGCCATGTCGATCCGCGAGCTACTGGCGATGGACCTTGCAGACGCACGCCAGGAACTCGGGATCACATCGCCGGTCTGGTACAAGCGTTGCCATGAGATCTGGCGGCGCGAAAAAATCGACCCGTACGACCTGCTCGGCAAGGCGAGCCAAGAGAACAAGCTGGCAGCTTGAATCAGAGCCAGCTTGCGATCGTTTCGATTCCCTTCTTCCGAAGCGCATACCCCGGCATCGTCGCCCCAGGCGCGGGATGTCCCACCACTACGATCATTAGCGGCTTCTCGTGCGCCGGGCGGCCGCATATCTCACGCAGGAAGCCCATTGGACTGGGTGTGTGTGTCAGCGTGGCGAGGCCCGCCTCGTGCAATGTTGCCAGCAGAAGCCCGCACGCCAGACCCACGCTTTCGGTGACGTAGTAGTTGGTCGCCTGACCGTCTTCCTCGATCCCGCCTTTGCGCTGGGCAAAGCATGCGATGAGCCAGGGCGCAGTCTCGAGGAACGGTTTTTCCGGTTCGGTGCCGAGTGGTGCGAGCGCGTCCAGCCACTCATCGCTCGCGCGTCCGGCGTAGAATTCGCGTTCTTCGGCCTCGGCCGCCGCGCGGATCGCGCGTTTCGCGTCGGGCGAAGCGATCGCCGCGAAATGCCATGGTTGATGGTTTGCTCCCGACGGCGCGGTGCCGGCGGCGCGGATCGCGTATTCGATCACCTCACGCGGGACCGCAGTTTCGGCAAAGGCGCGGCACGTACGGCGGGTGGCAAACCGCTCCCATGCATTGCGAGCGCGCGTAATACGCTCCTGGTCAGACAGATCGGGAAGCGGCGGGAAGGGCTCCCCGCTCACCGCAGTTCCTTGCGGATCACCAGCTTGAGCCCCGACCAGACATCGTCCACCGCACAGACTTTCGTATCGATGAACCCCATCGGCAGCGCGACCTCGCGGATCGTATCCTCGGTTATGTCGGTATCGACCCGCGAAGCAACCTTGGGCCAACTGACCCAGACTTGACCATCGGGCGCAATCTGCTCTCGAAGTGTAGCGAGTTTGGATTCCAGATCCCCGCGCGCTGTGACGAAGATATGCGCCGCGTCGATTCCCTCTGCCGGGTCGGCAACGAACGTCAATTCAAGAGCGTATTCGTCGATCTCGTCGCCGACGCTTTCGGGCATCCGGCTGAACCACACCCGCTGCCCGTCGCGTAGCGAGAGCTTCCTGGCAAGCGGGGTGGCCGAGTATTCAGACCCCATCAGCTCTCCATCCAGTCGCGGAAAAAGCTGTCGCTCGCCTCGCGCAGGTCGGCCAGCGAGACTTCGACGATCGTGGTGTCGACGTCTGGCCCGATGCGGATAGTGTCCCCGCCAGTCCAACCAATGAAGCAGCAGCCGACTCCAGCCTCGTTCGCCATGCGCTCGATCACGCTCGTCTCGAGTGGCTCGGTAACGAGATAGCGTCCTTGGTTCTCGGCAAAGAGCGACCACGCGTGGCGCACTTTCTCGCTGTCGACGTAGTCCTCGAACGCGCCCATCTGAAGCTGCGCGCCGAGACCGCCCGCCAGAGCCATCTCGGCCACCGCGACGAGGATCCCGCCGTCCGCCACGTCGTGCACCGCGCTCACCAGTCCCTCGGTGATAATCTGGCGGACGAATTCGCCATTCCGACGCTCGCGCGCCAGATCGACCTTGGGTGGATTGCCCGCCGCGCCCCCGCCGCATACCTCGAGCCACTTCGACTGGCCTATCTCGGGAGCCGAGCGCGGATTCGCGCCGATCAGCAGGATTTTCTGGGCCTCTTCCTTGAAGGAGATCGTCGCCATCGTCGCATAGTCGGCGATCAGCCCCACACCGCCGATCGCCGGCGTCGGCAAAATAGCACTTCCACCGCCGGTCGCCTTGCTTTCATTGTAAAGGCTGACGTTGCCGCTCACGATCGGGAAGTCGAGCGCACGGCATGCATCGCCCATGCCTTCGAGGCAGCCGGTCAGCTGCGCCATGATCTCGGGCCGTTGCGGGTTGGCGAAGTTGAGGCAATTGGTGACTGCCAGAGGTGTTGCGCCGACCGCATTGAGATTGCGATATGCCTCGGCGATCGCCTGCTTGCCGCCTTCGTAAGGGTCTGCGTAACAGTAGCGCGGGGTGCAATCGGTGGTCATCGCAAGCGCCTTGCGAGTGCCGTGGACCCGCACCACTGCTGCATCACCGCCTGACAGCTGCAGCGTGTCTGCACCCACCTGGCTGTCATATTGCTCCCAGATCCACCGGCGAGAGGCGAGGTCCGGGCTAGCCATCAGCTTCAACAGGTCCGCGCCGATGTCGCCGCATTCGGGCACTCCACCCAGCGGTTTGACCTTCGCCCACTTCCTGTACGCCTCGCGTCCCAGCGCCGGGCGGTCATAAAGCGGCGCGTCGGCGGCGAGGGGACCCAAGGGAATGTCGCAGACGACTTCCCCCTGCCATTCAAGCACCATGTGTTGCGTGTCGGTCACTTCGCCGATCACCGCAAAGTCCAGTTCCCACTTGCGGAAGATCGCCTCGGCCTCGGCCTCGCGACCGGGTTTCAGGACCATGAGCATACGCTCCTGGCTTTCGGACAGCATCATTTCGTAAGGGGTCATTCCCTCTTCGCGGCAGGGAACCTTGTCCATGTCGAGCCGGATGCCCGCCTTACCGTTGGTCGCCATCTCGACGCTGGAACTCGTCAGCCCCGCAGCGCCCATGTCCTGGATCGCGACGATCATGTCGGTCGCCATGAGTTCGAGGCAGGCTTCGATCAGCAGTTTCTCGGTGAACGGATCGCCGACCTGCACCGTCGGGCGCTTCGCGTCGGCATCGTCGCCGAAGTCAGCGCTGGCCATCGTCGCGCCGTGGATGCCATCGCGCCCGGTCTTCGATCCGACGTAGACGATCGGGTTGCCGATCCCGGTCGCGGCCGAATAAAAAATCCTGTCAGAATCCGCAACGCCGACGGTCATTGCGTTGACGAGGATATTACCGTCGTAGGCCGGGTGGAAGTTCGTTTCGCCGCCCACCGTCGGGACGCCGACGCAGTTGCCGTATCCGCCGATCCCGGCAACCACGCCTTGCACAAGGTGCTTCATCTTCGGATGGTCGGGCCGCCCAAATCGCAGTGCGTTGAGGTTGGCAACAGGCCGCGCGCCCATCGTGAACACGTCGCGCAGAATTCCGCCCACGCCGGTTGCCGCGCCCTGATAGGGCTCGATGTAGCTGGGGTGGTTGTGGCTCTCCATCTTGAAGATGGCGGCCTGACCGTCACCGATGTCGATCACGCCCGCGTTCTCACCCGGGCCGCAAATCACCCACGGAGCTTCGGTCGGCAGTTTCTTGAGATGGAGGCGGCTCGACTTGTAGCTGCAATGTTCGGACCACATGACCGAGAATATGCCGAGTTCGACAAGGTTCGGCGCGCGTCCCATCGCGTGCAGCACACGCTCATACTCGTCGGGGCTGAGGCCGTGGGCCTCGACGACTTCGGGAGTGATCGAGTCAGCGGTGTTTAGCATCGCTCGCGCCCTTAGCGGTGGGGCGGGCGGGGGGCTAGCCCCGCCTTCTCGCGCTCGAGCGAGTCATCCCCAGCCACCATGCGGCAACCGTCGCCAAACCGTAAGCGAAGAAAGCCATCAGGCTGGCGCTCGCGCCTACCTCGGTCGCAGGCGCCGCGAACCAGTTGATCGCCTGCAGCCCCAGCAGCACCGCAGCAAGCAAGATCGGCGGCAGCGCGGGGCCGCGGGTCCGCGACATGTAAAACGCCAGCGCGCCGAACGTGAGGATCAACTCGAGCGGCATCTCGACCATCGGCGTGTTCCACAAGCCGAACCCCAGCTTCGGCGGCGTTCCTGCCAGCGTCAGGTCCGGCCGATGGACCAACAGGTCGAGAAACCAGTGGCTCAGAACGACAGCGCCCACCAGGATGGCGTAGCGGCGGTCCTTCAGCCACAACCATACGACCGAAGCGAAGCCTGCCGCCCAGGCGGCGCTGCCTAACAGACTGTGCGTCAACGGCATGTCGTAAAGGTCCATCGGATTCATCGCGGTGATGCCGGGGACGATGCGCATGTGCTCCGCCCCCACGAGCAGGAAGGCGAAAAAGGCCCAGTCGACGAGTTGCGCAGCGACGAACAGCACCCCGAGCCGCGGCTTGCGCTTCGAAACAGCTGCGGCGGCGAGGGCGGGCGCCCAGTGACCGATGAACATTCAGCCGAACCGCGCCGCGGCCCACGCGCCTACCGCCGCGGCCACCGCGGTCGCGAAGGCACCCCATGCGATATCGATCAGCGTCACCTGGATCGGCCAGACCTTCATGGTCGCCTGGTTGGTCAAATCGTAGGTCGCGTAGCAAATTGCCCCGAGCAGCGCGCCATTGAGCAGCGCCGACCCGATCCCGCCCGCGACGCCCGGGCGGACCGCGAACCACACCATGGCGGCGATGTAGAGCAAGTAGAACGCGATTGCCGGGGCCGGGCGGAAACTGTCCGCCAGCATCGGTCCGAGTGCCGGGCGGTAGAAGTTCGCTCCCGCCCACCGCAGCCACAGCGCGTCGAGCGCGCCGAAACTCAGTCCGACGGCGACATAGGCCATGATCCACTTCATTTTCCCGCCCCTTAGCGATTGCGCTCGCAGCTTGACCGTGCGCCGCCGCGCGGTCAATGCAAGGCCGATGGATGAGGGTGCCGAACAAATCGTATCGATGACATTCGAGGACGCGTTGCGCGCTCTCGAGGACGTTGTCCGCCGGCTCGAGAGCGGAGACGTCCCGCTCGACCAGTCGATTACCTTGTACGAACGCGGAGAAGCGCTGCGGCGGCACTGCCAGGCGCGGCTCGACGCTGCGCAGATGCGGATCGAGAAGATCGTCGCCGGGCCTGACGGATCGCCAAGCCATTCGGTGCCGTTCGACGCCGATGGGTGATATCGCGCACGTCGGCGGCACTCTGCTGGACAGTGCCTTGTTGCGCGTCCAGCGCGAGGTCGATGTCGCGTTCGACCAGTTCCTGCCCGTGCCGGACGATACGCGGGCTCCGCTGATTAAAGCGATGCGCTACGCTGCCATCGGCGGAGGCAAGCGCCTGCGCCCGCTGCTGACCATTGCCACCGCAAGCATGTACGGTGTCGCTCGCGAAGCGGCGGTTCGCACCGGCTGCGCGGTCGAATCGATACACGTATATTCGCTGGTGCACGACGACTTGCCGTGCATGGACGATGACGACCTGCGCCACGGCAAGCCTACGCTGCACAAGCAATTCGACGAGGCGACCGCAGTGCTTGCGGGCGACTCGCTCCACGCACTGGCGTTCGAGATACTTTCGATGCCCGAGACCAGTGGCGACCCATTTGTGCGCGCAGAGCTGGTCGCGGCGCTGGCAGGGGCGAGCGGTTGGGGCGGAATGGCGGGCGGCCAGATGATGGACATTGCCGCAGAAAGCGGCGCGGCGCACGATCTCCACACCATAACCCGTCTCCAGCAATTGAAAACCGGAGCACTGCTGGGTGCCGCGGTCGAGATGGGGGCGATCCTGGGACGGGTGCCTGAAACGGCGCGCGGATCCTTGCGTGCCTATGCCCGCGACATCGGCCTTGCATTCCAGATTGCCGACGACCTGCTCGATGCAGAGGGAGACGAGACGCTCGCCGGGAAGGCGCTGCGCAAGGATGAAGAGGCCGGCAAGGCGACTTTCGTTAGCGTTATGGGCATAGAGGGCGCCCGATCACAGGCCCGGGCGCTCGTCGATCAGGCTATCGGCCACTTGTCCAGCTATGGCGAGGAAGCCGAGCTGCTTCGCGCGCTGGCGCAATTCATCGTCGAAAGGGATCGCTGATGGCAGCCAACGAGAAACGCGAGCGGATCGGGATCTATCCAGGTACATTCGATCCGATCACGTTGGGCCACATGGACATCATCGAGCGCGGCGCAAAGCTTGTCGATCGGTTGATCGTGGGGGTTACCACGAACATCGCGAAGACGCCGATGTTCTCGGACGACGAGAGGATCGCGATGGTAAAGCGCGAGGTCGCCTCGATCGGCGGTGACATCCAGGTTGTCGGGTTCAACTCGTTGCTGATGGATTTCGCAGAACAACAGGATGCCAACGTCATCGTCCGGGGAATCCGGGGCGTGACCGACTTCGAATACGAATACCAGCTCACCGGCATGAACCGGCAGTTGAACGACCAGATAGAGACCATCTTCCTGATGGCCGATGTCAGCCTGCAGCCGATCGCAAGCCGATTGGTCAAGGAAATCGCGTTCTACGGCGGCGATATCTCCAAGTTCGTCACGCCGACCGTCCGCACCGACGTTCTCGGGCGAGTCGATACAAGCGGGCGCTAACCATTCATTGTATCGACAGACCGCCCCCGCTAGAGGCGCGCTCCATATGATCAGGATTTCCGGGACGTTTATCGCCATGCTCACTCGACTGTCTGCCGCCATCGCGCTTGGCGCACTCGCGCTTGCGCCCGCCGCGGCGAAGGACAAGCCTGCGCCAGTCCCCGTCGAAACGCCGCACGTCTATCAGCAGGTCGATTTCGACGTGTCGCACGATCCTGAAAACGTTCTTCTGCTCGACCTTTCGAACGGCAAACGTGTGGCGATCCGCCTGATGCCCGATTGGGCACCCGATCACGTCGAGCGGATCAAGACGCTGACGCGGGCAGGTTTTTACGACGGGGTTAAGTTCCACCGCGTGATCGATGGATTCATGGCGCAGACCGGTGATCCGACGGGCACCGGGCGCGGCGGATCCGAACTGCCGGACCTCAAGGCCGAGTTCAATCCGATGCCCCACCTGCGCGGCACCCTGTCGATGGCCCATGCGGCGAGCGACGATTCGGCCAACAGCCAGTTCTTCATCATGTTCTATCCCCGCTTCAGCCTCGACCGGAAATACACCAACTTTGGGCGGGTTATCGACGGGATGGACGCAGTCGACGCGATCAACCGGGGCGAGCCGCCAGCCGACCCGACTACGGTGGTCCAGGCGTCCATCGCCGCCGACGGCAAACCGCAGAAAACTGCGCCTGCCTCCACGCGGGCCGGTGAAATAACCGCCGACATGTTGAGCGCACCGCTGGGCAGCTAAGGCTCCCGCCAGCCGAAAAGCTCTGCTAGCGCGCCGCCATGCGCGTCGACCTCTTCGATTTCGAACTGCCTAGCACGCTGATTGCGTTGCGTCCGGCAAGTCCGCGCGATGCGGCGCGAATGATGGTTCTGCGGGGCGCGGTCGAAACCGTCGACCGCCACGTTCGCGACCTGCCCGATCTGCTCCAGCCGGGCGACGTGCTGGTGTTCAACGACACTCGCGTCATTCCCGCTCAGCTCGAAGGCCGACGCGGAGATGCGCGGATCGGGGCTACGCTCCACAAGCGGATCGACCTGAGGTGCTGGCAAGCGTTCGTCCGCAACGCCAAGCGGCTGCGCGAGGGCAATGAAATTGATTTCGGCGCCGGCGTTACTGCCATAGCGGAGGCTAGGCATCCCGATGGATCGTGGACCATCGCTTTCGCCGGGGACGAGCCAGTCGAAGTGTTGCTCGAACGCGCGGGCCGAATGCCGCTTCCCCCTTATATTGCGGGCAAGCGGCCGACCGACGAGCGCGACCGTTCCGACTACCAGACGATGTTCGCCCGCGAAGACGGGGCCGTTGCCGCGCCCACCGCGGCGCTTCACTTCACTCCCGAATTGATCGAGGCGGTTGCCGCGCGCGGCGTCGCCACCGAAACGCTGACGCTTCATGTCGGTGCAGGTACATTCCTGCCGGTGAAGGCCGAGGATACCGACGACCACGCCATGCACGCCGAGTGGGGCCGGATCGACGCCGCCACCGCCGATCGAACTCAACGCCGCACGCGCCGCCGGCGGGAGATTGATCGCGGTCGGGACTACTTCGCTCCGTTTGCTTGAGAGTGCGGCTGACGAGGGCGGGGCGATCCGGCCGTTCGCGGGTGACACCTCGATCTTCATCACGCCCGGCTACGCCTTCCGTGCGATCGACGGTCTGATGACAAACTTTCACCTGCCGAAATCGACCCTATTCATGCTGGTGAGCGCGATGATGGGCCGCGAGCGGATGAAGGCGGCCTATGCCCATGCGATCGAAAAGGGCTACCAATTCTACAGTTACGGAGATTCGTCGCTGCTTCTGCCGTAAAAGGTTGCATTCCACGAACTGAAATCCGATCTCCACTGCCGTGAACGAGCCAATCCTCCGCATCGAAGGTCTGACGAAGGTCTATCCCGGCGGGTTAAGGGCGCTCGATGGCGTCGACCTCGCGATCCAGCGCGGCGAGATCTTCGCACTGCTCGGCCCCAATGGGGCAGGGAAAACAACCTTGATCGGCGCGGTGTGCGGCCTCGTGCGCGTAACCGGCGGCACGATCCACGCCTTTGGACAGGACCTATCGCACCACTGGCGGGCTGCGCGGCGACGGATCGGACTAGTGCCGCAGGAGTTGGGGTTCGACATGTTCGACACGGTCGAACGACAGGTCGCCTATTCGCGCGGGTTGTTCGGCTGCGCGCCCGACCCCGCCCGGATCGAGGAGGTCTTGCGGTCGCTGAGTCTGTGGGACAAGCGTAGCGAACAGATCCGCGCATTGTCGGGCGGAATGAAGCGTCGTGTGCTCATCGCCAAGGCCCTCGCGCACGATCCAGAGTTACTGTTCCTCGACGAACCCACTGCGGGGGTCGATGTCGAACTGCGTCGCGACATGTGGCGTCAGATCGATATTCTCCGCGACAGGGGTGTCACGGTGATCCTGACCACCCACTACATCGAGGAAGCCGAGGAAATGGCCGACCGGGTGGGCGTGATCGACAAGGGCAAACTGCTGCTGGTGGACGACAAGGATGCGATCATGGCTCGTCTTGGTCGCACCGAGGCGCGCTTCCGGCTGGCAAATTCGCTCACCGAAGTGCCGGGTGCGTTGTGCGCCTATCCGCTCCTGTTGGAGGACGATGGGATGACCTTGACCTACCGCGGCGGCGACGGCGCCGGGAAGGGCAAGGCTGAGATCGCGGTGATCGCCCAGGCCCTCGCGAAGTCCGACATCGCGTACACCGCGCTCGACCAGAAAGAGAGCTCGCTCGAAGACATCTTCGTCGGTCTCGTCGAACAAGGGATCGACGCATGATCGGCTGGCGATCGACTTACGCAATCTATCGTAACGAGCTCGTCCGCTTCATGCGCACGGTGTTCGGCTCGCTCGTCTCGCCAGTATTGACGACGAGCCTATATTTCATCGTATTCGGGGCGGCGATCGGCGGCCGCATGACTGCGGTCGGAGGGGTCGAGTACGGCGCGTTCATCGTACCGGGCCTGTTGATGCTGACGCTGCTCAGCGAGAGCACAAGCAACGCCAGCTTCGGCATCTACATGCCGCGTTTTACCGGCGCGATCTACGAACTGTTGTCCGCCCCAGTAGGCGTCGCCGAGACACTGCTCGGATTCGTCGGTGCGGCGGCAACAAAGAGCCTCATCTTGGCGAGCGTGATTCTGCTGACCGCGACGCTGTTCGTCGATTATCACATCGCTCATCCGTTCTACGCGCTGTTGTTCATCATCCTTGTCTCGGCGAGTTTCTCACTGCTCGGCTTCATCCTCGGGATCTGGGCAGAGGGCTTCGAGAAACTGCAAATGGTGCCGATGCTGATCCTGACCCCGCTGACTTTCCTGGGCGGCACCTTTTACTCGGTAGCGATGCTGCCCGAACCCTGGCGCACAGTGGTGATGTTCAACCCGATTTTCTTCCTCGTCAGCGGGTTGCGGTGGACCTTCTACGGCAAGGCCGACGTCGGCATTGGAGTCTCGCTTGCGCTTACCGGCGCATTCCTCGCGATCTGCGTCACGATAATCGCCTGGATTTTCAGGAGCGGCTGGCGGCTGCGTAGCTAAATCGCTATTGGGCACGGCGATGCGCCGTCTCTTCCCCCTTGCCGTCGTGCTTCTCTACGCCGGTAGTCCGGCTGCGGCCGCTCTGCCCGACCCAGTCCGCGCGATGATCGAAGCGGCGGTCGCTAGCGGCGACGAGCAGGCCGTGGCCACCGTCGTCGACCTCGCCAAAAAGACCAATCCCGATGATTCCGAGGCGATCGAATTGCTCTACGCCAGCTTCCGTCAGGAGCAGGCCGAACTGGCCCAAGCAAAGAAGAAAGACGAACTCCGCGCGGTCCGGGCCGCTGGAATTTTCGACAACTGGAAGGGCAGGGGCGAATTCGGCGGATCGCGAGCGACGGGCAATTCGGACACGCTCGGTCTGACCGGCGCCATCACGCTCAGCCGCAAGGGCATCGACTGGTCGCACCGGGTATCGGCCCGCGCCGATCTCCAGCGCAATTCAGGACGCACGCGGCGCGAAAAGCTCTTCGCGGACTACGAACCACGCTACGATTTGCGCGACGATCTGTTCGTCTATGGGCTTGCCCAATACGAGCGTGACCGGTCGCAAGGAACCGCCGCGCGCTATGCGCTTTCGGGCGGACTGGGCTATAAGGTCATCGATAGCGATGGCATGGACTTGTCGATCAAAGCGGGGCCCGCGGTACGGCTCACCCGTGCCACCGACGGCGCGTCCGACACCCGGATCGCCGGCCTATTCGGCCTCGATTTTGACTGGCAGGCGCTCGAACGGCTCAAAATCACTCAGGATGTCAATGCGGTGGCAGAAACCGGCGGGGCCGCTCTGCTGGTAGTCAATTCGCAGGCGACGACGTTGCGCCTTGTCACGGGGCTTGAGGCAAAGGTCACCGACCGGCTGAGCACGCGGCTTTCGTACGCATTCGATTACGATAGCAGTCCCGTTCCCGGCAAGATGACGACCGATACGGTGACCCGATTTTCCTTCGTCTACGGCTTTTGAGCTAGATCGGTGACCCGTTTCGCATTTTCGGTCGACGCCACCGACGGCAAAGCGCGCACCGGCACGATCCGTATGTGTCGGGGCGATATTCGCACCCCTGCGTTCATGCCGGTCGGCACCGCGGCGACGGTCAAGGCGATGAAGCCCGAAGCGGTGCGCGCGACCGGCGCCGACATCCTGCTTGGAAATACATATCACCTCATGCTGCGTCCCGGCGCAGAGCGCGTCGCGCGGCTAGGGGGGCTGCACAAGTTCATGAATTGGGACCGCCCGATCCTGACCGACAGCGGCGGCTACCAGGTGATGAGCCTCGCTTCGCTGCGCAAACTTACTGAGGAAGGCGTATCGTTCGCCAGTCATATCGACGGATCGAAGCACCTGCTGACGCCAGAACGCTCGATGGAGATTCAGCGGCTGCTGGGCAGCGATATCGTCATGGCATTCGACGAGTGCCCGCGCGCCAACCGACCGCTGCCCGAAATCGAGGCTAGCATGGAAATGTCGATGCGCTGGGCAAAGCGCAGCCGCGTGGCTTTCGACGCTGGCGGCGATCACGCGGCTATCAGCGCGTTGTTCGGCATCCAGCAAGGCGCTCTCGACGAAGGGCTGCGCGCCCGCTCGGCTGAAGCGCTGCAGGAAATCGGGTTCGACGGTTATGCCATCGGCGGACTGGCGGTGGGGGAAGGGCAGGAGGCGATGTTCGCCACGCTCGATTTTGCGCCTGCACAATTGCCTGAGGATGGGCCACGCTATTTGATGGGAGTCGGCAAGCCTGACGACCTTGTGGGCGCGGTTCTGCGCGGGGTCGACATGTTCGACTGCGTGCTACCGACGCGCTCGGGCCGCAACGGTCAGGCGTTCACCTGGAACGGACCGCTAAACCTGCGCAATGCACGTCACGCCGAAGATCCCGAGCCGCTTGACCCCCGCTGTTCGTGTCCGGTCTGCGCCACATACAGCCGTGCCTATCTTCATCACCTGACCAAATCCGGCGAAATGCTCGGCGCTATGCTGCTGACCGAGCACAACCTGTCGTTCTACCAGCAATTGATGGGGGCGATGCGCGAGGCGATCTTGGAGAAAAGACTTGCCCTCTTCTCGAGTAATTTCCTGGCGAACTACGGAAGATAGCGCGGCGCCAACTCTAAATCGTTGCGCCAAAGAACGGAACGGTTCAAGTTCTCGGCTTAAGTCGCAGGGGGGGTCGTTCATGAATAAAATGCTTGCGTGTGCAGCAGTAACTGCCGCGTCGTTCGGGTCGTCGGTGTACGCGTCCGATGTCGAGACACTTGCCGGCAAGTTCGGTGCGCGCAAATCGGTGGGCAGTATCGGGTTGTCTCCGCAAGGAGGAAAGGTCGTGATTGTCACCGCATCGGGCGGTGGCGAGTCGGCGGTGGTGCTGGACTTCGCTACGAGCAAGGGTACGCCCATCCTTGGGGCCAAAGGCGGCGACGAACACATCAGTCACTGCCAGTTCGTTCTCGAGGACAGGGTCGTATGCGAAGTCATCTTCCTGCGCGGCAGCAACCGGCAGGCCGAGGGGCGCACCAAGCTCGTGTCGATTGCGGCGGACGGGTCGGACATGAAGGTGCTCTCAGCGCAGGCAAGCGCGAATTCCTATTACGATTCGGCGTTCGGGGGACAGCTGATCGATTACATGGCCGAAGGCGAACCCGGATCGGTCCTGATGACTCGATGGTACGCGCCCGACAATCGTACCGGTACGATCACCGGACGTTCGTCCGAGGGGCTTGGCGTAGATCGCGTCAACGTAACCACGCTTGCGCGCAAAATGGTCGAGATGCCCTTCATCAGTGCGAGCGACTACATCAGCGACGGGCACGGCCGGGTTCGCGTGCGCGAAACCCAGAAAATTAACTCGGCCGGTCACTCGGTCGATTCCATAGAATTCCAGGCGCGGCCCAAGGACGGGCGCGGGTGGGTTGGCTTAAGCTCGGTGAAGCTCGACGCGGGCCTAGCCTACGGATTCCAGCCCGTCGCTGTGGATAGCAACGCGAACGTCGCCTACGGGTTTGACGATTTCAAGGGATTTTCAGCACTCTATCAGCAGTCGCTCGATGGTGGCAGCCCGCGCGTCCTGTTGGCGCACGATGGCGTGGATATCGACGGGCTCGTCCGGATCGGCCCCCGGCAGCGGGTCGTCGGTGCGAGCTATGCCACCGAAAAGCGGGTGGTCGAGTATTTCGATCCCGAGCTCAAGGCGCTTGCTCCTGCGCTCGGCGCAGCCTTGGGCGGCAAGCCCGTTGCTATCGTCGATTCGACTATCGATGAAGGCAAGCTCCTCCTGTTCGCCGGCAGCGACGTCGATCCAGGACGGTATTACCTGTTCGACAAGGAAACCAAAAAGCTCGGCGAAGTTCTTCCGGCCCGACCCGAACTTGCCGGCATGGTGCTGGGCTCCATGAAGGCCATCACTTTTCCGGCCGCCGATGGTACGCAAATCCCCGCGTATCTGACACTGCCGCCGGGATCCGCCGGCAAGAACCTGCCCGCGATCGTCATGCCCCACGGCGGACCCGCCGCGCGCGACGAATGGGGATTTGACTGGCTGGTACAATTTTTTGCGGCACGCGGTTACGCCGTTCTCCAGCCCAACTATCGCGGGTCGAGCGGATACGGCGCGGCATGGTTCCAGAAGAACGGCTTCCGCTCGTGGGAGACTGCGATCGGCGACATAAACTCAGCTGGCAAGTGGCTCGTTTCAAGTGGAATCTCATCCCCTGAAAAGCTGGCGATCGTCGGTTGGTCCTATGGCGGTTACGCCGCCTTGCAGTCGGCTGTCGTCGATCCTGGCCTGTTTAAAGCGATCGTCGCAATCGCACCGGTGACGGACCTTGACCGCCTGCGCGAGGAAGCGCGCGGCCAGACCAATTATCGCCTCGTCGAATCGTTCATCGGGACGGGCGCCCACGTCGATGCGGGCTCGCCCGCGCGTCACGCGGATCGCTTTCAGGCACCGGTTCTGCTGATCCACGGAGACGCTGACATGAATGTGGCCGTTGGTAAATCGCGCCTTATGGAGGAACGTCTGAAAGCGGCAGGCAAGCAGGTAAACTACATCGAGTTTCCCGGTCTCGCACACAACCTGGACGATGCGTTGGCGCGCAAGCGCTTGCTCGAGGAAAGCGACAAGTTAATCCGCCAGGCCCTCGCCATCCAATAGCGAAATTGGTGACTCAGGCCGCGGACTCTTCCGTTTCCTGATAATCGGTCCATACTTCAGCGTGTGACGGATACATTTCGCCATGCGCCCACTGCAATTTTCGTCACGACCGGGCTTAGTTCGTGTGTACGGCGCCGTGGTAATGGCACGTCGCTGTGGCGTCTCGCCGCAGTCGCCGCGCTGGCCATCGGGGTCGTCGTGGCGACCGACGCTTTGCTTTCACGAAACGAAGCGCTTCGCATCGATCGGCCATGGGCGCTTCCCAAGTCCTATTTTGGCCCGGCATCGTTTTCTGAAGCGATCGAGGCGGTCAACTCCCAGATTGCCGCAAAGCGCGCGCTCGTTCGCCGGTTTCCGGATGATTGGGCCCGCTACGAAGCCTTGGCCTCCGCCCACTTGGGTCAATTCAGGTTGTCCGGCGACTACGCCGATCTGGCCCAGGCCCGAGGGGCGATTGGGAAAGGCGTGTCACTTGCAGGGAAATCGGGCGCCGTCGCCCTTGCGGATGCGGAAATCGGCCTCGCATCTCATCGCCTTGAAGAGGTGGAATCGGCGCTCGCGGTCTTCGTCGGCTGGGTCGCTCCATATCGCTCCGAGCGCGCCGAGGCCGCTGCGCTCGCGGGCGACGTGTACTTCTATCGCGGAGACATGGAGCGTGCTCTTCAGACCTACCGCGGCGCGTCTACAATCGACCCCCATGGGATCGCGATACGAACCGCGATCATCGACAAGGCACGGGGCAACTACGACGCCGCAATCGCGCATATGCGCGCCTACCTCGATGAGCAGAAACGACCGTCCCCCCTTTCGCTCGCCACGGTCGCGCTTCAGATCGGCGGTATAGAGCTTGCGCGCGGCAACGTCACAGAAGCTCGCCGACGGTTCGTGGAGGCCGACCGGGTCTTTCCCGGGCATTGGCTGATCGAAGCGCACGTGGCGCAAGCTGCGGCAATCGCCGGAGATGCGGATCGGGGCATCGCTGCCATGCGGCGCATCGCGAAAAAGAGCGGAAGCGCCGAAGTGATGGACGCGCTCGCAATGCTGCTGAGAACCTTCGGCGATCCCGATGAGAGCCGCCTTTGGTCACGTCGTGCGGGCGAGGTATGGGCGCGTCGGATCGAACTGGCTCCCGAGGCGGCTTACGGACATGCGGTGGAGCACGAACTGGTGTTCGGAACCCCAAGGCGCGCGCTCGACCTCGCGGAGCGCAATTTCGCGAGCAGGCCATTCGGGGATGCGCGGCTTCTGCTTGCGAACGCGCTGCTTCAGAACGGGCGCAATGCGGCCGCCCTTGCGCAATTGAAGCGAGCGGAAGATGCCGGCTGGCGCAGCGCGCCGCTTTATTCTCTACGCGCCGAGATTCTTGCGCTGAACGGTGACGAAGGCGGTGCCGAGGAAGCTCGCGAAGCGGCCAGGGCGCTCAATCCGCGCATATTCGAGCCGGAAATGGCACTGGTCTGGTTCTCACACGGATGATTCGCAAGCTGGCGATGCTCGGCCTGGGGCAGTTTTTGTGGGTGTTGCTCGCATTAAGCGCAGCGCCAGTCGCGGCCCATCTGTCGCCCAATTCCGAAGTTGACCTGACGATTCGCGACGACGCAGTCACGGCGGACATTGTCGTTCCCCAAGGTGAATACGCTTATGCGACGGGCAATCCCGTCAGTAGCGATCCCGCTGCCATCGATCTGGCGCGGCAGTACCTCGCAAGCCATTTTTCGGTCCGGTCAGGCCACGGAAAACCCTGGACGGTCGCAATCCAGACGGTCGAATTCAAACAGATTGCCGGCCCACCGGATTTGCACGCCACGGCCCGACTGACGCCCCCGAGGGGAGACGATACGCGAAAATTCACGGTGCAATGGTCCGTCCTACTGAACGAACTTCCAAGCCACTTTGCGCTTTTTGTCTTGACCGAGGACCACGGGACGATGGTGGGCGAAGGCCGGACGATCTTGGGCGCGCTCAGGGCAGGCAACACGAAAATCGAGGTCGAACGCGGCGAAGCGCGGACGAGGCTTGTTCTGGTAAATGCCGTGATTGTGGGGATGCATCACATCCTAGGCGGCTACGACCACTTGCTGTTTCTCTTCGCGCTGCTGCTCCCGGCACCTCTCATCGCCCGCCAAGGCCGCTGGAGCTCTCCGCGCCCCATGCGCGAAACGGTGGTCCATCTGGCCCGGACCGTCACCGCTTTTACCATCGGGCACAGCCTGACCCTGATCGGAGCGACAATGGGCGGTTGGCATCTGCCGACCGACCCCGTCGAAGTGGCGATTGCGGTGTCGGTTTTAGTGTCGGCCATCCATGCCATCCGCCCGCTGTTTCCGGGGCGCGAGCATTACGTGGCGCTGGCTTTCGGGCTGGTGCATGGTTTGGCCTTCGCGACGTTGCTGAGCAACACGGGCGCTGGAGCCGCCAGCACGGCGACCGGTCTGCTGGGCTTCAATCTCGGCATCGAAATCGTGCAGCTCGGTATCGTGGCAGCGGTTGTCCCCGCGCTGCTGATCTTGGCGCAGACGCGCTGGTTCTCCATCCTGCGAACGCTTCTGGGAACCGCTGCGGCGGCGATTGCTATGGCCTGGATCGCAGACCGGAGTTTGGGGTTAGGCAATGGGCTGGTCGACCACATCGACGTCGTCGTGTCCCACAGTCAATGGGCGCTGGCTGCGTTGTACGTTTTCGCGATACCGGCTGCGGTCGGGTTACTCAGCCGCAGGCGCGCTGGCACAACTCCGCTGACCGCGCAGAGCCGCTGAACGAAGCCCGAACGAAAAGGGGCGGCCCCGCAGGAACGCCCCATCGTGCTCGGTAATCGATAGATCAGCGCGAGTAGAACTCGACGACAAGGTTCGGTTCCATCGTGACGGGGTAGGGTACCTCGTCGAGGGTGGGAACGCGGCTGAAGGTCACCTTCTCGGTGCCGTCGGTCGAGACATAGTCGGGAATGTCACGCTCGGGCAGGCTCTGCGCCTCGATGATGAGGGCCATTTCCTTGGCCTTTTCACCCAAGCTGACCACGTCGCCCGCATTCACGCGGCGGCTGGCGATGTTGCACTTCACACCGTTGACCCGAATGTGACCGTGCGAGACGATCTGGCGCGCGGAGAAAATCGTCGGCGCGAACTTGGCGCGATAGACGATCATGTCGAGCCGGCGCTCGAGCAGGCCGATCAGGTTCTGGCCGGTGTCGCCCTTCATCCGGGCGGCTTCGGCGTAGGTCGCCTTGAACTGCTTTTCGGTGACGTCGCCGTAGTAACCCTTGAGCTTTTGCTTGGCGCGCAGCTGCAGGCCAAAGTCGCTCGTCTTGCCCTTGCGGCGCTGGCCATGCTGGCCCGGACCATAGGACCGGCGATTGACGGGAGAGCTGGGACGACCCCAGATGTTCTCGCCCATCCGGCGGTCGAGTTTGTGCTTGGCGCTCTTGCGCTTCGACATGATGTCGTTCCTTCAATTTGCTGTCGCGACCCCATCGGTCGCGCTTCAACCCGGCTTCGCCCGCCTGGCCTTGCGCCAGGCGCGATCGCCGCTTCACCGGGATGCGGGATCAAATGCGAGGCGCGCCGATAGCAGGATCGGCGGTGGAATCAACCCCGCGCGGCACTCGACAAAGCGACAAGAGGGCGGCAACGCGCCCCGCATGACCGATACAGTGATTCCGCCGACCGATTGCGAGACGATGGCCGACGTTCGCACGGGGGTCGATGCCACCGACCGCGCGCTTATGGAGCTGCTCGACCGGCGCTTCGGCTACATGCGGGCTGCTGCACGGATCAAGGCCGATCGCGCAACCGTTCGCGACGAAGTCCGCAAAGCGGAGGTAATCGCGGCTGCGCGGGCCGATGCAAAAGCGCGCGGCCTGCCTGACGGAGCTATCGGCGCACTTTGGGATCGACTCGTCGAAGCTTCCATCGCTTACGAACTGGCCGAATGGGATCGGCTGCAAGGTTGAAATCTTTTTGGTGAGGCTGGTTCGCTCAGCGACGGGCCGCACATTTCAACTACTTGCTCGCTTCACGCGTCATTTGCACCATGCGTTGGGTGTCCAGCCCGTCCTGGATCGCACGCTTGGCGGCAACCGCCTGTTCGAGATCGATCGCAATCTGAGCCTGCGTACGGCAGACCGTTTTCGGCATAATGCTGCCCGTTACGGCCTCTCGCCGACAGATGACCTTGGGCTTTTCCAGTTTTGCACCCTCGACGACGATCTGATCGTTCTCGGGAAATGTCCCTGTCGGCAATTCATCGCCGTTCAAGCCGCTGGCAGACGCCGCCCCGGTGAAGACAAGGGCCATCAACACGGTCCCAATCTTGCTCAGCCCTGCCATCGCAACACCTCATCTGCTGAATGTCCCGTCCGCAATATGTTCAGGAACAACCGGGAAGTCCACGATATCGGGTTGATGGTTACCCGATGATTATCGGATGGTTTGCCAATCGCTACTTTCGATTAGGAGTCTTCTCTTTTGAGGGCACTAAGCACGCCCCGAAGCGTCCGCACTTCCAGGTGGTTCCAGCCCGGTTTAGTGAGCAGACTGCGTAGCGCACGCCGGGTCGATACGGCACGGCCCGTGGGCAGATAATAATCCTTGGGTTCGAGCATCGCTTCGAGTTGGGCGATGAATCCGTCGAGATCTTCCTGAGGGGCGGGGGGCAGCAGGTCTTCGACAGTCGGGCTGGCCAGTGTTTCGCCTTTCGACCATTCGTAGGCGACCAGGATCACCGCTTGCGCGAGATTCAGCGAACTGAATTCCGGATTGATCGGCACGGTCAGGATCGTGCGAGCGAGCGCAACGTCGTCGGTCTCGAGTCCCGACCGTTCGGGTCCGAATAAAATCGCGCTTCGACCCGATTGGACCCGTATCTCGCGCGCTGCAGTCTCGGGTGTGACGACCGGCTTGGTAACGCCACGCTTGCGGACTGTTGTCGCATAGACGTTGGCGCAATCGTGCACCGCCTCGCTTACCGAGTCGAAAACCTGCGCGTGTTCTAGGACGATATCCGCTCCCGCAGCCGCTGGTCCCGACGAAGGGTTCGGCCACCCGTCACGCGGCTTTACGAGACGCAATTCGGTCAGCCCGAAATTGAGCATGGCGCGCGCCGCCTTGCCGATGTTCTCACCAAGTTGCGGACGGACCAGGACGATTATCGGGCGCGCCGAAGAAGTGTTCACGCGATCGCCTCAATGCTCGGCATTCGGCAAATTGGCAGCCGAAGCGCGCTACTTGTTTGCAGAGCTGGATAATTCGCGACGTTGGATTTCATCGATCTGACTCGAGGCGACCGCACGGTTGGCTTCGATCTGCGCCTGAGTATAGCATACGCGTTTCGCCATTATGCTGCCCGTGGCCGCCTCGCGCACGCAGATCTTCTTTTCCTTGGGCGCCGTTTTCGATTCGGCGCTTTTCTTGCCCGACTCGGTGTTATCGGCTGCGCTCACGCCAGTGGGCGACAGGGCTAGCGCAATGATCACAGCGAAAGTGAGAGAACGAATCACAAAGTAGTCCTTGGCTGGGAGAGTCGGAAAGTCGTAAGGTCGGAAGCCTCTAACTGCCCGGCTCCATAAGAACAGTCTTTTCGACTGCAGTTCGACGTAATAATACATTAGCTGGGTGCCCCAACGTCGCGCACGCTACCAGCGAATTCCTCGAAGTCCCGCGCTTCGGAGAAGTCGCGATAGACCGATGCGAAGCGGATATACGCCACGCTGTCCAGCGCGCGCAGGCCTTCCATCGCCAGTTCACCGATGCGCGCCGCCGGCACTTCGCTATCGCCCGAAGTCTCCAACTGGCGCTGGATGCCGCTTACCAATTGGTCGATCTGCTCCGATTCGATACCGCGCTTACGACAGGCGAGAGTGATTGATTGTTCGAGCTTCGAGCGCGCGAAGGGCTCACGGCGGTCGCCGGACTTCACCACGGTCACCTCGCGTAACTGCACGCGCTCGAAGGTGGTGAAACGCGCGCCGCAACCGTCGCACTGTCGACGGCGGCGAATTACCGCGGCATCTTCCGCAGGTCGGCTGTCCTTGACCTGCAAATCCTCGTGGGCGCAGAACGGACAGCGCATCAGCCCTGCGCCCTATTTCTTGACGCGATTGTAAAGCGCGATACCTGCGCCAGCGAGCGCGCCAACGGGTAGGGAGAGCACCGGCAGAAGCACGCCGGCAAGAGCACCGATGGCCGCGCCGGCGAGGACGGGCTTGGTCGAAGGATGATGCATGCCTTCCTTGGCCATGCCGCTGACCTCCGTCTTTACGTCCTCGACCCAGTCCTTCTTGCCGTCATTGTTAGGGTTGTTGTGGTCCATATTCAGGTCCTTCCGGGATAAACGGGAAACGCCTCGCAAAATTCACCGACGCGGCGGCGAACGCTTTGTTCCACCTGCGCGTCTCCATCGGGACCATTGCGCGATAAGCCGTCCACCACCTCCGCGAGAAGACCGCCAATCGCGCGGAATTCATCAGGCCCGAAACCACGTGTTGTGCCCGCGGGAGTGCCCAAGCGGATGCCGCTGGTCACGAAGGGACTGCGCGAATCGTATGGAATTCCGTTCTTGTTGCAGGTGAGATAGGCACGGTCGAGCCCGTGCTCCGCGGCCTTTCCGGTCACATCTTTGGGCGTGAGATCGACCAGCATCGAGTGGTTGTCCGTCCCGCCGGACACGACCCTGAGGCCGCCCGCTTCGACGCCCTCGGCCAGCGCGCGCGCATTTTCAACGATGCGCTGGGCGTAGTTCTTGAAATCAGGTCGCAGAGCCTCTCCGAACGCAACCGCCTTAGCGGCGATGACGTGCATCAGCGGACCACCCTGGAGTCCGGGGAAAACCGCCATGTTGAGCGACTTGGAAAATTCCTCGTCGTTCCACAGGATGACGCCCGAACGCGGTCCGCGCAGCGATTTGTGCGTGGTCGTGGTCGTGACATGTGCGTGCGTGATCGGTGAAGGATGGGCTCCGCCCGCGACAAGGCCCGCAATGTGGCTCATGTCGACCATCAGGTACGCGCCGACCTCGTCGGCGATCTGGCGGAAGGCCTCCCAGTCCCACACCCGTGAGTAAGCGGTGCCGCCCGCGATGATCAGCTTGGGCTTGTGCTCGCGCGCGGTCGCGGCAACCGCGTCCATGTCGATCAGCTCGTCGTCCTCGCGCACGCCGTAGCTGACCGGGTTGAACCACTTGCCGCTCATGTTGACCGGCGACCCGTGAGTCAGGTGACCGCCCGAGTTGAGGTCGAGCCCCATGAAGGTGTCGCCCGGCTGGAGAAGCGCGAGGAACACCGCCTGGTTCATCTGGCTGCCGCTGTTGGGCTGGACGTTGGCGAATTCGCAGCCGAACAGCGCCTTGGCGCGCTCGATTGCGAGGTTCTCGACGACGTCGGCGTATTCGCAGCCGCCGTAGTACCGCTTGCCGGGATAGCCCTCGGCGTACTTGTTGGTGAAAACGCTGCCGGTCGCTTCGAGCACCGCGCGGCTGGTGATGTTCTCGCTGGCGATCAGCTCGATGCGGTTGCGCTGGCGATCGAGCTCGTGGCGGATCGCCTCGGCGATCGCGGGATCGGCGGCGGCAAGGTCGTCGCCCCAGAAGCGCGTCAGCGGATCGGCGGCGGGCTTCTGGCTATCGATGGCGGCTGCAGCGGTGGTCATGCCGTCTCCCTGGAGGGCGGGGTGGAAAGCTTGTCGACGCGGCGCTGGTGGCGTCCGCCGCCGAACTCGGTTCCGAGGAACGCGGCGAGGCACGCCTTGGCCATGTCGATCCCGACGAGGCGGGCGCCCATGGCGACAACGTTGGCGTCGTTATGCTCGCGCGCGAGGGCCGCCGAAAGCGGCTCCGAAACGAGTGCGCAGCGCACGCGGGGATTGCGGTTGACCGCGATCGAGATGCCGATGCCCGAGCCGCACAGCACGACCCCGCGCTCCGCGGTTCCGTCGGCCACCACCTCGGCGAGGCGGTATCCGAAGTCGGGGTAATCGACGCTGTCGTGGCTGTCGGGGCCGAGGTCGGCGACCTCGTGCCCTTCGTCGATCAGCCACTCGCGCAAGGCCGACTTCAGGTCGACGGCGGCGTGGTCACTGGCGATGGCAATACGCATGGCGCGCGCATAGGCGATGGCGGCAAATTCCTCCACCCCGAATGCAGGTTTTCGCCGGTTACTGGTCGAGAAAACTGCGCATCTTGCGGCTGCGGCTCGGGTGCTTGAGCTTGCGCAGCGCCTTGGCCTCGATCTGGCGGATACGTTCGCGGGTGACCGAGAACTGCTGGCCGACTTCCTCGAGCGTGTGATCGGTGTTCATGCCGATGCCGAAGCGCATGCGCAGCACGCGCTCCTCGCGCGGGGTGAGGCTGGCGAGCACGCGGGTGACGGTTTCCTTGAGGTTCGACTGGATCGCCGCATCCACCGGGATGACCGCGTTCTTGTCCTCGATGAAATCGCCGAGGTGCGAATCCTCCTCGTCGCCGATCGGCGTCTCGAGACTGATCGGCTCCTTGGCGATCTTCATCACCTTGCGGACCTTCTCGAGCGGCATCGACAGGCGCTCGGCCATTTCCTCGGGCGTGGGCTCGCGGCCCTGCTCGTGGAGGAACTGGCGGCTGGTCCGCACCAGCTTGTTGATCGTCTCGATCATGTGGACCGGGATGCGGATCGTGCGGGCCTGATCGGCGATCGAGCGGGTGATCGCCTGCCGGATCCACCATGTCGCGTAGGTGCTGAACTTGTAGCCGCGGCGGTACTCGAACTTGTCGACCGCCTTCATCAGGCCGATGTTGCCTTCCTGAATCAGGTCGAGGAACTGCAGCCCGCGGTTGGTGTATTTCTTGGCGATCGAGATCACCAGGCGCAGGTTCGCCTCGACCATTTCCTTCTTGGCGATGCGCGCCTCGCGCTCGCCCTTTTGGACCATGTTGACGATGCGGCGGAACTCGGGGAGCGACATGCCGGTCGCCGACGCGATATCGGCGATCTCGGTGCGGATCCGCTCGACCGCGTCGGCCTCCTTCTCGGCGAAGGCGGCCCACTTCTTGTCCTTCTTGGCGTTGTCGGTCAGCCAGGTGTCGTCGAGCTCGTTGCCGATATAGGCATTGAGGAAGTCGGCGCGCTTGACCTTGTGCCGTTCGGCAAGCCGCAGCATCTGGCCGCCGAGCGCGGTCAGGCGGCGGTTGAAGGCATAGAGGTTGTCGACCAGGAACTCGATCTTGGTGGCGTGGAACTGGACGCTCTCGACTTCGGCGGTCAATTCCTCGCGCAGCGCCTCGTACTTGCGCTCCTTGGCCGCGGGGTATTCGAGACCGGCGCCGAGCATGTCGACCCGCTCGAGCTGCAGCTTTTCGAACTTCTTGAACAGCGAGGCGATGCGCGCGAAAGTCTCGAGCGCTTCGGGCTTGAGCGCGGCTTCCATCTGCGCGAGGCTGAGGGTGTTGTCCTCTTCCTCTTCTTCCTCGCGGCGGCGCGGGGTGCCATCGCCGTCCTCGTCGTCGTCGGAGGAGGCTTCTTCTTCCTCCTCTTCCTCGTCTTCCTTGTAGGAAGGCCCGGCGGTGGCTTCGGAAATCTCGCCGTCGTCGTCGTCTTCCTCGGCGTCGTCGGTCATCTTGTCGACCGGCGGCTCCTTCGAGAGCATGGCGTCGAGATCGAGGATCTCGCGCAGCTGCATTTCCTCGTTATTGAGCGCTTCGGACCACAGGATGATCGCGTGGAAAGTGATCGGGCTTTCGCACAGCCCCATGATCATCATGTCGCGACCAGCCTCGATGCGCTTGGCGATGGCAATTTCGCCCTCGCGGCTGAGCAGTTCGACCGCGCCCATTTCGCGCAGGTACATCCGCACCGGATCGTCGGTGCGCTCGAGGGTTTCTTTTTCTTCGCGGCTGCGGCGGGCTTGGCGGGCTTGTTGGAGGCGCCTTCGTCATCGCCGTCCTCGTCGTCCGGGCTGAGCTCGTCGACTTCGTCCTCGGTTTCGCCCTCGGCCTCGGCATCTTCGTCGTTCTCGACGATGTTAACGCCCATCTCACTGATCGCGGACATCACGTCCTCGATCTGTTCGCTCGAAAGCTCGTCCTGCGGCAGCGCTTCGTTGAGCTCGTCCACTGTAACGTAGCCCCGGCGCTTCGCCTTGGTGATCAACTTCTTGATCGTCGCTTCATTGAGATCGATGAGCGGCGCGTCGTCCTTGCCGTCGGTGTCTTCCTGGGTCGCCATTGTTTCTCGTGTCATTCGTTGTCCTCGTCCGTGGCGCCGGACGGTGCCGACGGAGAGTCTGAATCAGGGTGGGCCGCGGAAGCGGCCCTGCGGCTCGCCATTAGCCCGAGTCGTTTCTCGAATGCCAGCTTTCGTTTAAGCAGCCGTTGCTGCTCGGCGAAAGCGGCCTCGGGATCGGTCGCAAAGCGCGCGGTGGCCGCCGCAAGTGCGGCTTCCAGCGCGGGCCGTTCGACCAGTAACGAAACGGCTTCGGCCAGGTCCTCGCGTGCGTCCCGCGGATCGGCACCTTCATCGAGGAAGGCAAAGCAACTCTTGTCCGGCGGCGGTGCGAAACCCTGTGGCGGAGATATGGGCGCATCCTCGCCCGGTTCAAGCATTTCGGCCGCTTCGATCAGCGATTCGAGCGCGGGCCCCGTCTTCCCGTCATGTGAAGCGAAGCGGCCGAGCGGTTCCGCATGGACCAGGATCTGGTCGGGAAACCGCAGCAGTCCGGCGACGACCGCACTCGCCAACGCGTCGCGGTTCGTGCCGCTGGCCGCTTTCAGCAAGCGGCCCGCCGATTCGGGGGACATGGGCGGGGATGCAGGCTTGGCAAACCCGCTTTTCCATTCGCGCCGCTCGCGTGGGGGGCGGGGGGGATACGCGAAAGCGGAGAATTTCTCGAGCAGTTCGCGCCGGTAGAGCGAGCGTATGTCCGGGTGCTGGATCGCCTCGCAATGGGCGATCAGCCGTGCCTTCAGCCCGGCCTTGTCTTCCGGTGTGCGCAGCGGGGACGCCGCGCGCTCGAATTCCCACAGAGTGTCTATCAGACTGGCGGGCGCGGCCAGCAACGCCTCCATCACTGCGGCTCCCTGCTGCTTTATCAGGTCGTCCGGGTCGAGACCGGCCGGCAACCGCACGATGCTGAGGGTCTTTCCCGGCGCGAGCATTGGCAGCGCGCGCTCCATCGCGCGCATCGCGGCGCGCTGCCCGGCATTGTCGCCGTCAAGGCACAACACGGGTGCATCGACCAGCCGCCAGAGCATTTCGAGCTGCCGCTCGGTCAGCGCGGTGCCCATCGGTGCGACCGCGTCCTCGAACCCCGCTGCCGCCATCGCGACGACGTCCATCTGTCCTTCGACCACCACCAGCCGCGCGCTCTTGCGCGAAGCGGGCCCGGCGCGGTGCAGGTTGAACAGCGTCCGCCCCTTGTCGAACAGCGGCGTGTCGGGGGAATTGATGTATTTGGGCGCGTCTTTTTTGTCAGTGTCGAGAATGCGCGCGGCAAACCCGATGACCCTGCCGCGCGCATCGTGGATCGGCATCGTCAGGCGGTCGCGGAAGCGGTCGTAGGGTTCCTTGTCGTCGACCGCGATGCGCAGGCCCGCCTCGATCAGCAGCGGCTCGTCGAATTGCGTGAGTGCCGCCTTGAGCGCTTGGCGCATGGCGGGTGCGTAGCCGAAGCCAAAGCGCTCCATGGTGTGCGCATCGAACCCGCGCGAGGCAAGATACGAGCGCGCCTTCGCGCCCGCCGGTGTTTCCAGGCTGGCACGGTAGAAGTCCTGCGCGGCCAAAGTCACGTCGTGCAGTCCGGCGCGCTGCTCAGCCGCCTGTGCGGCGCGCGGGTCGGCGGCGGGGACTTCCATCCCGGCTTCGGCCGCCAGTTCCTTCACCGCGTCCATGAAACTCAAGCCCCGCTGGTCGGTCATCCAGCGGATCACATCGCCATGCGCCCCGCAGCCGAAGCAGTGGTAAAAGCCCTTTGAATCGCTGACGGTGAAGCTCGGCGTCTTCTCGTCATGAAACGGACAGCACGCTTTCCACTCGCTCCCCGCGCGCTGGAGCTTCGTGGTGCGCATCACCACTCCGCTCAGCGTCACCCGCGCGCGCAGTTCGTCGAGCCATTGCGGGGAAAGCGCCATGGCCCTTCAATGCGGGCGAATCGGGCCGGTTTGCAAGGTGCCTGCGCGGGTTAGGCGCAGGCGTTTTTCACCCCGTCCTTGGCAGCCGGATACGGTCCGCTGCCCATTGCGGTCGTACCGTCGGCATCGAAGGCATAGGCCTTTGCCGGACCGACCGGGGGCAGGGCGCTCTGCCAATAGAAGGTCAGTGGTTCCTTCTGTCCCCACTGGTTGCCGCCGTCGCCCGAGCTGACGGTCCAGATTATCTTGCCGGCATCGCAGGTGATCACGATATCTGCCTTGGCCCCGATCGCAGCCAGGGCCTCTGGCTTGGCGTAGCCCGCGTTGCCGGTGAAGCCATAGGCCGGCTGCGTCATACGGAAAGCAGTCGCGCTCTCGATATCACTGAAATCGTGACCCGGCCCTTTGGGACCGCCGTTGTCGCCCCCGGGATAGACGACGAAAACATACGTATAGACCGTACCCGCCGGCTGGCGGGCGGGATCGCACACGACCGTGCCTTTCGGACAGGCCACATACGCGCGCATGTCGGCAAAGTTGCCCGCATCATTCGCCATCGTGTCCGTGACTTCGAAGCCGTTAGGGCCCTTCACCTTGCCCCCAAGGGTGACTTCGGTCAGGTCGCCTGCGGGCAGCGCCTTGCCCTTGGCATATGCCTCACCGTCGCTGTTGACCGTGTTCAGGTCGGTGACTTCCTGGTCATTGACCTCGGCGGGAGTCGGATCGGCCGAACAGGCCGCGAGCGCGAGCGTCAGGATCGACGCGGAGAGAATTACCCTCATGCCAATTGTCCCTTTCAAGAGAGTGCTTCTTTTACCAGCCTGCTGGCGGTCTGCATGTCGAGGACAGCGGCGTGGCGCGCCTTTAGTTCCGCCATCACCTTGCCCATATCCTTAATCGATTCTGCACCTTGGGCCGCCTTGATCTCGGCAATCGCGGCATGGGTTTCGTCCTCCGACATCTGCTGAGGAAGGAAACCCTCGATAACCTTGAGCTCCTTGCGCTCCTGCTCGGCCAGTTCCTCGCGATTGCCGTCAACGTACATGGTTATCGATTCGCGGCGCTGCTTCGCCATTTTCTGCAAGGTTTCCACGACCATGGCATCGTCGTCGGGCTTCTGACTGGCGGTCCTTAGCTCGATGTCGCGGTCCTTGATCTTGGCGAGAATCAACCGGACCGCGGCGAGGCGTTCCTTGTCGCCGCCCTTCATCGCGTCGATCTGGGCTTGCTTGATGGTATCGCGGATCATGAAATGGCGCCTTCGGTAAGATGTGTGTATCCATCGCTTAGCGCGGGTTGACGGCGCGGGGAACCGGCCCTAGCGGCTGGGACTTAGCGACATCGCCGGAAAAACCCTTACTCGGAGAGCCCCATGGCCGTCCCCGCCAACACGCCTGCGCAACCCAAGGGAGCGACCGGCGTTCTGGTATTGGCCGATGGCACGGCGGTGTGGGGCAAGGGCTTCGGGGCGACCGGCGATGCGGTGGGCGAAGTCTGCTTCAACACCGCGATGACCGGATACCAGGAAGTGATGACCGATCCCTCCTACGCGGCGCAGATTGTCACCTTCACTTTCCCGCACATCGGCAACGTCGGCGCGAACGACGAGGATATCGAGAGCCTGGTCGAAGGCGCGGTCGGTTGCGTCGTCCGGCAGGAAGTGACGCCCAGTTCCAATTTTCGTAGCCAGCTACAGTTCGGCGAGTGGATGGCCGCCAAGGGTAAGATCGGCATCTCGGGCGTCGACACCCGCGCGCTCACCCGCCGCATCCGCCTGGCTGGCGCGCCCAATGCGGTGATCGCGCATCATCCCAAGGGCAAGTTCGACCTCAAGAAACTTATCAAGCGCGCGCAGGAGTGGCCGGGACTCGAGGGCATGGACCTTGCCACACGGGTCAGCCGCGAGGCGCAGGAGGACTGGGGCGGCGGTTTCTGGACGCTTGGCGAGGGCTACGCGCGAGCTGACAACGCGGGCAAGCCGCACGTCGTCGCGATCGACTACGGCGCGAAGGACAACATCTTCCGCAACCTCGTGAAAGCGGGTGCGCGGGTGACGGTGGTGCCGGCCAAAACCTCGCTCGAAGCGATCGACGCGTTGAAGCCCGACGGCGTATTTTTGTCGAACGGTCCGGGCGACCCGGCCGCGACCGGCGAATACGCGGTGCCGTTAATCAAGCGCTTGATCGAGCGTGGAACACCGGTGTTCGGGATATGTCTGGGCCATCAAATGCTCGGCATCGCAGCGGGCGCGACCACGAGCAAGATGCACCAAGGGCACCGCGGCGCGAACCACCCGGTCAAGCGATTGAGCGACGGGGTGGTCGAGATCACCTCGATGAACCACGGCTTCGCGGTCGACAACTCCGCGCTCCCCGAAGGCGTCGAGGAAACCCACGTCAGCCTGTTCGACGGCAGCAACTGCGGGATTGCGATCAAGGGCAAGAAGGCGTTCGGGGTGCAGTATCACCCCGAGGCGAGCCCGGGCCCGCAGGACAGCTTCTATCTGTTCGAGAAGTTCGTGGGGATGTTGGGGTGAGGCGAACCAAGCTGATCTGGCTAGGTTTGGGGCTCGCGGTTAGTTCGGTGATTTGGGTCGTCGGAGGACAATTTTCCGCTCAAAAGCAGAGCATAGCAGTGATCGCCATCCACGACCGACGATTTCATCGAGCCGGAGAAAATGGCCGGAATGACCAACGAAGAGATTGGCGTGAATATGTCAAGCGCCGGCTTAGCGCGGAGATGTGGAGCGACCACTTTCGAGGCGAACTGGACAGGTTCTTCGCATTCAGTACCTGAAACGCGTGTGCCTGTACTCCCGGCGAACGTCAAAGCCATCAATTGCATTGTGGCGAAGGCCCCAAAGGAGGGCTTCCCAGTAAATTTTATTTTTGAGACCCGCTAATGCCCAAACGCACTGACATCTCCTCGATCCTCGTCATTGGCGCTGGCCCCATCGTCATCGGGCAGGCGTGCGAGTTCGATTATTCGGGCACGCAGGCGATCAAGGCGTTGAAGGAGGAGGGGTACCGGGTGATCCTGGTCAACTCCAACCCCGCCACGATCATGACCGATCCCGAGTTCGCCGACGCGACCTATGTCGAGCCGATCACGCCCGCGATCGTCGCCAAGATCATCGCGAAGGAGCGGCCCGACGCGCTGCTGCCCACGATGGGCGGGCAGACCGCGCTCAACACCGCGCTGGCGCTGTTCAACGACGGTACGCTGGAGAAGTACGGCGTGCAGATGATCGGCGCCGATGCCGACGCGATCGACAAGGCCGAGAACCGCCAGCGCTTCCGCGAGGCGATGGACAAGATCGGCCTCGAATCCGCGCGCAGCGGCGTTGCCAACAATATCGCGCAAGCCTTTGAAGTGCTTGAGAGAACCGGACTCCCTTCGATTATCCGGCCGAGCTTCACGCTGGGCGGCACCGGCGGCGGCATCGCCTACAACAAGGCCGAGTTCGAGAAGATCGTCCGCGAAGGCCTCGACGCCAGCCCGACCGACGAGGTCCTTATCGAGGAATCGCTGCTCGGCTGGAAGGAATACGAGATGGAGGTCGTCCGGGACCGGCACGACAACGCCATCATCATTTGCGCGATCGAAAACGTCGACCCGATGGGGGTCCACACCGGCGATTCGATCACGGTCGCCCCGGCGCTGACGCTGACCGACAAGGAATACCAGATCATGCGCTCGGCAAGCATCGCCGTGCTGCGTGAAATCGGCGTGGAAACAGGCGGTTCGAACGTACAGTTCGCAGTCAATCCCGCCGACGGCCGGCTGATCGTGATCGAGATGAACCCGCGCGTCTCGCGGTCCTCGGCGCTCGCTTCCAAGGCGACCGGCTTTCCGATTGCCCGCGTCGCCGCCAAGCTGGCGGTCGGCTACACGCTCGACGAGATCACCAACGAGATCACCGGCGCGACCCCGGCCGCGTTCGAGCCGACGATCGACTACGTGGTGACGAAAATCCCGCGCTTCGCCTTCGAGAAGTTCAAGGGCGCGAAAGTCGAACTCGCCACCGCGATGAAGTCGGTGGGCGAGGTCATGGCGATCGGCCGCAACTTCCAGGAAAGCGTCCAGAAGGCGCTCCGCGGGCTCGAGACCGGGCTCGACGGGTTCAACCGCGTGGTCGAGCTGGAAGGGGCGAGCCGCGACGAGATCACCGCCTCGCTCGCCAGGCGCACCCCCGACCGCCTGCTCAAGGTCGCGCAGGCCTTCCGCGAGGGGGTCGAGCTTGAAGAGATCGCCCGGATCACCGGCTACGATCCGTGGTTCCTGCGCGAGATCGAGTGCATCATCTACGAAGAGCAGATGATCGGCCATCACGGCCTGCCGCGCGATGCGCAGGAAATGCGCCGCCTGAAGTCGATGGGCTTTTCGGACAAGCGCCTCGCCACGCTGGCGGTGCGCTCGGTCGGGGTCGCGGGCGGGCTGGGCGAGACCCAGGCCAAGCGCTCGGGCCTGCTCCACGATACGCTGCGCGCGATGGCGGGGGCGACGAGCGAACAGGAAGTGCGCAACTTGCGCCGCAAGCTCGGCGTCCATCCGGTATTCAAGCGCATCGACAGCTGCGCCGCCGAGTTCGAAGCGGTGACGCCGTACATGTACTCCACCTACGAGGCGCCGAGCTTCGGCGAGCCGGAGGACGAGTCCAATCCCACCGACCGCAAGAAGATCGTCATTCTCGGCGGCGGGCCGAATCGGATCGGGCAGGGCATCGAGTTCGATTACTGCTGCGTCCACGCCTGCTTCGCGCTGTCCGAAGCGGGCTACGAAACGATCATGGTCAACTGCAACCCGGAAACGGTCAGCACCGACTACGACACCTCGGATCGACTTTACTTCGAGCCGCTAACTGCCGAAGATGTGCTGGAAATCCTGCGCGTAGAGCAGACAAATGGCGAGCTGGTGGGCGTCATCGTCCAGTTCGGCGGCCAGACCCCGCTTAAGCTTGCCCAGGCGCTGGAGGACGAGGGCATCCCGATCCTTGGCACCAGCCCGGACGCGATCGACCTGGCCGAGGACCGCGAGCGGTTCGCGCATCTGGTGAACAAGCTGAAGCTCAAGCAGCCGCTGAACGGCCTTGCCCGCAGCCGCGACGAAGCCGCCGCCGCCGCCGCGCGGATCGGCTATCCGGTGCTGCTGCGCCCCAGCTACGTGCTCGGCGGGCGGGCGATGGAGATCGTCGACAGCGAAGCGCAGCTTGACGACTACATCGCCACCGCGGTCAACGTCAGCGGCGACAGCCCCGTTCTGGTCGACCAGTACCTGCGCGATGCGATCGAATGCGATGTCGATGCGCTGTGCGACGGCACCGAGGTCCGCATCGCCGGGGTGATGCAGCACATCGAGGAAGCCGGCGTCCACTCGGGCGACAGCGCCTGCACGCTGCCCCCGTACTCGCTGCCGGCAGAGATCATCGCCGAGATGGAACGCCAGGCCGAGGCGCTGGCGATGGCGCTCGGCGTGGTCGGGCTGATGAACGTGCAGTTCGCGGTGAAGGACGGCGAAGTGTATCTCATCGAAGTGAACCCCCGCGCGAGCCGCACGGTGCCGTTCGTCGCCAAGGCGATCGGCCAGCCAGTCGCCAAGATCGCCGCGCGGGTGATGGCGGGCGAACCGCTGTCGAGCTTCCCCCCGTTCAAGCGCACGTTCGACTACATGGCAGTCAAGGAAGCGGTGTTCCCCTGGGGCCGGTTCCCCGGTGCCGATCCGGTTCTGACACCCGAGATGAAGTCGACCGGCGAGGTGATGGGCATCGACCGCGATTTTGCGACCGCGTTCCTCAAATCGCAGATCGGCGCGGGCAGCGCATTGCCCGAAAAGGGCCTGGTGTTCGTTTCGGTCAAGGACAGCGACAAGCCGGTTATCCTGCCAGCGGTCAAAGCTCTTATCGACCACGGCTTCACTGTGGTCGCGACCGGCGGCACCCAGCGCTATCTTGCCGAGGCGGGATTGCCGGTCGAGCGGATCAACAAGGTGGCCGAAGGACAGCCGCACATCGTCGACAAGATCATCGACCGCGAAGTCGCGCTGATCTTCAACACCACCGAGGGCTGGCAGTCGCTACTCGACAGCCAGTCAATCCGCGCGGGGGCGCTTGAAGCGCACGTGCCGTACTACACGACGGCAACCGCAAGCCTCGCCGCGGCGCGCGCGATTACAGAGGTCTCTGCCGATCAGCTTGAAGTCCGGCCCCTGCAAGACTATTATAGCTGAAAGCACGACGCGTTCTTCCCGACATCGCGACCCTTTTTTGAGCCGTTCTGAACAGCGGCGGGGTTTCGAATTGTCCCGGAGCGCGCGAGACAACAGAAAGAACAGACGGGATGGCTACGATGGAAAAGGTGCCGATGCTGGCCGAGGGTTACGAGCGGATCGCCGCCGACCTCAAGGTCCTGCGCGCCGAACGCCCCAAGATCGTCGATGCGATCGAAGAAGCCCGCGCACACGGCGACCTGTCGGAAAACGCCGAGTACCACGCCGCCAAGGAGCGGCAGGGCCACGTCGAAGCGCAGATCTCGGATCTCGAAGATCGCATCAGTCGTGCGCAGATCATCGATCCCGCCTCGCTCTCGGGCGACCGGATCGTGTTCGGTGCGACCGTGACGCTGCGCGACGACGAGGACAAGCCGGTGAAGTACCAGATCGTCGGCCAGACCGAGGCGGATGCCAAGGTCGGCCGGATCAGCTACAACTCGCCGCTCGGCCGTGCGTTGATCACCAAGAAGGTCGGCGACGAGATCGAGGTTACCGTCCCCTCGGGCGACAAGTTCTACCTCGTCGAAAAGATCGAATTCATCTAGTCAGCCTCGGGCGCGCCATTGGGCGCGACGGAGGCCACTATGGTAATTCCTGCCGCTGCCATCGCTGAGCGACGCGTCGCCGATCACTTCCGCAAAGCGGAAGCCACCGCCCCGAGCACCGCGATCCGGTACGAGCCTACTCGCCGTATACGTGCGCGGGCGCTTTCGCGGCTGAAGGACGCCGGGGTCGTCCGATCCGCCACCGAGGGCTGGTACCTCGACGCCGATGCATGGTCACAGCGGCGCGCGGCGCGGCGCAAACGGGCGGCAGTCGTCGTCGGGATCGCTGCCGTCGTCGGTGCCGTCCTCGCGGCGCTTTAACTCACTTGCCCTGCATCTCGGGATCGAACAGCTTGTGGAGGTGGACGATGACGTACTTCATCTCCGCATCGTCGACCGTGCGCTGCGCCGCGCCGCGCCACGCTTCGAGCGCGCTCGCGTAGTCGGGAAACACCCCGACGATATCGAGCGCGTTCAGGTCCTCGAACTGCAGGGTCATCGGATCGGTCACGCGGCCGCCCATGACGAGGTGGAGCAGCTGTTTCTTGGTTTCGGTCATTTCGGGTCCTTGGGGAGGAATGCGCGCGCCCCATAAGCAAAGCGGCGCGCCAGGGGAACCCCGGCACGCCGCATTTGCGTGCGAATGATACCGAAGATCAGTTGATGCGCGAACGCAGCTCGCCGAGCGCCTTGCTGGCTTTCTTGCTGGCGCTGCGGCTTGCCTCGCGCGCGCTGTCGGCGATCGTCTCACCCAGGTCGCCCATGCGCTCTTGCCCGGACTTGGCCGACTCTTCCGCGCTTTCGAGGAATTTCGTACCGTACGTCAGTGCAAGATCGGCAAGCGTTCCGGCCATGACCGCGCTGCGGGCTGTCGCCTTCTTGCGCATCCGGCGTCCCGGACCCGGCAGGATCGAAGCGACGATCGCGCCGATTGCGAGCCCGCCGATGAGGGTGGTGATCGGATGTTCCTTGACGAACGATGTCGCGCCATCGGCGGCATCGCGTGCGTAATCGCTGAGTGAGCGGTCGGCGTTCCGCTGCTCGGCGGCTTCGATCTTGCTCTTGAGTTCGGCGCGTTTGTCGGGGGCGGTCATGGGCAGCTCCGTTGAATGGGGGTTCGTCGAACTAACGGGCGAAATCGGCGTTCCGTTCCGGTTCGTCGGCGTCATCCCCATCGTCGGCGTCGTCCTCGGAAAACAGGCCGAGGATCGGGTTGCGGGCAAACCACAGGATGATCGCCGCCACGAGGGTAGCGATGACGCCCTTGTGGGTATCGGCAACCTCGATCGCCTCTTCCAGGACGTCCGAGGCGCCTTCGCCGATGCGATCGACGATACGGCTGGAAATGCTCTTTCCCGACAGGCTCGCGCGCAAATGGGCGACGTCCGCGTGGAAGAGGGCACGGGCCGCGTTTCGCAGCGCACGATCCTCGCGCAGCTGGTGTTCGAGGGCTTCGCTCATTCGCGCGTCTCCGCATAGACCTGGGCGAGCCGCGCGAACTTGCGCTTCGCTGCCAGAGCAAGCGCCATACCGGCGGCGACGAGGACGCCGACGACGACCGCAGTGGCCAGCCAAGCGCCGATCACCGGGGTCAACGCGATTACCACCCCGACGACGAGCGCGACCAGGGCCAGGTGCAATAGCGCGAACGCGACAATGCCGTAAAACGCGCCGGTCTTGCCCCGGTCCAGCGCAAACGCGGCGCGCGTCTTTTGGAACTGGAGTTCCGCCTCGACGAGCGTCCGTCCGTCATCGAACAGTGCGACGATGTCTTCGGTCAGCGAGCCGTCATCGGTCGCCGCAATGTCCGCGGGCGAAGCGTCGCCCGCGGATACATCGAATTTTGGGTCGTGCGAATTCAAGCGGCCCTCCCGAGCAGGAAGGATCAGTCGTTAGATCCGCGGAACATCCGTGCCAACAAGAACCCGCCGACGGCCGCGATGCCGATCGCCAGTCCCGGGCTCTTGCGCACCATTTCGCGCGCGTCATTGCCAAGCTCGTCGACACTCTTGGCGTCGATCTTGGCGGAAGCCTCCTGCAGCGAACGCGACGCGGTGCGCGCGTAGTCGCCGTACTTGGCGCCGAGCTTGTCGTCGACGGTCGGCGCAGTGTCGAACACCGCACGCCCAAGCGCGAGCAGCGCCTCGGCAACCTTGCCCTTGCCGTCGGCGGCCAGCTCGCCGGCCTTGCCCTTGGCCTGGGTGCCATAGGTCTTGGCTTCTGCAACCCAGTCCTCGCTCTGCGTCTTGGCCTGGTTACGATAGGCCGCGGCCCGTTCGCCAGCTTCGCTCTTCAGCGCGGCGGCACCTGCCTTGGCTTCCTCGAGCGCGGCATTGAACCGGGTCTTGGCTACCTCGGTGTTCTTTTTCGGTGCGGCGGCGGACTCGCGTGGAGTCGTCGCCGTGCCGGTGCCGGCGACCTTCGCGGCCGGCTTGCGGGTCATCTTGGGTTTGGGGGTGCTGGCTTCGGCCATGATCGCTTTCCTTCTTGCCCTCGCATACAAATTCATCGCACGTCCGGGGGGTTTCGAACGGCTCATTGCTGCAACGCAACTTGCGCCGCATTGTTCCGCCGCATAGAGCGCGGCAGGCTCCCGATATGGGAGTGTCTTAGCCGAATACAACACCACTTTGAAAGGGTCCGCCCATGACCGCGATCATCGACATCCACGGCCGGGAAATCCTCGACAGCCGCGGCAATCCGACGGTCGAGGTCGATGTCTTGCTCGAGGACGGCAGCTTCGGCCGCGCGGCGGTGCCATCGGGTGCATCGACCGGCGCGCACGAGGCGGTCGAGCTGCGCGACGGCGACAAGGGACGCTACCTCGGCAAAGGCGTCACCAAGGCGATCGAAGCGGTCAACGGCGAGTTGCGCGATCTGCTCCTCGGTTTCGACGCGGAAGACCAGCGCGACATCGACCTGGCGATGATCGATCTTGACGGAAGCGACAACAAGGGCCGCCTGGGCGCGAACGCAATCCTCGGGGTGAGCCTGGCCGTCGCGAAGGGCGCGGCCGATGCCCGCGGGTTGCCGCTATACAGCTACGTAGGCGGCGTGTCGGCGCACGTCCTGCCGGTGCCGATGATGAACATCGTCAACGGCGGAGAGCACGCGGACAACCCGATCGACATCCAGGAATTCATGATCATGCCGGTCGGCGCCGACAGTCTGACCGAAGCGGTGCGGTGGGGCGCGGAAGTGTTCCACACGCTTAAAAAGGCGCTGCACGCCAAGGGCCTTGCCACCGCAGTCGGCGATGAGGGGGGGTTCGCACCCAACCTCGCCAGTAGCCGCGCGGCGCTCGATTTCATCATGGGTTCGATCGAAGAGGCCGGATTCAAGGCGGGCGAAGACGTCATGCTCGCACTGGACTGCGCGGCGACCGAATACTTCAAGGGCGGGAAATACGAGATGACGGGCGAGGGGATTTCACTCTCGCCCGAAGAGAACGCCGCGTGGCTCGCCAGCCTGTGCGCCGACTATCCGATCGCCTCGATCGAGGACGGCATGAGCGAGGACGATTTCGTCGGCTGGAAGGTTCTGACCGACATGATCGGCGACAAGATCCAGCTGGTCGGCGACGACCTGTTCGTGACCAATCCCGTGCGGCTCGAGATGGGCATCGGCAAGGGCCTCGCCAATTCGCTGCTGGTCAAGGTCAACCAGATCGGCACCCTGACCGAAACGCTCGAGGCGGTCAGCATGGCGCAGCGGGCGGGCTACACCGCGGTGATGAGTCACCGTTCGGGCGAGACCGAGGACGCGACGATCGC
Organism: uncultured Alphaproteobacteria bacterium; assembly: GCA_963781485.1. Taxonomy (GTDB): domain Bacteria; phylum Pseudomonadota; class Alphaproteobacteria; order Sphingomonadales; family Sphingomonadaceae; genus Tsuneonella. The sequence goes on from CAWAFY010000002.1 coordinate 868,879, forward strand.
CGACCTCGCGGTCGCGACCAACTGCGGGCAGATCAAGACCGGCTCGCTGGCGCGGTCGGACCGCCTGGCGAAATACAACCAGCTCATTCGGATCGAGGAGGAACTGGGTTCGGGCGCGCACTATGCCGGGGCAAGTTGCTTCGGTCGCACCGTGGGTTGAGCATTATTCGACAAGCAGTAGCCGGCTGTCGACAAAGACAGTTTCGCGATTGGTCCCACGCTCCTAGACGGTTGCACTTGCAACCGAATCGCTGGGAGTGCCTGTTTCCATGAAGACTCGTTTCGTCGCCGCCCTCATGCTCGGCGTGGCCACCGCCACGCTCGGCCCCGTCGCGTGCAGCATGGCCGGAACCGATGGCTCCGAAGTCGCCGCCACGCCTGGTACCGAACTCGGTATCCGCAAGGACTGGATGGACACGGGCGCAAAGCCCGGCGACGACTGGAACGAGTATGCCAACGGCGCCTGGATCAAGAATACCGAGATTCCCGCCGACCGATCCAGCATCGGCGGGTTCTGGATCGCCGATCAGACGACCGAAAAGAACCTTGAGGCGTTGATCAAGGAGATCCTCGCCTCCAACCCCGAACCGGGCAGCGATGCCGCTAAGGTCAAGGCGTACTACCAGGCCTACATGGACACCAAGGCGATCGACGCCGCCGGCCTTGCGCCGGTCAAGGACGACCTTGCGCGGTTCAACCGCATTTCCGACAAGACCACCCTTGCCGAAGTGCTCGGCAGTCAGACCCGCGCCGACGTCGACCCGCTCAACAACACCGACTTCCGGACCGAGAACCTGTTCGGCGTGTTCGTCACCCAGGCGCTGAAGGGCGGGGAAGTGGTCCCCTATATCCTCCAGGGCGGCCTCGGGATGCCCGAGCGGGAATACTACCTGTCGTCGGACGGGAAGATGGCTGGCCTTCGGACCGCCTATCGGACCTATATCGCCGACCTGCTGAAGGCCGCCAACGTCGCCGATGCCGATGCCAAGGCGCAGCGTATCTACGATCTCGAAATGAAGATCGCCAAGGCGCACGTCAGCCGCGAGGAAAGCGACAACTGGGACAACGCCAGCAGCCTGTGGAAGCAGGCCGACTTCGCCGCGAAAGCGCCGGGCCTCGATTGGAACGCGTACTTCAAGGGTGCGGGGCTGGCGAAGTTCCAGACGTTCGATGCCTATCACCCTTCAGCGATCACCGGCCTCTCCAAGCTGGTCGCCAGCGAGCCGCTCGACGCGTGGAAGGACTGGCTGGCGTTCCACCAAATCAACAGCCACACCGACGTGTTGCCGGGCAAGCTCGATGACCTGCATTTCGCGTTCTACGGCCGGAAACTGAACGGCCAGGAAGAGCAGCGCCCACGCGACAAGCGCGCGCTGGCCGCGATCAACACCCAGATGGGCGACGCGCTCGGGAAACTTTACGCCGAAAAGTATTTCCCCGCCTCGGCCAAGACCGAGATCAAGGGAATGGTCGACAACATCAAGGATGCCTTCGCCAAGCGGATCGAGGCGCTCGACTGGATGGCTCCGGAAACCAAGGCAGAAGCCGAAAAGAAGGTCCAGACGATGGAAGTCGGCGTCGGTTATCCCGACACGTGGACCGATTACTCCGGGCTGCAAATTCCCGCGGGCGATCCCTACGCCGCAACTGTTGCCGCGGAAAAGGCGCGCTACGACCAGCAACTGGCCAAGATCGGCAAGCCGATGGACAAGGGCGAGTGGTGGATGAACGCCCAGCTCGTCAACGCGGTGAACCTGCCGGTGCAGAACGCGCTGAACTTCCCGGCCGCGATCCTGCAGCCCCCGTTCTTCGATCCGAAGTGGGATCCGGCCGTCAATTACGGCGCGATCGGCGCAGTGATCGGGCACGAGATCAGCCACAGCTTCGACAACAACGGCGCGGCGTTCGATTCGAGTGGCGCGATGCGCAACTGGTGGACCGACGCCGACAAGAAGAAGTTCGACGAGGCCGGACAGGCGCTCGCCGCGCAGTTCGACACGTACGAGCCGTTCCCCGGCCTGCACGTAAAGGGCAAGCTGACACTGGGCGAGAACATCGCCGACATCGCCGGGCTACAGGCTGCATACGACGCCTATCACGCCTCGCTCGATGGCAAGGAAGCGCCGGTCATCGACGGGTTCACCGGGGATCAGCGTTTCTTCATTGCCTATGCGCAGACCTGGGCGAGCAAGATGCGCGAGGAAGCCCTGCGCCAGCGTATCGCGACCGATGGTCACGCGCCGGCCCAGTACCGCGCGCTGACGGTGCGCAACATGGACGCCTGGTACAAGGCGTTCGACGTGAAGGAAGGCGACAAGCTGTATCTCGCGCCCGACAAGCGCGTGAAGGTGTGGTGAGGGGCGACTAGGCCTCTTCCGCCTCGACCTCGCGCTCGATTTCTTCGGCGACGGGCTCGAGGCGGTCCATCACCTTCTTGTTTTTCGGGCTAAGCAGGTATTGCCACACCCCCCAGGCGTTGATCAGCAGCAGGATCGCATTCATCGCCGCGATCGGCATTGCGTCGCTCGTCAGTCCGGATGCGACCCAGGTCAGCGAAACCAGGCAGAAACAGCACGAAGCCCCAGCCGGTAACCTTCCGGCCGAGATCCAGAGCGATGAGCGCGGCGGCGCACATCGTGCCGATCGCGGCGATCCATTCCAGCGGTCCATTCATGCCTGCGCCCCGATTGCCGTCATGTCTGGCACAAATAACGGGAAGGGCAGGGGTTCCGTCGCTCTCAGCCCACGGAGGAAGTCAGTCTCGCCACCTGATCGTCGGACAGGTCGACGCGGGTAAACTCCAACAGTTCGTCGAGCTGGTCGGCGGTCCGCGCGCTGGCTATCGGGGCGGGGATACCGGGCTGGCGGACGAGCCAGGCGAGGGCGATCGCCGGGAGGCTGGCCCCGGTCTCTGCGGCCACCGCGTCCATCGCGGCGAGCACTTGCGGACCGTTGGCCCCTGCCAGTTCCTTGGCCCGTCCACCCCGGACCGACTTCTTGAAATCGTCCTCGGTGCGATATTTCCCGGTCAGATACCCTGATGCGAGCCCGAAGAACGGCAGCATGACGAGGCCGCGATCGACCACGCTCGCCTGCAGATCCGGTCCGTACGCGTCGCGCGCGACGAGGTTGTACTCGTTCTGCAGCGCGGAAAATCCTGCGACCCCGGTCGATCGTGCGTGATCGAGTGCATCCTCCAGGCGCTGGACGTCGAAATTCGACGCGCCGACCGTCTTGGCCTTGCCGCTGCGAACCGCACCGCCAAACGCCTCTACGATCTGCGCGATCTCGAGTTCGGGATAGTCCTTATGCGCGTAGTACAGGTCCACCCGGTCGGTTCGCAGCCGCTCGAGCGACGCGTCCAGCGACTGGTGAACCCGAGCGGGCTCGTAGAGTTCGCTGCCGCCGAGCATACCGGTCTTGGTATGCAGCCGCATGTCGTCGCGCACCCCGCGGCTATCGAGCCAGCGGCCGATCTCGGCCTCGGACTCGCCGCCCTTGTGACCTTCGACCCAAGCCGAATAGACGTCGGCCGTGTCGATCATCCGGCCACCGGCCTCGTAGAACTTGTCGAGGACCGCAAGCGTCTCGTCGCCCTTGGTCGACCAACCGAAGACGTTACCGCCGAGAACCAGCGGAATCCCCGCGATGAAGTCGTGCGGCTGGCTCATGCGTATTGCTCCTGTATCGAAAGCAGCACCATTGCGGCCTTGGCCGCCTCACCACCCTTGTTGCCCTGCGCCGGGTCCGCGCGAACCAGCGCCTGCGCCTCGTTCTCGACCGTCAGGATGCCGTTGCCGATCGGTACGCCGTCCATCGTCAGCGCCATCACGCCGCGTGCGCTTTCGCCTGCGACAATCTCGAAATGATAGGTCTCGCCGCGGATCACCACGCCGATTGCTACGAATCCGTCGTAGCGACCGCTCTCGGCCACAGTTGCGATCGCGCCGGGAATCTCGAGCGCGCCGGGGACGACCATCACGTCGTAGTCATGGCCGTTCTTCTGCAGCGTCGCGCCCGCGCCTTTGACGAGCAGGTCGTTGAGGTGATCGTAAAACCGGGCTTCGACGATAAGGAAACGGGCCAAGCAAGGACTCCCAAGAAAATCATGGCGGACAGGGTGTCCGCCCGCCTTTTCAAATTACATTTTGATAAACATTGATATTTTTTCAAACGCAGCGAGGCGCTCCCACGCTTCTTACCACGCTAATGCATTGGCACTCCCTTTTTTGGCTTCCAGAAACCCTCAACCACCGCGCCAGCCGCGTGGCAAGCTTCAGCCTTGCGCGCGGGCGAAAAACTGTATTAGCGAATTCGCGGCGGGATTGCGGCGGTTTCCGATATTGCAGCCACAGAGAATCACGCTCCCCCTCACGCGCGCGGCGTGCGCAATGACATACGGGGGACTGTCCGGATTTCGGGAAGCACAGCTGAAGGGCTGAATGTCCGATTTAAGGGTGGAAATCGGACGGATGAGAAAAACTTCAGTCGTGCCAAAGATTGCTGAAATTTGCATTCTTTGGGCGAAAACGGCTAGCTTTCAAGCATGTTAGTGGGACTGTCTTTCGCGACGGCGCATTTTTTGGCAGCGGGCCAAGTTTCTGCTCCGGGTCCTGAAAATTGGGCCTATTTGAACTGTATGATTACTGCGGTCACGGAAATTGCTCACGAGACTCACTCTGAAACAGAGTTCCGACAGCGCCTTGGCACTCATTGCCATAAAGAGCGAGCAGCACTTCGGCAGGTAATTCTGAATCAGCAAATCGCCTCGGGAAGCGATACAGTCCAAGCAAACAGAGACGCGGATTTATTCTTCGCAGAGATCATGAAGCAGATGATTAGCTTACGGCCCATTCAGCAGCGATGAGAGGCATTCAATTTGGAGGCCGCAATCGGGTCGTTAGTTGCTGAAGCGCTTTTGGATGAGCGCAACACTCGGCGGTTAGTCGCGAACAGGGTGGGATGCTGACAGGCAGCTTTGAAGCGTCTCCGAGAGGATAGCTGCCTAGAAAGACCGCCTAATCGAGATCGTTTTTCTGAACTTGGAAGCCAACATTATCTGATCCTGCCGCGAAACTGGATTGTGATCGTGGGCGCAGGAGATCCGAAACTGAGAGACTGCTTCGGATTAATGCAAATATGGCGGATAGCAGGGTCGTATGCGCCCATAACCGTGGGGGTGTAGGCGCAAGCCGCAAAACTTGCCGGAGCAGCAGCCAGATTTGAAAACCGTAGATCGGTTCCCTGATTGTAAGTCAGCGCCGCGCCGTTGGACTGTGTGAACAGGACGGTTCCGGTCGCCGGCCCGGCTCCATCATAATCGCCGACAAAGACTTCGACCTGCGTCGGAAGAGAGTTGATCAATACCACGCTTCCACTGTCGGTTGCGGCACTGCCTGTATTGGATGAAGTGATCGTGTAGATAACGTCGTTGCCAGGGACGTTAAATCCGTCAGGACTTGTGGAGGTATATACGATACTCGTCTTGGATGTGGTCAGCACAGGCGCGCCGAGAACGGTCACCCGATAATCCTCCACCTCACCGTCCCGGCCAACCAGCGTAGTCGGATCAAGGTTGCTTTGCGTCGACCAGCGGAACCGCGCGAAGATCTGTCCAACGGTCGTGTTCGTCGGGATAGCGAATGACAACCCGATCGTTCCTACCGCCGCGTTCGCGTCACCGGCTTCGTTGTCAGCCACGTTGGTCGCGACTTGCTCCCCCGCGTCGAGAAAATCGCCGTCGAGGTTCCAGTCGAACCAGGCTTGAAGCCTTCCCGCAGATCCCGTGACACTGACAGTAACCGAGCCGGTGTTGTTGGGACGGAGCGTCCCAAAGGTCACCCCGTCGTCGCCAGAATCGGCACTGGCGGTCGGACTATTATACGGCCCTGTTTCGCCAGTTATATTCGCGCCAAGCCTGAATCCCGCGAGAATGTCGTGCCGCGGATTACCGTATGAGCTCGGCGCATCACCGAAGTCCTGAGACACCGGATTTCCTGTCGGCGCCGGCAGGTTGGGGCAGGTGAACTGGAGCGAGGTCAGGCGAACTGTTCCTCCGGTTCCCAGCGCGCCGATCCGATAGTTGAAACTGCTTCGTTTCGAATAGAACGTGGCGGCGATATTCTGGCTAGCAGTGGGGTCGATTTCCGGCGCCGTAAAAGTCGTGCTCGATTCGAAGCGGGTGTTGCCAGCCGAGGGAGTTGACGCATTCACGCTGATGTTGGTCGGGGTATTGACCAGATATTCGGCGTAAACGTTTTGAAATTCTGCATATTCGCGAAGCGACCCGCTGTCGCCATCGACGTCGATCGCGGTTGCGACGAAGTCGAAAGGGAGCGGGGTGTTGGTACCGGCTTGGACGAAGGTGAACTGGAAATCGACGCTTCGCGCGTCGCTGCCACCCAGTTCGGGATTGAAGAACGCACGCAAATCGGGCGAACCGCCGGTCGGAGCGGTGTTGTTGTCGATCGTCACAAGCGACGCGCCGTTGTTGAGAGCAACGATGCGTACCAGCGCATCGATTTCGAAATTGATATTCGAGTAACGGTAGACCGCGCCGGGCTGTAGTGCTGTTCCTGAAATGAGTGAGGGCGTGGCAGTGAAGTCGAGCGTGGTGATGACGCGCCCGAGGCAGATTTCGGTCGTCTGCGCGCTTGCAGGAGAGGTGGTTAACAGCATCGTCGCCATCGCGACGAAGCAAAGCACGAATGCGGGGATCAGCCGCGAAAGCAACGCGCTCATCGACGCAGGCCCAAGAATGAAAAGGTGTCCGCGTCGAACTTGAAGCGCACCGCGGCAAACACGCCCTTGTCGGTGTTACGCGCGTCCGAAAAGTCGCGATCGCGGAAGCCGACGATATTGTAGCCCAAGGTAACCAGCGTGTCTTTCGCCGGGACGAAACCGAGCTGGGGTCCGACCGCGAAGCTGGTGAAACCATCAGTAAGGTTCGCGCGAACGGTCGCCGATCCGCCAACTTCTAGCCGTTCGCCGATGCCGATCCGCAGGTCGAGGCCGCCGAGCAAGGTCGTTCCGGCGAGATCGAAATCCCCCACCCGATCGAAGTTATAACGACCTCCGATAAACACCCCGACCTCCGAACGGCGCACCTGTTGATTGACCCCATCAATATCGTCAATGCCCTGCGGTGACCAATTGGCGGAAAGGCTACCCACCAGCCGGCGCGATTTCGCATCGCCATTCACGGTCAGCGCGGTGCGGCCGGCGGCCCCCGCATGCTCCGCGACCGCATTTGTCACTTCATCGCTGCGATAGGCAAGCTTGCCGAGAACGGCGAACGCAGACCCTGCGGGGCGATAGGCGGCGGAAATGGCGGTGTCGAGGATCTCAGAACGAACGTCGCCGTCGCCCTCGGCACGCGTCCAAGTCACCCCGGAGCCGACGACAATGCCATCGTCGAGCTGTCGGATGATGCCCGCCGTCAGGCCGACGCGATCGGCATACTCGCCGTTGCGAACTTCGCCACGCGCGGTCGCGGCCCAGCGATCCTTGCGCCACGACGCGCCGAGCGTCGCCGCCGTGAAATCTTCGAACAGGGCGCCGTCCTGCGACAGGTGACCGCCGGATGCGACGGGATGGAGCGGGTTGACTACGTCGAAAGCGTCTGCGCCGCCAAGCACGCGGTTACCGTCGAGCGTGGCGTCGAGTGATAGCTCTGGCGTTAGGGTGAAGGTCTGCGAAAGGCCGAAGGCGGCAAAGCTGCGCTTGCCCTGCTCCGCGATGTCTTGCCGGCCCAGCGTCGTGACCAGGCGAGACCCTTGCCATGGGGAGAGCTCGAACCCGGCGTTGACCGTGCGCGCATTGATCGTCTCGCCGTCCGCGATCTCGTAAGTGCCGAGCACTCGGAGCCAGTCGGTCACCGAATACCGGGCGCGCAGCCGGTGCCGCGCTGGCAGATCGATCGATTTTGCCTTGCCCAGAGCAATGCTCGTCGTTGCGCTCAGCTCGAGCTTGTTGTCGAGCAAGCGCTGCGACACCGCCCCCTCGAGGACGGTCGACGCGACCTTGCTTCCGTCGGCAAGTTGGTCGTCGAGACGGGCGATGCCCAGCCGCAGCTCGCTGTCACCGGTGCGGTAGGTTCCGGCGACCTGCACGGCGCGGCGATCGGAGGCGTCGGTCAGGCTTTCGTCGTACCAGGCGCTGCCGACGAGCGAGAACCGCTCGCTGAGCGAATAGCGTGCGTCGAAGCCGAACTTGCGGCGCCCGAGTTCGGCTCCGGGTTGCTGGCCCGTTCCGTAATCGGCATCGAGAGAACGCGCATAGGCGAGCACGTCGAGCGCGCCCGTGCGATGTTCGGCTTCGACCAGCCATGCGGACGCGGAATCTCCGTCGGAGCGGCTCACGCCCACTTCGGCGCGGATTTCGCTGCCGGTCCCGAAGCGTGCGCGCAGGTCGATGGCGCCGAGTTCGGTTCGCGCCCCGTCGCCTTTATCCGTCAGCGCGGTGGCGCCGATGCGCAGCAGGTCGTCGCCGATCGTGTAGTCCACGCGGCCGCCGGCATTCCAGTTGGCCTTGCCCACGCCGTCGGCCGCTTCGTAATCGATGACGATGAACTGGGGGTTGAGATCGAAATCACGGCTCAATACGGGTTCCTTGAACGAGATCGTGCCCGCCAGGAGGTCGATATCGTAGTCGATGAAGCGGGTCAGTTCGCGGCGCTCGACGACAATCTCCGAACGCAACCGGTCGCGCACTTCGATAGCGACAATCTCGCTGTTCGAGACGATATCCCGGTCGCCGAGCCGGTACGGTCCGGACAATCCGTTGCCCTGGATTTCGTCACGGCGATAGCGGCTGGCGATTTTTGCCGCAAAACCTTGGGCGTGGAGAGCGCCGAAGAGGCCTTCCGCTTTCACGCCGGTCGCGGTGCGTTCGTAGCGGCCGAGAACAGTCTGATCAAAGCCGGTGACGAAATCTCCGTAGAGCGCGTAGAATGTGCTCGTTTCGACCCGCAGATACAGCTTCTCGCTGCTCGCGGCGTCGAACCGCCGGTCGCTGCCGTCGGCAAAGACGGTGTAGTATGCGTTGGGGTCGATCGTGCCCAGCAGGCGCTGGTCGTCCCGCTGCTTTGCGCTGTCGAAGGCGATCGTGGCGATGAACTTCCCGAGCACATGGCCTTTGGCGTAGAGCGCAACGCGCGCGTTCTTGCCGAGGTCGCTATCGAAGTTTCCGGTCCGCTCCATGTTGTCGGCGATCGTCTTCGCGCCGACCGACCCTTCCGCGAGGCCGATCACAGTCCATTCGAGTTCCCCAGGGACAATCCAGCTTTCGATTTGCTGTTCGCGGGTCGCTTCGCGATCGGCGAAGGAGAAGGACAGGTGGAGCGGTCCGCTGACCATAGTCGGGGCCAGTTCGATAAGCGCGACCCCATCGTCGCCCGCGATAGTCCACGAAGGCGTTGCAGTGCCTTGCCCCAATAGCTGGCGCAACTGCAACTGGTCGAGGAGAGCTGCACTTTCGTACGGCGCGCCTACGCTCACACTGCCGGTCACGCCGGAGTGGACGGGGCGACCGTGACGGTCGGTCAATCGGACGGCGATCACGGGCCTGGTGCTGCCGTCGGCAACGAGATGCGATTTTTCTCGGACGATCTCCGCGCGCCACGGGGTGGTGACGAATTCGACATCACGCGAGAGCTCCACCGCGATGCTGCCATCGGCGTTGCGGATGGCAGCATAAAGGCTCGTTGTCCCATCGTCGATGCTCACGCCGCGCCAGATGCTGACCGCGTAGGCGCCGTCCTGGGATGTACGAACACCGTCGAGCGCCCGATCCGCGACAGGCTTGCCGTTGGCCGTCAGATCCACTGCCTGTCCGGGCCGGTGGCGAATAACAACCCTCACCGCCGGTGCTCGGGGATTGTGGTCGATCTCGGGGAACAGGAAGGCGTCCGGGCCGTCGCCCAGTGCCAGCCAATCGCGATCATTGCCGGCGGCCACGCGGGACGAAGCGATCTCGCTCTTCTCCGGAGCGGGCGTCGGTGCTGCCTGGAGCGGGGCTGCCTCGGTTCCCGGCACGGGGGTCGCCTTGGGCTCGATTGTCCAACCCGGCACGTCGGCGGCAAAATCGGCGACCGCGAGACTACCGCCTTGTCCGGTCACGAACCGGGAAGTCGCCTTGCCGGCAGTGCGGCTCGAACGGTCGCAGTCGACGAACCGGCCGCCTTCCGGCAGGGTCTGACGCTGAGCCTGCACGACATGCGTTCCCGGCACCACACCTTCGAAATGATAGCGCCCGTCCTGATCGGTGATCGCAAAACTGCCATCCTCCAGCATGACCCGCACGCCGGGAATTCCCAACCGGTTTTGCGAGCGGTCACAGGCGCCCAGGGTAACGCGGCCGACGATCGTCAAACGTGATGCGACCGTGTCACGTTCAATGCGGACGGCAGCCTCGGCCTCGGCGCGACCGCCCGATTGATCGCTCGCCATGGCGCGGTTGAGCGCCTGTCCGGCGGGCGCGTCGGGGCGCACGATCATCGCGTAATTAACTTCCACCTTGGCGCCGCCGGCGATCGAATCGATTGCGATACCCAGGCGCCGGCCGTCGGGCGTGATCGTGACGGCGCCGGGCGCAGGCACATGGCCGTCGATACGAATCGAATCCGCGCGCAACCGCAGCCAGGGGGAGGGCACATCGACCAGCGTTACCCCGCGCTTGGCGCGCGCCGGATCGGGATTGCGCAAGGTAACGGTGTAGATGATCGCGTCGCCCGGCTGCACACGAGCGCGCGAGGCCGATTTGGTGATCGTAACCGCAACGTTCGGGCGATCAACCGGAATGTCGACGCGAACCGGAACTGGCGAGTTGAGAGCGAACGGTTCTCCGTAGGAGGCGCCCGAAATCGCGAGGTTTCCGCCGCCGGGGCGGGTGAGCAGGGCCAGTTGTGCGGCCTGCCTTGCCGAAGGGGCGCTGTAAGGCGCGGGCGGCGTGATGGCGAGACGATAGGTGCCCAGCGGCGCAAGCGGGAAGCGATACTCGCCCGGCTGCATGGGATAGACGTTGCCCGCCGCATCGCGGACGGGTTCACCGGAAACTACCGTCGATGGCCATGGCGTGATGCCGTCGTCGGCGAATACCGTGGCTGGTTGCCCGCTCGCGGCCTCGACCAGAGTGACGCTCGCGCCCGATACCGGTGCGCCGTCCTCGCTGTCGAAGACCAGACCGAAGGGGTCGGCGAGAACCGCCACCAGAGTGGCGATGAGGGGAGCGGAACCATTGGCACCGCCGAGTGCGACAGTGATCGTCTCGCCCGAAAGGACGCTGAGCTGGCAATCCTGCGGCGTCGGCGAGGGCGGAATCGCGCGGGTTCGGATCGCGCCCGTGAACACGCCCGTATCGGGGCCGGTTTCGAATATCTCCAGCGTCTCGCGATCGCCGCCAGGCGTGGTGATGGTCGTGACCAGCTGGTCCACGGCGCCCGGATCGCGATTGGCCAGGGGGGCGGCGGCGCGGATGACCAGGACCTCGCCGATGCGCAGCTCGGATGTCTGCATCGACGCAACGCCAACGCCGCTGTCGGCGGAACCGGGAAATATGACCAGCGGCGCGTTGCCGCAGAACGAGGCCCGGATCGGCAGGCTGGAACCGGCACCCGGAATGGGGTGATAGGTATCCAGCGCCAGGGGATTGGCCTTCCTCGATATGGTGACCGTGTTGGACACCGCAGATCGGGCAACGCCGCCCTCGCTCCAGTCGGCGCGGGCGGTATTGGTAATCGTCTGGGCGGCAGCAGGCGCAACGAACAGCAGCAGCGCCCATACGAGCGCTGCTGCCATTGCGATGCGAGGTTTCAAATGCCGCATAATCGGTGCCAGGCGAGAGCCCGGCTTCCTTCGCGATCGATTACTTGATCGACGCTTGGAAGCGCAGGGTTCTCGTCTCGGTCGAAGCGATGCTGGCGAACGAATTGCTGACGGTGGTGGTGCCGGCATTGTAGTTCGCAGCATCGGTGCCCGCCGTTCCGCCGCTGCCCGCGCACCCGTCGGTGCCGTTGAAGGCCCCGTTGAGGTAGATACTGTTGGCAACGTAGGTCATGGTGGAAGGCACGATGTCGCTTACGGCGACTGTGGTTGCCGTAGTGCCGCCCGACGCGTTGGCCACCACGATGCAGTATTCGACGACCGCGCCCGGGATAGCGCGGGGACTGGCACTGCCAACGGGATCGCTGATGACCCGGCTGTACTTGTTGACCGACAGACGAGCCGCGGTGACCTTATAATCGCTTCGCGCGGCGTGCTTGCCGTTGTACTGCGCATCGAAGGTCAGGTAGGCTGCATCGGCGAACACGGTTTCCATCGTGTTCTTGCCATTGGCGCCGGTCGATTGCGCGATGGCGGTGCCGCCCGAACCCGCGGTTGCGCCGGGAGCCCCCGTGATCGCCGTGCCAGCCGTTGCGCCGCTCGCGGCGGTGGCGGTCAGCAGAACGGTGGCGATTCCATTGTCCGCCGGGAGACCCGTGACGGGATCAGTCATGTCCGAAACGACGTACACCGTGGCCACGTCGCCTGATCCGAGGCCCGCAATCGAGCTGGCCAAGGTATCGCCGCCGAGCTGGAAGCCCGCAACGCCGTTGGTTTCGATGTAGGTGCGAACGTTGGAAGCATCGAACGTGTCGTTCTGCGCGCCGTTGAAGTTGGACGGAGCGCCGGCCTGGTTGGTCGCTGCGAGAAGGTAGTCCAGCGAGGCGTTGGAGTTATTGGTCACCGTGAAGGTGGTAACGGCGTTGGTCTGGCCCGGGGTCACGGCCACCGCAGCGGAATCGGTAGTCGCGACGGTCACGTTGATCTTGCGGTCGACCTTAAATGTGTCTGTCGCGGTGATCTGCGCTTGGTTCACGCCGCCGACCTGATAGTTCACGGTGACGGTGTTGGTGATGTCGGTATTGGCGGCTGTCCCTACCGGGGCGGCCGTCACGATCGTCGGAGCGGTCGCCAGCGCTATCGCACTGGTTCCCGCCACCAGCCTCTTGATGCGATTCATTTCGTTTCGTCCTTCAATGTGGATCGATTAGTCTGCTGATCCGATAGAGCTTTTTTCCGGCCTATCGGACGGATGCGAAATAGGTGACCTGGCCCGAAGCGCCGGGAGCGATCGAAGCGATCGTCCAGCGCACCTGCTCAACATCGGCCAGCGTGGCCGGGCGCGTGCCGCCCTCCGGTAGGGGAACGGCGCGCGATTCCAGCGTGCCGAAGGATTTCCCGCCGTCGACCGATACTTCGAAATCGCCCGGCTCGGTCAACACGACCGCCTTCGGCAGAGGATTTGTAATGACGAAATCCTCGACACTCTGGCCGGTCTCGTTGCGGTAACTTGTGGTGAACTTGAGGCGATCTCCGGGGATGACTTGCGTCGGCTCGGCATAGGTTTCGACGCGCTGCCCGTTCTCTTCGACGATGCGAACGACCTTGACGTCTCCCTGCAACTCGACCCCCGACTGAGCCATGGCTCCGGGAGCAGCGAAAATCGCGGCGGCTGCCATCGAAATAACAACAAGTTTACGCTTCAACATATTGTTATCCATTTCTAATTCACGATCACGTCGAACTCCACCGACCGGCTCGTCCCGGCGGTGGTTGTTCCCAGGTTGACGGAGATCCCCGAACCCGATGCGGTCCCGGCGTCCCCGTCGGAAAGGTCAGTGAGGGGGGCGCTGTCGAGACTAAGCGAGTTCGCGGCGTAGGTTGTCGACGCGGGAATAGCGTCGGTCACGATCAGATCGCTGACCGACCCTGAGCCGCTGGCGCTGGCGACGATCTGAAAGGTGATCCGCGCACCGGGAACGGGTTGTGCCCCGCCGAAGGGATCGCGAACCGTCGCAGTTTTGACCAATGCTACCGATACCGCGCTCGCAACCAGCGAACCGCGCGCTTCGTCGTCCGCCCCGGTGCTCCCGACCACTGCCGCACCGCCGCCTTCGCCGGCACCCGCAAATACGGTGCCGGGCGCTCCGGTGCCCGTTGCGGCTTGTGCAAGAAGATTGACCTGGCTGGTCGCGCCGTCGGCAGCGCCCGGCGAATTGACGAGCACAAAAACGGTGAGAGGCGTATCGGACGCGATCGAGGGCGATTGGCCTCCGTTCGTTACCAACACGTCGACACCCGCATCATAGACGCCATTGGCATTCGTATCGATCGCGAGCGAATCTATGGTCGTATTGAATGCATTACCAGCTACATTCGGATCGGCGGTCAGCACGAAGAACTCCGGCCCGTTTCCGGTGTTCGTCACCGAGAACGAGAGCACGGCAGAGCCGGAAATCGAAACGGCGCTGCCGTCCTTCGACGCGACTGCAACGTCGAGCAGTTCGTCAACCTTGATTGTGACCGTGTTGGATTCGAGAGATTGAGTCGGACCGCCAGTGTTAAACTTAGCGCTTGCCGTATTCTCGATCAGAGTTCCCGCCGGAACACCTTCAGCATGCGCCGGCGAGGCGATCAGAATTAGGGCGAGTGCCGAAGCGTATGCCAAACGTGGTAGAGAAGGCGAGTATGTCATGCCTCGCTAATAGCGCTAAATGGTTAATGAGAGTTCTAAGGACCGCCTAACAGGGGGCATGGTAACTTTCCTGAGCGAGTCGGGCGACACCAGGAAGGTGGGACGCACGGCCATTCGAAAAGCGCCATCGAGGAAGTGTGAAGGGTTAAAGATAAAGGTTTAAAGTCCTGAACTAAAGGCCAACACACCGCCATGCGCAAAAATCTCGTAGGGGGATAGCGATCATCGGATCAGTAAGCCTCGTTTACGCTCAGCGCGCCTGAAGGTTTTGATGTGCCAGCCAGACCGGCGCTCCCACAGTGTGCTTGCCTTCCCAGTCTAGCGTCCGATCTGAGACCGCCTTGCTGCCATCAAGATATTTCTGAATGAACGACAGCTTTAGGCTCACGGGGCGAGTTCCTCGAACAAGCGATATGTGGGGCGCGAAGGCGCCGCAAGAACGGGCCGTCGCAAATGTCCGGAATGGGGTCGTTTGCTGTTAATCCGCCTTTAGAGCCTTTAGGAGCGAACTGCGGCCGATGTTTTCCGTCCAGCCGTACCGCTTCCCGGTAATCCGCCCGCGTCGCGCAGCGTGAGTCAGTTCCAGCGATGCGCCGGTTTCTGCACTCGCGCTTTTCAGCAGGTAGCGAACCACGTTCGCCGCATTCCCGTTGCGCCGCGCCCCTATTTGCCCCCATTTTATTCAGCCACCCCGCGCCGATCCGAACTTAGCTAGTTCCTTTCACCCAGCACCCCCTATCTTCGATCTTTGCGCGCGCACGGAATGCGCAAATGCTCCGTGCAAGTCCGAGTGCCGTAACCTGGGCGGCCTCTCATGGCTAAGTTAGCAATGCGCCAGCCTAATCGGCGAAACGGATCCGTGGAGGAAGGGGAAGAGGCCTGCCAAAACCATCCCGAAGGAAGTCTCCGCAGCTACTATTGGTGCCAGACAGCAGGCAGAGCCGATCAAGAAGTTCCCTGCTGACCGCCTTATGAAACCGGACGCCAATCTCGAAGTCTGTCCGCCGAACCACCTGACCGGACAGAATGGTTGAATCATCGAACTCAAGGAAGATTGTGGCACCTTTCGCCGCGAGCTTTCCCGCTTTGGTCAAAGCCAAGCACCCGGATACCGAAATGTTCACGACTTTCGCTGCAATCGGCACCGCTGGGGCCCGACAATCAACGGAAAGATCGACAGAGGAACGCGGATCGGCTCGTTCGAACATGCTGTGGCTCCAGGGCAAACCACTTAAACCAGTGGTCGTAAAAATTGGGTTACTCGGTCACCCTTACGCCTCGCCCCAATGACTGATATTCTGCGTCCAGCCGCACCGCTTCCCGATAATCCTTCCGCCTCTCGCCGCGCGAGTCAATTCGAGCGATACGCCCTTTTCCGCACTCGCGCTCTTTAGCAAGTAACGAACGACGTTTTCCGCATTCAAACGCTGGCGGGCGTCGGAATATTTTCCCTCTATTTTATTCAACCGTCCGGCGACAATCCGGACCATGCTCACCCCCTTTACCCAGCCGCTTCCTCTCGCGCGCGGGCGCGTGCGCGCGTATTGGTCCATAAACTCCCCTCCGACGTGCCTCAGCGCGGCTTCGATCCAGCGCCGGGTGCGACCGTGCAGGCGCATATCGGCTGGCAGGTGCAACAAGATATGCACGTGCTCGCCCTTGTCGCTGGCGCGCTCCCGCACCCATAGCGCGGTCATCTCGCCGCCCTCGCGCCGCGCCTGTTTGCTGACAAGGTTGAGCAGCTTGGAAACGAACCGAGCGCCGTCGTGCGGCTGGACCCCCGCTTTGCCGTAATGGACAATCCAGTGCCGTTGGAAAACCCGGCCGGTCGCAAAGGCAAATGCGGCCGCATCCAATAGCTCGGCAACCTTGGCATCTGCTAACAGGTCGCTCGATCGATCGGCCCGGTTTCGAGCGCCGCCCCATTCCCCTTTAAGGCTTCCAGAAACGGCTGGACGTTCGCAACTGAGACTATCTCTATACTTAGCAAGCGCCGTGCCAGTCGTGGCGAATCCATCGTTTTCTGCCGTTAAAGAAACGGTGTGCTTCCATGGAGAGGATGGGTTTTCGGCCATCGCGGTTAAGTTTCAAGATTGGGCAAAAAGGGGGCGCACCGTCCGGCTGGATCAATGCGCCCCACGTCTCGCTAGGTGCCGTGCGAAGGTGCGTCGGCGTCCAGCTTGTCGGCGTAGTCCTGCAACGCTTCGGCAAGCCCGCGAACGTCTCCAGGCGGCAGGGTGACACCCTTGCCAGTCGGAGTCTCGCCGTGTTCGCCTGCCCAAAGCCGAACTTCGAAAAAGCGGCAGCCTTTAAACTCGCGTTCACCCGCAACCAACCGTCCCTTGGGCCGAACCAGTTCCCACACTTCGCCACCGATGAAACCAGGTCGCGCGCTCATGCCGCCGCCTCCCTGTTCTCTCGCTGTATTAACAGGGAACCGGGGGTCGCCAGCCGGTAGCGGGCATGACGGTAATCGCCCTCGCGCTCGGTCGTGATTGCCAGCCCGTCTCGCCGCAAAGCGTGGATCGTCCCCGCTAGCCGAGTGTGCCATGGGAGAGTATCCCGTTGCGTCACCCCCTGCCACATGGTGGCGAGCATATGGAGCACGCGCCCGCGCTTGCCCCTATAGCGCCAAATTCGGCCCGTAGGCTCGCGATGGGCGGTTTCGCCGGCAAGACCGCCCGCCGGCCTATAGCCGCCCTGCTCGGCGCTTAGAGAGCCGTTGCCAGCCGCCCCACTTTTAGAGTAGTCTGACCGGACAGTTGCTTCCACGCGATTGCAAGGGGGTTCGGTTGTTGGCGCAACCGGCCCCCGATCTATTACCGATATCATGCTACGTTCCCTTCCCTCACCGGAAGGGTTGCCGCCCACAGCTCCGCATCTTCGCGGGCGATGCGCGTTGCCGTGCCGAACTTGCGAAGCTTCAAGCGTCCAGCGTTGACCTCGCGGTATAGGCTTGTCCGGCCGATATTGTAGTGAGCGCAGAAGTCTGCAACTCTAAGCAATTCAGGCATGCTCATGGCTGCCTCCATGTTAGGCCGGTGATGACGCCGCCCGGCCTTGCGGCTGTCGAGGACTACCCTGACGCCCCTAGAAACATCCGACTCGCACGCATCCGCAAGGTTATCGCGCGAGTTGTCCCCAAGCAGATTTTCTAAGTATCTGACCTTCAATGGAACTTTCTGTTCACACCCCCGGGTGGCCGAAACTCAGGGACCTTCACGCCCCGCATAAGATGCCCACGCGGCCATCAATTCGCGCCGCTTTTCAAGCATCGATCCGCGCTGATAGGCGGCAACCGTCTTGTCGCTGACAACGTGCGCCAGCGCCGCCTCGGCAAGTTCGGCTGGCCATGTCGTTTGCTCGGCAACCCAATCGCGGAAGGTCGAGCGGAAGCCGTGCGCGGTTACGTCGCGCCCCATGTCGCGCAGCGCCTTTGTCAGCGTCATGTCGCTAAGCGGCTTGCCGCGCTTGGCTACCGGGAAAGACTAGATCGCATGTCGCCGCGCTTGTGTGCCTTCATGCGCTCGAACAGCGCCACGGCTGGCGCGGAAAGCGGAACGACGTGCTCGCGGCCCGCCTTCATGCGCTCGGCCGGAACAGTCCAGGTGGCGGCTTCCAAGTCCAACTCGGCCCACGTTGCCAGCCGAACCTCGCCCGAACGCGCGGCGGTCAAAATCACCGCTTCCAGCGCCAGCCGCCCCATGGTTTCGCGCTCGCGTAATTCCCGCATAAATACGGGGAGCTCGGCATAGGGCAGCGCCGCATGGTGGCGGACCTTTGCGCGCTGCTTGGGGAGCGCCTTGTCGATCACCGGCATGGCCAGCGCCGCATCGCGATAACCCTTCGCCACGGCCCAATCGATCACCGTCCGAATACGCTGGCGAAGCCGCCGCGCGGTTTCAGGTTTCTTCAACCAGATGGCTGCCAGCGCGTCCCGCACCGCCGCCGCGTCAATATCGGCAACCGATCGATCCCCGAACGCCGGGAAAGCATAGGTTTCGAGCGTAGAAAGCCATTGCGCCCGATGCTTCGCGTTTTTCCAACTCGCCTTGTGCTCGGCATGGACAAGCGCCGCCGCCACGCGGAACGTGGGAACGCCACCCGCCTTGCGCCGCTCGGCAACCGGATCAATGCCCACTTCGATTTGCTCGCGCACCGTTCCCGCCCGCTCGCGTGCCAGTTTAAGCGGAACCTTGCTCGCACTGCCCAAGCCAATGTCGCGCCGTCGCCCGTCTTTTTGAACGCGGACCATCCAGCTTTTGCCGCCCGCATTTTCCGACCAGTAAAAAAAGCCCGTCACCATCGCCGTAGCGCCCCGGTTGATTCGCCGCCTTCACCGCAGTTGCCGTCAGCTTGCCCATTTGCCTTGCTCCCACACTTCTTACCACAGTGTAGCGCGGCTGGCAGGGAACGCAAGAGAACGGGCAGGGCCGCATAAACGGCTATTTTCCGCTACTTTAGTAAAGCGTCGGGGATGATGGGGAACGGTTGGAAAAGGGCAATTGGCGGACAGGGTGGGATTCGAACCCACGGAGGGCTTTCACCCTCGCCGGTTTTCAAGACCGGTGCATTCAACCGCTCTGCCACCTGTCCGGCAGGACGTTCGGCTAGCGAGCCAAATCGCGCTTGTCACGAACCCTTTGCGGTTTGCACCGTTGTCATGCCTATGCGACATAAACTCATGCGTCTGAAACTCCTTGCCTTCCTCGCCGCGATCCTTGCTGCACCCGTATCGGCGCAGGACATGACGTTCGACGCCTATCTGCAATTGCTCATTGCCCGGGCTCGCGCAGAGGGGGTGAGTGAACCGACCATCCAGCGGATGACGTACGACTTGACGCCCAACAGCCGGGTGATCCAACTCGATCGCGGACAGCCCGGAACGCCCTCGAGCAGCGGCACCTTTCCGCGTCTCCAATCCTATCTCGACGACCATGTCGACAATGCGCGCATCAGTCGTGGCCGCAGCAATTACCAGGCGCTTGGGCCGATCGCCTCGCAGATCGAGGCAAAGTACGGCGTTCCGGCCTCGATCGTCGTGGCGATCTGGGGGCACGAGACGAACTACGGCAGCTACACCGGCGATTTCGATCTCGCCCGCAGCCTCGCAACCCTCGCTTGGGAAGGCCGCCGGCGCGACCTGTTCGCGACCGAGTTCGTCGATCTCCTCAAGATCGCCGACATGGGCGTCAACCGCTCCACCCTGAAGGGCAGCTGGGCAGGCGCGTTCGGCAATCCGCAGTTCCTGCCGAGCATCTACCTTCGCCTGGCGCAGGACGGCGACGGCGACGGGCATCGCGATATCTGGAACAGTCGGGCCGACACGCTTGCCTCGATTGCCAATTACTTCCGCGATGCCGGCTGGCGGCGAGGGCAGCCGTGGGGTGTACTGGCGAACGTGCCGCCAGGCATCGACTGGAATGCGCTCAAGTCGCCCATGAATTCTCCGGTCTGCAACCGCGTGCACGAGCGACACAGCCGCTGGATGAGCGTGGGGGAGTGGAAAAAACTTGGTGTGCGACCGCTCGGTTACCTTGCCGACGACGTCACGGCCTCGCTGTTCCAACCCGATGGACCCGGTACGCGCGCCTGGCTCTTAACCGCAAATTATCGGGTCATCCTCGAATATAACTGCTCGAATTACTACGCCATGAGTGTGGGGTTGCTTGCAGATGAGATTGTGCGTTGACGTCGGTTATCGGCTAGTTGCCCTCGGCTTGGCCACCACCGCGCTGGCGGGGTGCGGGCTGACAGGAGGGGATCGTCCGCTGTCGGTTTCGACATCGCGCGCCTCTGACGCGACCGGACCGGCTGCCGATTATCCGATGGTCCTTGGCAATCCATTTACCGTCGATGGCGAATTCTACACGCCAGCGGACGTCATGAACTACGACGTCGTCGGCTATGCCACGATGGACCAGGGATCGGGTGTCACTTTGGCTCACCGTACTCTGCCGGTGCCCAGCTACGTCGAGGTGACGTCGCTCGACACCGGCAAGACGATTCTCGCCCGGGTCGAACGCCGCGGACCGCTTTCAGGAAGCCAGTTCATCGCCCTCTCGCCCGCCGCAGCCGCCCAGCTTGGCGCATCCGAGGGCGTCGCGGTGCGCGTGCGCCGGGTCAATCCACCCGAGCGGGAGAGGGCCGAATTGCGCGCTGGCCGCCCCGCACCCGATCGGATCGAAACGCCCAAGTCGCTGATCGAGGTATTGCGCCGCAAGCTCCCCGCTTCGGGTGCCGCCAGTCTGCGCGCAGGCGCTCCTCCGAAACCGGCAATCGCCGCGGCGAAACCCATCAGGGCGTCAGAAGTCGCTCCGATCCCCGGTGCCACCGCTTCGGCAGCGCCCGTGCGCCGCTCTGCACCGCTTGCTCAAGCGTCTGCCGCAAGCGCGGTCTCGAAAACTGACGCATCGGCATCGGCGGGACTGGAAACCGGTTTCATCGTTCAGGCGGGTACTTTTTCGATTCGGGAAAACGCCGATAAGGCAGCTGCCGACTTGGGCGGCCACGTCAGCCCGGTGGGAAAGTTCTATCTTGTTCGCACCGGGCCTTTCGCAAGCCGGGCACAGGCCGAAGCCGCGCTCGCCAAGGTGCGGGCTGCCGGGTATAGCGACGCGCGAGTCCTTACCGCAGGTTAAGTCGCCGGCTTCCGCCCGGCGCGGGAGCATCGTTGAATACCATCGCCAAGTCATTGCTGGCCACCGCCGCGCTCACACTGAGCGCTGGAGCCGCGAGCGCCGACCGCCGACCCATCGAGCCGATCGTGCCTCCGCCGGAGGTTCCGATTGCGCTGATGGTCGACCTGTCGTCGGGCCAGACGCTCTATTCGCGCGAGCCCGACCGGCGCTTCATGCCCGCCTCGATCACCAAGGTCATGACGGTCTTTACTGCATTCGAGATGATCGATTCGGGCAAGATTTCGCCGAACCAGCAGGTGATGGTGAGCGAACAGACCTGGAAGGACTGGCATGGGGTCGGTTCGACGATGTTCCTTGCCGATCGCCAGCGCGTCACCATCGATGCCCTGCTGCATGGGGTCACGACTGTATCGGCGAACGACGGTGCCGCCGCGCTCGGTGCCGGCCTGGCCGGATCGACCCCGAAATGGGTCCAGAAGATGAACGCGACCGCACGCTCTATCGGGATGCGCGACAGCCACTTCGGCACTCCCAACGGCTGGATGGACGAGGGGCGCACCTTCGTCACCGCTCGCGACCTGGCGACGCTCGCGACCGCGATGATCACCCGGCACCCCGATCTCTACAATAGGTACTTCGGGAACAGGCGCCTGAAATTCAACGGCTTCGAGCAGCGCAATCACGACCCCGTGACGGGGGTGATCGAGGGTGCCGACGGGATAAAGACGGGCTTCACCAACCAGGCGGGATACGGGTTTCTTGGGAGCGCCCAGAGGGGCGGCCGACGCCTCGTGATGGTCATCGGCGGCGCGCCGACGAGCCGTATCCAGCACGAAGCGTCACGCTCGTTCCTCGAATGGGGTTTCCAGGCCTTTACCAGTCATCCGCTGTTCGCGCGTAATGCGGTGGTGGGCGAAGCGCGCGTTCAGGGCGGTTCGACAAGAGCGGTCGGGCTGAGCCCTGCGCGGCCGATCGGTTACGACTTGCCGCAGGGCCAGACCGGTAAGGTCGCTCTCACGATCCACTATCACGGACCCCTACGGGCGCCGATCGCCAAGGGCGAAGAAGTCGCCGAGCTTGAGATCGCGGTCGAGGGGCTGCGCACATCGCGCGTTCCACTCGTTGCCGCGAGCACGGTCTCCGAAGCCAATATCGCCGAGCGTCTGGCAAACGGCATTGCAGGACTGTTCTGATGGCGAGCGGGCGCTTCATAGCATTCGAGGGCGGGGAAGGGTGCGGCAAGTCGACCCAGGCACGGTTGCTCGTGGACGCTTTGCGCGCCAATGGCATCGCGGCCGACCTTACCCGCGAACCCGGTGGCACGCCCGGCGCCGAGGCGATCCGTGGCCTCCTGCTCGACCCGCCAGGAGAGGGCTGGGGCGCTGAGGCCGAGGCTTTGCTGTTCGCTGCGGCGCGCGCCGACCATGTGGCGCGTCTTATCCGTCCCGCGCTCGCCGAAGGACGATGGGTGGTCTCGGATCGCTTCGTCGATTCGAGCCGGGCCTATCAGGGCGGGGCCGGAGGCGTGGGGGACGAGGCTGTCCAAGCGCTCCACGCGATAGGCAGTGGCGGGTTGCGTCCCGATCTGACGATCCTGCTCACCGTCCATCCCCGGACTGCAGTCTCCCGGACCCGCGCGCGCGATGGAGACGCGGCCGATGCAATCGGCGGGCGTGATGCGGGCTATCACCAAGCCGTGGCGGAGACCTTTGCGCGCCTTGCGGCGACGGACGCCGAGGGGTTCGCGGTAATCGCGGGCGACGATGCGCCCGAGGCTGTTCACGCCGCGATCTGGGAAGCCGTCACGCCACTGCTAAGCGCGCAAACATGACATTGCTCGGCCACGACGCCGCATGGCGTGAATGGCGCGATGGTCTCGCCGGAGAGCGGATGCACCATGCGTGGCTGCTTGCCGGCAAGAAGGGCCTCGGCAAGATGAGCTTCGCGCTCGCCGCGGCACGCGAACTGGTCGCCGAGCCCGGCGTCGCACAACCGCAGGGCCAGCACCCCGATATCCTCGTGCTCACGCACCTGCCCAAGGACGAAAAGGAAGAGCGCAAGCGCGACGACGGCAAGGAGTTCGAGCTCGCGCGCAACATCAAGATCTCGCAGATTCGCGAGATGCAGCGGCGGCTCACCACCAGGCCGACACTCGGCAGCCGCCGCGCGGTGATCATCGATCCGGCGGACGACATGGAGAGCGGTTCGTCCAACGCGCTGCTCAAGAGCCTCGAGGAGCCGCCGGTCGGCACCTTCTTCCTGCTCGTCGCCCATCGGCCCGCCCGGCTGCTGCCGACGATCCGCTCGCGCTGCCGTCTGCTACGCTTCCCCACGCTCGACGACGCAGCGATGGCGCGGATCGTGGCCGAACATGCGCCAGAGGCGGATGCGGCCACCCGCGCGGCGGCGGTCGCCGCGGCGGCCGGTTCTCCGGGCGCTGCGTTGGAATTCGTCGCACAGGATCTGGGGCCGGTCGATGCGCTCATGAAACGGATCGCCGAAGCGGGCGATGCCGATTTTTCGCTCCGTGGCAGACTCGCGGGCGAGATCGGCCTGCGTCCCGACCGCGCGCGCATTGCCGCCGTGCTCGAGCTCGCACGTGCGCGGCTGACGCGGATGACCGCCGACGCACCGCGTGCAGCGCTGCCGGCCATCGTCGAGGCGCACGCCGATCTCGTCCGCCTGTCGGCCCAGGCCCCGACGCACAACTTCGATCCCGGGCTGCTCGTGATGCAGATCGGCGGCTTGCTCGCCTCGGCGGCGACGTCTAGCAGCCTCGCCGATGCCTGAGCCCTACTACCTCACCACCGCGATCAGCTACCCGAACGGGCGCCCGCACATCGGCCATGCGTATGAAGCGATCGCAGCCGATGTGATCGCACGCGTGAAGAAAGCACAAGGATACGACGTGCGGTTGGTGACCGGGACCGACGAGCACGGCCTCAAGATGGACAAGACCGCTCGTGATGCGGGGCGCGAAACACTCGATTTCGCTAGCGAAATGTCGAGCTATTTCCGCGATATGTGCGCGGCTCTTCACATAAACTACAGCGCATTCCGGCGGACGACCGAGGCCCAGCATCACGCCGCCAGTCAGGCGATCTGGGAAGCGATGGCAGCATCGGACGACCTCTATCTCGACCGTTACGAAGGCTGGTACTCGGTGCGTGACGAGGCCTTCTACGGGGAGGGCGAGCTTATCGAGGGCGAGGGCGGGGCAAAGTTGTCGCCGCAGGGCACTCCAGTCGAATGGCAGGTCGAGGAAAGTTGGTTCTTCCGTCTGTCGAAGTACCGCGACTACCTCATCGAACTGAACGAAACTCCCGGCTTCCTCGAGCCCGAAAGCCGTCGCAATGAGGTGCTGGCCTTCCTGAAGGGAAACGACCTGCGCGACCTGTCGGTCAGCCGTACCAGCTTCAACTGGGGCGTGCCGGTACCGGGCAGCCCGGGGCACGTGATGTACGTCTGGGTGGACGCGCTGACCACCTATCTGACGGGGATCGGCTTTCCCGACCGCCAGGGAGAGTTCGACCGCTTCTGGCCGGCCGACCTGCACCTCATCGGCAAGGACATCGTGCGCTTTCACGCGGTCTATTGGCCAGCTATCCTGAAGAGCGCGGGCCTCGCTCCGCCCAAGGCGATCTTCGGGCACGGATTCCTGCTGCACCGCGGGGAGAAGATGTCGAAATCGACCGGCAACGTGGTCGATCCGCTCGAACTCGCCCAGCGTTACGGGGTCGATCAGCTGCGCTATTTCCTTCTCGCCGAAGTGCCGTTCGGCAAGGACGGCAGCTTCTCGGCAGAGGCGATCGTCACTCGGTGCAACGCGGAACTGGCAAACAGCTTCGGCAACCTTGCACAGCGCGTGCTTTCGATGATCTTCAAGAACCTCGATGGTGAACTGCGCGCGGGATTACCTGCGAGCGCGGCGGACACGGCGCTGGCCCGGACCGTAGTGCACGAGCTTGCGACGGTGCGCACGCGGTTCGAGGCATTGGCATTCAATGAAGGGATCGAGGCGTGGATGCGCGCGGTCTTCGCCTGTAACGCCTATGTCGACGAGCAGGCGCCATGGGCACTGCGCAAAACCGATCCTGAACGCATGGCGGCGGTACTGATGACGCTGGTACGGCAGGTCCATGACCTGGCGATCGCGATCCGGCCGGTTACTCCGTCAAGCATCGATTCTCTGCTCGACCAGATGGGCATTGGCTCCGACGCGCGAAATTTCGCTGTGCTCGATAATGACGAGTGGCTCGCAGAGCTGGCGACAAGTGGCTTTCGCCTGACCCAACCCGTCGGCGTGTTCCCGCGGCTCGAATTGCCTGCCGAAGAAGCCGCATGAGGCTGATCGACAGCCATTGTCACCTCGAATACGAGGGCGTCGCCGAAGACCGCGCGGGAGTGCTTGCCCGTGCTCGCGAGGCCGGCGTCACAGGCATGCTCAACATCTCGACCCGTCAGCGCGAATGGGGCGCCGTCGTGGGGACCGCCGAAAGCGAACCCGACGTCTGGGCCAGCGTCGGGATCCATCCGCACGAGGCTGATGGTCACGCCGACCTGGGACGGGACGCGTTGCTTGCGGCAACCGCGCACCCCAAGGTCATCGGCATCGGCGAGAGCGGTCTCGATTATTACTACGACAAGTCGGACCGCGCGGTTCAGCGTGCCCTCTTTCGCATGCATATCGGCGTCGCCCGCGAGACCGGCCTGCCGATCATCATTCACACCCGCGATGCCGAGGACGATACGGTCGCAATCCTGGCCGACGAAATGGAGAAGGGCGCATTTCCCGCGCTGATCCACTGTTTTACAGCCTCGCGCGGTTTCGCCCAGACGGTCCTCGACCTCGGTCTGACGATCTCGCTATCGGGCATCGTCACTTTCAAGAACGCGAAGGAACTGCAGGAAATCGCGAGTGAATTGCCGTCCAATCGCCTTTTGGTGGAAACCGACAGCCCATTCCTGGCGCCGGTGCCTCATCGCGGCCGGCCATGCGAGCCAGCTTTCGTGCGAGATACGGCAACACACGTCGCGCTACTGCGCGGCGTAACGCTGGAGGAGCTTGCGGAGTCGACCTCTTGCAACTTCTTCACACTCTTCAGGAAAGCGGCGGCGTGAAGCTCCTCATGCTCGGCTCGGGCACATCCACCGGGGTGCCGCGTATCGGCGAAGACTGGGGCGAATGCGATCCCACGGAGCCTCGCAACCGGCGCACGCGGGTGTCGATCATAGTCGAAAATGCCGAGGGCAAGCGCCTGCTCGTCGACACCTCGACTGACCTTCGCCAGCAGCTTCTGGCGAACCGCATCGAACGCGTGGATGGAGTATTCTGGACGCACGATCATGCGGATCATTGTCACGGTATCGATGACCTACGGGTCATGCGCTACGACCGTTCCGGCCCGCTCCCATGCTTCGCCGCCGACGAAACGGCTCGGCGGCTGCGCGCCCGCTTCTCGTATGTCTTTGCCGGAGAGCATGGCTATCCGACGATTTGCGAACTCAACACGCTTGAGCGGCTGCGTATCTTCGGCGGGTTCGGCGTCGGCCACTGCCAAATGCCGCACGGACCCGCGCAATCGACCGCCTTTCGCTTCGATGCGGATGGGAAATCAGTCGGTTACGCGACGGACTTCAGCGAAATTATCAGTTCGATGGTGGCGCTGTTCGACGGTATCGACCTGCTTGTTGTCGATTGCCTGCGTCGGCGGCCGCATCCCACGCATGCGCATCTCGAAATGGCGCTCGACTTTGCCCGTCAATGCAAAGCGCGGCGCACCGTTCTGACACACCTCGACAAGTCGATGGATTATCGGACGCTGGCCGCCGAAGTGCCCGATGGCGTCGAAGTTGGCTTCGACGGATTGGAAATCGCGCTATGAACCAGTTCAACGCCGTTCAAATCATTGCATTGCTCGGTTGGCTGGTTCTCGCCGGCGGCGCATTCGCGTCCTATCAACTCGGTTGGAGAGAAAGCATCCGGATGGCGCTGTTGTGGGCGGGCATCTTCATCGCCGTGGCGCTCGCATTTTCGCTCGCGATGGGGTGAATGTCAGCCCCAAAGTCTTTTCACGTTTAACATAATATATATTATCATCGTTATATGACCGATCAGTTGAATCGCCTCCTCGCCATCATGGCCACGCTGCGCGACCCCGACCACGGGTGCGAATGGGATCGCGCCCAGAGTTTCGAGACAATCGTGCCGCACACGATCGAGGAAGCCTACGAAGTGGCGGACGCGGTCGCGCGTGGCGATCTGGGCGAGATCCGCGACGAACTTGGCGACTTGCTGTTCCAGGTCGTTTTCCAGGCACGCATCGCCGAGGAACACAGCCACTTTGCATTTGACGACGTCGCGCGCTCGATCGCCGATAAGCTCGTCGCGCGCCATCCGCATATTTTCTCTGACGAGGCGCCACCTGGGGAAACTCGCGACGCGCGCTGGGAGGCTATCAAGGCGGCCGAGCGTTGCGCCAAGGGCGCTACGAGTGCGCTCGACGGCGTGGCGGTCGCGTTACCCGCACTGATGCGCGCCGATAAACTTCAAAAGCGGGCCGCGCGGGTCGGTTTCGACTGGCCCGACCGCGAAGGCCCAATCGACAAGCTCGCCGAAGAAGTGCGCGAGTTGGCCGAAAGCGATGAGAACGAACGTTTCGAAGAAGCCGGTGACTTGCTGTTCGCGGCCGTCAACGTCGTACGTGCTTATGGAATAGCCCCGGAGGATGCCCTGCGTGCGGCGAATGCCAAGTTCGAACGACGCTTCCGAGCGATGGAGGACATGGCACGTGGAGACTTTGCCGCTCGCTCGCTGGAAGATCAGGAAGCCTTGTGGCAGGCGGTCAAGACCGCCGAACGATCATAACGTTTCGAACCGTCCGAGTTCCTTGGGGTTAAGCCGAACCGCAAGTCGGCGAAGCGGACCATCGGAACCAGTCCCTGCATCGCTTTCCTCGAGCACTTCACCGTGGGCGTGGAGCCATGCGATGCGGCGCCCGGCGCTTGCCGGCAGCACGAATTCGTGCACCCGCGCGCTTCGCGTGAGCTCCTCGCTGAGTCGATCCATCAGCGCTTCGACACCCTCGCCGGTCTGCGCGGACATCGCGATTGTCGTTTCGTCAGCGCGCGAGGCAGCCAATACATCGGCAGCGTCCTCGCTCGAAAGAAGATCGATCTTGTTCCATACCTCCATGATCGGGATCGCGCTTGCGCCCTCCCCTTCGGTCACCCCGAGATCGGCGAGCACTTCAAGCACCTGTGTCTTTTGCGCCTTCGTCGATGAGTTGGCGATGTCGCGCACGTGTAGGATCAGGTCGGCACCCGTCACTTCTTCCAGCGTCGCCCGGAAGGCGGCCACGAGTTGGGTCGGCAGATCGGAGATGAAACCGACCGTATCCGACAGGATCGCCTTCTCGACGCCTGGCAATGATATCGCCCGCATTGTGGGATCGAGCGTGGCGAACAGCAGATCCTCTGCCATCACATCCGACCCGGTCAAGCGATTGAAAAGCGTCGATTTTCCGGCGTTGGTATAGCCAACGAGCGCGATCACCGGCCACGGTGCTCGACTACGGCGGTCGCGGTGCAATGCGCGAGTCTTGCGCACGCCCTCGAGCTCTTGGCGCAGTCGCGCCATGCGCTGCCGGATCATTCGCCGATCCGCTTCGATCTGGGTTTCGCCGGGGCCGCCGAGGAAGCCGAACCCACCGCGCTGACGTTCGAGGTGGGTCCATGATCGGACGAGCCGGCTCTGCTGGTAATCGAGGTGCGCGAGTTCGACCTGAAGCCGCCCTTCGGCAGTCGCTGCGCGCTCGCCGAAGATTTCCAGGATCAGGCCCGTCCGGTCGATGACCTTGCGCTTCAACTTGTCTTCCAGGTTGCGCTGCTGGATCGGGCTCAGCGCGCCATCAATGACGACGAGTTCTGCCTCGTGCTGTTGACAGGCGGTGGCAATATTCTCGACCTGCCCTGCCCCAAACAACGTGCCAGGTTTGACATCGCGCACCGGGATAACCTGTGCATCGGCGACGACGATGCCGATCGCGAGCGCGAGGCCGCACGCCTCCTCAAGTCGCGCTTCGGGAGGAAGGTCGTTCAACCGTCCGCGAATATCGGGACAGATGACAAGGGCCCGCGCGCCGCGCGAGACCTCGCCCATCAAGTTGTCATCGAAGCTCAGTCGCTGTCGCCTTCAAATTCGTCCGACAGGTCAACGGCGCTTGCTGGCTGGATTGTCGAGACCGCATGCTTGTAGGCCAACTGAACGTATCCCTCGCGCTCGAGCAGCATGCAAAACAGGTCGTACGCGGCGATCCTGCCCTGCAACATCACTCCGTTGACAAGGAACATGGTCACCTGGACACCCGCCTCGCGTACGCGACTAAGGAATACGTCTTGCAGCAAACGCTGCTTGGCGTTGGATCCCTGACTGGCGAACTGGGCGGCATCGATCGGGTTCGTCGGCATGATCGTCGAGACGGCATGCTTGTAGACGAGCTGCGACTGTCCATCGCGCCTAAGGAGGATCGAGAAGTTATCGAACCAGGTAACGATGCCCTGTAGCTTCACGCCCTTGACGAGGAACATCGTCACCGGCGTCTTGCTCTTGCGCAGGAGGTTGAGGAATGCATCCTGAAGGCTCTGCTGCTTGCCATTCGATGGCGGCGAGCCGGCCTCGGCTTCTTCCTGGGGCGATTTCGGGCGCGCAGTCAGCGTGCGGGATGTGGACACTTTTTCACGTCTCCTGTTGTTGGCGGCCGCTTCTGCGGTCCACAATCTGGTGTTCCATTGCGCGGAAACACCGGAATCGCTGCCGAATATGGCGTGTGCACCTCAATTCGCAAATGCTTTTGCTGCAAGTGCGTTCCGGCTGGCGCGAAAACCTAATCCTCTTCGCGGCGTTCGCCCATGCCGAGAAGCTTGAGCTTGCGGTGCAACGCCGAGCGCTCCATTCCGATAAAGCTCGCCGTCTTCGAGATATTTCCCGAAAAGCGGCGGATCTGGATCGTCAGATATTCGCGCTCGAAGCTTTCGCGCGCTTCGCGCAACGGCACGCCCATCAGCGATGAGGCCGCCCCGCCCCCGCCGATCCGACTGCCGGTCACTTCGCCGGGCAACATCTCCGCCTCGATCGTGTCGAGCCGTTCGCGGGGCGTGAGGATGATCGTGCGCTCGACCACATTCCGAAGCTGGCGGACGTTGCCGGGCCAGTCGTAGGCCTGAAGCGCGGCGACCGCTTCCTGGCTTACGGCAGGCGCGGGAATTCCCTGTTCGGCCGCATAGCGCGTAAAAAAATGTCCCGCCAGCGCGGGTATATCGTCGCGCCGCTCGGCGAGCGAGGGGATGGCGACCGGCACTACGTTTAGCCGGTAGAACAAGTCCTCGCGAAAACGCTTTTCCTCCATTTCCATGGCAAGGTCGCGCGATGTCGAAGAGACCACGCGCACATCGACCCCGACCTGCCGGTTGCCGCCAACGCGGACGAAACTCTGCTCGGTCAGCACGCGCAGGATGCGGGCCTGGGTCGACAGCGGCATATCGGCCACCTCGTCGAGATAGAGCGTGCCTCCGTCAGCCATTTCGAGCAAACCCGGTCGCACCAGGCTGCCGTCAGCTTCCTCGCCGAACAGCTCCTGCTCGAACCGCTCCGGCGTGATGCGCGCCGAATTGACGATCACGAAGGCGCTTTCCGCGCGCGGGCTCCAGGCGTGCAGCAACCGCGCGGCAACCTCCTTACCCGCCCCGGCCGGACCACTGATCAGAACCCGGCTTCCCGTGTTGGCCACACGTTTGAGCGTCGCGCGGACCGCGTTGATCGCTGCCGAGTTGCCGGTGAATTCCTCACCCTTGGCGAACCCTTCGCGCAGGCGGCTGTTCTCGCGCCGCAGGCGCTCGGTCTCGGTCGCCCGCTGGACGAGAAGCAAGAGTTTCTCCGCCTCGAACGGCTTCTCGATGAAGTCCATCGCTCCGCGACCGACCGCGCTCACCGCAGTGTCGATGTTGCCGTGGCCGGAGAATATGATGACCGGCAACTCGGGCTCGCGCTTCTTGATCTCGTCGAGCACTTCGAGCCCGTCCATCTGGCTACCATGCAGCCAGACGTCGAGCAGCACGAGGCTGGGCCGGCGCTCGTCGACCGCAGATAGCGCGGAAGTGCTGTCGCCAGCAGTGCGACATTCGTACCCTTCGTCACTGAGCACGCCGGCGACGAGTTCGCGGATGTCGCGTTCATCGTCGACGATCAGGATATCAAGCGCCATCGGTCCTCCAGAATGGTCATTCGGCTGCCACCGTTCCGGCGAGGACAAGTGGATCGCGGGCAAAACGCAAGGTCACCCGTGTTCCGCTGTCGTCGCCCGGAGCGCTGGCAAAAGTCATGTCGCCCCCATGTTCTTCGACGATCTTGTTGACGATCGCGAGGCCGAGGCCGGTGCCCTTTTCGCGCGTCGTCACATAAGGCTCGACGATCCGTTCGCGATCCTGTGGGAGGCCCACGCCGTTGTCATCGACGCTCACCGCAACCAGTTCCGGGGTCGACGTCATCGTCACTGCGATGCGTCCGCGATAATCCGGTTCAGCCCCCCGCGCTCGCGCCTCGATCGCTTCGACCGCGTTCTTGAGCACGTTGGTCATCGCCTGCCCCACCTGATGCCTGTCGGCAGCAATCGTGGCTGCCTCTTCGGCATCCGACGCAAAGGCAAAATCGATCTCGGGATGCGCGACTTCCTGCAGAAAAAGCGCCTGCTTTACGAGGTCTTGAGCGTCTTCGGGCCGGAACACTGGTTTCGGCAGTCGCGCAAAGCTCGAAAACTCATCGACCATCTTTCTGAGGTCGCCAACCTGGCGAATGATGGTGTCGGTCAGTTCGTCGAACAACTCGCCATCGCTTTCGATCTGCTTGCGGTAGCGGCGCTTCAGTCGCTCGGTCGCGAGCTGGATCGGGGTAAGCGGGTTCTTGATTTCATGGGCAATCCGCCGGGCGACGTCGGACCAGGCGGCCTGTCGCTGGTCGAGAATCTGGCGGGTAATGTCCTCGAACGTGATCACTCGTCCATCAGGTGCGTCGGCAACCTTGACCGCAAGCGTCAGCAATTCGCCGCCCTTCGACCAGTTGACGATCCCGCTCGCGGCCCGCGCGTCAGCGAAGTTGGCAAGCTGTGGCGCGACTTCCGACAGCAGAACGGCAGCAGGTACGGGACCCTTCTCGCCCAGCAGCAATTCCTGGGCTGAGCTGTTCATCAGCAAGACGCGCCCTTCGCGGTCCAGAGTCACGATTCCGGCCGAAATCAATTCAACCACCGCTTCGATGAACGCGCGTCGCTCGTCGAGCTGACGATTAGCGCCGAGCAGCGCGGCGGTCTGTTGTTCGATCTGCCCGGTCATCCGATTGAACGCCCGGTTAAGCATACCGATCTCGTCGGATCCCGTCCGCCCCTCGACGCGCACGAAGTCACCCGCACCGATCCTGCGCGCCGCGCCGACCAGTTCGGTGAGTGGCTCGACCTGCCGGTCGGCGAATCGCAGCGCAAACCAAACTGCCAGGCCAACGAGCGCGAGGCTGACGAAGAACAGCGCGAGGTTGAAACGCAGTTGCAAAGCGCGCGCGCGCTTTGTCAGCACGTCGTAAGCGGCCACGATCGACTGCGCATTGCGCCACTGGCTGAAAGCCAGCGCCTCAGTATTGCGCGCATTGTAGAGGTAGATACCTGTCTTCCGGTCTATCGGTGCCAAGGCCTCGATCCGCGTATTGTTGCCTCCGATGTAAACCTGGTCGCCTGCACGCAGGCGCGGGAGCGCCTCGGCGGCAAAGATCGTCGGACGGTTGTCGGAACTGAGGTCGATCACGGCGGCGACCCGGATCGAGCCATCCTTAACCTGCTGGAGCACCGCCGATTCGTTGATTTCGCGCTGTTTCACTTGCAGCACGTAGATGTCCGCGAGGTCCGGATCGGTCAGCTTGAAGCTTTGCAGGTAGTACTGCATGTCACTCGCCATCGCGACCGTCTGGTTGGCGACTTGGAGCTGGTTCTGCTCATAATAACCGCGCGCAAGATTGTTGGCGTTCTGCATCAGCCCGCGCGAATTGTCGGAAAACCAGAAATCCACCCCGGTCTGGAACAGAAATGCTGCAAACGCCGCCACGAGAAGTGTCGGCACGGCGGCGACCAGCGAGAAGAAGAACACGAGACGCACGTGCATCCGCGCGGTCGTACCCGCCGCTCGGCGCAAGGCGAGCCGCCGTCCAAGCAGGACCAGAAGCGCCATTGCCGGCAACAGCGTAGCGATCAGCAGTCCCGCGACCTGACGCGAAGGAAGTAACTGTCCGTCCGGCGGCGCGCTGGTGAAGGTGTACCAGGTCGTCCACACCATCGCCCCGAAGGCAACAAACGCGACGACTTCGAGGATGAGATAGAAATTGGCCTTGCGACTGGCGACGACGAACCGGCGCCACCACCGCGGACTGCGACGGAAGGGGGCGGCGTCCGTTTTTTTGTGCGCGTCCATGGCCATCATCGTTGCCGTCTTACAACTGCACTGTTGCAAATTTGCAAGCGAATTTAGCCAAGGCGCCTTACCTGTGCCGCGCGCTGTCGTCGGGTCCGATAGCTAGGTCGGTGAGCCGCTTGCGCAACGTATTGCGATTGATCCCAAGCAGACGCGCTGCGCGCAACTGGTTGCCGCCGGTCTCGGCCAGTGCATGGGCGAGCAAGGGCCTCTCCAATTCCGCCAGCGCATCGTGATACAATTGGCCTTCACGCGCTGGAGCAACCTGCAACCATGACGCCAGCGCTCCGGCAAAGCCGGACCGCTCCCGATCACCTGCTTCCGCTTGCGGTCTTCCCAGGACGGCATCCACCGTTGCCTCGTCGATCGTCTCTTCGCGCGCGATGAGGGCAAGGCGATATACCGCGTTGCGCAACTCACGCACGTTTCCGCGCCAGGCGAAACGTTCGAGTGCGGCGATCGCTGCGGTGTCGATCCGCCGTCGCGGCAGTCCCTCTCCCACCGCCAGGCCGAGGAAGTGTTTGGTGAGCGCGGCGACGTCGTCGCGCCGCTCACGCAAGGGTGGAAGCTCGATCGGCACAACGTTGAGGCGGTAGAACAGGTCCTCGCGGAAGGTGCCGGCAGCGATCATCGGAGCAAGCGCGCGATTTGTTGCCGCGACAATGCGCACGTCGACCGCGATCTCCTGCCGTCCACCGACGCGGCGGATGCGGCCCGATTGCAGCGCGCGCAGCAGACGGGTCTGCGCCTCCAGCGGCATGTCGCCGATTTCATCGAGAAACAGCGTACCCCCATTCGCCT
The DNA here is from genome assembly GCA_963781485.1 of uncultured Alphaproteobacteria bacterium. Lineage (GTDB taxonomy): Bacteria > Pseudomonadota > Alphaproteobacteria > Sphingomonadales > Sphingomonadaceae > Tsuneonella. The sequence goes on from CAWAFY010000002.1 coordinate 903,342, forward strand.
GTTCGAATTTGCCGATCGCTTGCGCAATCGCGCCGGTGAAGGCCCCCTTCTCGTGACCGAACAGCTCGCTCTCTATGAGATCGTGCGGAATTGCCGCGGCGTTGACCGCGACGAAAGGTCCCGACTTTCGGTGGCCGAGCTGGTGGATCGCCTCGGCGACGAGCTCCTTGCCAGTGCCCGATTCACCCAGGATCAACACTGTCAGATCGTTGCGCAACACGCGCGTGATCATCCGGTAAACGCCCTGCATAGCCCGGCTTCGACCGACCAGCGGCAGGCCCTCCCCACTCTCGTCGACGATGGGCCCCCCGGAGTCCCCGCGCCTTCCAGCCGCCTGCACGACCGCCCGTACGAGTTCGTCGAGATCGAACGGCTTGGGGAAGTATTCGAAAGCGGAAAGCGCGGTGGCGCGGACCGCCGTATCGAGCGTGTTCTGGGCCGAGAGGACGATCACCGGCATAGCGGGATGCGCTTCGCAGACTGCCGGCAGGCTGACGAGCCCGTCGCCATCGGCCAGCACGACGTCGGTCAACATTACCGCAAAGGGTCCGTCCTCCAGCAGGGCATCGCGTCCTTTGATACCATCGACACGATCGACTTCGAAGCCTTCGTCCTCAAGCGCAGTGACGATCACCGTCGCGATGCCAGGGTCGTCTTCGACCAGCAGGATGCGGTTCGTCATGGACTACCCCTGTTTCGCGACCGGAAGGTGGATGCGGAAATGCGTGAACCCGGACTTCGCGTCGCGTTCGTGCGCAATGCGGCCATCCATGTCGTTCACCAGCCGTCGGACGAGCGCGAGGCCAAGGCCCTGTCCGCTCTTCTTGCTACTCACGAACGGTTCGAACACATGGTCGCGCAGTTCCGGATCGATGCCGGGGCCATTGTCGCTCACGGTAAGCTCTATCGGTAGCCTTACCGAGCGTCCCGGACGGATCGCGTTGAAGATCAGCCCGCTGACATAGCGCGTTTTAATCACCACCTTTGCATCCTGCTGCCCGGCGCAGGCATCGCGGGCGTTGGCGAGAAGGTTGATCATCACCTGCTCGAGTGCGCCCTCGTTGCCCATTACCGGCGGGAGCGATGGATCGAATTCCTCGATCAACTCCACCCCGCGCAAGCCGCCGCCGCGCACCGTTCCGATCGCGCGCCGCACGGCCTCGTGGAGATTGAGCGGTGCGTTCGGCTCGGCCCCGCGTGCGCCAATCCGCTGCATCCGGTCGATGAGCGAGGCGATGCGGGCAACTTCGGTCGCAATCAGGTCGGCGAGCGGTCGGTCCTTCTCTTCAAGCTTGCGGGCGATTAGCTGCCCAGCGCCGCGAATGGCGGCGAGCGGATTCTTGATTTCGTGCGCGAGGACCGCTGGCGCACTGAGCCGGCTGGTTCGCGCTTCCTCTCCCATTTCATCCTGCCCGGCATCCGACAGCGTGACTACGCGCCAACCGGGATGCGACGTGAGCGGTGACACCGAAAGGTTGACGCGGTGATCGCGATGACCGCTCCGGATAGTCACACCCCGCGCTACCAGCGGAACCGATTCTTCTCTTGAGTGCGCGGAAACGCGTGGGTCATCAATTTCGACGACTTCGAACAGCGCGCGGCCGACCAGACGGTGTGCGCTGCGGCCGAGCATCTCCTCGCTTGCGGGGTTGGCTTCGACGATCGTCATCTCGGGATCGAGCAACAGCGTGGCGAATACCAGACCGGCCAGTTGTTCGCGCGCGCCTGGCGGGTCGCCCTTCTCGATCACGCCGCCTTCCGCAGCAGCAACGGCTCATAGAACCGATCGATCTCGCCAAGCACTCGCGCGGCATCGTCGATGAAGTTGGCTCTGTTGCGGAACTCGGCTGAGCCATGCAGCCCCTTGGTGTACCAGCCGATGTGCTTGCGGGCCATCTTGACCCCGGTGAACTCGCCGTAGTGATCGAGCATCGCGCGGTAGTGTTCGACGAGCGTGGCGTGCTGCTCCTCGAGCGAGGGATCGGCAAGCGCCTCGCCGGTCTTCCACCAATTCATAACCTGGCCCAGCAGCCAGGGCCGGCCATAGGCGCCGCGCCCAATCATAAGTCCGTCGGCACCCGATTGCGCGAGCGCGGTGGCGGCATCGTTTATCGAGCAGATGTCGCCGTTGACGATCACCGGGATGCCGACCGCGTCCTTGACCTTGCGGACGAAGGCCCAGTCGGCCTCACCCTTGTACATCTGGTTACGGGTACGGCCGTGGACGGTGATCATCCGCACACCTATATCCTCGGCAATGCGCGACAACTCTGGCGCGTTGAGGCAGTCGTGATCCCAGCCCATCCGCATCTTCACCGTAACCGGTACGTCAACCGCCTTCACGGTAGCCTCCATAAGGCGGATCGCAAGCGGCACCTCGCGCATCAGCGCGCTGCCGGCATACTGGCCGACGACCTTGCGCACAGGGCAGCCGAAATTGATGTCGATGATCGCTGCACCCTTGTCGGCCGCAAGTTTGGCGGCTTCCGCCATCGGGCCCGGCGCGCATCCGACAAGCTGCATCGATACCGGATCCTCGATCGGCGCCCACGCGGCCTTCTGGATCGACTGGCGCGTCTCGCGGATAGCCGCTTCGCTCGCGATCATCTCGGTCACGTTCAGCCCCGAGCCGTAGCGGCGCACCAGCGTGCGGAACGGCATGTCGGTCACGCCCGTCATCGGCGCGAGCACGACGGGCGTGTCGACCGTGACCGGCCCGACCCGGATCGGCGCCATCGGAGGCGGGGGAGGAAGAGTGCTCAAATGCTAGATGCCTAAAATTTGGGCAGCGCATAGTGGATTGATGGGGGGCACGCAAGGCGGTAGCGCGCGAGGACGATGGCCGTCCCTCCCCCACCCGCCCTGCCCTTCGCCGCGATCGTGGTCGCTGCCGGCCAAGGGTTGCGCGCCGGGCAGCAGGTGCCCAAGCAGTTCGCCAGTTGGCATGGCAAGCCGGTCGTGTGCCACTCGGTCGAGGCTTTGCTGGCGGCTGGCGCCGACCCCCTGATCGTCGCGATCCCCGAAGGGGCGGACGAGTTGGCCGCTCAAGCGCTCGATAGTCTGGTGGTGCGGCTTGTTACCGGCGGAGCGACCCGGCAGCGGTCGGTTGCGTTGGCTCTCGAGGAGATCGCACAGGCCGACCGGGTGTTGATCCACGATGCCGCGCGCCCCGGTCTCGGCCGAGCGGTGATCGACCGGCTGCTAGAGGCGCTCGGCGAGCATCCGGGTGCGATCCCGGTCGTCCCGGTGGTCGATAGCATCGCCATCGAGCGCGACGGGATCATGACGGACACGGCCGATCGCGCAAAGCTGCGCCGGGTACAGACCCCGCAGGCATTCCGCTTCGCCGACATCCTGGGGGCGCACCGCACATGGGCCGGTCCTCCCGATGCGGCCGACGACGCGCAGGTCCTACGCGCGGCAGGCGGCACCGTCGCGCTGGTCGAGGGTGACGAGGCGCTCAAGAAGCTTACCTTTGCAGGAGATTTCGTGACCCAGGATATGCCTGTTCGCATCGGCACCGGGTTCGACGTCCACCGGCTGGCAGCGGGCGAAGAGCTTTGGCTGTGCGGTGTGCGGATCGAGCATGACCTGGGACTTGCCGGCCACTCGGATGCCGATGTCGGCATCCACGCGCTGGTCGATGCTCTGCTCGGCGCGATTGGCGCGGGCGACATCGGCCAGCATTTCCCGCCCAGCGACCCGCAATGGAAGGGCGCGCCCTCCTCGCGTTTCCTCGAACACGCGGTGCATCTCGTCGGCGCGGCTGGCTACCGCGTCGGCAATCTCGATGTGACCCTGATCTGCGAGGCACCAAAAATCGGTCCGCACCGAGACGTCATGCGCACCCGGATTGCGGCGCTTGCCGGGATCGATGCAGGAGCGGTAAATGTGAAGGCCACTACCACCGAGCGGCTCGGCTTCGCCGGTCGCGGTGAAGGGATCGCCGCGCAGGCCGTCGCCACCGTCATTCGCAACTCGTGAGGTCCTCTGTGAAACGCACCCCCGCCCTGATCGCCGCCGCTGCAATTGCCGCGCTGATACCCACTCAGGTTCAGGCCCAGTCTGCGGCCGGATGCCTGACCGAGCGCGAAGTCGCGCAGATGGCGATTTATGCCGTCCCCTCGCTCGTCCAGGGTGTGCGCGGAAAGTGCGCGAACCGGTTGTCCTCGGGTGGTTTCCTCGCCACCAAGGGCGACATCTTCGCGCAGAAATACGCCGCACTGCAGTCGGAAACCTGGCCGGTCGCGAAGTCGGCGATCCTCAAGTTCGTCGGCGGCAAGGATGCGGCCCAAACGAAAGCAAACGATCCGTTCGCGATGTTCGCGGCACTGCCGGACACTTCGGTCAGACCGCTGGTCGATGCGATGATCGCGCAGAAGATCGGGGAAGAAGTAAAGCCTGACCAGTGCGGCAATATCGAACGCGGCATGCAACTCGCCTCGGTGATGAGCCCCCGCGACAGCGGCGCCATGATCGCTTTCGTCATGGCAATGGCCAAGCCAAAGAACAGTCCGATCTGTCCGGCCGGCTCATGAGCGAATTGCTGCCTCCCGAAATTGTCGCCCTTGCGCGACGCGTGGTGGAGGAGAACGTTCGCATCGGGCGCCGCATAGCCCTTGCCGAAAGCTGCACCGGCGGGTTGGTCGCGGCGGCGTTGACCGAGATTCCGGGCTCTTCCGCCGTGCTCGACCGCGGGTTCGTGACGTATTCGAACGACGCAAAGGAGCAGGAACTGGACGTTTCGAGCGAGCTGATCGAGACGTTCGGCGCGGTGTCGATCGCCTGTGTCTGGGCCATGGCGCAGGGAACGCTCAAGCGGTCGAACGCCGATGTCGCGGTCGCTATCAGCGGAGTCGCCGGGCCTGAGGGGGGTACGCCGCTCAAGCCGGTCGGCACGGTCGTTTTCGCGCGTGCCTGCCGCGACAGCACCGAAGAGCCCGAAGGCGAAATGAAGCAATTCGATGGAGCGAACCGCTCCGAAATCCGCCGTCAGGCGACGCTGGCCGCGCTCGAATTACTGCTGCCGTAGAGCTGGTGCGCGCGTTCTTCGAACGCCGCCACCATCTTGCGGAACGCGCGGTCGAAATATTGGCCCGCAAGCGCCTCGAACACCGCGCTGCGGAATGTAAAATCGACGCAGAAATCGACCTCGCAGCCGCCGTCAGCCAGAGGGCGGAACAACCAGCGATTGTCGAGATCCTTCATCGGTCCATCGAGGTAATGGACCTCGATTCGCTCCGGGCGGGTCTTGATCACCCTTGATGTGAACTTCTCGCGCAGATGCTTGAAGCCGACGAGCAGGTCGGCGGTCATCTCGGTATCGCTGTCCGATTTCACCCGGGTCGCGATGACCCAGGGCAGGAATTCCTGGTAGCGGGATACATCGGCGACAAGATCGAACATCTGTTCCGCCGAATAGGGAAGCGCGTAGACCTCGTGGATGCCCGGCATCAGCGACCCTGCCGCGCCAGCTTCTCCTCGCGCGCCGTCCGCATCGCGGCGAAATCGTCTCCCGCGTGATAGCTCGACCGGGTGAGCGGGCTCGAGGCGACCTGAAGGAACCCCTTCGCCCGTGCGATTGCGCCGTAAGCGGCGAATGCCTTCGGAGTGACGAAATCATCGACCTTGACGTGGCGCGGGGTGGGCTGGAGGTATTGGCCCATGGTGATGAAATCGACATCCGCCGAGCGCATGTCGTCCATCACCTGGTGGACCTCGAGCCGTTGTTCGCCAAGGCCGAGCATGATGCCAGACTTCGTGAAGATCAGCGGGTCATGCGCCTTGACCTCTTCCAGCAATCGCAGCGAGGCATAGTAACGCGCGCCCGGGCGAATCGTCGGATACAGCCTTGGCACCGTTTCAAGGTTATGGTTGTAAACATCTGGGCCGGCGGCACAAATCGCCTCGACCGCCGGACGCATCTTGTTCCGGAAGTCGGGCGTCAGGATTTCGATCGTCGTGTCCGGGGTTTCGCGACGGAGTGCCTCGATCACCTTTACGAACTGCGAGGCGCCGCCATCGGCCAGATCATCCCGATCGACGCTGGTAACGACGATATGTTGGAGGCCCAGCTTCGCTGCGGCGGTCGCGACGTGCTCCGGTTCAAGTGGATCGACCGTCCGCGGCATTCCGGTCTTGACGTTGCAGAATGCGCAGGCGCGGGTGCAAACATCACCCAGGATCATCACCGTCGCGTGCTTCTTGGTCCAGCATTCGCCGATGTTCGGGCACGCGGCCTCTTCGCACACGGTGTTGAGCGAGAGATCGCGCATCAGCTGGCGCGTTTCGTGATAGCCCTTGCTGACAGGGGCCTTCACGCGGATCCAGTCAGGCTTGCGCTGGCGTTCAGGTCGTGGTGCGGACGCGAGATCGTTCATGCCCGCGCACTTAGTGCGAGGACTTGCCAGAGGCAATGGCGTGGGGCATCGGCACGCCGATGAATACAACTCCGTCACTCGAACTCGCCAACCTGATCGAAGGCTATCGCCGCTTCCGTGAAACCGGCTGGACCCCTCGACGCGAACGCTGGGCGGCGTTGGGCGAAGGACAGGAGCCGCGGATCATGGTGATCGCGTGTTCCGACAGCCGCGTTGACCCGGCGCAGATATTCGACGTCGACCCCGGCGAGATCTTCGTCGTGCGCAACGTTGCCGCAATGGTCCCCCCATTCGAGACGAAGCCCGGCCATCACGGCGTTTCGGCCGCGCTGGAATTCGCAGTGCAGTTCCTGAAGGTCCGGGAAATCGTGGTAATGGGCCACGGAATGTGCGGCGGCTGCAACGCCGCGCTCACTCAGTCGATGCACGGTACCGAACCCGGCCAAGGTGGCTTCATCGCCGACTGGATCGACCTGTTGGACGACGCTCGCGAGGAAGTCGTTGCGGCCCACGGCACCGAAGGACGTGAAGCGCAGCGGGCCATGGAAATGGCCGCGGTGAAGGTCAGCCTGGCGAACTTGCGCACCTTCCCTTGCGTTGCCGAGCTCGAATCGCGTGGACGGTTGCGGCTACGCGGAGCGTTCTTCGCGATTTCCGACGGCGTCCTTCACCTGCTCGACGATGATGGCGGCGAGTTCGCTCCCGTCGCCTAGGCCGTTGCCTAACGCCCGCAGACAACCCATCTTGGCGCGCATGGAAAACGACAACAACAATCTCAAGAATATCGCGTTGCTAATCGACGCAGACAACACTCAGCCCAAGGCTATCAATTCTGTCCTGACGGTCATGGCCGAACTCGGCCAAGTGAACATTCGCCGCGCTTATGGAAACTTTGCCAAGGGCAACCTGGCCAAGTGGGACACGATCACCAACCGCTATGGCATTCGCCCACAGCAGCAATTCGACGTGTCAAAGGGCAAGAATGCGACCGACATGGCCATGACGATCGACGCGATCGACCTGCTTTACCAAGGCAAGGTCGATGGGTTCGGGATCATGAGTTCGGACAGCGATTTCACTCCGCTGGTCACCCGGCTTCGGCAGGACGGCATCGTCGTTTACGGCTTTGGCAGCGCCAAGACCCCGCAGGCGTTTAAATCGGTCTGCACGCGCTTCATCGATATCGACCAGCTGATCAAGACTGCGGCAAGCGAGGGCAATTCGTCCGCGGATTCGGCGCAGACCTTGGCTGAAGACACCGAATTGATCGAGCTGATCGGCGCGGCCTACAAGGAAGCCAAGCGCGACGACGAAGGCTGGGCCAAGGTCCAGCAGGTCGGCCAGATCGCCGGCAACCGGTCCAGTTTCGACGTAAGAAACTATGGTTTCAACAGCCTGTCGGCGATGTTCCGTGGCCTCGGAAATTTCAAGGTCGAGCGTCGCGACGATGGCCAACTGTGGGTCAAGCGCTTGCGCTAACACGAAAACGGGCGCGCACCCCAACGGATGCGCGCCCACTTTTCGTGTCAGGCTGGGTCAGGGCGCAGTCGAGACTGCCGCCCCTGCCTTTTGTGCCGCGTAGATGCCCCACAGCCGGGCGATCGCCTGGCGTGCGCCCTCGACTTTTGCGAAATTCGCCTCCGCCTCCGTAGCCTTGCCCGCATCAACTTGAGCGATGCCCAGCCGGGTGAGAACACGCGCCGTGTCCACTCCCGGCTTGGCGAGAGCCAGTTTGTAGAATTCCTCCGCCTTCGCCGGCTGGTTGTAGCTGAGGAACGCGTCGCCGGCCGCCATGGCGGTAGCCGAAGTAGAGTTTGCAGAGCGCGCGTCACGCTCGAGGCCCGGTAAGTCGGCAAGGTCTGCCTTCACCCTCCCGGCTGCGATCGTGCGCGCTTCCGACACGAATGGGTCGTTTGCCTTCAACAGCCCCGCCGCGATGCCAGCGTCGATCACGCGCTGGGTCTCGCCTGGCAGTCGCCGGGCGTCGGAGGAGACAATGTAGTCGGCATAATCGCGTTCGTAGCGCATCGCGTTAGTGCGCTGGGCGAGCCGCATCAGGTCGAGCAGCTCCTGCCCTTCGTAGTTGTTGAGATTGCGCTGAACGGCGATCGCGTCGCCCCAGCTGGTCTGTGAAGGGTAGTACTGCGCGTAGGTGGCTGCATACTTGACCGCCTGCGCATCGAGCTTCGCTTGGTATGCCTGCGCCAGACCGCGCTTGATCCATGTGTCGGGGACTTTCGCGCCCGAAGCGACTTTTCGTGCTATCGCCTTGTCCAGCGCATCAAGGCCAGTCGGAATCTTGCCGTCTGCAAAGTATGATTCGGCGATGAGCAGTTCGGCATCACCGTCGTAGCCAGCCGCGATCGCCTGTTCAGCGCGGGCCCGGACAGCTGCCCAATCCTTGGCACTGTATGCCAACTGGGCGGCCGCAAAGGTATTGCGCGCCAGATCGGCCGGTGCCGTCTTGCCGCTGTCGAGCATGAGGTCGAGGCCCTGGCGCTGCAATTCCACGTTGGTCGTCTTGGAGCCGATATTCAGCACCACCTGGCCGGCAGCAAACTTGTCGTCTGGAGTCGTCGCTGCCGCGAGCAACGCGGGGATCTGCTGCGCCAACGGCGTGAGGTCGCCGTTCTCTTGGACGGCCTTCGCCATCGGCTGGTAAGCCGCGACGAACTCCTTCGAATAATTGGCCTTGGCGGCAGGCGCCTCCTTGTCCTTCTTCGCGGCATAGGCTGGCGCGGCGGCAGCGGTCAGACCGACTGCGGCAGTAGTGGCAAGCGCAACGGCAAGGGCGAGCCGCGAGGCGGCCGGGCGAAAATTGGGCATCGAGTGGTCTCCCGTGAGTGGACTGCGGCCCCTGCGATAAAGGCCATATGCCGGAACAACGCGCGCTAGTGGCCAATCGTGCCGAACATTGCAAATTGTCTAGAATTGCGCCCGTGAACGCGTTTTGAACGGGGGTTTCAGGCGCGGGTCAGCGGTTGTATGGGGCGGGCGTCATTCTTATGTGGAAAACGGGCCGGTTAGGACCGCAATGGTCCCCGGCAAACTGGCGGTTCGCGCCCCCTTACCCTAGGCCGATTGCAGCCCGCCGCGCGGTTACGCGCGCCACCGAAATGGCAGATCCTTGAGCAACGATACCGAAACCCTCACCCCGCCCTCTTCGCCGGAAGAATATGCTCGCATCGACATCGTCGACGAGATGAAGGCGAGCTACCTCGATTACGCGATGAGCGTGATCGTCTCTCGCGCTCTGCCCGATGTGCGCGACGGCCTGAAACCGGTCCACCGGCGCATCCTGTTCGCCAGCAACGAAGGCGGTTTCGTCGCCGGGCGGCCGTATCGCAAGAGCGCCAAGATCGTCGGCGACGTGATGGGTAACTACCACCCTCACGGCGATAGCGCGATCTACGATGCGCTCGCGCGCATGGTGCAACCGTGGTCGCTGCGCGTCCCGCTGATCGATGGTCAGGGCAACTTCGGGTCGATGGATCCCGATCCCCCGGCCTCGATGCGCTATACCGAAGCGCGGCTGGCACGCGTCGCCAACTCGCTGCTCGACGACCTCGACAAAGATACCGTCGATTTCGCCGACAACTACGACGGCAGTCGCAAAGAGCCGACGGTCCTTCCGGCGCGCTTCCCCAACCTGCTGGTCAACGGCGCGGGTGGCATCGCAGTTGGCATGGCGACGAATATCCCACCGCACAACCTGGGCGAAGTGATCGACGGTTGCCTTGCGCTGATCGACGATCCGCTGATCGCGCCGGAGGCTCTGATTGAGATCATCCCGGGTCCCGACTTTCCAACCGCGCCCCTGATCCTTGGCCAATCGGGCGCCAAAGCCGCGTACCTGACCGGGCGCGGTTCGATCCTGATGCGCGCGCGGCACACCATCGAACGCGGCCGCGGCGATCGTGAATCGATCGTGTTCACTTCGATCCCCTATCAGGTCGGCAAGGCCGGACTGGTCGAAAAGATCGCCGATGCGGCCAAGGAAAAGCGGATCGAGGGTATCTCGGACATCCGCGACGAATCGAACCGAAACGGCGTGCGGGTGGTCATCGACCTCAAGCGCGACGCGACGGCGGAAGTCGTCCTCAACCAGATCTGGCGGCACACGCCCGCGCAGGCGAGCTTCCCGGCAAATATGCTCGCGATCCGCGGTGGCCGACCCGAAACCCTGGGCCTCAAGGAAATCCTCCAGGCATTCATCACCTTCCGCGAGGAAGTGATCACCCGCCGGACGAAGTTCGAACTCGCCAAGGCACGCGACCGCGCGCACATCTTGCTCGGCTTGGTTGTCGCGGTTTCGAACCTCGACGAGGTCGTGGCGATGATCCGCGGCGCGGCCAATCCCGCAGATGCGCGCGCCAGGCTGCTCGCCAAGGAATGGCCGATCGGCGACATCGCGCAATACATCGCCCTGGTCGAAGCGATCGAGCCGACCGAGGATCAGCAGGGCGGTACCTACAAGCTGTCCGAGCGGCAGGTTCGCGCAATCCTCGAACTGCGGCTGCATCGCCTGACCGCGATCGGTCGCGACGAGATCGGCGACGAACTGAACCAGCTAGCTGCGGCGATCGAGGGTTATCTCGCTATTCTGGGTGACCGCGCCAAGCTCTACGAAGTCATGCGTGGTGAGCTTCGCGAAATTCGCGACCTTTACGCGACCCCGCGCGTGTCAGAGATCGCGCCAGCGTGGGACGGCCTCGATGACGAAGATCTGATCGAGCGTGACGAGATGGTCGTGACGGTGACGCTCGATGGCTACATCAAGCGCACCCCGCTCTCGACCTTCCGCGCCCAGCACCGCGGCGGCAAGGGCCGCGCCGGGATGGCGACGAAGGCGGAAGACGCGGTTTCGAACATGTTCGTCACCAGTACCCACAACCCGGTGCTGTTCTTCTCCACCGCGGGCAAAGTCTACCGCATGAAGGTCTGGAAGCTGCCCGAGGGCGGTCCGACGACGCGCGGACGCCCGATCGTCAACCTTTTGCCCGCACTCGACGACGGCGAAACGATCCGCACCGTTCTGCCACTGCCTGAGGACGAGACAAGCTGGGGCGCGCTCACTGTCGTATTCGCGACCGCCAAGGGCAATGTACGGCGCAACGCGATGGACGCCTTCACGAACATTCCGAGCAACGGCAAGTTCGCGATGAAGTTCGACGACGACAGCGAAGACCGCCTGATCGGCGTCGCTCTGCTTGAGGCGGGTGATGACGTATTGCTCGCCACCCGCGACGGCAAGGCTATCCGCTTCGACGGCGAAGACGTACGCGAATTCGTTAGCCGGACGAGCACGGGCGTGCGCGGGATGAGGCTGAAAGGTGACGACGAGGTCGTCTCGCTCTCGATCCTCCACCGTGTCGGCACCGAACAGGAGGAACGTGAGCAATACCTCCGTTTTGCCCCGTGGAAGGCCGAAAAGGAAGGCGAACCGGAACTCGCCGACGCGCGGTTCGACGAGCTTGCCGCGAAGGAACAGTTCATCCTGACCGTTTGCGCCAACGGCTTCGGCAAAGTCACGTCTGCCTATGAATATCGCCGCATAAACCGAGGCGGCCAGGGCGTGACCAATATCGACAACATCGAGCGCAACGGACCTGTTGTCGCCAGCTTCCCCGTGCAGGACGGCCAGCAACTGATGCTGGTTACCGATCAGGCGAAGTTGATTCGGATGCCGGTGGATTTGCGACACCTCGCGTCCGATCCTGAGAACGCCCCCCGCGCTTTCCGGATCATCGGTCGCGGTTCGGCCGGCCTCAAACTGTTCGACGTCGCCAAAGGCGAAACCATCGTCAGCGCCGTGCTGATCGACGAGCAGGAAGAGCCGGAAAACGAGGCCGAGGAGATGATCGTGGAAGAACTCGCCGGCCGCGACACGGTCACGACCGAGCCTTACACCCCGCCCCAATCCGACGACGACATTCCCGGCGAGCCCGACGCCGGATGATGGTCGAGCCGTCCGGAGAGGTCTGCGGAGCCGAGATATTCGGCGTCGAGCTCTCCGGACCACTCGACCCGGAAACAGTCTCGGAAATCCGTGCCGCCTGGCTCGCGCATCGCGTGCTGGCGTTTCCCAATCAGCATCTGAACGACGACGCGCTCGAGAACTTCACGCTGGCTATGGGCGGATTCGGCGAAGACCCGTTCTTCGAACCCATCGCGGGCCGGAAGCATATCGCTGCAATCCTGCGCGAGGCGGACGAGACCACGCCGTTGTTCGCCGAAAACTGGCACAGCGACTGGTCCTTCCTTCGAGAACCACCTGCGGGCACCTGCCTCGCCGGTATCGCAATTCCGCCGGTAGGCGGTGACACATTGTTCGCAGACCAGGTCGCCGCGTTCGCCGCGTTACCGGCCGAACGTAAGGACCGCCTGCGCTCGCTCATCGCGATCCACTCCGCTCGCCTCGCATATGCCCCTGAAGGGTCCTACGGTGATCGCGACGAGGGGCGGAGCATGGCGATCAGGCCCGACCAGAGCGCGCGGGAAATTCAGCGGCATCCGCTCGTCCGCCGTCACTCCGAAACGGGTGAGGAAGCGCTGTTCAGCACGCTGGGATACATCGTCGGCATCGCGGGAATGGAAGACGGCGAGGCCTTCGCTCTTCTGCGCGATCTTGCCGAATGGCAGACGCGTGATGCGTTCGTTCATCGCCGGAGATGGAAGCCGGGAATGGTGGTGATGTGGGACAACCGCAGCGTGCTTCACCGGGCGACAGGCGGTTACGAGGGCCACCGGCGCGAACTGCACCGAACGACGATCGCCGCACCACGCATTGGCGCTCACGCGGCGTGATCGCGCCGGACAGTGCGGAGAACCCCGGTGCAGATTAGAAACTGTCCCGAATAATAGAGCGGCCAGACCAGCCAACCCGTCACTTCCTCGCCCAACACACCTCCGAGTCGCGCAAAGATCAACAGGTCGCTCGCCACGAACAGCACCGCGCCCGCGCCGACGTGGTAGCGGCTGAAGCGGCTGAGCCATGCAGTCCCCGCCATTGCTCCCAAGGCAAGCGCGTAGGCCACTGCCAGCGGATCGCGGGCTAGCAACCAGGCTGCAAGCGGAACACCGACAATCAAGGCTCCCGCGGCGAGGACTTGCGTGCCAGTCGGTCGGGCCCGGCGGTTCATCAGGTACAGCGCAATGGCGGCTAGGTGCGAAAGCAGGAACAATCCGCCGCCGATGACGGTATCGAGTTCCATGCCCACGTCGCCCGCCGCGGCGATCCCCATGACCATGGCAACCAGTCGAGCCGCGGTGGTCTTGCTGCGGGCGAGCGCATAACCGGCGAGCGCCGCGACCGATGCCCCTTTCAGCGCAATGATGAACACTCCGCCGATCCGCGCGTCACTCAACAGCCAGAACGCGATCGCCAGGGCGATTCCCGCGAACAGCCACGGGCGATGATCGATCAGTGCGCGTCTCGGCATGGTGATCCCCCCGTGTTTCGCCGTCAGGCGGCGCTGACTGCCCTTGAACTTGCCCCCTTGCAAGCACTAGGCGGCTGAAGATGGCGCATGACATTCATATCATCGGCGGCGGGCTCGCGGGAAGCGAGGCCGCATGGCAGCTCGGGCGACGCGGGTTTCGCGTTCGACTGAGCGAGATGCGCGGCAGTGGCGACCGAACGCCGGCGCACCAGGGCAACGGGCTGGCCGAACTAGTTTGCTCGAACAGCTTCCGTTCCGACGACGATGAAAAGAACGCGGTTGGGTTGCTTCACCATGAAATGCGCCGCCTCGACAGTCTCGTCATGCGCGCGGGCGAGGAAGCGCGCGTGCCGGCGGGCTCGGCCATGGCGGTTGATCGTGACGTTTTTTCTGCGGCGGTCGAGCGTGAGCTGGGCGCTTTGCCGAACGTCGAGATCGTTCGCGAACGGATTGACGCCTTGCCCGCGACGGGCACGACCATCGTCGCCACCGGTCCGCTAACGGCAGCCTCATTAGCAAGCAGCATCGCCCAGGCGACGGGGCAGGACAGCCTCGCTTTCTTCGACGCGATCGCCCCAATCGTGCACCGCGACAGCATTGACATGAGCGTCGCGTGGATGGCCGCGCGCTGGGACAAGGGCGGCAAGGATTACATTAACTGCCCGCTCGACAAGGAGCAGTACGCTACTTTCGTCCAGGGCCTGCTCGACGGCGAAAAAACCGAGTTCCGTGAATGGGAAGCCAGCACCCCGTATTTCGAGGGTTGCATGCCGATCGAGGTCATGGCCGGCCGCGGACCAGAAACCCTGCGTTTCGGCCCGATGAAACCGGTCGGACTCGACAATCCGCACGCTGCAACGCCTGAATTCCCCAGCGGTCGCTGGGCCCATGCGGTCGTCCAGCTGCGCCAGGACAACAAGCTCGGCACGCTGTGGAACATGGTCGGCTTCCAGACGAAGCTGAAACACGCCGAACAAGTCCGCCTGTTCCGCACCATTCCCGGTCTCAAGAACGCCGAATTCGCGAGGCTGGGCGGCCTGCACCGCAACACGTTCCTCAATTCGCCGCTGGTTTTAGACCGCCAACTGCGGCTGAAGGACGCGGGTCACGTGCGTTTCGCCGGGCAGATTACCGGCTGCGAGGGGTACGTCGAAAGCTCGGCTGTCGGGCTGATCGCCGGGATGATGGCAGCCGCCGAGATGACTGGCGAGGTGTGGCGGTCCCCGCCCCGCACCACCGCGCTCGGTGCGCTGCTCGCCCACATTACCGGTGACGCAGAGGCCGACACCTATCAGCCGATGAACATCAACTTCGGTTTGTTTCCGCCACTCCCGGAAGTGAGCAAGAAGGCCCGCAAGGAAGCATACACCGACCGGGCAAAGGCAGACATGGTGGATTGGATCGCGACGAGAAACGCGGTGCCCGCCTAACAGCGGCAGGCAGGCTTGCGCTTTGCAGGCTTTGGGGCGGTCGTGCGGAATTCGGCCATGTCGAGTTCACCGTCACGATTAGTGTCGGCGCCCTCGAACCGATCGACCGTCGTCACCGCCCACTCTTCGAAATCGAGCAGGTTGTTACCGTCCTTGTCGAGCTTGCGAAACGCGTCGCTGCGGGTCGACAGCATCTCGTTGCGGGATATCTTGCGGTCGCGGTTGCGATCATAGCGAAAGAAACGCTGCTCCTCCCGCGTAAGTTCGCTCGCTTGCGGTGGAGCAGGCCCCTTCAAATCGCCGGGTTCGGTGATCGGCAGGATGTCCGGGCTCGGCTTTTCTGGCTGTACCATCGGCGGCGGCGCGCCTTGCTCGGTCGCGGCCCGGCCCTGCCACCAGAACAGTCCGATCGCGACCAGCACCAGCGCCAAAACCCCGCCCAGCACCATCCTGTTCATCCGCATCCCTCAACGAAATCTGCAGGGTCCATCATAGCTTAGCGCCCGGTCATGCCAACCCGCAGCGCCACGAGCGGCGCGACACGCCCGGTACACAGCGGTTCTTCCCGCGCGAGCGAATGCGTCGCCAGTGCACCGAGCACGGCGATGCCGCGAAGGCTTGCGGGGAGTCTTTGCTGCGCCGGAATCGCCCGGGCGAGCGCGAACGCTGTGTCGCGCTCGCGCGGATCGCCAGTCCGGAAAGCGAGATCGGCAAGCGCCCATCGTTGGCCATCCCGATCCGCGGCGTTCTCGGCTTCAGCCGCGCCGGCAAGGTCGGCGAAAGCGGCAAAGGCTTTGCCCCGCGCTTCGGCAAATCGCCTCAAGGCAGACGCTTCAAGCGGTGCTTCCCCCAGAAGCTCTTCCCAGCCATCGACCAGCGCGGCAAGAGCGTCCTCGCGGCCTGCCCAATGGTCGCCAAGTCCCGCCAGGATCGGATCCCCCTGCGGGCGGGCCGAAGGCGATTCAGCGAGCTGATCGCGCCACCACGCGAGGCGCATTTGTGCGAGAACAGGCTCTCCTGCCCGCGCAACCAACCGCCCAAGGTGCGCGTCGAAAGCAAACAGCGCCGAGAGCGCCTCACGCGATCGCCGTGGCTGCCAGGCGAGTGCCAACAGCGCGCCTGTTGAAAGCGATGACGGGTCCTTCAATCCTGCCTCTTTTTCTCGCCGCAACGAACTGAAGCGCCGGTCAACTCGAGCTCGAGAAATCCTTAACCATATATTTTTTCGAAGCGATTACCTCGCCTCACTATCACCCAACGTACGGAATTCCCGTTCGGCTGAAAAGGATTGGTGTCCCATGCGGGCGTTTGCAAGGCTTCTCAAGAATCTGCTCAAGCAGAAGACAGGCCAAGCCGCGGTCATCGTCGCGCTTGCCATGCCGGTCCTTCTAGGGGCGGCGGGTTATGCGGTCGATCTGGCCCAGGTCTACGTGTGGAAGCGTGAATTGCAGCATTCGGTGGACCAGGCGGCGATCGCGGGTGCGTGGACCTTGGCGTATAACAAAAACGCCACCAACTACACGACACGCGCCCAGCAAGAGTATGACGCAAACCAGGTTTACACCGCTTCGTTTGACGCAACTCCGACGATCCAGAAGGGTAGCTACGGGACAGGCACAAATAACAGCATCATCGTCGCCTCTTCGGCGACCCAAAAGCTTCCCTTCTCGGGCTATCTCATCGGGCAATCACTCACGATTTCGGCCAAGGCTCAGGCGACGTTCGCTCAAGGGGGTGCGTATCACGCTTGCTTGATGACTCTGAAAAAGGGCCAGTCGGCAACCTTCACTGTGGGCGGCAACGCGACAGTGACCGCTTCATGCGGTCTGGGGGCACTGTCCTGCGAAAACAATGCGATCATCATCGACGGATCCAGCAATGTGACCACGGACACTATCGTTTCGTGCGGTACGTCCCAGGTCCCGACCAGCATACAAGACAAGGTGACCGACCACGCTACCGGGATCAGCAGCCCATTCGAGGGTCTGCCCGCTCCCGCCCCTGCCAACAACACCGCAAAGTCCCTGAACTGTCCGGCTAGCGGCAAGGGTACGCAGAATATTTCGCCGGGACGATACACCGGCGGCTTCAGCGTGACCTGCAAGGTCGTGATGGCGAAAGGCATTTACGTGATCGACGGCGGCGTGCTGGATCTGACGAGCAACAAGGGCGACATCACCGGGACCGGTGTCATGTTCGTCCTGAAGAACGGCGCCCAGCTCCTCATGGGCGGCAGCGGTAACGGGGGTTACATCAACCTGAGCCCGATGGAGGCAGCCGACTTCGTTGGGACGACTAACGAACCCTACAAGAATCTATACGCCGGGATGCTCGTCTACGAGGATACGACCGGCCAGACTTCGTCTGTCGCGCACAAATTCAACGGCAATGCCGATGTTTCCGTCCGCGGAACCTTCTATCTGCCCAATGGCGATCTGACCGTGAACGGAAATTCGAACACGACTCCGCTGTGCTTCCAATTGTGGGCTTCCACCCTCAAGATCAGCGGAAACACCACCATTACAACCACCTGCACGAGCAGCCAAAGCAACTCGGCGGGTTCGTCGGCAGGCGGCGTGAGGCTTGTGGCCTGATGGCGCTTCTGTCGTTCATTTCGCGCGTCTGCCGCAACACGATCGGATCGATGGCGATAGAGACCGCCATCGTCGCGCCCGTGCTCGCGAGCATGGCGCTGGGCGCCTTCGACGCAAGCCGGATTTTGTCGCGCCAGCAGCAGCTTCAAAGCGCCGCCAACGAGGCTTCGGAAATCATTCTCGCTGCGTCGATGGGGACGGGGGTCAGCTCGTCGGATCTCAAGACGATCCTGGTCAACTCTCTCGGTATCCAGTCGAGCCAGTTGACCATCGCGCAGAGATTTCGTTGCGATGATTCAGCCACGCTAGTGGCAACTGCGCCAAGCCCTCCCGGTTGTGCGACATCGAAGCCGGTTTTCAAATACGTTCAGCTGACACTGACCGAAACCTATACCCCCGTCTGGACGCAGTTCGGTATCGGCTCTCCGGTCAACTACAATATCGTTCGAACCGTTCAGGTTTCTTGATCATGACAGCCGCATATTTCAAACGCATCTGGCATAATTCGCGGGCCGCATCGGCCGTGGAATTTGCATTGCTGGCACCGGTGTTTTTCGGACTACTCTTCGGGGTCGTCCAGGTCGGCGTTTATATGCAGAATTACAACGCAGTGCGTTCTCTTGCCACCGATGCCGCACGGTTTGCAGCGGTTGAATATCAAAAGAACAACAAGGTTTCGACCACGACGATGGAGAACAACATCGAGTCGCTGGGGGTGTCGGCGCCTTACTTTCTGAATTCCGATAATTTGACGGTCCAGATGACGGAAGTGAGTCCCAGCAGTGTAAACGGCGCGCGCCAGTTCACCCTCAATCTGACCTACGCTCTCCCCCAGCTTACCGGCGGGATCGCCATACAGGCTTTCACCCTTACCCACTCGCGGCCGGTTTTTGTCCTTAAGGGATAGATTGGGGCTGTTCGAAAGGTCTCCGGCAAAACCCCAACGGCGATCACCGACCGCCCGTCAGTCCCGGTAACAGACCCTTTTAGCCGCAGCGACGATCCGCGGGACATCGATCAGCGCAAGCTTTTCGAGGTTGGCCGCATAGGGCAACGGGACATCTTCGTCGCATACTCGCAACACCGGTGCATCAAGGTGGTCGAAGCCTTCTTCCATGCAGATCGTCACGACTTCAGACGCAATCGAACACGTCGGCCAACCCTCTTCGGCGATGATCAGCCGATTGGTCTTAGCCAGCGAGGTCAGGATCGCGTCCTTGTCGAGCGGGCGCAGAGTGCGCAGGTCGATGACCTCCGCCTCGATCCCCTCGCCCGCGAGCGCTTCAGCCGCTTCGAGCGACAAGCCGACACCGATCGAGTAACTGACGATGGTCACGTCGCTGCCTTCGCGCACGATCCGCGCCTTGCCGATCGGAAGAACGAAATCGTCGAGATCGGGCACATCGAAACTTCGGCCGTAAACCAGTTCATTCTCGAGGAACACGACGGGATCGTCGCTGCGGATCGCCGCTTTGAGCAGTCCCTTGGCGTCCGCCGCATCATAAGGCGCGATAACAATCAGACCGGGCACGCTGGCGTACCATGGACCGTAGTTCTGGCTATGCTGCGCGCCGACGCGGCTCGCTGCGCCGTTAGGGCCCCGAAATACTACCGGGCACCGCATTTGGCCGCCTGACATGTAATTCGTCTTGGCCGCGGAGTTGATGATGTGATCGATCGCCTGCATGGCGAAGTTGAACGTCATGAACTCGACAATCGGCTTCAATCCCCCCATCGCCGCACCGGTCCCGATACCAGCAAAGCCATATTCGGTGATCGGCGTGTCGATCACGCGCTTGGGACCGAATTCATCAAGCAGACCCTGGGTCACCTTGTACGCGCCCTGATACTGCGCGACTTCCTCGCCCATCACGAACACGCGGTCGTCCGTTCGCATTTCCTCGGCCATTGCGTCGCGCAAAGCCTCACGCACCGTGACGGAAGTCATCGCGGTGCCTTCGGGAATTTCGGGATCGCTTGCCGGTGCGACCTTCGGAGTCGTCGCGATGGCGGGTTCACCCGGCTCGTCACGGCCCACATCCTTGCCTTCGCCGGGCACGCCCTCGACCTTGTCGGCGTGAGCGGGAGTCTGCACAGGAGCCGGCGCTTCATCCCCGCCCTCTCCCGCCATAGTCGCGATGACTTCGCCGACCTTCACGTTTTCGGTGCCCTCCGCGACGACGATCTTGCCGATCGTGCCCTCGTCCACCGCTTCGAATTCCATCGTCGCCTTGTCGGTTTCGATCTCGGCGAGAATGTCGCCGGCGTGGACCTCGTCGCCTTCTTTGACGAGCCACTTGGCAAGCGTGCCCTCTTCCATCGTTGGGGAGAGTGCGGGCATCTTGAGTTCGAGCGCCATCAGTACGACTCCACCAGAACGTCGGTGTAGAGATCGCTCGGCGGCGGTTCAGGCGAGTTTTCAGCAAAGTCGGCCGCGGCGGAAACGGTGGCCCGGATCCGCTTGTCGATGTCCTTCAAGGCATCTTCGCTCTGCCCGCGCTCCATAAGTTCCTTCTTGGCCCGTTCGATCGGATCGTTGCGCTCGCGCTGGTCCTGCACTTCCTCACGGGTGCGATATTTTGCCGGGTCGGACATCGAATGCCCGCGGTAGCGATAGGTGTTAAGCTCCATCAGGACCGGCCCGTTACCTTCGCGAACGTGCTTGAAGGCAACCTCTGCCGCCTGACGCACCTCGAGCACGTCCATCCCGTTTACATCCATGCCGGGGATGCGGAATGCAGTGCCGCGGCGATAGAACTCTGTCTCGGCACTCGAACGAACGGTGCTGGTGCCCATCGCATAACCGTTATTCTCGATCGCGAATACGATCGGCAGCTTCCACAACGCCGCCATGTTCATGGTTTCGTAGACCTGGCCTTGGTTCGCCGCGCCGTCACCGAAATAGGCGAGGCACAGGCCCCCGTCGTCGCGATACTGATGGCCGAGGGCGAGCCCGCCACCGAGCGAGACTTGCGCGCCTACGATCCCGTGACCGCCGTAGAATTTATGCTCGGTCGAGAACATGTGCATCGACCCGCCCTTGCCTTTGCTGATCCCGGCCTCACGCCCGGTCAGTTCGGCCATGATAAGGTTCGGATCGATCCCGTAGGCCAGCATGTGCCCGTGATCGCGATAGCCAGTGATGACGCTGTCGAGCCCTTCAGTCAGCGCGGATTGCAAGCCGACCGCGACCGCTTCCTGCCCAATATAAAGGTGGCAGAAGCCGCCGATGAGGCCGAGGCCATAGAGCTGTCCGGCCCGTTCCTCGAACCGGCGGATGAGCAGCATTTGCTCGTAAAGACTGAGAAGTTGCTCGTCCGTCGCCTTGAATCTTGGCAGTTTTGCGTGCGCAGCCTGAAGCGAGTGCAGGGCGAAGTCCGCATCGTCTTGCGAAACTTTCGGCGCGGTGGCGTTGGCAGGCCCGCGCTTGGCGGATGCGGGCTTCGGGGCTTTGCCCTTGCTGGCTGTTCTTGCCAAGTTCAGGTCCTCAGATGCTGTCTGCCGGGGAGGTGGCGAGGTGTTTGAGCCTATGGCGCAAGCCCCGCCCGCGCGCAATGCGCGTGCATACGAAAACCCGCTCGCCGTAAGGGGTAGCGGCAACCTTAACGTTTGTCGGAAGGGTCCAGCAGGATCACCACCTCATCCGGATGGACGACGTTGAGGTCCTTGCGGATGAGTTCGCCAACGAAGTCCGGGTCGGCATGTTTCGGGTTGAGTGCATCGACTTGCAGCTTAAGTTCGTTGCGTTCGTGAGTCAGGCTGGCGATCTGGGCTCGGCGCTGATCAAGAAGCCGCAGATTGTCGCCCCAGGAAAGAAGTCCGCTCGGACCGACGATGGCCAATCCGCCAAGGATCAGCAGCATGGCAAGCGCGATCCCCTGCGTCAGCCGGTCCTTCGGCGATTCGATGCGATGGCCTTCTCGTGTCACGGATGCGACAGAATCACAGTTAACGCGGCGATTCAAGCGCTTTCGGTCAAACCCTGTCAGTTGCCTTGAAAAGCCCGGGCCGACTGGACAGTCGACCCGGACTTCCCGGGAGGGACCCCGCCACGGGAGGGAGGTAAAGGCGGGGTCGAGGGATGACTATTGGGCAGAATCGGCGGTTGCCTGGCGGCGCGCTGTCTTCTCCAGCTTGCCCTCGCCCATCGCCGAGATGAGCAGCGATCCGGATCCGGTGAAGTTGGCTGCGGGGACGGTCGCCGGACCCTTGTCGGTCAAAACCACCAGCTGCTGGACCTGGCCGCGGCTGTCGGTGATGACCTGGCGCACGGTACCGATCCGGTCGCCTCCGCCGTCGTTGACGGGCATCCCGGGGGCGATGTCGAATGTCCCTGCACCCTCGCCCGCCGCACTACCGGCGAGGGCAAGCTGACCTGCGGCACCTGAAAACAGGCCACTGACCGCGCCCGAGGCCGCGCCGCTCGCGCGGCCGCCAACGCCCTGTGCCTGGCCGGCTCCGCTGGCGACAGCAGCGCGCGCACTGCCCGCGGCGCTGCGCGCAGTTCCGGCAACGCCGCCCAGGACGCCGCGCACGGCATCGGTGCCGACGAGCTGTGCTTCACCGCTCGCCGAGCCGCTGCCTTGCGCGCTTCCCGTGCCCGAACCAGCGGAACTGCCGAACGGCGCGGCGACGGTCTGTTCGAGCGATCCCGAACCCTGCGCCGAAGCCTTGCGACTGGTCGAGACACGACCCGATTTCCGATCGACCGAAGTCGCTCCATCGGTCGAGCCGCTTGCCGAACCGGCACCGCGCGTGACTGTGTCGACAGAACGGGTCGGTAGGTCGAGCGAACCGGCGCCGCCGATCGTGCCTCCGAGCGATCCGCCGAGCCCGCCACCAAGGCCACCGCCTCCGAGAAGCTGTGCCTGCGCCGGGGCCGCAGCGAGCAGCAGCGCGGCAGTGGTGAAGAAGATGGTTTTCATGGGACTGATCCTTTTCCTGTTCGGAGCGGATGGCTGTTCGCCATCTCGAAAGGAAAACGGATCGCTAATCCGAAATCATCCCTCGAATTCCGGAAAAAATCTCCAACTGACGGAATGCTAACGGCATTTTCCGCAAACAAGCCCTCGACCGTAGGTCTCGTCAGGACCCTTTCGACCGAGATCGACGGCTTCACCATCGACCTTCGCGCGCCAGTTGGCATTCCCCGCCGCGGCAATCCGCGCAGCAACGAGCGGTGCTGCGAAAGAGGTGCCGCGAAGCTTGACCGTCCTCCCCCTCGCATCGGCTCCGGCAATGTCCGCTCCGGGAGCCGCGTAATCGAGATTAAGCGCCCGGCCCGCTTCGATCAACGCGCGATCGCGGCCGTCGACCGCAGTAACGGCAACGACCCCGGGATAACTCGCGGGATACGCTGGCGGTGCGGCGGGCCCGTCATTGCCAACCGCCGCCACGATCACCACTCCCTTACGCTGCGCTGCCGCGATAGCGCGGGCGAGAAGCGGATTGTCTGGTCCGACAAGGCTGATCGTAACGACCTTCGCCCCGCCACCGACCAGCCAACCGAGCCCACGAGCCACAGCGCTGGCGCTACCACCCGCCGGATCCCGGCCATAGACGTCGGCCACAGCAATATCGCGCACGCCTGCGCGCTTTAGCAGGGATACGATTGCGCTGCCGTGATTGCTGGGGACCGGCGCGCCGACAGCAAAGCCCTTGGTGGCCGCAACCGCCAGACCTCCGCCGGCAGCCCCGTCGATAATACCCACGCGTCCGGCAATCGGAGCGGGTTTCCCGCGAAGTGTCGCTGCACCCGATGCGCGTCCAGCCTGTTCATAAATCTCGTCGGGGGTCCATTGCATGCCGGGCGCAACGCGCTCGATGATCGGCCCAACATCGCGAAGACGGACCCCCGCCGGTGTCGACAGGCGCGTCACCGTAATTCCAAGACCGTCGATCTCCTCGTCTTCCAGCCTACCGAAGCCGAGAGCCACCAGACCGCGAAGTGCCAGATCGCTTGGCTGGAACACCAAAACCTCACCGCGGCGCGCCGCATACCCATCCCCGGTCAGCTCGAGAGCCTTCGGATTGGCCCGGACGAGCCGCGTCAATCGCGTCTGCCGCACGTCAGCGAGCGCGCGCCCTCCATCGGCGAGTACCGGCTCCACCGAACGCGCGATCGCATCGACGGTGCTGCCTAAAGGTCTGCCGGGCAGGGCCACGCCCGGTAATCCGAGCTGGGCGGCCGCTGGTGCGGCTACGGCCAGCGCCACCAGGATAAATCTGAAAATCGGCAATCGCATCGTTCACCCGGTATGTTTTTTCCGCTTAACAGGGATGGAACGAAGCGGGCTATCCGTTTCATCCATACAGAACCTCCGAACAGGAAGGCCAGAACCCATCGCCAGCAGCTTTGAAGACGAGATGGTCGCGCTGCTTCCCCGCCTGCGTCGCTTTGCGGTCGGGCTGGCGCGCGACCGCGCGGATGGTGACGATCTGGTCCAATTTACGGTGGAACGCGCCCTCGCCTCGCGCAATCGGTGGCAGGCGGGCACGCGGCTCGATAGTTGGATGTACACGATCATGCGCAATATCTGGATCGACGAAGGACGCAGCCGCACGCGCCGGGGTCAGACTTTCGTGGCGGAGGAGGCCGGAATGGCAGTGGGCGGCGACGGTGGACAGGAAGCTGCCGCCGAGCTGGGCACTGTCGGACGAGCGATGAGCCGCTTGCCCGAAGATCAGCGCGAGGCGGTCATGCTGGTGCTCGTCGAGGGCTACAAATATGCCGAGGCAGCGGAGATCGTCGGCTGCCCCGTCGGCACCCTCACCTCGCGACTTGGCCGCGGGCGTGAAGCGCTTATGGCAATGCTGGGAGAGGCGGCATGATCCGACACCCCGAGACAGTCCGCGCCTTCGTCGATGGCGAACTCGACGATCTGACGGCGGCACGCATTTCTCGCGAGGCGGAGACGGATGACCAGCTTGCCGCTGCTATCGCGGCAGAGCGCGCGCTGCGCGATACCCTAGGCGCGCATTTCGATCGCGTGCTGGCCGAGCCGATTCCCGAGCGGCTGACTGCTCCCATCGATGATGCCCGAAAGGTGACCTCGCTCGACGAAGCGCGCAACCGCCGTTTCGGCTTCAATTCTCGCACATTTCGCTGGGCCGGCCCGGCGATCGCGGCCGCGCTCGTTCTGGCCCTTGTGATCCCCGCGATGCAGGGAGGTCAGACGGAAACCCACAATGGGCTTTCCTTTGCATCGAACGATCTCGCGCAGGCACTCGACAGCCAGCTTGTCGCCGACCAACAACAAGGTGGCGAGACCCGTGTTCTGTTGAGCTTCGCTGACGCCGAAGGCACATTGTGCCGCGGATTTGCGCGCGCCGACCTGTCGGGCATCGCTTGCCGCGAGGACGGCGGTTGGCACCTGCGAGTTCAGCGCGACGGGGTGGACGTGTCCGCCAACGATTACCGTCAAGCCGGTTCGGTCGATGCGGCGATCATGGCAGCGGCGCAGGATATGGCCGCAGGGCCTGCGCTCGACGCCGAGCAGGAACGCGCCGCACGGGCGCGAAACTGGACTGATCAATAGGAGCGCGGCAACCCGAGCACGTGCTCGGCGAGGTAGCTCAGGATCAGGTTCGTGCTGATCGGGGCGACGGTATAAAGCCGTGACTCGCGGAACTTGCGTTCCACGTCGTACTCTTCGGCGAAGCCGAACCCGCCGAAGGTTTGAACGCACATGTCCGCCGCCGCCCAACTCGCCTCGCTCGCCAGCAGCTTGGCCATGTTCGCCTCGGCCCCGGGATTGCCGCCCGTATCGTAGGCTTGCGCAGCGTGGTGGACCATAAGTTCGGCTGCGCGCATCTGGGCATAGGCGCGAGCGATCGGGAACTGGACGCCCTGGTTCTGACCGATCGGGCGAGCGAACACCTGCCGCTCCTTTGCGTAGCCGGTCGCCTTCTCGATGAACCACTTCGCGTCACCGACGCACTCGGCGGCGATCAATATCCGCTCCGCATTCATACCTGACAGGATGTAACGGAAGCCCTGACCTTCTTCGCCGATCAACGCTGACGCCGGGATGCGCAATGCGTCGAAGAACACCTCGGTGGTCGAATGGTTCATCAGCGTGCGGATCGGCTTGATCGTCAACCCGTTGCCGACCGCATTGCGCATGTCGACGAGGAACACGCTCAATCCCTCGGTGCGCTTGGCGACCTCTTCGCGCGGGGTCGTGCGCGCGAGCAAGAGCATGAGGTCGGAATACTCGGCCCGGCTGGTCCAGATCTTCTGCCCGCTGATGACATAGCTGTCACCCTCACGGACCGCACGGGTCTTGAGCGAGAGCGTATCGGTGCCGCTGGCCGGCTCGGACACCCCGAACGCCTGCAGGCGCAACGCGCCGCTGGCGATCTGTGGCAAATATTCCGCCTTCTGCCGGTCGTCTCCGTACCGAAGAATGGTATTCATGATGTACATCTGCGCGTGCGCGCTGGCGCCGTTGCATCCTGCAGCCTGGATTTCTTCCATGATGACCGCAGCTGCATCGAGCTTGAGCCCGCTTCCCCCGAATTCCTCCGGGATCAACGCCGCAAGGAAGCCCGCGCTGGTGAGTGCGTCTACGAACTCTGCCGGATAGGCCCGTTCGCGATCCTTTGCGCGCCAGTATTCGCCGGGGAAATCCTCGCAGAGGGCGCGGACGGCGCGGCGGATATCGTCGAGGTCGGCTGATTGCTCCATCAGGCCTGCCTAGCGCCGAGCCATTCCCGTGCAAGCTGGAACCACCGGCGCGCCGTGGCATATCGTTTGGGATGAGCGACTTTCCATGAGCGCCGCCGCATACTCCGTCCAGCCCATGGCCACGCTGCAGATGCAGCTAGTCGACACGGGCCGCGAACTTGTCCGCGCCCTTCCCAATCTCGCCATCGCGATCGTCATCGTCCTGCTGATCTGGCTGGTCGCCAGGCTCTCCACCCGCATCGCCCATGTCCTGACGGGAAGGCCGCCCTGCGTCCCGGTCTTAAAAATCTGATCGACACTCTGGTAAAGCTGACGATCTGGATCATCGGGCTGATGATCGATCTGATCGAATACCGCGCGACATGTGGGAAAGCCGCGACAGGTCATCCGCGCGATCAAGCGCGCACTCGACGAAGCGGGGACCGAAATCCCGTTCCCCTACGTCACACATACTTTCAAGGAACGTGTGCCGCTGCGTAGCGAGCCCGGGGAAACCGATTGAGATAGGATACTGGTGCGCCCGACAGGATTCGAACCTGTGGCCCCCAGATTAGGAATCTGATGCTCTATCCTGCTGAGCTACGGGCGCGCCGCGCGGCTGTAATCGGCGTACGCCGGACTGGCAATCAGTTGAGTTCGTCAGGCGGGGCAATCGGGAACGGCAGCGGAGCGACCGGCACACCTTCCTCGACCAGCGTCTTGGCCTCATCGGGCGTGGCTTGGCCGTGGATCGTCGCGTGGTCACGCTCACCATAATGCATAGCGCGACTCTGTTCGGCAAAGTCCTTGCCCACCCACGTACTGTTTTCTAACGCACGGGCCTGAGCCGCGGCTAGCGCGTGCATTGCCTTGGCCACTTCGGGCGGCATGGCGCTGGTGACCGCTTGGGACGGATGCTCGCTCCGGGCGTTTCCCTTGGCGGCGACCGCCGGCGCCATTGGCGCTTTCGAAACAGCACCAGAACCGCAGTCCGGGCATTCGACCAACCCCCGGGCCACTTGTTGCTCGAAGGCATCGGACGAGGCGAACCAGCCCTCGAACCGGTGGCCATCGCTGCAGGAGAGATCGAATACGATCATCGCATCACCCTAGTTGGGGATATCGCGCTTGTTGGCAAGGCTCGGCAACTGTGCACGGACTTCGGCGGTTCGCGCGTGGTCGATCTGGGCATATCCGAGCCCCGGCCCTTCGTCGCCCATATCGAGCACGACCTTGCCCCAGGGGTCGACCACCAGACTGTGGCCATAGGTGCGACGTCCGTCCTCATGCTTGCCGACCTGCGCGGCAGAGATCACCCACGCGCTCGCCTCGACCGCTCGCGCGCGCTGGAGCAGATGCCAGTGCGCCGCTCCCGTGGACACCGTAAATGCCGCCGGGATCGCGATCGCATCGCACCGGCGACGACCAAGCGCCTCGAACAGCGCGGGAAACCGAATGTCGTAGCAAACCGTCAGGCCAAGCCGTCCGACCGGCGTTCGGTCGGCGGCAACTACCTCGCCCCCTGGCGCGTACGCGTTCGATTCTCGCCAGCTTTCCCCGCTTGCCAGATCGACATCGAACATGTGCATCTTGTCGTAGCGCGCGGCGATATTGCCCGATGCATCGATAAGCAGCGAGCGGTTCGCCCATCTGCCATCCGAAATTTCCACGGCGAGTGAGCCGAGCGCGACCCAGATTCCGTCGCGCGCCGCCGCATCGCGGGCTGCGGCGAGCACCGGGCTGGCGCTCTCCGGCACGATATTGGGAGCCGCGCGCTTGCGGTCGCGGTCGAGGAGACCGCTCATCTCCGGAGTGAACAGCATTTCCGCGCCGCCCAGCGCCGCCTCGGCGATAGCGCCGTCAATGGTGCGCGCATTTGCTCCCGGATCTATGCCGGTGGTCATTTGCAGCAGGGCGATCCGCGTCATTCCCCCTCGGTCGAATGGTTCAGCAACGCGTCCAGCTTGCCTGAATCATCCAGCGCGCGGAGCTCATCGGAACCGCCTACGTAGGTGTCGCCGATGAAAATCTGCGGCACGGTTCGCGCCATAGGCGCCCGCGCCAACATCTCGTCGCGCTTCGGGCCGCCCATCGTGATGTCGTGTTCGACATAGGACACTCCCTTGCCGTCAAGCAGGCGCTTGGCCCGGAAGCAGTAGCCGCAGCCAAACTTGGTGTAGATCACGACTTCCGGGGCTGACATGTTTTCTCCTTTGTGATCAGTGGCTTGGGAAGGCTTGAAACCCTCCGCGCCACGCCTATCTCTTGGGTGTGTTTTCGTGCCGTATCGCGGGCGGGAATGCAATCGCGGCAGCCGCCGGTCATCCGGGGCCACCCACATAGTCAAATTGCTCACAGGAGGATTTGTTTCATGTCACGTCTCGATTTCACACCTTACCGTCGCACCACCGTTGGTTTCGACAAGTTGTTCGACCTGCTCGAAGGCCAGGTTCGCAACAACGCCGGCGATAACTATCCGCCGTTCAATATCGAGCGGAAGGGCGACGATGAGTATCGCATTACGATTGCAGTCGCTGGCTTCAGGCCGGGCGACCTCGACATCACCGCGCAGCAGAACCTGCTTGTCGTTCAGGGCAGGAAACGGCCCGAAGGTGCGCAAGGCGAGATGCTTCATGTCGGTATCGCTAACCGCGGGTTCGAGCGGAGGTTCGAACTGGCCGATTTCGTCCGTGTCGATAACGCCGACCTGGCTGACGGCCTGCTAACGATCGACCTCGTGCGGGAAGTGCCGGAAGCGATGAAGCCCAAGAAAATTCATGTCGGCGGTCAACCGAACCTCGAAGTCGTCAAGGACAGCAAAAAAGACGATGGGAACGAGGCAGACGCCGCCTGAAGAGGCACGATCTGCGAAATGTTTGGGGGCGGACCATGCGGCCCGCCCCCACGACGAGTAAACGCCGTCTCGGGCGAATCTGACCGTCCGGGTCGCAGAAGACGATCAAATCCGCGCCAAGCTTGTTGCTAGCCGGATGCCCCCGGAAAACCACCCTGATCTTAGCAATTGCTAAGTTTTGATGCGACCGACTCCTAAGCGAGCGTTCGCAGAGCGGCAAGATATAAACGTTTTCTAATGCGGACACTTGTAAGAAATGACCGTCTAGCCTCGATCCGAGACAAAAAATGTCGGATTTTCAAACCAGCCGCGCCTGCTGGAGTGCAGCACTGATGAATCCGGCAAAGAGCGGGTGCGGATCGAACGGCTTGCTCTTGAGCTCTGGATGAAACTGAACCCCGATGAACCACGGGTGGTCGGGTCGCTCGACGATCTCGGGTAGCAAACCGTCGGGCGACATGCCCGAGAACACGAGTCCGTCCCTTTCGAGCGCGTCCCGGTAGGCGGAGTTCACCTCGTAGCGGTGGCGGTGGCGCTCGCTGATCGTAGTCGCCCCACCATATAGCGTGGAAACCTGGCTGTTTCCGGAAAGCGTCGCCTCGTAGGCACCGAGCCGCATCGTTCCGCCCAGGTCGCCCTCGGCGCTGCGTTGCTGAAGGCCCTCCTTGCTCATCCACTCGGTGATGATGCCGACCACCGGTTCCTCGGTCGGACCGAACTCGGTCGAACTTGCATCTGCACAACCCGCGGCACGCGCGCCTTCGATACAGGCCATCTGCATGCCCAGACATATGCCGAGGAACGGCACCTTGCGCTCCTTGGCAAAGCGAACCGAGGATATCTTGCCCTCGCTACCGCGCTCGCCGAACCCACCGGGGACCAGGATGCCGTGCATCGGTTCCAGCCGCGCGGCGATCTCATCGTCGCCCTTCTCGAACAGTTCGGCGTCGATCCAGCGGATATTGACCTTGACCCGGTTGGCCATGCCACCGTGGACAAGCGCCTCGTTCAACGACTTGTAGGCATCGGGCAGGCCGACGTACTTGCCCACGACACCGATCGTCACCTCGCCCTCGGGGTGCTCGTAGCGGTCGAGAATGTCGTCCCAGCGCGCGAGTTCGGGTGCCGGCGCGGTCAGCCCGAAGTGGCGCAGAACCTCGTCGTCGAGACCCTCGCGATGATACTGGAGCGGGACGGCGTAGATGCTGCTGGCATCCAGCGCGGGAATGACCGCTTCCTTGCGCACGTTACAAAACAGCGCGATCTTGGCGCGCTCGCTGTCCGGCAAAGGTTTTTCGCAGCGGCACAGCAGAATATCCGGCTGAACCCCCAGGCCGGTCATCTCACGCACCGAGTGCTGCGTCGGCTTGGTCTTGAGCTCTCCGGCGGCCGCGATATAGGGGACCAATGTGACGTGGACCGAACAGGTGTTTTCGCGTCCCAGTTCGTTGCGCAGCTGGCGAAGCGCTTCGATGAAGGGCAGGCTCTCGATATCGCCGACGGTTCCGCCGATTTCGCACAGCACGAAGTCGAGGTCGTCGGTGTCGCTCTGCGCGAAATCCTTGATCGCGTCGGTCACGTGCGGGATGACCTGTACCGTCGCGCCGAGGTAATCGCCGCGACGCTCCTTGGCGATGATATCACGATAGACACGGCCTGAGGTGATGTTGTCGCCCTGGTGGGCCGAGACGCCGGTGAACCGCTCGTAGTGGCCTAGGTCGAGATCGGTTTCAGCCCCGTCGTCGGTCACGTAGACCTCGCCGTGCTGATACGGACTCATCGTGCCCGGATCGACGTTCAGATAAGGATCGAACTTGCGGATGCGCACGCGATAACCGCGTGCTTGCAGGAGAGCTGCGAGGCTCGCCGCCATGAGACCTTTGCCAAGCGAGGAGACCACGCCGCCGGTGATAAATATATACCGCGCCATGGGGTTTGGGCCTTAAGCGAGTGTGGGGGCACCGCGCAAGCGTCGTGGTGCGGCGACGTGCCGCAATCCACAACCGCTTTGTCGCAGGCGGTTATTGAGTCAGGTCGGCGAGCGGATCGTCAGACTGCGGCGGCGCGGTCTGTACCGGCGTCGGCGCTGCCGGAGCGGCGCGATCGAGCGTCGTCTCGACCGAAACCCCGCCGCCCGAGCTTTTCGCCGCGATCGCCGCGAGAACGATCGAGAGGACCACGAACGCAATCGCCAGCCAGCGAGTCGAGCGGGTGAGGAAGTCGGCAGCACCGCGCGCGCTCATCATGCCGCTTGGGCTACCGCCGATGCCAAGCCCGCCGCCTTCCGAACGCTGGATCAGAATAATTCCGACGAGCGCGGCGGCGACCACCGCCTGGACGACGAGCAGGAATAGAAAAAGCGACATGGACTAACGTTCTCGCGTTCGTGTGTGAGGGCGCACTTAGGGATGCACACGGCGTTGGGCAAGCGCGCGGCACCGATCGCAATTGCCGGGATCAGCTATCCTGCAGGTCGGCGGCGCCCATCACAATTCCAAGGAAGCTCTCGGCCGTGAGGCTCGCCCCGCCGACAAGCGCTCCGCCGACCTCGTCCGCAGCAAGCAGTTCGCGCGTATTTTCGGGCTTTACCGATCCGCCATAAAGGATGCGCACCAAGCCGCCCTCTTCCTGGCCAAAGCGATCGATCAGGACGCGCCGGATCGCGCGGTGCATCGTGGCGATTTCGGCGACAAGGGGCGTGCGCCCGGTGCCGATCGCCCAGATCGGTTCGTAGGCGACCGAAAGCCGCTCCCCCGCGCCATCGAGCGAATCGGGCAAGGATCCTTCGAGTTGGCGGACGACGAATGCCTCGGCCCCGCCAGCGTCGCGAGTCGCCTCAGTTTCGCCGCAGCAGATAATCAGCTTGAGACCCGCCTCGATCGCCGCGTCGGCTTTTGCGCGGACCAGCGTGTCGCTTTCGCCATGGCCCTGTCGGCGCTCGCTATGCCCCAGGATAACGAATTTAGCTCCTGCGTCGGCGATCATCGCCGCGGACACATCGCCCGTGAAGGCACCATCGGCCGCAGCGCTGCAGTCCTGTGCGCCGATGCCGATCTGCTCGGCTTCCTTATGAACCGCGTGAATCAAGGTGTAAGGCGGCGCCAGCGCCACTTCGACTTTCATCAGCCGCTGCGCCGAGCGGTCGATCGCACGCGCCTCGGCAAGCATTGCGCGCGTGCCGTTCATTTTCCAGTTGCCGACGATGAAGGGCCGCAAGGCCATGACAGGTTCCCATGGGTCGTGTGGAGTGGCCGCGGGCCATAGACATCAACCGGGCTCCACGCAAAGTCCCATCTTCGCCACTGAGCCAAAACGACGCGGGACCTGTTGCGGCAAGGTCGCAGGGCATCTAAAGCCCCCGCGAACGTGCGCCCCTTCCGGCGCGTGTCCCCTTACTTTGGTACTCGGATCGCCATGCTCCAGTTCTTTCGCAACATCTTCAAATCCAAGGTCGGCCTTGGCATCACGATCGCCTTTATCGCCCTGATAGGTCTCGCATTCGCGGTCGGCGACGTCGCGTCGAACGCAACGTTCGGCGGGATCGCGGGCGGCGACAACGTGGCCGTAGTGGGCGACGAGAAGATCGGCGCCGGCGAATTCAGCGAAGCGGCAACGGTCGCCGTCGATCAGCTGCGGCAGGAGAATCCGACGCTGTCGATGCAGGCGTTCGTCGAACAGGGCGGGCTGGACAGTGTCCTCGACCAGCTGCTCGACCGCCGCGCGATCAGCTGGTGGGCGAACGAGCACGGCATCGCCGCCGGTACTAATCTGGTCAACAGCGAGATCCGCCGCATTCCGGCCTTCGCCGGCCCGGACGGGAAGTTCAGCGAAAGCGCGTATCAGCAGGTGCTCGCACAGCGCAAACTGAGTGATGCAACCGTCCGCCGTGACATCGCCGATGGTCTTCTTGCGCAGCAGGTGCTGGTCCCCGGCTCGTTCGGCGCGCGCATGCCGGCCAAAATCACCGCACGTTATGCCGCGCTCACCAAGGAGCGCCGCAGTGGCGCGGTAGCGGTCATTCCGAGCACGGCATTCGCCCCGAAGGCGGACCCCACCCAGGCACAGCTGACTGCGTACTACAACGCCAACCGCAGCGAATTCATCCGGCCGGAGCGACGCGCGCTGCGCTATGCCGTGTTCGGAGCCGAAGCGCTGGGCAACATCGAGCCGACCGCCGCGGAGGTCACGGCACGTTACAACCGCGAAAAGGCAGAGAAGTATGCGGCGCGCGAGCTGCGCACGTTCACCCAGCTGATCGTTCCGACCAAGGCGGCTGCCGATGCAATTGCCGCGCGAGGCCCGGGCGAACTCGAAACGGCGGCGCGCGAGGCAGGACTGCAGACCAGCAAGATCGCCAGCGTCGATCGCACCTCATATGCCGGGACCACTTCGCAAGCTGTGGCAAACAATGCCTTTGCTGCCGGACGCGGAACGATCGCCAAGCCGGCACGCGGTGGACTGGGCTATTACGTAGTCCGGGTCGATACGGTGAGCGAGACATCTGCCCGCTCGCTCGACCAGGCGAAGAGCGAGATTGTCGCGAACCTGCGTGAGGAGAAGCGTACGCGCGGTCTGGCCGATCTCGCGTCCGAAGTCGAAAACCAGATCGACGATGGCGGGGCGCTAAGCGACATCGCCAAGTCCCTCGGGATTGATCTCCAGACTACGAAACCGATCGTCGCCGATGGCCGGGTATACGGCAGTCCCAGTGAAACAGCCCCCGAGGTACTCGCCCCGGCACTCGCCGCCGCGTTCGAGATGGAGGAAGGTCAACCGCAGATCACCGCGGTACCCGGCAGCGACAAGTACCTCGTGTTCGAGACAGCGCGGATAACGCCTTCGGCGGCTGCTCCGCTTGCCGAGATCAAGGACGATGCGACCGCCGGCTGGCGGCGCGAAGTCGGCCAGAAGGCCGCCAAGGCGGCAGCCGACCGCGTGGTTGCGCGGGTCGCGAAGGGTGCTGCGCTGGCTGCCGCAATAGCAGCGGAGAAAGTCGCTTTGCCGCCGGTCGACAACGTGAACATGACCCGCGGCGAGCTGGTCCAGCAGGGCCAGCGCGTGCCGCCGCCGCTGGCACTGTTGTTCTCGATGGCCAAGAACAGCGTAAAACGGCTCGAGGCACCCGGCGACGGGGGATGGTTTGTGGTCTCCGTCGACAGCATCGAGCCCGGCAAGATTGCGGCCGACGACCCACTGCTGACGCAGGCAGCCGCCAGCATGGGCCAGCTGCTCGGTCGCGAATACGGCGATGCGCTGCGTGTCGCGATCCGCAAGGAGGCCGGGATCCAACGGAACGCCGCTGCCATCGCCGCGGTGCGCAAGCAGCTCACCGGCACCAGCGACAACTAGGGTCCGGTGAGCGGCGCCGCTCCCGAGCACGCCGTCGCGGCCCATGCGGCGCTGGCCGACGGACGGCCGGCGCTGGTTTGGCGGCGCGTGGTCGCCGATACCGAAACTCCCGTCGGCGCAGCGCTCAAGCTGATCGAACCGGGCCGGGGTGACTTCCTGCTGGAATTGGTCGAAGGCGGGGAGGTCCGTGGACGCTACTCGATGCTCGGCCTCGACCCGGATCTGGTGTTTCGCGCCGATGGACAGACGGCAGCGATAAATCGCCATTGGCAAACCGATCGTGAACGGTTCGAAGATTGTCCCGGCAATTCGCTGGCCGAACTGCGCTCGCTGGTGGAAAACTGCCGGATCGACGTACCCGACGGACTTCCGCCCGCGCTGTCGTTCCTGGTCGGGTACTTCGGCTACGAGACGATCGGGCTGGTCGAGAACCTCCCGCGCGCTGGCGGAGCGGGTCTTGCGTTGCCCGACATGTTTTTTGCCCGCCCGACCGTGCTGCTGGTATTCGACCGCCTAACCGACGAACTCGTCTGCGTCGCCCCGGCTTGGCCGGACGATGGCGATCCGGCATCGCTCGTCGAAACGGCGCGCGAGCGTATCGACGAGGTACTGCGCCGCCTGTCTTCGGCCGCGCCCGCCGCGCCTTCCCCGGTCGACCTACCCGACATGGCGCTTTCACCGACGATGCCGGCCGCGACCTTCGCGGGGATGGTCGCCCGTGCGAAAGAGTACATCGAGGCGGGCGACGTCTTCCAGGTCGTGCTGTCACAGCGCTTCACCTGCCCCTTCCCGCTGCCGCCATTCGCGCTCTACCGCGCATTGCGGCGGGTCAACCCCAGCCCGTTCCTCTATTTCCTCGACCTACCCGGCTTTGCGGTAGTCGGTTCGAGCCCGGAAATTCTCGTCCGGGTGCGCGATGGGCAGGTTACCATCCGGCCGATCGCCGGCACCCGACCGCGCGGGGCGACTCCAGAGGCCGACCGGGCCGCCGAGGACAGCCTGCTCGCCGATGAAAAGGAACGGGCCGAACACCTCATGCTGCTCGACCTGGGGCGCAATGACGTTGGCCGGGTCGCGGCGCGGGGAAGTGTGCGGGTCACCGACAGCTTCACCGTCGAACGCTACAGCCACGTTATGCACATAGTCAGCAATGTCGTCGGTGTCCTCGATCCAACGAAAGGGGCGCTCGATGCGCTGTTCGCGGGGTTTCCGGCAGGTACTGTCAGCGGTGCCCCCAAAATTCGCGCGTGCGAGATCATCGCCGAGCTCGAGCCCGACGCGCGCGGTCCCTACGCGGGTGGGGTCGGCTACTTCGCACCGGACGGAACCCTCGATTCGTGCATCGTCCTGCGCACCGCTGTGGTGAGGGACGGGGTCATGCACGTCCAGGCGGGCGCGGGCATCGTCGCCGACAGCGACCCCGCCTACGAGCAGCGCGAGTGCGAGGCCAAGGCCGGCGCGTTGATCGCCGCCGCCCGCGAAGCCTCGCGGCAAGCAAGCGAACCGGGGTTTGGCCAGTGAGGCGTTTGGCGCTCCCCCTCCTCGCGCTTATCGCGGCGTGCAATGAACAGCCGGGCGGCAAGGCGGTGACCCGCATCGACCTCGATAATCCCGACGCGGTGATCGCTGCCGCCCCGACAGCGCCCCCCCCCGCAAGCGAGTCAACGGCCTGCGCGACGGTCGCGTTCGAGGATGCGCGGTTCACGCACTGCGCCGCCGATCCGGCAAAGCACCATATCACGACAATGCTCGGCAACCCGCCCTATCGCGGCTTCAAGGCGTTCGCAGAGGCCGCACCCGACGAAGCAAAACGAGTCGCGTTCGCGGTCAACGCGGGCATGTTCGACGGCGAAGGCAAGCCGATCGGGTATTACGTCAAGGACGGCGAGCGGCTGAAGGAACTCAACCGCAACGACGGCGCGGGCAATTTCCACATGAAGCCCAACGGGGTCTTCTTTGGCAGCGGGAGCAAGTGGCGGGTGATGGCCTCCGAGGCCTTTTACACCCAGGTAGGCGACCGCCCCGATTTCGGCACCCAGAGCGGACCGATGCTGGTGATCGACGGCAAGCTCCACCCAGAGATAACCGACGACGGCCCCAGCCGAACCATTCGCAACGGCGTCGGCGTCGACAGCGCGGGCCGGGCGCATTTCGTAATCAGCGAAGGCCCGGTAAGTTTCGGCAAGCTGGCACGCTATTTCCGTGATGTGCTCAAGACGCCCAACGCACTCTACCTCGATGGCGCGGTGTCCGAGCTGTGGGACCCTTCGGGCGGCCGGCTCGATTCGCGCGCACCTATCGGCCCGATGCTGGTAGTGGAAGAGAAGACCCAATGACCGATCAGACATCCGCTCGCCGCACGCTCTATCCCGAAATCGAACCGTACGAACAGGGCCACCTCGACGTTGGCGAGGGTCACTCGCTTTATTACGAGCGTGTCGGCACGCCCGGCGCAAAGCCGGCGGTATTCCTCCACGGCGGACCGGGTGGCGGGATGAGTCCGGCTCATCGCAGACAATGGGACCCGGCTCGCTATGACGTGTTGCTGTTCGACCAGCGTGGCTGCGGCAAGTCGCTCCCATTCGCAGAAATCGAGCACAACGACACCTGGCGGATTGTCGAGGATATCGAGCGGCTGCGCGAGATGTGCGGACACGACGCGTGGCAGGTGCTCGGGGGAAGCTGGGGCGCGACGCTGGCACTCGCCTATGCGCAAAAGTACTCCGCGCGAGCGACCGAGCTGATCCTGCGCGGCGTGTTCCTCGCCCGCGCAAGGGAAAAAGACTGGCTGTATAGCTATGGCGCAAGCGAAGTGATGGCCGAGCAGTGGGACAGCTTTTCGGGCCACATTCCCGAAGCCGAGCGCGGCGACCTCGTGCGCGCCTATTACGCGCGACTCACCAGCGATGACGAAGCCACGCGCCTCGCCGCCGCGACCGAGTGGTCGCTGTGGGAGGGCAACGTCGCGACGCTGCTACCCAATCCCAACCTGCTCGAGGATTTCGAGGATCCGACCAAGGCCGTGCCCTTCGCGCGCATTTGCGCCAAGTTCTTCCTGGAGGACTTCTATCTCGACGAGGCGCAGCTTCTGCGCGATGTCGACCGAATTCGCGGCATTCCCGGGATCATCGTCCAGGGCCGCCACGATATCTGCACCCCACCGACCTCGGCATGGGAACTCAAGAAGGCGTGGCCCGAGGCCGAGTTGTGGATCGTGCCCGACGC
This sequence comes from uncultured Alphaproteobacteria bacterium, assembly GCA_963781485.1. Taxonomy (GTDB): domain Bacteria; phylum Pseudomonadota; class Alphaproteobacteria; order Sphingomonadales; family Sphingomonadaceae; genus Tsuneonella. Next base: position 941,284 of record CAWAFY010000002.1, read on the forward strand.
GGGCCATTCGGCGGGTGAACCGGGCATCATCGATGGACTCGTGCGCGCGACCGACAAGTTCGCTAACGAGAGCGCATGATACTCGTCCTCGACAACTACGACAGCTTCACGTTCAACCTGGTCCATTATCTGATGGAACTGGGCGCGGAAGTGCGGGTCGAGCGAAACGACGCGCTGACCGCCAGTGAGGCGCTGCGTACCAATGCCGCGGGGTTCCTGATATCTCCGGGTCCGTGCACGCCGAACGAGGCGGGCATCAGTCTCGATCTCGTCACCGCCTGCGCAGATGCCGGAAAGCCGCTTCTCGGTGTGTGCCTTGGCCATCAGGCAATCGGGCAGCACTTCGGGGGAACGGTCGTGCGTGGCGGGCTGATGCACGGCAAGACATCACAGATCAGCCATGACGGGACCGGGGTGTTCGCCGGCCTCCCCTCGCCCTTCATCGCGACCCGCTATCATTCGCTGGTAGTCGAAGAGATACCAGACGTTCTGGCGGTAAATGCGACTTCGGACGATGCTCACATCATGGGATTTCGCCATGCCCAGCTGCCAATCCACGGCGTGCAGTTCCACCCCGAGAGCATCGCCACCGAGTACGGCCACGCCCTGCTCGCGAACTTCCTGTCGCTCTGCGGCCTCGAAACGGCGGCCGTCGCATGATCACCCTTCCGCTTGCCGAACCGCATCTCGATGAAGCGCAAGCCGAAGCGGTATTCGGCGCCATCCTCGACGGCGAGGCGGGCGAGGACGAAATCGCCCGGTTCCTGTGCGAGTTGTCCGACCGCGGCGAGACCGCCGACGAGATCGCCGGGGCGGCGCGGGCTCTGCGCGCGCGGCTGATCCCGATCGACGCGCCCGACGGCTCGATCGACGTGTGCGGCACCGGGGGCGACGGCCACCACACGCTCAACGTGTCGACCGCCGTATCGCTGGTTGTCGCCGCCGCCGGGGTGCCGGTGGCAAAGCACGGCAACCGCGCGGCGAGCAGCAAGGCCGGGGCAGCCGACACACTTGAGGAACTCGGCCTCGACATGGAAGCTGCGGGACGCACCGCTGAAAAGACGCTTGCCGAAATCGGCATCGCCTTTCTTTTTGCGAAGAATCACCACCCGGCGATGGGCCGCATTCAACCCATTCGCCAGCGGCTGGGTCGGCGCACGATCTTCAACCTCATGGGCCCGTTGTCGAATCCGGCAGGGGTGAAGCGGCAACTCATCGGCATCGCGCGGCCCGCCTATGTGCCGATCTATGCCCAGGCGAAGGCGCGGCTCGGATCGGAGCGGACATTGATCGTCTCGGGTGACGAGGGGCTCGACGAACTGAGCCTGGCGGGAGGCAACGAAGTCGCCATCGTCGAGGGGCATGAGTGGGAGCTGCGCCGCGCGCGCGCTTCCGACGCCGGTCTACCTACCGCACCGATCGAGGCAATCCGCGGCGGCGACGCGGCGCACAATGCGAAGGCCCTGAAGGCGCTCCTGATGGGCGCGCCCGGCCCCTATCGCGACGCGGTGCTGTTCAATGCGGGGGCCGCGTTGATGATCTCGGACAAGGCGGCGGATTATGCCGAAGGCGCGGCCATCGCTGCCGAAGCGGTCGATTCGGGGCGTGCCGAAACGCTGCTGGCCCGCTGGATCGAGCTTGCCCAATGAACAAGCTCGATGAGATCTGCGCAACCAAGCGCGAGGAAGTAGCGGCGCGCAAGACGCTCGCGACGGTCGAAGACCTCGATCGGCTGGCACGTGAGCAGACGGCGCCACGGGGATTTCGAGCCGCGTTGGAAGCAAAGGCGGAGGAGGGCTTCGCGCTGATCGCCGAGATCAAGAAGGCATCGCCTTCCAAAGGCTTGATCCGGGCCGATTTCCGTCCCGCCGAACACGCGGTTGCCTACGAACAGGGAGGCGCGGCGTGCCTCTCGGTGCTGACCGACGCGCCATATTTCCAGGGGCACGAGGATTACCTCGCCGATGCCCGCCGTGCGTGTTCTCTGCCCGTGTTGCGCAAGGACTTCATGGTCGATCCGTGGCAAGTGGCCGAGGCCCGCAGCATCGGGGCCGACGCAATCCTGATCATCGTCGCCGCGCTGGAAGACAACGCGATGAGCGAGATCGAGGCCGCGGCGATCGAGCGCGGCATGGACGTGCTGGTCGAAGTTCATGACGAAGCCGAAATGGACCGCGCCGGCCGGCTGCGATCACGGCTGATCGGGGTCAACAATCGCGACCTCAAGACATTCCGCACCGACCTGGCGACGACCGAACGGCTGGTCCCGCTCGCCCCTGAAGGCGCACTGCTGGTCGGCGAAAGCGGAATAAGCACCCATGCCGACTGCGAGCGGCTTGCCCGCGTCGGCGTGCGCACGTTCCTCGTGGGAGAAAGCCTCATGCGGCAGGACGACGTCGTGTCGGCAACCCGCAGGCTGCTTGGCGCATGACCGGACTAACCCATCTGGACGAGGGCGGCGCGGCGCGAATGGTCGATGTCGGGGGCAAGGCCGAAACGGCTCGCGCCGCCACGGCTTCTGGTCGGATCCGCATGTCGGCGGCCGCCCTCGAAGCGGTAAGGAATGGCAGCGGGCCCAAAGGCGACGTGCTGGCCGCCGCCCGCATCGCCGCGATCATGGCTGCCAAGAAGACCGCCGACCTCATCCCGCTGTGCCACCCACTCGCGCTCGACGCCGTGACAGTCGACTTCGCATTCGAGGATGACGCGATCACAGCCACTGCACGGGTCTCTCTCACGGGCAGAACCGGCGTGGAAATGGAAGCAATGACAGCCACCTGCATCGCATTGCTAACGATCTACGACATGGCGAAGGCACTCGATAAGGGCATGGTCGTCGAGACGGTGCGCCTGATCGAAAAGACCGGCGGCAAGTCAGGCGATTGGCGTTCCGAAGGGTAATTCTCCGCACAGCTTGACGAACTGTAACAAGTTTCCTAATTGTTCCGCGTTCGTTCCCGGATTGGAACGGTTGTCGGGGATAGGTCCGATGCTGACTGCAAAGCAGCGCGAGCTTCTGAAGTTCATTACCATTCGGCTCGAGGCTGACGGTATCTCGCCGTCGTTCGAGGAAATGAAGGAAGCGCTCGATCTCAAGAGCAAGTCGGGAGTGCATAGACTGATATCTGCGCTCGAGGAACGCGGATTCATCCGCCGTCTGCCAAACCGGGCCCGCGCGCTGGAAGTGATCCGCCAGCCCGAGGATTCGGTCGCAGCGCCCCGCGCCAGAGCGAACGAGCGGGCGAACGACAACGTCGTGCCACTGCGCAGTCCCGTTTCGGCGAGGCCAGATCCGTCGCGCGCGCCCGCCAACGACATCGTCGAGCTGCCCCTCCATGGCCGGATCGCCGCGGGCATGCCGATCGAGGCGCTTGAAGGGCAAAGCACCCTGCCCGTCCCGGCTGCCCTGCTCGGTCCGGGTGAACATTATGCGCTCGAGGTGTCGGGCAATTCGATGATCGAAGCGGGCATCTTCGATGGCGATTTTGCGCTGGTAAAGCGCACCGATGTTGCTCGGGACGGTGAAATCGTGGTCGCGCTGATCCATGACGAGGAGGCGACGCTGAAGTACCTGCGGCGCGAGAACGGGATGATCAGGCTCGACCCCGCGAATGGCGCCTACGAACCGCAGATTTACAACGCGAGCGAGGTTCAGGTTCAGGGCAAGCTCGCCGGCCTACTTCGCCGCTACCACTGAAGCCATTCCAGAGGAACTGCAGGCGCGCACTCAGCGGTCGCGGGCTGTCCACCACGGATGCGCGCCCTGGCCGTCCGCCACCGTCTGGATATGCGGTGAATTCAGATCGAGAGCGACTCCGCCGCTCCGTTCGAGATAGTTACGGTCCGCTTTCAGCCAGCGCGGTCGACAGCTGCGCGGCAACCACCTGTCGGCGATTACCACATCGGAAGCCTCACAGGCAGCCGCCAGCGCGCGCTCCTCGATCCGCGAGCGGCTGCGCGCGAGCAGCAAGATCCAGGTGCGGCCGTCACGCGCGATTGCGATCGAGCAAAAGTCGGGGCTACACCGCGCACCGGGCCAATGCTCGAGCGCAACCGGCTCGCCATCGAGACCGGCCATTTCAAGCAGGTTGTCGCGGACGAACCCGCTAGGCCCTTCGCGCAGTACGAGCAGCCGGTTCCCCTCTCCGGCGATACCGACGTTGCGGCCGTCGCTGCCGATCAGGACATCCGGCGCAGGCGTGGCGAGCAACAAGGCGCTGGCAATCCCCACAGGGACGAATCCGAACAAGCGCACCCGCCCTCGCCACAGCGCGAGCCACAGTCCGCCTGCGAGGAACAGTGCGTACGTGCCCCAGCCCATCTGGGGCATCAGCCTCACCGCACCGGGCTGCGAGGCGGTAAAGCGGGCGATTGCCAGCAGCAGATCGAGTGACTTGCCGACGAGCCACCATGCTGGCGCGCCGGCCCCGACCAGGTCGAGCGCCAGCGCCAGCGCGAGTACCGGCATCGACACGAACGTCACCAGAGGAATCGCGATGACGTTGGCAAAGGCTCCGTAGAACCCGGCGCGATGAAAATGGAACAGCACGATCGGCATCAGCGCGATCTCGATGACGAGACCGGTGATCAGCAACATCGCAATACGGCGTCCGGTGCGGGCCGCCCAGCTTTCCTCGCGTGCTGCCAGGAAGGCGCGCACCGGTGCGGACTCGTGCAGAGCAACAATCGCGATCACCGCGGCAAAGCTCATTTGGAAGCTCGGTCCGACAAGCGCTTCGGGCCACACGAGCAATACGACGAACGCCGCCGTTGCAACCATCCGCAGCGAAAGCGGTTCGCGCCCCAGCGCGAGTGCCGCAAGGACGAGCAGCGCGCCGACGCAGCTGCGAACCGTCGGAACCTCCGCGCCGGTCAGCAGGGTATAGCCAATGCCCGCCAATGCCCCGGCCAGCGCAGCGGCCACCGGCAGCCGGACGCGCAGGACCAGCCACGGCAACAAAGCGAGGAGCCGGATCGCGAGGAAGTAAGCGGCGGCGATCACCGCGCTGACATGAACGCCGCTGATCGAGAGCAGGTGCGTCAAGCCCGAATCGCGCATGGCCTCCTCGTCCGCCACCGCGATCCCACCCCGGTCCCCGCTCGCAAACGCGGCCGCGATAGCGCCTGACGATCCCGCAAGCCGCGCGTGAACGTGCGCCGACAGTGCCCGCTGCGCGCGTGCGATGGTGCCCCCCGACGGAGCCGGCTCGATCGTTTCGACTTGCCCCATCGCGCTTCCGGTAGCGGCAAGGCCGGCAAACCACGCCGTGCGTGCGAAATCGTAGGCGCCCGGCACCAGCGGCGCACCGGGCGGCATCAGCCGCGCGCGAAGCCTGACCCGCGCACCTTCTTCGATACCGGGTCCGAGCAGAGCGGGGTCGACGTTGACCCGGACCTTTCTCGCCGTTCCGGCCTCCGCATCGCGATAGGCAAGCGTCAGCCGCACGCGGCCTTCCGCTGGCTGGTCTTCACGCGCCAGCACCCGCCCGTCGATCCACAGAGCCTGCGGGCGGTCGAGGGGCAAGGCACCGACCGTTTCGGACCGCGCCCAGACGAGCGCCAGCCCGAAAGCCAGCAGGATGCTCATGGCGATGATCGCCCGGCGGAGATGGGCGCGTGCGCCATCCTCTCGCCAGATCGCAGCGGCACCGATCGCCGCGATCATCGCAACGCCGATCCATGCCGACCACGACAATGGCCCGGGCAACACGAACCACGCGGCAATTCCCGCCGCGAGGCCCACCGTCAGCCAGGGCGCACGGTCGAACGCCGCCCCCGAGAGGAAATCTTCGGCCAGGCTCGCCCCTCTGGACAAGGCGTTCGCCTTGCGCCAAGGCCGCTGCAGTGCAGCATCGGCAGGCGGATAGCCCTCCCCACCTTCGTCAGAAAGGGGCACCAGCGGCACTGTACGGGTCGCCATGAACTCATTGGATAAGGACGAGAATACGAATGGCAAGCGATAGCGCAAACGTGGTCACACGCTTTGCCCCCTCGCCGACCGGATTCCTGCACATCGGCGGCGCGCGCACCGCGCTGTTCAACTGGCTTTACGCTCGCCACCATGGCGGCAAGTATCTTCTCCGCATCGAGGACACCGACCGGGCGCGCTCTACCGAGGCGGCGATTGCGGCCATTTTCGACGGTTTGGGCTGGCTCGGGCTCGAGGGTGACGAGGATCCGACGTTTCAGTTCGCCCGCTCCGAGCGCCACGCCGCGGTCGCTCGCGAACTGCTCGACAAGGGCGCTGCTTACCGCTGCTACCTGACGCCCGAGGAGCTCGCCGAGCGCCGGGCCAAGGCGCAGGCCGAGCGCCGCACCTTTCGCATCGACAGCGAGTGGCGCGATGTCGATCCGGCCACATGGCCTGACGATGCGCCTTATGTCCTACGGATTAAGGCGCCGCGCGCAGGCGAGACGACGATCGACGATCAGGTCCAGGGCACGGTCACAGTCGCCAACAGCGAACTCGACGATTTCGTCCTGCTCCGTTCGGACGGGACGCCGACCTACATGCTCGCAGTGGTGGTCGACGATCACGACATGGGCGTAACCCACGTGATCCGCGGCGACGATCACCTGAACAACGCGTTCCGCCAGATCGTCATCCTCGAGGCGATGGGCTGGCAAATACCGGTCTACGCTCACGTCCCGATGATCCTCGGCGCGGACGGGGCCAAGCTGTCGAAACGCCATGGCGCGGTCGGGGTGGATGCGTATCGCGACGAAATGGGGCTGCTGCCCGAGGCGGTGTTCAACTACCTCCTCCGCCTGGGCTGGGGCCACGGCGACCGTGAGGAAATCAGCCGCGATGAAGCGACCCAGCTGTTCGACCTGGCCGGGGTGGGTAAAAGCCCGAGCCGATTCGACATCAAGAAGCTGCTCAACCTCAATGGGCATTATATTCGTGAGGCTGACGACGCGCGCCTCGCCTCGCTCATCGCCCCAATTATCGGTCCCGATGCCGATAGCGCCTTGCTGACAGAGGCTATGCCGCAGCTCAAGCTGCGTGCGAAGGACCTTCACGAACTAGCTGAGGGTGCTGCATTTCTTTTCAAGAAACGCCCGCTCACCCTGGACGAGAAGGCGGCGGCCCTGATGACCGACGACGCGCGCGCACTGCTCGCAAGGATTTCTGAACGTCTCGACAGTGAATCCGACTGGACGGTCGCGGCGCTCGAGGCCAATCTCAAGACATATGCCGAGGAACAGGGACTGGGTCTCGGCAAGCTCGCGCAACCGATGCGCGCGGCATTGACGGGGACCACCACGTCCCCGGGAATTTTCGACGTACTGGCCCTGCTTGGCCGGGAAGAAGCCATGGCGCGGCTTGACGCGCAGGCCACTTCCGTCGACGCGGACCACACAGCTTAAGGAGACCGGACATGGCGGACAAAGCGGCGACGCTCACCTACGACAACAAGAGCATCGAACTTCCGGTGCTCGAGGGCAGCGTGGGGCCCGAAGTCATCGACATCCGCAAGCTCTATGGCCAGACCGGCGCCTTCACTTACGATCCCGGCTACAAGTCGACCGCCAGCTGCGAGAGCGCGCTGACCTACATCGATGGCGACGAAGGCGTGCTGCTGCACCGCGGCTACCCGATCGGCCAGCTGGCCGAGCATTCGAGTTTCATGGAGGTCAGCTACCTGTTGCTGAACGGCGAACTTCCGTCGGCACAGGAACTCGACGACTTCTCGTACACCATCAGCCGCCACACCATGCTGCACGAGCAGCTCGCGACGTTCTATCGCGGCTTTCGGCGCGACGGGCATCCGATGGCGATCATGTGCGGGGTGGTCGGCGCGCTTTCGGCGTTTTATCACGATTCGACCGACATTTCCGATCCCGAGCAGCGCAAGATCGCCAGTCACCGGTTGATCGCAAAAATGCCGACGATCGCGGCGATGGCGTATAAATACTCGGTCGGTCAGCCGTTCCTCTATCCCGACAACTCGCTGAGCTATACCGGCAACTTCCTGCGCATGACGTTCGGCGTCCCGGCTGAACCGTACGAGGTTAATCCGGTGGTCGAGAAGGCCATGGACCGGATATTCATCCTCCACGCCGATCACGAGCAGAACGCCTCGACTTCGACCGTGCGACTTGCCGGATCTTCGGGCGCAAACCCGTTCGCGTGCATCGCGGCGGGCATCGCGTGCCTGTGGGGTCCCGCGCACGGCGGCGCGAACGAAGCGGCGCTGAACATGCTGCGCGAGATCGGCACGCCTGACCGCATCCCGCACTACATCGACCGCGCGAAGGACAAGAACGATCCGTTCCGCCTGATGGGCTTCGGCCACCGGGTCTACAAGAACTACGATCCCCGCGCGACGGTCATGCAGAAGACGGTGCGCGAGGTGTTCGACTCGCTCAAGGTCACCGATCCGCTGTTCGAGACCGCGCTCCGGCTTGAGGAAATCGCGTTGAGCGATCCCTACTTCATCGAAAAGAAGCTGTTCCCGAACGTCGATTTCTACTCGGGCATCATCCTGTCCGCGATAGGTTTCCCGACAACGATGTTCACGGCGCTGTTCGCGTTGGCCCGCACGGTCGGCTGGGTCGCCCAGTGGAACGAGATGATTTCCGACCCAGGCCAGGTCATCGGCCGCCCGCGCCAGCTCTATACCGGTCCGACCCAGCGCGATTACATTCCGGTCGGGCAGCGCTGATGCGCGCGCTGCGCCTCCTTGCGCAGATACTGGGCGTTGCTCTGGTCCTGTCCGGCGGCCTTTGGGCGCTCCAGGGGTTAGGAATCGTGATGTGGCCGGCGGAGAGCTTCATGCTCGCCGAGCGCGTATGGGCGCTTTACGGGACGATTACCGTCATCGTCGGAGCATTGCTGTTCTGGTGGGGCAGCCGACGGCGCTGATTAATCGGTAGATGGCAATTCGAGGGTGAAGCGAGCGCCCTCGCCCGGCGTGCTCTCGACGGTCAGGTCGCCGCCCATCGCGCGCGCCAGTCGCCGCGAGATATAGAGTCCGAGGCCGGAGCCGCCGTCGCCACCGCGGCCGAGGCGCTCGAACTTGTCGAACACCTTGCCGCGTTTTTCTTCGGGAATGCCGGGCCCTTCGTCGATAACCGTCAGGCGCGCCCGGTTTCCTTCGCCCGCAGTCTCGAGACGCACGGTCGATCCGTCCGGCGCGTACGAGATCGCATTTCCAACCAGATTGAGCAGGATCTGCAGCACCCGGCGAAACTCGCCAGTGGCAGGAACCGCAACGCCATCGGCTGGGGCGACCAGCGTCATTCCGCGTTCACGCGCCCGCACGCCGAGTATACCGACCGCCCGCTTCCCCACGTCCGCGAGATCGATCCGATCGGGCGCGGTGCGGAAGTCCTCTGCCTCGACGATCTCCAAGTCGGACAGATCCTCGATAAGCGAGAGAAGGTGCTGGCCCGCAGCGGCAATGTCCGCGGCATAATTGCTGTATTCCTCGGCCAGCGGACCGGCGAGGCGCGAACGGATCGTTTCGGCGTTGGCGATGATCCGTGCGATCGGCTGGCGCAGCACAGGGGTAAGCTCGCGACCGAACGACGGGGTCGTATCAGGCGTGTCGCCGGCGACAGGCGCATGAACCGCAAGCGGGGCATCGGCGACGAGCAGCAACTCGAATCCCGCGCTCCCAGGGTCGGGCCGCCCAAGCGGAACCAGCGTCGCAGTCCAGGACCGCTCTGAACCCGGCACGACGCAGCGCGCGCCGTCGACCAGCCGCCAGTGCATCGGCTGGTGATGATTGAGATCGGGAAATTCCACGAATGAAGTCCACGGTTCGCCGGGGTTTTCACGCATTTTGCGGACGAGCTTCGTCAGATCGGACGCCGCGCTGTCGACCGTCAGGACGCTTTGGTCAGCGTCGAGCCGCGCATTGAGTTCGGCCACCGCGCGGTCGATCGCTATCCTCAGTGCTGCGGTTTCATCTTCCGATGGAGCGGCGCGCGCCGCGCTCGACCACGCACCGACCGCAATCCGACAGCCGCCGGTCGCGCCATCGCCTTCGGGGTCGATCTCGACCCACGCGCGGATCGTCTCGTCGCCGTCCAGCGCCTCGATTGTTCGCGCCAGCTTCAGCCCGAGCCGCCGGGCCTTGCGGACGATCTCAAGAAGCGCTGGCACCGCGACTATACCCGGCAGGTCGCCGCCGCACCGCCGCTGGAGCCCGGCAAGAGGCTCGTCGGCCTCGACCAGCCGGTCGTCCGCGTCGGTGCGCGCGCGGGCAAGGACGTCGCGGTGTGCGTTCATCTCAGCCGCCAACATTCCGCAGCGACCCGCCGAGCAGCGCCGCCGCACGATCGGCGCGCAACCGATCGAAGCCTTCGGGAAGTGCCGTATCGGGGTGAATGTGCAGGAACTGTTCCTCGACCTCGCGCGGTTTCAGCCCGGCGGCGCGCAGCGAAAGCGCCAGACGCGCCTGCTGGCGATCGTTGGTTGCGATCACCGCCAGGTCGCGGTCGTGCCGGGCGGCTGAGGCCAGCGCCGTCAGGAACAGCGCCGCCCCGGCGTGCTCAACCGACAGTGCTGCACGCGATCCAGCGCCCATCCCGGTAACGAGCCAGGCCAAAAGGGCGAGCCGGCTGGTGCTTTCGTCGTAGCCCTCCCGCAGCGCGTCGGTCGCCGCCGTTGCCCCCGCGCTTGTGGAATCTTCTAGACCGCCGGCCCACGTCGCAACGACCTGATGGAACAGGTCGGCTGGCAACTCTCCCAGCGGAAGTTCCATCCGCCGCTGCGCCTGAACAAATCGCGCCTGTGAGGCGAGCGTCGCCATCGCGGTGCTTGCCGTACGCCCGTCGTCCGACGCGATGAGCGCCTGAAGCAGCGGCGAGAGCACGGGATCGATCGCCGATCGCGCCTCGAGCCGGGCGGTGAGTTGCCATTCGAGCGCCAGCGCGTGGCAGTGCGCGACAAGGCGGGAATCATCCATCAGTCGTTGGGCAAGCGCGCCAGTGCCCCGTCCGGCCTGCGCCCGCGGGTCGGCCGATCCTGTTGCACGCGCCTCCATCAGCAGGATCTGGCTGGCGATGTTGCCCACCATCCCCCGCACCCGGCTGACGATCTCGTCGCTGACGAGGGAATGGTCATTGTTGGCCAGCAAATGGTTCAGGACAGGGCCAATCGAGCCGATCACGGCGTCGCCCTGCGCGAGCCCGTCGCGCAGCACCGCTTCGACGGGCAATTCGCTCGACTGCATCATCACCGCTTCGCTCATGCACCGGCCATAGCGGCCCGTGGTTAAACCTGCGTTAGCTTCGAACGCGCGCGGCGAACAGCCTCGCGGCGAGCGCCACCAGGCCGGTGACCGCCATAGCGGGGACGAATCCGCCGGGAATCGCCGCCGCTGCGAGGAACGCCAGCACGAGGGTCCGGTCTCCGAGCAGGCGCACCACGCGCGGTGGCCCGTCCTCACGCACCAGGCGCATGGCGGCGACGAGCACGAGCGCGGCAAACGGCGCGTGCCACCCGGCGAATTCGTGCGGGCTTGCCGCGATCGCAACGAGCGAGAGATCGAGGATCGTCTCGCGCACCTCGGTCAAATGGCGCCGTCCCGGCCTTTCGCCGGCCCCGGCGCGAGCAAACCGTTGCAGCCGCTCGCCGGTGTCCCCGATCAGCGCGCCAAGCAGCAGCGCTACCAGTCCGCCGACCGTGCTTCCCAGATATCCGGCAACAGCGCCCGCAATTGCCAGCGCGGTACCACCGATGACTAATCCGGGAGCCAGAGAGGGTCGGCCAGCGGCACGCGGCAGGATCAGCCGGGCCAGTCCGTGCGCAAGGGCTTCTCCCGGGCGATCGAGTCCGGGTGCGGGAACATGGCGCGCCTGCCAGCCTCTCTCGACCCGCCGGGCTGCGGCGCTATCGCCAAGCAGCGCCCAGCGCCCGTCGTCGAGCCACTGTTCGGGTATTTCGACGCAGCGTCCCCCGCGCTGGAGGGCAATGCGCAGGATACCGGCAATAGGGTCTGCATCAGGTGGCAGAAGCGACAAAGCCTCGACCGAATCGCCCCGGGTCGCGAGCACGCCGCCCCACGCCCGGTCGCGATCGATCCGCTCGAATCCGAGCTCGACAGCGGCCTCCGCGGGCAGCACGGCGATGCCGGCGCGCGCGCCCAGCGCTTGGGCAAGCCATTCGCGATCGGGCAGGATCCCCGGAGCGAACACGAACAGCGTGTCCGCCGCGCTGATCAAGCCCGACAGGGCGCGGGAATGCGCGATCGCGCTGAACCGGGCGTCGCGCGCTTCGGCTTCGCGCTGGAGGGCCGCGAGCGCTTGGCCAGGCGCCTCGGCATGGCATACAATACGCTCGCAGCCGAGCCCAAGCGCGGCCTGCAATTGGTGCCACGCTATCGGTCTTCCGCCGAGCCGTACCGGCTGCGCGCCATCGTCCGTCAATGCCATCAGTGCGACCCGCACGCGCAGACCTCCCTGCCGACTATCGATCGGACATGCCTAGGGTCACGGAATCGGGTTGGCTAGAGGAAGAGCGGTCAGGCGCCGACGAAGCGGTCGCGGAACCCTTCGATCCGACGCATTACGCTGGGATCGCCGGGCGCGCCCGCAATCGCCTCGTCCGCCAGGTCGACCAACTCGGAAGCATGGAAGCCCGCTGCGAGGCCCTTGAGACGCTGCGCCGCGACCGTCCAGTTCCCGTCGCACCGCGCTCTTTTGAGATGGTCGAGATGGCGTTCGAGACTTTCGCGAAACGCCTCGCGCAACTCCGCCCCCAGCGCAGAGTCCGCGCCCGCGGCCGCCGCAATCGTCGCGTCGAAACTTCCCTGTTCGTATGCCATCGGCGCGATTCCTAGCATCGCGATGATTAAGACTCTGTTGAACATGTCTGGAATCGTGTAAATTCCCAGCCATGAGTGGGGGATTTCACATTCGGGCCGTTGGACCCGGAAGCGGCGCTGAAGCGTCTGGCGAAACCGCAGCGACGGCGGACGAACCGTTGACGCTCGAGGAAAGCTGGGCGGAAGACGCGCCAGCCGATGCGTACTGGGAAGAGCCCGCCCCTCGCCGCCTTGCCGGAATGCTCGTGCCCACGCTGGCAACGATCGCAGTGCTCGGATGGAGCGGCTTCTTCGCCTTCGCCCATTGGCAGGAACTCGCGCAAGGCGTTACGCCAGCAGCCGGGTCGGCGCTGGTCGTGGCCTGGGCAGTCCCGGTTCTTTTGATCGTATCGTTGGTCATGCTGGCGCTGCGCCTCAGCACGCGGGAAGCCGGTCGGTTTACCGACGCGGCGCTCGCCTTGCGCAGCGAATCCTCGATCCTCGAAACGCGCCTGTCGGTCGTCAACCGCGAACTCAGCCTCGCGCGCGAATTCCTCGGCGCGCAAAGCCGGGAACTCGAATCGCTGGGTCGGGTGGCGACGCAGCGGATTTCCGAGCACGCCGACCGTCTGCAGGCACTGGTGCAGGACAACGGTTCGCAGGTCGATGCGATCGCCGGCGTCAGCCGCGCTGCGCTCGATAACATGGACAAGCTGCGCGACGACCTGCCGGTAATAGCCAACGCCGCGAGGGACGTGTCGAACCAGATCGGGGCCGCGGGCAATACCGCGCACGACCAGCTCGAAAGTCTCGTTGCCGGATTCACCCGGCTGAACGAGTTCGGCCTGGCGAGCGAGCGGCAAGTTGCCTCGCTCCGCTCGAAGGTCGATGCCGCCATCGCCGCGTTCGAGGCTCAGGCAACTCAACTCGACGATATCGCCGGGGCGCGATTCGTCGCGTTGCGTGAGCGCAGCGATGCGTTCCGGGCCGAGCTTGACGGGCGCGAGGTCGAGGCGCTCACGGCAATGCGCCACCGCGCTGACCGTCTGCGGGAAGAGATCACCGGTGCCTCGCAGGCGCTTGAGGCCAGCGAGGAAGAACTGTTGCGGTCACTTCAAGCACGCCTCACCGCCACGCGCGAAGGAGCCGACACCGTTTCCGGCAGTCTCGCGGGCACCGAACGCGAAGCGATCGAGGCGTGGAACGCGCGGGTCGAAGGTCTGAAAGGCGACCTTGAAGCGGCCATTCGCTATATCGAGAGTGTCGACAAAACCGCGAAAACCGGCGCGCAGCAGCGGCTTGCACTCATCAGCGAGGAAGCATCGCTGGTCGATGCCAAGCTGTCCGAATCGCACGCGCTCTTCGTGAGCGAGATCGACAAGCGTCGCGCCGAGGCCGCGGCTCTGACGGAGGAACACGTTGGCGTCATCGGCAACCTGCTCACCGAACTCGACGCCGGGATCGCCGAGCGCCGCGAAGAACAGGCCGTGCGTTCGCAGGAGCTTGTGGCGCACGGCGAGGCGATCGCTGCGCGGCTTGAGGCGCTATCGGCCGAGATGGCGGGCGCGGCCGACCAGGGTCGCCAGGCCGAAGGTGCCCTCACAGCCGCGATCGATGCGCTGGGCCAGCGTTTGGGAGCGAGCCGCGAAGCACTCGGCGATACCGATCGCGCGGTTGCGGACCTGACCGAAGCGAGCGTGCGCCTGCTCGAACTTATCCAGGCAAGCGCCGACCACAGCAAGACCGTGCTGCCACAAGCGTTGAACGAAACCGAAGCCCGTCTCGCCGCGCTTGGCGAGCGCGGCGAAGCGCTGGGGCTGATGCTGACCGGTGCCGGTGAAAAGAGCCGCGAGGTGTCGGAGTACGTCATTGCCGCGCAAAACGACAGCACCGCCGCGATGGATAGCCTGAGGGGCCTGCAGGGCCATGTCATGGCCAACCACGAAACGCACGATCACAAGATCGCTGAGCTGCGAGCTCAACTGAGCGATCTCGCGCGCGACAGCGAGGCAACTTCCACGCACGCCCAAGGTACACTGCGCGAGGCGATCGGTGCGCTCGAGGAAGCGGCGCGTTCGGCCATCGCGACGATCGAGGACGAAGCCGGAACCCGAGTAGCCGCGCTGGCGGGCCGCATCGCCGGTGAGACCAACGAAGCGCTCGACCGTGCTTTGAAAGAGCGCGTCGGCGTGGCGATCGCCGAGCTTGAAGGCACCGCGGCGCAGGCGGCAGATACGGGCCGCGCCGCCGCCGTGCAGCTGCGTGATCAGCTTGCCAAGGTGAACGAACTCACCGCCAATCTGGAAAGCCGTGTCGCGCTCGCCCGTCAGCGGGCGGAGGAACAGGTCGACGGGGATTTCTCGCGCCGTGTCGCGCTGATTACGGAAAGCCTCAATTCGAACGCGATCGACATCGCGCGTGCGCTATCGACCGATGTCACCGATACCGCCTGGACAAGCTACCTGCGCGGCGATCGCGGTATTTTCACCCGCCGTGCGGTGCGGTTGCTCGAACCAGCGGAAGCACGCGACGTTGCCGAGCTTTACGACAACGACAGCGACTTCCGCGAACACGTCAACCGCTACATCCACGATTTCGAGGGGATGCTGCGCACAATGCTATCGACCCGCGACGGACACGCGATCGGCGTCACTCTGCTCAGCAGCGACATGGGCAAGCTTTATGTTGCATTGGCCCAGGCGATCGAGCGGCTGCGCGACTGACGATCCCGTCAGGCCGCGTCGGTCGTGAAGCCGAGCGTTTCGGGGGTAATCCACCCATAGACGTAATTCGCCACCCAGACCGCGGTCAACAACATGGCCAGAATCGTCGCGCGCTTCGCCAGCTTACCCGGTTGGAAGTTCGCCGGCGCACTATCCGCCTGTCCTGGAACGCGGTCTATCCCCATCTCGTCGTGCGTCTTCACTCCGAAGGGCAACAGGAAGAAGGCGCTGGCAACCCAGAACAGCAGATAGATCGCGAGGATGGACGTCCACTTCACGCGGCCTCTCCGGGAACGATGACGCGCACCTGCGGACGTTTGCCGCACCAGCGGCCCGCCGCACGACGGGCGGCCAGCCGGGCAGCCTCGACCAGAGTGTCGCGGTCGCGCGCAGCAGCGCCGCGCAGCTTGCCGAGCGCCTGCGCCACATCCCGCTCCGCTTCGGTGACGAACGCGGCGTAATCCTCGTCTAGCGGCAGGCCGATCCCTTCCACGAACACCCCACCCTTTGGCCCGATCACCACGACGACTACTCCCTCACGGGCGATCCTCCGCCGCATGACGATCGCATCGCCGTCGGCGGGGGCGATGATGTCCCCATCGAGCACAAGCCGTCCGCTGCGCACTTCGCCCAGCTTGCCAGGCTTGCCGGGTGCCAGGCGCACGATCTCGCCGTTGCCCTGCACGACCGTTTGCGGAATCCCGTTCGCCTGACCGAGCCGACCCTGCTCAGCCATGTGCCGCATCTCGCCGTGGACCGGCACCAGGATTTGCGGCCGAAGCCACCCATAGAGTGCTTCGAGTTCGGGACGCCCCGGATGGCCCGATACGTGGATCATGCTCTGCCGATCGGTGACCATCACGATACCGCGCTTGGCGAGGATGTTCTGTATCCGCCCGATGGCGAGTTCGTTGCCAGGGATCTGGCGGCTGGAGAACAGCACGACATCGCCCGCGGACAGCTCGATCGGATGGTTTTCGTCGGCGATGCGCGCCAGCGCGGCCCGTGGTTCGCCCTGCCCACCGGTTGCAATGATCAGCACTTCGCCGCGCGGCAGGCCCATCGCGGTGTCGAAATCTATCGTCTCGGGGAAGTCCCCGAGATAATCGTTATCCTTCGCCACCTCGATGATCCGATCGAGCGAGCGCCCTGCGACGCAGAGCTGGCGCCCTGTCGCCTGCGCCACCGCACCCAGCGTGTGCAGCCGCGCCACGTTGCTGGCAAACGTCGTCACCAGAACGCGCCGTCCGTTCCACTTGGCCACCTCCTCGTGCAACGCGCGATAGACCGCGCCCTCCGACCCGCTCTCGGACGCGTTGAATACGTTGGTCGAATCGCAGACCAGCGCGAGAACGCCCTCGTCTCCGATCTCGCACAATTCCTCCTCGGTGGTTGGCACCCCTACGATCGGCTCCTCGTCGAGCTTCCAGTCACCGGTGTGGAACACCCGGCCATAAGGCGTGTCGATGAGCAGCGCGTGGCCCTCGGCAATCGAGTGCGCGAGCGGCAGGTAGGAAATTCCGAACGGGCCGAGCTGGAAGCGATCGAGATCCTCGACCACATTGAGCTCGATCTGGTCGGCGATGCCCGCTTCCTGGAGCTTGCGGCGCACCAGATCGGCGGTGAAGGGCGTGGCATAGAGCGGCACGCCCAGATCCGCGGCGAAGTACGGCACCGCTCCGATATGGTCCTCGTGCGCGTGGGTAAGCACGATACCTTCCAGGGCATCGGCGCGATCCTCGATGAATTCGAGATCGGCGAAAACCAGGTCGACGCCCGGATATTCGTTGCCACTGAAGGTCATCCCGAGGTCGACCATCAGCCAGCGGCCGTTGCAGCCGTAGAGATTGACGTTCATGCCGATTTCGCCCGAACCGCCGAGCGCGAGGAACAGCAGTTCGTCCTCCGGTGTGTAGTCCTTTTTCACGGATTTCTTTCGGTTACGCGGCGCGCTCGGCCAGGATGGCCAGCCCCTCCAGCGTCAAGTCGGCATCCACGGCATCGAAGATGTCGGTATGCTCGTCGAACAATATGGCGAGTCCGCCAGTCGCTACAACCTTGGCCGGGCGTCCGATCTCGGCGCGCATCCGGGCGATCAACCCTTCCATCATCGCGATATAGCCCCAGTAGATGCCGATGAGCATCTGGTCTTCGGTATTGGTGCCGATGACGCTGTCGGTCCGCGGTGCCTCGATCGCGATACGCGGCAGCTTGGCGGTATTGCCGACCAGCGCATCGAGCGACAGATTGAGCCCGGGGCAGATAATGCCGCCCTTGTAGGCCCCGGTGAAGTCGATCGCATCGAATGTCGTCGCGGTGCCGAAATCGACCACGATCAGGTCGCCTTCGTACTTCGCGTGCGCGGCGATCGTGTTGAGCGCGCGATCGGCCCCGAGCGAGCGGGGCTGGTCGACATCGACCGAGAAACCCCAATCTGCCTTGCCTTCACCCGCGATCAGCGGAGTCATCTTGAAATATTTTTCGGCCAGCACGGTCAGGTTGTGGATCGCACGCGGCACCACCGAACCGACGATCAGCTGGGTGATGTCTTCGCGCCGGACACCCTCGATCGCGAGCAGTTGAAGTAGCCAGACGGCGTATTCGTCACCCGTTCGTCGCGGATCGGTTGCGATCCGCCAGCGCGCCTTGATCTCGCGGCCGTCGAACAGCGCGAAGACCACATTGGTGTTGCCGACATCGGCGGCGAGCAGCATGGCGGTGTCCTTCAGCCCAGCATCACATCGCCGGCGTGGATAGGCTGGATCAGGCCGTCTTCCAAGCGCAGCCGCAGCGACCCGTCTTCGGCGATCCCCGCGAACGAGCCCGAAACCGTCTGTCCGCTGGTCTCGTGCACCGTCAGCGCCGACCCGACCGGGTGCGCGACGGCTTGCCAGCGGCGCAGAAGCGGCTCGATCCCGACGGTGCGCCAACGCGCAAGCTCGCGGTCGAAGGCAGCAGCAAGCGCGTCGCCGAACCCGTCGCACGCCGGCGCCGGACCGAGCGCAGACAGCGCGATCGTCTCGCGCCCCTCGATTGTTGGCGCGGCGGCGAGATTGACACCGATGCCGACGACCACCGCGTCGTCACACCGCTCAAGCAGGATGCCGGCGAGCTTGGCGCGGCCGAACAGCAGATCGTTGGGCCACTTGATCGAAAGCGGCGCGGGATCGGGCAACAAAGGGATCAGGGTTTCGTACAGAGCGAGCCCGGCCAGCAATGCCAGCGTCGGAGCGGGTGGATCGCCGCCGCCGGGACGCACCACGGTCGAGCCCATGAAATTACCTGTGCCGTCGAACCACGCGCGGCCTTGGCGCCCTCGCCCCGCGGTCTGCCGCCGGGCAACCAGCCAGTCGCCCTCGGCCACGCGCTCACCCGAGCGCAAAGCGGCGATCAGGTCGGCGTTGGTCGAACCGGTTTCGGCGACGAAGGTTATCAAACCAGCGGATCAGGCGACGAGGAACAGCGCGGCGGACGCCTTGTCGGCCAGCGCACCGAGCCAGCCCGTCAGAAGATATCCCAGCGGCGAGATGAGCACCGTGCTGACGATCAGCAGCGCCCAGTGGGCCCAGTCGTTCTTGCCCTGCACCTTATCGGAGGGCTCGTCGAAGAACATGACCTTGCCGACTTTGAGGTAGTAGAACGCGCCGATCACGCTCGCCGCGATGGCGATGGTGGCGAGCGCGATCATGTCGGCGTTCACGGCGGCGCGGAACACGACCAGCTTGCCCCAGAAACCGAACAATGGCGGGATGCCGGCGAGGCTCAGCATCAGCAACAGCAGGCACCAGGCAATCGCCGGGTGAGTCCGGCTGAGACCGGCCATGTCGGCGATCGTTTCGACCTGGTCGCCGTTCGCGTCGCGCAGCATCAGGACCGCCACGAAGCTGCCGATCGACATCGCGACGTAGATCGCGAGGTAGACTAGCATCGCGCTCGCGCCCTCCGCCGTCGCAGCGGCAAGGCCGACGAGGATGAAGCCGACGTTGTTGATCGACGAATAGGCAAGCAGCCGCTTGATATTGCTCTGCCCGATCGCGCCCAGCGCGCCGACGATGATCGAGGCGAGCGCGGCGAAGGTGACCACCTGCCGCCATGCATCGGCGTGACCGCCAAAGGCATCGAGCGACACGCGCATCAGCAGGGCCACGGCGGCGACCTTCGGCGCGGTGGCGAAGAATGTCGTCACCGGGGTCGGCGCACCCTCGTAGACGTCGGGCGTCCACATGTGGAACGGCACCGCGGCGATCTTGAAGGCCAGGCCGGCGAGCACGAAGATCACCCCGAACAGCGCACCGGTCGAAAGCTCACCCGAAAGCGCCGCACGGATGCCCGCGAAGCTCGTGGTGCCAGTGAACCCGTACGTCAGGCTCATGCCGTAGAGCAGGATACCGCTGGCGAGTGCGCCCAGCACGAAATACTTGAGGCCCGCCTCGGCCGAGCGCCCGTCAGCCCGCAAGAACGCTGCGAGGACGTAGGCCGCCAGGCTGTTCATCTCGAGCCCGATATACAGCGTCATCAGGTCGCCGGCCGACACCATGATGCCCATGCCGAGCACCGCGAACACGATCAGCACCGGATATTCGGCGCGCATCGCGTTCCAGCGATCGAAGAAACGGGGCGCGATCATCAGGCAGGCCGCAGCGGCCGCATAGATCAGCATCTTGGCGAAGGCGGCAAACGCGTCGACATTCATCTGGCCGAAGAAAGCCTGCGTGTCGGGCCCCATGTTCCCGCCGCACAGGACCGGCGCGGTGAACGCGGCGGCGGCGGCAAGCAGGAAGACCGCCGCGATCGAGATCGCCCGGCTGCCCTTGTCGCCCATCCATGCCGCGGCCAGCAACAGGATCAGCCCGCCGACCGAGAGAATTTCCTCGGGGACGATCAGCGCGAGGGAATGCTGGAGGTCCATCAGTGGCCCTCCCCTTCATGACCATTTCCTGCAGGGGCGCCTTCGGCATGCGGCATGGCGTTGGCGGCGTGGGCGCGCGCCTGCTCGGGGCGGGCATCGGCCAGCTTGCTGTCGAACGCGGGCTTCGCCCGGGCGAGACGCGCGTCGAGTGCGGCGATGTCCTTGCGCATGGGGGCGAGGAAACTTTCCGGATAGACCCCCATCCACAGCACCGCGGCGGCGATCGGGGCGAGCATGAACCATTCGCGGGCGTTGAGATCGGGCATCGCGGCCGCGTCGGCGTTCTTCTGCACGCCGAACGCCACACGCCGGTAGAGGTAAAGCATATAGGCCGCGCCCAGAATGATGCCGGTCGTGCAGACGAGGGTGACGAATGTCGAAACCTGGTAGGTACCGGCAAGGCTGAGGAATTCGCCGACGAAGCCGCTGGTGCCCGGAAGTCCCACGCTCGCCATCGTGAACAGCATGAAGAACAGGGCGTACTTCGGCATGTTGATGCTGAGGCCGCCGTACCGGTCGATCTCACGCGTGTGCAGCCGGTCGTAGATCACCCCGACGCACAGGAACAGCGCGGCCGAGACCAGACCGTGGCTGAGCATCACGATCATCGCCCCTTCCAGCCCCTGCACGTTGAACGCGAACAGCCCGATGGTGACGATCGCCATGTGCGCGACCGAGGAATAGGCAATCAGCTTCTTCATGTCGTGCTGCACCAGCGCGATGAGCGATGTGACGACGACCGCGATCATCGACAGCGCGAAGATCAGCCAGGCAAGCTGCGCGCTCGCTTCGGGGAACATCGGCAGACTGAAACGGATGAAGCCATAGCCGCCCATCTTGAGCAGGACGCCCGCCAGGATCACCGACCCCGCGGTCGGCGCCTGGACGTGCGCGTCGGGCAGCCAGGTATGGACCGGCCACATCGGCATCTTGACCGCAAAGCTCGCGAAGAAGGCGAGGAACAACCAGGTCTGCGCGGCGGGCGCGAAATCGTACTGCATCAGCGTGGGGATGTCGGTGGTGCCAGCGTCGTGGATCATCCACAGCATCGCGACCAGCATTACCACCGAGCCGAGCAGCGTGTAGAGGAAGAACTTGTAGCTCGCGTAGATGCGGTCCTTGCCGCCCCAGATGCCGATGATCAGGTACATCGGGATCAGGCCGGCCTCGAAGAAGATGTAGAACAGCAGCATGTCCTGCGCGGCGAACACGCCGATCATCAGCAGTTCCATGAACAGGAACGCGGCCATGTATTCGCCGACGCGCTTCTCGATGCTCTCCCAGCTGGCGAGGATGCAGATCGGCATCAGGAACACGCTGAGCACGATCAGCAGCAGCGCGATCCCGTCGATGCCGAGCGCGTAGCTGAAGCCGGCGAACAGCTCGGCGCGCTCGGTGAATTGCCATTGCGCCCCGCCGATGTCGTAATTCGCCCACAGCGCGATGCCGAGCGCGAGGTTGATCAGCGTGGCGACCAGCGCGACCATGCGCGCGGCCTTCGCATCGAGGAAGAAGCACGCCAGGCCGCCGACAAGCGGCACGAGGAGCATCAGCGAAAGGATCGGAAAGCCCCCCATCAGAGCAGAACCCAGGTTATCGCGGCGACAAGGCCGACCAGCATCCACAGCGCATAGGTGTTGAGGAAGCCCGACTGGAGCCGTTTGGCGCCCGCGGTACCCTGCACCACGACCCACGCCGCACCGTCCGGGCCGAATCGGTCGATGATGCCCTCGTCGCCCACCTTCCAGAACTTGCGGCCGAACCAGAACGCGGGCCGCACGAACACGAGGTTGTAGAGCTCGTCGAAGTACCACTTGTTGTAGAAGAACCGGTATACCGGGCCGAGCTGGTCCGCGGCGCGGCCGGGCATTCCGGGGTCGCGGATATAGCCGAGCCAGGCGATCGCAAAGCCGATCAGCATCACGATCGTCGCGGTCAGCTTCACCCACAGCGGCACCGCGTGGAGCGCGTGGATCAGGTTTTCGTTGTAGAAGATCGAGCCCGCCCAGAAGCTCGCGTCGTCGAGGAAGGCGTGGCTGAACAGCCAGCCAGCGAAGATCGCCCCGAGGCTCAGCACGCCGAGCGGCACGAGCATCGTCAGCGGGCTTTCGTGCGGGTGATAGCCCCCGGTCCCGTCGCCGTGATCCGGGTCGGGCACCGAATGCGCGACGTCGTGGCCCGAATCTTCCTGGGCCGGCGGGTTCGCCTCGTCGGGCTCGTCGTGACCATGATGGACGGCGTGCTGGATGTGCTCGCTTTCGGCCCAACGGGGCTTGCCCCAGAAGGTCAGGAACATCAGCCGCCACGAATAGAAGCTCGTCAGCAGCGCGGAAATCGCGCCCAGCCAGAAGGCGAAGTGCGCCATCTCGGTCCCGCGGCCCCAGGCCGCTTCGAGGATCGCGTCCTTCGAGTGGAACCCGGCGAACCCGGCGTGGAGCCAATAGATGCCAACCCCGGTAATCGCCAGCGTGCCCGCCATCATCGCCCAGAACGTCAGCGGGATGTGTTTACGCAGGCCGCCGTAATAGCGCATGTCCTGCTCATGATGCATCGCGTGGATGACCGAGCCCGCGCCGAGGAACAGCAACGCCTTGAAGAAAGCGTGCGTGAACAGGTGGAACATCGCCGCGCCGTAGGCACCGACGCCCGCGGCGAAGAACATGTAACCGAGCTGCGAGCAGGTCGAATAAGCGATGACGCGCTTGATGTCCCACTGGGTGGTGCCGACGGTCGCGGCGAACAGGCAGGTCGCCGCGCCGATGAAGGTGACGAACATCAGCGCGATCGGCGCAGTCTCGAACATCGGCGACAGGCGGCAGACCATGAACACGCCCGCGGTCACCATCGTGGCAGCGTGGATCAGCGCGGAGACCGGCGTCGGGCCCTCCATCGCGTCGGGAAGCCAGGTGTGGAGGCCAAGCTGCGCGGATTTGCCCATCGCGCCGATGAACAGCAGGATGCACAGAACATCCATCGTATCGACGCGGTAGCCGAGGAAGCCGATCGTGCTGCCGGCCATGCCGGGAGCGGCGGCAAGGATCTCGGGAATCGAGACGGTGCCGAACACCAGGAACGTGCCGAAAATGCCCAGCATGAAGCCAAGGTCGCCCACGCGGTTGACCACGAAGGCCTTGATCGCGGCGGCGTTGGCGCTCGGTTTCTTGAACCAGAACCCGATCAGCAGGTAGCTGGCCAGCCCCACGCCTTCCCACCCGAAGAACATCTGGACGAGGTTGTCGGCCGTCACCAGCATCAGCATCGCAAAGGTGAACAAGCTGAGATAGGCGAAGAACCGCGGCTGGTCCGGGTCCTCCTCCATGTAGCCCCACGAATAGAGGTGCACGAGCGCCGAGACGGTGTTGATCACCACCAGCATCACCGCGGTCAGCGCATCGACCCTGAGCGCCCAGTCGAACGCCAGGTCGCCCGACTGCACCCACTGGAGCACCGGCACGACGGTCGGTTCGTAGGCTCCGCTGACGAAGCCGAGGAAGATTGGCCAGCTCAGCGCCGCGCCGAGGAACAGCGCGCCGGTGGTGATCGACTTGACGACCACGTTGCCGAGCGCGCGGTTGCCCAGCCCGCCGACGATCGCCGCCAACAGGGGAGCGAAAACAATGATGAGGATCGGATGCAAGGCCTGCCTACCCCTTGAGCCGGTCGACGCTGTCGACCGCGATGGTGCCGCGGCCGCGGAAATAGATGACCAGGATCGCCAACCCGATCGCCGCCTCTCCGGCAGCGACGGTCAGCACGAACATCGCGAAAATCTGCCCGGTCAGGTCTTGCAGGAAGGCGCTGAACGCGACGAGGTTGATGTTCACCGCCAGCAGGATCAGCTCGATCGCCATCAGGATGACGATCACGTTCTTGCGGTTGAGGAATATCCCCAGCACGCCGAGCACGAACAGCACCGTGCCAACGACGATGTAGTGTTCGAGGCCGATCACAGTTGCACCCCTTGCCCGATCTCGGGCTTCACGTTGCGGGTCGCATCCTCGGGACGGCGACGGACCTGCTTCGAGATGTTCTGCGGGCGCGTATCCTTGCGATCGCGATGCGTCAGCACGATCGCGCCGATCATTGCGACGAGCAGGATGATGCCCGCGCTTTCGAACAGGAACAGATACTGGCCGTAGAGCACCTGACCAATCGCGGCGATGTTGCTGTCGGCCATCGGAGCGACCTGGCCGCCCGTCGACGGGTGGAGCTCGATCCGGCCCGCCTGCCACGCACCGATGCCGAACACCAACTCGGCCAGCAGCACCAGCGCGATCAGCAGGCCGAGCGGGAAGTTCTTCACGAACCCGGCGCGCAGTTCGGAAAAATCGATGTCGAGCATCATCACCACGAACAGGAACAGCACGGCGACCGCGCCGACGTAGACAATCACCAGCAGCATCGCGATGAACTCCGCGCCCACCAGCACCATCAGCCCCGCGGCGTTGAAGAACGCCACGATCAGCCACAGCACCGAATGGACCGGGTTGCGCGCGGTGATGACGAGCACCGCCGAGGCGATCGTGATGGCGGCGAACAGGTAGAAGGCGGCTACATGGATCATGGTTCGGCGCGGCCCCTATCGGTAGGGCGCATCGGCTTCAAGGTTCGCGGCCAGTGCCCGCTCCCACTTGTCCCCGTTGGCCAGCAATTTCGCCTTGTCGTAGAGCAGTTCCTCGCGCGTTTCGGTCGCGTATTCGAAGTTCGGCCCCTCGACGATGGCATCGACCGGGCAGGCTTCCTGGCAGAAGCCGCAGAAGATGCACTTGGTCATGTCGATGTCGTAGCGCGTCGTGCGGCGGCTGCCGTCCTCGCGCGGCTCGGCCTCGATCGTGATCGCCTGCGCCGGGCACACCGCCTCGCACAGCTTGCACGCGATGCAGCGCTCCTCGCCGTTGGGATAGCGGCGCAGCGCATGCTCGCCGCGAAAGCGCGGGGACAGCGGGTTCTTCTCGAACGGGTAGTTGATCGTCGCCTTGGGCTTGAAGAAGTACTTCAGCGTGAGGGCGTGCGCCTTGAGAAATTCCCAAAGCGTGAACGATTTGATGAGATGGGCGACGGTCATCCGTACCTCGTAAGCATGAGCCAGCCGGACACGAGCACGACGAACATCAGCGACAGCGGCAGGAATACCTTCCACCCCAGGCGCATGAGCTGGTCGTAGCGATACCGCGGCACGGTCGCCTTCACCCAGCTGAAGATGAAGAAGAAAAAGCCGATCTTGGCGAACAGCCAGATCCAGCCCGGGATCCAGTAGAGGAACCCGATCTCCAGCGGCGGCAGCCACCCGCCGAAGAACAGCACCGCGTTGAGCGCGCACATCAGCAGCACGTTGGCGTATTCACCGAGCCAGTAGAGCGCGAAGGCCATCGAGCTGTATTCGGTCTGGTACCCGGCGACGAGCTCGCTCTCAGCCTCGGTCAGGTCGAACGGCGCGCGCGCCGTCTCCGCCATGCTGCTGATGAGGAACATCACCCACATCGGGAACATCAGCAGGTTGAACACGAACCCGTTGACGATACCCAGCCCGTGGCCGCGCTGCGCCTCGACGATCGCGTTCATGTTGAACGAGTTGGCGTAGAGCACCACGCAGATCAGGATGAACCCGATCGAGACTTCGTACGAAATCATCTGCGCCGCGGCGCGCATCGCCGAGAAGAACGGGTACTTCGAGTTAGATGCCCACCCGGCGATAACGACGCCGTAGACCCCGAGGCTGCTGATCGCGAGCACGTAGAGCAGGCCCACGTTGATATCCGCCAGCACCGCGCCCGAGTTGAACGGGATCACCGCCCAGGCCATCAGCGCGACGGTGAAGGTGATG
Source organism: uncultured Alphaproteobacteria bacterium (assembly GCA_963781485.1). Lineage (GTDB taxonomy): Bacteria > Pseudomonadota > Alphaproteobacteria > Sphingomonadales > Sphingomonadaceae > Tsuneonella. The sequence continues at coordinate 967,498 of CAWAFY010000002.1, forward strand.
ATCGGCGCGATCAGGAACAGGCCCTTGTTCGCGGCCGAGGGGATGATGGTTTCCTGCAGGAACACCTTCAGCCCGTCGGCAAAGCTCTGCAGCAGGCCAAAGGGGCCGACGACATTGGGCCCGCGCCGCAGCGCCATGGCGGCCCAGATCTTGCGGTCGGCGTAGATGATCATCGCCACCGCCAGCATCAGCGGCAGCGCGATGAGCAGGATGCCCGCGACGGTCGCGAGGAACCACGCCCAGTCGTAGGTCATGCCCCAATTGACGAAAGTCTCGGTCATTCCGCGGCCTCCGCGATGTCTTCACCGTGGAGCAGCTCCGCCGAGCACTGCTGCATCACCAGGCTGGCGCGGGCGATGGCGTTGGTCAGGTAGAAGTCCTTGATCGGATAGCCGATCTTGCCTTCTGCCTTGCCCTTGCCCGGCCCCGAAACGCTCTGGGGAATCTTGCCGTAATTCGCCAGCCCCTCGACGCCCAGCGCGGGGACTTCGGCGATCATCGCGGCCTGGAGCTCGTCGAAGCTGTCGAACCCCACGCTGACGCCCAGCGCATCGGCCAGCGCCCGCAGGATCGTCCAGTCCTCGCGCGCATCGCCCGGGGCGAACACGGCCTTTTCGGCGAACTGCACGCGGCCTTCGGTGTTGACGTACGTGCCGTCCTTCTCGCTGTAGGCGGCGGCCGGAAGGATGATGTCGGCAGCGTGCGCGCCCTTGTCGCCATGGTGGCCGATATAGACCTTGAGGCTGTTGCCGAACGCCGACCAGTCGACTTCGTCCGCGCCCAGCGCGAGCACCACCTTGGGCGCGGCCTTGGCGATATCGGCGATGCCGCCCTTTTGCGCGTAGCCGAGCATCAGCCCGCCCATGCGGCTAGCGGCCATGTGGAGAACGTTGAAACCGTTCCAGCCGTCGCGGCTCCAGTCCATGCCGAGCACCGCGTCGAGCGCGCCTGCCGCAAGGCCCGCGCCGCCGACGATCACCGCCGGCCGCTCGGCCTTGGCCAGCGCCTCGGTCACATGGCCCGGCAGGTCGTGCAGCACGCCTGCGTCCTCGCCCAGGAACTCTGCGGGGAATGTCGTCTCCCACTGAGGGCCGATCACGAACACCTTCGCGCCGCGCTTGACCGCCTTGCGCAAGCGTACGTTGACCAGCGGCGCTTCCCAGCGGATCATGCTGCCCACGATCAGGATCGCATCGGCGGTCTCGATCCCGGCAAAGGTCGAATTGAAATTCACCGCGGCAAGGTTGCCGGTGGGATAGCTCATCCCGGTCTGGCGGCCTTCGAGCAGGGTCGAGCCCATCGCGCCGAGCAGCTTCTTCGCCGCGAACATCGTCTCGCAATCGACCATGTCGCCCGCGATTGCCGCGATCGAATTGCCCGGCTTGGCCTTGGCGATCGCCTTGAACGCGTCGTCCCAGCTCGCTTCGGCCAGTTTCCCGCTGGTCCGTATCCACACCTTGTCGAGGCGGCGACGGGTCAGCCCGTCGACCATGTAGCGTCCCTTGTCGGACAGCCATTCCTCGTTGACGTCGTCGTTGATGCGAGGAAGCGCGCGGAGCACTTCGCGGCCGCGACTGTCGAGCCGGATGTTCGCACCGACCGCGTCGCTGACGTCGATCGACAGCGTCTTCTTGAGCTCCCACGGGCGGGCTTCGAAGGCATAGGGGCGCGAGGTCAGCGCGCCGACCGGACACAGGTCGATCACGTTGGCCGACAGCTCGTGCTTCGTCGCCTGCTCGAGATAGGTGGTGATCTGCATGCTCTCGCCGCGATAGAGCGCGCCGATCTCGTCCACCCCGGCGATCTCCTCGGAGAAGCGAACGCAGCGGGTGCAGTGGATGCAGCGGGTCATGATCGTCTTGATCAGCGGGCCCATGTATTTCTCGGTCACCGCGCGCTTGTTCTCGTGGTAGCGCGATCCGCCGCGGCCATAGGCGACCGACTGGTCCTGCAGGTCGCACTCGCCGCCCTGGTCGCAGATCGGGCAATCGAGCGGGTGGTTGATGAGCAGGAACTCCATCACCCCCTCGCGCGCGGTCTTGACCATCAGGCTGTCGGTGCGGATTTCCTGGCCCTCGGTGGCCGGCAGCGCGCAGCTCGCCTGCGGCTTGGGCGGTCCGGGCTTCACCTCGACCAGGCACATCCGGCAGTTACCGGCGATACTGAGCCGCTCGTGATAGCAGAAGCGCGGTATCTCCTTGCCGGCCAGCTCGCACGCCTGCAGCACGGTGACGCCGTCCGGAACCTCGATCTGCTCGCCGTCTACGGTGACCTTGGGCATTACGAAGCGGCTCCCGCCTTGGCGGCCATGCGGGCGTAGATCGTCGCCATGCCCGAACGGAGGTTGGCCTTGCCGATGCGGACCTCCTGGCCCTGCGGCACGCATGCCATGATATCGGTCGAGATCGCCGCGATCGCGTTTGTCTCGGCATCGCTGTCCGGCTTGGAAGCGAACAGCGCGATTGCGCCCGAGGGGTTCCGGCGCGCGACGCACTCGCCCAGCTTCATCGAATAAAGGTTGGCGACCGTGACCGGGTCGGCGTCCGTCTCCGCGTAGACGACCGGGCTCACGCCCGAAAAGTCCGCCGGAGTGGGCAGCTTGCCGTCGGCCAGCAACCGTTGCGCCAGCGCGCCGCGGAAGAAGAAGGCGTTCATCGCCAGACGCCCCCGATTGAGTTTGAGGCAGCGCTTGTCGGTCAGCTTCCGCCACTCGCCTTCGGGAATGCGATCGTCGGACAGCACGTATTGCTGCGCCAGGTCGGGTTCGTAGCGGGCGACGCAGTTCGCGAACTCGGTGAGCACGCGGCGCGCCTCGGCGCGCTCGTCGCCGGTTGGCACCTTGGCCGCGGCGGCGGACGTTGCACAGCCGATAAGGGCAAGAGCGGTGGCGAGATGTCTGGTCATTTGCTCCCTGCCTTGTAACTTGCAGCCTTCGGCGCCTGGTAGCGCTGCCACAGACCCTGCGCGGCCAGACCGCGAATAAGTTCCTGCGTCAGGGAAAGGGTCTGATCCGACGTCAGGCATTGAGACATTGCGGGCACCAGCGCCCGCGCGGCCGCATTTTCCTCTGCCGATCCGCGCTGCGTGCGGATCAAGGCATCGGCACCGGCCGCATCCTGCTGGACGAGGCAATCGGAGAACGCCCCAAGCCCCTGCGCACGCAAGGTTGCCGTCCGCGAGAAATAGACGCGCTCGGGCACGGCAACGGCCGGGTCGAAAGGCGTGAAGCTGCGATGCGCGGCGAGATACAGTTTTTCGGATAGCCAGTTCCGCAGCGCCGTCGGGGTAAAGCGCGCTACGGAATCGATTGAATTTTCGCCCGATGCTTCTCCGACACAAGTCGGCAATGGCAGAAACTTGACGACGTCGCTCACCTGTTCGGCCATCCCGTAATCGTCGCTCATACGCATGAAATAGTCGGCGCGTTCGGGTGCCTTCCGCACGACGCACTTTGCCATGTCGTCGAAGTAGCGGTTGAGCCGGTCTCCTTCGAGCTGGGTCGGCTTCTGCTTCAGCATCGAACCGGTCGGGACGTAGGGGTCCATCTTCGGTGCCGGCTTGGGTTCGCCCTGCGCCGGAACGGTCGAGACGGACGCCAACAGGCCGATGGCGATCAGGCGAGCAAGCAGCTTCATTCCGCTGCCTCCGCCATGTTGCCGGCCGCGGCGATGCGCCGTTCGATCTCGGGCCGGAAATGCTTGATCAGGCCCTGGATCGGCCACGCCGCTGCGTCGCCCAGCGCGCAGATGGTGTGGCCTTCGACCTGCTTGGTCACCTGCTGGAGCATGTCGATCTCCTCGACCGCTGCGTCCCCGGTGCGCAGGCGCTCCATCACGCGCCACATCCAGCCCACGCCCTCGCGACACGGGGTGCACTGGCCGCAGCTCTCGTGCTTGTAGAAATAGCTGATGCGGCTGATCGCGCGGACGATGTCGGTCGATTTGTCCATCACGATCGCCGCCGCGGTGCCAAGGCCGCTGCCGACGTCCTTCAATCCGTCGAAATCCATCGGCGCGTCCCAGATCTGGTCCGCCGGTACCAATGGCACCGACGACCCCCCGGGGATCACCGCCAGCAGGTTGTCGCGCCCGCCGCGAATGCCGCCGCAGTGCTTCTCGATCAGCTCACCGAACGGAATGCTCATCGCTTCCTCGACGACGCACGGCCGGTTCACGTGGCCGCTGATCTGGAACAGCTTGGTGCCCTTGTTGCCCTCGCGCCCGAAGCTGGCGAACCACGAGGCGCCGCGCCGCAGGATCGTGGGCACGACCGCGATGCTCTCCACGTTGTTGACCGTGGTGGGGCAGCCATAAAGCCCAGCCCCGGCCGGGAACGGCGGCTTGAGGCGCGGCTGGCCCTTCTTGCCTTCCAGGCTCTCGATCATCGCGGTTTCTTCGCCGCAGATGTAGGCGCCCGCGCCGCGGTGGACGAAGACGTCGAAATCGTAGCCCGAACCGGCGGCGTTCTTGCCGAGGAGCCCGGCATCATAGGCTTCGGCAACCGCCTTGAAGAGCGTTTCGGCTTCGCGGATGAACTCACCGCGGATGTAGATATAGGCCGCCCGCGCGCGCATCGCGAAACCGGCGATCAGCGCGCCTTCGACCAGCTTGTGCGGATCGTGGCGGATGATCTCGCGGTCCTTGCACGAACCGGGTTCGGACTCGTCGGCATTGATGACGAGGAAGCTCGGACGGCCGTCCTTCGATTCCTTGGGCATGAAGGACCACTTCATGCCGGTGGGGAAGCCCGCGCCGCCGCGCCCGCGCAGGCCCGACGCCTTGATCTCGTCGATGATCGCGTCCTGGCCGCGCGCCATCAGCGCCTTGGTATCGTCCCAATCGCCGCGCGCCTCTGCCGCCTTCAGGCCCCAGTCCTGATAGCCGTAGAGGTTGGTGAATATGCGGTCCTTGTCGGCGAGGCTCATGCGAAGCCTCCCTGCGACAGGAAATAGATTGCGGCGACGACGATCAGGATGATCGCACCAAACTTGACGATTCCCATCAGCACCTTCCAGGCGATGAAGATCAGCGCGAGCGCGACGATGATCGTGACGATGCTCATGGCCGCGCCCTCTCTCTCGTCATTCCCGCGAAGGCGGGAATCCGGAAGGCGCTGCGCAAGCCGTTAGTGGGCTGGATCCCCGCCTTCGCGGGGATGACGGGGGGAAGAGCCATCACCATTCACCCCGGTAGTCGTGGTTCTCGGTAACCATGTCCTTTAGCGTCGTCAGCGCACCGACCGGCTCGACGGTGTGGCGCTCGGGGTCCTGCGTGCCTTCCTTGGGTGTTTCGCCGCGTTCGAGGGTGTTCAGCACCGCATTGAAGCGCTCGATTGACAGGTCTTCGTAGTTGCCGTCGTTGATCTGGACCATCGGGGCGGAAGCGCAGTTGCCCATGCATTCGACCTCGGTCAGCGTCCACAGCCCGTCGGGCGTGGTGTGGCCCTTCTTCATTCCGCGCTGGTAGCAGGCATCGAGAATGTCGTCCGAACCGCGCAGCATGCACGGCGTGGTGCCGCAGACCTGCACGTGGAAGCGGCCGACCGGCGCGAGGTTGTACATCGTATAGAACGTCGCAACCTCGAGCACGCGGATCGCCGGCATGTCGAGCTGGGCAGCGACGAATTCCATCACCGGCAGCGGCAGCCAGCCCTGCGTGTTCGTCTCCGCGCCGACCTGCCGCTGGGCGAGGTCGAGCAGCGGCATCACCGCGGAGCGTTGTCGCCCCTCGGGATAGCGCTTGACGATCTCCTTCGCCTTGGCCGCGTTCTCGGCGGTCCAGACGAACGAACCCCACCGCTCGCGCAGCTCGGGCGTGTCGGGTGCGGGGCTACGGGCGGCCATGGGTGCCTCCAATCGTTTTGGAAGCACGGTCACGCCGGAATGCCTCAGCCCTGCCTAGTCGTACTGCACGCCAAATTACAAATCCTATCCAAGCGAGACCAATTAGAAGGATGGCGACCCATGCGGTCACGGCCTGGGGCTTCCACAGCCCCACCAAAACAGCCATCAGACCTAACGGCAAAACGATCGGGATAGACGCAATAACACCGTCCCTCTTCGACAAAAGGGTGTCGACCAAGCGGCTCACCGATCACACTCCCCGAACACCACGTCGATCGCGCCGAGGATGGCGGTCGCGTCGGGGAGCATGTGGCCCTTGGCCATGAAGTCCATCGCCTGCAGGTGGCTGAACGCGGTCGGGCGGATCTTGCAGCGGTACGGCTTGTTGCTGCCGTCCGATACGAGGTAGACGCCGAATTCGCCCTTGGGGCTTTCAGTGGCGACGTAAACCTCGCCCGCGGGGACGTGGAAGCCCTCGGTGTAAAGCTTGAAGTGGTGGATCAGCGCTTCCATCGACTGCTTCATCTCGCCGCGCTTCGGCGGGACCACCTTGCGGTCGTCGCTGGCGATCGGGCCTTCGGGCATTTCGGCGAGGCACTGCTTCATGATGCGCGCGGACTGGCGCACTTCCTCGACGCGGACCATGAAGCGGTCGTAGCAGTCGGAGTTAGTGCCGACCGGTATTTCGAAATCCATTCGGTCGTAGACATCGTAGGGCTGGCTCTTGCGCAGGTCCCACGGGATGCCCGCGGCGCGGATCATCGGGCCGGAAAAACCCCAGGCGACCGCATCGTCCTTGCTCACCACCGCGATGTCGACATTCCGCTGCTTGAAGATGCGGTTGTCGACGACGAGGCTCATCGCGTCTTCGAACAGCTGCGGCAGGCGGGTGTCGAGCCAGTCGGCGATGTCGGTAAGCACTTTGAGCGGCACGTCCTCGTGCACGCCGCCGGGGCGGAACCACGCGCTGTGCATCCGCGCGCCCGAGATCGCCTCGAAGAAGTTCATGCAGTCTTCGCGGACTTCGAACATCCACAAATTCGGCGTCATCGCGCCAACGTCCATCACGTGGCTGCCGAGGTTGAGCATGTGGTTCGAAATGCGCGTCAGCTCGGCGAACAGCACCCGCAGGTATTGGGCGCGGATCGGCACCTCGATATTGAGCAGCTTCTCGATCGCGAGGACGTAGCTGTGCTCCATGCACAGCGGGCTGCAGTAATCGAGCCGGTCGAAGTACGGCAACGCCTGCAGGTAGGTCTTGTGCTCGATCAGCTTCTCGGTGCCGCGGTGGAGCAGCCCGATGTGCGGATCGATCCGCTCGATAATTTCGCCGTCGAGCTCCATCACCATGCGCAGCACGCCGTGCGCCGCGGGGTGCTGCGGCCCGAAGTTGATCGTGTAGTTGCTGATGACCTCGTCGCCGGTGGTCGGCGAGTGTTCGAGTTGCATGCTCATGCCGTGCAGCTCCAGGTTCCTGGCGAAAACGTGGTCTCGCCCTGCGGTCCGGCGACCTTGAGGCCGGCGGTCCATTCGTTGCGGCCGCCGTTGGCCCGCGGCGCGCCGTCGGCCCGCAGGACCGAAACGGTGTAGCCCGCGCCGGTCAGGGTCGGCCCACTCTCGATCACTTGCGTGCCGCCCGCATCGCTGCCGGGAAGGACAACCTGCTGGCCGTCGATAACCAGCACGCCCTGCCCCTTCGCGTCGGTACCGTCAGGCGCACCGACGACGAGCAGCGAACGGCCCTGGTAAATGAAAGAGCATCCACCGGCGATCGCGCCCAACGCCTTGGGGGCATCCGAGCCGAGCGGTGTAAGCTGCGCCGCGCCGGTGGGCGCGACAACAGGCTGCGCGTTGACCTCGGCCACCGACGGCATCTCGCTGCCGGATGCGGCCACGCCCGCCCGCTTGGCGAAGTCGTTGGCACTATCGCCCGGCGCTTCGGCGGGGGATTTCGAGCAGGCCGCAAGAACCATCAGTGCGGAGAAGGCGAGAGCGCGCTTCATTCGCCTTCGCCCTTCTTCTTGGCCGCCGATTTGCGCGGGGCGCGCTGCACCTTCTTCTTTTGGGGTTCGGTTGCCGGCTTGTCGTCACGCGCAGTGGCCTTGCGCGGCTTGCGCGCCGGGCGGCTCTCGGTCGGCTCGGGCGCCTCGGGATCCTTCATACCGGTGGACTTCTTGGCGGGTGCCGGAGCGGATTCCTTTTCCGCGGCCTTCCCGTTCGCCTTCTCGCCCGCGCCGGTGTCGCTTTTCGTCTCGGTCGTCATGGGCTCGTCGACCGGGGGAGTCGCGGCCTTCTCGTCGCCCGGCAGGACGTAGTCGGCGCCTTCCCACGGACTCATGAAATCGAACTGGCGCAGATCCTGCGGCAGCTCGACCGGCTCGTAGACGACGCGCTTTTCGTCTTCCGAATAGCGCAGCTCGGTATAGCCGGTTAGCGGGAAGTCCTTGCGGAAGGGATGCCCCTCGAAACCGTAGTCGGTAAGGATGCGGCGCAGATCGGTATTGCCGTCGAACAGCACGCCGAACATGTCGAACACCTCGCGCTCGAGCCAACCGGCGTTAGGCCACAGCGTGGTCACGGTCGGCACCGGCGTGCTCTCGGCCGCGGTGCACTTCACCATGATGCGATGGTTCTTGGTCAGGCTGAGAAGCATGTAGACGACTTCGAACCGCTCGGGCTGGCTCGGGTAGTCAACCCCGGCGATTTCCATCAGCTGCTGGTAGGCGTGCTCGTCGCGCAGCAGGCGCAGCGCGTCTTCCACCCTGTCGCGCGCGACGGTGAAAATGATTTCACCGTGCTCCTCGCTGGCTGAGACGAGCATGTCCCCGAGCGCGCCCGAAAGCGTGTCCTGCACGCCTTCGTTCGAGGTGATCTTCGGTGCCGGGTGGAATACGGTCGCCATATCAGCGCTCGATCGTTCCCTCTCGGCGGATTTTCCGCTGGAGTTGCATCACGCCGTAAAGCAGCGCCTCGGCCGTTGGCGGACAGCCGGGGACGTAGATGTCGACCGGCACGATCCGGTCGCATCCGCGCACGACGGAATAGCTGTAGTGATAATAGCCGCCGCCGTTGGCGCAGCTGCCCATGCTGATGACGTACTTCGGGTCCGACATCTGGTCGTAAACCTTGCGCAGCGCCGGGGCCATCTTGTTGCACAGGGTGCCGGCGACGATCATCACGTCGGACTGGCGCGGGGACGCGCGCGGGGCGACGCCGAACCGCTCCATGTCATACCGCGGCATGTTGACGTGGATCATCTCGACCGCGCAGCACGCGAGGCCGAAGGTCATCCACCACAACGAACCGGTGCGCGCCCACTGGAACAGGTCTTCGGTCGAGGTGACGAGGAAGCCCTTGCTGTCGAGCTCGGTCGACAAGGCGTTGTAATATCCGCCGTCGGGCATCCGCAGCGCCGGGTTCTCGCCCGGACCGGCCACGGTAGTGGCGGCCGGGTTGGCAAGGCGGTGATCGAGCGAAGGCTGGCGATCTACTCCCATTCCAGCGCTCCCTTCTTCCATGCGTAAGCCAGTCCGATGGCAAGTTCGCCGAGAAACACCATCATCGTCACCCAGCCCGGCCAGCCGGTTACATCCAGGCTCACTGCCCAGGGAAACAGGAACGCCGCTTCGAGATCGAAGATGATGAACAGGATCGCCACCAGGTAGAAGCGCACGTCGAACTGGCTGCGCGGATCCTCGAACGCGGGAAAGCCGCACTCGTATTCGCTGAGCTTGTCGGCGTTCGGGTTATGCGCACCGGTCAGGCGCGCGACCCCCATCGGGAGGAACACGAAGAGCGCCGAAAGCCCGAGCGCAATGCCCAGGAAGATCAGTATCGGAAGGTATTGCGACAGGTCGACCAAGCGTCTGACTCGTTTGCTTGCGGGTTCGTGCGCGCCCTAGTCCGCGTGAGTGAAGGGTGCAAGGCCGCGGGAGGGCAAAAAACGGGGCTTTTCGCCGCTTACTTCATCATCGACCTGATCGATTTGTCGGTCGCGCTGCCATAGGGCGGCTTCAGTCCGCCAAGCTTCGCGACATCGATCTTGGTCTGGGTATAGACGCTGCGCGCGTGGCTGAACTCCCGGAAGCCCTCGATCCCGTGATAGCTGCCCATCCCCGACGGACCGACCCCGCCGAACGGCAGGTCTTCCATCGACACGTGGAACACCACGTCGTTCACGGTCACACCGCCGCTGATCGTGCGGGTGAGCACTTTCTCGCGCTCGCCGCTGTCGTTTCCGAAGTAATAGAGGCCGAGCGGCCGGTCGTGCGCGTTGACGTAGTCGATTGCCTCGTCGATCGCCCTGTAGGTCTTTACCGGCAGCACCGGCCCGAAGATTTCTTCCTGCATCGCCGCCATGTCGTCGGTCACATTCCGCAGGATCGTCAACGGCATCTTGCGCGCGTTCGACGAGCCGAAGTCCTCGTCACCAGGGTTGACCTCGATCACCTCGGCACCCTTCTCACGCGCGTCGGCCACAAGGCTCTGGAGACGGTCGAAGTGCCGGTCGGAAACGACGCTGGAGTAGTCGTCGTTGGCGAGAAGCGTGGGATACATCTCGTGCACGCCGAGCTGTACCGCGGCCACGGCACCTTCCTCCATCTCTTCGGGCACATAGAGGTAATCGGGCGCAAGGCAGATCTGGCCGGCGTTCATCATCTTGCCCAGCGCGATCCGCTCACCCGCTTTCTTGAGATCGGCATCCTTGCCGAGGAACACCGGAGATTTGCCCCCGAGTTCGAGCGTCACGGGGACGAGATTCTTCGCGGCGGCCTCCATCACCTTGCGCCCCGTCGCGGTCGAGCCGGTGAAGACCAGGTGATCGAACGGCAGCTCGCTGAACGCGTGCGCCACTTCGGGCCCGCCGATGACCACCGCGCACTCGGCGGAGTCGAACCGCTTGGCAACGAGTTCAGCCAGCAATTCGCTCGTCCGTTCGGTGAATTCACTCGGCTTGATCATCGCGCGGTTGCCCGCCGCGAAAACCTGCATCAACGGCCCGAAACTGAGGTTAACCGGGAAATTCCACGGACTGAGGATGCCGATCACGCCCTTGGGCTCGAACCGCAGTTCGGCCTTGGCGCCAAGCAGGCCGAGCGGAAACTGCGGTTTGCGCTTTTCGGTCTTGGACCACTTGGCCATGTGCTTCAGGCAGTACTTGCCGAACCCCACCGTGCCGGCGATGTCGGTCATCATCGACTGCTGGATGCTGCGATTGCCGAAATCCACATTCATCGCCCGGCATAGCGGATCGGCATTTTCCCTGAGTAACGCCATCGCCCGCTCGATCCGGTCGCGGCGGACCGACAGGTCCTCGGGCCGTGCGGACGTGAAGGCGGCGCGCTGGCGAGCCAGCAGGGCTTCGAGTTCGGGCTTGCGGTTGTCGGCCACCAGGGTCTCCTCACGTTTCGATTTGCCACGGGTCTCGGGTATAAAGCCGTGCTTGGCAAGCGTGAGGGCGCGCTCGCATTGCGTTCGCCGCAGCGCAGCATTAGATCGCCATCAACCCGAAAATCAGAAAGGTGCACCATGCCCACGTTCTCCGAAGCCGATCCGATCGTCATCCTGAGTTATGCCCGCACCCCAATGGGCGGCATGCAGGGCGCGCTGGCGGACGTTTCGGCGACCGATCTGGGTGCCACTGCGGTCAAGGCCGCGGTCGAGCGAGCGGGCGTGTCGGGCGAGGATATCGAGCGGATCTACATGGGCTGCGTGCTTCCCGCCGGCCTCGGCCAGGCACCGGCACGACAGGCGGCAATCAAGGCGGGTCTTCCCAAGTCGGTCCAGGCGACCACGGTCAACAAGGTCTGCGGCAGCGGCATGCAGACGATCATCATGGCATCCGAGGCGCTCGCCAGCGGGAGCATCGATGTGGGTGTCGCCGGCGGCATGGAAAGCATGACCAACGCGCCCTACCTCCTCAAGAAGCACCGCTCGGGCGCACGGATCGGGCACGACACGGCCTATGACCACATGTTCCTCGACGGGCTGGAAGATGCCTACGAAGCGGGCCGCGCGATGGGCACCTTCGCGCAGGACACCGCGAACGAGTACCAGCTGACCCGCGAGAACATGGACGATTACTCGGTCGAATCGCTGCGCCGCGCGAACGAGGCGATCACCAGCGGCGCGTTCGCCGACGAGATTGTCCCGGTGACGTTCTCGACCCGCAAGGGCGAAACCACCGTCGACACCGACGAGCAGCCGCCCAAGGGCAACCCGGAAAAACTGCGCACTCTGCGCGCTGCCTTTGCCAAGGACGGCACGATTACCGCGGCGAGTTCCAGCTCGATAAGCGATGGTGCCGCGGCGGTGGTGCTGACGCGCGAGAGTGTGGCGAAGGAAAAGGGTGCCGAACCCGTCGCCCGCATCGTGGCAATGGCCGCGCACGCGCAGGAGCCCAAGGACTTCACCGTCGCTCCGGTCGGCGCGATCAACAAGGTTCTCGAAAAGGCGGGCTGGAGCGTTGCCGATGTCGACCTGTTCGAGGTCAACGAGGCGTTCGCCTGCGTCGCGATGTTCGCGATGAAGGACCTGGGCATTCCCCATGACAAGGTCAACGTGAACGGTGGCGCGACCGCGCTCGGCCACCCAATCGGTGCGAGCGGCACGCGGATCGTGGTCACCCTGCTCAACGCACTCAAACAGAAGGGCCTGAAGCGCGGCGTCGCGTCGCTGTGCATCGGTGGCGGCGAAGCGACGGCGGTGGCGGTGGAAGTCGTTTGATCGGCCGCTCGATTCCGATTGCGGCAGGATTAAGACAGGCGTAGTTCGCGACTTCCTCTTGTGGGAGTTCCTGAAAATGAAGAAGCTTGTTCTGATCGCGGCCGTCGCCGCGCTTTCCGCCTGTTCGCAGAAGGCCGAGGAAGCGCCTGCACCCGCCGATACGACCGTCGCGATGCCCGAAGCGCCTGCGACAATGACCGCCGCCGAAGCTGCTGGTAGCTACGACGTCAAGTATGCCGACGGCACCTCGGGCGTGACAACCATCAACGCCGACGGCAGCTTTGTCGCCACCGACGGCAAGGGTGTCGAGACCAAAGGGACCTGGGCGATGAAGGACGGCAAGTCGTGCTTCGACCCCGATGGCGATGCACCGGAAGCCTGCTGGACCGACAGCGCCCCAGATGCGGCCGGCGTGTTCACAGCAACCGCGCCCGACGGCACCGTGGTCACGGTGACTCCGCAGGCCAAGGCGGCCGTCGACACAATGGCGACACCGGCCCCTGCCGCGACCTGAAGAACCAAACGCGACGCTAAGGGGCGGCACGCCCAGTTCCGGCCGCCCCTGACCGTTGGTGTGTTTGATCACGCGGCTGAGGACGCCGCCGATTGCGCAACCATCGCGACGGGCGTAAATCGGCGGCCCTTCTGATGGGAGTTCTGTGATATGAAGAAACTGGTTTTGTTTGCGGCAGTCGCTGCATTGTCAGCGTGTTCGCAGAAGGCCGAAGAAGCGCCGGCACCCGCCGATACCGCCACGACCGATGCAATGGCGGCGCCTGCCGATGTCGGTGTAGCGCCGGGCACCTATGACGTGAAAGACGCCGACGGGAAGTTGGCCAAGACGGTCATCAACGCCGACGGAACGTACGAAGATACCGATCCCACGGGCAAAGTTACCAAGGGGACTTACACCCGCAAGAACGGACAGGACTGCTTCGACGAGGAAGGCGATGCGGCAGAAGTCTGCTGGAACATCACGCCTCCCGGCGCCGACGGCAGCTTTACCGCCACGACTATTGACGGAAAAAACGTCGTAACCGTCACACCGGCTGCGATGGCCCCTACGACCGACGCAACTCCGGCGCCGACTGCGACCTGATCCGACGCATCGGACGAAAAGCAAAGGGCGGCCCTTACCGGCCGCCTTTTTTTGCGTCAGGGCTCTCCGCCACCCCAAAGTCGGTCTGCGCGAATGTAACCGACCCGGCCCGCGACATCGATTTCGCACCAGCCCGCGTCGCAGCCGCGCAGTTTGCCGACAACGCCGGGCTGGGCGTTCCATTTCAGCTTCGCACTGTCAGACGCCTTCGCCCTTATGGCCGCCAGTCCATCGCCTATGACCAGCGCCCCACGATCCTTGCTGAGCAGGTTGGCGGTAACCCAGCCTTCATCACCTGCCGGATCCTCCACCAGGCGCCAGCCCTCGTGCACCCGGATTACCTTGAGCGGCAGCCCCGCGCGGCGATAGACCCAGCGGATCGGGAAATCGCGCCCCGGACCTGCCCGCAAGTTAAGCTTTTCAGCCTTGATCGATGCCCAATAAGGAACTTCGCGGTTCTGGGCGGTCGCGGGAACCGCAAGCGCAAGAGCTGCAATAAGGATCGAAAATCGCATGTTGTCCCTGCGTTAGCGCGTATTGCGGTGCGCGTTCAAGCGAGCAGCGCTTGACCGCCCGGCCTCGTTCCCGATAGCCCGGTTTAAATGACCGAACGCCCCACTCCGCGCCGCACCGCAAAGCCCAAGGTCGTGGTGACACGTCACCTGCTTCCATCGGTCGAAAGTCGAATGAGCGAGTTGTTCGACACCACCCTCAACCTCGCCGACGCGCCGATGAGCCGCGATGCACTCGCCGCTGCGATGCGCGAGGCCGACGTGCTCGTGCCGACCGTAACCGACCGGATCGACGCCGATCTGATTGCGCAAGCCGGTCCGCGGTTCGGCCTCATCGCCAGTTTCGGCGCCGGGGTCGACCATATCGACTTAGCCGCTGCACGGGCAAACAGGATCATCGTCACGAATACGCCGGGCGTTTTTACCGACGATACCGCCGACCTGACGATGGCGTTGATCATCGGCGTGCCGCGGCGGCTGCGCGAAGGTACCTCGCTGATCCGCCGCGGAGAGTGGACCGGCTGGGCCCCGAGCGCGCTGCTGGGCCGCAAGCTTTCGGGCAAGGTTCTCGGCATCGTCGGCATGGGCCGGATCGGTCAGGCGGTTGCCTTTCGCGCGCGCGCGTTCGGCCTCGATATCCGCTATCACAACCGGCGCCGCCTGCCTGAGGCGGTCGAAGCGATGTTCGGAGCGACCTGGATCGACAGCCTCGACGGATTGCTCGCCGGATCCGATATCGTGTCTCTGCATTGCCCGTCGTCGGCGGGGGCGAAGGGCATGATCGATTCCGCGCGAATCGCCGCGATGAAGCCAGGTGCAGTGCTGATAAACACGGCTCGCGCCGATCTCGTCGATTACGACGCGATGATCGAGGCGCTGGAGAGCGGCCATCTCGGTGGTGCCGGGCTTGACGTTTTTCCCGGCGAGCCACGGGTCGACGAACGCATTGTCGCCCTGCCCAACGTCATCGCCCAACCTCATATCGGCAGCGCGACGATCGAGGGACGCGAACAGGCCGGCGAAAAGGTCATCGCCAACATCCGCTTCTGGGCCGATGGACATCGCCCGCCCGATCAGGTGCTTGAGGGTCTGGTATGAGTCGCCGTTCACCGGCTTCGTTGGCGGTCGCGATCGGGGCACTGCTCATGCTCCTCGGTATGATCGTCTATCTCGTGATCGTGCCCGCCGCCCCGGCGACGGGCGCCGGCAGCGCGGTCCTGATTGCCGAAAAGATGCAGTGGCTAAGCGACCACTGGAATATCCTGCTTTCGATGTGGGCGCTCGAAGCAATTGGCGCAGCGCTTATTGCAGCGGGCGCACTGCGCCGAGGTGCTGCCAATCGCCACCGGATCGGTTTTGGTTGGGCCATCATTGCGCTGGCTGAGGTGATAGATGTTCTCACCCACCTGTGGATGATCGGCACATACCGCGCGGCGAGCACCGCCGGTCCCGAAGTTTTTGCTCTTGCCGACGGTTTCGCATCGACGGCATACTTGGGCGCCAGCGCCATCTTCGCCGCCGGGATCATCACGCTGTTCCTGGCGGTCGATCAGATACCGGGATGGCTGCGCTGGCTCGCAGTGCTGTCGGGGATCACGGCTTTAACCGGAGCCGCCGCCCTGGCGAGCGCAACAACTTCCGGCTTCGCGGTCACGATAGCTGAACTGGCGGCGCTGGCCGAACTGGCGGGCCTGGCCATATTCGCACTTGGGCTCGACCGCGAGCCGGTCGCCGCGCTCTAGTCTCCGGTCAATATCCGTTCGACCAGCTGCTTCACCGTCGGGGTGAAGTTGTTCGAATAGAACGGGTCCTGCTTGAACCGGTACGCGGCATGGCCTGCGAAGGCCAGGTTCTCGTCCGGATCGCCGCCGTGAGCGATGTCCTGCAGAGTCTTCTGAATGCAGAAGCTGCGCGGGTCGGCGAGGCGCCCGGTGGTGTGGTTATCGTGGTCCATCCAGCTCGAGAACTGGCAGTGCGACAAGCACCCCATGCACCCCTGCTGGTCAGCACGAATCTGCTCGGCGCTTTGCGGAGTGACGAAGACGACTGAATCGTCGGGCGTCTTCATCGCCTCGGTGAACCCCTCGTGGATCCAGGCGAGCGCCTTGCGCTGATCGCCGGGGTGGACCCAGAAATACTTGGCCTTCCCGTGGTCCAGCAGAGGGACCGTCCCTTCCACTTCGTCGCGCTTGAAAATCGGTATCTGCCGCTCGGACCGATGGATGAGATCGTACAGGAATGGAGTTTTCACCGCGCTCGAATAGAACCCGGTTGGACTGAACTTGTGAAGCAGCACATCTCCGGGCTCGACGGTGCGCAGCATTTCCTTCCAAACCTGGGGAATCGGACTTTCTTGCGTCAGTAAGGGTCGGGTGCCGAACTGGAAGATGATCTTGCCAAGCTCCGGGTTGTCGATCCAGTCGTTCCATTCGCGCAGGAACCACACTCCGCCAGCCATCACGATCGCGGTGTCCTCGGACACACCTTCGGCGCGCATCGTTTCGCGCAGCGCCTTGACCCGCGGATAGGGGTCTTCAGGTTTGCGCGGATCCTCGGCATTGGACAGGCCGTTATGCCCGCCTGCGAGCCAAGGATCTTCGTAGACGACCGCGGCCATCAACTCGGGCACCTTGGAATAGCTGCGCTTCCACAGGGCGCGGAACGCGCGCGCCGAACTAATGATCGGCAGGTAGCTGACGTTGAAGCGCTGGGCGATCTCGGCAAGCTTGTAGGGCATGCCTGCACCGCAAGTGACGCCGGCGATCATGCCGGGGCAGTTTTCCAGCACACCCTCGAGCACCCGCTGGGCGCCGCCCATTTCCCACAGCACGTTGATGTTGATCGCGCCCTGGCCGTTGGCGATCTCGTGAGCGCGCTTCACCTGCTCTGTCGCGCCGTCGATCGCGTAGCGGACGAGCTGATCGAAACGCTCCACCCGAGTGGCCTGGGGATAGACCTGCGGGACAGGATTGCCGTCCTCGTCGTAGCTGTCCGCGTTGACCGCACTGACCGTGCCGATCCCGCCGGCAGCGGCCCAGGCCCCTGAGCTCATATGATTGGTCGCCGAGACACCCTTGCCGCCCTCGACAAGCGGCCAGACTTCGCGTCCTCCATAAAGAATCGGCTGCAACCCTTTGAAAGTCATTACTTGGATTCACTCCCTCGGAGGATCATTGGGCCGCGGTGTTACCGTGGGCCGCGTCGCGCCGGCACGGCTTGATAGCCGCCGGCTCAGGCCTCGTAGCGGCTCGCTTGAACTGTGCATAGTACCCTGCCAGTTCGGGCGCGTCTTTGAACGCATCGAGCTGGAAACCGACACGCTCGAACTCGCAGCTCAGCAGAAGCGGATCGATCCCGTGCTGCCCGGTCGGCCGGTCGACGTCGACCACGACCACCAGACCGCCCTCGCGTAGCGACGGCCATAGGCGCCAGAGAAAGGCATACGGTTCCTGCACCTCGTGATACATATGGATCATGAACACGCGGTCGAAGCTGTTCTCGGGCAGCCGCGGATCGTCGGGCGTGCCAAGGCGGATCGAAACGTTCTCCAGCCTTTCGCGCTCGACCCGCTGGCCCAGCCGGTTGAGGGCCTCCCGATCGATGTCTTCTGCCAACACACGGCCCTTGCGCCCCACCCGATCGGCCAGGCGGACCGTGTAATATCCCTCGCCGGCGCCGATGTCGGCAACGGTCATGCCGCGGGCGATTTCTGCAAGGTCCATGACCTTCTTCGCCTCGCCCACGCTGTCGCGCTGGATCTCATTGGAGAACTGCGTGCCGGCCACGGCCGATACCTCGCGGTGCGCGCGGGGAAAATCGCGCGCGGTGTCGGGACGAGTTCGAATCGTCGGTGTTCGCCCAACGGCATCCGCCGAGGGCGACGAGCGCGACGAGGAGCGCCGCGCGGCGCATCAGTCGGCGTCCTCCACCTCGACCGTCTCGCCAGTCACCCGCTGGGCGAGCGCGGCCGAGATGAACGGATCCAGCGCGCCGTCGAGCACGTCGTCCGGCGTTGGCGATGTGTGACCGGTCCTGAGGTCCTTGACCATCTGGTACGGCTGCAAAACATAGCTGCGAATCTGGTGACCCCAACCGATGTCGGTCTTGCTCGCATGCTCGGCGCTGGCCGCTTCCTCGCGCTTGCGCAATTCTTCCTCGTACATCCGCGCCTTGAGCATGTTCATCGCGATTTCGCGGTTCTTGTGCTGGCTGCGGTCGACCTGGCTGGCGGCGATGATCCCGCTCGGCACGTGAGTGATGCGTACCGCCGAATCGGTGGTGTTGACGTGCTGGCCACCGGCCCCTGACGCCCGATAGGTATCGATCTTGAGGTCGGCCGGATTGATTTCGATGTCGATGTTGTCGTCAATCACCGGATAAACCCACACCGAGCTGAAGCTCGTGTGACGTCGCGCGCTCGAATCGTAGGGACTGATGCGGACGAGCCGGTGCACGCCGCTCTCGGTCTTGGCGTAGCCGTAGGCATTCTCACCCTTGATCATCAGCGTCGCGCTCTTGATCCCGGCTTGGTCGCCCGAGTGGTAGTCGACAAGATCGACCTTGAATCCACGCCGCTCGGCCCAACGGGTGTACATCCGCTGGAGCATCTCGGCCCAATCCTGGCTCTCCGTCCCGCCCGCCCCGGCGTGGATTTCCAGATAGGTGTCGTTGCCGTCGACTTCGCCCGAAAGCAGCGCCTGCACCTTGTCGGCGTCGGCCCGATCGGCAAGTCGCCCGAGCGTAGCAAGTCCCTCGCCTTCAATCTCTGCATCACGTTCGGCTTCGCCCATTTCGACGAACTCGATTGCGTCGGCCATTTCCGAGGAAATCTCGTTGACCGTGCCGATAGCGCTTTCGAGCCGGCGGCGTTCGCGCATCACTGCTTCGGCTTCCTTGGGATCGTCCCACAGCTTGGGGTCCTCGACGCGCGCGTTGAGCTCGTCGAGGCGCCGCAGCGCGCGTTCCCAGTCGAGCGACTGGCGCACGAGCGCCAGTGCAGCCTTGATACGATCGATGTGGGCCTGCCCCTCGGCACGCATGAAATCAGAACTCCAGCAGGATTTGGCCGCCGCTTAGCCGACGGAACATGGGTGCGAAAGGGAGTGCGGTCAGTGGGCGGGTTTCGCCCGCAACTTCTTCACCGCGTCGAGCGTCAGGCGGACGTGATCCTTGTAGTCGAGGTCTGAATGGACGAACACGATCTTGCCCGACTGGTCGATGACGTAGCTGGTGCGCTCCGTCATCCCGGTACTTTTGCCCTCACGGACGAGATCGGCATCGTATGCTGACACGATCTGTGGCGTCGCCGATGCCACCGCGAACTTGTCGCGGCACGCCTCGGTCGAGAACTTGCGCAAGGTGCCGATGTCGTCGTTCGACATGCCCACGATGGTCGCGCCGTGCTTTGCGAAATCCGCCGATGCCTCGGCAAAGGCATGGGCCTCGAGCGTGCAACCCTGCGTGAACGCCTTGGGATAGAAATAGAGCACCACGGGGCCCTTCTTAAGCGCGGTGGCGAGGTTGAATCCGAATGCCTTGCCGCCCTTGGCCGCCTGTGTCGCGAATATGGGCGCCCTGGCGCCACTGGGCAGGCTCGCCGCGGCGGGCACGGCGATCATTGCCATCGCGGCGGGAAGGATGGTGAGCTTGTTCATCGAATTCGTCCTCTCGGGTGCGGTGGTCAATATATCCCACCTTGCTCCTCGACGAAATCGCCGGGTCGCTCTTCCTTCTTGCTGCTCGTCGTAGCTGAGGTGGCAGCCTGCCGACCACGGCGTATCATCTCGAGAATCTCGTTGCGCTTGGCAGCGATCTCGTCCTGGCGGGTCGCCCGCGGCGGCTCGGTATCGGGCTTGAACGCCTCCCAGATCACCGCTGCCTTGGGGTCGTCGGTCGGCCAGGCATCGAATACCCGCTTGCCGCTTTGTCGATTGATCCGCACCATCCGCACGCCTGCCGGGGCGACGAACGGATCGTCCGACCAGCGGTCGCGGGTCGCCTTGACGAAATCGATCATCATCGGCGCGGCAGTGTTGCCGCCCTGCACCCAGCCGCCCAGATTCCGCGGCTTGTCGAAGCCGATGTACATCCCCGCGATGAGATCAGGACTTCCTCCCACGAACCAGGCATTCGTCGGTCCGCTTGTCGTTCCGGTTTTGCCGAACAACGGTAGGTCGAGCGCGCGCAGGCGGACCGCAGTGCCCCGCTGCACGACGCCTTCCAGCATGTGGATCACCTGATAGGCAGTGCGCGCGTCCATCACCTGGTTGCCGGTGGCGCCCAGTCGCGGCATGGCCTTGCCGTCCCACTCGGACATGTTGCACTTGGTGCAGTCGCGTTTGTCGGCACGCCAGATAACCTTGCCATGGCGGTCCTGCACATAGTCGATCAGCGACGGATTATGCATCCGGCCGAAGTTGGCGAGCGTCGAATAGGCGTTGACCATCCGTTGGACGGTGGTGTCGCCGGCACCAAGGGCGAACGAGGGATAGTTCTCGTACTTGCCGATCCCCAGCTTCTCGAAGGTGCGCGTGACGTTCGGCATCCCGGCATCCATCGCGATGTGGACGGTCATCAAGTTGCGGCTCTGCTCGAGCCCCCAGCGCATCGTGTGGACGCCGCCGCCGCCGCCGCCAAAGTTGCGGAAGCATTTCTCGCCAAGCGCGGCGCCTTGGTAGAAGCAGTACGGCTGATCCGGCACTTCCGTGGCCGGGGTCATCCCTTGGTCGAGGCCCGTCGCATAGACGAACGGTTTGATCGTCGATCCCGGCTGGCGAAGCGCCTGGGTCGCGCGATTGAAGTCGGACAGGCGGCTGTCGAACCCGCCCTGCATAGCGAGTACACGTCCTGAAGCCGGTTCCTCGACCAGGAACCCGCCGGACACTTCGGGCACGGTGCGCACCGCGTAACCGTTCCCAGCCGGGGCAACGGCGATGACATGCCCGGAGCGCAGCCCGTCGGGCAGTCCCGTCAACGGGGCGGTATTGCCGTCGGAAAAACCGATCGTCGCGCTCGCCCCGTCGCGTTGCGTGACAACGCCGATCCGCCAGTCCTTGTAATCGATCCCCAACGGTGAAGCCGCGAGTTGCGACTGCCAGCTGCCGTCGGACACACCGATCGTGGCGAGCGGACCGGTCCAGCCCTTGCCCGCGCTATAACGCAGGATGCCGCTGCGAAGTGCGTTACGCGCGGCGTCCTGAAGAGCCGGATCGAGCGAGGTGCGCACCCACAGCCCCCCAGCGTACACGCTGTTCTTGCCGTCCTCGGCGGTTTCGCCGAACTTGGCCATGAGTTCGCGGCGCGTTTCCTCGAGGAAATATCCAGCGTCGACCGAAGGCACCGCCGAGCGGGAGGGCTTGAGGTCAAGCGGCTGGGATTTGGCGGTTGCTCCCTGCGCGGGCGTTACGAAGTCGTTCCTGACCATCTGGTCGAGCACGAAATTGCGTCGCTCGATGGCCACGGCTTCGTTCTTTTTGCGACCGTAGCGCTCGGGCGCTTTGGGAAGGATCGCGAGGAACGCCATTTCGTGCAAATCGAGCTCTCCGACGTCCTTGTCGAAATAGGCCCGGCTTGCAGCCTGCACACCGTAGCTGCGCCGCCCGAGCGGAATCTCGTTGAGATAAAGCTCGAGGATCTGCGGCTTGGTCAGCACCCCCTCGATGCGACGCGCGAGGATCATTTCCTTGAGCTTGCGCGTAACCGAGTACTCGTCCCCGAGCAGGATGTTCTTGGCGACCTGTTGCGTGATCGTCGATCCGCCTACCGCACGGCGGGTACGCAGCGGATTCGCATAGTCGAGCACCGCTCCCAGCGTGCCGGTGATATCGACCCCCCCGTGGCTGAAGAAGGTCTTGTCCTCGGCCGCCAGAAACGACTCGATCAGCGGTTTTGGAAAATCGGCGTATTGCAGTTGGACCCGGCGTTCGCGCGCATAGGAATGGACGATCTCGCCGTCCCGCCCGCGCACGATTGTCGGCAGCGGCGGTTGGTAATCGACCAGATTCTTGGCATCGGGCAGTCCGCTGGCGAGCACGGTCCAGCCGACGATGAAGGCCAGCATTCCAGCTCCAAACAGGCTGGCTAGCCAGCGGAACCAGCGCTTCTCGCGCCAGTTCGTGCGAAACCATGCAGCAACGCCATGGGCATCGCGGCGAATGCGGTAGCGAAAGTGTTCGAGAGCGGTCGTTTCGGCCATGATCGGCGGGGGCCTTAGCACGGCAATTCCGCGGCGCGCCAGTGGCTTGACCTACCCCGTGCCCGCGGTCCGCGCAAAGTAGATGCGGACGGCGCGCGCGAGCACCCTGGAGAATTCCTCGCGGCCTTCGCGCGAGGCCATGCGCAACGCTTCGTCGGGGTCGGTGATAAAACCGGCCTCATAAAGCACGCTGGGAACATCGGGTGCGCGCAGCACCGCAAGCGCGGCGGAACGGCGCGGTTGAGGAAGGAAACGCAGGATGCCATTCCCCTCGCGCGCGATCAAACGGGCGAATTCGGCGCTGTCATCCTGCGTTCGGCGCTGCGACAATTCGACGAGGATCGTACTCACATCGTTGCTCCTGCCGTCGAGCGTCACACCGTTGATGGTATCGGCGCTGTTCTCGCGCGCGGCGAAGCGAGCGGCGGACAGGCTCGATGCTTCGTTCGACAGCGTGTAGATGCTCGCTCCGGCAACGTTGTCCACGTCGCCTGCGGAATCGGCATGGATCGAGAGGAACAAGTCGGCCCCCAGCGCACGGGCGATAGCGAACCGTTCGCCGAGCACAAGAAAGCGATCGTCGTCGCGGGTCAGTGCCACGCGGATGCCGCCTTCCCGCACCAGTTCATCACGCAGCGCGGTGGCGAGCCTCAGGACGATATCTTTCTCACGTAAGCCCCCCGCGCTCGCTCCGGGATCGAAGCCACCGTGGCCCGCGTCGATCACGATCAGTGGCCGCGACTTGTCCTGCGGCCCATAAATCCGCGGCAGGTCGGCGGCATCACCCGTTTGGGGCAGGTCGAACTTCAGGACATAGTGTCGTCCGAGTACGGGGACCGGCAGCGTCAGCCCGAACACGGCCAACGCGGTGATCGCGATCACCGGCGCGGCGAAGACCGCCAGGATTTGCAAGCGCAGCGACATTGGCACGAATGGTTAGGGACATGTCGCGCAAGCGCAATATGGTTGCGAGGAGAAACCCACGGTGCTAGCACGCCGGACAACCGGATAACCCGGCCGAATGCCTCCCGCCCGCGCGATTTGCGCGGCCGACGGCACGGCCGGTCCGGCCTTCTTTTCCCGGGATATTCCTCCCGGACAGACGACCAGGTTGACGCAAGCCATGAGCCTTCCCTCCCCGCAGTTTCTGTCGTCGCCCACAGGCGATCGGCGGGACGTGACGGGCCGGGCCGCGCACGCGTTGCGCATGCTCATCCTTGCAGACACATCACCCCGGCCCGGCGCGCATCAGCGCCCAGGCCGGTTCGCATCTGCCGATGGAGTTTGTTTCTCCCCCGGCACATTCACAACAGCTCGCGCGCCCCTCCATCCGATCGGTCGAAACCGATCCGCAGCGGCGCGCGCACGGAGAATAATCAATGGCAACGCGCATGCTCATCGACGCGCGCCACCCGGAAGAAACCCGGGTAGCGGTAGTACAAGGTAACCGGATCGAGGAATTCGATTTCGAATCTGCCGAACACAAGCAGATCAAGGGCAATATCTATCTGGCGAAAGTGACGCGGGTCGAACCGTCGCTGCAGGCAGCATTCGTCGATTTCGGCGGCAATCGTCACGGATTCCTCGCCTTCAGCGAAATTCACCCCGACTACTACCAGATCCCCAAGGAAGACCGCGAGCAGCTGCTGGCCGAGGAGGCCGAGGCCGCCGAGGAAGAAGCCAAGCTGCGCGCAGAGGAAGAGGAAGACGGTCATTCTCCTGGCGACGAATACGACGCCGACGACGAGACCGGCAAATCCTTCGTCGAGGAAATCGCCGAGGACGGAGTCGAGGAAATCGACACCTCCGAGAAAGACAACGTCGCCACGATCGAAGGCGGACACGTCGAAGACGATGACGACGATAACGGCGAAGACAGCAACGGCGACGACAACGGCGACGGCGAAAACGTTGGGGGCCGTGGCCGCGGTCGGGGTCGGGGTCGCCGCCAGGGCAAGGGTGGAAATCGCAGCCGCGCCAAGGAAGTCGACGAAGTCCGCGCCAAGCGCATGGCGCTGCGCCGCCGTTACAAGATCCAGGACGTCATTCAGCGCCGCCAGGTGCTGCTCGTCCAGGTCGTGAAGGAAGAGCGCGGCAACAAGGGCGCGGCGCTCACTACCTACCTCAGCTTAGCGGGCCGCTATTGCGTGCTCATGCCCAATTCGAGCCACGGTGGTGGCATCAGCCGCAAGATCAGCTCAGCAGCCGATCGCAAGCGGCTGAAGACGATCGTCAGCGACCTGTCGCTGCCCAAGTCGATGGGCCTGATCGTGCGCACAGCCGGCCTCCAGCGCACCAAGCCCGAGATCAAGCGCGACTTCGACTACCTCGCCCGGGTGTGGGATGATATCCGCGAAGGCACTTTGAAGTCGGTCGCGCCGGCGCTGATCCATTCGGACAGCAGCCTGATCAAGCGCGCCATCCGCGATATTTACAACAAAGAGATCGAGGAAGTCGTCGTCGAAGGCGAGGCCGGCTACAAGGCTGCCAAGGAGTTCATGAAGCTCCTGATGCCGAGCCACGCCCGCCGGGTGAAGGCCTACAGCGACCCCGTGCCCCTGTTCCAGCGTTACGGCGCCGAGGACCAGTTGCGCGCAATGTACGATCCCGTCGTCCAGCTCAAGAGCGGCGGCTACCTCGTCATCAACCCGACCGAGGCGCTGGTGTCGATCGACATCAACTCGGGCCGCTCGACCAAGGAGCACGGCATCGAGCAAACCGCGCTCGCAACCAACCTTGAAGTCGGCGCGCGAGATCGCCCGCCAACTGCGTCTGCGCGACATGGCCGGGCTGGTCGTGATCGACTTCATCGACATGGAGTACAACAACAACATCCGTAAGGTCGAAAAGGCCATGAAGGATGCGTTGAAGAACGACCGGGCGCGGATCCAGGTCGGCCGCATCTCGGGCTTCGGCCTGATGGAGATGAGCCGCCAGCGCCTGCGCACCGGCGTGCTCGAGGCGACCACCCGCCAATGCCCGCACTGCGACGGCACCGGACTTGTCCGCACCGCCTCGTCGGCAGGTCTCAGCGCACTTCGCCTGATCGAGGACGAAGCGGCCAAGGGCAAGGGATCGATCATAACCCTCTACGCCTCGACCGAGGCGGCCGTTTACATGCTCAACGCCAAGCGCGCCGACCTGGCCGAGATCGAGGATCGCTACGGCGTTTCGGTCGAAGTCCTTCCCGAGGGCGAAGACGAGGGCGCCAAGATGCGCGTCGCCAGCAGCGGCCCCCGCCCGACCACCGCGCCCAAGTTCGCGCCGATCGTCGATGACATCGAGGACGATCCAATCGAGGACGAGGTCGAGGACGAAATCGACGAGGATGAAGGCGACGATCGCAACTCGCGCAGCCGTCGCGACGACGACGAAGACGACGGTCCGCGCAAGCGTCGCCGGAAGCGCGGCGGACGCAACCGGCGCGACCGGGAAGACGGCGATGCCCCGGCCAAGTCGGACGAAACTTTGAGCGAAGACGACCAACCGAACGAAGCGCGTGACAGCGCGGCCGACGACCAAGGTGAGGAAGACCGGCCCAAGAAGCGCCGCCGTCGCGGAGGCCGCCGGCGGAGGGGCCGTGGCAAGGGCGAAGGCGAGAATGGGACCGACGAGACGGTAACAGCAGATGACGCTGCGGCTCTCGACAATGCCGTCGGCGAAACGGTCGGGGAGAGCATCGCCGTAGTCGCCGGACCGGACGGCGCACCGCAGACGGCCGAGGCTGCGGGCGACGAAGCGCCCGCCAAGCCGAAGCGCACGCGCCGCAAGAAGGCTGACGCCGACGCTCCCGCAGCTGAGGAGCCCGCGACCGCAGAGGCTCCGACCGAGGAAGCGCCTTCGAAGCCCAGGCGCACCCGCAAGAAGAAGGCGGACGTCGAAGCCGAAGCGCCGGCAGCCGCACCGGAATCGGTGAAAGCGCCTGCCGCAGAGGCTCAAGCCAAGCCCCGGCGCAGCCGGGCGAAAAAGGCCAAGGCGGACGAACCCGTAAGCGCGGATCCGGTGACAGTTCCGGCGGACGAACCGATCGCAGCTAACGACACCAACGGTGCAGGCGAAGGCGCGAACCAACCCGCCAAGCGTGGCGGATGGTGGCAGCGCACCTTCGGCGAGTGATGCCGGACGTGAGATGAGGACAAGCGAAGCCGCCGCCGGATTTTCGGCGCATCAACGCCCCGGTGGCGGCTTTCGCAACCAACCCGGCAACCCGCGCCAAAGCGCAGGATTGCGGGACTTCCCGAAATTCCTGCTCGTAGATATGCGGACGGAAATCCGGCCGCCAGTTCGACGACTTCCTGGTTTCACCACCCAGACTTGCGCGCGATACCCCATTCCATCCAACCCATGATCTTGGGCGCTTTTGGCAGATAGCCCTGCCCCAGCGGCTCGACTGCCATACCCGCGCCGCGGAGCGCCGCCCCGACTTGGCGCGTCAGGTGGCACCCGCCGGCGAGCGGTTTCCATATCGGCTCGATCCGGCTCTGCCACGTGGCGACTGTATCATCGGGCGCCCTTCCGTGTTCGAGAAACAGCAACCTCCCGCCCGGCTTCAGCACCCGGCGCATCTCCGAAATCGCGTGCGCGTGGTCGGCAACCGAGCACAGGGTGTACGTGCATACCACAGTGTCGAACTCCGATTCGGGGAATGGAATGTTCTCTGCCGTGCCGGCGCGAATATCGATCGGGCAGTTCCGTTCGCGCGCCGCCTGACGGGCCCGATCGAGAAGCTCCTCGCTCGGATCGATCCCGGAAAAGGCGGTGACCCGTTGCGCGTCATAGTACCGCTGGTTCAGTCCTCCCCCGCATCCGACCTCAAGCACGCTACCCTCCGCCAGGGGGACCACCCCGGCGCGCAGCTTGGCGATTGCCTTCTGGCCGCAGGCACAGGTGACGAGCCGCGGCATCACTTGCGCATCGTACCACCGGCGCAAACCCATTTACCACGCTCCACTACGCAACCCGGAATGTATCCTAGCGCTGGCGTCCCGACAGGCAATCGGGCAAACGCCCTGACCGTGACGGAGCCGATTGCCACCCTCGTTCTCGCCGGATCGCGCCCGGGGACCGATCCGCTGCTCGTCGGGACCGGACTTTCCAGCAAGGCATTGCTGCCGATAGCCGGCAAGCCGATGCTAGCGCATGTCCTCGCCGCGCTCGCCGCTGCGCCCGAGGTTGGGCCGGTAATGGTAGTGGCGCAGGACACCGGCCCGCTCGCTGCCGACGCTACGATCGCCGCGGCGTCCAAAGGAGCCGAGTGGCGCAATTCACCCGGCTCGATAGCGGATGCGATCGCCGATGCGCTCGGTCAAATTGGTGGCCCCCTGTTCGTCACTACGGCGGATAACGTGCTGCTGACCCCCGGAATGATCGGTCAGTTTCTTACCGCGGCGGCCGCCGCCGACATTGCGGTCGGCCTGGTCGAGCGCGAAAACGTGTTGCACTCCAGCCATTCGACCCAACGAACCTGGCTACGGTTTCGCGGCGGCGCATGGTCGGGGGCGAACCTATTCCGGCTGGGCGGTCCGCAGGTCATGCCGCTGGTCGACTTCTGGCGTGGGCTGGAGCAGGACCGAAAGAAGGGCCGCAAACTCATCGGCGCGTTCGGGCCTTGGCTGCTGCTCGGCGCGGTCCTTCGGCTGATCGACATTCACGCCTTTGCCGCGCGGATCGCCGCACGGTTCGGCCTGTCGGGCAAGGCAGTGGCGATGGATGCGGCCGAAGCCTGCATCGATGCCGACAAGCCATCCGACCTGCCGGTGATCGAGGCGATCCTCGCCGCGCGTCAGTCCGCAGCTAGCGCCTCGTCGACCGCCGCCAGCGCGAGCGCCAGCTCCTCGTCATAAGGCATCGTCGCGTCGAGATCGACGATGGGTGCGCCGTTGAATCGCAGCTGTGGCACCGTCGCCACCTTACGCTCGATCAGCGCGCGGACATGGTCGGGCTTGCGCGCCATGACGGTATCGACGTCGATATTGAGCCGGATCACCAGCGTCGGCACCCAGATCGCCATGCCGGCGTAAAGCGCACGCTCGCGTTGCTGCATATCGGCGGTCAAAGCATTGGCGGCCTTCGCCGCCATGATCGGCCCGTCGTGCAGACCCGGCACCTCGAGCTGGGGATAGCGGTCAGTGACGATCGTGACCCCTTCACGCCGCCGTTGGAGCAGTGCGTCGAACCGCACGCGGCGTTTGCGCGACCGGCGCATCGCGTATCTTGCCGCGATCGTTCCTGGGATCGTATTTTCGGGGTCGCGCAGTCGGTCGGCCTTGGCTTCAAGGAAACGCTGGAGCGGTGCTCCGACCAGTGGCCAGCGCCCGATCGACCGGCCCTGCTCGCCCGAACCGAGGCCGAGATAGCCCATCTCAGCCGGTCGGCTTTTCGCGATGTGCTTGAGAACGTCGGCGGCGAGCGTCGACTTGCCGGACCCGTCGCTGCCAACGATCGCGATCAGTGGCGCAATCTTTTCCTCCGGCGGCAATTTGCCAGCCATGCGGTCAGCTCAATTCCTTGAAGAAACCGATCATCTTGAGTCCGCCGATCATAAAGCGGGCAACGACGAGAACGGCATACGCCGCGACCCACGGGCCAGCGAGCACGGCAACGTCGAACCCTGTACGCGCCCACCAGGTGAGAAACACCGCGGTTGCGAGCAGGAACAGTTTGTTCTGCTCGCGCCAGATCATCCGCTTCCACCAGAACGGGTACTTCGGGCTCACCCAGCCGTGGAGGCGCGGAAGCAGCGAGGGCACGTCCCCGGCCCACTCGGCATGCGGCGCGCCGAACGTTTCGCGCAGGAACTCCTCTTCGTAGGTGGAGATACGCTCGTAGATCAGCACCGCGATCAGGAACACCAGGGCGCCGAACACCCAACTTCCCGACAACATCGCGAGGCCAGTGAAGTTGACGATCCGCCCGACGTACAACGGGTTACGGACAAGGCTGTAGGGCCCCGTAGTGTTGAGTTCGCTCGCCTCCGCGGCGACCTTGGCGCGCCCCGAGGTGCCGAGCGCGGCCCAGCCACTGGTCAACACGCGGATCAGCGCGCCTGCACTTGCCACAGCGACGGAAATCCAGAACCACGCGCGGTCGCCTTCGCCGTCGGCGAACGGGCCCAGGTCCCGGGTCAGGAAGGCAATCAGCGTGGCTATCGCGATCACGATGTAGATGTAGGTGCCGCGGATGAAGAACAGGCGCTTGCCGCTGCGGGCGAGTTCGTGCTGGTACATGGAATGTTCGTCTCTCGCGTGGGGCTGCCGGGATGGCGAGCGGCGGACGGAAATCGGCGCGCCCTTAGCGGGCTAGCGCGCGTGCCGTCAATGGACGGGGGTTCCGGCAGGGACCAGCCGCAGGCGCCGGGCAAGTTTTCCGAGCGAGGCGCGGTCGTCCAGCGGCAGCGATATTCGCAGCGACGTCCAGATAGATACCAGCGCGATAGCGACGATCGCAGGGATGGCCATTTCGTTCGTCAGGGCAATATCCGCAACGTCCGCCGCTATTCCGCCGATTACGGCCACAGCGGCCACCTTTAGCATCACCAAGGGGAAATGCCGGTCGAAGGGGTGCAATCTTTCGGCCAGCAAAAGCTGGACCATCGGGATCAGCGCCATGACAACGAATCCGATCGCCATCGCCAGGGTAATTCCCGTGAGGGGATCGATGTGCCCGACAATTTCCCGCCCTGCCACCACCGCGACTGCGACCCCGAAGACGCTCGCGGTAATCTGGTGCTTATAGTGCGCGATGACCTGCAGGACGGGCAGCGAGATGCCGAGCGTCGCCTCGATCGCACGTGCGAAGACGAGGATCACGACCGCCGCCGCTGCCGCATCGCCCTGGCTCCCGAACAGACTCAGGATCGAATAGCGTCCCCCCGCGATCACTGCCGCAAGGGGAAACGCGATCGCGAAAATGACCCGGACAGCGTAACCGTAGATTTCGGCCACCTGCGCCCGGTCGGTCCGTTCGGCACTCGCCGCCAGCGGCGCCATGACGTAAACGAATGCAATACGCACAAGTTGGACCACGCTCGACAGCTTGCGCGCGATCGTGAACAGCCCCGATGCCCGCGCGCCGGCCGCTCCGGGAAGCAGTTGGTTCAAAATCAGCGCAGGCGAATCGCTGAAAATGCGTGCTACGATGTTCGACGGCAATATCGACAACCCAGCCCAGAACGTATGTTTTGCGCACTCACCCCACCACTCGCCCACCAGCAATTGGTCCAGCCGGTAGTATTTGCTCAGCAGGCGCACGCACAGCACCGCAGTCAATGACAACGAGATGATGTGCGCCACGAACAGCCCAAAGAGACCCCATCCCAGCAAATAAAATGCCCCTGCCAGGAGTAGGCGCATGATCTGCTCCCACACGATACGCAGGCGTATTTCGGCCCCGAACACCATCCGCGCGCGCAACGCAGAGGTTGCGATCTCGACAAAGGCCCACAGCGGAAGCGTCCAGACGAAGGTGCGAACGGCGGGGATCAGCAGGTGTTCGTCTTCAACCGCGACGTTGAGCAGCGGGGCGAGGTCCTGAGCAAAGATCGAAATGAGCGTCGCGACCAGCAGGCACGGCCCTACTCCGAACAGGAGCGCGGTGCGCAGTGCTTCGGTCGCTTCGGCGTCCGTGGCCGACTTGGGCACCGTGCGCTGCATCGCGCTGGTCATGCCCAGATCGAAGATGTTCTCGATCAGGTTCACCGTTGCCCACATTACCGCGTACATGCCGTATCCGGCGAGTCCGAACATCAGAACGTACAGCGGCTGCGCGACGATCTCGACGACGGCGCCGAGGCGGGCAAGAATCGTCGATCCCAGACCGCGGGCGACGCGGCGGCTGTCGACGGTTTCGGCGACGGTTTCGGGAGGCTGGGCGCGCTGGCTCATCGGCTGCGGCGCCCTAGTGGCAATTGGGGGCGTTGGAAAGCGCGGCGCGCGAGAGTCCGCCAACGCGCTCGAACCTCTACCCTTGCCCTCACCTCGTCAGGCGCTAGATGGGACCAACGTTTCCGTTTGAGGACCGCTTCCGCTCATGGCCACTTTCACCCTTCCGAAAAACTCGAAGATCACCGGCAAGGGACACGTCCACTCCGCAGTCGGTGCCGGGCGGGTGCGCAAGTTCAAGATTTACCGCTTCAATCCCGACAGCGGCGAAAATCCGCGCTACGACACATTCGAGATCGATCTCGACGATTGCGGGCCGATGGTTCTGGACGCGCTGATCAAGATCAAGAACGAGATCGACCCGACGCTCACTTTCCGCCGATCGTGCCGCGAAGGCATCTGCGGATCTTGTTCAATGAACATGGACGGCAGGAACGGCCTGGCCTGCACCACCGCGATCGAGGACCTCACGGGCGAAGTCCGCATCACTCCGTTGCCCCACATGGAAGTGATCAAGGACCTCGTCCCCGATTTCACGCATTTTTACGCGCAATACGCCAGCATCCGCCCATGGCTGCAGACTGTCAGCCCCACCCCGAGCGGTAAGGAACGGCTCCAGACGCCCGAGCAGCGCGAAAAGCTCGACGGGCTCTACGAGTGCATCCTGTGTGCCTGCTGCTCGACCGCGTGCCCCAGCTATTGGTGGAATAGCGACAAGTTCCTCGGCCCCGCGATTCTGCTGCAGGCCTATCGCTGGCTCGCCGATAGCCGGGACGAGATGACCGGCGAGCGGCTCGAGCAGCTCGAAGACCCGTTCCGGCTGTACCGTTGTCACACGATCATGAACTGCGCGAACGTCTGCCCCAAGGGCCTCAACCCGGCCAAGGCGATTGCGGAGATCAAGAAGCTGCAGGTCGAAAAGCACGGCTGAGGCCGCGGACCCTAGCTGATGGCATTGCGCGACGACGTGTTCGATCATGGCCCCGACCCGGAAAAGCCGGGTTGGCGGCACTGGGATCTCAAGGACCAGACGCTGTTCAACGGTGCAGTGATGGGCAAGCTCATCACACGAGTTGACGATGACGGGAAAGCTCGCCTCAGGATGTTTCCCGAGCGGCGCCATGAGAACCTCCAGGGGTTAATTCACGGCGCGGTTACACTCTCGCTGATCGACATCAGCCTGTTCACCACCATGCACACGATCGGCAGCGGCAATGCAGGCCCGTCGGTCACGGTCGAACTGTCGACCCAGTTCGTCGGTGGAGGCAAACCCGACCGTCCGCTTGACGCTGTATGCGAGATCGTGCGCGAAACCGGCAGCATGGTGTTCGTGCGCGGCACCGTCGTGCAGGGGGCGGACACGGTCGCCAGCTTTTCGGGCATCGTCAAGAAGATGCACCGCCGCACCGCGCCATGAGCGGCCTGTTGGCCCGCTATGAACGCTTGGTCGCGGCGGGCGAGCTGAAGGCCGATCCAGACCAGCGCCGCGCGGCCGAGCGGCTGGGTGCGCTCGAAAAGGAACTCGAAGCGGAAAAGCCCGGTGGGCTGTTCTCGCAATGGTTCGCGCGCAAAGACGAGCCCGCGCGCGGTATCTATATGTGGGGCGGCGTCGGACGCGGCAAATCGATGCTGATGGACCTGTTTGTCGACACCCTCTCCATCCACGAAAAGCGGCGGGTGCACTTCCACGCCTTCATGCTCGAAGTCGACGGCTTAATCCGCGAAGAGCGCGCGCGAGAGGCGGGTGACCCGATCGCTCCCGTCGCCGCCAGGCTAGCGAAAGACGTGCGTTGCCTCGCGTTCGACGAAATGGTCGTGACCAACACTGCTGATGCAGCGATCATGGCGCGGCTCTTCACCGCGCTGATTGTCGATGAAGGGGTTACGATAGTCACCACGTCGAATCGTCCGCCGAGGGATCTCTACAAAGACGGCCTCAACCGCTCCCTATTCATTCCCTTCATCGACCTCGTAGCGCAGCGGCTCGACGTGATCTCGCTCGACGGTCCTGTAGACTACCGGCTTGACCGCCTCGGCGGAATCGAAACCTGGCACAGCCCCCTAGGGGATGCGGCGACCGCGCAGGTGCGCGAGGCATTCTTCCGCCTCACCGACTACAAGCCGGAAGATGCCGCAAACGTCCCCAGTGCTGCGCTCGACCTGGGGGGTGGGCGCACGCTTCATGTGCCAAAGAGCCTGAAAGGGGTCGCGGTGTTCAGCTTCAAGCGGCTCTGCGGCGAAAACCGCGGCGCGGCGGACTACCTCGCGATCGCGCGCGCGTATCACACGGTCATCCTCGTGGCCGTGCCCGCAATGGGCCCCGACAACCGCAACGAGGCGATCCGCTTCACCAAGCTGGTCGATGCGCTCTACGAGCACAATGTGAAGCTGTTCGTCACCGCTGCCGCTGCACCGAAGGACCTTTACAACACCGGCGACGGCGCTTTTGAATTCGCCCGCACGGTCAGCCGATTAGAGGAAATGCAAAGCGCCGATTACATGGCCCACGGGCACGGGGTGGGGGGTTGAAGCCGGCATCGCCAGCCCCACATTGATCGCTTTCCGGCGGCAACACCCCGCCGATGTGGACTATCCCGTATGATCGACATCCGTCCCAGCGCCACTCTCGCGCATCGCAATCACGGCTGGCTCGACACCCGCTTCCATTTCAGCTTCGCCGACTACCATGACCCAAATCGCATGGGATGGGGCGCCCTGCGTGTGTGGAACGACGACCGCATCGCCGCCCAGAGCGGGTTTCCGCCCCACTCGCACAGCGACATGGAAATCATCACGTTCGTGCACTCCGGCGCGATCAGCCATCAAGATTTGCTCGGCAACAAAGGCCGCACTTTGGCGGGAGACGTGCAGGTGATGAGCGCCGGTACCGGCATCACGCATGCAGAATTCAACCTCGAAGATGAAGCGACGACGTTGTTCCAGCTGTGGATCATCCCCGACCGCGCGGGTGAAAGCCCCGGCTGGGGGACGCGCGAGTTTCCCCAAGGCGATCGCTCGGGCGACTGGACCGTCCTCGCCAGCGGCACGCCTGAGGCCGACGACGCCCTGCCGATCCGCGCCGATGCCAAGGTGCTCGCCACTACGCTCAAGGCGGGCGAGACGGCGCGATTCGAAAGCGATCCGGCGCGTCACCAATACCTCGTCGCGGTCGATGGCCGCTACCGCGTGAACGGGCAGGAAGCCGGCGCCCGCGACGGTGTTGCGATCACCGGGGAGACAGCGATCGAAGTCGAAGCGATCGAGGACGCCGAGCTGGTGCTGGTCGATAGTCGCTGAATACGGGCGCTAAGCGACCCTGAGCGCCGTGAGCGAGCGTTCGAGCATCAACAGCTGCCACAGCAACCGCGAATGGTCGGAGCGCCCGGAAATGTGCGCTTCGGCTAGCGCGGCGATCCGGTCGCCGTCGAACCAGCCCGTCCGCGCCAGCGCTGTCCCCCGCCCGATGGCCCGCGCCTCGCCCGCCAGCGGGCCGCGCAGCCACTGGGCGATTGGCGTGACGAAGCCCTGTTTGGGTCGATAGAGCACCTCGTGGGACAAATAGCGTTCCATCGCGTGCTTCAGAAGCCACTTCCCCTGCCCGCCCCTGATCCTCAGCCGCTCGGGCAAACCGGCCGCGAATTCGATCAGCCGGTGGTCGAGCAGCGGCTCGCGCGCCTCGAGACTCACCGCCATGCTCGTGCGATCGACCTTGGTCAGGATGTCGCCCGGCAGCCAGAATTTGAGGTCGGCATATTGCGCGCGGTCGAGGCCCGAGCGGGCTGGCGCGCTGCGCATCACCTCGATCAGCGGTTGCTCCGCCCGGTAATCGCCAAGTTCGCGTCGGAACGATGGCGAATAAAAACCAGCGCGGATTTCCGGAGCGGTGACCGCCAGCGCCCGCGCATAGCCCTCGTCGCCGTCGGCAGCGAGCGACTGGAACGTGGTCTTGGCGCGAAACGAGCGCGGCGCCCAGTCGGCCTTGGGCCAAACCGCCCCAAGCGCGCCGAACACCGTCTGGCGCAATCCTGCCGGTAGCAGTGCCCTTGCCTGCTCCTCGACAGCGTGAAATCGCTGGCGGCGATACCCGGCGAACGCCTCATCCGCACCGTCGCCCGACAGCGCGACAGTGACAGTCTCTCGCGCGAGCTGGCAGACGCGCCATGTTGGTAGCGCCGAGGCATCGGCGAACGGTTCGTCGAACATTGCGGCCAGCTGCCCGATCTCGGCAAAGTCGTCGGCGGCGACGATCCGCTCGCGATGGTCGGTGCCGAACCGCGACGCGACTTCGCGGGCGTAGTTCGTCTCGTCGAGCGCGGCCTCGTCGAACCCGATCGAGCAGGTGCGCACCGGCTCCCTGGCGGCTTCGGCCATCAGCGCGACGACGCTCGAGCTATCCACGCCGCCCGACAGGAAGGCGCCCAAAGGCACGTCGGCGACCATCCGGCTCGACACCGCTTCCCGCAGGTGGAACAACAGTTCGGCCTCGAGATCGGCCGCGCTTTCGCGCCGGCGTTCGGCAAAGCTCACATCCCACCAGCGCACCGGCGCGGCGGCGGGCGCATCGTGTCGCAGCATGCGATAGTGACCCGCGGGAACCTTCCCCACCCCCTTTAGGATCGAGCGGTGGTCGGGCACGTACCCCCAGGCAAGATAGTCCTCGACCGCCAGCGGATCGACCTCACGCCGCAGGAGAGGATGCGCCAGCAGGCCTTTGAGTTCGGACGCGAACGCAAGGCTGCCATCGCTCAGCATTGCGGTATAAAGAGGCTTCACGCCCAGCCGGTCGCGGGCGAGGAACAGCGTGCGCTGGCCGAGATCGTAAAGTGCGAAGGCGAACATGCCGTGAAGGCGGCTCAGGCAATCCGGCCCCCATTTTTGCCACGCGGCGAGGATCGTCTCAGTGTCCCCATCGGTGCGAAAGCGCGCACCGCCGTTCTCAAGTTCGCGCCGCAACTCCCTGAAGTTATATATTTCTCCGTTGAAGACGATGATGGCACGACCGTCCGCTGAGGCCATCGGCTGAGGCGATCCGGCAATGTCGATGATAGAAAGGCGCCGGTGGCCAAGCGCGACACCGGGAGCGGCCCACACCCCCTCGCCGTCGGGCCCGCGATGCGCGAGCGCGTCGGTCATCGCCTTCACCCGTGCCGGATCGACCGGCTTGGGTGTGCCGCAATGAAATATTCCCGCTATCCCGCACATCGGCGGCGTGCCTAGACGACGAGACCGAGCGCGGCAAAGGCGATTGCCATCATGGCGATTGCCAGCAACGCGGCGGGCGGCGCAATGCCCCTCCGTTCGAACCGCACGATCGGTTGAACTCCGGCTTCGGCGGCAGTCAGTCCTGATTCACGCGGTTCGCGATCGAAATGCCGCCAGGCAGCTCCCAGAACCGCCGCGATCACAAGCGCGAAGAAGATCCAGCCGTAGACGATATGGTCGAAGCCCCCTGCTCGCTCTTCCCCGACCCATTGCGCGACGAAGATCGTGCCCCAGGCACGCACTCCGTTGGCGAGGATCGACACGACTATCGCTCCACTCACCAGTACGACCCGGGGTAGCCAGCGACTGAAGCCCGTCCAGGCGGCAAGTACTGTGAGCGCGACCATCGCGATAAGGAACTTCACGCCCGAACATTCCTCGGCAACGAGGAACTTACCGCCAGGCGTGTCGATCGTCAGCCCGTGGACCACTGCTGGAACGCCCGACAGGTGCGTGAGCGCGACGGCTATCTGCGCAGTAAGGTGCTGGAGCGCCGGAATGATTTCGTCGCCGAACGGAACCAGGAACGCGGCATAGACGAGAGGAAAGCTCAGCACGAGCGACCCCCGCAGGCCGAAAAGCCCAAGCACCGCGCCCTGAAAGGCCATGACTGCACCAGCCTGCGCGAACAGATTTACTTCGGATGCCCGACCCGCCAGACACAGCGCGAGGCCTGCGGCGATCCATCCGAGCCCCGGCGACCACGCCCTGGGAGTCACCTTCGCCAGCTCGTCGCGCCGCAGCCACACCAGCCAGGCGAGGATGGGCGGCACGAGGAGGACGTGGTTGTAAGTGTCGATATTCCACCACTGGTGCGCCATCGCGCGCCATTCGGGAAAGGTCAGGCCAAAAAGCGCGGCCCACACGGCGGCGAGGCGCAGCAGCGCAGCGAGCCACGGCGAGGCCGACGTTTGGTGCGGAGCGGCGGCAAGATCAGGCGGCATTGCGCGCGGCCCTGGCGTGGCTGGTCAGTTCAGCGAGTGGCGCCAAAGCGGCGTCCCAACTCTTCTCGGTCACCACGAAGCGCCGCGCCGCCGCGGCTAATGCCAGCGCGCTTGGCCCGTCTGCCAACACGGCGAGGATCGCTTTCACCAGTCCCGCATCGTCAGCGGCCACGGCGTAGTGCTGCTTATCGGCAGCGCCTATACCGGTCGCGGCTTCAGGCGTCAGCACAACCGGCCGCGCCATCGCCATCGCCTCCAGCACTTTGTTCTGCACCCCGCGCGCGATCGAAAGCGGGGCGAGCACGACGTCGGCTCCAGCGAGAAACGGCCGCACGTCGGGAACTTCGCCCCATATGTGAGTGCCGTTTGCCCCCTCGAGCGCGCGGACCTCGGCCGTCGGCGCTCGGCCGACGACGTGGAAGCGGGCGTTCGGTTGACGCTGACGCACCACCGGCATGATCGCGCGCGATGCGCGGATCGCAGCGGCCACATTCGGCGGATAATCCATCTGCCCGGTGAAAACGATATGCGGACCCGGTTCCGCCTCAAGCGCAGGATGCGGCTTTGCGACGTGCGGGGCGAACACTGCGGTATCGATTCCGTTGCCGACGGATAGAATGCGGCCGGGACCGTCACCGATCCGCGAACGCAGCAGTTCGGCCTCGGCCTCGCTGACCAGCAAGGTCGCATCGGCGCGCGCCGCCAGCCGCGCCTCTTCGATCGAGAGAAGTCGGCCCTCGCGCGCATCGACCCAGCCGCGCGGCCCGCGACGTTCGGCTGCGTAAGCCTCGAATTTTGCCGAATTGACGTCGCACAGATCCACGATCACGCGACCGGCGAATTCGGCGGGAATGTATTGGCCCATCTGGCCCGAGAAAACGAACACTGTAGAGATCGGACGCGTGGCGACCGTCCGGGCGATCCAGCGGCGCAACAGCGCGCTGTCGAAGGCGGTGAGGCTTACCGGCCTGCCACTGGCCAGCGACCGCGCCCCCGCCAGCGGTAGGTTGACGGATCGCGGCGCAAGGCAGTGCGTCGCGGCAACCTCGGCAAGAAGAGGTTCGGCGGCAAAGTCGGCCTCGGTCTCGCCCAGCGTTGCCACGTGGACGGGGCCAAGCCGGGCGAGCGCCTTGAGCACGTGGTGCGAGCGGATCTTGTCGCCGCGGTCGGGCGGAAACGGAATACGGTGCGCGATGAATAACGTTTCGCCCATCACGCCAGCCCACGGGCTATCGGCGGCCCGAGGCGATTTGCGACGCTGAGCGGCAGGCGCTTCCAGAGCGCGATCTTTGCCGAATAGGCGTCGCTGGTCGGGTCGACATCGCGCGCCTTGCTCCCCGGCGCGGCCCAGGTCGCGTAAGCAAGCGGCTGCGGCTCGAAGCCCCAGTTTTTCTTGTATGCAAAGGCTCCGCTGCCCGTCTTCGAACGACCGAAATCGAACCGCGAACAGGCGCGATTTCGCGCATGACGCATGAGTTCGAAGTACATGCGCTCGTTCGCACGGGTCGCTCGCGCAGCCAGGGTCCCCCCGCCCCAATAGGGCATGACCGCGCCGCCGTGGTAGAGGCTCAGCACGCTCGCGACCGGTTCACCGCCGAGCCGCAGCGTCAGGATGTCGGCATCAAGCGTGTCGAGCGCCGCATCGAACAGCGCCCGCGGAAAGACCGGAGTACCCAGGTTGCGGACGCTCTGTGCATAGACTGCGTAATGCGCCGCACGGTCGCTGTCCGCGCACCCGATCTCGACGCTAAAATCGCGTTCCAGACCCTTGCGGACCTCGGCGCGCTGTTTGCGCGGGATGGCAAGCAGCTGCGCCTCGTCGTCGGCCGCGAGAGGGGCGATAAATCCGGCATGGCTGTCGTCGCGCACGCTCCATCCGCCGGGTGCAACCCCGCCGCGTAGCTCGACCGAAGCGCACGCATGGCGGCCGGCCAGCTCGGCGGCCGCACTGCAAAGCCGCTGCGCGGTTGAGTCCCGTGCCGCCAATGCACCGCCGCCTACGGCGAAACCGCTCGACACCAGCGCGGCCGGGAACAGTGGTGAGCGCACCTGC
Source organism: uncultured Alphaproteobacteria bacterium (assembly GCA_963781485.1). Lineage (GTDB taxonomy): Bacteria > Pseudomonadota > Alphaproteobacteria > Sphingomonadales > Sphingomonadaceae > Tsuneonella. The sequence goes on from CAWAFY010000002.1 coordinate 1,007,009, forward strand.
GTCAACGGCAACCAGCCGGTGATGACGCCATGCGTTTCAGCAACGAGCCCTGTGGCTTGCTGCCGCGTCCCCCGCTCGACCGCGCGCAGCCACGCGGGCCGGTGGAATGGCGTGCCGCCCATTTCGACAACGAAGGCTTCGATCCGGGCGACCTCGCCCGGATCGCCCAGGTCGGGGACCGAGATCGTCTCGGCAGCGGCGAACGGCGCGTTCATGCCGCCAAACTCGTCGCGAGTGCGGCCTCCCGGTGCGCGAGCACATCCATCCGCCCCCATTCGAATTCGTGGACGAGCGCGCGCAGCTTGCCCGCCATCTTGTCGAGGTTGGTATAGTGCCGCAGCTTCGAGCGCATCGGCGCGTTCGAAACACGCGGCTGCTCCGGATCGACCTCCCAGGGATGGAAGTAGAACACCGCCGGCCGCCGCTCGGTGCGGTTGACCTGGCGGATCGCCCATCGGCTGAAGGCATAGGGCAGCACGCGGAAGAATCCCCCGCCGCCCGCCGCGACGCGCCGACCGCCGAGCATCGCGGTCGTCACCGGGATTTCGACCAGCGGGCTCCACGGCAACGGGTTGAACGCAAACCGCGGCGCCTCGGGCCAGCCGTAATGGTCGTGGGCGATCGGCGCGACGGATGAGCTATAGGCATAGCCCTGCTCTGCCAGCTCCATGTAGGCCCACGGCGTGCGGCTATCGATCGAGAAGCTTGGCGCGCGGTAGCCAGTCACCTGCACGCCGGTAATGTCCTCCAACACCTCGCGCGCCCGCAGGATGTCCGCCCCGAAGCTTTTTCTGTCGAGTGTATGGACGCGCCCGTGATCCCAGCCATGGCTGGCGATCTCGTGCCCCGCGTCGGCAATCCGGCGCATCAGTTCGGGGTTGCGCTGGGCCACCCAGCCGAGCGTGAAGAAGGTTGCCTTGGCATCGGCTTCGGCGAACAGGTCGAGCACGCGCAGGACGTTGTCCGACACGCGCAGCGGCAACCGCTCCCACGTATCGCGCGCGATCACGTTCTCGAACGCGCCGACCTGGAACCAGTCTTCGACGTCGACCGAAAGCCCGTTGACGATCTTGCGTGTGGGGACGGTCAGGACCGCCATGCGGCAGGGCTCCCGTCAGGCCGCAACACGCGGCGCTTCTTCCTCGAACCAGTCGATCAGCAAAGCGAGAACATGGCGCACGGCGGCCTCCTGGTCCTCCACGCGCTCTTCCAGCGCGGCAATGCGTTGCGACCATTCCGAACCGGCTGTCTCGCGTGCTTCGGCCATGTCGGCGATCGTGCGCTGCAAGGTTTCGATGCGCTCGTCCCGCTCGGTCAGTGGAGCATCGATTCCGAAGGCCTGCGGCGCCTCTCCCGCAGCCTCCCCGGCAGGTTGGCTGACTGCTGCGAAGGCGTGTTTGACCGGTCCCGGGGCGGGTGCCGCATCCTTGCGAACGCTTCCCGGAAGGGTACTTTCTCCGGCCATTTCCTCCAGCACCGCACCAAGCATGTCGCGATCGATGCGCGCGCGTTGTTCGACCGCGCCCAACAGCATGAGGCGACTCATGACTTGGTTGATGCGCCGGGGAATGCCGCCCGTCGCGTCGTGCATCTCGGCAAAGATGTCGATGTCGAAATCCGGGTTGCCTTGCCACCCGACACACGCGAGGCGGTGCGCAACGTAGGGCTCGATCTCCTCGCGCTCCATCGCTTCAAGGTGATGCGACGCGATCACCCGCTGACGCAACTGTTCGAGCTGGGCGTGCTCGGCCAGCACCTGCTTGAATTCGGGCTGGCCGAGTAGCAGCGTCTGAAGCAGCGGATGCGCGCCGAGCTGGAAATTGGACAGCATCCGCAGCTCCTCGAGCGCTTCGACGCTGAGGTTCTGCGATTCGTCGACGACCAGCAAGCACCGGCGCCCGGCGCGAGCTTCATCCTGCAGGAAACCCTCGATAGCGGAGAGCGCCGCGGCCTTGTCGTTTGCCTCGGCCTCGATCCCAAAGGCCTTGGCCGCGGAAAGGACCATCTCCTCCCCGTCGAGATTGCTGGTGACGATTTGGCCGACGGTAAGCTGGTCCGGGTCGATCTTGCGCATCAGATGGGCGACCAGCGTCGATTTCCCCGCCCCGACCTCGCCGGTGATAACGATGAAGCCCTCACCTTGCGCCAAGCCATAACCGAGATAGCTCAACGCCTTGCGATGCGTCCCGCTCTCGAAATAGAAGCTGGGGTCGGGCGTCAGCTGGAATGGCCGCGCCGTGAGACCGTAGAAATCGTCGAACATCGTCTTTCTCTCGTTTCCGTTCCGGTCGTCAGAAATCGTAACGCAGGCCAAGCAGCGCCGCGGCTGTGGACAGGTCCTGCCCCGCGACATCGCTGTTCAGCCGGTCGAGGCTGACGGCGGCGTTCGCCGACAGACCCTCGACCAGGTAGCGCCGGTATGCCGCTGCGGCGCCCATCACCGTCGCGTCGCCCGCGCCCGCGAACCCGCTCTTCAGCCATTGGACGTGCGAATTGATCGTAAAGCTGTCGCGCGGCCCGATTTGGCCGGAGAGGTAACTCGCCAGCCAGTAGCTTTCGTCGACCACCCCGTTAGACGCGGCGAGCACGGTGCCCGGCGCGCCAATGAACTTGCGCCGGTCGTAACCCGCGCCGAACCCGCCGGTCATGCGGCCGACCCTCTTGGACACGCTCAATGACGCACCACGCCCGCGGAAAACCGCCGAGCGGATCGAGCCGAGCACGCCGGTCAGGCAGTTGCTACCCTCCACGCTGCTAACGCAGCCATCAAGGTCGCCGGTGACAGGGTTGCGGATCGCCGCAAAGTCGGTCGGCAATGCGACGAGTGCGTTGGTCAGCTGGCCACCGAAGCCCGTGATGCCGTCGTAGACCGACAGGTTAACCGAAGTGCGGCCGTCGGGCGCCCACGCGAAGCTGCCGTAGTAGGTCGTCGAATCGTAGCGTTTGCCGACATGCGCCTCCGCGGCGGTGCGACTCGACGGACGCCAGACCACGCCGACGTCCCAGATGAGCCCCGATACATCGTAGGCTAGCTGGCGCGCGGCGCTCTTGTCGGTGACGAAACGGCCGTCGGCGCCGATCACGGGATTGCCCACATTATCGCGCACTGCGTCGCGGTTGGAGATTTCGACGTCTTCATACCCGACGCCGCCAACCGCGGCGAGATTCGGCCCAAGCGGCACGGTGACGTCCCCGCGAACATGCAGGTCGCGCACCCGGCTGTCGAGATTGGTGGTGTCTTCCTGGTAGTAGCCGCCACCCACTCCGATGCCGACGGGCAAGGGAGCGCCGGGCTGCAGGCCGACGTGGGCGTTCGCGCTCTGCACCACGCTTTCGTCGAACACATCGACCTGCGCGGCGCCCGGCGAGAAGACAATCGCATCAGGCGCTTCAGCGCGGGTGTAGCCAATGCGGTAATGGGCATTGACCTCGGCATCGCCCGCGCTCGTGTGAACGGTGGGGCCGGCATAAGCCGAATAGATCCGGCTTTCGGATGGACTGCGGCGCGGCGAGGTAGAGATTATCCCCCCATTGCCGTCGACCCGCGTCCGAGTGGCCAGTGCGCCCGCCTCGACCGTAAGCGCCTGCGGCACGACCGTGGCGTACCCGCGCGCGATACCGCTCAGCGTGGAACTGTCCGATACCGAACTGTCGTAGCCGAACGTCCGCTCGTAGCGGATCGAGGCGGCACCGCCATTGCTGCGGCCCTGCACGCTCGCATCGAGCCCGGCTGCGACCTGGGTGTAAGTCACGACATCGTTACCCGGCGAAAGCTCGGCGGCGAAAACCTGGTTCGCTTCGATATACGGGTCGACGCGCACCGTCTTGCGGTTGTCGCCCTGGTCGCGTTTTTGCGCGTGGGCCGGCGCCGCGATTATCGCCACGGCGCTTGCGAAGATAATGACGTGTCGTTTCATCGACTTATCCCTCGAACCCGTAGTAAGTTCCGAACTTCCGGCCGCTTGGGCTGAAGTGCGCCGCGTTGAGCAGCAGCTTGATATCCGGACACGCGCCAAGCAGTTGGGCGGCGTCTTCGAGCGCGCTGCGCCCAGTCGTGTCGGCACGTGCAACGATAATGGCCTGACCGACATGCTTGGCGAGCTCGGCCGCCGGCGAGGCGGCGAGCGCGGGTGGACTGTCGAACACGACGATGCGATTGGGCGCGCCGCGAGTCAGTCGGCCGAAGACGTCGGCTGTGCGAGCGCTCGACAGGAATTCGCTGTCCGCGTTTTTCTGCGCACCCGCCGGGAGAACGAACAACCCGGGAATATCGGTTGCAAGGACCAGGTCTTCCACCCTTATCGCGGGATCGGCCAGCGCATCCATCAGCCCCGGGCCCTTGGGCAGGCCGAGGGTTGAAAGTACCGAGGACTTGGCGAAGTCGGCGTCGACCAGCAGCACTTCGCCGTCGCGCTCTCCCGCCATGGCGATGGCAAGATTGATCGCGCAGAAGGTTTTGCCTTCGCCCGGAAGCGGCGAGCAGATCAGGACCCGTCGGCCCGCCGCGTCGCCCGCAGACCGCGCCGCGGCGATGACCTGCCGTTTCACGATGCGAAACTCCTCGAGCAACTCGGTCGCACCCTCTTCAGGCACGATCATGCCTTTGTCCGCGAGCCGTTCCCGATCGATCGCGTGCCGCGGGCCAGCAAAGCGTACCGGCTGCTCGATCACATCGGGGTGGGCTGCCGCGCTCCGTGCCTCGGGAGCCGGCAAAGCGGTTTCGGTCGTAGGGCCGGCGTTCGGCGTCTGCCGAGCCGCCACCGGCGCATCACGCTCGATGACCCTGGCGCGCTTCATCGGCGGTTCGTTTAGGTTGGAAGGCACCTTGGCGGGGCTGAACGGATCCAGACCGAAGGCGCCGCTCGCCCGTTCAAGCAGCGAACTTTGCTTTGCAGCCTGGCCGCCGCGCTCACCGGGAAGCGGGATCTTGCTATGTTCGGTCATCGCCCCTGCCCCTTCACGCGACCATGCCGCGCTGGACGAATTCGATTCCCAGCAGCACCACGAACACTCCGGCAAGCGCCCCGCTGCCGGCGTAAAACATCTTCATCCGCTTCGCCCGCAGCGCCCTGCCGCGCTCCGTCAGCGTTTCCGAAATGGTCCCCAGCACCGGGAGGTCGAGCGCGCGCTCAAGCCCAGCAGCGGTCGCGAATGTCGACTTGAGCCGGGTCAGTCCGAAAGCGGTGCCCACGCCCGCCGCGATTCCCGCCAGCAGCGCGCCAAATAGCAGCAGCGGCCTGTTGGGCGAGGCCGGCTGGCGCGGAGTAGTGGGCGGATCGACTACGTCGAACTTGAAGCTCGACCGCTCGCTCTCGACTTGGCCGCGCAAGCGCATCTCCTCACGGTTCTGGAGAAGCTCGTCGTATTTCTTCTTGAGCACTTCGTAGTCGCGGCTGATCCGGTTGGCCTCGGCCGATGCGGCTGGTTCGCTCGCCTGATCGGCCATCGCGCCGCTGATCTCGGACTGCAGTGCGGCCTTGCGCGCGAGCAGGGCCTGTACATTTGCCTCGCGCTCGGCCTTGATCGAGATGAGCGAACTGTAGGCGGGATTTGGCATTCCCGCCGGGACATTTCCGCCGCCGCTCTTCTGAAGGAGCGCGATCTGGCGCTTGAGCGCGACGATGTCCGGATGGCTGTCGGTCAGCCCGCGCGCCTGGAGGCCGGCAAGCTGCGCCTGCGCCTGTCCCAGCGCGCTGCCGTCGCTGCCGCCGCCCGAGAGCGTGCGCGGCGTGCCGGCGAGCTGCCCGCTGATCGCGGCCAGCGCGCTTTGCGCCGCGGCGAGATCGGCTTCGACCCCGCGCATTTCCTGCCGCGTGCCCGATAGCCGACCGGCGATCGCGGTCGATCCGCCAACGAGGTCGGGATGCTCGGCTTCGAAAGCCGAGAGCTTGGCCTCGGCCGCCTCGAGCTCCGTCTTGCGCTCTTCCAGTTGCTGGTCAAGGAACACCACCGTCTCGGCAACTTCTCCGCGGTTGCCAGCGATGTTCTCCTCACGGAAAATGTCGATCAGCTTCTGGACGACGTTCTGCGCCAGTCGGGCGTTATCAGCGTCGGACAGCTTGCGCTGACCGACCTTCGCGGTGATCGTGAACAGGTTGTCCTCGACGCTCTCGACCTTGACGTCCTCCGTCAGCGAGGCGACCGCGCGGTCCATCTGTCGCTGGCTGACGATGTCCTTGCCCAGGTCGGTGCCGCGAATGACCTTTTCGAGGTTCACCGCGCCCGCGAGCGTTTTCTTGACCCGCTGGATCTCGTCCGCACCGCCGTTGGCGATCTTGAGCTGGTCGGACAATACGTCGTCCAGCTGGACATATATCCGGGCCTTCAATTCGTAAGTGTTCGGGATCATCGCCACTGCGATCCAGCCGAGCAAACACACGCCCCACGCCACGCCCAGCACCAGCCAGCGCCGGGACCAAACGGAGTGCGCGGCGGCGCGCAGTTCCTCAAAGACCTCGTTCATTGCCTTTCAGGTCCTTCAGAACATGCTTTCGGGGATGATGATGACGTCGCCCGGCTGCAGCATGACGTTGGCCTTGCTCTCGCCCTTCTTCAGCAGGTCCCCCAGCCGCAGGCCGTATTCCTTCTGGCGACCGGCCTGCTTGTCGAACCGGATCAGCTTGGCCTTGTTTCCCGCGGCGAATTCGCTGAGGCCGCCGACCGCAATCATCGCGTCGAGCACGGTCATGTTGGCGCGATAGGGAATGCTGGCGGGTTTCTCGGTCGCGCCGATTATCCGCACCTGCTGACTGAACGTGCCCGAGAAATTGGTCACGATTACACTGACCAGCGGCTCTTCGATGTATTGCGAGAGCTGCAGGCGGATGTCCTCCGACAGCATTGCCGGGGTCTTGCCGACCGCGGGCATATCGCTGACGAGCGGCGTGGTGATCCGGCCGTCGGGACGGACCTGGATCTTCTCGGCACTAAGCTCGGGATTTCGCCAGACGCTTACGGTCAGCTCGTCGAGCGGGCCGATCACGTAGTCCTCGCCCGGTCCCTCCTGCATCGCCACGAACGAAGCGGGCGGCAGCTGGCTATCGCTACCGTTGGTCGCACATCCGCTCAGCGCAAGCGCGGCAATTGCCGTGCTCGCAAAGAGGCGGGAGGGACGGGATTTGAGCATCGATGCATCCTCGTATTCGCAAAGGCGCGGATGCGGTGCATGAGCCGGGAGCGACCCGGCGCACCGCGATGGCGCGGGTACTGGTCCGCTGTCTCGCGGAAATTGGTGAAGATACCGTTAGGTTTGAATGGTCTTCCAAGGGCTGGTCCCGGATCGGGACAGCGCACAACGAAAGGTTAAACCAGCACCTCGCGCGCTGGACCCTGGCCGAGGAAATTGGCCGGCGAGGCGCTTGCGCCATAGGCTCCCGCGCAGAATACAGCGACCAGGTCGCCAACTTCGGCGTGAGGCAGCAGCGCCTTGTCGGCCAATCGGTCGAGCGGAGTGCACAGGCAGCCGACCACGTTAACCTCCTCGTCGGCCGGGGTGTCGAACCGCGTCGCGATCGCGACGGGGTAATTGCGGCGCACGACGGTGCCGAAATTGCCCGACGCGGCGAGCTGGTGATGGAGGCCGCCGTCGGTCACCAGATAGGTCTCCCCGTGACTGTCCTTGCGGTCGACGATCTCGCACAGATAGACGCCCGCCTCGCCGACGAGGAAACGGCCGAGTTCGATGCAAAGCTGGGTCTTGGCGAGGGTCTCGGGCAGGTCTGCAAACCGCTCCGCGAGCCGCTCGCCTACCAGTGAAAGATCGACCGGGGGATCGCCCGCAAAGTACGGAATGCCCAGCCCCCCGCCCATGTTGAGCTTAGGGAGGGGCCCCGTGCCGATCTCGCGCGCCAGCCTGTCGGCAAGATCGAGGACATTGCCCTGCGTCTCGGCGATCGCCTCGGCGTCCAGCGCCTGGCTGCCGGTGAAGATGTGCAGGCCACGCCAGTCGGCCCGCGCGGCGATGACTTCGCGCGCTAGTGCAGGCACGCGCTCGGCATCGATCCCGAACGGCTTGGCACCGCCGCCCATCTTCATGCCGCTGCCGCGTAGCTCGAACTCGGGATTGACCCGAATCGCGATTCGCGGCGCCTTCCCCAACCGCTCGCCGATCGCCAGCGCCCGGCGCGCCTCGTTCGCGCTTTCGCAGTTGAGCGTGACGCCCGCGTGAATTGCTGCTTCCAGTTCCCAGTCGCGCTTGCCCGGGCCTGCAAAGCTGACCAGCGCGGGGTCGATTCCCGCAGCAGTCACCAGCTTAAGCTCACCGCCAGAGGCGATGTCGAACCCGTCTGCCAGACCCGCCATGTGTTCGAGCACCGGACGCCAAGGATTGGCTTTTACCGCGTAATGCACCGCCAGCCGCGCGGGCATCGCCGCGCGCAGCTGAGCCATACGATCGGTCAGGTGCTGGCGCGAATAGACGAAAAGCGGGGTTCCGCCCGCCTGCTCGACGAGTTGGCGTGCGGTCAGTCCGCCGATAGCGAGCTGTCCGTCCCTGGCAGCGTAGCCTGCGGGAATGGGTCCCAGCGGCTTCACAGGGCGAGTTCCGCGGCAAGCACGTTGCGGTCGAGCTTGCCATTCGGATTGCGCGGCATTTCGGCATAGGGACGGATGATCTTGGGCTGCATGAAGGTCGGCAGAGCGGCGGCGAGCATCTTGCGCAAGCCTTCTTCGTCGAACGCGCCGACCGGGCGCACCGCGAGGCACACCGCCTGGCCAAGTCGCGGATCGGCCACCCCGACCGCAACGGCCTCCGCCGCAAGTCCGGTGGCGATCGCCGCGTCCTCGATCTCCTGCGGGCTGATCCGGTTGCCCGCGCTCTTGATCATCGCATCGCGGCGCCCGACGAAATAGAGCAGTCCGTCGGCCTCGCGTCGCACGCGGTCGCCCGACCACACGGCCGCGCCGCCATAGCTTGAGCCGTGCGGCGCAGGCCTGAAACGCTCGGCGGTGCGAGCGTCGTCCTGCCAGTAGCCGCGCGCGACGAGGGGGCCGGCATGGACCAGTTCGCCCTCCTCGCCGTCGCCGACAACCTCGCCGTCGTCGCCGATCACGAGGATCTCGGCAAAGGGGATCGCTTTGCCCATCGATGTCGGATGGCTGTCGACCAGTGCGGGATCGAGGTAGGTCGAGCGGAACGCTTCGGTCAGGCCATACATCGGAAACACCCGCGCCTGCGGGAACAGCCGGCGAAGTTCGCGCACGAGCGGCTCGGTGAGCGCTCCGCCGCTGTTGGACAGGCGGCGCATCGACGCGATGGCGTCATCGGGCCAGTCGATTTCGGTCAGCTGGACCCACAGCGGCGGGACCGCCGCAAGTGTCGTGACGCCATGCTTCGCGCAGGCCTTCACGACGTCGCGCGGCATCAAGTAGTTGAGCGGCACCACGCAGCCACCCGCGTACCAGGTGCTCAGCAACTGGTTTTGTCCATAGTCGAAGCTGAGCGGCAGGACGGCGAGCGTGACGTCGTCCGCCGCCATGCCGAGGTAATGCGCCACGCTGACCGCGCCGAGCCACATGTTGGCATGGCTGAGCACCACACCTTTCGGCTTGCCGGTCGATCCGCTGGTGTAAAGGATCGCGGCAATGTCGTCGGGATCGTGGTCGGAGGGTCCGATCGCCTCGCAGTCGTCGACCAAGGTCCACATGTCTTCTTCGGAAATCAGCCCGCAGCCCGGCGGAACATCGCCGGCCTCGAGGCTCGCGAGACGTGCGCTGGTTCCGATCAGTATGACCGCGCCGCTATCGGACAGGATGTGCGCCACCTGCATCCGCTTGAGCAGCGGGTTGATCGGCACGTGGACCATCCCGGCACGCGCGCAGGCGAGCGGTAGCAGGCAGGTCGCCGCGCCCTTCGCGGCCCAGCCCGCGATCCGGTCACCCTTGGTCGCGCGCGTTGCCAGCCACGTGGCGAGCTGTCCGACACGGGTTCTTAAGTCCTGATGGTTAAGCGAGCCCGAGCGCAAGACCAGCGCCGGCGCATCTCCCCTGCCGCGTTCGGCGAGGTGATCGAGCGGCCGGGGCCGGGGATCGAGCGCGAATGGCATGGTTACTCCGAGGGACGAAAACAGCTTTGGTCGCGGTCAGCTATCACGACACGGTTAACGTCTTGCAAGCCGCAGATAGAGCGGATGCGGGTCCGTTCGACCGCGCCGAGTGGTTTGCGCTGCTCGCCCAGGCCGGACAGATCCCGCTCGTCGCGACTGCGGGCGAGGCGACGATGGTGCTCACCCAGGCCAACGGACGGATCGAGCCACTGCGCAACTGGTACGCTTTCACCTGGCGACCTCAGGCTGTCTTGAACGGGGGAGATCTGCGAGCGATCGCCCGCGACCTGCGCGCGCGAACCCATCGCGTTACGCTGTGGCCGGTACCGGACGAGGATGGCAGCGCATCCGCCCTCGCCGCCGCGTTCCGGCAGGCGGGCTGGCACGTCGCCGTCGAGCCGTGCGATCACAACCACGTTCTACCTGTAAACGACCGCAGCTTTGCCGAGTACTGGCAGACCCGACCCGGCCAGATGCGTACCACCCTCAAGCGCAAGTCGAAGAAAGTCGCGGTGGAAATCCACGACCGCTTCGACGAGCGTGCGTGGGCCGAATACGAAGCGATCTATGACGAAAGCTGGAAGCCCGAAGAGGGCGACCCCGCCCTGCTGCGCCGCTTCGCCGAGGCCGAAAGCTCAGCAGGCCGCATCCGCCTGGGCATTGCCCGCAGCGATGACGGCCAGGCGGTCGCGGCGCAGTTCTGGACCGTCGAGAACGGCACCGCCTACATCCACAAGCTCTCCCACCGCGAAAGCGCGAAGCCGCTTTCGGCGGGAACGACGCTGAGCGCCGCATTGTTCGAGCGAGTGATTGACGGCGATCGGGTCGATCTAATCGACTTCGGGACCGGCGACGATCCGTACAAGCGCGACTGGATGGAGATCGACCGGCCGCGCTACAGGGTCGACTGCCTCGACCCGCGCCAGCCGAATGCCTGGTTGCCGCTAGCGGCGCGCATGGTCCGCAAGCTTGCGCCCGGCCAAAGCGGTCGCTAGGGGCGCGACGCTTCGCTAGGGGGGACAAAACCCGAATGACCGACGGCCATCATCTCGCGCCCAGCCGCGCCTCGATCGACGCAAAGCTGCGGGCGATCCTGTGCGACGTGCTCGCGCTCGACGCCGAACGGGTCGCCGGGTTCGACGGCGACACTGGGCTGTTCGGACACCTGCCCGAGCTCGATTCGATGGCAGTGGCGGGCCTGCTTACCGAAATGGAAGACCGGCTCGGCATCGTGATCGACGACGATGACGTCGACAGCGAAATGCTGGAAACCTACGGCGGCCTGCTGGCCTTTGCCGAGGGCAAAGCCACCACGACGTGACCCCGTTCGAGCTCATCGACTGGCCGTGCCCCGCCCCCGGTGGCGGCACGCGCGACGAGCTGGCGCTGACCTTCGACCACGCCCGCGAACAGCGTCTGCTGATATTGCCCGCATGGTTCGACGAAGCGAACAAGCTGCGCCGCCAGACCGTCGAAGTCATGCGGCGGCTCGATCTCTCGGGCATCGACTGCGTGCTGCCGGACCTTCCAGGCTGCAACGAAAGCCTTGCCAAGTTGCCCGAGCAGACGCTCGAAGGCTGGCGCGCCGCCGCCGCGGCGGCCGCGGAGCATTTCAAGGCATCCCACGTGCTGACGCTCCGCGCCGGCGCGCTGCTCGCTCCCGCTGACTTGCCGGGCTGGCGTTATGCGCCCATCGCCGGACGCCAGGTCTTGCGCCCGATGCTCCGTGCGCGAACCGTCGCTTCGCGGGAAGCGGGGCGGTCCGAGCGGACCGAAGACCTGCAGGCGCTCGGTCGCAACGAGGGGATCGAACTGGCCGGCTGGCAGATCGGCAAGGAGATGTTCGGTGTACTCGAGACCGCCGAACCTGTGACTGACCTTGTCGAAATCGAGCAAGGAGCGCTTGGCGGCCCCGGCCTATGGCTGCGGGCCGAACCCGACGAGGACGCCGAGCAGGCCGACGCGCTCGCCGCGATGCTCGCGATCGGGATGACCGGGTCATGAGCCGCCTCCACCTCACCTTCGCTTGCGAGGGGACCACGCTCGCGGCCACGCTCGACACCGCGCCGGGGACCAGCGGACTGCTGATCGTGACCGGTGGCAACGAAGTGCGCAGCGGAGCCTTCGCCGGACAGGCCGCGCTCGCCGCGCGCATCGCGCGCAAGGGCTTTCCGGTGTTTCGCTTCGACCGCCGCGGCGTGGGCGACAGCGGCGGCGAGAATCGCGGCTTTCGCAGGACCCGCAAAGACATCGAGGCGGCCATCGCCGCCTTCCGCGCGATTGCGCCCAACGTCGACCGGGTGGTCGGCTTCGGCAACTGCGACGCGGCCAGCGCATTGATGCTGGCGGGCGGCGCGGGCTGCGACGCGCTGGTTTTGTCGAATCCCTGGACGATCGAGGGCGACGATGCAGTCCCGCCGCCGGCTGCGGTGCGCGCGCGCTACGCCGAAAAGCTGAAGGATCGCAAGGAAGTGCTGCGCTTGCTGAGCGGCGGAGTCAACTTCGCAAAGCTGGCCCGCGGGATGGTGCGGGCCGCCCGTCCCGGTCCCGCGCCGACGACGCTCGCGGGCGAGATCGCAAACGGTCTCGCTGCATTCGAGGGACCGGTAGATATCGTGCTGGCGGCCGCCGATCGCACCGCGCAGTCGTTCGCGGCGAATTGGGACCGGGCCGATTCGCGCGTCGCCCGCTGCGAAGGCGCAACGCACGCTTGGGTCGAGCCGCTGGCGCGCGAATTCCTCGACGCGCATATTCTGGCGATGCTGCGCCTCTAGGCGCGTAATCCTAACGCACGAACAGGCTGGCGAGCTCCACGTGAGTCGACCAGCGGAACTGGCCCACCGGGCGCAACTCGGCGAGACGGAAACCGGCATCGGCAAGCGCGCGCGCATCCTTCGCCCAGCTGGCCGGATTGCAGCTGACGTAGACGACCCGCGCCAGCGTGCTCTCGGCGATGCGCGCCACCTGCTCGCGGGCCCCTGCGCGTGGGGGATCGAGCAGCACGGCGTCGAATTTGGCAAGTTCAGAAGGCTGGAGCGGATTGCGGAACAGATCCCGGTGATGCGCGGTGATCTGTCCCCCGGTTCGTCCCGCGGCCGCCCGGCAGGCGAGGTGCGCGTTGCGCGCGGCCTCAAACGCCGCAACGGAGCTTTCCAGCGCGAAGGCGAACGTGCCAAGCCCCGCGAACAGATCGGCGACCTCGCCGGCCTCTGCAAGCCATTCGCACGCCGCGGAGACCAGCGCCGCCTCGCCATCATCGGTCGCCTGCAGAAACGCGCCGGGAGGCATGGCGACGGGCATTCCACCAAGCGTGACGGTGACCGGCTCGGGCTCCCACAAAGGTTCGGGTCCGTAGCCCAGATCGACCGTAAGGCGCGCCAGCCGATTGTCCTGCGCAAAACCAAGCGCCGCCTCGGTCGCCTCCAGGCCCTCCATCGCATAACCCTTGAGCCCGCAATCGATGCCCTGGTCGGTGAGCGTCAGCTCGATATCGACCGGCGCGCGGCCGCGCTGGCTCGCCACCATCCGCCGCAGCGGCGCAACAAGCGCGAACAGTTCGGGCCGCAGCACATGGCATTCGGCCAGATCGACGATCAGGTGCGATCCCGCCTCGCGGAAACCGATCGCTGCCTTGCCGGACTGCCTTCCGCCTTGCCTTGCGCGCTGCTTTCCACCTTCCGCCTGTGCATGAAGCGTGGCGCGGCGGCGGGTGCGTGACGGCGAAAGATGCGTCTCCGCCAGTACTTCGGGTTCGAGGCCCTGCGCGCTTGCGGCATGGAGCACCCGGTCACGCACAAACGCGGCAAGCGCAGATTCATCGAGATGCTGGAGCTGGCACCCGCCGCAGCGGCCGAAATGACGGCACGGCGGTGTGGCATGGTGCGGTCCCGGCTGCACAGTGCCATCGGCCAGCACGATGTCACCCGGCGCGGCCAAAGCGACGTGACGACCGCTCGCCGTGATGCCGTCTCCCTTTGCGGCGACGCGGATGATGTCTTCAGGTTTTTTCACAGGAAGCGTGAGTAAGCATCTGGTAAAGAACGCACAAGATCATCCGCGATCAGGTCCACACCCGCCACCCGCGCAGCCTCGGCATGAAGCCAGACCGCCTCCCCCGCCGCCGCGAAGGGGTCGCTTCCGGTGGCGAGGCGACTTGCCGCCAGCCCGGCCAGCACGTCGCCCGTTCCCGCGCTCGCGAGCCAGCTTGGCGCAGGCGGAAAGAACGCGAGCCGTCCGTCTGCGGCGGCCAGCACGTTGTCGGGGCCTTTAGCGAGTACCGTCAGCCCGGTGATCGCGGCAAGCGCGCGCGTCCGCTTGACCTTGCCGTCCGCCGTAACGCCGAACACCTCGCACAGCCGTGACAGCTCGCCTTCGTGCGGCGTCAGCAGGAGTCGCGCGGCATCGACTCCTTCGAGCGCATCGTCATCGAGCAGGTGCAGTGCATCGGCGTCGAGCACGGTCGGCACCCCTGCTTCGAGCACTGCCCCGAGCCGCTCGCGCGCGCCATCGTCGCGCCCTAGGCCCGGCCCGACGAGCAATGCCGACCAGCGTTTGTCCGCGAGCACCTCTGAAAGGGGGGCACCGTCGACGACGAGCGCCGCTGGCGCAGCCGGGTGCGAATGTTCCGCCAGCAGCTTCACGTACCCCGCCCCCCCGCGCATCGCCGCGCTTGCCGAGAGCAGCCCCGCGCCTGGCATCGCGCCTCCCACCACGCCGACCAGGCCGCGCGTGTACTTGTGCGCGCCGCGCACGGGGGCGACGAAGTGCGGACGGGGAAAGACGACCGCCGCACCGTCCGCCGCCTCCACTCCGATCTCGACCAGCCGTGTTTCGCCGAGGATTTCGAGCGCGGGCATCAGGAAGTGCGCCGGCTTCCACGCGCCAAGCGCCAGCGTCAGATCGTAGCAAGGCACGCAGCCCAGCAACGCGCCGTCGTCGGTCGAAACGCCACTGGGCAGATCGACCGCGACGGTGAGCGCGTGGAGCGCGACCAGTTCCGCAAGCAGCTTCGCGTGGTCGCCCGTCAAAGCCCGGGTGATGCCGGAGCCGAACAGGCAGTCGACGAACACCCCGCCATATGCGCCCTTCGCCGTGGCCGAAACTTCACCCTGCCAGGCGCTCAAGGCATGGCGTGCCGCGTCGGTCTTGGGTGCGACCGGAGCGATTACCGCGACCGCCAGCCCCCGCGCCCGCAACGTCTCGGCGATCACGTAGCCGTCGCCGCCGTTGTTGCCCGGGCCGCACAAGACCGTCACCGCCCTGCCCGCCGCCACCCGCCAAACCCATTCGGCTGCGCCGCGACCGGCGCGCTGCATCAGCACCTCGACCGAAGTTCCCTGGGCGATCAGCGCCTCTTCGGCGGCGCGCATCTGTTCTGCGGTAAGGACCTGGTCAGCGCTTGGCATCGAGATCCGCCGGAAAGCGATAGCGGTCGGCACCCACGGTCACCTGTAATACCGGGGGGTCTCCGGCGCGTTCGTTCACCGCCTCGTCCGCGCCGTCCACAGCGGTCATACCGCTGCGGTCCGCCGCGATGCGAAAGCGCCGAAACGCGCCGTCCGGATGGCGCACGACGAATTCGGATGCCTGTTCGCCCGCGACTTTCTCGACCAGGCAGTCGGGACCGAATTCGCTGCCCTCGCCCAACGCGCAGTCGATCCGGGTGGCGCCTTCGGCCGCCTGCGGCTGAGTCTCGGTCGCCTCCGCACGCGCCCAGCACCAGCACGGCCAGCACAAACGCGATCCGCATCAGCGGCGCAGCCGGCTCACGTCGCGCACCGCGCCGCGGGCGGCACTGGTAGTCATCGCGGCATAGGCCTGCAGCGCGGTGGAAACCGCGCGGGGGCGCGGCTTGGCGGGATACCAGCCCTTCTCGTCCTGCATGGCGCGGCGACGGGCGAGCTCGTCATCCGGGACCACAAGCTGGATCGTCCGGTTCGGGATATCGATCTCGATCCAGTCGCCGTCCTCGACCAGCCCGATCGTACCGCCCTCGGCCGCCTCAGGACTTGCGTGGCCGATAGAGAGGCCGCTGGTGCCGCCCGAAAAGCGCCCGTCGGTCACCAGAGCGCAGGCCGCGCCGAGACCTTTCGATTTGAGGTAGCTCGTCGGGTAGAGCATCTCCTGCATCCCTGGCCCGCCGCGCGGCCCTTCGTAGCGGATCACCACGACGTCGCCCGACACGACATGGTCGGTCAGGATCGCGGCGACCGCGGCGTCCTGCAATTCGAACACCTTGGCCGGTCCGCCGAAGCTGAGGATGCTCTCGTCAACCCCCGCGGTCTTCACGATGCAGCCATCCTTGGCGAGGTTGCCGAACAGCACCGCGAGCCCGCCGTCCTGCGTGAACGCGTGCTCCTTGGAGCGGATAACCCCGTCCTTGCGGTCGGTGTCGAGGGCTTCCCACCGCCTGCTCTGGCTGAACGCGGTCTGCGTGGGCACCCCTCCCGGCGCGGCGCGGTAAAAGTCCTGCACTTTCGGATTGTTGGTCAGTCGGACGTCCCAGTCGGCCAGCGCGTCGCCCATCGTCGGCGAATGGACCGTGGGCAGCGCGGTGTGGAGCAGCCCGGCACGGTCGAGTTCGCCCAGGATCGCCATGATCCCGCCCGCGCGGTGAACGTCTTCCATGTGCACGTCGCTCTTGGCCGGAGCGACCTTGCACAGGCACGGCACCCCGCGGCTCAAGCGGTCGATATCCTGCATGGTGAAGTCGACCCCACCTTCGTGCGCGGCGGCGAGCAGGTGAAGCACGGTGTTGGTCGATCCGCCCATCGCAATGTCGAGGGTCATGGCGTTTTCGAACGCTTCGAAGCTGGCGACATTGCGCGGCAGCACGCTCACGTCGCCCTCGCCGTAATAGCGGTGGCACAGCGCGACCACGAGGCGGCCGGCGCGCTCGAACAGGCCCTGCCGGTCGGAGTGCGTGGCAAGCACCGAACCGTTGCCCGGAAGCGACAGGCCGAGGGCCTCGGTCAAGCAGTTCATCGAGTTGGCGGTGAACATGCCCGAGCAGCTGCCGCAGGTCGGGCAGGCAGCACGCTCGATATCGGCCACTTCCTCGTCGGAGAACGATTCGTCCGCTGCGGCGACCATTGCATCGACGAGGTCAAGTGCGACTTCCTTGCCCTTCAGCACGACCTTGCCCGCCTCCATCGGACCACCGCTGACGAACACCGTCGGCACATTGATCCGCAACGATGCCATCAGCATGCCGGGCGTGATCTTGTCGCAGTTGGAGATGCACACCATCGCATCGGCACAGTGGGCGTTGACCATGTATTCGACGCTGTCGGCGATCAGCTCCCTCGACGGAAGCGAATAGAGCATCCCGTCGTGCCCCATCGCGATGCCATCATCGACCGCTATCGTGTTGAATTCCTTGGCAACGCCTCCGACAGCCTCGATCTGGCGGGCGACCATTTGGCCCAGGTCCTTCAAGTGGACATGTCCAGGGACAAACTGTGTAAAGCTGTTCACGACCGCGACGATCGGCTTGCCGAAATCGCCGTCCTTCATCCCCGTCGCGCGCCACAGGCCCCGGGCGCCGGCCATGTTGCGGCCATGGGTGGAAGTGCGGGAGCGGAGTTCGGGCATGTTTAAGGGTCCTTGGCTGTCGCGGCAGGACTAGGCCATGCGCCGCGCCAACCCCAACGGCTTTTTCCTTACGCCGCCTCAAGCATGAGTGCCACCCGGCCCGCGATATCGGCGATCATCGAGGCCCACCGCGCCTGCCCCGCCTCGGTCGCGATCTGGTCCTGCCGCACCTCTAGCGCGATGTAGTGCCGCCCGTGAGCCTCGGCATGGCGGTTCATCGTCGCGTTGAGCTCGCGGCCCGAATACGGCTCGTTATCGCCGACGGTAAGCCCCTGTTCGCGGAATAGCCGTAATGCGTGGCGCGCGGGCAGGTCGTCATGGTTGTAAAGCAACGCCACTTCCCACGGCCGATCTTCGACCTTGCTTGAAAGGGCGGGCGTAAAGCTGTGCAACGAAATGATAAGTCCGGGGTCCGCTAGCGCGATCCATTCACTCATCGCGGCATGGTAGGGCCGGTGAAATCGATCGAGCCGCGCCTCGATATCGGCCCCGATGTTGCCGGGGATCAGGTGTCCGTCGCTGGTGGTGGGGACGACCGCCGTGCTGTCCTCCTCGCGGTGGAGGTCACAGACAAGGCGGCTGACCGTGGCGAGGTGCGCGGGCACGTCATGACGTCGCGCCAAGCGCTCGGCCACACCCTCCACACCGATATCGATCGCGATATGCTCGTCCAGCAAGGCGGGGTCGATGCCGAGAACGATATCGTCGGGCACGAAGTTCGATGCATGGTCGGCGACGAGGAGCAGGCCGCGCTTTCTCGGCTCGGGGCCGACACGGCGCCAGGGCTGCCAATCGGGGGTGATCAAGGGCGCAGGCTCCCGCTCATCTGCCACCAGTCGGGGTGATCGGTTGCCAGACGCACGGCGGCTTCGCGCTGGGCCTCGATATCGGAATAGAGCGCGAAACATGTCGCCCCCGACCCCGACATACGGGCGAGGCTGGGGCCGGTTCCGGCAAGGGCGTTAAGCACATCGGCGATCTGCGTCACCAGCGCGATCGCGGGCGCTTCGAGGTCGTTGCGCCCCTCGGCGGTGATATTCGAGGCTGGCCCATCGGGGAGCGGGCCGCGATCCCGCCCATCCCATCCGGCGAACACTGGCCCGGTGGCGAGCGGCACGCGCGGATTGACCAGGATGACAGGAGTGCCTTCCATATCGTTGACGATGCTGGACAATTCCGTGCCGGCGCCGTGGCCGAGACACATCCGGCTCTCGACGCATGCGGGCACGTCGGCCCCCAGCTTGGCGGCGCGCTCGCGCCAGTCGTCGGGCAGACCGTGCAGCGCCTCGACGATCCGGAACACCGCCCCCGCATCCGCCGACCCGCCCCCAAGCCCCGCGGCGACCGGCAGGTTCTTCTCAAGCGTCAATGCAAGCCCCTGCGAGCGCGGCAGTTTCGCCAACGCCTGCGCGGCAATATTACCAAATGGATCAGCCAGTTGCGGGGCGAACTCGCCAACCACCTTCAACTCGTCGCGCTCGGCGGGGCGCGCGGTCAGCCCATCCCCCGCATCAACGAACGCGAACAGCGTCTCAAGCTCGTGATATCCATCCCCCCGCCGCCGCCGCACATGCAGCGCGAGGTTGATTTTGGCGTAAGCGGTTTCTTGCACAGGCAGTGCGTCGTCAAACCGACACTGCGAGGTCTTCGCGCCAAACAACGCGATCTCCCCAATATCTGATGCTCTTCGGTTCGGGTGAGCAAATGATCTCAAACCAGAATACGTCGTTCCAAATCTCATGAGACCCCGAAGTCATCCCACAGACGCTCAAGCTAGCGCCTTCCTGCTCGGCCATCTCTACACCCCAGCCCATCTCATGAGATGCAATCGTAACGCGGACGAGGCCCTCATCCCATTCACCACGCGGCAAATAGCTTGCGAGATAGCGTCCTTCAGGACCTTCAAAGGTCGCTTCGAACGGCGGTGGGAGCCGAATACGAGTCATCTCACATATTCGGATAATTCGGCCCGCCGCCGCCCTCTGGCGTGACCCAGTTGATGTTCTGGTTGGGGTCCTTGATGTCGCAGGTCTTGCAGTGGACGCAGTTCTGCGCGTTGATCTGATACCTCGGCGCGCCGGTCGACTCGTCGACCAGCCATTCGTACACCCCAGCCGGGCAGTAGAATTGCGAGGGGCCGCCGAAGACGCCGAGTTCGCTGCGTTTCTGCAGTTCCATGTCCTTCACCTTGAGGTGGACCGGCTGGTCCTCGGCATGGTTGGTGTAGCTGAAGCTGACGCTGGTCAGGCGGTCGAAGCTGATCTTGCCGTCGGGCTTGGGGTATTCGATCCGCGGGAACAGGTCGGCGCGGCCGGTCAGCTCGTAGTCGGGCTCGTGCTTGAACGCCGGGATGATCGGCATCTTGAGATAGCGCAGCCACATGTCGAGGCCCGCGACGATCGTCCCCATGTCGCCGCCGAACTTGGCGACCGCGGGCTGCGCGTTCTGCACCAGCTTCAGTTCGTGCGCGATCCAGCTGTCGCGCACCGCCGCGTCGTAATCCATCAGCGCGGTCTTTTCCTCGCCCCGGCCGATCGCGGCGGCGATGGCTTCGGCCGCCAGCATTCCGCTCTTCATCGCGGTGTGGCTGCCCTTGATGCGCGGGACGTTCACGAACCCCGCCGCGCAGCCGATCAGCGCGCCGCCGGGGAACGCGAGGCGAGGGACGCTCTGCCACCCGCCCTCGTTGATCGCGCGCGCGCCGTAGGCGACGCGCTTACCGCCTTCGAGGTATTCGCGGATCGCCGGGTGCTGTTTCCAGCGCTGGAATTCCTGGAACGGGCTGACCCACGGATTGCGATAATCGAGCGCGGTAACGAACCCCAGGGCGACCTGTCCGTTCGCCTGATGGTAGAGAAATCCGCCGCCCCAGCTTTCGCTTTCGGACAGCGGCCAGCCCTGCGTGTGGATGACGCGGCCCGGCACGTGTTTGTCGGGATCGATGTCCCACAGCTCTTTCACGCCAAGGCCGTAGACTTGCGGCTGGCAATCGGCCTCAAGGTCGTACTTCGCCTTCATCTGCTTGGTGAGGCTGCCGCGCGCGCCTTCGGCAAACAGGGTGTACTTGGCATGGATCTCCATGCCCGGCTGGTAATCGCCCTTGTGCGAACCATCGGCGGCAACGCCCATGTCCTGCGTGATCACGCCGGCCACCGCGCCGTCTTCGCCGACAATGACTTCGGCCGCGGGGAATCCCGGAAAGACCATCACGCCCAGCGCTTCGGCCTGCTCGGCCAGCCAGCGACACATGTTGCCGAGCGAACCAGTGTAGCACCCGTCGTTCGACATGAACGGGGGCATCATCAGGTGCGGGAGCGAAGTCTTGCCCTTTTTCGACAGGACCCAGTGCCAGTTATCGGTGACGGGCACCTCGGCCATCGGGCAATTCTGGTCGCGCCATTCGGGCAGCAGTTCGTCGAGCGCCTTGGGGTCGACTACCGCACCCGACAGGATGTGCGCGCCGATCTCGCTGCCCTTCTCGAGCACCACGACTTCAAGCGCTTCATTGACCTGCTTCAACCGGATCGCCGCAGCCAGGCCCGCCGGGCCTCCGCCGACGATCACGACGTCGCACGGCATCGATTCGCGTTCGCTCATTGCCTTCCGGCTCCCCGTTGAATTGTCCGAACGGCTTGATTGCAGCCGCCGGTGAGGTCAAGACCCAACTCCCGTGCAACGCCCCGCTCCCCCTTCCCTTCAGGCCGATATCGCCGCCGCGCTCGACTGGTGGCGCGAAGCGGGCGTGGATGCCGTGTTCTCCGACGAAGCGCACGGCTGGCTGGCCGATCCGAAGGACGACGTAGAGCCCGAGCGGCCTGCCGCGCGGCCGGTGGCAAAGGCGCCGCCGCCCCCGCCGGAGCCGACGATCGGTGGCCCGCTGGCGGGCTGGCCACAAGACCTTGCCGGCTTTCAGGCGTGGTGGCTGGCCGAACCCTCGCTCGACGAAGGCGGCCTTGCCCCGCGCGTCACCCCCGTCGGTGAAGCGGGTGCCGAGCTGATGATCCTCGTCGCGATGCCGGAAGAGGCCGACCGCGACGCGCTGCTCTCCGGCCCGCAGGGGGCGCTGCTCGACGGATTTCTGAAGGCGGCGGAATTGGCGCCTGCGCAGGTCTATCGCGCCGCGGTCCTGCCGCGTCACACGCCGCTCGCGGACTGGGCGCGGGTTGAGCGCGAGGGAATGGGTGCGGTGCTGGCCCATCACGTCGCGCTCGCACGCCCGAAACGCCTGATTGCGTTCGGGCGCAACATCCTGCCGCTTTGCGGGCACGATCCGGCGCAAGGCGCTCAAAAGTTACAGACCTTTAACCATGAAGGCGGCAGGGTACCCGCGCTGTTCGAGACGGGGCTCGAACGGCTGCTCGGCAACTGGCAGCTTCGAGCCCGGTTGTGGCAACGCTGGCTGGATTGGACGGAAACGGACGCATGGCTTCTCGGCACCGAGCGCAACGCGCAAGGGTAACGGTTTTGATCGCGGGCGCGCTCGCCTGCACAGTTGCGTCCCCCGTCCTCGCCAATTCCAGCGCCGCCGAATACTTCCGCAATCGCGCGACCAGCACCAACGTTCCCGAACTGCTCAGCCAGTCGGAGCGCGACTGGTACAAGTCGCTGTTCGCCGCGATCGATGCCAAGGACTGGTCGCGCGTCGACGCGATGTTCGCGGAAAAGGCCGACGGTCCGCTGCACCAGGTCGCGCGCGCCGAATACTTCCTCGATGCCGCCAGCCCCAAGGTAGAGCTTCCCGCGATCCAGACATGGCTAGCCAAGGGGACGCAGCTTCCGCAGGCGCAGCAGATCGCCACCCTCGGCCTCAAGCGCGGTCTGGCCGACATGCCGGGGCTGCCTGCCGAGCAGCGGCTGGTCCCGCAAGGCTACGCGCCGCGCCGCACGCTGCCCTCCTCGGTCGACGACGGGACTATGCCCGAGATGGTCAAGTCCGCGATCCTCGATCGTATCAAGAACGATGACCCGAGCGGTGCGCGCGTGCTGCTCGACGGGGTCGATGCCGCGCTCTCGAGCGAAGCACGTGCCGAATGGCGCCAGCGGGTGGCGTGGAGCTATTACATCGAGAACCAGGACGCCGCGGCGCTGGCGATCGCGCAGACCGTGCGCGACGGCGGCAACGGCGCTTGGGTCGGCGAAGGCGACTGGACCGCAGGTCTTGCCGCGTGGCGGCTCAACGACTGCGCCGGGGCTGCCGATGCCTTTCAGCGCGCGGCCGGTTCGGCGCAGAACCTCGAACTCACCGCCGCCGGTTACTACTGGGCCAGCCGCGCGCTTGTACGGTGTCGCCAGCCCGAGCGCGCCGCCGAACAGCTGCGCGGTGCGGCGCGGCTCGACGAAACGCTCTACGGGATGCTCGCGCGCGAGACGCTCGGGCAAGACCTGCCGGGTGGCAAGCGCACTGCCGACTTCGACTTGGGCGACTGGCAGCGGCTGCGCGACCAGCCCAACGTGCGCACCGCGGTCGCGCTGTCGGAAATCGGCCAGGACGCGCGCGCCGACGAAGTGCTTCGCCACGAGGCGAAGATCGGTCCAGCCAGCGAATACGACGCGCTCAGCCGCCTTGCCCGCGAACTCGGCCTGCCGTCGACACAGCTGTGGATGGCCGCCTACGCCCCGCGCGGCGCCAGGGCCGAAACCGCGCTGCGCTATCCCGCGCCGCGCTGGCAGCCCAAGGGCGGGTGGCAAGTCGATCCAGCACTCGCCTTTGCGCACACGCTGCAGGAATCGCGCTTCCAGGTGAACGCGGTCAGCCCCGCGCAGGCCAAGGGGCTGATGCAGATCACCCCGATCACCGTCCGCCAGCATGCCCCGCGGCTCAACATGAGCGCGAGCTATGTCAACCTCTCCGATCCGGCGACCAACCTCGCGTTCGGGCAGCAGAACCTGGAAATGCTGCGCGACAGTTCGGCCACCGGCGGGCTGTTGCCCAAGATCATGGCGGCCTATAACGCCGGCCTCAGCCCGGTCACGCGATGGAATACCGAGGTGCGCGATCAGGGCGACCCGCTGCTCTACATGGAAAGCATCCCCTATTGGGAAACGCGCGGCTACGTCGCGATCGTGATGCGCAACTACTGGATGTACGAGCGGCAGGCCGGCGCCGGCTCCGACAGCCGCAACGCGCTGGCGCAGGGCATGTGGCCGACTTTTCCCGAGCTGTCGGGCAGCAAGGCCGTGCGACTGAGCGCGAACCGGTAATGGCGATCGACCCGGCGCGGGAATTCCGCCCGATCAACATCGCGCTCCTGACCATTTCGGACACCCGCACCGCGGCCGACGACACCAGCGGCGACATCCTGGCCGACCGTATCAGGTCCGCCGGGCACCGGCTCGCCGCTCGGGCGATCGAAAAAGACGATGCCACCGTGCTTGCCAACCGGCTCAACACCTGGATCGACGACCCTCAGATCGATGCGATCATCACCACCGGCGGAACCGGCTTGACGGGGCGCGACGTAACGCCCGAGGCGCTCGACCGGATCAAGGACAAGGACATCCCCGGTTTCGGCGAGCTGTTCCGGATGCTCAGCTACACGTCGATCGGGACCAGCACCGTGCAAAGCCGCGCTCTGGCGGTGGTGGCGCGCGGTACATATGTCTTCGCGCTGCCGGGATCGAATGGCGCGGTGAAGGACGGGTGGGACGGCATCCTTGCCGAGCAGCTCGACAGCCGCAACCGGCCTTGCAACTTCATTGAACTGATGCCGCGCCTCCGCGACAAGTAGGCGCTTAACCGATGTCAGTGTTCCATGTATGTTCTCATTCATGGAACGCCGACTCGAACCCGAGGTAGCTGGACGGGGCGCGCAAGGGTCGCCGGTGCCGACGCGATTCGGGCTGGCCGATCGAGAGGTGGACGGCGATTGGCGCGACTACATGGAGCAGCTTGACGGACCCCCGGTGAAGCTGCGCACCTCGGTCACCGAAGAGCGTCCCAAGACGATCCTCAGCTTCAACACTTCACCCGACATCGGGTTCGACCGCTCTATAAACGCCTACCGCGGGTGCGAGCACGGTTGCGTATATTGTTTCGCGCGTCCGACGCACGCCTACCACGACCTGTCCCCCGGGCTCGATTTCGAGACCAGGTTGTTCGCCAAGCCTGACGCGGCGCGCCTATTGCGCGAGACGCTCGCCAAGCCGCGTTACAAGCCTAAACCGATTGCGATGGGCACGAATACCGATCCCTACCAGCCGATCGAAAGGCGCTACCGGATCACCCGGCAGGTGCTAAACGTGTGCCTCGAAGCGTGCCACCCGGTGACGATCACAACAAAGTCCGACCGGGTGCTTGAGGATATCGACCTGCTGACCGAACTGGCCGAACGGCGGCTGGTTGCGGTTTGCATTTCGGTGACGAGCCTCGATCCCAGGCTCTCCGGCAAGCTTGAGCCGCGGGCGGCTGCACCCGCCAAGCGGCTCGCTGCTTTGGGTCGGCTGGTCGATGCGGGAATACCAGCGCATTGCTCGGTTGCGCCGGTCATTCCGGCGATTACCGACCATTTCATGGAAGAAATCGTCAGCCGCGCCGCCGCGCTTGGCGTGCGCTCGACCGGGTGGATACCGCTGCGTCTTCCGCACGAGGTCGCCCCGCTGTTCCGCGAATGGCTGTCGGTCCACTTCCCCGAACGGGGCGACAAGGTGATGAACACCGTCCGCTCGATCCGCGGCGGACGCGACAACGATCCGGACTTCTTCACCCGCCTGAAGCCCAGCGGCGTCTGGGCCGACCTGTTCCGAGCCCGCTTTGCACTCGCTTGCAAACGCGCAGGGATCGGCAAGCAGCGGTTCGAACTCGACTGTACGAAGTTCCGTCGGCCCGAAACCGGTGGGCAGATGAGGTTGCTGTAATTCCAATTGCCGCGATCGAATGAGAGCCGCAAATGGGTGGGGTGCGCCCCCGATAACGTTGAAAACGCTATCGCGAGACGCACCCGTGAGTTGCGGGTAGCTTGCCGAAACCCAGTCTAATTCGCCAACGAAGGCGTATCAGTTATTAAGTTTTCATCTTCGTCGAAACGGTCGTGAAGGTGCTGCTCAGCTGGTTGCCGAGGCCCTGCATAGCGGCGATCGCGGCAACCGCGATCAGTGCGGCGATCAGGCCGTATTCGATGGCGGTGGCGCCCGCTTCGTCGCGGACGAGGTTCTTGATAAACTGCATGTGAGGTCTCCAAATGGGTCTTCGCCACCCGCCCCCGGGCAACGGCCTGACTATCGGGTCGAGCAATGCCTCAATAGACGCCAATACTTACCGAACTGTTGCCGAACGACCGGCAAATCAGAGGTCGGCAAGACGCGCGGGTGGTCAAATGGTCAAATCACCTATCACCTTAGTTAGCAATCGAGTTCATCTTAAGTAATCAAATCCGATCCGACTTGGGCACGCGGAAGCAACTAAGCGCTTTCGAGCCTCCCTGAGTCGAGTATCCGGTTACCGCCTCACAAGCAGACCAAGCGGGTTGGCCCATGCCTGAACCATTGATCGATCGAGCGCCAGGCTCCCCGCGTGTCTTCGGCGCCCCTTCAACGATTCTGGCGATCGTCTTTCATTCGATTTCCCGGACTGATAGTAGAAAGCACGGGCGCGTGGATAGTTTGCCAAGATGTGGCCAAGGCCCGATAATCCGGCGCTTTTTTCGCTGCTCGCGCGGTTCGCCAGGGCGCGTCCCCGATCACCCGGGGCGCCGTCGCAGGTGGAAAGTCACATCGCGCGAACAGACGTTTCAGCGTCAAGATCCGGAGCCGAGCAGGCCACGGCGAACGGGGCGAGCGCGGCGTCTAACCGCCGGCCCGCCCCGCGCATCCTACATCCCGTCGAGGCCCTTGCTGACGAGGATGTTCACCGCGACGCGGCGGTTCTGCGCCTTGCCCGCCGGAGTGGTGTTGTCTGCCATCGGGTCGGCCTCGGCCATGCCGGTCGGCGTCAGCATGCGGTAGGGTTTCCAGCCGCACGCCTGCTGCAGGTAGTTCTTCACCCGCGCCGCGCGCTTCTCGCTCAGCTCCTGGTTGAAGTCGTAGTCGCCGGTCGAATCGGTGTAACCCACGACCAACAGCAGCGCGTTGTCCATCGACTCGGCCTGACTCGCGACCGAACACAGGTCGTTCTCGGCCTGGCCCGACAGGTTCCACTTGGCCGTATCGAAGAACACGTTGGTCGTGCCCTTGATGTTGTACTGGTCGATATCGGCCACGCGGCTGCGCAGTGCCTCGGTCGCGGCGGTCTGCTCGGCGAAGCCCTGCGCGGTGCCGCGGCTGATCATCGCGGCGGTCTTGTAGTCGCCCTTCTTGAACTTGACCGAACTGGCGACGAGGCCGCCGCCCCACTGGACCGTCTTCACGGTGACCGGCAGACCGTTGAGCAATGCATCCGGGCTCAGCTTCTTGCTGCTCATGCCCAGGAAGCCGCCGGCGCCCTTGACCTCGGTCGCGGTGCTGATGGAGATGGCCGTGCGTTCGCCAGTGTCGCTGGTAACCTGCATCTGGTCGCCCTTGCGCGCCGAGATGAAGCCGTCGACGTCGGGCCCGTCAGGCAGGCCTTCGAGATCGGCGGGCGGCGTGCCGAACACGGTCAGGCCCGCGTCGCCATACACCGTCGGCTGGTTCTGTGCGGAAAGACTGGCGGCGGTCGGCAGCGCCAAGGCGGCGAGGACGAGCGGCAGCGTCTGCTTGCCGGAAAGTGTTATCATCGTTGTACTCCTTCGATCGATCCCGGCCGGTCGATTGCCAGCGGTCTTCCCAACCGCCCCACACAGGCAAACCCAGCCATCCGAACCCCCAGGTTATACGGACGCCGGATACGAAATAACCCTCCGTGCACGGCGCGGCGGTCGGCCTGTTCGCGGTGGCCTGTCTACCAGATGAACGCCGTTCGCATCAGCGCGGCATTGGCGGATAGCAGGAGCGCGCCATGCGGCGAGCCGTTGCCCGCACCGAAGGCAGGTCAGTCACCTACAAGCGCACGCTGCATGTAAAGCGTGTCGAGAACCCGGCCGAACTTTCGCCCGACCTTGCGCATTCGCCCCGCCTCGACGAACCCGGTTTTGGCGTGGAGCGCAACACTGGCGGGCTCGGCTCCGCCGATAACCGCGATCATCTGTTCGAACCCGTATCCGCGCGCCTCGTCGATCAGCGCGATGAGAAGGGCGGTTCCGATTCCCTGCCCGATCCGGTCGGGCGCGACATAGATGCTGTCCTCGCAAGTGCGGGCATAGGCCCTTCGATCGCGGAACTGGCTGGCATAGGCATATCCGGCCACCCCGCCCCCGGCCTCGGCGATCAGGAACGGCCAGCGGCGCGACACTATCGCCACGATCTTCTCCGCCCAGAAATGGACCGGCGGCGGATCGGTGTCGAAACTGGCGGTGCCAGTCAGCACATGGTGCGCGTAGATCGCCGCCACGGCCTCCGCGTCGGCCTGGGTGGCGGAGCGGATGACCGGCGGCGCCACGGTGTTACGCAGCGGTGAGGAACATGTCCTCGTCGAGCGCCATCATCGCCTCGCTGCCCGCTTCCAGCTTGCGCCGCAGCGCCCCGCAATCGGGACCGTATCGTTCGAAGAAATAGCGCGCGGTGGTGAGCTTGGCCTCGTAGAACGCCTTGTCCTGCGTTCCGGCAGCCAACTGCGCCGCAGCCACGCGGGCCATCTTGAGCCACATCCAACCCAGCGAGACTATGCCCATCAGCGTCATGTAGTGATGCGCGCCCGCGCCCAGATTGTTGGGATTGGCCATGGCGTTCTGCATGAACCACATCGTCGCGGCTTTCTGCTCGCCAACCGCCTTGGCAAGGGCATCGCCCAGCGGCTTGAGGTCTCCCTCGGCAGCGGCGGCTTCCTCGTCGACCTTGGCGAAAAACGCCTGGATCGCCGCGCCGCCTTTGCTGGCGAGCTTGCGACCGCACAGATCCATCGCCTGGATGCCGTTGGTGCCTTCATAGATCATCGCGATCCGGGCATCGCGGACGAACTGCTCCATGCCCCATTCGACGATGTAACCATGCCCGCCGAACACCTGCTGCATCGATACCGCGATGTCGAAGCCCTTGTCGGTCCCGTATCCCTTGATAACGGGGGTCAGCAGCCCGAGCAGGTCGTCGGCGAGGGTCTTGTCCGCCTCACTCTGCGCCTTGTGAGTCAGGTCCACCTGCAGCGATGCGTAGAGGTAGAGCGCGCGCATCCCCTCGGTGAATGCCTTGGCGTCCATCAGCATCCGCCGCACGTCGGGGTGGACGATGATGGCGTCGGCCTTCTGATCGGGATCGTGCGGGCCGGTCAGAGCCCTGCCCTGGCGGCGATCCCGCGCATAGGCGACGGCGTTCTGGTAGGCGACCTCGGCCTGAGCCAGGCCTTGGATGCCCACGCCCAGCCGCGCCGCGTTCATCATCACGAACATCGCCGCCAGCCCGCGCATCTCCTCGCCGACGAGCCAGCCCTTCGCGCCATCGTAATTCATCACGCACGTCGAATTGCCGTGGATGCCCATCTTGTGCTCGAGCGATCCGCACTGGACCGCGTTGCGCTCACCGATCGACCCGTCGTCATTGACGAGGAATTTGGGCACCACGAACAGGCTGATGCCCTTGCTGCTGTCAGGTGCGCCCGGGGTCTTGGCCAGGACGAGGTGAATGATGTTCTCGGTCAGGTCGTGCTCGCCCGCCGAAATGAAGATCTTGGTGCCGGTGATCGCATAGCTGCCGTCGGCCTGCGGCTCTGCCTTGGTGCGAATGAGGCCCAGGTCGGTGCCGCACTGCGGCTCGGTCAGGTTCATCGTCCCGAGCCACTTGTTGGCGATCATGTTCGGAACATAGCGCTCTTTCAGCGCGTCACTGCCGAACGCGATCAGCGCGCTCACCGCACCATTGGTCAACCCCGGGTACATTCCGAACGAGTGGTTGGCGGTCGAGGCGAATTCCTCGAGAACGAAGCCGAGCACGTGCGGCATGTCCTGTCCGCCATAGGCCGCCGGGGCAGACAAGGTCGACCAGCCGGCCTCGACATACTGATCGAACGCCGCCTTGAACCCTGTCGGCGTGGTCACCGATCCGTCCGGGTGGCGCGTGCAGCCCTCGTGGTCGCCGACCTGGTTGAGCGGCTGCAGCACCTCGGCGCAGAACTTGCCGCACTCGTCGATCACGGTGTCGATCAGGTCGACCGTTGCGCTCTCGAAGCCAGGCAGGTTGCCGTAGCCGGCGAGGTCGAGCACTTCGTTGACGACGAACTTCGTGTCGCGCGTGGGGGCGGTATAGCTGGGCATCGTCAGTCCTTCTCAGGCTTCGTCCACGACACGTTCGACGTGCGCGATGAATTCGGTGAGCTCGGCGATCGCCGAATCGAGATCTGCCCGTTGGCGCTTCATCTTGGCGACGTGGGAACGACATTTCTCTATCGTGACCCGGCGCTGCTCGACCCGCCCGTCACCCAGATCGTAGAGGTCGATCATCTCGCGGATCTCGCCTAGGCTGAAGCCGACGTTCTTCGCGCGCATGATCCAGGCGAGCCGCGCCCGGTCCCGTTTCGAATAGATCCGGGCAAGGCCCACGCGACGCGGGGCGATCAGCCCCTCGTCCTCGTAAAAGCGCAACGCGCGCGCGGTGCAGTCGAATTCCTCGGTCAGGTCGGAAATCGAGAACTGCTCACGCTCGAGAAGATCGGGACGGTCGATATGCGCTCCGCGATGTTCTGTCGCAGGCGCGGCGGGTCTATTGCTTGCAGGTTCGACCATATCCAATCGGATAGCCTTGCCCTTACGTTTGCGTCAAGTTTTGACGGGCCGGAGAACGTCGCCGTCCAGTTCACGATAGAAGCAGCTAGCCGCTCCGGTGTGGCACGCCGGTCCGGCGGCGCGACAATCGAGGATCAACGCGTCCTGGTCGCAATCGACCCGGATGCGGACAATCGCCAGCGTGTTGCCGGAGGTTTCTCCTTTCATCCACAACCGCCCGCGAGCTCGCGAGTGGAAGTGTACCAGGCCCGTTTCCCGGGTCTTGGCCAGCGCCTCGGCGTCCATGTGGGCCAGCATCAGGACCGCGCCGCTGTCTGCATCCAGGACGATGGCGGTCAGCAATCCGGCACGATCGAATTTCGGCGAGAATGGCGCGTTTAGCGCCTCGAGAGGTTCGCTTGGAGTTTGTTGCACGATAACAACAGCCCTCTTTCAAAATCGAACGCGGCGCAAGATGCCCCTTTGCCGAATGCTGCAACGATGAGACAAATCCCCTGCAACCCGAAAGGGAAGCGAGCCGGAACGCCGGTGCCGATTAGAGCGCCAGGTTCAGGGACCGCCGATGGATGTACCGCGCCCGGTTCAAGGAGCGCGACTCCGGACGCAGACGATTGAGGGATCGGACCAAGGCTACCCAAAGGGGGTGGTGGCTGGAAGTCCAAAGTATTTCGTCACGGTGCGCCCGGGGTTTCGGCCTCGGGCGTTTCGTTTGTGAGGTGCCAACCTTCATTGGACGTCAACGCTCCGCATCGTCGAGCACGCGCGCGAAACACGCCACGACGACCTTCGCCGCGCCTGCGCGTTTGAGCGCGCGGACGCAGGCATCGCTTGTCGCCCCGCTTGTCAGCACATCGTCGACGAGAATCACCTGCGCGCCATTCACAGCTGCGGCGCGCCGTCGATCGACCGCAATGGCACCCGACAGCGTTCGCGCACGGGCCTTGCGCCCTAGCCCTCCGAGCGCTGGTGTGCGTTTCGTGCGGACCAACGCATCGACCTGTAACCGCGCGCCGCTGCGGCGGGCGATTTCGCGGGCGAGCAGCGCCGCCTGATTGAAGCCCCTCGTCCACAGCCGCCAACGGTGGAGAGGAACCGGCACCACGATCCAGTCTCCCTCAAGCGTCGGCAAGCGCGCGACGATCAACCGGGCGAGCATCGGCGCGAGCGCGATTCGCCGTCCGTGCTTGAACGCCAGGACCAGCTTGCGCGTGCCATCTCCGTAGAGCGTGCCCGCGGCGATGCCGTCGTGACGCGGCGGATCGGCAAGGCACGGCGCGCAGACCGCACCATGGCCGACCTGCGCATCGCCGAACGGCCTCTGGCAACGCGCGCAGGCGGGTTCTCCCGGAATCACGAGTTCGCTCCAGCACTCGGTACAAAGACCCGTCTGCGCGCCGATTGCGCTGCCGCACAGCGGGCAGCGTGGCGGGAATATCAGATCGACCAGCGGGGCCACGCTCTCGCGAAAGGTCGTCGCCACGCTCACCCTTGCCACCGTGCGGCCGCAGGAGCAGGGACACCGGCATGGTCAGCGACATGCCGCCCGAAATCTTCAGCGCCAGCCGCAAAACCGCCCGTGCAGAGCGCGCGCGCATCCTCCAGCAGCGCAAGGGCGCGGCCGACTGGCTTGCCGACGCGCTGGTCGAGGACGCTCTCGAGCGGATCGAGTTCATGCGCCTCGAACCCGATCGCGCGCTGGTTCTCGGAATCGGTGCAGCCGAGCTCGGCCGGATGCTCGAACGCAATGGTGTGCGGGTTACGTTCGCCGAGCCGGACTTGCTCGACCTCGAAGCGCCCTACCCGGTTGGCGGATTCGGCCTGATCGCCAGCCTTGGCGCGCTCGACACGGTCAACGACCTGCCCGGTGCGCTGATCCATCAGCGGATCGCGCTGGGAAGCGGGGGAGTGATGATTGCGAGCATGGTGGGCGCAGGCAGCCTGCCCCGATTGCGGGCGGCCCTGCTCGCCGCCGACGGTGATCGACCTGCCGCGCGTCTGCACCCCGCGGTCGATGCCCGGTCCGGCGCTGCGTTGCTCCAGCGAGCAGGATTCGACAAGCAGGTCGCCGACGGGTGGACCATGCGGCTGCGTTACGGTTCGCTGGATGATCTGGTTGCCGATCTGCGCGCGCAGGGGCTGAACAGTGCACTTGCCGACAGCGCGCCGCCGCTTACCAAAGCCGGTCTGGAACGGGCACGCGACGCGTTTCTTGTGGATGCGGATCGCCATGGCCGAGTGGTCGAAACGCTCGAACTCCTGACGCTCACCGGCTGGAAGGACTAGGCCAGCCGGCACGGTTAGTCCCGGAGGGCCGCCTGCGCCGCCGCGAGACGAGCGATGGGGACGCGGTACGGGCTGGCGGAGACATAATCGAGCCCGACCTCCTCGCAGAACGCGATGCTCGCCGGGTCGCCGCCGTGCTCGCCGCAGATGCCAAGCTTGATGTCCGGCCGGGTCTGGCGCCCGCGGTCGGCGGCGATGCGGACGAGCTGGCCCACCCCGTCGATGTCGAGACTGACGAAGGGGTCGCGGGCGAAAATGCCGCGCTCGACATAAGTCGACAGAAAGCGGCCGGCGTCGTCTCTCGAAACCCCGAGAGTTGTTTGCGTCAGGTCATTGGTGCCGAACGAGAAGAACCGCGCCTCTTCGGCGATCTCACCTGCCATCAGCGCGGCGCGCGGCAGCTCGATCATCGTGCCCACGAGGTATTCGAGCGTGCGGCCTTTCTCGGCAAACACGGCCCGCGCCGTCCGGTCGACGAGATCGCGCATGAGCTGGAGCTCGCGCCGCGTCGCGACGAGCGGGATCATGACTTCGGGAATCGGCGCCTCGCCGCCTTCTGCGGCGACGTCGCACGCCGCTTCGAAGATCGCGCGGGCCTGCATCTCGTAAATCTCGGGATAGGTGATCCCGAGACGGCAACCGCGGTGGCCGAGCATCGGGTTGAACTCGTGCAGTTCGCCCGCCCGCCGCTTGAGATGATCCGCGCCATAGCCGGTCGCTTCGGCCAGTTCCTCGAACTCCTCGTCGCTGTGCGGGAGGAACTCGTGGAGCGGCGGGTCGAGCAGGCGGATCGTGCACGGCAGGCCGGTCATCACCCGGAAAATCTCGGCAAAGTCGGAGCGCTGCTCGGGCAGCAGGAGGGCCAGCGCCTTGCGGCGGCCCGCCTCGTCCTCGGCCAGGATCATCTGGCGCACCGCGCTGATGCGTCCGGCGTCGAAGAACATGTGTTCGGTCCGGCACAAGCCGATCCCTTCCGCTCCGAACTGGATCGCCATGCGGCAATCGTCGGGTGTCTCGGCGTTGGTACGGACCTTCATCCGGCGGTGGCGGTCGGCCCATTCCATCAGCGTGCCGAAGTCGCCGACGAGTTCGGGCTCGATCGTCGCGACCTCGCCCGCCATGACCTGTCCGGTCGAGCCGTCGAGGGTGAGCACGTCACCCTCGACCAGTTCGCGCCCGGCGATCCGCAGCGTGCGCGACTTGAGGTCGATCGAGAGAGCCGAGGCGCCCGATACGCAGCAGCGGCCCATCCCGCGTGCCACAACAGCCGCGTGGCTGGTCATCCCGCCGCGCGCGGTGAGGATGCCCTGCGCCGCGTGCATGCCGTGGATGTCCTCGGGCGAGGTTTCGAGACGCACGAGGATCACCTTTTCGCCGCGCGCCACCCACTGCTCGGCGGTATCGGCATCGAGCACGATCTTGCCCGAAGCGGCGCCGGGACTGGCCGGAAGCCCGGTGGTGAGGACATCGCGCCTTGCGTCCGGGTCGAGCCGGGGATGGAGCAACTGGTCGAGCGCCATGGGATCGACCCGCAGGATCGCGGTCTTCTCGTCGATCAGGCCCTCGCCCGCCATGTCGACCGCCATCTTGAGCGCGGCCTTGGCGGTGCGCTTGCCGCTACGGGTCTGGAGCATCCACAGCTTGCCGCGCTCGACGGTGAACTCGATGTCCTGCATGTCCTTGTAGTGCGCTTCGAGCAGGTCGAAGACCTTCGCGAGCTCGCCATAGGCTTCGGGCATCGCCTCTTCCATGCTCAGAGGCTTGGCATTCGCCGCCTCGCGCGCCGCCCTGGTCAGGTATTGCGGGGTGCGGATGCCGGCGACGACGTCCTCGCCCTGCGCGTTGACCAGCCACTCGCCGTAGTAGGCACGCTCGCCGGTCGCGGGGTCGCGGGTAAAGGCGACGCCGGTGGCGCTCGTCTCGCCCATGTTGCCGAACACCATCGCCTGGACGTTGACTGCGGTGCCCCATCCCGCCGGAATGTCGTTGAGGCGGCGGTAGACCTTGGCGCGGTCGCTGTCCCAGCTGTCGAACACCGCGGCGATCGCGCCCCACAGTTGCTCGGTCACGCCTTGCGGAAACGGCTTGCCCATCTCCTCTTCGACGATCGTGTTGTACTGCGCGACGAGCGCCTGCCAGTCCGCGGCCTCCATCTCGGTGTCGTTGGTGAGGCCCTTGTCCTCCTTCGCGATCTCGAGCGCTTCCTCGAACAGCCCGTGGTCGAGGCCGAGGACGACGTCGGAGTACATCTGGATGAACCGGCGGTAGCTGTCCCAGGCAAAGCGGGCGTCGCCGCTGACCTTGGCCAGCCCCTCGACCGTCGCTTCGTTGAGGCCGAGGTTGAGCACGGTGTCCATCATGCCCGGCATCGACACCCGCGCGCCCGAGCGGACCGAGACGAGCAGCGGATCCGCCGCGTCGCCGAAGCGCTTGCCGACCGTGCGTTCGATGTGCCCCATCGCCTCGCCCACCGCGCGGCGCAGCTCGACCGGGAAGGCGCCGCCTTCGGCGAGGTAGCGGACGCATTCCTCGGTGGTGATGGTGAAGCCGGGAGGCACCGGCAGGCCGATGCTGGCCATTTCGACCAGGTTCGCGCCCTTGCCCCCGGTAACGGTCTTGTCCCGGACTCTGGGATCGTCGAGCGGCGCGCCGCCGCCGAATGTGTAGACCGTCTGGTTCATGTGCGAGCCTTGGTGTTGGAACCATGGACCACATGGACCACAGTCCTATGTAAGAAAAATCACCCTTCGATGCGGGAGAAATCGGCAACCCGGTGCACCGCATCGCGGAAGCGGGCGAGGAGGTCGAGCCGGACCGCGCGTTTCGCGGCGTCGGCGTCGTTCACGGTCACGCTGTCAAAGAACGCATCGATGGGTGCGCGAAGCGAAGCCAGCGCGCCCATCGCCGCGGCGAAGTCCTCGGCCTCGACCGCCGCTGCCGCGGTGGGTTCGGCCGTGTCGAGCGCCTCGATCAGGGCCTTTTCCGCAGGCTCGGGCGTGTAGGAAAGTTCTTTTCCATGCCGCTGCGCCATCTTGGCATCGACCACCGCCTTCAGATCGGGATCGTCGACCATCGCCAGCGGATCTTCCTCGCCGGTGTGCGAAAGCTCGCCCTCGAGGCCGTGCCAGTCCTCCTTCTTGAGGATGTTCGCCGCGCGCTTGTACCCGGCAAGCAGGTTCGCGCCGTCCTCGGTGGCCATGAATTCCTGCAATGCCTTCACACGGGCCAGAAGCCGCACGAGGTCGTCTTCGTTCCCGAGCCCGAACACCGCGTCGATCAGGTCGTGGCGAACGCCCGCCTCGCGCTGCTGGACCTTGAGGCGGTCGGCGAAGAAATCGAGCAGGTCGCCATCCGCGATCGACAGCCGCAGCCCGCTAGCCTGCACGATACGAATGACGCCCAGCGCGGCGCGGCGCAAAGCAAAGGGATCCTTTGATCCGGTTGGCTTCTCGTCGATAGCAAAGAAACTGCGAAGCGTATCCAGCTTGTCCGCGAGCGATACCGCCACCGTTACCGGCGCGCTCGGCACATCGTCGCCCTGCCCGACCGGCTTGTAATGATCGCGGATGGCGTCGGCGACGGCGTCGGGCAGGCCTTCGGCGCGGGCGTAGTAGCCGCCCATCAGGCCTTGCAGCTCGGGGAATTCGCCGACCATCTCGGTTACGAGGTCCGCCTTGGCGAGCCGCGCGGCCTGTTCGGCCTGGTCGGCCAGGACTGCAACTTCTTCGTCATTCCCGCGAAGGCGGGAAGCCAGCCCAGCGTGGGGGGCCCCGCCCTGGACCCCCGCCTGCGCGGGGGTAACGGGTTGGGATGCGACGATGCCTTCCTCGACCAGCCAGCGGGCCAGCTTGGCCACTCGCTCGACCTTGTCGGCGACGGTGCCGAGCTTCTCGTGGAAGGTGATCCGCTCGAGCTTCTTCGCGTGGTCGGCGAGCGACGTCTTGCGGTCCTGCTCCCAGAAGAAGCGTGCGTCCGACAGCCGCGCGGCGAGCACCTTGCGGTTTCCGTCGACGATCGCCGCGCCGCCGTCAGCCGCCTCGATATTGGCGGTGCAGACGAAGGCATTAGCAAGCTTGCCGCCCGCATCGTTGCACACGAAATACTTCTGGTTGGTGCGCGCGGTGAGCCGGATCACTTCGGGCGGCACGTCGAGATAGCTTTCGTCGAAGCGGCCGAGCAGCGGCACCGGCCATTCGGTGAGGCCGGCGTTCTCGATCACCAGCCCTTCGTCCTCGACGAGCGTAAGACCTGCGGCGGCTGCGGCCTCGGCAGCGCCAATGCGGATGATATCCTCGCGCTCCGCCTGGTCGACGATGACATGGCACGCACGCAACTTTTCGGCGTAGTCGTGCGCGCCGCCGATGGTGATCGGCCCTTCGTGGTGAAAGCGATGGCCCATCGTGGCATAGCTGCTGGCGACCTCGCCGAACTGGCATCCGACCAGTTCCTCGCCCAGAATTGCGACGATGCCCGACAGCGGGCGCACCCAGCGGGGGCTTTCGGTCGAGATCGAGGCCGCGCCCCAGCGCATCGACTTGGGCCACGGGAACGCGCGCAGGATGCTGGTGACCGCCCAGCTCAGCACGTCGGTCGTGGCTCTGCCCGGACGCTCGACCACTGCGAACAGCGTACCGCCGCGGTCTTCGAGCTGGTCTTCCCGCAGACCCACCTTGCGCAGGAACCCCTCGAGCGCCTGCGGCGGCGCGCCCACCTTCGGTCCCTTGATCTCTTCGCGCACCGCCTCGGTGCGCTCGGGCAGGCCGCGCGCGATCAGCGCAAGGCGACGCGGCGTCGACCAGACGGTGATTTCGCCGTGCGTCACCCCGGTAGACGCCAGGTTGGCGCGAAACGCCTTTTCCAGATCGGCGCGGGCGCCGGCCTGCATCCGCGCAGGGATTTCCTCGCAGCGCAGTTCGAGCAGGAAGTCGCGCGTGCTCATGCCGACCACCCCGGGTATTCCTTCGCCCAGCGGTCGGCTTCCTTGACCATGTAGGCCTCGCAGCTGCCGCGGGCGAGGTCGCGGACGCGGCCCATGTAGCTGGCGCGTTCCTGCACGCTGATGACGCCGCGCGCCTGGAGCAGGTTGAACACGTGGCTCGCCTCGATCGCCTGCTCGTAAGCGGCGATGGGCACTTGCGCGTCGAGCGCGTTGCGGCACTCGGCCTCGGCCTTGGCGAACAGGTCGAACAGCGCGTCGGTATCGGCGACCTCGAAGTTCCATTTCGACATCTGCTTCTCGTTTTCGAGGAACACCTGCCCGTAGGTCGTGCCGCGCCCGTCGAAGTTGAGATCGTAGACGTTATCGACGCCCTGTATGTACATCGCGAGGCGTTCGAGGCCGTAGGTCAGCTCGCCAGCGACCGGCTTGCAATCGAACCCGCCCATCTGCTGGAAATAGGTGAACTGGGTCACCTCCATCCCGTCGCACCAGACTTCCCAGCCCAGCCCCCACGCGCCGAGCGTGGGCGATTCCCAGTCGTCCTCGACGAAGCGGATGTCGTGCCTGAGCGGATCGACGCCGATTTCGACAAGGCTCTTGAGATAGAGCTCCTGCAGGTTCGCCGGGCTCGGCTTCAGGATCACCTGGTACTGGTAATAATGCTGGAGCCGGTTCGGGTTCTCGCCATAGCGCCCGTCGGTCGGGCGGCGGCACGGCTGGACGAACGCGGCGTTCCAAGGCTCCGGCCCCAGCGCGCGCAGCGTCGTCGCGGTGTGGAACGTGCCCGCCCCCATCCGCATATCGTAGGGCTGCAGGATCAGGCAGCCGTTCGCACTCCAGAAATCGTGGAGCGTCAGGATCATGTCCTGAAAGCTGTTGCTCGGGTCGCGCGTCATGGTGCAGCGCGCAATGGCTTAGCCGCGCGAGGGCGTCAACAGCCCCGGCGCCACGTGGGAAGATGGAAGGTCATCCATACTTTTTGTCAGGTCTATATTGACATAGTCAGCAAATCACGACAAATAGTCAGGGAAACCTGACAAAAGGACTGAGACATGAACCGCCTCTTATCCACCCCAGAAGCCCGATCCGGACTGTTCTTCGCGATGGTCCACGTCGGGGCGCTCGCGACCGTACTCTTGATCTCGACGCTCGTGTTCGACCTGCCGGACTTCGTCGACGGATTGCCACAAGGAATACTGCTCGTCAGCGTCGGCGTGATCATGGCGAAACGGCTGCGCGACGAATACGTCGAAGAGCTGTGGCGCGCGGGTACGAGCGCGGCGTTCGTGCTCGCCATCGCAGCCTTCCTCGTTCTCCCGCTGGTAATCGGGATATCCGAGCGGATCAGGCTTGGGGCCGGCGATCCGCGCGACTTTTCGGTGGTGGTCCAGTGGCCGCTCGCGGTGGCGCTGAGCGGTTTCTACGCCGCCTTCTACCGCCGTATGCTCGCGGATCGCGCCCGATGAACAACAAGCTCAAGGTCCTGCGCGCGATGCGCGACTGGAGCCAGGCCGAGCTGGCGATGCATCTCGACGTCTCGCGACAGGCGGTGAATGCGATCGAGACCGGCAAGCACGATCCCTCGCTGCCGCTTGCCTTTCGGATAGCGCGGTTATTCGGCATGCCGATCGAAGAGATTTTCGATGACTCCGAATAACGCAACCGCGCAAGCGGCGGATCCCTGATCCATTTCTTTTCCCTTCCCTCCATCAGGTTTTTGACCAAGGATTAGCTTCATATGCCCAACCTGCTTCATACTCTCGCCCGGACGCTGGTGCCCGCAGCCGCGCTCCTGGCGCTGCCTGCCTGTGCGACGACGCCCGCACCGGTCCAAACGGTCCAGGCTGCGCCAGTCGCGGCCCCCACCGGCCCCGCATTATGGAAGGTCGCCGACGAGGACACCACGATCTACCTCTTCGGCACCGTCCACGTCCTGCCCAAGGGCGGCGACTGGTTCGACGACCGGATCGCCGGCGCGCTCGGCTCGGCCGACACGATCGTCACCGAGCTGCCGCCGAGCGCGATGACCGACCCGAGCGCGCAGCAGACGATCATGGCGCTTGCCATGCTCCCACCCGAAAAGACGCTGCGCGGGATGCTGTCCGACGGCCAGCGCGCGACCTATGAAGAGGCGCTCGGCAAGCTCAAGGTGCCGCCGCAGGCGTTCGACCGGTTCGAGCCGTGGTTCGCCGCGATGACACTGTCGATGCTGCCGTTGCTGCAGAACGGCTACGCCGCCGACAGCGGGGTGGAAAAAGTGCTCGAGAGCAAGGCGGGCGCGAACGTCAAGCGCGATGCGGTCGAAACGCTCGAGGGCCAGTTGAAGCTGTTCGACGAGCTACCCGCCGCCGATCAGGCGACTTTCCTGGCGAACGTCTCCGAACACATCGACGAGGTGGTGCCCTCGCTTGGCGAGATGGTCGCGGCCTGGCAGGCGGGCGATGCCGACAAGCTCGCCGCGCTGATGAATGAATCGATGAAGGACGATCCCTTGCTGGCGGAGCGACTGCTCTATGCCCGCAACCGCGCCTGGGCGAGCTGGGTTTCCGAGCGGCTCGCGACGCCCGGCACGGTGTTCATGGCGGTCGGCGCCGGCCACCTGGCGGGCGCGAAGAGCGTCCAGGACGCGCTTGCCGCGCGTGGTATCCAGAGCGTCCGGGTCCAGTGATCCGGCTCGCGCTGGCATTGCTGGCGTTCCTCACACTGGGGGGGTGCGGGAAGGCGGACCGGAATACGGACCTGCCCCCCGCCGATCCCGCCCTGTGGGAAGTCACCCTTGCCGACGGTCGGTCGGCGGGATGGCTGTTCGGCACGATCCACTCGCTTCCCGACGGTGCGAAGTGGCGCACCCCCGCGATCGACAAGGCGATCGTCGATGCCGACCTGCTGGTCGTCGAGGTGAAGGACCTCGACAATGCCGGCAAGCTTGCGGCGACCTTCACCCGGCTGTCGCATTCCGACGTCGGCCTGCCCCCGCTGTCGGAACGCGTCCCCACCACCTTGCGCGCACGCTTGCGCGCGTTGCTGGGCAAAGGCGGCTACCGCGAAGCCGACTTCAAGGCGACCGAGACCTGGGCCGCGGCCCTCATGCTCGCCCAGCTGGCCGACGATTCGATCGGCGACAACGGCGTCGACCGCGCGCTGCTGCGCGATTTCCGTGCCCGCCGGATCGACGAGCTCGAGGGGATCGAGGGCCAGTTCGCGATCTTCGACCGGCTGCCCGAGGTCGACCAGCGCGACCTGCTGGGCGCCGTGGTCGAGGAAGACACGATGACCACCGACGATTCGAAGAAGCTCGCCAAGTTATGGCTCGCCGGCGACATGGACGCGATCGCGAAAGAGGGCGACGAGGGGATGCTTGCCGACCCCGAACTCAGGCAGGTGCTGCTGACAGACCGCAATCGCGCATGGGCCGACCGGATCGCCGCGCTCTACGCCACCGGCCTGAAGCCGTTCGTCGCAGTCGGCGCCGCGCACCTCGCCCCGCCCGGCGGTCTGCCCGAGCTGCTCGCGGCGAAGGGCTATACGGTCCGCCGCGTGCGCTGAGCTTGCAATTCGAGTCGCTGGCGGGTAACGGCGCGCGCTCCGGCGTCATGGTCATCCCTGGAGGCGTGGCGGACCGGAAGTTCAACGCATTCGAAAGGCAATACCATGAGCGACGCTCTGACCCTGCCGGCCGAGGCGCGCGAACGGGCTGGCAAGGGAGCCTCCCGTATTCTGCGCCGCGAAGGCCGCGTTCCCGCCGTTATCTACGGCGGCAAGGAAGAACCCACCCCGATTCACGTCGAGGCCAAGGAGCTGATGCGTCAGCTCGGCACGGGTCACTTCATGAACTCGATCGTGATGATCGACGTCGGCGGCAAGCCGGTTCGCACGCTCCCCAAGGACGTTGCCTTCCATCCCGTCACCGACCGTCCGATCCACGTCGATTTCCTGCGCCTGTCGAAGGACGCGAAGATCCAGGTGGCGGTCCCCGTGGTATTCCTCAACGAGGAAAAGAGCCCCGGCCTGAAGAAGGGCGGCGTGCTCAACATCGTGCGCCAC
Source organism: uncultured Alphaproteobacteria bacterium (assembly GCA_963781485.1). Classification (GTDB taxonomy): domain Bacteria; phylum Pseudomonadota; class Alphaproteobacteria; order Sphingomonadales; family Sphingomonadaceae; genus Tsuneonella. The sequence continues at coordinate 1,048,633 of CAWAFY010000002.1, forward strand.
GAACTCGAGCTGATCTGCGAATTGGACAAGATTCCAGACGAGATCCAGATCGACGTGACCGGCAAGGACGTGGGCGATTCGATCCACATCAGCGAGGTCACCCTGCCCGCCGGTTCGGAAAGCGCGATCACCGACCGCGACTTTACCATCGCGACGCTGGTCGCTCCCTCGGCGCTCAAGAAGGCCGAAGGCGCCGCTGGCGACGATGAGGGCCAGACTGGCGAAGGCATGGAAGCCGGCGAGACCGCCGCGACCGAACAGGGTCCCGACGACGACGCGGCCGACGAACAGGAAGCCAAGAGCGAATAAGGCTCTGCCGCTTTTCGCAAACGCCAAGCGCCGGTCCTCGCAGGAGGGCCGGCGTTTTGCTTTGGGTGCGGGAGTCCAATGTCCGTAAGCAGAATAGGCGGCAGTGTCCGCGGATGGCGCTGGCAGGAAGCGGATTGGCACCAGACGCCCTACATCCGACATTCAACTCTCCGGCCTGGCACGCAAACGAAGGTCGCGCGTGGCGTTGAGGCCTTTTCGTCAATCTTTGCATGCTACTTCGCGGCTATAGCGGGGATGGGTCGTACACCGCTGGTCGGTTGAGCCCGGAACGGTCCAGAGTTGCGCGTAATTTCAGCAACTGGCCCTGCTGCGTGTCGATCGGAGGGGCGTTTCTATGGAAAAAGCGGGGTTCGAAGACACGCTCAACCGGGGCATTTCATCGAGATGAAGACGGGCCGTCTGCGGGGGCTGGATGCCCTTCGAGGCATCGCTGCACTGGTGGTATTGATATATCACACGGTTTCGATCTTCGAATTGACCTGGCTGTATGAATTCCACGCGATCCAGCGTGGTTATCTCGCCGTCGATTTCTTTTTCATGCTGTCTGGGTACGTCATCGCCCGAATGCTTGACCACAAGCAGCGCCACCCAGTCCTTTTCGTCTGGTCGCGCTACAAGCGCTTCTTGCCGACCATGGCAGCGGGCACCTCCATTGGATTCTGTGCGTATTGGCTCCACCCAAATCCCACTTTTGATCCCTGGATAGCTGCAGTTACCGGCTTCGCCTTGGTGCCAATATTTACGACCTATCAAGTCTTTCCGCTGAATTCGCCAACGTGGTCGATCTTTTTCGAGCTTTTTGCCAATACCATTCACTCCATCATGCCACGCAAAGCCTGGCCTGCGGTCTTTGTTATCGCTCTTGCCGCCGTCTGGGTCACAGATGGTTTTGCCTCGGGTCCAAGCCCGGCGAATTTCCTTGGCGGGTTCGCTCGGGTCCTGGTTTCCTATTCGCTCGGGGTCATGCTTTTCGGGATCTGGCGAGACAATCCCTCAGTGCCGGTGCCACCAAGCGTAGGCTGGGCACTCCTGATCGTGCTGATGCCGGTCACTGGCGCCGCGTTCGATTACTTTTTCGTCCTCTTGATCTGCCCCCTGGTCCTGGCAAGCGGACTGGGGCGGCCCCGCGCTGGGCGGAATGGGCAGGAGCCGTGTCTTTCCCGCTCTATGCCGTTCACTATCCGGTTTTGTTATTGGCTATGTGGCTCGGATTGCCGGCCCTTTTGGGGATCGTTGCGAGCGTTGCGATTGCGGCTACTTTGGCTGTGAGTGGCAGGTGGTGGATCGCGCTGATCAAACCAAATAGCAAGGCATTGGCTGGAAGCTAAGCGCGCGCTCACCTGCTCGAGAGTTTGCCGAGACTTGTTTCACGCAGATCGCACCTGCCGTCCTTGGCCCGGGCCGCCAGCTAGGCTAGGCGCGCCCGATGCAAATCTGGGCAGGCCTTGGAAATCCCGGTCCGCAATACGCGATGCACCGGCACAACGTCGGCTTCATGGTCGTGGACGCGATTGGCGAAGTGCATGGCTTCGGGCCGGTTCAGAAGAAGTTTTCGGGCTGGGTGCAGGAAGGGCGCATCGGGACGCAAAAGGTCCTGCTGCTCAAGCCCGCAACCTTCATGAACGAAAGCGGTCGCGCGGTTGGCGAGGCCTTGCGGTTCTACAAGCTGGGACCCGACGCCCTGACGGTGTTCCACGACGAGCTCGATCTCGCCCCGTTCAAGGTCAAGGCGCGGATCGGGGGCGGACTCGCGGGCCACAACGGCTTGCGCTCGATCGACCAGCACATCGGGCCGGATTTCCGCCGTGTCCGGATCGGCATCGGGCACCCCGGCCACAAGGACCGGGTAACCGGTCATGTCCTGGGCAACTATGCCAAGGCCGAAATCGACGACCTTGCCGATATGCTCGGCGCGGTGGCGGGGGAGGCCGAGTGGCTCGCGAAAGGCGATGACGCCCGCTTCATGAGCGACGTCGCGCTGCGCCAGCAGGACTAGAGGTCGATCGAGGCGCCGGGTTTCGGCGTCCAGCCCAGCGAGCCCATGCAGCCGATGAAAAATTCGCGGCGGTCGGCTGGCTTGCCGATCGACTTCAACAGCTCGCCGCAGCTCTTTTCCGCCTGTGCGAACGGCGTGCTGGACCCGCCCGTCCAGTCGCTCGAGTTGGTTGTCTCGCACGCGGCGAGCACGCACAAACTCAGTATGGCGAAGGCGACCCGCATCGGCACTGTCCTGAACTGCGACTTGGCGCCGCGCAAGCGGTTTGCGACGCTGCGGGGTGGCGCGCCCGCCCCACCCCCGCTAAGGCGCGCGCCGTCACCTTCACGAGGAAGAAACCACCATGGGATTCCGCTGCGGAATCGTCGGTCTGCCCAATGTCGGCAAATCGACCCTGTTCAACGCTTTGACCGAAACGCAGGCCGCGCAGGCCGCGAACTATCCGTTCTGCACGATCGAGCCCAACGTCGGGCAGGTCGCGGTACCGGATGCGCGGCTCGACGAAATCGCCCAGATCGCCGGCAGCGCGAAAATCGTGCCCACGCAGCTTGCTTTCGTCGACATCGCCGGCCTGGTGAAAGGCGCGAGCAAGGGCGAAGGGCTCGGCAACCAGTTCCTCGGCAACATCCGCGAGGTCGACGCGGTCGTCCATGTCCTGCGCTGCTTCGAGGACGACGATATCCAGCACGTGAACAACCGCGTCGATCCCATCGCCGACGCCGAGGTGGTCGAGACCGAGTTGATGCTGTCGGATCTGGAAAGCCTCGAAAAGCGCGTGCCCGCGGCGCAGAAAAAGGCTGCCAGCGGCGACAAGGAAGCCAAGGTCATGGCAAGCGTTCTAGGCCAGGCGCTCGAACTCCTGCGCGAGGGCAAGCCCGCCCGACTTACCGAGCCAAGCGGCGATGACGAGGAGCGGGTGTTCGCCCAGGCACAGTTGCTCACCGCCAAACCGGTGCTCTACGTCTGCAACGTGGCCGAGGAAGACGCCGCCGAGGGCAACGCACTGTCGGCGCTGGTTTTCGACAAGGCCAAGGCGGAAGGTGCCGAGGCCGTGGTCGTCTCCGCGGCGATCGAGAGCGAGCTGGTCACGATGCCGCTCGAAGAGCGTGGCGAGTATCTCGAGGCACTGGGCCTTTCCGAAAGCGGCCTCAGCAGGGTGATCCGCGCGGGCTACAAGTTGCTTGGGCTCAAGACCTTCTTCACCGCGGGACCGAAGGAAGCGCGGGCATGGACGTTTCCCACCGGCGCGCGGGCACCACAGGCGGCGGGCGAGATCCATACCGATTTCGAGCGCGGCTTCATCCGCGCCGAGACGATCGCGTTCGACGATTTCGTGTCGCTCGGCGGCGAAGCGGGCGCCAAGGAAGCCGGCAAGCTCCGCCAGGAGGGCAAGGAGTACGTCGTCCAGGACGGCGACGTGATGATGTTCAAGTTCAACGTCTAGGCCGGCGCGTTGATCGTCCCGATCGACGGCGACGGGATTCGCGGGTTGCTCCCCGGGCGAAATCACGGCCGCTTCCATTGTCGCGCGCCCATCGAGGCACCTGAAATACTTGCGATGCTAGCCGATTTAGCCGACCGGGTCGCAGCCGATCTGCAGCCATCCGCCTGGCTGATTGTGGAGGGTGAGGAAGCGGTCGGCCTCTGCTCGATCCTGTCGACCGCAGTCGATGGCGCAATCGCTATCGGATACGGAATCGGCGCGGACTATCGGCGGCGCGGGCACGCAACGCAGGCGGTGCGGGACGTCGTTTCATGGGCTTACGCGCAGCCACACATTCCCGCGATAACGGCTGAAACCGTAGCCGGTCCCGGTCCTTCCGCACGCCTGCTGTCCGCCAACGGATTCCAGCGGACCGGGCAGAGGATCGACGCCGAAGACGGCCTGGTCGATTGCTGGCGGCGCGAAACGCGCTGACGGCGCCGGGACCCACAGAAGCACTCGGTCGTTTCCAGTCAAAGGGGAGACGCTTCCAATGGTCGACAAGTCCGAAAAATTCAGTTGGTTCGTGCGGCTGGGCTACGCTTCGCGCGGCCTCGTCTACGTCCTGCTTGGCTATGTCGCGCTGTCGACCGTCGGCAAGGCGAAAGACGGTCAGGCCGCGGTGTTCGACATGGTGCAGGATGTGCCGCTGGGCACTCTGATGCTCTACGTGATTGCGCTCGGCGTGCTGGCCTATGCGGGGTTCAAGGCGATTGACGCCGCGACCGATCTTGAAAATCACGGCAGCGATGGAAAGGGAGCGGCCAAGCGCATCGGTTCGGCCGCCAGCGCGGTGGCGCATCTGTTCCTCGCCTATACCGCATGGCAGTTCGCCGTGGGCGACAAGCAACAATCGGCAGGTGCTGCCGGTGCCACACAAGATAAAGCGAGCACTCTGCTGAGTTGGGACATCGGGCCGGCGGTCCTCGGCCTAATCGGTCTCGGATTCGTCGCCGGCGCAGCGATGCAGGCCAAGTCCGCGTACGACGCCCATTTCATGAAGCACGTCGGAGGCGGCGCGCCCTCGTATATCAAACCGATTGGCCGGGCCGGTCATGCCGCGCGCGCAGTGGTCTTCCTGCTTATCGGGTGGTCGCTGGTAAAGGGCGCGTGGTTCGACAAGTCGTCCGAGGTCAAAGGTCTGGGTGACGCGGTCGTATCGCTCAGCGACAACGGGTTTCTCTACACGCTTGTTGCGGTCGGACTCATCATGTTCGGCGTCTTCAGCATCATCGTTTCGCGCTATCAGATCATTCCCGACATCGGTCACGACGACTTCAAGCCGCACTTGTGAGTTAGTCGAACGCGGCAAGGATTGGACAAGGGCCGCTCCCGCCCCGAGCGCAATCGCGGGCGAGTTTCCCCAGCGAGGCGCGCGCCTTTTCGAGCCGAGCGATCTCGTCATCGAGCGAGGCGATCCGTTCGCGGGCCATATCGCGGGCGCGTGGACGGTCGTCCGTTCGGTCAAGGTCGATCAGCTCGGCGATCTCGGCGAGTGTGAACCCGGCGGCCTGTGCGCCCCGCACGTATCGCAGACGGCGCACGTCGTCCGATCCGTAATGGCGTCCTCCTGCCGCATTGCCCCGGGGAACGTCCAGCAATCCCCTGCGCTGATAGTAGCGAACGGTTTCGACACCGACACCGCCTTCGCGCGCGAGATCCGAAATGCGTAATGCAACCATCGCTTGACTCCGTACCGTGGTACAGAAGCTATATGGCCATTCATGAGCGAATCAAAGTCCGCAACGCTGGCCCGGATGGTCATGCCCAAGCATGTCTGTCCCTATGGCCTCAAGTCGAAATGGCTGCTGGAGAAGCACGGCTACAAGGTCGACGACCAGTGGCTCACATCGCGCGAGCAGACCGATGCCTACAAGGCCAAGCACGGCGTCGAGACGACGCCGCAGACCTTCATCGATGGCAAGCGCATCGGCGGCTACACCGAACTGCGCGCGTTCTTCGGCAATCCGCTGCCCGAGGAAGGCTCCACAAGCTATATTCCGGTCCTGGCGGTCTTCGCGATCTCCGCCGGTTTGGCGTTGGCGGTAAGCTTCGCGGCCTACGGCGATCCCTTCACGCTGCGCGCTGGCGAATGGTTCGTCAGCTTCGCAATGGCGATCCTGGCGATGCTCAAGCTTCAGGACATCGAGAGCTTTTCCTCGATGTTCGTCGGCTACGACCTGCTCGCGCGGAGGTGGGTGCCCTACAGCTACATGTATCCGTTCCTCGAGGCGCTGGCAGGCGTGCTGATGGCCGCCCGTGCTCTCGACTGGCTGTCCATTCCGGTGGCCCTGTTCATCGGCACGATCGGCGCGGTCAGCGTCTTCTACGCGGTCTATGTCCAGAGGCGCGAGATCAAGTGCGCCTGCGTTGGGGGATCGAGCAACGTGCCGTTGGGTTTCGTATCGCTGACTGAAAACCTGGCCATGATCGGCATGGCCGTGTGGATGATTTTCCATGTGTGAAAAGAACGAGACGAAGGGGAAAACGAATTACGGGCGCTTCGCCGAAAAAAGGCGGCGATTTCCCGACTTGAACCCCGATCGGGGACCGCCCGCGCACTCGGTTTGCTGAACTTCCACGGCGCTGGCTAACCGACGCCCGCCCCGCAGGCCCACCGCTCAAACGGCATCGATACGCAAAAATCAGATCACTGAAGGCTACACCCATGCTTCGTACCAAAACCGCGATCGCCGCCGCGCTTGCCACGGCCGCTTTCGCTAATCCATCTCTGGCGCAGGACCACGCAGGGCACGCAATGCCGATGCCCACCCCTGCCCCTGCCCCTGCCCCCACCCCTGCCCCTCCCCCCGCATCGCCCCCGGCGACGACAGAGCAGCCGCCGATGGCCATGGATCATGCTCAGATGGACCATACGCAGATGGACATGGGCCCCGACGCCGCGATGGACCACGCGACGACGGACCACACCACGATGGCCCACGGGGCGATGGGTAACGCGATGGCCGGCGAGGGCTCCGGCACGTCGCGCCTGCCGCTCAACGAAGCGATGGAGCACGGGGCGATGGTCGGCCTGGGCGGCGATGCCAGTCTGATGCTCCACGGCTTCGTCTGGCCGGTATATACTCACCAGTCGGGCCCACGCGGGGACGACAAGTTTTATGTCCAGTCGATGGCGATGGCGACCGCAAGCGGCTCGTTCGAGGGCGGTCGCTGGATGGCGCGCACGATGATGAGCCTCGAGCCGCTGATGCGGCATGACGGTTATCCCAACCTCTTCGCCAGCGGAGAGGTCGCCTACGGCGAGCCGCTGGTCGATCGCCAGCATCCCCATGACCTGTTCATGGAGCTAGCCGGGCGGGTGGACATCGACGTCGCCCCCGGCACCACCGCGTTCCTATACGGCGGCCCGGTCGGCGAGCCGTCACTCGGCCCAAGCGCTTTCATGCATCGCGCCAGCGCACGGTATAATCCCGAAGCGCCGATCACGCACCACTGGTTCGATTCCACGCACATCGCTTATGGTGTCGTGACGGCCGGGATTAGCGCGCCCAGGTGGCAATTGGAGGGCAGCGCCTTTCGTGGCCGCGAGCCGAATGAATTTCGTTGGAATATCGAAACCCCGAAGCTCAATTCGTGGAGCGCGCGCGCCAGCTTCGCACCATCCGACGCGTGGCTGCTCCAGGCGAGCTACGGCGAGATTACCGATCCCGAAGAGCTGCACCCGGGTGAGAACGAGCACCGCACCACGGTGTCGGCGCAGTTCAACAATGGCCGTGGGCTCTCGGCGCTTGTCGCCTTCAGCGCCAAGAACCGGGTGCCCGGCGACACGCTGACCGCGTGGCTCGGGGAAGTGAGCTGGGATCTTACCGACCACCACACGCTGTTCGGGCGGGTCGAAAACGTCGCCAACGACGAGCTATTCCACGACCACACCCACCCGCTGCACGACCAGACCTTGCGGGTGACCAAGTTCCAGGCGGGCTACGCCTATCGCCTGCCGATCGGCCCGGTGAACCTCGCACTGGGAGGAACGCTGTCAGCGTTTGCCAAGCCGTCAGCGCTCGATCCCTATTACGGAAAGTCTCCGATGGGCTACACGGTGTTCGCAAGGTTCAGTCTCGGAGATTAATCAACGTGCAGTATTTCGAGGACATTGAGGTCGGTCGCGCGGCCGGGTTCGGCCGTTACGAGGTGACGCGTGAAGAGGTGATCGACTTCGCCTCCCGATACGATCCGCAGCCTTTTCACCTCGACGACGAGGCCGCGGCGGCGACGCATTTCGGACGGCTGTCCGCAAGCGGCTGGCACACCTGTGCAATGACCATGTCGATGCTGGTCGCCAACCTCACGGAGAACCGCCAGGCCGGGCTCGGATCGCCGGGCATCGACCAGTTGCGCTGGCTCAAGCCGGTGTTCCCCGGCGACACGCTGCGATGCGAATCCGCCGTACTCGAAAAGCGTCGCAGCAAATCGCGCCCCGAGATGGGCCTGTTCAAATCGAACCTGACCGTGTTCAACCAGCACGACGAGCCGGTGATGAGCATGATCTCGAACGGGCTCATCCAGGTCCGCGACCCGGAGGCCCCGATCGGGGACTAGGCGGGGATCGGGCTCACGACCCGCACTGCGCGATGCCGTTGCTTTCATAGACGATCTGGTCGCGATCGTTGCGCAGAGCAAAGTGCGCGGGGAAGTTGACCGTCTCGGTGCCGTCCTGCTTGCCCTCGCCCTCGGCAATGTCGAGAATGAACGACCACGATCCCGCGGTATATTTGCCCTTCGCGCCCAGCGGCAGGTCGCTGCTGCCGGCGTCGGTCGCGAAAGCCTCGAGCTTTCCGTCGATCTTCATGTAGCCGTGCGCGGCCTGGGCGAACGCGATCGCACCCATGCTGCCTTCGGGCGCAAAGTTGCAGCCTGAACCGTAGAGTTCGTACCTTTCGATATCGGGATACAGTATCTTGTCGGGCGTGACCGGCGCCGGAGGCACGTCCTGTGCCGCCTTCACCGCCGCCACGTCGGCCTCGTCCATCGCCTGCTTTTCGCGCGCTGACGGTTCTTTCGGTCCGCAACCCGCCGCCAGCAGAGCCAGCGATACTATTAAAAACGGCCGCATCAGTGTCTCCCGAAGAGCTTTTCGACATCTTCCATGCGGAGCTTAACCCACGTGGGGCGCCCATGGTTGCATTGGCCCGAGCGAGGTGTGCATTCCATCTCGCGCAGAAGCGCATTCATTTCGGCGACCGAAAGGGTACGTCCGGCCCGAACCGATCCGTGGCATGCCATCGTGGCGAGCACGAGGTCGAGCTTTTCGCCGAGCAGCAGCGCCTCGCCGTGATGGGCAAGGTCGTCGGCAATATCGCGCAGCAGCTTGCCGGGATCGGCCTTGGCCAGCGCGTGCGGCACGCTGCGGACAAGCATCGCACCGGGACCGAAGCGCTCGATTGCCAGGCCCATGTCGGCGAGCTTGGCGGAGGCGCCTTCGAGACGGTCGCAGTCGACCTCGTCCATCTCGACGACGTCGGGAATCAACAATGCCTGCGGCCGGGCGGTGGCTTCGCCGGCGCCAGCGGCCTTCAATCGTTCGAGCACCAGGCGCTCGTGCGCGGCGTGCTGGTCGACGATCACCAGTCCGTCGGCCGCCTCGGCAACGATGTAGGTCTGCGCCACCTGTCCGCGCGCGATCCCGAGGGGATACTCCTCGGCGGATTCGGGCAGCGGAGCGGCCTCTTCCGCGCGGCCCTGCGGACGGTCGAGCACCTCGCCCTCATAGGCGCGCCACGCCTGCGACGCTTCGCGCACCGTGGCCGACGGTTTCGTCCAGTCGCGCCCCGCGAAGATCGACGCGATCCCCTGCTGCCCGATCGCTTCGTCGCTTTGCGACGAGGTAGTCCACCGCCCCATCGCCCCCGCATCGGGCGCCTGCGCGCTACGCCGGTCACCGGTGGCGAGCGACTGGCGCAATCCCGATACGATGAACCCCCGCACCGCGGTGGAATCGCGGAACCGCACCTCGGTCTTGGCCGGGTGGACGTTTACGTCGACATCCTCGGCCGGAAGCTCGAGAAACAGCGCGAGCACGGCGTGCCGATCGCGCGCGAGCATGTCCGAATAGGCGCCGCGCACCGCGCCCACGAGCAGCCGGTCCTTCACCGGGCGGCCGTTGACGAAGAGATACTGGTGGTCCGCGACCCCGCGATTGTAAGTCGGCAGGCCGGCGATCCCGGTAAGCTGCATGGTGCCCGTCGGGGTGGACCGCTCGAGATCGATAGCAACCCCGTTGTCCTTCAACTCGCGCGCGACGACTTGCGCCACACGGTCGGCCAGGGTCTGCCCGGCTTGAAGCGACAGGATCGTCCGGCCGCCATGATCGAGGGTAAAGCCTACTTCGGGCCGCGCCATCGCGAGGCGCTTAACGACGTCGAGACAGGCGGCATACTCGCTGCGCGCGGTGCGCAGGAACTTGCGCCGCGCGGGCACCTTGGCGAACAGGTTCTCGACCCGCACCCGCGTGCCAGGCGGCAGCGCCGCTGGCCCGTCCTCGACCGGCACGCCGTGATCGACAACTCGACGCCAGCCCTGTGCATCGTTCTGCACCCGGCTTTCGAGCGTGAATGTCGCGACACTGGCGATGCTCGGCAGCGCCTCGCCGCGGAAGCCGAGGGTGGCGACAAGCTCAATGCTCTCGTCGGGCAGCTTGGAGGTCGCATGGCGCTCGAGCGCGAGCGCCATGTCATCCGCACTCATCCCGCAACCGTCGTCGGTCACCTCGATCCGATCGAGCCCCCCTTCGACGAGCGCGACCGCGATCCGCGTTGCCCCCGCGTCGATCGCGTTTTCAACCAATTCCTTGAGAGCGGCGGCCGGGCGCTCGACCACTTCGCCCGCTGCGATGCGGTTCACAAGGCACTCTGGCAAGCGGCGTATCTGTGCCATTAACCGCGACTAGCGACCAAACGTCATAATTTCGAGGCGATCTGTTGAGATAGCGGGGGAAGGAACGACAAATTTTTTGGCGTTTCCGGGCGTGTTTCGATAAGGGACGCGCATTCCCCGTCACACCCGGGTCGCGCTGTCGCATGTCGCTGCGGCAAAGGCCTGAAACTTATATGGATCGACAGGCGCAATGGGCTTTTTCTCCAATCTCCTGAAATTCGGCTCGCAGAACATGGCGATCGACCTGGGTACGGCTAACACGCTGGTCTACGTCGAAGGTCAGGGCATCATTCTCAACGAACCTTCGGTCGTTGCCATCGAGACCCTGAACGGCATCAAGCGGGTCAAGGCTGTTGGCGAGGATGCCAAGATGATGATGGGCAAGACGCCCGACAGCATCGAAGCGATTCGCCCGCTGCGCGATGGGGTGATCGCGGACATCGAAATCGCCGAGGAGATGATCAAGCACTTCATCCGCAAGGTGCACGGTAAGAAGAGCCTGCTGCGCTATCCCGAAATCGTGATCTGCGTCCCCTCGGGCTCCACTTCGGTCGAGCGGCGCGCGATCCGCGATGCGGCTTCGAACGCCGGCGCCAGCCAGGTGTACCTGATTCTCGAGCCAATGGCCGCGGCGATCGGGGCCGATATGCCGGTGACCGAGCCGGTCGGATCGATGGTCGTCGATATCGGTGGCGGCACGACCGAGGTCGCGGTGCTGTCCTTGCGCGGGCTTGCCTATACGACCTCGGTACGCACCGGGGGCGACAAGATGGACGAGGCGATCGTCAGCTACGTCCGCCGACACCACAACCTGCTGATCGGCGAAGCGACCGCCGAACGCATCAAGAAGGATTACGGCATCGCCCGCCCGCCTGAAGACGGCATTGGCGAGATCATCACGATCAAGGGCCGCGACCTGGTCAACGGTGTGCCCAAGGAAATCCAGATCAACCAGGGGCACATCGCCGAGGCGTTGTCCGAGCCCATCGGTGCCATCGTCGAAGGCGTGCGCATCGCACTTGAAAACACCGCGCCCGAACTGGCCGCCGACATTGTCGATCAGGGCATCGTGCTCACCGGTGGCGGCGCGCTTATCAGCGGGCTCGACGATCACTTGCGCGAAGAGACCGGCCTGCCCGTCTCTATCGCGGAAGATCCGTTGTCATGCGTCGCGATCGGCACCGGCCGCGCGATGGAGGACCCCATTTACCGCGGCGTGCTAATGACCGCCTGAAGGAATTTTTGAAATGGCGCCGCCTTCTTCACGGCGCTCCGGGCATTCGCGCAGGGCGCAATACGGACAGTTCACGGGCTACGTGCTCGCCGCGATCGGCGCTGCGCTGGGCGCGGTGCTGCTCGCTATTTCGTTATGGCGGCCGACTTCGTTCAACGGCGTGCGCGGCGCAGCAGCGGATACCATCGCACCGGTCGGCAAGGCCGGTGCGATCGGACGTGTCGAAGGGCAAGGCCTGTTCGACAAGATCTCGGGCTATCTCGCGGCCGGCAAGCAGAACGCCGAACTCAATAAGGAAGTCGAACTTGCGCGCATTCGCCTGAAGGAAGCCGATGCCGTGCGCCAGGAGAACGCGCGGCTAAAAGCCTTGCTGGGCTTTCGCGATTCGGACGTGAAACCCGTGGCCGTGGCGCGCCTGATCGGTTCCACCTCCACCAGCGCGCGTCGTTTTGCCTATCTCGGCGCCGGCCTCAACCAGGGCGTAACAGTGGGTATGCCGGTCCGCAGTCCACGCGGCGTGGTGGGTCGGGTGCTTGAGGTCGGTGCCAACAGCTCCCGCGTGCTACTCCTGGGCGACAGCGAAAGCGTGATCCCGGTGCGCCGGGCCAGAGACGAGGTTGTCGCATTCGCGGAAGGGCGCGGCGACGGGCGATTGCGCATTCGACTGATCAATCTCGGCATCAATCCGCTCAAGAAGGGCGACCTGTTCGTCACCAGCGGGGCCGGCGGCTATTACCGGCCGGGGATTGCGGTAGCGATCGTGCAGGACGTAACGCCTGACGGCGCAGTCGGCGCGGTGATCAGCGACCCTGCGGCGACCGATTTCGTGTCGGTTGAGCCGATCTGGCAGCCACACGCTGTCGAAGCGGCGCGCACGCCCGCCAGCGAGGCGGTCGGAAAATGATCGATCAGATTTCGACTCGCGCGCGCAGCGATCGTTACGGTAGCAAAATCAACCGCACCCATTCGCCGGTGCGGGCCTACGTCGTTCCGTGGGCGACGATCATGGTGGCGGCGGTCCTTCCGCAGCTGGCGATCGCAAGCGCGGTCCCGCTGGTGCCGCCACTTGGCTACTTGATGCTCTTGTCGTGGCGGCTCGTTCGACCGGGCCTGCTGCCGGTCTGGGCTGGCTTCCCGCTCGGCATGTTCGACGACATGTTCAGCGGACAGCCATTCGGATCCGCCATAATGCTATGGTCCGCAACCATGATCGCGCTCGAAATCATTGAGACCCGGTTTCCGTGGCGCGGGTTCTTTCAGGACTGGGCGGTCTCGGGTCTGATCGCCTGCCTGTACCTTGCAGCTGGGGCGTTGTTGTCAGGAGGGCAGATCAGTTCGACGATGCTTCTCGTTCTGATCCCGCAGGCCATCCTGACGCTGGCGATCATCCCGGTCGTGTCGCGGTTCGTGGCTGGCCTCGATCGGTTCCGCCTTGCTCGTGTGTGGGGCATCGGCTGATGGCGCTGCGCCGTCGCCGCCGTCCGCGGCGGCCAAAAGTCATCGTCAGTCCGGCGACGCTAAGCGCGAGTTTCGAGCGGCGCGGGTTCGTTCTCGGCGCGATCCAAGGCGGCATCGGGCTCCTGCTCGCCGGCCGCATGGTTTACCTCTCGGTTTTCGAGAACGAGAAATATCGCACCGAATCCGAAAGCAACCGCGTCAACCTGTCATTGATTCCGCCGCGGCGCGGGTGGATCCTTGATCGCAATGGCGCGCCGCTGGCCTCGAATAAGGCCGATTTCCGTGTGGACATCATTCCCGACCGGATGCGCGATCCCAAGGCTGAGATCGATACGCTCGCCCCGCTTCTTGGCCTGACCCCGGAAAAAGTCCGCGATCTGCACGACAAGATCGACCATACCCGCGGGTTCGCACCGATCGAAGTTGCAAGCGGCCTGAACTACGAGCAGTTCGCGGCGGTCAGCGTCCGCTTGCCCGACCTGACAGGTGTCGTCCCCCAGCGCGGCTTCTCGCGCTTCTACCCCACCGGGCCCGCGGTCGGCCACCTGATCGGCTTCGTCGGCCCGGCCAATGCCGAGGAGTACGAGAAGGACCGGAATCCGATCTTGATCACTCCCGGGTACAAGATCGGTAAGGACGGGATCGAGAAGCAGTTCGAGCACAAGCTGCGCGGCGTGCCCGGCGCCCGACGGGTCGAGGTAACCGCGTCGGGACGGATGGTGCGCGACCTCGAGACGCGCGAAGACACCCAAGGCAAACCAGTCCAACTGACGATCGATGGGCCGCTGCAGGATTACGCCGCTCGCCGCATCGGACTCGAATCCGGATCGGTCGTCGTGATGGACTGCAAGACTGGCGACCTGCTGTGCATGGCATCGATGCCGAGTTTCGATCCGAACAGCTTTTCCGACGGCATCGGACGCGTCGAATACTCGATGCTGAGCCAGGATGAGCGGGTGCCGTTACGCAACAAGGTCCTAAAAGGACTCTACCCACCGGGGTCGACGGTGAAACCGATGGTTGCGATGAGCTTTCTGGAGGCCGGTCTCGACCCGGGTGCAGCGACAAGCTGCGGCGGCGGGCTGCGGGTCGGCAATCGCGTGTTCCACTGCTGGAATCGCCGTGGCCACGGTCACGTCGACATGCAGAAAGCCATCTACCAATCGTGCGATGTCTACTTTTACCACTTCGCGCAGAAGCTCGGCATGGATGTCATCGCGCCGATGGCGAAGCGGCTTGGTATGGGGCAGGAATTTCCCCTTCCCGTGTTGAGCCAGTTCTACGGGACTGTCCCGGACCCAGCGTGGAAGCTCAAGAAATACGGCCAGCCCTGGCAGCCTTACGACACCGTCAACGCCACGATCGGCCAGGGCTACATGCTGGCCAATCCACTGCAGCTAGCGGTGATGGCCGGGCGTCTGGCGACGGGCAGGAAACTGATGCCGCGTATGGTGCTCGACCTCGACGAACCCAACCCAACGTCGATGAACTTCCACGGCGATCACGTCCAGATAATCCAGCAGGCTATGAGCGACGTCGTCAACGGGCCGGGCACCGCGGGCCGCGCCAAGCTGCCGATCGACGATGTGCTGATGGCCGGCAAGACCGGCACGGCGCAGGTCGTCGGCCTGAACATCTCCTCGGGAAAAGGCGGGCTGTGGAAGTATCGCGACCATGGCCTGTTCATCTTCTTCGCCCCGTTCGACAACCCGCGTTATGCGGGCGCGGTGGTGATCGAGCATGGCGGTGGGTCGGGCGCAGCCTACCCGATCGCGCGCGACGTGATGACATTCATGTTCGATCCGCAGAAGGGTCTCGAAGCACTTTATTCGCTCGAGAAACAGTGGGGCGGCACCGCGCAGCAGCGTCTCGAGGCGCGCTATTCAGCGTTTGCGGCTGCGGCGGGCGAAAACATCGGCCGCGCGCCGCGCCGCGATGAGGACGTGTTCGCGCGGGTCGACGCCGAATCGCGCGCCGCGCAGACCAAGCCTCAGCCGCTCGAAACCGGAGCCGTGGCTCCGCCGCCCGAGCCGGTCGCAACCGGTGCATCGGCTAATACTGCGAATGCGCCGCCGGTGCCGTCGCCCTCCCCCACATCGACGGCCTCGGCATCGGAGCCGCGATGAACTCGGTCATCCCTGCCCCGATTGCGCGCCAGCCGTGGGCGTTGCTCGCTCCGCTGATCCTTTTGACGTGCTTCGGCGCGGCGGTGCTGTTCTCGGCGGCGGGGGGACACCTGCAGCCGTTCGCGCTTTCGCACCTCATCCGCTTCGCGGTGTTCCTCACGATGGCGAGCGTGATGACCCTGTTCAGCCGCGATTTCATCCGCGTGTTCGCCTATCCGGCCTATCTCGTCATCCTGCTTATGCTGGTCGGCGTCGAGGTCCTGGGATTCGTCGGCAAGGGCAGCCAGCGGTGGATCAGCCTGGGGCCCGTCGTGCTCCAGCCGTCGGAGTTGATGAAGCCTGCGCTCGTGCTCGCGCTCGCGCGGTTCTACGGCGATCTGCCCTCGGGCATGGTGCCGACCTGGCGCTCGCTCGTTCCCGCCGGCCTGATGATCGGCATACCGATGGTGCTGGTGCTCGCCCAGCCCGACCTCGGGACGGCGCTCGCGATCGGGTTCGGCGGCGCCGTGGTGATGTTCCTCGCCGGACTGCCGCTCAAGTGGTTCGGAGGCGCCGCCGCTGCAGGCGTGATCATCGCCCCGCTGGCGTTCTTCTTCGGCCTCAAACCCTACCAACAGAGGCGCGTCTTCACCTTCCTCGATCCCGAGAGCGATCCGCTGGGTGATGGATATCACATTACCCAGTCGAAGATCGCCATCGGTTCGGGCGGGATCACCGGCAAGGGATTCAACAACGGCTCGCAGAGCCACCTTAACTACTTGCCCGAACCCCATACCGATTTCGTCTTCTCGACGATGGCGGAGGAATGGGGTTTCATTGGCGGAATGCTCGTCCTGTTGGCGTTCTTCCTCATTCTGCGCTGGGGATGGAAGGTCGCGCTGGCATCCGAGGACCGCTTCGCCCGGCTGCTCGCCGGGGGAATGGTGGCGACGGTGTTCTTCTACGTGGCGATCAACCTGATGATGGTCATGGGCCTTGCTCCGGTAGTCGGCATCCCGCTGCCATTCATGAGCCACGGGGGCAGCTCGATGATGACCAACATGATCTGCCTCGGCACGCTGATGATGGTCCACCGCTGGACCGTGCGAAGCGGCCGGCGCGGACTCGCCTGACGCGGAACCTTTCACCCTTGGCAATGCGGAAAGGGACGCTATATGCGCCTCTCCCGACGATTCGGAGCCGCTTGAAAAGCAGCCTCGTGATGCCGGAACGGACGCATAGCTCAGTTGGTAGAGCAGCTGACTCTTAATCAGCGGGTCCTAGGTTCGAGCCCTAGTGCGTCCACCATTCTCCCTCTTCAGAACAGCGTGTTGCGCACCCAATCGAGAGTGTCATCGCCGCTGGTAAGCAGAACGCGGCCAAGCTCCTTCGCCCATACGCTCTCGGCGCCGTCTTCAAGACGCCAGTCGTGAAGCCGGCGTGTGAATATCTGAAGGTCGAACTCGGCGCTGATGCCGATAGCTCCGTGGATCGCGTGCGCCGTGTTCGCGATCGCCGGGGCATATGTCGCCGCTACGGTCTTGGCGAGCGCCGCACGGGCGCGCGTGGGCCAGTCGCAATCGCCTGCAAGCTGCACCGCCATGCGGATTGCGGCGACCTGTTCGGCCATGACCGCGAGTTGCTGCTGCACCGCCTGCTGGCGCGAGATCGGCTTGCCGAACTGAGAGCGCTCGCCGGCATGGGCGGTCGTCATTTCGAGCACGCGATCGGCCGCGCCCGAGGTCCCGGCCGCAAGCAGGATCAGCCTTGCTTCCCCGGCATCGCGGCCCGAACGCACGATCATGGCTTCTCCGATACTCAGGGGAGCCGCGCGATATCCCATGGCCCGCCAGAGCATCACCGTGTCGGCGAACGGCAGCGCCATTTCAGGGGTCAGCGAGTCGAGATATCCCAATTCCTCGACAGCCGTGCGCTCCTGAAGCCAACCATCGCCGGCATCGATGGCACGCACCCGCGCGGGCGGGAAAAGCCTGTCCAGCATCGCTTCGAACGGGGCGAGGATATCGCTCATCGAAGGCCCATCCCGCGCGCTATAATCCCGCGAAGTATCTCACGCGTCCCGCCCCTCAACGAAAAGCTGGGCGCGACGAGCGTCAAATAGCGCAGCGCAGCGGTCAGGTGCGAGTCGGGGGCTTCATCCCGATGAGCGGCAAGATCGTCGGCGATTGCAAGCGGTAGGTCCTGCTCGAATGCAGTTCCGAGGTCCTTCACCAGCGACGCTTCCACAACGGGACTCTCGCCCGCAGCAAGTCTGGCGGTGCACGCGAGCGACATGGCGCGCAAAGTCGCAAGACGGGCCACGAAGCCGCCCACGAGGGCCGCGGTCGCGTCGTCGGCGCGGCCCGCAGAGCGCAGATGCGCAATCCAGGCATCGAGCACGACGTGGCTCGAAAAGATGCGCTCGGGGCCACTACGCTCGAACGCGAGTTCGGCAGTCACCTGCGCCCACCCCTGCCCTTCCTGGCCGATAAGCGCATCGGACGGAAGATCGACATCATCGAAGAACACTTCGCTGAAATGCTCGTCTCCAGCGAGATCGCGGATCGGGCGCACCGTGACGCCGGGCGTCCTGAGCGGCACGATGACTTGTGACAGGCCCGCGTGGCGATCCTCTGGTCCGCCAGATGTCCGAACGAGCGCGATCATGAAATCGACATGATGCGCGCCGGTGGTCCAAAGCTTCTGGCCGTTGAGGCGCCATCCGTCCGACGTCCGCTCGGCCTGGGTACGCACCGCGGCGAGGTCCGAGCCCGCGTCCGGCTCACTCATGCCGATGCAGAACAGTGCCTCGCCACGGCAAATTCGGGGCAGAAAGTCGCGGCGTTGTGCTTCCGTACCGAAGTTTAGGATCAGGGGTGCACTCTGCCGGTCGGCAATCCAGTGCGCTCCGACCGGGGCTCCGGCAACGAGCAGTTCCTCGACCACCACGAACCGCGCGAAGGGACCGCGCCCGCCGCCGCCATACTCCCTCGGCAGGGTAAGTCCGAGCAGACCCGCTTCGCCGAGCTTGCGGCTCAATGCCGGGTCGACGCCCATCCACGATCTTGCGCGCTGTTCGAGCGTCATCCCCGCGACCGCATCGCGGGCGAGCGCACGGGCCTTCGCCCGCAGTGCTTCGTCTTCCGGCGGAATCGCCGCGAGGGTCAGGGTGTCAAACACGTGGTCCCATGGTCTGGGGCAGAGTGAGGCCAACCGCAATACCGTGGATTGCGGGCGGCGGGACCGCCCCCTACAGCCACACGCATGGAAGACTTCCTCAAGATCGAGCGCGACGGCGCGGTGATCACCGTCACGATGAATCGGCCCGAAGATCGCAATGCGATTACCGATCCCTGCCAAAGCGCCGAATTCGTCGCGCTGGCCGAGGAACTGGCGCGCGGCCGATCGGTGCGGGCGATGGTGCTCACCGGCGCGGGCAAGTCGTTTTGCGCAGGCGGCAACGTCAAGTCGATGCGCGAGAAGACCGGCCTGTTTGCCGGCTCGCCGTTCGACCAGCGCACTCATTATCGCACGACGGTGCAGACGATCGGCAAGGCGCTGTGGGAGCTCGAAGTGCCGGTGGTCGCGGCGATCAACGGCCACGCCATCGGCCTGGGGCTCGACATCTCGCTGATGTGCGACGTGCGGGTGATGGCCGAGGGTGCGCTTGTCGCCGAAAGCTACGTCAAGCTCGGCATCATTCCCGGTGGCGGTGGCGCGTGGTTGCTGCCGCGGGTCGTGGGGCTTGCCAACGCCAGCCGGATGACCCTGACAGGCGAGACGATCGACGCGCAGACCGCGCTGCGATACGGCCTCGCCAACGAAGTCGTGCCGACTGCGGAAGTCCTGCCTCGCGCGCAGGAGTTAGCGCGGGCCATCGCCGATAATCCGGGGCACGCGACGCGGATGGCGAAGCGGCTTATGCGCGAGGGGATGGACCAAAAGCTGCCAACTCACCTCGAGATCGCGGCGGCCTATCAGGCATTGTCGCATCACACCCAAGACCACGCCGAGGCAATCGACGCCTTTCTCGACAAGCGTGCACCGGAGTTCCGCGATCAATGAGCGGTGCGCTCGAAGGAATACGGGTTCTTGACCTGTCGCGCGTGCTTGCGGGGCCGTGGAGCACGCAGGTCCTCGGCGATCTTGGCGCGGATGTGATCAAGGTCGAGCAGCCGGGCGCGGGCGACGACACCCGCGCATGGGGCCCGCCGTTCCTGCCCGATTCGCACGACTCCGCCTATTTTTCATGCGCCAACCGCAACAAACGCTCGATCGCGATCGACATCGCCAGCCCTGAAGGCGCAGAACTTGTCCGCCAACTGGTCGCGCAGTCGGACGTGGTCGTTGAGAACTTCCGCGTCGGCGGCCTGGGGAAATACGGCCTCGATTACGAGACGTTGCGCGCGATGAAGCCGGGGCTCGTCTGGTGCTCGATCACAGGATTCGGGCAGACCGGTCCGGAAAAAGACCGCGGCGGCTACGATTTCCTGATCCAGGGAATGAGCGGGCTGATGAGCGTTACCGGCGCGGCCGACGGTCCGCCGACCAAGGTCGGGATCCCGATCAGCGACCTCACCACGGGACTCTATGCCACCATTTCGATCCTCGCAGCACTACGCCACCGCGACCGCACCGGCGAAGGGCAGCGGATCGACATCGCGCTGCTCGATACGCAGGTCGCGATGATGAGCAACCAGGCGGCCAACTGGCTCAACGGCGGCAGCGAGCCGCGGCGGCTCGGCAACGAGCATCCCAACATCGTGCCATACCAGGTGTTCACGTGCGCCGATGGCGACATCCTGATCGCGACCGCGAACGACCGCCAGTACGCCAAGCTGTGTGGCGTTCTCGGCCTCAACGCGCTGGCGGACGATGCGCGCTTCGCCGCGATGAGCGCGCGGGGCGAAAACCGCGCCGCGCTGCTGGCCGAGATGGCACCGGTTATCGCCGCATGGTCATCCGACGAGCTGGTGGCCGCGCTCAACGACGCGGGCGTACCTAGCGGGCGGGTGAATACCGTGCCCGAGGCCCTCGCGCTCCCGCAGATCGCGGCGCGCGACCTCGTGGGCTCGATCGAGCGGCACGACGGCAGTAACGTGGCCTTCGTCGGCTTTCCGGCGAAGCTGTCCGAAACACCGGCCGCCTATCGCACCGCCCCGCCCCGATCAGGCGAGGACGGCGACGATATTCTGCGCGATGTGCTGGGACTAAGCGATGAGTACATCCAGCGACTGCGGGACGCCTCGGCGGTCGGTTAGGAGCCAGGTTCCTGGTCGGGAATCCGGAGGGCGCGGTCGAGCATGTCGGGCCGCGTTCTCTGAGGGTCGACGCGTTGCCTCTGCGGGCTGACGAAGCGGTCCGAATAGCGGTGCCAGACGATTTCACCCGCTTGGGGACGTTCCTCGATCTCGAATTCCATAACAGCGACTCCTCTCACATCCGACAATGCCGGGAGGGCCGCCGCGTTCCGCGATTTTGCGACGAATTGCAGGGACTTGCGACGAACCGCAGATCTCAGATGTGGAGCGCACGGCCGTACGCGGCGAGGACACTTTCGTGCATCATCTCGCTCAATGTCGGGTGCGGGAAGATCGAGTTCATCAGCTCGGCCTCGGTCGTCTCGAGTGTCTTGCCGACGACATAGCCCTGGATCAGCTCGGTCACCTCGGCACCGATCATGTGTGCGCCCAGCAGCTCGCCGGTCTTGGCGTCGAACACCGTCTTGATGAACCCTTCGGCTTCACCCAGCGCGATCGCCTTCCCGTTGCCGATGAAGGGGAAAGTCCCCGCCTTGATCTCGTAGCCCGCTTCCTTCGCCTTTGCCTCGGTCATGCCGACGCTGGCGATCTGCGGGTGACAATAGGTACAGCCGGGAATGTTGTTGCGGTCGAGCGGGTGCGGGTGAACATCCGTGTTGCCGAGTTCCCTGGCAATCGCCTCTGCCGCGGTGACGCCTTCGTGGCTCGCCTTGTGCGCAAGCCAGGGGCCGGGAACGCAGTCGCCGATCGCCCACAGGCCCTTCGACCTGGTGCGGCCATAGGGGTCGATCTGGATGAACCCGCGATCCATCTCGACCAGCTTTTCAAGTCCGATATCCTCGGTGTTCGGGACGATGCCGACCGCGACGATGCAGTGGCTGAATTCGGTCTCGGAGACCTTGCCGTCCTTGGCCTTGATCTTCGCCTTCACACCCTTGTCCGACACGGCCAGAGCCTCGACCCCCGCACCGGTCATGATTGTCATGCCCTGCTTCTTGAGCTGCTTCTCGAGGAACGCGGAGACGTCGGCGTCCTCCACCGGCACCACGCGGTCGAGCATCTCGACCACGGTCACTTGCGCGCCCATGTCGTTGTAGAAACTGGCGAACTCGATCCCGATCGCGCCCGAACCGATGACGAGCAGCTTCGTCGGCATTTCGGGCGGAGTCATCGCGTGGCGATAGGTCCACACGCGCTTGCCGTCGGCCTTGGCGAACGGCAGGTCGCGGGCGCGCGCGCCGGTCGCGACGATCACGTGCTTGGCGGTGAGCTTCTCCTCTGCCCCCGAACCGGCAACGCCGCCCTTCACGGTCAGCGAGGTCGGCCCGGTAAGCGTGCCCTCCCCCATGTGCACCGCGATCTTGTTCTTCTTCATCAGTCCGGTGACGCCACGGTTGAGCTGCGTCGCGACCCCCCGGCTGCGCTTGACCACCGCTTCGAGATCGGCCTCGATCCCCTGCGACCTTGAGGCCGTAGTCGGCCGCGTGCTGCATGTAGTGGAAGATCTCGGCACTGCGCAGCAGCGCCTTGGTCGGGATGCAGCCCCAGTTGAGGCAGATCCCGCCGAGCAGCTCGCGCTCGACGATCGCGGTCTTGAGGCCCAGCTGCGCGCAGCGGATCGCCGCGACGTAGCCGCCGGGGCCGCTGCCGAGCACGATGACGTCGTATTGGGTGTCAGCCATTGTCTATCCTGGTCAAATGTTGGACCCGTGGACCACATGGACCACTGTCCTGGATAAGAAAAATCGGGGTTCGCGGGATCGCACTGCTGGGCTGGCGGCGAGAGGCGAACGCGGCATGCACCGTGGGCTTATCGCACAGCCATTGGCGTGTAGGAAAACGCTCATCCATCGTTCGCCGACAAGGCCGCTTCGCCCACCGCACGAGGCCTGTTGTCGTCATCCAACAGTACGAACTTGAAAGTACCTTCGCACACCTTGGTGGTTGCCTCGCCGTTGCGCTCGCGCGCGATGCCCTCGGCAGTGACGGTGAGCGAGGTGGTGCCGGTGGCGGCGATGTCGCAATAGACGCTGAGCTCGTCCCCCACCGCCATCGCGCCGGGAAAGGCGAAGTCGGTCGCCGAGACGACCACCGCCTTGCCCTTCCCCACCCGGCTCGCCAGCGCGCCGGCGCCGAGCGCCATTTGGCTCATCAGCCACCCGCCGAACACACCGCCGTAGGGGTTAGTGTCCGCCGGCATGGCGGTGACGCGGATGAGGGGTTGGCGCTCCATCAGTGCTAGCCGTACGCGACCACGAGAGCGGGGTAACAGAAGAGTAGCAGGGTACAAACGGCGAGCATGCGCACACTCGATGTGCGCCAAGCCAGCAGACCAGTAAGAGATGGCACAATTGTTACCAACGCCATCGAGGCATAGGCGAACGTCCACAAGCCGCGGTCGTCATACGAGGGATCGGCATCGAACCACCTCGCGGTAAGCCAAGTGGATACCGCAATTCCTAGACCGCAAATGAACTCGGTCGTGGCAAGTCCGACTGCCGACGTCCTCCAAAGGTGGGTTCCAGACCTCAAGCCACCAGCCCCAACGGTGCCTCCACCAGCGCCTTGAAAGCTTGCATCAGCTCGGCGCCGGTCGCGCCGTCGATGGCGCGGTGGTCGAAGCTGCCGGTGGCGGTCATCACGGTGGCGATCTGGAGCGCGTCGTCGATGACGTAGGGGCGCTTCTCGCCCGCGCCGACCGCCATGATCATCGCGTGCGGCGGATTGATCACCGCCTCGAACTGCTTGATCCCGTACATGCCGAGGTTCGACAGGCTGGCGGTGCCGCCCTGGTATTCCTGCGGCTGCAATTTGCCCTCGCGCGCCTTGTCGACGAGGCCCTTGAACTCAGAAGCGATCGCGCTGACCGACTTGGCCCCGGCATCGGTCACGATCGGCGTGATCAGCCCGCTGGGTGCGGCGACCGCGACCGAGATGTCCGCGCGCGAATAGCGGCGCAGCGTATCGCCCGCGAAGGCGACGTTGCACGCGGGCACCTGGATCAGTGCCTTGGCCAGCGCCTTGATCAGCAGGTCGTTCACGCTGAGCTTGATGCCCTGCGCTTCGAGCGCCTTGTTGAGCTCGCCCCGCAGCTTGAGCAGCGCGTCGAGCTGCACGTCGATCGCGAGGTAGTAGTGCGGCACGGTCTGTTTCGCCTCGGTCAGGCGGCGCGCGATGACCTTGCGCACGTTCGAAAGCTTCTCGTCCTCGTGCGGGATGCCGAAATCGGGCAGCGTGGCGGGTGCCGACGAAGGCGTTCCGGCCGATGCGACCGCGGGGGCCGGCGTCTCCGCTTTCTCTGCAGGAGCGGCAGCACCCGGCTGCGCTCCCTCGACATCGGCCTTCACGATGCGGCCGTTGGGGCCAGAGCCCTTGAGCGAGGACAGATCGACGCCCTTCTGCTCCGCGATGCGCTTTGCGAGCGGGGATGCGACGATCCGGTCGCCATTCGTCACCCCAGCGGAAGCAGGGGTCGCCCGCGATGGCGCGGAACCGCCTGCGGTCCCTGGCTTTCGCTGGGACGACGTCCTTTGCCGCAGTTTCGCTGCTCTTCTGCTGGTCACTGACCGCGTCCTTGCGTTCCTCGGTCGCGGCCGGTTCCTTTGCGGGAGCCGGAGCCGGAGCGGCATCGGCCACATCGCTCGCATCCTCGCCCTCGCCCGCCAGCAACGCGATCACGGTGCCGACCTTCACGCCCTCGGTGCCCTCGGCCACTTCGATCTTCGCAATCGTGCCTTCGTCGACCGCCTCGAACTCCATCGTGGCCTTGTCGGTCTCGATCTCGGCCATGATGTCGCCTGCGGAGACGGTATCGCCTTCCTTGACGAGCCACTTGGCGAGCGTGCCCTCCTCCATCGTCGGCGACAGGGCAGGCATCTTGATCGGGGTCGGCATAGCGGTCCTTCACTGGGGAGTGATCGTTGTCCGCTTTGGCAAAGCCGTAGCGTCCGGGCAAGTCGCTTGCCCTGAATACGTTTTCCGCCGATATCGCCAGCCAAGGAGAGGGTGGGTCCGATGCGCGTCTATCTGGTGATCATGGACGAAACCGACGAGGCGTTGCGCGCGCTGCGCTTCGCCAGCCGCCGCGCGATGAAGACCGGCGGATCGGTCCATATCCTCGCGCTGGTCCAGCGCGAGAACTTCAACGCGTTCGGCGGGATTCAGGCGACGATCGAACAGGAGGCGCGCGACCGCGCCGAGATGGTCGCCAGCAGCGCCGCCGGATCGCTGTTCGCCGAAAGCGGCAAGATGCCGATCATATCGGTCCGCTCGGGCGGCGCGCAGGAAGTCATCAGCCAATACCTGACCGAACATCCGGAAGTCGCCGCGCTGGTGCTGGGTGCCGCCGCGGACGGCGGACCGGGGCCGCTGGTGACGCACTTTTCCAACCACGCGGGCCATCTGGCGTGCCCGCTGTTCCTGGTCCCCGGCGGGCTGACCGACGAGGATATCGACCGGCTGAGCTAGCGCTTCTTGCCCTGGTGACGGATGTTGCCCGGGCGACCGCGCTGGCCCTGGGGCCGCTTGGACTGTCCCGGCCCCTGTCCGGATCCCTGTCCCGCGCCCTGCCCCGGCCCTTTTCGATTCCCCTGATTGGGCTTGGGCTTGTTCTTGGGCGCCGGACGATTACCGCGCGGCTCGATGCTGCCCTCGGCTTGCGGCAGCTCGAATTTTAGCGCGCCGGTCAGCGGATTGGCCTCGGCCAGACGCAGTTCGAGCTTGTCGCCGGGGGCGAATTTCGTGCCGGTGCCTTCTCCGGTCAGCGTCTGCGATGCCTCGTCGTAGCGGAAGTATTCGCGGCCCAACGTCGAGACCGGAACCAGGCCGTCGCCGCCCGTGCCGACGATGGTTGCGAAAAAGCCGAAGCTCTGCACGCCGGTGATCCGCGTTGCGAAGACCTCGCCCACGCGGCCCGAGAGCCACGCGGCGACATAGCGGTCGATCGTGTCGCGCTCGGCCTCCATCGCGCGCCGTTCGGTTTTGCTGATCGCGTCGGAAATCTTCGACAGATCGTCCCGGTCGCGTTCGGCGAGGCCGCTCAATTCGGGCAGGTCGATCTTCGGCTTGGGTTGTTCGAGCTTGTAGGCATCGACCAGCGCGCGATGGACCAGCAGGTCGGCATAGCGGCGGATCGGCGACGTGAAGTGCGCGTAGCTGGCGAGCGCGAGCCCGAAATGCCCGGCATTCGCGGGACCGTAGTAGGCCTGCGTCTGGCTGCGCAGGACCGCTTCCATGACCTGCGCCTTCTCGCTCTCGTCGCCGATGTCCTTGAGCATGCGGTTGAACAGGCCGGGGGTGACGACCTGGCCGAGAGCGAGGGTATGGCCGAAGGTCTTCATGTAATCGCGCAGCGTCACCAGCTTCTCGCGACCCGGCGTCTCGTGAACGCGGTAGACAACAGGCGCGGTCTTGGCCTCGAGCGCCTTGGCCGCGGCGACGTTCGCGGCGATCATGAAATCTTCCACCACACGGTGCGCGTCGAGCCGTTCGCGCACGGCGATCTCGGCGATCTTGCCCTGGTCGTCGAGCTTCACCTGCCGTTCGGGCAATTCCAGTTCGAGCGGGTCGCGCGCGGCGCGCGCGGCAGCCAGCAGCTTCCACGCGCCCCACAGGTTCTGCAGGAATTGGGGTGCGCTTTCATCGTCGATCTTCGCCTGCGCGTCCTCGTAGGCTATGTTGTGGGCGATGCGGACCACCGCGCGGGTAAAGCGCCACTTGGTGACCTTGCCCTCGGGCGAAATGCGCAGGTGGCAAGCCATCGCGGCGCGGTCCTCGCCCTCCTTCAGGCTGCACACGTCGGCGCTGAGCACCTCGGGCAGCATCGGCACGACACGGTCGGGAAAATAGACCGAGTTGCCGCGTTTGCGCGCCTCGCGGTCGAGCGCGCCGCCGGGGCGAACGTAGTAGCTGACGTCCGCGATGGCGACGAGCGCCTTGTATCCGCCCTCCCCATCGGGCTCGGCCCAGATCGCATCGTCGTGGTCGCGCGCGTCGGCCGGATCGATCGCGACGATCGGCAGGTCGCGCAGGTCTTCGCGGTGGTCGTGCGCCAGCGGCAACTGCGCGGCACGCTCGGCCTCGGCAATGGTGTCTTCACCGAACACGTGCGGAATGCCGTGCTTGGCGATGGCGATCAGGCTGAACGACTTGGGCGCGAGCGGATCGCCGAGCACCTCGATCACCTTGACGCCCGATCGCGGCGACTTTCCGGCGGGTTCGGCGAGCACGAGCTGGCCCTCTGCCGCCCCGCCGAGATCGGCGATCGGCGCAGAGCTGCGCACCCGCTTGTCGACCGGCGCAAGCCAGGCTTTCCCGGCGCGATCCACCTCGACCACGCCCATCAGGCCGTCTTCACGCGCGGGCAGCTTCTTCATCGGGTGCGCGCGCCAGCCGCGACCGGTTTCCTCCGTGCGCGCGAGTATCCGGTCGCCGACCTTGAGGGCGGGGATCTTGGCGTTGCCCTTGCCCTTCTTGCCTTCGATCACCCGCAGTCGAGGGGGCGGACTGGCATCGTCGGGGCTCCATGCGTCGGGAATGGCATAGGGCTCGCCATCCTCGATCTCGGCCACGCGCAGCACGGTGACCTTGGGCACGCCGCCCATGCGGTGATAGGCGGTCTTTCGCCCGTCGATCAGGCCTTCCTCGGCCATGTCCTTTAGCAGCGCCTTGAGCGCGATCTTTTCCTGGCCCTTGAGCCCGAACGCCTTGGCGATCTCGCGCTTGCCGGCGATCGCGTCGCTGGTCTGAAGAAATTCGAGGATTTGCTCGCGGCTGGGCATTCCGGGCTTGGGTTGTTTTTGCATTCCCCGGGATATGGGGATGGCGCTAGGGCTTGTCACCTGCCGGATTGGCGAGCGGCGCGAATGCTCCGCCCGGCACCGCGCTCGCCACCGGGCTGCAGGCCCCGTTGGAGGCGCAGGCGCTGACCCCGAAAATCCAATCGTCGCCGCGAACACCCTCAAGCTTCGCACTGGTTGCCACGACGTTGGCAATCACCGGTTCTTCGCTCCAGTCGGGAGCATTGGTGGCGCGCTGCCAGATCGAATAGTTCACCGCACCGGGCACCTCGTCCCACTTGAGAGTGGTAAAGGTCTGGACCGCCGCCTCGGCAAACGGACTGGGCGGCATCGGCGCGCGTGCCAAACGGTCGAGCGTGCGGACATTGAGCGCGGTGACCTTTGCAAGGTACCCAAAATCCATTGCGTCGATGGTGTCGCCATAGCGCACGCCGTTTTCGGTTCGCAGGTCCTGGTGCTGCTTGTCATAGTTCTCGACCGCGACCGAGAAGCGGATCGCGGGGTAGCCCTTGGCAAGGAAGGGCAACTGGTCGCCACCGCGGCCCATGCGGTCGGCGCGCCAGATCGGCCGGACTTCGAGCGCGGGACCGTCGAGCCCATCGATAAAGCGCGACAGGTTGCGGCCGGGACTGTCGTTCTCGCCCCCGTCACGGCGCTGCGCGGCGCGCGCCTTGTCGTCGAGATCGGCGCGCGGACCTTCCGAGAACACGCGGACGTGGGTGTCATCGCAATAGCCGTCCGAACCGCACGAGTTGCCCACGATATCGTTGTTGAGCACCGCCTTGATCTTCCAGCCCTGCTCCTGCGCGTAGTCGGCAAGCAGCTGGCCGCCGTGGAGCCCCTGCTCCTCGCCCGACAGCAGCGCGTAGACGATCGTCGTGGGGTAGGTGTGCTGCGACAGCACGCGCGCCGCCTCGATCACCAGCGCGGTGCCGCTGCCGTCGTCGTTCGCCCCGGGCGCGTCGGAGGTAAAGTCCATCACGTCGGACACGCGGCTGTCGATGTGGCCCTGCACGATCACGACCTCGTCCGGCCGCTCGGTACCGCGCTGGATCGCGACGACATCGACCAACCGGGTCGGCTTCGGGATACGGCCCCCCTCGACCATCCGTTCGGGCAGCACGATCGTCAGGCATGCGCCACAGGCCTTGCTCGCCTTGGCGAACTGGGCTTCGCCCCAGCGCCGCGCCGCGCCGATGCCGCGGGTCTTGCCGTCCTGGTCCGACAGGGTGTGGCGCGTGCCGAACGCGACAAGCCGTTCCACATCGGCCTTGAGCCGGGCCTCGGATACGCCGGTCGCAGGGTCGTCCGCTGCGGTCAGCGAAGCGGATCCCAGCACGGCGGCGAGAAGAGCGACGGGGGCAAAAAATCGTCTATGCATGGGGCCTTGTCCAACAGCCCCGCGCGCTTGGCAAGCGGTCAGAAGCGCACCGGTTCCTCGCCAAAGCGGTTGGGCTCGGGATCGGACTTGAGCAATCCGAAGCCGATGACCATCACCAGCGGGACGTAACCCAGCAATCCCTCCCACGCCATTTTCGACTGCATCGCGAACACCGTGTCGGGGTCTTGCGCCGCGGCGATCTCGCGCATCAGCGCCGCCGCGTCATCGGCGCGGCTCCAGGTGAGCAGCAGCGACACGACGTAGACCACCCCGGCAACGAGCGCCCAGATTCCCGACTTGCCGCTGTCGTGGAGCCGCCGGACGAAGGCCGCGGCGATGAGCAGAAGGTTCGCCGCGCCCAGCACCAGCGAAAGCACGATCATCGAAGCCACCCGGTCGCCCATGGCCGACATCATCGTCGCCTGCGCCGCCTCGGGATTTCCGTTGCGAGCGGCCTCGAAGCCGATCGTCATCGTCTCGATCATGATCGGCACGGTGGCGATCGTCGAGGCGACGATGTTGACGATGAACAGAGCCAGAAACCAGTACCAGAACGTCTGGCGGGCATCGCGTCCGGTGAAGTCGGCAAGATGCCGCAAGTGGTACTGGATCGCTCCGAGCATCGCTGGCTCCCTTTTAGTACGCCCGGGCGACGAGCACCCGCTCCACCGCCGGATCGCCCGTGAACACGCAGGCGCTGTTGGCCGGCGCAGCGCCAAGCGGTACATTGCGCAGCGTAAGTTTCAGCGTCTTCAGCTGCTCGGTCACGGCTTCCAGCGCCGCACCCGTCGGCTTCGACCACTGGACCTCGAGCCAGCCCGGATTCTTGACCCCATCGGCAAAAAACGCCTGCAGCCCGGCGAAATCGGTGACCGTGCGGTCGATCCGCGCGTCGCGCTCACTGGCGGCGTCAGCCAGCATGCTCGTCTGCATCGCTTCGAGCACGCGGGGAATCGAAGCGGCCGCCTCATCGAGCGTGGGAGCGGTGAAAGCGGGCTTGCCGTTCTCGGTATTCCACAGCGCATCACGGCGCAGCAGGCTGACGGTACCGCCGGCCACGTCGCGCCCGCCGACCTCGACGATCAGCGGCGCGCCCTTGCGGACCCAGTCCCAGCGCTTGGCGGCAGCCTTGCCGGGCTTGGCATCGAGCAACACACGGACCGGCTCGCCGAGCGCGCTCGCTCCGGCCAGCCTGGTCTTCAGACCCGCGCAATAATCAAGCAGCGCGGCATCGCCTTCGTCCTCGCGCAGCATCGGCACGATGACGACCTGCCACGGGGCAATCGCCGGAGGGACCTTGAGCCCGTCGTCGTCGCCGTGGACCATGATCACGCCGCCGATCATGCGCGTGGAAACGCCCCAGCTGGTGGTGTGCGCGAACTGCTGGCCGCCGTCGCGATCCTGGAACTTGATGCCGCTCGCCTCGGCGAAATTGGTGCCGAGATAGTGACTTGTGCCGGCCTGCAGTGCCTTGCCGTCCTGCATCATCGCCTCGATCGACCAGGTCTCCACCGCGCCGGGGAAACGCTCGTTCTCGGGCTTTTCGCCGGCGATCACGGGCAGTGCGAGGTCTTCCTCGGCGCAGGCGCGATAGACCTCGAGCATACGCAACGTGTGCTCTTTCGCCTCGGCGGCAGTCTCGTGCGCGGTGTGGCCTTCCTGCCAGAGAAATTCGCTGGTGCGCAGGAACATCCGCGTGCGCATTTCCCAGCGCATCACGTTGGCCCACTGGTTGAGCTTGAGCGGCAGATCGCGCCATGACTGGATCCAGCGCGCCATCGCGTCGCCGATGATCGTTTCCGACGTCGGGCGGATGACCAGCGGTTCTTCCAGCTTCGCCTCGGGATCGGGCACCAGCCCGCCCTTGCCGTCCGCGATCAGGCGGTGGTGGGTGACGACCGCCATTTCCTTGGCGAAACCCTCGACGTGCTCGGCCTCGCGCTCGAAGTTCTTGAGCGGGATGAGCAGCGGGAAGTAGGCGTTGTCGTGCCCGGTCGCCTTGATCCGCGCGTCGAGCAGGCGCTGGATGCGCTCCCAGATTCCATAACCCCACGGCTTGATGACCATGCACCCGCGCACGCCCAATTCCTCGGCCATGTCGGCGGCGGAGATCACCTCCTGGTACCACTGCGCGAAGTCGTCGGCGCGCTTGACCGAAAGGGCATGGCGGATCTGGGACACGGGGGTAGTTCTTTCGTTCTTGTGCTGCGGTGCGGCAGCGCCTCTAGCGGCACCGCAAGTGGGCGAACAGGGGTACTGGCCCTGCGCTATTGGCCCATATCGTCGAGCTTCTTCTGCATCGCGGCCATCTGTGCGCGCAGTTCGGCGATCTCGTTGGGCGTCGCGGAAGGGGACGGTGCGGGGGACGATCCGGCAGACGGCTTGGTGCCGCCGCGCTTGGGCATCAGCGCCTCGGTGGCCGCGCGCATCAGCGCCATGTTCGTTTCCGCGATCTTGCCCAGCGGAGTACCGCCTGCGCGGGCCATGAAGGCATCGTGCAGCTTGGACTGGTTGACGCGGAAATTGTCCATCATCGCGTCGAGATAGCTCGGCATCATCGACTGCATCGAATTGCCGTACATCGAGATGAGCTGACGCAGGAAACCGATCGGAAGCATGGGCTCGCCCCCGCTCGATTCCTCTTCCATGATGATCTGGGTCAGGATCGTGTGGGTGATGTCGTCACCCGTCTTGGCGTCGAGCACCTTGAAGTCGACGCCGTCGCGGGTCATCTTAGCCAGGTCGTCGAGCGTGATGTAGCTTGATGTGCCGGTGTTGTAGAGCCGCCGGTTGGCGTACTTCTTGATGACGATCGCGCCGTCAGCGTCTGTTTCGCGCTTTGCCATGTGCCGGACACCCTGTGTGGTTTCATCGTCCTCCTTAGCACTCGCAGCATTTGCAGCGCAACAAATGCTGCGCGCGTTGTGCGCAGCGCAAAATCAACCCCGCTGGCGCAGTCCGGTGGTGGTGAGAAGTTCATATTGCGAGAGACCCGAACGCGCCGCCTCGGCGGGCAGGTCGAACGGGATGTCCACCCAATCGCCCTCGCCAAGCGCGGGTGCCGCCGACAGGTCGATTACCACCATGTCCATCGACACCTTGCCGAGCAGCGGGAGCGCGCTGCCCTCGTGGGACAGCGCATGCCCCGGCCCCCGGCTGCGCAGGAACCCGTCCGCATAGCCGAGCGAGACGACGCCCACACGCATGGCCGCAGGCGCGCGGAACGCCGCGTTGTAGCCGATGCCTTCGCCCTCCCGGACCTCGCGGACCTGGAGTATCGCCGCCTTCGGCCGCACGACCTGCGCTATGATCTCGTCGAATTCGCTCCGCGGCATACCGCCGTAGAGCGCGATGCCCGGACGGGTGAGGTCGAATGCATAGGCCGGCCCCAGCGCGATCCCTGCGCTGTTGGCAAGGCTCCGCCGGCGGGCCGGAATCGCCGCGCACACCTGGGCAAAGCGCGAAAGCTGCGCGGCGTTCTGCGGCGCATCCTCGTCGGCGGAGGCGAGGTGCGACATCAGCGTGTCCACCTCAAGTCCGGCGAGTGCGGGGTCGCCCAGCGCGGCCATCGGCAGGCCGAGCCGGTTGATGCCGGTATCGACCATCAGGTCGCACGCCCCGCCCCCACTCGCCTGCCAGCGCGCGACCTGCGCGATGCTGTTGAGCACGGGTCGCACGCCCGTATCGCGGGCAAAAGCGCAGTCGGCCTCGCTCAGCGGACCGTGCAGCACCGAGACCTGCTCAGCCGGGACGTGCGCGATGACGGCTGGCACTTCGCTCCAGTGCGCCACGAAGAAGTCGTGCACGCCCGCTGCGGCGAGGACCGGCACTACGAGGGCGGCGCCGAGGCCATAGCCGTCGGCCTTCACCGCCGCGCCGGCGCTCGCCGCACCCGACATCCGGTTGAGGGTGCGCCAGTTGGCCGCCAGCGCCTCCGCGTCCAGATCAAGCCGCAGGCTGGGCGGCGGAAGGTCGGTCATGGGGTCGCCGGCGACACCGGCAATGCGTGATCGCTCGGTTCGAAATCGCGCGGCGGACCGCCCCGAATGCCCCACCAAGCCACCACCAGCCCGAAAGCGACGATGCCCCAAGTGTACCACAGGCCCGCATAGGCGTTGCCGGTCGTCGCGACGATGTAGCCCGCGATGAGCGGCAGGAACCCGCCGAGATAGCCTGCGCCGATGTGGTACGGAATCGACATCGACGAATAGCGAATCTGCGGGGGGAACATCTCTGCCAGCAGCGCTGCAACCGACCCGTAGGTAAGCGCCGAGAGCATCCCCAGCGCGCAGATCAGCGCGACGATCCCGACGAGGCTGGCAAATGGCGGATGCTGCGGCGAGAAGTCGTATCCTTTGGCCTCGAACGCCGACTGGAGTGCCGCCTTGCGGCCCGCGTCGTCGGCCATGTCGATCACGATCGGGTCGTTGCCCGCGGTCAACCGGGCCTTGCCGGAAGGATCGGACACGTCGTAGCTGATGCCAAGCGAGGTCAGGTCGGCCAGCAATCGACCGCATTCGGTGGCCTGTTTGCTGGCGAACGGATCGTAGCTGCAGTTTTCCCCGCTGACGAGCACGGGTTCGCTTCGCGCACTGGCCGCGAGCCCCGGGTTGGCCAGCGCACCGATGCCCCAGAAGATCGGAAACAGCAGCAACAGCGCCAGCGCCGCGCCGACGATAATCGGCTTCTTGCGCCCGACCCGGTCGGACCACTTTCCCACGACGAGGTAGAAGCTCATTGATATCGCCCCTGCGATCAGCATGAGCCATTCGGTCGTCGCGGGATCCATCCGCATCGGTCCACGCAGGAAGCTGAGGCCGGAAAAGAACGCGGTGTACCAGATCGTCGTCAGCACGCCGGTTATCCCGAACAGCGCAACGAAAATGCGCTTCTTGTTGCCGGGATAGGTGAAGCTTTCGACGAAGGGATTGCCGGCCATCTCGCCGGCTTCCTTCATCGCTTTGAAGACCGGGCTTTCACTGAGTTTCAGTCGCATCCACAGGCTGATCGCGAGCAGGACCAAACTGAGCAGGAAGGGCAACCGCCAGCCCCAGGCTTCGAAGGCCTCGGGCGCGATGAACGCGCGGCAGGCGATGACAACGATGATCGACAGCACGAATCCGCCCACCACGCTCGCCTGGATGAAGCTGGTATAGAACCCCCGCTTTTCTTTCGGGGCGTGCTCGGCGACGTAGATCGCCGCGCCGCCATACTCGCCGCCCAGCGCGAGCCCTTGGAGGATGCGCAGGAAGATAACGATTGCCGGCGCCGCCAGCCCGATCGTCGATGCGCCCGGCACAAGACCGACGCCCGCGGTCGCGATGCCCATCAGGGTTACCGTGACGAGGAACGTATACTTTCTCCCGAGCCGGTCGCCGAGAAACCCGAACAGAATCGCGCCCAGCGGCCGGAAGCCGAACCCAACCGCGAAGCCCGCCCATACGAGCAGCAGTTGGAGTGTCTCGTTGTCCGCCGGGAAAAACGCCTTGCCGATCAGCGCGGCGAGCGTGCCGTAGATGAAAAAGTCGTACCACTCGAAGATCGTCCCCGCGCTTGACGCGGCGATCACGAGGCGAATCTCCTTCGCACTCGGCTCGTGGTGCGACGGCCGGACTTCCGGCGCGGCGGCGGTTTCGCTCATGGCGGTGCGGCTCCCCTTCCTTGTCGGCGAGAAGCTCTAGCCGCGCACCTCGGCGTTGGAAAGCGCGGCCAGCGCCGCATCCCATGCCAGCAGGATAGCGCCGTGGCGCGCTGGATATGCGCGGGCGGGTTCAAGCGCGGCAAGGCCCGGCCAGTCGGGCGGCGGAACGCCTTGCGCCAACCAGCTTGCGATTTGTTCGCGCGAAACGGCAACGTCGGCCGCGCTGCGGCCGACCGCACCGCGGGCAAACAGCGCCGCGGCCGCTTGGCCGACCGCACACGCACTCACACGCAGGCCGAACCGGTCGAATCGTCCGTCGCCGTCGAGCGAAGCCGAAAGCCGCAGCGTGCTGCCGCATGTGCGCGATCGCGCTTCACCGATAAGCGGCAAGTCGGGATCGAACGGCACGTCGGCCAGCGCAACGGCCAGCGCCAGAAGTTCGCGAGAATAAAGTACCGCCCCGGTGCGCGGGGAACCGGTCAACGCCGGACCGGAATCTTGGCGTTGGTTTCGCGCCGTTGCTCGTCGCGGCTCTCGATCAGCTGGACGAGGGCATCGGCGCTCGCATTCACGAGCGGATAGGTGCGCGCCTGCTTGATCCAGTCGGGCCGCCCGGCGATACCCCATGCCGCGTCGTAGCCAAGTACCAGCAAGGCAAAGCCGCAGACGACCACGATCGCGCCCTTGATCGCTCCGAAACCGAACCCGAGCACCCGGTCGATCGGGCCGAGCAGCGAAGTCCGCGTCGTCTCTCCCATGCGCCCTGCGATCAGTTTCATACCCGCATAAGGGATCAACAGCAGCACCGCGAAAGCCAGCGTCGCCGCGCCCGCCGAATTGCCGACCTTGGGCAGGAGGAAGTCGTAAAGCGGGGTATGGAGGTTGTGGATCGCCAGGATCGCGACACCCCATGCGACAAGCGAAAGAATTTCCTGCACGAAGCCGCGCAGAAAACCGCCTATCGCCGCCGTACCGACGACGAGGAGAACTATGAGATCGAAACCCGTCATTGCGATCGCGGCCCTGTTATGCCGATGCCATTACCCGGTCAACGAGATTGGCCAGCCGGCTTAGCCCGCGATAGTTAAGTCCAGATGAATTGGCATCGGCATCGGCCGGGCCGTAACCTGTTCCGAAGCCGAGCTTGGCCGCCTCCCGCAGCCGCAGACCCGCGTGGGCGACGGGGCGAATCTCGCCCGCGAGCGACACTTCCCCGAACCAAACCCCGCGCGTTTCGAGCGGCTTGTCGGCGAGCGCCGAGACGAGCGCAGCCGCCACCGCGAGGTCGGCGGCGGGGTCCGACAGGCGGTATCCGCCCGCTACGTTGAGATAGACTTCGGCGGACGAGAAATTCAGCCCGCAGCGCGATTCGAGCACCGCCAGCAACATGGCCAGCCGCCCGCTGTCCCACCCCACGACCGCGCGGCGCGGCGTCGCGCCCGATTGCAGCCGCACGATCAGCGCTTGAATCTCGACCAGAACGGGCCGCGTTCCTTCGAGCGCAGGGAAGACCGCACTGCCCGCGAGCGGCTCGTCGCGCCCCGAAAGGAACAGCAACGATGGGTTGCCGACTTCCTCCAGCCCTGCCCCGGCCATCGCGAACACGCCGATCTCGTCGACCGCGCCAAAGCGATTCTTCAGCGCACGCAGGATGCGGTACTGGTGGCTGCGCTCGCCCTCGAAACTCATCACCACGTCGACCATGTGTTCCAGCACGCGCGGCCCCGCGATGCTGCCGTCCTTGGTGACGTGGCCCACCAACACCACGGCGACGCCGTTTTCCTTGGCGTAGCGGATCAGCTCGAACGCACAGCCGCGCACCTGGCTAACCGTGCCCGGCGCGCCCTCGATCGTGTCGGAGTGCATCGTCTGGATCGAATCGACGATCAACAGCGACGGCGGCTCCATCGTGCCGAGCGTCGTCAGCAGGTCGCGCACGCTGGTCGAACTCGCCAGCTTGATGGGCGCGTCGGCCAGCCCCAACCGTCCGGCGCGCATCCGCACCTGCGCCGCGGCTTCCTCTCCGCTCATGTAAACGACCGGCAGTCCGCGGCGGGCAACCGCGCCGGCGCTCTGGAGCAGCAGGGTCGACTTGCCGATGCCCGGATCGCCGCCCATCAGCACCGCCGAGCCCGGCACCAGTCCGCCGCCCAGCGCGCGGTCGAATTCCGCCAGCCCGGTCGGCAGACGTACGAGCGGTTCGCTCGGCGCGTCGAGTGCCTCGAACGCGATCGCCCGCCCCCCGCTCGACAGGTCGTGCTTCATCGAGAACACCGTTGCTGGCGCATCCTCGAGCAGCGTGTTCCATTCGGAACAATCGGCGCACTGACCCTGCCAGCGGCTGCTGACCGACCCGCAATTCTGGCACACGTAGCGGCGTTTCGTCTTGACCATCGGCGCGAGGCGTAACCGGAACATTCAAGGAACGCAATTGCGCTTGGCGGTTTTGCCCGCCACAAGCACCGTCATGCGGCAGAAGGAACTTCGGATCGCGCTGGTCTGCTACGGCGGGGTGAGCCTGGCGGTCTATATGCACGGCGTCACCAAGGAACTGTGGCAACTGGCCCGGGCGAGCCGCGATCATGTCGGCGAGAGTCCTCCATCCGACGGCGTGCGGGCTGTCTATCGCGCGCTCCTCGCCCGGATCGAAAGCAACCATGGCCTGCGCCTGCGGGTTCTGCCCGACATCGTCACCGGAGCGAGCGCCGGCGGGATCAACGCCATATTTTTGGCAGAGGCGATCCATTCGGGCGCCAGCCTCGAGCCGCTGACCGAGATGTGGCTCGAGGACGCCGACGTCGACCGGCTGCTCGACCCCGGGGCGCGACCATGGTCGCGCGTGGCGAAGCTGTGGGCGATGCCGCTGGTATGGTGGCTGCTCCGCCGCCCGGGCAACGCGGTCAGCGAAAGCGTCGCGCCCGAGACCCGCGCGGAGGTCCGCCGCAAGGTGTCTCACCTCATCCGCGGACGCTGGTTCGAACCGCCCTTCTCGGGAATCGGATTTTCCAAGCTGCTCTACGACGGGTTGGCGGCGATGGCGGCAGGCACGCCGGAGGAGCCGCTGCTGCCCCCCGGACATCCACTCGATCTGATGGTCACCGCGACCGATTTTCGGGGCTACCTCTCGATCCTCCGCCTCAACAGTCCGGCGGCGGTGGAGGAAAGCGAGCACCGGCTTCCGATCAGCTTTCACAGCAACGTTCCGGTTGCCCCGGGTCAGCCTCTCGCCGAACCGCTCGAACTGGCGCTGGCCGCACGCGCCACGGCAAGTTTTCCCGGTGCGTTTCCGCCGCTCCAACTCGGCGAGATCGACCAGCTTGCACTTGAGCGCGGTCGCGAGTGGAATTCGCGAGGCCGCTTCGTTGAGCGGATCATGCCGGTCCACGCGCGTCAGGGGAACGAGGAACATGTTTCGCTGATCGACGGATCGGTGCTCATCAACGCCCCATTCGCCGCGGCGCGCTCGGCATTGCCATCGCGACCTGCACAGCGCGAGGTGGACCGGCGGTTCGTCTACATCGATCCGCGCCCCGATCGTTTCGGTTCGCTCGAATCGCGGATGGACCGACCCGTCGGGTTTTTCGGCGCGATCCTCGGGTCGCTATCGACGATTCCGCGCGAACAGCCGATCCGCGACAACCTCGAAGCGCTCGAGATCCAGACGCGCGAGGCGGTGAAGCTCCAGCGGATCGTCGCCGCGCTGCGCCCGCAGGTGGAGGACTCGGTCGAGCGGTTGTTCGGAATGACGCTGTTCCTCGACAAGCCCACGCCCAAGCGACTGGCGGCATGGCGCAACAAGGCGCAGAGCGCCGCTGCCGAGCGCGCGGGGTACGCATTCCACCCCTACGCGCAGGCCAAGGTTGCGGGGATCGTGGAAACGCTCGCTCGCACCGTCCTTGAAGCTGCACCCGCCCTCAAGCTGGCCTACGCCGAGCCGATCGTCCGGCGGCTTCGCGACGAGCTCGAAGCGCGCGGTCTCGCTTCGCTGGTCGAACCGTCGGGAGTTGCGAGCGCCGATACGATCGCCTTCCTGCGCGCGCACGACTTGGCATTTCGGGTGCGCCGACTGCGTCTGATCGCACGGCGGCTGTCGCGCGAGTGGGAAGCGGACCCGACGATACCCGACGACGCGCTCGAAGCGGCGCGCGAGGCGATCTACCGGATCCTCGCGCTCTATTTCGCGCAAGAGGGGATCGGGCGACTGGGC
Organism: uncultured Alphaproteobacteria bacterium; assembly: GCA_963781485.1. Classification (GTDB taxonomy): domain Bacteria; phylum Pseudomonadota; class Alphaproteobacteria; order Sphingomonadales; family Sphingomonadaceae; genus Tsuneonella. The sequence continues at coordinate 1,087,423 of CAWAFY010000002.1, forward strand.
GAAGACTTCGTCGCTATCGCCGAGACGGTCATGACCGACCCGGGCGCGGTCCTCGATGCGCTGGCCAAAAGACGACTGCTTCCGGAAGTGGACGCCGAAGCCGAACGACTCTTGGCGGACGCGCTGGAGGCGATGCCCAAGGAGCTACGCCGCCGGGTGCTGCTCGCCTATCTCGGCTTCCCCTACTACGATGTCGCCACGCTTCCATTGCTGCAGAACGAGGGGCTGACGGAATTCGACGCGGTAAAGGTCGACCGTATCAGCCCCGAGGATGCGAAATCGATCCGCTCGGGCGGCACCCGCGCGACGTTGCGCGGGACCGAGTTCTACAACTTCGGTGCGTTCTTCAGCCGCGTCTATCGCGAAAACGACTACCTGTGGGGCCGGTTGCACGGAGCGGAGCGGATGATCGACCTGGTGGCCTCGACCGAGACCGGTTTATCCGACGCGGAAATCGCCCATTTCAAGCACCGCGCGTTCCTTGCGATCCTCGATGAAGAGGATGGCAGGCTCACCGCAGATCGCACGCTCGTGGCGGGACTTCGCCGCGAAGTCGAGGCTAAGAAAGATCATGTCGAGAGGGCGAATACGAGCGCCCGGGCCGCGGTCGACACGTCTGCCCAAGTGTATTCGAACAGCTCTTCGCCCCCATAGTAGGGATCGCTGACACTTGCGCCTTCGCGGCCCGGCACGACATCGAGCAGCAGCGAGACCCGGGCGGTCGCGTCGGGCGGCATGATCGCCCGCAGATCGGCTAGATTCTGCGCGTCCATTGCGAGGATGTGGCTGAAACGGCGGAAGTCGCTTTCGCTTACCTGACGGGCCGTGAACCCCGAAATATCGACACCGGCTTCGCGAGCGACCGCTTGCGCGCGGAGATCGGGCGCCTTTCCGATGTGCCAGCCGGAAGTCCCCGCCGAATCGATCTCGATTTCGAGTCCGGCTTTCTGCGCCTCCAGCCGCACGGCGGCTTCGGCGAGCGGCGATCGGCAGATATTGCCCAGGCAAACCAGCAGAATGGCCGGCACCTGCCCGCTCACCCTCCGAAGGCGTCCTTGACCCGTTCGAAGAATCCGCGGCTTTCGGGGCATTCATCGCCGGTCTCGGTCTCGCGGAACTGCTGGAGCAGATCCTTTTGCGCCTTGCTTAGTTTTGTCGGGGTCTCGACCATGATCTCGACCACCAGGTCCCCCCGTCCGCGCCCTTGCAGCACCGGCATGCCCGCACCGCGCACGCGCAACTGCTTGCCGCTCTGGATGCCCGCCGGAATCGTCACCGTGTGGTGATCCCCGCCAAGGTCGGGGATGTCGATTGTGTCGCCAAGCGCGGCAGTGGTAAAACTGATCGGCACGCGCGTGGCGAGCGTCGTTCCCTCGCGCTGGAACACGCTGTGCTGGCGAACGTGGACAAAGATATAGAGGTCGCCCGAAGGCGCGCCGTGCGGACCCGCCTCGCCCTTGCCCGAAAGACGGATGCGGGTACCGGTGTCGACGCCGGGCGGAATCTCGACATCGAGAACCTGCGGCCGGTCGATCCGTCCTTCGCCGCGGCAATCGCGGCAGGGACTCTCGATCACCTCGCCCCGGCCGTGGCAATTGGGGCACGCGCGCTCGACGACGAAGAAGCCTTGCTTGGCGCGCACCTTGCCCATGCCCGAACACAGGTTGCAGCGCCGGGCGGAGGTACCGGGCTTCGCACCCGATCCAGCGCAGGTGTCGCACGTCTGGCTGACTTCGATCTCGATCTCGCGCGACTTGCCGTGGAACGCCTCGTCGAGGGTGATTTCCATGTCATAGCGCAAGTCCGCGCCCCGGCGCGGCTGCTGGCGCCCGCCGCCTCCGCCAAAGGCGCTGCCGAAGATCGTTTCGAAGATATCGCCGATATCGCCGAAGTCCTGCTGGCCGAAACCGCCGGGCCCTCCGCCGCTGCCCTGCTGGAACGCGGCGTGCCCGAAGCGGTCGTAGGCGGCGCGCTTCTGCGGGTCCTTGAGGCATTCGTAGGCGGCCGAGACTGCCTTGAACTTGTCCTCGTTCTCCTTGCATCCGGCGTTGCGGTCCGGATGAAACTGCATCGCGAGCTTGCGATAGGCGCTCTTGATCGCCGCCCCGTCCGCATCGCGGGAGACGCCAAGCACTTCATAGAAATCGATTTCGGCTGACATTTACCCCGGCCCCGAACTCAGCCGCCACCGGTGCGCGTCGCACCGGTGGCGGACTGGGTTTCCATCAGGCTGATCAGCCCTTCGCGTCTTCGTCGACTTCGGAGAATTCGGCGTCGACCACCTCTTCCTCCGGCCCGCCTTCCGATCCGGCGTCGGCCCCGTCGGCAGGAGCGTCCGCTGCGGCGGCCTGTTCCTGGCTGTAGATCGCCTGGCCCATCTTCATGGCGACGTCGGTCAACGCCTGCGCCTTCGCATTGATCGCGTCGGCATCGTCGCTATCGAGGGCGGTCTTGGTCTCGGCGATCGCCGCCTCGACCTGGCCCTTCAGCTCGGTGTCGATCTTGTCACCGTGCTCCGAGAGCTGTTTTTCAGTCGCATGGACAAGGCTGTCGGCCTGGTTGCGCGCTTCCGCGCCGGCCCGACGCTTCTTGTCCTCGTCGGCGAACTTCTCCGCATCCTGGACCATCTGGTCGATGTCGGCGTCGCTGAGACCGCCCGACGCCTGGATGCGGATCTGCTGCTCCTTGCCGGTGCCCTTGTCCTTGGCCGACACGTTGACGATACCGTTCGCGTCGATGTCGAACGTAACCTCGATCTGCGGCACGCCGCGCGGAGCGGCAGGGATGCCGACCAGGTCGAACTGACCAAGCAACTTGTTGTCCTGCGCCATTTCGCGCTCGCCCTGGAAGACGCGGATCGTCACCGCGTTCTGGTTGTCTTCCGCGGTCGAGTAGGTCTGGCTCTTCTTGGTCGGGATCGTCGTGTTGCGGTCGATCATCTTGGTCATGATCCCGCCCAGCGTCTCGATGCCCAGCGACAGCGGGGTCACGTCGAGCAGCAGCACGTCCTTGACGTCGCCCTGCAGCACGCCCGCCTGGATCGCCGCGCCCATGGCTACGACTTCATCCGGGTTGACGCCGGTGTGCGGGTCCTTGCCGAAAAATTCCTTAACGACTTCGCGTACCCGCGGCATGCGGGTCATACCGCCCACGAGCACGACGTCGTCGATCTCGCTGGCCTTCAGGCCCGCGTCGGCGAGAGCCTTCTTCATCGGCTCCTTGGTGCGCTCGATCAGGCCCGCAACCATCTTCTCGAGGTCCGAACGGCTGATGGTCTCGACCAGGTGCAGCGGAGTGGTGCTGCCGCCTTCCATGCGGGCGGTGATGAAGGGCAGGTTGATCTCGGTGGTCTGCGCGCTCGACAGCTCGATCTTGGCCTTCTCGGCGGCTTCCTTGAGCCGCTGGAGGGCGAGCTTGTCGGTCTTCAGGTCCATGTTTTCCTTGGACTTGAACTTGGCCGCCAGGTGCTCGACGATCGCGGCGTCGAAATCCTCGCCGCCGAGGAACGTGTCGCCGTTGGTCGACTTCACCTCGAACACGCCGTCGCCGATCTCGAGGATCGAGACGTCGAAGGTACCACCGCCAAGGTCATAGACCGCGATGGTCTTGCCCTCGCTCTTTTCGAGACCATAGGCCAGCGCAGCCGCAGTCGGCTCGTTGATGATGCGCAGCACTTCGAGGCCGGCAATCTGGCCGGCGTCCTTGGTCGCCTGGCGCTGGGCGTCATTGAAGTAGGCCGGGACGGTGATGACCGCCTGGCTGACCGTTTCGCCGAGATAGCTTTCGGCGGTTTCCTTCATCTTTTGAAGGATGAACGCGCTGATCTGGCTGGGCGAGTAATCCTCGCCGCCGGCCTGAACCCACGCGTCGCCGTTCTTGCCCTTGACGATGTCATAAGGAACCAGTTCGGTGTCCTTGCGGGTCACCGGATCGTCGAACCGGCGGCCGATGAGGCGCTTCACCGCGAAGATCGTGTTGTCGCCATTGGTAACTGCCTGGCGCTTGGCCGGCTGGCCGATCAACCGCTCACCATCCTTGGTGAAGGCGACGATCGAGGGCGTCGTGCGGGCGCCTTCGGAATTCTCGATTACCTTGGGCTTGCCGCCATCCATGACGGCGACGCACGAGTTGGTCGTGCCGAGGTCGATACCGATAACTTTGGCCATGGTTTCCCTATTCGTCTGCTACGTTGTTGGACACCGCCTTTCGGGTCTCCCGCAAATGCGGCAAGGCCCTTTCGGCGGCTCGGATTGCGTGGGCGATATAGGTGCGGAATTTCTTGGCACAAGAGACCCGGCCCGCTACCTGAGCAGCCTGGTTCAAAGGGGGAAAACGATGTTTGGACGGTCGCTCATGGCGCTGGCATTGGCAGGCGCAGCAGTTTCACTGACGGGTTGCGGGGAAGCCGCCGAAGAGGCGCCTGCCGCCGACGCGGGCATTCCCGGAATGTCGATTTCCAACGCGCGAATGGTCCTGCCGCCGGTCGCGGGCAACCCGGCGGCGATCTATTTCGACCTCGATTACGAAGGCGATCGCCACCTCGCGCTGAACCGCGCCGAGGTTAAAGGTGCCAAAAGCGCGATGTTCCACGACTACGGCGAATACGACATGAAGGTCCAGATGATGGACATGCTCCCGATGCCGATCAAGAAGGGTGACAAGGTCAGCTTCGAGCCCGGCGGCAAGCACCTGATGGCGATGGAGCCCGACCCATCGCTCAAGGCGGGTGGCACGACCGAGGCGACGATCATCGTCTCGGGCGGTGGCAAGCAGACCTTCGAAGTGCCGATCCAGGCCGCCGGGGACGAACGCTGAGCGAAGGGCTCGACCACCTCGGCATCGAAAGCCATGCCGAGGCGGTCGCGCCCGCGTGTCCGGCTGGCGGCGAGCGGCGGTTGACGCCGGGCGAGGTGGCGCTCGCCCGCGACGTATTCGGCACCGCAATCGACTTTTCCAAAGTCACGATCCGCCGGCGCAAATTCTTCCCGTTCCAGCCGAAAAACACCACGATGGCGCCGCGCGGACATCTCCATTTCCACCCGGGCGGCACCGGCTATTGCGACGATTTCGCGCGCGCCGGGAAAATCGCCCAGGGCCTCTTCATTCACGAGATGACCCATGTCTGGCAGACCCAGACGCTGGGCGACTGGTACCTGCTGCTCCACCGCCACCCGTTCTGCCGCTACGACTACAGCCTCAAGCCCGGGTGGAGGTTGGAACGCTATGGCATCGAGCAGCAGGCGCAGATCGTGAAGCACGCGTTCTGGCTGCGCAACGGCGTCGCGGTCGCGGGCGTTTCCGACGTCGCTGCCTATGACCTGCTGGTCCGATTTCCGGGGACGTACTGACCGGCTCGCTTGAGTTGCCCGGTTTCATTTGATACTTCTTGGCGATCGATCCGGGCGGCCCAACCCGCGCCCGGCAAGCGGTGCAACCAATGGAGCTCAAAGACTACGGCATGTCGCGGGAACGCGGCTACCTTTCGCATTACGAGATCGACGAGATCGCCCTGCCCTCGCAATTCGCCGAGGTTTTGCAGGCCGCCGGCAACCTTTCCGGCCTGATGTCGACCGGGCGCATTCGCCACTGGCTCGACCAACTTGCCGACCCCGGTCTGGAGGACTGGGCGCGCGAGGCGGCGGAGGAAGAGGTCCGCACCGCGATGGTCCACTACAGCTTCCTGGTGCAAGCTTATGCCTGGGGTGAGCCACGGCCGCCGGCGCACTTGCCCGCCAACCTTGCGCGTCCAATCGTCGCGATCGCCGACCGGCTCGGCCAGGCGCCGCTACTGCCCTATTCAGCCTACGTTCTCGACAACTGGGCGCGCATCGACAAATCCGGTCCGATCGCGCTCGAGAATATCTACATGGTCCAGAACTTCCTCGGCGGTGACGACGAGAACTGGTTCGTGATGATCCACGTCGCGATCGAAGTCGAGGCGGGTGCGTTGCTCGACAACGCGGCGAAGCTGGTGACGGTCGCGGCGCAAGGCGACGTCGCCGAAGCCGAGCGCCTGTTGACCGAGATGGACGTCGCGTGGGAGCGAATCTACGCCCACTTCGCGCGGATGCCCGAGCGATGCGATCCCTACATCTACTTCCAGCGCGTGCGGCCCTATATCCACGGCTGGGCGAACAATCCGGCCCTGAGCGGAGGGGGGCTGATTTACGAGGGCATCGAGCGGTTCGGCGGCAAACCGCAGGCCTTTCGCGGCCAGACCGGGAGCCAGTCGAGCATCGTTCCGGCGATGGATGCATTGTTCCAGGTCGGCCATTCGGACGATCCGCTCAAAAGCTTTCTCGACGAACTGCACCAGTACCGCCCGGTGCCCCACCGGCGGTTCATCGAGGATCTCGCCGCAAGGTCCACTTTGCGCGATTTCGTGACGGCATCGGGCTCGCAGAGCCTGAAGGACGCGTTCAACGCATGCCTCGAACAGTCGGCGCGGTTCCGCACCCGCCATCTCGAATACGCGGCAAGCTACATCAACAAGCAGGCCGGCAGCATTCCGGGCAACGATCCCGATGTCGGCACCGGCGGAACGCCGTTCATGAAATATCTGAAGAAACATCGCGACGAGAATCGCGCCCAACTGGTGTAGGAATACTTCGTATCCAGGCGCGCCTTCGCACCGGTGGTGAAGCGCGCCTGGACAACCTTTCGCTGTCCGCTACGAACGCACTACACAGCCCGCCGACTAACGCCGCGGATCGTACGGGTAGCCCGCGGTCCCGAAGCAGTCGTCGTCGAGATAGCCGTTGCGGTCGTAACCGTCGCAGTTGCCGTTCTTGTCGACAAAGTATCCCGCAAGCGCGCCTGCGGCCGCGCCGGCGAGCGCATAGGTCTTGATGTCCGCGCCCGTCACCGCTGCAAGCCCGGCACCCGCGGCGGCGCCAACGAGGCCACCCTCCGCGGCGTAGTTCTGCGCACAGGCACCGAGCGACAACGTGCTCAGAGCGAGCGCGGGAGCTAGCAACATACGGCTTTTCATAGCAATTCTCCGTGGCCCCCGAACAGGGTACCTACGGAATAATGCCGACGAAGTTCCCGTCAGGGCTTCTTCGCAACCCCCACCATCGCTGGACGCAGCAGACGATCCTTGATCATCCAGCCGCTCTGCATCTCCTGCACAATGGTGCCCGGCTCGTGCTCGTCCGAGGGCACTTCGAGCATTGCCTGGTGCTGGTTCGGATCGAGCGGGAGTCCCGTGGCTGCGATGCGGCTGATGCCATGCTGCGCGAAGACCTTTTCCACCTCGCGCTGCGTTGCCTCGATCCCGGTGACCATCGCCTTCATCCGCGGATCGTCGTGGAGCTCTGCGGGAATCGCCTCGATCGCGCGAACCAGGTTGTCGTAGACCGACAGGATATCGCGCGCGAAACCGGTCGCGGCATAGGCTCGCGCATCGGCGACGTCCTTCTCCATCCGGCGGCGCACGTTTTGCGTCTCCGCGCGGGCGTAAAGGACGTCCTGATTGGCCTTGTCGAGATCGTTCTTCAGCGATTCGAGCGCGCCGGACAGGTCATCCTTCGCCTCCGCATCCTCGGCGTCTTCGATCATGTCGGCGGGTACGCCATCGAGTTCCTTTAGCACAGCCTCGTCGACCGCCTGCTTTTCGTCTTCGATCATTGTTTTTCGTCGTCTATCCGATGATTTTGCCCAGAGCCCCCAATTTCGTGAGGGTTTTGGCGGTGAAATCCACCATGGGGACGACCCGCGCGTAATTCAACCGAGTTGGCCCGATCACGCCCACTACGCCGACGACCTTCCCCTCGCGATCGCGATAGGGCGAGGCGATGACCGACGAGCCGGACAACGCGAACAGGCGGTTCTCGCTGCCGATGAAGATCCGCGTCGCCTCGGCCGAACGCGCCAATTCGAGCAGTTCGGCAACCGTCTGCTTGTTTTCGAGATCGTCGAGCAGCTGGCGCACCCGTTCGATATCTCCCAGCGCGCTCTCGTCGAGCAGGTTCGCCGCCCCGCGCACGATCAGCACCGGGCGCCGCGCGGCATCCTCGCTCCACACCGCCAGCCCGCGCTCGACAAGATCGCGGCTGGCACTGTCGAGCTGCGAGCGGCCCGCGGACAGTTCGCCGCGCATAGCTTTGGATGCCTCGGCCAGCGTCCGTCCAGCAAGTCGCGCGGTGATGTAGTTGCCCGCCTGCTCGAGAGCGGCAGGAGTGGCCGGCACGTCCAGCTCGATCACCCGGTTCTCGATCCCGCCGTCGTCTCCGACCAGCACCGCCAGTGCTCGGGTCGCGCTGAGCGTGACCAGCGTGATCTGCGCCAGCCGCGGTTCGCGGCGGGGTACCATGACCATCCCCGCAGCACCCGAAATGTCCGATAGAAGCGTGCTTGTCGCCTCGAGCGCGGCTTCGATCGGACCGGGGGCCGACAGACGCTTCTCGATCGCCCGCCGCTCCTCGGCCGAAGGCTCGGCCACCTGCATCATGCCGTCGACGAACAACCGCAGCCCGGTCTCGGTCGGCATCCGGCCTGCGCTGGTGTGCGGCGCGGCAAGTAATCCCAGCCCCTCCAGCTCGGCGAGAACCGAGCGGATCGAGGCCGGCGACAGATTGAGGCCGCTGTCGCCCGCCAATGTCTTCGAGCCGACCGGCTGACCGCTCGTCAGATAGCCATCCACCACCAGCCGGAAGATATCCCGTGCGCGGGTGCTCAGCTCGGTAACGGGCGGTGTGGGCATCGCCGCCCAATCTAGAGCGCCCACTTGCGGCGGCAAGGGCCTTGCGCCTAGGCGGCGATTACAACTCACAAAGGAAATCACATGCGACCTTCCGGCCGCGCGCCCGATGAGATGCGCGCCATTTCGATCGAGACCGAGTTCACCAAGCACGCCGAAGGCTCATGCCTCGTCAGCTTCGGCGATACCCGCGTGCTCGTCACCGCCAGCGTTGAAGATCGCATTCCGCCATGGCTGCGCGGCAAAGGCGAAGGCTGGGTGACCGCCGAATACTCGATGCTCCCGCGCGCGACGCACACGCGCGGCCAGCGCGAGGCGGCGAAGGGCAAGCAGAGCGGACGCACGCAGGAAATCCAGCGGCTGATCGGACGCAGCTTGCGCGCGGTGGTCGACCTCAAGAAGCTGGGCGAGCGACAGGTGGTGCTCGATTGCGACGTGATTCAGGCCGACGGCGGCACGCGCACCGCGGCGATCAGCGGCGCATGGGTCGCGCTGCGGCTCGCGGTGGACAAGCTGATGGCGTCAGGGGCGATCAGCGTCGATCCGATCGAGGCCAAGGTCGCGGCGATCAGCTGCGGGATCTGCAAGGGCACCCCGGTGCTCGATCTCGACTATATCGAGGATTCCAGCGCCGATGCCGACGCCAACTTCGTGCTGATCGAAGGCGGGCGGATCGCCGAGGTCCAGGCGACCGCCGAAGGCGCGACATATGACGAGGAAGGCCTGCTGCGCCTGCTCCGGCTTGCCCAGATCGGCTGTGCGCAGGTGTTCAAGGCGCAGGACGAGGCAACGCGGAAATGACATCCGACAATGACTAGGCGCATGGGCTCGGGCTCGCTTGTCATCGCGACGCACAACGCCGGCAAGCTGAAAGAGATCGGCGCGCTGCTCGATCCCTATGGGGTCAAGTGCATCAGCGCCGGTTCGCTCGGACTGCCCGAGCCGAAGGAGACCGGCACAACTTTCGTCCAGAATGCGCTGCTCAAGGCGCTGGCTGCGGCGGAGGCATCGGGCCTGACCGCGCTGGCGGACGACAGCGGGCTATCGGTCGCCGCCCTCGACGGGCGCCCGGGGGTCTATACCGCCGACTGGGCCGAGCGGCAGTGGTTCGAAGGCGATCCGGGCCGCGACTGGTACATGGCGATGGGCAAGGTCGAAGGGATGCTTCAGCAGCGCGGTGCCGACGTGGGGCGCGATGCGTGGTTTTCCTGCGTTCTCGCGATCGCCTGGCCCGACGGTGAGACCGCGGTCTACGAAGGCCGGGTCGACGGAGCGCTCACCTGGCCGCCGCGCGGTACGCTGGGCTTCGGCTACGATCCGGTGTTCGTCCCGCAAGGGCGCGAAGCGACCTTTGCCGAGCTCGATCCGGACGAGAAACATCGCATCAGCCATCGCGCCGATGCCTTCGCCAAGCTCGTCGCCGAGCAGTTCGGCTGAGCTAGCCGACCTTCTCGCCGAAGGTGTTGCCGGGCGGGTTGTAGCGGCACACGAGGAAGTCGTTCACCGCCCCCTTGGCGACGGCGCAGCCGACCTCCGTCGTCGTTGGCCAGATGATCTGGGTGTAATGGCCGACGTCGGACCAGTTGCCCGTCCGGCTCACCTGCGGAAAAGTGCCGGGGCGGAACTTGTCGCGTTCTGCAAGAAAGCCACCGACCATCGTTTCGGCGCTGTAGTATCCGGCCGATCCCATCCACAGGTTCTCGCCCATGTTACGGCGCTGGTCCTGGTTCGAATGCTCGAGCCCGCCCTTGCGCGACAACACGAGCGCCCAGGCCTGCGCGTCCTGCGCGAGCCGGTTCGACCATGCCAATCGCGGCAGCCCGGCGCGGTCGCGCTCGGTATTGTGCGCGGCGAGCAGGCGGAACGCGAAGTCGTTGCGCGACTGCGCCTGGGCGGGCAAGGCCGCCAGCGTTGTCGCCACTATTGCGATAGCGCCGAGCACCGGCGCGAAAAAACGACCCATCCCGATTCCCCATCCTCCGGTGCGATGGGCTATATCCCGGTCACTTAACCGATTCTGAAGCATACAGGGTAAATGGCGCGCGCACTCTACATCCACTGGCCATTCTGTCTGAAGAAGTGCCCCTATTGCGATTTCAACTCGCATGTCAGGGACGGTGTGGACCATGACGCGTGGCAGGCCGCACTGGTCGCCGACATGCGCAATGAAGCGCTTCATTCCGCCGGCGAAGCGCTCGATTCGGTGTTCTTCGGGGGCGGAACACCCAGCCTGATGTCCCCCGCGCTCGTCGGAACGCTGCTGGCCGAGGCGGAGCGCCTGTGGGGCTTTGCGCCGGATATCGAAATCACGCTGGAAGCGAACCCCTCGTCGGTCGAGGCGGCGGCATTCGCGGGGCTCGCCGCCGAAGGGGTCAACCGGGTCTCGCTCGGACTGCAATCGCTCGACGATGCGGCGCTGAAGTTCCTTGGCCGGCTTCACGACGCCGCGGAGGGCTTGCGCGCGCTCGATGTGGCACAAGCCGTGTTCGACCGGGTCAACGCCGATTTCATCTACGCGCGCCCCGGTCAGGGCGAGGCCGAGTGGCGCGCCGAACTCACCCGCGCGCTGGCGCTGGGCACCGATCACCTGTCGCTGTATCAGCTCACCATCGAGCCCGGCACGCGCTTTGCGACCGACGTGCGGCAGGGCGCGTTCGCCCCGCTCGACGACGATCCGGCGGCCGACCTGTTCGCCCTCACCCGCGAGCTGACCATGGCCGCGGGTCTTCCCGCCTACGAAGTGTCGAACCACGCCCGGCCCGGGCACGAGAGCCGCCACAACATCACCTACTGGCGCTATCGCGACTACGCCGGGATCGGACCGGGGGCACACGGGCGGCGCGGCGGCGCGGCGACGGTGCGGCACAAGAAGCCCGAGAACTGGCTGACGGCGGTCGCCGAGCGCGGCCACGGCATTGCCGAGGAACGAGTGCTCGGCCTGCGCGAGCAGGCGGCCGAAGCGCTGCTGATGGGCCTGCGGCTGGCCGAGGGGGTGGACCTGAGCGCAATGGCAGCACGCTTCGGTATCGCTCGCGATGCACTGATCGACGAGGACCGTCTTTCGCTCCATCGCTCGCTTGGACTCGTCGTGAGCCAGGGCGAGCGAATCACCGTCACTCCGGCGGGCATGCCGCTGCTCGATGCGCTGCTCGGCGAACTCGTCCCGGCGGCGCTGGTCGCGGTGTGAGCAAGGCGGATCTCCTTGCCGCATGGGGCGATCACCTGCGCGACGGGCGGCGGCGCAGCCCGCACACGGTGCGCGCCTATGTCGCGGCAGCCGACCGCCTGCTCGAGGCGACGGGCGAGCACGAATGGCCGCAGGTCGCCGCGCTCGACGGACCCGCATTGCGCCGCCAACTCGCGCGGCGCCGCGCCGATGGACTCGCCAACGCATCGGCCGCGCGCGAATTGTCGGCCCTGAAGGGATTCGTCGCCTTTGCCCGTTCGCAGATCGGCGACGATGCCACCGCGCCGCGGCTGCGCGGGCCGAGGTTGAAGAAGGGCCTGCCCCGCCCGGTCACGCCAGACGAGGCGGTCAACCTGGCCGATTTCGTCGCGGGCGATGCGAACGAGGACTGGATCGGCGCGCGCGACCGCGCGGTTCTGCTGCTGATGTACGGTGCGGGCCTGCGCATTGCGGAGGCCCTGTCGCTCACCGGCGGCGACCTGCCACTGGGCGAGACGCTGACCGTTACCGGCAAGGGCGGAAAGCAGCGCGTGGTGCCGCTATTGCCAGTGGTCCGCGCCGCGGTTGCCGGCTACGCCGACAAGAGCCCCTGGCCCGTCGAGAAACACGCGCCGGTCTTTCGTGGGGCCAAGGGCGGCGTGCTGGGCCAGGGCATGGTGCAAAAGGCGATGGCCCGCGCGCGGATCGCGCTGGGTCTTCCGGTCACCGCCACGCCGCACGCGCTGCGCCACAGCTTCGCAACGCATCTGCTGGGGGCGGGAGCCGATCTCAGGAGCCTGCAGGAATTGCTCGGCCACGCGAGCCTCGGCTCGACGCAGATCTATACCAAGGTCGATGCCGCGACACTGCTCGACACCTACCGCAAGGCGCATCCGCGCTCCTAGACCTCGTCGCGCTGCGTGCGCGGCTTCCATGTCGCGACGCGCCAGACGTAACCGATCACGGTCAGCGCGATCAGGCCGAGGATCGCCCACCCCATCGCGGCCTCGTACTCGCCCAGCCAGCGTGCCAGCACCGTTCCGCCCAGGATGAGCAGCGCGTTCCAGATCGCCGAACCCACCGTCGTGAACAGCAGGAAGCGCCACACGTTCATGTGCGCAAGTCCGGCGGGCAGCGAGATCATCGTGCGCATGAACGGGCTGAACCGCAGGAAGAAGACCACCCACTGACCGTGTTTCTGGAAGAACCGGCTGGCCGATTCCATGTGCTGCCAGTCGATCGTCAGCCAGCGGCCCCACCGGTCGATGAACGGACGGGTCCGCTCGTATCCCCATTTGTCGCCGATCCAGTACCATGCGTAGTTGCCCGCGACCGCGCCGATCGTTCCGAAGATCAGCAAGGGCGCGAACGCCATGTCGCCGCGCGCGACGAGGACGCCGCCGATTCCCATGATCACTTCGCTGGGTATCGGCGGGAAGATGTTCTCCAGCGCCATCAGCAGGAAGATGCCGAAGTAGCCGCCCTTCGCGATAATATCGATGATTAGCCCGTGCATGGCCTCATAACGGGCGGGATCGCGAAAGGGTTCGCACTTTGCCTTGTTACCAGAGCACGCTATCGGCTGTCGATGGAATCGACCGACACAATCCTTGCCCAGCTGACGCAAACCTATGACCGCGCGGTCGAGACACTGCGCGCCGACATCATAGCCTATGCCCGCGAGGGCACCCTGCCCGCGCCGTCCAAGCGGCTCGACGGCAGCTACGCCTATCCCGAACTGGTGATCCGCTACGCCGGCGAACCCCCGGCCAGCACCCGGGGCCTGTCCTACGGCCGCCTCAACGAAGCGGGTACCTATGCCACTACGGTCACCCGGCCGCAGCTGTTTGCCGCCTATCTTGCCGAGCAACTCGAACTCATCGCGGAGGACTATGTTGTCGACGTGGAGGTCCGCGCCTCGCGTCAGGAGATTCCCTTCCCCTATGTGCTCGATGGCGCGGCGGGGGCCGAGCTGGCCGGCATCGAGCCGCAGGTGCTTGCGCGGCACTTCCCGGCCACCGAGCTGGCGCTGATCGGCGACGAGCTGGCTGACGGGATCGAGCTGGGCGGGCCGGACGATACGATCCCGCTGTCGCTGTTCGACGGTCTGCGCACCGATTTCAGCCTCGCCCGACTGGCGCACTACACCGGGACCAGTCCCGAGCATTTCCAGCGGTTCATCCTGTTCACGAACTATCACCGCTATGTCGACGAATTCGTCGACTGGGCGGCCGAGCAGTTGGGATCGGGCGGATACACCGCGCTCGCAGGTGCCGGTGGGCTGCTGATGAGCGAAAAGCGCAAGAATGCGCGGTTGCACTTGTCCGACACCGCATGGCGGCGGCACCAGATGCCCGCCTATCACCTGATCGGAGAGAACCGCAGCGGGATCACCCTCGTCAACATCGGCGTCGGCCCGTCGAACGCCAAGACGATCACCGACCACCTTGCGGTGCTGCGGCCCGAGGCGTGGCTGATGATCGGCCACTGCGGCGGCCTGCGGCCCAGCCAGAAGATCGGCGACTACGTGCTCGCCCACGCCTACCTGCGCGACGACCACGTGCTCGACCCGGTACTCCCGCCCGAGATTCCCCTGCCTGCGATTGCCGAGGTCCAGCAGGCGCTCTACGGCGCGGCGGAAGAGGTTTCGGGCGCGCAGGGTGCCGACCTCAAGCACCGGATGCGCACCGGCACGGTGGTAACCACCGACGACCGCAACTGGGAACTGCAATACACCCGCTCAGCCCACCGCATGTCGCTGAGCCGCGCGGTGGGGGTCGACATGGAAAGCGCGACCATCGCCGGGCAGGGCTATCGCTTCCGCGTTCCCTACGGCACGCTGCTGTGCGTGTCCGACAAACCGCTGCACGGCGAAATCAAGCTGCCCGGCCAGGCGAACCGGTTCTACGAAGAAGCGATCGCCGCGCACCTGCAGATCGGCGTCGCCGCCTGCCGCCGGTTGCGCGAGGAAGGCGACCGCCTCCACTCGCGCAAGCTGCGCGCGTTCAACGAGCCGCCGTTTCGCTAGGATCGATTTCCCCCCGTCCGCCACGCGCGGCGCAAGGGGGCTCAGTCGGCCAGGAAGCGGACGATCGCCTCGCCCAACGCGGCTTCGGTGACCGAGCTCATGTGCGTGCCGGGCACCTCGACATGGCGGGCATCGGGCAGCGCCTTGGTGAGGGCCACCGGGTCTCCGTTGTCACGGTCGTTCGCGCCGCACAGCACAAGCGTGGGCATGGCGATTTTTGCCAGGTCCCCGGGGTCGGTGTCGCCGACCGATTCCAGCAGCAGCCGCGCCGCCACCCGGTCGACCTTCTGGCTCTTCATGAAGGCCACCGCCATGAACGCCGGGTCGCCGTGTTTCACGTCGTCGAACCGCGCAATCGCGTCGAGGAAGAAGGCGGATCGGCGGGTCCATCCGGCCAGCCCCTCCAGCCCCATTCCGGAAAGCACCAGTCGCCGCGGATCGAGCCCCGCGATCACCCCGCGCGCCGCCGTGCGCGAACCGAGCGAAAAGCCGACGAGATCGTAATCGGCAAGCCCCAGTTCCTCGACCAGCGCAAATGTGTCGCGCACCAACACGTCGGTCGGATAGGCAGACGGATCGTGCGGCTTGGCGCTTTCCCCGTGAGCACGGAAATCGGGCATGATCGCCTCGAACCCGGCATCGGCGAGTTTCTGCGCGTGCCCGAAACGGATCCAGTTGGTCCCTGCTTCGGAGAACAGGCCGTGGAGCAACACCACGGGTCGCCCTTCGCCAAGGCGGTGGACCGCCAGCGATGCGCCGTCGAAACCGGGATGCGTCTCGGTCCGCAGTTCGCTCATCGTTTCGTCAGCCCTTTCTGTTCCATGCGCCATTGCGCCATCGCGATGCGGTCCTGACCGAAGAACGGCTCGCCGTCGAACACCAGCGTCGGCACGCCCCAGTGGCCCGCGTCCTCGAGCGCCTGCTGGTTGGCGGCGATCTCGGCGTCGAGTGCGTTTGCTTCCCGTTGCGCGATCGCATCCAGCTCGGTGAAATCGAGCCCCGCCCGATCACATGCAGGATAAAGGTGTTCCTCGAAATTCCAGTTCTCGGCCCCGCCCCAGATCAGCTGGCCCACCTCGTGTGCGAACGGAAGTCCAAGGCCCTTACGAGCCGCGAGTTGCCCCATGCGGGTGATGTGAAAAATGTACGGTTGCTCCTTCGCGATCGTGCGCGTCGCCACGTCCTGCACGATCGGGTCGGGGCGCGGCGGGCCGAACGGGATGCCTTCCATCTGGCTCACCCGGAACATGTCGAGCATCGTGTACCGCAGCCAGTTGGGGTGATTGCGCTCGAAGAAATCGGGCTGACGGATCGCCAGCGGATAGACCGGGCGAAGCGCAATCTCGACCGCGCAGTCTTCGGCCATCTGCCGGTACCGGCCAACGGCAAGGTAGCTGTAGGGGCTGCGGAAGCTGAAATAGAGGTCGGCGGTCAGCATCGGATCGTCCCCGTCAGCGGAAGAAGCAGTTCGTCCCGGCATAGAGGCTTTCGATGGTCGCGTCGCGCCCGGTGCCGCTCGCGAAACCGCCGATTTGCTGTCCGTCGGCGGCGAGGTAGTCGAATTCGCCGTCCAGCGTGCTGTCTTCGACGAAGCGCGCACTGCGGGTGACCTCGAGATCGCGCAGCAGCTTGCCCGGCATGATCCCGTCGCTGGTCACGACCGCCGGATCGGTCTCGGCCCGCCAGCCGACCAGCTTGCCTTGAAGGTAATTGAGCGTCAGCCCGCCATAGCGGGTGAACTCCATCGGCCCCGCCCCGCACTCCTCGTTGGCAGAGCGTTCGCCTTTGCCGAGCCACTTGTCGCCCGCCACCTCGACCGCCGCACGCGGTGCGCCGAACACGAAGTGAGTCGCCGTCCCCGGATTGCGGCCGATCGAAAGGCCACGCGCGTCGAGGATTGCGTGGCGCACCTGCGATTTGGGGATCGTCGCTATGGCACTAGGGGTCGGTGTCGGCGTGGCGGTCGCATTGGCGGTCGCACTCGGCGGGCCGTCATCGTGCTGCTGGCCGCACGCCGCGAGCGCCAATGCTGTCGCCAAAACCGGCAGGCACCGCACCACGATCAGCCCTTCTTGAGGCAGCGCCGCCCGAGCAGTTCGGCGATCTGCACCGCGTTCAATGCCGCACCCTTGCGCAGGTTGTCGCTGACGCACCAGATGTTGAGGCCGTTCTCGACCGTCGGGTCCTCGCGCACGCGGCTGATGAAGGTCGCACCGTCGCCGACGCACTCGACCGGGGTGACGTATCCGCCGTCCTCGCGCTTGTCGATCAGCATCACGCCGGGTGCCTCGCGCAGGATGTCCATCGCCTTTTCGGCCGACAGCTCGCGTTCGAACTCGATGTTGATCGCTTCCGAGTGCCCGACGAAGACCGGCACGCGCACGCAAGTTGCGGTCACCTTGATCTTCGGGTCGAGGATCTTCTTGGTCTCGACCACCATCTTCCACTCTTCCTTGGTCGATCCGTCGTCGAGGAAGCTGTCGATGTGCGGGATCACGTTGAACGCGATCTGCTTGGTGAATTTGACGCTTTCGACCTGGTCGCCGACGAAGATCGCGCGGCTCTGCTGGAACAGCTCGTCCATGCCCTGCTTGCCGGCGCCCGAAACCGACTGATAGGTGCTGACGACCACGCGCTTGATCCCGGCCGCATCGTGCAGCGGCTTCAACGCGACGACCATCTGCGCGGTCGAGCAATTGGGGTTGGCGATGATGTTGCGTTTGGCATAGCCGTCGATCGCTTCGGGGTTCACCTCGGGCACGACCAGCGGAACGTCGGGGTCCATCCGGTAATACGACGAGTTGTCGATGACCACGCAGCCCGCCGCCGCGGCCTTGGGCGCGTATTCCTTGGCCGGACCGCTACCGGCCGAAAACAGCGCGATGTCCCAGCCTGCGAAATCGAAGTGTTCGATGTTGCGGCACTTGAGCATCTTGCCGGTATCACCGAACTCGACCTCGCTTCCGGTCGAGCGCGCGCTTGCCACCGCGGCGACCTCGTCGCACGGAAACTCGCGTTCGGCGAGCACGGCGAGCATCTCGCGGCCCACGTTGCCGGTCGCACCGACCACCGCCACCCGGTAACCCACGATCATCACTCCTTCGCACATGCAAAAATAAAGGACCGCTCCCTTACGCTTCCCCGCGCAAAGCGCAACGCCGCGCCGACGTATGCGCGGGCCACGAAAGCTTGCGCCCGGTTAATTTCGGATTGACCGGGTTTCTTTCGAATTGCCTAACAGCCGCCGCTCCAACGATGGCGTCCGCCGGAGAGCGGACAAGGAGACAACAGACGGCGGTGGCGCCGCGTGACATCTCCTGACAGTCAGAGCCCATGGACTGGCGGGACGGCTCCACGGCCCCCCGGCGCCGCCCCGCCACTTTTCAGGCGTCGCGACGAAGAAAGGGCGCCCCGGTCATCCCGGAGCGCCCTTTTTCAAATGCTGTCGCGGTAAGTTGCCTCAGGCGTTGTCGCGGCGCTCGGCGATGCGGGCGCGCTTGCCGGTGCGGCCGCGCAGGTAATAAAGCTTCGCGCGGCGCACGATACCGCGGCGGACCACGGTAACGCTCTCGATGTTGGGCGAATACAGCGGGAAGACGCGCTCCACGCCCTCGCCGAAGCTGATCTTGCGCACGGTGAAATTGCTGTTGATGCCCCGATTCGAACGCGCGATGCACACGCCTTCGAAGTTCTGGGTACGGGTGCGCGTGCCTTCGACGACGCGCACGCCGACGCGCAACGTATCGCCAGCGCGGAAAGCGGGAATTTCCTTGCCCTGGGTAAGGGCCTCGACGGCCTCGGCCTCGAGCGTCTGGAGCAGGTTCACTGGTCCTTGTCCTTCATTTCATGCCGCGCACCAGAGGCAGGCTGGCCCCGAACGCTACCATAGCGTTCCCAAAGGTCCGGCCTGCGTAGCCGTGTATCGTGTTCGCTCATGGCCTTGCGCCATGCCGCGATCCTCGCATGATCCCCCGATCGCAGCACTTCGGGGATCGTGCGCCCTTCCCATTCATATGGTCGGGTATATTGCGGATACTCGAGCAGCCCTTCTTCGAAGGATTCCTCGGCTCCACTAAGCGGGGCGCCCATTACGCCGGGAAGCAGGCGAATGCAAGCGTCGAGCAGGGCGATCGCGGCCGGCTCTCCGCCCGAGAGGACGATGTCGCCGAGCGAGACCTGCTCGATCTGCGGCCGCCCTTCGAAAATCCGCTCATCGAACCCCTCGAACCGGCCGCACACGATCACCGCCCCGGGCCCCGCCGCAAGGTCGCGCACGCGGGCCTGGTCGATCGGCTTGCCGCGCGGTGTCATGGCGAGAACGGGCCGTCCCGGCGCGACGCTGTCGAGCGCGGCGGCGAGCACGTCGGCCTTGAGCACCATGCCGGCTCCGCCGCCCGCCGGGGTATCGTCCACGGTGCGATGCCTGTCGGTCGCGAAGTCGCGCAACTGGACCGCATCGAGGCTCCAGTCCCCCCGCTCGAGCGCCCGCCCGGCGAGCGATACGCCCAGCGGCCCGGGAAACATCTCGGGGTACAGCGTTATGACGGTAGCGGCGAAGGTCATCCCCTCGCCCATGCGCAACGCGGAAGGGCAAGGCAAGGAATGAGCGACGAGGAAGCAAGCGCGCCGGACGACTGCATCATCATCGGCGCCGGCCCCGCGGGGCTGACCGCCGCGATCTACCTTGCCCGCTATCACCTTTCGATCCGGCTGTTCGACAGCGGCGAAAGTCGCGCGGCGTGGATTCCGTGCACGCACAACCACGCCGGCTATCCCGACGGTATCGCGGGCAAGGAGCTGCTCGCCCGGATGCGCGAACAGGCCCGCAAGTACGGCGCGATTCGCGAGGAAAAGCGCGTCGAGCACCTCGCCAGGGCGGGCGATCGCTTTACCGTGGGGACCGACAGCGGGACTTACACCGCGCGCAGCGTCCTGCTGGCAACCGGAGTGGTCAATCGACGACCCAATTCGTTGCCCGACGAGGTCCACGACGAAGCTCTGGCGCGTGGGCTGTTGCGTTATTGC
This sequence comes from uncultured Alphaproteobacteria bacterium, assembly GCA_963781485.1. Classification (GTDB taxonomy): domain Bacteria; phylum Pseudomonadota; class Alphaproteobacteria; order Sphingomonadales; family Sphingomonadaceae; genus Tsuneonella. Next base: position 1,107,343 of record CAWAFY010000002.1, read on the forward strand.
CCGGTGTGCGACGGCTACGAGGTCACCGACAAACGCGTCGCAGTGGTCGGCACCAGCGAGCACGGCACCGCCGAGGCGCTGTTCCTGCGCGGCTTCACCGCCGATCTCACGCTGATCAGCCCCCACGGCGACCACGACCTGGACGACGCCTGTTCGAAAAAGCTCGACGAGGCGGGCGTCGCGCGGATCGCCGGACCCTGCGGCGGCTGGGCGATCGAGGGCGACCGGTTGGCGCTCGACACCGCCGACACGCGCATGGGGTTCGACAGCGTCTATCCCGCGCTCGGCAGCCATGTCCGGTCCGAACTCGCCGACCTAGCCGGAGCCAATACCAGCCAGAACGGCTGCATCATCACGGACGACCACCTGGAAACCTCGGTGCCGGGCCTGTTTGCCGCAGGCGATGTGGTGATCGGGCTCGACCAGATCAGCCACGCGATGGGCCAGGCCGGCGTCGCGGCGACGACCATCCGCAATCACCTCGCGGCCGAGCGACCGATGCGGCGCGAACCGGAAGGCGCGACTTGAAGACGATGGAGTATTCTTGTTCGACGCGGGTGGTACTGACCGGGCCGGACTGAGTTGCCGACTAAGCGAGGAAGGCCGGATCGATCACCGCGCGCTCGGCATTCCACTCCGGTACGGCATCGGAATTCATCGGCACCATCGCGCGCTTGCCGTCGGGCTTCTCGATCTCGAGAATGTCGCCCGCGCCGAAATTGGCAACCGCGACGATCGTGCCGAGCGCTTCGCCGGTCGCGGACTCGGCGGGCAGCCCCAATAGGTCGGCGTGGTAATATTCGCCCTCGCCGAGCGGCGGCATCGCCGAACGCGGGACAGTGAGCGCGGTGCCGCGCAGATTTTCGGCGGCGGTGCGATCAGCGACTTCGGCGAAACGGGCGATCGCGCCGCCCTTGCCATCATCGTGAAGCTTCTTGAGCGTCAAAGCGCCCTCGTTGAAGCTCTTGTACGCCAGGAGCGCATCGACGCCCTCGCCGAACAGCTTGAGACGGACGTCGCCCGTCACCCCGTGCGCACCGGCTACGGCGGCAAGGGTGACGGGCTTGTCCATCGGGCTCAGCCTTCGGCCTTGTCTTCGGTGGCTTCCGCGGTAGCCGTATCGTCGGCCTGTTCGTTGGCAGGTCCGCCTTCGTTGGTTTCCTCCGCCATCGCGGCGGCATCGGCGTCGGTCGCGTCGGCGGGAGTCGAAATCTTCGACGGCTTCGGCCACGGCCTCGGCGGTCTCTTCCGACTTCACCGAACCGGTCGCGTCGTTCTCGGCTTCGGCAGGAGCGGCCTCGGCCTCGGCAGCCGGAGCTTCCTCGACCGCAGCTTCGGGCTCAGCGGCTTCGGGCTCAGGCGCTGGAGCGGCAGCAGCCTCGGCAGCGGCTTCCGCAGCGGCCTTTTCCTTCTCGGCGCGCTCTTCGGCGCGGGTCTTGGCGTTCTCGCCCGGCTCACCCTTCTTGGGGTTGCTGCGCGCGGCGCGCTCGCGAACGCCGGCGGCGTCGAGGAAGCGGGCGACGCGGTCCGACGGCTGCGCGCCGACCGAGAGCCAATGCTTCGCGCGGTCGCCGTCGATCTTCACGCGGTTCTCGTCGTCCTTGGCGAGGAGCGGGTTGTAGGTCCCGATCTGCTCGAGATACTTGCCGTCGCGGCCCGAGCGGCTGTCTGCCACCACGATGCGATAATACGGACGCTTCTTCGCGCCACCGCGCGAAAGACGGATTGCAACTGCCATTTTACTTCACCTTTCCAAAATACGAAACTGAAATCATTTCTTTTTCATCAAATCCTGCAGGTTCGAGGGCATCGCCCCGCCACCCAGTCCGGGAAGCGCGGGCGGGGCCGAGCCGGCGCCACCGAACCCGCCTTGGCCGCCCATCCCCATGCCACCGAGCGCGCCGCCAAGACCGCCCTTGCCGAACGCGGCGGCGAGTCCCTTGAAGCCGCCCATCTTGCGGATCTGCTTCATCGCGCGCGCCATTTCCTGGTGCATCTTGAGAAGTTTGTTGACGTCCTGAACCTCAAGCCCGGCGCCCGACGCGACCCGCTTCTTGCGCTTGGCGTTCATCAGTTCGGGCCGCTCGCGTTCCTTCAGCGTCATCGAGCCGATGATCGCGTCCATGTGGACGAGCACTTTGTCGTCCACGCCCGACTGCGCCATCGCCGCCTTGGCCTTCTTCATGCCCGGCATCATGCCCGCCAGCATCCCCAGGCCGCCCATGTTCTGCATCTGCTTAAGCTGCGTGCGCAGGTCGTTGAGGTCGAACTGGCCCTTGGCCATCCGCCGGGCCATCGCCTCGGCATCTTCCTCCTTGATCGCGGTCGCCGCGCGCTCGACCAGGCTGACCACGTCGCCCATGCCGAGGATGCGGTCGGCCACGCGACCCGGGTGGAATGCTTCGAGCGCGTCGAGTTTCTCGCCGGTACCGGCGAACTTGATCGGTTTGCCCGTGACATGGCGCATCGACAGCGCCGCGCCGCCGCGCGCATCGCCGTCCATACGGGTCAAGACGATGCCGGTCAGCGGCACTTCGCCCGAGAACGACTGCGCGACGTTGACCGCGTCCTGTCCGGTGAGCGAATCGACCACCAGCAATACTTCGGTCGGGGCCGAGACACCGGCGACCGCCTTCATCTCGTCCATCAGCGCCTGATCGACGTGCAACCGGCCGGCGGTATCGAGGAGCAGGACGTCGACGTTCTGCAGGCGCGCCGATTCGAGCGCGCGGCGAGCGATGTCGACCGGCTGCTGACCCTTGAGGATCGGCAGCGTGGCGACGTCGACCTGGGTGCCGAGCACCGCCAGCTGCTCCTGCGCCGCGGGCCGCGCGACGTCGAGCGAGGCCATCAGCGCCTTCTTGCCGTGCTTTTCACGGATCCACTTGGCAAGCTTGGCGGTGGTGGTCGTCTTGCCCGAGCCCTGAAGGCCGACCATCATCACCACGACCGGAGGCTTGGCCGACAGGTTCAGCCCTTCGGCAACCGCACCGTCGCCCCCGCCGAGCATCTCGACGAGTTCGTCGTGAACGATCTTGACGACCTGCTGGCCGGGCGTGACCGAACGCAGGACATCGTGCCCCACGGCCTTTTCGGTAACGCTGTCGATGAAGCGGCGCGCCACCGGCAGCGCGACGTCTGCCTCGAGCAGCGCGACGCGCACCTCGCGCATGGCATCGCGCACGTCCTGCTCGCTCAGCGCGCCGCGACCGCGCAGGCGGTCGAAGACGGTACCGAGGCGATCGGACAGGGTGTCGAACATGCGCTACCTCACCTTGCGACGAACCCTGCGGGGCCCATCAAATGCGAAAAACGCCGGCGGACGAAACCTCGTCGGCCAGCGTGCGAGCCTCTTTTGAGAAACCCGACTTTGTCTGTTCCAGTGGTGGAGCCTAGCGGGATCGAACCGCTGACCTCCTGCATGCCATGCAGGCGCTCTCCCAGCTGAGCTAAGGCCCCGTACCAAAAAATTGGCCACTGATGTGTGCCGCCCCCGAAAGGATGGCGAAACCGCCGAAGCGGCAGGCCGCGCCCTTTATGGGGCGAGCCTGCGCTTGGCAAGAATGAAATCAGGTATCGTCGTCGTCGTCGTCGCCGCCGGTCTTCACGCCGAGGTCGTCATCGCCGCCGAGATCGACGTCGTTGTCGGGCGAATCGTCGTCGTCGTCGACGGCGAGATCCTCCAGATCGTCGTCATCGGACAGGTCGCTGTCGGCTTCCTTGTCCTTCTTCTTCTCTTCCTCGAACGGAATCGGCTGCTTGGACTTCAGGACCGGCTCGGGCGACCAGGTTTCGCCGCACTCGATGCATTCGACCGGCTCGTCCTTGCCGAGATCGTAGAAGCGTTCCCCGCACTTGGGGCACTGGCGCTTGGTGCCCCACTCTGGCTTGACCATTGTATATCCTCGATGCTGCCTGCCCGAGAGAGGACAGGGCGGAAATTCACTAGACTTGATGGATATCCGGCGCACCGGAATCAAGAGCGGGCGCGCCTTGCCACAGGGTATAGGCGCTGTCAAAGAGCCGCCCCTGAACGCCATGAACACAGACCAGCCCTCCCCTCGCCGCTTTCTACCTGCGGGCCCCCTGCGCGGGCGCATCCGCGTGCCTGGCGACAAGTCGATCAGCCACCGCTCGGTGATGCTCGGCGCGCTTGCAGTGGGCGAGACGCGGGTCGCCGGCCTGCTCGAGGGCGAGGACGTAATGGCCACCGCCGCCGCCATGCGGGCCATGGGCGCACAGGTCGAAAGAATCGACGGTGAGTGGCGCATCCACGGCGTCGGCGTCGGCGGACTGCTGCAACCGGCCGCCGCGCTCGACATGGGCAATTCGGGCACGTCGACCCGCCTTCTGATGGGCCTGCTTGCCAGCCACGCGATCACCGCCGCGTTCACCGGCGACGTCAGCCTGTCGAAGCGTCCGATGGGCCGGGTGATCGAGCCGCTGAGCCGCATCGGTGCGCAGTTCACGTCCTCTCCCGGCGGCACTCTGCCGCTGATGATGACCGGGGCAAGCGTGCCGGTGCCGATCGAATACCGCCTTCCCGTCGCCAGCGCACAGGTGAAAAGCGCAGTGCTGCTCGCCGGCCTCAACACCGCCGGGATCACCACGGTGATCGAACCGGTGCCCACCCGCGACCATTCCGAGCGGATGTTGCGCGGCTTCGGCGCGGAGCTCGATGTCGAGGAAGTGGGCGGAACACGGATCATTCGCGTGCGCGGCGAGGCCGAGTTGACGCCCCAGACGATCGAGGTGCCCGGCGATCCTTCGTCCGCGGCATTCTTCATGGTCGCCGCCACCATCGTCGAGGGTAGCGACCTCGTCATCGAGAACGTCGGCCTCAACCCCACGCGCGCGGGGCTGGTCGCGGTGCTGCGCCAGATGGGCGCGGATATCGAGGAACAGAACGCCCGCGAAGTCGGCGGCGAGCCGGTCGCCGACCTGCGCGTGCGCCACGCGCCGCTGACCGGCATCGAGGTCGATCCGGCGCTCGCGCCCAGCATGATCGACGAGTTCCCGGTCCTGTTCGTTGCCGCAGCACTGGCGCAGGGGCGCACGATCACCAGCGGACTCGACGAACTGCGGGTCAAGGAATCGGATCGCCTGTCCGCGATGGCCGCCGCGCTCACCGCCGCCGGCGCGCGGATCGAGGAAACCGAGGATGGGTTGATCATCGACGGCACTGGCGGTGACCTGCTGCGCGGCACATCGAACGCGCGGGTCAAGACTCACCTCGACCACCGCATCGCGATGGCGCTGGCGATTGCCGGCCTCGCCTCGAAGGATGGGGTGGAGATCGACGACACCCGACCGATCGCGACAAGCTTTCCGGCGTTCGAAGCGCTGCTCGACCAGGCTGGAGCCAACTGATGTCCGCAATCTCACCTTTCCAGGCCGATCTGATCGGCTTCGCCGGCAGCTTCTTCATCGTCGCCGCGTTTGCCTACAGCAACATGGCGCGCAGCATGAACCTGCTAGTGTTCAATGCGGTCAACTTCCTCGGCGCCGCGCTGCTCGCGATTTCACTGACGGTAAATTACAACCTGCCGACAATGGTGCTGGAGTTTGTCTGGATGGCGATCGCCGCTTTCGGCATCTTCCGGGCGCTGCGCGATCGCGGCACCAAGGCCGAGCCGCCCGCATAATGATCATAGCCGTCGACGGACCGACAGCCTCGGGCAAGGGCACCCTCGCCCGCAGGCTGGCCGAGCATTACGCGCTGCCGTATCTCGATACCGGACTGCTCTACCGCGCGGTCGGGCGGCAGGTGTTCCTCGACGGGGGCAACCCGGACACCGGCGGCGACGCGCTCGCCGCAACAAGCTTTCCCGATACGCTGCTGAGCGACCCCCACCTGCGCAGCGAGGAGACCGGCGGTTATGCCAGCCGGGTTTCAGTCCATCCTTCCGTCCGCCAGGCGTTGTTCGAGCGGCAGCGCACGTTCGCCGAGCAACCCGGTGGCGCGGTGCTCGACGGGCGCGACATCGGCACGGTGATCGCCCCCGACGCCGACGTGAAGCTGTTTGTCACCGCAAGCGTCGAGGCGCGCAGCCAGCGGCGCTGGAAGGAAATGCGCGAACGCGGGCTCGACGTGCCGCTCGATGCCATCGCCGCCGACATTGCCGCCCGCGACGAGCGCGACATGGGCCGCAAGGATGCACCCTTGCGCGCCGCCGCCGACGCCTTCGTGATCGAGACTTCGGCGATGACCCGCGAGGCCGCGCTGGCGGCGGCGATCGAGGCGGTCGAGGTTGCTCGCGGCGGAGCGGGTCGGTGAACGTTTGCAAACAAACGGGATAGCGTCCATCGTTTGCGCGTCGCTCGGTGTCGCGCTTGGGTCGCCTTGGGCAGGAAACAGATGCGCAACTCGCGCGACGGACCGTTTTCTGCCCGCAAAGGGAGAGAACCGATGAAGAAGACCGTCCTCGCCGCAGCTTTGCTCGCTTTCGCCGCGACACCCGCTCAGGCGGAATACTGGGATGTCATCGGATTCCATCTCAAGGAAAGCTGTCCGATGTCGAAGTACATGTCCATCGTGAAGGACTTCAACAACTGGGGTAAAACGCAAGGCTACGTCGCCTCGGTGCTGACACCGGTGCAAGACGGCGACCAGTCGATGCTGTACTTTATCGGCAAGACCGCCAACGCTGCTGCATTCGGAAGTGCATGGGACGCGTGGCGCGATGCGCAAGCCGATGCCAACAGCATTCCGGCCAAACTCCAGGCTCGCTTTAACACCTGCTCGATCAACAAGACGCGCAGCGGCTACGATGCCTGGTAGATGACGCATGCGGGTGCTGCCCGGCACGGCAGCACCCATGCTTCTCCTTGCCTTTTCGCCCCGTCTGGACTAGGGGCGCGCCCGTCCCGACAGCTTCAGCTCGACCGGACCTCCGCATGGCATACGGCCTTGCGGAGACCACGGCCCTCTTGCCCCGTTCGCCCCGCAATGGTGCGGGAGACGGTGAAAGACCCCGGTAAAACCGGTGGCCGGTAGCAAAACGTGAACAGGATACCCGACCATATGGCATCGACTGCCAACCCCACCCGCGCCGATTTCGAGGCGCTACTCAACGAACAGCTCGGCGGCGCCGGCGAAGACGGCTTCGAAGGCCGCGTCGTCAAGGGCACCGTGACCGCGATCGAAAACGGCATGGCCGTGATCGACGTAGGTCTGAAGAGCGAAGGCCGCGTGGCCCTCAAGGAATTCGAGCGCGGCGGCGAAGAAGAAGGCACGCACGGCCTGTCGGTCGGCTCCGAGGTCGAAGTGTTCGTCGACCGCGTCGAGAACGCCGACGGCGAAGCGATGCTCAGCCGCGACCGCGCCCGCCGCGAAGCCGCGTGGGACAAGCTTGAAAGCGAATTCGGCGAAGGCAAGCGCGTCGACGGCCGCATCTTCGGCCGCGTCAAGGGTGGCTTCACCGTCGACCTCGACGGCGCCGTGGCGTTCCTCCCCGGCAGCCAGGTCGACATCCGCCCCGTGCGTGACGTCGGCCCGCTCATGGACATGCCGCAGCCGTTCCAGATCCTCAAGATGGATCGCCGCCGTGGCAACATCGTCGTTTCCCGCCGCGCCGTCCTCGAAGAGACCCGCGCCGAACAGCGCAGCGAGCTGATCGACAAGCTGGCCGAAGGCCAGGTTATCGATGGCGTGGTCAAGAACATCACCGATTACGGCGCATTCGTTGACCTGGGCGGCATCGACGGCCTGCTCCACGTCACCGACATGAGCTACAAGCGGGTCAATCACCCGAACGAGGTGATCAACATCGGCGACACCGTCACCGTGCAGATTATCCGCATCAACCCCGAGACCCAGCGCATCAGCCTGGGCATGAAGCAGCTCGAGAGCGATCCGTGGGATGGCGTCGGCGCGAAGTACCCGGTCGGCATGAAGATGTCCGGCACGGTGACCAACATCACCGAATACGGTGCATTCGTCGAAATCGAGCCGGGCATCGAAGGCCTGGTCCACGTTTCGGAAATGAGCTGGACCAAGAAAAACGTCCATCCGGGCAAGATCGTCAGCACTTCGCAGGAAGTCGAAGTGATGGTGCTCGAGGTCGACAGCGAGAAGCGCCGTATCAGCCTTGGCCTCAAGCAGGCCCAGCGCAATCCGTGGGAAGAGTTCGCGGACGCACACCCGGTCGGCTCGAAGGTCGAAGGCGAAGTCAAGAACGCCACCGAGTTCGGCCTGTTCATCGGTCTGCCCGGCGACGTCGACGGCATGGTCCACATGTCGGACATCGCCTGGGGCATCTCGGGTGAAGACGCGCTGGCGCTTCACCGCAAGGGTGAAGAGGTCGAGGCGGTCGTGCTCGACGTCGACGTCGAGAAGGAGCGCATCAGCCTCGGCATGAAGCAGCTCGAGAAGGGTGCGCCGGCTGCCGGCGGTGCCGCTTCCTCCGCTGCTGGCGGCGTCAAGAAGAACGACGTCGTAACCGTCACCGTGCTCGAAGTGCGCGACGGCGGACTGGAAGTGCAGGTCGGCGACGACGGCGCGACCGGCTTCGTCAAGCGCAGCGACCTTGGCCGCGACCGCGACGAGCAGCGCCCCGACCGCTTCCAGGTCGGCCAGAAGCTCGACGCGATGGTCATCGGCTTCGATCGTTCGAAGAAGCCGAACTTCTCCGTGAAGGCGCGTCAGATCGCCGAAGAGAAGGAAGCCGTGGCGCAGTTCGGTTCGTCCAATTCGGGCGCCTCGCTCGGCGACATCCTCGGCGAAGCGCTGAAGGCCAAGCAGGACTGATCCTGCCGAACCTTTTAGGCTAGTGGAAAGGCCCGCCCGCTCACCCGAGCAGGCGGGCCTTTTCTACGTAAGGCGGAGCGCCTATCTCTCCCCTATGCTGGACATTCATCAGTTCGCCTGCCTGAGCGACAACTACGGCTTTCTCGTCCATGACCCGGCGAGCCAGGAAACCGTCTGCATCGATACTCCGGACGGCGATGCCTATCTGCGCGAGGCGGCCGCCAGGGGATGGCAAATCACCCAGATCTGGAACACCCACTGGCACCCCGACCACGCTGGCGGAAACGCGGCAATCAAGGCAGCGACCGGCTGCACGATCGTCGCGCCGAAGGAAGTCGAGCGCATTTCCGAAATCGATCGCGTCGTGAAGCATGGCGACACCGTCACGCTCGGCGAGCACGAGGCGGCGGTGATCGACGTCGGCGGGCATACCAACGGGCACATCGCCTATCACCTGGCCGATGACGAGGTCGCGTTCGTCGGCGACAGCGTGTTCGCGCTGGGCTGCGGGCGGATGTTCGAAGGCGATCCCCAGCAGTTCTGGAGCAGCCTCGAACGGATCAAGGCGCTGCCTGAGCAAACGATGCTCTATTGCGCACACGAGTACACGCAGGCGAACGCCAGGTTCGCGCTTCATGCGGACCCAGACAACCTCGACCTCAAGCTCTACGTCAAGGAGATCGACGACCGCCGCGAACGCCGCCAGCCGACCGTGCCGACCAAGCTTGCCCGCGAATTGCTCACCAACCCATTCCTGCGCGCCGACCGCGAAGACCTGCGCAACCGCTGGGGCGGCGGCACCGCGCACGAAACGTTCGCCAAGCTGCGCGCCGCGAAGGACAACTTCTGACCGTGGCGCTCCGCGGGTTTCACGCGCATATCTATTTCGATCCGCCGGAACTCGAGCGGGCACAGGCGTTGGCAGAAGCCGCGCGCACGCAGTTCGGCTGTCCGGTCGGACACTTCCATACCGCGCCAGTCGGCCCGCACCCACGCGGCTCGGTGCAATTGTCGCTGCGACCCGAGCAATTCGGCCGCTTTGCAGAATGGGCACCCGAGGCACGCGGCAACCTGACGATCTTCGCGCACGGCCTCAGCGGCGACGACCTTGCCGACCACAGTCGCTACGTCGTCTGGTTCGGACCATCCGAACCGCTCGACCTGAGTCTGTTCGCGTAGAGGGCGGATCCGGTCCGGGGATCAACCCGGGTACGGGCTGCTCTTGAGCAATTTCGCCAGGTGCGCGGCGTTGCCGGCGACCATCTTGGCCGTCTTTGTGACCTTGCTCGGTGTGTGCTCGAGGTCCTTGAAATCGGTCGAAGCCATCGCCTCGCCCACCCAATAGCAGGCCGCCACCGCCGGAATCGTCCAACCTGTATCATTCAAGCTCTGGAATAGCTGTGACGAAGACCAGTGGGCGCCGTCCTCGTTGCCCACGATCGCCGCGACCGCGACTTTCGAATAGCTTGGCATGCGCCCCTTATCGTCGGTTTCGGACAGAAAGGCGTCCATCCGCTCTAGCACCCGCTTCGCGATCGAACCGATCTGGCCCATCCAGATGGGCCCGCCGAAGATCAGGATATCATGCGCCAGGATCTTTTCGCGGAGCGCGGGCCAGTCATCGCCCTCCCCCTCGTCCGAAGTAACGCCCGGCAAAATCGCATAATCCGCCATGCGTAAGCGTTCAGCAACTTCGACGCCGGCATCCACGAAATGCTTACCCAGCACATCGAGCATCACGTCGGTAGAGCTTTGCTCGCCGCCGCTTTTCTTCAGGGTGCAGTTGATCTCAATGGCTGAAACGGTCACTTCGCATCTCCGATTGTTTTCGAAGAAGCGCGCAGCACCGCGTTGTCGTTCCGAAAAAGATCAGATGCTCGAGATAACCTCGTCGGTGAGCTTGCGGTCGGCATCTTCGCCATGCTTTTCGGCGATCAGCTCGCGCGCGGCAGCAGCGGCGGCGCTCGCGGCCTTGTCCCGCAGCTCGGCGATCGCGCTCCGCTCGGCAGCCGTGATCTTCTCCGCACTGGCCGCCTTGTGTCGCTCGATCATAGCAGCAGCGTCGGCCTTGGCCTTTTCCACGATCTCGGCCGCGTTGCGCTCGGCCGAGGCCTTCATGGCCACGATGTCCTTTTCGGCATCGGCAGCCTTTTGAGCGTACTCGTCGCGCAGAGCCTGCGCTTCGGCGCGCAATTGCTTGGCCTCGTCGAGCTGCTGGCGGATTCCCGCAATACGCGAATCGAGCAGTCGCGCGATAATTCCCGGCACGCCGACCGCGATCATGATCCCGAACACGACCAGCATCGCGATTGCGACGAAGGCGCCTGGGGTCAGCCAGTGGACCCCGAATGCGGTCGCCTCGGCGTGTTCTTCCGCCCCGTGGGCGGCAGCGGCGAGCAGCTTAAGCACGGTTCATGGCTCCTGCGACGGCCTTGCGCGCAGCCGCTTCGGTGACCGCGGCACCGGTCAGCCGGGCGACGATATCGCGCGCGGCATCGGCGGCGACGCCTTCGATCTCGGCGAGCGCGCTGGTACGTGCCGCATCGAGTTCGGCCTCGGCGGCCGCGGTTTTCTTGGCGAGTTCTGCGTTCGCCTTGGCGATGCGCTTGTCGGCATCGGCGGTTGCCTTCGCCTTTGCCTCGGCCGCCTGGGCCGCTGCGTCGGCGTGGACATCGTTGATCTTCGTGCGCCAGCCTTCTTCAGCCGCGTCGGCATCGGCCCGCAGGCGCTCGGCCTCGGCGAGGTCGGCAGCGATCTGCGCGTCGCGCGCGTCGACCGTCTCCTCCACTTTGGGCACGATCCCGCGGCCTGCGATGAAATAGATCGCAGCCAGGGTCAGCAGCAGCCAGAACAGCTGCGACTGCAAGACGAGACCAAGTTGGGCGAGTTGTGGCATCGGACTACCTTACACGAAAATCAGAACGGACGGCCCGGCAGCGGTTGCGCCGGGCCAACCCGATCAGCGCGCGTAGAGGATGATCATCGCTACGGCGAACGCCATCAGGCCGAGCAATTCGGCGGCGGCGAAGCCGATGTACAGGGTGCCGGTCTGGCCGCCGGCAGCAGCCGGATTGCGCAGCGCGCCCTGAAGGAAAGAGCCGAACACGAAGCCCACGCCGGCAGCGGCAGCGCCGACGCCGATCGCCGCGATACCGGCACCGATAACCTGAGCAGAAGCGAGTTCCATTGTATTAACTCCGTTAGGTAATGCGTTGATATTAGTGAAGATTGACCGCGTCGTTGATGTACAGCGCCGTCAGCAAAGCGAACACGAAAGCCTGGATCGCTCCGACCAGAAGCTCGAGTGCGTTGACGAACACCACGAACACGAAAGCGAGCAACGAGATACCATAGCCCATGGGGCCGCCCGCGTTGAGGCCCTGGACGACGAAGTTGCCGAACACCTCGAGCAGGATGTGCCCGGCGAACATGGCGATGAAGGGCCGCAGGCCGAGGCTGAACGGGCGCACGAGGAACGATACGAACTCGATCGGGGCGACGATGAACTTCAGCGGCAGCGGGGTGCCGTGCGGCACGAACAGGCTGAAGAAGTGCAGACCGTGCTTCCAGAAGCCCACGCCGAGCACGATGGCGAAGCTGATGATGCTCATCGTGCCGGTCACGGTGAACTGGCTGGTGACGGTGAACGGGTGCGCGCCCGGGACAATGCCGAAGGGCAGCGCGCCGATCCAGTTCGCGGCAAGGATGAAGACGAACGCGGTGAACACCCACGGAAGGTATTTGCGCCCTTCCGGACCGATGTTCTGCCGGGTCACGTTGTCGAGGAAGCCGGTAAGCATCTCGACAGCGGCCTGCCAGCGGCCCGGCACCAGCGCACGCTTGGTGCCGCCCCACATGAACACCAGGATCGCGACCAGGACGATGATCATCCAGAGCGACGAGTTGGTGAATTGGAACGGGCTCGCAGCCAGTTGATCGCTGCCGATAGGCGCGATCATGAACTGGTGCATCGGGTCGATCTTGGCTGGAGCGGCCACAGTCAGATCCTAATCTCAGCGGTTCTTGGACATGCGGGCGACGTGCATGAGCGCGCCCGCAAAAGCGAGGAACATCAACCCGATGGTAATCCACGGAAGGGTGTCGAAGACGTTGTCGAACACCAGTCCGATGAGGATGCCACCCAGCGGATAGCCGAGCATGGTCGATGCGATCTGGATCCCCGCATTGCGACCGTCGCGCATCGGCGCGTGCTCCTTGGCCATTCGCTCGTCTTCCGCATGGCGCGCGCGCGCAATCCGGTCCTCGAGCGAATCGAGCTTCGGGTCCTCACCGATGGGTGCGTTTTCGGGTTCGTTCGCCACGAAGAGCGTCAGCCTCGCACAGGGTTCATAGGGAAGCGCGGCCAGCAGGGCCGGCCACAGACGCGCCGCCATTAGGTGGGGGTCACGCGCAAGTCAACCGGGCCAGCAGCCTAACCGCCATGACAGCCGGCCTTGCCAGCGCGTTCCGCTTCGTCGATGCCATCGCAATGCAGCAAAAGTATTCCCCGCTAGTGCGCGCCGTTGCGCCCGTGCGCGCCCTGTTCGTATCCGACGCGCGCGAGGGCATTCTCCTGATCGCTGTCGCGATCGCGGCGATGGCGCTGGCCAATTCGGCGCTATCCGAGACCTACCACGCGGTGTTTCACAACACTTTGCCCTGGTCACCCGTGGCCAAGCTTTCCACCGCACATTTGTGGATCAACGACGCCCTGATGGCCGTATTTTTCTTCGTCGTCGGGCTTGAGGTAAAGCGCGAGCTGGTCGAGGGCGACCTTGCCGACCCGCAAACTCGCCGATTGCCAGTGATCGCCGCGGTCGCGGGCATGGCTGTCCCCGCGGCCCTTTTCGTCGTCCTCGTCGGCGACGACCCACGGCTCGATCGTGGCTGGGCCATTCCGGCAGCGACCGACATCGCCTTTGCAATGGGCGTAGTCGGGTTGCTCGCAAATCGCGTGCCAACCTCGCTCAGGCTGTTCCTGCTGACCGTGGCGATTGTCGACGACATCGGTGCGGTGATCATTATCGCGCTGTTTTATACCGCGCAGGTCAAGGCGCTGTGGCTGATCGCTGCCGTCGCGGTTGGCTGCGGAATGGCGGTGATGAACCTCAGCCGGATCGACCGGACCTGGCCCTATGTCGCCGGCGCCCTGCTGCTGTGGGTGCTCGTGCTGCATTCGGGAATCCATGCAACCATCGCCGGAGTGGTGGCGGCGCTGACGATCCCGATGCGCCGCGCCGATGATGCCCCGCTTCTCGAATCGGTCGAGCATGGGCTCGCCCCCTGGAACGCCTATCTCGTGGTGCCGGTGTTCGCGCTGGCCAACGCGGGGGTCGACCTGCGGGGCATCGGACTCGCCGGTATGCTGGCCCCCCTTCCCATCGCGGTCGCAGGCGGGCTGTTCATCGGAAAACAGGTCGGGATTCTCGGGGCGGTAGCCGGAGCCCGATGGCTCGGTATCGCCCGAATGCCGGAGGACGCCAACTGGCTTCAATTGTGGGGGGTAGCGGCGCTGTGCGGCATAGGTTTCACCATGAGCCTGTTCATCGGAACGATGGCCTTTGCCGACGCGCCGGAACTATACGAACAGGCGAAGATCGGCGTCCTTGCCGGGACCTTCGCCTCGCTCGTATTGGGCTATATCCTGCTCCGGCTGGGCGGCCAAAAGACCTGAATTATCACACGAGCGCGGCGTGGCGCAGGACCTCTTCCTGCAGGATGTAGACGCCCGCCCCCGCCAAATAGCCGATCAGCGCAAGCAGGCTGAAGCGCTTCAGGTACCAGATGAAGTCGATCCGCTCGATCCCCATCGCGGCGACGCCCGCCGCCGACCCGATAATCAGGATGGAACCGCCGGTCCCGGCGCAATAGGCGAGGAATTCCCACAGGAAGCTGTCGGTCGGATGTACGTCGAGCGAATACATTCCGATCGCGCCCGCGACCATCGGTACGTTGTCGACGATGGCGCTGACGAGACCGATCGTCATGACGATCAGATCCAGTCGGCCAAGAGTGGCGTCGAGGAACGTCGCCAGGCTCGCCAGCACGCCCGCGTGCTGCAAGGTCGCCACCGCGAGCAGGATACCGATAAAGAACGTGATCGCGCTCATGTCGATGCGACTGATCACGTGGCCGATCGTCACCCGCTTTCGCTGTTCGTAGGGCTTCTCGACGTGGACCCGATCGGCGATCGCCCACAAAATCCCGAGACCGAAAAGCACCCCCAGGAACGGTGGCAAGTGAGTCACCATCTTGAACAGCGGGACCGAGACCAACGCGAGCAACCCGGCAGTGAAAATGAGGTTGCGCTCGAACGGAGTGGTCAGCCGCGCTCCTTCGACCGGCATGTCGATTTCGGGAGAGGCGATGGGTTTACCACGCAGCCCCCAAGCCACGATCGTGAGCGGTACGGCAAGGTTCACGAGCGAGGGAACAATCAGCTTGGTGATGATCGCCATGCTGGTTACCTGTCCGCCGATCCACAGCATCGTCGTCGTTACATCGCCCATCGGCGACCATGCGCCGCCGGCGTTGGCGGCGATCACGATCATCCCGGCGAACAGCAGGCGGTCGGCCTTTTCGGCAAGCAGCCGCTTGCACAGCGAAACCATCACGATTGTCGTCGTCAGGTTGTCGAGGATCGCGCTGAGAAAGAACGTGACCCCGCAGATAAACAACATGAGCGATGCCATCGTCTTCGCCTGCATCCGGCTGGTGATCACGTCGAACCCGTCGTGCGCGTCGATGACCTCGACGATCGTCATCGCGCCGAGCAGGAAGAACGCGATCTGCGCCGTTTCGATAAGCAATTCGTTGAGTTGCTCGTCGACCACTTCGGGCAGGCCGGTCGCCAGCGCATAGATCGACCACAGCAGGCCCGCGCCGATGAGCGCCGCGGCCGACTTGTTGGTCCGCAGCGGCTCCTCGAGGGCAATGGCGGCATAGGCGAGGACGAAAACGACGATGAGAGCGGTAATCATGCCCCGCCCTCAAGCAAATCCTTGCGGTTATGGCCAGCCAAACCGGACCGCATCGCGCGAAAGGTCACCAACTTCCGGTGTTGGCCATGCTCGCCCAAGGCTCTTTCGGCGGGAGACTGCCTTCCTGCAGCAGTTCGACCGAAATCCCGTCGGGCGACTTTACGAAGGCCATGTGCCCGTCGCGCGGCGGCCGGTGGATCGTGTGTCCAGCTTCCTTCAGCCGCTGGCAGGTCTCGTAGATATCGTCGACTCGATAGGCGAGATGACCGAAGTTGCGTCCGCCGTCGTAGTGCTCCGGCGCGCTGCCATCGGCGGGCGGCCAGTTGTAGGTCAACTCGACCTCAGCGACACCTTCCTGCCCAGGTGCAGCCAGGAAAATCAGCGTAAAGCGGCCCTGCTCACTATCGAAGCGCCGGACTTCGTTCAGGCCGATGAGTTCGAAGAACGCGACGGTCGCATCGGGATCGGACACCCGGATCATCGAATGCAGGTACTTGGTCATCGGATCGGCTCCCAAAACTGATTCTTCTACAGAAACGCCGAACGGGGCACATAGGCGACGTGCAACCAGTTGTAAGGAAAGGCAGGCGGGAGCGACTGATCGGCCGCTCCCGCCCGGATTGTCAGAAGCTGGCGCCGATCGTGAACACCACGGCGTCGTCGGTGAATCCCTTTATCGACGGTCCTTCCACGCCGACATACGACACACCGAGATCGAGGCCGCCAAGGACGGTCGCCGAAGCGCCGATCGACCAGTCGAAGCCGGTGTCGTCCACGGCACCGGCAAGAAGCGGCGGTGCGAGGACCCCGTTGGTGTAGCCGAGGTGCGCCGACAGGCTCAGCGGTGTCTGCGGAATCGCGGTGCTGAGTTCGGTGTGGATATAGAGATTGTCGTCATTGCCGAGCGACGATTGATCCCAGGCGTAGTTGACGCCAAGCTTGGCTTCAACCGGGCCGAGCTGTCCGGAAACCGTTGCGTACGGCTCCCAATACTGGGCTTTGAATCCGGCTGCATTCGTTGGATAGGCGTAGAGCAAGATTCCGACATCGACGCCGACGCCTTCGGCAACGTCGCCGCTCCAGCCGCCGAACAGATCGAGTTCCATGTCGCCGTAGACATCGCTGCCGCCGTCGTCGATCGAACTGGCCCACGTGCCAACGTAAAAGCCGCTTTCGTGCGTAAGGGTGATGCCGCCCTGAATGGCGGGATCGCCCCCTGACAGCGAGACCCCGCGGAAGCGGTAGTCGGAAGCGAGCGTGACGCTGCCCGATACGGTTACTGGACTCGCGCCGTCATCGGCGAATACGGGGGCCGCAACAAATGCGGAAGTGGCGATAACGGATGCGGCAACGATGCCGCGGATGGACGTAAGCATGGCAAACTCCTTGGGTTTGTGCCTCGTTCCACCTGCGCACGGACCGGGTATCCGTCATAAATGCGGATTACCTTACGGCAGATGCGCAACTTTCTTGCCCCGCAATGCTGCATTGCACAAGATGAAAAACGTAATTGCGGTTTCGCTGTCGATCGAGTGTTGATTTTGTGCACCAGCACCGAAGTTCACGCCGCGCTCATGGATTGCCGCCCAGTAAGCGCTCGCCTATGCGGCACCCCAGCCCCGCAGCATTGATGGTCCTTCACGAATTCGCATGTTCGAACCCTTGCGCCAATTGTTCCGCCCCAAACCCGCCCTGCCCCGCGCTGCGGTGCCGGTTGGCGAGCGCTATTATATCGTCGGAGATATCCATGGTCGCCGCGATCTGTTCGCGAAGTTGATCGAAGCGATCGAGCAGGATGACGAAAGCGTTGGTGAAGCGCAGACCACCGTGGTCTTGCTCGGCGATCTTATAGATCGGGGACCTGACAGCGCAGGCGTAATTTCCCTGGCGATGGATTGGCGCGCGAACCGACAGGTCGAATTACTGGCTGGCAATCACGAGGAGATGTTCCTCGAATCCTTCGAAGACGAAGGCGTCCTGCGCCATTTCCTGAGGCACGGAGGCCGGCAGACTGCTCTGAGCTACGGGATTCCGTTGACCACCTACGACGCGGCCACTCTGTCCGAACTCCAGGTCCTGATGGCAAAGGCAGTACCCGAGGCACATCGCGCGTTCCTGTCTGCGGCCAGGGACCATCTGGTCGCAGGCGATTATCTTTTCGTCCATGCCGGGATCGCCCCAAATGTTCCGCTGGAGCAGCAGCAACCGCACCATCTGCGGTGGATTCGTGAACCGTTTCTCGATCACGACGCGCCACACGAGTATTTCGTCGTTCACGGCCACACGATCACCGAAGGCGTCGACATCCAGTCCAATCGTCTTGGCATCGACACAGGCGCCTATCGCACGGGAAGGTTGACGGCGTTGGTCCTCGAAGGCGAAGACCGCCGCATTATCCACACGGTCGAGAGCGAGCAGGGCATCGGCGTCGAGACAGGGACTTGCGGCATATGAAGATTGCGATGGTTGGTTCGGGCTATGTCGGCCTGGTATCGGGTGCCTGCTTTGCCGATTTCGGTCACGAGGTCGTGTGCATCGACAAGGATCAATCGAAGATCGATCGCCTGAAAGACGGCGTGATGCCGATCTACGAGCCCGGGCTCGACGCGCTGGTCGAAGCGAACGTCAAGTCGGGCCGGCTGTCGTTCACCACCGATCTTGCCGGAGGCATCGCAGGCGCAACTGCGATCTTCATCGCGGTCGGCACGCCGAGCCGCCGGGGCGACGGACACGCCGATCTTTCTTACGTTTATGAGGTCGCGCGCGAAGTCGGCGAAAGCCTATCCGGCGATGCCGTCGTCGTTACCAAGTCGACCGTCCCGGTCGGCACCGGCGACGAAGTTGAGCGGATCATTGCGGGCAGCGGTTGCACGCACAAAGTGGCGGTCGTTTCGAACCCCGAATTCTTGCGCGAAGGCGCAGCGATCGGCGACTTCAAGCGCCCCGACCGCATCGTCATCGGTGCCGAGGACGATTTCGGCCGCGAGGTCATGCGCGCGGTCTATCGCCCCTTGTTTCTCAATGAATCGCCGATCCTCTTCACCGGTCGCCGGACGAGCGAACTGATCAAATACGCCGCCAACGCGTTCCTCGCGACCAAGATCACCTTCATCAACGAAATGGCCGACCTGTGTGAAAGGGTCGGCGCCGATGTGCAGGATGTGTCGCGCGGGATCGGAATGGACGGACGCATCGGAGCCAAGTTCCTCCACGCCGGGCCCGGTTATGGCGGCAGCTGCTTTCCCAAGGACACGCTGGCCCTGATCAAGACCGCCGAGGACGCCGGGTCTCCGACGCGAATCGTCGAGGCGGTGGTCAAGGTCAACGACAGCCGCAAGCGCGCGATGGGCCGCAAGGTGATCGACGCATTGGGCGGAGCCGATGAAGCGCGCGGCAAGAAGGTCGCGCTGCTGGGCCTCACGTTCAAGCCGAACACCGACGACATGCGCGATTCGCCGGCGATAGCAATCGCGCAGGCGCTGATCGACGGCGGGGTTTCGGTCGCGGCTTACGATCCCGAAGGGATGGCGCTTGCCGCGCCGCTGATGCCCGATGTCGTCATGTGCGACGATCCCTACGCGGCGATCGAAGATGCCGATGCGATCGCGATCGTAACCGAATGGGATGCCTTCCGCGCGCTCGACCTGGGCCGGGTCAAGCGACTCGCAAGCGCGCCCGTTCTCGTTGACCTGCGCAACATCTATCGCCCCGAAGACGTGCGCGCGGCGGGTTTCGAGTATTCGAGCATCGG
>CAWAFY010000003.1:0-454380 GCA_963781485.1 uncultured Alphaproteobacteria bacterium
TGGCAGCGCGACCGCCTCCTCGAAGTCCTTCGCGCGGACGATCTGGAGCACGGGGCCGAAGATCTCTTCCTTGTAGCTTTCCATGTCGGTGGTCACCCGGTCGAGCAGGGTCGGGCCGACGAAGAACCCGTCCTCGTGCCCCTGCAGGCTGAACCCGCGTCCGTCGATGACGACCTCGGCACCTTCGTTCTCGGCGGTGTCGATCCACGCCTCGACCCGCGCCTTGTGCTCGGGCGTGACGACCGGGCCATAGTGCGCGTCCCTATCGGTCGACACGCCGATGCGCAGGGCATTGATCGCGGGGATCAGCTTCTCGCGTAGCCGATCGGCGGTATCCTCGCCCACCGGGACCACCACGGGCAGCGCCATGCAGCGCTCGCCCGCCGAGCCAAACGCCGCGCCGGCCAGGTCGTTCACGACCATGTCGAGATCGGCGTCGGGCATCACGATGCCGTGGTTCTTGGCCCCGCCCATCGCCTGCACGCGCTTGCCCGCGGCGACGCCGCGCTTGTAGACGTAGTGCGCGATATCACTCGAACCGACGAAGCTGACCGCGGCGATGTCGGGATGGTCGAGGATCGCGTCGACCATCTCCTTGTCGCCGTGCACCACCTGCAGCAGCCCCTCGGGCGCGCCGGCGTCGAGGAACAGCTCGGCGAGACGCACCGGCACGCTCGGATCGCGTTCGCTGGGCTTGAGGATGAACGCGTTGCCGGTGGCGATCGCCATGCCGAACATCCACATCGGGATCATCGCCGGGAAGTTGAACGGAGTGATGCCCGCCCCGATGCCGAGCGGCTGGCGCATCGAATAGACGTCGATCCCCGGGCCCGCCCCTTGCGTGTACTCGCCCTTCATGACTTGCGGGATCCCGCAGGCGTATTCGATCACCTCGAGCCCGCGTTGCACGTCGCCCTTGGCATCGTCGATCACCTTGCCGTGTTCGGAACTGAGCAGCCGGGCAAGGTCCTCCATATTGGCCTCGATCAGCTCCTTGTACCGGAACATCACCCGTGCGCGCCGCTGCGGGTTGGTCATCGCCCACTCGGGCTGGACCCGCTTGGCGGTCTCCACCGCCCGGTCGAGCAACGCTGCGTCACCAAGCGGCACTTCGGCCTGTACTTCGCCGGTCGACGGGTTCCAGATGCTGTGCTTTCGGCCCGCCGAGCCGCCGGCTCCGCCGGCATGAAGTGATCGACTGTGCGCATGGGATTCTCCTTTGGCTGGGCATCTAGCCCTCCCTTGGGAAGGCGCAAGGGGTACTCCAGGTTCCGAGGAGCGCCTGCCCTCGAGCGCTTGGAGAATTTGAGCCAACGGCGATGCCTGCCGCAAGGGATCGGCATCGACGCCCAAGCGGAAATTAAAGGCGCATCGCCAGAACCCGAAGCGTGTCAAGATTGTTGAAGCCGACCCACGCCGAGAAGGTCAGTCTTGGAGACAATGATTGGCGAGTTGAGGTCTGTGCGACGTCACGCGCTTTTTGGGTTTGTGGGAGATGGAAGCTCGATGGACTTGGCTGCGCAGAGGCGGGGCTACCGTTCATCGAAGGCAGCTAATTAAATCCGCAAGGGTCAGCGATGCGAAATTCGCCAGCGCATTCCCAAGACACCAAATCAGGCGATGGCTGCCTTGGGCCGCCTTGCCCACCGCTTCCTGATCTTCCGGGCAACGAAAATCGGTGCGATGACCGAGATTGCGATACCGCCCAGAGAACAAATGCCGAGCCAGATTGCCGTCAAAGCCCCGCCAGCCTGATAGATACCGTAGATGACTGGAGCGGCGAGTATGAGCCCGCGTATTTCGTTGGCTATCAAAGCCAGGGATCCTGCCTTGAGCAGAAAATCGACGAACGATGTGAATGGCCCGAGCATGTCGAGGAAACTAGGAAATCGGGGTTGCGATCCGGTAAATGCGCAAAACAAATTCGGGGGCCGCCAGCGAGCCCCGCAACCTGGCCGGTCAAGCCGCCGTCAGTATCGTCGTCGCCAGACCACCAAAAATCGCAACGCCGTAAGGCACTGACCAGCCCTTGGGTGTCGCCGGCTTCCGCATCGCAAGGCGCGTCGCCATCATTACGAGGAGTAGCGCCAAGCCGCTGACAGACGTCCAACCCAGGAGCGGCAGTGCATAGGCCAATGGCAACGAGCATGCGGCAGCCGCATAGAATTTGGCGTCGCCGCCCCCAATCACGCCGAAGCGGAACAGGATCATGCCGATCACTAGCGCGATCGCGGCGTGCGCCAGGCTGGAAGGAAGCGCAGACACTCCACCCGTTACCGCCACCGCCACCAGTCCCGCCACAGCGAGCGCCAGGCAAAGCAGGTTGGGGAGCCTACGCCAACCAATATCCCAAATGGCTCCGACGGCTCCGATAACGAGACAGAGCCAGTAAAAAGCCTCGTGACTCATCGGCCCAGTTCGATGCGGATCGGATAGACGGTCCGGCCCTGCGGTTCAGCCATGGCAACCTGCTTGGCTTCTACCTCCAACTCTTCGGGCTGTTCGGATTCCGCCTTGGCTACGGCCTTCACTTCGCGCGATTCCACCGTCATCGCGGGGGCAGCCGCAAGCTCGTGCGGGGTCGTAATATGGACCATCCCCCGCGTGGCGTGCGCCAAGGCGCCGACCGGAACGGTCCGGGATCCATCGTCATGGCGGCCGTCCGCCGATTTGCCGACGCTTCCGCTGCGGCATCCGCCGCTGCCATGCGCGCTTGCAGCCGGAGCTGGTTCTCGATCATCGCGGTCCTGCTGGAGACGCAGAAGGTTGGCGGCGAATTTCGGGTTCTCCGGTTGGGAATCGATCGCCATGCGGAAGTAGCGCTCTGCGATATCGGGACGGCCCAGCTTGGCATAGGCGACCGCAATGCCATTGGTCGCATCTGCGTAGGTCGATTCGCCGCCTTGGGCGATGCGGAACAGGGCCGCGGCTTCGGACAGATTGCCCGAAGACAGCGCGAAGCGGCCTTCGCTCAGCGCTGCCGCGTAATCCGTCTTGGCGGCGGGGGCCCATGATTTCGATTCGGCTCCAGGCCGCGACTTGAAGACCATCGCCGGCAGGTTGAGTATCTGGCATCCACCGAGACTTCCGGCGAGACCGATCAAAAGGACCGACTTCATTATGGCGTGCATTATCCACCTCCCATGGTTGGAATGAGCGTGCGAACGATCTGAACGATACCCGGCAGCATCAGGACGCCGATCATCACTGGCAACATGCAGACGACGAGCGGGATCGAGATGATCACGGGCAAACGGTGCGCTTTTTCCTCGGCCCGCATGCGCCGCTTTTCGCGCATCTCGGCCGCGTAGACGCGCAGGGTGTCGGAGATGCTCGTCCCCAGCTTGTCGGACTGGATCAGGAGCGTCGAGAAGCTGCGGATCTCGTTGACGCCGCTCATTTCGCCCATCCTGGCGCAGGGCTTCCTCGCGCCGGGCACCTGCGCGAAGCTGCAGGTTGGCGTTTGTGAGCAGCGCGGCGACCAAGCGGGTGCGACGTGATCATTTCGCGGCCCACGCGGTCCATCGCGGATTCAAGACCGAGACCGGCCTCCACGCAGACCAGCATCAGATCGAGGCAATCAGGAAAGCCGTTGGTGATCTCTTCGCGGCGGCGGTCCGCCTTCGCCGAAATAAACAGGTTCGGAAGGTAGAGCCCGGCAATCGCCAGCGCACTTCCGTAGAGATAGAGCTTGCCGAAAGACATCGGTGCCGAGCTGCTCGCCGTCAGCAGGACGTATCCCGCGGGAAGCACGAGAACCAGGATTAATCGGCTCAAGGTGAAGATGCGCGGTGCGGACGGGGAAGTATAGCCAGCCGCGATCAGCTTCTGCCGCAGCGCGTCGCCCCGCGTATCGGCCAGGTTCAGGCCCGTGCTTTCAATGCGATCGGCCAGGCGCGACCACGCGGTGTCCTTCTTTTCCTGCAGGCTCGTGCGCGTCAGCCCGTGGCTTCCCGAGCTCCCGATTTCCTTCACGCCGGCCCGAATGCGCGCCGCGCGGTCAGCCTGCCGGAACACCGCCAGCGTCACGAGGATGACGGCCCCGAACACGATGGCGAGAAAGGCCAGTCTGGCGAACAGGTTGTTGGCGAGAAGATCAATCATGTCAGACTTTCAGATTGACCATCTTGCGGATCGATACGACCCCGACGAAATACCAGATTATGAGGCCTGGAAAGCCGAGATAGAAGATCGGATCGCTCGCCACGCCGAGATAGAACATCGGGTTCATCGAGAAGAGGATGACAAACGCGAGCACCGGCAAAGCGGTCAGCAACCAGCCCGTCATCCGGCCTTCCGAGCTGAGCGCCCGCACCTTCATGTAGAGTCCGGCACGTTCGCGTATCACCTTCGACAAATTGTCGAGGATCTCGGCGAGATTGCCGCCGGTCTCGTTTTGCACCGAAAGCGAGACAACGAACATGCGAATGTCGTCAAGGTCCCAGCGTTCGGCCATGGACTGCAGAGCCGCGGTCAAGTCGGCACCGTAGACAACCTCATCCGAGATGAGGCCGAATTCCGAACCTATCGGATCTTCCATCTCCTGCGTCAGAAGGTCGATTGCGGAGGCGATTGGATGGCCCGACCGCAAGGCCCGGACAAAGATGTCGAGCGCGACCGGAAACTGCTCCTGCATCTTCTTCCGGCGTCGCTGGGCCAGAAACGAGACGACGAGAACGGGAAGGCCGATCGCGACGGCTGCAGAAAACGCCAGAATGATCTGCACCACTCCCGCGCCAAGCGTGAAATTCGATGACCACGCGAGCATGACGATGATCATGAAGACGCTCGCGAAGAGGATCCCCATCAGGAGCAAGACGCGGCCAAAGCTAATCGGCACAGCCGCCATCATCAGATTGCGCCGGAAAGCAAATATCAGCCGCCCACCGATCCCCAAAGCCTCGTCGCCGTGTGCGAGCGGGTCGTTCTTGCGTAAATAGGCGACCACGTCCTCGCGCGTCGACCCTGAAGCAATAAGCTTCAGCCGACGGTTCACGACCAGGGCGTGCGATGTCCGGTCGACCGTGAAGCGGAGGAAGATTTGCATCAGCAGAAAGACCGACGCAAAAACGGCCAGTAGAATCAGGAAACGGACGGCTTCGCCTGACACGATCAGTTGCTCCCCAAGCTGACCGAGGGCCGGAACAGCTCCGCGGGCAGATCGATGCCCCGGTCCGCGGCATCCTGAAGGAACTTGGGCCGGATGCCAGTTGCTTCGAACTGACCGAGAACCGATCCGTCGTCGCCCGCGGCCCGTCATCTTGAAGCGGAAAATTTCCTGCATCGTGATTGTCGGCCCTTCCATTCCCACAATCTCGGAAAGGCTCAGCAACCGGCGGCGCCCGTCGGCCTGCCGGCCGATCTGGATCACCACATTGATTGCCGAGGCGATCTGCGCGCGCGCGGAGGTAGCCGAAATATCGATGCCGCTCATGCCAATCATCTGCTCGATACGGGATAGTGCATCGCGCGCGGTGTTAGCGTGCACCGTGGTCATCGACCCATCATGTCCGGTATTCATGGCTTGCAGCATGTCGAATGCTTCGCCCGCGCGCACCTCGCCTACGATGATGCGATCGGGGCGCATACGAAGCGCGTTCTTGACCAGGTCCCGCTGGCCCACCTCGCCGCGTCCCTCGATGTTGGCCGGACGGGTCTCGAGACGGGCAACGTGTTCCTGTTGTAATTGCAGTTCGGCGCTGTCCTCGATGGTGACGATGCGCTCCTGCTCGTCGATGAAGGAGGACAGTGCGTTAAGGAGGGTCGTCTTGCCCGACCCGGTGCCCCCCGAGATAAGCACATTGCGACGCGACGCGACGATCGCCTCGAGCACGGAAGCCACTTCGGCGGGGATGCTCCCCAGTTCGACAAGACGCGCCATCCCGATCCGTTTCTTCGCGAATTTCCGGATCGACAGGAGCGAGCCGTCGATTGCCAGTGGCGCAACGATCGCGTTCACGCGCGAGCCGTCAGCCAGGCGGGCATCGACGAAAGGCGAGGATTCGTCGACCCGGCGGCCGACGGCGCTGACGATCTTCTGGATGATCCGCAGGAGATGACGTTCGTCCTGGAACCGGGTCGATGTCCGCTCGAGCAAGCCGTGCCGCTCGACGAAAACGTGCCGATGACCGTTCACGAGAATATCGGTGATGGTTTCGTCGGCGAGCAGCGGTTCGAGTGGGCCCAGCCCGAGAAGCTCATCGAGCACCTCGCCCACCAGGAGCTGCCGTTCCTTGATGTTGAGCGCAGCGTCTTCCTCGACCAGCAGGCCGAGTACGATGTCACCCACTTCAGCTTCGACCTGCTCGCGCGACAGCTTGTCGAGTACGCTGAGGTTGATCCGGTCGAGCAACTTGCGATGCATCGCCGACTTGAGTGCAAGATAGCGCTCGACGTTCGCGTCCGATGCCTCCGGCTCGGAGTGCTCAACTTCTGCCGGCGCCGGTTGCGAAACCTTTGCCGTTGTCTCGAGATTCCACTTCACAACCCACGCCCCTTCTCGAGGCGGTCGCGAATCTGCGCGCCGATTTTACCGAGATCGGTCACAAAGTTGCTGCCGGCCTTGATGCGGTCAGCCAAAACGCCCTCGTCCTGCGCCGCCTGAACGACTTTCTCGTCGAGCGCGATTCCACCGAGAACGTCATGGCCGACCGCCTCGGCAATCGCGCCAAGGCTGAGCGATCCAAATAATTTGCGCTCCACCTGGTTCGCGACGAGCACGACATCGTGCATGTTGATGCCGACGTTCCGGAACAGGTCGACGCGGCGTCGTGCCTGGCGCAAACTCGGCAGGCTCTGCTGGCAGAGCAAGACGATCATGTCGGTCCGGGCGAGCAGCGAAAGACCCCAATTGGTAAGATCCGCCGGCATGTCGATCACGACATAGTCAAATTCCCGGCAGATCAATTCGATCACCGACTGGATGACCGCCGGTTCGAGCGATTCAACCGGGACGATCTCGAACGGTGCCGCGACCACCGAAACGCCGTTTCCTACTTCGACAGCGACTGACCTGATCATCGTGCTGTCCAAGCGATCGCCGGCTTCGATCAGATCGGCGAGTGTCCGTTTTGGACGCGCTCCAAGAAATTCAGCGACCTGGCCAAACTGGATATCGAGATCGACGATGCAGCAGGTCTTTCCGGATTCGCCCCGTTGCGTCAGAACGCTGGCAAGATGCGTCGCTATAGTCGTCGCGCCACCTCCACCGGACGAGCGGGTGATTGCCACGAGCGGAGCGAGCGGGCTGTCGGCCTTGTCGTTCCGACTGGCCACTTCTGCGACGGCCACTGCCACCTGGAGTATTTCCTCCGGGTCCAGCGGCAGTCCGACAACGTCCGTTACGCCTTCGCGAACCAGCGTACGCACCATGCGCGCATCGGCATTGTCGAGGGCAACGATCTGGATGAGATCCGGCCGCGTCAGGCGGATGTGCCGGATCCGCTCCATCGACTGCGGAACACGCGTGTCGACTTGAACGATTATGATCCGCCCCGCCTCGATCGCGTCGGTCGATATCGGCGCGTCCAGCGGGAGCGCATGGAATTCCGCGTCGCCGACCCAGGATGCCGTGCGACTAGCCTGCAGCGCTTCGATTTGCTCGCTGACGGCAAAGACCGTCAGTGGCCGCGATAGCTGCAAGGCAAATTCCTTTCCCAACTCCAGAGGTATATTGCTGCCCATCAGTTCGAAACCGTCCCTTGGCCGTCTTCCATCGTCAGCGTGTACGCGAAGTCCGGGAGGAGACACCGTGCCGCCGAACAGGAAAAGCGATGAAAATGTCATGTTCTTGAGCCGGACAGTGACGAACGGGGCGATGTCCATTCCATTGGGATTCCCGGCATAACCAAGGCCTGAGCCGCGATAGATCACTTCAATATTGCTATTTTGTATTTCAGGCCAAATCTGCTTCATTCGGTTCGCGAGGTTGGTAAACGCCGTGCTGTCGGGAGTACCTACGGTCGGGCCGTTTCCGGTTTTCGCGCAGGCAGTGCTAGTGCACGTGATCGAACCGAGGGCCGCGGCCGGTATGCGGTCTCCCTGGCCGAGCGTCGTCGATCCGACGGTGACCCCGTTCAGGTTCCAGGTCGCCAGTTCGGGAGCGACAGGATTTGTAACGACAGTGAACCGGGTGCCGGTCTGGGTCGCCTTTTCGCCGCGGTTGAAGGCCCACGCATAGCGTCCGGCGTCGATGATCCCTAAAAAGAAAAGTACGAACAGCGGCAGGATTAGCGCGAATTCCCCCGCCGATCCGGCCCGATCATGCAGAAAACGAGAGAAGACGCCGCGCATCGCTATATTCCCATCACTGCGCTTTGCTGTGAGGCCGACAGCTGATAGGAATTGGTGATCACGCCAACGCCCGAGAACAGCGACTGGTATGGCACGCTTGCCGCAATCGTAATGATCGGTGCAGCCGGTTCGTTGGAATAGATGCTCCGCGTGTAATTGGATCCGCCGCATGACTTGGTCACAGTAACTTGCGTGTTGCTGGTCCACGTGGACACCCGCGGGGTCCCCCCCGAAATTGAGCCCGTACGCGTGACTTCCTTGATGTCGGTCTCGATCCCAGTCGGCACGCTCGAACCCGACTGGCAGTTAATATTCGTGAAGCTTTGCCGGCTGGCATAGCGTGCACCATCGCGCACGCCTTTGATAACGAGATGTTCGTTGTAGAAGTAATGCCCGACCTCGATCGAACCGAACAGCAGTACGACCAGGAGTGGCACGAGCAGCGCCATCTCGGCTGCTGCGGCGCCGCGACTGCAAGCGGAAAGGGCGCGCAGACTCGTCATTTGATCAGGTACGGTACGTCGCGCCGGATAACGGTGCCCGCCGTTTCGCCGGCGGAGCCCGTCTGCGTCTCGCCGATGACTTCAACGTAGATCTGGTCCTGGCGGGTGTGGTTGTTCCAGGTTGAACCGGAACCGCGGTTAACCGACGGCTGGACCAGAAACACGTCGAGCCAACGCCGCACCGGCACGCCGACGGAATTGCCGCGGACGTTGTTGGCCGTGCAGTTAACGACCGCGACCGACAGGCGCCGGCGATCGGCAGTACCCGTCGCCGGTATCTGGCCCGTGCCATATGAGGGCGATTGGAGTGCACTGCACACGGGCTTGCCATGGTTCACGAGTGTATTGCCACGTGGCGGTTGCAGGACTGGGTCCGAGAATCACCACCCCGTCGATTAACTGATCCCGGTGCTCGATTTCCCATTGGTACACCTGGAAACGCGTGGGCACCGACGGCCTTGCGCCTCCGCCGATTGTAAGGCCCGTATTCGCCTGCCACTGGGCGGCAGTCCAGCGGGTGCCGACGCCGCCGTTGGAACTGGCGACCGAGCGCACGTAATGCGTGCGGAAATAGGCGTCGCGATCCCAGAACCCATCGCCAAACGGTCCGCCAGTGCAGCTGTTGGTCGCGGTCGAATGGCAGACATCGCGGGGATGACCCATCGATGTGGGAGTGGTCGTCGCGGCAGCGCAGCGTTACTGGGCGGCAGGTACTGTTCGCTCGCGGGGACTTCCTGCCAGCCCGAGTTATGGATCCGGCATGAATTGTTGCCGCTCGCATTGAATGGACGGACAACGTCCTTGCGGCTGTTGATTGAAGGAGCACACGATCCACCGCTGATGCAACCCTGGGTTTCATAGAGGTCGAACCGCGTGTTCAGGGCATCCGGGACCGACGGCCATGTTGCCGGTCTGCGTGTCGACCGTATCGACCCCGTTCTGCGAGATGCAGTTGCCTGGCGAAGTGTTCCAGCCGAGTGCTTCCTTGACCGCTTGCGCGCCCGATCCGTTGCCCGTGTTGAGGTAACCGAAGTTGCCCGGAGACCACGCGCCGCCGCCGCCCTGCTCGACCAGCAGGCCCTGACCGATATGCGCGCTCGCATTGAAGTCGAGGTTGGTCGAGGACTCTTCCGGATTGCAGATCATCAGCGGCGGGGTCCGGCAGAGCGCCGCGCCTATTCCCGCCACCGCTTCCGCATCGATCGATCCGGAAAACGCGCCGACGACCGGGGTCAGCGCATAGTTTGCCGTGCGAGTCGCCACTTTCACCCGGATGAACCGCGCGAGCGTGTCGGCATTCGCGGCCGTCTTGTCGATCGCGTTGGCGCCCGCCTCCGCATCGGCCTTCGTCTGGTAGAAGAACACGCCGGTAGTCGGCACGCTGACCGACGAACCGCCTGAATCATTGGCGAACAGCGTCGAATTCGCGGCCAGCCCGCCTTGCGCGGCGGAGGTGGCGCGGACGATCGAGTTGGCGTTCTGGTTGAGCTGGGTCGCACCCGCCAGTGCGGCCTGATCGGCGGCGTTCTGCAATTCGGTATCGAGCGAGGCGATGCGGGCATAGTCGAACCCGACGCCAGCCATCGCCACGAGGACCGGCAGTGCGAGCGCGTACAGCGCCGCGACAGCGCCGCCTTCGTCGTTTCGCAAATGGTCCTGTCTGGTTTTCATCGCAATGACAGCCGCCCTAGTTGGGCCCGGACGACGAACCGCTGCTGGTCTGGACGCGGTCGGGTTGCTTGACGGTGTCCTTGTTATAGCGGTCGACCGCCTGCGCGGCATGGTTGCCGCTGGTCACCAGCGGTCCTTCGTACACGGGTTCCGGATCGATGATCTGCGCCATCATCGTCTGCCGGTTCGCTTCGCCGAACTTGCTGTCGCCCGGCTCCTCGAGGATCGACTGCGTGATGCAGCCGCCCAGAAACGGGAGCGTCGCCAGTGCCAGTGCCACGCGGCGCACGTTAGAAGTCATAGTCACCGGCCCCCTTTGCCTGTTCGGTCTGCGGTTGCGGCGCGGCCAGCGGCACCGGGTTGTACGATTCGCCGAGCAGGACCGATTCGACCGGGTCGGGATCGGCCACGCGATCGGTCGGCAGGCGCACCTGGTTCGGCCGGATCGGCGCGACGAGGTGCGGCGTGACGATGATCAGCAGCTCGGTTTCGCCCTTCTGGAACTGGGTCGAGCGGAACAGCGCGCCGATGATCGGGATGCTGCCGAGCAGCGGCACCTGATTGACGGTCGTCTGGAAATCGCGCTGCAGCAGACCGGCGATGGCGAAACTTTCGCCGTCGCGCAGTTCCAGCGTGGTGCTCGCACGGCGGGTCTGAAGGCCGGGGATGGTGATCCCGTTCACCTGAAGCGAGGCGGCCGGATCGATCGCGCTGACTTCGGGTTCAACCTTCAGGTTGATCGTGCGGTCGGCGAGTACGGTGGGGGTGAAGCCCAGGCTCACGCCGAACGGCTTGAATTCCACCGAGATGCCGCTGGTTCCGCCGCCGTTGCCGCCGCCGGTTCCGCCGCCGCCGCCGTTGCTCTGGACCACGGGCACGGGAAACTCCCCGCCCGCCAGGAACGAGGCCTTCTCGCCCGACAGCGCGATGAGCGTGGGCTCGGCCAGGGTCTTGGCGAAGCCCTTGTTCTCCATCGCGTTGATGTAGGCTTCGAAGTTGAGGCCCAGCGCGCTGAACGCGCCGCCGATGATGCCGAAGCCGTTCGAGATCGAACCGAGCCTGAGCAATGCGGCGCCCGTATCCGGATCGGGCGTCAGCGGGCTGCCCGGCCCGGAAACCGAGCGGAAGGTGTTGCCGCTGGCAAACCCGCGCACGCCGATATCCTCGCCCACCGAGCGTTTCACTTCGGCGAACTTCACCTCGAGCATGACCTGCTGGCTGCTGCCGAGGCTGATGAGGTTGACGATCTTGTCGCCGGCATAGGTGCGGGCGACCTGCATCGCGCGGTCGATCGACCCGGCGTCATAGGCCATGCCGGTCAGCACCATCGAATCGCCCGAGATCGAGGCGTCGATTTCGGAGCCCGGGACCAGGCGGTTGATCTGGTCGCGGAACGCGTCGACGTCCGGCCCCACGGCCACGTCCATCACCGCGAGCACGCGGCCGCCGCTGTCGTACAGCGTCAGGCTGGTGGTGCCCATCGACTTGCCGAGCACGTAGATCGACCGGTCGGTCAGCGGAACGATGTCCGCCACTTCCGAATTGCCGACCATCGCCTTGGCGATCGGGCGGTCGGTGGTGACGACCTGGCTCTTGTTCTTGGGCACTTCCAGCGTGCCGCTGTGCACCCCGGCGGGCATCGACTGCGCCGCGACGGGCGCCGCGAGGGCCAGCGCCAGCGCCAGCCCGGAGGCCTTCAGCGGGCCGGCGAGCAGCGGGAATCTCTTAGCGGGCATAACGCTGCACCTCGGCTGTGGTGGATTCGGTTCCGCGGAACACGGTCATCGTGGGCCCGCTGGATCGGCGGGGAAGCGCGGTCGCCACGCCGGTCGCGCGGACCGGTGCGGGCGGAGCATAGCCCGCCATGCGGACCGGCGCGGAAGCGGGCGCTGCACCCGAACCCGGCCGGGGGCGGATGTAGCGGCCGTTGCCGCCCAGATCGGCGAGCGTGACGGTCGAAGTCGGGCCCATCGCGGTGTTCTCGACATTGCGCAGCGTCAGCGAAAGCTTGCCGACCTCCAGCGCGAGGGCGAGCTTTTGCGCGCCCATCTGGTCGACCTGCAGCGTGGCGGTGTTGCCGACCTTGGTCTCGGTATCGGTTTCGCTCTTGCGTTCGTCGACGGCGAGGACCTGGACGTTCTCGAGCAGGACATTGGTCATCTTGTCGCTCGCGGTCGCGCCTTCGCCCGGGATCTGCCGGGTCAGGAGCACGTCGACGACGTCGCCGGGCGTGACGAAACCGGCGACGCCGCTGACGGCATCGACCGGAACGGTGATCGCGCGCATGTCGACCGGCAGGTTTGCCGACAGGACCGCGCGCTCGGAAATGCGGGAAAGGAGAATGGGTTCACCCGCCGCGATCGGCCGGATGGTGACGTTACCGCCGGCAATCAGCTTGTCGGCGGTGGAATAGGAACCGGCGGGCACCGACTGGGCGGGCCAGTCGACCAGCCGCACGTTGTCGGCGGTCAGCGGGGTGCCGAACGGCAGGTCGAGCCGGGCGACGGCGATCTTGGTCAGCGCCTGCTTTTCGGCAACGCGTTCCTGTTGCTGCTCGACGCCGCTGAACCAGGCGTTGGCGATAAGCACGGCAGCGATGCCGAGCAAGACGGCCACGCCGACTATGATGATATTGCGCCGCTCCATGTGACCCCCGTCAGCATTAGCTTAGAAAAGAATGCGCGGCCGGCATCGATAATGCCGACCGCGCATGTCTAGTTTCGACTTAGCAGTCAGCTCGAGTCGCCGTCAGCACCGGTGTTGATCGTGTCGGCAGTGTTGCACATCGAGTCGCCGATCGAGGTGGCGAGCGTGGTCGCGCCAGCAACGATGGCGATGCCGACGACGATCAGGATGAGCGCGTATTCGGCAGCCGAGGCGCCCAATTCGTCAGCGACGAAAGTCTTGATGAAGTTAGTCATGAAAAATACCCCGTAATATACCTTCCGCAACGATCCCCGTCACGGAATTGGATGGAGAGCTCCGGCATCTATTTCCGGGTGGCCCGATCCCTGGAGGGGCAAATGTGTGGAACCGGCGCGACCTATTGTGTTTTCCGGCACTTGCGCCGGACCCAAACGCTGGTTCCTCCAGGGAACGCGCTAATTCTCACCAAAGTTGATGAGTTCGTCAACGCGCTTGCGTTAGTGAGAAATTAACTCGTGTTTACCGTTTGTTAAGACCCGGGTTCGTTACCGGATGTGGTAAACGCGCCTCACGATGTGGCTATTTCACCGCGCCGCAGCGACTATCGAATTCGCGCCGATTCCATCCGATTCGGCAAGTGCATAGCGCTTCGGAGGACATTCTGGTTCAGCAGTGCGAAACGATTCGTATCGATATGTCCGGGCGGTCACTTGCCGGCGGGGTTGCGCTCTCCGCGGCCTTACGGGCCTCAGCCAGGTAACGACCTCGATGTGGTATTCTCGCTTGCGGGCCGCGTTTTTCGAAGGGGTCAGGGAAAGTCGCCCAGCGCTCTAGTCATCGGCGCGATCATCTGGTTGACGGCGATTCTGGTGCTGCGGACAAAGGGCGTGAGCGCACTCGGGAAGGAGCTACCTCGGCCAATCTCGTAATCTATGCCTGCACGGCCTTGTTCTTCGTCGTACCACTCGGGGCGGTCGCGCTTTACCGACATCGTCCTGAACACCCCATCGCTTTCCTCGCGCAGCGCGCGACCGGAGGAATCCGCATTGCGGCGGGTGGGGCGCGGATTGCCGCTGCTGATCGCGCAGGTCATGTTCATGCCGGCGTTTTCCGCGTTGAAAAGTTCGGTCCCGCTGTTCCAGTCCTATCGATGGGACTCCACTTTCATATCCCTCGACCGAGCGATCCACGGCACCGATCCGTGGCGACTGCTCCAGCCCATGCTGGGCCACCCATGGGTCACGTCGTTCCTGTCTCTCGGATATCATGTCTGGCTCATGCTGATTTACGCCGGAGGAATCTGGTTCTGCTTCTGCGTCCGCGATCCCGCGCTGCGGAACCGCTATTTCATCGGGTATTTCGCGATTTGGGCGATCATCGGCGGGGCGATGGCAATCGCGATGGCGTCAGTCGGCCCGTGCTTCCTCGAACCGCTTCTGGGAGATCCCTATTACGCGGAGCAAATGGCGTATCTCTATCGGGCAAACGAAACCGCGCCGATACTGGTGCTGCCCGTGCAGGAGCAGCTGCTGGCATGGCAACAGGCTCACAGCCACGGGTTGGGAGCGGGGATAACCGCGATGCCGTCGATGCATGTCGCCATGGCGACGCTTACCGCCTTTGCCGTCAGACAGATATCCCGCACGGCTGGATGGATCTTTTTCGGCTATGTCGTTTTCATCGCGGTATCGTCGGTGCATCTGGGGTATCATTATGCGGTCGATGGGTATGTCTCGATCGTCGTAACGTCGCTCATCTGGTGGGCGACCGGATTACTCACGCGACGCTCCACTCCCGTCGCCAGCGCAAACTGACGGTTGGCGCGCACTTCTGCCGCAAAATGAATTCCGCTTCAGGGACATTGTTTCGGTTTCCGGCTAGCCTTGCCTCTTTGGAACGACAGGCAGTCTGGAATGGATAGCAGGATTGGACGCTTACGGCGGTTGCGCCGCTCGATCGCGCAGCGCGGCGCGGCGTCGGCGCGGCGGTTCGTCGCTGCCCTGCCCCGCCGGATGGAGTGGCTGCTGCCTGCGTGGATCGTGGTGTTCATGGCATTCGCCACCTTCAAGACCGCCACCGCCCTCACCCCGGTCCGACAGCTTCAGCGGCTTTGCCGAAATCTTCGTGCCCTATGCGCTGATCGCGCTCGCCCCTTCGCTCGGCTATCGCCTGGCGCTGGTCGCCTATCCGCCCGATCACGGCGTTCCCCAGCCCGGCCTGCGGTTGGCCGTTTTCGGTCGCTGGCGGTCCGTGAGTGCAGCGGAAGCGCGGCGGCACGCGGCCTACGGCCCGTTCGGCTTTATCGCCTCGCTGCTGCTCGGCCTGATACTCAACGTGCCGGTTCGCGCGCTGGAGTTCGTGACCGCGGTTCCGGCGATGAACCTGTCGGCACCGCCGTGGGGATCGACGCTGTTCCTGGTAATGGCGTTCGACGTTGCCGCGATGAGCTTCATCTACATGGTGAGCTTCGTGATGGCGCTGCGCTCCGTCTCGCTGTTCCCGCGCATGATGGTCGTCGCCTGGACGCTGGACCTGTTCATGCAGCTGGCCATCGCCCGATCGGTTTCCGCCGTGCCCGGCCTGCCCCAGTCCGTCGCCTATGGCCTCCATGACCTGTTGCAGGGCAACGTGACCAAAGTCCTTATCAGCGTGGCTGTGTGGTTACCTTACCTCATCCTGTCCACGCGCGTGAACGTAACCTATCGTCAGCGCGTGGAGCGAGATTGAAGGCTCGGCGAGACGAAACTTGCGGTGCTTTAATTTCGGGCCTGCTTCGCCTGCAAATGACGAGCAGACGCATCCGAATCTCCGGTGCAGCGTTGATCGCTAACCACTTGAATTACTGAAGATGCTGCTTAGGGCCGAATCGGTAGCATCGGTCCGCATGGTGCTATTTGAGCAAAACAGTGCGATCGAAACGAGCGTTATAAGAGCTGGATAAGGATAGAAAAAGGGCCCGTCGAGCAAGGAAATCGCGCCCAATCCCGTCACGACCGCAATGCCCGCAAGTGCGGGAACATTTTTCGTGGCCATCAGGACTCGCTGGCCCACCGGCAATCCGACCGAGAAGCAGAAAGAACAAGACCGTTCCTACGCAGCCCCACTGATAAAGAAACTGGAGAATCAGGTTGTGGGGGTGATTATAACCCCGATGCACAGCGGCGACTTCCCATCTGAACTGACCTTCGCCGTGACCAAATAATGGCCGCTCCATTATACCCTCGGCAGTTTGGCGCCAGATTTCGCTACGACCGGAGTCGTAAGATTGCTTGGGCCCTTGTGATATAATTCGCCCAAAGACCGCCTGTGCGCCGTAGAGAGGCGACGGGGGAGCCAGCGATACGGACAGTGGGATCGCGATCGACCCGCAAAAAGCGAGCGCCGCTAAAAACAATGTTCGGCGGGTTCTAGCGCAAATGACGAGGAAAGCTTGCTGCACACAAAGTGCTCCGACTGCAGCGCGCCCACCGCACCAAAAGCACAGAAAAATGCCAGCGAATAGGAGAAGGGTGGATGCAAGCCATGCTCGACCCGAGACTGCTGAGGCTGTCAAGGCGCCCGCCATGCCAGTCACGGTTAGCGCATAGAAGGCAAGTTGCCTGACATTCGTAACGCCTGCGCCAAGGACGATCCATTCGAATCTGTCAGGATCGGAAACCGAATGTGAATATGCAACTACGATTACACAATAGACCGCAAGAGAGCCTCCTATCGCCCAAACGATTGCCATCCTCAGGCGATCACTGGCTCGGAAACGACAGAACAGAAGAAACGCACTTAACACGTGCAGAAAATTAATGGCGTAGTAAAAGCGTGCCGACGTGGGAATTGTTCTCGCTAGGAGCATGCTGAGCGCCGCTGAAATCGTGAATGCTGAAAATAGGCATAGCGCTACTGGATCAATACTTCGCAGCCTCTCGGTAATCGAGCCAACATTGAGACCAAGAAACAGAACCAAAACCAGCTCAACGGACAGGACCGGAATGCCCATGCCCAAAACCGCTGTAGGGCGAAACGGGTCTGTCCAGGTCGTGACCGCGTAGAGTGGGCGGAATGATCGCCACGAGACCGATCACTGCCGGGTCAACCCATTTTCGGTGACTGGCCGTGCGCCCTTCATTTCGCGCAGCTGATTGGGCGCGCATCACCCCATCTCTCATAATTTGGACTGCTCGCATCTAGCTGCGGTGATCGAAGATTTTGGTTGGAAAAGCACGACGTTAGCCGGCGAGGTCCGGCACGTTTGAGAGTCTGCGCAAAACCGCGATATTTAGGCCCCCTCACGGAAGCCGCGTCGGATCGACCGCGGCGCCGTTGACGCGCGTTTCGTAGTGAAGATGCGCTCCGGTCGACCGCCCGGTCGAGCCGACGTAACCCACCAGCTCTCCCTGAGCGACCGATTGGCCGGCATGGACCGCCAGCCGCGACAGGTGGGCGTAGCGGGTCTGCACGCCCTTGCCGTGGTCAAGCTCGACCATCAGGCCGTATCCGCCCGCCCAGGTCGCCCGCGCCACGCTGCCGGCGGACGATGCGTAGACCGGCGTGCCTGCGGGTATGGCGAGATCGACGCCGGTGTGCCGCGTCCATCCGCCGGAAATGGGATGATAGCGATAGCCGTACCCGCTGGTCACCCGCGCGCCGGCCAGCGGCGAAGCCCCGCGGAAACGGGCGATGGAGACTCGCGCCGGAATCACCGGCCGGTCCGAAAACCTGACATCGGAAATCGAGCCAGTGGCGGCCCGGCGGTCGGCGAACATCGGTTTTCCGCTGAGATCGAGCGCCCGCCCCACTGAAACCACCACGCCGTTCGATAACGGCGAGACCGTGGCCGCAACCGCGGTTGTCCGGACAGGATCGCCATGCGCTACCGCAGCAGCGACCGCAGCCGCATCTGCCCCGTCGGCCGCCGCCGCCGGGTCGCTAACGCCCAGAGCGATGCCCCAGGCCAATGCACAAATGGTCATCCAAAGGCGCATGATCCGCCCCCCTTTTTCCGCCGTTCGATCGTCGCGTGCGTACGCTCGCCATTGCTCTTGCGGCGGCGTTCGCAGTGCGGACTCGATGGATCCCGGAATCGATGTCCCGCGCCGGCAGATACCAGATGTCGCGCTAAATGGAAATTCGTTAGCCTGGACCGCTCGACCTTTGGCGAGCCCCGGGTCCCGATTTGGGGCGGATTACAGGCCCTATCGATGCAGTGGCAGAGAGCCGCCCTGCCTCAGCACGTCTTCGTCTTGTGGCAATTCGGCGTCGGTGTCGGGGCGGGCGTGGGCGAAGGAGTTGTTGATGTCGGGGTCGGGGTCGGGGTTGGTGTCGGCGTCGGAGTGGGAGTGGGAGTGGGGGTCGGTGAGGGGCTTGGCGTGGGCGAAGGAGCCGGTGTCGGGCTCGGAGTCGGCGCCGGGCTGGGCGTCGGCGAAGGAGTTGGAGTGCCGGAATCGTTGGAAGTGCCGCTGATTAGCGCTGGCTGCCTGTTCACATCTGCACGGATGGCTGCGCCCAACACCGATGCTCCGCCCACCAGCGCAATGCCGAACAGGCCGATGATAAGCGCCGTTTCAGACGCGGCTGAACCTAATTCACACTTGCGAAGGCGTTTGTTCATGGGAGCGTCTTTTGTCCAACCCACTGCATTCCATACATGCTGGGGCGTCACGCACTTACTCGACGAAAGTCGAATCCAAAATATACCTTAAGTTAGGGTCAAACCAATCTCAGATCGATTACGTGCCACGTGCGCCCGGACAACATCGCCGTCGGCGCACCCGACCGGGTTCCTCTGATCCAATTCCCGAGCAACGCGTCGGATTGTCCGATTTCGGTACCGGCGCCGCTGTCCCATCGACAGGCGAACCTGCGGTCGATAGCATGGTTGTCCGACCTTTCCCCCGCCGCCGGTTATTCGAAGCGGCTTACGTCGACTGCGAGGAAGGCGCCGTGGAATCCGCCAATCGATCTCTTCCCAGTTTCGTGATCAAGGCCAGGGAAATCGCAGCGCTGAACCATTTGCAGCGCAACCATCCACGGCCGCTCGCCCTCACCTGGATCAACCGGGGTACCGACCAGGTAATGCGTCCGACAACCGTAAGCATGCTGCTGCGAACGATGTTCAGCGACTCGCAATCGCTCAGTATCGCCAAATTGCATGACAGCGCCGGGCTGCGCGTGACATTCGCGGAAAATGCGCACCGCGAGATTTTCGCCAGTTGCTTCACCAGGGCATGCGAGACCTACCGCCGACTACAGCGCAGTCACCTGACCGCCGTGTTCGACCGACCCGAACTGGCCGAGTGCGGATTTCGCGAGCTGACCGAGGCCGGGATTCCCAGGAAGGCAATGTCCATTCTTTGGCGCGCAGGTCAGTTCGTCGAATCAAGGCACGATTACCCGGTTGGTCACTCCAGGCTGAGCGTCCTGGGAGCGACCGCCGGGGGCGGACTTGCGGGGGCAATTCTCGGAATTTCGATCTTTGCAATTCCAGGTCTCGGGCCAGTGGCGATAGGCGGCGCGATCCTGGCGCAGGCAATAGGGACGATCGGAGCGTTCGGAGGAGCGGTGGGTGCGACCGGTGGCGCTATCGCACGCATGTTGTCCGACATCGATGTCGACGACCGGGAAGTGTCGTATTTCGAAATGCAGATCCGTCACGGCAAGGTCTTCCTGTCCATCGACCCTGCGGAAGTAAGCGAGAAGGTATCGCTCGTTCGCGAAATTCTCGAGCGAAACGGCGGCCAGTTCGCGAGTGGGGATGATCGCTCGATCAAGGATCAGTCCCTCGCCGTCGATGCCCGCGGCTAACGGGACATGCCGATAATGGCGGAAAGCGCGCCGTCTCGATGCTGCCCGTTGCGTCCGTGCAGGCGCCGCGATTGCCGTCTGGCCCCGGATTGATAACGACATTACTGCGCAAGGATGGAAAACGATTCGGACTTCGTAGACTACTACGGTCGGCTTCAGGTGAGTCACGACTGCAGCGAGCGTCAATTGGAGCTCGCTTATCACTACTTTGCGAAGTTGTATCACCCCGACAGCGGGGAAACGGCCGATGTCGACAAGTTCAATGAGGTAGCCGAAGCCTACAGGGTCCTGCGCAACTCAGAAAAACGCTCGCAATTCGACAAGCGCTTTTTCGAAGAAACAGGCACGCGCCCGCCCAAGATCGACGTGCGCCTGGACGGGTCGATCGATGCGCGAGACGCGCTTGACGACGCCGACGTTCATGCGAAAATCCTGTTTCAGCTTTATAAGCGGCGAAGGGAAAACCCGTCTGAGCCGGGTATCGTGGGATGGATCCTCGAAGAAGGGCTTGGTTGTTCCCAAAGCCAATTCGAGTTTCACACCTGGTACTTGCGATCCAAGGGTCTGGTGCAGAT
This sequence comes from uncultured Alphaproteobacteria bacterium, assembly GCA_963781485.1. Taxonomy (GTDB): domain Bacteria; phylum Pseudomonadota; class Alphaproteobacteria; order Sphingomonadales; family Sphingomonadaceae; genus Tsuneonella. Next base: position 20,483 of record CAWAFY010000003.1, read on the forward strand.
TACCGAGCAAGGCACGATCGCGATTACCATCGAAGGCGTCGATCATGTGATCGCGAGCTCGCGTGCGGTGGAAGCCAAGAAACTGTTGATCGGGCATAGCTCGGCGGATCTCCCAGACCAAGGCCCCGAAGCCGATCTTGCAAGCAAGTTTGGCTGAACGCGAAGTTGGCACCTTATCGAGGCATCGAAGGCTGCACTCGACATGATGATCGCTAACCTGCCGATCGAGCTGGCCCGATCCCATCCGCACGTCATTGCCGATGCTTGCTCCCAGGCCCGGTGAGTACCGATCTGTCCCGGCCATTCCAGAGGTCGGTTGCGGCCGGCGGACTGTTTTCCTCGGAAGCCGGTGCGAGGCATCTTCTTTCGGTGATCGCCGGACTGAAGGAGGCGCACTCTTGCGCAGTGTTCGCCTGGGACGGTCAGCGGTTCGTTCCTTGAATCCCAAGTTTGCGGACTAATCCAAAGCGTCAATGGGGGCCGACTAAACTGCCACGCCGAAATACAATGCGGTGGCGGCGGCAAGGAAACTGACCACCGTTGCGCAGACGACCGGCGTCGCCGCCCGCCAGCCCAGCCGCATGATCAGCGCCATGTCGGATCGCATCGCGGTGGCGATCACCGCGAACAGCAGCAGCGCCTTGGATGCGATCATCATCGCCCCCTGGACCGGGGCCGATACGACGCCGGTACTGTTGATCGCGACCAGCACGACAAACCCGACGATGAACCACGGAAGCGTTATCCGGCGCCAGATCGGCTGGCGTGCATCGGCCGCCGAATTGCCGATCCACAATGCGACGAGGATCATGGCGGGGCCTAGCAGGGCGACCCGCGAAAGCTTGATGATGGTCGCCTCGGCCCGTCTTATCAAGGCGCAAACCTGGCGGAGACGACTACCGGAATGAAGCTTAGCTTCAAGGATCGTGCTGCGGCTGGTCGAATGACGGAATCGAGTGGACAACTCTGAATTTACTGATCGGGCCCCGCGCGAAAAAGGTACTTAGATCGTAATTCGACGGCGGCGAGCGCCAGCGATCAAATCAGAGGTTTTTGTACAAAGTTCCAATGGCTTCTGTGAATTGCTGACGACCGTCAGCGGAAGAACAAATGGTGCCAGAAGAGGACTCGATCTCGACATTCATTAGACTGAAATTATTGGATTATCAGGCGCTAAATTCAAACGGGGCCCCGATAGAGGCCCCACGACCCTAATGGCGAATAGGGTTCGAAGTCCTGTCGAACGCAGATCGCGCAAATCGAGCTCGATTCTTCTTACATTGGACGTTCAGGTCGCAGCGAATGTCTGCCTCGCGCCCACTTCTCATCCATTCAGCACCTTTCATCAGACCGGCAGGCGCTACAACAGCCAATCTCGGACAATCGACGCAAGATGCGCTTGCGAATGCGTGTTTGTGGAACGCATTGCGTTCTTGATTTGATTACGCACGGTATTGATCGAAACACCTTCGCGCCTCGAAACCTCCTGCAAACTGCGGCCCGCTGCCAAATCGAGGGTCAACTGCAACTCGCGGCGTGTCAGTGGCAGCCTGTCCGCACGGGTGGCAGTCAGCTGATCGATCATGTCGGCCGGCCCTGCTGCAAGCGCTATGACGCGGCAGGCGGTTTCTGGCTCGTGGCCGAAATGCACGAAGCGGACCACCATGTCGGAGTGTAACGCGACACGGACGATACGTCGATCGGAGGCGACGACGGTGTCAGGACTGTCAAATTGGTCAAAGTCTTCGTGCGTTGGGCATTCCACCGCAATCCGCTCGCCCATCCGCTCTAGGACGGTAAGATCATAGGGTCCCGATAGCCCTATCATCCGGTCGCCCTCGAACAACGCCCGGACGCGATTGGGAAAGACCACACCCATTATTTGGAAGAACTCGTCACAGGCTACCATGATCGTCTCGGCATGGATCCGGGTGAAGCGGCGTGGCGATCTGTCAAAAAAAAGGGGGCGAGGCTCTAACTAAGCCCCGCCCCCAATTCCCGCCGGATCAGAACCCGATCGTGACGCCAGCGTTGATGCTCGCCGCCTTCACATTCTTCCCCGTGGTATAACCACCGCGGAGGAATGCACCCGATGCAGCACCGATATCGGCGAACAGCCCAGCGCCGATCGTGAAGTAGTCGTCGGGCTGAATACCCTGCAGCCGGAAGCGGTCGCCCGGGGCTCCCAGGAAGGCAACGTCGCGGAAGCTCTCGGATTCGCCCTCGAAAGTGTAGGAGATCGTGAGTTCCGGCCGGAGCGATGCGACACCGGTATCGAACGAAGTACCCGCTCGCACGCCCAGCGATGGCGAGAGTACGGAGTCCTTCGCTCCTTCGACCACCAGGTTGACTGCGCCCGCACCATCTTCGGTGAAGCCGTCAAAATCGACCTTGCGATATTCGAGCCGTCCGAAGGGTGCGACCCAGCCACCGCCGAGGTCCAGATTGTATTCGGCATGGAATGTGCCACGCAGTTCGCTGCTGTCGAAATCGGCAGTCGCTTCGCGCGACATCAGGGGCATGACGCGCGTCGCGTCCCACTTGCTCCAGCCGTACACCAGCTCCGCACCCACCGCGATGGGACCGAATGCCTGCCGGGCGTAGGCACCCGCCATCCAGGTATCCGCCCGGGCCTGCAGCAGGTCGCCGCGCGAGTCCGCCTCGATCCGACCGTAGCCGAAGCCAAGCCCGACCTCGCCGCTGCCGGTCGCAACCCCGAAGCCCATCGAGGCCCCGTAATTGCTGCTGTCGACATCGAACGAACCGACCGTGGTGTTGCCTTCGTAGTCAGCAAAGCTACCCGACGGTGCGAACCAGATGTTGAACCCGGTCGCCCCTGCCGGCAGTCGCGGCGAGGAGATGGCGTCGACAAACGGAGCTGTGGTCGAAACGTTCGTCAGCGATCCGTAAAATTCGCCCGAGGCCAGTTCGTTGAGCGCCTGACCGACCTGTTCGGTCGTCGCCAGGCTATCAAAGGCGACGAAGATGTTCGCAAGGTCCTGAGACAGCGCAAACTGGCTGCCGTTGAGACCGATACCACCGGCCGAACCCGCCCGCAGCGCGGCGACTACGTCCGGCAGCGCCGCACTGAGTGCAGCACCGGCTGCAGCCGCGTTCTGGTTGGGCGCCACCGTTTCGAACCCGACGCGGTCTGCGGTTACGAAGACGATCGTGCGCCCACCTTCGCTGCGGGTCGCAAGGTCGAAGTCCACGAAGTTCGATCGACCGTTGATCGCGACTGCGGCGGTTGCCGACACCGTTCCCGAGACGCTCGCGATATCCACCCGCTGTCCGTCGGTAAACAGGCCACCGGTCGGCGAAACGAGTTGTACCGTGCCGGCTAGGTTCAGGTTGCCATCGAGGGTCAGAAAGCCCGTACCCAAGTCGGTGAACGCTTGCCCGAAAGCATTTTGCGGCGTGGTGAACAGGCCCGAGGCGAGGCCGACCTGCTGCACGGCGAGCGGGCTTGTTGAGAAGCTGACGCTCGAGAACGCTGGGTCGGAGACCCGCACCAGGGTAGGCATGATGCCGACGGTCAGCGTTCCGCTGCCCGACTGGGTGAAGTTGCCCAGCTGGTAGACCTCGACCCCGTCGATGGCGGTCACCGTGGCGTTGGTGCCGAACAGGGGCGCCGGCAGGGTTACCCGACTGCCGAGCACCAGGCCTGCGTTGTTGACGACATTGCCGCGGATCCCGAACACCCCGTCAGCCGAAGCAGTGTCGAGCTGTATCTCTCCCGCTGCGATCGTCATCGTGCCGATGTCGAGCGTGTAGTCGGCAAACCGGTTGGTGTTGCTGGCACCCACGAAATCGGCACCGGTGATGAGGAACACGCCGCTGCCGGTCTTGTTGAGCGCCTCGACCCCGAGCACCCGTGCGCCGCCGGCGTAGGCCGAAAGATCGCCCGCACGGTCAATTTGTGGGTCGATAGCGCCGAACGCGTCGTCGAGTGCGGCAAGCGCCGTATCGCCGAGGCCCAGGTATCCCGCCCCATTCAGGTTGACCGTTGTGCGAGTGAAGCGTTCGCCCGTCTCGTCGTCGTACTCGGCCACGACCCCGCCACCGGTGACGGAACCTGCGTTCAGGTTGATCACAGCGGTGATGTTGCTGGTCCGGACAGTATCGTCGATCTGGCCGAAGGCACCCTCCACCGAGATCGTGCCGCCGAGCAGACCGTTCTGCGCCACAGCGTAACCCTGCTCGATCGCCGTGGCGAGATCGAGGACTTCCTCCTCGCCCAGTTGGGTAAGGGTGTCGACCGAGCGTGTGGTGTAGTTATCGACACTGGCGCCGAGCGACAGGTCGCCGCGCAGCACGCCGTTGTTGGTAACCGTACCGGTGATCGCGGCGACGCTGGCATCACCCGTGATCAGGCCGCCGTTGGTAAGCGTGGCCGTGCCGCCCCCTGCCGTATAAGTCCGGTCGGTCGTGTCGACCCGCGTGACGTCGCCGATATCGGTCCGGGTGGTCGTCGTGGCGACGTTCTCGAACAACGAGGACACCTCTGTCGAACCGAAGATCGCTGCGGCGTTCGTGAGGCTTGCCGAGGTCGGGCTGACGACCCGCACGAAAGCGCTGTCGCCATCGAAATCCGCGCCGCCGTCGAAGCCGATGCGCCCATTGTTGACCAAGCTCGCCGCTCCGCCCACGACCGTCGAAGTCGAGGTGAGGGTCTGTTCCGTGAGCCTGGTGCCGGTATAGGTGTCGTCACGGGTCGATGTCGTATCGACGTAGTTGGCGCCCACCTGCATGAACGCCCCGTTGGTCGCCGCAAGGACCGAGCTATCGGCGCCGATCGTAGCGGACGAGCCACCGCGGCCGGTTACGATGATGTTGCCGAAGTTGGCCGGCTCTGCCAGGTCGGCGGCATTGACGACCAAGCTGGCCGTACCCCCTGTCGCGGTGCTCGAGCGCTGTTCCGAATACGCGGTGGTCGCGCCATTGGTGAAGGTCTGCTGGCGCGCGAACGAGGTATCCTGACCGGATGCGGTGACCCGGATGCCGTTGCGGACTTGGCCCGTGACAGTGGCGCTGGCATTGCCGGCATTGGTGTTTAGCGACAGGCTGTCACCTCCCGCGGAGCCGACGTCACCGTATTCGAGCACGTCGCCGCCGCCGAGACCGATGGTCCCCGCCACCGTGGCGGTCACGTTACCGCCCTCAGCCGTCAGGGTTTCGGCATAATCAACGGTCTGCGTCGAACCGGTTGGGGTGGTCGTCGTCAGGCGGGAATCTTCGTACGCAAGGATTGTCGGGGCGCTGGTCTGGAACACCGAACCGCCCACCGCGCCGTCCGCTGCCAGCGAAAAGGTATTCGTACCGGCAGCACCGTTCAGCGAGTACTGAACCGCCAACGGTGCCTTCGCCGATCGCGACGGAAACAGTTCCGGTGTTAACGACTTGCTGGAGCTCACGGGTGAAGAGCGTTTCGCTACCTTCGAAGATGCCATCCTCGTCGTACGCGAAGGTCCGGTCGCTCGTCTCGGCAAAGTCACCGCCGCCAACGCCTTGGGCCTCTACGGACAGCGAGCCATCGATTGCCCCGCCATTGCCCACTTGCGCACTGGCTGAACCCGTTGCGAAACAGAGACGCGTTCCGGTGATCGTCCCGCCATTGACGGCGAGCGAACTGACGCTGTCTGACTGGCGATCGCTATCGGAATAGGTGTACCCGTCGGCGAAGCTGCGCATGTCGCCGTCAGCGTCGCGCACCGACACCGATTGATAGGCGAGGTCGCTCGCCGAAATCGCGGCCTGTGCGCGTTCCCGGTGAAATTGCCGAAGATGGTGCCGCTCACCAGCGCCGAGCTGTCGCCGTTGGCCAGTTGGGTGACGGAGCCATCACTCGCACCGCCGAACGGAGCGAATTGGACCGCGCCGTTGGTTCCGGCGTATACGCCGGTCACGTCGCCGCCGGTTGTCGAGAACGCCCGGCTCTCGGTGTAGTTATCGGTGACGGTCGTGCCGCCGTCCGCACCCGGAACGAAGACGGTGGTCGTATCCCCTGCCTGGGTGATCGCTGATCGGTCGAATTGACTGCTGGCGATCGTGGTACCGATCACCGCGCCTTCGTTGGTCACGCTGACGCTTCCCTGCCCGTTGACAGTGACCGATCCGGTCACCAGGCCGCCAGCGTCATTGGTGAAGCTCGCCGCGCCTCCGAGGTTCTCCCGGCTGTTGGCATTGGCGAAGGCCGAGGTGGTCGTGACCACGCCCGTCACCGCGTCGGTGTCGCTCTCGAATGTATTCGCGCTTGAGTTGGCGGAAGTCTCGCCGCTGGCGTCGGCCGACACGTTGCCGTTGATCCGGCCGGCGTTCGCCACGCTGGCAGCGGTGTCTCCCGAAGCCGATACGGAAACCGGGCTGGTGGCGCTTTCGCCGATCAGTCCGCCTGCGGCATTCGTGACGCCGGCGGAGCCTCCGGTCGTGGTCGAGGTGCTTTCGCTGGCGAAGGTGGTGTTGCCCATGCCGTCGTCGGTAAATTGTTGCGCGAAGGTATTGCTGTTTCCGAAGGCTCCGGCGTTGACGCCGCCTTCGATGTAGCCAGCGTTATTGACCGACGCATCGCCGTTCGCGTTGGCATTGGCCGAGCCGTAGAGCACGCCGTCCGCTCCCACTACCAGGGAGGCGTTGCCGCCGACATTGAAATTGGTGGATTGCTGGGCGGAGGTGCTCGCCCCCGTCGCGGAATCGAAGGTGGACTGCTGCGCAAAGGTGTTGCCGTTGGCTGTCGAATTTGCGTTGGCGAAGCTCGCCGCATCCTCCAGCCCGACGGTTCCGTCGATGGCCACCTGCGCTCCCCCGACACCCGAAGCGGACACGCCGCCCGTCACCACGCCGCCTTCCGCGACGGACACGGCGGCAATGCCACCGACCTGCGTGAATTCGTCCGAGAAGGTGCTGGTGGAAAGGGTGCTATCGAGCGAATTGGTCGATACCGTCGTCCTGTCGCTGTTGAAGGAATTGGCAAAGGCGCCGGCCGGTGCCATCTCGCTGCCCACGGTGCCCGCAATGTCGACCGAAGCGCCGGCGAGGCCGTTGGCACTAACGTTGCCGCTCACGCTGCCCGTCTCGCCGACTACGATAGCGGCCACTCCGCCCACGGCGGTGGTGACGTTGGTGTCGGAGAAAGCAAAGTCGGGTCCGTCGACGGTGTTCACCGTTGTACGGTCCCGTTCGAAGGTGTTCGAGCTTGCGTTGACGTTCTGGTAGTCGGTCTCGGAGCCTACGGTACCGTCAACGGCGACACTCGCTCCGTCTAGGCCGTTTGCAGAGATTGCGCCGGAAGAGGCGCCTTCCGCGAGGGCGACATTTACCGCTCCGCCAACGCGGGTCACGCTGCCGGCTGCATTCGTCGTGGTGGTCGTGGTGGCGGTGCCATCGACGACGACCGTGCTGACCGCGGTCGGAAATACAGTGCCTGAAGTGGAAACCTGAATATCTTTCAGGTCCGATGGGGCCGTGGCGGTCGCGACCGTGCCAACATCGCCTTCGATCACAATATCGACGTCGCCGCGCGTAAAGACCTGAATGCCTACTGGGCCGTCGGCGTCGATGTCGCCCGAACTGGCTATGCTTACGTCCCCAGTCCCCGTCGTGCCGACCGAAATGCCGTTTCCGACACGTCCGGTGTTCACGATCGCCGTGGCGCCGCCAACGTCGAACACGCCCACGCTGCCCGAGATCACGCCCGAATTGTCGAGCGCGAAGGTGTTGGTCGCCTGCGAGGATGTGCCGCTGTAGGAAACGTTCACCCGCGCCGCATCGATGCCGACGGTTCCGGCATTCGTGATGGCAACCGCGCCTTGCTGCGGCGGCGTGATCGTATTGTTGGGTTGGACGACGTCGACGTTGGCCGCGATCGTCAGAGTTACGTTCGAGCCACCAGCCGCAGCCAGCGCGGCGTTTACTTCAGCCGCCGTGCTGTCGGACGTGCAGGAGACCGTCGATCCATCGACGGTGCACGCGGCGAACGCGGGCGAGTGGAGGCCTGCGGACAGTGCGAGGCCGGCAACGCCGATGGCGAGCTGTGTCTTCGTGGTTCTCATGATCAATAACCCCTGGATGTTCGTTGGTGCATGACGATCGGGAACGTTGTCCCGCGCAGTCTGGGGTATCGAACACTGCGCGCTCAAATAGCGCTCTCGAAGCGCTCGCAAAGCGCTCCAAAGACGTGAAAAATAAGCTTATTGGGCTACTTTTTGCTTCCGTCCCAGCAACCGGTGCCGTAGCTTCCGCATTAACGATAAAAGGTCGCAGCAATACGTTTCGGAATAGCACTTATCTGCTGTAATGGGGCCCGTAGTCTGCAATGTCTGTCGATGTCACTTGCGAGAAAGCGCGCTTTTTCGTTCTCGGCCACCCGCGACTTGAACTTGTCGATGGCCGCCAGGTCAATATCCGAAGCCGCCGCGGCATCATCCTCCTCGCTCTGCTCGCCCTCTCCGAGCGCGGCCAACGCTCACGCGTCTGGCTTCAGCAAGTGCTGTGGGGATCTCGCCCGCAAAAGCAGGCGCAGAGCAGCCTGCGTCGTGAGTTGGCAAACTTGAGGAAGATCTTGCTCGCCGAAGGACTTGATATCCTTGAAAGTGAGCATCGGGTCATCCGGCTCGATACGAGCTGCCTGAAGATCGACTTGTACGAACTCGGCGGTTCACGATCGTCGAACAAGGTCTTCCTCGAAGGGATTGATCTTCCAGGGGAGGACGAATTCGAGGATTGGCTGCGCGAAATGCGCAATGAGATCGAAGACAGGGCCGAAACGGCGGAGCCCTCCCGACCTCGAGCCACAGCTGGAGCGGTTTCGCAATCTGCGAGAAATTCCATTCTCGTTCTCCCGGCGAGCATAACCAGCACCAATCTAATTGGGCCTCGCATCGCGCAAGACGTCACGCAGGACCTGTTTGATCTCCTGCCCCGATTGCGCTGGTTGCCGATCGTCAATCCCGGGAGCCAGGCCGGATCGCCCTTCGGCACGCGCGACGACGTGCGCTTGGCCGAACAGATGAACGCGCGGTATATCTTGCGGGTCGAGATCGTCGACCGCGACGGCAAGGTTGCGATCCACTTCACGATGGTCGAGACGCCCGGGCAAATCATCCGGTGGAGCGAAACCCGTTCGCTAGGCTCGCAACCGACCGGCCACGACTTGCGTTGTGAAGTCGCGCGTGCAGTCAATTGTGTGGCCGAGACGTTCGATCTTAGCGAACAGCGCCAAACTTCGGCGAGCGATCCCTCCCTTCAGGATCCGATGCAACTAGCTTGGAAAATCCGGTTCCATATCAACCAGTTCACGCGCGAGGACTTCGCTGCCGCGCAAGACCTGATCGACGGCGCGCTGGCTAGACATCCGGCGCACTCCGAATTGCTCATGCTGCGTGCCAATCTGGCTCTCTGGCAGGCCTGGATAAGGAAATCGCGTCCTGAAAGTTGGTTCGGACTTGCTCCGCTCATCCGGGCGGCGATGCGCGCAGACCCGCTCGACGCCAGGGGACCCTTGTTCGCCGGAATCCTTGAATCGTGGCAGCGTCGCGGCGACGCGGCGATCCAATACCTCCTACGATCGACCGAACTCGATCCCAGCTCGGCACAGGCGATATCCCACCTGGGGGCCGCGCATTATCTGAGCGGAGAACCCGAAAGAGCTATCGGTCCGCTGGAACATGCTCTCTTTCTCGGGCCTCTCGATCCCAAGCGATTCCACGCGAACGGCCAACTGGCGGTGGTCTTGTGGATGCTGGGCAGATACGACGAAGCGCTCGCTAAAGTCGCCGAGAATTCGGGCGACCCACCCCGGCTATATCTTGGCACCTATAGTTGAAGCGGCGTGCTTTTCGGACATGGGACGAACAGCCGACGCGGACCGAGCAAAGACGAAGATCGGAGCGTCTGGAATTTCGCGATACCGGGAAGCTATCGACTGGATGCCATTCGTCGACAGGACATGGAACCTGAGACTGCACGCGGCGATCGCCGCCGACGGGGCCAATAGTGCGCCTCCCCGCAAGCTCCTTGCCGGATGACGAAAATCTCCGGTTGGAAGTATCGGCGATTGATGTCGGATAATCCCGGCACAATTCTTCCGCCCGCCGATGACGTACCGGCATTCGACATAGAGCGCTTGCGCGCGCGGGGCATGAAGGCGCGCATCGGCGCCTGGTTCTTTCGGAGCGCACTCTTCCCGGCTCTGCGGTTGCTCCAGATCGCGCGCCCGATCTTCCGGTTCGGCGGCCTTGTCATCGTGACGCGGGCGGCCGACGTGCGCGCCATTCTGGCCGACCCAGCGCGGTTTCGCGTTCCGTTCGGTCCGGAGATGAAGGCGCTGGCCGGGGGATCGACGTTCGTCCTCGGCCTCGACGGTTCTGCACACGACCGGCAGCGCAAGAAGATCCTGGATCAGCTCGTACGACCAGCCTTGGATATCCCCTGGATCGCGCGCCTATCGCAGACATATGCAGATGCCCTTCTCGACGCCGGCAAGGGGCGGATCGATGCCCAGCGAGACCTGATGACGCGGGTCGCTGCTGAAGTTTGCGCCCGCTACATGGGCTTCCTGCCTAAAGATGCGAACCTCTTCGCTGACTGGAGCCTAGCGGCCTCAAACGTCCTCTTTGCAGATCCCCAAGGCAGTACGGTCGCCGCCGAACTGGGCGCCAAGGCGGGTGCCAACCTGCGTGCGCTGGTCGATCGGGCGCTGAACAATGCCGCCCGGTCGCGTGACGCGACACACGATACGCTGGCAGCACGTCTGGTTGAGATGGAACGTGCCGATGGAGGGCCCACCCGCGGTGAATCGCGCGCCATCCTGATCGGGCTGGCTGTGGGCTTCGTTCCCACGAACTCGCTGGCCGGCGGAAAGATCGTGCAGCTACTTGCGCGAAACGGCGATGCTCGTGCCGAGGCTGTCGCCGCTGCCCGTTCGAGAGACGACGCGCGATTGCGCCGAACGGTGCTTGAATGCGCCCGGCTCGATCCCGCACTCGCCCCTGGACAATGGCGGTGGTGCCCCGACCGTGTCGAGTTCGCGGCCGCCTCGGGCTGGAAATACACGATCCCGGCACAGACCCTGGTCCTAGTATCGACCATGGCGGCCTTGCGCGATCCTGCGGAAAACGCGCAGCCCAGCAAGTTCCGCACCGATCGGCCAAACGAACCGGACCTGCTGTTCGGGCACCTTGCCCACCATTGCATCGGCAAAGAGCTCGCGCTCGCCCAAATCATCCCCACCGTCGCCGCCCTTCTGCGACGACCCGGGATCGAAGGATCTCTAGCTGGCGCGAGTACAAGCTGGCTGGGCCCATTCCCTGACCGGACGGTCGTTACGTACGACGATCCGACCGTGGACCCCGCCACGAACGGCATCGACCAGAATGGCTTGCTGTTCGCGGTGCCCGTGGAAACGGGTGAATCGCCTGCTGAGATCAACGCAAGAATCGACAATGCGATGAAGGGGATGGACTGGCGCAGTGCACTTGATGCTACGGAGACGACCCACTTCGCTTCCGTGACCGCGGTCCGGACTTCCCGCAAATCCGACGTCCAGACGCTCGTGATGATCGAAGTCAACTGCGATGGAAAGGCGGATCAGGGAGGACGGGTCGCTTTGGCGGCGATCGCTGCACCGATGCGCGACATCCTTCACCTTAGTCCGGAAGTCGACGTTTGGCAGGCCCTCGCACAACACCGGGTCCGCATGCATGGTAAGCCTTGGGGCGCGACCGCGCTCAACTTCTTTGGATTGCCGGGTTTGTCGGTGCGCGAGATCGCTCGCCACGCCGCGCTGGCTAGATATGCGCGTGAAGCGGTCGATGCATACCAGAGGCTGGAGCTCGGCCGCAGCAGCCGCGCCGCGGTGGTTCTGCAAACCGTGAGGAGGCTGATCCGGCAGGACGCGGAATTGGCTGCTGATCCGGATTGGGCTGACTTGTCGCGGCGCGGCGCAGCTTTCGACGGGCTGTTACTTAAGCCGCGTGACCGGCAACTTGCCCTGAGCGACTGGGATCCCGTCGACCAGACACGCGGGTGGGTTCACTTGCTTCGTTCGCGTTTCGCCGTCTTCACTGGGACCGTCTTCCTGGTACTTTGGTTCGTCGCCGCGATGGCGCTCTGGGTGGCAATCGGTCCGGAGCGCAGCGAAGCCGGACCGTTCGCATTGTCGCTACCCTGGCTCGCCCTTCAGGGTCTGGTTTCGGCTGCTGTGCTGTTGGCCTTAGTTGTCGGCGGCTTCGTCCTAGTTCTGCGCTGGAAGGAAATGCGAGACGAAATCGATATCACTCGCCCGTCAGTCGCGCGCTTGCGGGCCTTGGCCGAAACCGAGGACTTGCCCGGACACGTCAAAAACCACATCACGGTTGTCACGCCGCTCAAGCGCGGATGGGTTAGACGCCTCGCCCTGGCCTTTGCGCTCTGGGGCATCGGCATCCTGGTGACGCACTTTTACCGACCCGGCTTCGTGCTTTCGATGGGCACCATCCAGTTCGCCCGTTGGGTGCGCCTGCCTGGCACCGGGACCATGATCTTCCAGTCGAATTACGATGGTAGCTGGGAAAGCTACCTCGAAGACTTCATCACCCGCGCACACTTGGGGCAGACTGCTGCCTGGTCCAACAGCGCGGGGTTTCCCCGCACGCGCTTCCTTATGCTGGACGGCGCGGAAGACGGGGATTCGTTCAAGCATTATGTCCGCGGAAAGCAGGAACCGACGGCTTTCTGGTACAGCCGCTTCCCCGATATTACTGCCGAGCAGATCCGCCGCAACGCGCTGATACACGACGGATTGGCGCGCGCGACGAGCGACAGCGAAGCGCGGGCATGGCTATCGCTGTTCGGCTCGGCCCCGCGAACCGATGATGAAATCGAAAGCGAGGAGGTCCAGTCTATCGTATTCAACGGGTTCGCGAAGCTGCCCCACGCCCAGTACCTTTTATTCTCCTTGCCCCCGGACCGCGAAATGGCCTCGACCTGGCTCCGTGCGCTGACAGGCTACCGCATCGGTGACCCCACCAAATACGCGTACAGCCCGCTTGCCGACATGCTCGGCCCGCGCGGGCACTTGGCGGTGGAGAATCGCATAGCGTTCGGGGAAGACGACCCCATCCAGGGCGCAGCCTCGATCGCGTTCTCGGCTTCCGGAATCCGCTGCTTGCTGGGTGACGATCACCAGGTCGTGACTGAGCTGCCCGGCCCTTTTGCAATGGGCATGCACGAGCGCGCCGACCGACTTGGCGATCACGGTGAGGAAGGCCCGGAGAAATGGCGTTGGACAGACGGTGGAGGGGGTGACCGGACAGCCGACGTTTTTATCGCGGTGTACTCTCCCGATTCCGAAGCCCACCAACGTGCGCTCACGAAGCACATGGTACTCGCGGACCACTTCGGCCTGCGGCTAGTTCACAGCCAGGCCGCCGACCCGCTCGAGCCCGAGGGATTCCCGCGAGACCACTTCGGCTTTCGCGACGGGATCGTCCAACCCGTCATCGCCGGGGCGATAAAGGCCGACCGCGACCGCAATCCGCTCGATGTGATTGCCACGGGAGAGATGATCTACGGCTACCGTAATTCGCAGGGTTTCTTCCCTCCTCCAATCACGGTCCCCGCAGATCATGACCTCCATGACTTGCTGCCCGATCTCGCCCGTCCGGCCGAACGCTATCCCCGGTTCGGAAAACGACGCAGCCGTCGTCCGGACACCGACCTGCGGGATTTTGGGCGCAATGGATCTTTCATGGCGGTTCGCATGCTCGAACAGCATCCCAAGGCCTTTCGGGATTCCTGCCGAAGGGCGGCCGAGAAGATCAAGGTCGACTATCGCCATGTCGCCGGCGCCGTGTCTGTTCCGATCGACGGCACATGGATCGCGGCCAAGCTCATCGGCCGCTGGCAAAGCGGCGCCTCTCTTATCGGAAATTCTCTTGATCCCGCCTACGCAATCCACGCCGCACGTCGCCGGCATACGGACTCGGCCGAAGACAGCGCCACCGGATTAGGTGATGCGTCGCCTGAACCTGCTAGCGTTGACAACGGATACATCGTTCAGCCGCGGGATTACGTGCTCGATTTGGGAGGCGACGATCCGCGCGGGCTACAATGTCCACTCGGGTCGCATGTGCGGCGCGCCAACCCTCGCGACAGCATGCTGCCGGGCGATGCGCAGGAAACCGAGATCGTCAATCGCCACCGCCTTATGCGGAGAGGGCGCAATTTTGGGCGCGATGATGCCGAAAAGGGGCTCTTCTTCATCGCCATCTGCGAAGATCTCGAGCGCCAGTTCGAGTTCGTCCAGCGGAGTTGGCTTCGGGCCGGGGGCTTTCACGAGCTGGAAGGCGAGCTTGATCCACTGATTGGCCAGCGCAATGAGGACGGCGGCACGTTTTCAATTCCGACGGACGGTGGCACGATCATCGCACGGGGGCTTTCAACCTTCACGACCCTGCGCGCCGGTGGGTATTTCTTTCTTCCCAGCCGGAGCGCGCTGCGGTTCCTCGCCAATCCGAGAGGGCGGGAAACCGGGTGAAGCGCGAGATGGAGCACAAATACAATCGTCGTTGTTTGCCGGTTCTTTGCAGGTAGGTAGACGTAGTCTTCCTGATCCGAGATCGCGATCAGCTCTGGGGGAGGACCGTCGCACGTTCGAGTCCCTCATAGGAACTCATACTGACCGCCGCGCGTCGCAGTTTCAGTCACTTAGCTCTCATGCCGCCTCATGCTGGCGCACTGTAACGCGCGGCAAAAGGTGGAATGGAGGGTGGAAGGGATTGCGCGTTGGCAACTGGGTAGGGGCGAGCTAACTGGCTTTGTATTCTCTCTTGAGCTCGTCGAGAGGCGTCATGGCGTTAGCTAGAAGCTCACCGAATTCTTTTGCGTCCATTTGCTGTCTGCTGGAGGTTTCTCCGTCTCGGACAGCCTGTTGATAGCCTCGGTTATATGCGTGCTCCAGGTCGAGTACCGAATGTTGTGGTCGGGCTTCAAACCGAAGTACTGAGACTATGCGGTCAATATCTCGTTCCTTGAGATAAGGTTCCCGCAGTGGTGCTAAGTCGATTTTAAGCGCTGCATCTTGCTTAGTCATTGAGTTGAACCAGCCAAGTAACCCGAAGATAAGTGCTACGCTAGCTAAAATTGTTGTTACCATAAATGTGATTGTTATGCCTACTCCATGCGCTAAGGAGTACACCATAACGCAAGGAGTAAGGTACTCCTTATAATTCCTACCCAGTTGTCAAAGTGCAATCTATCTACATACATTCAAACACAGAGTAGAAATGTTGCAACTAGGTTGAGTGGATAAACAGGAGTAAGGTGTGGGCGGATTGCTAGAAGCCGACAGAGTAGCAATCGTAGATTGGGCCGAGAGGCACCCAGAGATTGCTCGGGTATACCTCTATGGTAGCCGTGCACGTGTCGACCATCATGCTGGTAGCGACATCGACCTAGCCATCGAGATAATCGCGCAGCCTGGAGACAGCGACAGCTACACCACATGGGTGTACTGGAAGCAGGACTTTGACGAAGCGCCCGACCTACACCTTTCAGCGCAAGTGCAGTTGGAGTGGTACGAAAAGGACGCTGGTTTGACGAGGGTCGGCCCAGGCGTCGAAAAGGACGGCGTCCTGCTTTTTGAACGCCAAACCTAAAGGTGGTGTAGAAGGTGGAACGGCGATTTTGAAATCGCCACAAAATCTAAGTGTTTCAAACACTTAGATTAAGTAGTGGTGCCCAGAAGAGGACTCGAACCTCCACGCCCTTGCGAGCGCCAGCACCTGAAGCTGGTGCGTCTACCAATTCCGCCATCTGGGCACGGTGGCAGCCGTCCGTCGTGGCGCGGCTGCCGGGTAGGGGCGGGCCGATACGAAGGGTCCGCTCGGTTGTCAACGCGCTTCGCTTCGCCGTTGCGATGAGGCGCCGATTGCGGCAGGGCGGCGGCGCAATTCGAAAGCAGGAAACGATGGCGAAAAAGCACCCTCTCGACGGCAAGCTGGTGACGGTGATCGGCGGCAGCGGATTTCTGGGCGATCATGTCGCACAGGCTCTCCTGTCGCGCGGCGCACGCGTGCGAATCGCCAGCCGCCACCCGGAGAAAGCCTGGCGGCTGAAGC
This sequence comes from uncultured Alphaproteobacteria bacterium, assembly GCA_963781485.1. Lineage (GTDB taxonomy): Bacteria > Pseudomonadota > Alphaproteobacteria > Sphingomonadales > Sphingomonadaceae > Tsuneonella. The sequence continues at coordinate 36,577 of CAWAFY010000003.1, forward strand.
CGCTGGCACAGCTCGGTCAGCTCCAGTTCGCTCGCGCCGACGCGACGAAACCGGCCAGCGCCGCCGCTGCGGTCGCCGGGTCGGATGCAGTGGTCAACCTGGTCGGAACATTCTCGGGCGACCTGATGAAGGCGATCGCGGGCAGTGCGGAGAATATCGCCCAAGCCGCAGCGGAGTCAGGCTGCCCGGCCATGATTCACGTCAGCGCGATCGGCGCGGACGCCGAATCGACCGCCGGCTACGCGCGCGCCAAGGCGGAAAGCGAGACCGCGGTGATGGCCGCGTTCCCCAAGGCAACCGTACTGCGGCCCACGGTACTGTTCGGTGAGGACGATAACTTCGTCCAGATGTTCGCCGGACTGATCGCCCTGATGCCGGTTCTACCCGTCTTTGCGCCCAATGCGCCGGTGCAAGCACTCCATGTCGACGATGCGGCCGAAGCAGTGGTGGCCGCGCTTGCGAACCCGGCGCGACACGGCGGCAAGACTTACGAGATCGCCGGGCCCGAGCCGATTGCGATGCGCGAACTTAACGATCGCATCGCCGCTGCCCAGAACCGGAAGCGCACTTTCATCGATATGCCCGATGCCCTCTCGGCGCTATTCGCAAAAATGCCCGGCACACCGATGAACACCGACCAGTGGACGCTCCTGCAGGCGGGTAATCGGCCATCGGGACGCTACCCGGGGCTGGCGGAACTCGGCATCGCCCCGCGCCCGCTCAGCCTGTTCCTCGATCGCTGGATGACGCGCTATCGCAAGCATGGCCGCTTCAACGAGAAACTCGCCGGCTAGCTCGCCGCGGGGGGCGCGGTTCCCTCGTCCGTCAGCAGCGTCATTGGCTCGACGATCAGCGTGCCGCCGTCGAACCCGGTGATCCGTACGCGGGTGCCAGCAGCAAGCTCGGGTCCGCGCGCCGACCATTCGCTGTCGCCCTGCCGCACACGGCCCTCGCCGTGCTCGATCGCCACGGCGACGGTCCCAGTCTGCCCGACCAGCCGCCCCATCCGGTTGTTGAGCAGCGGGTCGGAGCTCGCGATCGGCTGTTCACTCAGCACCCGGCGCGCGGTGAAGACGATGATCAGCGAGAGGAACACGAAATTGACGATCTGGATCGGCACGCCCGGATCGAAGGCGAACGCCAGCGCTCCGGTGGCCAACGCTGCCAGTGCGAGCCAGATCAGATAGACGCCCGGCACGATCATCTCGAGACCCGCGAGAACGAGCCCGATCGTGAACCACACCCAGTAGGCGTCGAGATCGTTCAGCCAATCCATCGCCCCGGCCTATCCCTCGCCGCCGGTGCGGGGTACGGCGCTGCGCTGGCGCTGCGATGGAAGCGCAACACCCGACTGGCTCTGCTCACCCTGACGGGGAAACGGTGCCGTGACGTCGCCCGGCTTGACGATGTCGCGCACGAGTTCACCGATCCCTCCGAGCGAGCCGATCAGCTGGGTCGCCTCGATCGGGAACAGGATCGTCTTGGCGTTGGGGCTGGTGGCGAATTTGCCGATCGCCTTGGTGTACTCCTGGGCGATGAAGTAGTTGATCGCCTGATTGCCGCTCTGGGCGATCGCGTCGCTGACTGAGCGGGTCGCCTGCGCCTCGGCCTCTGCCGCACGCTCGCGCGCCTCGGCATCGCGGAAGGCGGCTTCCTTCTTGCCCTCGGCCGACAGGATCGCGGACTGCTTCTCGCCCTCGGCGCGCAGGATGCGGCTGGCGCGTTCGCCCTCGGCTTCGAGGATCTCGGCGCGCTTCAGGCGCTCGGCCTTCATCTGCCTTGCCATCGCCTCGGAAATGTCGATCGGCGGACGGATGTCCTTGATCTCGACGCGGGTGATCTTGAGCCCCCAGGGCGAGGTGGCGTGATCGACCACGCCCAAGAGACGGGCATTGATCTCGTCGCGCTTCGACAGAGTCTCGTCGAGGTCCATCGAGCCCATCACCGTGCGCAGGTTCGTGGTCGTGATCGCCATGATCGCGCCGTAGAGGTTGTGCACTTCATAGGCCGCCTTGCCTGCGTCGAGCACCTGGAAGAACACCACTGCGTCCACCCCGACCATTGCGTTGTCGCGGGTGATGATCTCCTGACCGGGGATGTCGAGCACCTGCTCCATCATGTTCACCTTCTGGCCGACCCGGTCGACGAAGGGGATGATGACGTGCATGCCGGGATCGGCCGCCTTGGTGAACTTGCCGAACCGCTCGATCGTATAGACGTAGCCTTGCCGGACGACCTTGATCGCCGACATGACGAAGATGACCAGCACCGCGACGACCAGCGCCAGCGTGACTATCGGACCCATGATAAATCTCCTGTTGCGAGCAATATCGTAGAGCGAGGGGGGCGGTGGGCAAGGAAAACCGGATGTTGTCATGCCAATTTCGGCACGGGACTAGATAGTACGGCCCACTTCCGCTGGCATAGGCGCGAAGCGCTCGCTAGGCGGCTCCCATGATCGAAAAACGCGAACTGGCCGGACGCAAGGTTGCCCCGATCGGCCTTGGCTGCATGAACCTGTCGTGGGCCTACGGCGATCCGCCGCCGCACGCCCTAAAGATCCGCCTGCTCGAACGGGCCGTCGAGCTCGGCTACGACCATCTCGATACGTCGAACATCTACGGGATTGGCCGCAACGAGACGCTGATCGGCGAGGCACTGTCGGAAAATCGCGGTGCGTATTTCCTCGCGAGCAAGACCGGGATCGTCGTCAAGGAAGGCGGGGGACGCGGGATCGACTGTACGCCAGAAGCCATGACGGCATCGATCGACGAAAGCCTCGCCCGGCTGAAGACCGACCATATCGACCTGCTCTACATGCACCGGTTCGACCGGACGGTGCCGATCGCGGAAATGGTCGGCGCGCTTGCCCGGGCGATCGAGGCGGGCAAGATCGGCAACTACGGCGTATCCGAATGGAGCGCCGCGCACATTCGGGAAGCCCATGCCGTCCATCCCATGGCCGCGGTCCAGACCGAATATTCGCTGTGGACCCGCCAGCCGGAGATTGCGGTGCTCGAAACGACGGGCGAGCTCGGCATCGCGTTCGTCGCGTTTTCGCCCGTCGCACGCGGCGCCCTCGGCGGCGAGCTGGGCGATGAACCGCAGTTCGGCGAACACGACATCCGCCGGAACATGCCCCGGTTCGGCGATGATCACTGGCCCGCGAACCGCGCGCTGATCGCACAGTTCGATACCCTTGCGGCCACTGCCGGCCTGGCCCCCGCCCAGCTCGCGCTCGCATGGGTACTTGCACAAGCGCCGCATGTTCACGCGATCCCGGGGACGACGAGCATCGCCCATCTCGAAGAGAACTTCGCGACCCTATCGCTCGATGTGCCCAAGACTGTGCTCGACGCGGCAGGAGCGCTGATCAATCAGGCGACCGTCAGTGGCGCGCGCTACAGCCCCGCGATGCAGGCGTCGATCGACACCGAAGACTTCTCCTAGTCGCCGGGGGGACCGAGATAACCGGGTCCGTAAACCGCGTCGCGTATGTCGTGGTGGAGAGTTCCGTCGAACGGGATCTTCTGAGTCGCAAAGACCACCGCCATGTCGTTTGCGGGGTCGACCCAGAACAGCATCGAGGGAAACCCGTCCCAGAAGAACTCGCCCAGCGCGCCGCGATTTTCGTCAGGGGTTTGCGGCTGCGCGGTGCGGACGAAGAAATCGAACCCGAACCCGCCCGAACCCTTGCCGGGTAGCCATAGACGCTCGGTCGTCTGCGGATCGAGCTGATCGGTCGACATGAGCTTCACCGTCGAAGGCTTGAGGATCCGCACCCCGTCGAGCGTACCCTTGCCGAGCAGCATACGCGCGAAGCGCATGTAATCATCGACTGTCGTCACCAGGCCAGACCCGCCCATGGTCAGCGGCCTGCCCGCAAAGTTGGGTTCGAGCCAGGTCTCGCGCGGCATGGGGCTCAGCTCTCCCGATCCGTCGGCCTGGTATATCCGCGCGAGCCGGGGAAGATCCTGAGCGGATCGTTTCCACCCGCTGTCGTTCATCCCCAACGGTCCGAAAATATGCGTGCGGACGTATTCGGAGTACGGAACGCCGCTCAGCACCTCGACCAGTCGGGCTTGCACGTCGACCGCGGCGCTATAGCGCCACTGGGTGCCGGGATCGTAAAGCAGCGGCACGCGCGCGAGCTTGTCGGCGAACTGCGCCAGCGTGTTGTCGGGCGACAACGGCTGCAACCGCTCCCATTCCCGGTCGGCGGCGTTTTCGGGATTGCCGCCTGCGCCATAAGTGAACCCGGCGGTGTGGCGCAGCACATCGCGCACCAGGATCGGGCGCGATGGCGGCCGGGTAATCGCATTGCCGTCCGCGTCCTCGCCGGCAAGCACGCCCACGGTCGCAAACTGGGGCAGATACTTCGCGAGCGGATCATCGAGCCGGAACTTGCCCTGTTCCCACAACTGCATCAGCGCGACCCCTGTGACCGGCTTCGTCATCGAGAATGCCTGGACCAGAGTATTGCGGGAGAACGGCCTTCCGGTATCGCCGTCCGCCATACCCACAGTATGGAAATCGCGTTCCTGTCCGGCACGCCAGACGAGGACCGATGCGCCAACCGTCCTGTCGTTGGCGACCATCGAATCAAGCGTGGCATGCACGCGCTCCGTATCGATCTCCAGCGGTGGTGGAGCATCTGGCATTGGCTGGGAAAATGCGGGTGCGGCGAACGCGAGGATGAACGCTGCGCCAGCCGCGCGAACCCACATTGTCAAAGCGCCTCTTCATAGTGTGCGAGAAGTCGCGACCAGGCGCGTTCAGCCTGCGTCTGGTCGTAGACCGGGCTGTCGGGCACGCACCAGCCGTGATCGGCGGGATAGACTTCGATCTCGGCGCTCACACCGGCTGCATCGGCGGCCTCTCGCAACACTGTCTTGGCAGTCGGCTGCTTGGCGTCGTCGTTCTGCGCGATCGCGAACAGGTAGCGGGTGCCCTTCTGCAGCATGAGGTGTGGGCTGGTCGACTGATCGGTGACGAGTCCGCCGCCGTGGAAGCTGCCCGCCGCCTTCACGCGGCCTGGCACCGCGGCTGCGGTGTAGACGGTATAGGAACCGCCCATGCAGTAGCCCTGTGTGCCGATGCCGCGCCCGGTATCGACCGCGTTCTGCTTGTCGAGCCATGCGACGAGCGACTTGGCGTCTCGGTTGATCGCGTCGGGCGCACCAGCCCTTTCGCGCCACGGGCCCACCTTCTCGAACCCCTTTTGCGCCATGAAGTCGGCAAAGTCGGCGAACTGGGGCGCGGCTGCGTCGCGGTAATACGGATTGGCCACGAGCACGGCGTAGCCGCTTCCCGCGAGCCGCCGCGCCATCGCCTTCTTGGCTTCGCGCAGGCCGGCGATGTCGGGCCAGAAGATCACTGCCGGAGCGGGTTTTCCGGGATGCACGAAAAAAGCGTCCATCGTGCCGTCGGCGGTCGGCACGGAGACCATCGATTCGGTCAGCGCTCCACCGCCCGTCCCGCCCTCCATCGAAGTGCAGGCCGCCAGCCCCGCCAGTGCGCCGCTCGCGGTGAATTGCCGCCTGCCGATGCCACGGCGAGCAAAGGTCTCCAGATTGCGGTCGTCGCACATGCTCTGCTCTCCTCAAGTTCCCGTCTGCCCAGCAACCTAGCAGCGCCAAATCCCGCGTCCAGCCAGACGCCCAAGCGTTGCCAGCTTTCGTTTTCGCGGCCACAACACCGCTTGCGCGACCGCGCTTGCGGCAACTGGGAGAGAGCGGTGAAAAAACTCGTGTCGGCGTTGGCGGCATTGGCTCTGGCCGCGTGCAGCGCGCCCAAGGACGAGCCGGCAGGGGGCTCTGGCGTCTCCCCACCGACCACCGGGGTAACCGACGCGATGATCGCCGCGGCCGATGGCGGCGAATGGCTGACCTATGGCCGCGATTATTCCGAGCAGCGCTTCTCTCCGCTGACGCAGGTCGATGCGGACAACGTGAGCAAACTGGGACTCGCCTGGTTCGCCGACCTCGATACCGCTCGCGGGCAGGAAGCAACCCCGCTGATGCACGACGGCGTGCTCTACATCTCGACCGCATGGAGCAAGGTACTCGCTTACGATGCCGCGACGGGCAAACAGCTGTGGGCCTACGATCCCAAGGTTCCGCGCGAGACGCTGGTTCGGGCTTGCTGCGATGCGGTCAATCGCGGCGTCGCGCTCTACGGCGACAAGGTCTATGTCGGCACTCTCGACGGGCGCCTGGTCGCGCTCGATGCCAAGACGGGCACGGTCGCCTGGTCCAAGGTCGCGGTGCCCGATCAGGACAGTTACACGATCACCGGCGCCCCCCGGGCGGCCAAGGGCCTGATCCTGATCGGCAGCGGCGGGGCAGAATACAAGGCGCGCGGATATATCGCTGCCTACGACTGGACAACCGGCGACGAGGTCTGGCGGTTCAACGTCGTTCCTGGCGATCCCAAGGACGGGTTCGACAAAGAGGGCCCCAACGCCAAGGCGATGGAAGCCGCGGCCAAGACCTGGGGCGGCGAATGGTGGACGCTGGGCGGCGGCGGCACGGTGTGGGATTCGATCGTCTACGACCCCCGCACCGACCTGGTTCTGTTCGGCACCGGCAATGCCGAGCCGTGGAACCCCGCCGCGCACGATCGCGGTGAAGGCGACGCGCTCTATACAGCGTCAGTCGTTGCGGTCGACGCTAGCACCGGGGCATATCGCTGGCACTTTCAGGAGACGCCCGAGGACCGCTGGGATTTCGACAGCGACGCACCGATCATGATCGCCGATTTGGAGATCGACGGAAAGCTGCGGCACGTCGCGCTGCACGCGCCAAAGAACGGCTATTTCTATGTGCTCGACGCGGAAACCGGGCAGTTCCTGAGTGCCAAACCCTTCGCGACGCAGAATTGGACCACCGGGATCGATCCGAAGACGGGTAAGCCGAGCATCGCCCCCGATGCCCGCTATGAGAAGACCGGCAAGCCATTTATCGCGCTGCCAAGCGGGATCGGCGCGCACTCGTGGCATCCGATGAGCATGAGCCCGGACACCGGTCTGGTATATATCCCCGCGAACGAGGCCGCGTTCCCCTACCTTGCCAAAAAGGACTGGAAGACAAGCGATGTCGGCTATCAGACGGGGCTCGACGGAGCGCCCGTTTCGATGCCGGCCGACAAGGCCGTGCGCGCTCAGGCAGCGGCGGCGACGACCGGTTCGCTGCTCGCGTGGGATCCGGTCAAGCAGGCACGCGCGTGGTCGGTTCCGATGAAGGGACCGTGGAACGGCGGAACACTGGCGACGGCGGGTGGCCTCGTTTTCCAGGGCAATGCGGGCGGCGACTTCGTTGCCTACAATGCGAAGTCCGGTGGCAAGCTCTGGTCGTTTCCCGCCCAGACGGGGATCGTCGCCGCGCCGATGTCCTACACGGTCCGCGGCGAACAATACGTCGCGATTCTGGCCGGATGGGGCGGTGTTTGGGACCTCGTCGCGGGAACGCTGGCAAGCAAGTCCGGGCCGGTGCGCAACATCAGCCGATTGATGGTCTTCAAGCTGGGCGCGGAGGGGAAACTCCCTGATCCACCGCCCCTGAACAAGGCGGTGCTCGACCCACCGGCGTTCACCGGTACGCCTGCCCAAGTCGCGCACGGGGGCGATCTTTACGCCCGTTACTGCTCAGTGTGCCACGGCGACGCGGCCGTTGCGGGCGGGCTCGTGCCCGATCTGCGCCATTCGGGCGCGATCGGCTATGCCGACACGATGAAGTCGATCGTGATCGACGGCGCGCTGTCGCACAACGGCATGGTCAGCTTTGCAAAGGCGCTCCGTCCGACCGACGCGGAGGTGATCCGCCAATACCTGATCAAGAGGGCTAACGAGGACAAGGCGCTCGAGAAGGGCGGCAAGTAGCCCACTTGGGCGGTCGATTCGCCTTGGGCGCCCGCCGAGTGCCTGTTAGGTTGCCCGGCAAAACCGATTCCCGATTTGGAGAGAGAACAAATGACCCAGCTCTATCGCAACCTGATCGACGGCGAACTCGTTTCCGGCGACGCGACGATCGAAGTTCTCAATCCCGCCAACGAGCAGGTTGTTGGCCTTGTCCCGTCGTGCGGGAAGGATGAGCTCGACCGTGCGGTCGCCGCCGCCCGCCGCGCGTTCACGACCTGGCGCAAGACCTCGTCGGACGAACGGCAGAAGGTCGTGATGGGCATCTCTGCAGCGATCAAGGACAACGCCGACGAGCTGTTTCGCCTGTTGACGACCGAGCAGGGCAAACCGCACCAACAGGCCCAGATGGAAATTTTCGGCGCCGCCGGGCTCGCCGCCGCGCAGGCAACGCTTACCCTCGACGATGTAATCAACCAGGACGACGACACGCGCCTGAGCCGTACGCGCCGCGTCCCGGTCGGCGTCGTCGGCGGAATCGTGCCGTGGAATTTTCCGGTCATGATGGCGATTCAGAAGATCGTGCCCGCACTTATTTCCGGCTGCACGATCGTGCTCAAGCCTTCGCCGTTCACCCCGCTCACCACGCTGCGCATTGCCGAGCTGATCAAGGACGTCGTGCCCGCCGGAACGGTCAACATCATTACCGGTGAGGACAGCCTTGGCCCGCTGATCACCGAGCACCCGGATATCGACAAGATTACCTTCACCGGTTCGACCGCGACCGGCAAGAAGATCATGGAAGGTGCCAGCCGCGATCTGAAGCGCATTACCCTGGAACTCGGCGGGAACGACGCGTCGATCGTGCTGCCCGATGCCGACGTTTCGAAAGTTGCCGAGCAATTGTTCTGGTCCAGCTTCTCGAATGCGGGGCAGATCTGCGTCGCAGCCAAGCGGATCTACATTCACGAAGATATCTACGATGAACTCAGCACCGCAATCGCCGAGTATGCCAAGAATGTCGTTGTCGGCGACGGAGCGCAGCAGGGGACCGGGGTCGGGCCGATCCAGAACAAGAAGCAATTCGACCGCGTGTGCGAGCTGATCAAGGATGCGAAGGATCAGGGCTACAAGTTCCTGGTAGGCGGCAACGTCGATCCCTCGGGTTCGGGTTACTACGTGCCGATCACAATCCTCGACAACCCGCCCGAAGACGCGCGGATCGTCGCCGAGGAACAGTTCGGCCCGGTCATGCCCTTGATGAAGTTCTCGACGACCGAGGAAGCGATCGAGCGTGCGAACAACTCGGATTACGGCCTGGCTGGCGCCGTCTGGACCGCCGATGCTGAAAAGGGCGTCGAGATCGCCGAGCAGCTCGAGACCGGCACGGTGTGGGTCAACGAATACCTTCACATCAACCCGCTCGCTCCCTTCGGAGGCCACAAGCAGTCCGGCATCGGTTCGGAATACGGGCTCGATGGGCTCAAGGAATTCACCTACGCGCAGGTCATCACCGTCAAGCGAGACGCTTTCGCCTGACGGCATGAACCAGCGCGCCACGAATTGCGCCCGGATACTGTAAACCCGCGTTAACTTCTGCCGGCAAACGCGGTATCCTTTGCACGGGAGGAAGCGCGTTATGGAAAACAGCGGCACACAGGAAGATCGGTTCGGGGCGCTGGTCGGATGGACGCACCAGGATCTCGGCGATCGGCTCGTAATCCGTCTGCAGAGCAAGCATCGGTCGGGACAGGGTTCCGACGAGCCGGTGGACGTTTTTCATTACATCATGACCAAGAGCCAGGCGGCGGTACTCGCCAATTATCTGTTCGGTATTTCCGACCGTCTGCCGCAGCAGAAGCGGCGCCTGCGCTGGTTTCGCTAGCTCGGACGGGCGCATCCGCGGCCCGGTCGCGGGCCAGACGGCAGGAGAAGACTGATGGCGCGTGTGCTCGGCCTGGGCGGCCTGTTTTTCAAATCACCGGACCCGCAGGCGATGCGCGACTGGTATTCGCGCGTGCTTGGCGTCGAGTTCGCGGACTGGGGCGGAACGGTTTTTCTGCCTGAAACCGCCGCGGCGCATCCGGGGGCGGGCACGGTGTTCTGCCCGTTCGACGCCGATAGCGACTACTTCGCCCCGTCGACCGAACCCTACATGATCAACCTGATGGTCGATGACCTGAAAGCGATGCTTGCGCGCTGCTCCGAGCACGGAGTTGAGCCCGTCCTCGAGATGCTCGGAGAAGCGAACGGCGATTTCGCCCACATCCTCGACCCGGAGGGTCGCAAGCTCGAACTCTGGCAGCCCAAGCCGATGGACTAGCCGGCGAAGAAATTCAGTTCGAGCAAAACGTTGTTGGGGTCGGGCGTGAAGATCTGCCGCAGTCCAATCGACGGAACTTCGTTGACGGCATATTCGGCACCGCGCGCGTCGAGGCGCGAACGGACCGTTTCGAAGTCTCCGCACCGCAGCGCAACATGGTGGATAGCGCCCGTTTCGCTGCCCGGTGCTACCGCGCGTTCGAAAGTGCGTGGGAAGTCGGGCGAATTGAGGTGGAGGATCGCCTGTCCTGTCCCGTCGTACATCCAGCGGACCTGCTCAGGTGCCATCGAGGGCGGTCCGTCGCGTTCTTCGAGGTCGAGCAGTTCGGCATAGAAGCGCGCGGTCTCGGCAAGCCGATCGGTGATGATGTTCACATGGTCCAGCCGTTCGACGATCATCGCGCTGCTCCTTGTCAGCGCCGCCCCAGTGCCGCCTCGCTCTGGGCCATGAGCTGGGCGATAATGTCCGCTACCGGCTCTTCTGCCTTGACCATGCCGACCGATTGACCAGCCATCAGGCTGCCGTTCTCGACATCGCCGTCGATTACCGCACGGCGCAATGCACCTGCCCAGTAGTGCTCGATCTGCAGCTGCGCCTCCAGCATTTCGATACCGTCCTCGTCGAGCGCCTTGGCGACCTCGATCTGCTTGCCGGTAAACGCCTCGGAGCCCTTGTTCTTGAGCGCGCGCACGGGGATTACCGGGAGCCGCGGATCGACCTGTACGCTCGCCACCGCGTCGCGCGCGTTGGCACGGAAGAACGCCGCCTTGAATGCCGGGTGCGCGATGCTTTCGGTCGCGCAGGCGAACCGCGTACCGAGTTGGACGCCGACCGCACCCATCTCGATGTATCCGGCGATTGCCTCGCCCCGGCCGATTCCGCCGGCGACGAACACCAGGTGGTCGGTCGAAAGCTCGGGCAGGAATTCCTGCGCGAGCACGCTGGTCGATACGGGGCCGATGTGGCCACCGGCCTCCATCCCTTCGATCACCAGCGCATCGCCGCCGGAGCGAAGCAGCTTCTTGGCGAGCGCAAGCGTCGGCGCGAAAACGATCACTTTCGCATCGAACGCCTTGATCGCCTCGACACTGCCCTTGGGCGGTATGCCGCCGGCGAGGACGACATGGCCGACCCGGTGCTTTGCGCAAACCGCGATCAGGTCGAACAGCTGCGGGTGCATGGTGATGAGGTTAACCCCGAACGGCTTGTCGGTCAGCACCCGAGTGGCGGCGATCTCGGCATCGAGCAGGTCGGGCGTCATCGCGCCGCACGCGATCACTCCGAAGCCGCCCGCATTGCTGATTGCGGAAACCAGGTTGCGCTCCGACACCCAACTCATCGCTCCGCACAGGATCGCGTGTTCGGTACCGAGAAAATCGCGGCCCCGCGCCATCAGCGCGGATGTCTTGGGATAGGTGGTCATGGGGGGCGCATAGGCGCGCCGCCCCGGAGCGGCAAGCACGGCTAGAACGACTTGCGCAGCTCGAACTGGATCGTCCGACCGAGCGCGTCACGGCGGATCTTCTGGTATGCCTGCGGTTCGAAGCCAGTTTGGTCGGTCACGTTCTGGCGGCGGTTGAAGGCATTGTCGACGGCGATCGTAAAGCGCGCGCCCTTGGCGAACTTACTACCGCGCAGGACGTCGCCAAGATCGGTATACGCCTTGATGTCGAGCGTCGTCAGTTCACCGAAATCGAGCAGCTGGGGACTCGCCAGTGAACCGTAGAGCTGTTTGCTGGGCCCGCGCCGGCGGAAGTCCATCCGCAAGCCGGTGAGCCCGCGGGTAAGCGCGAAGTTGGCGTTGGTCGAGCCGCGTGGCTGCGCCCCGAAGAAGCCGATCGCGGCACCGTCGAGCAAGTCGATCACTGGCAGCCCCGGACGGATCACGGAGGTGTTCGACAAAAGCTCGATATGCGACAGCGTGACTTGCAGCTTGGTTTGCTTGGTGCGGTAAGCCGGACGACCGTCCGCCGCGGGCACCCGCCGGGGGGGAGCGCCGAGGGGGAGCGAATAGCGCACGCCCAGGCGGAGCCGTTCGCTGCGCTGACGGGCAAGGTTGATCGATCGTCCGTCGACGAGAACCAGCGTGCCGCCCGCATCGCGGACGAAGCGATCGGGGAAGGCTGCAAGCACTGCAGGGGTGGCTTCGGGCAGCGCGCCGATCTGGTTGCGATAGTCTTGAATCGAATATTCCGCATCGAGCTGGAGGCTGTATGCTTTCCACGGCGTAGCCGTGAGCGCGATGCTCCGCGTGCGGTTATCCTCGGGCAACAGGCCCGCAAAACCGCCATAGATCGCAGTGACGTCGACCGTCTGGCCGGTCACCGGGTCGAAATAGGGCACGTCCCGAACGGTCGTCGCGGGAGCTGCGAGCAGAAACGGGCTGATCGCGGTTTCGTCGCGCGTGGTCCGCGCGACCATCCGCAGCCAGGTCAGCGGCTGCCAGTTGAGCGCCAGCGAATTGCGCTTGAGCGAGCCGAAGCTGCCGAGATCGGTGTAACCGATGTCGAATGCGATATCGCTGTCACCAAGTATGCCCAGAACATTGGCATTGCGCGACGTCAGGGGCAGCGAGAGCCCGCCACCGATGGTGATCTGGTGCTGGTCGAGTGCCTGCGTGCCGTTCGAAGAACTGCCTTCGTAGGAACTCCACTGAGCCGAGCTGGACGCGCGCGCTTCGAGCGGGCCCGCCCACAGGTCGATGACCGGCCCCGACGCCTCCGTTGCGACCGAGGCGGTGCGGTTTACGCTGTCGCTTCGGTTGACGGTTACCGGGATCAGCGCGGCGAGCGTGCCGCCAAACGGATTGGTCGTGTTCGACAGCGCCGGCAGCGAGCCGGAAAACTCGTAGGTCGAATTCGATTCCCGCCGGTCGAACCGCGCGTTGAGGCTGCCGCGCCACTTGCCGAAAAGTCCGTTGAGTGTTGCCGAGATGCCCTGCGAGTTCGAGGTGGAGCGACTCTGCAGCGGGCGGTCCGGATCCTCGAGATAGAGACTGACCGGGACTCCGAACGGCGAGAAGACATTGGCAGTGGGAATCGTGACCCGCGCACGTGCGAGGCCCGTCAAGCTGCGGTTGTCCGACCAGCTCGCGCGGCCATTGAACGATAGCGACAGGGTCTCGGTCAGCTCCCGATTGCCCGATAGCGACAGATCGATCGGCTGCGATGCGCCGCGCAAGCTGCGAAAATCGGACCGCCTGCCGGGATTGAGTGTGTTGGCGCCGGGCAGCAGCGCGGCGAGCGTCGGCGCAGTGAGGCCACTGGGCAGTGCAATCGACGTCACCGGGCGTCCCGCCAGCGCGCTCAGCGCGGGATCGACCTGGCTGCTACCGAACACCGGGAAGATATTGCCAACGGGCGCGTAGAAGGTGTCTTCGGTGCGCGGGACGTAGGGGCGCTCGCTTTCGAGCAGGTAGCCTGAATCGCCGCCGCGCAGCGACAGGTTCAGGCGGTTCTGCCCCTTGATATTCGTGAACTGCAGGTCGCCGCGCCGGTTGCTCCAGCCCCCGTCGGTGGCAATCTCGTCGCTCGCGGTGACGATCGCGGTTCGGACCTGTCGCTTGAGGACGATGTTATAGGCCCGCTGGCCCGCCGTACCGTTGACCCGCTGCGCGGCGCCGCGCGGCAGGGTCTCGATCCGCTGGATCGCTTCGGGGGGCAAGTCGGAAATATCGCCGGCGTCGGCAACCGGGCGCCCGTTGACGAGGATCGCCGGGTCCTCGTCGCCATTCTCGGCGCGGATCGCGTCGAGCACTTCGCCGATCGAACCCGCGGCGTAGGAGCCGACCGCATCTTCGTCGTATTCCTGCTCGACCGCGAGGTCCTTGAGGCTGGCGATGATCGCCCGGTCGCCGATGACGACGATCGTGCCGGGCGGGTCGGGTTCGCGATCGGCTGGTGCGGGGGTTGGCTTCAGGATCCGGTGCGGGCGTTTCCTGGGCACTGGCGTGAGCAGCGAGAAAAATGCCTATCGCCGCGAACGAGGCGCCCGCTGCGCGGCATCGCGCGGCCGGAGATCGGCTGTTCTTCATGTAAATCATTAGCTGTGAAACTATCCCCCGCCAGCATCCGCCAGCGGGGGATTATCACGCCGACCTTACGAAGCGTAGAGCGCGTAATCGGGCACCGAGATGTAGGTGCCGTTGCTGCCCTCTGTGCCCGAACCCCACACGGCGTGGTTCACGAACCAGTCGGTGGTGCATTTGTTGCCGGTGTAACCGTTCTGCTGGCGCCAGGCGCCGGGAACACCCTTCTTGGTTGGACCGCTTGGCGAGATGCAGATCACAGTCTGGCCGACATGGTATTCACCGGTCACATCGACGCGGCCGCCGTGATCTTCGAACGCCGTCAGATTGTCGGTCTGGAGCCGAGTTCGATCGGCGTCCCGACACTTCGGTGACGAACTCAGGGTCGTCGTAATACGCGTCGTTATGTTCGGTGTGCGAGGGGGTGCCTTCGAACTTGCAGTGATAATTGTCGACCGATGGGCCGCCCTGCCCATGTCCGAACCGCCATGGTAGCGGAACGAAAGACATCGGGTTGCCCCACCAGTTGGGCCGAAAGAGAATGGGAACCCAGATTCGTAAACGCTACGCAGTTGCCGCGGATCGCTTCATTCGACTCACCGAATTCGCCGTTGATGACATAAGCGCCATCGGCCGGAACGAAAACGTCCTCCTCCGGATGATAAACTTCCATGCTGATTGAGCATGAGAATGCGTAGCTGAAGGTCGAGGTGAAATCGGCGTCGTAGTTGTAGGTGCTGTCGGTCCAGTATCCCGCCGTAGACCACTGGTCGCCGAACATGTTGACGCTGCCGCCAATGCGGAATGGATCGCCGCGGATTTCGAGCGTGCTCGGAACATAGTCGCCGGCGTAGTGGATCGTCGACTCATCGACCACGCGGGTGCCACTCACTTCAGTGGGGCCAGCAACGCGAGTTGCGTTCCCGCTAGAAACCTCGACCTCACCGGTCCACACGTCCGCCGTAGGGGCGCCGGCACTGGCCTTGGCAGCAGCGGCCAGCGAGTTGCACTGTGCCTGCATTCCGGCCAATTCTTCACCGTCATATTCTGCAACAGGATCGGGAATCGTGTCGGCATAGGCCGCGGTCGACAAAACGGGCGAAAGCGCGGTCGCGCACATCGCCACGAGGGCAATGGTCTTCTTCATGGTAAAATACCTCCAATGGAGCCCTGTCGGTATTCCGAGCCCGGACAATAGAGCAGCGCGCGACTCGACCGCCACCAATGGAGAAGTTAATACGTCGTTAGGCTGTGCCTGACCAGCGACAAACCGCATGGTGTGCCGATTTCGGCCATATTTTTCAAAGCCTTACTACCGAACGTTAATGGGCCGCTGCTAACTTTCGGTAGTAGCGCTCACGCCCCATCGTCGCTCGCATCCAGCCCGTAGGCGGTATGCAGAACGCGCACCGCGAGTTCGGTTTCGTCTTCGTCGATCAGCACGCTGACCTTGATTTCGCTGGTCGAGATCGCCTGGATGTTGATCCCCCGTTCGGCGAGCGCCCTGAACATCGTGCTGGCGACGCCGGCGTGGCTCTTCATCCCGACGCCGACGACCGAAATCTTGGCGATGCGGCTGTCGGTAATAATCCGGTTGTAGCCGATGTCGCCGCGCCGGTCCTCGAGCAGCGCGGTGGCGCGGGCGAGATCGGCCTGCGGCACGGTGAAGGTCACGTCGGTCTCACCCTTGTCGCGACCCACGTTCTGGATGATCATGTCGACGTTGATCGAAGCCTGCGCCAGCGGTTCGAAGATATGCGCCACCGCGCCCGGCTTGTCGGGCACGCGCGTGAGGATGATCTTGGCCTCGTTCTTGTCGTGCGCGATGCCGGTAACGTGCTGGCGTTCCATTTCGCCCTTCTCCACTAGATCGTTCATTTCCTCTTCCGACACGATCATCGTGCCGGGGAGGTCGTCGGCGGGCACCGCGTCGTCGCCGATGAAACTCGAAAGGACCTGCACCCGCACGCCCTCCTTCATCGCGAGGCCGACCGAGCGCGTCTGGAGCACCTTGGCCCCGACGCTCGCGAGCTCGAGCATTTCCTCGTAGGTCACCGCCTTGAGCTTGCGCGCCTTGGCGACGATCCGGGGGTCGGTGGTATAGACCCCGTCGACGTCGGTGTAGATGTCGCAACGGTCCGCGCCGATCGCCGCCGCAACCGCAACCGCCGAGGTGTCCGATCCGCCGCGGCCCAGGGTCGTCACCCGCCCGTCTGCGCCCACCCCCTGGAAACCGGGAATGACCGCGATCTCGCCCGCCGCCATGCTGGCGAGAACGGCGTCCGATTCGATGTCTTCTATCCGTGCCTTGGCGTGCGCCTCGATCGTATGCACCGGAAGCTGCCACCCGAGCCACGAGCGCGCCTTGCAGCCCAGCGCCTGCAGCGTCAGCGCCAGCAGTCCGCTGGTGACCTGCTCACCGCTCGCCACCACGACGTCGTATTCGGCCGGATCGTAGAGCGGATTGGCCTCGCGGCAGAAATTGACCAGTCGATCGGTCTCGCCTGCCATCGCGGAAACCACGACAGCGACCTCGTTCCCGCCCGCAGCCTGCTTGCGCACGATGTTCGCCACGCGCCGGATGCGCTCCGTGCCGGCCATCGATGTGCCGCCGAATTTCATCACGATCCGGGCCAAGGACGTCACGCTCCTGCTGGATGAGTACCGCCCGCGCTGTTACGGTCCGGCCATGAACGATGCAACCGCCCCGGCACATACGAAAACTTCAAGCGCGCCAACGATCCGTCCGGCCGAGGCGGCGCACTTCGGCAAACTGGCCGCGGACTGGTGGAATCCCAAGGGTTCGTCGGCCATGCTCCACCGGCTGAACCCGGTGCGACTGGGGTTTCTTCGCGATGCCGTCGATGCGCATTGGCCTGCGGGGCGGGAGAGTCTCCGCCCGCTTGCCGGCAAGTCGGCGCTCGATGTCGGCTGCGGGGCAGGGTTGCTGTGCGAACCGCTCGCGCGGCTCGGTGGCGATGTGACGGGTGTCGATGCGGCGAGCGAGAACATAATGGCCGCCGCCGCGCACGCCCAAGGGGCGGGGCTCGACATCCGATACAGGGCCGGGGAAATCGGCGCGCTCGATGTCGGCACTTTCGACCTCGTCACCTCGATGGAGGTGATCGAACACGTTGCCGACAAACCCACTTTCATCGCTGCCCTCGCCGGCAAGCTGTCACCCGGCGGCCTGATGGTGCTCTCAACCCCCAACCGCACGCCGCAATCGCGACTTCTGCTGGTCGGAGCGGCCGAGGCGGTCGGGCTGGTCCCGCGCGGCACGCATCACTGGGACGATTTCGTCACACCCGAAGAGCTCGCTAGCCTCCTCGCCGCCGAGGGGCTGACGATGGGTGAGCCGCAGGGCATCGCCTTTTCGCCGACCAGGGGCCTGCACCTGTCCGCCGATACCGCGTTGAACTACGTGGTCACCGCGACGCGGAGCGCCTGAGATGCCGCGGCCAGCACCGGATCGTCGGTGAACAATCCGTCCACACCGGTTGCGGCGAGCAGCGCCCAGGCGGCTGCATAGTTACCCGGCGCAGCCTCGTCCGTCCCGATACGCAGGGGGACCGGAAGAAACGCATTCTCCTTGCGCAGCGTCCAGCCGTGGACCTTCAGGCCGGCGTCATGCGCGGCGGCGACAAGCCCGGTCGGCTTGCCGGCACCATCCACCAGCATCCGCACGTCAGGCCCGATCACATCGGCGTAGGCAGCGATGTGCTGTAGTCCGGTGGGGGTCAGCATCTCGGCGTAAGTCATCCCCGCCTCATCCGCCGGTCCGCCGTCGACCGCGACGAGCTGGACGAGGCGAAGGTCGGTCAGCTTGTCGAGCCGCTGGAGCGGGGCAACCTCGAAGCACTGGACGAAGAGCGGAATTTCCTTCCCGTCGAGCCCTTCGTTCATCAGCGCGCCCACGAACAGGTCGACGCTGTCGATCCCCTGCTGGAGCAGGAACGTGGGATGCTTGAGCTCGGGATAAAGGCCGACAGTGCGCCCGCTTTCGGCCCGCTTGGCACGGACCAGCGCGACGATCTCCGCGAAGGTCGGCACGTGATACAGTCCGTCGAAGCGCGCGTTGGCCATGCGCAGCGTGCCGAGGCGTTCCCTGGCGCGCAGCGTCCGCAGCTCGGCAAGCGTGAAGTCCTCGGCGAACCAGCCTGAGACGAGTTGGCCGTCGATCTCCTTCGACTTGCGGCGGTCGGCGAACTCCTCGCGCGCAGCGACGTCGGTGGTGTCCGACAGCTCGTTCTCGTGCCGCGCGACGAGCACGAGATCCTTGGTCACGACGAGGTCCGGCTCGATGAAATCGGCGCCTTCGTCGATCGCCCGCTCGTAGGCGGCGAGGGTATGCTCGGGTCGCTCGCCACTGGCACCGCGGTGAGCGATGATCAGTTGTGCCTGCGCTTGGGCGGCAACGGCAAGCGCGAGGATCGGGGCGAGCAGAAGGGGCAGGATTCGCATAGGCGCGCCTTGTGCCGTCCGGTTCCTGAATATCAACCGAGCGCGCGCTCGATCGCGGCGCGCACCTGCGTCTCGCGCGCCTGCCAATTGCCGGTGATCATCTCGAACGCGGCACCAGACTGGACGAGCAGGGCCTCGGCTATCCGGGAAAACTCCAGCCGAGCCTCGTGCAGGCCGAAGAACCGCGTTCCGTCGAACACCCACGGCACGTCGGGAGCGAACAGCAGATAGAGTTCGGCTTTCGCGTATCCGAGCAGCTCGTCCGGCACTTCGCCGAACAGCATCTGCGCCCACGCGGCGGTCATCAGCGGATCGGTGTCCAGCAGCACCAGCGGGGGATCGCCCGCCGCGGCCTCGCGCATCATCCGGTCCTGCTCACGGGCAATCGCCAGAAGATCATCCATCGTAAAGGCAGTGCCGACCGTTTCGGCATGGATACGCCCGTACTCGACCACCAGCGGGCAGCCGAATTCCTCCGCCAGCTTCTCAGCCAAAACCGACTTGCCGGTGCTTTCCGCACCGTGAAAGCAGACCCTCATGCCGTTGCGGCCCTTTTCCATTCACGCAAGCCCAGCACCGAAAGCGCGAGGAAAGCGACGTAAAGCACTGTCAGTAAGTGCAGATCGCGCATGATGTAGAGCACGATCGAGACGATATCGATCACGATCCACAGGACCCAGTTCTCGATCCTGCGAAAGCTCAGGAGCATCTGCGCGGATACGCTCATGCCGCTGACCGCGCTGTCGGCCATCGGCAGCGCGGCATCGGTCCAGCGCGCAAGCGACAGTCCGAGCGCGAGGCTGAAAACCGTCGTCGCAACGAGCCAGCCGACCCGTGCCGGCCAACCGAGCCAGCGCACCGGCACGGCGGAATCCCGCCCCCTGGCACGGCTCCACAACCACCAGCCCCATGCGTTGACCACGAAAAAGAACACCTGCAGCCCTGCCTCGGCATAAAGCTTCGCTTCGAACAGGACGATGCCGATGCAGGTGACCATCGCCATCGCAGCGGGAAAATTCCACACCGAGCGGCGGATAAGGAGAACGATATTGGCAAAACCGAGAACGGTCCCGGCAATCTCGAGCGGGCTCACGCCAGCGCCTTGCCCCACTGGTCGGCATCGAACCCGACGAGCAGGCCGCCAGGGTGGTCGACCACAGGTCGTTTGATGCACGACGGCTGTGCGACCATCAGCCGGATCGCCTTCTCGGCGTCGAGATCTTCCTTCTGCGCCGGATCAAGCTTGCGGAAGGTCGTGCCGCGTCGGTTGAGAAGGGCCTCCCAGCCAACCGCCTGCACCCACCCGCGCACAAAGTCGGCGTCTGCGCCTTCTTTTTTAAAGTCGTGAAATTCGTAATCCGTCCCGTTCGCGTCGAGCCATGCACGCGCTTTCTTCACCGTGTCGCAGTTGGGTATTCCGTAGAAATGAATCGTCATGTCTCGCCTGTCCCGAAGCGATGCACCCGCGGGTCCGCGCAAGCGAACAGCGTGTACTCGGCGTAGTAGTCTTGTCGTCCCTTGTGCTGGACCGCGCGGTGTTCGGCAAGTCGTCCCCATTCGCGCGCCGAAGTTTCGTCGTCCCACTCGCTGACCGCGACAACCTCGTCATCATCGGCGGTGTACGATTTGAAGCTGCGATAACCGGGCTGCGCGGCGGCAAGCGCCTCCATCACAGCGGCATCGGCCGCGTATGCGACCTCGTCCATCCCGGCACGCTTGCGGTTGCGGAAGACGACGAGGAACATCAACCCCGTCCCCCCACGCCCTTGCCGAGATGCGCATCTGCGATCGCCACCGCGAGCGCGTCGGCTGCATCGGCCCCGGCGATCTGCGCGCCCGGCAATAGCACCCCGAGCATCGCCTGGACCTGCGCTTTTTCCGCCGCCCCGGTGCCCACGACGGCTTTCTTGACCAGCCGCGCGGCATGTTCGCGGACGGGCACCCCGGCGCGCCCGCACGCGGCCAGCACCGCCCCGCGCGCCTGCGCGAGCTTCAGTGTCGACTGCGGGTTCTTGTTGGCGAAGACCTCTTCCACCGCGACCCGGTCGGGCGCATGGACCGCGATGATCGCGGCGACCGCATCATGGAGATGGTGCAACCGCTCGGACATCGGCGCTTTCGCGTCGGTCGGCACCTGGCCGTTGGCAAGATGCGTCGTGCGCGAACCCTCGACCCGGATCACGCCCCACCCGGTGCAACTCAACGACGGGTCGAGCCCCAGGATGATCATGCGCACGCGGTCACAGCCGCAAGCCGAATTTCGGGCCGATCTGCATCATCGCAAGGTACAGGCCGACCGTCAGCGCGCAGCCGAGCAACAATGCGATCCAGAAGCCGAACCCGTTTCGCAGCATGACGGGAATGACGAGGAACATCGGCAGGCTGGGCAGGACGTACCAGAATGTCGCCGCAGAATGGACCGCCATGTTCTCAGGATCGGGCCGGGCGTGCCACAGGAAGATCATCCCGAGCACTGACACCAGCGGCAGCGAGGCGACGATCGCCGCGGTCGCGGGCAACCGCCGGCCGATCTCCGAGATGGCCGCGATCATCGCCCCGGCGAGCAGCGCCTTGGCGATGATCGACCACATCAGCCCAGCTTTTCCAGGATTTCGTCCGAAACCTCGTAGTTGCCCCAGACCGTCTGCACGTCGTCGTCGTCATCGAGCGCGTCGACGAGCTTGAGCAGCGTGCCGGCGTTGTCCTCGTCGAGTTCGACGGTGATGTTGGGCTTCCACGCCAGTTTGACCGATTCCGCTTCGCCGAGCGCCTTTTCGAGGCTACCGGCAACTTCGTGCAGGGCTTCCATGTCGGTCCAGATCGTGTGGCCGTCCACCGAACTCTCGATGTCGTCGGCACCCGCTTCCATCGCGGCTTCGAGGACCTTTTCCTCGTCGCCGACACTCGCAGGGTACTCGATCAGGCCTTTGCGCTCGAACCCGTGGCTTACCGCGCCGCTTGCGCCCAGGTTGCCGCCGTTCTTGCTGAACGCCGTGCGGACGTTGGTCGCGGTGCGGTTACGGTTGTCGGTCAGCGCCTCGACGATCAACGCAACGCCGCCGGGGCCGTAGCCTTCGTAGCGGATCTCTTCGTAATCGTCGCCTTCGTTGGCGCTCGCCTTGTCGATCGCGCGCTGGATGTTGTCCTTGGGCATCGACGCGGCCTTGGCGTTGTTCACCGCCAGCCGCAGACGCGGATTCATGTCCGGGTCGGGCGTGCCCATCTTGGCCGCGACGGTGATCTCGCGCGAAAGCTTGGAGAACTGCGCCGAGCGCTTCTTGTCCTGCGCGCCCTTGCGGTGCATAATATTTTTGAACTTGGAATGGCCTGCCATAAGTCCGTTCTTGATGTACTATTTCGGGAACGGGGGCGCATTAGCCGCATGAGCGGGCAACCGACAAGAGGAGTCCGGCCACGGCCGGCGGACAAGCGCGGCGCAATCGTGCCGATCCCGGGGCCGTGGCGCACCTGGGCGGGCTTCGTGCGGCACCCGGTGCTGCCTGACCGCGCGACATTAAGCCCCGCCCCCGCCCTCAAGTCCGTCTTCGCCTTGTTCGGGCTGGATCTGGCCCTGATGTCGTTGTTGCTGGGGGCACTATCGCTTGCCCTTTATATCGGCTTCCACATGCCCGAGCATGTGCTGGGCAAGATCGAACTGAAGCCCGGGATGATCGCGCTTATCGTCATCGGAGCACCCATCGCCGAGGAGATCGTCTTTCGCGGTTGGCTGTCCGGCAGGATCGGGCACCTTTTTGCAACCCCGTTGACGATCGTCGCGCTTCTCGGATTTGTCGGCGGCGGGGCGATGTTCACACAAGACCCGTCGAAGGGCCAGACCTACCTGCTCGTTGGTGTGGCGGCGGCGCTCCTCGCCCTTCTCGCACTGTTCGCCTTCCGCAGACGCGGGGCGATCCGTTTTTTCCAACGCCACTTCGCGTGGTTCTACTGGGGAAGCGTTCTGGCGTTCGCGGGCATACACCTGTCCAACTTTGCATCTGCCGGAATCGCAGCGCTACCGTTGGTCCTGCCGCAATTCATGCTCGCGGTGATACTCGGTTACCTGCGGGTCAACTATGGGCTGTGGAGCTCCATGCTGACGCACGCGCTCCACAACACGGTGTTCATCTCGCTGGTGCTCGCCGGCGCGGGCTAGCTGCCAACGACGGTTCCGCCATTTGGGTGAAGCACTTGGCCCGACATGTAGCTTGAGTCCTCGCAAGCAAGGAAGAGGAACGCCGGCGCGACCTCGTTGGGCTGCCCTGGTCGCCCCATCGGGGTGCCTTCGCCGAAATGCTCCATCTTTTCCGGCGACGATCCGCCGAAGGGGTTGAGCGGAGTCCAAATCGGTCCCGGCGCGACGGCGTTTACGCGGATGCCGTCGCCGATCAGGTTCTCGCTAAGCGAACGGGTGAACGCGGTGATTGCGCCCTTGGTGCTCGAGTAATCGAGCAACTCTTTCGACCCTTGGTACATCGTGATCGACGTGCAATTGATAATCGTGGCCCCTTTCCTGAGGTGCGGTCGCGCAGCCTGAACCAGGTAGAACATCGAGAAGATGTTGGTCTGGAAGGTGCGCTGAAGCTGCTCGGCAGTTATGTCGCGCACGTCCTTGTCGGGATGTTGCTCGCCGGCATTGTTGACCAGCACGTCGAGCCTTCCCCAACGGTCGATCACCGCGCTGACGAGCCCATCGCAGTGTCTCGGATCGCCAAGGTCGCCCGCCGACAATAGCACCTGGGCGCCCTCGGCCTCGCACAGCTCGCGGGTCTTGTGGGCGTCGTCATGCTCTTCGAGATAGGCGATCGCGACGTTCGCACCCTCGCGCGCGAACAGCACCGCGGTTGCCCGCCCAATGCCACTGTCGCCTCCGGTGACGATGGCGACCTTGCCCGCGAGCCGCCCCGAGCCACGATAGCGCGGTTCCCAATCGGGCTTGTCGCTCATCTGAGATTCGTGCCCGGGCATTTTCGGCTCTTCGCGGGTTTCCTCGACGAAGGCGGTATCGACGGTTTCGGGCTCGGTGGTCTGCGCGCTCATGGATAGGACTCCTCGAATTGGTGTTCGAAGAATCAATGAGCGAAGCGCGGGGCGTGTTCCTGCCCCGTGCCGGAAACGCGATCAGCCGAGGCCGAGTGCCGCCTTGTAGGTATCGAGCAGCATTTCCATTTCGCTACGGTCGTCGGGCTTCATCTTCCGCAGGCGGACGATCTGGCGCATGATCTTTGCGTCGTAGCCGACCGCCTTGGCCTCGGCGTAGACGTCGCGGATATCGTCGGCGATGCCCTTTTTTTCTTCCTCGAGGCGTTCGATGCGCTCGATCAGCAGGCGCAGGCGGTCGTCGGTGGCGTCGGCCATTGTGGTATCAAAGCTCCGGTGAAATAGAATCGGCTGGCGATCCGATAGCCAGCCAGCCGCGAGCTTTGAAGGAGGGGTGGAAAACTATTCCGCCGCGTTCAGCTTCAGGCTCTCCTCCATGCGGTCGAGTTGCGCTTGCGTAGCGGGGGTCTGATGCCGGTCCTTCCACTCGCCCGACGGCATCCCGTGGATCGCTTCGCGCGCCGCATCCTTGTCGCCTGCATACCCGGCATCGCGGATCCAGTCGGCAAGGCAGTTGCGGCAGAATCCCGCGAGTCCCATCAGGTCGATGTTCTGCGCGTCGGTTCGCTGGCGCAGGTGCCGCACCAGTCGCCGGAATGCGGCCGCAGCCTGCGCGTCGTCGATCCGGTCGAGCGAGTCGGAATTCGTATCCATCGCGTGCTTCATCCTTGTCTTGCCCCCCGCCCCTGCCATAGGCGGCGCGGATGCAGAAACTCGAACCGCGCAACCGCAAGGTCAAGGTCCTCGCCACCATCGGTCCCGCCAGCCGCTCGCCCGAGATGCTCGCCAAGCTTCTGCGCGCGGGCGCCGACGCATTTCGCGTCAACATGAGCCATGGGGCGCATGAGGATCACGCGGCGACGATCAAGGCGATCCGGGAACTCGAGAAGACATCCGGTCGCCCGATCGCGATCCTTGCCGACCTGCAGGGGCCGAAGCTGCGGGTCGGCACCTTCAAGGGTGGACAGGCGGTAATCCGCCATTCGGGCCACTTCACGCTCGACAGCAACCCCGAGCCGGGTGACGAGACCCGCGTCGAGTTGCCCCATCCCGAACTGTTCGCGGTTTTGAAGAAGGGGCAGCGGCTGCTGATCAACGACGGCAAGATCCGCCTGAAGGTGATCAAGGCCGAACCTGACAAAATCCTCTGTTCGGCCGAGGTCGGCGGAGTGATCTCCGACCGCAAGGGCGTGAACGTGCCCGACGCCGAAGTGCCGATCCCCGCGCTTACCGAAAAGGACCGCCGCGATCTCGCCTTCGCGGTCCAGCAGGGGGTGGACTGGATCGGCCTCAGCTTCGTCCAGCGACCCGAGGATCTCGCCGAAGCGCGCAAGTTGATGGGCGGATACGGTGCGCTGTGCGCCAAGATCGAGAAGCCGAGCGCGGTGCGCCGCCTGCCCGAGCTGCTTGAGCTGGCCGACGGCATCATGGTCGCGCGCGGCGACCTCGGGGTCGAACTCGACCCGGAAGAAGTGCCGCCGCTGCAGAAGAGAATCGTCAACCTCGCGCGCAATGCGGGCAAGCCGGTGATCGTCGCCACGCAGATGCTCGAATCGATGATCGAAAGCCCCACGCCGACCCGCGCCGAAGTCTCGGATGTAGCCAACGCGGTCTACGACGGTGCCGATGCGGTCATGCTGAGCGCGGAGACCGCCGCGGGCGATTGGCCCGAAGAAGCCGTCGCGATCATGGATCGCATCGCCATCCAGGTCGAACGCGACGATGCCTACCTTGAGCGCGTGCGGCTGCTCGATACTCCGCCCGACCGCACAACCGCCGATGCGCTGAGCCATTCGTGCATGACGATCGCCGATACCGTTTCTGTCAGCGGGATCATCGTGTTCACCGGATCGGGCAGCACCGCCCGGCGCGTCGCGCGCGAGCGGCCGAGCGTGCCGATGCTGGTGCTCACCCCATCGGTGAGGACCGCGCGCCGGGTCGGCCTGTTGTGGGGCGCGCACGCGGTTACGACGAAGGACATCGGCAGCTTCGAAGAGATGATCGCCAAGGGTAAGCGGATGGCGCTGCGCCATGGCTTCGGCGTGGCCGGCAGCAAGCTGATCGCGCTCGCCGGGGTCCCGTTCGGCACGCCCGGCAGCACGAACCTGCTGCATGTCGTGACCCTGTCGGGCGACGAACTGAAGCGTCACACCGCCCAGAACGACTGACCTGGGCTTGGGTTAAAGCCCGAAGCTCTCGCGCAGTCCGTCGATCACGTACTGCGCCGCTAGCGCCGCCAGCAGGACGCCGAGCAGGCGCGTGATGACCGCCTCGACCCGGGCGCCAAACAGCTTCATCAGCGGGCTCGCCGCCATCAGCGCAAGCATCGTCAGCAGCAGGACCGCGCCGAGCGCGCCAAGCACCACGAGGGTGTTCTCCCACCCCTGCACCCGCGCCGTCAGCAGCATCATCGATGCGATTGCCCCGGGCCCGGCAAGCATCGGCATGGCCATCGGAAAGACCGAGACATCCTCGACCTCGTCGTTTCCCGCGCTTTCGGCGGCGACCTTTTCGGCGCGTTGCTCGCGCCGCTGGGTGCGCTTCTCGAACACCATGTCGAGCGCGATCACGAACAGCATGATGCCGCCCGCGATGCGAAAGCTGTCGAGTTCGATATGGAGCGCACCGAGAAGATCCTCGCCGAACAGTGCGAACACCACCAGGATGATCCCGGCGATGAGGCACGCGCGCACCGCCATGCCGCGGGCCTGCGCCGGCGTCGCACCCTTGGTCAGTCCGGCGTAGATCGGCGCGCACCCGGGCGGGTCGATGACCACGAACAACGTAACGAAAGCGGACAGGAACAGTTCGATCATATGCAGCGCTCAGCAGGCCGGCACCGGCGCGCCCGACGGCGTACGCGGGACTGGAGAGGTGTGACGGAAGACCTCGCTCATCGCGCCGTCGACCCACGCGCTGACGACCAGGGTGCGGCGGCAATCGGCTGCAAGATCGGTGGTCCATTCGAGCGAACCGTCGTCCGAGCGAGATGATTGCCACGCCTCGCCGCGGCGGGCCTTGGCCGCTCGGCGCTGGCGGTTCGGCGTGCCCTTCGGACATTCGGC
The DNA here is from genome assembly GCA_963781485.1 of uncultured Alphaproteobacteria bacterium. Lineage (GTDB taxonomy): Bacteria > Pseudomonadota > Alphaproteobacteria > Sphingomonadales > Sphingomonadaceae > Tsuneonella. Next base: position 63,408 of record CAWAFY010000003.1, read on the forward strand.
CTTGCGACCGGCAATCATCTCGGGCTCGGAATAACCGTCCTCAAGGTCGAATCCCTGGTCCAGCACCCAGCGATATTGGCCGTTGTTCTGCCGCTGCCAGATTGTCGAAAACCGGCTCTTGCGACCCGAGGGGTAGGCCGCAGGACCGGTCGAAAGCGCAAAACTTCCGTCGCAACTGACCCACACCAGGTCCGGGCTCCACACGATCGGCTCCGGGGGATCGGCCTCTCCCTTGAGCGCGGCCTGGACGTTTTCCCATTGCGGGACCGGCATCACGGCATCGGCGGTCGCGTACTCGCGGAACGCGGTCCACGTCCCCTCGTCGCGAGCGGTGCGGGCGAACGCGAGCTCGGTGGCGATCACCGTGCTGGGTTCGCCGCGCGGGGCGAGCGTGCGCCCTGCCGGATCGCGGCCGGGCCCGGTTGCGCAAGCGGCGGTCATCATGGCGAGAGTCGAGACTAGGATGGTGCGGACCATGCGCGCGGGTCTAGCCGCGACCTCGCCCCGTTCCAAGCGGCCCGCGATCACGGCAGGTTGGGCGCAGGAGGCAGTCCCGCGTTGCGATAGGCCGCGACCACCGCGTTGCGCAGCAGCACCGCGATCGTCATCGGACCGACGCCGCCGGGAACGGGAGTGACCGCCCCCGCTACCGCGCGCACTTCGGCGAAGGCGACATCGCCAACCAGCTTGCCCTTCGCCGCGCCGGGCTCGGGCTCGAGCCGATTGATGCCGACGTCGATCACCGTCGCGCCGGGGGCGATCCAGTCGCCACGCACGATCTCGGGCCGCCCGACAGCCGCGATGACGATGTCCGCCCCGCGCACGACTGCGGGCAGGTCTTTCGTGCGGCTATGCGCGATCGTGACGGTGGCGTTTGCGTTGACGAGCAGCTGCGCCATCGGCCGCCCGACGAGTTGCGAGCGCCCGACCACCACCGCGGTCTTCCCCGACAGGTCGCCCAGCCGGTCTTCGAGCAGAATCATGCAGCCGAACGGCGTGCACGGAAACAGCCCGTCCTGCTGGTTGGCGAGCCGCGCGATGTTGGTGTCGGTCAGTCCATCGACATCCTTGTCGGGGTCGATCAGCGCGATCACGGCCTTGTCGTCGAGATGCCCCGGCAAGGGCAGTTGGACGAGGATACCGTCGACCGTCGGGTCGGCGTTGAGCTGCCTGACGAGCGTTTCGAGTGCGTCCTGCGAGGTTTCGCCGGGCAACTTGTGCTCGAAGCTCGCCATCCCGGCGGCAATCGTCGCCTTGCCCTTGCTGGCAACGTAGACCTGGCTTGCCGCGTCGTCTCCGACGAGTACGACCGCGAGGCCGGCCTTTCGGCCTGCTTTCTCCTCGAATGCGCGGGCCGCTTCGCCGACCTTCTCGCGCAGCGCGGCGGCGAACGCCTTCCCGTCGATAACGTCGGCTTGTTTTTCCGTCGCTGTCATCAGTAGGGCCGCAGGCTCTCGAGCACGATGATGATCGCGTAGATCAGCAACAGCAGCACCATCGGCGAGAAATCGATGGCGCCGGTATCGGGCAAAACCCGGCGGATCGGGCGCAGGACGGGCTCGAACAACCGCGCGATGGCATCGTGGATTGCAACGAAAAACGTGTTGTCGCGGCCGATCACGTTGAAGCTGAATAGCAGCCCGATGATGAACCAGACGATGACGAGCATGTTCGCGGTATTCGCAAGCATGATGAAAATCTGGATGAGCGCGTCCATCAAAGGTCCTTGGTTTGCCTGTCGCCCGCCTCTAGCCGAGCGCGGACGGGTGTATCAATGGGGTAATACGCAGCCCGCTCTTACTCGGCGCGAATAAGAGTGCCAGCGCCGCGCGCGGTAAAGAATTCCAGGAGCATCGCGTGTGGCACCCGGCCATCGAGCACGACCGCCGCCTCGCACCCTGCCTCGACCGCGTGGACACAAGTTTCGAGTTTGGGAATCATCCCGCCGGTGATCGTGCCATCGGCCTGCAGCTTGGCGATGTCGGCCGGAGTGAGATCGGTGAGCAGTTCGCCGTTCTTGTCGAGCACCCCGACGACGTCGGTCAGCAGCAACAGCCGCGCCGCGCCCAGTGCCGCAGCGACAGCACCGGCCATCGTGTCGGCGTTGATGTTGTAGGTATGTCCGTCGACCCCCGCACCGATCGGAGCGATAACCGGGATCATTCCTGCCTTGACTGCGGTGTCGATCAGCATGGTGTCGATCACGGAAGGCTCACCGACGAAGCCGAGGTCGATCGCCTGCTCGATGTGACTGTCGGGATCTTTGCGAGTCCGCTCGACCTTGGTGGCGGTAACCATTCCGCCGTCCTTTCCCGACACGCCCAGCGCTTTGCCGCCCGCCTTTGCGATCCAGCCGACCAGTTCCTTGTTGATCGCCCCGGAGAGGACCATCTCGGCAACTTCGGCGGTCGCCTTGTCGGTGACCCGCAGACCGTCGATGAAGGTGCTCTCGACGCCGAGCTTCTTGAGCATCGCGCCGATCTGTGGGCCGCCGCCGTGCACGACCACCGGGTTGATCCCGACCGCCTGGAGCAGCACCACGTCTTCGGCGAAATCGCGCGCCGCTTCGGGATCGCCCATCGCGTGACCACCGTATTTCACCACAAAAGTGCGCCCGGCATAGCGCTGCAGGTAGGGTAGCGCCTCGATCAGCACTTCGGCCTTGGCGAGCATCGCCCGGGTGTCGCCGTTCATTGCTTGATCCCTTTGCTGGCCCAATGGCACTTCGTGCGCCGCTTAGCGGCATGCGGCCCGGTAGGAAAGCATCTCGCCGCCGTCGGCCGGCTGTTGCGTCAGCGCAACAGAAACGTCGTCCGGGAGGTCGGTATGCGGATCTAAATGGTTGGCGCGCGTGCCAAGTTCGCTGCACGGCCTTGTCCGTCCCGAAGCATTGCGATCGACGCTCAACCGATGCTACCCCGTCCAAGGCAAAAGAATAAGAATGGGTTGCAAGTGAGTGATGATTTTCGGCGGCGCTTGTCCGCTGCCTATGATTCGTGGGGTACGAGTGCCGGCACGACCCCGGCGCAGTTTTTCGAGCTGATGGATGAAGCGATCGAGTTTCACACGGTGCTCGAGCGCGAATTCCCGGCCGACCCGCTGAGCGGGCCGTTCAGCGGCCGTGCCGCTGTCCTCGGCTATTGGGCTGCGATCGCGGAAAGCTGGGAAATGATCTCGAGCAAGACCGACGCACTCGTCTGCGACGGCGACAAGGTGGTCTGGATCGGGCGCGTGCGCTGGCGCAACCGGCGCACGTTGCGCGAACTCGCTTCCCCCAAAATCGACATCTGGACCGTGTGGCAAGGCCGCGCGATCCGCTACCTCGAGATGTTCGACAGCGCGGGCTACGCGCGGGCCGCCGGACTCGCCTCGGCACCTGCCTGATCGCTAGGGCCGGGTGCAAACGGGCGGCGCACCCGCTGAGGGTACGCCGCCCGTGTGGCTGATCGGTCCGTCGGCAATCAGTCGATTGCGTGCTTGAGCTGGCTCATCTGATCATGACCGGCCTTGACCGAGGTCCACGCCTGCTCGACGGCGCTGCGCGCTTCGAGCGGCAGGTCCTTGTGCTTCATTGCAGTCTCGAACTTCTCCTTGAGATAGTCCTCTCCGCTCTCGACCGAGTTGACGATCGCTTCGTCGTCGCGGCCGACCACTGCTTCTTTCAGGTTGATCCATCCACGATGCATCGCGCCGGCCGTGGTACCGTCGTCCTCGGGGTTGCCGCCCATTGCGGCGACGGCGGACTGAAGCTTGGCAACCGCTGCCTGGCGCTCGCTTGCGCGGGCCCTGAACATTTCGGCGTAGCGGGTGTTGTCGGTGTCTTCGGCCGCCTTCTGGTACCCGTTCACCGAATCGATCAGCGTGCCGATGAGGGTGTTGAGTGTCGAAGTATCGGTCGTATCGGCGTCGTTGCGATTGTCATTGTTGATGACGTTGTTGTCGTATGCCATGTTTTATGAAGTCCTCTGGAAATGGGGTATGGAATTACAGCGAACGGGGCCGCTCATTGTTCCGGCGGCCGGGCGACGCGGACGCACATTCCGGCGCAGTCCGACTCATCGAAAGGCCTGCTCGAAAGAGGCTGATCAGTCGTTATCGTAGTCGCCGCGCGGATAGCCGCTGCGGCTGTGGTGGCTCTCGCCCTGCTCTGCCTGGCGAGCTTGCGCGCTGTCGGCACCAACGACGCCTTCCTGCTGATCGCGCGCCGGCCGACCGGGGTCGTAGCGGTTCGCGTCATACTCGCCCTGTTGGGGGGCTTTGCCGCCGCGTCCGCGGTCGCCGTAGCCTGCTGGTGCACCGCTATCGGTTCCGCTATCGCCTCGCTCGACCTGGCCCGGCTCGAGCCGTTCCTGCTCATGTTCGTAGGTCGCCACGACGCCGTGCTCGCCGTGCGGTGACCCGTAGTCGTCGCGGTCGCTGCCGGGGTGCATACCCTTTGTGCGAGCGGCGGCGTCCTGGCGGCTCTGGCTCTGGTTTTGGCTCGGCCTGCGACTGACGCTGGCCGCCGCTGTCGTTCTGCTGGTTCATGATGCGTGTCCTCTGGTGTTGCGTGCCCGCACGATCGGCGGTCCACTTCAACAAAGGACGAAACGGCGGATGGTTTCCGCCGCTGCGCCAAGTTGCTGGAAAGGGACGACGTCCCGATTCCGGGACCTGTGAGATCGGCCCAACACATCGACCTGCGCGGCAAGGCGGGCGAAGTCGGCCTGACCGGCAGCGGGCGCGCGGCTATCCGACGATGAACCAGCCGATCGCGCCGCCCACGATCAGCATCTGGATGACGACGACGTGGAACAGGTTGCTGGAAAACGGCTGCTTGCGCGTCTTGTGGCGGAACACGTGCCGCCCGGCATAGGCCCCGATCGATCCGCCGAAGAACGCCATCTGCAACAGCGTCGCCTCGGAAATCCGCCGCTCCCCCGCCTCGGCCAGCCGCTTGTCGATCCCGAACGCGGCGAACGTGGCGAGGTTCGTCAGGGCAAGGACAAACACGGCGAGCAGGCTGAAAAATAGCGTTCCATTCATGCCCGGCGCATATCGCTGAAAGGGTTAGCGCGCGGTTTCCACCGCAGCGGGAAGAAACCGGGGGCGCAGCACATTGCCGCGACCGGTTCGATCAGCCCGCGGGCCTGGGCGGGTCGAGCGCCCAGGGGTTGGCCTCGTGCGTCGGCTCGGGCGTCGGCTCGGGCGCGGGAGCGGCGATTCCGGCGATCGCCGCGATCTCGCTGTCCTCGTCATCGGGCGAGGGGACCGTGCAATAGGCGGTCAGCAGGACGCCGCCCGCCCACATCAGCGCCTTCCAGCGGCTGCGAAACACGTTCTGGTATTTGCCGAACATGGACGCGGGTATGCGCGCGGGGCGTTAAGATTGCGCGCGGGCCGGGCGGCTATACAGTCGGGCCGATGGGCAAGATCTTCAGGTTCCGCCGCCGCGGCCGATGGACCAGGCCGGCGGCCTATGGCGTGAAGCCCGCGCGCTTTCGCAAACCGCGCCGCGCGCCCGCGCGGCAGGGCACATGGGCGCAGGCGTGGACCGCGATGCGGCCCTGGCTGTTCCTGATCGCGCTGGTGACGCTGAGCGCGATCTACCAGCTGCCCGGCTTCTACGAACCGCCCGCCTTCATGCAGGGCGATCCCACGGTGGTCGACGGCAACTTCACCCGCTGCGGGCCGGGGCGCGGGCACCTGTGCGTGATCGACGGCGACACCTTCAAGATCGGCGCGGCGAAGTACCGCGTGACCGGGATCGACACCGCCGAGGTCGACGCCGCCTGCCCCGCCGAGGCCGCGCAGGCCGAAGCCTCGACCGCCGCGCTCCAGCGCTGGCTCAACCGCGGCGCGTTTCGCGTGACCACCCGCATCGACGAACCCACCGACCGCTACGGCCGCACCCTTGCCATCGTGAAGCGCGACGCCCCCGGCGGCGGCGAGGACCGGCTGGCCGACTTCATGCAAGCCGAAGGCGGCGCGCGGCGGTACGACGGCGGCTTCCGCAGCGGCTGGTGTTGAGATCCGGCCGCGCCGTGGACCGCAGATCGGCCCGGCAAGCGGTGTGACTTTCGCCATCAGAAATCCCCGCCGCGGCACGCCCGGTCAAGCTGGGCGAGGTGGCTGAGGAGGGCGTTGTTGTCGGCTTTCCAGCGGGTTGCGACGTAGCGCCCGGCGTGCAGCATCACCCGCGCCAGCCCCACCCGGCTGCGGTATCCGGCATCGAGACCTGTGGACTTCGCCGAGGCCAGGTCCACCGGGGCATGCGGCTTTCCCAGCGCGGCGTCCCACGCGGCGGCGAACCCGGCGGCGCCGGGCCGCTTGCGCAGGCGATAGGCGCTCTCCCGCCCCATCCCGACGCGGCGGCACGCGGCGACGACCGAGCGCGTCTCGGCCAGGTAGCCGACGAACGCCGCCTGCCGCGCCGCCGTCCACCCATCGGCCCGCTCGCCCACCGGCACCGGATGGAAACAGGGGATCACCCGCCGGCGTGGCGGCACGGTGGGCGGCGGAGGAGGCGGCGGCCAGTGCTTCATCCGGCAGGATGGAGCAGATTTGGCGCGTGTAGGAAAATGGATTGGGAGGGGGGACGGGCGTCCGGTTCAGGGGTGGGCGGTGCCAAGAGGCGGTGCTGCGGGAGATTAAAAAAAGGATTTTCCCACAGCGACGGTTTTGGTCAATTTAAGGGGCATGAGTTCGCTGGAATTGAACTGCGAAATGGAAGCGCGCAATGATCGCCCGCTTGCTGGTGCGAGACGGCCCTGACTGTTGGCTGTGTGGACGGGCGATGACCGATCCCCCCAAGCGCCCGAACAAGCGCCGCAGCCTTGAGCATTTGACGCCTCGCATCGTTGGGAGGCGAGGATCACGAAGATAACCTCGTGGTCTGCCACCAGCATTGCAACAAGCACCTTGGTGATCGCCCTCACGCGAAGAAAGAGGCGATGCGGATCAAGTGGCGGCGTGCCTTAATCAAAATCAATGCAGACGCGCCGGTCTAGGCGGCACGCTCCGGCTGTGCCTATTTCACGGAGCGCGAAGGCGGCGCGTGGGGGTACGACGGCGGGTTCAGGGCTAGCTAGTGTTGAGGGATGAAGGCCCTTTTGCTATTAATCGGCAATGGCGACGGCCCCGGCGGCTATCAAATCGAAACTTGCGAATTCCAATCGCGAATGATTGATCCCAGACGAGCCTATATCGCGATCGGATAACATCCCGACTGTGCATGATGACATTCCTCGACCGCTCGACAATCTCAAATACGTTCCTAACCCAATCTAGATTGTGGAGATAAGGCTTCGTAATGTGGTCAAAGTTCTGAGCAATGATATTCGCTAAGTTGGGCATACATTGTGAAACGGATAGGATCATCGCCTCTTTGGACATGCCAACGGATCTTTTTCTCTTTGTCCATCCTCGTTTCAGCGGCCTTGCGTATCTTCTCTGATACGCCGGTATTCCACCAGTCCTCGCCAAGCCCTTCGATCAACACGCTCTTGATTAGGTCGCGTACAGAGTTTTCGAAGGCAGAGACCGTAATGAAGACGTAAGACATCTTCTCGGAACGTGCGACGTGCTCCACATCCAACACGTCAATGCCGACTAAGTCACGGGTAACGTTAGCGTCAAATTTCAAAGAACTTGCAGATACACGCCCCGCTCGATCAAGCGCTTCCTCGGTCAACCTCGCTCGGTAGATGAACTCATAGGCAGTGGCCTCCCCTCAAAGCAGGTGCTCGTTAAGGCTACGAAAGAGAGCGTCGTAGACCTTCGGATCTCTAGATTCCGGGAGGATGATTTGAATGTTGTAATGCAATCCGGCAAATGTTTCGTGGGGCTCTTTGGTTGGATGGCCCTTAAAAGGCTTACGTCATGAGACGCCGGATCGCTCAACTCTTCGAAATGGTCAGTCTCTGGCGCGTCCGGGGAAACCGCGCGAGCTTCCGCTTTTAGTCTGCCAATTTGACCAAAGCCGTAAAGGTCATGGCCATCTTATCTAAAACTGCTTCACCAAACGAACCCTGAGATAAAGTCTTAAACTTGTTTATGACTTCCTGTTTGCTCAGATTTTGAGCTGATGTGTTGACTTGAAATAGATCTGCATAAGCCTCGCGTATCGCTTCGGCCATGACACGCTCTGATTGAGTTTGATCTAAATATTCGAAATATCTACTGGTTGGCTTACCTTGGTCGTCAGTAAAGCGCAGCGCCTTTAGCAACCCGATGACCAGACGATCGCTATTAGACTTGAATTCAAGCGACTCAAGGAAACGCTGCGTGAATTCTCCGGTGCTTTCGCCTGCTGTATGGCTGCCAAGATAGCCGGAAGATTTTTGACACTGGTCAGATAAGCCGTCGGTAGTGCCATCTCGTCTCCCCCCACTAGTGCTGAGACTAGTAAGTCATTTTACGGCCCATGTTCTATTTGGGCCATTCTTCTCAATCTTACCTTCTTGTTGGAGTACCTGTCCAGCCCAGCGCATTGCATACTGCCAAGTATAAAATAGATCGCCGGAAGAGCGCAGTTCCGACTCATGATTTTCCCAAATGTGTGGTGATTTGCGGAACTTGTGCCGGGCCGAGGTCTTTAAGCGCGTTCAAGCACCCAAGCCTTCCAAGGTCTTCATATTGCAGCTCATCACTCCGCCGCCACGCTCGTCCCGCCAGCATCATCCCCGAACAACCCCGGCCCGTCGTCCGGCGCCACGTCGTTCGCGCCGTCGCCGGCCTTGGCCTTGCGGCGGCTGTCGAAGCTCGACCACACGTCGCCCCAGTTGCCCTTGGTCGCGGCCTTCGAATATTCGGTCGCGCGGGTTTCGAAGAAGTTGGCGTGCTCCACGCCGTTCAGCAGCGGGGCGAGCCAGGGGAGCGGGTGGTCTTCGACCATGTAGATCGGCTTGAAGCCCAGCTGGCCCAGCCGCCAGTCGGCGATGTAGCGGATGTAGCGCTTGATCTCGTTCGGGCTCATCCCCGGAACCGGACCCTGCTCGAACGCCAGGTCGATGAAGTTGTCTTCCAGCCGCACGGTCTTCTGGCACATGTCCATGATGTCTTCGCGCACCGCCTTGGTCAGGCACTGGCGTTCGGCCACGAAGGCGTGGAACAGCCGGGTGATGCCTTCGCAGTGCAGGCTTTCGTCGCGCACCGACCAGCTGACGATCTGGCCCATGCCCTTCATCTTGTTGAAGCGCGGGAAGTTCATCAGCATCGCGAAGCTGGCGAACAGCTGCAGCCCTTCGGTAAAGCCGCCGAACATCGCCAGCGTGCGGGCGATATCCTCATCGGTGTCGACGCCGAATTCCTGCAGGTAATCGTGCTTGGCCTTCATCTCCTCGTATTCGAGGAACATGCCGTATTCGCTTTCGGGCATCCCGATCGTGTCGAGCAGGTGGCTGTAGGCGGCGATGTGGACCGTTTCCATGTTGGAAAAGGCCGCCAGCATCATCTTGATCTCGACCGGCTTGAACACGCGGCCGTACTTTTCGTGGTAGCAATCCTGCACCTCGATATCGGCCTGCGTGAAGAAGCGGAATATCTGCGTGAGCAGGTTGCGCTCGTGGTCCGAGAGCTTCTGCGCCCAGTCGCGGCAGTCCTCGCCCAGCGGCACTTCCTCGGGCAGCCAGTGGACCTGCTGCTGGCGTTTCCAGAACTCGTACGCCCACGGATATTCGAAGGGCTTGTACGTGTTGCGGACTTCCATCAGCGGCATCTGGTATCTCCGGTTCGGTATTACCCCACTATATAGCGTGTGGGGGCGGTAAAGGGAATCGACTTCGCGCTGCCGGGCAGAGGTATCGAGGGGGCAACGCGGCGCGGCCGATTCGCTTCTTCACGGCGAAGCGACGAGGGTATGACCAAGGGGGCTGCGGGCGAAGCACCCCCGCGCTCGCGATTGGGGATAAATTGCCCGGTAACCATGCGGAACCGCGCGGGCCCTGGCGGATTTAACCTGTAACGGCTGCGAGGGGATCGAACCCGTCCGGTCGCATGAGGGAAAAGCGCGGACGGTGTCCCGAATTTCCCCCCTTTTCGCGGGGCACCGTCCCGCACCCCCGCGCCCCTCTACTCCGGTAGAGGGGCGTTTGGGTTTCCGGCCGCTCTATTCAATTCCAGAACCACCGGCTTTTCGCTCCGCGGCGCGCCCGCTCGCGCCACATGCGCACGTACATCCACAGGCCCGAGAAGGCGAAGAACAGCAGCGCCAGGCCCGAAGCGAACGAGATCGCCTCGCCCGCCTTGCCGAACTCCTCGCCCGAATGGAGGTGGTGGAAGAACCCGGTGAGCGCGCCAAGGCCGCTGCGATCGGCGCGCGGCGGGGTGCAGCGCCAGCCTTCGGGGCAGGCGAACCCCGGCGGCGGCGCGGCGGCGGCGGCAGCCGCGGGCGACGGCTCGCCGCCCGACCACGCGGCCAGGTGGCTCAGCAATCCGGTCGCCGCGATGAAGATCAGGAACACGGCGAAGAAAATCGACAGCCAGCGGTGCCACTTGCGCATTGAGAGAGAGCCTTATCTGCGAATCGTTCGCAACAGCCTCTGGCCGAAGGCGAGCCGCCTTTCAAGCGGCGCGTTGTATCGGATTGTCCGGCACACTCCGCCCCGGCGCGCGTTGAACCGATATACAGCCATCACAGGAGAACCCCCATGACCGATACCAGCCAGATCCGCGAGCACATGGAAGTCATCGGCGCCGACGGCGTCCACGTCGGCACCGTCGACCGCGTCGATGGCGACCGCATCAAGCTGACCAAGAAGGATTCGGGCGCGCAACTCGAACAGGCCGAAGGCCAGCACGCCGGCCACCACCACTACATCTCGACCGGCCTCGTCGCCGGCATCGAAGGCGACAAGGTCCGCCTCAGCGCCACCGGCGCCAACGCGATGAACTTCGAAGAGGAAGAGGACGGCCAGCAGGGCTGACCCGAGAGCTTCGCTGACACAAACGAAAAGGGCCGGCATCGCGCCGGCCCTTTTTTTGTCGCCTGTCGGTCGCCTCGCCTCACTGGCAGGCGAGACACTCGTCGTAGTCGGTGGTCGGCAGTTCGTACTTTGCCGCCTCGGTCGTGTTGTCCGCCTCGACCCCGCCGGCGAACCCGGCGCGCTGGACCGATTTCGAGCGCAGGTAATAGAGGCTCTTGATGCCCTTTTCCCACGCCTGGAAGTGGAGCATCGCAAGGTCCCACTTGTCGACGTCGGCGGGGATGAACAGGTTGAGGCTCTGCGCCTGGTCGATGAACGGCGTGCGGTCGGCGGCGAATTCGAGCAGCCAGCGCTGGTCGATCTCGAAGCTGGTCTTGTAGACCGCCTTTTCCTCGGGCGTGAGGAAGTCGAGGTGCTGGACCGACCCGCCCTTCTCGAGGATCGAATTCCACACGTTGGTCGAATTCTTGCTTTTCTTCTCGAGGATTTTCTCGAGGTACGGGTTCTTGACGACGAAGCTGCCCGACAGCGTCTTGTGCGTGTAGATGTTCGCCGGGATCGGCTCGATGCAGGCGCTGGTGCCGCCGCAGATGATGCTGATCGACGCGGTCGGCGCGATCGCCATCTTGCAGCTGAACCGCTCCATCGCGCCCGCGTCGGCGGCGTCGGGGCACGGCCCGCGCTCCTCGGCCAGCACCATGCTGGCCTCTTCCGCCTTGGCCGAGATGTGCTTGAACATCTTCAGGTTCCACACCTTGGCCATCGGGCTTTCGAAGCCGATGTTCTTCATCTGCAGGAACGAGTGGAAGCCCATCACGCCCATGCCCACGCTGCGTTCGCGCATCGCCGAATACTTGGCCCGCGCCATCTCTTCGGGCGCGCGGTCGATATAATCCTGCAGCACGTTGTCGAGGAAGCGCATGACATCCTCGATGAAGGTCTTGTCGCCCTCCCACTGCTCCCATGTTTCCAGGTTGAGCGAGGACAGGCAGCACACCGCGGTGCGATCGTTGCCGAGATGGTCGATGCCGGTCGGCAGGGTGATTTCCGAACACAGGTTCGAGGTCGAGACCTTGAGCCCCAGCTCGCGGTGATGCTTGGGCATCATCCGGTTCACCGTGTCGGAGAACACGATATAGGGCTCACCCGTCGCCAGCCGCGTCTCGACGAGCTTCTGGAACAGGCTGCGCGCATCCACCGTCGCGCGGGTCTCGCCGGTCTTCGGGCTGACGAGGTTCCACTCCTCGCCCGCGCGAACGGCTTCCATGAAGGCGTCGGAGACGAGCACGCCGTGGTGCAGGTTCAGCGCCTTGCGGTTGAAGTCGCCCGAGGGCTTGCGGATCTCGAGGAACTCCTCGATCTCCGGGTGGCTGACATCGAGGTAGCAGGCGGCCGAGCCGCGCCGCAGCGAACCCTGGCTGATCGCCAGCGTCAGCGAATCCATCACGCGCACGAACGGGATGATCCCGCTGGTCTTGCCGTTGAGGCCGACCGGCTCCCCGATCCCGCGCACGTTGCCCCAATAGGTGCCGATGCCGCCGCCCTTGCTGGCGAGCCACACGTTCTCGTTCCACGTGTTGACGATGCCGTCGAGGCTGTCCGATACCGAATTGAGGTAGCAGCTGATCGGCAGGCCGCGGTTGGTGCCGCCGTTCGACAGCACCGGGGTCGCCGGCATGAACCACAGCTTCGAGATGTAGTCGTACAGCCGCTGGGCGTGCGCGGCATCGTCGGCATAGGCGTCGGCGACGCGCGCGAACAGGTCCTGGTAGGTCTCGCCCGGCAGCAGGTAGCGGTCGGTCAGCGTGTCCTTGCCGAATTCGGTCAGCAGCGCGTCGCGCGACTGGTCGGTCTGCACGTCGAACCGGCGATCGGCGATCTTCTTGCTGTCGTCCTCCGGACGAGCGGCGGCCTTGACCGCCTGGGCCATCGCGTCCGCCGCGCCGGCGACCAGCGCCTCGCTACCCTTGTCGCCACGTTCCATCTTCACCGCCGCACGCTTGGGAGTGGCAGTCTCGCTCGGAGTCGTTTCAACAGTCGTCTCGTCGAGCCCCATGGCTGCCTCGTTCCCGGTCCTGAATTCCATTGTCGCCCCGTCCGTTCTGTCTGTCCGGAACACCGGCTTTCCCCGTCCCGTGTTCCGCATTCGTTCGATTCGGAGCGGAAGCGCCCCGACTAGCATTTCCGGGCACCGAGCGGGGATAAACTTTTCCCCAGATCGGTCCCCAAGCGCCGGTACGAGGGGCCGTGCAAGACGCAGTCCGACACGCCGGCGCATATGGTACGCGCCGCGCTTGAAAACTAGGTCTTGTGGGTCCCCCTCTGTGACCAACCACAACCGATAGTGAATCAACCGGGGCTTGCGCGCAATAGGGTCAACTCCCGATTAACCGTGTTCGAGCCCAAACCGGTGGAGTGTATTACTCTTGTGCAACGCCGCGACGCGCCGGATTTCCAAGCCCCGTGGGAAGCGCAAGGGGCAAACCGCATTCAGCAAAAATTTTTTTGTCCACGGCGCGGTTTGAAGCGATCGAATCCCCGGCCGCAATTTCCGAATCCGCGGCCGCAATCGCGCGCGCGAATTCAGCCGGCGAGACAGGCTCCGGGATCGTCCGCGGCGGATCTCGCCGAATCGTTCTGGCCCGAGCCCGGCGGGACCCTGGCGACGATGCACGGCGTGGGTGCCAGTTTGGCCACCAGCAAATACGAAGTCTCCGGTGCAGGGTGCGGCCGTTCGGCGACCTCGTAGCGAACGATCAGCGAATCGGGATCGAAGCGGTCGCCCCCGCCCGACACTTGGTCGCCACGCCACTCGACCGAGGTCCCGAACGAACTGAATCCGCCGCCGCCGATCCGCGCCGTGGACATATCGTGGGGCGACCCACCGGGATCGACCAGCGTCATGCTTTGTCGCGAATCCGAATCGGCGATGCGGGCCATCCACCCACCGGCCCCGCGACACTCGGTTTCGGTGAATGGACATCTCCTCCCGATCTCGGCGGATGATCGTGCAGTCTTCGAGCGAAGAATAGACCGACCGGCGATCCGGTGCACCGTTCGAGGGCGGGGCCATGGCAGCGGACGGCGCGGGTGCCGCTGCGGACGGCGACCGATCGGGGTCCGAAGCGGGCAGGGTATCTTGCGAACACGCTGCGGTGCCGACGAGCAACAGGGCGGCCAGAAGATTGGGGGTCATGAAGGTTCAACGCCCACGCGGCGGGACGGGTCCCTCTCGCGCGGGATGGACAAGCCCCTGCGTTCAGGGGATTTTTCTTGGGAACCCTGATGCCGGATCGAGAATTAGCGAGTCCGGAAATTAGCACTTGGAGAGGTCCATGGCCCGCGACAATCCGGCATCAAACGCACCTGCCGCCACGACAATCGCCGACCTGTCGCTGATCGGGACCGTCGATGAAGCGATGGCCCGTACGTTCCGTGACGACTTGAACCGGCTTGAGAAGGGGTCGGAGCCGGTCACTATCGACATGACCACCTTGGGCGGCGACCCCGAAATGGCGCGACGGATGATTGCCGATCTCGATGCCGCGCGTGTGCGGACGAGCCGACCGTTCCGCTTCTTCGGCAAGAGCGTCGTCTATTCGGCAGGCGTCACCTTCATGGCGGGGTTCCCGCGCGAGGAACGCTTTTTGACGCGCGATGCGATGCTTCTCATCCACTGCCGCCAGATAAAGAAGACGTTCGAGATGGACGGACCGATCAGGGCTGAAATCCCGCGCCTCGAATCGCTGCTCCACCAGTTCCGCACGGGCGTCGACCTCGAGGTCGAGAATTTCGAACGACTGATTGCGGGCAGCGACCTGACGATCGACGAATTGCTCGAGAAAGCACTCTACAACTGGTACCTGTCGGCCGAGGAGGCCGCCGGACGCGGCCTGATCGCCGGAATAGTCGAGCCGTGATCAAGCCGCGGCGGCGCGGGCATGTTCGGCCACCGCGTCGGCGATCTCGTCGACGAGTTCGAGCGGCAGGTCGTGGCCCATGCCGGGGATCGTCTTGAGCTTCGCCCCCTCGATGTGCCGGGCGGTGTCCTTGCCGCCTTCGAGCGGCACGAGCGGATCGGCCTCGCCGTGGATCACCAGAGTCGGCGATTTCACCGATTGCAGCCGTTCGCGTCGGTCGCCGTCGGCAACGATGGCGGCGAACTGGCGCGGCATTCCCGCGGGGTAGAAGCTGCGCCGGATCAGCGCCCGGCTGCGTTCGCGCAGCACTTCGGGGTCGGACCGGTAACCCGGGCTGCCGATCGCGTGCGCGACCTTGAGGCCGTGTTCGACAAGCACGTCCTCGTCCATCGACGCCGGCCGTTTGGTCAGCACCGCGATCGCCTCCTTCGTGCCGCCGGGCAGCTTGCGGTGGCCGGTGGTCGACATGATCGAGGTGAGGCTGATCACCCGCTCAGGATGGCTGAACGCCATGTGTTGCGCGATCATCCCGCCCATGCTCGCACCCACGACGTGCGCCTTGTCGATGCCGAGCGCGTCGAGCAGGCCGATCCCGTCGTCGGCCATGTCGGCGAGCGTGTAGGGCACGCTGGGCTTGAACCCGAACCGGCTGAGCAGCAGCAGCTTGAGCATGCCGGGCGCCTTCGCTCCCTCGAACTTGTGGCTCAGGCCGATGTCACGGTTGTCGTAGCGGATGACGCGAAAACCGCGCTCAACGAGGGCATCGACCAGTTCCCTGGGCCACAACGTCATCTGCGCGCCAAGTCCCATCACGAGCAGCACCGGTGGAGCGGCAGGGTCGCCGTGCGCGTCGTATTCGAGGGTGATTCCGTTCGCTTCGATCTGCGGCAAGTGTCAGGCCTCCTGCAACTGGGCGGCGTGGGCCGCATGGGTATCAAGTGTATCGAGCCGGCGACGCATGAGCGGGCCGAGTGCGAATAAAATCGCCGCACCGGTGAGCGAAATCCCGGCGTGAAGGAGCCAGAACTGGGTCGCACCGAGCGGTTCGTAGAATCGCCCGAGCCAGCCCGAGCCGATTCCGGTCACAAAGGCCGTGAGGTAGACCGAGGCCACCATAAGCGAATTGACCGGCCCGGGCGCGCGGCGCGAGACAAAGGAGAGGAGCACGGGCCATTGGAACATAAACGCTGCGCCCGAGAGGAAGAAGGCGATTATCGGCCAGAGAATCGAGGCCTTTCCACTCGCCTCGGCCTGCACGGCCCCCGCCGCCAACGCCAGCACCGATGCCGCCATTACCACCGCACCCAGCGCGATGCGCGTGAGCTCGTGGGGCTCCTCGCCGCCCCGCGCCACGGCCCGCCATAGCCAGATCAGGAACGGCACGATGATGATCGACGCGAGCGCGTCTTCCGAAGTGAACCAGGGAACCGGCACGAGGCCCAGTGGGGACGACAGGTCGACCTGCTCGGCAACCCAGATCAGCCCGACGTTGCTCGTCTGGTCGTAGACCAGGCTCTGGAACAGGCTCAGGATCAGGACGAAGACGATCATGCCGACGATGGCCCACTCGTTGCGCGCCAATGGTGCGGTCGGCACGCGATCCTTCCCGCGGGGCTTGTCGTCGGCGAAATGCTTCCACCCGGCAACGTAAACGATCGCCGCGAGCAGCATCACCAATCCCGCCAACCCGAAGCCGACGTGCCAGCCGTAAATCTGTGCCAGCAGGCCGCAGACGAATGGGCCGATCGTCGCCCCGATATTGATCCCGGTCGAGAAGATCGTGAAGCCGCGCGCCCGTTGCGCGTGCTCACCCGGTGCGTAGAGGTGGCCGACCTGCGCGGCCACGTTTCCCTTGAGCAGCCCGGATCCGATCACCAGGCTCACCAGCGCGGCGAGGAAGCTCGCGTCGAATGCCATCGCCAGATGGCCGACGGTCATGAAGGCGATGCCCAGCAGCACCGTCCTGCGTGCCCCCAGCCAGCGATCGGCAATCAGGCCGCCGAACATCGGGGTGAAATAGACGAAACCCGAATAAAGCCCGAAGGTCTGGCTGGCGAAGGCCTGGGTGCTCATCGGGCCGAACACGCTCGTGGCGAACGCGCGATAGGCGTCCATCCCGGCAACGTTCTCGATCCGCCCGGGCAGGAGAATCTCCTGCACCATGTAGAGCACGAGCAGGCCCCGCATGCCGTAGAAGCTGAACCGCTCCCACGCCTCGGTCATGGCGAGATAGGCGACCCCGACCGGCTGGCCCAGGAATGTGCGCTGGTCGGTCGAAGCGGCAGCCGTCATTTCAGTCCCCCACGCGAGCGGACCCGAGACGCTGCGCCGGGGAGACTAGGGCGCGTCCTGCGGCTGTCAATCGGGTGTCACGGCACCAGCACCGTATCGCGCGCCACCGGATCGGTTTCCGGGTAGTCGAGGATGAAATGCAGGCCCCGGCTTTCATGCCGCTTCAGCGCGCTGCGGACGATCAGGTCGGCGCACTGGTGCAGGTTGCGCAGTTCGACGAGGTCGGTGGTGACGCGGAAACTGCCGTAGTAATCCTCGATCTCCTGCGCGAGCAGGGCGATCCGGTGAGCGGCCCGTTCGAGCCGCTTGGTGGTCCGCACGATGCCGACGTAGTTCCACATCATCCGGCGGATCTCGGTCCAGTTCTGCTTGATGACCACTTCCTCGTCGGAATCGGTCACCCGGCTTTCGTCCCACTCGCGGATCGCCGGCGGATCATCCATCTCGTCCCACGCGGCGAGGATGTCCTTGGCCGCCGCCTCGCCGAACACGAAGCATTCGAGCAGGCTGTTGGAGGCGAGCCGGTTGGCGCCGTGAAGACCGCTTTCGGTGACTTCGCCCGCCGCCCACAGGCCGGGCAGGTCGGTCCGCGCGTCGAGCCCGATCAGGACCCCGCCGCAGGTGTAGTGCTGCGCGGGCACGACCGGTATCGGGTCTTTCGTCATGTCGATGCCGAGGCCGCTCAGCTTCTCGTCGATATTAGGAAAGTGTTCGCGCACGAACTCGGGGGCCATATGGCTGATGTCGAGATGGACGTAATCGAGCCCGAAGCGCTTGATCTGGTCATCGTTGGCGCGCGCCACGATGTCGCGCGGGGCCAGTTCCATCCTTTCGGGGTCGTACTTCGCCATGTAGCGCTCCCCGGTCGACGGGTTGATCAGGTGCCCACCCTCGCCCCGCACCGCCTCGGTGATGAGGAAGTTCTTGACCTCGAGGTTGTAGAGGCAGGTCGGGTGGAACTGCATCATCTCCATGTTGGAGACTCGCGAGCCCGCCCGCCAGGCCATCGCGATGCCGTCGCCGGTCGCGCCCCTCGGGGCCGTGCTGAACTGGTAGACGCGCCCCGCCCCGCCGGTCGCCAGCACCGTCGCGCGGGCGACGTGCGCCTCGACCTTGCCGGTCGCCTCGTCGAGCGCATAGACACCCCAGACGCGGCCCGAACCCGAATACTTCTCGGCGTTGCGTCCGGTGATGAGGTCGATGCACGCCCGTCCCGGCAGCATCGTGATGTTGTCGCTGGCCTCGGCGGCCCTGAGCAGCGCCTCCTGCACCGCCCACCCGGTCGCATCGTCGACGTGGACGATCCGGCGGTGGCTGTGCCCGCCCTCGCGGGTGAGGTGAAGCGTATCGCGATCCTTGTTGAACGGCACGCCAAGGTCGATCAGGCGGTCGATCGCATCGGGCGCGTTCTCGATCACGAACTCGACCGTCTCAAGCCTGTTCAGCCCCGCGCCGGCGACCATCGTGTCGCGAATGTGATCCTCGAACGTGTCGCCCGCATCGAGCACCGCGGCGATCCCGCCCTGCGCCCAGGCGGTCGATCCGCCGGTGAGCGAACCCTTGGCGAGCACCAGCACCTTGCGGCTCTCGGCCAGCGCCAGCGCGGCGGTGAGCCCGGCTGCGCCAGAGCCGATGACGATGACGTCGTGGGAAGCGGTCATGGGCGCGTCATGCCCGCACGGCCTAACCGCCGCAAGCGCGCATCCGATTCATCAAGTTGCGGCATTAAATGAACGACTCGTCGCCTCGCCGTTGTGATCGCGGGCGTTAACGATAGCTCTCGAGAGGCAGGGGACTGAGGTCGGGAAGGGTCGTTACAACATGAAATTCGCACACCTTGCGTGCGCGTTCGGTCGGCATAGCGTCGACATGAATGCGGTGCGGCGCATTCACGGCAGCACGGTCAGCCGTTGCAGGCATTGCACCACGCCGATGGAAGAAAGCACACCGCACCGCTGGACGGTGCAGCACGTTCGCGACGCCGGGCTCGGCGGCCGAATTATCGGCTAGCCGCGCGACACGATCAGGCAGTACCCGGCGTCTACGGTTTCCTGCGACAGCAGGCGCCCGTAGCGCGCCTCCCACGCACCCGAGTCGAGGTCGGCGGCGAGCCGCTCGAACCCGGCCTGCGCCCCCTCGATCTTCCAGAACGACGAAATCGCATTGCGCACAGCCGGGTCGAGGTAGGCGCGCGGGCGGCGCCAGTAGGCGTAAAGAAACCCGTCGGTGCAATCGTGCGGTATCGGCACGGGAATATGCGCGACCGGGCCCAGCACCTCGCCATAAAGCGACAGCGGCGGCATCTGCCCCGCATCGAGTTCGGCGAGCTGCGGCCAGTAATCGAGCAGCCATGGTACCCGGGTAGCGGGGTCGAAGGTCAGCAGCACGACCGGCCCGCGCGCCACGCGGCGCATCTCGGCCAGGCCCTGCGCCGGGTCGGTCCAGTGATGCACCGTCAGCACCCCCATCGCCGCATCGAAGCTGTTGTCGGCGAATGGCAGATCTTCGGCCACGCCCTGGACCGCAGGGGCCGCGTCGGAGGGCCGCTGGGCGATCATTTCGGCCGACGGCTCGAGCGCCACGACCTCGCGATCGAGCGGCTCGTAATTACCGGTTCCCGCGCCGACGTTGAGCACGCGGCGCGCATCGCCCAGTGCGTCCGCGATCATCGCCGCGATGCGCGGATCGGCCCGCCGAAGGTTCGCGTAATCGAGCCCGATCGTGTCGTAGAGCGGGCCAGGCAGCGGTAGGGTGGGCGGTCGAGGCCGCACGCTCAACCCGAGCCGGTGAGCTGGACGAAAACGTCCTCCAGATCGGCCTCGCGCGTGGTCACGTCCTCGATCACGAAGCCCTGCTCCTGCACCAGCCCGAGCACCTGACCGGCGGTGATCTTGTCCTTGTCGTAGGTGATCTCGACCGTGCGATCGCCCTTCTTCTCGCTTTTCTTGAAGGCGGCGTGCACCGGCGGGGCGGCCAGGTCGCGGTCGACCGAAATCTCGACCACCTTCTCCGACATCATCCCCAGCATGTCGCGAGTCGGCTTGTTGGCGATCAGCTCGCCATGATTGATGATCGCGATGCGGTCGCAGAGTTGCTCTGCTTCCTCGAGGTAGTGCGTGGTCAGCACAACCGTCACCCCCTCGCGGTTGAGGCGGGTGACGAGTTCCCACAGCTGGCGGCGCAGCTCGACATCCACCCCTGCGGTCGGCTCGTCGAGCACGAGGATCGGCGGGGCGTGGACCATCGCCTTGGCGACCAGCAATCGGCGTTTCATCCCGCCCGACAGCGTGCGGGCATAGGCGTTGCGCTTGTCGGACAGGCGCACCGCCTCGAGCAGCTCCTCCGAACGTCGCTGCGCCTTTGGCACGCCATAGAAGCCCGCCTGATTCTCCAGCACCTCGAACGGGGTGAAGAACGGGTCGAAGACGATTTCCTGCGGGACGATACCGATCGAACGCTTGGCGTTGCGCGGATTGGCGTCGATGTCGAAACCCCAGATTTCGGCGCTCCCGCTCGTCTTCATCACCAGGCCGGCAAGAATGTTGATCAGCGTCGACTTGCCCGCGCCATTCGGGCCCAGCAGGCCGAAAATCTCGCCCTGCGGCACGTCGAAGCTGACGCCCTTGAGCGCGAGCTTGCCCTCTTCGCCCTTCTCCCCGGCATAGCGTTTGACGAGGTTGTCGATGCGGATCGCGGGAGGAGAGGTCATGCGCGGCACCTAGAGTTGTTGCGTGCAACCCGCAACAGCGGGCGCACGGGGCCGTTGCGTGCAACCCGCAACAGCGGGCGCACGGGGCCGTTGCGTGCAACCCGCAACAGCGGGCGCACGGGGGCCGTTGCGCGTCGTCCGCAATACCGGTAACGGCGCGTCTGCATGAACATTCCGCCGCCCGAGATCTCGAAAGTCACCGCCACCCGCGTCTGGTGCGACGGCGCCACCGACATCCGCAGCGGCGCGAACTATCGCCCCGCCGCGCTCGGTCATCCCAAGGTCTGGCTCGAGATCGACGAACATGGCTACGTCGATTGCGGTTATTGCGACCGCCGTTTCGTGCTCGAGGGCGGGCCCGCCGACGGAGTGGACCACGCGAGCCTGCCGGACATTTCCGAAGGCGGCGACCCCGGCTACCGCTAGCCTGCGCTGGATTTGCCGGCTGCGAGCGCCCATATCGGCGCAATGACCACCGATCCTCACGCGCTGCTCTATGCCGCCGGCAAGCTCACCCCCGACGAGGCCAAGGCGCTCGCCGCCGAAACGCTGTCCGCTTGCGAGGATGGCGAACTCTACCTCCAGTTCATGGCGACCGAAGCATTCGTGTTCGACGACGGGCGGCTGAAGACTTGCGACTATTCGCGCGATGCCGGCTTCGGCCTGCGCGGCGTGTCCGGCGAGATGACCGGCTTTGCCCACGCCAGCGAGATCAGCGCCGCCGCGATCCGCCGCGCGGGCGAAACGCTGCGGCTGCTGGATCCGGCGAAGAATGCTCTCGCCGCCCCGCCGGCGCGATCGAACCGGCATCTCTACACCGACGAGAGCCCGCTCGACGCGGTGCCGCTGGAAAAGAAAATCCGCCTGCTTGAAGAGATCGACGCCGCTGCGCGCGCGCGCGATCCCCGGATCGTCCAGGCGACCGCGAGCCTTGCCGGCAGCTGGAGCGCGATCGAGATCGTCCGTCCCGACGGCTTCGTCGCGCGCGACATCCGCCCGCTGGTTCGGCTCAACGTCTCGGTCGTGGCCGAAGCGAACGGACGGCGCGAGACGGGCAGCTTCGGCTTCGGCGGACGCTATCTTTACGACGACTTGTTCGATGCGACGAACTGGCGGCGCGCGATCGAGATGGCGGTCGACCAGGCGCTGGTGAATCTCGACAGCGTGCCCGCCCCGGCGGGCGACATGACCGTGCTGCTCGGCCCCGGCTGGCCCGGCGTGCTGCTGCACGAGGCGGTCGGTCACGGGCTCGAGGGCGATTTCAACCGCAAGGGCACCAGCGCCTTCTCAGGCCGGATCGGCACCCGCGTGGCGGCGCCCGGGGTCACCGTGGTCGACGATGGCAGCATCGCGGACCGGCGCGGCTCGCTGTCGATCGACGACGAGGGCACGCCGACTCAGGAAAACGTGCTGATCGAGGACGGCATCCTCAAGGGCTATATGCAGGACCGCCTCAACGCGCGGCTGATGGGTGTGCCCGCAACCGGCAACGGCCGCCGCGAGAACTACGCTCATGCGCCGATGCCGCGGATGACCAATACCTTCATGCGCGGCGGCAACGACGATCCCGCAGAACTGCTGGGCCGCGTGAAAAAGGGCATCTTCGCCAAGAGCTTCGGCGGCGGGCAGGTCGATATCGTCAGCGGCAAGTTCACCTTCAGCTGCACCGAGGCCTACCTGATCGAGGACGGCAAGTTGGGCGCACCGATCAAGGGCGCGACGCTGATCGGCGACGGGCCGAGCGTGCTGACCAAGGTGACCGGCATCGGCAACGACATGGCGCTCGACGAAGGGGTGGGGATGTGCGGCAAGGGCGGCCAGACGGTGCCGGCCGGGGTTGGCCAGCCGACCCTGCTGGTCTCGGGATTGACCGTAGGGGGCACCGCCTGATTCCACGGGCTGAACCCAGAGTCAGCGGCGGTTCAGCCGCGATATGCTACATGGAGCGTGTCATGAAATTTGGTCGAACGCTTATAGCCACCTTGTTCGTTGCCCTCATCGCGGCACCGGCGTCTGCCGGCGCCTCGCGCGCCGAGCGCGGTGAACAGGAACTGGCCAAGATGCTCGACGGCCGCGTGCCGGGCGCTCCCGAGGACTGTATTCGCGACTTCGCACAGGAAGGCATGCAGGTTGTCGATGGCGTCGGATTCGTCTTCCGCCGCGGCAAGACGCTGTGGGTTAATCGCCCTGCGAATGCCGAGTTCCTCGACGACAGCGATTTGCCGGTATTCGAGAAATGGGGCGGGTCGAGCTTGTGCCGCCTCGATCACGTCTCGATGCGCGACCGGACTTCGCTCATTCCCGGACCGACGATGTTTCTCGCCGAGTTCGTACCTTATACCCGCGACCAGTAAGGAGATTACAATGCGCCTGACAGCCCCCATCGCCGCTGCTGCTATTGCAGCCGCCACGCTGGTCGCCGCCCCCTCTGCCGCCGGCGAACGCCTGACCGGCGAGGCAAAGCTCTCCAAGATGCTCGAGGGCCGCGTGGCGGGTGAGCCGCGCAGCTGCATCAACACCTTTTCCAACCGTGATTCGCAGGTCGTCGACCGAACTGCCGTTGTGTACGGCAGCGGACGAACGATCTGGGTCAATCGCCCCGTCAACGCCCGCGATCTCGATCGTTGGGATGCGTTGATGGTGCGTCAGCACGGGTCGCAGCTCTGCCGCCAGGACATTGTCACCACATTCGATACCTCATCGGGCATGTACACCGGCAATGTCTTCCTGACCGAGTTCGTCCCCTACACGCGCGCCGACTGACCGCACCATCGGCCGCCGCCCGATTACGGTCGCCGGATGACGGTTGCATCGCGCCGGTGGGCAGCCGATCTGCTCCATTTCTGGTTTCACGAATTGCGTCCCGCCGACTGGTGGGGCGGCTCGTCCGCGCTCGATACGCGTATCGACCGCCGGTTCGGCCACGCATTGGGCATGCTGAGCCAGCGGGACCCGCGTGAATTTTTAAGCGACCGGCGCATCGCTCTGGCGGCGATTCTGCTGTTCGATCAGATTCCGCGGAACATCCATCGCGGCACTCCGCAGGCGTTCGCAAGCGACGCTCTGGCACGCCAGATTGCGCGCTGCTTCATCGCGCGCGGGTGGCATCGATCGCTTATGCGATCGGCCCGCGCGTTTGCAGGCATGCCGCTGATGCACAGCGAGCAAATCGCCGACCAACGGGCGAGTCTGGCTTATTTTCGCAGCATCCCATCCAACTACGCCTTTGCGCGCGACCACTATCGAATGGTCGCGCGCTTCGGGCGCTTTCCCCACCGCAACGCGGTGCTCGGCAGGACATCGTCCGCAGCCGAGCGCGCCGCGGTTGCGGCGGGCAATGCGTGGTAGATCAGTTCATCAGCTGACCGCGGATCGCGCCGTTGGGATAGGCGGTCGTGTGGACGTTGACGTAATATTCCTGCGGGTTGCCCTGGATACGGTTCTGGGTCCATTCGGAACCGTCCTTGCAGCCCTGCCAGCGGCCTTCGTTCGACTTGGTCAGCGTCAGGACCGGTGGTCCGTTTACGCCGGCACGGCCGTAATGGATGTGCGCGGCAGTAATCGTGTCGAGCCCGCGCAAGTCGGCAATCTCGTAGCAGACCTGGTTGAACGCGTCGGTGACCGAGACTTCGGCCTTGCCGTAACCGTCGGGATCGCCGCCGCCGACTTCGTTCGCACCGGTCAATACCGTGTGATAGGTGGGCGAAGTGGCGTCGACCACTTGCTCCTCGAGCGTGGCGCAGCCAGCCAGCGCGACCGATCCGGCCAGCGCCGCTACTGCGAGTATGGATGTCTTGTTCATCGTTCGACCTCTCTCTTGTTGCTTCCCCGGGCCGCCCCACCACTGTGGCCCATGTCCCGGATAACCTTCCGGGCGACGAGTCCGTTCCGGCGGCGCGATTGACGCAACACGGGCCCGCGCGCATGTCCGCGGCGATGCAGTCATAAGGAGCGGACCGCTGACCACCCCGCAGCAGCCCCTGAATTCGCCCTTCGGCTATCGCTCGACGGCGCGCGAAATCGTCTCCGGCATCGACCTTACGGGAAGGCGGATCGTCGTGACCGGTGGTTATTCGGGCATTGGCACCGAGACGGTGCGCGCGCTGTCCGAGGCGGGAGCCGAGTCATTGTGGGCGCCCGGCGTCCGGAACAGGCGGAAGACGTGCTCGCCGACGTTGCCGGGGCGGCGATCGTCATCCCGCTCGACCTGGCCAAACCCGCTTCGATCGATGCCTTTGCCGAAGCGGTGGCGGCGCGGTGGAACCGGATCGATATCCTGATCAACAACGCCGCCGTGATGGCGAGCCCGCTGGCACGCGATGCGCGCGGCTACGAAAGCCAGTTCGCAACCAATCACCTTGGCCACTTCCAGCTCACCGCGCGGCTCTGGCCGCTGCTGGTAGCGGAAGGCGGCGCGCGGGTCGTGGTGCTCTCGTCGATCGGACACCGACTCAATGGCCTGGACATCGACGATCCCAACTTCGAGCGGCGCAACTACGATAAGTGGACCGCCTATGGGCAGGCCAAGAGCGCCAATGCGCTGTTCGCGCTCCAGCTCGACAAACTCGGCGCACCCCACCGCGTGCGCGCGTTCGCGGTCCACCCCGGGGGTATCATGACCCCGTTGCAGCGGCATCTCACAATGGAGGAGCAGGTCGCGATGGGCTGGGTCGATACCGAGGGCAACGTCGACGACCGCTTCAAGAGCACCGAGGAAGGCGCTTCGACCACCGTCTGGGCGGCCACGTCGCCGTTGCTCGACGGCAAGGGCGGGGTCTATTGCGAGAACTGCGACGTGGCAGCCCCGGCGAGCGAGGCGACCCCGATGGGCGGCGTCCACCCACACGTGCGCGACGAAGCCCTGGCCGAAGCGCTGTGGACGAAATCGGAAGAGATGACCGGGGTCAGCATTCCGCCCGTGATCGCCGCGTAGTACACGCACCAGCCGGCACATGAACGATGTGCGCAAGCGCGTCGTGAGCCAGCGCGATCCTCCGCAATCGGAGTGGGGAGCGGACGCTACTCGGCCCTCTTCCAAAGTGCAGCGACAACGCCCGTCAAAAATGCAAACGCAAACGACCACGGGAATATTTCGCCGGCAACGATTGGTTTTGCGTTCACTGCAAAAGCAAGAGCAGTCAATATGAAACCGAGCGGCAGCCCTAATGCTACAAAAACCAGAAATCGTATTGGCGAAAATCTCAAGTTGCTCAAGCTGCTCGGCCCCACAGTTTCGTGATTTGATGGCCCTAGCACCGAATTGGCTCCCGCGCGAAAATGTCCGACTTAGGGTCGTTTGCAGGGTGACCCCTTTTGTCAGGAATGCCAGCTTCGCTGACGGTCCGCTTCAGGTTGCGGAGAGCCAGCCCGAGTGCCCGAATTCGAGGTCGGAGGCGGCTTTCTCGCAACGGAAAGCGCGAGCTGTCCTCGAGGCAGCCTGTTACCGGGAGGCAATGGGCATTCAGCGTGTCGTGACTAACCTATGTCACTTTACACCGATCCGCCCTGACCCTAGAAATTCGACGATGAATGAGGGTCGCGCCTCACGTCGCATTACGTTCATCGGTGCCAAGTTCGCGCAGGTGATGAGTGGCGCGACGTGCAAATCAGGAATGTGTCGGAGACCGGGCTTTCGGCGCGCGTCCCCGATCCCCCTCGCGTGGGTGAGGCTGTGGAGATACGCCACCGGGGGTGGTGCATGACCGGCAACGTCGTGTGGCGTACCCGATCACGCATGGGTGTGGAGTCGGACGAGCCGATCGATCTGGATCGCCTGACGGCTGATTCGGGGATCGGGCAGCGCCCCAGTTCGGCGCTCCATGATATCCCGCCGCCATCCGTATGGAGTCGCCTCAAGGGCAGGTTCAACAGCGAGCCGTAAACCTAGACTGGTGCTCCGTGATCGCGAAGCGCGTGATCCCCGCAGAATCCCGACGGCCCGCTATTGGTTGCCCCGCAGCTTGCGCTCTCAGGTCGCGAACAGCGACGCGAGGCTGGCAAAGGCTTTCATCTCGATCGCGTTGCCCGCGGGGTCGCGGAAGAACATCGTCTTCTGTTCGCCGGGCTCGCCCTGGAAGCGGGTGTAGGGTTCGATCTCGAACGCGGTGCCCGCCGCGGTCATCTTCGCGGCCAGCGCGTCGAAAGCCTCGAGCGTCAGCACCACGCCGAAATGCGGCACCGGCACGCCGTGGCCGTCGACCGGATTGACTGCGGCGTCCCCGCCCTTCTGCGGGGCGAGGTGGGCGACGAGCTGGTGGCCGAAGAAATCGAAATCGATCCACTGGTCGCTGCTGCGCCCCTCCGGGCAGCCGAGCAGTCCGCCGTAGAACGCGCGGGTTTCGGCAAGATCGCGGACGGGAAAGGCGAGGTGGAACGGGCGCAGGCTCATGCCGCCTCGTATACTCCCGGTTTTTCGATTTTCCTACACTATCCGTCTGCCAATAGACTCGCATGGCGAGCCTCGCAGTGCGCGGGACAATTGCGGCAGCGGACACGAATGGGTGACGCAAGCGGCGCAGCCCGTTCAGCCTCGACACCCCGGCGATGAATGACTAGGGCGCGCGGCAGGTGGGTATCAGGTGGACCAAGTGAAGCTGATCGTCGGCAACAGGAACTATTCGAGCTGGTCGCTGCGCGGCTGGCTGGCGGCCAAGCAGTCGGGCCTCGCGTTCGAGGAACTCACGGTCAACATCGCCGGCGAGGAGTGGGAAGCGGCCAAGCGCGAGATGGGCGAGATCCAGCCCAGCCAGGGCAAGGTGCCGATCCTGTGGGACGGCGAGACCGTGATCTGGGATAGCCTGGCGATCCTCGAATACCTGGCCGACAAGGTCGGGCGCGACCGCTTCTGGCCGAAGGACGATACGCCCCGCGGCATGGCCCGGGCGATGGTCGCCGAAATGCACTCGGGCTATCTCGCGCTACGCCGCCAGTGTCCGATGAACGTCCGCATGCGGCACGAGGGCGTCTCGATCACCGACGAAGCCAAGGCCGATATCGTCCGCATCCTCCAGCTCTGGGCCGAGGCGCGCGCGCGGTTCGGCAGGGGCGGGCCGTTCCTGTTCGGTACCTTCGGCGCGGCGGACGTGTTCTACGCGCCGGTGGTCAGCCGCTTCCTGACATACGGGATCGGCGTACCGGGCTTCGCGCAGGCCTATATGGAAGCGGTGTGGGAACACGAATGGATGCAGGCGTGGATCAAGGCAGCCGAGGACGAACAATGGGTGATCGAACAGTGGGACAGCGTACCTTCGGCCGGCTAGGCCGCCTCGTCGCCGCGCTGGCGACTGCCCTGACATTGCTGGTCCCCTCACCCACGCTGGCCTGGGGCTACTACGGGCACGAAACCACCGCGCGGATCGCGCTGGCCAACGTGAAGCCCGCAACCCGCGCCGCGATCGCTCGGCTGATCGCGCACGATGCCGAGCTGGGCACGCCCGACTGCCGCATCCGCACCCTTGCCGACGCGGCAACCTGGCCCGACTGCCTGCGCCGCGATCCGTGGCGCTGGGCCTACACCTTCGCTTGGCATTACCAGACCGAGCCGATCGACGAGCCGTACAACGTGCGCAAGAACTGCAGCGGTGGCGCCTGCGTCTCGGGCCAGATCGAGCGCAACCAGCGCATCCTGGCCGATGAGAGCCTCCCCGCGAACGTCCGGCTCGAGGCGCTGGCGTTCATGGTCCACTTCGCCGGCGACATCCACATGCCGCTCCATTCGGGCGACAACAACGACAAGGGCGGCAACGACGTGGTCACCGCCTATGGGATCGTGCCCGGCCTCAACCTTCACTGGATCTGGGACGGCGCGCTGGCCGAGCGGGCGATCTCGGGTGCGATGCCGCCGATGGTGCGCCGCTATACACCCGCCGAGCGCACGGTGCTGGGCGGCGGCACCTCCGCCGACTGGGGCCGCGAGAGCTGGCAGCTGGCGAAGGATTTCGTCTATCCCAACGCTTTCGGCGACGCCCCGCCATCAAACGAGGCGGCGCTGAGCCAGGATGCGATCGCGGCTGCAGTGCCGATTGCCGAGAGGCGCATCGAGCAAGCAGGCATCCGCATCGCCGAATACCTCGACGCGGCATTCGCCCCCGGACCGCTGGCGGAACCGCCGGCGCGTTAGGGGATGCGGCGCGTCGGGTAGGGCGTGCCGTCCTTGCGGGTGTATCCATCGGGTCCGAAGCGCATGTCGATGTCAGGATATTCACCGTGGTCGGCGGCCTTGTCGCCCGCGTCGACCACCACGAAGACGCAAGGCTGGTCCGAACGGTTCTGCAGGTGATGCCCGTCCCGGCGGCCCGCGGGCCAGACGCACACGTCGCCCGGGCGCACCACGGTCTCGCCCCCGTCCTCGACCAGCACCGCCTCGCCTTCGATCATCACCAGCATTTCGTCGAGCGCGGCGTGCCAGTGCCGCTGCGAGGACCAGCCGCCCGGCTCCAGCACGACATGGCTGGCCCCGAAATGCGTGAGCCCCGAAGGCGGCGCAAGGCGGCGATAGCGGCGGCCCGCGACCGGCTGATCGAACGGTGCGGGATAGCCGGTGGCATTGGTCTGCGGAATGACGGTCAAGTCGATCTTGGGCATGGCTGCACCCTCATTGCTGGATCGGCGGTCGTCGCTCGTATAGCGGTGGTGGCATGACCGACGCCAGCGTTGCCGACCTCGCCGAAAAACTCATCGCATGCCCCAGCGTGACGCCCGCCTCGGGCCTCGTGTTCGATGCGCTCGAGACCATGCTCGCGCCGCTCGGGTTCGAGATCGACCGCTTCGTCACGGGAGAGGCTCCGGACGGTCCGGTCGAAAACCTGTTCGCGATTCGCCGCGGGCCCGAAGGCTGCCGCCACTTCGCCTTTGCTGGCCACCTCGACGTCGTCCCTCCCGGCGAAGGCTGGACGAGCGCGCCGTTCGCGCCCGAACGGCGTCCGGCGCCCGGGGGCGATCTTCTCCACGGACGCGGGGCGGTCGACATGAAGGGCGCTGTCGCGGCGATGGTCGCCGCCGTGCGCGAGGTGTCTGCCGATGCCGGAACGCTGAGCTTCGTTATTACGGGGGACGAGGAAGGTCCCGCGATCCATGGCACCCGCGCGCTGATCGACCGGATGCGGCAGCGCGGCGACGTGCCCGACCTGATCCTCGTCGGCGAGCCGACCTCGTCCAAGCGACTCGGCGACATGGCCAAGATCGGCCGCCGCGGCTCGGTCAACATCTGGCTCGAGGTCGAGGGAGTCCAGGGCCACGTCGCCTACCCCCATCTGGCCGACAACCCGATTCCCAAGCTGGTCGCGCTGCTGTCCGAGCTCGAGGCGCTGACGCTCGACGAAGGCGACGACTGGTTCCAGCCCTCGAACATCGAAGTCACCGACCTCGAGGTCGGCAACCCGGCGCACAACGTGATCCCGGCGAAGGCCAGGGCGCGCATCTCGATCCGCTTCAACGCAGCGCACACCGGCGCGCAGCTCGCCGCCAGGGTGAGCGAGATCGCACAGCGCCACGGCGGGACCGCCAAAGCGGTAATCAGCGGCGAGGCGTTCCTGACCCCGCCGGGCGCGTTCTCGGCCATGATCGCCGCCGCCATCGAGGCGGAGACCGGGATCGTGCCCGACCTCTCGACCACCGGCGGCACCTCGGATGCGCGGTTCCTCAAGGATCTGGCCCCGGTGATCGAGTTCGGGCTGTGCAACGCGACGATGCACAAGCGCGACGAAGCGGTCGCGGTCGACGATCTTGATGCCCTGGCACGCATCTATGCCCGGATTGCATGGGCTGCGCTCAAGCACTGATTGTGCTGCCTTCAAACCCCTGATACGCCGCGCGAACTTCATTTGGGGGGAGCGCCGCGATGGACCGCCGGCTGACGTTCTATATCTTCGTCGGCATGGTGCTCGGCGTGGTCGTGGGGCAACTGCTCCACACGATGCTTGGCGCCGAGACGATCGCCGCCAACATCGCGCCGTGGCTCAAGCTGCTGTCCGACATCTTCCTCAGCCTGATCAAGATGCTGGTCGCGCCGTTGGTGCTCGCGACGATCGTCGTCGGGATCGCCAACATGGGCGACAGCTCGGCGCTCGGGCGAATCGGCGTACGCGCGCTGGCGTGGTTCGTCACTGCCAGCCTGGTCTCGATCGCGCTCGGCCTGGTCATGGTCAACCTGTTCCAGCCCGGCATCGGCGCGCCAATTCCCGATGCGGCAGCCGCCGTCGCCGCGGTGGGCGAAGTGCACGAGCTGAAGGCGACCGAGTTCATCCATTCGGTCTTCCCCAAGAACGCCGTCGAGGCTTTGGCGACGAACAACATCCTGCAGATCCTGGTTTTCTCGATCTTTGCCGGGGTCGCGCTGTCTGCCATCGGCGAAAAAGGCGCGCCGCTCGTCCGCGGTGCCGAGGCGCTGGCCGAGATGATGCTGCAGATAACCGGCTATGTGATGCGTTACGCGCCGATCGCGGTATTCGCGGCGCTCGCCAACGTCGTGGCGGGAAGCGGGCTCGCGATCCTCAGCACCTACATCCAGCTCCTGCTCGAATTCTACTTCAGTCTGGTGCTGCTGTGGGCGATCCTGCTGACGGTCGGGGCAATGTTCCTGCGCGGGCGCATCTGGACGCTGATCCGCTACATCCGTCAGCCGATCCTGATTGCGTTCTCGACCGCGTCGTCGGAAGCCGCGCTGCCCAAGCTGTTCGAGCAACTCGACCGCTTCGGCGTCCCACGGCGGATTTCGGGCTTCATGCTGCCGCTCGGCTATTCGTTCAATCTCGACGGTTCGATGATGTACATGAGCTTCGCGACGATCTTCATCGCGCAGGCGTATGGCATCGACTTGTCCATCGGCACGCAGATCATGATTCTGCTGACGTTGATGATCAGCTCCAAGGGCATCGCCGCGGTGCCGCGAGCGAGCCTGGTGGTAATTACCGGCACGCTGGCCATGTTCGGCCTGCCGATCGAAGGCGTGGCCATCATACTGGCGATCGACCAGTTCCTCGACATGGGTCGCACCGCGACGAATATCGTTGGCAACGCAGTGGCAACTTCGGTCATCACGAAGTGGGAGGGCATGCTCGAGGTCGAGGAGCCCGAATTCGTCCCACACCCGCACGCCCCGGCGCACACGGCCGCGGCGGGCAGAGCGGGGCTTGAGCTCGATCCGGAGAATTACTCCTAGACCACAAGCAGGGGCAACGGCTGGCCAAGGCCACCTCTGCCCGATACAACCCGCTCGAGTGGCCGCTTTCGGCGTCGCAGCGGGAAATCGACCTGTCATGAAATTCTGGTTCGCCATTCCGCTGTGGCAGCGGGTGATCGCCGCCCTCGTCCTTGGCGTCCTCGCGGGCTTCGCGTGGGGACCGGGTGCCGAAAGCATCAAGATCGTCGGCGACCTTTTCATCGCGTTCATCAAGATGCTGGTCGTACCGCTGATCTTCTTCTCGATCGTCTCGGGTGTCGCATCAATCGGCGACCTCAGGAAGCTGGGTGCGGTCGGCTGGCGCGCGCTGCTGCTGTTCATTGCGACCAGCCAGTTAGCCGTCTGGCTTGGCCTTGCGCTGGGCACGATCTTCCTGCCCGGCGTAGGCGTCGATACCAGCGCGATCGCGCTCGGCGAGCCGCCGGCCCCCAACGAAGCGACCTGGCGCGAGATGCTGCTCGGCATGGTGCCCCAGAGCCCCGTGCAGGTCATGGCCGACGCCAACGTCCTGCCGCTGATCGTGTTCGCCCTGCTGGTCGGCATCGGCATCGTCATGGCGAAAGAAGAAGGTGGGCCGGTCGCGCGGATCTTCAATTCGGGCGCCGTGGTGATGCAAAAAGTCACTATCCTGATCATGGAGCTGACCCCGTTCGGTGTCTTTGCGCTGATGGCGTGGGTCGCCGGTACGCTGGGCCGCGATGCGCTTGTCGCGCTCGCGAAACTGGTGGCGCTCAACTACGCTGGCTGCTTCCTGATCATCGGCGTGATCTATTGCTCGCTGATCAAGTTCGTCGCCAAGCTGCCGATTCGCGACTTCTTCCGCGGCATGATCGATGCGATCGTGGTCGCCTATTCCACCGCCTCGTCGAATGCCACGCTGCCGGTTACCCTGCGCTGCACCCAGCGCAACCTCGGGGTCAGCGCACCGACGTCGAGCTTCGTGGTCTCGCTGGGCGCGACGATCAACATGGACGGGACCGCGATGTATCTCGGCCTCGCGACGCTGTTCGGCGCGCAGATTTTCGGAGTGCCGCTCGATTTTGCCGATTACGTGATGATTTCGGTATTGGCGACGCTTGGATCGATCGGCGCCGCGGGCATTCCGGGCGCGGGCCTGATCATGATGGCACTGGTGTTCGGGGCAGTCGGGGTGCCGCTCGAGACGATCGCCTTCGTCGCGGGGATCGACCGGATCATGGATATGATGCGCACCGCGACCAACGTTACCGGCGACGGTGCGATCACGACCACGGTAGCGGTCCTGACCGGCGAAATCGACCGCGCAGAGATGATCAGCGCCGACGACGTCTGACGTCCGTCACCCGCCGATTGCGCGACGAATCAGCCGGACAAGCAAACGGGCTCCGAAACGAGGAGCCCGCAAGGCCGGATGGCCGCCCGCCACTTCTCCAGGGGCAACGCCCAGGATCGGAAGCGCGGAAGAACGCGCCGAGACGCGCTCTAGATAGGGATCAGGCGCAGAGCTTCTTGCGACCGCGGGCGCGGCGGGCGCGCAGGACCTTGCGGCCACCGGGGGTCGCCTTGCGGGCGAAGAAGCCGTGGCGACGGGCGCGCACGAGGTTGCTGGGCTGGAATGTCCGCTTCATCGGATCCTCGAATTTCTAAAAATGCACAGGGGCCGCCAGCGAGGGCAGCCGTCAGGGGCGCGCAACTATGGGAAGCCGGCCGCCAAGTCAAGGTAGGCGATCGCCGGTGGTGCGGGCGCGGCGGCGACGGTCACGCCTCCCTCGCGGTTCTCGCCCAGCCAGCCGCGCATGTCCTGTGCGGTAAGCCAGCGCGCGTCCGCATTGGGCACCGCATTGGTCATGTCGTAAAACGCCTGCGCGCGGGCCAGGCCCATCTCGCGGTAATAGTCGAGGTAGGCGCGGTTATAGGGTAAATCGACGCCGTAGTCGCCCGGTTCGCGTCCGTCGCTATCGCGCCAGGCATGGACCGCGAATTCGGCCCCGTCGTCGATAATCCGCTGCGTTCCGGCAAGGAACAATTCGACCGCACCTGAGCGGACGGATCCGCCATCGGGCACGTGGGTGGCGATTCCGCGCGCCCGGATAAGTCGCCCGAGCCGGAGGTTGGCGGTGTCGTCGTCGGTTCCGGGACACTCGATCATCTCGAGCACCTTCACGCCCGGATGGTCGCGCAGCATCGCCTCGAACTGGCGCGGACTGGCAGAATCGGTCGCATCGACGAGCGCCGCGCGCTGCTCGTCGAGCAATCGGAACGGGCCGTAGGCCGCGCCGCGGTTCGATATCTCGACCAGGCCGGGGACCAAGCGCTCGGCCCCTACATCCTCGACCCATTCGGTCACCGTCACCGTGACATGGCTCTGAGCCTGCACCGGTACGCCGGCGAAAGCTAAAAGACCGGGGATGAGAGCGAGCATGGATCGCATGCCCCGACATTGGACGCGTGCGACTTGCCAAATAGCGAAGCGAAATGCTTGCGATTTCGTTGACTATGACTGTCGCCAGCACTCGACTTGAGTGCCGAATAAAGCCACAAGCCGTTCATTACGTAGGGGGTTTTCGTGGTCGCACTGGTCCGGACGGTGGCCTATCTCGGGCTGGAGGCGCGCGCCGTGGAAGTGCAGTGCCAGGTCGCGGCGGGGATGCCGCGCTTCAATCTCGTCGGCTTGCCGGACAAGGCAGTGGGCGAAAGCCGCGAGCGGGTGCAGGCGGCGCTGGCCGCGATGGGGCTGTCGCTTCCGCCCAAGCGTATCACGATCAACCTCTCGCCTGCCGACCTGCCCAAGGAAGGGAGCCACTACGACCTGCCGATTGCGCTGGCCCTGCTCGCGGCGATGGGTGTGACCGATGCCGAGCAACTCGGCGACTGGATCGCGGTGGGCGAACTCGCGCTCGACGGTCGCATCGCACCGTCGCCCGGCGTCCTGCTTGCCGCGATCCATGCGAGCGAGACCGAAACCGGACTGATCTGTCCCGCAGCGCAAGGGTCCGAGGCGCGATGGGCGAGCGGGGTGCCGGTGATCGCCGCGCCCGACCTCGTCAGCCTGCTCAACCACCTCAAGGGCACCCAGCGCCTGCCCGATCCGCCTCCCGGCGAAGTCGACGAACCCGGGTTCGGGCCCGACCTCAAACAGGTCAAAGGTCAGGAGACCGCCAAGCGCGCGCTCGAGATCGCTGCGGCGGGCGGGCACAACCTGCTGATGATCGGCCCGCCCGGTGCCGGAAAATCGCTGATGGCCAGCTGCTTGCCGGGCATCCTGCCGCCGCTGACCCCGGCCGAGGCGCTCGAGACGAGCATGGTGGCTTCGGTCGCCGGGACGCTGGAAAGCGGGCGGATCAGCCGCGCGCGACCGTTTCGTGCGCCGCATCATTCAGCGAGCATGGCCGCGCTCACCGGCGGCGGGCTCAAGGTCAAGCCGGGCGAGGTCAGCCTTGCGCACCTTGGCGTGTTGTTCCTCGACGAGCTGCCCGAGTTCCAGCGCGCGGTGCTCGATTCGCTGCGCCAGCCACTCGAAACCGGCAAAGTCGATGTCGCGCGCGCCAATGCCCACGTCAGCTTCCCCGCGCGGGTGCAGTTGATCGCGGCGATGAACCCGTGCCGTTGCGGCCATCTGGGTGACCCGGCGCTGGCGTGCAGTCGCGCTCCGCGCTGCGCCGCCGACTACCAGGGCAAGGTGTCTGGCCCCATGCTCGACCGGATCGATCTGCACGTCGAGGTCGATCCGGTGAGCGCGGCCGATCTGGCTCTGCCTCCGCCTGCCGAAGGTAGCGCCCAGGTCGCTGGCCGCGTCGCCCGGGCCCGCGCGGTGCAGACCGCCCGGTTCGAGGACACCGGAGCGCGAACCAATGCCGAATTGAACGGCGACGCGCTCGAACGATTTGCGACGCCCGACGAGGCGGGGCGCAAGCTGTTGATGCAGGCGGCCGCGGCGATGCGCCTTTCGGCGCGGGGCTATACCCGGATGCTGCGCGTGGCGCGCACCATCGCCGACCTTGCCGACGCCGAGACGATCGAGCGGGTTCATGTCGCTGAGGCGCTCAGCTATCGCCGGGTCGCGCCGCGGGCCTGACTGGCGCGTTCGAGCCGGTGGCAATCCCGGCGCGGGTCCGATAAGAGGCTCGTCCGCCCGACCGGTGCCCGAGACCGCCCTAGTTCATGTATCAAGATCCGCATGCTTTCTCCGATGCGCCGGGCACGGGCTGGCGCGCGCTTGTCGCGGCATTCGACGACCGCTGGCCGGGGCTGCGGCGTCGCATCGGCGGAATCACGCTCGCGCTCGCAATCGAGGCGGGATTGGCGCTGCTGCTACTGACCCTGGGTCAGGGGATCACCGGCAAGCCCGAGGCAACCGATGCGCTGACGACCGTAGACTTCGCGCCAGAGACGCCGCCAGCCGAGAAACCCGAGAAGCCCGCGAAGAACGCGCCTCCGACCGCCCTGCCCCGCGCACAGCCCTCGCCGGTGCCGGACCGGCCCACTCCGCCGATCCCGTTGCCGTCCACGCCGCCACCGGCCGCGGTCCTTTCCCCAAAGACCCAGCCCGCACCTGCCCCCGAAACGCCGAAAATCAAGGCCGTAATCCGCGATCAGGCCAGCGGTCCGACCGGCCCCGCCTATCGCCCTGTATCGGGCGATTCGCAGTTGGTCGGCACCGGGCCGCACGGTGAGCCGGTCTATGCCGCGCGGTGGTACCGTGAGCCTTACCCCGACGAGCTGCGCGGCTATCTCTCGACCGCCAGCGGGCCCGGCTGGGCGCTGATCAACTGCCGGACGGTGCCCGACTTCAAGGTCGATAGCTGCGTGCTGGTCGACGAATACCCCGACACCGCCGGGATCGGCCGCGCGGTTCTGGCGGCGGCGTGGCAATTCAAGGTTCGCCCGCCGCAAGTCGGGGGTCGGGTGATGGTCGGCGAATGGGTCCGCATCCGCATCACCTACGACCTCAAGCGCGGCTGACTGCCGCCCACCATTCGGCGTAGGGGGTGTTCTTCGCCATGCGCCGGTTGAAGTCGGGAGAACCATCCTCCCACCACACGGGCCCGCGTTCGCCGAGGGCGATCTTGGCAGCGTCGACCTGCTGACGGGCCAGCAGCACGGCCGCCGCGTCGCTTCGCGCGTCGCGGACAGCGCGGCGAGCGGCCATCAGTTCATGGACCAGGCGGTCGCGCGTCTCGGCGGTCAGGTTTGGATTGGCCGCGCGCCAGAGCCTGCCGCGCACGACGATATACCGGCGGTCGGGAGTCCGGTGCGGATCGATGGCCTGACTGATCGGTCAGCGAACCGCGGCGATCGCCCTGCGGCCACCCTGGACGCGGTCGAATCCAGGCGCCTGACTTGCACGGCTCCCGTCCTCGCGCAGGCCCAGGTCCCCCCGTTTGACGAAGCGCAGGTCCTTGGGACCCAGCACGCGGCCATCGTGCGAGACGATTGAGGTCGGGCCGATCGGCAACCGGTCGATCTCGTCGACCAGCACCGGATCCTCGATGAATTCGCCGCCGTATTTCTGCCCCCACTGGCGCAGCGCGATCATCGCCGGAAGCAAGTCGAAGCCCTTGGCGGTGAGCCGGTATTCGATCCGCCGGCGGTCGTCGGCGCACGGCTGGCGATCGAGGATGCCGTGCTCGACCAGCTTGGCGAGACGATTCGAGAGGATGTTGCGGGCAATGCCGAGCTCGCTCAGGAATTCCTCGAAATGATGCAGACCGTTGAAGCTGGCGCGCAGGATCATAAAGCTCCATCGCTCGCCCATAACCTCGAGCGCCTCGGGCAGCCCGCAGGCCGTGAGTTCGTTCAGCGGTTCGCGCAGTTTGCCCATCGTCATCCTCTCTTGTCCCAACCTTGTAACCCTAATGCAAAACCACTCAATCGGCAAAAGTGCGTTTTAGGTTGCAACCTGCAATCTATTTTATTAGGTAGTGATTCGCAACGGGTAGTGATTCGAAACTGACTATCCGCTGAACTGCTCGATGAAAAGGATTTGCGACCATGACCCTCACCCTCCCCAACTCGATCAAACCCGTCGGTGTCGTCTTCGCGATGGCCTACACCGCGCTGACGTTTGGCGCCGCCCTATCCCCTGCCCCAGCCCAAGCTGCCACCGGAGGCGCGTTCTATCGCGCCGAGCTGGCTGCTCCGGCAGCGGACGCGCGAACGATTGCCAGCGGCCTCGTATGGAACTGCGCGGACACCGCGTGCACTGCCAACAAGGGTACCAGCCGCCCGGTCATCGTCTGCAAGCGCCTCGCCAAGCACGTCGGTCCGATCAGCGCATTCCACGCCAATGGAAAGCCGATCGACGACGAGGACCTTGTCCGCTGCAACGATCAGTAAGCGTATCCCGACCACCCAGCCCTCTCCCGACCCCAGGGTGGTACTCCAAGGGCCTCCGGCGACCATGCCGGGGGCCCCTTTTTGTGCTATAGCAAGCCGCGCGCTTCCAGATCGGCTTCGAGGTCCGCTGCATTGCGGAAGTGATGAGCCGGCCAGCCCAGCTTGCGCGCAGCTGCCACGTTCGCGGCGTTGTCGTCGATGAACAGCATCGATTGCGGCGCATGGCCGAATCGCCGGGCAGCGAGGCGAAAGATCGCCGGGTCGGGCTTGGCGATCCGTTCTTCTCCGGAGACGACGATCGCGCGCATGTGATCGAGCAGCGGAAAGGTCGGACGGAACTGCGCCCAGAACTCGGCGCCGAAATTGGTGATCGCGTAGAGCGGTACGCCGCGCTGTGCCAACCGCTCGACCAGTTCGGACGTGCCCGGCACCGGGCCGGGGATCGATTCGAGAAAGCGCGTCGCGTAGGCCTCGATTAGATGCGCGTGATCGGGGTGGAGCGCCTGCAGCTCGGGCACCATCTCGGCCAAGGGGCGCCCCGCATCGTGCTGGAAATGCCAATCCTCGGTCACGACGTTCGCGAGAAACCAGTCGAGTTCCTCGCCATCGGGAATCAGCTTGGCGAACAGCGCGCGCAGTTGCCACTGCACGAGCACCCGCCCGACATCGAAAACCACCGCCTCGATATCAGACACGCAAAAAGCCCCCGCAATTGCAGGGGCCTTCAACGTGCGACCGTCCGCGGGCGAACCGCGGAGCGCGGATCATCAGCCCTGGCGGGCCTTGAAACGACGGTTGGTCTTGTTGATGACGTAAGTGCGGCCGCGACGACGGATCACGCGGCAATCGCGGTGACGATCCTTGAGCGACTTGAGGCTGTTGCGAATCTTCATGACCTGGCCTTGGAAAAAGTAACGGCACCGGAGATGGCCCCGATGCCGGAAAATGCAAGCCGCGCCCCTAGTGGCGGGCGCGATTCGCGTCAAGGCTCGGAACGCCCCTCCGCTGAACGTTCATCGCGCGGCCATGGCAGATCCGGTATCGAACCGATCATACACCAGGGGTCATGCATGAACATCGCCAAACTTTCTCTCACTGCTCTCGCCGCGCTTGCGCTCGCAGCGCCCGCCGCTGCGGCGGGCGATGTCGCGGTCACCCGCTTCCACACCGCCGAATCGCTGGCCGCCGCCGCGCCCGGACCGATCGCGGTACGGGCCGGGGCGGGACTCGAGGCCGGTACGCTCGAGACGCAGCTCTGGCTCGATGCCGTGGCCGCCGCCCTGACGCAGCAAGGTTTCACCGTGGTGCCCGATGCCGCGCGGGTGGCCGAGGTCACGCTCGACCAGGCCGTCGTCCGCAGCGAAGCGGCCCGCTCGCGCTCCGGCGTGAGCGTGGGCGTAGGCATGGGTACGGGCGGTGGCGGCTGGTACGGACGGCGGAGCGGAGTCGGTCTTGGCGTCGGCCTCGGGTTCAACCTGGGCGGTGGCCGCTCGGGTGAGGTGCTCGACAGCCGCCTCTCGGTGACGATCGTCGGTGCCGACGGCGCGCACGCTTGGGAAGGCCGCGCAGACGCCAGCCCGCGCGCGAAGTCGAAAGACGCCCGCACCAGCGAACTTGCCCCGGAAATGGCCGAAAAGCTTTTCTCCGGCTTCCCAGGCGAATCGGGAGCGACTATCGGGGCGCGATGATTGCACCCGAAACCAGTTCCGCCCCGATCCGTATCGACAGCCAGTTCGACAGCGGCAATATCGAAGTCCTGAGCATCGAAGGCGCCACCGCGCGCCTCGGGATCCCGGCTGACCACTTGAGCGAGTTTCGCCAGTGGTTTCACTTTCGCGTTACCGGCGCGGCCGGGCGCGAGATCGAGCTGAAGATTGTCGACCTGCAGACATCCGCCTATCCGCAAGGATGGCCCGGCTACCGTGCCTGCGTGTCGGAGGATCGCGACTTCTGGGGCCGCGCCGACACATCCTACGACAAGACGGCGGACGGCGGCACGCTGACGATCCGCTACACGCCGGCAAGCGACGTGGCATGGTTCGCCTATTTCGCGCCCTATTCGATGGAACGGCACCACGACCTCGTCGCCGAGGCGGCCGCGAGCGAAGGCGTCGGCTATCGCCACCTCGGCCATACGCTCGATGGCCAGCCGATCGACTGCCTGGAGATGGGCGAAGGCGAGACCGCGGTCTGGCTCTACGCCCGCCAGCACCCCGGCGAATCGATGGCGGAGTGGTGGATGGAAGGCGCGCTCGAATGCCTGACCGATTCCGCCGACCCGGTTGCACGCGCGCTGCGCCAGAAGTGCCGCATCCACGTCGTGCCCAACTGCAACCCGGACGGTAGCCGCCGCGGCCACCTGCGGACCAATGCGGTCGGCACCAATCTCAACCGCGAATGGCACGAGCCCAGCGCCGAGAAATCGCCCGAGGTACTCGCGATCCGCAACGCAATGGACGGGACCGGGGTCGATTTCGCGATGGACGTCCACGGTGACGAGGCGATCGCAGCCGTCTTCCTCGCCGGGTTCGAAGGCATTCCTTCGTGGACCGACGAACTGGGCGACAAGTACTACCGCTATCAGCGCATCCTCGAACGCCGGACGCCTGATTTCCAGTCCGCCAAGGGCTATTCGGTCTCGAAACCCGGCACCGCGAACCTGTCGATGAGCACCAACCAACTCGCCGAGCGCTTCGGTGCCTGTTCGATGACGCTCGAAATGCCGTTCAAGGACAACGACGACCTGCCCGACGCCGAGCAGGGCTGGAGCCCGGAACGCTGCAAATTGCTTGCTCGCGATTGCCTGGCAAGCCTGCTCGAATTGCTGGAGGACGACGCCGCCTAGGCGTCGTTCCGCCCGCTGGCTCAGCCGAGGCTGGCGGGTCCGAAGGCGTCGGGGAGCAAGGCCGAGAGCATCGTGCGCCGCACCGCATCGGGACCCACGCAGAGGATTTCCGGATCGGTCCCGCCGAGCTGGGCAAGCTCGTTGAGCACCTGGCGGCAGCGGCCGCACGGGGTGATCACGTCGGCACCGGGACCGGTGACCGCGACCTTGACCAGCCCGCCCCGCACTCCGTCGGCCATCGCCTTCGACACCGCGACCGTCTCGGCGCAGAGCGCTAGGCCGTAGCTCGCGTTCTCTATATTGGTGCCGGTGACCACCTTGCCGCCTTCGAACAGCAACGCGGCACCGACCGCGAAGCGCGAATAGGGCGAATACGAGTGCGCCGCGGCAGCGCGGGCGGCGGCGATAAGGTCGTCGTCGATCATTCGCTCCCCCTAGCGCGATTTCAGCGCCGCACCACTATCCAGCGCAGCGGCTCGTCCGACGCATCGCTCCACAGCGCCTCGTTGGCGGTCCACATCAGCCAGGGTCGGTCGAGGTACGTCGGCTGGCGCCAGGTGCCGACGACCCACAAGTTGCGCTCGATGCGACCGGCAAGCCCGTAGCGATCCTCGAACCTGCGCGAGACCTG
This sequence comes from uncultured Alphaproteobacteria bacterium, assembly GCA_963781485.1. GTDB lineage: Bacteria > Pseudomonadota > Alphaproteobacteria > Sphingomonadales > Sphingomonadaceae > Tsuneonella. The sequence goes on from CAWAFY010000003.1 coordinate 105,203, forward strand.
CAGAATGGCGGACTTCCCGGCGTGCGCCTCGATTTGGTTGATGAGCGTCATCAGTTCGCTTTCGACCTCGGCCTCGCCCACCGGGGCCGGGCAATCGTCCGCCGTCTCGTCCAGCGCTATCGCGGGGGGCAGCATGTCGCCCCCGCGCGGCACGACGACGACGAAATTGGCCGACTGCCCGTCGGCCATCGAACAGGGGTCGAAGTGCTGGACCGCGCCGACCTGCAGCCCCGCTTCGCGCGCTGCGGCAAGGTTGGCGGCGAACGCGGGATCGCGCCGCGCGCCGCTGCTGGCGTCGAGATAGACGAACCGGGCCCCCAGCGCCCGCAAGGTTCGGAAACGAACCGGACCGTCGGCGGCGGATACCTCGGCTCCCTGGTCGGGAAAGACGCCGGCATCGGGCGTCCAGTGGCGTAGCTGCCACCAGCCCCACGCACCGCCGAGCAACACGACGAGCGCCAGCGCACCGACCGCCCGCGCGCGCCAGCCGATAGTTTTGCGCTTACGTCCCACGAATCACGACCCGCCCCTTGTTCAGCCCTTGATATGGAGCACGCAGATCAGCGTGAACAAGCGCCGTGCGGTGGGATGATCGGTTTCGACCTTTCCTTCGAGCCGATCGAGCAGCAGGTCGGCGGCATCGTTGTGAATCGCGCGGCGCGCCATGTCGATCGTTTCGATCTCGGCCGGAGTCGCCTTGCGGATCGCCTGGTAATAGCTGTCGCAAATCGCGAAATAGTCGCGGATCGGGCGGCGGAACCGCGCGAGGCCCAGCACCAGTGTTTCGAGCGGGGCACCGTCCATTCCGGCGATCGTCAGAGCCAGCCTGCCATCCTGCACGGCCAGTCGGAGGTCGTACGGTCCGGAATGGCCAGCCTCCACCGCGCGTTTCGGCTTGAACGTGTTTTCCTCGATCAGGTCGTAGATCGCGACGCGGCGTTCCTGTTCGACGTCCGCGCTGCGCCAGAGGATCGTCTCCTCGTCCAGCGCAATTTTAGCGATGCGATAGTCGGCCATGGTGCGCACGCCTTCGCAGATGCGAAGGGGCCGGGGCAAGGCTTTCCACAAGGCTGTCCGCGACGTTTGTGTGCAACGTGCTTTTCCCGCACCCCGGCTTCGACCATGGTGCCGCCATGGCCGACACCGACCTTCTTATTCGCCCGGAGACAACCTCCGATTCGCCAGCGTTCCGCTCGCTCCCCGCCAATATCGAAGCCGAGGCGGCGTTTCTGGGCGCGGTGCTCATCGATAACCGGGTGCTCGAGGAACTGCCGACGCCGCTGCGTCCGCAGCACTTTTTCGAACCGGTCCACCAGCGGGTCTACGAGCGGGTCCTGACGTTGCTCGATCGCAACGCGGTCGTCACCCCGGTCACGCTCAAGCCCTATTTCGAGGCCGACGAGGCGTTGAAAGAGCTAGGCGGTATCACCTATCTCGCGCGGCTTACCGCCGACGGCCAGGGCCTGCTCGCCCCGCGCGAGCTGGCCGAGCAGATCTACGACCTGGCGCTCTTGCGCGAACTGGTGAGCGTGGGGCGCACGCTTGTCGAAAACGCGCTCGATACCAGCGAATCGGTCGCGCCGATGGAGCAGATCGAGGCGGCCGAAGCGGCATTGTTCGAGGTTGCCGAGGGCGCGGCGAGCAATTCGGAAGCATCCACCTTCGGGATGGCGACGACCAAGGCGCTGCGTCAGATCGAAAAGGCGATCGGATCGGGCGGGCACATCGCGGGCACGACCACCGGGTTCGTGTCGATCAACGACAAGATCGGCGGTCTGCACGATTCCGACCTCATCATCCTCGCCGGCCGTCCGGGCATGGGCAAGACCGCGCTTGCCACCAACATTGCCTTCAACTGTTCCGACCGCTTGCTGCGCGACCGGCGCGACAACATCGAGGACAAGGCCAGCGTCGGCGCGGGCGTGGCGTTCTTCAGCCTCGAAATGAGCGCGGACCAGCTGGCGACGCGTATCCTTGCCGAGACGGCCGGGATCTCCTCCGAAGCGCTGCGCATGGGCAAATTGAGCCGCGAGGAGTTCCAGCAGCTCTCGTTCGCCAGCCAGAAACTCGCCGAGCTGCCGCTCTTTATCGACGACACCCCCGCGCTCTCGATCGCCGCGCTGCGCACCCGCGCCCGACGGCTGAAGCGCAAGCACGATATCGGGTTGATCGTCGTCGATTACCTCCAGTTGCTCCAGGGCTCGGGACGGGCGAACGACAACCGCGTCAACGAGATCTCGGAAATCAGCCGCGGCCTCAAGACGCTCGCCAAGGAGCTTGAGGTGCCGGTGATCGCGCTGTCGCAGCTCAGCCGGGCGGTCGAACAGCGCGAGGACAAGCGGCCGATGCTGTCGGATCTGCGCGAATCGGGCTCGATCGAGCAGGACGCGGACATGGTCTGGTTCGTCTATCGCGAAGACTACTACGTCGCCGCGCGCGAGCCGAAGGTGCCGCAGGGCGATGACGATAACAAGACGCACGAGGCACACAGCGCGTGGGCGGCCGAGATGGAGCGAGTCCACGGCCTGGCTGAGATGATCATCGCCAAGCAGCGGCACGGCGCAACGGGCAAGGTGCGACTGAAGTTCGAGCCCAAGATCACCCGCTTCTCGGACCTTGCCGACGACGGTCGGGGATATGGCGGGTACGGTTAGAGCCCGAAGTTGAGCCGCCGGCTCACCGTGTAGTCGACCACCGCGACGAGAAACCAGGAAGCGTTCCAGCGGATCCGATTCACGAGGCCGCCACGCCTTTTTTGCAGGCTGGGCGTGATGGCTGTGGATGCCGCGACATGGTGGTCGATGTATTCGGACAGCCGCGCCGCCAGTCCGGCGTCCTCGATCCGCAGCATGACCTCGAGATTGAGGTAGAGGCTGCGCATGTCGAAGTTGGCGCTGCCGAAGTAGCTGATGTCGTCAACGACGACCAATTTGGTGTGAAGCTTGGTCGCCGTGTATTCCCAGATTTTCGCGCGCCGCTTGAGCAGGTAGTCGTAGAGCGAGCGGGCCGCGCCGATCGTTGCGCCGTTGTCGCTTTTTCCCGCCATCACCAGCCGCGCGCCGTCGCGGCAGGCGACGTCGCCGATCGCGCGCAGCGTTTTGTTCGAGGGTGAGAAATAGGCCATCATCATGTCGAGCTTGTGGGCCCCGGTCAGGTCGGCGCGCACACAGCGCGCCCAGCTCGACAGCCCACGCGTGGGTCCGCCGATCAGGACACGCACCGGTCCGTCGCCCGGATCCCAGTAACGCACCATCCGGCGCACCTCGCGCCAGCTTTGCCGCTTGCCGTGAGTCCAGGCATCGAGCCGGTCGTACCATCGCGAAAGCTCGGCGACGACCGGCCCTTCGACCACGACGCCAAGGTCGGTCCAGCCCTTGTCGGCCGGCGGCGCGAAATAGCTGTCTTCCACGTTGAAACCGCCGATCATCGCGACCCGATCGTCGACCACCACGATCTTCTGGTGATTGCGGATCAGGTAGCGCTGGCTCCACTTTGCGGAAAAACACGAGAACCGGCCCCCTGCCTCGCACATCGGGGCCAGGAAAGCCTCGCGCGCGTCGGCGCCGAATCCGTCAAGCAGCAGGTCGACCGCCACGCCCCGCCGAGCGGCATCGGCCAGCGCATCGCGCACCGCCACTCCGCTGTCGTCCTCGGCGAATATGTAGAAGCACATCCGGATCGACTTCTGCGCCGATGCGACGAGGTCGAGCAAAGCCCGGCGGCGGTCCGCGCCCGCAGGGTAGAAAGTCAGCTTCTGACCCTGCGCTTCGACAGTGAATGGCGGCGGGTCGGTAAATTGCATCGCGGTCGTGCCTAAGCGCATTTCCTTGACTTGGCGACCACCTGCCCTTAGTTGGCGCGCTTTCCCGACACCCTTGATCACCGGAGTGCCATATGGCGCGCGTTACCGTCGAAGATTGCGTCGACAAGATTCCCAACCGCTTCGATCTCGTCCTGCTCGCCGCACAGCGCGCACGCGAGATTTCCGGCGGTGCGGAACTGACCATCGAGCGCGACCGGGACAAGAACCCCGTCGTCGCCCTGCGCGAGATCGCGGAACAGACCGTGGGTCCCAAGGACCTGCACGAATCGGTCGTGGTCGGCTTGCAGAAAATCCTGCCCGACGAAGAGGACGAGGCCGACGAGATCGGCAGCCTCAGCCAGTCGGCCGAAGCGCTTCGCATCACCGCTGCCGCGCCCGCGCGCCAGACCTCGGTCGGCGGCGACTACGAAGGCTGATCGCCTGACCACATTTCGATCCGGAGAGGGCCGCCGCTGCGCGGCCCTTTTCTTTGCCTGCGTGGATGGCGGCAAGCACTGATCTGCGGCCGCCGCCGCCTTCACAAGCGTCAGACCACTCCGAACGCCAGCATGGCGTCGGCGACCTTCTTGAAGCCGCCAATGTTCGCACCCTTCACATAGTCGATGTAGCCGCCGCCCTGATCGCCGTACTGGCGGCAGGTGTTGTGGATGCCCGACATGATGTCCTTGAGCATCTGCTGCAGTTCGTCTTCCTTCCACGCGCGCCGTTCGGAGTTCTGGCTCATCTCGAGACCCGAAACGGCGACGCCGCCCGCGTTCGATGCCTTGCCGGGTGCGAACAGTATCTTCGCGTCCTTGAACACGTGCACACCGGCCAGGTCGGTCGGCATGTTGGCCCCTTCGCTGACCGCAATGCAGCCATTGGCGACGAGCGTCTTGGCATCATCGCCCAGCAATTCGTTCTGGGTCGCGCACGGCAGCGCCACGTCACACTTGACGCCCCAAGGGGTTTTGCCCGCGTGGAAGGATGCGCTCTTGAACTCGTTGCAATAGTCCTCGATCCGCCCGCGCCGGTGGGTCTTGTGGGACTTCACCCAGTCGATCTTCTCCTGGTCGATCCCGTCGGGGTCGTGGATGAAGCCGCCCGAATCGGACAATGTCAGCACTTTGCCGCCGAGCTGGACGATCTTTTCCGCCGCGTGGGTGGCGACGTTTCCTGAGCCCGAGATCACCGCCGTCTTGCCGACGAGGTCCTGTCCCTTGGTCGCAAGCATCTCGGCGAGGAAATAGACCGCGCCGTAGCCAGTCGCCTCGGTGCGGATCAGCGAACCGCCCCATTCGAGTCCCTTGCCGGTGAGCACCCCTTCGAAGCTGTTGGTGATGCGCTTGTACTGACCGAACATGTAGCCGATCTCGCGGCCGCCAACACCAATGTCTCCAGCCGGCACGTCGACGTTGGCGCCGATGTGGCGATAGAGCTCGGTCATGAAACTCTGGCAGAAACGCATGATCTCGCGCGTCGACTTGCCCTTGGGATTGAAGTTCGAGCCGCCCTTGCCGCCGCCCATCGGTAGACCGGTAAGCGCGTTCTTGAAGGTCTGTTCGAAGGCGAGGAACTTCAGCACGCTTTCGGTCACGCTCGGGTGAAAGCGGATGCCACCCTTGTAGGGGCCGATCGCGTTGTTGTTCTGAACCCGCCAGCCGCGCTGGACGCGGACGTTGCCGCTATCGTCCTCCCAGCAGACCCGGAAGCTTATTACACGGTCGGGTTCGGCTATGCGGCGCAGGATCTGCGCCTCATGGTAAGCTTCCTTGTCCTTGATGAAATCGAAGATGTCTTCGGCGACTTCCTGCACCGCCTGGGCGAACTCGGGCTGATGGGGATTGCGGCGCTTCACCCCCTCCATGAATTGGTTGAAATCGACGTGGTCGGAAACAGCCATGATTATTCCCCCTGGTAACGCGACTCGACCCGCCTGCTTGTTGTTGCGGCGCGCAAGACATACGAAAAGCGCCGAAGCCGCAACCTTTGCGGCAAATCTCTCATTCGCCTTGTAAAAATCCCACCCTTGTTCTGCGCCGCCTCAAAGCGCAGGATTGCATTGCCTCTTCGGAGTCTGGGGTTGGGGAGGGAAATGTGAATTTCACAATCGTTCGGACAGTGATGGCGGCCGCCTTTGCCGCTCTGAGCGCCAACTCGGCCTGGGCCGATGCGCCCGCGCCGCTGACCGGGGAACGCTTCTCGATCGGCAACTCCGGCGCACTGTGTGAGGCGCAGGGGGTACGCTTGGGCGATCTGCGCAACTCGGTCTACGATCGCAAATGGGCGCTGATCTGCCGCGACGTCACCCAGCCGGTGGGCGCGGCGTACAGCTGGCGCGCTGCGCCCGACGCGCTCGACCGGGTGACCCGCGACCGCACCGCCGTGCTCGATTGCGGCGCGGCCCAGATCGCCGCTGGCGCACCCGCTGGGACCACGGTGCGCGAATGCCGGGAAACGGCCAGCGGACTAGAATGGAAAAGCTATCTGTATTCCGGCGACGGGCGGACGACCGTCGTCGAAGGGATCGCAGCGTTCGACGGCGCGCTGCGCCTCGCGCTGGCGAGCATCGCCGAAAATCGCGCAGTGCCGGGGACGGTGGACATCGTCACCACGGGCGGTTCAGGCTCGCTGGCGCTGGCGCGCGCCAGCCTCGGCGAGGCGTCGCTACTGATCGGTCAGGGCTATCGGCAGAATAACGCCGGCGATTTCTCCGGCGCGGAGGAGTATTTCCGGCCCGACCTGATCGCGGCCGCTTCGACCGGGGCGCAGGACCCCGTCGCGCTGGCCAACTCGCGCCACGAAGTGCTGGTCAACCGCGCGCTCCAGTTGTCGAACATGGGCCGCTATCTCGAGGCAGGCCGCGTCTTTGGCGAGGCGCGTGCGATGCAACTGCGCGATCCGATCCAGTCACGCCTGCTGCGCAACTTCGAGGCGATCGACGCAATCAACCGCGGCGACCTGACAGTTACGCGAGAAATCCTCGCAAGACAGGTGCCCGAGCTGGTCGATCCAGTCTCGACCGCCGACGGTTCGGTCGCGATCGACCGGTCGATCTCGAACGGCCTCAACTCCGGCCTCGCCGCCGGGCTGACCGACGCCATTTCGCAGGAAACGCGGCTGACCACGGCCGAGCGCGCGACGATCATCGATGCACAAGCGCGCCAGCTTTCCGCGACCGCCGACCGGCTCGACGGCAAACCGGCCGAGGCACTTGCCGCGCTGACCGACGCGCGCCAACAAATTTCCTCTGTCCGCGAGGGACGGGTCCTGTCGACCGCGCGGCTCGAAGCGCAGCTGATGAGCGAAATGGCGCTATCCAATGAAGCGCTTGGTCAGGATTCGCAAGCTCAGGACCTGCTGCGCCAGGCGCTCGCGCTAACGGAACTGCGCTATCCCGAAAGCGCCTCGGTCAGCGCCGCCAAGGCGCGGCTCGCCTCTTTCCTCGTGCGCCACGACCAGCCCGGACAGGCCCAGGAACTGTACAAGCAAATCGTTGCTGCAACTGCAGCGGACCGCTCGGCGCTGGTCGGGCTCGAGAACCAGCTGGTACCTTATTTCGACATGCTCGCCGCCAACGTCTCGCAACGGCCCGAACTTGTCGCCGACATGTTTGCCGCCGCCCAGCTGATTGAACGGCCGGGCGCCGCGCAGACGCTCGCGCAGCTCTCGCGCCGGCTCGAGGCTGGCAGCAGCGAGGCTTCCGACCTGTTCCGCCGTGAAAACGCGGTGCGCCGCGAAATCAACCGGATCGACCTGACGCGGGCGCAGTATTCGGTGCCCGAAAGCCCGACGCCCGACGCCGCCACGCTGGCCGAACTCGATGCACGGCGCGCCCGGCTCGAACAGAGCCAGGTCGAGCTACTCGACAAACTGTCGTCCTATCCCGCGTACCGCTCGCAGGCGCGCGAATACCTTTCGCTCGACGAGATGCGCGGGCTGCTTTCGCCGGCCGAGGCCTATCTTCAACTCGTTGAGGTCGGCGGGTCGATGTTCGCGGTGTATGTCTCACCCTCGAAGTCGACCGGGTGGAAGGTTTCGGCCAGCTCCCGCGACGTCCGCAAACTCGTAAGCGACCTGCGCGACAGCATCTCGGTAACGATCGGCGGGGTGGTTGCGACCTATCCCTTCGACATCGACAGCGCGCGCACGTTGTTCGCCAACCTCGTCGGCCCGATCGCGGGCGATCTGCCGGGCGTAAAGCACCTTGTCTTCGAGCCCGATGGTCCGATGATGGAGTTGCCGGTCAACCTGCTGGTCGCCGGCCAGCCGGGCGTAGACGCCTATCATGCGCGCGTCGCCGCGGGCGCTGACGAGTACGATTTCCGCGGGGTCGACTGGCTTGGGCGCGGTCGCGCAATAAGCACCGCGCTCAGCCCGGCTAGTTTCCGCGATGCCCGCAAGGCCCCACCGTCGCACGCCGCCTCGCTCTACCTCGGGCTCGGCCACAACCAGCCGGTCGGCAAACTCGAACGCGCGTCGCTCGTTCGCGGGGTCGATGGGTCGATGGACGACGGTTGCGCGATCCCGCTTGCGGCGTGGAACCGCCCGATTTCGGAAGAGGAGCTGGTCTTCGCCAGCCGCGAGCTGGGTCAGGGCCGGTCCGAACTCGTGACCGGACCCGCTTTCACCGACACCGCGATCGAAGGTCGCCAGGATCTCGATCACTTTCGCATAGTCCACTTCGCCACGCATGGCATCGTGACCGCGCCACGGTCTTCGTGCCCTGTCCGCCCGGCGCTGCTGACCTCGTTCGGCGGAGACGGGTCGGACGGACTGCTCCAGTTCGGCGAAATCTTCGATCTCAATCTCGACGCCGACCTCGTGATTCTGTCGGCGTGCAACACCGCCAGCCTCGCGGGGATAGAGGCGACTCAGGCGGCCGGCGTGGAGGGCGGCGGCGGGCAGGCGCTCGACGGGCTGGTGCGCGCGTTCATCGGCGCGGGCGGCCGTCAGGTGATTGCCAGCCACTGGCCGGCACCCGACGAATTCGGCGCGACCCGGCGATTGTTCGAAAGCTTTTTCGACGCGCCGCAATCGCTTGGCGTGGGCGAGGCGCTGCTCGCCGCACAGACCAGGCTGATGGATGACCCCGACACCTCGCACCCGTTCTACTGGTCCGGGTTCGCGCTGGTCGGCGATGGTGAGCGGCCGCTGTTCCACGCCAATTGAAATTCGGCGCGGGGGAATTGCGGTGAGCGACAGCGTAGCCATGAACATCCTCCATCGCGGCTGGCGCAACGTGCGCGAGGCCGGGCCACGGCGGCTGTTGCTCACCAGTGTGCTGATCCTGCTCGCGCTGCTGGTCGCGCGTTTCGGCTGGGGCCTGACGCCCGACAGCGAACTGCCGGTCGTCAGCCCCGCGGAACGGGCGATGTACGATTTTCGCACTTACCTTGCGGCCAGTCGGCAGCGGATCGACCAGGATCAGCGGGTGGTTCTGGTGATCTACGACGACCAGACCCTGGCCGATCTGCGCAAGCGCTCCCCGCTCGATCGGGGACTGCTCGCCAAGGCGCTCGCCAACCTCGACACGATGGGGGCCAAGGCGATCGGGATCGATATACTGTTCGATCAGCCTCAGGATGAGGACGACGAGCTTGTCGCCACCCTGCGGGCGATGAAGACGCCCGTCGCGGTGGGTTATGCCGACGTTGCGACCAACGAAAGCAGCATCGGTTACGACCAGGAAAAGTACCTCAAGTCGTTTCTCGCCCGACTCGAGGGAAGCCGTGCCCAGCCCGCCAGCGTCCGGCTGAGCGACCTGTTCGGCGCGACTCGCACCTGGCCCGATGTGCGTGAAGACCTGCCTCCGGTCCTCGGTCGGCGCATGATCGCCCAGACGGGCAACGACGCGAGCACCCTGCCCGGCTACACCGGTGCTATCCGTTATCGGCTGACTACCAACACCAGCGAGATTCCCGAATTCACCTCGCTGCCGATCCAGACATTCGTTGATCCTGCGCTCAACGAAGCACTCAGGCCTGCGATCGAGGGGCGTTACGTCCTCATCGGCGGAGACATAGTCGATACCGACCGGGTGGCGACGCCGTTGAGTGAGTGGGCTGGCACGATCGAGCCCCCCGGGCTCCAGGTCCATGCGACGATGATCGCCCAGATGCTCGACGGCAAGGCACTGCCGAAACCACTGCCGGTCACGCTGTGGGCGTTTGGGGTGCTGTTCGTCGTCATGGCGGTGCTCACCGGCCTGCTCGAATGGGGCAACTGGCGTATCTATGTGCTGCTGGCCGCGCAATTCGCGGTCATGTTGGGCGTTCCCTTCATACTCGCCTTCAGGGGGGTCGATACGTATGGCCTGCCAGCAGTCGGCTGGGTGATCGGCTGGATACTCGCATTCACCGCGGTCACGTCTGCCGCGCGCACCGCCGGCGCGGTCCAGCGCAACTTCGCGCAAGGGGCGCTGGGCAAATACCTTCCGGCGGAAATGGCCGCCGAGATCATCGAGCATCCCGAACTGCTTCGCCTCCACGGAGTGAAGAGCGACCTGTGCGTGGTGTTCAGCGATCTGGAAGGGTTCACCAAAATGAGCCATTCGCTTGAGCCGGAGCAGGTCGCCAAGCTGGTCAACCGCTACCTTTCGCTGCTCAGCAAGGCGGTGCTCGACAATGGCGGGGTGCTCGACAAGTTCGTCGGCGATGCGGTGGTGGCGTTCTGGGGCGCGCCGATCGCGCGGCCCAACGACGCCGAGCGCGGTTCTCGTGCGGCCTATGCCCTGTGGGAGGCGGGTGAGGCCTTCCGGGCCGAAGTCGCCGCTTCTCAGCCCGACCTGCCGCCGATCGGCCGCACCCGCGTCGGCATGCACTTCGGCGAAGCCGTGGTCGGCAACTTCGGGGGTGAAAACCGCATCCAGTATACCGCTCTCGGCGACAGCATGAACACCGCTGCGCGGCTAGAGGCGGCGAACAAGACGCTCGAGACACAGATGCTCGCCAGCCGCCAGCTGGTCGAACGCAGCGGGCTGGACTGGTGGCGCCCGATGGGCCGGATCGTGCTGCGCGGACGCGAACGCCCGATCGAGGTTTTCGATGTCGCGCCCGAGTGGTTGGCAGCCGATCGGCAGTATCTGGGCGAGGCGATCGCGCTCGCCGATCACGATCCCGAAAGCGCTGCGACGCAAATTAAAACCGTCGCAGGACGCTATGACCCTGACAAAGCCATCGAGAATTTGCTAAACAGGATCAAGAGCCTGACCAAGGAGGGGGCATATGTCGCGTTCTAACAAGTGGCTCGCACGGGCCTTCGCCGGTTTGGTGCTGGCGGCTGTACCGGCTGCACAGGCCGCAGCCGGTGTCGTCGTCGCGGTGAGCGGGCCGTCGGCCAAGTCTTATCCGGTCGGTAAGAAGATCGCGCCGTCCGACAAGATCGTGCTGCAGTCGGGCGATACCCTTACTGTACTCGACGAGAAAGGGACCCGCGTGCTGCGCGGAGCGGGATCCTATACCCTCGCGAGCCAGGCCGGCGGCGACCGCAGCAACGCCTTCGCACTCATCACCCGCCAGCGCTCCGCCCAGCGCATGCGGACCGGAGCGGTGCGCGACGTCAACGCAGGGCCCATCACCCGACCCAACCTGTGGTACGTCGACGTACGTCAGGCCGGACCGATGTGCATCGCCGACCCGACCGAGGTGCGCCTGTGGCGTCCTGCGACCGCGGGCGAGCAGCTTTACGCGATCGGCGTCGGCAGCGACAAGCTGACGAGCAAGGCGAATTTCAACGACGGCGATATGCTCACCGTATGGGATCTGGCGCAGGCCCCGATCACGGATGGTGCGACGTATGTCATCGCCGGAGGCGACGGCAAGCCGAGCGAGATCACCTTCCGGGTGCTCGACCCGGCACCCGAGGATGCGGAGGATCTGGCCGCGAAGCTCATCGAGAAGGGCTGCACCGCCCAGCTCGAAGTCTTGACGTCGGCCTTGGCAGCAACCGGATAACCGCTGGCGCGACGCGGGTCGCACCGCGGGGGGCAACGACCCTCCCACGACCGTATCACGGTCACGGACCGACCGGCCTCGCCGAGGCTGGCGTCCGTGCGAGGAGGAGTGAGGGATGGTGGCTATTGCCAAGAGGCGCGCGTGCTTACGTCGGAGCAGACGGGCCGTCTTGGCGCTGAGTGCCGCGCTGGTTCTGACTCCCGCGATTTCCGCGGCACAGGTTTCAGCCCCCAGCCGGGACGACTTGTCGGTCGGCCGTGACACCCCTCCGCCCTCGACCCGCCTGAGGGTCGAGGACGGGATCGAGCGCGGCCCTTGCCCGCTCGCGGAACCGGCCTTCGCCCGCAACCTGGTAACGTTTTCGGCGGTCGAATTCACAGGCCTGCCAGGCATTCCGGCAAGCGATCTTGCCGCCACGTGGCAGGGCTATGCGGGGCGCGAAGTTCCGATCACCGCGCTGTGCGACGTGCGCGACCGCGCTGCGACCGAACTTCGCCGGCAGGGCTTCCTCGCCGCGGTGCAAATCCCGCCGCAGCGGATCGAGAAGGGTGGCACGGTCCGGATGGACGTGCTCGCCGCAAAGCTGGTCGAACTGCAGGTACGCGGCGACGCGGGCGGCGCGGAAAGATTGATCGCGGGCCATCTCGAACCACTGACGGGCGAAACCTATTTCAACACCCACGATGCGGAACGCAACCTGCTGCTGCTGCGCGACCTGCCGGGTTACGATGCCCGGCTGACGCTGCGCTCGGCCCAGCGCGCGCCCGGCGAAGTGATCGGCGACATCCAGGTGAGCCGGATGCCGGTCGAGCTCGTCCTCGGGGTGCAGAACATGGGCAGCAAGGCGACCGGGCGCGAAGGCTTGTTCGCCGAGGTCGCCTTCAACGGCTTGCTCGGGATGGGCGACCGCACGACCGCCAGCATTTACAACACGATCGACTGGAAAGAGCAGCGGATCATCCGGTTCGGGCACGAACTGGCGCTCGGTGCGAACGGACTGCAACTCGGCGGTAGCGCGCTGTTCGGGCGCAGCGAACCCGACTTCGCGGGCGGCGGCTTCGTCAGTAAGACCTTTGCGGCGGACCTGCATCTGCGCGGCGTGCTCGCGCGGCGGCAGGCGAGTTCCGCGTTCCTCACGGGGGGGATCGAGAAGGTCGATCAAGAGCTTGAATTCGGCGGTGTGCAATTGTCGAACGACGCGTTGTCCGTCGCCTATCTGCGGCTCGACCATCTCGCGCTCGACCCGAACAGCCTTTCGGGCGCGCGCGGTTTTACTCCAGGCGAACCGAGATTACGCGCGATCACGTCGCTCGAGGTGCGCCAGGGCATGGGCATATTAGGAGCGAGTTCGGATTGCTCTACGATCGCGGACTGTCTCCCACCCAATATTCCGATCAGCAACACGCTAGCCGACCCGCGCTCGCTCGTCGTGCGGCTCGAGGGACAATACGAATTCCGTCCGGCCCCGCGGGTTACCTTGGCGGTCGCGCCGCTCGCGCAGTGGTCCGACGGTCCATTGCTGGCTTACGAGCAGGCAAGCCTGGGCAACTACACGATTGGACGCGGGCTCGATCCGGGCTTGGTGCTGGGCGACCACGCGATCGGCGCGGCGTTCGAACTGCGCTTTGGATCGCGCCTGCCGCGCGGTGATGGACGCATGGCGCTCGAACCGTTCGCCTTTCTCGACTGGGCCCGCGCCTGGCTCGACGACGGCGGGGTGAACCCCGATCCGCGCGGTGTGCTGACGACCGGCGCGGGGGTACGCGGTCGATGGAGCAATCGCTTCGATTTCGGACTGACGTTTGCGGCGCCGCTGCAGCGGGCGGGATACCAGACGGTGCGGAGCGATCCGCGCGTGCTGCTCACGGTCACTGCAAGGTTGCTGCCCTGGGGAGACCGCTGATGGACCGCACGACTTCTTGCCGCACGGCAACCGTGCGCTGCCGCACCGCGCTGCTTGCGGCATCGGGGATTGCGCTGGTCTTTGCCGCGGCCCCGCACGATGCCGCCGCGCAGGCGTTTCAAGGCAACGGCACGGTCCCGACCGGAGCCGGGGGAGCGACGATAACGCCCGGCTTCAATTCCACGACGATCGACGTCACGTCACCGAACACCGTCATCAACTGGACTCCGACCGATACCAGCGGACCGGCGGTGATCGATTTCCTCCCCGCGGGCACCACGGCAACCTTTCGCTCGGACCTTCAGGACTACACGGTACTGAACCGGATCTTGCCCACGACGGTAAGCGCGATCGGCCTCAACGGCACGATCCAGAGCACGGCATTCGTCCCGACAAACGAAGGCCAGGGCACTGGCGGCAACGTGTGGTTCTATACGCCTTACGGGTTCGTCATCGGCAACAACGCGACGATCAACGTCGGCGGACTGATCCTGACGACCAACGATGTACTCTATTCGCTCGACGCGGCATCGGGGCAGGCGAACTTCCTCGATGCCAACGGCGCGATCAACTTCCGTGGCGCGGCGGATTCGAAGTCGGCCGTGATCAACAACTCGCTGACGAGTACCGGAATTTCGTCCAGCTCGTACGTGGCGTTCGTCGCTCCGCGGATCGAGCAGCGGGGCAAGGTCACCGCCGACCGGTCGATCGCTTATATCGCGGGCGAAACGGTCGATCTGAAGATCAACGCGGGCACATTCGATATCGCCGTGCTGACCGGCACGACCGACGCCGAAGGCATCGTCCACACCGGCTCCACGACCGGCAGTCAGTCGACCGGATACTTCGACACCAAGGCCATCTCGATGGTCGCGATCCCGAAGAACGATGCGCTCACGATGATGCTGTCGGGCAACATCGGGTATGTGCAGGCCGCCTCGTTGTACGATGACGGGTCGGCGATCGTTCTCACCGCCGGCGACGAAGGATCGCCGACCGCCAACATCCACATCGGTCAAGGCGAGTTCACCAATCGAGTGTCGGCGCTTGCGACGGGCGATCTGACCATCGCCCCTGACGACCCGGGACCGCAGTCCCAAGGCACTACCGACACAATCTTCCGGTCGTTCTCCGACCTTACCGGAGAACAGTCTGTCCATTTGACGGCAGCAAGCGGGACGCGGATTCGGGCCGACCAGGGCCTTTCGCTCTACACCGGAAGCGAGACCGCGGCCGGAACGATCGACATCGAAGCCCTCGCCGGCGTCCAAGCGTCCAATGGCGAGATTTCTGTCTCCAGCTATCTCGACGCGTATGCCAGCCACTACGGCGGCACGAGCGAAGACGGCAACACGGGCCTCGACGCCCAAGGCGGCACCATCACGCTGCACGCCAATGGCGGGATCATAGCCGCCGATTACCTCTATCTGGCCGCGGGCGGCTATGGCGGCCAGGGAGCGCTCGTGGGCGGGATCGGGACCGGCGGGACGATCGATCTCGCCGCCGGCAATGGCGGTACGATTTCAGCGTTCTACGCATCCCTCCATGCGCCGGGCGATGGGGGCCAAGGATATGCTTATGTGAACGATATGCCCCTGGCGGGTCAGGGAGGCGTTGGCCGGGGCGGCACGATCCACATCGCCGATAGCCTGGGCGACGCCGCCACAGACCCATTGGGCGGCGCGTTGAACATGGGCTCGCTTTATCTCGACGCCTCGGGTGCCGGTGGCAACAGCTTCGACTTTGGAGTGGGCTTGGGCGGCGACGCGTTCGGCGGCTCGATCGCCATCATGCTCGACCGGCATAACCAGTCTCTTTCAGGCATATATGCATCTGCAAACGCTTACGACGGGGACGCGGGATACGACCCCATCGGCGGCGATATCACGATGACGGTCGGCGGCGGTATCACCGTCGCGCTGTCGGAGCTCGATATCTACGCCAACGCCTATGCCGGGGTGAACGGTCCGGCGGGCGCGTTCGGCAAGGGTGGCACGGTCGATCTGTCGGTCGGCGAAGGCGCATCGCTACTGATCGACAACGGCCTCTACGTTTCGGCGCGGGCCGAAAACGCCTATTTCTTCGGCACGCCGGATAGGACGGCGGACTTGACCGGCGGCGACGTGACGATCTCGGCAGACAACGGCCTGATCGAGAGCCTGTTCGTCAACATCGACGTCGGCGCATACAACGTCGGCGCAACGACCAGCGCTGGTTTCGCGCACGGTGGCACGGTCAACGCGACGGCTTCGAACGGGGGCAGTTTCGGCACCCGCGCGCCGGACGCCGAGTCCTTTCCCGAATTCAACATACTTGCTGAAGCCTACAGCGCGGCGGGCGACGTGACGGGAGAATCGCGCGGTGGCGCCATCACCCTCGCGGCGCTGAATGGCGGCGCGATAACCGCACCGTTCACGAGCATCAACCTTGATGCCTCGGGCGAAACCGGGATCGTCAACGAAGGCGGCGCGACCGGCGCACCCGCACACGGGGGCACGATCGCGATCGACGCGATCGGCGGTTCGATCGGCGCTCCCGTCTTCGCCTATGCGAACGGTCTGGGCGGCGAAGCCGACTTCGACGCGGGATCGGGCACGGGTGGGTCGATCGCCCTGCGCGTGCTCGACGGCGGTACCTTTGCCAGCACGCTGACTGCGTCCGCCACGGGAATCGGCGGGCAGTCCTTCGTAAGTGGAAATGGCGGCGACGGGACCGGCGGGCGCTTCTCGATGCTGACGAACGCTTCGGCGATGCTTCCGGCATTCTCGCTCGATTTCCAGGGCTACGGCCAAGGCGGAGTTGCGACCACCGGCACCAGCGGCGATGCCTTTGGCGGCAGCGCGCAGATCGACATTCTCGGCGGGAAGCACACCTGGACCAATGCCTACCTCGATATCGGAGCCTTCGGCGGCGAGAGTGTCGGCATCGACTCCGTCGCAGGTTCCGCGTTCGGGAGCGACCAAGGCACACTGTTCCATGTCGGCGGTGCTTCGCTGACGATCTCGAACGGGCTAACTATCGATGGCCGGTCCTATGCTGGACACAACGGCGGCGCGAACCGGGCGGTGGGCAATTCACTGAGCCTGCTGGTCGACAGCGGTGCGACCTTGACCGCCGGCTACATCGACCTCGATGTAAGCGGATCGCTCACCGACAGCGAATTCGATCCACGCTTCGCCGAAACCTCGCCCACCGCGTCGGGTGGCTCGGTGTCGGTGATCGCCAATGGCGGCACAATCTCGACACCCTACCTTTCGGCCCATGCCGACGGCGAAACCGCAGGCGCGCTTACCAGCGCCGGCGAGGCGCACGGCGGAACTGCCATGATCGGCGCGGCGAATGGCGGCGCGTTGCGGATCGAAGGCAGTTCGGAAGGCGTCGGCCTCTACGTGAGTGCGGATGGCCTTGGCGCCGAAGGGCCGTCCGCCGCGCACGCCTTCGGCGGCACCGCGACGCTGTTCGCCAATGGCGGCACCGTGACCTCGCCCTACGATCTCGAGATTACGGCCGATGGACGCGACGGCAATTATTCGGGCTACTTCTACGAATACAGCATTCCGTCGAATGGCTTCAACGCCACCGGCGGCATCGCCACGGTTGCGATGTCACCCGGAGTCTCCGGCAGCGGCTCGATCGAAGTGCCTTCGCTTTACGTCTCGGCGCAAGGGTTAGCCGACCGGGCAATCCCTGCGGAAGGCTCCGGGGGAAGCGGAACCGGCGGCACCGCGACGCTCGACGTTGCCGCAGGCACGCTTACCATCGATTACTACCTCGGCATCATGGCCAATGGATACGGCGGTTCGGCCGACGAGAACGCCGCGGGATCCGACGCGTTCGCCAGCGGCGACGGGGTGGGTGGCAACGCCAACCTCCTGCTGTCGGGGGGCTCGATTATCGCGCCCGCGATCAGCATCGAGGCGCAGGGCTATGGCGCGCGGGGTATCGGACGCACCGAAGGCGCCATTCCGTCGTATGCCGGGCATGGATACGGCGGCAATGCGACCTTCAGCGCCACCGGCGGTTCACTCGACAACACCGGCTTCGGGGTCGAGAGCCAGTTCTACCTGACCGCCAACGGCTTTGGAGGTAGCGGAGCGTACAATCCCAATCCCGGTATCGGAGGCGCGGGCGGCTTCGGTGTCGGCGGTGTCGCGCTGTTCGAGGCGCCGGCGGGCAGCACCGCATCGCTCGCGATCGCGCCTTACATCGATGTCGTCGCCGACGGCTATGGCGGTGTTGCCGGCGCTTCAGCGACCGAGGGCCCGGGAATGGGCGGGGACGGCTTCGGCGGCAGCGCTCTGATGGCGCTGGCCGACATCAGCTTTAACTTCGGCTACCTCGGCATCAGCGCGTCCGGTTATGGCGGCCCCGCGGGTTTCCTCCTGAGCGAAGGCCAGTTCCTGTCGAACATTGCGCCCGGCGCAGTCGGAAGCGGCGCCGGAAACGGCGGCACTGCCGGCTTCGAACTCACCGACAGCGGCCCGGTCACCGCTGATCGCGAGATCGCGCAGCTCTCCATCGCGGCACGCGGCACCGACTTCACCGGCCTCAACCCCAACGGCGACGGCGGGGCGACGCGCTTCGTCGCCGACGTGGGCGGCGCAGGAGCGGCGCTGGCGATAGGGGGCGATTTGCTGCTCGATGCGAGGGGCATCGGCGCGCCCGGGGGATACGGCTTTTCCGGCTCGATCTCCGGCGCTCCCGTCACGGTTGGCGGCGCTGCAACAATCCTCACCCCGCGCGATGCGATCCTCACCATCGTCGATCCGGGCGCTATGGCGATCACCGGCGACCTGACGATCGATGTGGGCCGGACCTTCACCAGCACCGGCGCGATCTCGACTCTCGCCAACGCCAGCGTCGTCGCCCCGGAGGGGATTTCGATGACCGACCTGTCGGCCGGCGGCACGACGTTGCTGCAGGCGCTCAACGGGCCGGTCACGGTCAGCCACGACCTGATGTCGGGCGGACTCGTGACCGTGCTCGGCACGATGGTGGACCTCAAATCGCTTGGCGCGCTGAGCTTTGCCGACGCCGACGCCACTGCCGGTAGTCTGTCGATTCAGACCGAGGGCGACCTCGACCTCACGACGGTCGATGCCACTGGCGCCGTGACTCTCGTGAGCAACAGCGGAACCGTCCACAACACCGGAGCGATCAACGGCACCGACCTTACCTTTATCGCAGGCGTCGATGTCATCTCCGACACCGCGATTTCAGCTAACGGCAATCTCGCGGTCGACGCGGGCGGAGTATTCCTCACTCCGACCGACAGCGCGAGCGCAACCGGCAATGTCAGCCTTTCTGCTGACCTCGGGCTGGACCTCGCGTCTGTCGTATCGGGCGGCACGACCCTGCTGCAGGCCGCGATGGGCACCGTCGCGGTCGCCAGTCTGACATCGCCCGGCGCGGTCACCGCTCTGGGGCAGTCGGTATCGATCGCTTCGCCCGGTGGGCTGATGTTCGCCAGTGCGAGAGCAACGGCCGGCGACCTCGCCATCCAGACGGCAGGCAACCTTGCCCTTTCAGGTGCGAGTGCGACCGGCACTTTGGGGCTGACCAGCACCGCCGGTGCGGTGACAGCCAGCGGGCCCGTGAGCGCAGGCGGTAACACTGCCGTCAGCGGGAACACCGGCGTCACGCTCGGCACTCTCACGAGCGGCGGCACGACCGCACTTTCCGCGATCGACGGGGCAATTGCGGTGACCGATCTGCGCTCGACCGGCGCAGCGACGGCAACCGGACGCTCGATAAGCATCGGCTCGACCGGCGCACTTTCCGTAACCAGCGCGCAGGCGACAGCGGGCAACCTCGCGATCACGACCGCGCAGACGCTCAATGTCGGGACGGCGTCGGCCACCGGAACAGTCATGCTGACAGCAGGCGGGAACCTTGCGACGACCGGCCCGCTGGGCGGTGCGGGCATTACCCTTGGCGGATCGAACGTCTCGCTAGCTGGGCCGGTCAACTCTTCTGTAGCGTTGAACATCACGGCACAGCAATTGCTCACAGTGAGCGCACTGGCGACCGGGACGACGATCACCGCCACATCGGGCGACATCGCCATCGGCGCGACGGGCCGGATCGGCAGTCGCGGACTGACCCGGACGGTGACCATGACCAACGGCAGCTCGAGCGCGCCGATCGCCGTCGGCGGAACCGGCACGGCCGGCCAGTACAGCCTCGACAAGGCGGAGGCGGCGCGGCTCTTCGCGGACCAGACGATTACCGTTGCCGGCGGTTCCAGCGATATCGGCGTCGGCGATCTGGCGATGAGCTTCGGCAGCGCCGGCACTGCCAACATCGACAGCGGCGGCACTCTCAAGATCGATACAACCGGCAACGTGAGCGTGTCCGGCGCGGTGGCCCTAACCACCTCTTCCGCGGACGACACGTTCTCGATCGATCCCCAGAGAATCGACGTGATCGCAGGCGCGGGATCGATCGCCATGCTTGGGGCGAGCGGCACACCTTTGGGCGCGCTCGTCCTTGATGGCGGAACGATCACCGTGGCCAGCCAGCAAGCCATCGACGCGATCGGATCGGCAACCAGCTTTGCAGCGATCGTCGCGCTGCTCGACCAACCCGGCCCTTCGGGGCCGACCGGCGGCTATCTCCAGGCGGGCGAGATCGACGTGCGGGTGGAAAGCGGGTTCTACGTCCAGAACGCGGGCACCGGCACCGCGTACGACGACCGCCGCGGTTTCAGCGCGCAGACGCTGTCGATCGACACCGGAACGGGGTCGCCGCAAATCTCGATCAACGGCGTCATCCTGGGGCCGACGGGGACGATCACCGGACTCCCTGTTGCGCCAAAGGTCATGATCGACGGCCTCGCGGCGACGGATTACGGGCGCACGCCCTTCCCGACGATCAACGGGTGTGCGGTCAACGTTGATTGCGCGCGGCCAGATTTCCC
This sequence comes from uncultured Alphaproteobacteria bacterium, assembly GCA_963781485.1. Lineage (GTDB taxonomy): Bacteria > Pseudomonadota > Alphaproteobacteria > Sphingomonadales > Sphingomonadaceae > Tsuneonella. The sequence goes on from CAWAFY010000003.1 coordinate 125,782, forward strand.
GGGCCAGTCGCGCAGCGATCTCGAGCAGCCCTTGTCGAGCGATGGAACGACGCAAAGCAGCTATTCAGAACGTGGCGATGGCAATCTGCTCCTCCCCGGCAATGGGCTCGTTTCGCTGTCCAGCACCCAGCCGTTAATCGCCCCGCCGCTGGTCGACGAGCCGATTACCGGAGTAGGCAATGACGACTTCTGGCAAGTGCATTGCGAGGCGGGGGACGATGGGGCAGAATGTCCTTCAGGGGACGGGGAGAAGTAGCAGTGCGCTTCCAAGCGGTAAGGGGCCCGCTTTCGGCAATCCTGACGGTTCTTGTTGTGATGGGCGGTCTGGTCGCCGCCGGTTCGGCATATGCCGCGGGCGGGCGTTATCTCGGCGTGGCGACCTGCGCGGGATCGACCTGCCATGGGCGTGCCGAAGGAAACGGCGAGGTCGTGCGGCAGGACGAGATCGCCACCTGGCAGGAACCGAGCAGCCCGTCGGGCGCGCACAGCAGAGCCTATGCCGTGCTGAGTTCGCTGCGCGGACGTCAGATCGCCGCGTCGCTCGGCCTGGAATCGGCCACGTCTTCGGGCGAATGCATTCAGTGTCACGCCACCCCGGCCACTTCCGGCGAACGTGGCGCACGCTTCCAACTGTCCGACGGGGTCGGATGCGAAGGGTGCCATGGCCCCTCGGATCGCTGGCTCGCGACGCACTACACGGTCGGCGGCAGCCACGCGGCGAACGTCGCTGCGGGCATGGTGCCGCTCGAAAACCCGCAGGTCCGGGCGCGGCTGTGCCTCGATTGCCATTACGCTGGCTCCGAATCCGGCCAGTTCGTCACGCACCGCGCGATGGCCGCAGGCCACCCGCGGCTTTCGTTCGAGCTCGATTTATTCTCGGCGCTCCAGCAGCACCACGACGTCGATGCCGATTACATTGCCCGCAAAGGCAATCTTTCGAGCATTCGTTTGTGGGCGGTGGGCCAGGCCGAAGCGGTCCGACGCGAGATGGCGGTGTTTCGCGATCCCGGGCGCGGCAGCCAGGGGTTGTACCCTGAATTCTATTTCTTCGATTGCCACAGCTGTCACCGCCCGATCACTGACGGACCCCAACGGCGACTGACGTTCGAGACTAACCCGGGCCGTCCGATCCGCTTTGGCACGCCGCCGTTCAACGACGAAAACATCATCATGCTCTCCGCCGCCGCGCGCACGCTCGCGCCTGCACAGGCGGGAGCGTTCGACGAGGCGACCGCCGCGTTCCACCGCGCGATGGGTCAGGGCCGGTCCGAAACGGTCGCAGCCGCGCAACGGCTCGAAGCGGCGGCGGGCGCGCTTTCGGATGCGCTCTCGCGCCGGAGCTATAGCGGCGGCGACGGGTTCCGGGTGATCGCTGCGATCGCCGACCGGACGACCGCGCCGCGCTTCACAGACTATGCCGGTTCGGCGCAGTCGGTGATGGCTGTCGACACACTGCTCAATGCGATGGTCCGCGAAGGCCAGGTCACTGTCGGAGCGGCCGCCGGCATTCGCGCCTCGATCAATCGCGCCTATACCGCCGTCGCAAGCCCCGAGAGCTACAATCCCGCCGCGTTCCGCACCGCACTGGGTCAGGCGGCGCGCAGCATCGGGGCGCTGCAATGAAGGCGTCGCCCCGGGTCACGGGATTGACGATAGCGCTGCTTCTGCTCGGATCGTGCGGCGGAGGTGGCGGGAGCAGCGGATCGGGCGGAAGTGCCGCCACCCCTGCCCCCGGTCCGCCCGCCACACCGGTCGCCGTTTATCCCGCACCTGCGCAAGAGTCGCTAAGTGTGGCCGAAGTGCAAAGGATCATCGCGCAAGCCGCGGGTGAATCCGCCGCCCGCGGTCGTCCGGCGACGATCGCAGTGACCGACCGGGTGGGCAATGTGCTCGGCGTGTTCGTGATGAACGGTACCATCAACCGTTCGCTGGTCAGCCGGCTGACGGCTACCGGTATTCTCAACGACGATGACGTCGATCTGCAAGGCACCAACGTCGATTCGGTGATCGCGTCGATCTCCAAGGCGCTCACCGGGGCTTACCTGTCGTCCAGCGGGAATGCGTTTACGACCCGCACGGCGAGCATGATCGTCCAGGCAAATTTCCCGCCCGCGCCGAACACGGTGGGACTCGAGAGCGGCCCGCTGTCGGGCGTGCAATTCAGCCAATTGCCGTGCTCGGATCTCAATACCCGGTTCATGGCGGGGGGAGGTCCCGGCGCATTCATTGGTCCCAAGCGCGCGCCGCTGGGACTGGCGGCCGACCCCGGCGGCTTCCCGCTTTACAAGAACGGCGTGGTCGTCGGCGGGATCGGCGTGATGGCCGACGGCGACTACGCTTTCGACAGCAACGTGCTCGACCTCCAGATCGACGACGAAGAGGCGATCGCACTCGCGGGGGTGCAGGGTTTCGCCGCGCCCGATGCGATCACCGCGGACAAGATCACTGTCGATGGTGCGTCGTTACGATACAGCGATATGCGGGTGGCCGACCTCCATCCGCTCAAAAGCGATTTCGCCGCTATTCAGGGCACCATCGGGCTGCTCGTCGCGGTCACCGGCTATAACGCGGGCGCAATCATCCCGGGCACGCCTTACGGCACCGAGGCGAGCGGCTATCGCTTTGCCACGGCAAGCGAGTTTGCCTTTCCGGGCGCCTTCGTCCTGTCCAACGGCAGCGGCGCCAACCGCTTTCCGATCCGCGGCGGGACCGATGTCGGCAGCGTGACGCAACCACTAACGGCCGACGAATCGCGTGCGATTCTGGAAGAAGCCTATCGAATCATGAGCCGCTCGCGGGCGCAGATCCGCCGCCCGCTCGACAGCCGCGCGCAAGTGACCATCAGCCTGGTCGATACCAACGGCAGCGTGCTCGGCATCGTGCGATCACCTGACGCTCCGCTGTTTGGCACCGACGTTTCGCTGCAGAAGGCGCGGACGGTCACCTTCTTCTCTGGCCCCTACGCCGCGCAGGACATGCTCGCCGACCTCGATGCGGAGATTCCCGATTTTGTCGCTCGTGCGCGAACCTTCTTTAATGATTCCGCGGCGCTGACCGGCAAGTGGGCCTTCGGTGCGCGGTCGGTTGGTAATCTTGCGCGGCCGCACTTCCCCGACGGAGAATTGGGCCGCTCCGAGGGTCCGTTCGGGCGTCCGATCGAGGATTTCAATCCGTTCGCCACCGGCCTCCAGGTCGCCCTCATCAAGTCCAACGTGCTCCAGCACGCGCTGTTTACCGAGGGCAAGCCGTTCAATGACACCGCGCAGCAATGCACTCTCTTACCGCCGGCACCCAACGGCCAGAGGCGGCTGGCGAACGGCATGCAGATATTCTCCGGCGGCGTGCCGATCTATCGCAACGGGCAGCTTATCGGCGGGATCGGCGTTTCCGGCGACGGAATCGACCAGGACGACATGATCAGTTTCCTTGGCGTCCACTACGGCGGAGTGCGGGCCGGAACGATCGGCAACGCCCCGGCGAGCATCCGTGCCGATCAGATCGTGATCCCGGTCGGCGCCGGTGTGCGGCTGCGGTATGTCAACTGTCCGTTTTCGCCTTTTCTCGACACGAACACACAGAACGCGTGCCAGGGTCTGTAGGCCAAACCTCGACCGACTATCGCCGATCACATTCTCCTGGCGCAAATCTTCAGACCGATACTGCTTAAATCGTCACCGACAGCGTTCATCAATGCATTGAGCTGTGTGCTGAACTCCGCGCTGTATACGCCGTTCGCGTCATCGGCCTGCGAGGCATCGTTGAATGCATTACGCAGCGATCCGCCGATAAGCACCGTGGCAATCGCGGGCATCCCGGTGCGGTCTACCCGGATGAAAGCAGAATCCGGGTCGGTCCGGAAATCAAAGCTGGTGCCCGTTGTCGCGGCCAGCGGAGGATTGCCCTGGGGCGGCGCCAGATAGGGAAAGGTCGACAGGGGCGCGCGGTCGCTCGCCGGAGGATTAAGCGGCAGATTGGCAAATGTTCGCAGGCTCTGTCCGCTTTCGGTAAGATCGAGAAACAGGAAAGCCACGGTTATGTCGACCACGGGATCGTCGAGATCGCGCCCATTGGGGAAATCCGCAGGTCGCATCAAATCGAACGTTATCGCATCCGGGGCGATCAACTGACGCACTGTCTGGCTGCCGGTGTTGGGTACGATTTGCGTGAAGCACGGTTCGACGTCATACGAAAAGGTCGTCTGCCCTCCACCTGTCGTCGTCATGGGCGTAGGCGTGGGGGTCGCGGTCGGCGCCGGTGCGCCGCCACCCCCGCAAGCCGCCAGCAGTCCGAACGTTGCGGCGGTGCAAAGGAGGCCGAAAGATCGCATCAGAGCTGCCCTCCAAAGCGTGAAGTGGTGCTCCAGACCTTGATGACACCGGCACCTCCCGCGAAGCGGGTGCGGGGAACCTCGACAACGAAAGCGGTGACGTTCTGCCCGGCGAAAAAATCGCGAGTGTTATTGAAGCGGATTTGTCCGGTTGTGCGCGATTCGCGCAGTCCACGCGAATCGAAAAAGAACGGATCGTCGTGTAGACCCGCTCGAGCCCTTACCCCGTCCTTGGTAAGCACCGTCTCGACCGGTCCTTCGATTGATCCGTTAACACCCGGAATCCCTTCGAAACGAACTCCGTGTTCGCCGGGCCGCGCACCCTGGCCAAAGCGAACTCGAATCGTAATTTCAGGACTGTCGTGCGGCGGCGAGGTCGAAATAAGAAGCTTGTACAGCACGTCCCTGTCGTAAAACGCGGATGCGTTCGGGGTGTTCGGGCCCGCGAATGTGACGGCCATCCGCACCGTGTCGGGACCATTCCATACAAACACGTCGGCCAAATCGGCTGCGAGGTCGGGTGTTGGATCCACCGACGGATCGGCTCGAGTCGGGGGGTCGAGATGATCTGCCGCTCGATTGGGTGCGCCCGGAACCGTGAGCAAAACAAAGGCACCGGCAGCGGAAGCCACTGCCCCTAAAGCGATTTTCCCAAACCCGGGCATCGACGTTTCTCCCCCGCGCGCGCCCCACGCTTCGCGATCGAGGCGGATGCCCCTGCTGTCAGCGAGAGATTCCGCAAGTTCGCAATTGCAATTGTGGCAGATTTTCCTCACTTTTCCGAGAGGGAAGGGGCAAAAATTCGAATGTCTGCCGCGCTGACATTACTGTCTGCATTGGCGCTGTCGTTACAGGCGGGGGACCAGTTGGATCCCGTTCGCCAGGATTCGCCGGCGGGGGAAGCGGTCACGGACGTGACTCCAGTTGCCCCGGACAGCGATACCGAAGTCCCCCCTGTCGACAACGAAACGATCGATGGCCGCCGGCGCCCGGGCTACGATGCACCGCTCCCCGACCGCTTGTCGCAAGAGAATCCCGGCGCGGTACGCGCCCCCCCACCCGAAGCCTTTCCCACAGACCAGATTCCCATTCCCGATCGCTGGCGGCTGATCGAAACGCTGGGCGTGGTGAAGGAGCGGTGGTTCGACCCCTATCAGCAGAATACGCTGAAGGGCGATCGTCCGCTCGACCCGGAAAAGTGGCCGTTGATCACTGGGCATGACTGGTTTTTCAGCGCCAGCCTGATCAGCGATACAGTAATTGAACCGCGCACGTTTCCGATTCCTGTCGGCCTGCAAACGACCGAGCGGCCCGGTACCCTCGACATATTTGGCAAGGACGCGAGCTACCTGCTTTCGCAGACATTCATAGCGGGCGCGGCATTGACCAAAGGGTCGACCGCTTTCAAGCCGCCCGAAATCGAGTATCGCGTCGCGCTCGCGTTCAACTTCAATTACGCCAACGTGCCGGAGCGACGGGTCCTGCTTGTCGAACCGTCTGCGCCGAGCCACCGGTACGACCAGTTTCTGGGCGTGCAGGAAGCCTTCGTGGACTACCATATCCGCAACACGTCCGAGCGTTACGACTTCGATTCCATCCGGATCGGCATCCAGCCATTCCAGGCCGATTTTCGCGGTTTCCTGTTTAACGACCAGAACCTGGGCGTCCGGCTCTTCGGAAACCGCGACAACAACCGGTTCCAGTACAACCTCGCCGCGTTCTGGCGGCTGTCGAAGGACACCAATTCGGGTCTCAACGACCTGACGACCGCACCACGCGACGACTGGCTGTTCGTTGGCAACGTCTATCGCCAGGACTTCCTGATCCCGGCGCTGACCAGCCAGGTGACCGTCGCCTACAACATGAACCGCGAGGGCGACGAGTATCACATCGACAAGAACGGGTTTCCCAGTCGGCCCGCGCTGATCGGCAATCTGCGCCCGCGCAACTACGATGTAGTCTATGTCGGATACAACGCGGACGGGCGGATCGGGCGCGTGAATTTGACCGCTAGCGCCTATGGCGCATTCGGCCAGGACCGCTATAATTTCTTTACCGATAAGACCGCGGTGATCCGTGCCTTCTTCGCAGCGGCGGAGGCGAGCTACGATCGGGACTGGATGCGCTTTCGGCTCTCCGGCCTGTGGGCCAGCGGCGACCACGATCCGTACGATAACCACGAGGGCGGATTCGACGCGGTCTTCGAGAATCCCGTATTCGCCGGTGCCGACACCAGTTACTGGATCCGTCAGACGATCCCGTTCGCAGGCGGCGGGCGCGCGGTCTCGGTCAACGGCCGCAACGGCATCCTCAATTCGCTGCGCTCGTCCAAGGAAGAGGGGCAGTCGAATTTCAATAACCCCGGCACGATGATGGTCGGCGTCGGCGGCGATTTCGACGTCCTGCCGACCCTGCGGATTTCGGCCAACGCCAATCATCTATGGTTCGAGGACACCATCACCCTGCAGGTCCTTCGCAACGAGGGATCGATCCCACGTGACATCGGCTGGGACCTGTCGGCCTCGGCGATCTGGCGGCCATGGGCCAACCAGAACGCGGTGGCGCGCCTGTCGGCCGCGACCCTGATTTCCGGCGCGGGCTTCCGCGACCTGTTCGACAATTCGAACGGCAATCGGAATTACTACTCGGTGCTGGCCAACGTGGTATTCAGCTACTGATGCGCGCCGATCGCCTCCTCGCGTTGTTCGCGCTCATCGTCCTCGTCTGCGGGATCGGCTGGTCGACCTCGCGCGCGTCGGAAGGCGAGACTGCGGTCAAGCGCGCATATCCCGTCTATCCCGCCGCGCCGCTTACCCAGTCGATCGCCGACATGGCGAGCAAGAGCGACGGCTGCACGACCTGCCATGTCGCCAGCGACGCGCCGACGATGCACACGACCCCCGCGGTCCGCCTCGGCTGCACCGATTGCCATGGCGGCGACGCAGGCGTTGTCGGCAATCCCGAACTCGGCCACGACGATCCGGTATACGTCGCCGCGCGCGACAGCGCACACGTGCTACCGATGTATCCCGAAAGCTGGCACTTCCCGTCGTCCGCCAATCCGAAGGCGAGCTACGCGTTGCTCAACCGCGAATCGCCCGAGTTTATCCGCTTCAACAATCCCAGCGACTATCGCGTCGCGCGCGAGGCGTGCGGGGCCTGCCACATGCCCGTGATCGAGGCCGCCGAGCGATCGCTGATGGCGACGGGCGCGATGCTGTGGGGCGGCGCTTCGTACAACAACGGCATCGTACCGTTCAAAAGCTACATCTTCGGCGAGGCGTTTACCCGAGAGGGTGAGCCGGCCAAGATCGTCAGCGCGGGTGACCCGCCGGGCACGCTGACGGACAAGCAGAAAGCGCGCGGCGCACTCGCCGAGCTCTACCCGCTGCCGACCTGGCAAGTGGTCCCGCCGGCTGATGTGTTCCGCGTCTTCGAGCGCGGCGGTCGCACGATCAACCCGACTTTCCCGGAGATCGGTCTGCCGAATCCGACCGGCCAGATCCAGCGGCTCGACGAGCCCGGTCGGCCCGACCTCAAGCAATCCAATCGCGGCCCGGGCACCGGCCTGCGGGTGGCGATCCCGGTGCTCAACATCCATAAGACGCGGCTCAACGATCCATTTACCTGGTTCATGGGCACGAACGATCAGCCGGGCGATTATCGCCACTCGGGCTGCGCTAGCTGCCATGTGGTCTATGCCAACGACCGCGAACCGCGCCACTCGCTGACGTATGCGCAGTATGGCCGCGACGGGCAGACGATCACGACCGATCCGGCGATCGCCGACAAGGTCGAGCATGGCGACGGTCATGGCGCGCTCAAAACCGGGCACGAGAACGAGCAGGCGAGCGAACACGGGGCTGAGGCCGTGGCCGACGCCGGGGACGGCGACCGCGAGAAGGGCCACCCGCTGCAGCACGTCTTCACCCGTTCGATTCCGACCGCGCAGTGCATGAACTGCCACATGCACCAGCCGAACATCTTCCTTAATTCCTTCCTTGGCTACACGATGTGGGATTACGAGGCTGACGCGCCGGCGATGTGGCCGAAAGAGCAGAAATACCCGACCGCCGAAGAAGTGCGGAAGATCAACGAACGCAATCCTGAGGGCGCGGCACCGAAAGGCAAGTGGGCCGATCTCGACTTTCTTCGCAACGTCTACGACCTCAATCCGAACCTAAAAGACACCCAGTTCGCCGACTATCACGGTCACGGGTGGAATTTCCGCGGGGTGTTCAAGCGCGACCGCGACGGAAACCTGCTCGACAAGGACAACAACATCGTCAGCCCCGATGACCCGGAAAAATGGCGCAAGGACGACGAGGGCAAGTTTGTCCCCGTCGGCGTGAACCCGGGCAAGTCGGTCCACCTGATGGACATCCATGCTGAGAAGGGCATGCAGTGTGCCGACTGTCACTTCGCGCAGGACAGCCATGGCAACGGACTGATCTATGGCGAGGTCGCCGACGCGATCGAGATCGGCTGCAAGGACTGCCATGGCTCTGCCGACGCGTACCCCAACCTGTTAACGAGCGGCCCCGCCGCGCCGCCAAAGGGCAACAACCTGGCGCTGCTTCGCAATCCCGATGGCCAACGCCGGTTCGAGTGGACGTATGACGGCACGGGTCGGCAGCAGCTGATCCAGCGATCGATCGTCGATCCCAAGCTCGAATGGCGGGTAAGCCTCGTCAAGGACAGCGTCGACCCGGCGAGCCCACAATTCAACGCCAAGTCCGCGCGCGCAAAGCTGATGAGCGCAAATGGCGCGGAAGACGGCCTGTTCTCGTTTGGGCCTGGCATCGCGCCCGAAAGCCGCGCGCACAAGAGCAGCGAGATGGCGTGTTTTACCTGCCACCTCAGCTGGAACACCAGTTGCGGCGGCTGCCACCTTCCGATCGAGGCGAACTGGAAGACGAGCGACCACCATTTCGAAGGCGAGACGACCCGCAACTTCGCAACCTACAACCCCCAGGTCGCGCGCGACGAGATGTTCCAGCTCGGCAAGCACATGACGACCAAGGGCAACGAGACTGCACCTGTACGCTCCTCCAGCGCGCTGGTGCTCTCGTCCACCAACATCAACCGCGAGCGAATCTACGTCCAGCAGCCGCCGATCAGCTCGATAGGCTTCTCGAGCCAGGCCTTTACCCCCGGATTCCCGCACACCGTCCGCACGACCGAGACCAAGACGTGCTCGGACTGCCATCTGTCCGAGAAGGACGACAACAACGCGATCATGGCGCAGCTTCTGCTGCTGGGCACGAATTACGTGAACTTCGTCGGGCTCAATGCCTGGACGGGGCTCGAGGGTGGGTTCGAGGCGATCCGCGTGACCGAGTGGGACGAGCCGCAGGCGGTACTCGGCAGTTACCTTCACAAATACGCCTACCCCGACTTCTACCGCGAGTTCGTCGAAGATTATGGCCGCGAGCTTAAGGACCGAACCCGCGGCAAGACCTTCGACGGCAAAATCTCGGGCGAGACCCACTCGTTTGAACAGTTCGCCAACGTTGTCGAAGGCACCCGCGACAAGGTTGGCTGCCTCCAGCTTCGCGGCGAGTACATGTACGTCGCCGAGGGCAAAGGCGGCTTCCGAGTTTACGATGTCGCGGCAATCGCCAACAAGGGTTTCTCGGAGCGGATCGTCACCGCGCCCTTCTCGGCGCTCGGCCACGACACCCACGTTTCTTCCAAGAACGCCACCTGTATAGCGCTGCCGACCAACCAGCCGATCGCGCCCACCCGCAGCACGCCCGAGATGCGCGAAATGAATCAGGAGCAGCCATTCCTGCCGATCTACCACTACGCGGCGGTGACCGATGCCGAAGAAGGCCTGATCCTCGTCAACATCGACACGATGGCCGACGCAGAATTCCGGAACAACAAGCTGAAGCGCGCGGTCACCTGGAATCCCGACAGGGTTCTCAACGGCGCGCGGCATATCGTTCTGGCGGGCGAGGTTGCCTTTATCACGGCAACCCAGGGGCTGGTGACGGTCGACCTCAAGGACCCGCTCCAGCCGGAGCTGGTCTCGGTCATTCCGCTCGACGACGCCCGCGCGAGCGCCGTGCAGTTCCGCTATCTCTGGGTCACCACGCGCCGGGGCCTGCAGCTGTTCGACGTCACCGACCTGCGTGCACCGATCGCGGTGCCATCGGGCACCGTGCCGCTGGCCGATGCACGCAAGCTCTATCTCGCGCGGACCTTTGCCTATGTCGCCGCCAAGGGCGACGGGCTGGTGATCGTCGATGTGAAGAACCCGGCGAGCCCTTCAATCTACCGCAGGGAAACCTTCGACGGGCGGATGACCGATGCCGAGGATGTTGTCGTCGCCTCGACCAATGCCTCGCTGTTCGCCTACGTCGCTGACGGGCGGAACGGGATGAAGGTGCTCCAGCTGACAAGTCCCGACAGCCAGCCTAACTTCTATGGCTTCAGCCCGGCGCCCAAGCCTGAGCTGATCGCATGGGCGAAGACCCCCTCACCCGCGCTGGCGATGTCGAAGGGCCTCGACCGCGACCGTGCCGTGGACGAGACCGGGGGTCAGATCGCGGTCTTTGGCCGGCTCGGCTCACGACCGTTCAACCGCAGCGAGATGGAAAAGCTGTTCCTCACTAGCAAAGGGGTGCCGTGGAAGGTGTCCGATAAGCCCGACATGAACCGCTGGGTTGCTGGCCGGGGCCCGATCACGAGCGCCGACTGAAGCGCGAACTATGCTGCGCGCGACCTACTCGCGCTCGCCGAACATCTCGTGAATCATCGGCTGCAGCTTGTCGGTGTAGTGCGCCAAGGCGTGCCAGCCGCTGACATCCTCGTAATGGGTGACAAGGCTGCGACCATCCCAGCGATGCAATGCGTAGCTCGGCGGCTCGGTCGTGATGAGGTCGCGGCCATCGGGGTGATAGAGGTCTACCGGGCGCAGGTCCATCGCCACGAGCGGCGCGACCGAGCCGGTTACGCTCAAGGGAATCCCGCAGATAGTGGTGCTGATCGGCCGGTGCAGGTGCCCGCAATGAATCGCGAGTATCTGCCGATGCCCTTTGATCGCATCACTGAATCGCCCGATCCAATCCTCCTGCGGGGCCGGATCCATCCAGTCGATTCCGCTCACCACCGGCGGGTGGTGCATGAATATCAGCGTCGGCGTTTCGGGATGCGCGGCCAACTGGCCCGATAGCCACTGCCCGCGGCCCTCGCAGAACGCACCGCCATGACGGCCGGGTTCGAGCGTATCGAGTAGCAGAATTCGCAGGCCTGCGGCCTCGACCGCATAGTGCACGAAGCCGTCGTTGCTCTTCACCTGCGGGAATGCGTGGAGCAGCGCTTCGCGCGTGTCGTGGTTGCCGACCATCGGCCAGACAGGGAACGGGCAGCCTGCGAGCAGGCCAGCCGCGTCCTCGAAGCTTTCGACGTCGCCGTTGTCGGTTATGTCGCCCGACAGCACGAGCATGTCGGGCCGATTGGGCCCGCCCAGCAACCGGGCGAGAGTCGCGCGGAAACGGCGGAGATTGAGTTCCTCCGGTTCTTCCTCGGGATCGAATCCGATGTGAATGTCGGTCATCTGCGCGATCAGCATCGCCGAAATCCTCCTGCGATCCTGCAGCCCCGGCACGCGGTCACGATCGTGTCTTCCGCTTGTCGGCATCCTTGCCCACTCGGGCCGGCGCCGCTTCGCCCCGTGGGTGGTAGCTGTGGCACATTGCGCAGGTCGAGGGAATCTTCGGCTGGGCCGCGTCTTCGCCCAAGTGGCATGTGCGGCACGTCTTGATCCCCGGCAGCAGGACATCGGACGCCGAGTTCGACGCCGGGGCCTGGTGGCAGGTAGTGCACTTCTCGCGCTCGTGCGCCTCGTGATCGAACCAGCCGTGATCGATGTATCGCTCGGGCTGAACGACCGGCATCACCCCGTTGCCGCTGGCGAAGTGGCATTCGGTACAAACCCCCCGAGTAGACAGCATGCGTGACGCGAGCGGCACCAAAGCGCGCTGTGGCGGAGCGAAATTACCGTAATAGGGTCCGCCCGGAGAAAAGGCGCCCGGCCTTTTGCGACCGCTTGCGATCGGGCGGCGGGGTACGCGATCGGCTGCAGCCAGGTCGGCGCGCATCTGGTTGATGTCGCCGTGGCGCAGCGTGCGAAAGGTGCCACCGACCTTGTCGTAGACCAGGCTGTGACACGACCCGCAGTTGGTCTCCATGTCGACTGGTTGGAAACGCACTCCATCTGCCGTAGGCCTGTGGCAATCGGCGCATCCGAGCGGCCCCTCATAGCCTTTGCCCGCTCCCAGTCGCCGCGCCATCTGCGCGGGGCCGCCGCGAATACCGAGGTGCAGCGCGTGCGGGAACTTGAGCCCGTTGAATTCCTTCGGCTTCGCGTCGAGCGAAACCCTCGTCGACTTGGCGGCACCCGCTGACGACAGCACCGCCACCTGGAACTGGGGGTGCGCCTTGCCGAAGTCTGCCGCGTTGCCGAGCGGCGTTTTGAGCCGCGTGTCCATGCTGCCGTGGCAGTCGGCGCAGAATTTCTGCGCGGGCGGCTCCATCCGGCCGTCGCCTTCGTGCTCGGTATGGCAATCGGTACACGCGCCCGCTCCCGGCTTGTGTAACACGTCGGCGATGTCACGCTGGATCCGGTCGCCCCAGTCGAGCGGGCCGCGCGCGAGCGACAGCTTCGGCTTGGCAGAGTGATCGCCGATCGTTTCGTGACATGTGAGGCAGGCATTATCGCGCACCGCGACGAACGGCTGGACGTGGCAAGCCTCGCAATTGTCCTCGAGTCCGTGGTGCGCGAGGCTCAGCTTGCCGGTCGACCAGCTCGCGTCCATCATCGTCTGGCCGGGCTGGCGGTAATCAGGCTTCAGCGGCTCCCGGCTGATGTTGGTCCAGATCGGCACCGCCAGAAACGCGACGAAGATCGCGGCCAGAAGCGCCCAGGCGACCGGACGCTTGCTGGGCAGCCAGGTATTCACCAGTCCAAAACCGTGGACGCCCTGCCCCTCGCCACCTTCGCGTTCCTCTCGGCGGCGGACAGTAACCTCGATCTCGTTTTCCGGTCCCGCGGCAAAGTCGATGCGATAGGCCCCCAGGACCAGTTCGGCACCGCCGTCGTCCACCGCCTCGCTCATACGAGTGCGCCCGTCGAGCGTGAAGCCAAGGCTTCCGGCCGCTTCGAAGGTAAGGACGCGTCCTTCGCTCGCGGTAACGACGACATGATGCTGCTCGACCGCAAGGTCCGGGATTGCGACGTCGTTTTCCGCCGATCGGCCGAGCGTGAGCCGGTTGTCGTCCACCTTCCGTTCGCGGACGATTTCGCGCCCCGTCGCGGTGGTCTGGATCTGGCGGATGCGAAAGCTCATCGGGCCGCTACCAGTAATAGAATACGCTGATCACGTGCGCGGTCAGCGCACCGAGCAGCGCGACCGTCGCCGGAACGTGGATGTAGAGCCAGATGTCGAGCAGCGTGCGCAAGCGCATCTGTCGGCGGATCTGGCCGAGCTGTGCCGAACGCCGCTGGAGCAGACCGAACACGCGTTCCTCGTTCTCGTCACGCGACCGTTCGGCGGAAAAGGCGGCGCGGGCGCGCTCGGTCCGGCATCTGGGATAGTTTCCCGTAAGGCGGGCGAGCACGCCGGCCTTGAACGCGTCCTGATCGAGAGCGGCGATAACCAAGTCGCTCTCGTCGCGGGCGAGCGGCTGAGCCGCGCTTTCAAGCTGGCGATCGATCGCGCCCAGCGCCTCGATCATCTCCCTCTTCGACATGTCTCCGCGATTGTTGCTGAGACGTTCGGGCAAGGTCGCGTAGACGATCACTCCGTAGATTCCCGAAACGATCACCAGCATCATGAGCGCCCACGCCAGCGTATGGACGTTCCAACCGAGTTGGAAACCGGTGTGAAGCGTGCCGATCACCACCAGCGACAGCCCTAGATAGACATGCGCGGAGGTCCACGCCTTCAGCGACCAGCTCCCTTCGGTCATCGCCCGCTTGCGAATGCCCAGCAGCGACAGCCAGACGATCAGCAGCACGCCGATGGTACCCAGAATATAGCCGTACCAAGTGCCGCCATTGGGCCTCGGCGTGACGTCGACGAACGCATAACCGATGCTCACCACGATACACAGCACGGCCGCGATCTTGAGCCAGCGGAAGCGCCGATGGACGAGGAAGCTTTCGTGATCGGTTGGCCGTTGCCCGCGGCTGTTGTCCGTATCGTTGGCCAGACTTGCCATCAGGCGCCCTTGTCCGCCTGACTGACTGCAAGGAATTTCTCTGGCCCGACCCGGATCGCGGCGCCGGTGGGACAGGCGCGCACGCACGCCGGGCCGCCGTCGATCCCGGAGCACATATCGCACTTGATCGCGACCTTGGGCGCTTCCTTACCCGACTGTACGGCCTTCTTCTTGCGCCACGAATAGCTGGCTTCGCCCGGACCCGGCCCGACGCCGAACATGAGCCACGAGAACAGCCCCGGCTTCTTGGGTGGCTTGGCGTCCATCCGGATCACGCCATAGGGGCAATTGCGCTGACAGTTGCCGCAGCCGATGCAAGTCTCGTCGATGAAGACCTCGCCGTCGGGACCGCGCTTGATTGCGTTGGGCGGACAATCGGCCATGCAATGCGGATGTTCGCAGTGACGGCACGACGTCGGCACGTGGAGATGCGCATACGTTTTGCCTGCCTCGCGGTCGAGGCGGCTGAGCCCGTCGTGGCTGTCCGCGCAGGCCTTCTCGCAGTTATCGCACCCGACGCACAACGTTTCGTCGATTAGCAGCACGTCGGTCGCTTCGCCGATGCCCTGGTCGACAAGAAACTTTGCAGTCTGCGAATAATAGTCCGCCGCGTCGCCGAAACTGTCCTTGCGGCTCTCGATGAAAGCGTTGACCTCGCGTCGGCTGGCCATGTCGGCAAGCGCCTTTTCGCGCAGCTTCGGTTTACGCTCGAGTAGCTTCACGAACGCCTCGCCGGGGAAGCGGACAACCTGGCTCTTGATCGCGGCCTTCACCGTCGCGGTGCGATTCGATCCGTCGATCACCGCCATTTCGCCGAAGTACGAGCCCGCGGGCAGGTAGCTGAGAAACACCGGATGCCCGCCGATGTATTTCTCGACGATCATCGATCCGCGCCGGATGACGAATACGTCCTTGTCCTCGTCACCCTCCTTCACCACCACTTCGCCCGCGCGCTTGTCTTCGACGACGGCCGCTTCCGTGATCTCGGCAAGGTCTTCCGGGGTCAGGCCCGATCCGAACAGCTGGAGGAGCTGGCGCTCGATCGAAATGCGATTGACCGCGCGTGCCGCGCCCGGCGTGGTGGCAATCAGCTTCAATGCCGCGGTGCGCGAGAATTCCAGCGCGACGGTCGGTTCGGTCGCACGGATCGTCGCACCCCGGCGGCGGCCGGAGATCAGACCAACCTCGCCGAAGATCGAACCCTCTCCGATCGGCACCGTAATTGATGGATCGGCGGGATTGACCTGAACTGCGACGGATCCTTGCGCAATCGCGAACATCGAGGATCCTGGCGCGTTGCGCTCGAAGATCACGTCGCCGGCCTGGAAATAGTGCGCGCGCAAATCGATCATCAGTTCGCGAAGTTGAAGCACCGACAGTTCCTGCAGGATCACCACGGTGCGACCGAACAGCGCCAGCCATTCGTCGACCGAGCGGTTGCCCGGCAGCGGTCCGAACTTTTCCTCCAGGATCGGCTCGTCGGCGGGCTTGAGGTCGGTGTTCCCGGCCAGGAACTCGATCACATCGTAGCCTTGGTTCATGCAGTGCTTGATCAGCGGATATCCGGCGAGCGCGCCGATGACGTAAATTCCCGGAGTCGTCGATTCGAACGCGGGAGAAAGCGCCGGAAACGCTTCGCGCTCCTCGCTGGTGAAGTTGACGCCGGCTCCCTCGACGAAGGCTCGGGGCGGCTTGGATCCCGTGCGCGCGATGATCCGGTCGCAGCGGATCGTCTCCTGCCCGTCGCGGGTGTCGAGCACCAGTTCTCCGGGCTTCACTTCGGCCGGAGTGGTCTCGCGGCGAATGAACATCCGACCTTCGCTTTCGGCCTCCATCAGCAGCTTGACGTTGGCACTTTTGGCGCGCGCGAAGTCAGTGCTGCGGTTGAGGATCGTGACCACATTGCCCTGCGCGGCATCGGCGGCCAGACCGAGCGCGTTCTCGATTCCGGCATCGCCCGATCCGATAACGGTGATGTGCTCGTCGATGTATTCGGTGGGATCGTCGAGCTGGTACTGGACGTGCGGCAGGTCGGCTCCCGGAAGGCGGAGAAGGTTCGGGTTGCCCTGGGTACCGATGGCCAGCACCACAGCCCTCGCGCGCACGGTTGCTCCGCGTGCAAGGGTGATCGTAAAGTCCCCCGTCTTGCCCTTAATCGCGCTGACTTCGGCGTCGAGCATGACCTCGACCTTGTTGTCGGCGATCTGTCGGTCCCAAGTCTCGAGAATGACTTCGCGCTTACCCGCGTCGAAATCGAGGTCCGCACGCAGCACGAGATGCGACGGCGTCGCCATCACGTGCTTCCCCTTCTGGTATTTGAAGATCGTATCGGAAAGGTGGTCGGTCTTCTCGAGCAGAACGTGGCTCATGCCCTTGGCAGCGGCGTGCGCGGCAGCGCTCAGACCCGCGGGGCCCGATCCCACGATAGCAACGTCCAAAATCCCCGCTTCGGTTCCCGCCATGCCACCCCCCAGGCAAGTGCCATCATAACCCGGGCGGCGCGTTTATCCAGTCGCGTTTGCGGGAAAGTGGTCCGCTTGCTAGGCCGGGACCCGCGAAAAGGGAGAGCCTGTGTTGGCGTTCGGAAAGGGCGGAGTGATTGCGGCGGGCGCGTTGGTCCTGGCGGCAGGCGCCATCGGCTACCGCCTGAGCGGCGAGGAGGACGCCCCATCGGCGGCTGAAATGCCCGCAGACGCGCTCTCCGCGCTCGAACGAGATGCGCAGGCCAGCCCCGCAGACGCCGGCGTCTGGCAGCGGCTGGGCATCGCTTATTTCGACGCCGGGCGCTTCGCCGATGCGGCGAAGGCCTATGGCCGGGCCAGCGACGCCGATCCGAAGAACGCCGCGCTGTTGTCTAGCAGGGGTGAAGCACTGGTAATGGCAAGCGAGCGCGACCCGATGCCAGACCAAGCGCGCCAGGCGTTCGACAAAGCAATCTCTCTCGATCCCAAAGACCCGCGGGCACGCTATTTCCTGGCGGTCGACAAGGACCTGTCAGGCGACCACCGCGGAGCGATCGATGACTGGATGGCGCTACTCGCCGACACGCCCTCCGGTGCGCCATGGGAGGCTGACCTCATCCGCACGATCGAACAGGTCGCCAAGATCAACAAGATCGAGGTCGCCGAAAGGATTGCAACCGTAAGCGGCAAGCGACCGGCTTCCGCACCCGCGCATCCGGCATTCGATGCGATCCCCGGCCCTTCGCAAGAGCAGCTCGCGGCCGCGGGCAGCATTCCACCGGGCGAACAGCGTGCAATGGCCGAAGGCATGGTCGCCAAACTGGAGGGGCGGCTCGCCTCCGATCCGTCGAACGTCGACGGATGGATGATGCTGATGCGCAGCCGCAAAACGCTGGGGCAGGATGCTGCAGCCAGCAGAGCGCTGACCGCAGCGATCGCCGCCAACCCGTCACGTAAATCCGAACTGGAAGCCGCAGCGGGCCAGCTCGGGATCAAGCGCTAGAGGTCAGGACGCCGCAGGCGCCTCGCCACCGAACCGGCGACCGGCCTTGGGGATCGCAGAGCCGCGGACCGGCTTGGTCACCGGCGTGCTCGGGGCATCCGGGCGGTCGATCTTGCCCGTATCCAGCAGTGACTTGATCTCGTCGCCGTTCAGCGTCTCGTATTCGAGCATGGCTTGGGCAAGCAGGTGGAGCTTGTCCTCCTGCGCTTTCAGGATTTCAGTCGCCCGGCGATGTGCGCCTTCGACCAGATCCTTGATCTCCGAATCGATCAGCTTGTTGGTTTCCGCCGAGCCCATGGTCCGTGCGGTTTGACCCATACCGAGGTAGCCTTCCTGGCTTTCCTCGTATTGCAGCGGGCCGAGCTTGTCGCTCATCCCCCACTTTGTGACCATGTTGCGCGCCAGCTTGGTAGCGTACTGGATGTCCGAGCTGGCCCCTGACGAGACCTTGTCGTGGCCAAAGATCAGCTCTTCGGCGACCCGCCCACCCATGCTGACCGCAAGGTCGGCGTGCATCTTGTCGCGGTGATACGAGTAGTTGTCCCGCTCTGGCAGGCGCATGACCATCCCCAGTGCGCGGCCGCGCGGGATAATCGTCGCCTTGTGGATAGGGTCCGAGGCCGGCTCGTTCATCGAAACGAGTGCGTGGCCGGCCTCGTGATACGCGGTCATCTTCTTTTCGTCGTCCGTCATGACCATCGAGCGGCGCTCGCTGCCCATCATGACCTTGTCCTTCGCGTCCTCGAATTCCTGCATCGCGACCAGGCGCTTGTTACGGCGTGCAGCCAGCAGCGCCGCCTCATTGACGAGGTTGGCAAGGTCCGCGCCCGAGAAACCGGGCGTGCCGCGCGCGATCGTGCGTGGATTGACGTCGGGCGCCAGCGGCACCTTCTTCATGTGGACCGACAGGATCTTCTCGCGGCCCTCGATGTCCGGGATCGGCACCACAACCTGGCGGTCGAAACGACCCGGGCGCAGCAACGCGGGGTCGAGCACGTCCGGGCGGTTGGTCGCCGCGATGATAATGATGCCCTCGTTGGCCTCGAACCCGTCCATCTCGACGAGAAGCTGATTCAGGGTCTGCTCGCGCTCGTCGTTCGAGTTGCCGAGGCCGTGGCCGCGGTGGCGGCCGACCGCGTCGATTTCGTCGATAAAGACGATGCACGGAGCGTTCTTCTTGGCCTGTTCGAACATGTCGCGCACGCGGCTCGCGCCAACGCCGACGAACATCTCGACGAAGTCCGAGCCCGAGATTGTGAAGAACGGCACGCCAGCCTCACCCGCGATGGCGCGGGCGAGCAGGGTCTTGCCGGTGCCGGGCGAGCCGACCAGCAGCGCGCCC
This sequence comes from uncultured Alphaproteobacteria bacterium, assembly GCA_963781485.1. Classification (GTDB taxonomy): domain Bacteria; phylum Pseudomonadota; class Alphaproteobacteria; order Sphingomonadales; family Sphingomonadaceae; genus Tsuneonella. Next base: position 145,146 of record CAWAFY010000003.1, read on the forward strand.
TTGGGAATCTGGCCGCCGAGTTTGGAAAAGCGCTGCGGGTCCTTGAGGAACTCGACGATCTCCTCGAGCTCCTCGCGCGCCTCGTCGATACCCGCCACGTCGGCGAAGGTAACGCGGCCCTGTTTTTCGGTCAGCAACTTGGCCTTCGATTTGCCGAAGCCCATTGCGCCGCCGGCGCCGCCGCCCTTCTGCACTTGGCGCAGCGCGAAGAACGCGATGCCGAGGATCAGGATGAATGGTAGCGACTGAATAAGCAGGTAGAGGAATACGTTGGGCTGGTCGGCTTCCTTGCCGGAGTACGACACGCCGTTATCGTCGAGTAGCCGGGGCAGGCTGGTGTCGCCCGCAACCGGGGTGGTGACGAACGTATCGTCGTTCTTCATCGTGCCGGTGATCAAATTGGGCGCGATCGACACGTCCTTGACGCTGCCGGCCGCCACGCGCTCGCGGAATTCGGAATAACGGATCGATGATCCGGGCGTCTGCCCGGCCTGGCCGAACATCGATACGACGAGCAGCAGGGCGAGAAAAATCCCCCCCCATACCATCAGGCTCTTGATCCAGGGGTTACCCCCGGGGCCGGGCTCGCGCGGGTCGTTGTCGTCGTTCATCGGATGAACCGTCCTTTCCTCGACCCTAGATGTAGGAGCGGGGGGGTGAATGGCAAGATAACGACGCGGTTTAAGCGACGATCCGCTCGATCAGCCAGTACGATGCGGTGATTCCGATGCCATACGCGGCAATCCGCACCCCCGGGGCGAGCGCCGGCTGGGCGAACCGGCGCAGTGCCGCGAGCAGCGCCAGAACTCCTGCTACAACGGCGAGCTGACCTGACTCTACCCCGAGGTTGAACGCCAGCAGCGCCGCTGGAACCTCCCCCTCGGGCAGGCCGATTGACGCGAGCGCACCGGCGAACCCAAACCCGTGCACAAGCCCGAAGGCGAATGCGATAATCCAGGGATAGCGCCGCGCGAGGCTGGGCGGCGCCGCCGGTCGCAGCAACTCGAGCGCGATGAGAACGATCGACAGCGCGATCAGCGCCTCGACGGGCTGCTCGGGCAACCCCACGAACCCAAGGGTAACACCCCCAAGTGTCAGCGAATGCGCGACCGTGAACGCGGTCACCGCCTTGGCCACTGCCCAGCCGCGCCGTACCAGCAGCACCAGCGCGATCACGAACAACAGATGGTCCCACCCGGTCAGGATGTGATGGACGCCAAGTGCCCCGTAAGTGCGCCAGACCTGCGCCGCGCGCGGCGTTGCGGCGAGGCTGGCAGTGGGAGAGTACGGTGTCAGCCGGTAGCTCTGGGTTCGTCGGCCAAGCGGATTGATCTGCAACAGCACGTCGCCCCCACCGGGAATTTCCCGGTAGCCCGCGGGTTTCCCCTCCAACGGTCCGGCGCACGCCAGCTCGGCACTCCCGACCAAAGCGAGTGCGACCATCCGGCGGTGCGGACCATCGACGATCCGGCAGCCCGGCGGCACGAGCGGAATTAAGAGCTGCGGCTCGCCCGGGGTGGTCAGAGGTTGCTTCCACGAAAGGCTCCAGCGCTCGGAATTGCGCTGGCGCAACTCGACATAACCCGGACGCAGTTCGTCGGCGAAGGCGGCGGTGGCGAACAGCGCGACCAGCACGGCAAGAAACCACCTCACCCCTCGATCTTCACCGAGTAGGCGCCGCGCAGCACATTGTAGGCAGCGTCAGTGCGGGTGCGTGCGGTTTCGGCACGCCAGTCGTCTTCGACCCGCCCGCGGATAGCGGAGAGCGGTGGCACGCGGCCCGGCTGGCGCGCGGTGAGCCGGACGAGGTGCCAGCCAAGCGCGCCTTCGACCGGACCCTGCCATCCCTTGCCGACGACCAAGCTATCGAGCGCGCGGACGAATTCGTCGCCCAGTTCACCCGCAACCGCATCACGTCCCGAGCTCTCGAAATGCGCAGGCAGCGATACCGGATCGCCGACCTTGCGCCAGTCGGCGCCGCCCCCCAGCAGCGTCTTCGCCACTACCGCGCGGCTGCGCGTGGTGAAATAAAGCTGGTCGAACGTCAGCGCCGCGTCCTCCGCGAACCGGTCGGGATGGTCGGCGAGCCATTTTCTCAGCGTTGCATCGTCCGGGGTTTGGGTTTCGGCGGCACTCGCTGCGATCGCGTCCATCTTCTGCGCAAGCCGCTTGCGTACTACCGCATCGCCCTGATCAAGGCCGAGGCGCAACGCCTCGCGGTAGAGCACTTCGTCGCGCACCCAGCCGCGGATCACGCCGTCGAGTTCGGCAGCGGTCGGCGGGCGGCCCATGATCTCGGCGAAGTTGACTGCAAGGCGCGCCTGGTCGTCGCGTGTCAGGTGGATCGTTCGGCTCGCCGGGTCGTCAGGTCCCCCGCGCCAGCCGAGCACGGCGAAGACGGCCGCCCCTGCGAGCACGAAGTGGACCAGCGGCTCGCGAAGCCAGCGTCGCCAGTTCATGATGGCGCGCGCGGCTTCGCCACCAGCCAGATCGGCGAGGAATAGGCGCGTTCCTGCGAAACCGCGTGCGCCATCACTTCGGGCGGCAGCTTGGCCTTGTAACGGAGCGCATCGAACAGGACCCAGCGCGGCGTTGGGATCTCGATCACCCTGACATAGTAAAATGCGTTCTGGCCGCGGCGGTATTCGGGATCGGTCCAGCGCGCGCGCAGCTGCCGCGCGCCGATCGTGTTGGTGTAGCTTGCCCGCGCGCGGTCGACCGTGTCGCCAACCGGGGGCACCTTGCCGCCCGCCATTAGCCGCTTGTCCTTATCCGACCAAACGACATTGAATACCCGTTCGTGTGCCTGGCCGTCGGCATCGGTCCAGCCCTTGATCACCTGCACCCGGTCGAGGTTGGCACCCTTTGGATCCTTGAGCGCCTCGATCATCAGAACCGGCGGCTTGCCGCCGTCGGACAGTTCGCCCCCCATCGGCACGCCCCGGCGGTACCCGGACGCAACCCAGTTGCCTTGCGCGAAATCCCCATCGGTGAAGTCGAAGCCGCCAAACAAGCGCACGGTCATCCGCGGGCCCGTGGTGGCATAGACCTCGCGCCGCTTGAGCGCGTCGAAGATTTCCGCCCGCGTATTCGCGCGCGCCCAGACCCCGGCATATCCGCTGGCGAGGTACTGCCAGCCGAACCGGCCGGTGTTGGTGCCCATGTTCTGCGGCCGTGTCGCCCGCGTCGCGCTCGGCTCGCCCAGCGAGTGCTTGCCGAAGAAGTTGTTCTCGTCGGCGGTGGCGAGCGCGGTATGGCTGTCGGTCGATCCGATCAGGCCGAACCGATAGGGATTTACCCCGGTCTGCGCTTCGATCGTCAACCCGCGCTTCAGCGCCTCGCGCACGTAATTCCCGCCGTACATTTCCGGCGGGCTTAAGCGACTCAACGTGAGGTTGCCGAGTTCCCACCCCGCGACCCCATAGCTGGCGAATTCGTCAGTCGGGCTGAGGAACGCGTGAGCTTCGCTGTCGCCTTTGATCTGGGTCGCCTCGACGACCGGCTCGTGCGCGGCGCGGCGACGCGCGTATGCTGCGGTCATCGGCGCCCCTGCGGGCCCGGTCAGTTCGAACATGAGGCCATTGGAAAGGTTCGAATTGTGCGGGATCGCGAGCACCCTGCCACCGGTCTTTGCCTCATCGGAATCCATGAAGTCCCACAGCGTCTCGAGCGGGTTGTCGATGCCCGACACCGGACGCACCTTGCTAGTCCGATCGCTCCCGTCGCGGAATATGACAACCCGGTGCAGGTTGTTGCCATTTGGCAGCAGAGAAAACTCAAATCCTGCCAGCGCGGTGAATTTGCCCGGCTGATTGAACCGGTCGAGCGTGACGAGTTGGCGTTGCCAGACCTCCTCCACCCCCTTGGCGACGTTTGCGGGGTCGCGCAGGCCGGACGGCAGGGTGCCCTCGCCCGCGGCGGTCACGAGTTCCGCCACCGCGCGCCCGCCCTGCTGCGGACTCTCGTGCATCATGTCGTGCCAGCGACGGAGCGTCGCGTCGCGGATGAGCAGCCGCGGCGCATCATAGAGGCGTTTGGTCGCCCCAAGCGCCTCGGCATGATCGGCGATGACGAGGAAATCGAGTGGCCGGTCGAGCTGCGCGGGCAGGCCGGTCGACGAAGTGACTTCTTCGCCCCGCGCGAAACGCAGCGCCACTTCAGGGCCGATCCGCGCGCCGAGGCCGAAGGCATCGACGGAATTATCAGTGTGCAGGTGCGTGTCGCCCCAGTAAACCCGTTCGGGATAAGCTGCGACCGGCACAGTCCGGGTTCCATCGCCGCGTGCCGCCGGAGTGGCGCTTCCCGACGACCCGGTGACCGTCATGTCGCACCCAGCGAGCACGAGCAGCGCGCAGCACGTCGCCAATCTCGAGACCGTTCCCGGCATCGTCATTCCCCCAAGTCCGGTCGACCGGTTGCAGCGTGCCACGCAAGGGCGGTTCGTCAAGTGGTTTGCAAATTCGCTCGAGTTCGGGCGGCTATGACGAAAGCAGCGGTGACCCGGGGGAACGGAGCGCATTCGCGCTGAGCAGAAGACACTGCCCACGATCCGAGATCGCCAAGGATATTCAACAGGCGGGGTTCGGGCCGGAGCTAGAGCGGCTGCGCGATAAGCGCGTGGCCCTCTTTTGGCCATAGAACCTGGGCGATATCTCGGCTGAAACCGCACGCACCAGGAGCAATTCCAACGTCCCCGACCATGACGCTCGCATCTATCGGCACGATGAGCAGCGGCCGTCCACCATAACGCGACGCGATCGAGGAATCAGGCGCGCCTTCGATCCGGTCGAGCCGGAATTGCGGTCCGTCGACCAGCGAAACGCAGCTGGTCTCGGGCACCCGTCGGCGGAATTGCGCGGGGTGCGGAGCGCCATCGGCGACAGCGATCGCTGCATCGAGGTGCAGCTCGCGCGGCCGTCCGTAGTCAAAGAGGCGGTAGGTCACATCCGAGTTCTGCTGGATTTCGATCAAGGTCAATCCGGCCCCAATGGCATGGACCGTGCCCGCCGGCAGGTAAATGAAGTCGCCCGCTGCCACACTATACCACGCCAGCAGATCCTCAATCGACCCGTCGAGCGACGCGTTGCGCATGGCTTCAGGCGATATCTCGTCGCGGAAACCCACAGCCAGTTTCGCCCCGGGTTCAGCCGACAGCACGAGCCAGCATTCGTCCTTGCCGCGGCTACCCGAAGGCGCCGTGCCATCCGACGGGTGGACCTGGACCGACAGCTTCTCGCTCGTAAAAAGATATTTGACGAGGAGCTCGGGTAACTCGTGTGGCGGGTCGAACCAGATTTCGCCGATGCGCTCGCCCGGCGGCGCGCTGAAGGGGGCCGGAAGCGCGTCGCGGCCCCAGACCTTCTCGACAATCTTCGTATCGAGTGCGCGGCCGGAGCTCACTGCCCTATCGCCCCCGGCAGCTTGCCGACCGCCTGCACGCCCGCCGCGCTCGTCACCAAAACCTCGTCGCCATCGACCACGACGATCACATCGTCGAGCCCGATTACGGAAACGCGCGGACCGTGGCTCTCGACAAGAACGTTGCGGCAATCGACCAGATCGACCCTGCCGGTCGCGCGGTTGCCCGCCGCATCGCCCGGCCGCGCATCGCGCAACGCCTGCCAGTTTCCGATATCCGACCAGCCCATGTTCGCCGGGACTACAGCGGCGCGCGATGTGATCTCCATCACGGCATAGTCGACCAATTCTCCCTCGATCGCCTCGAACGGCGCAACGGCGGGAAGGAAAATCCTCCCGTCCTTACGTCCCCCGGCGACCGCAGCGCGGACCGCCTCCGCCATCGCTGGCCGATGCTCCTCGAGCTGGTCGAGGAAGGCGCCCGCGCGAAACGCAAAGATGCCGCCGTTCCAGGCATAGCCACCTTCGGCGAGAAAACACTCCGCGGTGGCCCGGTCCGGCTTCTCGACAAACCGGTCGATGCGGTGCCCGCCGCCCGCCAGCGCTTCGCCCTGGCGGATGTAGCCATAACCCGTCTCGGCCCGGTCGGCGGCAATTCCGAAGGCGACCATCCAGTCGCTCTCGGCGAGCCGCGCAGCGGCGCGTGCAGCGTCGGCGAACGCCGCCGGGTCGGCGATATGATGGTCGCTGGGACACACCAACATGATCGCATCAACTGGCAGCAGGGCTGCTGCAAGGCCGATCGCGGGCGCCGTGTTCTTCGCAAGCGGCTCGACGATTACGGTGACCCCCGGTCCCGCCTGCTCGGAGATGTGGCCAAGGTGCGCGGCGCCGGCGACCACGACCGCCTCGCCGAATCCGTTACCTCTGCAGCGATCCAGAGTCGCCTCGAACAGTGTCCGGTCGCCTACGAGCGGGAGGAAGGGCTTGGGCATCGCCTTGCGACTGCGCGGCCACAGACGAGTGCCACTGCCGCCGCACAGGATCACGGGAATAATCTGGGGATCGTTCATTTCGAAGAGGCGCATAGCACGCAAATCCCGCCGGGCACGGCGTTTTTACCGCGGTGCGCCGCGGCGATCAGAACCATCGCTGTCGCCAGTAGAACGGGGCGGCGACCGGATTGCCCGCGTCGTCGGTCGCGGGCTTGAACCGCAACCGCTCGACGACAAGGCGGCAGGTGATGCGGTCGGCTTCCGGGTCGGGGCTAGCCCTGTAAACGCTGCAATTCGACGCGCGCCCGTCAGTGCCGATCGTGACCTTGACGATGACCTCGGTACCGATGCGCGCCTGCCTACCGCCGGGGGGCGTGGGGTAGTCGCGCGCATTATTGATGGCGCCCGACAAAAGAACCGGATTGGTAGCGATGCCGCCGCCCCGCCCGCCGCCGCCGTTGCCGCTGCCGGTCCCGCTGCCGGTTCCGCCAGCGCCGCTCCCGCTGCCGGCGTCCTTCGCACCGGACGTGTCGGCTGTACCGGTCGAGCTAGCCTTGGGCGCGGGCGGGTTCGGCTTGACCTTTATCTTCGGCTCGGGCGCGGCGGTGGGCTTGGGAACGGCTTTCTTGCCTTCCTCGCCCGATGCACCCGCGTCGGGCTTGGGTTCGGGCGGCGGCACGTATTCCTTGGTTTCGACCGTCACGGTGAAAGTGGAGAGCACGGCATCCTCGACCGAGGCGGTGGCGTTGGGCGCAAACGCCTTGGCCAGCGCATAGATGCCGGCGACGTGCAGCAGCACGATCAGCGCAAGCGTGCCCGGCCTCGGGCGCCTGCTCACGCTGGCGAAGTTGTCGTTGGCCGCCATGGCGACCCAACGCTGCCCAAACGGCGTCCGTTCCGCAAGCACCCAAACGAACGGCGGCGCCCCCGCGAAGGAGCGCCGCCGCCGATTTCAAGCGACTGGACGGTCAGGCCGGCCAGTCAGTCCGATCAGTAGCCGAACAGGAGCGAGATACTCGCCGCGCGCGGCGGGCCGATCTGGACGAAGGGGCTGGTGTAACGGTCGCCCGAACCACCGAAGCCGCCAACGTAGAGTTCGTCGAACAGGTTGGTGATATTGAGCTGCACAGCCACGTCTCCGCCCATCGGAGTTTCCGCAATCTTGTAGCGCACGTCGACGTCGACCAGCGTGTAGGACGATGCAGTCGGACCGTAGGCCTGATCGTACCTGTTCGTCGTGCTGTTAAGCGACAGCAACGGCAGGTTCTCGTCGTTGATGTAGCGCTTGCCGGTCCACTTGACCTGCGAGCCGATTTCAAGCGGGCCGAACGACACCTGGCCGCGGGCACCGAGCGACGCGACAGGCGAACCGGCCTCACGCTTGCCACCGGTCAGGATCTGGTAGGGCGAGCCGGCGGTCGTGCAGCCGTACTGGCCGCGGGTTACCTGCGTGGCGGAGCAGTTGCCGCCCTGAAGGTTGTCCTTGATTTCCGACTTCATCCACGAACCGAACACGTAAAGCAGCGTGTTGCGGGTCGGCTGCCAGGCCACCGATCCGTCGATGCCATACTTGTCGACCTTGCCCAGGTTGCGGAACAGCACTTGGTCAAGCGTCGGATCGTAGAACGCCGCGAGACGGTTCGAGTACGTCGTATACCAGCCGGCAACCTGCGCCTGGATGGTGCCCGTCTTGTAGCGCAGGCTCAGGTCGAAGCTGTCGGTGGTCTCGGGGGCAGGCTGCGTGCCGTCGACGTCTGCCGGGAAGTACAAGGAGGCGTAGAGCGGATCGGTGCCCGGCACCGAAAGGCCCTTCGCGTAGTTCGCCGCGATCGATGCCGCACCCAGCTTGTATACGAAACCGACATTCGGGAGAATGTCGTCATACTTATAGATGCGCTGCTGCGGAACGGCGGCGCCCGAAGGCCGGCCCGTCGTCGCGTTGTACGAATAGGGGCTGCCGGCCTGATAGGCAGTTGCCGCCGGGCCGTAGGCGCAATCGACGAACGCCTGGCTGGCGTTGCCCGTGGTGGTGAAGCAGTAGTTCGTCAGGTCGCGCTTGAAGAACGGCGCGCGCAGACCCACGACCGCTGTCAGGTTGCCGAAGTGGCCGCGGTACTCACCGGAAATTTGATCGAGGATCGCGAGCGACTGGCGATCGCGCTTCTGGATCACGTTGCCGTTCCGATCGATGATCGGGTCGTTGACCGGGAAGACGTCGACCGGCTCGGCGTTCGGCTGCAGGAAGCCGGCCTCTCCCGTCTGGCGGTGGTTCGCATAATCGTGCGTATAGCTCAGGCGGATCGTGTGATCCGGCGTAAGCTCGTACGCGGCGTTGGCAATCACACCGTAGCGGCGGGTGCGGGTCTGGCTTGGGGTGACCACGCGAACCTGGTCGAGCAGGTCGCCGTCGCCGTTAAGGTCGACGCCGACATAAGGGCTGCCGCCAAAGTAGCCAACCTGGCAGCTCGTGGTCGCCGTCGTCGCGGGGTTCGTGATGCAGTTGGCGCGGCCGCCCGCGCTGATCACGTCAAAGCCATATTCACGCGCAGTCGAGGTGCCGCCGCCGTTAGCCTTCACGTACTGGTAGCTGGCATCGAGCGACAGGGTGAGCGCATCCATCGGCGAGAACTTGCTCGCGAAGCGGACGTTACCGGTGTTCGAAGGATTGTAGCGCCGGTCGAATTCGCTGCCGCAGCTGTTCGGAGCGTCGGCCACACCGGTCTGAGGCGTGTCGGTCGTGCAGTTGTCGTCGACGTTATAGAACCGCGCAGCCCGGGTTGTCGGGAAGCCCGGCAGGCTGAACGAGCCGAAGAAGTTGTTGCGGTTCTCGTTGTAGTGGCCCGACAGCGCGACGAAGTCTCCGTTCGAACCGATGTCCTGCCAGATGCGGGCGTTGAACTGCTGCTTGTCGACGACGCCGTAGTTGTTGAACGGGTTGTCGTAGCGGGTGTAGCTGGCCGATGCGAACGCCTTGGTGCCGAAACCGGTCAGGTCGCCGGTGTCGATCATGGCGAAGCCGCGCATGTAGAGATGGCTGCCGTTGCGGTTGCTGGCGAGCACGTCGCCCGCGGTGATCGAGGCGGTCAGCTTGGTGGTGTCGCTGGGTTCGCGTGTGCGGATGTTGATCGTGCCGCCGACAGCCGAAGCGGTCGGGCTGTCAACGTCGGTCGAACCCAGGTTCACGTTGACCGAGGCCAGCGTTTCCGGGTCCTGCTGCTGGTTGGTGTACAGCGCGTAGTTGCCCGAATCGTTCAGCGGAATGCCGTCGACGGTCTGGGAAATACGGTCCGAGGAGAAGCCGCGGATAGTGAAGGTACCGCCCGACGAGCCCCAAGGATCGTTGTTCTGGAAGCTGACACCGGGGACGAGATTGACGATGTCGTTAACCGTCTGCCCGGGACGCTGGCGGCGGATGATTTCCTCGCCGATAACCTGCTTGGCCTTGGGGGTGTCGGGAATTTCGACGCCCGCGACATCGGTCGTACGCGTGCCGGTGACGACGATCGAATCCTCTTCGAAGTCGACCGAGCCGGTCGACTGGGCGAACGCGGCGCCCGGAATCGCCAGGGCGATCAGCGCACTGGAGCGGAGGAGAGCGGTTTTCATGTCGGAATTACCCCTGACCAAGATTGGGTGAAAATGAGTCCCAAGACCTGTTGTGAATTCGATACACCACGTCCGGGCGAGAATCGCCTCTCTTGCGGCGCGACCCCCTTAGCGCGCTTTTTGTGTCGGTGAAGTGACAGTTTAACCTTGGGAAAGCGGGCGTTAAATTCGTGCGCCGCCGCCATTTTTCAGGCATTTTCCATGCGCTGAGGGACCAATTAATCCCCATGTAATTGCGTTTGCCCACGCACCCGATGTGCCTTTTCGACGTTGTGCTGCATTTCTGCAACGCCCCGCGCGCCTCGGTTCGGTCGAATCAGGCCAGATTTATCTCGCGCAGGCGCTGCTGGAGGAACTCATGGCTCGAGATCGGCTCAGGACGGTCGTCGGGATTCGCCGGGTCGATGCAGCTTTCCAGCGTGACGATGTCGAAATCGGGCCGGAAGTGGAGGAAGAACGGCATCGAATAGCGGCTGCGATAAGCCGCCGGGCCCTTCGGATTGACCACCCGGTGCTGAGTCGACTTCAGGCGGTGATTGGTCAGCCGGTCGAGCATGTCGCCGATATTCACCACCAGCGCGCCGTCAGGCGTGTCGATCGCCTTCCACTCGCCGTCGGCGGTGAGCAGTTCGAGCCCGGCCTCTTCGGCCCCGAGGAGCAAGGTTATGGTATTGATGTCGCCATGCGCGGCGGCGCGAATGGCGCCTTCGGCGTGCGGCCCGTCGAGCGGCGGGTAGTGCAGCAGGCGCATGACCGAGTTGCCGTCCTCGACCGTCGCGGCGAACCAGTTGCGTGGCAGGCCGAGGTGCAGCGCGATCGCCTCTAGCACGCGGCCGCCGGCCTTTTCAAACGCAGCGTAGAGCGCGGTGAACGTCTCGCGAAAACCCTCGACTTCGTCGGGCCACACGTTGTCGGCCATGTATCGGGCGAGCGGATGGCCCTCTGGCAACTCGCGCCCGACGTGCCAGAATTCCTTGAGGTCGTGGACTTCGGCGTCCTTTGCGCGCTCGATCCCGAACGGGGTATAGCCGCGCGCACCGCCGCCGCCTTCGATCTTGTAGGCCTTCTTGATCTCATCTGGCAGCGCGAAGAACGCCTTCGACAGTTCCTCGGCGCGCGCGATCAGATCGCCCGGAATGCCGTGGTCGCGGATGACGGCAAAGCCATATTCGCGGAAGGAGCGGCCAAGCTCGTCGGCGACTTCGGACAGCGGGCGGTCGATCGATACGGAAGCTATTTCAGACATTCGGGCGACTCTAATAGGGAAGGAACAGACCGGCCAGCGCGGCCGACATGAGGTTGGACAGCGAACCTGCGGCAAGCGCCTTCAAGCCCAGCCTTGCGATAACCGGACGTTGATTGGGCGCAAGGCCACCGGTCACCGCCATCTGGATCGCGATCGACGAGAAGTTGGCAAAGCCGCACAATGCGAAGGTCACGATCGCCCGGCTGCGGTCGGAAAGCACTTCTGCACCGATCTGCCCCAGGTCGATGAAGGCGACGAATTCATTGAGCACGACCTTGGTACCGAACAGACCGCCCGCGACGGGCGCCTGGTCCCACGGCACCCCGATCAGGAACATCACCGGGGCGAACAGCGCGCCAAGCGCAGCCTGGAAGCTCCACCCATCGAACCCGAGAAGGTGACCGAACCAACCCAGAATGCCGTTGGCGAGGGCGACCAGCGCCACGAACGCCAGCACCATCGCGCCGACCGCGACCGCGAGCTTGACCCCGGTCTGCGCGCCTTGCGCGGCCGCCTCGATCACATTTGCGGGCCTGGTGCCTTCCTCGAACGTCTCGGCAAGCTCGACTTCGTGAGCCTTGCCGCCTTCGACAAGCGCGGCGGGACCCTCGGCGCTTATCCGCGACTGCGGCAACACGATCTTCTCTTCGCGACCCTCATCGAAATCAGGCGAATCGTCGCCATCGTCGGGCATGATGATCTTGGCCATCAGGATGCCGCCAGGAGCCGACATGAACGCGGCCGCGAGCAGGTAAGGCAGGTACCGCTCGCCAAGCAACCCGGCATAAGCTGCCAGAATGGTACCGGCTACGCCGGCCATGCCGACCACCATCAACGTGAACAGCCGACTGGGAGACAAAGCGGCCAGATAGGGCCGTACGACCAACGGGCTTTCCGACTGGCCGACGAAGATGTTTGCGGCCGAGCCCAGCGCCTCGACCCGGCTCACCCCCGTGACCCAGCCGATGGCTCCGCCCAGCCAGAGAACGAGCCGCTGCATGATGCCAAGATGATAGAGGATCGAGACGAGCGCAGCGAAGAATACGATCACCGGAAGGGCGCCGAGCGCAAAAGTGTTTTTCAGGGGGTTGTCGACGCCGAAGAGGAAGGCGGTGCCCTCGTTGGCATAGGACAGCAACGCTGCCACCCCGTTGGACATCCCCTGGATGCCGGCCACGCCCCAGGGCGTCCGCAGGACGAGGAATGCAAGCAAGGCCTGCAAGGCGAATGCCGCGCCGACGATCCTCAGGCGGATGCGGCGCTTACCGTTGGACAGGACGAATGCGATAGCGAGGATCGCAACGATCCCCAGAAGGCTGGCGACGACTGGCGGCATGGTGCTCCCCGTTAGCGGCGACCGGTTGCGATTGAAACCGGATTAGTGTTCGTCCCCGCTTGACCGCTTTTGTGTCTCCACAGGCAAACGTGCAAGGCTCGTTTGCACACGCTTTCCTTTTAGCGATGCCGGTGCCAATCCTGCCGCGCATGACCGAGACAGCTTCTACTTCTCCATCCCCGACTACCTTCAGCGTTCCGCGAGCGCTGTTCGTCTACCTGCTGCTCTATGGGGGAATGACCGTGCTCGCCGGCGTAATGGCGTTCAAGCAGGTCGCGCTGGTGCCGACGAACCTTGCCGTAGAATCCGGCATTTTCGCCTTTCTGCTCCTCGTCGTGATTTCAAGCACGGTCTCCCAGCTTTACGGCGATGCGCTGGCGCGGCGGCTGGTGTGGTGGGGTTTCCTGCCGCTTCTAGTGTCCTCGTTGCTTATGCAGCTGGTGCTCGCGCTCCCTGCGTCGGTCGAGATGGTCCAGTTTCGCGCAGACGATCTGGCGGCGTTCGAACGTGTCCATTCGCAGCTCTGGCGCGTATGGATGGCGGGCCCGGCGGCCTACATCGTGTCGCTGCTGCTCAATGTATGGATTTTCTCCAAACTGCGCGGCCAGGGCGGCGGTGGGACGTTGGGCATCATGGTGCGCGGCGCGATCGCCTCTGCGTTGAGCCAGGCGATTGATTCGGTGATATTCATCACACTGGCTTTCTATGGTGAATTCGACATCGGCAATCTGCTGATCGGGCAGATATTCGCCAAGGTTGCGCTGTCGATCGTGCTGGTGCCGCCGCTGATTGTGCTCGGCGTCACGCTCGCAAGGAGGCTGGACGCAAAACCGCTTTAGTCTAGCGGGACGAGAGCGCCTGAGCACGGGCTTGCGCTGATCCAACGGCCCCGGCATGCCCTCGACTAGAAGCGCTGCACGGACGCCGACTGCCGCCCCCATCCACCTGACGGGGGTCGACAGACACTTCGACTTCCCCGTGTCTGAGCGTGAGCGGTCAACGGGCCGTGGGGCGGCGGGTTCCGACGGGAATGCGTGCCGAGTCGAGATCGATCACCAGGTCGGCCGGCTCGTCGGCGATCATCCAGCGGGTGATCCGCTCGTAATGCGCGACGAAGCGCCCGATCGCGCCGGGGGCCATGCCACGACCGCCAAGATCGACTTCCTGCTCGCCGCGCCAACGCTCGACGACCGCGAACGAGGGCGCGTGCAGAAACACCCGGAACGCAAGGCGATCGAACAGGGCGGCATAATTGGTTGCGAGCCGATGGTTGACCCAGCCGCGCCACACGCCGCGCGGGTCTTCGATCCGTTCGAGATCGTTCACCGGGTCGATCAATGCGGCATCGGGTTGCGGCGGTGCGCCGACGCACCATCCCTCCAGCAGAACGACCTCCAACGGCGGAGCCAGTACGCCCAAAGACGTCCTGTCGTCGGTCGCCTTGTCGAACCGGGGCACGGCGACCTTACCGTTTCCCGCCAGGATCGCATCCAGCGTACGGTCGAGAAGCCCGATATCGTGCGTGCCCGGAACGCCGCGCGTCGCAAGCAGCGGGTGGACCGTCTCGGCGAGCGCAAGTCGCTCGGCGCGGGTGAGGTAGAAATCGTCGAGCGCGAGGATCGCGGTATGCAGGCCGCGCTTTTCGAGCAAGGCGGCCAGGCGCGGCGCCATCGTCGACTTGCCCGACCCTTGCGCTCCGGCAAGGCCGACGACGATCGACCGACTAAGTGCGCCCTGGCAACGTGCAACCGCTTCGGCGGCCGCGTGGTCGGCCGCCTCCCAACTCACGTCCGCGCCTGTCCGGTCGGGCACAGTGAGAGCGCGGGGCAATTCGGGCAGTCGGGATCCTTGGGCGTGCAGACCTCGCGGCCCAGCTCCTTCATCAACCCGTGATGTTCGTCGATGTCGCCTGCGTCCCACTCGGGCGGGAGCCATGGCACCAGTGCATCGTAGGCCTTGGCCGTGTCGTCGCTCTCCCCGATCAGGCCGAGCCGCGCGAGGATGCGCAGGTGGTGGGTGTCGAGGACCAGCGCCGGCCGGTCGAGTGTCGTGGTGTTGAGCACCTGCGCGGCGATCTTGCGCCCCGCGCCCGGCAGCGCCTCAAGCCACGCCAGCGCGTCGGATGTGTCCATTTTCTCGAGACCCGACAGGTCGACCTTGCCGACCTTTTCGCGGATCGCGCCGAGAACCCCGTGGACGCGCTTGGCCGACTGGTTGGGAAACCGCACCCCCTTCAATGCCTTTGCGAGCGCGGCTGGACTAAGCGCCTCGACCGCATCCCACGAACCGTAATCCGCGAGCACCCGGTCCGCCACCGCGCTCGAGGCCTCGCTCAGCATCCGCGAGCCGATCAGGCCCTGTACCAGAGACCACTCGGGGGCGTGGCGATCTTCTGGAGAACGACGCTTGTGTCCGAACCGCTGGACAAGCGCGTCCTGAAGCCGGCGCAATGTCCGGGTGACACCATCCGTCATCACAGGGTCTTGGCGAGCCGGACGCTCGTCTTTTCGTAGCCGCGGCCTTCCCAGAACCCGTGGGCGCGCGTCCGCGTGTGGTGACTGGTGACTTCGATCATATAGCACCCGTCCTGCGCCAAGCGCTCTTCGGCGGCCTGCACCATCGCCGCGCCGATCCCCCCGCTGCGGCAGATCTCGTCGACGATCATCATCGAAACCCGCCCGACCGGCGCGGGGCGATGAAGCACGTGCATCATCGAGGTCGTCAGGCAGGCGATCACCGCATCGTCGATCAAGCCGACGAGAACGCCCCGTCCGGGCCCGACGAGGTCCGGCAGTCGGTTGGTCACTTGGCTTGCGGACACATCGTATCCGAGTTGCCCGATCAGCCGGGCGAGCGCCCCGGCGTCGCTATCCTGCGCATCGCGAACGGTCAGCTCACCCGCCACGGATTACTCCCACTCGATAGTACCCGGCGGTTTCGAGGTGTAGTCGTAAACCACCCGGTTCACGCCCTTCACCTCGTTGACGATGCGGGTCGCCACGCGTGACAGGAACGCGCTGTCGAACGGATAGACGTCGGCCGTCATGCCGTCGGTCGAGGTGACCGCGCGCAGGGCGAGGACATGGTCGTAGGTGCGATAGTCGCCCATGACGCCGACGGTGCGCACCGGGAGCAGCACCGCGAAGGCTTGCCAGATCGCGTCGTAGAGGCCGGCGGCGCGGATTTCCTCGAGGTACACCGCATCGGCCTTGCGCAGGATATCGCAGCGCTCCTTGTCGACCGCACCGGGGATGCGGATCGCAAGGCCGGGGCCGGGAAACGGATGCCGGCCGACGAAGATGTCGGGCAGGCCGAGCTCGCGGCCCAATTCGCGGACCTCGTCCTTGAACAGTTCGCGCAAGGGCTCGACCAGCGCCATGTTCATCCGCTCGGGCAGCCCGCCGACGTTATGATGGCTCTTGATCGTCACCGACGGGCCGCCGGTGAAGCTGACGCTCTCGATCACGTCGGGATAGAGCGTGCCCTGCGCGAGGAAGTCGGCCCCGCCGATCTTCTGCGCCTCTTCCTCGAACACGGTGATGAACTCGGCGCCGATGAACTTGCGCTTCTTTTCGGGGTCGGTGATGCCCGCAAGACCGTCAATGAAGCGCTTCTCGGCGTCCACAACGACGAGCGGAATGTTATAATGATCGCGGAACATCGTCTCAACCTGCTCGCGCTCGTTCAGGCGCAGCAGGCCGTGGTCGACGAACACGCAGGTCAACTGCTCGCCGATCGCCTCGTGGATCAGGATCGCCGCGACCGAACTGTCAACTCCGCCGGAAAGGCCGCAGATGACCCGGCCCGAACCCACCTGTTCGCGGATCTGCGCGATCTTGGTGTCGCGATAGGCGGCCATCGTCCAGTCGCCGGCCAGGCCGCAAACCATGTGGACGAAGTTGGCGATCAGCTTCGCGCCGTCCGGGGTGTGCACCACCTCCGGGTGGAACTGGGTGCCGTAAAAGTTTCGGGCCTCGTCGGCGATCACTGCGAAGGGGGCGCCATCCGAGGTGGCGACGATCTCGAACCCGGGGGCGAAATCGGTGACCTTGTCGCCGTGGCTCATCCATACCTGGTGCCGCTCGCCGACCGACCACAGGCCCTCGAACAGCGCGCACTCCCTGGTCACGGTCAGGAACGCGCGGCCGAATTCGCCTTCCCACTCGCCCTGGTGGCCCGCCTCGACGGTACCGCCGAGCTGATGCGTCATCACCTGCTGACCGTAGCAGATGCCGAGGATCGGCAGGCCCGCTTCGAACAGCATCTGCGGCGCGCGGGGCGAGCCATCTTCCGGAACCCCGGCGGGCGAGCCCGACAGTATGATCCCCTTCGGCCTGAGGCGCGCGAACGCCTCTTCCGCCTGAGTGAACGGGGCGATTTCCGAATAGACCCCGGCCTCGCGCACCCGGCGGGCGATCAACTGGGTCACCTGGCTGCCGAAATCGACGATCAGGATAGAGTCCGGGACGATGGAATCGGGGAGTTGCGGGTCCATGTCGCGCCGTTAGGCGGCGGACCTCGCAAGGTCCAGTCCGGACACGGTAGCCGATGGGCCAGCGCAATGAGTGAGAGGGATGGTTGCGCTGAACGCAACACACGACGAGGTTTTCTCATTTGTGAAAAGCGAAGCGTAACATTATTACGATGGGCGAACCGGACGAAGCCTGTCCTCTCCCAAGAAAACGGCTTCCCGTTCGACGCCTCCGACCACGTCCCCCCGGGTCTTGAGGCGCCTTCGCCCCCGCCTGTATGGGCGGCCGCGAATAGAAAGCGGGGCGGCGGCATCTCCTCTCCCCCTCAGCCGTCGCCCCGTCTTTCCCCGCTCCCGTCTTTGCCCTTTTCCCGGATCGGTCGGTCACCCCAGCCAATGTATGACCCGCACATTCGCAGTTGTGCGATATGCAACGTAGGTGCGCTTCTTGTCATTAGTGAAAAGCGCGGCGTAATCTTATTACTTCTCGGCAATGAGGCTCGCCACGACCGGGGACCTCTCGTTTTTGACCGGAGACTATCGATGCGCCTTTTATCCCACGTTCTCGCCTTCCTCGCCGCCACGGCGATCAGCGCTGTCACGCTGGGCGCGACACTCGCCTGAAAATGCGCCCCGCGCGCGGTTCAGGCGGCGCGCCGTCGTTCCCTGCGCGGGATACGAAACCCGCGGATGCGCTCGTTGAACGTGCGGTTGCGGCCCGCTGATTTGGCTTCGTAGAGCAGCTTGTCGGCCATGACATAAAGGTCGTTGAAGGTCGCCCGCGGCAATGCCGCGTGCGGCGCGACGACCATGCCCATGCTCGCCGTGACCGGGCAGGCAAGTCCCTCGACGGCTCGCGCCACCCGCGTCGGGATTGCCGTGCGCACGCGCTCCGCCCGCTCGGCTGCGTAGGGGCCGTCGAGCAGGAGCAGGAACTCCTCCCCGCCCAGCCGGATCGCAAGGCAGCCCGGCTCGCTCGCCAGGACTTCGCCGGTCGCGACGAGCACCGCATCTCCCACCGCATGACCGTGCCGGTCGTTGACGCCCTTGAAATGGTCGAGATCGAGCAATGCGAAGGTCTCGTACCCACTGCGCCGCAGTTCGGCGAAGCGCGGTTCGACCGCGCGGCGGTTGAGCAGCCCGGTCAGCGGGTCGCGCTCGGCAAGCCCTTCCAGCGTGCGGGCTTCCGACTGGGCCAGGTCGCGCTCGTCGCGCAAATCGAGGAAGCGCGCCGCGACTCCCAGCGCGGTCGTGCTCACTTCCATGATCATACCGGCCAGGAACAGGTCGGT
The DNA here is from genome assembly GCA_963781485.1 of uncultured Alphaproteobacteria bacterium. Taxonomy (GTDB): domain Bacteria; phylum Pseudomonadota; class Alphaproteobacteria; order Sphingomonadales; family Sphingomonadaceae; genus Tsuneonella. The sequence goes on from CAWAFY010000003.1 coordinate 163,450, forward strand.
CGCCTCGGCGGTCGGCACTCCGGGAAGCGCGAAGGTAATCACCCGGATCAGAGCCACGACGAACAGCGGAAGGAATCCGATCGCGACGTAGCGAACCATCCGGCTGCCGCCACGCCAGGCACTCCAGCCGGCCCAGAGGAATGTCAGGGCTATCGGTAGCCCCGAGAGATAGAACAACTTTGCCGGCACCGTGCCGAGGGCAGTGATGCCAGCAGCATGGACCAGCGTGGTAACCAACATCCACGATGCCGCGGCCTGCAACGCGCGCAGGGCGGGCCGTGTCATCGTTCCGTGCTCGACAAATGTGGCCAAGAACATCGCCGCCGCCGCCACCATCAGACCGAAACTGCCGACCGTCATCGTCCGCATCACCCGCAGGCCGGGTTCGAACAGGGTCAGGTAAAGACCCTCGGTAAGGACCAGCTGCGCCGCCATGCAGCCGACGAAGGCCATGTGCCACAGAATGAACGGCTCGCGCAGGACGCGGTAAAACACCGAATCGAAGAGGAGCGGCATCAACAGCAGCCCCAGGATAAGCGACGCCAGCATCAGCGCCTTCCGGTCGGTTACGTTGGTTCCGGGCGGGTCGTGTTGGAGATTGAGATAATCGAACACGAGCGGTTGGGCTGGCCGGTCGAAAGCCACCCACAGCGTGTCGGTCGCCGCTGGCAGCACCGGCAGCGCTACCGAGAAGCGGCGGTCGAGGAACGCAGGCCGGACCTCGTCGAACGGGCGAGTGATCGATCCGATCGTCCCGTCGGGCTTTCGCCAGGCGATCACGATCCGTTCGAATACCGCTACGCGGCTGACGACGAATCGCGGACGATCGGCGGGATCGAATGTGAAGCGGGCGATCTGTCGCGGCGCCGCCAGATCGGCCCAGTCACCCGGGCAGCGCCACGCGATCGGCTCGGCAAGCGTTGCGGCGATCGGCCCCATGCGAGCAGCGGAACCCGCGCAGCGCACGTCGTCCGGGGACGCCGCAGACGCGGGAACGGCGCATGCACCGATTATCGCGAACAGCGCCGCGAACCAGAACCCCACTCTTCCCATCGCCCGCCAAGGTAACGGCGAGCACCTAAACCTAAGTTAAGCCCGGTGTGGATGCCCAAATCTCATGCCAATACTGCGGCCCGCTCGCGCAACTCGCTCTTGAGCAGTTTACCGATGTGGCTGCGCGGCATCTCGTCCACCGCGTGGAGCGCGGAAAGGCGCTGGGTCTTGCCGAGCTTGCCGTTGGTTTCCGCCATGATCGCGGGCAAGTGCTCTTCTCCGAAATCGCCGGCCAGCCGGACGAAGCCGATCGGGGTCTCGCCCCAGGCGCGGCTGGGCACTCCGATTACCGCGGCTTCGGCAACCCGCGGATCGGCCTCGAGCGCGGCCTCGAGATCGGCGGGGTAGATGTTGAACCCGCCCGAAATGATCATGTCCTTGGCCCTTCCAACCAGTTCGACGAAGCCATCGGCGTCGATCCGACCGATGTCGCCCATCCGCTGCCAGACTTCGCCCGTTGCAGGATCGGTCCAGTATCCTTCGCGGGTCTTGTCGACCTGGTTGCGGTAGCCCGACATCATCGTTCCGGAACGCCCGACGAGGTTGCCCGGGGTGCCCGGCTGCACTTCGTTGTCGGCATCGTCGAGGACCTTCAGTGCGCTCCCCGGTGCTGGGCGGCCGACCGTGTGCAGCTTGTCGGGAAACTCGTGCGCCGCCAGCAGGCAGACCACCCCGCCCTCGGTCATCGAGTAAATCTCGATCAGCGCGCCGGGCATGCGCGCCAGCACTTCGCGCTTGAGTTCGGCGGAGAACGGCGCGGAGGTGCAGTACTTCAGCCGCAGTCTCGACAGATCGAACCTGTCGAATTCGGCAAAGTCCATCAGCCGCTGGTACTGGACCGGGACGAGCATGGTCATCGTCGTGCCGTCCGCCTCGGCATGGGCGAGCCAGCGGCCGCAGTCGAACTTGCCCATCACTCGCACCGTTCCCCCGGCGAGCAACGGCGCGAGAAACGCAACCATGGTGGTGTTCGAATAGAGCGGGGTCGAAGCGAGGCTGACCACGGGACCGCCACTCGCCAGCAGGCTCGATGCGCTGGTGGCGAATTGCCGCCAGCGCATCAGGTGCGACTGGACGATACCCTTGGGCACCCCGGTGGTGCCCGAGGAATATATGATATTGAACGGATCCGTGGCGGCCGGCTCGAATGGCGCGGCACGGCTGCCAGAGGGCGCCATCCAGCTCTCGATCTCTTCGTCGAGGACGATCCGGGTCATACCGGGGAAACAGTCCGGCCCGAGTTCGGTCAGCTTGGCGCGATCGATGAAGATGTGCCCCGCGCTGCTGTCAGCCGCCATTCCGGCAAGCTGTTCCGCGCTCGCGCTCGTGGTCAAGGGTGCGGCGACCCCGCCCGCGCGCACCGCGCCGAGGAACACGAGCGCGTAGGCCACGGTCGAGGTGCCGAGGATCGCCACCGACTGCCCCCGTTCGAGCCCGTCCGACTGGAGCCGGGCGGCGATCCGCTCGATCCGGTCATCGAGCTCGGCCCACGTCAGCTCGCCCCCCTCGTCGCGCAGCGCCGGCGCGCCGGGCCGGAGCGCTGCCCAGTCGGCAAGCACCTGCGAAAACGAGCCGAACGGTTCGGCAAGGCGGGCGGCGATATCCTCTCCGGTCATGCGCGCACGCTAGTCGTGCAGGTTTCGCCTGCAAGAAGATTTGTGGGATCGGGCGCGCCGGATAGCGCTTCTCTTGGCCGCTGAGGCGCGGCGCGCTTTCCCGGGCCTCGCCTGTGACGAAAAGGCCATGCGCCTGGCCGTACCTCCTGCCTGTCGGGCAGGGCCGCTGGCAGCGTCACTCCCCGCTGGGGGTATCGCCGCGGCGGGGAATGAAACTGATCTTCCCGTTCGTCTCCAGCACGCCCCAGGCGACATCGGCGACGTGCGCTATCCCCTGGAGCCGCATCTCCGATTCGACTTCGGGGCGGGTCAGCCGGTTTCGCGCCATGGCGTGTTCCAGAAGCGCCCCGTCCCGGATCAGGATGGTAGGCTCTCCGTCCAGCAGCTTTTCGAGACGCCGCGAACGAAAGGCCAGCAGGTTGATGGAAACGCTCCAGAAAGCGAAGGTCGCTATCGCCAGCGTGGCCCCGGTCAGGCTGAAATCGTTGTGCGTCACGCCCTGCTGGATCAGGTCGCCGAGCACCACGAGCAGGACCAGTTCGAACGGGGTCATCTCCGCCAGTTCGCGCTTGCCCAGGAGACGAAGCAATCCGTAAAGGATCGCGAACATCACCGTGGCGCGGATCACGATGTCCATCAGGGCAGGACCGTCAGATCGAGTGGGATGGAAACGATCGTCCGCTTGTCGTCGCGTAACTCGATCCGCCCCTGGGTGCCGGCGAACAGCGACGGATTGATCTGTCCGTCGAATTTCACGCGCAGCAAGTCACCGGCTTCCATCGGTTCGTATTCGAACAGGAACATGCCTGCTTTGCTGTCCTCGCTCGCCGGTGACGGCTCCACCGTGTTGATCGTAATGTCGCGCCAGTAACTCTCGGAAATCGCCAGGACCGGCTTGGCGATCGCCTGCCTGGCGCGCACGTCGACCTGGGTTTCAAGGAACATCCCGCTGCGCATCACCCCCGGCGTCTTGATCTGCAGTTCGGCCTGCGGACCCTTGGCGGCAAGCACGGGCCGGCTCCCGCCGCCGAGCAAGCCCGTCGCAGCGAGTGCGAGAAGGCCCATCAGTCCGATCAGGGCAATCCGGTTGACTGCGCGGCGCGTCGGCCGGTCGCCCTCGTGGTCCGGGCCGAGCCCGTCAGGATATGGGGATGACGAGGCGCTCACGAGGCTACTACCCGGAACTAGCGGGCGAGTTCCTTCACCAGATCGAACAGGTAGTCGCGGCCGGTGTAGATACCGCGGATGTTCAGCCGCTCGTTGAGCCCGTGCGTACCGTTCCCGTCCGGATCGCCCCACGCGCTCGGCACGCCATAGGTCGGGATCCCCGCCCCGCCGGTATAGACGCCGTCGGTCGCACCGGTCGACATCGTCGGGATCACCGGAACACCCGGAAAATACTTCGCCGCGAGCTTCTCGATCGGGCCGAGGATCGCCGGATCGAGCGGCGGATTCCTGGCGACCGGCTTGTCGTCGCGGCCGAAGCTTATCTTGATCGCGTCGTTTCCGACAATGCCGGCCAGTTGGTCGCGGATTTCTTCGCGCGAGTGGCCCGGAAAGATGCGGCAATTGACGTTGGCGGTCACCGTCTGCGGTAGCGCGTTGAGCGCATGGCCGCCGTCGATCAACGTCGCCACACAGGTCGTCCGCAGCATCGAATGGAGCGTTTTGTCGCGGTTCACGACGGCCATCGCGCCGGAGTCGCCGAGATCAGTGGTCAGCGCGACCATCGCCTTGCCGGTTTCGTCGCCGCGCAGCGCGCCCGCCTTGGTGAAGAACGCGCGGGTCGTGTCGTTGAATTCGGCGGGAAATTCGTGCGCGCCGATCTTCAACAGCGCCTCCGACATGTCGTAGATCGCGTTGTCGGGGACCGGCTGGCTGCTGTGCCCGCCCCGGTTCGTCGCGACCAGCTTGTAGTCCTGGTAGACCTTTTCGCCGACCTGGACCGTCTGGACGAGAAGATGCCCGTTGCCGTCGGTCCGCCCGCCACCCCCTTCGTTGAGCGCAAACGCCGCGTCGATCAGGTCGCGCCGGTCCCTGGAAAGATACTCCGCGCCGTTGAACGCCCCGTCGGTTTCCTCGCCGCAGGTCAGCGCCAGCTTGATCGTGCGCTTGGGCTTGTACCCGGCCTCTTTCATGCGGATCAGCGCGTCGGACCACACCGCGGCCTGGAACTTGTCGTCGGCGATGCCTCGGGCATAATAATAGCCGTTCTCCTCGACCAGCTTGAACGGGTCGCGCTCCCAGTCCGAGCGTTTGGCCGCGACGACGTCGAGGTGCGCCAGGAGCAGCATCGGCTTCAGCGTTTTCGAGGTCCCGGGAAGGACCGCGACCAGTCCACCGTCCTGAGGGTGTTCGGGCACCGCGAACCGCGTGATCTGGTCGTCGGAGAACCCCGCATTTTTCAGGCGCGCGGCGATCTGCGAAGCGGCCGTGGTGCAGCTGCCGTTGGGCAGCGACGTGTCGGTTTCGACGAGTTCCTTGTAAAGATCGAAGAACCTGGTCTGATCGGGCCGCAAGGCCCCCATCGGTTCAATCTTCATCTGCGCCGCAAGGGGTGAGGTTGCGAGCGTCGCGGCCAAGGCACCAAGGGTCAGGTTTTTCAAGAGATTCTCCCCACAAGACAGGCGCGTCTTTCAGCACCATTCGCCTGTGGATGGAAGGGGCACTGAAAGGTTCCTAAATGCCCCCTCGATGCCTATATGATTGGCATGAACGATACCCCCAGCACGACGCCTGACAACACCGCCCCGCAAAACGGCTACGGCGCCGACAGCATCAAGGTCCTCAAGGGTCTCGATGCGGTGCGCAAGCGGCCCGGCATGTACATCGGCGACACCGACGACGGATCGGGCCTCCACCACATGGTGTTCGAGGTCAGCGACAACGCGATCGACGAAGCGCTGGCCGGGCACTGCGATCTCGTGCTGATCGAGCTCAACCCCGACGGGTCGGTCTCGGTCGAGGACAATGGGCGCGGCATTCCGGTCGATATGCACAAGGAAGAAGGCGTCTCGGCGGCCGAGGTCATCATGACCCAGCTCCACGCCGGCGGTAAGTTCGAGAACACCAGCGACGACAACGCCTACAAGGTATCCGGCGGCCTCCACGGCGTCGGCGTGTCGGTGGTCAACGCGCTATCCGAATGGCTCGAGCTGACGATCTGGCGCAACGGCAAGGAGCACTGGATGCGCTTCGAGCACGGCGATGCCGTCGGCCCGCTGATCGTCAAGGGCGAGGGTCGCGACCGCAACGGCACTCGCGTCACCTTCATGCACTCGAACGACACATTCAAGAACGTCACCGACTACGATTTCGAAAAGCTCGAACACCGCTATCGCGAGCTCGCGTTCCTCAATTCGGGCGTGCGGATCAAGCTGCGCGACCTGCGGCACGAAGAGCCGATCGAGCACGACCTGTATTACGAGGGCGGCATCGCCGCGTTCGTGAAGTATCTCGACCGCAACAAGCAGCCGCTGGTGCCCGAGCCGATCTCGGTGAGCGCCGACAAGGACGGCATCGGCATCGACGTCGCGCTCGAATGGAACGATTCGTACTACGAGAACGTGCTCTGCTTCACCAATAACATCCCCCAGCGCGACGGCGGCACGCACCTTGCCGCGTTCCGCGCCGCGCTGACCCGCACGATCAACAACTACGCGGAACGCAACGGGCTGCTGAAAAAGGAAAAGGTCAGCCTGACCGGCGAGGACATGCGCGAAGGGCTGACCGCGATCGTCTCGGTCAAGCTGCCCGATCCCAAGTTCGGATCGCAGACCAAGGACAAGCTGGTGTCCTCGGAAGTCCGCCAGCCGCTCGAATCGCTGATGAGCGAGAAAATGACCGAATGGCTCGAGGAAAATCCTGCCGACGCCAAGATGATCATCCAGAAGATCGTCGACGCTGCCGCTGCGCGCGAGGCCGCCCGGCGCGCGCGCGAGATGAGCCGCAAGGGCGCGATGTCGGTCGCCAGCCTGCCCGGCAAGCTGTCGGACTGCCGCGAGCGCGACCCGGCCAAGTGTGAAATCTTCCTGGTAGAGGGCGATTCCGCCGGTGGCTCGGCCAAGAGCGGACGCGATTCGAAATACCAGGCGATCCTTCCGCTGAAGGGCAAGATCCTCAACGTCGAGCGGGCGCGGTTCGACCGCATCATCTCGTCGAAGGAAGTCGGCACCCTCATTCAGGCGATGGGCACCGGCCTGCGCGACGAATTCAACCTTGAAAAGCTGCGCTACCACAAGATCGTCATCATGACCGACGCCGACGTCGACGGAGCGCACATCCGCACGCTGCTGCTCACGTTCTTCCACCGCCAGATGCCCGACATCATCAAGGCCGGGCATCTCTACATCGCCCAGCCGCCGCTGTTCAAAGTGGCGAAGGGGCGCAGCGAGGTTTACCTCAAGGACCAGGCCGCGCTCGACCGCCATCTGGTCGACGGCGGGCTGCAGGGCCGCGTGCTCGAGACAAGCGAGGGCGCGCGTTCGGGCGAGGATCTGCGCAGCCTGGTCGAATATGCGCTGCGCATCCGCAGCCTGCTCGGCTTCGTGCCGCGCAAGTACGATACCGGCGTGATCGAACAGATGGCGCTCGCCGGCGCGTTCAACCCGGCGCTCGACGCTGCGGGCCGGATGGCGGCGCTCGAACTGGCGGCGCAGCGTCTTGGTCTGGGCGATACCGAAGCGACCTGGTCGGTCGAACGGCGCGCGGACGACTCGATTGCCTTCGCCCGCCGCTGGCGCGGGGTAACCGACGCGCACGAGATCGAGGCCAAGTTCCTCGACAGTGCCGAGGCGCGCAAGCTCCACCGGGTCGCCGAGGCGCACGCCGATGCTTTCGCCCACCCCAGCCGCTTTACCCGCACGGGCGCGGAGGCCGAACCCGAGCCTGTGGCGAGCGAAGACGACGAAGCGGAAGCCGTGGTTGGCGACAGCCAGGCGCGAAGTGCGACGGTAATCTTCGACGGCGCGATCACCCGGCCCACCCAGTTGCTCGACGCGGTGCTTGCCGCGGGTCGCAAGGGCTTGTCGATCAGCCGCTACAAGGGGCTGGGGGAGATGAACGCCGAGCAGCTGTGGGAGACCACGCTCGACCCGGAAAATCGCGCGCTGCTGCAGGTGAAGGTCGAGGACGCTGACGTGACCGACGAAATCTTCACGCGCCTGATGGGCGATGTGGTCGAGCCGCGCCGCGAGTTCATCCAGGAAAACGCGCTCAACGTCGCCAACCTCGACGTCTGATCGGGTCGAAGGGTCAGCGGCGCCCCCGAAACAGTACGAAAAGAATGAGCGCGACCGCCAGCACAAAGGCGAAGAGGGCGACTATGACCAGTGTGTCCACCTCCATTTGTCGCCCTTTCTCATAATGTTGCGGCAAGACCCTAACCAAAGCTAGGGCTCAAGGGTTCCAACGGCTCGCCGATTAAGAGCGCTTGCGGAGGAGCGCGAGCGGAGGCATTTGCACAGCATGTCGCATCGCAATCTTGGCTCGCGTATCGCCAGCCTCGCCGCCCTTGCCCTCGCCGCCTCGCTTTCGGCCTGTGCGACCGTTCCAGCTGCTCCAGCCCAACCGGTCGAAGTCGGGATCGCCGCGATCAACGATTTCCACGGCGCGATCGAGCCGCCGGGTCAGTCGGTTTTCATGCCCGATGGTAAGGGGGGCACGGTGGGCGTGCCCGCGGGCGGCGCGGCCTGGCTCGCCTCGGCGATCGACTCGATCCGCGCGCGACATCCGAACAACGTCACGGTGTCGGCGGGCGACCTCATCAGCGCCTCGCAGTTCGCATCCTCGCTCTATCTCGACGAGCCGGCGATCGGCGCGATGAATCGCATCGGGCTCGAATTCAACGCGGTCGGCAATCACGAATTCGATCGCGGGCAGGCCGAGCTTTTGCGGATGCAGAACGGCGGCTGCGGCAAGAACACCCGACACGACCCGTGCGCGGTCGAGCCGTTTACGGGCGCGCAATTCAAGTACCTGGCAGCCAATGTCGCGACCGGGAACGGACAGACCCTGTTTCCAGCGACCGGCACCAAGACTTTTGGCTCGGGCGCGCGCGCCGTCACCGTCGGGTTCGTCGGCCTGACGCTCAAGGGCACGCCGAGCCTCGTATTGCCGGAGGCGGTCGCCGGGCTCACCTTCGGCGACGAAGCCGATGCGATCAACACCGCCGCAGCCAGGCTGAGGGCCGACGGAGCGGATGCGGTCGTGGTCCTGTTACACCAGGGGGGACGTACGGCGGGCGACCCTGACCCGCAGGGCTGCAACGAGATGACCGGCGAAATCCTGCCGATCCTCGACCGGCTTTCGCCTCAGGTCGATGTAATTGTCTCGGGCCACAGCCACTGGGCCTATATCTGCGAGCGCGCCCTGCCCGGACGTACGAGCCCGCTGCTGCTGACGAGCGCGGGCGTGTACGGCGAACTGGTGACCGACATTACGCTCGAGATCGACCCCGCCACCAACACGGTGGTGGCCAAAAAGGCCGCCAACGTCATCGTCCAGAGCGCCCCCTATCGCGCTTCGCGCGGACCGGTGGAGAATACCGACCTCGTCCCCCGGTTCGAACCGCGTGCCGACGTCGCCGCCTATGTGGCGAAATACGTCGAGGCGTCGAAGGAGTTTTCAAGCCGCACGGTCGGCTGGCTGGCGGGAAGCGCAACGCGCGCGGGTGGCGACGGGTCGCGGACGGGCGGATCGCTGGGCAACCTCATCGCCGATTCGCAGCTCGCCGCCACGCGCGGAGCCGGAGCGCAGATTGCCTTCATGAACCCGTTCGGCATCCGCGCGCCGCACGCGCTCGTGCCGGGAGCAGACGGCGCGTTGACCTTCGCTCAGCTCTATCAAATTCAGCCGTTCGGCAACGAACTCGTGACGATGACCCTGACGGGGGCCGAGGTGAAGGCGATACTGGAGGAGGGCTTCGACGAAAATGCCCCGCTCCAGGCACTCACCCCGTCGCAAGGCTTCGCCTATCGCTACGACCTGTCGCGACCGGTCGGCCAGCGGATCGTTGGGATGACGCTGCAAGGCAAGCCGATCGATCCGGCAGCGAGCTATCGGGTAACGGTGAGCAATTTCCTCGCCCAGGGCGGAGATTCGTTCGTTCACTTCGCGGCAGGAAGAGATCGGGTGCGCGGCATCGTCGATGTCGACGCGCTGCAGATATGGCTGGCGAACAAGCAGGCGCGCGCTGTACCCGAAGAAGACCGCAACGCGGATGTGACCCCGGCCAGTCCGTGAAGACGGCCCTGGGGAAACCTAGGCGGCCCGCAGTCCCTTGATGCCGCGCGCGCCGCCGTCGGCCGCGCTCAATCCGGCGAATAGCGTGTCGACAATCCGTCCGAGCTTCTCCTCGCTCAGCCGCTCGTCCATGTAGGTCAGCACGTCGGCCATCGTGTACGGCAACACCATCTGGTTGATCAGGCTCAAGGCGGTGTCGATCGCAAGGCCCTCGAACGCGCCTTCCGCCTGTCCTTGCGCGATCAGTTCGCACAAGTAGTGATCGGCCAGATCGACGTAGCTGCGCACCCGCTCGAACTGGGCCGCGCCGAGCTCGCAATAGGCCTTGAACGCCGTCGGATCGGCCCGGTACCGCTTGCGCTGCAGATGGAAGCGACGGGCGAAGAATTCGTACATCTTGCGGTTCGGCGGCAGGTCGCTGGCGAGCACGTCTTCCATGATCGACACGTGGTCGGCGAACCAGCCTTCGACGATGGCGTCGAACAGGTCGTCCTCTTCGGGGAACACGGCTTCCACCCGCGCGCGCGGCACTCCGGCAGCGGCCGCCAGCCCGATGCGGCTCACGCCGTCTCCGCGTTCTTCAATCAGCTTCTCGGCGACGCGCAGCAACCGCGCCTTCTCGCCGGCGGGTCCGTCCCCGTGTCCGCTCATCGTCAGCTCCCGTTAGACCGAGCGAATGTAGGCGAGCATGCGGCCGCTTTGAAGAGCGAACCGCGGGATTATTGCGGAGCGACAGGTCTCTTGCCCCGTTTCAGGCCGTCTTCGGCGGCATCGGGAAGAAGCCCGAAGTGCGCGCGACATAGGCGGCATAGCCGGGCTTGCGCTTCGCCAGTCCCGCCTCGAGCAAAGGCTTGCCCGACCAGCGAGTGAGCGTGAATGTGAGGAACAGCGGCCCCACCACCGTCCATGCGGCGATCCACCAGCCGGTCGAGGCGGCGGCGAGCCAGATGCCCCACCACGCGCACACGTCGCCGAAGTAGTTGGGGTGGCGGGTGTAGCGCCACAGGCCGGAATCCATCACCTGCCCCTCGTTCGCCGGCTGGGCGCGAAAGCGGGCGAGCTGCCAGTCGCCGACCCATTCGAAGAACACGCCCACCAGCCAGAGCGCCAGACCGACGAGAGCGAGCCCGCTGATCGGCTGGACGCTGCCCGCCGCGACGATCCCAGCCTGCGCGGGGCTGGAAACGATGAACAGCAACGCCGCCTGGCCCAGGAACACCTTGGTCAACGCCGCGCTGGCAAAGCGGCCCTGCTCGCGCGGCTTGCGCATCATCCGGGCATAGCGCGGGTCCTCGCCTTCGCGGCGCCATCGGCGGAACAGATGGACCGCCAGCCGACCTCCCCACAGCACGGCCATCGCCATAATGAGCGTCGCCAGCGGGCCGGGCCCGGCGATCCGCAGCCAACTCACGAACGCGAGCAGCGCCATGCCGCCGCCCCAGAATGAATCGATGAACGAGACGTCGTTTATCTGGAGCGAGATCGCCCAGAGCAGCAACACAAGGCCCAGCAGGATCGCGGCGTTGCCGACCAGTGCCTCAACCATTGCTCTCGATCCTTCCCCCCTGCTCCGCCAATCGCTCGAACCGCGCGCAACTCGGCATCTTTGATCGATAGAACTCGGCGAATTTCGCCAGGTCTGCGCCCAGGTCGTCGCTCGGCCAGATCGGTTCGCCCACCCCGCCGCGCATCGTCTCGTGGTTCACCCACGCCGGCAGGATCGGCACGCCGGCGGCGCGCGCGATATGCCAGAAGCCCGAGCGCCATTCACCACTGCTGGCGCGGGTCCCCTCGGGTGCCACCACCAGAGCCAGTTCGCTGCGTCGGGCAAAGGCATCGGCAACCTGCTCGACATAGTTCGAGCCACGCTGCGAACGGTCGACCGAAACCCCGCCCATGTCCTGCATGAACCGCGTCATCGGCCACTTGAACAACGTGTGCTTGCCCATGAAACTGGGCCGAATGCCGAGCCGGTGCGTCGCGCCGATGAAGAACACGAAGTCCCAGTTCGAAGTATGCGGCGCCCCGGTAATGACGAATTTGTCAGTACCCGGGTGCTCGCCCTCGATGCGCCAGTTCTTCGATCGGTAGAGCCCTAACAGGCCACGGCGGACGAGGCGCGAGAGCAGCGACGCGTCACTGCCAGCCAACGATGTGCGGCCCGTTGCTATCGCGCTTCTCCCTTGCCGTCTTGTCGCATGCAGCCGGTTCGGCGGCAAGCAGCGCGCTACATCCGGAAGACGCCGAACGCGGGCCGTTCGGGAATGGGCGCTTCCAGCGTGGCCGCGAAGGCTAGGCCGAGCACGTCGCGGGTCTGGACGGGGTCGATCACGCCGTCGTCCCACAGGCGCGCGGTGGCGTAGTAGGGGTTGCCCTCATCCTCGTATTTCTGTCGGATCGGCGCCTTGAAGGCCTCTGCTTCCTCGGGCGTCCAATTGTCCGCGTCGCGGTGGACTGTCGCCAGCACCGATGCCGCCTGCTCGCCGCCCATCACGGAAATGCGCGCATTGGGCCAGGTGAACAGAAAACGCGGGCCGAACGCGCGTCCGGCCATACCATAGTTCCCTGCGCCGAAACTGCCGCCGATCACAACGGTCACCTTGGGTACTGTCGCGGTGGCGACCGCGGTGACGAGCTTGGCGCCGTGCTTGGCGATGCCTTCCGCCTCGTACTTGCCGCCGACCATGAACCCCGAGATGTTCTGGAGGAACAGCAGCGGAATGCGCCGCTGGCAGGCAAGCTCGATGAAATGCGCGCCCTTCACCGCGCTTTCGGAGAACAGCACGCCGTTGTTGGCGAGGATTGCCACCGGCATGCCCCAGATGTGCGCGAAGCCGCACACCAGCGTCGAGCCATAGAGCGCCTTGAACTCGTGGAACTCGCTGCCGTCGACCAGCCGGGCGATCACCTCGTGCACGTCGTAGGGTGCGCGCACATCGTCGGGGATCAGCGCATAGAGATCGTCGGCGTCGAACTTCGGCGGGCGCGGCTCGGTCAGCGCCACATCCCTCGCCGCGCCGGTGTTCGCACCCAGGTGGCTGACGATATCGCGCACGATGGTCAGCGCGTGCTCGTCGTTCTCGGCAAGGTGATCGACCACGCCCGACTTGCGCGCATGGAGGTCGCCGCCGCCCAGATCCTCGGCGCTGATCTCCTCGCCCGTCGCCGCCTTCACCAGCGGCGGGCCGGCAAGGAAGATCGTGCCCTGTTCGCGCACGATCACGCTCTCGTCGCTCATCGCGGGGACATAAGCCCCGCCAGCGGTACAGCTTCCCATCACGCAGGCGATCTGCGGAATGCCGAGGCTGCTCATCTGCGCCTGGTTGAAGAAGATGCGTCCGAAATGCTCGCGGTCAGGAAAGACCTCGGACTGATAGGGCAGGTTCGCCCCGCCGCTGTCGACGAGATAGACGCAGGGCAGGCGATTCTCCTGCGCGATTTCCTGCGCGCGAAGGTGCTTCTTGACCGTCATCGGGTAATAGGAGCCACCTTTCACGGTCGGGTCGTTGGCGACGATCATCACCTGCCGTCCGGAAACGCGCCCGATGCCGCAGATCATCGAGGCACCGGATACGTCGCCCTCGTACATCCCCTTCGCCGCGAGCTGGCCGATCTCGAGGAACGGCGAGCCCGGATCGAGCAGCCGCTCGACCCGCTCGCGCGGCAGCAGCTTTCCGCGCGACACGTGACGTTCGCGATGCTTCTCGGGCCCGCCAAGCGCGGCCTCGCCCACCTTTGCGCGCAAGTCGTCGGCCAGGTCCTTGTTGCGCGCGAAGCGGGCCTTGGCCTCGGCGCTTTCGCGGTCGAGCTTGGTAGTCAGTTGGGGTGCTGTCATCGCCCGGGGCCTAGCCCGATCCGCTTTCGCTGCAAAGCGCATCCCGCCAAAAATTGGTCAACCTCGCCCCAGGGTGGTATGAAAGGGTTCTGATTCCTCCAGCCGCGCGCGCAGACGTGACTGGGCAAACAAGGAGGGTTGGATGACGTATTGGAAACTGAAGGGCAGGCAGCTCGTCAACTGCACGTGCGATTACGGTTGCAACTGCCAATTCGGCGGCGTTCCCGACAAGGGGCATTGCCACGCGGTGTTCGGGATGGAGATCGACGAAGGCGTTCACGGCGACGTCGATCTGGCCGGACTCAAGCTTGGGGCCGTCTTCAAATGGCCCGGGCCGATCCACGAAGGTCACGGCGAGGCGGTCGCGTTCGTCGACGAGCGCGCGAGCGAGGCGCAGCGCAACTCGCTGCTGACAATTATGACCGGGGGCGACACCGATCCCATGGCGACAATGTTCGCCGTGTTCTGCTCGACGGTGGAGACGATGCACCCGCCGATGTTCGTGCCGATTGAATTCGAGGTCGATGTCGAGGGTCGCAAGGGCAAGATGCGGATTCCCGGGCACGTAACCATGGATGGCGAACCGATCCGCAGCCTCGTCGACGGGTCCGAGGTGCGCGCGCGCATTCACCTGCCGAACGGTTTCGAATACGAATATGCCGACATCGGCTCGGCCTCGAGCCGATCGGATGCCCCGGTACCGGTCGAGATGATGGCGAGCTATGGCCAGTTCGCCAATCTCAATCTCGATAGCCACGGCGTCGTCTACGCCTGAGATGGGGCGATTGGCCGAGGGCGTGCTACGACGGCATCGCCAAGTGACCGGATTTGCGATGGCGCTGCTCGCCGTGATCGCCTGGATCTGGATAGCGGGCGGAGCAGGGATGACCCCGGGGACGATGGCGTCTCTCGCGCCCGCGTCATTCGATGGGGCGACCATGGGCGATATGGCGATGTCGCCGGCCGCTGCATGGCCGCTGGTTTTCTCGATGTGGCTAGTGATGATGGTGGCGATGATGTTGCCGTCGGCGGCACCGACCGTGCTGCTGTACGCGCGGGCCGCGGCGTTTAACGCGGCGTCCGGTTCCCCAGCCCCACCAACTGCCGCATTCCTGTTCGGCTATCTGGTCGTCTGGGCAGCGTTTTCGGCGGTTGCGGCTTCGCTGCAATCCTTGCTCCAGAGCGTCGGCTTGCTGTCGATGCACACGATGGGCTCCTCCAATCGCTGGCTAGCGGGAGGCATCCTGATCGCTGCAGGCATCTATCAACTGACGCCGCTCAAGAGTGCCTGTCTGGCGCATTGTCGGTCGCCGGCCGAATTCCTTTCACGCCATTATCGCGCCGGATCGCGCGGGGCGTTCCGACTCGGGATCCTGCACGGAGCGTTTTGTTTCGGCTGCTGCTGGACCCTGATGCTGCTGCTGTTCGTCGGGGGCGTGATGAATCTCGTCTGGATCGCGGCGCTCACGATCGTCGTCGCTCTGGAAAAGCTGCTCCCTTGGGGTCGGGCAATCGCGCCAGCCGTGGGCATCGTGCTCTTGGTACTGGGAGCGGCGATGTTGTTGCCTTGACCTAGCCCGCCGCCCCGATCAATTCCCGCCCGATCAGCATTCGCCTGATCTCGTTGGTGCCCGCGCCGATGTCGAGCAGCTTGGCGTCGCGCAGGTAGCGTTCGACCGGCCAGTCCTTGGTGTAGCCCGCGCCGCCCAGCGCCTGGACCGCTTCGCCCGCGACACGGAAAGCGTTCTCGCTCGCCAGCAGGATCGCGCCCGCCGCATCGAAGCGGGTGGTCAGCCCGGCGTCGCAATTTTTCGCCACTGCGTAAGTATAGGCGCGAGCCGATTGCAGCGCGACGTACATGTCGGCGACTTTCGCCTGGATCAACTGGAACGCGCCGATCGGCTTGCCGAACTGCCTGCGCTCGCGAACGTAGGGAATAACCGTGTCGAGACAGGCTTGCATGATGCCCAGCTGCAGTCCGGCGAGCACCACGCGCTCGTAATCGAGCCCGCTCATCAACACCCCGACCCCGCCGTTCACAGGGCCCATGACGTTTTCATCCGGCACCTCGCAGTCGTCAAACACAAGCTCGGCGGTTGGACTGCCGCGCATCCCCATCTTGTCGATTTTCTGTCCGATCGAGAAGCCGGGCATGTCCTTTTCGATCAGGAACGCGGTGATGCCCTTGCTGCCCGCGTGCCCATCGGTTCGCGCGTAGACCACCAGCGTATCGGCATAGGTCGCGTTGGTGATCCAGAACTTCGTGCCGTTGAGAACGTATCCGCCCTGCACCGCATCGGCCTTCAATTTCATCGAGACGACGTCCGACCCCGCGCCTACCTCGGACATGGCGAGGCTGCCGACATGTTCGCCGCTGATCAGCTTGGGGAGGTACTTCGCCTTCTGCTCGTCGTTCCCCCATCGGCGGATCTGGTTGACACACAGGTTCGAGTGCGCGCCGTAACTCAGGCCCACGCTCGCCGAAGCGCGACTGATTTCCTCGACCGCGACGACATGCTCGAGATAGCCAAGGCCGAGCCCACCCCACTGTTCTTCCACGGTGATGCCGTGGAGACCGAGTTCGCCCATCTTCGGCCAGAGTGCTTCTGGAAACCAGTCCTCGCGATCCGCTTTCTCAGCGAGCGGAGCGACCTGTTCGTCGGCGAAGCGCGCGACCGCGTCGCGGATCATATCGGCGCTCTCGCCAAGCTGGAAATCGAATTCGGGGGTCGCTCGCAAGGTCAGGCTCTCCATTCTGTTTGACAGCGCATAGACCACCCCTCGGCACAGGCAAACCCCGCCTTTCCAGCAGCTTGCTTCGAAATTAAGTTCTCTTAACAAGGCCTTGAAGATTAGAGAAAAACGCGGTATTCGGCGACGAGGGATCGCCACCTGTGAAGTTCGAGCAATCGTCTGGCCCGCCTTCCGGCGTGGAGCCTTCGGCCGCTTTTCGCGGCGAGGATCGGCGCGCATCCATCATCGAGGCCTACCAGGTCGCGGCGCTCGAGGACGACGCGGAACTGTCCGCCATAACCGCTTTTGCAGCCAAGTTGTGCGATGCTCCGGTTGCTTTCGTCAGCTTGGTCGAGCGCGACACCCAGCGCTTTCTCGCTCGCGAGGGTTCAGACCTGCGCGGCACATCCCGCGAGACGAGCTTCTGCGCGCATACCATGATGCACAGCGAAGAGATGATCGTACCGGATGCAACTCGCGACCCACGTTTCGCGGATAACGAACTCGTCACCGGCGACGAGCACGTTCGGTTTTATGCGGGCGCGCCGCTGATCTCACCCGAAGGTGCACCGCTCGGCGCGCTCTGCGTGATCGACAACGAGCCGCGGCCCGAGGGCCTTTCCTCCGTGCAAATCGAAGGCCTGCACGTGCTCGCCCAGGCGGTCATGCGGCGGCTCGATGCGCGCCGCAAAGGTCTTGCCGCGGTGGCCCGCGAAACCGAAGGCGCGCGTGCGATGCGCGAAGTCGCCGACCTTCTCCCGGCGATAATCTGGTCGGCCGACGGGCATGGGACCTTCGATTACTTCAACAGCCGGTGGACCGAAGTCACCGGACTGGCGCCGCCCAAGACCACCGACGGTTGGCGGCACGTGATCCATACAGACGACGCCGAACGCGCGTTTGGAGACTGGGCTGCCAGTTTCGACGTGGGAAAGCCTTTAGAGAGCGAATACCGACTGAAGCATTCCGACGGAACGTGGCGCTGGACCCTGTCGCGCGCGATCGCCGTTGACAATGCCGACGGTTCGCTCAGCCGCTGGTACGGCACGCTGATCGACATCGACGCCAGCCACCGGGTATCGGAGAACCGCGACCTGCTCGCGCGCGAATTGTCGCACCGGATCAAGAACATCTTTGCGGTGGTCGCGGGGCTCGTATCAATTCGCGCACGCCGGCACGAGGCGGCTCGCGAGTTCGCCGACGAGTTGATCTCGACAATCCGCTCGCTCGGACGCGCACACGATTTCGTTCGTCCGATCGAAGGTGCCAAAGGCGACAGCCTGCATGGCCTGTTGGGCGAACTCATGGCACCTTACGCCGACAAGGAGGGATCCCGCGTCCGCATCGAGGGCGGGGATTGCGAGATCGGTCCACGCGCCGCGACACCGCTGGCGCTCGTATTCCACGAACTGGCCACCAATTCCGCGAAATACGGTGCGCTGTCGATCGAAGGCGGGTCGGTCGAGATTACCGTCGATTGCCCCGATGAGCAGGAAATGGCCCGGATTCACTGGCGCGAGCGCGGCGGGCCAGCAATGGGTCAAGAGCGCGCCAGCGGTTTCGGCACCCGGCTGATGACGATGTCGGTCGAGGGCCAGCTTGGCGGAACGATCGAGCAACGGTTCGAGGACAGTGGACTCGAAGTAGACCTCACCATGAAGACCAGCGCGATCCGCAGCTAGCCGAGCAGCCGGCCGCCAGCTAGGCTAGCGTTCGATGCTCGAATTCACCGACGTCACCAAGTGCTACGGCGCCGTCACCGCGGTAGATGGCGTATCGTTGACGGTGCTGGTCGGCCAGTTCGTCGCGCTCGTCGGCGCGTCCGGCTCGGGCAAGTCGACGCTGCTCGGCATGGCGAACCGGCTGGTCGACCCCGACAAGGGCCAAGTGGTGGTTGATGGACGCGACGTCCGCAGCCAGCCGCTTCCGGCGTTGCGCCGACGGATCGGCTACGTGTTCCAGTCGATCGGGCTGTTTCCCCATATGAACGTGGCTGCGAACGTCGGTATCGGCCCGCGGGTCGCCGGGGAGACGATCGGAGCCGGGCGGGTCGCTGAACTGCTGGACCTGGTGGGGCTCGAAGCAGGCCACGCACGACGGATGCCTGCGGAACTGTCCGGCGGACAGCGCCAGCGTGTCGGCGTCGCTCGCGCGCTCGCGGCCGGCCCCGAACTGCTGCTGATGGACGAACCCTTTGGAGCGCTCGACCCGGTCACCCGCGATGCGCTCGGCAGGAGCGTGCGCGAACTGCACGACCGGCTTGGCCTCACAACCGTGCTGGTCACACACGACATGGCCGAGGCGCTGCTGCTCGCCGACCGGGTGCTGGTGATGGAACGCGGACGCGTCGTCGCCGACGAGACGCCCCGGGCGCTGATCGGCGGTGCCGGGGGCGAAGCGGCGCAGGCGCTCGTCGCGGTGCCCCGCGCGCAGGCCGACGCGCTGGAGGCAATGCGGCGGTGAACGACACGCTGGCCACGCTCTGGACGCTCGGCGACAAGCTGGCTTCCCATGTCGTTCTGGCAGCTGCGGCCCTGGCTCTCGGGATCGCGGTGGCGCTGCCGCTGGCGGTCTGGGCCAGTCGCTCGCAAACTGTCCGCCGCGCCGCGCTCGGCTTCGCGAGCCTGGTCCAGACCGTGCCGGCGCTGGCGCTGCTGGCGCTGTTTTTTCCCGTGTTGCTGAGCCTGCGCAGCGTTTTGGGAGAAGGCCTGCCGACGCTGGGTTTCCTTCCTGCGCTTCTGGCTCTTGCGCTTTATGCCCTGCTACCGATCCTGCGCAACGCGGTGACCGCGCGCGCGGAGATGGCGCCGGGTGTGCTGCAGGCGGCCGATGCGGTGGGGATGACGAAGTGGCAGAAGCTGCGGCTGGTCGAGGCGCCGCTCGCCGCGCCATTCGTGATGGCCGGGGTCCGCACCGCTGCCGTGTGGACGATCGGAGCGGCGACGCTTTCGACGACGGTAGGCCAGCCGAGCCTTGGCGATCCGATCTTTGCCGGGTTGCAGACGCAGAATTGGGCGCTCGTGCTGGCCGGGTGCCTCGCTTCGGCAGGCCTCGCGCTCGCGGCCGACGGGCTGCTGGCGTTGATCGAGAACGGGCTAAAGGTGCGGAGCCCCTGGCGGGTGTGGCTGGGCATGGCAGCGATCGCGTTGGGGATCGGCGCGGCGCTGTTCCACGGCCGCGCGCAGGACGGCGAGGATACCGTCGTGATCGGAGCGAAGCCGTTTTCGGAGCAATATGTCCTCGCCCGCCTGATCGGCCAGCGGCTCGAAACAGCGGGCTACCGCGTCGCTTATCGCGACGAACTCGGATCAGCGGTGGTGCAGAGCGCGCTCGAGGGTGGGGCGATCGACATCGCGGTCGACTACACCGGCACGCTGTGGGCCAACCAGCTCAAGCGCGACGACACCGCCGGACGCGACGAGATGCTTGCCGCGCTGTCGGCGTGGGAGGCGAAGCGGGGCGTATCGCTGATCGGACGGCTCGGCTTCGAAAATGCCTATGCCCTGGCGATGCGCGGCGCGCGCGCTGAGGAGCTGGGCGTGAACTCGCTCGTCGATCTGGCAACCGCCGCCCCGCAACTCGTCGTCGGCGGCGACCCGGAGTTTTTCGAGCGACCCGAATGGCGCGCAGTCGAGAAGGCATATGGCCTGCGCTTCGCGCGCCAGCGGACGTTCTCGCCAACCTTCATGTACGACGCCCTGGCATCCGGAGAAGCCGACGTGATCAGCGCCTACACCTCCGACGGGCGCATCGCGGCAGACCGGCTGGCGGTGCTCGCCGATCCGAAGGGCGCTCTGCCGAACTACGACGCGGTTCTGCTGATCGGTCCGGAACACGCCGACGACGAGCGTCTACTCGCCGCGCTGCGCCCGCTGCTGGGCGCAATCGACGTTGCCGAAATGCGCGAGGCAAACTTCCTGGTCGATCGAACCGACGACAAGAAACTCCTGCGGTGGCAGCCGAGTGGCTGGCGGCCAAAATCGCCCGCTGATCAGTCGGCGCGCTTCCACAGCTGGGTTTGGCAGAATGGCCCGATGCAGCCTTTTACCTCAAGCGTCGCGGCATCTTTCCGCCGCAGGATCGAACGGTACGAACGACCGCTCTTGGGATCGTAGATCGTCCCGCGCCACACGTCGCCGTCCGGCTTGAATCCCGACAGGATGGTGAGGCCAAGGATGCGCCGGTTGCGCAGCGATTCTTGCGGATTGTTGACGTCGCGCTGATCGGACCCCTGCGGCGGAACGACGATGAACTTCGCCAGGCGACCACAGTGCGTGGCGCCGCAATCCGCGACCCGGACCTGGCCGGTCTTTTCGGCAGTGGTCCACAGACCGTCGATCGGCGCAGCGGCGGCGAGCGGAGACGCGGCGACCAGCGCCGCCAGAGCAATCATCGAAGTGCGCAACCCGGTTACTCCTGTTCGAAACCCACGCCATGCGGCCAGCTCGGCGCGGCGAGGCCCATCACCTTGAACAGGTGGCCCATCTGGTCGTCGGCGGCAAGCCGGTCGCGCGCTGCGTACAACTCCCCGCGCAAGTGCGGGGCACGCGTCGCGAGCGCGTCAGCGCGGGTATCGATGCCCAGCGCCTTGAGCCAAGCCCCTTGGGTTGGCGTGCCCATCCAGGTGATTCCGCGCGCCTGGGCAACTTTCGCCAGCATAGCGAAATCGACGTGCGCGGTCAGGTCGGCCTCTCCCGGTGCGGAGAACGGATCGACTTTCCGGTGTGCGCGCACCGCCTGCATCGTCGATCCGGCGCGGCTGTCGGTATGGCCATAGTCGATCAGCAACGCGCATCCGCCCTGCGCCGCGAGGCGACCGGCGATCTCGTCCACCACCGCGGCGGCGGCCGGGCTCGTTTCGATGATCGTGCCCTGCCGCCCTTCGCGCCACGACGGCGGGACCGCGGCATCCATCGGCTGTGCGCCGACGACGTGTATGAACGTGTCGCCATCGAGGCCCACCATCCGCTCGCGCCAGCCCTCCGCCGCGCGTACGAGCTGGCGCACCGGCAGGGCATCGAGGAATTCGTTGCCGACGACAAGCAAGGGGCGGTCGGCAGGGAGCGTGGCGAGATCGCCGTGGACCTGCGCATCGGGCACGGCCTTGCGCTGGAGCGCCGCGAGCGCAGGCGAACTCTCGACGAAGTGCACGTCCGGCTCGAGGCCATAGCGCGTCATCGTCCGCAGCGCGTCCTTCGCCAGCGTGCCCCGCCCCGGGCCGAGCTCGACATAGGCGACCGGCTCTGCGCGCCCGGCGCGGATCCACATGTCCGCCAGCCACAATCCGATCAGTTCGCCGAACATCTGGCTGATTTCGGGGGCGGTGACGAAGTCCCCCGCGCTCCCGAGCGGATCGCGCGACGTGTAGTAGCGCGCGTTCGATTCGGCCATGAAATGGGCGAGGCTGATCGGCCCGGTCTTGCGGATCAGGCGGCGGAAGATCTCCGCCAGCGACTTTTCGCCCGGGCTCTTGGGCTGTCCGCTCATGCCGCGGCGGGTTGCGCGGTCTGGCTCCCCAAAGGCGGACGGGTCAGTGCGCGGAGCACAAGCGCTACGCCCAGCAGGATCAATGGGATCGTGAGCCACTGGCCCATGCTGAGCCCGGTCGAGCGGGCGAATTCGGCGAGTTGCGCGTCGGGCTCGCGGAAGAATTCAACCGTGAAGCGGGCGAGCGCAATGCCTGCGGTGAACACGCCGACAAGCAGCCCCGGCCGCCAGCGCGCCTTCGTCTTCCAGAACAACAGCAGCATGACCAGGACCATCAGCGCGCCCTCCAGCCCGGCTTCGTAAAGCTGGCTGGGATGGCGCGGAAGCTGGGTCGGGTCCTGGGGGAAGATCATTGCCCATGCCACGTCGGTCGGTCGGCCCCATAGCTCGCCGTTCAAAAAATTCGCGATGCGCCCGAACATCATTCCGAACGGCACATTGACCGCGATGTAGTCGGCAGTGCGCAGGAAGCTGATCTTGCCCTGGCGGCAGACCCAGGCGATCGCGAACAGCACGCCGAGCACGCCGCCGTGGAAGCTCATCCCGCCTTCCCACAGCTTGAAGAATTCGAGCGGGTGAGTGAACAGGTAGAAGTCGGGCGAATAGAACAGCGCGTAGCCGAGCCGTCCGCCCAGGATGATCCCGATCGTGCAATAGAAGAACAGATCGTCGGCGTGGCGCTGCGCCATCGGGCTGCCGGGCACCTTGATCATCTTCGACAGGTGCCAGTAGCCCAGCACGATCCCGGATAGGTAGGCGAGCGAATAGAAGCGCAGCTCGAAGAAACCGAGGTCGATTCCCTTACGGAGTCCGAGGTCTTCGAAATGGATCGCCTGGGACGTCTCCGCGAGTAGTGACAGCAGCACGTTTGATCCTTACCCTTGGGCGCATCCCGCACGGTGGATGTCCCGGTGTCGCGCGCGTCTTTGGCATAGCGCGGCGGCGGGCGAAACCCCGGCGGTTGGCAACGGAAGAGGAATTGATGGCGAGCGAGCTCGACAAGGACATCCAGCGCATTTCGGACCTGATGACCGGCGCGGGGCAGATGTTCGAAACGCACCCGATCGAACGCCGCGGCGTTTCGATGCCGGCGTTCGTCAATGCTCCGCCGACAGTCGCGCATTACATCGCCCACTTTGCGAATCAGCATAAGGATGCGGTATTCCTTGTCGACGGCGACCAACGGCTGACTTTCGCGGACGTGTACGCAGCGGCCGAGAGCGTCGCGCACGGACTCGTCACACGTCACGGCATGCAGCGTGGCGACCGCGTCGGGGTCGCGGCGCGCAACTCGTCGAACTGGATCGTGGCCTACATGGGAATCGTGATGGGCGGCGGCTGCGCAACGCTGCTCAATGGCTGGTGGACCGGCGAGGAACTCGCCTTCGGTATCGACCTGTGCGAATGCTCGCTCGTTCTTGCCGACCCGCAACGCGCCGCGCGGCTCGACGGCATCGAGCACAGTGCGAAAGTCGTCGTCTTCACTCACGACGGGCCGCCTCCGATGGGTCTCGAACCTATCTGGGCCGAAGGCGATACCGCCGCAAAAACGCTCGAGACGCTCGGGCCGGACGACCTGGCGACGATCCTCTATACCTCCGGCTCCACCGGCTCACCCAAGGGTGCCTATTCGGACCATCTCGGCGTCACCAGCGGGGTGATGAACTACGTCGCCCAGACGGCAATGATCCTGCAAGTCCTGACCGAGCGGAACGAAGCACCGACCGTGCAACCCAGCGCGCTCGTAGCGGTTCCGCTATTCCACGTGACGGGCGAGATCCCGCTGTTTCTCCAGAGCTTCGCGCTGGGCCGCAAGCTCGTTCTGATGCCCAAGTGGGACGCAACCGAGGCCCTGCGCCTTCTCGACGAGGAAAAAATCACCTATTTCGTCGGCGTGCCGCTGATGAGCTTCGAACTGGCCACTCATCCCGACCGCGACAAGTACGACCTGTCGCAGTGCAAGAGCTTCGCCGCCGGCGGCGCACCCCGCCCGCCCGAGCATGTAACCAAGATCCGCGCGGCCTTCCCCGATGGATACCCACTGCTCGGCTACGGCCTTACCGAAACGAACGCGGTCGGCGCCGGCAATCTCAACGAGAACTACATGGCCAAGCCCGGCTCGACCGGCACCGCCTCCAGACCGCTGGTCGATCTCGCGATCCTCGACGACGACGGCAGGCAACTTGCCCAGGGGGATGTCGGCGAGGTCTGCATCCGTTCGGTGTGCAACTTCCTCGGCTACTGGAAAAACGAGGACGCGACCCGCGCCGCCTACACCAATGACGCCTATTTCCGCACCGGCGACCTCGGCTATCTCGACGAGGACGGTTACCTGTTCATCGTCGACCGCAAGAAAGACATCATCATTCGCGGCGGCGAGAACATCAGTTGCATCGAGGTGGAGCAGGAGATCTATGCACACCCGAACATCGCCGAATGCTCGGTCTTCGGGCTCGCCGACGAGCGACTGGGGGAAATCGTTGCGGCAGTCTATATGGTCAAGGAAGGCCATGCCGTTGCGGCGGCGGACCTCCAGGAATTCCTCGCCGAACGGATAGCGAAGTACAAGATCCCGCAGGTCCTGTGGGCGGTCGACGAGGCGCTGCCGCGCCTCGGCACGCAGAAGATCGACAAGCGCGCCCTGCGCACGCGGTATCAGGACCTGGCAGAGGAAACGGACGCAGCTTGAACCAGCCGCGGATTCCCAACCAGCGCGATGTCGTCGATCGCCGGGCGCTGGCCGAAACGATCGCCCGCCTCGTTGCAACCAACGCCGATCAGGCGCGACCGGAGATTGTCGCCGCGCTCAAGGCCGCACTCGGAAGGGGTCGGGCCGAACTCGACCGTCGGCTCGAAGAGAAACCCAGCGCGGGGCACGAGATCACCGGGGGTCATTCGTTCCTGATCGATCAGCTTGTCCGCACGATCCACGATCACGTGATCGAAGATGTGTATCCTTCGATCAATCGCTCTACGGCCGAACGGCTGACGCTGGCCGCGGTCGGCGGATACGGCCGCGCCGAGATGGCCCCGCATTCGGACGTCGACATCGCCTTCATCCATCCCACCCGCAATGCCCCGTGGTGCGAGCAGGTGATCGAGGCGATGCTCTATTATCTGTGGGACCTGGGTCTCAAGGTGGGCCATTCGAGCCGATCGGTCGACGATACCATCCGCATGGCCAAGAGCGACCTGACGATTCGCACCGCCCTGCTCGAAGGGCGCTATGTGTGGGGCGATCAGGATCTCTATGACGAAGTCAGCCGCCGATTTGCCGACGAAGTGGTCAAGGGCACCGAGAAGCAATTCGTCGCCGACAAGCTCGACGAGCGCAACGCGCGCCACAAGAGGATGGGCGATAGCCGCTACGTCGTCGAACCCAACGTCAAGGATGGCAAGGGCGGCCTGCGCGATCTGCAAACGCTCTACTGGATCGGCAAGTACATTCACAAAGTGCGCGTGGCTGCCGAACTGGTCGACGTGGGCCTGTTCACTGCGGACGAATACCGCAGCTTTCGGCGGGCCGAAGGTTTCATGCTGGCGGTGCGCTGCCATCTCCACACGATCACCGGCCGCGCCGAGGACCGGCTGACCTTCGATCTCCAGCGTGCGGTCGCGGCACGCATGAATTTCGCCGATCGGCCGGGCAAGAGCGCCGTCGAACGGTTCATGCAGTTCTATTTCCTGCAGGCAATGCGCGTCGGCTCCCTCACGGGCGTATTCCTGGCGCATATCGACGAACAGTTCGCCAGGACTCGCGTGCGCAAGGGTTTGCTGGCCGGGTTCACCCCGCGCGCCCGCGAACTGAAGGGATACAAGGTTTTCGGCGGCCGGATCGCGGCGCCGGGCGACGACTGGTTTCAGAAGGATCCGGTCCGCCTGATCGAGGTGTTCCAGCTTGCCGAGTCAAACGGGCTCGAGATTCACCCCGAGACGATGCGGCAGGCTGCGCGCGATTCCGGGCTCATCAAGCGTGCGGAGCGGCACGATCCGCGCGCGAACGCCCTGTTCCTCGATTTGTTGGCCGGGCGCAACGATCCCGAAACCGTGCTGCGGTGGATGAACGAGGCCGGGGTTTTCGGCCGCTTCGTACCCGATTTCGGTCGGGTCAACGCGCAGATGCAGTTCGACATGTACCATCACTATACCGTCGATGAGCACACCATCCGCGCCATCGGCCTGCTGAGCCGGATCGAGAAGGGCGAACTGCCGACCGATCACCCGCGCGCCACCCGGCTGATTCACGAAGTGAACAGCCGCCGCGCGATCTACGTTGCGGTGCTGTTGCACGACATCGCAAAGGGGCGCGGGGGCGACCATTCGGTGCTCGGCGGCGAGGTGGCAGAAGAACTCTGCCCCCGCTTCGGCCTCGACGATGGCGAGACCGCGCTTGTCGCCTGGCTCGTGCGCGCGCACCTTCTGATGAGCGCGACCGCGTTCAAACGCGACCTGACGGACCCCAAGACGATCGAGGATTTCGTCGGCCAGGTGCAAAGCGTCGAGCGCCTGAAAAACCTGATGATCCTGACCGCGGTCGATATTCGCGCAGTGGGACCGGGCACGTGGAACAGCTGGAAGGGCCAGTTGCTGGGCGAACTAAGCGATGCGGCGATGGAGCGTCTCCGGCTCGGCCACATGCGTCACGGCCGCAAGCAGCGGGTCGAGGCGAAGAAGGCGGCGGTCACCGAACTGCTTGGGGACAGGAAGGGAATGCTGCGGCTCTATGCCGACCGCTTCGATGACGCCTACTGGATCGCGGAGCCCGATGACATCATCGCGCTGAACCTCGTCCAGTACGGGGTCAGCCACGAGGAGAAGGACAACCTGTCGGTCCATTGCGAGGTCTATCCGTCGCGCGGCGCGACGCTGGTGACGGTGATCGCGGCCGACCATCCGGGCCTGTTCTACCGCATCGCCGGCGGCATCCACCTTGCCGGAGCGAATATCATCGATGCACGCATCCACACGACGCGCACCGGTTGGGCGGTCGACAACTTTCTCGTCCAGGATCCGCGTGGCCTGCCGTTCAGCGAGGACGCACAACTAAAGCGGCTTGAGGCATCGATAGCCGATGCGCTCGCCAACCGTCGCGCGCTGGTGCCCGAATTGGCCAAACGGCCGCTGCCGCACAGCCGCGCCAAGGCGTTCGACGTGCGCCCGGTGGTGGCGTTCGACAACCAGGCGTCAGGCCGGTTCACGGTGGTCGAGGTGAATGCGCGCGACCGTGCGGCGCTCCTCAACCGGCTCGCCCGCGCGTTGTTCGAAAATCGGCTGGTGGTCCATTCGGCGCACATCACCAATTATGGCGAACGTGCTGCGGATACATTCTACGTCACCGATCTCACCGGCGGCAAAGTCACCGCGGTGGCGCGGCTGAAGGAGATCGAGGAAGCGCTGCTCGCCGCGTCGAGCGACGAACGGCAGGCCGAACTCGAAAACGCATGATCAGTTGGCGCTGGCGAACCGGCGAGCCTGGGCGGCGCCGAAGGTGCGGCGACCATTGGCGATCTCTGCTTCGGTTTCGCTCGCAGCAGCTTCCTCGCTGAGTCCGCGAGAAATCCGCATGACGACGCCGCTGGTCCGGTAAGCGGTTTCCTGCACGAGGCAGCTACTATCGAGGGCAACCGCGTGGTCAGCTGTGGCAGCCGCCGCCAGACAGGCGGTAAAGCTGCGGGCAGCGCGAGAAAACGCGCGTTCGGCGTCGACATCGTCCTGCGCGAGTGCAGGCGCGGAAACGGCGAGAACGGCGGTCGCGATCCCGATAAGGCTGAAGCGGTTCATGGCGCACTCCTTGTCTGGAGCGCACGTTTTTGCCCGTGCAACGTTAACATTCGGACCCGAGTCGTCCCTAACGTGCGGTTACGGACTCCGATCCCCGAACAACGCGCTGCCGACCCTGACATGCGTCGCGCCGAGCATGATCGCGGTTTCGAAGTCGCCGCTCATTCCCATGCTCAGCCCCGCAAGACCATTGTCGCGAGCCAGCTTGTCGGTGAGCGCGAAGAACGGCGCGGGTTCGATGTCGGCCGGGGGCACGCACATCAGGCCGATGAGGGGAATGCCCGCATCGCGCGCCTCCCCCAGCAAGGCGGGCAAATCGCTGACCGCGCATCCGCCCTTCTGCGGCTCTTCGCCGACATCGACTTGGACAAAACACGGCACCTGCCTGCCAGTCTTGTCGAAAGCCTTGGCCAGCGCGGTGACGAGGCTGGGCCGGTCGAGCGAATGGATGCAGTCGAACAATTCTACGGCATCGAGCGCCTTGTTCGACTGGAGTCGCCCGACGAGGTGCAGTACCGCACCGGGATGCCGTTCGCGCAGGGGCGGCCACTTGGCTTGCGCCTCCTGAACACGGTTCTCGCCGAACTCCCGTTGACCTGCGGCAAGCAGCGGCTCGATCGCCCCGGCTTCGTGAGTCTTGCTGACCGCCACGAGCGTGACATCGTCGGGTTCTCGTCGGGCGATCCGGCAGGCATGGGCAATGCGATCGTGGATTTCGCTCAGGGATAACGCTGCATTCATATCGGGGATGCGCTATAACGTCGTCATGGGACTGCGCCAGTCACTCCCCGATCTCTGGCTCCTGTCGGACGCGCGCAACGACGAGTTGCTCATTCGCGCCTTGCGCGCGCTGCCGCGCGGATCGGCGTTCGTCTTTCGACACTACCATCTCGATCCCGCGGCGCGCCGCGAACGGTGGGACGCGCTGATGCCGGTTGTGAGCGAAAACGGACACCTGGCCCTTCTCTCGGGAAGCGACGACGAGGCGCGTGCCTGGGGCGCCGCCGGTTCGTATGGTCCACCCGAAGCAATCGGCGAGGCGCCCGAGTTGATGCGTATCGCGGCGGTACACGACGGGAATGAAATCGCCCACGCCAACGCTGCAGGGGCCGATGCGGCGATGCTATCGCCGGTATTCGAGACTCGCACGCATCCCAACGCGGTGCCGCTCGGCCCGGAAAAATTCCACTCACTGGCCGCACTTGCGGAGATGCCGGTAATCGCGTTGGGGGGCATGTGCTTCGAACGCGCGAAGGAGCTGGGCTGGACCCGCTGGGCGGCGATCGACGGACTGGCGTTGAAGCAGGATTGCTAACCGAAGTCCGATCGTGTCGAGGATTCTTGACGCCGGAGTCCTGCGCCTGCGATAACGCACCCCGGACGGATACCGATGACGGCATGGCCTTCGCGGGATTCTTGCGGACGTATCAGGGGAAGCACCGATGGCATCACGCGCGATGAGCCGCACCGGCGCAAGGGCGCCAGCGACCGATTGGCGTGCCGCGTTCCGTCGCAGCTTGCGCCGGGCGCTGCAGGTGGCTGGTGCCGCCGGGCTGTTATCGGCGATGCTGTTCCTCGGCCTCGCGCTCGCCAGCTATACCCAGACCGACCCGAGCGCCTCGACCGCCGCCGGCCACGACGTGCGCAACTGGATGGGTCCTCTGGGCGCGTGGCTGTCCGAGCGGGTCTACTTCCTGTTCGGCGTGACCGGCGTTCTGCTGTTGCCGCTGCTGTATGTCTCTGCACGTAAGCTGTGGCGCGAGGTCGAGGAAGAGGATCGCGACGAGCGCACCAGGTGGTGGCGCCCGCTGGGACTGCTGCTGTTCTCGATGGCGCTGATCGGCACCGTGCTGGCGCTTTCTTTCGACCGGCCAGGTGGGGCTCTGCCCGCTTCGATGGGCGGGATCGCCGGGCTGCTCGGCGCCAGTGCGATCGGGGCCGTCGCGGAGCGTTTTGGTGAAAATGCCAGCGGCTGGGTGATTCTCGGCCTCGCGCTGGTCGCGCTCGCCGGCGGGGTCGCCGGGGTAACGAAGGTGTTCGCGATCGACTGGGTCGCCCTTCTTACGCTGCCCCGTTTCCTCAAGCGCGCATCGAGCCTGTCGCCGCAGATCGCCGACCTCGATCTGCCGTTCCTGCCCAAGCCTCGCGCGCGTCGCGAGCGCGAGACCGACGAGGCCGAACCGCCGCGGATCGCGGAACGTCGCGCGCCCGAGATCGCCGACCCGGCCGCCGCCCCGCGCGCGGCGAAGCCGGCCGGCAAGAAGGCGCAGAAGGACCTGTTCGCAAGCTACCAACTGCCCAGCCTCGATTTGCTCGAGGAACCGCCGGTTCACGCCGCGCCCAAGCTCGACAAGCTCGCGCTCGAGCGCAACGCCCGGTTGCTCGAAACCGTGCTCGACGACTTCAACGTCAAGGGCGAAATAACCGCGGTCCGCACCGGTCCGGTGGTGACGATGTACGAACTTGAGCCGGCACCCGGCATCAAGGCGAGCCGCGTTATCGGCCTGGCCGAAGACATCGCCCGCAACATGAGCGCGATCAGTGCGCGCGTGTCCTCGATCCCGGGCAAGACCGTGATGGGGATCGAACTGCCCAACACCGACCGCCAGATGGTTGCGCTGAAGGAACTCGCCGCCTGCGACGCCTTCGTGAACGCGCGCGGGAGCCTGCCGATCATCCTGGGCAAGGACATCGCCGGCGAGCCGATCGTCGCCGATCTTGCCGCGATGCCGCACTTGCTGGTCGCGGGCACAACCGGCTCGGGCAAGTCGGTCGGGCTCAACTGCATCCTGCTGAGCCTGCTGTACAAGTTCACGCCGGACGAGTGCCGCCTGATCCTGATCGATCCCAAGGTCCTCGAGCTCAAGAGCTACGATGACATCCCGCACCTGCTGTCGCCAGTGGTGACCGAACCGTCGAAGTCGGTTCGCGCGCTCAAGTGGGCCGTCGAGGAAATGGAGCGTCGTTATCGCCAGATGAGCAGTATCGGCGCGCGCAACATAGCCGGCTTCAACGAACGCGTGCGGACCGCGGCCGCCAAGGGCAAGCCGCTCGGCCGCCGCGTTCAAACCGGGTTCGATCCCGAGACGGGCGAGGAGATCTTCGAGGAAGAACAGCTCGATTACGCCCCGCTGCCGCAGATCGTGTTGATCGTCGACGAGCTGGCCGACCTGATGGTCACCATCGGCAAGGAGATCGAGGTGCTGATCCAGCGCCTGTCCCAGAAAAGCCGCGCGGCCGGCATCCACCTGATCATGGCGACCCAGCGTCCCTCGGTCGACGTGATCACCGGCGTCATCAAGGCCAACCTGCCGACACGGATCAGCTTCAACGTCACCAGCCGCATCGACAGTCGCACGATCCTGGGCGAGCAGGGGGCCGAACAGCTGCTGGGCAAGGGCGACATGCTCTACAAGCCCTCAACCGGCGCGCTCGTCCGCGTCCACGGACCGTTCGTGTCGGACGAGGAAGTCGAGGCGGTGGCCGAGCACTGGCGCGGACAGGGCAAGCCCGACTACGTCGACGCGGTGACCGAGGAACCCGAGGACGGCTTCGGATTCTCGTTCGACGACGAGCTGACGGCGTCCGACAATCCGGACGAACGCAAGTATCGCCAGGCTTGCCAGATCGTGTTCGAACACCAGAAAGCATCCGGATCGTGGCTCCAGCGCCAGATGGGGGTCGGGTACAACACCGCCGCCAAGTGGATCGAGAAGATGGAAGAGGACGGTCTCGTGGGTCCGGCGAACCACGTTGGCCGACGCGAAGTCTATCGCGACAAGGATGGGAACCCGCTCTGACGGGCGCCGGCGAGCAATCAAGTGGCAAGCGTGGTTGTTACGCAGTTGCAACACAACGTTGTAAATACCGTACCAATCCACAACGCATTGTTGCGCCTACGGAGGCTAGCCGCGTAACTTTCAGAAAATCATATCTGGAGGTTAGGTTTCATGCGTCGTTTCAACCTTATGCTGGGCACCGCCGGTGCCGCAATTGCTGTCCTTGCCCAGCCAGCCATGGCGCAGGAAGTGCCCGGCGAAACCTCCGCTTCGGAACAGGGTGAGGCGACCCCGCAGTCGCAGATCATCGTTACCGGCACCCGTCGCCTCGACCGCACGGTCGCCGACAGCTCGGTGCCGATCGACGTGATTTCGAACGAAGCGTTGCAGCACCAGGGCTCCACCGAGACCAACCGGCTGCTGAACAACCTCGTCCCATCGTTCAACTTCCCGCAGCCGTCGCTGACAGACGGTACCGACTCGCTGCGCCCCGCGACGCTGCGCGGCCTCTCGCCCGACCAGGTGCTCGTGCTGGTCAACGGCAAGCGCCGGCACATTTCGTCGCTGCTCAACCTCAACGGCTCGGTCGGCCGCGGCTCGGCCGGTGTCGACATGAACACGATCCCGCCGATCGCGATCGATCGCATCGAAGTGCTGCGTGACGGCGCGGCATCGCAATACGGGTCCGACGCGATCGCAGGCGTGATCAACATCCAGCTCAAGCGGCGGCCCGGCGGGCGCGCAGTGGCGAGCTACGGCAAATACATCACCACGATGAAAGACGTCCATGAAGTTGCCGGCGTCACCCCGCCGACCACCGCGAGTGGCGATCCGACCATCACTTACGGCGACGAGCGCAAGCGCCGCGACGGCGATACCTACACCTTCGCCGCGAACGTCGGCGTCCCGGTGGGCGAGGAGGGCTACTTCAACGTCACCGCGGAATACAAAGACCGTTCGCCGACGAACCGTTCGGGCCCCGATTTGCGCCGCCAGTATTCGGCGACAGGCGATCCGCGCGAGTTGACGTTCGACCGCTTCAGCCATCGCTATGGCGATGGCCGGTCGCAGGACTACAACTTTGTGATCAACGCAGGCGCGCCGCTCTTCAACTCGGGATTCGAGCTGTACGAATTCGGTACCTACGGTATTCGTGACGGCAACGGCGCAGGCTTCTACCGCCGCTCGCTCGACGCGCGGAACGCGGACTGGTCGAACGGTGGCAAGCCGATCTATCCGGACGGCTTCCTGCCGCTGATCGTCAGTGAGATCGAGGACATCGCCGGCGTGATCGGCATCCGCGGCGAAGCCGCCGGCTGGAACCTCGACCTGTCAGGGAACTACGGCACCAACCGGCTAAACTACCACGTCGAGGACAGCGTCAATACCTCGCTCGGCGGTATGGCGAGCCCCCGGCGGTTCTATGCCGGCGGCCTGCGCTCGGGCCAGACCTCGATCAACTTCGACGCGCAGCGCGCGATCGATTTCGGCTTCGGCGACACCTCGCTGGCGGCAGGCCTCGAATATCGCAACGAGAACTACAAGATCGTGCGCGGCCAGGTCGAAAGCTACATCGCTGGACCCTTCACCTTCTCCAACGGCGCGGCGCCCGGGGCGCAGGTGTTTCCCGGCTTCTCGCCGCGGACCGAAGTTGACGCCTCACGCGACAGCTATGCGGCCTACGTCGAGCTCGACAGCGACCTGTCGGATATGATCAACGTGCAGGCCGCTGGCCGGTACGAGCACTTCTCGGATTTCGGCAGCACGATCAACGGCAAGTTCGCCGCGCGGGTCGAACCGGTCGACGGGCTTGCCCTTCGCGGATCGATCTCGACCGGGTTCCGCGCGCCGGGCATGGCGCAGCAGTTCTTCTCGACCACTTCGACCAACAACGTCGCGGGCGTCGGGCTGATCGAGATCGGCACCTTCCCGGTCACATCGCCGATCGCGGTGGCGCTGGGAGCACAGCCGCTTGAGCCCGAAAAGTCGGTAAACATGGGTGGGGGCATCGTGTTCACGATGGTCCCCGGCCTCAGTATCACGGCCGATTACTACAACATCAAGATCAATAACCGGATCGTGCTGACCGAGAACCTGCAGGGCGCCGACGTCGTGGCGATCCTGAATGCTGCCGGGGTTGTCGGCACCTCGGGCCGGTTCTTCATCAACGGCGTCGATACCCGTACCCAGGGTCTCGACGTGGTGGCGAACTATCGCATTCCCGATTTCGGTGCGGGCCGTTTCAGCCTGACCGCGGGCTTCAACATCAACGATACCAAGATCACCGACCGCAAGACCTTCAGCGGCTTCACCGCTACCCGGTTGTTCGCGCGTTCGGAGAGCTTCCGCCTGACCGACGGGCAGCCGTCGAACAAGCTGAACCTCGGGCTCGACTGGGATTACGAACCGGTCGGGATGACGCTGCGCGCGAACCGCTATGGCAAGGTCTTCCTGCCCGTCGGGAACGTCAGCGACATCACCGTGCCGCTGGGCGCCGCGCCGGGCGACATTACGCTGAGCCCGAAGTGGATCGTCGACCTCGAAGCGCGGGTCCAGCCGGGCAACGGGCTCGAACTGGCGGTCGGCGCGAACAACCTGCTCGACGAGTATCCCGATCGCCTGCCGTTCGGCACGGTCAACGGGTACAACTACGGGCTCAACAACAGCTTCCTGCCGTACTCGTCGCAGTCGCCGTTCGGCTTCAGCGGACGCTTTGTTTACGGGCGCGTCGCGATCAACTTCTGATCGGCGCACTTGGCGCAAACGAAAGGGCCCTGCCGGTTCACGCCGGCGGGGCCCTTTTCTTTTGTCCGTTTGCCGGGGAAGCTTACTTCAGTTCGGAGGCGGTCAGCGTGGTGCCGTCGGCGACGGTCTTGGCGGCCTTGGCCTGGACATCGGTTGGCGCGGCGACGAAGCCGATTTTCGCCAACGGACCGTCCTTGGCCCAGCTCTTGGTCCACTGGGAGACGAATTCGGCAAGGCCCGGAATCACGCCGATGTGCGCCTTCTTGACGTAGATGTAGAGCGGGCGCGCGCCGGGATAGCTGAAGTTCGAGATGTTCTCGTAGGTCGCCTCGACCCCGTTCATCTTCTGGTCGGAAAGCTTGTCGGCGTTCTCCTCGAGGTACGAATATCCGAAGACGCCGACGGCCTTGGGATTGCCCTCGATCTTCTGCACGATCAGGTTGTCCTGCTCACCCTGATCGACATAGGCACCGTCGGCGCGGACTTCGGTGCAGACCTGCTCGAACTTGTCCTTGTCGCTGTCTTTCAGCGCCTTCATCGCGGGGTCTGTCTCGCAACCCTTGGTGAGGATCAATTCCTTGAGCGCATCGCGTGTGCCCGAAGTCGACGGCGGACCGTAGACGAGGATCGGCGCGTCGGGCAGCGAGGGATCGACGTCCTTCCAGGTCTTGGCGGTCTGGTCCTTGCCGAACGGCTTGGCGGCAAGTGCCTTGTACACGATCACGGGGGTCAACGGCAGCGTGATGCCTCCCTTGGCCGACGCGAAGGCGATGCCGTCGAGACCAACCTGGATCTCCTGAATATCGGTCACGCCGTTCTTCTGGCAGTCATCGAACTCGCCAGCTTTCATCCGGCGGCTGGCATTGGCGATATCGGGGTACTGCGCGCCAACTCCGGCGCAGAACAGCTTAATCCCGCCACCTGTCCCGGTCAATTCGATAAGCGGGCTCTTCATGCCCGGGTTCGCCGCGACGAATTCCTCGGCAACCTTCTTGGCGAAGGGGTAAACGGTCGACGAGCCGACCGCACGGATCGAATCGCGGCTGGCCGAGGCGCCGCCGCCGCTGCCGCCGCACGCGGAAAGCGCGAGGGTCGAGATCGTGGCGATGGCGATAGTCTTGAACTTGGTCATTTCGATTGGCCCTCAAAGGTGGTCGTTCGCGCCGCTAGCCGCGCGATGTGACAGGTGCATGACAGGTTTTTGGCGAAGTCTCAAAAGTCGATCTGCGCACGCGCACCGAACGCATCGATGCTGTACGCGCGATTGCCCGCCGCCGCGGGTATGGCTGCCCGACCGTATTCGACATGACCGTAGTTAAGCATGAAGCGGACGTAGTCGATCGGCGTCCAGACAAGGCCGATGTCGTAGCCGTTCTGCGTGCCGCCGACGATTCCACCATCGATCAGGTCGAGATAGTCGTAGCGCAAGTTGACCTGCACCGCGCCAAAGCCGCCCTTTCCGACCGGATTCTTGGGCTTCACGCGATCGAACGTGCCGCCCTTGTAGCCGCGCGTATCGCCTTCGGTCAGGAACAGTCCTACTTCGGCGTATCCGCCGAAGAATGTCGGATCGGCGAGCGCGCCGGGGCGGTTCACCTTCTGCCAGTGAGCCTCGCCGGTCGCGTGGAACGGACCCTGGATGTAGGCGGTCTCCAGCCCGTAGCCCATCTCGCTTTTCGCCGAGATTGCCCCGGTGTCGATAAAGCGGACGTCCGGCGTGTGGATGAACGGCCTGACGCGATAACGCACGCTACCCGCTGAATCGTTGAGATTGTGCCAGTGGGCCGAGCCGCCGATGTGGAACTGGCCCTTGCCCACCTTGGGCGAAAACACGACCCGCCCATCAAGCGACACCGAGTTGTTGCCGTCATCGTTCAGATCGGCGACGTTGTCGGTGAAAACGCCACCTTGCACGATCAGGTCGCCGCTGGAGTAATTGGCGCTCAGGCCAAGGCGGCGTTCGTAACCGAAGGCGGTGTTGGTCGCGGCCCGCTCGGTCATCGAAGTGAACAGGTCGCTGGTCAGTTCCTCGAGGCCCCAGAACGGCTTGTGCTGGCCGACCGTAAATCCCAGCTGCTTTGATGCCTGGTATGTCAGGAAAAGATCCGTGACCTCGACGCCGCTGTTCGCCACGTCGATTTCCGCCCGGTAACCGAAGCCGCCGGGCATCTTGCCGTCGAAACCCAGGTAGGCACGGCGGACCTCGCTGCCGAAACCCGTCGCAGTGTGGGAGAACCCGGCTGGACCGTTGAGCGAGCCGGCGTCGACCTGAAGCCGCCCGCGCGGCTTGAAGCTCCAGCCGCTGGCGCTGGTGAACTCCGGCGCGCCCTTGAAGGCCACGGCCACTTCGGAGGGACTTTTCGCCGCGTCGGTTGCCGCCGCCACGCGTGCCGTCGCAGTCCCGGTCGCGGTCGTCGCTGCCTGCGCCTCCGCTCTTGCCGACTGTAACTGCGTCTCGAGCGTGTCGATGCGCCCGGCCATGGCCGCCATCTGGGCGCGCATCTGGGCAAGCTCCTGCGCCACATCGGCGGTGTCTTGCGCGGCGGCGGGCATCGCCCATCCGGCAGAAACGGCCAAAGCGAGCGTGGAGATGGTAAGACGGGTTCTGGTCACTTTTTGGTGCCCTCGTGATAAACGGATGACGCTTTCACGGCGCCTCTATGGGCTTTGTGTGACCGCTGTGTGACTGTTTCCTGAGCTGCGACGCGCGCGTTCGAGCTTGCGGGTAACTGGTTGCAACTGTAACGGCGCGCTCCGAAGGAGTTCCCCCATGCGCATCGGTTGTCCCAAGGAAATCAAGAACCACGAGTACCGTGTCGGCCTGACACCCGAGAGCGTTCGCGAACTGACTTCCCACGGGCACGAAGTCTGGGTCGAGTCGGGCGCAGGTCTCGGTATCGGCGCAACCGATCTCGATTACCAGGCGTGCGGCGCGACCATTCAGTCCGACGCGAAAACCGTGTTCGACGGCTGCGAAATGATCGTGAAGGTCAAGGAGCCGCAGGCGGTCGAGCGCGCGATGCTGCGCGAGGGACAGGTGCTCTACACCTACCTCCACCTCGCTCCGGATCCCGACCAGACCCGCGAACTCGTCGAAAGCGGCGTCACCGCGATCGCCTACGAGACGGTTACCGGTCCCGGGGGTTCGCTACCGCTGCTGAAGCCCATGAGCCAGGTCGCCGGGCGCATGAGCATCCAGGCGGGCGCGACCGCGCTCGAGAAGGCGCACGGCGGGCGCGGGGTTCTCCTCGGCGGCGTGCCGGGCGTGCTGCCGGGCCGGGTCATGGTGATCGGTGGCGGCGTGGTCGGCTTCAACGCCGCGCAGATGGCAGTCGGCCTGGGTGCCGATGTGACGATTCTCGACCGGGACCCCGAAGTGCTCGAGAAACTCGGCATCCATTTCGAAAGCCGCGCCAAGACCCGCTTTTCGAACCGCGCGAACATCGAGCAGATGATCTGCGAGGCAGAACTCGTAATTGGCGCGGTTCTCATCCCCGGCGCGGCTGCTCCCAAGCTCGTGACCCGCGATATGCTCAAATGCATGAAGCCGGGTGCCGTTCTGGTCGACGTGGCGATCGACCAGGGTGGCTGTTTCGAGACGAGCCGTCCGACGACGCACGACGACCCGACTTACGTGATCGACGATGTTGTCCACTACTGTGTCGCCAACATGCCGGGCGCGGTTGCGCGGACGAGCACTTACGCGCTCAACAACGTTACACTGCCGCACGCGTTGCAAATGGCGGACCTGGGCTGGAAGAAAGCGCTGCGCGCCAACCCGTACCTGGCAGAAGGACTTAACGTCCACGCCGGCAAGGTGACCTACAAAGCGGTCGCCGACGAACTGGGATACGATTACCTGCCGGTCGCCGAAGCGATCGCCTGAGCGCAGGGTCAGTCGGGCTTCCAGCCGATCTCGACGTAACGCGCCGAGCGGGGGATATCGGTGACGGCCTCGTTGATCGTCACCGTCTCGCCGGGAGCGAGTTGCGGCTTGGGCGAGGCAATCTCCCACGTATAGACGATCCGGTCGCGCGCATCGCTGAGCACGATCAGGATCGAGGGGACCTTGCGCGTTTCGCGCCCGACGTTCTTCACCGTACCGCTCGCGCCGAAGTACTCGGTGCCGTTGGGAAGGGTGCGCCGCTCCTGCTGCGCCCGCGGGAAGTCGAGCACCAGGTCGGGCTGCTCGAGAGCGAAAGTGGGCCGACTGATCGGCACCCAGTCGGGCAGGCCCCAATAGCTGACCGCCGCCACCGTGCCGAGCGCGAGCAGCGCGAAGAGCCCGGCGGCAATCGTCCACACCTTCATCATGTTGCGGCGCGGGCGAAACGGCGGCTCGTAGTCGAACTGCGAGACTTCCTCGCCGAAATCCTGGGGTTCGGCGACCGGCGCGGGTTCAGCTTCCACGACCGTGGGCGCCGCGGGTTCGTCGTACACCGGCGGCGCGACACGATCTTCGGCCCCCCCGGCTGATTCCTTGACCACAGGCGGGAGCGGCTCGTCCTCGCGCTGCGTCGGCGGGGAGGGCGCTTCCGGTTCGCGTGGCGGTGGAGCGGTTGGTGCTGGTGCCGGAACCGGGGTCGACCGGGCCGATCCACCCGGTTCGGCCACTGCCGGGGCGGGGTCGGCAAGCTCTAGCTCAGGCCCGTCCTGAAACCAGCTGTGGCGGCATTTTGCGCAGCGCACGGTTCTGCCTTCCGCGCCGATGGCGCTGTCCGGCACGACGTAGCGCGTCGCGCAGGCGGGGCAGGCGATGATCATCCTGGAGTGAATCTGGCGCATGCCGCGATGCCGCACAATAGTCACACCGGGTAAGATGCACCGCAGACGGCTTTTTTCCACATGGAAGCGCGGCTATAGCCCGCGCGCCGATGCCGTTAACCCTACCTCCTCCGCGCAGTCCGAGCGCAAAGCCATGAGCGGCGAGGAAGGCGACATCGTCACGTTCGACAACGTCGGCCTGCGATACGGCACCGACAAGGAAGTCTTGAGCGACGTTTCCTTCACACTTCACGCGGGCGGATTCTACTTTCTCACTGGGGCGAGCGGAGCGGGGAAGACCTCGATGCTCAAGCTGCTCTATCTCGCTCAGCGTCCTTCGCGCGGAGCAATCCGCATGTTCGGCACCGACGTGATCACGCTTCCCCGCGAGCGCTTGCCGCGCTTCCGGCGGCGGCTGGGTGTCGTGTTCCAGGACTTCCGCCTGGTCCCGCACCTTTCGGCCTTCGACAATGTCGCGCTGCCTTTGCGGGTTTCGGGCGTGCGCGAATCCGAACTGCGCCAGCCCGTCACCGACATGCTCGACTGGGTCGGGCTGACTCACCGCATCGATGCGCGCCCGGCGACGCTGTCGGGCGGCGAACAGCAGCGGGTGGCGATCGCGCGGGCGGTTATCGGACGGCCCGACATGCTCGTCGCCGACGAACCGACCGGCAACGTCGATCCCGACATGGCCTTGAAACTGCTGCGATTGTTCGAGGCACTCAATCGCCTTGGCACCACGGTCGTCGTCGCGACGCACGACGTTCATCTGCTGCGCAAGGTACCCAATTCGCTGATCATGCGGCTCGACAAGGGACGGCTGAGCGACCCGACGGGCGCACTGCGCTTCCCGCCGCGGCGCGATCAGCGGCAGATCCAGCAGGGGGACTTCGCGTGAAGAAACCCCCGGTGCTGGCCCATGCCGTTGCCCGCAGCCTGGTGCCGTTCGGCGGCAGCCGCGCGGCCCAGCTCGTGCCGCACGCACGGCTTGCCGGACCGATGCCGTGGGTGATCGCGATCATGATCGCGCTGACAACGATCGCGGCGGCCGGGGGCCTGGCTCTCAATAACCTTGCCGGCAGTGCGCGCGGTCAACTTTCGGGTGCAGCGACGGTCCAGATCGTCGAGCCGCTCAAGGTCGAACGGGACCGGCAAGCCCGCGCCGCGGAAGCCGCACTCGCTGCGCTGCCCGATGTCGCAAGCATCCGCATCGTGCCCGATGCGGAACTCGACGCATTGCTCGAGCCCTGGCTCGGTGCGGCCGGCGAAGGGACCGACGCCGTGCCCGTACCCGCGCTGATCGATGTCGAACTGCGGGGACCGGCAACCGAGACACGCTTGTCTGCTATGCGCGCGGCGATTGCGGGCCCTGCTCCGGCTGCGCGGGTGGATGCGCAATCCACCTGGCTCGCACCGGTTTTTGCTGCGATCCGCTCGATCCAGTACCTCGCCCTGGCGCTCGTCGTGCTGCTCGCACTGACCAGTTCGGCGGCGGTTCTGCTCGCGGCGCGCAGCGCGCTGGGGGGTAATCGCGAAACGATCGAGGTCGTCCACCTCCTCGGGGGAACCGACGCGCAGATTGCGCGCATCTTCCAACGGTCGATTGCGTTCGATGCGGCGGCGGGCGGCGCGGCGGGCCTGGCGCTCGGGATGGTTGCCATCCTCTTGCTTGGTCGCCAGTTTGCCGCGCTTGGATCGGGCATGGTCGCGGGAGGAGGTCTCGGTCCGGTCGACTGGCTGTTGATCGCGGCCATCCCGCTGGCGGGCGTCGCCATCGCGATGCTGACGGCACGGTTGACCGTGCTCGGTGCGCTGAGGAAGATGCTATGATCGCCCGCGCCGCCGCCTTTCTCGTGATTCTCTACGCGCTGGGTTTCCTGTGGTTTGCCGCCGCGCTGCCGCAGCCGATGGGGGACGGGCGGACCGACGCGATCGTGGTGCCCACCGGGGGCGCGGGGCGGATCGACCGCGGGCTGTCCTTGCTGCGCGAAGGCGCGGCGCGCGAAATGCTGGTCACGGGCGTGGATCGCGAGGTGAAGCCGCAGGAATTCGCCGCCGAATACAAAGTATCGGCCCAAACGATGAAATGCTGCGTCACGCTCGGCTTCGCGGCGGTCGATACCCGCAGCAACGCCGCCGAAACCGCCTCGTGGGTCAAGCAGCGCGGCTACCGGTCGTTGCGGCTGGTGACAACCGACTGGCACATGCGCCGCGCTGCGCACGAGCTGTCGACCGCCCTGCCCGATGGCGTGCGGATCGTGCGGGACGCAGTCCCCTCGCGGCCCCGGCTCGGCATCCTGTTCCTCGAATACAACAAGCTGCTGGCCACGTCGCTCGCACGGCTTTTGCCGGACTGATGCGATGGCCTTATTGCGCAGCCTGACCTTCTACATCGTCTTCTACCTGGGTTCGATCTGGTACACCTCGGCATCGCTTGTCGTGCATCGCTTCGACACTGCGCGATTTCGCAGGATCGTGCGCAACTGGTCGCGGTACCAGCGACGCTGCGTAACCGGCATTCTCGGCATAACGATCCGCGAAGAAGGTGAGCGGCCGAGCGGTCCGGCGCTCTACGCGATCAAGCACGAAAGCTTTTTCGAGGCGATCGACCTGCCCGCCCTGCTCGATACGCCGGCGGTATTCGCCAAGGAGGAGCTGTTCAGCATCCCGCTGTGGGGTCCGGCGGCGCGCGCCTATGGCCTCGTCCCGGTTGCGCGTGAAAAGGGCGCGCGGGCACTGCGAGCCATGCTGGCGGCTGCAAAGGTCCATGCCGACGCGGGTCGCCCGCTGGCGATTTTTCCCGAAGG
Source organism: uncultured Alphaproteobacteria bacterium (assembly GCA_963781485.1). Taxonomy (GTDB): domain Bacteria; phylum Pseudomonadota; class Alphaproteobacteria; order Sphingomonadales; family Sphingomonadaceae; genus Tsuneonella. The sequence continues at coordinate 205,292 of CAWAFY010000003.1, forward strand.
GACGCGGGTGCCGCACGACGAGTCTCCGCCGCTCCAGGCCGGGTTCGCGGGCGTCTACAAGTTGCTGGGCCTCCCGGTGGTGCCCGTATCGGTCGACAGCGGACCGCTCTATCACCGCTTCATCAAGCGCCCCGGGACGATCACCTATCGTTTCGGCGAGCCGGTTCCCCCGGGCCTGCCACGCGAGGAAGCCGAAGCGCGCGTCCACGCGGCAATGAATGCGCTCTGACACCGGCATGAACTTCGCCAATGCCCTCGCCTCACCGATGGTCGAGGTGGACAACCTGGCGGTCGATGCCGGTCGCCTGGCGAGCGCGGCAGCGCATCTCGTACTTCTCGCGTTCGTCCTGCTCCTTCCCGCGCGACGACCGGAGCCGGCCGGCTAGCTTTCGTGATCGCTCCGCCCAAAGTCGGGGCGGGCATCGTCCTGTCCCTGCTCGACGATCGAGCGACGAATGTCGCGGGTGCGGGCGAACAGCTCGTAAAGCGCCTCGCCGTCGCCGCGGCGAATCGCGCGCTGGAGTGCAGTGAGGTCTTCGGTGAACCGCCCGAGCATCTCGAGCACCGCCTCGCGGTTGGTCAGGAACACGTCGCGCCACATCACCGGGTCGCTCGCGGCGATGCGGGTGAAGTCGCGGAAACCGCCGGCCGAGTACTTGATGACCTCGCTCCGGGTCACTTCCTCGAGGTCGGACGCGGTGCCGACGATGGTATAGGCGATGAGGTGCGGGATGTGGCTGGTGACGGCGAGAACGAGGTCGTGGTGCGCTGCGTCCATGATCTCGATGTTGGCGCCCAGCGCCTCCCAGAATGCCGACAGCCGCGCAACAGCAGACTGGTCGGCGTCGGCGGGCGGGGTGAGGATGCACCAGCGATGGCGGAACAGGTGCGCGAAGCCCGCATCGGGGCCGCTCCGCTCGGTGCCGGCAACCGGGTGCGCGGGGATGACCGTGGCGCCGGGTAGTGCACCGCGCAGTGCCTCCGTAACCGCCGCTTTCGACGAACCGACGTCGCTGACGATCGCGCCGGCGGGCAGTGCGGCTGCGATTTGCGCGGCCGCCGCGCCCATCGCGCCCACGGGAACGCAGAACACGACCAGCTCTGCTTCGGCCACCGCCTCGGAGGCGGATTCGCAGACGCGCCCGACCAGCCCGCGCTCGGCGGCGCGGCGGCGGACGGCCGGATCGGCGTCGTAGCCGGTGGTGGTGGATCCCGGCAGGTTCTCGGCAACCGCCAGGCCGACCGACCCGCCCAGCAGCCCCAGCCCGATGACGGCGATGCGATCGAAGCTCATCGGGTGCGTTCCGCCGCCAGCCGGATCGCATCGGCGACCGCGTCCATGTCCTCGGCGGTGCCGATCGTGATCCGCAAGGCCTGCCCGAGGCCTTGCCCCGGCAGGTGGCGCACGGCGTAACCCGCCTTTGCCACGGCTGCGAGAGCGGCCTCTGCGGTGAGCGCGCCTTCGAACAGGACGAGCACGAAGTTGCCCTCGCTCGGCAACGGACGGATGCCGTGATTTCCCAGTGCGGCGAGCGCGGCGGTCAGCCGCGCGCGATTGGCGGCGTTCACCACGCGGCTCGTTTCCACGAACGCCTCGTCGGCCAGCGCCGCAAGCGCCGCCGCCTGACCGGTATTCGTCACGTTGAACGGGCCGCGGATGCGGTTGAGCGCGTCGATCAGGTGAGGCGCGCCGGTCGCCCAGCCGATCCGCTCGCCCGCCAGGCCGTGAATTTTGGAGAATGTGCGGGTGACGAGCACGTTGTCATGGCTGTGCGCGAGCGCCAGCCCGCCGTCGTCCTCGCCCGGCGCAAGATATTCGGCGTAGGCCTGGTCGAGCACGAACAGCACATCACCGGGCAGTCCTGCGTGAAGCCGGGCGATCTCGCTAGCGGGTAGATAGCTGCCGGTCGGATTGTTCGGGTTGGCGAGATAGACCGCGCGGGTCCGCTCGGTCACCGCGCGCAGCAGTGCATCGACGTCGCAAGCGTAGTCGGCGTCTGCCGCCTCGACCGGTGTCGCGCCGCAACGCCGCGCGGCGATATCGTAGACCATGAAGCTGTAACGCGGGAACAGCACCTCGTCCCCCGGCCCGGCAAAGGCATTGGCGGCCAGCTGGAGCAGTTCGTCCGATCCCGTTCCGCACACGATCCGCGCCGGGTCGATCCCGAACTTCTCGCCGATCGCGGCGCGCAGGGATGAACTGTCGGGGTCGGGATAGCGGCACGGGTCCACGGCCCGGGACCTGGCGGCAAGCGCCGCGGACGATGTTCCGAGCGGGTTTTCGTTCGCCGACAGTTTGACCAGTGGCGTGCCGTCCGCGCCCGCGGACTTGCCGGGAACGTAGGCGTGGATGCCCTCGATCCAGGGCTTCAGGGTCGGGCGTATCGCCATCGACGGGCGCATAGCGGCTGCCGCGCCCCTTGCGAACAAAATCCTCCTATGGGCGTGGTGGATCGGGCTTGGCGGCGAGACGTGTTGACAGCGCGCGCCCGATGCCGCCAAGCCGCGCCGCCATGGCACCCGCGCTTCCCTCGAACAGCTTTGCGCTTCCCGCGCCCCTCCCCCTCGACGGCGGGCAGGCGCTGGACGGCGTGACGGTCGCTTTCGAGACGTATGGCGAGCTAGCGCCGGACAAGGGCAACGCGATCCTCGTCTGTCACGCGCTGACCGGCGACCAGTACGTTGCGAGCGACCACCCGGTCACCGGCAAGCCGGGATGGTGGGAGCGGATGGTCGGCCCCGGCAAGCCGATCGATACCGACCGCTTCCACGTCATCTGCGCGAACGTGATCGGCGGGTGCATGGGTTCGACCGGCCCCGCCAGCGAAGCGGCGGACGGCGCGCCGTACGCAATGCGCTTTCCGGTCATCACCATCCGCGACATGGTTCGCGCGCAGGTCGCGCTGCTCGATGGGCTGGAGATCGAATGCCTGCACGCCGTGGTGGGTGGATCGATGGGCGGGATGCAGGCGCTGAGTCTCGCCGCCAATTTCCCCGAGCGGGCCGCGCGGGTGCTCGCGATTGCGACGACCGCGCGGCATTCGGCGCAGAACATCGCCTTCCACGAGGTCGGCCGCCAGGCAGTCATGGCCGATCCCGACTGGCAGGACGGCATTTATTACAGCTCCGGTCGCGCGCCCGACAAGGGATTGAGCGTCGCGCGGATGGCGGCGCACATCACCTACTTGTCCGAAAGCGGGCTGACCGAGAAATTCGGTCGAAACCTGCAGGATCGCGACACCAAGACCTTCGGCTTCGATGCCGATTTTCAGGTCGAAAGCTATCTGCGCTACCAGGGCAGCGGCTTCACCCAGCGGTTCGACGCCAACAGCTACCTCTATATCACCCGGGCAATGGACTACTTCGACCTGGCCGAGGAGCACGGCGGCAAACTGGCCGATGCGTTCGCCGGAAGCACAGCGCGCTTCTGCCTCGTCAGCTTCGATTCGGATTGGCTCTACCCGACCGCCGAGAGCCGCCACGTCGTCCACGCATTGAATGCAGCAGGCGCCGCGGTGAGCTTCGTCGAACTGTCCGCACCGCACGGCCACGACAGCTTCCTGCTCGACATTCCGGCGCTCGACCGGGTGGTCAAGGGGTTCATCGGATGACCCTGCGGCCCGACCTTGCGGTTATCGCCTCGCACGTGACGCCGGGCACCCGCGCGCTCGACATCGGCTGCGGCGACGGGGCGCTGATGGCCGCATTGGTGGCGAAGGGCTGCGATGCGCGCGGGATGGAGCTCGATCCCGAACTGGTCGAGCGCTGCGTTTCGCGCGGGTTGAGTGTCGTCCAGGGCGATGCCGACCGCGATCTCGCCGACTATCCCGACAAGGCGTTCGACTATGCGATCCTGTCGCAGACGCTGCAGACCGCCGCGCGGCCGGACCGGATGCTGGATGAATTGCTCCGCGTAAGCCGCCAGGCGTTCGTCTCGTTTCCCAACTTTGCGCACTGGCGGATGCGCGCCGCGCTGGCGTTCGGCGGCCGCATGCCGGTCACGCGCTCGCTGCCGGTCAGCTGGTACCAGACGCAGAACATCCACCACGTCACCGTCACCGACTTCCGCGAACTGATCGCGGCGATGGGCGTGAAATGCGAGCGCGCGTGGTTCTTTGCCGGTGATCGGGCGATCGGCTCCGCGGCCGCGAACCTGCGCGCCGAACACGCGGTATACGAGTTATCGAGATGAGCACCGTCACCCGTTTCGCGCCGTCGCCCACCGGGCACCTCCACGTCGGCAATATCCGCACCGCGCTTCATGCCTGGCTTCTGGCCCGCAAACACGGTGGCCGCTTCCTGCTGCGGATCGACGACACCGATGCGGCGCGCAGCCGCGACGAGTACGTCGCGGCGATCCGCGAGGACCTCGCATGGCTCGGGCTGGGGCCCGATGCGGAGGAGCGCCAGTCGGCGCGGCTGGAAATTTACGAGGATGCGTTCGAGAGGCTGCGAGACGCGGGCCGGGTCTATCGCTGCTACGAGACCGCGCAGGAACTCGACCTCAAGCGCAAGGTGTTGCTCGGGCGCGGCCTGCCGCCGATCTACGACCGGGCGGGACTCGCGCTGACCGACGCCGATCATGCGCGGTTCGCGGCCGAGGGCATTACACCGCACTGGCGTTTCGCGCTCGACCATGATGCGCCGATCGAGTGGACCGACGCTATCCGCGGCCCGCAGCATTTCGACCCCGCGCAGCTGTCCGACCCGGTCATCCGCCGCGCCGATGGTTCGTGGCTCTACATGCTCCCCAGCGCGATCGACGATGCCGAAATGGGCGTCACCGACGTCCTTCGGGGCGAAGACCACGTCAGCAACACAGCCTCGCAAATTCAGATGTTTACCGCACTTTATGCTGCAGGGTTCGGTGCAGCGCAAACCCTGCCGCGATTCGCGCACGAGGCGCTGCTCGTGGGGCGCGAGGGAAAGCTCTCGAAGCGCCTCGGATCGCTCTCTGCAGCGGCCTTGCGCGAACGGGGGATCGAGCCGCAGGCGCTCGTTGCCCTGCTGGCGCGGCTCGGTACCAGCCTGCCGGTCGAGCCGATCGCCGATCGTTCCGCCCTTGTCGCAAGCTTCGATCTCGCCACGTTCGGTCGCGCGCCGGCGCGGTTCGACGAGGCCGAGCTCGATCGCCTCAACCAGGCGATCGTCCACCAGCTCGATTACGCCGCCGTCGCCGATCGCCTGCCAGCGGGCATGGACGAGCGCGCATGGCTCGCGATTCGGCCCAACCTTGAGAAGGTGGGAGATGCGGACCACTGGTGGCGGGTGGTGACCGGACCGATCGACGCGTCCGAGTTCGATGCGGAAGACCGCGCCTATCTTGGCGAAGCGGCCAGCACGCTCGCCTGGGGCGGCGATCCATGGACCGCGTTGACGACCGCGCTCAAGGCATCGACCGGCCGCAAGGGAAAGGCATTGTTCCTGCCCCTCCGCCGCGCTCTGACCGGCATGGATCACGGCCCCGACATGCACGCGCTGATGCCGCTGATCGGGGAAACGGAAGCCCGCGCGCGGCTGGTGAGCGCGGCAGGCGCTGGCTGAGCGCGCCGCGCGCTACTGCAGCGTGACCCGCTCCTCGTCGGGGTCCGAACGGCCGAAGAACTGCATCAGCTGGATCAACAGCTCGCAGCGCTGCGACAAGGTGTCTGCCTCGAGCAGTGCCTGTTTGGCGGCGGGATCGAACGGCGCGATCTGGCTCACCCCGTCGATCAACGTGCGATCGTCGAGCCGGGCGACCGAATCCCAGTCGACGATGTAACCCTGCGAATCGGCAAATATTCGCGCCTCCTGCTCGAATCCCGCACGCTCGACGCTCGCGAGCGCCGATTCGGTATCATCGATCAGAATGTCGCCTTCGACCTGTCGAAACTGGGTTGTGACGTCGAGTTCGCGGCGGACACGAAAGCGCGCCTCGCCGGCGAGGACGATATTGTAACGACCATCGTCGAGCGCCTCGACTTCTTCGATCTTGCCGATGCAGCCGACGTCGTAGAGCGGCGCGTCATTGGCCGCGGTCTGCGGCTGGATCATCGCAATCCGACGGTCGCGAGCGAGCGCATCACCGACCAGCGCCCGATAGCGCGGCTCGAAGATGTGCAGCGGCAAATGCAACCCTGGAAACAGGATCGCGCCGGGAAGCGGAAAGATCGACAGGCGGGTCGCCATGGCTATCCGAACAACAGCGTCGAGAGCTTGCGGCGGGTTGCGACCGCCCACGGGTCCTCGAGTCCGGCGGCCTCGAACATCTTGACCAGCCGCGCCCGGGCCGCACCCTCGTTCCACTCACGGTCGCTGCGGATCATCCCGAGCAGGGTCTCGCCCGCCGCTTCGCGATCGCCGCTGGCGAATGCGGCTTCGGCAAATGCCATCTGCGCGTCCATGTCGGTGGGGCGCTCGACGGCGGCGGCGCGGAGCGCCTGAAGCTCGCCCTCGTCGACCTTCTCGCCGGCCAGTTCGAGCGCCGAAAGCGCTGTCTTGACGGCGGGATCGCCCGCCAATTGATCGTCGAGCGTGGCAGCGTGCGCCTCGGCGTCGGCCGCTCGTCCCGCGGCGACCAGCGAGCGGATGAGCCCTGCGTGCGCGACAGCATTGTCCGGCGCCATCTCGACGACCTGTGCGAATATTCCTGCCGCGCGCTCGCCATCGCCGTCAGCGAGGATCTGCTCGCCCATCGCGATGAATTCTCCGACGTCAGGCGCGGCTTCGCTGGCGTCGCCGCCGACCGGTAGCTGCTCGAGCAATTGGTCGAGCATGGCCTTGAGCTGCGATTCGGTGCGCGCACTGGTGAGATCGGCAACCGGCTGTCCCTGGAACATCGCATAGACCGTCGGGATCGAGCGCACCTGGAACTGCGCGGCGATGAACTGTTCGTCGTCGACGTTGATCTTCGCCAGAGACACGCCCTTGTCGGCATATTCGCCGCAAACCTTTTCGAGCACCGGGGTCAGCGCCTTGCATGGCCCGCACCACTCGGCCCAGAAATCGACCACCACGAGGCTTGTCATCGAAGGTTCGACGACGTCCTTGCGGAAGCGGTCGACCGCTTTCTGCTCGTCGAGGTTCAGCCCCATGCTGGCCACTTGTAGGTCCCCTTGGCTATTGGCGTGTATGCAGGTGTTCGCGTCCCAATGTGGGCGTTCGATGCCGTTTGTGAAGCAAAAACACCGCGTGCCATTTAGCGCTTGCGACCCTGCCGACCTGTTGCTAACTGCCCGCCTCCCCGGCCCCGGGTATTGCCCGCGGCCAGCGCCAGTGAGCGGGCGTAGCTCAGGGGTAGAGCACAACCTTGCCAAGGTTGGGGTCGGGCGTTCGAATCGCCTCGCCCGCTCCATTTATCCGGCACGCGGTTCGTCGTGCCGGATTCGCGCTTCGGCGATTATGACCGACAATTCACTTGCGGTTTCGGCCCATGTCCGTAGCGGGCGCCAAGTGACTTTATATCATAAACGCGTCGCCCTGAGAGCCGCTCTTCTCGCTACATCGGTTGTGGCCGTTCCTGCACTCGCGCAGGAACGGGCGCCCTACGTCCCGCCCGCAGCCGATCAATCGGTGGATGCGCCGCACGACAAGCCGGACGATGACCTCCACAACCGCCAGGCGCAGGATGGGCAGATCGTCGTCACGGCGACCGGGCTCAAGCGGCTCGACATGCTTGCCGGGACCACTGCGGTCGAAGGTGTGGAGCTGCAACGCTCGCTCGCTGGTCAGTTGGGCGAGGTGCTGGTCAACCAGCCGGGCGTGTCGATGAGCGGTTTTGCGCCCGGCGCCTCGCGCCCGGTTCTCCGGGGTTTCTCGGGCAATCGCGTCAAACTGCTGATCAACGGTATCGGTTCGATCGACGCATCGAACGTCTCTGACGACCACGCGGTCGCGGTCGATCCGTTCAACGCCGAGCGGATCGACGTGCTGCGCGGTCCGGCGGTGCTCCTTTACGGCAGCCAGGCGATCGGCGGTGCGGTCAACGTCATCGACAAGCGCATCCCGCTGCGGTTGCCCGACGAGCCCATCCACATCGACGCGATGATGAGCGGCAACACAGTCGCCGACATGCGCCAGGGCGCGCTCTCGTTCGACGCTCCGCTTGGCGGCGGCTTCGCGGGCCATGTCGATGCCGGCTATGCCCGCACGAGCGACCTTTCGGTTCCGGGTTACACCGTTGCCGCGCCGCTGCGGGCCGACCTGCTCTCGCAAGCGGATGCAAGCGCCGCCAGCGACCCGGCCTTTGCCGCGATCCTGCGCGGTCAGGCGAATCAGCGAGACACCCTGCCGGGCAGCGCATCGCGCACATACAGCGCCAATGGCGGGATCGCTTTCTTCGCCGGGAACAGCAACCTCGGTGCCTCGCTCGGCTACTACGACACGTATTACGGGGTGCCCCTGCGCCCCGGCACCGACGAGACCGAACCGGGGCACATCGGCCTCAAGCAATGGCGCGGCGACATGCGCGCCGAAGTGGCGCTGGGCAGCGGGTTGTTCGAGAAGCTCGCCAGCCACGCGGCCTACAGCCATTATACCCACACCGAGTTCGAGGGCGACGGACGCCCCGGCACCACGTTCAACGTCGAGGGCCTGGAAGCCCGTGCCGAGCTGGTGCAGGCCGAACGTTCGGACTGGTCGGGCTCGCTGGGCGTGCAGTACGATTTCCGCCATCTCGCTACGATCGGCGAAGAGAGCATCGTTCCGCGCAACCTGTCGGACCACCTTGCGGTGTTCGCGCTCCAGCAGCTCCCGCTCGGCGAGGGGCTGCGGCTGCAACTCGCCGGGCGCTACGAGCGCGCGACGATATCCGCGCCCGACGCGGCGTTCGATCGCGCCTTCGACACCGTGTCCGGAGCGCTTGGCCTGAGCTATTCCATCACGCCGGGGTTCGACATTGGCATCAATGCCAACCGGGTCGCGCGCGCGCCGAGTCCCGAGGAGTTGCTGATCGACGGGTATCACGGGGCGACGCAGAGCTACCAGCGCGGGGATCCCAACCTGACGAGCGAGCGCGCCTACGGTGGCGAGGTCTTCGGACGGGGCCGTCTCGGCGGAATCGACCTGGCATTGACGGGTTTCTACAACCGCTTCGACGGCTATATCTACGAGGCAAACACCGGGACCTTCATCGATGGTGCCCCGGTGTACCAGTTCCGCCAGGGCAAGGCCGATTACTACGGCGCCGAGGGTGAGATCGACCTGCCGCTGGTCGGGAACGGCCCGTTCACCCTCAAGGGCGAGCTCAAGGGATCGTATGTGCGCGCGACACTGGTCGATGGTTCGAACGTTCCGCGCATCCCCCCGCTATCGCTGTTCGGCGCGCTCGAGGCCGCAAGCGGACCATTCAGCCTGCGCGGCGAAGTTGCGTGGAACGCGCGGCAAGGCAAAGTGGCCGTCGGCGAAACGCCCACCGATGGCTATACGTTCGTCAACGCGTCACTGGCCTGGCGGCCGGTTCGCGGAAACGACAACGTGACGGTTCTGCTGAAGGCCGACAATATCTTCGACGCCACCGGCCGCCTCGCGACAAGCCTGACGAAGGACTACACGCCGCTGCCCGGACGCAATTTCGAAGCAAGCGTCCGGGTCAGCTTCTAGGCGCGAGCGGCCTCAGCCGACGTGGCCATCACCGTCGCGGTCGACAACGACCGAGCGATCGGTCAATTCGAGCGCCTCGGCGCGTCCTTCGGCGCGGGCGGCCTTGAGCTCGGCTTCATGCGCGCGGGCGGTGGCATCGGCAGCGACAACCTCGCCTTTGCGCTGGGCGCGCATGCGGTCGTAGCCCCAATACATGTGGCCATAGGCGAAGACCATCAGCAGTCCGCCCGCGATTGCCACGTTCTTGAGCGCTTGCGCCGCCTGCATCGGGTCGCCGAACTGGTTGTGGAAGAAGAAGACCGTCAACAGCGTAAAGCCAAACAGCAGGATCGAGACGAGCCGGGTCATGAACCCGAGCGCGAGCAGCAGCCCGGCGACGACTTCGAAGATGCCCACCGGCTGGGCAAGCATTCCCGGGAGGTTGGCCGACTGCAGCATCGATGCCGCGCCCGACGGATCGATGATCTTCGGAATACCCGCCAGCACGAACAACAGCGCAAGCAGCAGGCGACCTATAAAGGCGGCGATGGCGGACATGACGACGGCTCCTTTCCCCATTTATGCGACGATAACGCGCGGGACGGGCCTTTGGTGCCGCCTGCCGCTGCGACCGCCTAGTTCTCCGGTCCGAAGGTGATCTCGGCATGGTCGCGCAGCCGCTCGACCAGCGCTTCGCCCAGGAACGACCCGGGCGTGCCGATCCCGCCGGGCGCATCGCAGGCCAGCAGCGCGATGCCGGTTTCGGCGAGCATCCGGCTGGTCGAGCCATAACCCGGGTCGTACCTGCCCTTCACCGCGTAGTGCAGCGACCTGCCATCGGGCATCTCGGCGATGAACAGCACATCGTACGAGCCGTTCTCGCGCTCTTCCTTCGTTGGCCCCTCGCCCGGCTTGGGCGGTTTGGCGCCGAACGGGTTCTTCATCACCCCGGCGAGCGCGTTCGCCGCCGCCTTGCCCGCTTCGCCCGGGCTGGTGAGCACCATTTCGTCGTAGCGGAAGTCTTCGCCCCACGGATGACCGAGGAGGAAATTGGTGCGGTGGACGTTCTTGGTGTTGATCGGCGCCATCACGAACGGTGCGGCCCACTTGCCGAGGTCTTCCTCGTAATGCGGGATCATGCCCGACGGCTGGTCGGGACCCTCGAAACCGGGGGTCAGGCCGAAGCTGCTCTTGAGAATGCCGATCAGCGAGGGTTTCTTCGCGATCGCCTTCATCGTCGCGGTCATGCTTGCGACCGTGCCGCCCGACGCGCCGCCCGCCATGCCGCGCACGCGGCCCCTGACCCGCGGAGCGACCGCGCCGAAGCGGGCCTTTGCCTCCTTCTGCGTCATCAGCACGCCGAGGTCGAAGGGGATCGAATCGAACCCGCTCGAAAAGCAGATATGCGCCCCGCTCGCCTTGGCGGCGGCCTGGTGCGCGTCGATCTTCTCGCGCATCCACACTGGCTCGCCGCACAAGTCGGCGTAGTCGGTACCCGAGCGCACACAGGCGGCGACCAGCGCATCGCCATAGAGCTGGTAGGGGCCGACCGTCGTCAGCACGACCCGCGTGCGGTGGCACATCGCGTCGAGCGAACCGGGATCGTCGGCATCGGCGATGACGAGCGGGATGTCCGCCGGCGCGCCGATCAGGTCGCGTACTTCCGCAAGCTTGTCCTTGCTGCGCCCCGCCATCGCCCATTTCGGCGCATCGGGCCGCGCTCCTTTCTCGCCGCCGTACTCGCGCACGAAGTGTTCCGCGACGAGGCGCCCGGTGTAGCCGGTGGCCCCATAGACGATGATGTCGAATTCCTGTCCGGCCATGCGCGCTCTCCTCTGGCCAACGGGATGCGCCGGTCGCGAGGGCGAGTCAAAGCCGCTACGTCAAAGGCGGGGTAACGTGACCCCGCGCTGGCCCATGTATTTGCCGGCCCGGTCCTTGTAGCTCGTTTCGCAGCGTTCGTTGCCCTGGAGGAACAAGAACTGACAGGCGCCCTCGTTGGCGTAGATCTTCGCCGGCAGGGGCGTCGTATTCGAAAATTCGAGTGTTACGTGCCCCTCCCAGCCCGGTTCGAGCGGGGTGACGTTCACGATGATCCCGCAGCGCGCATACGTGCTTTTGCCCAGGCAGATGACCAGCACGTCTTCCGGCACCCGGAAATATTCGACGGTGCGGGCAAGCGCGAACGAGTTGGGCGGAATCACGCAGACGTCGGTCTTGCGGTCGACGAAGCTGTTGGCCGCGAAGTCCTTTGGATCGACCACCGCCGAATCGACGTTGGTGAAGATCTTGAACTCGTCGGCCACGCGGGCGTCGTAGCCATAGCTCGACAGGCCATAGCTGATGCACCCCTCGCGCCGCTGCGCCTCGACGAAGGGTTCGATCATCGCGCGCGTCGTCGCCGCTTCGCGGATCCACTTGTCGGAGAGAATCGCCATGAAGGGGTGATTCCCGACTGCGCGGGCCGGGGCAAGCGCGCGCCCGAGGTTATGCCGCCTAAATCTGTTTGGCGCCAAGCTGCGGGTTGAGCGCGGCGACATGGTTGAGCCATTCGCGCGGCCGCCGCAGCATGGTGTGCGGGTAATCGACCGTCAGTCCCGCCACCTGCGCGATGGCGCCGATGAAGTGAATGCAGTTGTTGGTTTCCAGGCTGTAGAATCGACCCGGCTGGTCGCGGTAGAACTCGACCTTGCGCCGCACCTTCCAGTACGCCGCATCGTCGAGCGTGACGGTGAAGTGGCGGTTGGTCTTGCTCAGCCACTTGTCCTTCTCGGTCAGGATCACCCCTGCGACCGGCCCCGCTAGCACCGCGGGCGAAGCGCTGCGCGCGGACCAACCGAAGTTCTCGTGCACCCGCTGCCCGTTCGCCTCGAGCGTACCGTCGAGCGAAACGAAGGTGTGCGGATAGCGCCCGAACAGCACCGACCCGTTGAAGCTGTGGAACGTCATCGCGACTTTGGCCGACACCGCCGGCGACCAGGCGAGCGCCAGAACGGCAACCAGAAGTGCGAGCAGACGGCGCATCGCGCGTGCCTATCAGGCTATGCGCCTGAATTGCAACGCAATGTCGCGGGCGAGGTGCGCGTCCGGAGCCCCTCCCGAACGCGCGCCTCGCCGACCGATCAGAACTTGACCGTTCCAGTCACGAATACCTGCCGCGGGTTGCCGTAGAACGCGGTCAGCGTCTTCTCGATGCCGAGCCCGCCGCCCGGCAGGCCATTGCTGCCAAGGATCAGGGCACCGGTCGTCGGGTTGGTCGAAACGAAGGTGTAGCCCGAGGTCTTGTATTCTTTGTCGAACAAATTGCGGCCATGAAGGCCCAGGCTCCAACGTTTTTCGGGCGCGGTGTAGACGAGGTTCGCATCGAACAGCGTGTAGCCCGGCTGGTCGATGAAGGGATTGGGGACCTCGAACTGGTAGGTCTTCGAACGGTACGAAAGCGTCGTGCTGAAATCGAGGTCGCCCGCACCGACCGGGGTCGAATATGCCAATGTTCCGCTGGCCGTCCACTTGGGTGTATTCTGCACCTTGCGGAATTCCGCCACGTTGGTCGGCGTGTTCGCAATGTTAGTGATGTATTCGTCGTATTGCGCGTCGATATAGCCGAGCGAGCCGGACACGGTCAGCCGGTCGCCCGCCCTCATCATGTCGCGGCCCAGGCGTGCGGTGGTTTCGAGTTCAACGCCCTTGAACGTCGCCTTGCCAGCGTTCGAGACGACGCCGCAGAATGTGACCACTCCGCCGGAGAAGCACGGCACCGAGCCAGGAATCTGCACATCGGTGTAATCGGCATAAAAGCCCGCCAGCGCAAAGTAGAGCGCTCCGTCCATCAGGCTGCCTTTGTATCCCACCTCGTAGCTGTCGACCTGCTCGGGCGCGAAGCTGAGGAACGTCGCGATCTCGTCGTCGGAACGAATCCCGTCATTGTTGAGATCCGGCGCGTTGATGCCCACACCGCGCGGGTCGAAGCCGCCCCCCTTGAAGCCCTGGCTGAAGCTTGCATAGATGTTGTGATCGGGGGTCGGCTTGAAGCTGAGCGAGACGCGCGGAGTGAATTTCTTGAATTCGCGGCTGCCGTTGAAGTTCGTCGCAGGGGCGCCTGCCTTCACCCCCGATCCGCCGAACACCGGAGATCCGCCGCCGACGTAGTTCTGGCGAAGGATAGCGGCGGTGCGCGTATCCCATGTATAACGACCGCCCAGCGACAGGCTGAGCCGGTCGGTAAAATCGAGCGTTACATCAGCAAACACCGCGTAGGTCTCGGTGTCGACATCGGCCTCGGTAAAGGCGGTGAAGCCGGGCGAAGTCGTGAACAGCCGCACGTCGAACAGCGTGTCGGCCTGGGCATCGAGGTAATAGAACCCGGTGAGGATCGACAGCGGCCCCTTGTCGTAGATCAGCTGCAATTCCTGGCTGATCTGTTCGTTGCGGTAAAAGCCGGGCACGTCCAGATCGACCGCGGGCAATGCATCGAAGTCGATTGGTGTCGCGGTGTCGTCCTTGCGCCAGGCACTGATCGAGCGGAATGTAAGCGCATCGGAAAGTTCGACGCTGACATTCATCGCCAGGCCGTATGCCTCGATTTCCTGCTTCGGATCGTTGAGTCCGCCGCGCGTGTCGAATACGTTGGCGAGAACGGGGGCACCCGAAGCGAGGCCCGGGATAAGCCGGTGGCCGCCCCGCGGATTGCTATTGTCCTTCGTGTAGTCGCCCGAGATGCGGATCAGCACCGGCTCGCCGTACCCGCCCATTTCGAACGTGCCACGAGCCGCCCACAGGTCCTTGTCGTAATTGTCGAGTCCCGTGGTCAGGTTCTTGCCGTAGCCGTCGCGTGTCAGCCGGGCGACCGCCCCGCCGACGCGGATGAGATTGTTGATCGGTGCCGAACCGCTGATCACCCCGTCCAGCTGGTTATAGGTGCCGTACGTCGCCTTGAGCTTCAGCGAGGGATCCTGCGGCAGCGCCTTCGTCACGTACTTGACCGCGCCGCCGATCGTGTTGCGGCCGTAAAGGGTGCCCTGGGGGCCGCGCAGCACTTCGATCCGCTCGACATCGTAAATGTCCATTACCGCGGCTTGCGGACGGTTGAGATAGACATCGTCGAGGTAGATGCCGACGCCCTGCTCGAAACCGGAGACCGGATCCTGCTGCCCGACGCCGCGGATGAAGGCGGACAGCGTCGAGTTCGTACCGCGGCTGGCCTCAAGCGTGGTGTTCGGGGTGGTGTTACCGATGTCGGTGATGTCGATCGCGCCGGACTGCTCGAGCGCGGCACTGCTATACGCGGTGACCGCGATAGGAACATCGATCAGGTTTTCCTCGCGGCGGCGCGCGGTGACGACGATTGCGCCGCTATCCTCGTCAGCGGATTCCAGCGCCGCGGAGCCCTCGACCACGTCTTGTGCGAACGCGGGCGCGGCCACGCCACCAAAAGCCAGAACGGTGGCCAGCGCGATACGGCTGGCAGTGGAATTGGTGCGGATCATGGCGTCTCTCCTGAAGGCGCGCGGCCTCTCGCCGCTTCGTCGAGATCGCTCCTATTGAAACCTGAACCACCTTTCAACTTTAATCTTGCGCGCCATGGGATCTGGTCCTAACCGTTGCCTCGTGGCCACAGTCCCCGACCCACGCCCCAGCGGCGCCAGCCCCGGCAAGGAACCGCGTACCGCACGCGGTCGCGAGACGCTGCGCAAGCTGCTCGATGCGGCGGCGAAGGAGTTCGGCGACCTGGGTTTCCACTCGGCCTCGATCAGCGGGATCACGCGCCGCGCGGGGACGGCGCTTGGAAGCTTCTACACGTACTTCGACAGCAAGGAGGCGATCTTCTCGGCTCTGGTACGCGACATGAGCCAGGCGGTCGCGAAGACGGTTGCGGCCGAGGTGTCCGAACAATCGAGCGGCATCGAGCGCGAGGGCGAAGCGCTAGCCGCCTTCCTGCGTTTCGCGCGCAGCCACAAGGAAATCTACCGCATTGTCGACGAGGCGGAGTTTGCCGATCCCGCCAGCTATCGCGCGCATTACGATGGGACGGCGGCGCGTATCGAAGCGCGCCTTGATGCCGCCCAGGCCCACGGCCTGCTCGTTCCGGGTGACAACGAGGTGCGCGCCTGGGCGCTGATGGGCGCGAACGTGTTTCTCGGCATGCGCTACGGCGTTTGGGACGATAGCCGCCCGGTCGACGAGATCACCGCGTCGGTCACCGCGCTGCTGAGTCGCGGGATTGCGGCCTAGCTCGCCAGCAGGCTCGCGTTGCCCCCCGCGGCGGTCGTGTCGATGCACACCACCCGCTCGGTCGCAAAGCGCAACACGTAGTGCGGGCCTCCTGCCTTGGGCCCGGTGCCCGACAGACCTTCTCCGCCGAACGGCTGGCTCTCGACCACCGCGCCGATCTGGTTCCGGTTGACGTAGAGGTTGCCGACCTTGGCCAGGCGCTCGACCGTCCGCCGGGTTTCGGCGATGCGGCTGTGCAGGCCCAGCGTCAGCCCGAAGCCGACCGAATTGATATCGGCGATCACCCGCTCCAGCTGGTTCGCCGGGTAGCGCGCGACATGGAGCACCGGCCCGAAATTCTCGCGCCGCAGGTCGGCGATCGAGGCGATCTCGATGATCGTCGGAGCGACGAAGCAGCCCCTGCTGGTGCCCTTGGGCAGCTTGCGGCGCCAGACCGGGTGCCCTTCCTTCCTGCGGCGGGCGACGTGGCGTTCGAGCGCCGCCCGCGCGTCCTCGTCGATCACCGGGCCGACGTCGGTCGACAGCTCGGCCGGATCGCCGATCGCCAGCGCCTCGAACCCGCCGCGGATCATCCGCAGCATCTCGTCCGCGATGTCGTCCTGAAGATAGAGCACGCGCAACGCGCTGCATCTTTGGCCGGCGCTCTGGAAGGCGCTGTTGACGACGTCGCGGGTGACCTGCTCGGGCAATGCCGAGCTGTCGACGATCATCGCGTTCTGCCCGCCGGTTTCGGCCACCAGCGTCGCGATCGGCCCCTCGCGCGCGGCAAGACTGCGGTTGATCGCCTGGGCGGTCTGGGTCGATCCGGTAAAGGCGACGCCGGCGATGCGCGGGTCCGACGTGATCAATTGGCCGACCTCGCCCCCGCCGGGGAGGAGCTGGAACACCTCCTCCGGTATCCCCGCCTCGTGGCACAGCCTCGCCGCCAGCGCGGCGATCAACGGGGTCTGCTCGGCGGGCTTGGCGACGACCGTGTTGCCCGCCGCAAGCGCGGCGGCAGCGGGCCCGATGAAGATCGCGAGCGGGAAGTTCCACGGGCTGATGGTGGCGAACACGCCGCGCCCGGCTAGGCTGAGGCGGTTTTCCTCCCCGGTCGGGCCGGGGAGCGGGATCGGCGCCGAGAACAGCCGCCGCGCCTCGCCCGCGTAGAATCGCAGGAAATCGACCGCCTCGCGCACTTCGAGCACGCCGTCGACCAGCGTCTTGCCCGCCTCGCGCTGGCACAGCGAGATGAACTCGGTCGTATGCGCTTCGAACGCGTCGGCCGCCGCCTCGAGCAGCAGCGCGCGCTTCGCACCGCCGAGCGCGTTCCAGCCTGGCTGGATGGCCTCGGCACGGCCGATTGCGTCGGCGATTTCGGCGGCGGTTGCATCGCGGCGGGTACCGACCTCGTGCGAGAGATCCTGCGGCGATGTGATCGGCGCAACCTCGCCGGAAACGGCGCCGGGAAACGTGGGAGCCGCATCCCAGTGGCGCGATACGAGTTGGCTCAGCTCCGACAACAGCGGCTCGCGGACAAGCGGATCGGCAACGTCCACCCCGGCGCTATTGGCGCGGTTGCCGAAGATTTCGCACGGAAGCGGGATCGCGGGATTACGCTTGGGTTCAAGCGCGGCGAGCTCGGCGACCGGGTCGGTGGTCAGCTCGGCGACCGGCACGTCGGCGTCGGCCATACGGTTCACGAAGCTGGAATTGGCCCCGTTTTCGAGCAGCCGCCGGACGAGGTAGGCCAGCAGGTCCTTGTGCCCGCCGACCGGCGCATAGATCCGCACCGGGGTTCGGGCGTTGCCTTCCTGCTTTGCCAGTTCTTCGTAGACGTCCTCGCCCATGCCATGCAGGCGCTGGAATTCGAACGGGCGGCCCTGCGACAGCGCCTTGACCGCAGCGATGGTATAGGCGTTGTGCGTGGCAAAGGCGGGATGAACCGCGTCCGCCGCCTCGAACAGCCGCGCCGCGCAGGCAAGGTAGCTGACATCGGTCGCGACCTTGCGGGTGAACACCGGGTAGTCGGCATAGCCGCCGACCTGGGCGAGCTTGATCTCGCTGTCCCAGTAGGCGCCCTTGACCAGCCGGACGAACAGGCGCCGTCCATGCCGCCGGGCCAGTTTGGCCACCCAGTCGCACAAGTGGACCGCCCGCTTCTGATAGGCCTGCACGGCAAGCCCGAACCCGGTCCAACTGGATCCGTCAGCTTTGGTAAAGAGATCGTCGTCCGCCACCAGCGCTTCGATGATGTCCATCGACAGTTCGAGCCGCTCGGCCTCTTCGGCATCGATGGTAAAGTGCATGCCCGCATCGCGCGCCTTGCCCGCGAGGTTGCGCAGCACCGGGACCAGCGCCGCCTTGGCGGCCTCGCCGTGGAGATAGTCGTATCGCGGGTAGAGCGCCGACAGCTTGACCGAAATGCCGGGCGAGGTTTCCCAACCGCCCTTCGTCTCGCGCGCCAGCCGGTCGATCGCGCGTTCGTAGCTTGCCCGGTACCGCTCGGCGTCCTCAAAAGTCATCGCCGCTTCGCCCAGCATGTCGAAGCTGTGAGTCAGCCCGCGCGCACGTTCGGGCGCGGCGCGCTTGAGCGCTTCGTCCATCGTCCGGCCGAACACGAACTGGCCGCCCAGGATGCGCATCGCCTGAAGCGTCGCCTTGCGGATCACTGGCTCGCCCATCCGCCCGATCGCGCGCTTCAGCGCTGCGCCCGCGCCGCGCTGGTGCGCCTCGGGCGGGTCGAGCACTTCGCCGGTCAGCATCAGCGAAAAGGTCGCCGCGTTGACGAACGTCGAACTCGATTCGCCGAGATGCTCGCTCCAGTCGACATGGCCGATCTTGTCCTTGATCAGCGCATCGGCGGTCGCAGCATCGGGCACCCGCAGCAGGGCTTCGGCAAGGCACATCAGCGCGATGCCTTCCTCGGTATCGAGGCCATAGGCCTGCAGAAACGCGTCTAGCCCGCTTGCCTTGCGTGCCCGCGCGCCCGCGACCAGTTTCGCGGCGATCCGTGCCGCCTCGCCGTGGACCGCCTGCGCGGGGGCGGCCATGCGCACGCGCTCGGCGGCGCAGGCATCTTCCTCCATGCGGTAGGCGAGTCGAAGAGTGTGGCGGTCGATCGGTGCGGGTGAAATCGGCATGGCGCGCGCCCTGCACGCGGTTTCAGCTGCAATCAAGCGGTGTCAATTCACCTGCCGCTCGCGCCCCTCCCAGTACGGCGCACGAAGCTCCCGCCGCAGGATCTTGCCCGATGGATTGCGCGGCAGGGCATCGATGAAATCCACGCTTTTGGGACATTTGAACCCGGCGATCTTCTCCCTCGCCCAGGCGACCACGCCGCCTTCATCGAGCACGGCGTCAGGCCGCCGTACGACGACCGCCTTGACCGCTTCGCCCCAGGTATCGTCGGGCACGCCGATCACCGCGACGTCGGCAATGTCGGGGTGGCCGTAGAGCGCGCTTTCGACTTCGGCGGGATAGACGTTCTCGCCGCCCGAGATGATCATGTCCTTGATCCGGTCCTGGATGAACAGATAGCCATCCTCGTCGAGGATTCCGGCATCGCCGGTGCGCATCCAGCCATCGGGGCTGAGGACCCGCGAGGTCTCCTCGGGCTTGTTCCAGTAACCGGCCATGTTGGTCGGGCTGCGGATGGACACTTCGCCGATCGCCCCGGGAGGAAGCGGGTTGCCTTCGTCGTCGAGGATGCGGATCTCGACCCCCGGCAGCGCCTTGCCGGCCGATCGCATGAGCCGCTCGTGGCCCGGCGCGTGGTCCTCGGGCCCCAGCAGGACGACCGTGCCATAGGTCTCGGTCATGCCGTACATCTGCGCGAAATCGCACCCGATCCGCTCGACTCCGCGGCGCAGCAGATCGAGCGGGATCGGGCTTGCGCCGTAGGACAGGCGCTCGAGGTTCGAGAAGTCCGCGTCCTGCGCCGCGGGATGATCGAGCATCATCGCAAGCGCCGCCGGGACCAGGAAGGCCTGCCGCGCGCCGTGCTGTTCGATGTCGCGAATGACGAGCGCGGGATCGAATTCGGTGTGAACGATCAGCTCGATTCCCGAATTGGCCGCGTTGGTAACCGATCCGGCGCCGGCAATGTGCCCGAACGGCATCGCGTGGATCAGTTTCTCGCCGGGCTCTGAATCGAACCAGCCGATGCCCGCTTCCTGCACGATCGGGCGCAGCACGGTCGCGTTGCGATGCGTGAGCATGACCCCCTTGGGCACGCCGGTGGTGCCCGAGGTATAGAGCTGCAGGAACACGTCGCCCCGATCGACTTCGGTCGCAACCGGGTCCGCTGGCTGGCGCTCGACCCATTCGTCGAAGCGCTCGTCCATCGCGATCCGCGCCCCATCGAACGCCTGCCCTTCGAAGAGCGGTTCGACGAACAGCACCTTGGCTTCGGATTCGGCGAGAATCGTGGCGACCTCGGCCGCCGCCAGCCGCCAGATCACCGGGACCAGGACCATGCCCGCGCGCGCGGCTCCCATGAGGAGCTGGCACACCCGCGCCGAATTCTTGCCGAGATAGGCGACGCGGTCGCCCTTGGTCAGCCCCAGCGCGGCGAGCCCGTTGGCGATTCGCGTGGCATTGCGGTCATAGGTCCGCCAGTCGATCACGCGGTCGCCATGCCGCAAGGCGACCACGTCGGGGATTTCCCCGGCCCACTGCGCGACCGCCTCTCCCAGGGTGCGCGACTGGTCGAGGTAGTCCATCGACGCCTAGTCGAACCCGCGATCGAGGAACCGCATCGCGCACCCGGCCAGAAGCGCCGAACCGCGCGGCAGGACGGTTTCGTCGACCATCATCCGCGTCGAATGGATCGAGCAGCACGACCGCCAGTCGTCGCCTTCGTGCGCCACGCCCAGGAAGAACATCGCCCCGGGCACCTTTTCCAACAAGTACGAGAAATCCTCCGCCCCCATGATCGGTGCAGGCAGCGGGGTCCACGCCGCCTCGCCGAACAGGGCGCCGGTCACCGCGCTGCCAAGCGCGACCGCACGCTCGTCGCACACCGTCACGGGAAAACCGTGCTTGATAATGACGTTCGCTTCGACGCCGTAACCCGCCGCGACACCCCTGGCGGTCTGCTCGACCAGCCGGTGGACCAGTTCGCGGTTGCGCGCCGACAGCGTGCGCATGGTGCCACGCAGCGTCACCCGGTCGGGGATCACGTTGTGCGCGGTGCCTGCCTCGATCATCGTCACCGTCACCACCACCGCATCGGCGGCGTTGAAGCGGCGGGTGACTGCGGCCTGCAGTGCCGAGACCACCGCGCAGGCCGCCGGCACCGGGTCCAGCGTATCGTGCGGCATCGATGCGTGACCGCCGCGGCCCTCGATCGAAATGTCGAATTCGTCGGCCGCCGCCATCAACGCACCAGCCCTCCCGGCGACCGCGCCGTGGCGCGCGTTGGGCATGATGTGAAGCGCGAAGGCGGCGTCGGGCAGCGGGTCGATCAGCCCGTCGTCGAGCATGTGCCGCGCGCCGTGGTAGCCCTCCTCGCCGGGCTGGAACATGAACTGCACCTCACCCCCCAGCTCGTCACGGCGGGCGCAGAGCAGCTCGGCGGCGCCGACGAGCATCGCGGTGTGCGTGTCGTGGCCGCAGGCATGCATCCGTCCCGGAATCGTCGAGGCGAAGTCGAGGCCGGTTTCCTCGGGCATCGGCAGCGCGTCCATGTCGCCGCGCAGCAGCACCCGCCCGTGTCCCTCGGCACCAGGTTTGCCGCCTTTCAGCGTCGCCACCGCGCCCGTGGTCGCGCCGCCTTCGCGCCACTCGAGCGGCAGATGCGCGAGCGCGGCGCGCACCTTGGCGAGCGTCAGCGGCGTCTGGAGGCCAAGTTCGGGTTCGGCATGGATGGCACGGCGCAGGGTCACGATCCGGTCGGAGATCGCGCGCGCCGAATCGAGCAGGTCGGGGTGCAGCATGGCCGGCAGGATAGCGCGAGTTCCGGCGCTACGGGCAAAAACTTGTGGTGGACCCGCCCGCCGTCCATCTAAAGGCTGCGTGACAACCATGGCTGCCCCCCGCATCTCTACCGAGCCCCGCTCCGCGGCGAGCGTTGGCGTGGTCTTCAATCCGCGCAGCCATCGCAATGCCAAGCTGCGCGAGACGGTCGCCGGGCTGCCCGGGGTCCATGTCGCCGCCCCTGCGCGCCGCGCGGACCTGCGCCCGGCGCTGGAGGACTTCATCGCCAAGGGGATCGGCTGCCTGGTCATCAGCGGCGGCGACGGCACGGTCCGCGACGTGCTGACAGCCGGTCTGCCGCTGTTCGGCGAGGATTGGCCGGAACTTGCGGTGATCCCCGCGGGCAAGACCAACGCGCTCAACGTCGATCTCGGTGCGCCCAAGGACTGGGACGTCGTGGGCGTGATCGCCGCGCTCGACCAAGGCCGGCGCGTGATCCGCCGCCCGCTGGTCGTGCGCGATCTCGAAAGCGGGGCCGAGCTTATCGGGTTCATTTTCGGCGCGGGGATTTTCACCGCCGCGATCGCCGCCGGGCAGGACGCGCACCGGCTTGGCGCGTTCGACAGCCTTGCGGTCGGGGCGACGACCGCCTGGGGGGTGATCCAGTCGATGTTCGGCACGGACCGCAACGTCTGGCGTCGCGGCGTGGCTATGCGCATTCGCACCGGGGCCGAGCGCAGCGACTTGCCGCGCAGCCGCTGGGGCGACCCGGCGCGGCGCACCATGCTGCTCGCCTCGACACTCGATAAATTCCCCGCCGGGACCCGGCCCTTCGGTAGCCTCGAAGGCTTCAAACTGGCCGTCATCGACCATCCCCGCCGCCGGGTAATGGCCGCGATCCCGGCGATCGCGGCGGGCTGGGAAGGCGCCTGGCTGGCGGCGAACGGCTTTCACCAGTTGGCCACCACGCGCATCGAGATCGACCTCGAGGGCCGCTTCATCCTCGATGGCGAGGCGTTTCCGGCCGGCCGCTACGAGATCGTGCCGGGGCCGCCGCTGTCGTTCGTCGTCCCGTGACCGATCCGCAAAACGCCGCGCTCGCGGCGCGGGTTGCCGCGGCGCTCGAAGCGCCGGTCGCGCCCGAAGTAAGCGCGATCGCGGCGGAACTCGGCGGTGAGGCCGGGGCCAGCGCGGTGCTGTTCTACGGATCGAACCTCAGGACCGGATCGCTCGACGGGGTACTCGACTTCTACGTCCTGCTGCCGGGGCCGCAGCGCGAGGCGATCTGGCCGCGCGTGTCCTATCGCGAATGGACGCGCGAAGGCACGACCCTGCGCGCCAAGATCGCGACCATGGCGTTGGCGACGTTCGCCCGGGCGGCCGCCGGCGAGTCGCGCGACACCACGATCTGGGCGCGGTTCGTCCAGCCGGCCGGGCTGGTCTGGAGCGCCGACGAGGCGGCGCGCGGCGCGGTCGCGCAGGCGGTGGCCGCCGCTGCCCGGACCGCCGCCCGGCTCGCCGCCGCGCTCGGACCCGATCGCGGACCGGCCGAGGCGTACTGGCGGGCGCTGTTCCGCGCGACCTATCGCGCCGAATTCCGGGTCGAGAAGGCGGGCCGCGAAAGCGACATCCTGTCGGTCAACGCCGCGCATTTCGACGGGCTGTTGCCGCTCGCGTGGAAAGCGGCGGGAATCGCGTTCGCGCGCGACGGAGAGGTGCTGGCGCCCAGCCTGCCTGGGTCCGAACGGCGCCGCATCCGGCGCTGGTGGCGCAGCCGCGCGACGCTGGGCAAGCCGCTCAACCTGCTGCGGCTGGTCAAGGCGAGCACCACGTTCGACGGAGCGGCCGCCTACGCGGCGTGGAAGGTTGAGCGCCACACCGGTGTGGCGGTCGCGCTGACGCCCTGGCGCGAGAAACATCCGGTCCTCGCCGCGCCGGGAGTGCTGTGGCAGGTCTGGCGCGCTCGGCGCCGCGACCCGCACTAGGTTACATGTAGCGCATCTGGATGCGGATCGACTTGACCCCGCCGCCGACCGCGAAAGCGGTTTTCTTGTAGCTCGGCTTGCCGAGGTTGAAGATGTTGATCGACGGGTTGTTCGACATGCCGCCGCCGTCGCTCGTCAGGTCGGTCTCGCCGTCGCCGTCGAGATCGTGGCGCACCGCGATGCCATACGAACCGGCGGCCGGTACGGGAACGCAAAAGGTCATCGTGCCCGACTTTGCCGGCGCTTCGACACGGTTGATCCAGCGTCCCTTGGCAAGCCACTCGGCCGCCGTGGCGCGATAGCTCTGCACGCGGATCTTGCCTTTGCCCGCCTTTACACCGTCGACCGTCACCAGCACGGCCGGTCCGCGATCGGCGCGGCACTGGCTCATGTCGTTGGCAATCTTCTCGCGGTACTGCGCGTGCACCGGCACCGCCGCGCCCAGCGCGACCGCGCCGGCGGTCAGCACGGCAGGCAATCTGAATTTCGTCGGAATCATGTGGTCGTCCATATGGCGGGGAAGGCGCGCGGCTCAAGCCTCGATCGCCGAATTGCCCCTCGGTTCGGACGCGAAGTTGCCACCCGCGGGCTGAATTTGGCCTGAATTGGGACATTGGGGCGACTTGTCCCCCGGGGCGGTGTGGAAAAGGGAAGCCTTTCGCTTGTGCGCCCGCGAAGGCGATGGTTAAGCGCGAGGCAGGCATCTGGAGCCCGACCGCAATGGCCGCCCCGCTGATCAGCCCGTCAATTCTTTCCGCCGACTTCGCTCGGCTGGGCGAGGAGGTGCGCGCGATCGACGAGGCCGGTTGCGACTGGATCCACGTCGACGTGATGGACGGGCATTTCGTCCCCAATCTCACGATCGGGCCCGGGGTGGTCAAGGCGCTGCGCCCGCACACGACCAAGCCGTTCGACGTCCACCTTATGGTCAGTCCGGTCGACATGTGGCTCGAGGCGTTTGCCGATGCCGGTGCCGACATCATCACCGTGCATCCCGAAGCGGGTCCGCACGTCCACCGCACCGTGCAGGCGATCAAGGCGCTCGGGAAGAAGGCCGGGATCAGCCTCAACCCGGCGACTCCGGCCAAGATGCTCGATTACCTGATCGACGACATCGACCTCGTGCTGGTGATGAGCGTCAATCCCGGCTTCGGCGGGCAGAGCTTCATTGCCAGCCAGCTGCGCAAGATCGAGGCGGTCCGGAAGATGATCGACAAGGCCGCCATGAATCGGGACGGGCCCGCGATCCACCTCGAGGTGGACGGCGGGGTCGATCCGGTCACCGCGCGGCAATGCGTCGATGCCGGGGCCGACGTGCTCGTCGCCGGCTCGGCGACATTCAAGGGCGGGCCCGGGTGCTACGCGGCGAACATCGCCGCGCTCAAGGGACACGGCTGATGGCCGATCCGGCGCTCGATACGGTTCGCGAGCGCACTTCTACCGCTGACGCGCGGGCGATCCCGCTGGGCGGCGGATCGGATCCCCACGCACTGGGTCCTCCGCACGACGATGCGCCGGGAGAGGTGATCGAACCCGGCCGCGCGCTCGCCCTCGCCGATTTCGCGCCGCCTTCGGTGGGCGCGGGCGAGGCGTTGATCCGCCTTGCCTATCGCATGGGCGTTTCGGGTGGCACGCTGGCGCGGCCGTTCGGAAAGCCCGCCAAGCCGCGGCTGCTGGGTACCGTCGACAGCCCGCTCACCGGCGAGCGTTCGGCAGGCGTGGCGCTGCGCGCGGGACATTTCTTCGTCCACGGGGTCAAGGCCCCGATCGCGCAGATCGACTTCGCCCCCGCCGCCCCGCTGAACCCGCCGTTTGCGCGGACGGTCCACGGGTTCACCTGGCTGCGCGACCTTGCGGGCTGCGCCCCGCGCGAACAATGCACCGCGACCGCCGAGCGGGTTCTTTCCGCCTGGCTCGATGCCAATCCGAAGCCGGGCAAGGGACCGGCCTGGCAAGTAGAAAACGCGGCCAACCGGCTGCTGAGCTGGCTCGTCCACGCGCCGTTGATCCTCTCGGGCGACGGCAAGCTGCGCGCCCGCGCGCTGGCCACGTTCGAAGCGACGGCGCGCTGGCTCGATCGCGCGGTCACCAAGGCGCCCGACCGGCTGGGCGAAGTGGCCGGATGGACCGCCATCGTCGCCGCCGGACTCCTGCTGCCCGACGGCAAGCCGCGGCGCCTGTATGGCGAAGCGGGGCTGATCCGCGCGCTGGGCGAGCTCGTCGCCGACGACGGCGGGACGCTTTCGCGCAGCCCGCTCGCGCAGATCGACGCGATCGCGCTGCTGGTCGAACTCAAGGCTTGCTACCGCGCGGTGCGCCGCGATCCGCCGCCGGCGATCGAGGCGATGCTCGCCCTGCTCGTCCCGCCGCTCCTCGCGCTGACGCACGGCGACGGGGGTCTCGGCTCGTGGCAGGGCGCGGGGGCGGTATCGGCCGAGCGCATCGCCGCACTGATCGCCGCCAGCGGGGTGCGCACCCGTCCGCTCAAGGAAGCGCGCCAGTGGGGTTATCAGCGCGCCACCGGCGGAAAGGCCGTTCTCCAGTTCGATGCCGCACCGCCGCCGCTCGCCAAGCACGCCCGCGCGGGCTGCGCATCGACACTGGCGTTCGAATTCAGCCATGGACCGCAGCGACTGATCGTCAATTGCGGCGGCGCCGCGTTTGCCGGCGGGCAAGTGCCGGTGCGCATCGAACAGGGCCTGCGCGCCACCGCCGCGCACTCGACGCTGGTGCTCGACGACGCCAACTCGACCGCGGTGCTGCTGCACGGCAAGCTGGGCGCGGGTGTCGGCGAGGTGGAGATCGACCGCCGGGTGATGCCGCTCGACACCGGCAACGCCACCCGGCTCGAAGCGAGCCACGACGGCTACGTTTCGCGCCACGGCCTGACGCATCGCCGCATTCTCATCCTGCGCGATGACGGCAGCGAACTGCGCGGCGAGGACCTTCTGGTCCCATCAGGCAAGACTGCCAAGCGCGGCAAGATCGGCTTCGCGCTGCGGTTCCATATCGGCCCGGGGATCGAACTCGGCCTGTCGGAGGACAAACGCGGCGCGGGGCTTGCCTTGCCGGACGGCAGCTATTGGCAATTCCGCCTCGGCCAGACCGGCGACGGCGTGCAACTCTCGATCGAGGAAAGCCTGTGGGTCGACGGCCAGGGCCGTCCGCAGCCGATCGAGCAACTCGTGATCCAGGGGCTGACCCCGAGGAGCGGCGGCAGTTTCGCCTGGCTCCTCAAGAAGATGGGATGATTTGAGACGTGAGCGATGTGGTTATTCGGCGGGCGCTGCTCTCGGTGTCCGACAAGGACGGGCTGGTGGCTCTCGGTGCTACGCTGGCCGACGCCGGGGTCGAGCTGGTCTCGACCGGCGGCACCGCCAGGACGCTGCGCGATGCCGGGCTGACCGTCCGCGACGTGTCCGACCTGACCGGTTTTCCCGAGATGATGGACGGACGGGTCAAGACGCTTCACCCGATGGTCCACGGCG
This sequence comes from uncultured Alphaproteobacteria bacterium, assembly GCA_963781485.1. Taxonomy (GTDB): domain Bacteria; phylum Pseudomonadota; class Alphaproteobacteria; order Sphingomonadales; family Sphingomonadaceae; genus Tsuneonella. The sequence continues at coordinate 232,452 of CAWAFY010000003.1, forward strand.
GCCTGCTCGCCGTGCGCGACAACCCCGAACACGCCGCCGCGATGGAAGCACACGACATCGGCGCGATCGACCTGGTGGTGGTCAACCTCTACCCGTTCGAGGCGACCGTGGCGCGCGGCGCGGCACGTGAGGAGATCATCGAGAACATCGATATCGGCGGGCCGAGCATGGTCCGCTCGGCGGCGAAGAACCATGCCTACGTCACGATCCTGACCGATCCGGCCGATTACGAGGCTCTGCTGGCCGAGCTTGGCGAGCACGACGGGGCGACGACGCTCGCATTCCGCAAGCGGATGGCGGCCAAGGCGTTCGCCGCGACCGCGGCTTACGACAGCATGATCGGCCAGTGGTTCGCCTATGCCGATCAGGGGCAGAAATTCCCGCCTTCGGTCAGCATGACGCGAAAGCTGGTGGGCACGCTGCGCTACGGCGAGAATCCGCACCAGGATGCCGCGCTTTACCTGCCCGCCGGACCGCACACGAGCGGCCTGCCGCAGGCCGAGCAGGTTCAAGGCAAGGAACTGTCCTACAACAACTACAACGACGCCAACGCCGCGCTCGAGCTGGTCGCCGAGTTTCGCGGACAGGATCCGACGGTCGTGATCGTCAAGCATGCGAACCCGTGCGGTGTCGCACAGCGTTCGACACTGTTCGAGGCATGGAATGAAGCGCTTCATTGCGATGACGTTTCGGCGTTCGGCGGGATCGTGGCGGTCAACGTGCCGCTCGACGGACCGACCGCCGAAGCGATCTGCCAGATTTTCACCGAAGTCGTCGTCGCCCCCGGCGCGGACGATGCGGCCCGCGCCGCTTTTGCGAAAAAGAAGAATCTGCGCCTGCTCATCACCGACGATCTGCCCGATCCTCGCCGTTCGGGGCAGACGCTGGCGGTGATCGCCGGCGGCATCCTGGTGCAGGACCGCGATAACGGCGCAATCACCGCCGACGATCTCACGGTGGCCAGCAAACGCGCGCCGACCGAGCAGGAACTGAAGGACTGCCTGTTCGCCTGGACGGTGGCGCGCCACGTCAAGTCGAACGCGATCGTCTATGCCCGGGACGGCGTGACCGCGGGCATCGGCGCGGGACAGATGAACCGCCGCGATTCGAGCCGGATCGCCGCGATGAAAGCGACCGAGGCGGCGGAAAAGTTCGGGTGGGACGCGCCCCGTACACAGGGGAGCGCAGTCGCGTCGGACGCGTTTTTCCCTTTCGCAGACGGCTTGCTGGCGGCGGCGGAAGCGGGCGCGACCGCGGTGATCCAACCGGGCGGATCGATCCGCGACGAGGAAGTGATCAAGGCCGCTGACGACGCGGGGCTGGCGATGGTCTTCACCGGGATGCGCCACTTCCGGCACTGATTTCGTTTCGGGACATTTGCGTGTGACAGGTTGACTGCGATCCGCTGGTCGCGGGCCGTCGCTAGCGATCGCGATGCCACCACTTCATGTCGCGGAGCACCGCGTGCGCGCAGTTGTGCCCCGGTGCGCCCGTCACCCCGCCGCCAGGGTGCGTGCCCGATCCGCAGAGCCACAGGCCGGGCACCGGCGTCCGGTAGCTGCCCGCTCCCAGCGCCGGACGCGCGGCCCACAACTGGTCGAGGCTCATCCGTCCGTGAAAGATGTCGCCGCGCCACAACCCGAACTTCGCCTCGAGCGCGTGCGGGGTGTGGACTTGCATGTGGAGAACCTGTGCACGGAATCCCGGTGCGTGATTCTCGATCGTGTCGAGTACTGCGTCGACCGCCGCTGATTCGAGCGCCTCGGGCATGTCGGGATCGACGTGCTGGCAGAACAGGCTGGCGACATGCTGTCCGGGCGGCGCCAGACTGTCGTCGACGAGACTCGGGATCAGCATCTCGACGATCGGCGCCTTGCTGAACCCGCCATCCCTCGCGTCGCGCCAGGCGCGGTCCATGTAATCGAGGCTCGGCGCGAAGACGATGCCCGCCCTGAGGTGCGCGTCTCCCGGCGGCGCGTGGCGGAATTCCGGGAGGCCCGACAGCGCCAGGTTCAGGCGCAGACTGCCCGAACCGCCTGCATACATTTCCATCGCGCGGGCGAAATCGTCCGGCACCGCCGCGCGCGGCACAAGCCGGTCGAACAGCGGCTTGGGGCCGAGGTTGGCGATCACCCGCCGGGCGCGCACCTCTTCACCGGTCGCCAGCGCCAGTCCGACCGCCTTGTCACCCTCGACCAGCACGCGCTCGACCGGGGCGTCGAGCACGATCTCGCCGCCCGCTTCGCGCACCGCTGCGGCCATCGCCTGGGTGATCGTGCCCATGCCGCCGGGCACATGGCCCCACGCCCCTTTCTTGCCGTTCACCTCGCCGAAAACGTGATGCAACAGGACATAGGCGCTCCCCGGCGCGTCCGGCGAGGCGTAGTTGCCGACGCAGGCGTCGAACCCGAACGCGGCCTTGACCGGTGCGCTTTCGAACCATGCATCGAGCACCTCGCGCGCCGAGCGGGTGAACAGCGCCAGCACGTCGCGCTTTGCCGCCAGGGGAAGCCTGGCGACCTTGCGTGATTGGATGACGGCATCGAGCAGCGCGCGCGGACCGCCGTTCGCATCGGGGGGAATCTTCAGCGCGAGGTCGCGCAACACTTCGGCCACACTTTCGAGCATGGCGTAGTATCCCGGCAGCGCCGCCGCGTCGCTTGCCGAGAACCGAGCGAATTCGGCCTGCGTCGCCTCGATCCCACCGCCGAGCACGAGGTAGTCCTCCATGAGCGGCAGGAAGTTCGATATCGGCCGCTCGATCACCCGATAGCCGCGTGCCTCAAGCCCCATGTCGGCGATCACCCGGGGTTGCAGCAGGCTGACCGTGTAGCTGGCAGTCGAATTGCGAAAACCGGGTGCGAACTCCTCGGTCACCGCCGCCCCGCCGACCACGCCGCGCGCTTCGTACAGGCGCACCTTCAGACCCGCTCGGGCGAGGTAAAAGGCGCAGACCAGGCCATTGTGTCCAGCCCCGATGATCGCTGCGTCGAGCATATCCCTCCACCTGAACGCCGGACAACCGGCGCATTAAGCGCGTTGCAATACCCGGGCCTGTACCCCGGTCTTTCATTCAAACGAAAGTAGACCACCATGGGCCTGTTCACACCCGATCTCTATCGCAATTTCGCCATCGGATTCGCGCTGGGCGCGGCGGTTGTGGTATTTCAGATCGCACCGAACATGGCCGATAATTTCGTTTCGCAGGCGCACGCTGCCCCCGTAGCCGCTTCGGCGGTTGCCAAGTGAGGCGCGGGTCACTCGTGTTCGCCGTAGCGGGCCTTGCGCTCGCATCGTGCCAGCAGCCTGCGTTCGCGGGCGAAGCCACCGTCGCTGCGCCGCAGGCGAAGACCACCGCGAGTGAGGGCAAGGGCCTGAAGAGCGCGGTGTTCGCAGGCGGCTGTTTCTGGGGCGTCGAGGCCGTTTTCAGCCATGTCAAAGGCGTGAAGAGCGCGGTCAGCGGCTATGCCGGCGGCGGCAAGGCGGATGCCGACTACGATACCGTTTCGGGCGGCGCCACGGGCCATGCCGAAGCGGTCAAGGTAACTTATGATCCGTCGGTCATCCGCTACGACCAGCTGTTGCGTATCTATTTCTCGGTGATCGCCGACCCCACGCTGAAGAACCGCCAGGGTCCCGACAGCGGCACGCAATATCGCACTGCATTATTTCCCGTCGGGACCGAGCAGACCACGGTCGCCAAGGCCTACATCGCGCAGCTTTCGGCAGCCAAGCTGTGGAATCGGCCGATCGTGACCACGATCGAGCGCGGAGCGTTCTATCCGGCTGAAGGCTACCATCAGGATTTCGCCGACAAGAACCCCAACCATCCGTACATCCGCCGCTGGGACGCGCCCAAGGTCTCCGCGCTGAAGGCAATGTACCCGGGCGTCTGGCAGAGTCCCTTCACCCCCGGCTGACGCACAACCGACGCACCACCGACGCTCTGGCGCTTGGGCCGGGCACGCATTACATTGCGCCCCATGGCCGCCCAGCACCACCATCACGAACACTCGGGGCACGACCTCGTCCATGCCGCCGAAGTCGCTTTGACCGACGCCGGGGAGCAGTGGACCGACCTGCGCGCCGACGTGTTTTCCGCGCTCTCCACCCATGCGACGCCCGCGAGCGCCTATGACATTGCCGACGAAGTCAGTACCAGGCGCGGCAAGCGCATCGCGCCCAATTCGATCTACCGCATTCTCGACCTGTTCGTGACCAACAACCTTGCCCTGCGGGTCGAATCGTCGAACGCCTATCTCGCCAACAGCCACCCGGGATGCCTGCACGACTGCATTTTCCTGGTCTGTGACGAATGCGGCGAGGCGACGCATATCGACAACGACGCGGTATCGAAAACCGTTCGCGGGCTAGCCGAGGCGGCCGATTTCAAACCAGAGCGCCCGGTGATCGAGATTCGCGGCCTGTGCGCCGACTGCCGCTGACGCCCGCGCCTCCGCCCCTGTCGCTCACGATTTCTCATGAAATGCTCATGGTTTCGGTGGTAACCGTTCATCGACACATACGCCGACCCGTTGTAGGGATTGCGGGATGACGAACCGTCCCGACACCCCGCTGCTCGACACCGTCGATACGCCCGAAGACCTGCGCAAGCTGAAGCCCGAGCAGTTGCGGCAGCTTGCTGACGAGCTGCGCGAAGAAATGATCAGCGCCGTCGGTGCTACTGGCGGGCACCTCGGTTCCGGGCTCGGCGTGGTCGAACTGACCACTGCCATCCACTATGTCTTCGACACTCCGACCGACAAGCTGGTGTGGGACGTCGGCCACCAGGCCTACCCGCACAAGATCCTGACCGGCCGCCGCGACCGCATCCGCACCCTGCGGCAGGGCGGCGGCCTCAGCGGATTCACCAAGCGCAGCGAGAGCGAATACGATCCATTCGGCGCGGCGCACTCGTCGACCTCGATCTCGGCCGCGCTCGGTTTCGCTGTCGCGAACAAGCTGCAAGGCCGCCCCGGCAAGGGCATCGCGGTGATCGGCGACGGCGCGATGAGCGCAGGGATGGCCTACGAGGCGATGAACAACGCCGAACAGGCGGGCAACCGACTGGTCGTAATCCTCAACGACAACGACATGTCGATCGCGCCTCCGGTGGGCGGGCTGTCGGCCTACCTCGCGCGGATGGTATCCTCGAGCGAGTATCTCGGGCTGCGCAGCCTCGCCTCGAAGCTCGCCAAGAAGCTCAGTCGGCGGGTCCATCATGGGCTGGAAAAGGCCGAGGAATATGCGCGCGGAATGGCGACCGGCGGGACGTTGTTCGAGGAGCTGGGCTTCTACTACGTCGGCCCGATCGATGGCCACAACCTCGACCACCTGATCCCGGTACTCGAGAACGTCCGCGACAGCGAGCAGGGGCCGATCCTGGTCCATGTCGTCACGCAGAAGGGCAAAGGCTATGCCCCGGCCGAGAACAGCGCCGACAAGTACCACGGCGTGCAGAAGTTCGACGTCATCACCGGCGAACAGAATAAAAGCGCCGTCGGCCCGCCCGCGTACCAGAACGTGTTCGGCGACACGCTTGCCAAACTCGCCGAGACCGATCCGCGGATTTGCGCAATCACCGCCGCGATGCCGAGCGGCACCGGGGTCGACCGATTCGCCAAGGCGCACCCGGAACGCAGCTTCGACGTCGGCATCGCCGAACAGCACGCGGTGACGTTTGCTGCGGGGCTTGCCGCCGAAGGCATGCGGCCGTTCGCAGCGATCTATTCAACCTTCCTCCAGCGCGCGTTCGACCAGGTGGTTCACGACGTCGCTATCCAGAACCTGCCCGTCCGCTTCGCGATCGACCGTGCGGGTCTGGTCGGCGCGGACGGCTGCACCCACGCGGGCAGTTTCGACGTGACCTATCTTTCCACGCTGCCCAACTTCGTGGTGATGGCCGCTGCCGACGAGGCCGAGCTCGCCCACATGACCTATACCGCCGCTGAATACGACGCCGGGCCGATCGCCTTTCGTTATCCGCGCGGAAGCGGGACCGGCGTGCCCCTTCCCGAGACGCCGCAACTGCTTGCGATCGGCAAGGGACGCGTGGTGCGCGAAGGCACCAAGGTGGCGATCCTCAGCCTCGGCACTCGCCTTGCCGAGGCGTTGAAGGCGGCTGATGCGCTCGAGGCAAAGGGCCTCAGCACGACCGTCGCCGACCTGCGTTTCGTCAAGCCGCTCGACACCGAGTTGATCGACCGCCTGATGCGCGTGCACGAAGTCGTCGTGACGGTCGAGGAGGCCAGTATTGGCGGCCTCGGCGCCCACGTTCTAACCCGGGCGAGCGACGAAGGCCTGCTCGATGGCGGGCTCAAAATCCGCACGATGCGCCTGCCCGACATGTTCCAGGACCACGACGACCCGACCAAACAATATGACGAGGCCGGCCTGAACGCGCCGAACATCGTCGATACCGTGCTCAAGGCCCTGCGGCACAACAGCGCCGGGGTGGAAGAGGCGCGGGCTTAGTCTGCCGCGCGGCGCGTTTCAAAATAGCAGCGCGATCGCCTTGGCGAGGTCGGCATCGTCGAGCATAAGACTGGCCGGGCCCATCGACAGTTCGGTCCGGACGGCGGCCTTGCCCGCGACCGGAGTGACCGCGGTAAACAGCCAGATTCCGGTTTCGCGCGCCGCCCGGTCCCGCGCCTCGAGCACAGCCTCGACCTCCCCTTCCAGCTCGAGATGGAACATGCTCACCCGCGGTGGATCGGGGGTGACGCTGGCACCGCCATGCGCGGCGAACATCGCGGCGACCTCGCGCGCCCGCTCGACCAGCCTCGGCATACGATCGAGACATTCGTCCAGGCGGAGCCGCGCGGACACCACATTGCCCATCGCGGTGTAGAGCGTGCCGCCCTGGCGCCGCTGCCAGACCGCGGCTTCGGCGATGAAGTCGCTCGGACCCAGCAGCATCGCGCCGGGCAGCGCGCCGACGTCCTTGTAAAACGAGACGTAAAGCGAATCGAACAGCGCGGCGATTTGGGCCAAGCTGCGGCCATAGGCCGGTGCGGCCTGCCACACCCGAGCTCCATCGAGGTGCAGCCGAATACCCCTGGCGCGGCACAGTTCGCTCAGTTCCACGAGCTCCTCCCACGTGGGCAACTGTCCCCCGATCTCGCGCGCCGGCAATTCGACGAGCAGGCTCGCAATACCGGACGCATGCGCCGCGCCGCCGGGACCGATAAGTCGTGCGACATCTGCCGCGACGGTCGGGCGTTCGGCATCGCCGAGCAGGTGCGCGGTCAGCCCGTGGAGTTCACGGTAGCCGTGCTCTTCGTGCAGTTCGAGGTGCGAAGTCGCATGGAACGCCGTCGCCCGATTGCCCGACCGGTCGCTCCAGATGCGCAGCGCGATCGGCTGGGCCATGCAGCCAGACGGCATGAAGCGCGCCGCCGCGACCCCGAAAAGCGCCGCGATTTCGTTCTCGAAATCCTCGATCAGCGCGCCGCTGCCGTACTTGTCGGGCTCGACCCCGCTGGCGAACTCGCTTGCGCTGCCCCGGTTTCCGTTCTCGCGCAGCCACGCGGCGACCGCCTCGAATTCCTCGGCCGGATGGTGCGGCCCGGCGGCCACCAGGTGGCGGCAGGTAAGCCTGAGGCGGGTACGCTCGTCTTCGAGGGTGTGGGCTTGATCCATGGCTGCGCTCTTGCGGACCGCGACGGCGGGCGGCAAGCCCTCTCTGTCAGCCCAACCAGCGCCAGATCCCGGCCGGGACGCCGGCTCCGCCGATGTGTCCGTAGGTCACCACCAGCCACAGCAGCAGCGTCACCGCCCACAGCAACCAGCCGGCAGAGAACAGGTGCTGCCAGCGCGGCCAGTAGCTGGTCCTCGCCTCCCAATCTGTCCACGCCTCGCCCAGCAGGGCTTCTTTCTTGCGGTCTTGCAGATGCGCGCCGACGAGTGCGAGGACGCCCACCGCGACCGCGACGATCGTCGTCCGCCAACTCCAGCCGAGCAGCAGGTGCGCAAGCGCCCACAGCGCGAAGCCCCACATCATCGGGTGGCGGGTGACCCGGAACACGCCCGTCGGCTCGCGCCGGGCGGCGCTCGCGGGCTTGCCGGGAAGCGCGGGGTTGCGCACGAGCGAACCAAGGAAAAGCAGCAGTGCAGCCAATGTCAGCAGGCTCGCGGCGATCCAGCCGGCCTCGCCCGTCCCCATGAGATCACTCGCGGGCGCGGCGCGAAACGCAAAAACCATCCAGCCCAGCGTGACGAACGCGACCAGCGAATAGAGCCCGAGGAAGGGACCCTCGCCGATCCGCCGCACCAGCGGACCGCGCAGCGGATGCGACAGCGCAAAATGCGTGCCGACGAACGCGATGCTCGCGGCGGTTAGCGGCTGTAGTGCAGGATCCACCTCGGCCTCCCCCCGGGAACGGTACCGCCACAGGTAGCAGGCAGGGCGGCCGAGGCAAGCGACACCGACCTATGGCCGGCCATCGATCAGTCTGGCTGCACCGACAGTAGAGTTGAGCGCGAACCGGCCGACCTCGGCTGCCTTGCCGGGATGGCCGTGCAACAGGAAATTGACCGAGACCAACGGGCCGGGAAGATTGTGGAGGAAGTTATGCAGTTCATCGCGCAAATGGTCTGCCGGCGCCGGTGGTGTCGCACAGGGGCTGGCTCGAAGCCCGCCGCGGGGATTGCCTGCGATCGGCGGCGCAGTGGCTGCGGGAAATCGAGAGCGGCGGGCTGCGCAAGCGCCCATCACGATCGTCATCTAAACAGTCCTCTCCAAAACGGGGCGTTGGAAAGTCATATCGAAGTACCGGATTCGGCAGCCAGCGGGCCGCTTGTTGCCGCGAGTCCGCTTCCTATTGTTCGCCGATGTCGAGCAGCTTGACCGTGAACAAGAGCGTGGCGCCGCCGGGGATCGGCCCCTTGCCTTTCATGCCGTAGGCCTGCTCGGCGGGAGCGGCGATCTCGATCGTGTCACCAACCGCCATACGCGGGATCGCCAGCGTCCAAGCCGGGATGAGGCGGCCGAGCGGGAACGTCACCGGCTCGCCGCCGTCGGAACTGTCGAACACCCCCCCGTCGACGAAGCTTCCCGTATAATGGACCGTTACGACGTCATCGACTGTCGGATGCGGCCCGCCGCCATCGCCGGCTATGCGCCGCCAAAGCACACCGCCTTCGAGGGACTGCCACCCCGGCTGGGCAGCGCGTTCGGCCAGCGCGACCTGCTGAGCACTGACCCAGGCCATGTCCTGGCTCCGGTCGGGCGGCCCGCCGCCGACATCCTGCGCCAGCGCCGCAGCGCCGGCGATCAGCGCTGCACCAAGCGCGATCGTCGCGCCGCTTTCTCCTGCGAATTTCCACATCACCAGTCGTACGCCTTTGGAAGATTGGTTTCATCGAGGTTGCGGTAGCGATCGCGCAACCGCGTCTGGTGGTCGTCGTGCGGCTGTTCGACACCGTCGATGAACACCTGCTCGGGCGCGCTCGACAGTTCGAGCGGATCGCCGTTCCAGACCACGAGATCGCCCGCCGCGCCGGGTGCCAATACGCCGAGGCGACCGCCGTAGCCGACGATCTCGGCCGGGACCGAGGTGATCGCGGCGAACGCCTGGCCCCAAGACAGTCCGCTCGCGCGCGGCACCTTCGTCAGCGCGACGAGGTTGCCGGCGTACTGCGTCAGGTTCTTCGGCTGATCGCCGGTCGAGCCCGCGAGCCCCCCGAGTGCAACCTTGACCCCGGCGGCGACCATGCGACCGACGTTGCTCTGCGTCGCGGCGAGTTGCTCGAAACTCGAGGGCAGGTCGTCGACCGGGTCGGCGATCACCGGCACGCCCGCGGCGGCGATTTCGCGCGCCGCGAGCCAGCCCTCGCTTGCCCCGACGAGCACCAGCTTGAGGCTGGGAAACTCGCCCCTGAGCGCCAGCACCGCGCGGATGTCCGACGCGCGCTCGACCGAGACGTAGAGCGGCTGCACGCCGTTCACCACCGGCACCAGCGCGGCGGCGTCGAAACGGGTCAACAGCACATCCTCGCGGTTGACGCCGTTGTCGACGAGGCGTGGATCGACCGGGATATCGTCGCCCGTTCGCATCGGAGCCGCACCGCGCCCGCCGGTAATCTTGGCATCGCTGCCGTACTGGCGCGCCTCGCGCAACGCATTGCGCAGCAGCGCGTGGGCGCTCACCCGGCTGCCCCCGGCGATCCGCGCGCCGCGCTCGCCAAGCACGACCAGTTGGAACGCGCGTGAGCGCACGAGCATATTCGGGTCCGCGCCCAGATCGACGACCGCACCCTGACCGCCGAAGATCGAGTTCGTCGGCGTGCCGAACACGCTAGCCCGGGTGATCCCGGCCAGCCGCGCGACGGCGACGTGCTGCGATGCGGGATTGAGCGCCGGGGCAATGTCGAGAGCCGCACCGAAGGGAGACCCACGAGCGCCCGTATCGTTTGATTCCTCGATCCCCTCGGCATCGTAGAGGCCCAGCGAGGTCATCGCCGCAAACACGCCGGGGGTGACCCACTTGCCAGTGCCGTCGACCGTCTGCATCCCCGCCGGAACACCGACGCCGGGTCCCGCGGCGACGATCTTGCCGCCGCGCACGACGACGGTCGCGCCTTCGACCGGGTCGCTGCCGTCGCCGATCGCAACGGTGGCATTGGTAATCGCGAAGTCCTGCGCGCTGGCTTTGAAGCCGACGAGAGCGCCGGTCAGGCCAAGGGCAAGGCCCAGGGCGCCGAGCGGTCGCAAGCGCTTGCGTCCGGCGCGGCTCATTTCACGTCTCCCTCGCCGGGCTGGCCCAGTTCGAAGTCGCTCACCGGTCGCCGCTTGGGGTCGTCTGCATCGTACATTAGCGCCCCATCGATAAAGACCTTCTCGGGCCGCGAGTAGACGCTTAGCGGACTGCCATTCCACAGCACCACGTCGGCCATCTTGCCCGCCTCGAGACTGCCGGTCCACTTATCGATCGCCATCGCACGCGCGGGATTGAGGGTAAGCCAGCGGATTACCGCTTCATCGGGAATGACAATACCGGCGCGGCGCCCGGCGGCCTGCGCCTTGGCGGCTTCCTGGTTCAGGCGCTGGATTCCATTCTCGTCGTCGGAATGGATGACCACGCACGCGCCGGCGTTGTGGATGAATGCGGCGTTTTCCGGGATGCCGTCGTAGCTTTCCATCTTGAAGCCGAACCAGTCGGCCCAGATGGCGCTGCACACATCGTTCGCCTTGAGCAGATCGGCGATCTTGTAGCTCTCCACCGCGTGATGGAACGCCGAAACGTGGTAGCCCATCTCCTTGGCCATATCGAGGACGATGGCCATCTCGTCGGCGCGGTAGCAGTGGTTCTGGACGAGGATTTCACCGTCCAGGACGCCCTTCAGCGTTTCCTTTGCCAAGTCCCGCTTCTTGCCATCGTAGGCCTTCGCGTCGAGCCAGGTCTGCCTGTCGACCGCGATGTTGCCCATCCGCGTTGAAGGCATGCGCCCCTTGCCGCCGTAGACCCGCTTGGGATTCTCGCCGCAGGCCATCTTCAAGCCGTAGGGAGCTCCTGGAAACTTCATTCCCTGGACCGTTCGTGCCGGCACGTTCTTAAGGATCGCCGACCGGCCGCCCATCAGGTTGGCCGAGCCGGGAAGTATCTGGAGACTGGTGACCCCGCCGTTGGCGAGCGCGCGGGTGAAGCCGGGGTCGTGCGGCCAGACCGAATGTTCGGCCCACACTTCCGGAGTGGTCGGGCCGGTCGCTTCGTTGCCGTCCGAAAGCGCGGCGATCGACGGGGACGGGTAGTCGCCAAGGTGCGAGTGGATGTCGATGATGCCCGGGGTCACGAACTTGCCGCTGCCGTCAATCTGCGAATAACCCTCCGGGATCGCGAGATCGGGCCCACCGACGCCCACGATCGTGCCATCCGCGAACAGAACAGTCCCTCGCTCAATCCGCCCGCCTGCGCCGTCGAAGACAGTCGCGCCTACCAGAGCGGTGGGCCTGCCCGGGTACGGGGTATAGGTTGACGGATATGGGTTCTTTTCGGTTGCCGTAAGGCTACCCGCACCCTTGGTATCCGCGTCGCTACCCGTCGTTGCGCAGGCCGAAAGCGCCATTGCGGCGCCCGCGGCTAGCAGGCATTTCCTCGTGATCATCGCGCCCCTCAAAAAAATTAGAACGGGACGCGCCGCTTTGGCGCGCCCTTCCGGTTCATCACCTTGATGGCAGGGAACCATCGACGTTCTCGCCCTCGCCGCCGCCGTAGACTCCTGCCTGGTCGTCAGGGGTAACGCGATCTTCGAGCGTGTCGAGGTGCATCCACCGCTTGACGATGGGGCTCAGCGCCAGGACTACGACGCCGACACCCACGGCGATCAGCCCGATCTCCTGGTAGATCGACAGAACCAGCCCCTTCGACATTTCTCCGCCCTCGCCGCCGGTCGCCTCACCGATCTTGCCCGCCACGAAGTTACCCACGGCGCTCATGTAGAACCAAGCACCCATAACGAAGCTGGCGAGGTGGATCGGCGAAAGCCGGGCCATCGCCGATAGTCCGACCGGCGACAGGCAAAGCTCGCCGGTGGTGTGGAGCAGATATATCAGGAAAACGAAGAGGACCGAGGTCATGACCGCAGGATCGGCGGTGCCCGCACCCCACACGAAGATCAGGAATCCGAGACCCAGTTGAACGATGCCGAGACCGAACTTTGCCGGTGCCGAAGGTTCGAGGCCTCTCTTACCGAGCCATTGCCACAGTGCCGCGAAGATCGGCGCGAGGATGACGATGTAGATGGGGTTGATCGACTGAAACAGGCTGGTCGGCACCCCACCACGATCGACGAACTTGTCGGTGTAGAGGTTGAGCGAACCGCCTGCCTGCTCGAACAGGCCCCAGAACAGCGGGTTGAGCGCGATCAGGAACAGCATCGCGAACATCCGCTCGCGCGGTTCCTTGGGCATCTTGAATGCCTCGAACAGGACGAACCCGAGCATCGCTACGCCGGACACGATCAGCAAATTCTGGATCACGTTCTGGTACTGGATCAGGGCCCAGATCACCGCAACGCCGGCAATGCCCACGCCGTAAAGCAGCATTTCACGGCTCTTCGCCAACGGAACCGGCGATTCGCCCCGGCCGCGCAGGGCGGGTTTACCGAGCACGAAGATGATCAGGCCAACGACCATGCCGATGCCGGCGAGGCCGAAGCCATAGGCCCAACCGATCGTCTCTCCGAGATAACCGACGAGGATCGTACCGAGCGCCGCACCGACGTTCACGCCCATGTAGAAGATCGTGTAGGCCGCATCGCGGCGCACGTCGGACATCTTGTAGAGCTGGCCGACGATCACAGAGATGTTCGCCTTGAGAAAGCCCGAACCCACGATGATGAAGGCGAGCGCCGCCCAGAACACGTTGATCGCCGGATCGCTCTGCCCGCCATTGCCCTCGACCGCCATGAGGCCGTGGCCCATCGCCAGCAGGATGCCGCCGAATAGCACCGCCTTGCGCTGGCCAAGCCAGCGATCGGCCATGACTCCGCCCAGCACCGGCGTGATGTACACGAGGGCACCGTACGCGCCGTAGATCAGCGTCGCCTTGCCATCATCGAACAACCAATGCTTGGTGAGGTACAGGACGAGCAGTGCGCGCATGCCGTAGTAGGAAAATCGCTCCCACATCTCGGCATAGAACAGCACGAACAGGCCACGTGGGTGACCGACGACTTCCTCGCTCTTGCGCATGGCGATCAACCCGCCGATCGCCAGTACCGCAAAGAGAGCGATCGCGGCGATTGCCGCAATCCAGTCGCCCTCGTTCCACAAACCCATGTCCTTCATGCGTGCATCCCTCGATTTGATCCCACGGCTTCTGTCGGGCCGGAAACGGCGCACCCTAGCGGCAAGATTCGCCATGTGAAGACCAAGTTTCAGCCGAAACTTGCCTGCTTGCGTCCCGCGCCAATGCTTGACGCGATACGCTGTATTATGGCACTGATGCACCGAATGCGATTGCCCCTACGCGCGGGGGTGCGCGCCACCGCACCGCTAAGGACAGCCGATGATGCAGCAGAGCCAGCCCGTGTACTTGCGCCTGCGCGACATGATCGCCGCCGGAATCATCGAAGGCCGCTATCCGGAAGGCCAGATGCTGCCCTCCGTCCGCGCGTTCGCCGCCGACCAGGGAGCGAACCCGCTGACCGTCGCCAAGGCTTACCAGCTGTTCCAGAGTGAAGGATTGGTCGAGGTCCAGCGCGGCGTCGGAATGTACGTCGCGCCGGGCGCCGCTGGGCAATTGCGCCGCGCTGAACGCAAGCGCTTTATCGAGGAGGAATGGCCCGAGATCGCGGCACGGATCGAGCGTCTGGGGATCGACCCGGCCGACTTGCTCGAAAGCGCCTGAACCTTTGCCCTACAACTGAGATTGCGCTTGAGGCCTCTCTCTGGCAATCTCTCCATCACAACGCGAGCTGGTCGCACTCGGCAATAAAAACAATGGTCGCGATCGGAGGGAATATAGTGATCAGATCGGAACTCTTGCAGGCGATTGGCAAGGAGAACCCTGACTTGCGGACCGAGGAGGTCGAGCAGGTCGTCGACATCTTTTTCGACGAGATCGGCAAGCGCCTGGCTGACGGCGGCCGTGTCGAACTGCGCGGTTTCGGTGCGTTCTCCACGCGTGATCGCGGCGCTCGCAAGGGTCGCAATCCGCGGACCGGCGAAGCGGTCGAGGTGCCAGCGAAAAAGGTACCCTATTTCAAGCCCGGTAAGGAAATGCGCCGCACCCTCAACGAGGATTGAGCCCGGCTTCCTGCTTTCCGCAAATTGCCCGCACCGCTTAAGCCCGCTAGGGCCCACCGGCAAGCGGGTGTGGCGGAATGGTAGACGCCGGGGACTTAAAATCCCCTGACCTTTGGTCGTCCGGGTTCGAGTCCCGGCACCCGCACCAGCTTTCGTGGACTGGGTTGCACCCGGCCTGCAGCGGGCCGTTAAGGATGCGCGAGACGCGCCGCATTCCGGCCGATTAACCTTTGCCCATAACTCCGTAATTACCCCTAGACGGTCAGAAGCGGGCCAGAGATCGTTTTCTGTCAGGGAAATGCTCCGCGGCAGGGTTGCCGTTGCAATCGGGATTCGCAAAATGGAGCATTCACGAATCGAATTGCCGCGCGAAGCGAGGGGAGAACCGTGCGAGGATCGCACAGCACCGCGCTTTACGCTGCTAATCCGGGCGGCGAAGCTCGTCGCGCCGTCGGGTGAATTTATCGCCGTTATCCGCGACGTCTCGGAAACCGGCATTTCGCTGCGTGGATTTCACCCGTTGCCCATCGGCGACCCGCTCATACTCGAGCTGCAGACCGGCGAACGCCATCGAATCGAGCGGGTTTGGGTTCGTGGCAACGAATTGGGCTATCGGTTCGTCGATGAGGTCGACATCGTCCGGCTCATCGCCGAGGTGGGTCGGTATCCCAAGCGCCGCCTGCGGCTCAACCTCGCCTTTCCGGTCGAACTGGCCTTTCTCGGCCGGCGGATCGCGGCAGAGGTCATCAATATCTCACAGCAAGGCGCGCGCATCGAATGCGGCGAACTGCTGGCGATCGATCAACCGTTGCGGATCATCTCGAAATTCCTGCCCGAAGTCCGCGCCCGGGTCCGGTGGCGCAAGGGCGCGATCCTTGGTCTGGTGTTCGACGATACCTTCAACCTGAACCAGCTTGCGCTCTTTGTCGCCGGAGCACAGGCCCCGGCATTGCTCGATCAAGTGTCGTGCGCGGCGGCGCTTCGCCGCTGACCCGTCACCTTTCCCAATCGCGGACTCTGCGGGTGGCATTTACCTTCGGGTAACCATTTTCCTTCACTCCCCGGTCAATCGAATTGGGGGGCAGAATGACGAATACGCCGAACGAGCTGACTGTCGACGTCGCGATCATCGGGGCCGGGCCGGCCGGGCTGACAGCAGGTTACCTGCTGACCAAGGCTGGCAAGACGGTGGCGATCATCGAGAAGGATGACGTCTACGTTGGCGGCATCAGCCGGACTGTCGAGCATGAAGGCTATCGCTTCGATATCGGCGGGCACCGGTTCTTTTCCAAGAGCGCCGCCGTCGTCGATCTGTGGAACGAAATCTTGCCCGACGATTTCATCCAGCGCCCGCGGATGAGCCGCATCTATTATGAAGGCAAGTTCTACAGCTACCCGCTGCGCGCATTCGAAGCGCTGGGCAACCTCGGCATCCTGCGCTCGACCGCTTGCATGGTCAGCTACTTGTGGTCGAAAATCTTCCCGATCAGCGACGTTAAAAGCTTCGAAGACTGGACCAGCAACCAGTTCGGCAAGAAGCTCTATTCGATCTTCTTCAAGACCTACACCGAGAAGGTGTGGGGCATGCCGTGCAACGAGATGAGTGCCGACTGGGCCGCTCAGCGCATCAAGGGGCTGTCGCTCTGGAGTGCGGTGACTGACGGAATGAAGCGCTCGATGGGGCTCAACAAGCGTCCGAACGACGGCCAAACAGTCAAGACACTGCTCGAGACGTTTCGGTATCCCCGGCAGGGCCCGGGCATGATGTGGGACGCCGCGCGCGACAAGATCGTGGCGACCGGCAAGGGCAGCGTGATCATGGGTCACGCGCTCGAGCAGCTAGCCGCTGACAACCAGGGCGGCTGGCGCATGACCGCCGTCGCGAAGGACGGCGACAAGGTCGTCATCAGGGCCGCCAACGCGATCAGCAGCGCGCCGATGCGCGAACTCGCGGCGCGCATGCACCCGCTACCGGATACCACGCTCAACGCCTCGAACCTGCGCTACCGCGATTTCCTGACGGTGGCGCTCATGGTCGAGGGCGACGACCTGTTCCCCGACAACTGGATCTACATCCACGACAGCAAGGTGAAAGTCGGCCGGGTGCAGAACTTCCGTTCGTGGAGCCCGGAGATGGTGCCCGACGAGAACATGGCCTGCGTCGGCCTCGAATACTTCTGTTTCGAAGGCGACGGCCTGTGGTCGATGGCCGACGGCGATCTCGTCAGCCTTGCTACGAGCGAGATGGAGATTCTCGGCCTCGTCGACCCGAAAAAGGTAAAGGGGGGTGCGGTCGTACGCCAGGAAAAGGCCTATCCGGTCTACGACGAGACCTACGCTGCCAATGTAGCCGCGATGCGCTTCGAACTCGAGGAAAAGCATCCAAGCCTGCACCTCGTCGGCCGCAACGGCATGCACCGCTACAACAATCAGGATCACGCGATGATGACCGCGATGCTGACGGTGGAGAACATCCTCGCCGGAAGCCGCGTCTACGACACTTGGTGCGTCAACGAGGATGCCGAGTATCATGAGGCGGGCGACGAGGGTGCCGAAAAGGCGTTGCCGCAGCGCGAGACGACTCCGCTGAGCGAAGATCAGGCCGCCGCGCTGGCCTCGGTTCGCGACGTGCCCACCCGGATCGCGAACGGACGGAAAGTCGCCTGATCGACGGCGCCGGGACTGCGGACGAGTGAGGGGTGATAGGCGTGCATTGTCCAATCCTTAACCAGAACCCACGACAATCGTCGGTCGCGCGCTTGAACGGCTCGTACCGCTTCAGGGGGTCGAATTCGATGATGGCCAGGGTTCTCAGCATCGCCGACCGGCGCCTCGTGCGCTACGGTCTTGCGAGTGCCGGCGCGCTGGCGGTCGACATGGGCAGCTTCCTTGCCCTGCTCGCGCTGGCGGTTCCGGCGGCAGGCGCTTCGGCGATCGGCTATTGCCTGGGCATCGCCGCGCACTGGTTGCTATCGAGTCGCACGGTCTTTGCCGGCAGTGTCGCCTCGCGCGGGAGCCGGCGGACCCGGCAAAAGGCCCTGTTTGTCGGCTCAGCGATGATCGGCCTGGCGATCACCACAGCCATCGTCGGTCTTGGCGATTTGGCCGGGATCGATCCGCGTATAGCAAAGCTGGCGGCGATCGCAGCAAGCTTCGCGGTAACCTGGATGCTGCGCAACCGGATCGTGTTTCGCAGCGAAGAGGCCGCGACGTGACGCTGTGCATCGAGCGGCGACGCCCGACGTTCACGCGGGACCTCATGCTGCGCGTGGCGCTTGCCTGGATCTTGATCTCGGCGCTCCTCATCGTCACCAATCTCAGCGCCATACTGGCGTATCGCTTTCCCGATCCCGACGATGTTCTCCGGCTCGTCCAGGTCCGTGCACTGATCGACGGGCAGAACTGGTTCGACCTCGCGCAGCACCGCGCGGGCGGTACGGTGATGCACTGGTCGCGGCTGGTCGATCTGCCGATCGCGGCCATCATCCTCGCACTGCGCGGTTTCGTGGGCCAGCCGGCTGCCGAAATGGTCGCGCTGATCGCCCTGCCACTGCTCACGCTCCTTGTCTGCCTGACCCTCCTCGGCCGGATAGCGTGGCGCCTGCTGGGAGAGGAAATCGCGTTCTTCGCCTGCCTGACCTTCGCCTTCTCGGTCCCGGTACTCGAACAGCTGCGGCCCATGCGGATCGATCATCACGGTTGGCAGATCGCCCTCGTGCTGCTGGCGCTGAACGGGCTGATGGCGCGTTCGCCGCGCATCGGCGGCTGGATCGTCGGCGGCGCACTGGCGACTGCGCTCGCGATCTCGCTCGAGCAGCTGCCGATCGCCGCCGCGTTCATGGCGATCCTCGGCTGGCGATGGCTGACCGACCGGTCGGAGCGCGGCTGGCTCGTCCACTCGATGCAGGCACTGGCGGTGGTGTCGGCGCTGTTGTTCGCCGCGACTCACCGGCTGTCGGGCGCCGCGGAAGTATGTGACGCGATTGCGCCGGTCCATCTCGCGATGTTCGGCTGGGGCGCCTTGGTTCTCACGGGCACGGCAGCGCTTGAGCCGCGCCCGCGCGCATTCGTTTTCGCGGGCTTTGCGCTCGCCGGAATCGGCGCGCTCGCGATCGTCTCGCAAATCGCCCCGTCCTGTACAAACGGGGCGTTCGTCGCGCTCGACCCGCTGTCGCGCGCATTGTGGTACGACCGCATTCGCGAAGGCCTGCCGATCTGGCATCAGGCTTTGCCCTCGATGCTTCAGATCGTCATTCCGCCTGCGATTGCCCTGGTCGCTGCAATCCGGCTTGCGGGGCGGTCCTCGGCCTGGTTGCGGCGCTGGTGGACCGAGTATGCGGTGCTTCTGGCCGCGGTTCTGGTTCTCAGCATTTTCGTCGCCCGGGCCGGCGCGGTAGCCGGTGCGCTGTCGGCGCTACCGCTCGGCTGGCAGTTGCGCGAATGGCTGCGCGCGGTGCGCCACCGCCAGCGCCCGATGCGACGCGCGATGGTTTATGGCGGCATGGCCGTCGCGCTCGTGCCCGCGGCCCCGGCGCTGCTCCTGGTCAGCGCAGTGCCCGGCCAGGCCCAATACAGCCAAGGGACGGCTCACGCGCCGGAGGCCGGCGAATGCGGCATATCCAGCTTTCCTGCGACCCTCGCTGCATTGCCGCAAGGCACCGCCCTGGTTCCGCTCGACGTGGCGCCCGCGGTCCTGCGCGACACCGATCAATCGGTGCTCGCAACCGGTCACCACCGCGCGCCCAAGATGTCCACGGTCATTCGCGCGTTTACCAGCGGTTCGGACGCCGCTCACGCTATCGTGACCCGCGAGGGGATCGACTACGTCGCGCTTTGCCCTTCGGTCGGCGAGCCTTACAACTACGCGCACGATGCCCCCGGCGGTCTTGCCGATCTACTGCTCGATCGCGATGCTCCAGGTTGGTTGGCGCCCGTTAGCGCGCGTGACGATGGTTGGCTCGTATGGCGCGTGCGACGCTAACCGGCGTCTCCAATCACTTTTGATCCTGCGAAACGTTCGTCAGGTCTCACGCGCCGCCCGTCGAGCGGACAATTGCCCTGCATGCGCCGCAGGTCTATGGCCCTCTACGCGCGCTTGCGCGCAGTGCCCTAGGAAGGTAATACACCTGAGGGGGTCGGCAGGGCAGAATCGATGAATTACGAGACGACAGTCATGGCCGACGAGCACACCGTGCATGCGCTCGACGATTCCGTGGAGGGCAATACGCGCCGGCGTCGCCTGGCAATCTGGGGCATCGTGGGCGCGATTGCGCTGATCGTGGCACTTCTTGTCTTCCGTGGCGGTGGCGATGAGCAGCCGTTTGCCGCTCCCGGCGCCGATCAGGTGCCGGTCGTCACCACCATCACCCCCGGCAGCGCGACGATTGTCGGCACGATCGATGCCACCGGAACGCTCGCCGCCCGCCGTGAATTGCCCGTCGGCTCCGTCGGTGAAGGCGGACGCGTCGTGTCGGTGCCGGTCGATGAAGGCGACTGGGTCAAGCAGGGTCAGGTGCTGGTATCGATCGACCGCTCGGTGCAAAACCAGCAGATCGAAGGCGCGCGAGCGCAGATCGGTGTCGCGACGTCCGACCTCAACCTGGCGCAGGCGAACCTCGACCGGGCGCTTAAGCTCGTCGATCGTGGGTTTATTTCCAAGGCCGACGTCGACCGCCTGACCGCGACCCGCGATTCGGCGCGTGCGCGGGTCGGCGTGGCCCGGGCGACGCTCGGCGAATTGCAGGCGCGCACCGCGCGGCTCAACATCTATGCCCCGGCAGCCGGCCTGATTCTCACTCGCAACGTGGAACCCGGCCAGACGGTCAGCGGTGGCGGCACCCCGTTGTTCACCATCGCCAAGGGCGGTGAGATGGAGTTGCGCGCCCGGCTGAGTGAGGAAAATCTCGCCAATCTTGCGGTTGGCACCACAGCAGTGGTTGTCCCGGTGTCGAGCGACAAGTCGTTCACCGGACAGGTCTGGCAGATCAGCCCGACGATCGACCAGCAGTCGCGGCAGGGAGAGGCGCGCATCGCATTGCCCTACGCGCCGGAACTGCGGCCTGGCGGTTTCGCCTCTGCCCGGTTCGAAAGTGGCACGATCGTAGCCCCCAAACTTCCCGAATCCGCCATCCAGAGCGACGATAAGGGTGCGTTCGTGATGATCGTGGGCAAGGACGACAAGGTCGTACGCCGGGCGATCAAGACCGGACTGGTGACGGCCGACGGCATCGCCATTGTCGAAGGCCTGAACGGCACCGAGCGCGTGGTCTTGCGCGCTGGCGGATTCCTGGCCGAAGGCGACAAGGTCAAGCCCGCGGCTGGCCGCTGAGGCGTCGGCGATGAACCTGCGCAACATATCCGCCTGGTCGACCCGCAACCCGGTTATCCCGATTATCCTGTTCGCCGGCCTGCTGATCGCAGGGTTGGTAGCGTTCAACCGGATGACCGTGATCAACTTCCCCGAAGTCGATTTTCCGGCCGTCACGATCAACGTCAGCCAGCCCGGCGCGGCGCCGACCGAAGTCGAAACCCAGATCACCCAGAAGATCGAAGGCGCGGTGCGCTCGATCAACGGGGTGGAGGAAATCACCTCGAGCGCTTCCGAAGGCAATTCGAACACTTTCGTGTTCTTCACGGTCGGGACCAATTCCAACGACGCGACGGCCGAAGTGAAAAACGCGGTCGACCAGATTCGCAGCGATCTGCCCGAGGGAATCCTCGAACCCCAGGTCCAGAAGGTCGAGATCAACGGCGGCAGCTTGCTCGGCTATTTCGCGGTATCGGCCGGACGACATGACGCTCGAGCAGTTAAGCTGGTTCATCGACGATACCGTCAGCCGCCAGTTGCTGTCCGTGACAGGCATGGCCAAGGTCAGCCGCGGCGGCGGGGTGGATCGGCAGATCCGCGTGGTGGTCGATCCGGCGCGGATGCAGGCGTTCGGGGTCACCGCACGCGATATCAACAACGTGCTGCGCCAGACCAACCTGAACGCGGCCGGCGGTCAGGCCGAGATCGCCGGATCGCGCCAGTCGGTGCGCGTGCTCGGCAATGCCAAGAATGCCTATGACTTGAGCCAGAGCCAGATCAACCTGGGTAACGGGCGCACGGTCAAGCTGGCCGACGTCGCGGACGTGTCGGACAGCTATTCGGAGCGGACGCGATATTCCAAGCTCAACGGCCGCGAGGTGGTGACCTTCTCGATCGAGCGTGCACGCGGCACGTCCGACGTGTCGGTCTACGACGATGCGGTCCGGGTGCTGAAGAAGATCGAGGCCGAAAACTCCGGCGTGCGCTTCACCAGCCTGTTCACCCCGGTCGATTATACCAAGGGCCAGTACGAAAGCTCGATGGCGGCCATGATCGAGGGCGCGATCCTGGCGATCGTGGTGGTCTTCTTCTTCCTGCGCGATTGGCGCGCAACGATCATCAGCGCCATCGCGATCCCGCTGTCGGCGATCCCCACGTTCTGGTTCATGGAGCTGCTGGGTTTCAACCTGAACACCCTGTCGCTGCTCGCCCTCGGCCTCGTCGCGGGGGTGTTGGTCGACGATGCGATCGTCGAGATCGAAAACATCGTCAGGCATATGCGGATGGGCAAGTCGGCCTACCAGGCGTCGATCGATGCGGCCGACGAGATCGGTCTGGCCGTCGTCGCCACCACGTTCTCGATCGTCGCGGTGTTCCTGCCTGTCGGCCTGATGCCGGGAATTCCGGGCGAATTCTTCAAGCCGTTCGGCCTCACCGTGGTCGTGGCGGTGCTGTGCAGCCTGGCAGTCGCGCGCATGATCACCCCGATGATCGCCGCGTATTTCCTGCGCTCGCACGGCCAGGCCTCGCACGGCGAAGGTCGCGCGATGGACTTCTACATGCGCATTCTTCGCTGGACGCTCGATTCGGAAAAGAGCCACGCGATGCGGGCACGGGTTGCCTACGCCCGAACGCGATTCGCTTATTACGTTCCCGCGATCGTGCTGGGCGTCCTGGCGATGGCCTTCTCGATCTATTCGGCGTCCAACGCTCCGGTCGATCCACTTGCCGAGCCGCCGTCGACATTCGGCATCGCGGTCGGCAGCGTCTTCGGCGGTTTCATTCCCGGTTTCATTGTCGGCTGGCTGCTGACATTCCTCGCCGGGCTGATAGTCGGGGCGGTTCGCGGGTTCGGTAGTAACGGATGGACCGAGCGGACGCTCTTTTCCGGCAAGCGTTTCCTTGCTCGCGCCCGCGACCATCGTTTCTTCGCTTTCTGCCTCGGGGTCGTTGCGTTCGCCTGCACGATCGTCATGTTCATGGTTCTGCCCAGCCAGTTCCAGCCCGAAGAGAACAACGACACCAGCCGCGTGTCGCTGCAGATGGTGCCGGGGACGACCCTTGAACAGACGGACGTCGTCACCAGCAAGGCCTCGCGCCTGTTGCGGAAGCAGCCCGAAGTGGTGCGGGTGCTCGAGGCCGTCCGCGAAGGCTCGGCCACGCTATACGTCGCGCTCAAGCCCGCGGCTGAACGAGACATCAAGACCGCGGAATTCGAAAAGCGCCTGACGCCCCAGCTTCAGGAAATCGCGGACGCGCAGATCAACTTCCAAGGCGGAGATGGCGGCGGCGGCGGTAGCGGCCGAGCATTGTCGGTGATGCTGTCGGGCAGTGATCCCCGGATGCTCGAAAAAACCGCGCAAACGCTTGTCGAGCAGATGCGCGGTGTCGCCGGTGTCGTGGCGCCGCGGATCGCCGCCGACCTGCAGCGGCCCGAACTCATCATCCGTCCTCGGATGGACCTCGCTGCCTCTCTCGGCGTGACGACCGCCTCGCTCAGCCAGGCGATCCGCATCGCCACGCTCGGGGAAATCGACCAGAATTCCGCGAAGTTCTCGCTGTCCGACAGGCAGATACCCATTCGCGTGATCCTGCCGAAAAGCTCACGCCGCGACCTGTCGACGATCGAGAACCTGCCCGTTCCGACCGCTGCCGGGGGATCCGTGCCGCTGAGCCGCGTGGCGGCAATCAGCTTCGGCGCCGGACCGACCCAAATCCAACGCTACAATCAGTCGCGCCGGGTCGTCGTCGGCGCGGACCTCGGGCCCGATGCCGTGTCGGGGCCAGTGATGACCGAAATCCGCAAGTTGCCGGTCATGCAGAACCTTCCGCAAGGGGTCAGCAGCACACCGGTCGGCCAGGATAAGCGTCAGGCCGAAGTGATCCAATCGTTCCTCGTTGCCGTCATCAGCGGCGTTTTTCTCGTCTTCGCGGTCCTCGTCCTGCTGTATCGGCGTTTCATCTCGCCTCTGGTCAATATGACCTCGTTGCTGCTCGCGCCGCTGGGCGGCCTGATCGCGTTGTGGTTGTTCGGGATGATCGGCAACGGTACGCCGGTGCCGATCTCGATGCCGGTCTACATCGGCATCCTCATGCTGCTCGGCATCGTTGCCAAGAACTCGATCCTGCTGATCGACTTTGCGATCGAGGAGATGGAGCAGGGCGTTGCCAAATATGAAGCGATCGTCGACGCCGGACACAAGCGGGCGCAGCCGATCGTCATGACCACAGTGGCGATGGTGGCGGGCATGGTGCCCACCGCGCTTTCGCTCTCGGGCGACGGCGCGTGGCGTGCCCCGATGGGCATGGTGGTGATCGGCGGCCTGATCCTGTCGACCGTTTTGACGCTGCTACTGATCCCCGCCGGGTTCAGCCTGGCGGACGGATTCGAGAAGCGTTCGGGCCCATGGCTGCGCCAGAAGTTCCTGACTTTCAAGCCCGGCGACGACAAGGAGCTCGTCCCTCGCCGACCCGGAGCGCAGCCTCCGGAAGGCTTGCCCGCCGAGTGAGCGGCGAAACCCCGCCGCCCCCCGCGCGTTGGCGACGCATGGGGGTCACACCCGCAATTCCCGACCGGGCGCGCACGATGCGTCGGACCGCGACCGGCCTGCTGGTCGCGATGGCCGCGCTCTACGTGCTTGCCGGCCAGTGGCTCGGGCTGCACCCGACGATCGGCTACGTACGCGCGTTCGCCGAAGCCGCGATGGTCGGCGGGCTGGCAGACTGGTTTGCCGTCACGGCATTGTTCCGCCGCCCGCTGGGCCTGCCGATCCCGCACACAGCGATAATTCCAGAGAACAAAGACCGCATCGCCGACACGATGGCCGCGTTCCTGCAGGATAACTTCCTTACCCCCGCAGTCGTCGCGCGGCGGATGCAGGATATGAACTTGGCGAAAGCCGTGGGCGAGTACCTCGCCGCGCCGGGCACCGGTGACACCAGCGCGCGCCTACGCGCCGGGGCTGGCGAGCTTGTCGCCGAATTTCTCGAATCGCTCGATCCCGAACGACTCGGCACCCAAGTGCGCGGCGGACTCAAGGCATTGGCCGCGAAAGTCGATGTCGCGCCGCTGATCGGCCAGTTGCTGACGGCCGCGATCGCCGACCGACGGCACCTGCCGATGATCGATTCGGCGGTGCGTTGGGCGGGGATCACGCTCGAGGCGAACGAGACGATGGTGCGGGACATGATTCACCAGCGCGCCAACGCGATCGTGCGCTGGACCGGTCTCGACGAAAAGCTCGCCAACTCGGTGATCGACGGACTCTACAAGCTTCTCGCCGAGGTGCTGGTCGATCCCGACCATCCCTTGCGCGGGAAGCTCGACGAAGGCCTTGCCGGGCTCGCACACGACTTGCTCCACGATCACGAAACGCGGGCGAAAATCGAGCGGCTCAAGAACGAGTTGCTCGACAACCCGGTGGTCGGCCAGTGGTGGCTGAGCGTGTGGGAACGCATCCGCGGCGGGCTGATCAAGACCGCGCGCGAACCCGGCGGCGGGCTCTCGGCCGGCTTCGGAGAGAGCTTGGCCGAACTCGGCAAGGTGTTGCGTGACGACCCGCGGCTGCAATTGCAGATCAACCGCTTCACGCGGCGGACTGCGGTCGGCGTGGCGACGCGATATGGCGGGCAGATCGTGCGCCTCGTGTCGGAAACCGTAAAGCGGTGGGACGCGCATACCGTCACCGACCGGATCGAAAGCGCGGTGGGACGCGACCTTCAGTTCATCCGCATGAACGGGACCATCGTGGGCGGGCTCGTCGGCGTGACGATCCACGCGTTGGACGCGGTCTTTTGAGCGGACCCTTGCTCACCACCGCGCGGCTCGAGCTGTGGCAGCCGGTGGCGGATGACGAAGAAGCCATGTTCGCGATCCTGCAAGACCCGCACACCTGGCGCTACTTCGGCGCAGCGCCTTCGCGTGCAGACCACGCCACCCGGTTCTTCCGGAATGCTGGAAGCTGGTGGCTGCACGGGTACGGCGGCCTTATGGTTCGCTTGCGCGGGGAAGCCGACGTAGTCGGCAATTGCGGCGTGTTCCGTTCATACCGCGGGCTCGGTCCCGACTTCGACGACAGGCCCGAAGCCGGTTGGATCCTGGCCGCGGACTACGTTGGCAGGGGCCTCGCGCAAGAAGCAATGCAGGCGGTTTTCGACTGGTTCGATGCGACCCACGGCCCACGCGATGTCGTCTGCATGATCGACCCGAAAAACGCTCCGTCGATCAAGCTGGCAGGGAGGTTGGGTTTCGAGCCCTCGCGCTTGGGCGAGCTCACGCCGGGCGAGCCGGTGCAGTTGTTCCGACGCTCGCCCCCGCCCACAAACCTTTGAAATCACGCGATAGGAGCGCGCTCAGAGCTTGCCGGTCAACTCCGGCACGATCTTGAAAAGGTCGCCCACCAGGCCGATGTCGGCGACCTGGAAGATCGGCGCGTCTTCGTCCTTGTTGATGGCGATGATGGTCTTGGAGTCTTTCATGCCGGCAAGGTGCTGGATCGCGCCCGAGATGCCGATCGCGATGTAGACCTCCGGTGCCACGATTTTCCCGGTCTGGCCGACTTGGAAATCGTTAGGCACGTAGCCCGCATCGACCGCCGCGCGGCTGGCGCCGACGCCGGCGTTCAGCTTGTCGGCGAGCGGAAAGATCACGTCTTTGAAGGTGTCCGCGTCCTTGAGCGCGCGGCCGCCCGAGACGATCACCTTGGCACTGGTGAGCTCGGGGCGCTCGCTCTTGGCGAGTTCGCTGCCGACGAAGCTCGACAGGCCAGCATCGGTTGGCCCGGAAACGGCTTCGACGGTGCCCGACCCGCCTTCGCTCGCCGCCTTGTCGAACGCGGTTCCGCGCACGGTAATGACGAGCTTGGGATCGGACGATTCGACCGTGGCGATCGCGTTGCCGGCATAGATCGGGCGGGTGAAGGTCTTGTCGCCCTCGATCCCGATGATCTCGGAAATCTGCATTACGTCGAGTAGCGCGGCGACGCGCGGGGCGATGTTCTTGCCGGTGGTGGTCGCCGGGGCGAGGAACGCGTCATGGTGGCCCATCAGATCGGCGACGAGCGGTGCGACGTTCTCGGGCAGCTGGTGCTCGTAGGCGGCGTCGTCGGCGAGGTGGACCTTGCCCACGCCCGCGATCTTCGCCGCGGCATCGGCCACGCCCGCGCAGCCTTTGCCGGCGACGAGCAGATGCACTTCGCCCAGCTTCGCTGCGGCGGTGACCACGGCCAGCGTGGCATCCTTCACCGAGGCGTTGTCGTGTTCGACCAGAACGAGAGTTTTCATGTGTCTAAACCTTCCTCGGGAATTGCTCAGGCGATGCCGAGCGCCTTCATCTTGGCGACCAGCTCGTCGACATCGGCGACCTTGACGCCCGCTTGGCGGACCGGCGGCTCAGCGACCTTGAGGGTCTTGAGGCGCGGCGCGATGTCGACACCGTAGTCAGCCGGCGTTTTGCTATCGAGCGGCTTGGACTTGGCCTTCATGATGTTCGGCAGCGAGGCGTAGCGCGGCTCGTTGAGGCGAAGGTCGGTGGTGACGATCGCCGGCATCGCCAGCTTGACCGTCTCGAGCCCGCCGTCGATCTCGCGCTTTACGATAACCGAATCGCCTTCGACGGTGACTTCGTTGGCAAAAGTGCCCTGCGGCCGGCCCATCAGCGCGGCGAGCATCTGGCCGGTCTGGTTCGAATCGTCGTCGATCGCCTGCTTGCCCAGGATCACCAGGCCCGGCGCTTCGGCGTCGGCGATGCCCTTCAGGATCTTGGCGACCGCCAGCGGCTCGACCTCGGCGCCGTCGTCGACCTGCACCAGGATCGCGCGGTCGGCACCCATCGCCAAGCCGGTGCGCAGCGTTTCGGTCGCCTTGGCAGGGCCGATGCTGACCACCACGACCTCGGTCGCGGCGCCCTTTTCCCTGAGGCGGAGCGCTTCCTCGACCGCGATCTCGTCGAACGGGTTCATGCTCATCTTGACGTTGGCGAGATCGACCCCGGAGCCGTCGGCCTTGACCCGCGGCTTCACGTTGTAGTCGATCACCCGCTTGACCGGGACGAGGATCTTCATGGCATCCATTCCTTCGTTTCAGCGCTGTTGCCGCGCCGTCTAGATAACCCTTACGTTAACGTCAACCGCGCCTCACGCGGCCTTCTTTACCTCGGCGACGATCTTGCGCGCGGCATCGCCCAGGTCGTCGGCGGCGACGATCGGCAGGCCGCTGTTCGCCAGGATGGCTTTACCCTGCTGCACGTTGGTGCCTTCCAGCCTGACGACCAGCGGTACCGATAGGTTCACGTCCTTCGCCGCGGCGACGATGCCCTCGGCGATGATGTCGCACTTCATGATCCCGCCGAAGATATTGACGAGGATGCCCTTCACCGCAGGGTCCTTGAGGATGATCTTGAAAGCCGCGGTGACCTTTTCCTTCGAGGCACCGCCACCGACGTCGAGAAAGTTGGCTGGGAACGCGCCGTTGAGCTTGATGATGTCCATCGTCGCCATGGCGAGCCCGGCGCCGTTGACCATGCAACCGATGTTACCGTCGAGCTTGATGTAGGCGAGATCGTAGTTCGAGGCCTCGACCTCGGCCGGGTCCTCCTCGGTCTCGTCGCGCAGCGCCTCGATGTCGGGGTGGCGATACAATGCGTTCGAATCGAAGCTCATCTTGGCGTCGAGCACCAGCAGCTTGCCGTCTTCCGATTCGACCAGCGGGTTGATCTCGAGCATCGAGCAGTCGGTCGCCATGAACGCATCGTAGAGCTGTCGGGAAAGCTTCTGCGCCTGCTTGTTGAGGTCACCCTTCAACTGAAGCGCGAACGCCACCGCGCGGCCGTGGTGCGGCTGGAATCCCTGTGCGGGATCGATGGTGAAAGTGGTGATCTTCTCCGGCGTGTCGTGGGCGACGCCCTCGATATCCATCCCCCCCTCGGTCGAAACGACGAAAGCGACGCGCCCGGTCGCGCGGTCGACCAGCAGCGAGAGGTAGAATTCCTTGGCGATGTCGACTCCGTCGGTCACATAGAGCCGGTTGACCTGCTTGCCCGCCGCGCCGGTCTGCACCGTCACCAGCGTATTGCCGAGCATCTCGCGCGCGTTCGTCTCGACCTCGTCGATGCTCTTGGCAAGCCGCACGCCGCCCTTCGAACCGGGCGGCAGTTCGGAGAAGGTGCCCTTGCCGCGCCCGCCCGCGTGGATCTGCGCCTTGACGACATAAAGCGGTCCAGGAAGCTGCCTCGCGGCAGCAACCGCCTCTTCGACCGACAAGGCCGCGTGGCCTGCGGGGACGGGGACGCCGTGCTTGGCGAGGAGATCCTTGGCCTGGTATTCATGGATGTTCATCGCGAAGCGCAGCTTTCCTGATGGCTTGAAGTTCGGGCGGGCCTAAGCATGGATCGCCGCGCTTGAAAAGGCCGACAGCCCCGGCCAAGGCGGCAAGATGTTCTGTGCCGCATGATAGACGCCGCCCGCCTTGAAGCTATCGTGCGCGAAGCCGGGCGCACCGCGCATGCCATGTGGCCGGGCGCGGGGCACGCGCTCAAGGCGTGGGACAAGAGCCCCGGCAATCCGGTGTGCGACGCAGACCTGGCGGTCGACTCGTTCCTCAAGCGCGAACTGGGCGCCTTGCTGCCGTCTGCCGGCTGGCTCAGTGAAGAGACCGTCGACGATCCCGCCCGGCTCGACAAGGACCTGATCTGGCTGGTCGATCCGGTCGACGGCACGCGCGATTTCATTCGTGGACGGCCCGGCTGGGCAGTGTCGGTCGCGTTGATCAGCGGCGGGCGGCCGTTGATCGGTTTCCTTGCCGCCCCCGCGCGTGGCGAGTTCTGGCACGCGATCGCTGGCCAGGGGTCCTGGCGCAACGGCGAGGCGCTCGTCGCTTCGCAGCGCGACACGTTCGCCGGTGCGCGGGTGCCGACCGACGCCTTGCCCAGCGAGGACCGCGACCTTTCGATCGTCGACAAGCCGAACTCCATCGCCTTGCGCGCCGCGATGGTCGCCGCCGACGAGGCCGACCTTCTTGCAACCCTGCGCTGGGGATGGGAATGGGATATCGGCGCCGCCGCGCTGATCGCGCGCGAAGCGGGCGCGGCGACCACCGACGCATTCGGCCACCCGCTTGCCTACAACAAGCGCGACCCGCGCGCCTTCGGCCTGCTGATCAGCGCTCCCGGAATCCACAACGCGGCGGTCGCACGGCTGGCCGACCGGGCGAATGCGATCGCGGGGTAACTCCGGCAAGCCACCCGGTCCCGATTTCCGATAGTCCTTTGCATCGCCATTCATCGGGTGCAGGATCACCTGGCGGGAAGCACAACATCAGAGTCGCATAGACCTTTCGGCCCTATACCGGCCGAATGGAGATGGAGTGACGCGCATGCCACGATCCTTCGCAAATCTGCTGGTGCTGGTTTCCCTGTCCATTTTGGCGTTGCCGCTGCACGCCATGGGCGCCGAGCCAAAGCGGGCGGGTGAAACCCCGCCGGCCCCTGCTCCAACCGCATCGCCAACCCCGACCCCCATGCCGACGCCTGACACATCGTCCACGCGCGCCACAACTCCAAAGGCTCCCCGAAGGCCGATACCGTGCAGGCTTGGCAAGACGAGTACCGACGACTGCCCTCTTTAAAAAAGATTGGAGCGCACACCGAAAAAGGCCGGCCCCCTTGCAGGGACCGGCCTCTCGTGTGCGACCACAAGGGAAGTAAAGCTTAGTTCTGAGCGGCGCGGATTTCCGCGTCGGTCAGCGGGACGATCTTGATTTCGACCCGGCGGTTCATCGGCTCGTTGACGTTGTCGCCGGTCGCAACCTTCAGGTTGGTCTCGCCGAAGCCCATCCAGCGGATGCGCGCCGAACTGACGCCGCGTCCGATCAGGTAGTTGGAAACCGCCTGTGCACGCTGTTCCGACAGACGCTGGTTGGACGAAGCCGAACCCACGGTGTCGGTATAGCCGTACACGTCGACCAGGCTGTTCGGGTACTGCGTCAGGCTGTTTGCCACGCGGTCGAGCAGGTTCTGGAAACCGGGGCTGACGGAATAGCTGCCGGTGGCGAAAGTAACGCCATCGGGCAGGTTGACGAGAATCGCGTTGCCGCCATCGACCGACGTGACGTCCACGCCGGAGCCGGCGGTCTGGTCCTTCAATTCCTTGATCTGCTGGTCCATCTTGTAGCCGACGACGCCGCCAACCGCGCCGCCCGCGACTGCGCCTACGATACGGCCGGTCTTGCCGCCGATCAATCCGCCAAGCAGACCTCCCGCCAGTACGCCGCCGACTCCGCCGATCGCCGTGCGAGAGATTTTCTTCTCGCCGGTGTTGGGATCGGTGACACAGGCCGTGACGGTTAGAAGCGACACTGCGGCAAAGCCGGCGGTGATCTTGCGCGAAATCTGCATGGGTATTCCCCTTTTTCTCATGTTTGTTCTTGCGTGCGCCATATGGGCACACGCGGGAGGGCGGGCGCGCCCAACCTGCGCCTCGGGCGATGAAACGGCTCATCGAGCGCGCCGTTCCCGCTGGCGTGTGCACGCAAATATGCTAGCGATCGCCGCGTGACCCCGTTTCCCTGGACCGACCTGCTGATCATTGCCGGATTGATCGTGCTCAACGGCTTGTTTGCGATGAGCGAACTGGCGATCGTTTCGGCCCGGCCTGCGCGATTGAAAGGGGCGGCCGAACGCGGCAGCAAGGCGGCCGCCATCGCTCAATCGCTCGCCGCGGACCCAGGCAAGTTCCTGTCGACCGTCCAGATCGGCATCACCCTGGTGGGGATCATCGCGGGTGCCTATTCGGGCGCGAGCCTGGGCGGCCCGGTGGGTGAGCGGCTGGCACTGCTCGGCGTACCCGCACACTATGCGCCCGAGGTCGGCTTCGCGGTGGTGATCGTGCTGACGACCTATTTTACTCTGGTGGTGGGCGAATTGGTCCCCAAGCAGGTTGCCCTCCGCGCCGCGCTGCCTATCGCGCTTGCCGCGGCTCGTCCGATGGCGATGCTCGCGCGGATCGCGGCGCCGATCGTCTGGCTGCTCGATACCTCGTCCTCGCTGCTGATTCGCCTGATGGGTGTGCGGCCGGCGGGACAGTCGAGCGTGACCGCCGAAGAACTCCACATGATCTTTGCCGAGGCGACCCATTCGGGCGTGATCGAAAGCGGTCAGAGCGAAATCCTTGCCGGCGTGGTCCGCCTTGCCGACCGTCCGGTGCGGGCGCTGATGACCCCGCGGACCGAACTCGACTGGCTCGACCTTCACGCACCCGAAGTCGATCTGCGCGCCCGGATAGACGCCAGCCCGCATTCGCTTTTGCCGGTTGCCGAAGGCTCACCCGACAAGATCCTGGGCGTAGTAAAGGTTCGCGAAGTGCTTGGGGTGCTGCTTTCGGGCGGTAAGGTCGACCTCGCGGCGTTGCTCAAGAAGCCCGAGGTGATTCCCGACCAGCTCGATGCGATGGACGCGCTGCGCACGTTGCAGCAGGCCGAAGTCGCCATGGCCATGGTCCACGACGAATACGGCCACCTCGAAGGGATCGTGACGCCGGTCGACCTGCTGACCGCGATCGTCGGCAATTTCGCCTCCGACAGCGACTTGGGCGAAGCGCCCTCGATCGTCGAGCACGACGACGGCACGCTCCTTATATCGGGCGCACTACCGGTCGACGAGATGGCCGAGCGACTGGCGATCGACCTGCCCGAAGATCACGAGTTTGCGACCGCAGCAGGCTATGTCCTGTGGCACCTCAAGAAACTGCCCGAAGCGGGCGAAAGCTTCATCGACCAGGGCTGGCGGATCGAGGTAGTGAGCGTCGAGGGGCGCAAGATCGACAAGCTGCTCGCCAGGGCCGAGTAGGCAGAAACCCGCTTTTCGGGTTCACCACTCTCTACTCGGTCTACAGCGCCGATCGCTTCGTTGGGTTACGCGGGGACCTGCCGAGCGAAGCGGAAAATACAGCCGCGAGAACACCCGCGCGGAGGCGCGGACGCTTGGAAGGAAACAAACACGTCAGCCGGGAATGACGGCGGAAGCACCCTGTCCATCACCTTCCGGTGCGGCGATGATGTCGCGGGTCACCTTGCCCTTGGCGACGGTGTTTGTCTGCGGATCGCCGACCGAGGTGCGGATGCCGGGTTCGGCGCTGCCGGCGCGGTCGAGCGCGCTGGTCTCGACCGCACTACGTGCTGCCGGTCCGCCGAACAGGGCGTCGAGCGCCTGATCGGCTGCAGTGCCTTCGGTCGGGCGCGGCGCGCCGGGCGAAGGTGGGGTCAGGCTGAAATCGGGCGGGACGACCAGCGGCGCCTGGCGCTGCACGGCGAACTCGTCGGGCCGCTCGCGATTGAGGATGCCGCCGCTGCCGCAACCGGCAAGGGCGGTGCATGCCACAGCCAGGACGGGGGCGACGATGATGATCTTGCGCATGGGTTTCAGCTCTCAAGTCAGATGCTTTGGGCCGGGTCGGCCGATTTGTCGGCAGCCTTTTCGCGCACGAAGAGCGATCGGGCAAGGATGATCAACACGCCGACGGTGATAGCCGCGTCGGCGAGGTTGAAGATGAGGAACGGACGAAAGTCGCCGAAATGCAGGTCGAGGAAGTCGACCACATAGCCCAGGTCGTACCGGTCCTTGATGTTGCCGAGCGCGCCGCCGAGGATCAGTGCCAGCGGAACGATGTCGACAAGCTTGCGCTCGCGCACCAGCCACACCGTCACCACCGCGGCGATCACGCTCGTCACGCCGACGAGGATCCAGCGCATCTGCTGCGATTCGGCGGTGAACATGCCGAGCGAGACGCCGTAGTTGTGCGTCAGGGTGAACTGGAAGAACGGCAACAGGTAGTGCGATTGGCCCAGATCGAGCTGCAATCCGCTAAGCACGTAGGCTTTCGAAGCCTGGTCCGCGGCAAACAGCAGCACCGCGATTCCGAGCCCGATCAGGCGGTTGCGGGTCAGCACGCTCACGCCAGCACCGCTTCACACCGGGCGCACAGGTCGCCGTCCTCGACGACTTCGGGCAGCAGCCGCCAGCAGCGGCCGCACTTGTGATCGGTGGTGCGGGTGACGGTCACGCC
Source organism: uncultured Alphaproteobacteria bacterium (assembly GCA_963781485.1). Taxonomy (GTDB): domain Bacteria; phylum Pseudomonadota; class Alphaproteobacteria; order Sphingomonadales; family Sphingomonadaceae; genus Tsuneonella. The sequence goes on from CAWAFY010000003.1 coordinate 266,563, forward strand.
CTCCCCATCGCGCGCGCGCACTGTCGCGGTGATGAACAGTTCGGCGAGCTGGTCGTCGGAAAATCCTTCGGGCACCTCGCTTGCGGGGACGGTGACTTCGGCCTCGAGGCCCGAGCGGACGACCTTGTCGCGGCGCAACGGCTCGATCGCCTCGGTCACCTTTTCGCGCAATTCGAGCATCGCGGCGTACTTCGCGACCAGCGCCTCGTTCGCGAACTCCGCCGGGAGCGGGTGCATCTCGGTAAGATGGACGCTGCCGCGATCCGGGAAGCGGGTGCCCCAGACTTCCTCGGCAGTGAAGACCAGCACCGGCGCGGCATAGCGGACGAGCGACTGGAACAGGATGTCGAGCACCGTTCGAGTGGCCCGGCGCTGCACCCAATCGGGCGCGTCGCAGTAGAGCCGGTCCTTCCGGATATCGAAGTAGAACGCCGAAAGGTCCTCGTTGCAGAACTCGATCAGCGCGCGGACGTATTCGTTGAAATCGTAACTATCGATCGCGGTGCGGATTGTCGCATCGAGCTGCGCCAGCCGCGCGAGCACGTAGCGTTCGAGCTCGGGCATCTCGCCATAGCCGACACCCTCGCTGGCGAAATCGAATCCCTCGAGCGCGCCGAGCAAATACCGGAACGTATTACGCAATTTGCGGTACTGATCCGCCACGCCCTTGAGGATCTCGTCGCCGATGCGGTGGTCTTCGGTGAAGTCGACCGACAGCGCCCACAGCCGGATGATGTCCGCGCCGTAGGTTTCCATGACCTTGTTCGGATCGACCGTGTTGCCGAGCGATTTCGACATCTTCATGCCCTTGGCATCCATCGTGAAGCCGTGGGTGAGGATGCGGTCATACGGCGCGCGGCCGCGGGTGGCGCAGGATTCGAGTAGCGAGGACTGGAACCAGCCGCGGTGCTGGTCGCTGCCTTCGACGTAGATGTCCGCCGGCCATGTCAGGTCGGGCCAGCGTTCGGAATCAAGGACATAGGCGTGGCTGGTGCCGCTATCGAACCACACGTCGAGGATGTCGGGAACGGCTTCCCATTCGTCGGGGTCGTAGTCGGGCCCGAGGAAGCTGTGCGCGGTCTCGGGCGTCCATGCGTCGATGCCAACCGCGCGGACCGCGTCGACTATGCGTCGATTAAGCGCTTCATCGACCAGGTAAACACCCGTCGAACGGTTGACGAACAGCGTGATCGGCACGCCCCACGCCCGCTGGCGGCTGAGCACCCAGTCGGGACGGCCCGCGACCATCGAACCGATGCGGTTGCGGCCTTTTTCGGGAATGAACTGCACCCGCTCGATCTCGCGCATGGCGATTTCGCGCAATGTCTCCCCATCGCCCTGCGCGGCGCGGATCGCGGCTTCCTCGGCGCAGCGCGGCACGTCGCGGTCGATCTTCTTGTCCATCGGCACGAACCACTGCGGGGTGCAGCGGAAGATCACCTTGGCCTTCGAGCGCCACGAGTGCGGGTAGGAATGCTTGTAGTCCTGCGAGGCCGCGAGCAGCGCGCCGGCTTCGCGCAAGTCCGAGCAGATCGGCCCGTCGGGCGCATTGAACTTGGGGTTGATGACCGAGCCCTGCCCGCCGAGCCAGCCCCAGTCCTCGCGGTACTTCCCGTCGCCCTCGACCGCGAACTTCGGCGTCAGGCCGTAGGCCTTGCACAGCTCGAAATCGTCCTCGCCGTGGTCGGGCGCCATGTGGACGAGCCCGGTGCCGGTGTCGGTGGTGACGAACTCGCCCGGCAGGAACGGGCGCGGCTCGGCGAAGAACCCGCCGAGGTGGTGCATCGGGTGGCGGGCGACGGTGCCGGCGAGGTCGGAGCCTTTGATGAGCATCGCCGACCTCATTCGTCCGAGCCTCCAGACTCTGCCACGATCGGCGCAAGCTGGTCGCGCAGAGCATTTCGACAGCAGTTGCCGATTAGCTGATCGCTCGCGCGATACACCGTGTAACTTCGCGTCGAAATGCTGCAGTACGTCAACTCCGGCCCATAGGCGATCGCCTGGTTGACCGGGATCGTCCACGGCGTGGTCGTCCAGATCACCGCGTGCGCGCCGACCAGTTCGGGGATCGGGCTCTCGACGATCTCGAACGCCACGTCGATCTGGGTCGAGACGATGTCCTCGTACTCGACCTCGGCCTCGGCCAGCGCGGTCTTTTCGACCGGGGACCACATCACCGGCTTGGCGCCGCGATAGAGCTGGCCGCTGGTCGGCGAACTTCAAGCAGCTCGGCGACGATGGTCGCCTCGCTCTCGGGCTGCATGGTGAGGTAGGGGTTGTCCCAGTCGGCCATCACGCCGAGGCGCTTCAACTGCTCGCGCTGCACGTCGACCCAGTGCTGGGCGTAGGCGCGGCACTCGGCGCGGAACTCGAGCAGCGGCACATCGTCCTTGTCGCGCTTGGCCTTGCGGTACTGTTCCTCGACCTTCCACTCGATCGGCAGCCCGTGGCAGTCCCACCCGGGCACGTAGGGCGCATCCTTGCCGAGCAGGTTCTGCGTGCGGCAGACCATGTCCTTGATCGTGTGGTTCAGCGCGTGGCCGATGTGCATGTCGCCGTTCGCGTAGGGCGGGCCGTCATGGTACATGAATTTTTCGCGACCCCGCCGGGAGTCCCGAAGTTGTTCGTACAGCTTCTCGGCTTCCCACTTCGCCGCAATGCCCGGTTCCTTCTGCGGCAACCCGGCTTTCATCGGAAAGTCGGTCTTGGGCAGGAAGACGGTGTCGCGGTAATCGCGCTTGGGGGCGCTGGCGGGTTCTGGGGCGTCGCTCATGGCGAATGGGCCGCTAGAGGAAACCACGCCCATAGGAAAGGGCTTCAGGCACCGAGCAACGACCGCGCCGCCTCGCAATCCTTTGCCATTTGCGCCTGCAGCGCTTCCAGCGTTTCGAACTTGGCCTCGGGCCGCAGGAAGTGATGGAACGCCACCTCGATTTCCTGCCCGTAGAGATCGCCGTCGAAATCGAAGAAATAGGGTTCGAGCAGTTCCTTGGGCGGATCGAACGTGGGCCGAACGCCGATATTGGCTGCGCCGTTCAGTTCCTGCCCGGTCGCCAGCACCCGTCCGGTCACCGCGTAGATGCCGTAGCGCGGCCGCAGATAGCCTTCGAGCGGGAGGTTGGCGGTGGGATAGCCGATCGTCCGGCCCAGCTTGTCGCCGTGCTGGACCACGCCGCGTATCGCGAACGGGCGGGTGAGCAAGCGGCTGGCGGTCTCGCAGTCGCCCGCCTGCAGCGCGTCGCGCACCCGGCTCGACGAGACCGGCTGCCCGCCGTCCATCACCGGAGGCACCGCGCGGGTCGCGATCCCGGCTGCCCGGCCAAGCTCTTCGAGCACCTGCCGGTTGCCGCCGCGGCCCTTGCCGAACGTGAAATCCTCTCCCGTGACGACGCCGGCCGCGCCCATCCGATCGTGCAGCAGGACGTTCACGAAGTCTTCCGCGGTCGTTCCGGCAAGATCGCGGTCGAAGTGGAACACCAGCATCGCGGTCGCCCCGGCGGCAAGGTAGAGTTCCTGCCGCTGTTCGAGCGTGGTCAGCCGAAACGGCGGCGCATCGGGCTTGAACAGGCGCACCGGGTGGGGATCGAAGGTGGCGACGATGCTCGGCCGGCCCTCGCTGCGCGCCCAGCTTATCGCCTCGCCCGCGACCGCCTGGTGGCCAAGGTGGAACCCGTCGAAATTGCCGAGCGCGATCACTGCGCCGCGCAAGCTGTCGGGCATCCGCTCGCGGTGATCGAGCCACCTCATCGCGCGCTCCCCCCCAGTCGCTCCAGCGTGACGAAGCTGTATGCGGGAGTGTCGCCCTGTGCGGGATGATCCTGACGGGATACCTCGTGCCACTCGGGCCCGGGGGGCGGCACATGGGTGTCCCCCTCGACCTCGGCGTGCACTTCGGTGAGTTCCAGCCGCGTGACGTGCGGCAGCATCAGGCGGTGGACTTCGGCCCCGCCGATCACCGAAACGTCGCCCTCGCCCGCCAGCGCGAGCGCCTGCTGCGCGGAATGCGCCACCTCGGCCCCCTCGGCGCGCCAGTCGCGGTTGCGAGTGAGGACGATATGGCGGCGGCCGGGCAGGGGTGCGGGGAAACTTTCGAAGGTCTTGCGCCCCATGATCATCGGCTTTCCCAGCGTCAGCGCCTTGAACCGCTTGAGGTCGGCCGGAATGCGCCAGGGCAGACCGCCGTCCTTGCCAATGGTCCCGTTCGCGCCGCGCGCGAGCACGGCGGTTACGCTGCGTGCCATGTGCGCGTGACGTGCCCCATCTTGCGCCCCGCGCGCGCTTCGGCCTTGCCATAGAGGTGAAGATGCGCGTGCGGATCGGTCAGCGCCGCGGGAGCGCCGGAAACGTCGCCGATCAGGTTGTCCATCGTCGCCCGCGACACGATCGTCGCGGTGTCGCCCAGCGGCAATCCGGCAGATGGCGCGGATGTGGTTCTCGAACTGGCTCGTCGCCGCTCCCTCGATCGTCCAGTGGCCCGAGTTGTGGACCCGCGGGGCCATTTCGTTGAACACCGGGCCGCCGCCGGTGGCAAAGAATTCGCAGGTCAGCACGCCGACGTAGCCGAGCGTATCGGCGATCTTGCGGGCAAGACCGCGCGCCTCCTCGACCTGGGCCGCGACCGTGTTCGACGGGGGCCAGATCGTGGTGGCGAGGATGCCGCCGTCGTGGCGGTTCTCGGTCGAATCCCAGAACCGCACGTCGCCTTCGGCCGAGCGCACGAGGATGACCGAGAACTCCGCGTCGAAATCGACCCAGCCTTCGTACACGCAGGTCGCCTGCGGCAAGCGGATCGATTCGGCGTCGCGGGCGCTCGATACGCGCCACTGGCCCTTGCCGTCGTAGCCGTCGCGCGCGGTCTTGAGGACGCCGGGGCTCCCGATCCGGTCGAGCGCGCGGGAAAAATCGTCGGCCGACTCGACCGCGGCGAACGGCGCGGGCCGCCCGCCCAGCCCCTCGGCAAAGCGCTTTTCCTTCAGCCGGTCCTGCGCGGTTTCGAGCGCGCGCAGGTTCGGCGCGATCCGGTCGGCGAGGAACTGCAGCGGGCCGGTGGGTACGTTCTCCCACTCGAACGTGATGGCGTCGCACGCATCGGCGAAGCGGCCCAGCGCGAGGGGATCGGCAAACGGCGCGACGGTGACATCGGCCGAAACCTCGGCCGCGACGCTGTCGCGCTCGGGCGTGAAGACGTGGCAGCGGTAGCCCAACGGCGCGGCAGCCATCGCCAGCATCCGGCCAAGCTGGCCGCCGCCGAGAATCCCGATCGTTGCCCCCGGTGACAGCATCAGTCTTCCGGCACCTCGCCCACAGCGGCGGTGCGCGCGGCGCGCCAGTCCTGCAGCCGCTGCGACAGCGCCGGATCGCCCAGCGCCAGGATCGCCGCCGCCATGAGCCCCGCGTTGGTCGCCCCGGCCTTACCGATCGCCAGCGTGCCGACCGGCACCCCGGCGGGCATCTGGACGATCGACAACAGGCTATCGAGGCCCTTGAGCGCCTTCGACTTCACCGGCACGCCGAGCACCGGCAGGTGGGTGAGCGCGGCGATCATGCCGGGCAGGTGCGCCGCGCCGCCGGCACCCGCCACCACCACCTGGAACCCCTCGCCCGCCGCGCCCTTGCCGAACGCGTGCAGCCGGTCGGGCGTGCGGTGCGCCGAAACGATCCGTGCCTCGTGGCTCACGCCAAGCTCGTCCAGCACCTCGGCGGCGCACTTCATCGTGTCCCAGTCGGACTGGCTGCCCATCACGATGGCGACCTTTGGCGCGACGTCTGCCATTGGCTCAGGTATCCTTGAGGTAGCGCCGCTCGCCCGGCGTCATCGCGGCGTCGAATTCGTAGACGATCGGCTGCCCGGTGGGAATCTCGAGCCCGGTGATCTCGTCGTCCGAGATGGCCGAGAGGTGCTTGACCAGCGCCCGCAGCGAATTGCCGTGCGCGGCGACGATTACCGTCTCGCCCGCCGCAAGCTGCGGCACGATCGCGCTGTCCCAATAGGGCAGCACGCGCTCGATGGTGAGCTTGAGGCTCTCGGTCGTCGGCACCGCGACCGCGGCATAGCGCGGGTCGGCCGACAGGTCGTATTCGCTACCGGAGACCATGTCGGGCGGCGGCACGTCGAAGCTGCGGCGCCAGACGTGAACCTGCTCGTCGCCGTGGCGTTCGCGGGTCTCCTGCTTGTCGAGTCCGGTCAGTCCGCCATAGTGCCGCTCGTTCAGCCGCCAGTCCTTGGTCTCGGGAATCCACAGCCGCCCGCACGCCTCGAGCGCAAGGTGCAACGTCTTGATCGCGCGGATCTGGAGCGACGTGAACGCGACCGTCGGCAGCACGCCCTTTTCGGCCAGCAGTTCGCCCGCGGCGATGGCTTCGGCCACGCCCTTGTCGGTCAGGTCGACATCCCACCAGCCGGTGAAGCGGTTTTCGAGATTCCACTGGCTCTGGCCGTGGCGGATCAGGATCAGCGTGGACAAGGGCCGAGGCTCCGTTCGACGTCGGGAGCACCGGCCCCTAGCTTTCGTCGCCGCCTTTGGAAAGGCTCGGCTTTGCGGCGCCGGTCTCGCGCGCGGCCAGCTCGCGCGATTGCGCCTTTCGGCGGCGCAGGTTTTCGCGCAGCTTTTGTGCCAGCCGCTCTTCGCGGGAGAGTTTGTCGCCATCGGCCATCGCTGCGCCTTGCCGCCGCCCGTTCTGCTTGACAAGGGAGTGCCGCGCTGTAAGGCGCGCCCGCTCCCCGCACGAGGCTTGCGCCCCGGGGACCAGACCGATGGTCAGGCTGCTGTAGCTCAGTGGTAGAGCACTCCCTTGGTAAGGGAGAGGCCGACAGTTCAATCCTGTCCAGCAGCACCATCGTTCGTCCTGTCACAGAGCGGCCCGGGCGGCGATTCGCCTTGCCAGATCAGGGCGTGTTAGCCATGTAATGCACCATGGCAGGGGACACTATCGCAATCGCCGATGACGAGAGGGGCCTGACGCCGCTCGCGCCAAACCACGTCAAGCTGCTGCGCACGCAGGCGGCGATCGTCACGGTGCCGTTCGTGATCGGCTCGCTGGTGCTCGAGATTGCCGATCTGCTGCCGACCGGCCTGTTCGTGATTCCGGTGCTGGCCGCCGCGGCGTGGGCGATCGTGCGCGTGCCGCTGCGCCGCCACGCCGCGCGCGGATACGATCTTGGCAACGGCCGGCTGCGCGTTGTGCGCGGGCTGTGGTTCCGCAGCGACACCGAAGTGCCGTTCGGGCGGGTCCAGCATATCGACGTGACGCAAGGGCCGCTCGAGCGTGCCTATGGGCTTGCGACGGTCGTGGTCCACACCGCGGGCACGCACAACGCCAGCGTCTCGCTCCCCGGCCTGGCCGCACACGACGCGGCGGCGATGCGCGAGACCATCGCCCGGCACATCAAGCGCGAGACGCTGTGACCGGACCCGCCGCCCCGACGCGGCAGGTGCCCGTGCCCCGCGCTTCTCCCGCGGCGCAGCGCACGGCCCCGCTCGGCATCGCGGTTTCGGCGCTGAGCGACATCCGCAAGGCGATCCTGCCCGCGGTGGCCGGCGCCTATGGGCTGCGGAGCGAGTTTGCCGGGATCGGCCTGATCGCGGGCATCGCGGTGCTCGCGCTGGCGTTCGGCCTCGCCGGCGCGGTGATCCGCTGGATGCGGACGACCTACACGGTGGGCGCCGAGGACATCCGGCTCGAGACCGGGGTGATCAGCCGCTCCGCCCGCTCCGTGCCCTACGAGCGGATCCAGGACGTAAGCATCGAACAGCCGCTGCTTGCTCGCGTGTTCGGGCTGGCCCGCGTCACCTTCGATACCGGCGCCGGGGGCAAGGACGAACTCGCGCTGGCCTGGCTTCCCTTGAGCGAGGGCGCACGCCTGCGCGAGCTGGTGCGGGTCCGCCATGACGCGGCGGATGCACGGGCCGATGCGCCCGATGCCGCGCCCGCCCCTGCTGCCGAGCCGGACGGAAAAGTGCTGTTCGCGATGCCGGCGCGCCGCCTCGTCACGTTCGGCCTGTTCGAGTTCTCGCTCGCCGCGTTTGCCGTCGCGCTGGGCGCCGCGCAGCAGTTCGACACTTTCCTGCCGTTCGACCTGTGGGACTGGAAGGGCTGGCAGGCGCGGCTCGACGTGCCCAGCCACTGGCTCGCGGCGCTGGGTCCGTTCGCACAGGCCGCGGCGCTGGCGATGGCGCTGGCCATCCTCACCATCGTCGGCTTCGCGACCGGCCTCGCGCGCACCGTGGCGCGCGAATGGGGCTTCGTCCTGCGCCGGAACGCGAAGGGTTTTCGCCGCCAGCGCGGGCTGTTCACCCGGACCGACGTGGTCATGCCTGCGCACCGGGTGCAGGCGGTCGAGGTGCGCACGCGGTTGCTGCGGCGCCTGTTCGGGTGGCACGCGCTCAAGTTCGTCAGCCTGGCGCAGGACACTGGATCGGGCAGCCACGTGGTCGCACCGTTCGCCCGGATGGACGAGATCGCGCCGATTGCCGCTGCTGCCGGGTTCGCGTTGCCGGGAGGCGACGTCCAATGGCACCGCCCCGCGTCGCGCGCCTTCCTCGACCGCGCCGCGATCGGTTCGGTCGTGCCGCTCGCCGCCGCGTTCGGGCTGCTGTTCTCGCAATTGCCGATTCTGGCGATCCTGCCGCTGTTCGCGCTGCCGGTGATCGGCGCCGGGCAATATCTGCGCTGGCGCCGGGCGCGCCATGCGCTCGATGCGCGGCAGGTCTATGCCCGCCACGGCTGGCTTGCGCCGAGCATCGACGTTGCCAGCCGGGTCAAACTGCAATCGGTCGAGATCGCGCAGGGCCCGCTGGGTCGGCGCGGCGGCTATGCGACGCTGCACCTCGGTCTCGCGGGCGGCAAGCTGTCGTTCGACGCGGTGCCGCTGGCCGAGGCGCGCCGCATCCGCGGGGCGATCCTCGACAGCATCGCGCGAGTCGATTTCTCGCAGCTCAGCTCGGCGTAGCAGCCCGCAGCTCCGACCATTCCGGGTGCCGGCGGAACTGCGCCTCGACGTAGGAGCACTGCGGCACGATCTTGAAGCCCTGATCCTGCGCGTCGCGCACCAGCGCGTCGACCAGCGCCGCGGCGACGCCCTGGCCGCCGATCTCGGGAGGGACGATGGTGTGATCGGCAATGCGCGCGTCGCCGCGGGCGCGCCAGGTCAGCCGCCCGACTGCGTCGCTGTTCGCGACCGTTGCGCGATACTCACCGCGCGCCTCGTTGCCTTCGTGCGTGATTTCGAGCCCTTCGATGGCCATGCAGGTGTCTCCTTCTTGCGCTCAACGTGCGCGACGCTAGGGGCGTTCCGATGACGCAGTTCCTGTCCGACAACGCCGCCGCGGTACACCCGAACGTGTGGGACGCGATGCGTGCCGCCGACGCGGCTCTGCCGCCGTACGACAATGACGCGCTGTCGCAATCGCTCGACGCGCGGTTCTCGGACCTGTTCGGGCGCGAGGCGCACGTGCTGTGGGTGGCCACCGGAACGGCGGCCAATTGCCTGGCGCTGGCAACCATGTGCGAACCGCACGGCGCGGTCGTCTGCCACCGCGAAGCGCACATCGAGGCCGACGAGGGCGGCGCGCCGGGGTTTTTCCTCCATGGCGCCAAGCTGATGCTGGCCGAAGGGGAGCACGCGAAAGTCACCCCGGCGACCGTCCGTGCGGTGATCGACCCGATCCGGCCCGACGTCCACTGGGTCCAGCCGCACGCGCTGAGCGTGACTCAGGCGAGCGAATCGGGTTGCGTCTATACGCCGGACGAGCTGACCGCACTCGGCGCGCTGGCGCACGAGCGCGGCCTGGGTTTCCATGTCGACGGCGCGCGGTTCGCCAACGCCGTCGCGCACCTCGGCTGCTCGCCCGCCGAGGCGGCGGGGCCGTGCGACGCGCTAAGCTTCGGCTGCATCAAGAACGGCGCGATGAGTGCCGAGGCGATCGTGTTCTTCGATGCCGGGCGCGCCGCGCTGGCCCGGTGGCGGCGCAAACGGGCCGGACACCTGCAATCGAAGGGCCGCTATCTCGCCGCGCAGCTTCACGCGATGCTCGAAGGCGACCTGTGGCTTCACAACGCGCGCGCGGCAAACTCGGCGGCGCAGGAGATCGCCGCGGGGTGCGGCGACCGGCTGCTCCATCCGGTCGAGGCGAACGAGGTGTTTGCCGCGATGACCCCCGCCGAATGCGCGGCGCTGCGCGAGCAGGGCTTCGCGTTCTACGATTGGGGCGACGATGCCGCGCGCTTCGTCGCCGCGTGGAACACCCGCGCCGAGGATGCCGCGGCGCTGGCAGCGGCGATCGCAAACCTGTGAGCGACCTCTCAGGCCCGTCGCCGCCGCCGCACGCGCTGCTGCGTCCGCGCATCGCGCTCCCCTTCGTGCTGACCGCGCTGATCTGGGGATCGACCTGGTACGTGATCCGCGACCAGATCGCGGGCGTTCCGGCGCAATGGGCCGTCGCCTACCGCTTCGCGCTTGCCGCCCCCGCGATGTTCGCGCTGGCGTTGCTGACGGGCAAGTCGCTGAAGATGCCGCGCCGCGCACATGGACTCGCGCTGACGATGGGATTGTTCCAGTTCTGCGCCAACTTCACTTTCGTCTATGCGAGCGAAGCGCACCTCACCTCGGGTATCGTCGCGTTGATCATCGGGCTGATGTTCGTCTCGAACGCGATTCTCGCGCGGGTGCTGCTCGGCCAGCCGGTGTCTCGGCGGTTCGTCGCCGGCAGTGCCATAGCGCTGGCGGGAATCGCGCTGTTGCTGGTCAACGAGGCGCGCGTGGCACCGCTGGAGGGTGACGTCGCGCTCGGGGCGTCGCTGGCGCTCGCCGGGATGATCTCCGCTTCGCTCGCGAACGTGCTGCAGGCGGGTCCGGCCGGGCGCGACGTGCCGCTCGTCAGCCTGCTCGCCTGGGCGATCCTTTATGGCGTGATCATCGACACGGGCCTGGCGCTTGCCGTGGTCGGAGCGCCGCAACTGCCCGCATCGAACTGGTTCTGGGCCGGAACCGCGTGGCTCGCGCTCGTCGGTACGGTGGTGACTTTTCCGCTCTACTACCAGCTGGTGCGCGAAATCGGGGCGGGCCGCGCAGCCTACAACGGCGTGCTGGTGATCGTGATCGCGATGAGCATTTCGACCGTTCTCGAAGGGTATCGCTGGTCGGCGCTGGCGATTGCGGGCGCGCTTCTCGCCACCTTCGGGATGATAGTCGCACTGCGGGCGCGGCAGGTCGCTACCGCTACGCCCGTTCCACCGCCAGAATAGCGCGCAAGCCCTCGCGATAGGTCGGATATCGAGGGGTCCAGCCGAGCGTACGCTTTGCCCGGCCATTGGCGACCCGGCGATTCTCGGAATAGAACCCGCGCGCCATGGGCGAGAGGCCGGCCGCGTCGAGCGACTGCAGCGGCGGCGGCTCGACACCCAGCAGGTGACAGGCCTCCTCGGTCACCGCCGCCCCGCTCGCGGGAAGGTCGTCGGACAGGTTGTAGGCGCCGGGCGGCGCGTCGAATGCCGCGATCACGCCGCTCGCGATGTCGTCGACATGGACCCGGCTGAACACCTGTCCCGGCAGGTCGATCCGATGCGCCTTGCCTACGCGCACGCGGTCGAATGCCGATCGACCCGGGCCGTAAATGCCCGGCAGGCGAAAAACCCGCGCGCCGCGATCGAGCCACGCCGCGTCCGCCTCTGCGCGCGCGCTGCGCCGTCCGGTGCCGGTGGGTGAGGCTTCGTCCACCCATGCGCCGCCCGTGTCGCCGTATACGCCTGTCGAGGACAGGTAGCCGAGCCAGCGTCCCGCCACGGCGCCGCCGTATCGCGGCAGCACGGGATCACAGTCCGCGTCGGGCGGGACCGACGATAGCACGTGGCTCGCCCGCCGCACCGCTCCGCGCACGGCATCGTCATCATCGAACGAGACCGTCCCGTCGCTGCCGGTTGCCGACACCGTCCAACCCGGCAGCAACGCGGCGATCCGCTTCGCGCTGTAGCCAAAGCCGAATACGAACAGGTGCGGCATCTACTTGTCGAGATAGCCGGCGGGCGGACGGACCACCTGCGCATCGGGCACGTGGTCCTTTTTCCACTGCATCGCCATCGTGACGCGCGTGCGGCCCGAGGGATGGTCGTAGAACAGCGCCTCCTCGAGCGGGGATGGCTCGATCTTGCGGTATTCGCTGAGCCGCATCGCCGTCATCGCGAAGCCGTCGGGCTGCTGTGCCGCGTCGAGCCCGAACGCGTCGGCCTGGCTTTCGGCGGTACGGATGATCGTGTTGGTCACCGGCGTCGCGAGCAACATGTAGACCGCCATCAGTGCCGAAAGCACCGGCAGCGAGGCCGGATCGGCGAGGTCGCGAACGCCCCATCGCTCGCCGTGGCGACGGATCAGCGCGGGGCCGATCCGACCGACGAGGAAGAAGCCGACGCCGAACACGATGATGAAACCGAGCGAATCCCACCACACGTGGCCGAGAACGTAGTGCCCCATCTCGTGGCCGAGCACCGCGAGTATCTCCGCTTCGCTTGTGCGGTTGAGGAGGTTGTCGTTCAAGCTGATGCGGATCGTCGGACCGAGACCCGAGACGTTGGCCGAGATGCGCTTCGACTGCTTCGATGCGTCGAACACGTAAATGTGATTCGCCGGGATATCGTACTTCGCCGCCACCGCCTCGATCTTCGTGCGGAGCGGGCCCTGCTGGAGTTCGGTGTACGTGTTGAACAGCGGCGCGATGTAGACCGGCGCGACCACCATTCCGAACAGCATGAACGCCGCGATCACTCCGGTGCCCCACAGCCACCAGGTCTTCGGCGCGCGCCGGATCACACCGTACAGCGCCATGACGATCAGCGGACCGATGACCAGCGTAATGGCGAAATCGATGCCCTGTTCGCCGAACCAGCCGCCGAAGCCCTGATTCATCAGGTCGTACTGCCTTTCGCGGAAGAAGCCGGTGTAGATCGTCCACGGCAGGGTGAGGATTGCCCCCAGCACGGTGTAGGCGAGCGCCGTCAGCCAGACCGCGAACGTGCGCCGCTTGCTCCGGCTCTCGGCGAAGGCGCGCACCGCGTGTGTCACGCGCAAGCGCAGAAGCAACCAGTCGGCGATGACGCCGATCAGCGTTCCCCACACCGGGAGCCAGTAGCCACCTTGGAAATAGGCATCGGACTTGGCGCGCGCGGCGCCCTGCAGGGTATCGAGATAGGCGCGCGTGGCCGCTTCGACGTCGAATCCGGGGTTCGGCACCCCTGCGGCTACCAGCAGATCGAGCATGACCATGCGATTTCCCCCCAATTCGACCCGCGCACTTGCTCGGGCCGGGCACGGCTGCTGTCAATCCGTTCGCTCGACCGGTGAACGCTTGCGTCCGACGAACGTTGGTGCACCGGGTGGACGCCCTGCCCGCAAGGTCTAAAGGTACGGAATGGACATCGCACGCTCTCCCTCGACGCCCGACGGCAACCCCGAAATGGCCGATGCGCCGCCGATGCCGACGGAGCCGCCGGTCATCCGCCGCGAGGATTACAAACCCTTTCCCTGGCGCGTGCCGACCACCCGGCTCGATTTCGTGCTGGGAATCGATTCGACCCGGGTCACCGCCACGCTGGCGGTCGAGCCCAATCCCGACGCGGAACCGTCCGACTCGATTCGCCTGTCCGGCGACGGGCTGGAACCGGTCACCGTCGAAGTCGACGGACAGGGATCGAACAGCTGGCAGATGGACGGCGGCGACCTGGTGATCCCGCTGGTCCCGGGTCCGCACGAGGTCACGGTGGTGACCGAGCTCGATCCGGCGGCCAATTCGCAGCTTATGGGGCTTTACGCGTCGAACGGAATGCTCTGCACCCAGTGCGAGGCCGAGGGCTTTCGCCGCATCGCCTTCTTCCCCGACAGGCCCGACGTCCTGAGCACCTATACCGTGCGGATGGAAGGGCCGAAGGACCAGTTCCCGGTACTCCTGTCGAACGGCAACAGGGCCGCGGCCGGAGATGGCGCGGATGGCAACCACTGGGCCGAATGGCACGACCCATGGCCCAAGCCGAGCTACCTGTTCGCGCTCGTCGCGGGCGATCTCGTTGCCCGCAAGGACACTTTCACCACCATGAGCGGGCGCGAGATCGAGCTCGCGATCTGGGTTCGCGGAGAAGACCTGCCGCGCACCGAACACGCGATGGAATCGCTCAAGAAAAGCATGAAGTGGGACGAGGACACGTTCGGGCGCGAATACGACCTCGACGTGTTCAACATCGTCGCGGTGGGCGATTTCAACATGGGGGCGATGGAGAACAAGGGTCTCAACGTCTTCAACACAAAATACGTCCTTGCCGATCCCGAAACCGCCACCGATGGCGACTACGACGGCATCGAGGGCGTGATTGCGCACGAATACTTCCACAACTGGTCCGGCAACCGGGTGACTTGCCGCGATTGGTTCCAGCTCAGCCTCAAGGAAGGTTTCACCGTGCTGCGCGACCAGCTGTTCAGCCAGGACATGCAGGGCGAGGCGGTCAAGCGGATCGAGGACGTGCGCCTGCTCCGCTCGGTCCAGTTCCCCGAGGATTCGGGGCCGCTGGCGCATCCGATCCGTCCCGATTCCTTCCGTGAGATCAGCAACTTCTACACCCCGACGATCTACAACAAGGGTGCCGAGGTGATTCGCATGATGCGCACCATGGCGGGCGAAGAGCGATTCCGCGCGGGCACCGATCTCTATTTCGACCGTCACGATGGCGAAGCCGCGACCTGCGAGGACTTCGTCAGCGCGATCGAGGATGGCGCGGGGCTCGACCTCACCCAGTTCCGCCGCTGGTACAGCCAGGCCGGCACGCCGAAGGTCGAAGTGGATCTGACGCACAAGGGTGAGACCGCGACGCTGACGCTGCGTCAGTCGGTGCCGCCCACGCCCGGTCAGTCCGACAAGGCGCCGATGCCGATCCCGCTGCGGTATGCCCTGTTCGACCGGGCGACCGGCGAACATCGCGGCGAAGAACTCATCGTGCTCGACGGCATCGAAAGCGAGATCGAGGTTGGTGGCTTTGCCGAAAGGCCGGCGCTGTCGATCAACCGCGGTTTCTCCGCACCGGTCTCGATCGAGCGAGACGTCTCGACCGACGACCTCGTGTTCCTCGCCGCACACGACGACGATCCATTCGCGCGCTACGAGGCGATGCAGGAGCTTATCGTCGGCCACTTGGTCGACGCCGTCGGCGACGGGCTGTCCGGTGCGGACCGCACCGCGGCGCGCGAAGCGATCGGTGGCGCGCTGCGGGCGATCGTCAAGGACGAGGCGCTCGACGATCAGATGCGTGGCGAGCTGATGATGCTGCCGAGCCAGACCTACATTTCCGAACAGCTCGTGGTCGCCGACCCGGGCCGCATCCACGCCGAGCGCGAAGCCCTGAAGGGCTGGCTCGGCCAGTCGCTCGAGAGCGAACTGGCGACGATGCACGACCGCGCGAGCAAGTCGTCCGAAGGCATGGACGCCGCTGCTCGCGGTGCGCGCAAGGTGAAGACACAGGCGCTGGTCTATCTTGCCGCGGGCAACCCGGACCGTGCCGCGAAGATCGCTGCCGCGCAGTACGATGCGGCGACCACGATGACCGATCGGCAGGGCGCGCTGATGGTTCTTGCTGGACTTTCGGGCATCGAGCGGACCGACAAGCTGATCGATTTCTACAATCGCTACCAGGGCAACCCGCTGGTGGTCGACAAGTGGTTCAGCCTGCAGGCCGCTTCGCTGCACCCGAACGCCATCGAACACGTCAAGGCGCTGGCCGATCATCCGGACTTCACGCTGAAAAACCCCAACCGGGTGCGCAGCCTGTACATGGCGTTCGCGGGCAATCCGCACGCATTCCACAGCGCGAGCGGCGAAGGTTACCGGATGATTGCCGATCTGATCCTCGCGCTCGATCCGCTCAACGCGCAGACCGCCGCACGCTTCGTGACCCCGCTCGGACGCTGGCGCCGGATAGAGCCGGGCCGCGCGGCGAAGATGCGCGCCGAGCTTGAGCGGATCGCCGCGACCAAGGGTCTGTCGCGTGATACGTTCGAGCAGGTGACGCGCAGCCTTGGTTGAAGCGCTGCGGGCAGACGTGCTGGCCGGCATCGCGCACGGGTTCATGACCCGGCGCGGCGGGGTCTCGACCGGCCCCGTCGCCAGCCTCAATTGCGGCTACGGCGCCGACGACGATCAGGCTGCGGTGGCCGAGAACCGCCGCCGTGCCGCCGAGGCCGTTCTGTCCGGAGCGGCACTGGTCGGGTTGTACCAGGTTCACTCGCCCGAAGTCGTGACCGTGCGCCAGCCGTGGAGCGAGGCGGAGCGGCCGCGGGCCGACGCCATGGTCACCGACCAGCCGGGCGTGCTGCTCGGCATTCTCACCGCGGACTGCGCGCCGGTCCTGCTGGCCGACCGCGAAGCCGGCGTAATCGGCGCGGCCCACGCCGGCTGGCGCGGGGCGCATGGCGGGGTGATCGAGGGGACGGTTGCGGCAATGGAGGCACTCGGCGCGCAGGCTGGGCGGATCACCGCGGCCGTCGGCCCGTGCATCGCGCAGCCCTCGTACGAAGTCGGCGATGATTTGCGCGCCCTGTTCTCGCATGAGGATGCGCGTTTCTTCGTGCCCGGCCGACCGGGCCACCACCAGTTCGATCTGCCCGGCTACGTCGCGCACCGGCTCGCCCGGTCGGGCGTGGGGGTCAACGCCGTACTGGTCCGCGACACCTACGCCGAAGCCGAGGCGTTCTTTTCGTTCCGCCGGGCGACACACCACGACGAGCCGACCTACGGCCGCCAGCTCTCGCTGATCGGGCTCGACTGAAAGAACGCGTCCGAAAACCGCCACAATGGCGGTTGGCAACATGGCGAATGGAGTCTATGCGCGCCGCAAACCGGCACCGTCGGGGGCTTTCGCGCTCCTTGCGGCGAACCGCGAAAACAGGGGCCGACGCTTCGTTCTCGCTGCTCTGCCGGTGGCAGTTTTTTACGGCTGTGCCGATCGGCGCAGTCCATTCGCGAAGACGTTCTAAGGCAAGGCAGGCACGGCTGATGGCTGACACGACTGGCGACGCGATCCCGGGGACCGTTACGGCACCCGATGACGGGGTCCGGCGGCGCGACTTCATCAATATCGCGGCGATCGGCGCGGCGGGCGTCGGCGGGGTGAGCGTTCTGCTCCCGCTGATCAGCCAGATGGCGCCATCGGCCGACGTGCTTGCCGAGAGCAGCACCGAGGTCGATGTTTCGTCGATCACGCCGGGCATGGCGATCAAGGCGATCTTCCGCAAACAGCCGCTGTTCGTGCGCCGCCTGACGCCGCAGGAAATCCAGATGGCCAATGCGGTGGGCCTCGGATCGCTGCGCGACCCGCAGACCCTGCAGGAACGCACGAAGGAAGGGCATGAAGACATGCTCATCACGATGGGCGTGTGCACCCACCTGGGCTGCGTGCCGCTGGGCGCTGCAGAGGGCGAGCCGCGCGGCGAATTCGGCGGATACTTCTGCCCCTGTCACGGATCGCACTACGACACCGCGGCGCGCATCCGTAAGGGTCCCGCTCCGAAGAACCTTGAGGTTCCGGTCTACGAATTCACCAGCGATACCGTCGTCAAGGTCGGCTGAGGCGAGAGAGAGCAAGAACGATGAGCTTCCCCTGGGCCCAACAGTATCAACCGGTCAATCCGTTCATGCGGTGGATGGACGAGAAGCTGCCCCTGCCGCGGCTCGTCTACAATTCGCTGGGCGGCGGCTATCCGGTGCCGCGCAACCTCAACTACATGTGGAATTTCGGCGTGCTCGCCGGGTTCTGCCTCGTGCTGCAGATCGTCACCGGCATCGTGTTGGCAATGCACTATGCCTCGAACGCCACGGTGGCGTTCGCCTCGACCGAGCACATCATGCGCGACGTCAACTGGGGCTGGATGCTGCGTTACGCGCACGCCAACGGCGCTTCGGCGTTCTTCGCGGTGATCTACCTGCACATCTTCCGCGGGTTCTTCTATTCGAGCTACAAGGCCCCGCGCGAGATGGTCTGGTTGCTCGGCGTGACGATCTTCCTGCTGATGATGGCGACCGGTTTCATGGGCTACGTGCTCCCCTGGGGGCAGATGAGCTTCTGGGGCGCCAAGGTCATCACCGGGCTGTTCGGGGCGATCCCGCTCGTCGGTGAGCCGATCCAGATCTGGCTGCTCGGCGGCTACGCGCCCGACAACGCGGCCTTGAACCGCTTTTTCAGCCTGCACTACCTGCTGCCGTTCGTGATCGCGGGCGCGGTAATCCTGCACATCTGGGCACTGCACCTCACCGGATCTTCGAATCCGACCGGGGTCGAGGTGAAGAGCGAGAGCGATACCATCCCGTTCCACCCGTATTACACCGCGAAGGACGGCTTCGGGCTGGGCGTATTCCTGCTGCTCTATTGCGCCGTGCTGTTCCTCGGCCCGAACCTGTTCGGACACCCGGACAACTACATCGAGGCCAACCCCTTGAGCACCCCGGCGCACATCGTGCCCGAATGGTACTTCTGGCCGTTCTACGCGATCCTGCGCGCCTTCACGGTCGATCTGCATCTTCCGTTCACCAGCATCGTGTTCATCGAAGCGAAGCTGCTCGGCGTGCTGGCGATGTTCAGCGCGATCCTGATGTGGTTCTTCCTGCCCTGGCTCGACAAGGGTCCGGTCCGCAGCGGCCACTACCGCCCGCTGTTCCGCAAGTTCTTCTGGTTCGGCCTTATCCCGACGATGCTGATCCTGTTCTACTGTGGCGGCGCGCCGGCCGAAGAGCCTTATGTGATGCTCAGCCAACTGGCGACGGCCTATTACTTCCTCCATTTCCTCGTCGTGCTGCCGATCGTCTCGATGATCGAGAAGCCCGAACCACTGCCGTACTCGATCACCGAGGCGGTGCTGGGCGAGGACAAGGCTGCGGTCCTCGGCGAAAACGCCGAACCGGTCGGCGTTTGAACGACAGGCACTAGGGAAAGCGACACGACAATGATCCGCCTTATCGGAATCCTCGCCGGCCTGTTCTTCGCGGTTATGGCCCTGTGGGCCTTCGGCACGGGCCTCGGCACCGTCGTCTCTGAAGGCAAGCTCAAAGATGCTACCGCGGAGCACGAGTTCCACCTCCACCCGCGCGAGGCGCACCTGCAATCAGACGGCGTGTTCGGTACCTGGGACATTGCCCAGCTCCAGCGCGGCTTTCAGGTTTACAAGGAAGTGTGCGCCGCCTGCCACGGCCTGAAGTTCGTCGCCTTCCGCGATCTCACCGCGCTCAGCTACAACGAGGCCGAGGTCAAGGCGATCGCCGCGGGCTTCCAGGTTCCCGGGATCGATCCCAACACCGGCGAGGCGACCACCCGTCCGGGCCTGCCGACCGATTACTTCCCCGAGCCCTATCCCAACGCCGTCGCCGCGCGCGCCGCGAACAACAACGCCGTGCCGCCCGATCTCTCGCTGATGACCAAGGCCCGGCACGACGGTGGCAACTACCTCTATTCGCTGCTGACCGGTTACCGTAACCTCGACACGTTCTCGGTTGGCGGCAAGCACGTGAAGGACGAGTTCCCCGACTTCACCACGCCGCCGAACGGGCACTTCAACCCGTATTTCGCGAACCTCAACATCGCCATGCCGCCGCCGCTGACCACCGATGGTCAGGTGACCTATGCCGAGGGGCAGCCCAAGCCGACGGTCGACCAGATGGCCAAGGACGTCGCCGCATTCCTGACCTGGACTGCCGAACCCAAGAAGGTGAAGCGCACCCAGGTCGGTTGGCCGGTGCTCGGCTTCCTGCTGTTCGCCACGATCCTGGCTTGGATGGCAAAAAACCAGGTCTGGGCGGCAATCAAGCCCAAGAAGCCGAAGGTAGCGGCCTGAGCCGTGCGGCGGGCATGAGTCCCGCCGACCTCCGCTCGCTCGTGCGCACGGTGCCGGATTTTCCGGCGCCAGGCATCGTGTTCCGCGACATCACCACGCTGATATCGCACGGCGAGGGGCTGCGCGCCGCGGTCGGGCTTCTTGCCGACCGGGCTCGAGCGAACAACGCGCAAGCGATCGCCGGGATGGAAGCACGCGGCTTCATCTTTGGCGCGGCGGTGGCGATCGAACTGGGCATCGGCTTCATTCCCGTGCGCAAGCCCGGCAAGCTCCCGGTCCCCACGATCGGGGTCGATTACGACCTCGAATACGGCACGGACCGGCTCGAGGTCGATCCGACCGCCATCGCGCCGGGGCAGCGGATCGCGATCGTCGACGACCTTATCGCCACCGGCGGAACCGCGCTCGCCGCGGCCGAACTGTTGCGGCGCGCCGGAGCGACGGTGGCCGACGCCTTGTTCGTTATCGACCTGCCCGACCTCGGCGGTGCCGACCGGCTGCGTGCCGCTGGCGTGACGGTCGATGCGCTCATGGACTTCCCTGGCCACTGATTTCGGCGGAGTCGGGACCCTTCGACCCGACCCGCGCATTTGCACTCAAAGCCGCATTCGTGCGACAGAGCAGGGGCTCATGGAACAACAGGCACTCGTGATCGCGCTTATCGGCGTGCTCGGTATTGGCGCGCAGTGGATCGCGTGGCGAACCGGCTGGCCCGCGATCGTCTTGATGCTCGCCGCCGGGTTCCTTGCCGGACCCGTCCTGCACATTTTCGATCCCGAGAAGGTGTTCGGCGACATGATGGCGCCGATGATCTCGATCGGGGTTGCGCTGATCCTGTTCGAAGGCGGCCTCAGCCTCAATTTCCGTGAGCTCCGCAGCGCGGGTGAGGCGGTCTGGCGATTGTTCGTGTTCGGTGTGCCGATCGGCTGGCTGCTCGGCAGCGCAGCGCTGCACATGGCCGGGCTGGTCTGGCCGGTCGCCATCCTGTTCGCCGGAATCCTCGTCGTCACCGGCCCGACGGTGGTGATGCCGCTGCTGCGCCAGGCGAACGTGGAGCCGCGCCCGGCGGCGATCCTGAAGTGGGAAGCAATCGTCAACGATCCGGCGGGCGCGATGTGCGCGGTGATCGCCTACGAATACTTCCGTCTCTCGGCCGATGGCGCGCTGCTGTTGGAGGTCGTGCCGCCGATGATCGTCGCCGCCGTGCTCGCCGCGGCGCTCGGCTACTTCGCGGCATTGGCAGTGGCCTGGAGTTTCCCGCGTGGACACGTGCCCGAATACCTCAAAGTCCCGGTGCTGCTGACAGCGGTTGTCGCAGTGTTCGTGGCCGCCAACATGATCGAGCATGAGGCGGGACTGATATCGGTGACCGTGATGGGCGTTGCGCTTGCCAACATGAACGTGTCGTCGCTGCGCAGCATCCATCCGTTCAAGCAGAACATCGCGGTCCTGCTCGTTTCGGGCATCTTCATTCTCCTGTCCTCAAGCCTGCAATTCTCCGAGCTGCGCTACCTCGAATGGCGCTTCGGGCTGTTCCTGCTGGGGCTATTGTTCATCGTCCGCCCGGCGACTGTGCTGATCAGCCTGCTAGGCAGCTCCCTGCCGTGGAACGAACGATTGTTCGTCGCCTGGATCGCGCCGCGCGGTATCGTGCTGGTGGCCATCAGCGGCCTGTTCGCATTGCGCCTGGCGGAGCTGGGCTACGCCGATGGCAACATCCTTATCGGCCTAAGCTTCGCGGTCGTCGTGACCACCGTCATCGCGCACGGATTCACGATCAACCTCGTTGCGCGGTTGCTGGGGATCAAGGGGGCCAGCCGACCCGGGCTGCTGATCGTCGGCGCAACGCCGTGGACGATCGCGCTCGCCCGCCAGATGAAGGAACTCGAAACTCCGGTGACGATCGCCGATTCGAGCTGGGAGCGACTGTCGCCCGTGCGCCAGGCGGGCGTCCCCTTCTACCACGGCGAGATCCTGCACGAAGCGACCGAGCACGATCTCGACCTGGCGCCGTTCCATGTCCTCGTCGCTGCCACCGAAAACGAGGCGTACAACACCCTCGTCTGCAACGAGTTCGCGCACCTGTTCGGCCGGGACGCGGTTTATCAATTGGGCGAAGAAGGCGATGAGGACGACCCGCGCCGCTTGCCCGAAAGCTTGCGCGGCCGCGCATTATTCAAATCCGGCATGGGGGTCGAGGATCTCGTCGACCGGCAACGGTCGGGCTGGGTATTTCGCAAGACTCGCCTGAGCGAACGCTTCGGATTTGACGATGCCAAGGAGAGGCTGCCCGATGCCGGCCAGATGCTGCTGTTGGTTCGCTCCGACGGCACGTTGCGCTTTTTCACCCACGCCAGCCAGCCGGTGCCTCGGGCCGAGGATACGGTGATCGCCTATTCTCCGCCGCTCGAACGGACCGCCGCCGCCGCCGCCGCGAAGAATGCGGCGAAGAAGCCCAGATCCGATACCGCGCCCGACACGGTGCCCTCGAGATGAATCAGGAAAGGCCAGCCATGCGCCCCAATCCGCTCGCCGCGATCCCCCTTGTCGCCTCGCTCGTATTCGCTCTCGGCGGGTGCGACCGCACCGCTCCGTCGCCCGATCCGAAACCGTCGGCCACCACGCCCGCCGACGAGAAGGTTTCGATTATTCGCGACGATGTGGGAATCGATCGCGAACCGACCGCGCCGATGGCGCCGCTCGCGATCACGATCGGCTTTCCCGATGGCGGGGCGCGGCTCTCCGACGCGGCCGTGACGGCGCTCACCGATGCGCTCGGTTCGGAGCAGATGAAGGCCGGCGGGCCGATCACGCTGGGCGGCCACACCGATTTCGGCCGGGCTCGACACCGCCAACCTGCGCGCGGCGACGAAACGCGCCGGCGCGGTGCGCGACTGGCTCGTCACGCACGGCGTCGCCGGAGACCGGATCGAGGTCATCGCCTTCGGCGAGCAAAACCCCGTCGCTCCCAATGCCGGACCCGACGGCATGCCCGACGAGGCCGGACGCGCCAGGAACCGCCGGGTCGAAATGAAAATCGCGGTCCCGGCCGGCACGCCGCCGGCCGCGGCGCCAAGCGACAGCGGAACGTTGGTCGATGAACTGACCGGTACGGCAGAGGATTGACGGGATGCCCGCCTGCGTGGCAAGCGCGCTCGCCTGTACGAGCGGGTATAGCATAGTGGTAATGCTCTAGCCTTCCAAGCTAGCTAGAGGGGTTCGATTCCCCTTACCCGCTCCAGGACTTCGCTGACGCGACCTAATCCTGAAGTAAAGTCCGCTTGCGCAGCCAGTGTGGTGTCCGGATCGAAGGATCGGGGTATCCGGTTTCGCGCTCTCCGGGCGGCTGCGCGGTGACGAGCACCGATGCATCCATCAGTCCGAATTCGACCGCTAGTTCGCTTGGTAATTCCTGCGTGAACCGCACCCCGCAGCTTAACGTACGGGACCAGACCGCAGTACCCGAAACGGTCCGGCCGCCGCCGAAGTCGATATGAACCGTGGAGCCTGAGGGGATCGGGCGAAAATCGCGCAAACCGATCCGACAGCCCTTCGCGGACAAGTTATGGACCTTTGCCGAGTACGGCGCGGCAGGCACCCGGCACGTTGTTGCCAGAGCCGTAGTCACCCGTTTGCTGACGCGACGTTCCACCTGCAGCCTCCTGCTGACACGCGCATTATCGGAGGGGAACAGTTAAAACGGAGTTAGATCGACCATGTGTGGATTACGCAGGGACTGCCATGTTATCGATCAATCGGGTGCCGCCGATACGTGCAGCAACCACTAAACGCGCGGGGACTTCGCCCGGCACCGTTAGCGGGGCAAGGCTGTCGGCATTCACCAGCGTAACGTAGTCGATCGAATCGAACCCGGCTTGAAGCAGGTGCGCCTCGATTGCCGCGATGGTGGGGGACGCGGCGCTACCAGCCGACAGTGCGGTTATCGCCTCGCGCATGGCTTGCGGCAGCGCCGCGGCTTGCGCGCGGGCTTCGGTCGAGAGGTATTGGTTACGACTCGACAATGCGAGCCCGTCGCGCTCGCGCACCGTCGGCACTCCCACGATCGCATCCAGCGCGGGCAGCGTCAGGTCGAGGTCGCGCACCATGCGGCGGATCACCGCAAGTTGCTGCCAATCCTTCTCGCCGAACAGCGCAACGTCGGGACGGACCTGGTTGAACAGTTTCAGCACCACCGTCGCAACGCCGTCGAAATGTCCTGGCCGCGCCGCGCCGCACAATCCCTCGCTGACACCTGCGACCGCGACGTTGGTGGCGAAACCCTCAGGGTACATCTCGCCGGCAGCGGGTGCCCAAAGCAGTTCGACACCTTCGGCCTCAAGCAGCGCGGAGTCCTCTTCGAGCGTGCGCGGATAGGCGTCGAGGTCCTCGTTGGGGCCAAACTGCTTTGGATTCACGAAGATCGACACCGCGACCGCGTCGGCGTGTTTTCTCGCCTCGCGCACGAGCGTCAGATGGCCTTCGTGAAGCGCCCCCATCGTCGGCACCAGCGCGAGCCGCTTGCCTCCTGCACGCAGGACGTCCACGGCGCTTCTCAACACTTCCAGCGTGGTCGCGGTTTGCACGGCTTGCGGTCCCTCCGCTATTCTCCGATCACGCCAAACGCCCTAGCGGGCACACAACGGGAATGCACGCGTGTCAAAGCCGGCTCACAGGATTGTCTTCGCCAACGAGAAGGGTGGTACCGGCAAGTCGACCACCGCGGTGCACGTGGCGGTTGCGCTCGCCTATCGCGGGGCCAAAGTCGCGGCGATCGATCTCGATCCACGCCAGCGCACGCTGTTTCGCTATCTGGAAAACCGCGCAGAGACCGCCGAGCGGCGCGGGATCGAGCTGCCAACCGCGCGCTTCGAGGTGTTTGAGGCCGGCACGACTGCCGAGCTCGAATCGACGATCGCCACGCTCAGCGATGGGTGCGATTTCGTGGTGTTCGACACGCCGGGGCGCGACGATCCGCTTGCCCGCCACGCCGCGACCGAAGCCGATACGCTGGTCACGCCGCTCAATGACAGTTTCGTCGATTTCGACCTGATCGGCCAGGTCGACGCCGAGACGTTCAAGGTCCGTAAACTGTCGTTCTACGCCGAACTGATCTGGGAAGCGCGGATCAAGCGCAGCCGCAGCCAGATCGAGCAGAACCGGCGCGAGATGGACTGGATCGTCGTGCGCAACCGCACCGGTCACGTTGAGGCACGCAACATGGCACGCATCGAACAGGCGTTGAAGGAACTGTCGAAGCGCGTCGGCTTTCGCGTCGCCAGCGGCTTGTCCGAGCGCGTGATCTACCGCGAGCTGTTCCCCAGCGGACTGACGCTGCTCGACAAGGGGCACCTGGGCGAGCTGGGGACGAGCCACCTCGTCGCCAGACAGGAACTGCGTAGCCTCATCGCCGCTCTCAACCTGCCGGTTCCTGCCGCACGCGAACCCCAGCTGGCGCTGGCCTGACGGACGGGTCGGCGGGCGGACGATGATCAAACTTCTCGTCATTGCGGGGCTGGTGTCGCTGATCGTGCGGGTCGGCACCAACCGCTGGCCGTGGGAATACCTGTCGGTGAAACCGTCCCGCGCGCTGGCCGTTTTCAAAGCGCGCAAGCTGCTCGGCGTGCGTCACGAGGCCTCGCACACCGAAGTCCTTGAGGCACACCGGCGGTTGATCGCGATGGTCCACCCCGATCGCGGCGGCACGAACGATCAGGTCCACGAGGCAAATGCCGCGCGCGACCTGTTGCTGAACGAGATCCCCGACGACCGTTGAGGAATTTTTGCATTGAGCCATACCTTCCATCCCACCACCTTGCGCGAATACGATATCCGCGGGGTTATTGGCGAAACGCTGGGCGCCGAAGACGCGCGGGCGATCGGCCGCAGTTTTGCAACCATGCTTCGCGAAGCGGGCGGAACGACGGTGGCAGTCGGCTATGATGGGCGGATCAGTTCGCCCATGCTCGAACATGCGCTGATCGAGGGACTGACGGCGAGCGGATGCAATGTCGTTCGGGTCGGCATGGGACCCACCCCGATGCTCTACTACGCCGAAGCGTCAGCCGAAGAGGTGCAGGGCGGCATTCAGATAACCGGCAGTCACAATCCCGCCAATTACAATGGCTTCAAGATGGTATTCATGGGTCGGCCGTTTTTCGGGGAGGACATCGTCGAACTCGGCCGACGCGCGCAAGCCGGGGCCTGGGCGGATGGGCAGGGCGAGATCGTGACGCGCGAGATCCTCGAGGAGTACGTCGAGCGGCTGCTCGGCGGGCTGCCAAGCGTCGGTGGAGGCGGGATCGGCGGCGATACGCTGGCCGGTCTTCGAATTGGTTGGGACGCGGGCAACGGCGCTGCCGGCCCCGCGCTCGAGGCGCTCGCCGCCCGGCTCCCGGGTGAGCACCACCTGCTTTTCACTGAAGTCGACGGAACGTTTCCAAATCATCATCCTGATCCTACCGTTCCTGAAAACCTTGAGGACTTGCGGCGACTTGTCGCGGACAAGAACCTCGACTTCGGAGTGGCATTCGACGGCGACGGCGACCGGATCGGCGCAATCGATGGCAAAGGCCGGGTCATCTGGGGGGATCAGTTACTCATGATCTACGCCGAGGATCTATTAGGGAGAATGCCTAACGCCCACGTCATCGCCGATGTGAAGGCGAGCCGCGCGCTGTTCGAGCGCGTCGAGCAGCTCGGTGGCAGGCCGCTGATGTGGAAGACCGGGCACAGCCTGATTAAGTCCAAAATGAAGGAGATTGACGCACCGCTCGCCGGAGAAATGAGCGGTCACGTCTTTTTCGCCGACACCTATTATGGATTCGACGATGCACTCTACGCCGCAATCCGGCTGATCGCGGCGTCGGTGCGGCTGGGCAAGTCGGTAACCGAATTGCGCGGCGCGATGCCCGAAATGGTCAACACGCCCGAGCTTCGCTTCCAGGTCGACGAAGCGCGGAAATTCGCCGCGATCGAGGAGGTGAAGGCGAGAATGGCGAACTCTCCCCATGCGGTCGACGGCACCGACGGGGTTCGCGTGACGACACCCGATGGCTGGTGGTTGCTGCGCGCTTCGAACACCCAGGATGTGCTTGTCGCCCGCGCCGAGAGCGATAACCAAGAGGGATTGGAGCGATTGCTCGCGCAAATCGACGAGCAGCTTGCCGCGTCCGGCCTCGAGCGTGGCGACGAGGTGAGCCACTGATCGAGTGGCTCGATCCGGCTCTTCGAAACTAACATTCGGTCGGTATTGGAACGCAACCGAGCGCCCGAGAGTCTCTTTTGCTAACAGAAGAGGCAAATCACCGATGTTGGTCGACGACCGCACCCGCACCGCGGGCGAAGAAGAACTGCGCTCGCGCATCGCATCATCCGAATTTCCCTGCGTAGGGGCGAAATCCGCACTCGCCAGGGGAACGCTCAAGACCCTTGTCTGTCACAGCCTCGACAGCGGCTGGGACGATGTGCTCATCCACCGCGAGTTGATGGATTGGGCGCGGCAGTATCGCGCCGATCCCACCGGTCTGCGCAGTCTGGCGGTCGTATTTTCCGGCCCGGACAATCTCGACGAGCGCGAGTTCGAAACCCTGATGTGGGAGCGCATACAGTCGTTCGCGGACAAGGATCACTGGCTTGGTCAGCCCTACGACCATCGCGTCAGCGCCGATCCCGACGATCCGCACTTCTCGCTGAGCTTCGGCGGTGAGGGCTTCTTCGTGGTTGGACTCCATCCGGATGCATCGCGACCCGCCCGCCGATTCCCCCGTCCGACTCTCGTGTTCAATCTCCACTCTCAGTTCGAGGCGCTGCGCGACGAGGGCAAGTACGAACGCATGCGCGAACGAATTCTCGAGCGCGACGAGGAGCTGGCCGGATCGCGCAACCCGATGCTTTCACGTCACGGAGAGGCAAGCGAGGCGCGCCAGTACAGCGGACGGGTCATAGAAGATGGCTGGCGATGTCCGTTTCAGGACAAGCGAGTCGAGAACATGGCGTGATAGACGAGATCGCACCCCGCAGCGGGACCGCCTTTCGCCTTGCCGCAGGCGAGGTCTTACGCGTGATAGACCCGCTTGGCAGCCAGGTAAGCGATCTGGTCGCGTTCGCCGCGGACGACATCCGCGAGGTGCTGTCGAACGGGCGCACATTCGATTACGAGGAGACGCTGCAACTGACCAAGGGCCACCGCTTGTGGTCCAACCGTTCGCGCGTGATGTTGGAAATCGTCGAGGACACGGTGGGCACACACGATTTCCTGCTGACGCCATGCAGCGAGGCGACCTTCCGCCATTTCTATCCCGATCAGCCGGTCCACCGTGGCTGTTTCGGCAATCTGGCCGAGGCACTCGCGCCGTTCGGGGTCGAGCCCGACTCGATCCCGTGCGCGTTCAACGTGTTCATGAACGTGCCCATTGCGCCCGACGGCACTTTGCGGGTCGATCCGCCGGTCAGCGGGCCGGGCGATTATATCGATCTGCACGCCTCGATCGATCTTATCATCGGTCTTACCGCGTGCTCCGCCTATTCGTCGAACGGCGGCAGCTTCAAACCCATCCACTACGCTGTCGAGGCGCGCGCCTGACGCCTAACGAGCGGGAGCGAACCGCTTCGGCCGACACGAAAAGAGCCCGCCAAAGCGGGCTCTTCCGTTCGAACTCAAGCCAGTACGGGATCAGGCAGACGATCCGCTTTCGCTGGTTGCGTCCGTCTCGCGATAGCTGTCGCGATCCTTCACGCGCAGATTGTTCTGCACGTGTCCGACACCCGAAACGTCATCGACGATATCCTCCGCACGCCGCTTCGCGGTGCGACTTTCGACCGTCCCGTCCAGCGTCACCTCACCATCTTTGACGGTCACCTGGATGTTACGCGCATCGAGCAGCCAATCATCGGTCAGGCAGTCGCAGGCGTCTTCCATGATCCGTTCGTCCGAGCGAGCGTAGTTGGACGGGCCTGAGCCGCGATGGTCCATCCGCCTGCGGCGCGCGGCATCCTCGTCTCCGAACCAGCTGGCGATTTCATCGCCAGCGCGCTCGAAGAAGCCGCGATCGCGATCGGCATCGTCGTTACCATAATACCGCTCGTCCCCGTTACGCGAATAACTTCTTTCGCCGTATCCGTAACCGGGTCGCGCGCCATAGGAGCGACCGCCCTTCCGCGAAAAGTCCCGTCCGCCCTGACTCTCGCTTGTGTAGTAGTCCAGACCGTTATCATAACGCGCAGGACCGTAATCTCGCTCACGCAGGGCGTAGCGTTCCGATGCGTTTTGCGCATCGATGCCGTCGTCCCGCGAGCGGTAACCGTCGCGCTGGCGATTTCCGCCGCGCGACGGAGTTCGCCAGGTGACTTCCTCGTAATAGATCACGGGCCGACGGCCCTGATCGCCCATCTGATTATTGCGCCACTGCCCCTGGGACGATCCGTCTTGGTCATAAGCGCTCGAATCTTCGAACTGCTCGGCCTGACGCGAACCGTAATAGTTTTCTTCCTGGCTTAGATTCTGGTCGGGATTGCGCGATCCGCTGCTGCGGTCGCGGCGACGATTGCGGTCTTCCATGTTGGGTCTCCTTGCTCGCTGCCAGAGGCTCGGGCGGGACCGGGCCGGCAGCAGCGCCGCAAGGTCGCGCCCATCCTGATGTAGAATCAACGGCGGCAACGGCGAATCGTTTCGCGGATCGTCGCATCCCCGCCGCGCCTCGCCGAATCCAACCGTTTGAAAACCCGTTATAATCAGTTTCAAATGCTGAACCGACCTTGAGAGCGACTGAAGTGGGCTGGCGCTTTTTGCGCGCTCGTGCTTTGCCCTGTGGATGGCTCGCGCGGTGCCCTCCGAGATCGAAAATTGGTTCGCGGGCCGCGGCTGGCGGGTGCGACGCCATCAATCCGAGATGCTGAATGCAAGCGACCGCGGGCACCACGCGCTGCTGGTGGCGGATACCGGCGCGGGCAAGACGTTAGCCGGTTTTTTGCCGACGCTGGCGGCCTTTACGCCTACGCGGCTCGATGGAGCGGAACCGCCCGAGGGTCTGCACACACTCTACGTCAGCCCCCTGAAGGCACTGGCGCACGATGTGCAGCGCAATCTCCTCACCCCGGTCGAGGAGATGGGGCTCCCGATCCGCATCGAGACACGCAGCGGCGACACCCCGTCCGACCGCAAGAAGCGCCAGCGCACGAAGCCGCCGCACGTGTTGCTCACCACGCCCGAATCGCTATCGCTGCTGCTGAGTTATCCGGACAGCTTCGCGCTGTTCACCGGCCTCAAGCGCGTCGTGATCGACGAGGTTCACGCTTTTGCCACCGGCAAACGCGGTGACTTGCTGGCGCTGGCGCTCAGCCGCCTGCAGTCGATAGCGCCGGGGATGGAGCGAGCCGCGCTCTCGGCCACGCTCGCCAACCCCGAAGGGTTTCGCGAATGGCTTGCACCGTGGGGCGACATCGACAGCGTCGAACTGGTCGAAGGCGAGCCGGGCGCGCCGGCCGAAGTCGAAATCCTGCTTCCGATCGAAGAGCGGGTGCCATGGGGCGGACACGCCGCGACCTGGGCGATCCCCCAGCTTTACGAGGAAATCAGGCGCAATCGCACCACCCTGATCTTCACCAACACCCGCTTCCTCGCCGAATACGTGTTCCAGAACCTGTGGAACGCGAACGAGGAGACGCTGCCGATCGGCATTCATCACGGCAGCCTGAGCAAGGAGGCGCGGCGCAAGGTCGAAGGGGCGATGGCGCGCGGCGAATTGCGCGCGCTCGTCGCCACCGCCAGCCTTGATCTGGGGATCGACTGGGGTGATATCGACCTCGTTGTGCAGATGGGCGCGCCGAAGGGGTCGAGCCGCCTGCTCCAGCGGATCGGCCGCGCCAACCACCGGCTCGACTGCCCGAGCCGCGCGATCCTCGTCCCCGGCAACCGCTTCGAATTCCTCGAGGCGACCGCGGCGAAGGACGCGGTCGACGAAGGCCAGCGCGACGGTGAAGACTTCCGCCCCGGCGGGCTCGACGTGCTCGCCCAGCACGTGATGGCCTGCGCCTGCGCCGGGCCGTTCGACGAGGTGGCCCTGCTCGCCGAGATCCGCTCGAGCCTGGCCTATTCCTGGGTGGACCAGGCGGACTGGGAGCGGGTTCTCCTGTTCGTCGCCACCGGTGGCTATGCGCTGAAGGCCTACGACAAGTTCCGCCGCATCGTGAAGGACAAGGACGGCACGTGGCGGCTCACCCACCCCGAACACGCCGCGCGGCACCGGCTCAACGCGGGAATCATCGTCGATAGCGAAATGCTCGATGTACGCTTCAGGAACGGCCGCTCGCTGGGCAAGGTGGAGGAACGCTTCGCTGCCTCGCTGCGCCCGGGCGATACGTTTCAGTTCGCCGGGATCAACCTCGAGGTAGAGCGGATCAAGGATATGGAGCTGACCGTCCGCGCCAGTTCCAAGGCGGCGATGATCCCAAGCTACGGCGGCCAGCGCCTGCCGCTCACGACGCACCTCGCGACCCGCGTGCGCGCGATGCTGGTCGATCGGGCGAGCTGGGCGCGCTTTCCCGACGATGTGCGCGAATGGCTTGAGGTGCAGGACTGGCGCTCGGCAATGCCGGGACCCGACACGCTGCTGGTCGAAAGCTTCCCGCACGCGAAGAAGCATTACACCGTATTCTATACCTTCATCGGATGGAACGCGAACCAGTCGCTGGGAATGCTGATCACCAAGCGGATGGAGGAGCGCGGCCTCGGGCCGCTGGGGTTCAACGCCAACGACTATTGCCTTGCGGTATGGAGTATCAGGCCGGTGGCGGAGCCGGCCCCGCTGCTATCGCCGGATATCCTGCAGGACGAATTCGTCGACTGGGTGCAGAATTCACACCTCCTGCGGCGCGCGTTTCGCGAAGTGGCCGTGATCGGCGGGCTCGTCGAGCGCCAGCATCCGGGCAAGCGCAAGAGCGGCAAGCAAGTGACGTTTTCGACCGACCTGATCTACGACGTTCTCCGCAAGTACGAGCCCGACCACGTGCTGCTCGAAGCGGCCTGGGCCGATGCGCGCACCCGGATGACCGATATCGGTCGCCTTGGCGACCTGCTCGACCGCGCGGCCGACGAGCTTGTCCATGTCGAACTCGACCGGGTCAGTCCGCTGGCGGTGCCGGTGATGACCTTGATCGGACGCGAGGCAATGCCGCAGGGATCGGTCGACGACGAACTTGTGCTCGAGGCGGAAACGCTGGCGTCGGCGGCGATGCGGGTAGAGGAAATCGCCCCGATGGATCGGGCGTAGCGGGACAGCGTCCCGCTTTTGGCCGGGCAATCCGCGTTCCCGGAACCAGGCTATGTTCGTGACAGCGATACCGACCAGGATGCATCGTTCTTCGATTTAACCGAACTCGCGGAAGGGTTTGTCGTCCACAAAGACGAAGCTCATCCCACGAAACGAGATGACGCGCAGCACGGGGAGGACCGGCAACCCGTCGACAAGCGGGGCCGTTTCGAGGCCGCCCATGGGCGCAGGCAGAGCGACAGCATGCCGTGTTTCGCGCTCCAGCCGCAATTCCCCAAGGCCACGCCGGAAACCACCCACGAAAAAGGGGCGGATCGCTCCGCCCCTTGGTCGTTTCATCCGATGCGGCCGAGTTTAAGCGCCCGGGGCCTTCCCGAAGTCGCGGTACTTTTCGTTGCCGACGAAGCCGAACTTGGTAACGCCCGATGCCTTGATCAGGTTGAGCACGCGGATCGACAGGTCATAGCTGGCCTGCTGATCGGGCTCGAACTGCAACTCGGGCTCGGGATTGATCGCCCGCGTGGCCTCAAGATTACGCACGAGTTCGCCCTGATCGATCCCCGTTCCGTTCCACAGGATTTCATTCTGCGGTGTAAGTACGATCTTGTTTTTGATCGGGTCGATCATGTCCGGTGGAGGCGGTTCGTTGTTCGGCACCGGCAGATCGATGTCGACCGAGTGCGTCGCCACGGGAATGGTAATAATGAACATGATCAGGAGCACGAGCATGACGTCGATCAACGGCGTCGTGTTCATCTCCATCATCGGCGCGCCATCGTCATTGCCGCCTGACATTGCCATGGTGGGTTACTCCTGAGTTCTGTCTTCGTGTCGAGCGTATGATCGGTGGTGACCGATCAGCCGTTCGGGTCCACCGGGTTCGAGATGAAGCCGACGGTCGGATAGCCGGCCGCCTGCACGTTATAAATTGCACCAGCGACGCAGCGCCAAGGCGCGTTCACGTCACCGCGGATGTGCACCTGCGGGATTTCTTCCGGGTTCTCCATCAGAGCTTCCGGACCGCCCGCCGCCTGGACGATTGCATCGAGGCGTTCGAAGGCCTGGTCGTAAAGCTCCTTCGAATCCACCGGCGTGGTGTTGTTGAAGTAGACCCGGCACTGGCCGTTTCGCGAGGCGCCGACAAACCCTGGTTCGCCCGCGCTCCGCCCGGCGTCGTCGCTGGTGCTCACCGTCAGGAGAAGGTTTTCGACCTTATCCTTCGACTCGGTCGAGGGCATAACCGGGATCTTGAGCTTCTCGATCGTCTGGATCGCGATCGGAACCGCGATGAGGAAGATGATCAGGAGCACCAGCATCACGTCGACGAGCGGCGTGGTGTTGATGTCCGACATCGGCCTCTCGGTACCGCCTCCGCCTGTGGAAATCGCCATGGGCTTGCTATCCTATTCTCATTTCATGCGCGCGGAATTGGGGAGAGACGCCCAAGGCGCCTCTCCACCATATCCGATCAGGGGCGCGGCGCGACCGGCTTGGTGGCCGGTGCGGTCGTTGCCGCCTTGGCTGCCTGCTGCGTCGAAGTCCCGGTCATCACCGCGGGCTTCACTGCGCCCTTCGAGTTGATGTTCGCGAGAATGTCGGTCGAGAACCCCGACAGCAGTTCGGCGATGCGCTTGTTGCGGCTCTGCAACCAGTTGTAGGCAAGCACCGCGGGCACCGCGACGAGCAGACCGAGCGCGGTCATGATCAGCGATTCACCGACCGGACCCGCGACCTTGTCGATCGAAGCGGACCCGGCGAGGCCGATGTTGATCAGCGCGCGATAGATACCGATAACCGTACCCAGCAAGCCGACGAACGGCGCGGTCGCGCCAACGGTTGCGAGGAACGGCAGACCGCCCGCGAGCTTCGAGTTGATCGCGGCTTCCGAACGAGCCAGTGAACCGTGCAGCCAGTCATGCGCTTCCATCGCGTCGGTCATCTTGCCGTGCGACTGCTCGGCGCTCAGGCCATCATCGACCACCTGACGCCAGGCGCTGTTCTTTTCGAGCTTCGCTGCGCCTTCACGCAGCGTTGGTGCCCGCCAGAAACCGGAGCGAATCGACTTGTACTGGTTCATGATCTTCTGCTGTTCGATCCACTTGGTAATGAGGATGTAGAACGAGCCGACCGACATGATCACAAGCACGCCGAAGATCGACCACGCGATCACGCCGCCTTGTTCGAGTGCTTCGTAGAAGCCGAACTGGTTCTTCGGCGCTGCGCCACCGGCGGCGGCGAGGAGTTCGATGTACATGGGTGAAAGTCCTCTCAGATGAAACGAATAATAAAAAGCGAATCGGCGGTTACTTCGGAATCTCCCAACGCACCGAACTCGACCAGCTGCCCGATGTCGCTGAGCCGCTACCGTCCGTTGCCGGGTTGAAGCGCGCTCGCCGCGAAATGAGCGAGCAGGTCGTGCTGTCGAGGTCCGAATGACCGCTGGAGCCCGTGACAGTGCAATTCGTCACGCGACCGTTTGAATCGACCTGCACCGAGAACCGGGTCACCCCTTCGCGCTCCTCGCGCAGCGCGCGGCTCGGATAATCGTTGGCGTTCGCCCAGCTGCCCGGATTGCCCTTGGGCGAAGGCGACTTCGGCTGGAACCGCGGTGGAGGCGGAGGCGGCGGAGCGACCGGGGCCGGCGGCGGCACGCGCAGCGCCGGGGGCGCCGGCGGCGGAATCGTCGGCTGGGTCTGAATCGGCGGGGGTGCCGGCGCGATATTGATCGGCGGCGGCGGCGCAACCGGTGGCGGCGGAGCCACGTCGGGCTTCGGCTGCTCCGGCGGCGGCTCTTCCTCGGGCGGCGGCGGCTCTTCGATATCCACCGTCGTTACACGCTCCACCGCCTTCTTGATCGCCGAGTAGGCGAGGCCGGTAACGAGAGCGTAGCCGACGGCAATGTGAATCAGCGCAACGATGATGATCGCGATAATGCGATTACCGCTCATCTGTTGGTCAGCGTAAGCCATTCAGTCGCATCACTCCATCGTCGGTGCAGGGCACCCACGCCCTGCAAAAACAAACCTCGGGCACACGCGATTTTAAATCGTCGCGCCCCGACGCATTCCGTGTTGTCCACCCTGTGGCCCACCGGGAAACGGCGACCATTCGGCCCGCCGGATCCCCGATGACCCGGCTGGGGGCCTTCTCCGAGGGATTGTTGTTCTTGTTGTTCCCCCGATGGGCCAACCCTTAACCGCGAAGCAAACCACAGGCAAACGCTTTTCCGGTTAAGGCCGGATTCACGCCTTCCGCTCTCAACGAGGGAGATGACATACGGTTTCCAATCCTTTTCGATGCGCCTAGGTGGAGGGCCTATGCTCACCGCCCGATCCTCCGTGCGCCCGGCGCTAGCGGCCGCCGCGCTTGCCCTCGGGGTCGCTGCAGCCCCGCCCGCTGCGCCCGCCCCGTCCCCTTCTTATGCTGACCTGGCCGACCTGGCCGATGCGGCGCAGATCGTCGTGCATGCCAAGGTAAAACAGGCCATCCCCCTTTCGCCCGAACGCGCCGGCCCGCTCGCACCCGGATTTTCGCGGGTGTACGTCGAAGCCGAGACGGTCGCGCTGATCGGGGGCAGCGCGCCGCTGGGCCAATCGATCCGGTATCTCGTCGACCTGCCGCTGGACGCGAAGGGTAAGGTGCCCAGGCTCAAGAAGCGCGAAGTCATGTTGTTCGCGCGGCCCGTCGCCGGGCGACCTGGCGAGTTGCAGCTCGTCGGCCCCGTCGCGCAACTCGACTGGAATCCGGTTCTTGAATCGCGGCTGCGCCCGATCCTCGCCGATCTCGCCGCAGTCGATGCCGCTCCGGCCGTCACGGGCGTGCGCGATGCGCTTTCGGTCGAAGGCACGCTGTCGGGTGAATCGGAGACGCAGATATTCCTCGCCACGCGGAGCGGCGACCCCGTTTCGCTGACTGTCGTCCGACGCCCGGGGATGGCCCCGACATGGGGTGTTTCGTTCGCCGAGATCGTCGATCAGTCAGCCCGCCCGCCAGCGCACAATACGCTGGCTTGGTATCGCCTCGCGTGCTTCCTGCCCGAGACACTGCCCGGATCAGCCAATATCTCCCAGGATAGCGTCTCTCGCGGGAGAGCGGCGCAGGACTATCGTTTCGTGCTCAGTCAGCTGGGTCCTTGCGAGCGAACTCTGAGCCGTTAACGCCGCTGGCGCGCGAATAGTTTCTCTTTGTTGGCCCGCTCGCGCCCACTCCGTTAGGAGCGCCCGGCAACTGGAGGAACGATAAAGCATCATGACACAACCGCTGCGCATCGCGCTCGCCGGTGTGGGCACGGTCGGAGCGGGCGTCGTGCGCCTGCTCGAAACCAATGCTGCGCTGATCGAGGCCAGAGCGGGTCGGGCGATTCGTGTCGTCGCAGTCAGCGCGCGCGACCGGAGCAAGGATCGCGGGGTCGACTTGTCGTCCTTCGACTGGTGCGACGACATGACCGCGATGGCCGCACGCGACGATGTCGACGCGGTGGTCGAACTGGTTGGCGGCGCGGACGGACCCGCGCTCACCCTCGCGCGCAATACGCTGCGCAGCGGCAAGGCGCTGGTAACCGCAAACAAGGCGATGATCGCGCACCACGGCCTCGCGCTCGGCGAAGCGGCCGAAGCAGCGAAGGTACCGCTCAAGTTCGAGGCGGCCGTGGCCGGCGGCATCCCGGTGATCAAGGGGCTGCGCGAAGGCGCAGCCGCCAACGCGATCGACCGCGTCCAGGGCATTCTCAACGGGACCTGCAACTTCATCCTGTCGACCATGGAGGACACCGGGCGTGACTTTGCCGACGTGCTCACCGAAGCGCAGGCCAAGGGCTTTGCCGAGGCCGACCCCACGCTCGACATCGAAGGGATCGACGCGGGCCACAAGCTTGCGATCCTCGCCGCCGTCGCATTTGGTGCGCGTCTCGACCTCGCTCATGTAAGCTGCGAGGGTATCTCCCGCGTGCGAGCCGCCGATATTGCCCGCGCGCGCGACCTCGGCTTTGTCATTCGGCTGATCGGCGAGGCTGATGTAGAGCATCCCGTAGACGGCAGCACGCCGCGCCTGCTCCAGCGGGTGCGCCCATGCCTGGTGCCAAAGGCCCATCCGCTGGCGCACGTCGACGGACCGACCAACGCGGTCGTCGCAGAGGGCAATTATTCGGGCCGGCTGCTGTTCCAGGGCCCGGGTGCGGGCGACGGACCGACCGCGAGCGCGGTGGTCGCAGATCTGATCGACATTGCCCGCTGGATGACCAGAGACGGCGAGCCAGGCGGCGAAACCTGCGGCGCGTTCTCGGTTCCGGTGGCCGCGCTGGTACCGATGGCGCCCGCCGAACCCGGCGAGCGGCGTGGGAGGACTTACGTGCGCTTCACGGTCGCCGACCGCCCCGGCGTGCTTGCAGAGATCACTGCCGCGATGCGCGATGCCGAGGTTTCGATCGAGAGCCTCATCCAGCAAGGGCGACCCGACGAAGGCGGTGAGGTGCTGGTGGCGATGGTCACTCACGAAGGGGCCGAGAAATGCGTCGTCGAGGCGCTGCGGCTGCTCGAAGGATCGGCCAGCCTCACCGGGGCGCCATTGGTGATGCCTATTCTCGCGGCGTGACCGCTTCGGGTTGTGTGACCCGCCTGTCCGCCTCGAGTGCTTCGGGTCCGAGCGGCGGTGGCAGATTTGGCGGCGGAAGTTGCCCGCCGGCGTCGCCTCGGGGCGCGAGGCCTTGCCCCACTCGCTCGGCATCGGAGCCCGGCGGCGCTTCGGGAATGGCCTTCAGGTCGATGATCCTGGGCATCGGCGGCGGACATGGCGGGATAAAGCAACCGCGCGCGACGACTACTCCGGGGTAACTGGTGCCAACGTCGGGCGCGCGGGGCACTCCGCCCTTCGAGCCGACCCCGGTCGGGTCTAGATCACTGCTCGACTTCACCCGGAACTGCTCCTGATCCTCGGTCTTTCCGCACACCACGATTTCGTCGCCGGGCTTCTGCGGGGGGCACGTCGCCTTTTCACGCGAATCGGGTGGTCCATATGCCTCGGCCGCCATCTCGACGGCTTGTTCGGCGGTTACCGGTGGTAAGGTCATCTCTTGGGAAAGGACGGGTGTCGAGAGGAGGGAGAGCAGCAGCCACCGGATCGGTTTCACAGCGCGAGTTCACTCCTGGCTATGCGTCCCGCATCCCGACAGCCGGCCCACCCGGCACTTCTCGACAAGCCCTGTCTCCCTCAGCTAAGCGCGCCACGCAGACAGCGATCCAAGGGGTGAATCTCGAATGAACAAGGTCATGCCGCAACGTTCGAGCGTGCTCGACAGAGTGCTCGTCCTCGAACTGGTCAGGGTGACCGAGGCGGCCGCGATCGCCGCCAGCAAGCTGGTTGGGCGCGGCGACGAGAAGGCGGCTGATGCGGCGGCGGTCGAAGCCATGCGCGCGGCGTTCGACACGCTCGAGATCGACGGGACGGTCGTGATCGGCGAAGGCGAGCGAGACGAAGCGCCGATGCTCTATATCGGCGAGAAAGTCGGCGGGGCGATCGGCACGGGACCAAAGATCGACATCGCGCTCGATCCGCTTGAAGGGACCACGATTACCGCCAAGGCCGGACCCAATTCGCTGGCGGTCCTCGCAGCCGCAGAAGAAGGCTGCCTGCTCAACGCGCCCGACACCTACATGGAAAAGCTGGCGGTCGGCCCAGGGTATCCCGAAGGCGTGATCGATCTGGCGAAGACTCCGACCGAGAACGTCAAGGCAGTCGCCGCGGCCAAGGGCGTGAAGCCGGATGACATCATCGTCTGCGTGCTCGACCGTCCGCGCCACGCCGCGCTCATCGCGGAACTGCGCGGCCTCGGCTGCGGCGTGGTGCTGATCGGCGACGGCGATGTCGCCGGCGTCATCGCGACGACCGATCCCGACACGACGGTCGATATGTACATGGGCACCGGCGGCGCGCCCGAAGGCGTGCTAGCGGCAGCGGCGCTGCGCTGCGTCGGCGGGCAGTTCAACGGTCGCCTCGTATTCCGCAACGACGACGAGAAGGCGCGCGCTCGCAAGTGGGGCATCCCCGACAAGGACTTCGATCGCATCTACAAGCTCGACGAACTGGCCCGCGGCGACTGCATCTTCGCCGCTACCGGAGTGACCTCGGGCTCGCTGCTCGACGGCGTCAAGCGGCTTCGCGGCGGCAAGATGACCACCGAAAGCGTGGTGATGCGCGCCAGCAGCGGCACGATCCGCTGGATCAGGGGCGAGCACCGGACCCCCTAGTCCGAACCGTAGGTTCTCGCCGAAGGATGTGGTCGTCAGGACAACGGCCCTTCAGGCAAAAGGCCGTTCGGGCGGTCTAATCCACCGCGTGCCATGCCCGCGATGTTGCATCCCCGGCCCCCTCCGCTAAGCCGCCACGACCGATTCCCACCGTCGAGGACGCCCATGAAAATCATGTCCGGCAACGCGAACCTGCCGCTCGCTCGCGCGATCGCGGGTTATCTCGAGATGCCACTGGTCGATGCGAGCGTGCGACGCTTCGCGGACGAGGAAATCTTCGTCGAAATTCACGAAAACGTGCGCGGGCAGGACATGTTCGTTGTCCAGTCGACCGGCTTTCCGGCGAACGACAACCTGATGGAGCTGCTGATCTGCATCGATGCGCTCAAGCGCGCTTCGGCCAAGCGTATCACCGCGGTGGTGCCTTATTTCGGCTACGCGCGGCAGGACCGGAAGCCTGGACCGCGCACACCGATCAGCGCCAAGCTCGTGGCCAACCTGATAACGACCGCCGGGGCCGACCGGGTACTGGCAGTCGACCTCCATGCCGGACAGATCCAGGGCTTCTTCGATATTCCGACCGATAACCTGTTCGCCGCGCCCACGATGGCCGCGGACATTCAGGCGCGGTACGGAGACAAGGACCTGATGGTCGTCTCTCCCGACGTCGGCGGCGTCGTTCGCGCCCGCGCACTCGCCAAGCGGCTCGACAACGCACCGCTGGCGATCGTCGACAAGCGCCGCGACCGACCGGGCGAATCGGAAGTGATGAACATCATCGGCGAGGTGAGTGGCCGCCACTGCGTCATGATCGACGACATCGTCGATTCGGGCGGTACGCTGTGCAACGCGGCGCAGGCGCTGCTCGACAACGGCGCGGCGAGCGTTGCCGCTTATATCAGCCACGGCGTGCTGTCGGGGGGCGCGGTCGCGCGGGTCGACGGGTCCGCGCTCGAAGAACTGGTGATCACCGATTCGATCCGGCCAACCGACGCAGTGCAAGATTCGAAGCGCATCCGGACGCTGACCATCGCCCCGCTGATCGGCGAGGCGGTTCGCCGTATCGCCGACGAAAGCTCCGTCAGCTCGCTGTTCGATTGAGGTGAGCCTGACTGACGATATCGCGCTCGCGCACCGGCTCGCCGACGCCGCCGGAGCCGCGATCCGGCCGTACTTTCGCGGCGAGATCGGGCTTGAGGCCAAGGACGATGCCTCGCCCGTCACGCTGGCCGACCGCGCGGCGGAAGAGGCCATGCGGCGCATTCTGACCGCCGAGGCGGCGCGCGACGGGATCATCGGCGAGGAATTCGGCAACGAGCGCGAGGGCGCATCGCGTACCTGGGTGCTCGATCCGATCGACGGCACCGTCAGTTTTGCCACCGGCCGGCCGATTTTCGGCACGCTGATTGCGCTGTTGCGGGACGGTTTCCCGGTGCTCGGGGTGATCGACCAGCCGATTGCCGTGGAGCGCTGGGTCGGGGCCGCGGGTCGG
Organism: uncultured Alphaproteobacteria bacterium; assembly: GCA_963781485.1. GTDB lineage: Bacteria > Pseudomonadota > Alphaproteobacteria > Sphingomonadales > Sphingomonadaceae > Tsuneonella. Next base: position 307,414 of record CAWAFY010000003.1, read on the forward strand.
GCGACGACGTTCAACGGACGCGAAGTCCGCACCCGGGCCTGCCGCGAGTTGTCGGACGCCGTTCTCGCCTCGACCGGCCCGCAGTATTTCGACGATCATTCGGCCGAACACTTCATGGCTCTGGCCGCCAAGACCGCGCACAAGCGGATGATCTGGGGCGGCGATTGCTACAACTACGGGCTCGTCGCCAGCGGACAAGTTGACTTGGTATGCGAGAGCGGCCTCAAGCTCCACGACTTTGCCGCACTGGTGCCGGTGGTCGAGGGCGCAGGGGGGACGATGGCCGACTGGACCGGCGAGCCGCTGCATGCCGGTAGCGAAGGGCACGTGATCGCGCTGGGCGATCCGGCGCGGCTGGAAGACGTGGTCGAGGCGCTCGCCTGCGGGCATTAGCCTGGCGCCGACGGGCCGTTAGCCATATCGCAAACCGCCGGGTCTAAAGCGGTCCCATGGCGACGAGCGCCCTTCCGCAGCCGCGCAAACCAGCGCGAGCGCGCCCTATCGCGTGGGCGTGGTTGCTGGCGTGCGTGCCGCTGGCCGTGATGGTGGGCGTTTCGGCGCTTGAGCTTGCCTTGGCCGACCGCAAGTTCGGCCTGTTCACCGGCGGATTCGGGATGAGCCGGGCGGTCGACACGGTCGGCGAAAGAGCTTTGTTTTTTGCCGGATACGTCGCGGCGCAGGGATTGGTCGGAATGGCCGGGTGGCTGCTCGCGCTGCGCCTCGCACGCGGGCGCGGGGGATGGGCCCCGGCGTTCGTCTTCGCACTCATCAACGGCGCTCTGTTCGCAGCCGCACTGGCGGCGCTCTACCAACTCGCCTCGTATTTCAGCGACGCGGTGGGCTTTGCGCTCCTCAAGCAACTGGGCGGGGGAAGCTTCGTCGATGCGCTGCTGTTCGGGATGAGCGAGATCGGGATCGCGCTGTTGGCGCTCGCGGGACTGGCGCTCGCCGCCTGGCTCTCGGCGCGCCTCCTCGCAAGGGTACTGCCCGCCGACCTGCCCCGCCCCTCCGCTCCGCCGCGGTGGACTACCATGGCGAATGTCGCGGTTTTCCTGGCCCTCGCCCTGGTCGTTCCGCGCACCGGCAGCGACGCGGCCTATGCGCTCAAGCGCACGATCGCCTGGGATGCGCTGACGGGCGCGCTCGATACGCTCACCGACTTCGACCGCGACGGTTACGGGATGATCGGCCTCCAGTCCGACCGAGCGCCGTTCGATCCGGCGCGCCACCCGCTCGCGCTCGATGTGCCGGACAACGGGATCGACGAGGACGGCTATGGCGGAGACCTCCAGCTCGTGCCGCTGACGACTCCGCTCGCCTCGCAGGTATTCGTCGGCAGGCGGCCGAACGTGGTGGTGGTGGTCTTCGAATCGACCCGCGGCGACGTGCTCGGCAAGCGGGTGAACGGGCGGGCGGTCGCTCCCAATCTTGAGGCGCTCGCCGCCGCGGGCAGCGTTGCGCGACCCGCCTACAGCCACGTCGGTTTCACCACCGAAAGCCTGAAGTCGCTGTTCGCTGGTGCGTTGGTTCCGCACCATGGCGATCCGTCGGTGTTCACCGACCTTAAAGCCAGCGGCTATCGCATCGGGGTTTTCTCGGGCCAACCGGAAGACTTCGGCGGGATTTCGGACACCGTCGCAATGCGCGAAAGCGCCGACGTCTTTGTCGATGCGGAAACCCTGCGCGACAAACGCGCTTTCGATTTCGCCGCGCAAGGCAGCCTGCTGGTCGACGAGGGCCATCTGCTCGCGGCGTTCGACCGGACGTTCGGGCGCGAGGACTGGTCTGGCCGCCCGCACATGGCCTATTTCAATTTCCAGTCGGCGCACTTTCCCTACGACCATCCCGGGGTCGTCCGCCGCCTCACCGCAGACCCGTTGCCTCGCAGCCAGATCGATGCCGCGAACGCAGGCCGCGTGCGCGAAACCTACTGGAACGCCGTCGCAAACGCCGACCGGCGGTTGGGCGAGCTGGTCGCACGGCTGAAGGCCAAGGGTATATGGGACGACACGATCCTGGTTGTTTCCGGCGACCACGGAGAGGAACTGTTCGAAGGCGGCTTTCTCGGCCACGGCCACGTGATCGACGCCGAGCAGTTTCAGACGCTGCTCGTCGCCAACCGCCCACACATGCTTCCGCCAGGCCCCATCGGCCTCGCAGACTATCGCGCGATCCTTTCCGCCGCGATCCGGGGCGCACCGCCGCCGCGGACCGCGGTCCCGCCGTTCATGCACATCGGCCCGCTCGATGCTCCCACCGCGATCGGGCTTGCGGGGCCGAACGGGCGGCTTACCAGCCTGCGGCTCGACACGGGCGAAGCGTGCTTTCGAGAGCAACGGCGCTGTGCGACATACGCCTCGCTCATCGGCGAAGACCGGGAACGCGCCGATGCGGTGGTCAGCCGCTGGGGTTCGGAGCGCTGGCGTGAACACACGCCATCGAATCGGCGTTAACGGCGGGCTCTTTCGTGGCGTTCTCATCGCCGGGCTTGCTCCACCCCCGGTCTAGCGGCTGCTGGCGGGCATCGGATTCGCGCGCTGGCTTTCTGCTAGCGGGCGCCAGGTGATCGGACACCGAGAGGCTTGCCTTTTGTCGTGCTTACCCCTAGTGGCGCGCGCTTCACCGACACGTGATTCATCGTCCGCCTGGCCAACAAGGGCTGCCAGGGCTGACCCGAGCGTGTCCCCGAAAGGAGACGAAAATGCCCAAGATGAAGACCAAGAGCGGCGTGAAGAAGCGCTTCAAGCTCACCGCCACCGGCAAGGTCAAGCACGGGGTCGCCGGCAAGCGCCACCGCCTGATCAGCCACAACGCCAAGTACATCCGCCAGAACCGGGGCACTTCCGTGATCGCAGACGCCGATGCGCGCACGATCAAGAAGTGGGCGCCCTACGGGCTCGATTGAGGGAGTACTGAACAATGGCACGCATCAAACGGGGCGTAACCACTCGCGCCAAGCACAAGCGGCTGCTCGAACAGGCCAAGGGCTATCGCGGTCGTCGCAAGAACACCATCCGCGTCGCGCGGCAGGCCGTCGAAAAGGCTGGCCAGTACGCCTATCGCGACCGCAAGGTTAAGAAGCGGAGCTTCCGCGCACTGTGGATCCAGCGGATCAACGCCGCGGTTCGCGCCGAAGGGCTGACTTATTCGCAGTTCATGCACGGCGTTAAGCTCGCCGGCATCGAACTCGATCGCAAGGTCATGGCCGATATCGCGATGAACGAGAACGCCGCATTCGGCACGATCATCGCGCAGGCGAAGGCCGCACTGAACTAATACTTCCGTTTCGGACGGAATTGCGAGGGCGTCGCGGGCTTCAGGCTCGCGGCGCCCTTGACGTATGGCCATGGCCCGATAATGTCCGAAATATACAAGTTACCGTTCTTTCGGGTCGCGCTATTCACCCTGACAGGAACGCAATGACGGACACGCCACGCATTGCCGTGCGCTTTTTCCGCCTGTCGGAAGCGCTCCAGCCCTATTTCACCGCGCTGTATCTGACGGTCATCGATGCGGGTGACGGGATCGTCAGCGACTATCTCCACCCCGAATGGGCGGCAATGCGCTTTACCGAAGGGCCGCCCCCGATCGCCAGCATCGGTCCCGGGGAACTGGTCCCCCAGTGGCCCTTCGTCGGCGGCGGGCCAACCAGCATGGCGACGCATTTCGCGGTGCGGACCTGCCGCGTATGGGGTTTGGGCATGCAGCCCGCGGGCTGGGCGAAGTTCGCCAAGGGTCAGGCCGCCGCACTCGCCAATCTCACTGTAGACGCCAGCACTCACCCTGCCTTCGCCGCATTTGCCGGAATCCTGCCGCAGATTCTCGCCTGCGATGAGGGGGACGAGGCCAAGGCCGCGCTGATCGACGCGCATCTTCTCGCGGGGGCAGACCGGCCAGTGGCGCGCGAGCCCGAGATTTTCGCCTGCCAGGAGGCGTTGCGCGATCCGACCATGGGCGAGGTCGCCGCGCTTCAGGAACGACTGGGCATGACCGGCAAGTCGCTCGAGCGGTTTTGCCGTCGCTATTTCGGCTTCAACCCCAAGTTGCTGCTGCGCCGCCAGCGGTTCGCGCGCAGCCTGGCGCAATTCATGCTCGACCCTTCGCTCAGCTGGATCGACGCCCTCGACGGGCAATACCACGACCAGGCGCAATTCGTCCGCGAGTTCCGCGAATTCATGGGCATGACGCCGGGCGAATACGCAAGAATGCCGCATCCGATCGTCCAGCCGATCATGCAGCAGCGCATGGCCGATCAGGGGGCTGCCGCACCGCTCGACCTGCCGACGGTGGCCCGCTTCCGCTAGATCGTCCGATCGCCTTGCCGCAAGCCAGCGGTCTTGGTAGTGTCGCGTTCTTACAAGGTTCGTCGAACAGCCGGCGAATGAGATTTCGTGTCGCCCGTCGCTCTTGCCAATGGAGTCCGCGCCGAACCAATGCCCGCCCCGCCGGATAGAGCGTCGCTTCCCGATTGCACGGTATCCGCGCGCTTTTTCGCGCCGCCGACTGACTTCGAAGGATGCCTGACCAGTATCTACCGGCTCGACTTGACCGTCGCCGGACCAGGCGTCGTGACCGACTGGCTCCAGCCCGAATGGGCAAACCTTCGGGTCTTTTCGGGCGCGCTGCCATGGGCCAGGGTGGGTGAGGGGGCCGCGGTTGCGGATGCCCGCTTCACGGTGACCGGGCCGAGTTCGCGCGGAACACGGTTCGAACTTGGCAGCACCCGGATGTGGGGCATAGGACTGCTGCCGCTGGGCTGGGCTAGGCTCGTCGGGCGGCCCGCTGGCCGTTACGCCAACCTGCTTGCCGACGCCGAGCGCCATCCCGATTTCGCGCGATTCGCCGGTCTACCCGAGATTTTTTCCGGCCCGCCCGACGACCAAGCCGAACTGGCGCGCATCGTCGAGGTGCTGCGCGAGGCTGCGCGACCACTAATCGACGAATCGCGGATCGTCGCGGTACATAGTGCGATGGTCGAACTGGGCCTCGCCACGGTCGCAGATTTCGCCGACCGTGCGGGGCTTTCGGTGCGCGCACTGGAACGCGTGTGCAGGCGACACTTCGGATTTCCGCCCAAGCTGCTGCTGCGCCGCCAGCGATTTGTCCGCAGCATAGCGGCCTGGATGCTTGGCGGCATGGGCAAATGGACGGCGGCGATCGACGAACTCTATACCGATCAGGCCCACTTCAATCACGAGTTCCACGAATTCATGGGCATGGCACCAAGCGAATACGCCGCGCTGCCGCACCCGATCCTGTCGGCATTCATGGAGCAACGCGCCAGGACCTGGGGGTCTCCCGCCCAGACGCTCGACCGTCCCGGCGCCTAGGTACCGACTACTTGAGATCCTCGACCGAAAGCCAGCCTTTGGTGCCGTAGTTGTCGGTCACCTCGACGAACAGTCCTTCGCGCTTGCCTGTCGGGTTGAGTTCGGTCCCCGCGCGCACGCTGCGCAGCACGGCTGCCGAACGGACGAGCGGCCATTTGATAATTCCCCCTGCCGTCGGTCCCCGGGCCCGCCGTGCGGCACGCGCATCGCAATCGCCGGATTGCGCACGATTATTGTTACGGGTGGCGGATTTCTTGTAAGGGAATGCCAGTGGGCGATTGGGGGACATAACCGTCGAACTGTTCAGGGGCTCAGGCAGTACGGCAATCGCAATCGGGCTACGCTTACCGTCAGCCGAACTGCGCCCCTATGTCTCGACTTATTATCTGACCGAAGTGACCGGCGGCGAGCCGGTCGCCGACCACCTTCACCCCGAATGGGGCAACCTGCGATTCACCGCCGATGGCGAAATCCGCGCGTCGATGGGGCCCGGTCCACTTGCCCCCACGCCGCGCTTCGTGGCCGCGGGACCGACGAGCCGCGCAACCGGATTCGAGCTCGCCCCGGGACGGTACTGGGGGATCGGCCTGTTGCCGCTCGGCTGGGCGCGATTCGTCGGCGTGCCTGCCGGCGAGCGGGCGGATTGCTTTTTCGACGTCCTGTCCGACGACGCCTTTGCGAGCTTCCGGCCCCTCGTCGACCGGGCCTGGAGCGACGGGGCGGACCGCGCGCGCGAGGTCGCGGCGATCGATGCGCATATGCACACGCTGCTCGCTTCGCATGGAGCGAGCGACGACGAGGCGCGGATCCATGCGATTCATGCCGCGCTGGTCGATCCGGCAGTCACCACGGCGGCGGAAATCGCCCGTCGCGCCGCGATGCCGCTGCGCTCGCTCGAGCGGTTTGCGCGCGCGGCCTTCGGCTTCACGCCCAAGCTGCTGCTACGCCGCCAGCGCTTCCTAAGGACCCTCGCCCAGTTCATGCTCGATCCCTCGCTCGCGTGGCTCGAAACCCTCGACGATGGCTATTACGACCAAGCGCATTTCATCCGTGACTTCCGCCGGTTCATGGGGATGACGCCAAGCGCCTACGCCGCGCAGCCGCACCCCATTCTGGGTGCCGCGGCGCACGCGCGGACCGCTGCGGCCGGACAGGCGATGCAGTCGCTTCACGCGCCGCACGACGACGGCCAAGCATTGCGATAGAGCGCGCGCACCCCTAGGGGCCTTCGCGCAATGGAAACGAACGATCAGACCCGCCTCGCCGAGGCGCTGGCCGCCATCGCCGGGGCCGAATCGAGCGAAGCGCTCGAACTGCAGCGCGTGGCCGCGCTCGGCAAGGCCGGGTGGGTGAGCGCGCTGCTCAAGACGCTGGGCGCGATGACGCCCGACGAGCGCCAGGTCCAGGGCCCGATCATCCAGGGCTTGCGCGCGCAAGTCGCCGACGCGATCGAGGCGCGCAAGGCCGCGCTCGATAGCGCCGCGCTCGAGGCCCAGCTGGCGAGCGAAGTGCTCGACCTGACACTGCCCGCACCGGTCGCGCCGAAGGGCTCGATCCACCCGGTGAGCCAGGTGATGGACGAGCTGGCGGAGATCTTCGCCGACATGGGTTTCGCGGTCGCCACCGGTCCCGAGATCGAGGACGACTGGCACAATTTCACCGCGCTCAACATGCCCGAGAGCCACCCGGCGCGGGCGATGCACGACACGTTCTACTTCCCCGAAGGTGTCAATGAAGCGCTTGATCAGGCGCCGAACAGCCGCCGAATGCTGCTGCGCACGCACACCAGTCCGGTGCAGATCCGTTCGATGGTCGAGAACGGCGCGCCCCTGCGGATCATCGCGCCGGGCCGGGTGTACCGTTCGGACAGCGACGCCACGCACACGCCGATGTTCCACCAGGTCGAAGGCCTGGTGATCGACGAGGGTATCCATCTCGGCCACCTGAAATGGACGCTGGAGACCTTCCTCAAGGCATTCTTCGAGCGCGACGACATCGTGCTGCGGCTGCGGCCGAGCTATTTCCCGTTCACCGAGCCGAGCGTCGAGGTGGACGTGGGCTGGGAGGACGTGAACGGGCGCCGCGCACTCGGCGGCGACGGCGATGCTCCGGGGCACGGCTGGATGGAGCTGCTCGGCAGCGGCATGGTCAACGCCCGCGTGCTCGAATTCGCCGGGCTCGACCCGGATAAGTGGCAGGGCTTCGCGTTCGGCGTCGGGGTCGATCGGCTGGCGATGCTCAAGTACGGGATGGACGACCTGCGCGCGTTCTTCGACGGCGACGGTCGCTGGCTGGCGCATTACGGGTTCGACCCGCTCGACGTGCCGACGCTGTCGGCCGGTGTGGGAGCCAGACTGTGAAGTTCTCGCTCGAATGGCTGAAGGCGTTTCTCGACACCGAAGCGACCGCTGCCGAGGTTTCGGCCAAGCTCAACGCGATCGGGCTCGAGGTCGAGGGCCTCGAAGACCCCGCCGACCGCCTCGCGGGATTCCGCGTGGCCGAAGTGCTGACCGCCAAGCCGCACCCTGACGCCGACAAGCTCCAGGTGCTCACCGTGGACACCGGAGAAGGCGAGCCGCTGCAGGTCGTCTGCGGCGCGCCCAACGCGCGCGCCGGAATGAAGGGCGTGCTCGGCCTGCCCGGCGCGGTGGTCCCGGCAAACGGGATGGAACTGCGCAAGAGCGCGATCCGCGGGGTCGAATCGAACGGCATGATGTGCTCGGTCCGCGAGCTCGAGCTTGGCGACGAGCACGACGGGATCATCGAACTGCCCGCCGACGCCCCGGTCGGCGCGTCGTTCGCCGAGTACCACGGCGCATCGCCGGTGTTCGACGTCGCAATCACCCCCAACCGCCCCGATTGCATGGGTGTCGAGGGGATTGCCCGCGACCTGGCCGCAGCCGGCATGGGCACGTTCAAGCCGTGGCGCGCGCAAGCCGTCGCGGGCGACTTCCCGTGCCCGGTCGAAATCCGCACCGACGATCCCGAGGGCTGCCCGGCGTTCTACGGCCGGGTCATCCGCGGGGTGACGAACGGAGCCTCGCCCGACTGGATGCAGGCGCGCCTGATCGCCGCGGGCCAGCGCCCGATCAGCGCGCTGGTCGATTTCACCAACTACCTGTCGCTCGCTTTCGGTCGTCCGGCGCACGTCTACGACCTCGCCAAGCTCTCGGGTGCCGTCGTCGCACGGCGCGCTGCGCCCGGCGAGCAGGTCCTCGCGCTCAACGAGAAGACCTACACGCTCGACGGCACGATGACCGTGATTGCCGACGACGCCATGGTCCACGACATCGGCGGGATCATGGGCGGGGAGCATTCGGGCGTGACCCCCGAGACGACCGACGTGCTGCTGGAAATCGCCTATTTCGACCCGGAACGCATCGGTGCGACGGGCCGCAAGCTCGGCATCGCCAGCGATGCGCGCACGCGGTTCGAACGCGGGGTCGATCCGGCCTTCCTCGATGCCGGGCTCGACGTGCTCACCAACCTGATCCTGCGGGTCTGCGGCGGAACCCCGAGCGAAGTCGTCCGCGCCGGATCGCCGCCCAGCGAGCCGCGCGTCGTGGCCTACGACCCGCACCTTGCCGAAAAGCTGGGCGGGGTCGCTATCCCCGAGGGCGAGCAGCGCGCGACGCTCGAAAGCCTCGACTTCGCCGTGTCCGACCCCGGATCGAATCCAGGGCAGGCCTGGCAGGTCACCGTCCCGCTGCGCCGCCACGACGTCGAAGGGCCGGCCGACCTGGTCGAGGAAGTCGTCCGCATTCACGGGCTCGAACTCGGTCCCGTCGACGCCCTTGCCACGCGCCGACGGCGTCGCCCGGCCCACCGCCACGCCCGAGCAGGCCCGCGACCGCAAGGTTCGCCGGGCCGCCGCCGCGCGCGGGCTGAATGAAGCGGTTACCTGGTCGTTCCTGCCGCCTGCCGACGCCGATCACTTCGCCGAAGGGAACGGTGGGCTGTGGGTGCTCGAAAACCCGATCAGCGAGGACATGAAGGCGATGCGCCCCTCGCTCATCCCCGGCCTGCTCGCCGCCGCGCGCCGCAACGCGGATCGCGGGGCGGATTCGACACGGCTGTTCGAGATCGGCCGCCGCTACCTGCGGGGAGACGGCGGCGCGAGCGACGAGCGCGCGACCGTTGGCGTGCTGCTCGCGGGTGAGAAAGCGCCGCGCGGTTGGGCGGCCGGCAAGGCGACCCCGTTCGACGCGTTCGATGCCAAGGGCGAAGCACTCGCGCTGCTCGAAGCGGCCGGAGCGCCGGTCGCCAATCTCCAGGTCTTCGGTGAAGCGGGCGCGCAGTTCCATCCCGGCCAGTCGGGCACGCTGCGGCTCGGGCCCAGGACGGTGCTTGCCCGGTTCGGGGCGCTGCACCCGGCCACGCTGAAGGCGTTCGACATCGACGGGCCGGTCATGGCGGTCGAGGTCTTCCTCGACGCGATTCCGGCCCGCAAGAACGCCGCCTTCGCGCGCCCGGCCTATAATCCGCCCGCGCTGCAATCGGTGACCCGCGACTTCGCCTTCCTTGTCGACGCGGGCCTGCCCGCGGGCGACCTGCTGCGCGCGGTCAGGGGAGCCGACAAGGCCAGCATCGTTGCCGCGCAGGTGTTCGACGACTTCCGCGGGACGGGCGTTCCCGAAGGCCGCAAGTCGCTGGCGATCGAAGTCTCGCTCCAGCCGGGCGAAAAAAGCTTCACCGACGCCGACCTCAAGACGATCTCGGACAAGGTTGTCGCCGCGGCGGCAAAGCTTGGAGCGGAGTTACGCGGATGAAGACGGCATTCGTTTCAGGCGCCACCGCGGGCATCGGCGAGGCCACCGTGCGGACTCTCGTCGCGGCCGGCTGGCGCTGTGTCGCGACCGGGCGTCGGGCCGAGCGGCTCGATGCGTTGGTCGAAGAGCTGGGCGCGGACACGGTCCATCCCGCGGTGTTCGACGTGCGCGATGCGCCCGCGATGGAGCTGGCGCTGGCAAACCTGCCGCAGGAGTTCCGGGGCATCGACCTGCTGGTGAACAACGCCGGGCTCGCGCAGGGGCTCTCGCCCGCGCAGACCGCCGACATCACCGACTGGCAGACGATGATCGACACCAACGTGACCGCGATGGTGCGGCTGACACGGCTGCTGCTGCCCAACCTGATCGAGCGCAAGGGCGCGATCATCACGATCGGTTCGGTCGCGGGCAACTACGTCTATCCGGGCGGCAACGTCTATGCCGGCAGCAAGGCCTTCGCCAACCACTTCACGCTTGCGCTGCGCGCCGACCTCCACGGCACCGGGGTGCGCGTGACCAGCATCGAGCCGGGCATGGTCGAGACCGAGTTCACCCTTGTGCGCACCGGCAGCCAGCAAGCCTCCGACGATTTGTACGGCGGCGTCAATCCGATGACCGCGCAGGATATCGCGGACATGATCAAGTGGGTCGCCGAGCTTCCCCCGCACCTCAATATCAACCGGCTGGAGCCGATGCCGGTCAACCAGGACTTCGCCGGCTTCCGGGTCGCGCGCGAGAGCTGAGCGCAACCCTGCGCTGGACCATCCCGCCGCCTGCTGGTAGCGGCGCGCCTCCCATGACCAGCAATCGACGTACCTTCGCGATCATCTCGCACCCCGACGCGGGCAAGACCACGCTGACCGAGAAGCTGCTGCTGACCGGCGGCGCGATCCATCTCGCGGGCGAGGTCAAGGCGCGCGGCCAGGCGCGGCGCGCGCGGTCCGACTGGATGAAGATCGAGCAGCAGCGCGGGATCTCGGTCACCAGCAGCGTGATGACGTTCGAGAAGGACGGCACGGTCTTCAACCTGCTCGACACCCCCGGGCACGAAGACTTCTCCGAAGACACCTATCGCACGCTGACCGCGGTCAATTCGGCGGTGATGGTGATCGACGCGGCCAAGGGCATCGAGCCGCAGACGCGCAAGCTGTTCGAAGTCTGCCGGCTGCGTTCGGTGCCGATCATCACCTTCGTCAACAAGGTCGACCGCGAGGGCCGGCCGCTGACCGAGATTCTCGACGAAGTGGCCGATGCGCTGGCGCTCGACGTCAGCCCCCAGGGCGCGCCGGTCGGCATGGGCGGTCTGTTCACCGGGGTGCTCGATTTCGCGACCGACACGATCGCCCGGCCCGAGGGCGGCAGCAAGGAATTCCTCGGCCGCCGCGAACCGCTGGGCGAACTGCCGGACGACCTTGCCGAAGATATCGAGCTGGTGCGCGAAGGCTATCCGGCGTTCGACCTCGAAGCCTATCGCAACGGCGACCTGACCCCGGTTTTCTTTGGCTCGGCGCTCAAGAACTTCGGCGTCGAGGAACTGATCGCGGCGATCGACCGCTGGGCCCCGCCGCCGCGCCCGCAACCGTCCGACGAGGGGCCGATCAGCCCCGAGCGCGACGAAGTGACCGGGTTCATCTTCAAGGTCCAGGCCAACATGGACCCCAACCACCGCGACCGCATCGCGTTCATGCGGCAGGTGTCGGGCACGTTCAAACGCGGCATGAAGCTGACCCCCAGCGGCCTCGGCAAGCCGATCGCGGTGCATTCGCCGATCCTGTTCTTCGCGCAGGACCGCGAGATCGCCGATACGGCGGAAGCCGGCGACATCATCGGCATCCCCAACCACGGCACGCTGCGCGTCGGCGACACATTGTCCGAGAACAACACCGTGCGCTTTACCGGGCTGCCCAACTTCGCACCCGAGATCCTGCGCCGCGTGGTGCTGAAGGACCCGACCAAGACCAAGCAGCTCAGGAAAGCGCTCGACGACCTCAGCGAAGAGGGCGTGATCCAGGTGTTCTATCCCGAGTTCGGTGCGCAGTGGATCGTCGGGGTGGTCGGCCAGTTGCAGCTCGACGTGCTCATTTCGCGGCTCGAGGCCGAATACAAGGTCGGCGCGAACCTGGAGCCGGCCCCCTTCGCCACCGCCCGCTGGGTCAAGGGAAGCGACGCGGCGCTCAAGACGTTTGCCGACTTCAACCGCGCCAACCTCGCCACCGACCGCGACGGCGACCCGGTGTTCATGGCCAAGAGCGGGTGGGACGTGAACTACCAGGCCGAGAAGAACCCCGACCTGACGTTTTCGGCGACGAAGGAACGCTAGAGCGGCAGCCGCAGCTCGGCGAGCAGGCCGCCCGCCTCCCGGTTCGCCAGCACCAGCCGGCCTCCGTGCGCCTCGGCAATCGCGCGAGCGAGCGTCAGGCCCAAACCCGCGCCGCCGGTTTCCCGGTTGCGGCTCGCCTCGCCGCGCACAAACGGCTCGGTGATCGTCGCCAGCCGGTCGGCGGGAATGCCGGGGCCGCTGTCGGTCACCCGCAACACGGCCCGGTCGCCGTCGCGCTCGACGCTCACCACCGCCTCGCCGCCATAACGCACGGCGTTGGCGACGAGGTTGCGCAGCGCCCGCTTGGCCCAGGTGATGTGCACGGGAGCGACCACGCGCGGTCCTTCGACGAGCGTGGCGGGTTCGCCCATATCCTCGAATTCCTCGACCACCGATGCGGCCAGCGCGCCGAGGTCGGTGGGCTCGGGCGGCACGGTCGCGCGGCCGACGCGGGCGAGCGAGAGAATGTCGTCGAGCGTGCGCACGATGTCCTCGATCGTCGCGGCCATCTTCGCTCGCTCGGCATCGTCCTCGACGCTCTCGATCCGCACCCGCAGCGCGGCAAGCGGCGTCTTGAGATCGTGGCCGATCGCACCGAGCATCACGTCCTTTTCATCGAGCATCGCGCCGATCCGCAATTCCATGCGCCCGTGCGCCTCGATCAGGCGGCGGATGTCGTCGGGACCTTCGGGTGGCAGCGCCTCGCCGGCCGCCTGGGTGCGGGCGAACCGTTCGACCCGGCCGGTCAGCGCGGCGAGCGGGCGGGCGATGCGGCGCAGGATCAGCCAGATCGCCAGCATGATGACGCCGAACAGAACCGCGGTTTGAATCAGCAGGCCACGCAACATGCCGGGCTGGCGCGCGGGCACGACCGTTCGCGCCGTGGCCCAGTTGCCATCGGGCGAACGCCGGCTCGCGACGTACATGCGACCGCCGCGTCCTGCCGCCGCCCAGCGACCAGTCAGCCGTCCATCGGCAAGGCGGGCGAGAAAACGCGGATCGCTGGCGGCGGGATGGCTGACGACGCGCAGCGCATCGGAGTCTGCCGACGACCCGAGCAGATCGGCGAGCGAGGCGGCGATGCCCGGTTCGACCACGTCGATCGCCATCGCCGGTGGCTGATCGGACCACTCGATCCGCATCCGGTGCCGGCCGTCGCGACGCGGTCCGCGCCGACCCGGCCCGTTGTCCACGCGTTCCGTGCGGTTGCGAACCGCCTCGGCGTTCGACAACTGGAGGGCAAGCACGCCGACGACCGCTTGCGTGCGGCGATCTTCCGCCGCGCGGAACAGCAGCACGGCGGAGATCGCCTGCGCGGCCAGCAACGCCGCCGCGACCGCCAGCAGAACCTGGCCCATCAGGCTTTTCGGCAGGAAGCGGGTCACGACGTGGCCGGGATCCGGCGCACGTCGGCAGCAAAGCGGTAGCCCCCGCCGCGCACGGTCTGGACGAAATGCGGGTTGCGACTGTCCGCTTCGATCTTGCGCCGCAGCCGGCTGATCTGGTTGTCGACCGCACGGTCGAACAGGTGCGCCTCGCGGTTCTGGACCAGGTCGAGCAGGCGATCCCGGTCGATCACCTGCTTGGGACGGTCGAGAAAGGCGGTCAGCAGGCGGAACTCGGCGGTCGAGATCGGCACCGTGGTGCCCTCTGGATCGGTCAGACGGCGCTTGAGGGGGTCGAGCTGCCAACCCTCGAATTCGTACAGCGCGTCTTCGTCGGGTGCGGGCGCGGCCTTGCTCGCGCGCCGCAGCACGCTGCGGATGCGCGCCACCAGCTCGCGCGGTTCGAACGGCTTGACGACATAATCGTCGGCCCCGATTTCGAGGCCCACGATGCGGTCGGTCGGCTCACCGCGGGCGGTGAGCAGGATCGTCGGTATCGCCTTCGATTCGACGAGATGGCGGCACAGCGACAACCCGTCTTCGCCGGGCATCATGATATCGAGCAGCACGAGGTCGGGCGTTTCGGCAACCAGGGCGCTGCGCGCCGCGGCGGCGCTATCGGCCTCGCGCACGGTAAAACCCTGGCGCGCGAGATAGGCGGCCAGGGGTTCGCGCAAGGTGGCTTCGTCGTCGACGAGCAGCAGGCGAGTGGGGGACGGTTCGGTCATGATCGAAAGCCCCGTGCCCGTAGCGGGGCGCGCCGGTCAAGCGCGCCCCGCCCCTTCGGGGTCAGGTTCTCAGTTGGTCGGCTGAGCGGCCTGGCGCGCCGCCCTGCGCTCCTGCCATTTGGCCTTCATCGCCTCGCGCGCGGTGGTGCGCTCGGCCTGGGTGACGGTGCCATTGCGATCGGCATCGGCCATGTCGAAGCGCTTGAGCGCGGCGGCGGTGAATTCGGCCTGGCTGATCGCACCGTCACCGTTGGTGTCGGCCATCTTGCCCATCATGCCGGCTCCGCCGTGACGACCGCCGGGGCCGCGCTTGCCGCCCATGCGGTGCCCGGCCATCCCGGCGTGCGCGCCGTCACCGGCCATGCCGGCTCGTGCACCCTTGGCGGCGCCTTCGGGACGTCCGCGGTGCATGGCCTCGAATTCGGCCTTGCTGATCGAGCCGTTGTTGTCGGCGTCGATCTTGTCGAACATCTTGGCCTTCATCGCTTCGCGGTCGGCCTTGTCGAGCTTTCCGTCGCCGTTGGCGTCCATCTTGGCGAAGCGCTGGGCTGCCGTTGCCTGCGCCTGGGCGCGGGTCATGTCGCCCTGGGGCATTTTGTGGTCGCCCATGCCGGGAGCGGCGAGCGCGACGCCACCAACGGCGAGCGTCGCCGCAGCGATCGAGAGGGTCAGTTTACGCATTGGTGCAGTCTCCAGTGAACGGGAAGAGCCGCGGCGCGCGAGGTCGGGAGGGGGGAGGGAGAAACCGTGCCCGCGCCGCCGCAGCTCAGATTGGCCGTTCTAGCGCCCCCTTGTCGCAGCCGTATCTCACACAGGGCCAGATTTGTCGCGGATTGTCGCGGTGCGCCACTGTCGTTCACCCGCGCGCAAGTGTCCCCGGTGCGTTAGCGCCGACGGTGCTCGGTGCCAAGCCCGGCGGTGATGAACAGCGCGGTCGCCGATCCCTCGATATCCGCCGTGTGCCAGGTGCCGGGCGGGTTGATCGCATATTCCCCGGCCGCGATCGTCACCGTGCCGGTCGAACCGTCGGCGTGCTCCTGATGCAGCGTCATCGCGCCATCGAGGCACATGACAACCTCTGCACCGTTCGGATGGACTTCCCAGCTGTCCCACGACCCGTCGAAGCTGTGCATGCTCACCAGCCGCCCTTCGGCGCCGTCGCCGTCGTGGCGCGCGCCGTAACCGGCGTACCATTCGAGCCCGGTGAACGGCGGCTGGGGCACCGCGGTCGCGCCCAGCCCAAGGTGGATCGGGCGCTCCGACAGCTTGATTCCGCTCATTCGGGTGCGCTCATCACGAAGGCGTTCAGCTTGTTGCCGTCGGGATCCCGGAAATAACCCGCATAAAACCCGCCGCCCCGGTCGCCCGGCGCGCCTTCGTCGGTCCCGCCGTTGGCCAGCGCGATGTCGTAGAGCCGCTGGACCTGCGCCGGGTCCGCCGCCTCCAGCGCAACCATCACCCCGTTGCCCACCGTAGCGCGATTTCCGTCATGCGGCGCGGTCAGCCCGATGCCCGCTCCGCCGCCGGGTTTACCCCAGGCAATGAACTGCTCGTTTTCCATCATCCGGCCGACCCCGAGCTCGCCGCACAGCGCGTCGTAGAACTTCGCGCCCCTGTCGCGGTCATTTGTCCCGAGAGTAACGTATCCGATCATCGTGCTTGCTCCTTGCCGCAACTCGACCCGGTAGGAACATTACAGGAACACAGGCCCCGCTACAACGGTGCGCAGGATTCCTCCAGCCATGCGAGCACGTCGCCCGACAGTTGCGGGGCGAGCACGCGCTTCACGTGCGCGTGATAGTCGTTCCACCACGCCCGCTCATCATCGGTCAGCAGCGACACCTCGACCAGCGCCTTGTCGATCGGCGCGAAGGTCAGCGTCTCGAACCCGAGATAGTCGCCTTCCGCGCCGTCGATCTCGCGCTTTTCGACGAGCACGAGGTTCTCGATGCGGATGCCGTATGCGCCTTCCTTGTAGTAGCCCGGCTCGTTGGACAGGATCATTCCCTGCATCAGCGCCTGGTCGCCGCCGGCCTGCGCGCCGGTGATCTTGGCGATGCGCTGGGGCCCTTCGTGGACCGACAGGAAGCTGCCGACGCCGTGTCCGGTGCCGTGCGCGTAGTCGACGCCCGCCGACCACAGGAACTGGCGCGCGAAGGCATCGAGCTGTCCGCCGACGGTCCCCTGCGGAAAGACCGCGCGGGCGATCGCGATGTGCCCCTTGAGCACGCGGGTGTTGCGATCCTTCTGTTCGGCCGAGGGCTGGGCCTGCCCATCGGGCGTCCCGATCCACACGGTACGGGTGATGTCCGTCGTGCCGTCGAGGTACTGGCCGCCCGAATCGCACAGGTAGATGCTGCCGGGCTGGATCGGGATGTTGCTGTCCTCGTCGACCCGGTAGTGCGGCAAAGCGGCGTGCGCGCCCGCGGCGCTGATCGTGTCGAACGACAGGTCGCGCAGCATATCCGACGCCTCGTCGCGGAACGCGCGCAGCTTGGCCGCTGCGGACAGTTCGTCGAGCCCGCCCTTCGGTCCCTCGACGCTCAGCCAGTGGAGGTACTTCGCGATCGCCGCCCCGTCGCGCGCCTGCGCGTCGCGGTGGCCCTGCTGCTCGACCGGGTTCTTGATCGCGCGCGGCAGGATCGTGGGATCGCGCACCGCAACCGGCTTCGCACCCGCGCCCTCGAGCGCGTGGAAGATAGCCGCGACGCCGTAATTCGGATCGACCGCGACGGTCTTGCCCTTGAGCTCGCCGAGCGCCTGCTCGAAGCCGAGCCGCGGACGGATCGTCACCGCGTTGCCGAGGTGCTGCGACAGTTCGGGCGTGACCTTGTCCTCACCGATGAACAGCTCGGCGGTCCCGTCGGCATGCGCGATCACGTAGGCGAGCGCGACCGGGGTCCGTTCGACGTCGGAGCCGCGCAGGTTGAGCAGCCAGGCGACCGAATCGAGCGCGCTGACGACCGCGGCGTCGTAACCCTCGTTCTTCAGCCAGTCGGCCACTTCGGCGCGCTTGTCGGCGCTGCTGCGGCCGGCGCGCGATTCGTCGTGGACCAGTGCGGGCGCGTTCGAAGGCTGGGGCCGATCGGCCCAGACCGCGTCGATCGGGTTGCTGGCGACGGGCACCAGCTCCGCGCCCTTCTTGCTCAGCGCCTTGGCGACATCTTCCGCCCAGCCCTTCGAATGGAGCCAGGCGTCGTAGCCGATCTTCGCGCCTTCGGACACGTGCTCGGCGAGCCACTTCGCGGGGCTCGACGCGGGCACGCCGACGTATTCGAACAGCTCGCCGTCGACCTGGTCGCGGACCTGCACGGTATAGCGCCCGTCGACGAAGATCGCCGCCCTGTCGCGCATCACCACCGCCGTCCCGGCCGAACCGCCGAAACCGGTCAGCCATTGCAGCCGCTGTGCGTAACCGCCGATGTACTCGCTCATGTGCTCGTCGGTGATGGGGACGACGAATCCGTCGAGCCCGCGCTTCTTCATCTCCTCACGGAGGGCGGAGAGGCGGGCTGCGCCCGAGTCCTGTTCGGTCTGCATGAGCATTGTTGCGGTCCTTTCGCATCCCACATAGGGCCGCGCCATGAACGATGCCACCGTCAAGCCGCCGATTGCGGCAAGGAAACCCTCTCACGTCACGCACCACGACCGGACCGTCAGCGACGATTACGCCTGGTTGCGCGATCCGAAGTACCCCACGGTCGACGATCCCGAGATCATCGCCCACCTCGATGCCGAGAACGCCTGGTTCGAAGCCGCGATCGCCGGTCAGAAGGACCGGATCGACGCATTGTTCGCCGAAATGCGCGGGCGGATAAAGGAGGCCGACAAGTCGGTCCCGCAAAAGGACGGCCGCTGGCTCTACTGGGTCGAATACGAGGACGGCGCCGAGTACAAGAAGTGGTGGCGCAAGCCGGTTGCGGCCAAAGATGACGCGAGCGCGGACGAGCTGATCCTCGACGAGGTCGCGCTGGCCGCGGGCAAGGACTACTTCCGGCTCGGCGCGATCAGCGTCTCGAACGACGGCGCAAAGCTCGCCTATTCGATCGACGACAACGGATCCGAACGCTTCACCGCGCGGGTCAAGGTGATCGCCACCGGCGAGCACCTGCCCGACGCGATTCCCGGCACGCTCTCCTCGCTGATCTGGGCAGCGAACGACACCGCGCTGGTCTATAGCCTCGCCAACGAACAGTGGCGCACCGACAACGCGCGGCTCCACCGGCTCGGAACGCCGCTCGCCGACGACGTCGAGCTCTATCACGAGGACGACGAGGGTTTCCGCGTCGGCACAAGCCTCACGGCCAACGAGAACTGGCTGGTCCTTTCGGCGAGCGACCACGAGACGAGCGAGGTCCGGTTGATCCCCGCGGCCGATCCGCTCGCCGAACCGATCCTCGTCAAGGCGCGGCAAAAGGGCGTCGAATACGACGTCGAGGAGCGTGACGGCACGCTCTTTGTGCTCGCCAACGACACGCACGAGAATTTTCGCCTGGCGACGGCACAACTGGCGCAACCGGGCGAGTGGACCACGCTGATCGAGGGATCGGACGACTTCTACCTCACAGGATTCGACCTGTTTCGCGACTTCTACGTGGTCGAGGGGCGGCAGGCCGGCCTCGATACGATCGAGGTGCGCTATTACGACGACCCGACGCGGATCGAGCCGATCGCCTTTCCCGAAGAAAGCTACACCGCCGGCCTTGGCGACAATCCCGAATGGGCGATGGAAAAGCTGCGCGTCGGCTACGAATCGATGGTCAGCCCGGCGACGACCTACGACTACCACGTCGCCGACCGGAGGCTAGAGGTGCTCAAGGTGCAGGAAGTGCCCTCGGGCTACGACGCCGGACTCTACGCCACCGAGCGGTTGCACATCACGGCGCGCGACGGGACCGAGATCCCGGTTTCGATTATGTATCGCAAGGACCGCACATCCCCGGGACCGCTGCACCTTTACGGCTACGGCGCCTACGGCATCGCGATCCCGCCGGGCTTTTCGACCACCCGCCTCAGCCTCGTCGATCGCGGCTTTGCCTATGCCATCGCGCACATCCGCGGCGGCGACGACCTCGGCCGCGCGTGGTACAAGGGCGGCAAGCTCGAGCGGCGGGTCAACACCTTCACCGATTTCGTCGATGTCGCCAAAGGCCTGATCGAACGCGGACTGACCGAGACCGGGCGCATCAGCATCTCGGGCGGATCGGCGGGCGGCGAGCTGATGGGCGCGGTGGTCAACTCGGACCCCGAGCTGTGGGGCGCGGTGGTGGCGCACGTGCCGTTCGTCGACGTGCTGGCGACGATGCTCGACGCCTCGCTGCCGCTCACGCCGGGCGAGTGGCCCGAGTGGGGCAACCCGATCGAGGACCGCGCTGCGTTCGAGTTGATCGCCAGCTACAGCCCCTACGATAACGTCCGCGAACAGGCCTACCCGCCGATGCTCGTCACCGCCGGGCTCAACGATCCGCGCGTCACCTATTGGGAGCCCGCCAAGTGGGTCGCCCGGCTGCGCGAGAAGAAGACCGACGACAACGTGCTGCTGCTCAAAACCAACATGGGCGCGGGCCACGGCGGCAAGTCGGGCCGATTCGAGAGCCTGCATGAGACGGCGGAGGAATACGGCTTCATCCTGTGGCAGATGGGGATGTGACGATGTCCTCAAGTAGCGACGCGGCAGGACGACAAAGACCCTCCTCAAGTGGCGAAGCGGCAGGACGGCAATAACGTGAGCAATCGCTTCGCTCTGTCCTTCACCGCGCTGCCCGAGCACATCGACGAGCTTGGCCACGTCAACAACGCGGTCTGGCTGACGTGGGTGCAGGACATCGCCACCGCGCACTGGAGCGCGGTCGCTGCGCCGGGGCATGTCGAGCGCTACGTGTGGGTCGTGACCCGGCACGAGATCGACTACCGCGGCAACGTGGGGCTGGGCGAAACGGTCACCGGCGAGACCTGGATTCCGAACCCCCCGCACGGCGCGCAGTTCGATCGCTGCGTGGAGTTCCGCGATGCTGCAGGCAAGCGGCTGGTCGCTGTGAAAAGCACTTGGGCGATGCTCGAAAAGGCCAGCGGCCGGCTCGTGCGGGTGCCGACGGATGTGGCCGCGCCCTTCATGCCCTGAATCGCGCTTGCGGCGGGGGCGAGCCGTTGCTAGAGGCGCCCGCCTACCGAGGGCCGGCGCGCCGGCCCTTATTTCATACGGCGTGCGGTCGTGGCGGAATTGGTAGACGCGCAACGTTGAGGTCGTTGTGGGCGAAAGCCCGTGGAAGTTCGAGTCTTCTCGACCGCACCAGGAACCCCCGACAAGATGCTGGCGCACCGCAAACCCCTTTGCTAAGCGCCCGCACCGAGTTCGCTTCGCATTCAGGCACCCGTAGCTCAGCTGGATAGAGCGCTGCCCTCCGAAGGCAGAGGTCACAGGTTCGAATCCTGTCGGGTGCACCATGACACTGCGAAGGTCGCAAGATCGGCCGTTCGTGTGTGACGCCTTGGCGGATTGAGCACCGATGGGGTGGGCGCGCTGCGCCGGTGCGAGCGATGGGTTTCCCGTATTAGCGATTTGGCAAGTGGCGGTCGGTTAACACCGTCGACACGATGACCGCGACTCCAACCGATTTCGTCCGCTCGCAACCCTCGGCGGCGTCCGCCGACAGCGCGTTGAGCGCCCAATGGGCCACGCTCGAGGATGCCGCGAGCGCGATCGGCGCGCTTGCCGGGCTGGCGGCGGAAGAGTCCAGCGCCGAAATGCGCGATTTTCCCATCGCGATCGAAGACGCGGGCGGCTGGCGACTCGAGCTCGCAATCAACGGCGTTTCCGACCTTGCGGCGATGATGGCGCCGGGGGTCAAGGCGCTGCTGGCGGTCTCCGCACGAGGACAGGACCCCGCGCCTGCCGCGCTGGCGCTATGGCGCGAATATCACCACGCCCGCACTGCGCTCCTGGCGCTGATACCTCCGGCCGACGATTAAGGCTGTTGAGCGAAGCGTAGGACGCAACCCCGCCGGAAGGCGCCGAGTTCTCGCGGATTAGACAGGCAGCGCTTGACCAGGTTCGCCTTTCGTTCCATTTTTGGCGCATGCCCAATTCATCTGCCGCAACTCTGACTGCCGATCGTCACGATGCCATTGCGGTGTGCCGGGGGATTACGCGGCTGTTCGCGCGCAACGATATCTGGTGCCTGTCCGAGATGCCGCTGCGCAACGGGCGCCGGGCGGACCTGATGGGGGTCGATCCCAAGGGGCGGATCGTGATCGTCGAGATCAAGGTCAGTCGTGCCGATCTGGTCGGTGACGGCAAGTGGCCCGACTACCTCGACTTCTGCGACCGCTTCTACTGGGGCCTGCCGCCGGGAATCGACTGCGCGATTCTCGACGGGCTAGACTTCAAACCCGATTGCTGCGGCGTGATCGTTGCCGACGGCTACGACGCCGAGATCGTTCGGCCCGCCCCGAGCCACCCGCTCGCCGCCGCGCGCCGCAAGGTCGAGGTCGAGCGACTTGCCCGTGCAGCGCTGCGCCGCGCGATCGTTGCCGCCGACCCGCACTGCGCGCCGTGGGGCGAACGGGGCTAGGCCAAGCGATATAGCCAGCCGCGCCGGGCAGGCGTAGACGAGCCAGCAATGCTCGCCGCCATTCTTCTTTCCGCCACCGCGATGACCGTGATCGTGGCAGTGCGCTATCTGTTGTCGAGCGGAGCCTTCGCATGGGCGACCGCCCGGGTCCGGCCGGGGCAGTACGTCGGGCTGGATGGGCAGATCCGCCGCGAGATCGGCTGGTCGTTGGCCTCCGCCGCAATCTACGGCGTGCCTGCAGGCGTCGTCGCGTGGGGCTGGCAGGAGATGGGCTGGACCCGCATCTATACCGGGTGGGCGCAGTACCCGCTGTGGTACCTGCCGCTGAGCGTGCTGATGTACCTCGCCGCGCACGACACCTGGTTTTACTGGACTCACCGCTGGATGCACCGGCCCGCTCCGTTCCGCATCGCCCATGCCGTGCACCATGCCAGCCGTCCGCCGACCGCGTGGGCGGCGATGAGCTTTCATCCGTGGGAGGCGGTGACGGGCGCGGTGGTGATACCCGCACTGGTGTTCCTGATCCCGATCCACGCCGCCATGCTCGGGCTGGTGCTGGCAATCATGACCGTGATGGGAGTGACCAATCACATGGGTTGGGAGATGTTTCCGCGATGGCTCGTTCATTCGCGGTTGGGTGGCTGGCTGATAACCGCCAGCCACCATCAACGGCACCACGATCTCTATAAATGCAATTACGGACTGTATTTCCGCGTCTGGGACAAG
Organism: uncultured Alphaproteobacteria bacterium; assembly: GCA_963781485.1. Taxonomy (GTDB): domain Bacteria; phylum Pseudomonadota; class Alphaproteobacteria; order Sphingomonadales; family Sphingomonadaceae; genus Tsuneonella. The sequence continues at coordinate 330,243 of CAWAFY010000003.1, forward strand.
CTCTGCGGCACCGACCGCGGGATCGCGCAGCCGTGATCCGCGCGATGGCGATCGTCGCTGCCGGCGCGCTGGCGATCGGTGCCGCCGCGCCGACACACCAGGTGACCGTATCGGTAACCGGGCTGCGCTCGGCCAAGGGCGTGGTGCGCGCCTGCCTGACGACCGAAGCGGCCGGATTTCCCAAGTGTAACGACGATGCGACTTCGCGCCGCCTCGTCGTCCCGGCAAGCGCAGGGAACCTGACGTTGACCTTCAAGGGCGTGACGTCAGGACATTATGCCATCGCGCTGCTGCATGACGAGAACAACAACGGCAAGGCCGACCGCGCGCTGGGGATGATGCCCACCGAAGGGTTCGGTTTTTCCCGCGACGCACCGGTTCGCATGGCCCCCCCGAAATTCGCCGACGCGGTCTTCCCGGTCGCTGACGAAGACCTGAAGCTGACGATCAAGATGCGCTACATGTTCTGATCGGTCCCGCGCAGCGATCGTTTTCCGGTCGCGGCACCGCTTAACGGGATGTTTACCACACTGCGGCAAAACCCTCTCGATCGCATTGAGCGTGCATAGGCGCGCCGTGCAACGGGGGTAGCTAAGCGCAATGGACAACCTGCGGGGATATCTCGGAGCAGCCGACTACGGAGCGGGCGAGCACGACTACGGGCTCGGCGACGACGATGTCGGCAACGAGCCGCCACCCAGCCCTGTCGGGCAGGACGAGCGCCGCATGCAGGTCCGCGCCTACAACCACTGGGCGAGCCTGCTCGCCGACAGCAACTTCCCGTCGATCGAGGATCTCGAACCGTCCGAACTGCCCGATTTCGGGCCCTATTCGGTACTGCTCGATTTCACCAACGGGATCGACGATCCCTCGGTCCGCTTTATCGGCGACATGCTTGCCGGCGAATGCGACGTATCCGGGGCAATCGACCAGCTGAGCGACGTGCCGAGCCGTTCGCTGCTCACTCGCATCACCGACCACTACATGCAGATCCTGGCCAACCAGGCGCCGATCGGGTTCGAAGCCGAATTCGTCAATCAGCGCGGCGAGACGATCCTCTACCGCGGGATTCTGCTGCCGTTTTCCAGCGACGACGACACGATCGACTTCATCTACGGCGTGATCAACTGGAAGCAGATGGCCGACCAGATGACCAGCGACGAACTGCTGCTCGAAATCGACCAGGCCCTCGAGGTGGATAACGACCGCTCGCACCGCGCCGATCCGGTGACCGACTGGGCCGACGGACCGGGTGCCGAGAGCGTCGCTCCGGTCGAAGCCGTGTCCCCGCTCGTGACGAAGGTTGCGAACAACGATCCGTTTCCGCTGCCGGCCTTCGGCAACGATGACGGTGGGGGCTACGAACCCGAAGCCGAGGACGGCGACGAGGACGATGGCGACGAGGCGGGTCTGTACGAAGCGATCGAAGCGGTCGACGACGAGCCCGAGGGACCGAGCCGGTTCGCATCGCTGCTCGGACTGGGCGGCGGTCGTCCCACGAGCGAGGGCTTCGACGAGGACGAAGAAGAGGACTATGGCGACGAGGACGAAGATCCCGTCGCCAAGTGGCTCGCGCGTCCGACGCCGCTCGGCGCGCTGCCTGACGTTGATTTCGGTGGCGCCGATGCGGACGACGAACCGGTCGAGAGCGCGGACGAATCGTTCGACGCCCCTGCCGCGGTCGAGCCGGTCGCCGAGCATGTTGACGAGACCGACGTTGTCGGCAGTCCGCTCGAACTGGTTGACGCCGCCGATGACGATACCGACGAATACGGCGCGGACGAACCTCTCGAACTGGTCGACATGGTCGATGGTTCGGGCGTTCAGGCCGACAGATCCGAGGACGTTCTGTCTGAGCGCCCGACGCCCCCCGAGCCGGTGCTGTCCGGCAGTGCGCCGGTTGAGCCGGCGAAGATCGCAAGCGGCGACGGCGGCCTGTACGATTGCCTCGCCGAAGCGCGCGAACTCGCACTGGCCGCACGCAGTTCCGAGGACCGCAGCCGCACCGCGCTCTATGCCGCGGTCGGGCGCGCCTACGACTTCAGCCTGGCCGCGCAGGCCGAGCCCGAGGACTTTGCCGAACTCATGGCCGACAGCGGCCTGACCATGCAGGACCGCGCGCCGATGACCCCGGTGGTCAAGCTCGTGTTCGGCGCGGACTATGACAAGACCCGGCTCACCGAATACGCCGCCGTGCTCACTCACGCGCACCGCATGGGCATCGAACGCGGGAGCCTTGCGGGTTATCTCGGCGCAGCCGAGGGCGGCCTCAAGGGCGTGGTCCAGTCGGAACGCGCGCTCCGCCGCGCCGATGATGGCGAAGCGGCCGTGCGCGAAACCCCGCGCGAGGCGCTCGCGCGCAAGCTGCGCAGCATCGCCCCGCTTGGCTTCGAGGACATCGACACCGAGGGCGAGGAATTCGCGCTCGTGATGATCCGCCGCGTCGATGGCAAAGTGGTCGTGCTCGGCGAGATCACCGACGTGCCGCTGGTCGAAAAGGCGGCGAAAAAGCTCGTCGCCTGATCGTCGCCCCGCTCAGATAGGGGTTTGCCCGACGGGCCGCGCTCGCTAGCGCTGGCGCGATGGCCCTGTTCGACCGCGCTCCCATCCGCATCCAGCCCTATTTCGGCTATCGCAGCGAGACACGGCTGACGATTTCCGCGCGTGCGCTGCGGGTGGGGCGTTCGCGCGACGGCCAGTTCAACAATCGCGGACGGCTGCAGGCGATGCGCACGATGCTTGCGCAGTTCGCCTCGCGCGAGGTGCCCGGTCTCGACGTTCGCCTCGAACTTGAAAGCCCTTTCGGTGCGCGCATCGACCATCACGCCGTCACCGATCACGAAGGTTACGTCCACTTCGACATCCCGCTCGATCCGGGCCGGCCGTTCGCGCCCGTCCCGGCGTGGGAGGTGGTCTGTCTGCACTGGCTGACCCCCGAGGGGCCGCAATGCATCGAAGCTTATGTCCTCGCGCCCGGCAAAGCGACACAGCTGGCGGTGATTTCCGACATCGACGATACAATCGTCGAAACCGGTATCACCGGCGGCCTGCGCTCGGTCGCGCGTAACTGGCGGCGGGTGCTGGCCGAGCTGCCCGACGAGCGAATCGCGGTACCCGGCGCCGACGTGTTCTACAGCGCGCTCGGTGGCGGCGCGGTGCTCGCCGAGCCCGGGGGCGCGGGCACGCACTACGAAGCCACGCACCGGCCGTTCTTCTACATCTCGTCGTCTCCGTGGAATCTGTTTTCCTATCTCGTGGCGTTCCAGCAAAGCCGCAATCTGCCGCTGGGTCCGCTGCTGCTGCGCGACTGGGGCTTGAACCGGGCGACGTTCGGATCGGCCAGTCACGGCGCGCACAAACGCGCCGCACTCGACAAGCTGCTGGCGTTCTACCCCGAGATGCGTTTCGCCCTCATCGGCGACGATACCCAGGGCGACCTGCCCGCCTATGCCGATGCGGTAAAGGCCAACCCGGGGCGGATCGCGGCGGTGTTCATTCGTACCGGAGCCGGCCCTTTGTCGCCCGCGGAAATCGCGGGCAAGGCGATTATCGGCGCAGCCGGCGTGCCGCTGTGGCTCGGTGACGATTTCGCCGCCGGAAAGGACTTCTTGCGCACGATCGGCATTTCCATCACCGGCGAGACCGCACAGATCGTGAAGACCGTGCAACAAGAAAGCGGACCATGAAGCGATCGCGAGCGAAGAGGTTGATCATGGGAACGGCGCTGGTTGTGGGTCTGCTCGCGCTCGCGGGATTCGGATTGTGGCGCTGGGCGGTCGCGCAAGGATCGGCGGCGACGCTCGATTGGATCGACGCGCGCTTCTCACGCAATGCCGACGTGCGACTGGCAGCGCAGGGCGATTACGGCCCGGCGGCCAATCAGAATGTCGAGCTGTGGGTACCCGACGGCTCCCCCCCGGCGGGCGGCTGGCCGCTGGCAGTGTTCGTCTATGGCGGCGGCTGGCACTCGGGCGCGACGAAAGACTACCGCTTCGTCGCCCGGACATTGGGTGAGGATGGCTTCGCTACCGCGCTGGTCGGTTATCGCCTGGTGCAGGACGGCGGGCGCTTTCCGGCGATGCTGGAGGACACCGCGGCGGGCGTGCGCTGGGCGCGCGATCATGCCGCCGAAGGTGGCGCGCGCGCCGACCGGATCGCGATCGCGGGGCATTCCGCTGGCGCCTACAACGTCCTGATGCTGGGCCTCGACCCGCAATGGCTGAAGGCGGCTGGCGTGCCCTTCAACGCGATTGGCGGGGTCGTGAGCATGGCCGGCCCGGCCGATTTCTATCCTTTCACCAGCGATTCGGCGAAGAACGCGCTGGGTAATGCGCCCGATCCGGCGCTGACTCAGCCGATCCATTTCGCGGGTGCCGATGCGCCTCCGATCCTGCTCCTCCATGGAACCGCCGACGATGTCGTGCGGATTCGCAATTCGCGCAATCTTGCCAAGGCGATCGCGGCAGCGGGCGGCCGGGTCGAGAAGATCGAATACCCCGGAATGGGGCATGCGGGGGTCATGATGGGCCTGTCGAAACCGTTCCGCCAGGGCGGCAAAGTACGCGACCCGATGGTCCGGTTTCTGAAAGTGGCGACGAAACCCGCGGCGCCGGCGCCACCTTCAGTTCCAGTTCAGCGCGAAAACCGCTAGTCGGACGGCGCATGCGCCTGATCACCCGCATCTTGGCCGTTCTGGCCGCACTTTCGCTGACGGCGCAGCCTGCGGCCGCGCAGTCGATCCTGCGCGATGCCGAAACCGAGGCGCTGCTGCAGGACATGGCCGCGCCCCTGGTCGAGGCCGCCGGTCTGGGCAAGGACAACGTCGAGATCGTGCTGATCGGCGACCAATCAATAAACGCTTTCGTTGCGGGCGGGCAGGCGGTCTACATCCACTCGGGCCTGATCGAGGCGGCCGACACCGCCGAGGAAGTCCAGGGCGTGATCGCGCACGAAATCGGCCACATCACCGGCGGCCACGTGATCAACTCCAGCGGCGCGAGCGAAGCGACCGGCATCTCGATCCTGTCTATGGTGCTCGCCGCCGCGGCTGCCGCGGCCGGTGCCGGGGATGCGGCGATGGGCGTGATGATGGCGGGCCAGCGCGCGGCGATGGGCAAGTATCTTGCGTTCAGCAGAATGCAGGAAAGTTCGGCCGATGCGGCAGGGGCGGAATTCCTGTCGAAGGCAGGAGTGTCCGGCCGGGGCAGCCTAAAATTCTTCAAGAAGCTGCAAAACATGGAGTTTCGCTACGGTTACAATCCGACCGATGAAGACGCCTTTGCCTCGACTCACCCGCTATCGGGCGACCGCATCACGCGGCTGACCGAGGTGTACCAGGCCGACCCTGCGTGGACCAAGCCTGCGGACCCCGCCATCCAGGCGCGATTCGAATTGGCGAAGGCCAAGCTTGCCGGGTACATCGACGAGCCGAAGAAGACCTTGCGCAACTACCCCGAGAGCGACACCAGCCTGCCGGCGCGCTATGCCCGCGCCTATGCCTTTCACAAGGAGGCGCTGGTCGACAAGTCGCTCGCCGAGACCCAGGCGCTGATCGCCGCGCAACCCGACAATCCCTATTTCCTCGAGCTCGAGGGACAGGTGTTGCTCGAATCGGGACGGCCCGCCGAAGCCATCGCGCCGCTGCGCCGGGCGACGGCGTTGACGAACAACCAGCCGCTGATCGCCGCGACCTTCGGCCATGCGCTGATCGCCACCGAGGACCGGTCGAATTATGCCGAAGCGCAGACGGTGCTGAAGGCGGCAGTGGCGCGCGACAGGTTCAACCCGTTCGCGTGGTATCAGCTCGGCGTGATCTACGCGGCCGAGGGCGACATGCCGCGCGCGCGGCTCGCAAGCGCCGAACAGCAGTCGATGACCGGCCGCTTCGGTGAGGCGCTGCGCAGCGCGCAGGCGGCAGAAGCGGGGTTGGAAAAGGGCTCGCCCGACTGGATCCGCGCGCAGGACATCGAGTTGCAGGCGCGCGGCGAGCTTGAACGCCAGAAGAAGCGCAAGTAGCACCACCGCCACATGACCCGGCTGTTCTCGCTCATCCCCGCCGCGCTCTTCGCGCTCGTCTTCGGCTTCCTTGGCGCGTGGCTGTTCGCGCTCTCGGGACTCGGCGGGGGGGCAACCCGCGACTGGCTGATCGCGCACCCCGAGATTCTGCCCCAGATGGCCGAAGCCTATCAGGCGAACCAGGCGAAGGAACGGCTGAGCGCCGTAACCGATGAAGTCCACCGTCCATTTCCCGGCGCGGTGCTGGGCAATCCCGACGGCAGAGTGACGCTGGTCGAGTTCACAGACTATGGCTGCACGTTCTGCCGTCAGTCGGTGGCCGACGTGAAGGCGCTGGTCGCGGCGAACCCGGACTTGCGCGTGGTGATGCGCGAATGGCCGATCTTCGAAGGCAGCGACGCCGCCGCGCGCATGGCGCTCGCCGCCGCGCGGCAGGGCAAGTACGCTGCATTTCACGACGCGATGTTCGCGCATGGGCCGCCAAGCGAGCGGACGATCGCCATCGCCGCCGATGCGGCCGGACTCGACATGGAGGCCGCCCGCGCGTTTGCCGGGTCGCAGGCAGCCGAGTTCGAGCTGCAGAAGAATATCGAGGTTGCGCGCAGCCTGGGTTTCGACGGAACCCCGAGCTGGGTGGCCGGTGACCGCGTGTTCTCCGGAGCGATCGGGCGCGACGGGCTGGCCAAGGCTGTCGAGGCCGCCCGCGCGGGCGCGTGAGCACGCACCTGGCCGGAACGGCCCGCGCGATCCTGACGGCGCTGACGCTGGCGCTGGCGTCCGCACCGGCTTTGGCTGAAGCCACCGGGGATCGCGTCGAGCTCGTGCAACTGCAAACCGACGATCGGCGGCTTCAGGCAATCGGGTGGAAGCTGGCGACCGGCAACGCCCGTTTCTGTGACGCGACACCGGCGATCGGCCTGCTGCTTCAGGACATGGCGAGCTATGGCGCGCCCGACCGGATGCGCGCGGCCGCCGGCATCGCGGGAGACATAGCGGTCCAGGCTGCGGTGCCAGGCGCTCCCGCTGCGCTGGCCGGACTTGCCGCGAACGACGAGATTCTTGCGATCGACGGACAGGCGATGGCCGCGCTCCTGCCCGCCAAGGCAGGGACATGGCAGCGGCTGACGGGGCTCCACGACACGATCGACGCCGCGCTGGCGCGGGCCGCCGCCGTGCGCATCGCATGGCGCGGCCCGGACGGATCGGTGCACGATGCGACGATCACGGGGGTGCCCGCGTGCCCTTCGCGCTTCGAACTGCTCGACAGCGGCGCGCGAGCGGTCGCCGATGGCCAGCGCGTATTGATCGGGCGGGAGTTCGCCGGGCTCGGTTACTCCGAGGACGAGAGCGCCGCCGCGGTCGCGCACGAGTTCGCGCACAACCTGCTGGGACACCGCGCGTGGCTGCGGGGCGTGGGCCGCAAGCGGAAGAATATCCGCGTGACCGAGCGCGAGGCCGATCGCCTGATGCCTTGGCTACTCGCCAACGCGGGCTACGATCCGCAGGCCGCCGTCCGGTTCTTCGAGCGCTGGGGCCCGGGACATGACGGCTGGATCTTCCGCGCCCGCACGCACGACGGGTGGGACGAGCGCGCCGACTTCGTGCGCGACGAGCTGCCGGAAGTACAGGCGTTGATGGCGAGCGAAGGCGCGGCCGACTGGCACGCGCACTTCCGCCGCGAGACCGGGCGCTAGGCCGCTTCCACCGCCTTCGCGTAGAGCGAGTTGACCGGACGCGCCATCACGCGGCGGACCATCGGCTCGAAGAATTCCAGCGGCTCGCTGTCGTAGTCGCGATCGAACGCGGCCTGGTCGTACTTCTCGCAGAACTCGGCGCAGGCCTCGAAGTGGGGATTTCCCCGGAACTGCTCGCGCGATTCGCGGTCCATGCCGAGGTAGTGGAAATAGTAGTATCCCTGGAAATGCCCGTGATTCTCGCAGATCCAGTGCACTTCCTCGCTCACGAACGGCTTGATGATCGAGGCCGCGACCTCAGGGTGATTATAGGTGCCGAGCGTATCGCCGATGTCGTGGAGCAGTGCCATCACGACATAGGCTTCGTCGCGACCGTCGCGGTGTGCGCGGGTGGCGGTCTGCAGCGAATGCTCCAGCCGGCACACCGGAAATCCGCCGAAATCCCCGTCGAGCAGTTTGAGATGCTTCAGCACGCGGTCGGGCAAACCCTTGGCGAAAGCCATGTATTCGCCGCCGATGAGCGCCCAATCCTCCTGCGTGCCCTCCTTCATCTCGCGAAACTTCGCCCGCTCCGCGGCGCCGTGAAGGGAGTCGGCCAGAGTGTCTTCGGTCGCATTCATCGTCATCTCTCCTTGTCGCTATCCTACCGCATCGCGCGCGCTCATGGCAAAACTTGTCTGATCGCCCCCGTCAAACTAGTTTAGAGGGACGCGCAATGCAGATCATGCTGCCCTTCCGCCCCGCGCCGTTCTTCGACAACAAGAACGCCGCCTTCTGGAACCTGCAGTTCGCGGGCTGGGGCGGTGTGCTGGTGCTGCGCGCGATGTCGGCGCTCGCCAACCAGCAGCCGTTGGATCTTTTGCTGGTGGTTCTGGTTCAAGTAATCACCGGATTCGCCATCAGCCTGGTGCTGAGCGTCATTTACGGCCAACTGATCCAGCGCAGCGCAGTGGTGACCTGGTCGCTCACCGCGCTGGTCCTGGCGGCATCGGTGGCGGTCTACGCAGCCATCGATTCGTGGCTTCAGGGCATTTATTATTCCGGTATCCGCGAAATGACCTTCGCGCAGCGCATCGTCGGCCTGGTGTTCCTCGACGGGACTCTGCTCGGGGCATGGTCGGCGCTTTACTACGCGATCAACTTCTTCCTCCAGGTCGAGGAACAGGCCGACCGGCTCGAGAGGCTCGAGGCGCAGGCGACGAGCGCGCAGCTCGCGATGCTCCGCTACCAGCTCAATCCGCACTTCCTGTTCAACACCTTGAATTCGATCAGCACGCTGGTGCTTCTCAAGCAGACCGAGCCTGCCAACGCGATGCTCACCCGCCTGTCGGCGTTCCTGCGCCACACGCTTGTCAGCGAGCCGGGCAGCAAAGTCACCATCGCGCAGGAGATCGAGACGCTCCAGCTGTACCTCGGCATCGAACGAATGCGGTTCGAGGAACGGTTGCGCACCGAATTCCACGTCGAGCCCGAGGCGGTGAACGCCTGCCTGCCCTCGATGCTGCTCCAGCCGCTGGTCGAAAACGCGATCAAATACGCCGTCAGCCCGCAGGAAGAAGGCGCGTGCATCTCGCTTACCGCGCAACTCGTCGGACGACGGCTGCGTATCGCCGTGTCGGACACCGGTCCGGGCTTGCGCGAGGGACCGCTCCGCGCCAGCTATCCTAGCTCGCTCGCGGGTGTGGGCAGGACGGTGTCGACCGGCGTCGGTCTCGCCAATATCCGCGATCGTCTCAGCCAAGCTTATGGTGAGGACCACCGCTTCGAAATCCGCAACCCGCCCGAAGGCGGCTTTACCGTGATCATCGAGATCCCGTTCGAAGCCGCCGAAAAGGGCGAACCGGCCCGCGCGATGAAACCCGCGTCCGCCGAACCCATTACTGCCCCGCGGTCCGCGCCGCGATCGATTGGAACTGCCGCATGACCATCCGCACCCTGCTCGTCGACGACGAAAAGCTCGCCATCCAGGGCCTCCAGCTTCGCCTCGAGAAATTCGACGACGTCGAAGTGATCGGCACCTGCGCCAACGGGCGCGAGGCGATTCGCGCGATCAAGACCGAAAAACCCGACCTCGTGTTCCTCGATATCCAGATGCCGGGGTTCGACGGGTTCTCGGTCGTCAAGGGCGTGATGGAAATCGAACCGCCGCTGATCGTCTTCGTCACCGCGTTTGAGGAGCATGCAATCCGGGCATTCGAGGCCAACGCAGTCAATTACCTGATGAAGCCCGTCGACGAGGACAAGCTGGCCGACACGATCGAGCGCGTCCGCCATCGCCTCTCCGAAAAGCGCAGCGCCGAGGAAGCCGAGAAGCTCAAGAACGTTCTCAGCGAAGTCGCTCCCGACGCCGCCGAGGAATATGCCGCGTCCGACGAAGTCCCCGGCGAGAGCGTCGACCGCTACGAAAAGCTCATCAACATCAAGGATCGCGGACAGATCTTCCGGGTCGAGATCGATTCGATCGAACACATCGAGGCTGCCGGCGACTACATGGTGATTTCCACCGGTAACAACTCGCTCGTCCTGCGCGAGACGATGAAGGATCTCGAACGCCGGCTCGACCCGCGCACCTTCCAGCGCGTCCATCGCTCGACCATCGTCAATCTCAATCAGGTCCGCCAGGTTCGCCCGCACACCAACGGCGAGTGTTTCCTGGTCCTGGAATCGGGCTCGGAAGTGAAGGTAAGCCGAAGCTACCGCGACGTCGTCGCGCGGTTCGTTCACTGATTTCATTCCGGACGCGCCTGAGCGCGTTCAACCTCGATACTTTTCGCTCGCGGCGCTGCGCGGCACTTGCGAGCGGCCAAGTCGGGTTTGCGGGCTACTGGTCGTAGGCCGATTTTCGGCTAAGACCGGGAAATGCCTTTCGAACTCCTCGGCTTCGACCTCGACCGTTTCGTCCGTGAGACGCTTGCCGAAGATCTCGGCAAAGGGCTGCCGGACGGCGGGCATGACGTCACCAGCGAAAGCGTGATCCCCGCCGACGCGCGCTTTTCCGGCGTGATGGACAGCCGCGATGCGATCGTCGTCGCCGGGTTACCGGTGGCCGAAGCGTTCTTTCGCGCGCTTGATCCCGACATGGAGATCGCCCTGCTGGTCGCCGACGGCGACGCGGTCGAGCCGGGGACCGACCTGATGCGTCTGTCGGGCAACGCGCGCGCGATGCTGACCGCCGAGCGCAGCGCACTGAACACCGTCCAGCACCTGTCGGGCATCGCCACGATGGTCCGCGAATACGTGCGCGCGATGGACAATCCCGCCTGCACTCTGCTCGACACCCGCAAGACCATCCCCGGGCTGCGCCACCTGGAAAAATACGCGACGCGCATGGGCGGCGCGGCGAACCATCGGATGGGGCTGTGGGACGCGGCGATGATCAAAGACAACCATGTCATGGTCGCCGGATCGGTTGGAGAGGCCGTCCGTCGCGCGGTCGATGCCGGGGTGAAGGAAATCATTTGCGAGGTCGATCGGCTGGACCAGATCGAACCCGCGCTGGCCGCGGGGGCGACCCGCCTGCTGCTCGACAACATGGGCCCGCCGACCTTGCGCGAAGCGGTCGGGCTAGTCGCCGGACGGGTGCCGACCGAGGCGAGCGGCGGGATCAACCTCGACACGATCAGGGCCAAGGCGGCGACGGGCGTGGATTTCGTGTCCGTGGGCCGCCTGACGCAGAGCGCGCCCGCCGCCGACATCGGGCTGGATTTCACCCCGCTGTGACGGTCCGAGACGGCCCGCGGCCGTGGCCCGTCACGACGTTCGCAGCGATTCTGGTGGCGACCGCATCGTGGAACCTGGGGGTCGACCTGCAGCGCGCGCTTGCGGAGTCTGTCGAAGCGACGCGGATTGCAATGGTATCCCGGGCGAGCGCTCAGTTTCTCATCCCGGTCATTCCCGCAGCGGTGATCTGGCTTTTCGCCAGCCGCGTCGCGAAGTGGTTCATCACGATCACGTCGATCGGCTTCGCGGCGTTCAAACTCGCGTTGGCGCATAAGACCGGGTTGTGGGACGCGGTGTTTGCCATCCGGTTCGTGATTGGATTGTCGATGAATGCACTCGTGCTGCTCCTTTTTGTCCCGTCGGCACGCCGCTGGTTTGCCGGCCGGCATCCGACCGATGCTACCGTTTTCGAATAGGCCGCTGAGGGACGTCGGCATCCTGGCGGCCCTCGTCTGCGCGACTCCCGCCGGAGCACAGGCCTACCAATGCCGCGTGCCTCGCACGGTCGAGGTTCCGCATGTCCGCCCCGACGGCCCGACGCGGCGCATCCCGATCGCCGGTTACACCCTCGCGCTCAGCTGGGCGCCCGAGTTCTGCAAGGGCCGCGAGACGCGCAAGGCCGATGCGATGCAGTGCTCGGCCCGCAACGGACGGTTCGGACTCGTCGTGCACGGCCTTTGGCCCGAAAGCCGCGGCGCCTGGCCGCAATGGTGTCCGACTTCGCGCCGCGTTTCGCCTGCCGAGGCGCGCCGTAACCTGTGCATGATGCCCTCCGCCCGGATGCAGGCGACCGAGTGGGCCAAGCACGGCGCGTGCATGGTCCGCACACCCGGTGGCTATTTCCGCGTCACCGGCATCCTGTGGGACAGCCTGCGGCTGCCCGACCTCGACCGGCTGTCGAAGGAACCCGGCCTCACCGCCGGAAGCCTCCGCGACAAGTGGACCTTCGCCAATCCCGCCTGGCCGCGCGAGGCGGTCGGCGTGAAGCTCAACGAGCGCGGGTGGCTGCAGGAATTGCGCCTCTGCTACGGCAAGGACTTCATGCCAGCGCCCTGCGACCGGCGGCGGTTCGGCGCGAAGGACGGCGCACCGCTGAAAATCTGGCGCGGGCTTTAGCGGCGATCCCGGAAAAACGAGCGGAGCAGGTCCGCCGCTTCCCGCTCGCCTATCCCCGCAACAACTTCCGGCCGGTGAAGGCATTGCGGGTGGTCGAACACCCGTGCGCCGTGGGCGACCGCGCCTCCCTTGGGATCGGCGGCGGCATAGGTCACCCGGGCGATTCTCGCGTGGACTATGGCGCCGGCGCACATCGCGCAGGGCTCGAGCGTGACGAACAACTCGCACCCCGTGAGTCGTTCGTCCCCAAGCGTCTTGGCCGCCGCGCGAATCGCGCGGATTTCGGCATGCGCGGTCGGATCGTGGTCGGCGCGGGGGGCATTGCGACCCTCACCGATCACCTCTCCGTCCTTGACGACGACCGCGCCAATCGGCACTTCGCCCGCTTCCGCCGCCTCGCGCGCGAGGGCGAGAGCGCGCTTCATCGGGTCGGGGATGGGCCAGCGGGTCATAGCCCGCCCCTAGCATCTGCTTGACGATTCGCGAGCCTCTAGCTAAGCGCGCGCCTTTCCCGGCATTGCCGTAACAGCTTACCGAAGAGATTTGTCATGTCCCGCATCTGCGAACTCACCGGCAAGGGCCGCCAGGTCGGCCACAATGTGAGCCACGCCAACAACAAGACCAAGAAGGTCTTCCTGCCCAACCTGCAGAACGTCACGCTGATGAGCGAGAAGCTCGAGCGCAGCTTCAAGTTCCGCGTTTCGACTCACGGCTTGCGCTCGGTCGAGCACAACGGCGGGCTCGACGCCTGGTTGCTCAAGACCAGCGACGAGAAGCTCTCGACGGGCGCGCTCAAGGTCAAGCGCGAGCTCAAGAAGGCCGTCGCGACCGCCTGATTCGCCGCAAGGCTTGCCAAAAGGGCGCGCGAGGCAATCGGCCCGCGCGCCCTTTTCGCGTGTCAATGAAGCGCTCGATCATGCGCCGAACGCTGCCGAACGCTCCTGAACGCTATTGTGGCGGCAGGAACAGCAGCGGATCGAGCCGCGCGCCCTGCCATTCGAGCGACCAGTGAAGGTGCGGCCCCGTAGCCCGCCCGGTCGCGCCGACATACCCCAGTAGTTGGCCCTGCTTCACCCGGTCGCCTTCTTTCACGACGAGACGCTCCGAATGCAGGAACGCGCTGTTGAGGCCGCCACCGTGGTCGATCATCAGCAGCTTGCCCTCGAGCGAAAAGGGACTCGTCGCGGCGAGGACCACCACGCCGTCGGCTGGCGCGACATAGGCCGCGCCGCCGCCGGGAGCGATATCGAGCCCGGAGTGGTAGGCACCGGGTTCGCCGCGATAGACCCGCTGCGCGCCGAAGCGACCCGACACGCGCCCTTTCACCGGCCAGACGAACGGCTGCCGCCAGCCGCCGACATCGTGGTCCGAAGCGCGTGCCGCGGCAATCCGGGCGAGTTCGGGGCGGCGGATCGCCATGAAGGCCTCGGTCGGGCCGCCGGGCAGGCGCGCGGCGTTGATACGTTCGATCTGCCAGGCGCGCGGCGAGATCGCCAGCGGGCTGCGCACCTCGCGCCCGTCGGCGAGCCGCGCGACCAGCGTAGCCGAAGGCGCAGCGTCGCGATCGAAGGCAGCGAAAAAGCGGCCTTGCGGATCGAGCGCGAGGGCTTCCCCGTCGAGGCTGGCGCTGCGCGTTCCGCCAGGGGCCTGGCCGCGAATCCAGCCGCCCTGCGTCAGCTGACCGTCGAAAACGAAGGTCGAGGGTCCTGCCGGCGTGGGCGTGGGCGACGGCCCGGGAACAGGCGCCGGAGAGGGTGTGCGGATCGGCTGGACCACGGCGGCACTCGTCGCATCGGGTTCCGTCCCGCCCGAGGCGCAGGCAGCCAGAGCCAGCGAAATCGCCGCAACCGCGAAAACTCTCACGCTCACGTCCCTTGGCCGAGCAGCCTCCGCGCGGCGAGAGCGGCGCTGGCATAGGCTTCCTGCCGCTCGACGCTCCAATAGCGCAATTCCTCGAGCGGGACCGCCGCGCCGCTGGCCGCGCAGACGACATGGTTGCCGGGCCGCATCACGCGAAACCCGTTGGGCCCGAAAATGAGCTGTGCGGCCTGATCGCCAGATTTCATAAGCATGGAAACGGCCCTATCACCTTGCGCTCAACCGAACAAATCGTCCTGCCGGGCGGACGGTTCCTTTCGCCGCGCGGGCGGGACGGCGCGCGGCTTGCGCTGGACGCCCCCCGGCCCGCCAGGATCGAGCGGCGCGACATCGAGCGGGCCGTCGCGGAAATGCAGCGTAAGCGCCTGCTCCTTGCGGGCCTCCGACGCATCGATCAGCGTCTGGCCCAACGGCCCGGTCACGCGCACGTATCCCTTGCCGAGCAGGGTGTCGGGGTTGAGCGAGACCATCAGCCTCGCCGTCGCGGCCAGGCGGTCCTGCGCGCGCTCCAGCCGGTGGCGCAGCAGCGCCGGCGAAAGCCGCACGCGATCGTGCTGCAAAGCCTCTCGCGCGTGGCCCGCCCGATCGCGCAACCCCTGTCGCAACCGTCCCGAGAGGTCGTCGAGCTTCTGCGCCTGCGGGGCGAGCAGCGCCTCGATCCGCGGCAGGCGCTTGACCCGCGCATCGAGCCGTTCGCGGCCCAGTTCGACCGGGCGCAACGCGCAGCGTTGCTTGCGCAGCGCGAAATCGGCGAGCGTTGCGGCCAGTTCACGCCGCACCGGCACCGCGATCTCGGCGGCCGCGGTGGGTGTCGGCGCGCGGCGGTCGGCGGCAAAGTCGGCCAGCGTGGTGTCGGTCTCGTGCCCGACCGCGCTGATCGTCGGGATCGAGCATTCGGCGATCGCCCGGACGACGATCTCCTCGTTGAAGCTCCACAAGTCTTCGATCGATCCTCCCCCGCGTGCGACGATCAGCAGGTCGGGGCGCAGCGCATGGCCTTCGGGAAGGGCCGAAAACCCGCGCACCGCGGCGGCGACCTGCTCGGCCGCGCCCTTGCCCTGGACCAGCACCGGCCAGACCACCACGCGGCTTGGAAAGCGATCGGCGAGGCGGTGGAGGATGTCGCGGATCACCGCCCCGGTGGGCGAGGTCACGACGCCGATCGTCGCCGGAAGAAAGGGCAGCGCGCGCTTTCCCGCGGGATCGAACAGCCCCTCGGCCGCCAGTCGCTGGCGCGTCTTCTCGAGCAGCGCGAGCAGCGCGCCCTCGCCCGCCAGTTCGAGGCTGTCGATAACGATCTGGTATTTCGAACGGCCGGGATAGGTCGTCAACTTGCCGCTGGCGACGACTTCGAGCCCGTCTTCGGCGAGAAACGCGAGCGCGCTGGCCGGGCCGCGCCACATGACCCCGTCGATCACCGCCTTGTCGTCCTTGAGGCAGCAATAGAGGTGGCCCGAGGCCGCGCGCTTGACCCCCGAAAGCTCGCCGCGCAGCCGGACCATGCCGAAGCGGTCCTCGACCGTTCGCTTGAGCAGGCCCGAGAGTTCGGAAACAGTCAGCGGCTCGGCGTTGTCGCCGGGGCGCCCCTTCGCTACCAGCCCGCCCGAACCCTCGGCACTTTCGTCGGAAAACTCGGGAGCGGGCATGAACATCCTATTGCTGGGCAGCGGCGGGCGCGAACATGCGCTGGCGTGGAAGCTCGCGCAATCCCGCTTGCTCTCGGGCAAGCGAGATAGGCTCTACGCCGCTCCGGGCAACCCGGGGATGGCCGACCATGCCGAACGGGTCCCGCTCGATGCGACCGACCATGCCGCCGTCGTCCGCTTCTGCGAGGACAAGCGCATCGGTCTGGTCGTGATCGGGCCGGAAGCGCCGCTGGTCGACGGGCTTGCCGACAGCCTGCGGGCGGAAGGGTTCAACGTCTTCGGCCCTTCGCAGGCGGCAGCGCAGCTGGAAGGAAGCAAGGGTTTCACCAAGGACCTGTGCGAGCGCGCGGGCATTCCCACGGCGGGCTATGTCCGAGCGACTTCGCTGGCCAATGCGACCGCGGCGCTGGAGAACTTCACTCCGCCCTTCGTGCTCAAGGCCGATGGTCTTGCCGCGGGCAAGGGCGTGGTGATCGCCGAGACGCGCGACGAGGCCGAGGCCGCGCTCGCCGACATGTTCGGCGGCGGCTTCGGAAGCGCGGGCGCGGAAGTCGTGATCGAGGAATTCATGGAGGGCGAGGAAGTCAGCTTTTTCGCCCTCACCGACGGGGCCAGCGTGCTGCCTCTCGGCAGCGCACAGGACCACAAGCGCGTGGGGGAAGGCGACAGCGGTCCCAACACCGGCGGCATGGGTGCATACTCGCCTGCGCCCGTCCTCACCCCGCTGCTGCGCGGCGAGGTCATCGAACGGATCATCGCGCCGACCGTGCGGGCGCTGGCCGACGCGGGCACGCCTTACTCGGGCGTCCTGTTTGCCGGGATCATGCTCACCTCCGAAGGGCCCAAACTGGTCGAGTACAACTGTCGCTTCGGCGATCCCGAATGCCAGGTGCTGATGATGCGGCTGGAGGACGACCTCGGCGAAATGCTGCTGGCATGCGCCGAGAACCGCCTCAGCCGCGTGCAACCGGTCAAGCTGACCACGAACGTCGCGCTGACGGTGGTCATGGCGGCCGAAGGCTATCCGGGTGCCCCCGCAAAGGGTGGCGCGATCGACCTTGGCGGTGCCGAGGCGCTAGGCGCGAAGGTTTTTCACGCGGGAACCGCGCGGACCGGCGGAACGCTCGTCGCGAACGGTGGCCGGGTGCTGAACGTCACCGCGACCGGCAAGACCGTCGGCGATGCAGCGGGCAGGGCCTACGCCGCCGTCGACGCGATCGACGCGCCGGGCCTGTTCTGCCGCCGCGACATCGGCTGGCGCCAGATCGCGCGCGAGGCCGACACCGGCGGGTAGCTGGACCGCGAAGGCTGTGCCTGATACGCACGCTGTCGGTCGCGCGCGTCAGGGGAGACGCCGATGCCGTATCGCCATGGTCATTTCTACGTCGCCGCCGTGCTGCTGGTCATCCTGGCCGGCTTCTGGTTGAGCTATTTCGCGCCGATCGGCGCGGTGCCGCTGGCGTTCCACGTGCACGCGGCGACGGCATCGACATGGTTGCTCCTGCTCATCGCGCAGAGCGTTGCGATTCACCGGCGGATGAATGCGCTGCACCGCACGATGGGGCTGGCGAGTTTCGCGCTGTTCCCGTTGCTGATCCTCGGCTTCACGATGATCATCAACGTCTCGGCCGAGCGATTCGCGAGCCGGGAAGGCGCGTATATCGCGCAGCTCGGCCCGGCGTTCGGCATCGGCATGGTGATCGCGATCGCAGCCTACCTCACGCTGTTCTACCAGGCGCTCAAGCACCGCCGCTCGGTCCGGCTCCACGCCGGCTACATGCTCGCCACCCCCCTGATCCTGTTCGAATCGCCCTTCAGCCGCATCATCGGCCAGTACCTTCCATGGATGAACGTGATTGGCAGCGAAGGCCCGCGCGCGGTGCTCGACACGATCGTGATCGGCGATGTCATGGCGACGGCAATCGCGCTGGCGCTCTATTTCAGACACCCCAAACACGGGACGCCGTGGCTTGTCGCGTCGGCCTTCATGATGGCCCAGGCGGGCGCGATGTGGTTCGCGCCCGATGTCCCGGCGCTGGGCCGTTTCTTCGCCGCCTACGCGCAGGTTCCACACTCGATCAGCATGGCGTTCGGCCTGCTGGCGGGAATCGCGGCGGGCTGGCTCGGCTGGAACGCTGCGCCGTTGAGGCGGGCCCGTCCCGCTCGGGCTGGAGAGCCCGAAGCGGCGTGATCGCGACCCACTTGAACGTACGGTCGGTGATCGGATTTCCCTCCATTCGGGACTTGGGTCTGTCTGTCATGTATGTGCCCGTCCCGCTCGTTGGGGAATGAGCATTACCAGCGCGACGATCGCCGCCGCGAGCACCGCCGAGGCGACCGCCCGGCTCAATTCGAGGCCGCCGTGCGCGACCGGCTTGTCGAGGAAATCGCCGACCACCGCTCCCAGTGGGCGGGTGAGGATAAACGCCAGCCAGAACAGCGCCACGTGGCTGATACGGGTCCAGAAATACGCCGCAGCGACCAGCGCCAGCGCGCCGCCGAAGATCGCCGCAGCACCGGCATATCCGAGCGATCCGTCCGCCACCCAGTCGCCGAGCGCGGTGCCGAGCGTTTGCGAAAAGGTGATCGTCAGCCAGTAATAGAGTTCCGCCCGCGGCTCGTGCACCGAAGTGACCGAAATCGTCCCCAACGCGCGGTGCCAGACGAACAGCGAGGCGAGGACCATCGCGAGCAACAGCAGCGAACCGCCGGGATAGCCGATCCCGAGCGAGCGGGTCGCAAAATCGGCCAGCGTCGTCCCCGCGGTCGTCGAGGCGATAATCGTCGCCCAGTACAGGAACGGGTGAAACGCGCGGGCGCGAATCTGGGCGGCGACCAGCAAGGCGAGCGCGAGCCCGAAGATCGCGGTGCCCACGAGATAGCCGTTGAGCCCGCCCTGCCCGGCCTGGGCGGTGGTTTCGCCCAACCAGCTCATCGATACGGTATCGCCCATCGTCTCGCCGAAGGTCGTGGCGAGGATCTTGATGATCCAGAACCCGAGCGTCACCGCGGGAACCTTGGTCAGCGCATCTTTCATCTCGTCGGTCATTGTCGCTCCTTCGTCCTGCAGCGTGACAGCTAGGATTCGGCGCGCGTTCTGCCCATAAGCACGCGCTTATGGAGCGGATTTGAGCGGGAGCGGCAGTTGGGACAGACCAGAAGAATGCTGGCGGCGATGGCGGTCCTGGTATTGCAGGCGCTCGCGGCCGCCTACTTCCTGTATGACGGCGCGGTAGAGGGATATGCCCCGGTCGACATCGTCGTCGGTCTCGCGCTGCTTGCCGGGGTTGCCTACAGCGCGGTCACGCTGCGCGCGCTGTTCCTCGAAGCGCATCACCGCGAACGCGCGCTGGCGATCGCCCGCGGCGCGCTGACCGCGATCATGCACGAACGCTTCGGCGAGTGGCGCCTGTCGGACGCCGAAGCCGAAGTCGCACTGTTCGCCCTGAAGGGCTGCCCGATCGCCCAGATCGCCGACCTGCGCGGCGCGGCGCAAGGGACGGTCCGCTCGCAACTGAGCCAGGTTTACGCCAAGGCAGGGGTGGGCGGCCAGTCGGGCCTGATGGCGCTGTTTCTCGACGACCTGATCGACGCGCCGGGCGGCGCCTAGCCGAGTTTCTCGGCCATCAACGCCTTGAGGTCGGCTTCGGGCCGGGCGCCGTAGTGGCTGATGATCTCCGCCGCGCAGATCGCGCCGCGTTTCAGGCAAGTCTCGAGCGGCTCGCCGTTGACGTGCCCGTGAAGGAAACCGGAAGCGAACAGGTCGCCGGCGCCGGTCGTGTCGATCACCGTGGTTGGTTCGGCCGGAACTTCGGCCCGCTCACCGCCGCGCACCGCCACCGCCCCGTCGGCGCTGCGGGTGACGACGAGCGTGGGAACCTTGTCCTGCAGCGCCGCGATTCCCGCCTCGAAGTCGCTCTCGCCGGTCAGGGCAGCAAGCTCGGTGTGGTTGGCGAACAGGACGTCGATCAGCCCTTCGGCGATGAGCGCCCGGAAATCGTCGCCGTGGCGGTCGATCACGAAAACTTCCGACAGCGTGAAGGCGACCTCGCGGCCTGCGGCGCGCGCAGCGTCGATCGCCCGGCGCATTGCGGCGCGCGGCTCTTCGGGATCCCACAGGTAGCCCTCGAGGTAGAGCACCTTGGCCGCGGCGATCGCCGCTTCGTCGACCGCTTCGGCCGGAAGGTACTGACTTGCTCCCAGAAAGGTATTCATCGTCCGCTGCGCGTCGGGAGTGACGAAGATCAGGCACTGTGCGGTCGGCGGCTCGCTATCGCGGGCGGGCGTATCGAAGGCGATCCCCCCAGCGCGGATATCGTGCGCGAACACGCCGCCGAACTGGTCGTCGGCGACCTGGCCGATGAACGCACATTTCGCTCCGAGCGCAGCCAGTCCGGCGAGCGTGTTGGCCGCCGACCCGCCCGAAATCTCGCGCGCGGGACCCATCGCGTCGTACAGCGTGCGCGCGCCATCGGCGTCGACCAGCGTCATCCCGCCCTTGTTGAGCGACAGCCGCTCGATCGTCGCATCGTCGCACGCGGCCATCACGTCGACGATGGCATTGCCGATGGCGATCACGTCGTAGCGGGTATCAGTCACGCAGGTTCCTTGATGTTTGGGAGCAAATTCCCGGCGCGCCTAGCGGTTCGGGCCGCGTTGGCCAAGCGTTGACGCACGGGAAATAAAACCGGAGATAGCCGGCAGATGACCGCAATCCCCCATGCATTCGCGCTCGCACTGCGCCAGCTTGCCGACCGGCGCGTGCTCGCCGTGCTGGCGAAAAGCATGGCTGTCACGCTGGCGATATTCGCCGCGCTGGCCCTTGCCCTTTGGCGCGGAACGGCGCTGGCGGTCGATCATTATGCCGCCGGCTGGGGCGAAGTGGGTGCGCTCATCGCGCTGCTGCTCGCCGTGGTGGCGGGCTGGCTCGCCTTTCGCCTCGTCGCGCTGGCGGTGCTCCAGTTCTTTGCCGATGAGGTCGTGCACGCGGTAGAGGCACGGCATTATCCCGCGCAGGCTGCGGCTGCCCGGAAGCTGTCCTTTGCCGAGGATGCGCGCAACGCCGCGCGCGGCGTGCTGCGGGTCGTGCTGGTCAACGCGCTCGCGCTTCCCGTGGCGTTGCTTCTGCTTGTCACCGGGGTCGGCACGCCGCTGCTGTTCTGGGCGGTCAATGCCTGGCTGCTCGGGCGCGAGCTGACCGACATGGTCTGGTTGCGTCACCGGACCGATGGCGATGCCGCCCTGCCGCTCTCCGGCTTGACACGCTTCGCGCTCGGCGGGATCGTCGCGGCTCTGTTTCTGGTGCCGTTGCTCAACCTGCTCGCCCCGGTGCTCGGTGCGGCGGCAGCGACCCACCTCGTCCATCTGCGCAAAGGCCGCCCGTGAACCGACTCTTCCTGCTGGCCCCGCTCGCGCTTGCGGCGTGCGGACCGACGACCGGTACTCCGGTCGCCTCGACCCCTGCCCCTACCCGCGCGGCGAGCGTGCCGGCAACGCGACCCGCGCCTCCACCGGCCAGCGGCTTTCGCGCCGCCAGGGTCATGCGACTGCCGGGTCTCGAAGGCGTGATCGGTGCGGACAGCGCCGCGCTCCAGCGCCAGTTCGGCACCCCGCGGCTCGACGTGTGGGAGGGCGATGCGCGCAAGCTGCAGTTCTCCGGCGAGCCCTGCGTGCTCGACGTCTATCTGTACCCGCTGAGCCAGGGAGCGACGCCGACTGCGACCTACGTCGATGCGCGTCGGTCGAGCGACGGCTTGGACGTCGACCGGGCCGCCTGCGTCAAGGCGCTCAAACGCTGATCGGTCGAAGGTAGGCGGCGCTTCGGCCCCTATACCATGAAGCTTTCGCCGCAGCCGCACGCGCCCTTGGCGTTGGGATTGGCGAACTGGAAGCCGGCGGTGAAATCGTCCTCCACCCAGTCCATCGTGCTGCCGATCAGGTACAGCACGCTGGGTCCATCGATGTAGAACGTTCCGCCGGGAGTCACGATCTTCTCGTCGAACTTCGCCTCCTCGCTGACGTAATCGACCGAATAGGCGAGGCCCGAGCATCCGCGGCGCGGGGTCGACAGCTTGACCCCGATCGCGTCGGCGGGTGCCTTTGCCATGAGCTCGGCCACCCGCGCCTCGGCGGCGGGGGTGAGGATCACGGCAGCGGGGCGTTCGCGCATATGGGTGCGGGTCTTGGTGTCGGTCATGGCAGCTTCTTCTCCCAGAACTGGGCACTGCCCATCGCCGGATCAAGCGAATACTGGCCGTAGCCGAGCGATGCGTAGAGTGCGGTCGCCGGCGCATTGCCCGCGAGGACCTCGAGCGTGACCTTGCACGCACCGCGCGCGCGGGCCTCGCCCTCGATCGCCGCGAACAGCGCCTTGGCGATGCCCCTGCCGCGATGGGCGGGCAGCACGGCAACATCGTGGACGTTGACCAGCGGCCGCGCGGCAAAGGTCGAAAAGCCGGTGAAGCAGTTGGCGAGCCCGACGGGCACACCCCTCACCCGCGCGATGATCGAGAACGCGCCGGGATGGGCGGAGAGGCGTTCCGCCAGATGTGCGCGCACTTCGCTGGTCAGCGGATGCCCACCGCCCATCGGATCGCGCGCATAGGCATCGAGCAGGTCGATCAACGCCCCCGCGTCCGCCGGATCGGCATAATCGGCCAGAGCGACGGTCAGTTCGGGGGCGAGCGTATCGCTCACAGCATTCCCAGTTCGAGCCGGGCCTCGTCGGTCATTTTCTCGGGGCCCCATGGCGGGTCCCACACCAGCGCCACCTCGGCATCGCGCACGCCGGGCACCGCGCCGACGCGCAACTCGACCTCGCCCGGCATCGATTCGGCGACCGGGCAATGCGGCGTGGTGAGTGTCATCGTCACCTTCGCGTCGGCTTCATCGGTCACCTCGACCGCGTAGATCAGGCCAAGGTCGTAGATGTTTACCGGGATTTCCGGGTCGTAGATCTCCTTCAGGGCCTCGACCACGGCTTCGTAGAGATCGCCGCCGGGTTCGCCGGCGCTTGCCGCCTCCGGCTTCTGCGCCAGGAAACCTTCGAGGTAATCGCGCTTGCGCTCGAAGCTCTCGCGCGGGCTCTCGCCCTCGTCGGCATCGGATACGCGCGCGCGGGGCGGTTTCACGATCTCCTCGTTCGGCGCGGGGGCCGCAACGTAGGTCTTCCTGGTTTCGTCGGTCCTGGTGTTCATGCGAAGATCCTTCTCGCGCGCTCGATCCCACGGATCAGCGCGTCGATATCGTCCTGCGAGCTGTAGAGCCCGAAACTTGCCCGCGCTGTGGCGGGGACGCCAAGGTGCTCCATCAGCGGCTGTGCGCAGTGGTGGCCGGCGCGAATGGCGACGTGCTCCTCGTCGAGGATGGTGCCGAGGTCGTGCGGGTGAACGCCTTCCAGCGCGAAGCTGACGATGCCCGCGCTGTCCTCCGGCCCGAACAGCGTAACGTCGTTCATCGGCCGCAACGCATCGCGCAGCGATCGCACCAGCGATGCCTCGTGACGCTCGATCGCGTCGAGCCCGATCGCGGCGACATAGTCGCACGCCGCTGCAAAGCCGATCGCCTCGACGATCGCCGGGGTACCCGCCTCGAACCGCTGCGGCGGCGGAGCGTACGTGGTCTTGTCGAACGTGACGCGGTCGATCATCGCGCCGCCCCCCTGCCACGGGGGCATGGCGGCGAGCAGGTCCGCCCGGCCCCACAGCGCGCCGATCCCGGTGGGACCGTAGAGCTTGTGGGCGCTGAACGCGTAGAAATCGCAATCGAGCGCGGCGACATCGACCGGCATCCGCGGCACCGCCTGGCATCCGTCGAGCAGAATCTTCGCCCCGAAGCGATGCGCAAGGTCGCCCGCGCGCTTCGCGTCGAGCGTCGAGCCGAGCACATTCGACACGTGCGCAAACGCGACCATCGTGTGTTCGTGCGTGAGCATCGCCTCGGCAGCGTCGAGGTCGATCCGGCCATCCGCGGTCAGCGGGCAGACGTCCACCTCCCACCCGGCAAGCTGCCAGGGGACGATATTCGAATGGTGTTCGAGCTGGCTCAGCAGCACCCGGCCCTTGTCGGGGTAGCTGTAGGCGACGAGATTGATCGCCTCGGTCGCGCCGCGAGCGAAGACGATCTCGTCCTCGGCCCCGCCGACGAATGCCGCGACCCGCCGCCGCGCCGCTTCGTAGCCCAGCGTCATCTGCGCCGAGCGGCCGTACACGCCGCGGTGGACCGTGGCGTAGTCGACCCCGAGGGCGCGCGTGACCGCATCGACCACGACGTGCGGTTTCTGCGCGGTCGCCGCGGTGTCGAGGTAGTGCCACGGCTGTCCGTCGCGGCCCACGAGTCCGGGAAAATCCGTCTTGCGGCTGACAGGCGTCATCACGTTCACCGGAACGCGTCCAGCTCCGCCAGCGCCGCTTCGAGCAGCGCGTCCGGATCGCCGTGCGCGGCAAAGGCGTCGGCGACGAAGGCGCGGACCAGCAGCGCCTTGGCGGCCTCGGGAGCAAGCCCGCGGCTCGCCATGTAGAAGCGCGCCGCCTCGTCCATCTGGCCGACTGCGGCGCCGTGCGCGCATTTCACGTCGTCGGCGAAGATCTCGAGCTCGGGCTTGGTGTTGGCCGATGCCCCGCGCTCGAGCAGCAGGCCCTTGAAGCTTTGCGCCGCGTCGGTCTTCTGCGCGTCGCGCGCGACCGCCAGCCGGCCGAGGAAATTGCCCGTCGCGGTGCCCCAGTGGACGCTGCGCACGACCTGGTTGCTCGTGCCGCCCGGCTCGGCGTGAGTCACGCGGGTGACGATCTCGCGAGTGACGTCGCCGCCACCGATGGTCACGCCGCCCAGTTCGAAGTGCGCGCCCTCGCGCAGCGTCACCTCGACCTCGAGCCGGGTGTATGCGGGAGCCGACAGCACCGCGAACAGCTCGGCCCGCGCGCCTGCGCCGACATCGAGCCGAACGCGGTGGAGACCGGCGTGCGCGGCATCGAGGATCAGGTCCTTCGTGCGCGTCTCGCCCGGCGCCAGAGTCGCTTCGTGCCATGCGTCGAGTTCGGCAGGCGCGAGTTCGGCCAGCGCCGCCGGATCGGCATAGCGCCACTCCTCGTCGCGCGTCGTGGGAAGCGTTTCGAACGTCACTTGCCGCTGCCGCGCTTGAGCGCCAGGAGCGCGATGCCCTGCCCGCGATACTGTTTCATGCACGGTTCGAGCGTGGCCAGCTTGGCGCGCATCCTTGCTTTCTTGTCGGCTTCGTCGGCCTTCGCGTCGGCGATCGCCTTGAGCGCGGGATAGGCCGGTTTCACGCACGACAGCACGGCGTAACAGCCGATCTTGTCGATTTCCTCGTCGCCCGAGGTCTTGACCGTCTTGCACGCGAGCTTGTTGTCGATCGCGCCCCAGCCGCCGCGCCACTGGTGGAGCTTTTCGGTGATCACCGGCACCTGGGCAGCGACCTTGGGATCGATGTTGGCCGGGGCGCCGGCGGGCACGGCAGCCTGCGCGAGGACCAGCAGGAGGGGGGCGAGCCAGCTCATGCCGCCACCGCCGCTTCGTAGCCTTCGCGTTCGAGCGCGATCGAGAGTTCGGGGCCACCGGACTTCACGATCCGGCCCTTGGCCAGGATGTGCACCCGGTCGGGCTTCACGTAGTCGAGCAGCCGCTGGTAGTGGGTGATCAGCAGCACCGCCTTGTCCGGCGCGCGCATGATCGTGTTGATCCCTTCGCCGACGACCTTGAGCGCATCGATGTCGAGGCCCGAATCGGTCTCGTCGAGCACCGCCAGCTTCGGATCGAGGATCCCCATGTGGACCATCTCGGCGCGCTTTTTCTCGCCGCCCGAAAAACCGACGTTCACCGCGCGCTTGAGCATGTCCATGTCCATCCGCAGCAGGCCGGCCTTGTCCTTCGCGAGCTTGAGGAATTCGCCCCCGGTCAGCGGCTCCTCGCCGCGCGCGGTGCGTTGCGAATTAAGCGCTTCACGCAGGAACTGAACGTTCGAAACACCGGGAATCTCGACTGGATACTGAAAGCCGAGGAACAGACCCGCGGCAGCGCGCTCGTGCGGGTCGAGCGCGAGAATGTCTTCGCCGTTGAAGGTCACCGATCCGGCGGTCACTTCGTACCCGGGCCGGCCGCCGAGCACGTAGGCGAGCGTCGACTTGCCCGCGCCGTTGGGGCCCATGATGGCGTGCACTTCGCCCGCGCCGACCTCGAGGGAGAGGCCGCGCAGGATCTCGGTTTCGCCGATAGTGGCGTGGAGGTTGTCGATTCTAAGCATCGTCGAGACTCAATCCGGTATAATTGGCGATCGCGAGCGCGATCTCGTCGTTGAGGGCACGGACGGTGTCGGCCCTGGCCGTGTCGGCCTCGGCGCCGTTCAGGCCCTGTGTCGCGGCGGCGACGCGCAGGTCGCGCACGCGGTTGATCTGGGCGCCGCAGAACGCGCGCACTTGCATCACCTTGCTTCGCAGGTCCGCCTGACCGGGCGCTGCCGCGCCTGCGAGCAGGCAGCCGCGCAGCCGCGATTCGGCAAGATCGTCGGCAAGCGCGCTGTCCGCCAGGGCAGGCGCGGAAAGGCCGAGCGCGAGCGCGGCGATGGCGAGGTGGTGTGTCATCATCAGTTCCTGTCGTCGCCCGAATCGCGTGAACCCTCGCGCTTGGGGCGCGCGTAGTCCTGCCGTGGGTTGGCTTCGGCGTGCGCGCGGGCGGCGGTTTTCTTGTCGGAAATGCGCATCCGCATTCCCGCAGTGATCCGCGCGAGCACGGCGTCCATGTTTTCCAGCACGTCGGTCGCCTTGATCCGCATCACGCGGATGCCGACCGATTCGAGGCTCTTGTCGCGGCGTTTCGAGATCGCCGGGTCGGCACCCTCCTCGTCGAGCATGATCGCCATGCCGAGGCCGGGACAGCCGAAATCGACGATCGCCGAACCGATCACCGCGTGGCGGGTGAACTTCCACTTGCCGAGATCGGCCTTGGCGAAGCGCGCCGCCAGTTCCTTGTGCGCCGGAGTGGAATGCCGCCGCATATCGCGCGCAATGTCGTGCAGCGCGTCGAGCCGCTTGTCCGAGATCTCCCACCCGCGGCCCTTCTTCTTGATGACGGGCGCGGCGTCGGCAGTCTCGTCGGGCGAGCGGAGCTGGAGGGTTTTGCGGTCGGTCATCACGGAACTCGCGATCAAGGGTGTCGATGACTGTCGATGGCCCAGAAGAACCGTGGCACTCCCCATGGTGTCGTCGGTCGCTTCGCGACTGCGCATCCGCGGCACTCGATGGCTCCGCTCACGCTCACGAACGAGCACAGGCCCACAGTCCGCCGTCCGACATGATCTGCGTCCGGGTCGCATGGTCGCGGTTGGACGAAATCCGCCGTGCAAGCGCGTTTCGACGCAGCGCGATAAAGTCGTTCATGACGCGTTAGAACGTCGGATATGCCGCAAGCAGGCACGATGGCTGCACCGATCACCCCACGCTCCCCTCGAGCGAGATCGCCAGCAGCTTCTGCGCCTCGACCGCGAATTCCATCGGCAGCTGTTTCATCACGTCTTTCGCAAAACCGTTGACGATCAGCGCCACGGCCTCTTCGGCGCCAAGGCCGCGCTGCATCGCGTAGAACAGCTGGTCGTCGCTGATCTTCGAAGTGGTCGCCTCGTGCTCGATCTGCGCGGTCGGGTTCTTCACCTCGATGTAGGGGACCGTGTGCGCGCCGCACTTGTCACCGAGCAGCAGCGAATCGCACTGGGTGAAATTGCGCACCCCGTCGGCGTTGGCGGCCACCCGCACCAGCCCACGGTAGGTGTTGTTGCTCTTGCCCGCCGAAATGCCCTTGGAGATGATCGTGCTGCGGCTGCCCTTGCCGTTGTGGATCATCTTGGTGCCGGTGTCGGCCTGCTGGAAATTGTTGGTCACCGCGACCGAGTAGAACTCGCCCACGCTGTCCTCGCCGTTGAGCACGCAGCTCGGGTACTTCCAAGTCACCGCGCTGCCGGTCTCGACCTGGGTCCAGCTGATCTTGCTGCGCGCACCCTGGCACAGCCCGCGCTTGGTGACGAAGTTGTAGATCCCGCCCAGCCCTTCCGCGTTGCCGGGGTACCAGTTCTGCACGGTCGAGTACTTGATCTCTGCATCGTCCATCGCGACCAGCTCGACCACCGCGGCGTGGAGCTGGTTCTCGTCACGCATCGGGGCGGTGCAGCCTTCGAGGTAGCTGACGTAGCTGCCCTTCTCGGCGATGATCAGCGTGCGCTCGAACTGGCCGGTGTTCTCCGCATTGATGCGGAAATAGGTGGAGAGCTCCATCGGGCAGCGCACGCCTTCGGGGATGTAGACGAAGGTACCATCCGAAAAGACCGCGCTGTTGAGCGTGGCGAAGTAGTTGTCGCGCTGCGGCACGACTTTGCCGAGCCACTTCTTCACCTGTTCGGGATACTCGCGGATCGCCTCGCTGATCGAGCGGAAGATGACGCCCGCGCGCTCGAGCTCGGCGCGGAAGCTGGTCGCGACGCTGACGCTATCGAACACCGCGTCGACCGCGACCTTGCGCACGCCCGCGAGCACTTCCTGCTCGCCGATCGGAATGCCGAGCTTGTCGTAGACCGCCTTGATCTCGGGATCGAGGTCGTCGAGCGAATCGAGCTCGGGCTTCTTCTTCGGCGCGGCGTAGTAATAGGCGTTCTGGTAATCGATCGCCGGGTAGCCGAGCTTCGCCCAGTCGGGCTCGGTCATCGTCTGCCACAGGCGAAACGCCTTCAGCCGCCACTCGAGCATCCACTCGGGCTCGTCCTTCTTGGCGCTGATGAAGCGGACGGTGTCTTCGGACAGCCCCTTGGGCGCGAATTCGGTTTCGATCTCGCTCGACCAGCCGTGTTCGTAGTCGGCGGCGCGGTCGGCGGCCTCGCGGGCAGCCCAGTCGCGGTCGGAAACATCGGTCATCTGGTCGTCGGTCATGCGGCCACCTCGGGTCGGTAATCCTGCGCCAGGCGCGTGAGTGGGACGGACGCAAGCGCGCCGCGCAGGGTAGCGGTGACGAGCGGCCAGTGCGGGCGGACCCGGCAATCGTGATCGTGCGCGCACTCGCCACCATCGGAACAGGTGGCCAGCGCGATCGGTCCTTCTATCGCCTCGACGATGTCGGCCAGACTGATCGCCGCCGCCGGTCGTGCCAGCTGCAAACCGCCGTGTGCGCCGCGGACCGAGCGCAAGAGCCCCGCCGCTGTCAGCCGGCTGACGACCTTGGCAACGGTGGGCGCAGGCAGGCCGGTTTCGGCCGCCAGTTCGCCCGCACTCGTCCGCCCCCCGCCGCAATGGCGGGCCGCGGCGCTCATCGTGACGACGGCGTAATCGGCGAGGTTGGACAGTCTCATATCAATTCGGAGTCGATTCGTTCCGAATTGCAGGTAAGCCTCCTCGTCGCCGGATTCAAGAAGCGGTTTCGCGGGGAAAACGCTTGATCCGTTCGCGTTCGGCATCCGACCGGATAGCAGGCAGCGCGATCGAGGGCAGCCCGACAAAAAAAGGGCGGCCCCTGCCTTACGCCGGGGCCGCCATTAAGTGGAGGAACTCGTTGCCGGTAAAGCTTCGAGCCCTTCGGGTCGCAGGAGTGCACTAGACCGATTCGCAGGTAAGTGATTGTATGAAAGCGACGCCGAATCGGGATTTCGCCTACATTCATTGTAAAAATCGGACAGAAGCCGCAGCAATGTGTCGCCTCGACAACATTGCGATCGCCGCTTAGGCGCGACCAATGCTGTATCGCTTCGCCGCGCCTGTGCTGTTCGTACTCGACCCCGAGCGCGCGCATCGCCTGACTATTGCGGCGCTTAGGGCCGCGCCGGTCCTGCCGCCGCCCGCACCCGGCCCGCTCGCGACCAGGGTGGCCGGGGTCGCGTTCGCAAACCCGGTCGGCCTGGCGGCGGGGTTCGACAAGGATGCCGAGGTGCCCGACGCCCTTCTCGGCCTGGGGTTCGGGTTCGTCGAAGTCGGCTCGATCACCCCGCGCCCTCAGTCGGGAAACCCCAGGCCGCGCCTGTTCCGCCTTTCCGCCGACCGCGCGGTGATCAACCGGATGGGGTTCAACAACGGCGGGGCGGAGGCGGCAGTAGCGCGCCTCGCCGGGCGCAAGCGGCGCGGCACGATCGGCATCAACGTGGGTGCCAACAAGGATTCGGCCGATCGGATCGCCGACTATCTCGCAGGCATCGCAGCCTTCGCACCGCTGGCCGACTACCTGACGGTCAATGTCAGTTCGCCCAACACGCCGGGACTGCGCGACTTGCAGTCGGAGGGCGAGCTGACCGCGCTGCTTTCGGCAATCGCCGCCCAACGCACGCCGGCCACGCCGCCGGTGTTTCTCAAGGTCGCGCCCGACCTGGCCAAGGGCGATCACGAGCGAATCGCACGCGCGGCGCTCGACCACGGGATCGCGGGCCTCATCGTCTCCAACACGACGATCTCTCGCCCGCCGCTGCGCTCGGACCACGGGGGCGAGGCTGGCGGACTTTCGGGTGCGCCGCTCAGCGATCTCGCGCTCGACCAGCTCCGCCGGTTTCGCGCGGTTGCCGGACGTGAGTTGCCATTGATCGGAGTGGGCGGGATCGCCAGCGCCGAAGACGCCTGGGCGCGCATCAAAGCGGGGGCCAGCCTGGTCCAACTTTACAGCGCGCTGGTCTACGAAGGTCCCGGCCTCGGCCGCCGGATCGCGCGGGGCCTCGAGAAGTTGATGCGCGCCGAGGGCGTCTCGTCGATTGCGGAGGCGGTGGGGAGCGAGTAGCAAGCCCTTCATGCTGCGTCGTTTCATTGCCCCCATCGCCGCGCTGCCGCTTCTTGCGGCCTGCGCCACCCTCCCCGCCGATACCGCGCCCGCGTCTTCAAGTCCGCGCGCGATCGCAGGCAACGTCAGCGCCGCCGATCCGCGCGCCGAAGAGGCCGGCCTCGCCATGCTGCGTGCCGGGGGGAGTTCGACCGATGCCGCGATCGCGACGATGATCGCGCTGACCGTGGTCGAGCCGCAGAGCTCGGGCATAGGCGGTGGCGGCTTCATGGTGCGCGGCACGGCCGACGGCAGCGTGACCACTTACGATGGCCGCGAAAAGGCACCGGCCGGGGCAGGCAACGACTGGTTCCTCGAGAACGGCGAAGTGCCGCCGTTCGAAGTTTCGGTGAAGAGCGGGCTCAGCGTTGGCGTGCCGGGCAACATTGCCCTCGCCGCCAAGGCCCACGCCGGACACGGCAAACTGCCTTGGGCCAAGCTGTTCGAACCCGCGATCAAGCTCGCGCGCGACGGCTTCGTGATGAACCCGCGGCTTGTGCAGTCGCTCTCGCAGACGCCCGATCGCGCGAGTTGGACCGCCACGGGCCGTGCACTGTTCTTCGGCGCGGACGGCGAGCCGCTCCCCGCCGGGACGCTGGTGAAGAACGAGGAGCTGGCGCAGACATTCGAGGCGATCGCCGCGGCCGGCCCGCAGGCGTTCTATCGCGGGCCGCGCGCCGAGGCGCTGGCGGCCACCGTCGCCGCCGCAACTCCGCGCCCGCGCCCGATGACCGCCGCCGACCTGGCCGCCTACGAAGCCAAGGAGCGCCCGGCCGTCTGCGGCACCTATCGCGGCTACCGGTTGTGCGGGATGGGTCCGCCGACCTCGGGTGGGATCGCCGTTCTCCAGATCCTCGGGATGCTCGAGCGGTTCGACCTCAAGAAGCTGGGCGCCGACAACCCGGTGACCTGGCACCTGTTCCTCGAAGCGCAGCGGCTGGCCTATGCCGACCGCGAGCTTTACCTGGCCGACACCGATTTCGTCGCGGTGCCCGTCGCGGGGCTGGTCGACCCGGCCTACCTTGCCGCGCGCTCGCAACTGATCGACCCCGGCAAGACCATCGCCGAGCCGCAGGCCGGCGTTCCCGCGGGCGCCCAGACCGCGCTGGCCGACGGCGACGAGCCCGAAGAGCACGGCACATCGGACTTCGCCGCCGTGGATGCGGATGGCAACATGGTCAGTTATACCTCGACTATCGAGAGCGCATTCGGATCGGGGCTGATGACCGGCGGGTTCTACCTCAACAACGAGTTGACCGACTTCAGCCGCGCGCCGATGGTGAACGGCAAGCTCGTCGCCAACCGGGTCGAAGGCGGCAAGCGGCCGCGCAGCTCGATGGCACCGATGGTGATCTGGGATCCGGCGGGCAAGCCCGCAATCGTCGTCGGCGCAGCGGGCGGGAGTACGATCCCGGTATCCACCACCCGCGCGATCATCGGCATGATCGATTTCGAACTCGATGCCGACCGCGCACTCTCGCTACCGTTCACGATGGCGTTCGGCGATACGGTCCTGATCGAGCAAGGAACCTGGCTCGAAGCAGCGGTCTCCCGGCTTCGCGCGCTCGGCCACAAGGAATTTCGCGTCGGCGAAGCGCCGATCAAGGTCAACGCGCTGTTGCGGACGCCGACAGGCTGGCAGGGCGGTCACGAACCGCGGATGGAAGACCTGATCAACCCGCCCTGACCGGGGCGATGGACATCTTGCCGCTCGGACGGTGGAGCCGTAGGGCAGGTCAAGCCACCTGAGCGGCGGCGATCGGTGCATGGGGAAGAGGAGCATGGGGCCTTGCAGCTGAGCGATATCGATTCGGCGAGCAATCTCGTGGAGCTGTTTCTCAAGCGCGCCGACGAGCGAAGTGCGCGGCCATTCCTGGGGGTCAAGAAGAACGGCGGGTGGCGCACCCAAAGCTGGGACGAAGTGGCCGATCGGGTCTGCGTGCTGGCCGAAAACCTGCGCAAGCTCGGCCTGGAAGACGGCGACCGGGTCATGCTGGTATCGGAAAATCGCCCCGAATGGTGCATCGCGGACCTTGCGATCATGGCCGCCGGCTGCGTCACGGTGCCAGCCTACGTCACCAATACCGAGCGCGATCACCAGCACATTCTCGACAATTCGGGCGCCCGCGTTGTGATCGTCTCGAACGAGAAACTGTCCGTCCCGCTGATCCCGGCGATCATGCGCTCGGGCATGGCGGAACACCTGATCCCGATCGACGGAGTGCGTAAATTCCAGGGCGGCAGCGTCGCGTGCCATCCGTGGGTCACGATGCTCGACGGCGACGCGGTAGCGGCGCGCGCGGCAGTGGAGGCGCGGATCGGCAGCATCGGACGCGGGGATACCGCGTGCATCATCTACACCAGCGGCACCGGCGGGGCCCCGCGCGGCGTGCTCCAGCACCACGGCGCGATACTGTGCAACGTCGCTGGTGCCGCCGAAATCCTGAGCGAGGACTTCGGCCTCGGCGATGACGAGCGGTTCCTGTCGTTCCTGCCCCTGTCCCACGCCTACGAGCACACTGGCGGCCAGTACCTGCCGATCGCCTGCGGGGCCGAGATCTTCTATTCCGAAGGTCTCGAAAAGCTCGCCAGCAATATCGAGGAGACGCGCCCGACGGTCATGGTCGTCGTCCCGCGCCTGTTCGAGGTGCTGCGCACCCGCATCATGAAGCAGGTCGAAAAGCAGGGCAGGGTGCCCAATTACCTGATGAACCGGGCGCTCGGCATCGCCGCCCAGCCGAAAAAGCGCCTGCGCGATCGACCCGCCGACCTGCTCATCGAAAAGCTGCTGCGCCCCAAGATCCGTGCGCGCTTCGGCGGACGGATCAAGGCGATGGTCTCGGGCGGCGCGCCGCTCAACCCCGAAGTCGGCAACTTCTTCGAGGCAATGGGGCTGACGATGCTCCAGGGCTACGGCCAGACCGAGGCGGGGCCGGTGATCTCGTGCAACCGGCCGAGGGCGGGAATCAAGATGGACACCGTCGGCCCGCCGATGCGCGGGGTCGAGGTGAAGATCGCCGAGGACGGTGAAATCCTCGTCCGCGGCGAATTGGTGATGCACGGCTACTGGCAGAACAAGTCCGAGACCGACAAGGCATTGAGGGACGGCTGGCTGCACACCGGCGACATCGGCCACCTCGACAAGCAGGGGCGGATCGTCATCACCGACCGCAAGAAGGACATGATCGTCAACGACAAGGGCGACAACGTCGCGCCGCAAAAGGTCGAGGGCATGCTGACGCTCCAGCCCGAGATCGCGCAAGCGATGGTGAGCGGCGACAAGCGGCCCTACCTCGTCGGCTTGATCGTGCCCGATGCCGAGTGGGCGCTCGAATGGTCGAAGGCCAACGGCGAGACGTTCGACTTCAAGGCGCTGCAGGACCTTCCCGCCTTCCGCAGCGCGGTGCGCGCAGCGGTCGATCGCACCAACCACGATCTCTCGGTGATCGAAAAAGTCCGCCAGTTCACCTTCGCCGACGAGCCGTTCGGCACCGAGAACGAGGAAATGACGCCCAGCCTGAAGATTCGCCGTCACAAGATTCGCGAGCGTTACGGGGCGAAGCTGGACGGATTGTACAAAGGCTGAAACAATCGCTCCCGGGTCGGCTCTGAGGGGGGAGGCGGCCGTATGCTGCACATCATCAAGATCATTCTCATCGCCACGGTGGCCGCCTGGGGCTTCATCGGCGCGTTCGGCAACGTCACCGACTGGGAAGGAACGCGCGGCGCGGTCGAGGCGGCGACGTCGATGTCGACCTGGGAAGGCGGTGCGGATTCGTGGCGCGCCACCACGAATCCGGTCGTCGTGCTGGTGGGCGCGATCCTGATCCCGGTGCTCAAGCTGGCCAGTGCGGTCCTGTGCACCATGGGCGCGTGGTCGATGTGGCAGGCGCGCAGCGGCGGATCGTCGTTCGAGTTGGCAAAGCGCACGGCGCTCGCCGGCTGCGGCGTGGCGATGGCCCTGCTTTTCGCGGGCTGGATCGTGATCGCCGAAAGCTGGTTCGAGATGTGGCGCTCGGACGCAATGCGGGGTCCGGCGCTCGAGGCGGCGTTCCGCTACCTGGGCTGCATCGCGCTGATCGCGCTGTTCGTCGGCCAG
The DNA here is from genome assembly GCA_963781485.1 of uncultured Alphaproteobacteria bacterium. Lineage (GTDB taxonomy): Bacteria > Pseudomonadota > Alphaproteobacteria > Sphingomonadales > Sphingomonadaceae > Tsuneonella. The sequence goes on from CAWAFY010000003.1 coordinate 365,198, forward strand.
CGCGACAACAGGAAGGCCAGGGACTAGGCCCGTTCTTCGATAGCGGGAGACAGATCGTCGAGCTGTCCGAGCTGGCTCCCCAGCCGGCGCTGGAGAGCATCGATCTCGACGAGCACTTCGAGCATTTCCGACGCCGTCCACGGCCAGCTTGCGGTCTCGGCCGAATTGCTATCCGCCGGCGTCCACTGGATGGTCACGCCGGACGTGAGTGTCCTGACGACGCCGTGCGCCAAAGCGTTGCGAAGGGTCCATCGCGCGGCAAGTGCCTCGAGCGAGGCCCGCGCAGCAGTGATACGAGGGGTGGCAGCGGACGTTGCGAGCATGTCGGTCAGGATGCCGATGCGCGAACCGGCGGGTCCGGCAAGACCGCCGGGTGCGACCGCAATTCCGCGTTCCTTCAGGCCGATCAGGCACCGGCGGACGAAGAATTCCGCCTTCGCGAATCGATCGATCATCGCGCCGCGCCAAAGGGTCGCAGTAAGGACCATCGGGTCGCCCTCGCGCAGGAAAGCGGTTTGATCGATCGGCGCCGACATCAGGCCAAAGGTCTAGAGTCTAGAAGTTAAGGGAAGATTCCCGTCAGGCCGCTTCGCGCTCGATATATTCCGGAAAGAAGCACGGCGCGCGATCGGACCAACCAGGCGCGGTGGCAGCGGCTTCGCTGAGCGACTGGAGCAGCAGCTTGCGGCGGCTCGGCTTGATCTGCGGCAGCGCGCTCGCGGCGCAAAAAGCGCTCGGCAGCCACGGGCGCGAATCGGCACCGATCAGGCGTTCGTAAAGGAAGCGGAAGGCCGAGAAGCTCTCGATCCGATCCTGCGCCAGGTCGAACGCGGCAACGCGGGTCAGCTTACCGATGAAGGACTCGATCACCTCGAACCCGGTTTCCGCTGGAATCGACCCTCGCAGAACTTTTAGGTCCTGATAGGCGACGTACTGGCTGCGGATTGCGGCGTTCTCGTCGGCGGTACGGGCCCACAGCTTGAACGCGTCCTGCCGGCCCAGCCCGATGTCGAGGCTGCGGCGGATGTAACGCTGCTCGGCGGGCGTGAAGCTCGCGAATTCGCGGATCTCGGAAATCGTCATCGATGCGGCATTGGTGACAGCCATGGCTGCGGTACCCCCCTGTTCGAAGCGAACTTCGCGCAAGATGGTTAATTTCGCGTTAGCCACGGCAGCGGACGTTCACTCGCGGAAGCTCTCGCCCCAGATGGTGTAAATGAACGTCGCGGACCAGGTGATGAGCATGAAGCCGCTGAGCGAAAGCGTCATGACCAGAAGCCTGATCGCGCCGTGCGCCTCGAGCTGGGTGTAGCCCAGGGTCCCGAACGAGATACCCGCGAAATAGAAGAAATCGGTGGCCGTGCTGCCGAACCCTTCACTGAGCGAACCGTGACCCGGCACATCCAACAGGATCGCCAGCACGACTGCCCCAAGGGCGATCTCGATCAGGTGAAGGATTGCCAGGCCCCAGAAGGTGAACAGGAGGCCGATGTACTGGTGCTTCTCCTGCTTGGGCTTGGTTCTACGGATCAGTTCGAGCCCGCCCATGTGAAACGCCCCGTACAGGAACAGCAGGCCGATCCCCCAGGCCAGCACGGTCATTTCGCTCGAAGTCATGCAACGAAAATGGGCCGACCCGCTTCCTGTTCCGAGCTCGCTTGCGCCGACGGCAAGGCGATGAGGCCTAGATCAATCCCGCCAACGGGCTGCTTGGATCGGCATATTTGCGCGTCGACATGCGGCCCGAAAGGTAGGCGTGCCGCCCCGCCTCCACCGCCAGCTTCATCGCGCGGGCCATGCGAATCGGGTCCTTGGCCTCGGCAATGGCGGTGTTCATCAGGACCCCGGTGCAGCCGAGCTCCATCGCCACGGCCGCGTCGCTCGCGGTGCCGACCCCCGCGTCGACCAGCACCGGGACGTTGGCGCCCTCGACGATCAGGCGGATCGTGACGCGGTTCTGGATACCGAGGCCCGAGCCAATCGGTGCGCCCAGCGGCATGACCGCCACCGCGCCCGCTTCCTCGAGCTGTTTGGCTGCGATCGGATCGTCGACGCAATAGACCATCGGCTTGAACCCCTCGTTCGCGAGGGTCTCGGTTGCCTTCAGCGTTTCGCGCATGTCGGGGTATAGCGTGCGCGCCTCGCCCAGCACTTCCAGCTTCACCAGGTCCCAGCCCCCCGCCTCGCGCGCCAGCCGCAGCGTGCGTATTGCGTCTTCGGCGGTGAAACATCCCGCGGTGTTGGGGAGGTAAGTGACCTTTTTCGGGTCGATGAAATCGGTCAGCATCGGCGCGGACGGATCGCTGACGTTCACACGGCGCACCGCAACAGTGACGATCTCGGCCCCCGAAGCGTCGAGCGCGGCGGCGTTTTGCGCGAAGTCCTTGTACTTGCCGGTGCCGACGATCAGCCGCGAGGTGAAGCGGTGCCCGGCGACTTCCCATGTGTCGTCGGCATGATCACCGCCGCCAACAAAGTGGACGATTTCAAGCGTGTCCCCGTCAGCCAGCGCGACTTGTGCCAAAGTCGATCGTGGAGCGATCTCGCCGTTGCGTTCGACTGCGACCTTTTCCGGCGCAAGGCCGATTTCGCGGACCAGGTCGGCGACGGTGGTGGCGGTGGAGCGACGGCTTTCGCCGTTAACGGTGAGTGTCACTGGTGCAGGCATTCTCGCCAGATAGCGAACAGCGGCACGCACGCAAGTTGAGGATGTGCCCCACGGAGACGAGACCGACGCCGATGATCGTCAGCACGGCTTCTTCATAACCATGCGGCATCGCCAGCGCGCCCCCCATGAACGACAGGCCGGTCATAGCGGTGACGAATGGCACCGGGCGGCGGTGGCGGAGCGCGCCCATGCCAATCGCGACCGCGGCGACGACCATCGCCATTGCCAGGCCGACTTCGTGAATCAGCGGGTTTTCGAACACACTCCCGCCAATGCCGAGCGCCGACACCAGCACCAATGTCGCGAGACAATGCACGACGCATAGCGCCGACAGCGTGATGCCCGCGCGGTCGAGGTTGCCCCAAATCGAGGTGATGAATGCGTTCGCCATGACTGGGAGGCGATGTATGTAACGCTGTATCGTTACGCAAGGGTTTGCTCGCCTCCATACTTGCAATTCGAGACGGCGCGACGCATGGGCACGGTCGATGGATCAATCCGCCCGCTCAGCCGAACGTCAGACCACCGACCGGACCCGCCCCCGCGAACTTGCGCTGTGGCTCCTTGCGGTAGCGGCGCTCGTCGTCGGCATCGTCGTCGTCGGCGGGATCACGCGGCTTACCGAGTCAGGCGTTTCGATCACCGAATGGAAGCCTGTCACCGGCGCGTTGCCACCGCTGGGAGACGCGCAATGGCAGGCCGAGTTCGCCGCCTACAAGGCGACCCCGCAGTTCCAGCAGATCAACGGACCCGCCGGCATGACGCTGGCGACTTACAAGTTCATCTACTTCTGGGAGTGGGTCCACCGGCTACTCGCGCGCGCGATCGGCACGATCCTGCTCGCGGTGACCGTCTGGTACTGGATCAGGGGTCGCATCCCGGCGGGCTACAAACCGCGGCTGGTCGCGCTGGTGGCCTTGATCGGGCTGCAGGGCGCGATCGGCTGGTGGATGGTCACTTCGGGCATCGTCAACGACGTGAAAGTCAGCCATTTTCGCCTATCGGTGCATTTGCTGACCGCGCTGCTGACGCTGGGCGGCCTGGTGTGGACCGCGCTCGACCTGCTGGCCCTCGCCCATGATCGCGCGGCTCGGCCAGCCCGGATCGGCGGGTTCGCAGGGCTGGTGCTCGGCGCGCTGGCGCTCCAACTGCTCTTCGGCGCATGGGTCGCGGGGCTGCGCGCTGGCGTCGTCGCTGGAGGCGAGTGGTTCAACCTGGACGCCTGGCCGCTGATGCAGGGCCGCTTCTTCCCCGACGGCGTCGATTGGGCAGCCGGCGCGCTATGGGCGATGGGGCACGACCCGTTCCTGATCCACTTCGTCCATCGTTGGTGGGCCTGGGTCGTCGTCGCCCTGCTGATCGTCCTCGCGCGGAAGATCCGCCCGTTTGACCGCAAGGCGTCGGTCGCGGTGCACGCGGCGTTCGGCACCCAGATTCTCCTCGGCATCGCCACCGTGTGGAGCGGGGTCGCCCTATGGCTCGCCGTACTCCACCAGACCGTCGGCGCGCTGCTGGTCGCGGCGACGGTCTGGGCGGTCCACGTCCTGGGGCGTGGCACCCGGTCGAACCGATGAGCGCGCTGGTCTGGTGCCCGTTTCCCGATGAAGACAGTGCCGCACGGGCCGCTTCGCGGTTGCTCGATGAGAAGCTGACCGCCTGCGCCAATATCCTTGGCCCGATGCGGTCGCTTTACGAATGGGCGGGGGAGCGCGGCGAGGCGCGCGAAGTGGGCGTATTGTTCAAGACCGATGCCGCGTTGCTCGACCGGGCCGTCGCGCGGATCGCCGAGCTTCACCCTTACGACACCCCCGCGGTCCTCGGCTGGGCTTGCGAAGCGGCGTCGGAAGCTACTACGCAATGGCTCGCCGCGCTTCGCGGATAAGGCCGCGGTATTATTTTACCTCTCCGCAAACCCGCGCATTTGCTTGACTTCGGACCACTTCACGCACAGATGCGCGCTTTCCGCGACGGGGGCGACTCGCCGCCGCGCATCCGTTTCGTAACCAAGGACCAGCCATGAAGGCGCTCAGCAAGATCACCCGGTCGATCAAACCGGCCGAGGTCGAGAAGAAGTGGCACCTGATCGACGCCGAAGGGCTCGTCGTCGGTCGCCTCGCCTCGATCGTCGCCAATATCCTGCGCGGCAAGCACAAGCCGAGCTTCACCCCGCACGTCGATTGCGGCGACCACGTCGTCATCATCAACGCCGACAAGGTGAAGTTCACCGGCAAGAAGCTGACCGACAAGAAGTACTACAAGCACACCGGCTATGTCGGCGGCATCAAGGAAACGACCCCGGCCAAGGTGCTGGACGGCCGTTTTCCCGAGCGCGTGCTCGAAAAGGCCGTGGAGCGCATGGTCCCGCGCGGCCCGTTGGGCCGCCAGCAGATGAAGGCGCTGCATCTCTATGCCGGCACCGACCATCCGCACGCCGGCAACCAGCCCGAGACGCTCGACGTCGCTTCGATGAACCGCAAGAACAAGGTCACCGCATAATGGCCCCCGAAGACACTGGCTCGACCAACACCGTGTCGGATCTCGCCGACCTCAAGGACATCGCTGGCCCGGCAACCGACGGCGCGCCCGCAGCCGACGCCGCCACTGCCGATGCAGCCCCTCCGGTTGCCGTCAGCACGATGCCGCTGCGCGAGCAGGAACTCGACAAGCAGGGCCGCGCCTATGCCACCGGCCGCCGCAAGGACGCCACCGCGCGCGTCTGGCTCAAGCCCGGCACCGGCAAGATCACGATCAACGGTCGCGACCAGGAAGTGTACTTCGCACGTCCGACGCTGCGTCTCGTGATCGACCAGCCCTTCAGCATCACCGAACGCCAGGGCCAATATGACGTCGTCGCCACCGTCAAGGGTGGCGGGCTGTCGGGTCAGGCCGGCGCCGTCAAGCACGGCATCTCGCAGGCGCTGACCCGGTACGAGCCGGCGCTCCGCAGCACGGTCAAGGCCGCCGGCTTCCTGACGCGCGATAGCCGCGTGGTCGAGCGCAAGAAGTACGGCCGCGCCAAGGCACGCCGCAGCTTCCAGTTCAGCAAGCGCTGATCCGCAAACAGATTTCCGCGACGGCGGAATGGAAGGGCGGCCTCGCAAGGGGTCGCCCTTTTCGTATGGCGGCCGCGCCTGGCGGCCGCCTCAGTAGAGCGGCGGATCTACCCTCGGCACCGCGTTCACCGGCGCGACGGGTTCGCCCGGCTGGCGTGGAGGCATTGCGTCCTCCGGCACCGAATCGATCTTCATGGCCTCGGTTGGCACGTCCTGCAGGTTCCGAACCTCGACGCACAGGTTCCCGTCGGACTCGAACCGCAGCTCGTTGAAGCTCTGCGGGGTCGATCGGATGCGTTGCGACAGTGTCCCCGCGCCGATCATTCGCACCGGACCGTTTACGGTCTGCTGCATCAGGTCGAAGGGGTCGTGCACGTGACCCGAGAGGACCGCGGTAATGCCACGCTTCGCCAGTGCGGCGAGCGCCCTGGTTCCACCGTGCGTGAGCGCGGTACCCTTCGTCCCGACCTCAACGAGCGGATGATGCGCGGTGACCAGCACGCGTTTTCCAGGCGGCAGGGCGTCGATCGCGGAAAGGCACCTTTCCAGCGCGGCGTCGCTGATCCAGCCCTTGGACCAGTTGAGCCGCGGCTGCATCCGCGCGGCAGTCTTGAGCGGGACGATCGCGATGCCGGGCAGGTCGAGCTCCTTTTCGACCACCGCCTCCATGCCGTGGAACCGCCTGTATGGATCGAAGAACCGCTCGATCAGGTTGAAATAGGGCAGGTCGTGATTGCCCACTTCGACCGTAACCGGCGCGGCAAGCGACAGGATCCAGTCGCGCGCCGCCGCGAATTCCCTTTTGCGCGCGCGCATCGTCAGGTCGCCGGTGATGATTACCGCCGCCGGCTGGCGAGCGGCGATTTCAGCGGCAACCCAGTCGAGTGCGCGATTGTGTTCGAGTCCGAAATGGATGTCGGACAGGTGGAACAGCAAAGTGCTATCGGCCATCCGCCATCCCAAGCAGATCGACATCGAGGGTGTCGAGCGAAATGCGCAAGGTCGGTTCGCCGGTCGAGCGCTCGCCGTCGATCATCAGGGGTATCGGCTCGCGATCGAGCGAGCGGCATGCTATCGTCTGTTCAAGTCCGAGGTCGTCATGCGGTCCTTCGCGAAAGTCGCGCTTGAGGATGGCGATGCCCTGCTGAAGGTAGTCGCCGATGCCTTCGGCACCGTATCCTTCGATGGCGATCCCGCGAGCGCGGGGACACATGCGAATCCCGGCGTAGCCGTCGTCGCGGCCCAGCGCGGGCTCGGCGAGCGCGATCATCGGACCGACCGTGCTCGTCGCCGCGGCGTCCCAACCCTTGGCGATCATCTCTCCCACATTCGCATCGCGCAGTTCTTCCCGAACGTCGGCCCACTTTGCGCCGGGGCCTGCGAGCAATTCGGACAGCGCCAGCACGCCTTCGCCGCGAATGCAGGTGCGCCGATGGACGGCCAGTTCGCCCCTGCCGAGCATGTCGACGATTTCAAGTGGCTCGCGTTCTCCGAAAATCTGCCGAGCGAGCAGGTTGAATGTTCCCCCGGGAAGCGGAAGCACCGTGCCGCCGAAACCTTCGAGGTCGCCGATCGTGCGGCTGAGCGTGCCGTCACCACCATGGATCACCAGCATTCCGAGCCCGGCTTCGTTCGCTGCGCGCGCGTCCGGAGAGCCGTCCTTGCAGTCGATCACCTTGGCCGGTGCGAACCCGGACGCGCCCAGCGCGGCGACCAACTGGCGCAGGGCGTCTTCGTCATGGCTACCGCTCGCGCCGTTATAGATGAGCCAGGTCTTGTCGCGTGTGTCCATGCGGGCAAAGCGATGCCCGAGGGCTGCGGTTCCCCGCAAAGTCACACCCGGCGAGTCAGGATAAGCCAGGCCGCCACTGCATTGAGCGCCGAATAGGCCAGATAGACCCAGACCAGCCAGTGCGATCCCTCGCTCGCCAGCAGCAATGCGGCAAACAGCAGCAAGAACTCGGTGGCCAGCGTAACCCGGCCGCCGAGGCGATGGAGATACCATCGATTCTGCCCCATCAGCGGGTGGCCCCTGTGCATCACCGCGCCGTGCATCGCGAAGTTCGCCACCCCGAGCAGGAAGATTGCGACAAGCGCCATGTCCCCCGATGTGGTGCGCGTCGGTCGGTTCACAATAGCGGTTGGTCCGGTCGATTACGCTTGTCGTCGTCAGACGCGCACCGCGGTCGAAGCACACGGCGAGCTTGTCGACGGGCGCGCGACCGCGCGGACATCGGGGGCCTATGACGATCGCAGGGGGTTCATCGGTGGCCCAGGCCACCCGACCTGGATCAAGGAGAGATACCATGCGTACCGCCTTCATCGCGCTTGCCGCGCTAGCGCTCGGCACCGCGACAACTACGGTCTCGGCTAAGGATTTTGTTGTCCAGCACGCCGATCTCGACCTTTCCAACACGCGTGACCAAACGACGCTCAAAAACCGGATCAAGCAGGCTGCGCGCGATTTCTGCGGGGTCAACGAAGTCCGCACCGGGACACGTCTGCGCAGCACGGAAGAAGTTCAGTGTGTCGCCGAAGTCACCAAGCTTGCAAACGAGCGGATGGCTGCGCTGGTCGACGAGCGCGTGAACAAGGGCGGCTGACCCCCCGAGCGCCCGCCAGGCGGGCCGCACGGAACGATGCCGCTTCCCCGGCATCAGGGCCCGGGAAGGACAGTCCCCCTTCCCGGGCCCACTTGTCTGTCCTTATTCGACGGGAGCGGCCTCAGCGGCCAGCCATCGCTTTGACTTTGGCCATATAGGTGCGGCCGATCCGCAGCGCCTCGCCGTCTTCGAGTTCGATCGACCACACGCCGAGCCCATCGTGGCGCAAGCCTCGAATGCAATCGCGTCGCAGGATCGTCGAGCGGTGGATGCGGATGAACCGCGCAGGATCGAGTCGCTCCTCAAGCCCGGCGATCGTTTGGAGCAGCAGGTATGTCCGATCCCCCACGTGCAGCCGCACGTAGTCGCGCTCGGCATCGATGCGGCTGACCTGGGAAACTTCGACCCGCAGCAATTCGGACCGGTGCGGCACCCACAGCTCGCTCAGCCAATGGCTCTCCGAACGGATGACCTGTAAATCGCGCCGAGCGAGTGCGCGGTCGATGGCGCGCCCGAGCCGTTCGAGCGTCACGGGCTTGAGCACGTAGTCGACCGCTTCGAGATCGAAGGCCTCGACCGCGAAATGTTCGTGTGCAGTAACGAAAACGATCGCTGGCCGCCGGGTTTTTTTGGCAAGTGTCCGGGCGACCGCAAGTCCATCGAGCTCGGGCATCGTCATGTCGAGCAGCAGAAGATCTGGTGCAAGCGCATCGATCAACCGGAGCGCGGCCGCCCCGTCGCTCGCGGTGCCGACGACGTGAAGCTCGGGAATTTTCGCACAGATGATCTGCAGCCGTTCGATCGCGAGCGGCTCGTCATCGACAATCAGCGCTCGCAGCGGAAGGGCGGTTTCGTCTTTGGAATTCGGGCCAGTCACATCAACCATCGTTCACCATCGGCAGACGCAATTCGCTACGGTAACCGCCTTCGACGGGGCCGGAAACCAGGGTTGCATCGGATCCGAACCGGGCTTCGAGGCGGTCGCGAACGTTGGCGAGACCGATACCGAACCCCTGCGCGCCCGCCTCCGGTCCCCCGGGCCCGTCGTCCGCGACAGTCAGGACAAGCCGGCCGTATTCGGCGCGCGCCGAGATCGCGATCGTCACCGGACGAGTCACCCGGGCCACTGCGTATTTGACCGAATTTTCGACCAGCGGCTGAAGGATCATGCCGGGGACGCGCAGGAGCGCGAGTTCCTCGGGCAAATCGACGACGGTCTTCAGACGATCGGGAAAACGGACCGCCTCGATCGCCAGATAATCACGCTGCAAAGCGATTTCGTCGGCCAGCTCGATGTCGCCGGTGCGATCTTCGGCCAGACTGTGGCGATAGAAGCTCGACAGCCGCTGGATCATCTCCTCAGCGCGGTCGCTTTTGCCGGTCATGACCAATGCCGAAAGCGAATTGAACGCGTTGAACAGGAAGTGCGGATTGACCTGATAGCGCAAGCTGCGCAGTTCCGCCGCGCGTGCCGCGCTGCGGAAGCGCGCCTCGCGCCGCTCGGCCTCGCGTGCACGTCCGATCGCCCCCAGCGCAAGATAGAGCGCGGCCCACGACAGCAGCAGGAAATAGCGGCCAATCGCCAGTTCGAGCACCGGAAGCCACTGCCGCTCGGTATTCGATTCGGAGGGCAGGACGACCCGCGTCCGGTGAGAATTGTCGGGGCCGAGCGGGCCGTCTGCATCCGCTCCGGGGAGCGCCGGCGCCTCGATTACGATATTGCCCGAGGAGTCGCGCCGCATCGAATAGCCGCGTCGTTCGGCGATCTTGCTCTCGACCCGGTCCTGCACTTCGGCAAATACGAAAATGTTCGCCTGCGCGATCGCGAACGATGCCGGCATCGCCAGAACCAGAGCGATCGCGATCTGTATCCCGATCGGTCGCCGATCGGCCAGCCGCAGAATCAGCCACAGGGCAAAGGTAATCGCCATGCCGATCAGGCAGACCAGCGCGCGGCGCCATAGCAGCTCGCCCTGCATTTCCAGACCGATCGCCGCGCGGATCGTCACGAGCACGAAGTAGCACGCCCACAACCCCGCTATCGAAGCGAGCACCGCGCGCAGCGAGACGCCGGAAGATGTCGAACCCGGGTGGCCGTTCATTGCCCGATCTAGTGCACCACCGCGCAGCCGGACGCCAGTGCGCGCGTCGTGCCGTATCGGCGCTTCGTCGGGCTCGCTAGACCGTCGGCAGAAGGTGCTCGGCCGCGATCTTCTCGCGCCATTGTGCCGGCGCCAGAGTGTGCACGTTCGCACCCGACGAATCGACCGCCACGGTCACCGGCATGTCCTCGACGCGAAACTCGTATATCGCCTCCATGCCAAGCTCTTCGAACGCGACCACCTTCGCTTCGCGGATCGCCCGGCTGACGAGATAGGCCGCCCCTCCCACCGCCATCAGGTAAGCAACCTTGTGCCTGGCGATTTCCGTGACCGCGCCCTGCCCGCGCTCGGCCTTGCCGATCATCGCCAGCAGTCCGAGATCGAGCATCATGTCGGTAAACTTGTCCATCCGCGTCGCCGTGGTCGGACCCGCCGGACCGACAACCTCGCCCATCACCGGATCGACCGGACCGACGTAATAGATCGCGCGGCCCTTGAAGCTGACGGGCAACTCCTCGCCCTTCGCCATCATGTCGGCAATGCGCTTGTGCGCCGCATCGCGCCCCGTCAGCATCGCGCCGTTGAGCAGCAACCGGTCGCCCGCCTTCCAGCCGGCCACTTCCTCGGGCGTCAGCGCGTCGAGGTTCACCCGCTTGGCCGCCGCGTCGGGCGTCCAGTGCACGTCGGGCCAGTCCGAAAGCTTCGGTGTCTCGAGGAAGCAGGGTCCCGATCCATCGAGCGTGAAGTGCGCGTGCCTTGTCGCAGCGCAGTTAGGGATCATCGCCACCGGCTTGCCCGCCGCATGGCACGGCCAGTCCAGGATCTTGACGTCGAGTACCGTCGCCAGCCCGCCGAGCCCCTGCGCGCCTATGCCGAGCGCGTTGACCTTGTCGAAGATCTCGATCCTCAATGCCTCGATATCGGTCTGCGCTCCGCGCTCCTTCAATTGGGCCATGTCGATGGGGTCCATCAGGCTTTGCTTGGCGAGCTTGACGCAGTGCTCCGCAGTGCCGCCGATGCCGATCCCGAGCATCCCGGGCGGACACCATCCGGCACCCATCTGCGGCAGCATCTCGAGCACCCAGTCGACGATCGAATCGCTGGGATTCATCATCTTGAACTTCGACTTGTTCTCGCTGCCCCCGCCCTTGGCCGCGACATCGATCGAGACATTGCTGCCCGGGACCATCTCTACCGAGAGCACACACGGCGTGTTATCGCGCGTGTTCCGGCGGGTAAAGGCAGGGTCGGCGAGGACCGAAGCGCGCAGTTTGTTCTCCGGGTGATTGTACGCGCGACGGACGCCTTCATCGACGACGTCCTGCAGCGAGCGGTCGGATTCGAGGCGGCAATCCTGGCCCCATTTGACGAAAACGTTGACGATTCCCGTGTCCTGGCAGATCGGCCGGTGGCCTTCGGCGCACATGCGGCTGTTGGTCAGGATCTGCGCGATCGCGTCCTTCGCCGCCGGCCCCTGCTCGGCCTCGTAGGCCACGCCAAGGGCGCGGATGTAGTCCATCGGATGGTAGTAGCTGATGAACTGGAGCGCATCGGCCACGCTCTCGATCAGGTCATCCTCGCGGATGGAAACCATGTTGCTCATCGAAACCCATCTCCTCCTGATCGATTCGCAACAGTGCGATAGGCTTTGCGCGCCCAAGGCGTCAAAGCGCTTGGCGCAGCTATCCTATTGCGCCAAAGACCCCGCGACCACAGGGGATCGTTGACCCGCTGTGTTATCTGCTTGATACAGGTTGAGTGAAGATGGCCGCCGCCCTCAAGACCGCCCCCGATTTTGCCGCCGCACGCCGCGCGATGATCGACAGCCAGCTGCGTACGAGCGGCGTGAACGATCCGTGGGTACTCGCCCGCATGGCCAGTGTCCCGCGCGAGGACTTCGTGCCCGCAGGCGCGAAGGGCGTCGCCTATACCGACCGCGCGGTGCCGCTTGGCGGCGGGGCGATGCTCGCCGCGCCGCTGGTCCACGCGCGGATGCTCGCCGAGGCGCGGCCCACCCCCGCCGACCGCGTGCTCGTGATCGACGGCGGCAGCGGCTATCTCCCTGCGCTGCTCGCGGGTGTGGCCGGATCGGTTACGGTCGAGTCCCCCGCTGACGCCGTGACGGGCGCGAAGAACGACGATTTCACGATAGTGATGATCGACGGGGCGGCCGAGCAGCTGCCCGATGGACTCGCCGGTCGGCTGGCCGAAGGAGGCCGCGTGGTCACCGGCGTCGTCGAGAGCGGGGTGACGCGCCTCGCGATAGGTCGAAAGTCCGCCGGCGCGATCGCACTCCTGCCGCTTGCCGAATTGGGCATCCCGCGGCTTGCGGCGTTCGACAGGCCGAAGGCGTGGAGTTTCTGACAATGAGGGCAACGGTGCGCGCCGCGCTGCTGCTGGGCAGCGCCCTGGTGGCTACCGCTGGCGCGCCTGCCCAGGCCGACACGCTGCGCGATGCGCTGAACGGTGCCTATCGCACCAACCCGACGCTCCAGGGTGCCCGCGCCCAACAGCGTGTGACCGACGAGACCGTGCCGATCGAAAAGGCCGCCGGTCGTCCGAATGTGACCGGCAACGCGCAGTACATCGAATTCGTCAAACAGAGCTCGACCAGCTTCACCGCGCCCGAGCGCGCGATCACCGCAGGAGTCGATTTGGGCGTGCCGATCTATTCGGGCGGCGCGGTCAAAAACGCGGTCAAGGCGGCCGAAACCCGTGTCGAGGCCGGCCAAGCCGATCTGCGCGGGACCGAATCGGCGATCTTCACGCAGGTCGTCGCCGCCTACATGGACGTTATCCGGGGCGAGGCGCTGGTGGGCCTGAACGCCAACCAGGTCGATGTGCTGCGGGTCAACACCCAGGCAACCAGCGACCGGTTCGAGATCGGCGATCTCACTCGCACCGACGTCGCCCAGTCGCAGGCGCGGCTGGCGCTGGCGCAGGGCAACTTTCGCAGTGCGCAGGCCAATCTGATCAGCGCGCGCGAGACGTATATCCAGCTGACCGGGCTGGCACCTGATAACCTCCAACCGCCCCCGCCGCTTCCCGGCCTTCCGGCGAGCGCGGGCGAGGCGGTCGCCGTCGCGCTCGACGATAACCCCGACCTCATTGCCGCGCGCGAACGCGCCGATGCCTCGCGTTTCGACATCAACGTAGCGGGAGCTGGCCGCCTGCCCAAGGTGTCGATCTTCACCGGTGGCGACTACAGCAACTACCTTGGCACGATTGCCAGCCCGACCCCGGGGACGAGCTTTCCGCAGACCAGCACCGCGGTGCAGGCCGGCGTCAGCCTGTCGATCCCGCTGTTCCAGGGCGGACGGCCGGCTGCGCTCCAGCGCCAGGCGCAGGCGCGCTCGGCCGCGGCGCTCGAGAACGTGATCGCCGCCGAACGCGACGTGGTCGCACAAGTCCGCTCGGCCTATTCGAGCTGGCTTGCCGCGACCCAGATCATCGCCAGCAACCAGACCGCGGTCGACGCCGCATCATTGAGTTTGGAAGGCGTGCGGGCGGAAAACACCGTGGGCAATCGCACCATTCTCGACATCCTCAACGCCGAACAGGAATTGGTCAACGCGAAGGCCCAGCTGATCACCGCGCGGCGCAACGCCTATGTCGCGGGCTTCAGCCTGCTGGCGGCGATGGGCAAGGCCGAAGCGCGCGATCTGGGCTTAGGCGACGACGGGCTGCTCTACGATCCGCAGGTCAATTACGACCGGGTAAAGGGCAAGTGGAACGACTGGTCGCGCGATACCGACCCCGTCGTGCAGTCGACGAGAACCGTTGACATCCCCGCACCTACAGCGGAGATTCCGGTTAATTATGATTCGGTGTCGCCCAGCGGCTCCGACTAAAACGGCAAACGAGACGGGGTCAGTGCAATGCGCCAGGAGGGCGAGGCTTCGGTTGAGGAAATCCTCGAATCGATCAAGAAAGTAATCGCTCGCGATAACCGGGCCACGGCGCTCGATACTCGCCGGCGGCGCGAGTCCGAGGGGCGCGATGTCGCTCCCGAACCCGCCGATGCGGACGAGGCCGACGAAGTGCTCGATCTGGCCGCGGCCGATTACGTCGAACAGGCACCCGATTTCGCCGACGAAGCCGCGGATGATAGCGACAGCTATGACGGCGACGATAGCAGCGAAGGCGCCGGCGCGCCGCTTCTCACCGCCTCCGCACGCGACGCCATGCGCGAAAATCTCGCAGCGCTGGCGATGCTCGCCGAACCCGGTGTCCCGCCGCAGATCGTCCGTTCGGGCGAGACCTCGCTCGAAGGACTCACCCGGGAGCTGATGCGCCCGATGCTCGCCGAATGGCTCGACAAGAATTTGCCCGGCATGGTCGAGCGGATGGTCAAGGACGAGATCGCGCGGATCGCCGGCAAGCGCGGCTGAGCCGCCCCGCCCCATCGTGAATTCGATCGCAGAGGTAGCCAAGGCGCGCGCCGCGCTCGCCAAGATCGGCGGCGAGCGGGTCGAGCGGCAGATTTTCCTCTGCGCTTTGTCCGACAAGCAGAAGTGCTGCTCGCGCGAGGAAGGCGAACGCGCCTGGAAGTACCTCAAGCGGCGCCTCAAGGAACTCGGCCTCGCGGGCCGGACCGTCCAGCGGACCAAGGCCGATTGTTTGCAGATCTGCGAGGCGGGACCGATCGCGGTCGTCTGGCCGGATCAGGTGTGGTACCATTCGTGCGACGAGAATGGGCTCGAGCGGATAATCCAGGAACACCTCATCGGCGGTAAACCGGTCGAGGAGTTGCGGCTGCGCGCGGATTAATCGTTGTCCGAACGCGGATCGACCACCGAATCGTCGTGCCCCGTCCCGTTCGACATGAAAACCAGGCCCATCAGCGCGCTCATCAGCAGCATCGACGCGGCGACCCCCAGGCCCGCGGCGATGTAAAAGTGGATCGAGACGTCGGATACCACGAACCACAGGTATCCGAGTACGATCGCCACGGTGATCGCGGTAATCCCCGCCATCAACAGCATCATGCGCTTCCAACGCGCCCAGGCAAACGCGGCGTTGGCGGGATCGTCGAGCGGAGAGCGTCGGGTCATTTCGCGCCTTGTGGGCGAGCCGTGCAAAACTGGCAATGGGCCGATGCTGGCCTTCGCGCCGGTTTCATGGCATCCTGTCGTCTCTTGGAAATAGGACAAGGGAGAGTCCCGATGGACATCGCCCGATTGCTGGCGAACCGCGCGAGCAGCGACGTGATAACCTGCGACGTCGACATGACGATGCGCGAAGCGTTGACGCTTCTGGCACAGCGACGGATCGGCGCGCTGCCGGTCATGCAGCGTGGCGAGGTTGCGGGAATCTTCTCCGAGCGCGACGTCATCTACTGCATCGAGGCCGAGGGCGAGGCGAGCCTTTCGAAAAAGGTCGGCGAAGTGATGACCGCACCGCCGATCACCGTAGAGCCCCACACACAGGTCGACGAAGCGCTTGAACTGATGACTCGCCGCCGAGTTCGCCACCTGCCGGTCGTCCAGAACGGCGTGATGTGCGGGTTCGTTTCGATCGGCGATCTGGTCAAGACCCAGGTCGACAGCCTCGCGCAGGAAGCTCAGGCGATGCGCACCTACATCCAAACCGCTTGAGCCGGGACGGCGGGCACCCCATATCGGCGGCAATGGCCGAATCCCTAACCCTCACGCCCAGCGCTGCAAAGCGCGTCGCGGCGATCGCCGAGCGGCAGGACAAGCCCGCCATATTACGCCTGTCGGTCGAGGGCGGCGGCTGTTCGGGCTTTCAGTACAAGTTCGACCTTACCGATACGCCCGACGCAGACGACAGCGTGAGCGAGACCGACGGAGTCAAACTGGTGGTCGATCCGGTCAGCCTCGACCTCATCGCCGGCAGCACCGTCGATTTCGTCGAATTGCTGGGCGGCGCGGCGTTCAAGGTCGACAATCCGCAGGCCGCTGCCGGTTGCGGTTGCGGTTCCAGCTTCGGCATCTAAGACCGGCCGGATGCGGATAGCGTCCTTCAACATCAACGGCGTGAAAGCGCGTCTCCCCCGGCTCATCGAGTGGCTCGAGGAGACGCGACCGACGGTCGCCTGCCTGCAGGAGATCAAGAGCCAGGACGAAGGCTTCCCGTACGGGGAATTCGAGAAGATCGGCTACCAGGCGATCTGGCACGGGCAGAAGGGTTTCAACGGCGTTGCGATCCTCGCCGACGGGGCGAAGCCAGTCGAAGCGCAGCGGACGCTGCCCGGCGACCCCGACGACGACCACTCGCGGTATCTCGAGGCCGATGTGAACGGCGTGCGGATTGCGTGCATCTACCTTCCCAACGGGAACCCCGTTCCCGGGCCGAAATTCGATTACAAGCTGGCGTGGATGGAGCGGTTGCGCGCGCGGATGCGCGAGTTGTGGGCGCTAGAGCTGCCGGTGGCGATCGTAGGTGATTACAACGTCATTCCCGAAGACACCGACGTCTGGTCGCCCGCGGCGATGGCGGCCGACGCGTTGATGCAGCCCGAATCGCGCGATGCCTATGCCCGTCTGCTGGGCGACGGCTGGACCGATGCGCTGGGCACCCTCAACCCGCGCGGCGGAGTGTGGACGTACTGGGACTACCAGGCGGGCGCATGGCCGCGCGACCACGGATTCCGGATCGATCACATGCTGCTATCGCCCGAACTCGCGGACCGGATGGTCGCCGCCGGCGTCGACAAGGAATACCGGGGCCGGGAACGGGCCAGCGACCACACCCCCGTCTGGGTCGAGGTCGCGGACACGGTCGCCACCGCCTAGGCCCGGGCTGCGCCCACTATCGCCGGAGTCGCGAAGCGCGCGCCCTCAGCGGTAGAAGATGTGGCTGTCGATCGTTGCGCGGGCAATCTTGGTGCGGCTCCATGACGGGCGCACGTAGCGAGCGTGGAAATAGAGCGCATCGCCGGCCTTGCTATCCCACAGTCCCTCATGCGCGATGCGGGCGATCGCCTTGGCGCGCGTCCACGCGGCAGAACCGCGATTGATCCGCGGCATCGCGCCGCCACGGACGAAGGAAAACTGCGACTTCTGGAACACCACCCCACAGTAATCGGACGGAAATGCGCCCGATTCGGTGCGATTGACGATTACCTGACCCACCGCGAGCTGTCCGGCGAGCGGCTCGCCACGCGATTCGAAGTAGATCGCTCCGGCGAGGCATTCCATTTCGCGAGACAGCGAAGCGGGTGGCTGGATCTCTGACACGAGCTCGCTCAGCGAATGCGCTTCCGCAAGAGGAGACGGCTCGTCGAGCTGGGGAACCGGTTGGACAACTTCCTCGGAAACGAAATTCACCGGAGCGGTTTCAGGAACTGTCTCGTCGGTGAGGGCGGGGGCCGCAATGGCCACCGCCTGGCGGATCTCGCTGGATTCAGCGTTGGCGCCGGATCCGTCGGCGGTGAACAGGGTAAGAACCACAGTCGCGGCAAGCGCCGCGATGGTCGAGCGATGAAACTGCATTGATTCCGTCGGTTAAGGCGGTGAACGCGCTCCGTCGCAGGTCGGGATCCATCCGCGTGATTTGCGGAAATGGTCGGATCCGTTAGTGACCTGCCGGCCGTTCCCCGTCTGCGCGCTGGCTGTTCGACCCCATGTCGTTCAAGCCGCCTGCGTCCGTAGAAGGTGAGGGGCAGATAAATGCTGCAGCTGCGAAGTCAAATTACGCAGACAAACCTGCGACGAACCGTTGCTTATCTGGGACATCCACCTCGATTAACCATAAATCCGGGTCATGAGCGCGCCGTCGTTCAAGAAACGAAGAAAATTCTGCCTGTTTTTCAATATCTTCCACCGCGGTGGGCACGAATGAACGGTTCCCGTCCATCTGCGGCATACGTTCGTAAAGCGCCGCCGGTTCACCGCGACCGATAATTACGATAGCGATCGTTCCGGCGTCCTGCTCCCCTTTTGCGAGCACGGTCGCGAACCCGCCGAGTGATTCGGCAATCCGCCGAATTCCGGCCGCTTCGAGGTGCGCGGGCAGGCGTCCATCCATCGCGATCACCCTTCCACCGCGTAACCGGGCAGGCCCGAGAGCGCGATCCGTGAGCGCATGAAAGTGCCTGTACCCCGCCCGATTTCATCGCCCTCCTCATCGACCAGCCGCGATTCGGCGACAAGCACACGGCGGCGACCGCTGATCCAGCGCCCCTCGGCTACAACCACGCCCGCGCGGACCGGCTTGGTGAAATGCAGGTTGAACGAAGTCGTCAGCAGGAAACGGTCGGTGACAAGCGTGTTCGCCGCGTAGAACGCGGCATCGTCGAGCATCTTGAAATAGACGGTGCCGTGCGCTGCTCCCGCGGCGTGGTAGACAGTTCGGTCGATGGTAAAGGTCAGCCGCGAGCGACCTTCACGGACGATTTCCAGTTGCGACGCAAATAGCGCGTTGACCGGAGCGGCCGCATACAATCGCTCAAGTGAGCGATAGTGCAGGCGTGCACCACTGCCGGCTCCCGCCGCGGTGTCCTCAGGCGGCGTCACGGTCCCAGGCGTTGGTCAGCAAGGCATAGAGCGTCTCGGTGTCATTCGCTTCCGTAAGCGAACGGTGCATCTCCTCGTCGCGTACCATTCGCGAAAGCGCGGCGAGCGCGTGGAGGTGCGTCGCCCCCGCATTGATCGGGGACAGCAGTCCAATGACGAGGTCGACTGGCATCCGGTCAGACGAACTGAAATCGACCGGACGGGTTAGCTTGAGCATCACCGCGACGGGGCGGTTCGGACCATCGATCCGGGCGTGCGGCAAGGCTATCCCGCGTCCGAATCCCGTACTCCCCAGCGCTTCGCGCTCCTCGAGACCTTCGAGCACGAGGTCGCGGTCTAGCGCATAGACCTTGGCGAACCTGCTCGCGACCGCGTCCAGGATGGCAGCCTTGTCGGTCGGCGAATCGATCCAGACGGCTTCAGGAAGGAGCTTGAAGATGACGTTCATGAGATGACAATCGGACGTGGCGCCGGTGCTTTCCGGCTGGGTTTCGCGCGACTTTGGCGGGACGGCGCCCGCAAGACCGCTCCGGCTCCCGGGTGTCTCAGCGTGGTTCGACCCAACCGATCGACCCGTCGCGGCGGCGATAGACCATATTGTGCCGCCCCGTTCCAGCGTTTTTGAACAGCATTGCGTTGGTATCGCGCAGATCGAGCATCATCACCGCATCGGCCACGCTGGTTTCCGGAACGTCCGAGGTCGTCTCGGCGATGACCATCGGAGACTCGTTCGCTTCGACGTCCTCGGCCTCCGCATCAGGCGCAGCGAAGATCGTGTAGCCCGCAGTATCTTCGCGCGCTGCGTGGTCGGCTTGCTGGTGGCGGTCGGTCAGTCGCCGCTTGTAGCGCCGCAGCTGCTTTTCAATCTTTTCGGCAGCCTGATCGAGCGATTGATGCGCATCCTGCGCGACCCCGTGCGCCTTGAGGATGAGCCCCTGCGTTACATGCGTTACGATGTCGCAGCTGAACGCTCCGGCAGGCGCTTTGCCGAAGGTTACGTGGCTGGACAGTGCGCGATTGAAGTATTTCCCGACGATGCCGTTGAGGCGATCGGTGACGTGTTCCTGCAAGGCAGCGCCGGTATCGACCTGGTGGCCCGAAACGCGAATGTCCATCGGCACGTTTTCTCCTTTTATGTGCGATCCTTCATCCGAGCAAACGCTAGCCCGACCAGATAGCTCCCTCGATCGTGCCGATGAAAGCCCGGTGTCGGACGATTTCCTCAGCCAGGGGGGCGTGCGGACGAGCAGGGCGGAATGCCCGCTCGCGTGCCGGTTGGAACGCCGCTTCGACGATCGTGTCGCCTGCGCCTGAGCCAGCCAGCGCGAAGCCGATCTGGCGTCCGCCGGTGAGCTCGACATAGACTTGCGCGAGCAGTTCGGCGTCGAGCAACGCCCCGTGCTTCACGCGGTGGCTGCGATCGATGCCGTAGCGGGTGCACAGGGCATCGAGCGAAAGCTTGGCCCCGGGATGCCGCCGCTTGGCGATGGCGACGGTATCGACCATCCGGCTGAGGCATACCGCCTCGAGTCCGCAGAGGTCGAGCTCGGTATTGAGGAAGGCGAAATCAAACCCGGCGTTATGGGCGATCAGCGGCGAATCGGCGATGAAAGCGAGCAGCTCTTCGCATTTGTCGCGGAAGCGCGGCTTATCCGACAGGAACGCGGACGACAGGCCGTGCACGGCTTCGGCCTGCTCGGGCATGTCGCGGTCGGGATTGAAATAGGCATGGTAGGTGGCGCCCGTGGGCACCCGGTTGACCATCTCGATGCAACCGATCTCGACCATCCGGTCGCCCGTTCTGGGGTCGAGGCCGGTGGTTTCTGTATCGAACACGATTTCACGCATGAGCGGAGTGTTTATTCACCCGTTGGAGCGGACTGGCAAGGGGCCTGCCGCGGTTTGTCGCTGGTCAAACGGAGGCGATCCTTGCGATCAGCGACTTAACCGATTCCTCGGTCGCCGCGATCGTCGTCCCCGTGTCGATCACATAAGTCGCGCGCGCGCGTTTTTCGGCGTCGGGCACCTGCAACGAGAGGATGTGCGCGAATTTCTCGGGCGTCATGCCCGGCCGGGCGAGGACGCGAGCGCGCTGGATGTTCGCGGGAGCGGATACGACCGCGACCGCGTCGACCTGTTCCCAGCCGCCCTTTTCGAACAGGAGCGGGATGTCGAATACGACCAGTGGCTCGCCCGCATGTTCGATCATGAATGCGTGACGCTCTGCGGCGACGGCGGGATGGACGATTCCCTCCAGCCGCGCGAGCGCCACGGGATCGGCGAACACCAGCGCGCCGAGCATTTCGCGCAGGACTCCGCCCGGACCGGTGGATCCGGGAAACGCCGCTTCGATCGGGGGGAGCAGCGACCCGCCTGGACCCTGCAACCGGCGGACGACCGCGTCGGCATCGAACACCGGCACCCCGGCAGCCTCGAACATCGCCGCGACGGTCGATTTGCCCATGCCGATCGAACCGGTGAGGCCAAGGATGAACGGGCGGCTCATCGGGTGAGCAAATCGCGTAGCTCGGCGTCGTGTTCACGCGGCGGCGAGGTGTCAAAGAAGCGCTTGAACGCGAGTGCAGCCTGTCCGATCAGCATTGAAACACCGTCTACCGTCCGATGTCCCGCTTCCCGCGCGACCTGGAGGAAGGGGGTGTCCAGCGGATCGGTGACGATGTCGTAGGCGACCGCGCCGGGCGGGGCATGGCTCCAGTCGAACGCGAGGCGCGGCTGCCCGCGCATGCCCAATGGACTGGCGTTGACCACGAGGTCGTAACAACCCGCGCGATCGTCGAACGCGAAATCGGTGGAATCGGCGAAATGCGCGAGATCGACCGCGTGGTGATCGCCCTCGGGATCGATCGCTTCGAGAATCGCCCGCGCCTTGGCCGGATCGCGCCCGGCGAGCACGATGGTGAAGCCGTTGTCCGCCAGCCCGGCGACGATCGCTCGCGCCGCGCCGCCGGTGCCGAGCACCCGCGCCATGCGAAACAGGTGCGTCTGCGCAAGATCGCCGGCAAGCGGCTCGAGGAAGCCGCCGACATCGGTGTTGCTGCCGATCAGCGCGCCGGTGTGCCGCCGGGTGATCGTATTGACCGCGCCAACCAGCTCCGCGCCGATTTCCAATCGGTCGAGGTACGGCATGACCGCCTGCTTGTGCGGCATCGTCACGTTGCATCCGCGCCAGTCGGGATCCTCGCGCCGTTCGGCAATATAGGCGGCAAGGTCATTGGCGGTCACATGACTCGCGCGGTAATCCGCCTCGATCCCGAGCTTGCCGAGCCAGAAGCGGTGGATCGCGGGCGATTTCGACTGCGCGATCGGATCGCCGATAACCTCGGCATAGGGATGGCTCACGACGGCAGCTCGCCCAGATCGCGCAGGGCGCCGAGCACGGCGAGCAGCGGCATCCCCAATACGGTGAAGTGGTCGCCCTCGATCCGCTCGAACAGCTGGACGCCGCGTGCCTCGATACGGAACACCCCGACGCAGTGCGCCACCGCGGGCCACTCTTCGTCGAGATAGGCCGCGATGAAGCCTTCCGAAAGCGAACGCACCTGCAAGGTCGCGATGGCGGCATGGCGCCAGACCACTTCGCCGTGGCGCGCGATCGCCGCCGCCGAATGGAGCTGCATCGCGCGTCCCGAAAAGGCCCGCAGGTGTTCGGCGGCATCCGCCCGGCTCTCCGGCTTGTCGAACCGCCGCTCGCCGACGACCACGAGCGAGTCGCTGCCCAGCACCGCACGGTCGGCCTCCTCGACCGCCAGGGCCTTCGCTTCGGCGAGCGCGAGCGCAATCTGGTCGGGCCGGGCGCCGTGCAGCGAGGCCTCGAGCGCGCGCTCGTCGATCGCGGCGGGGCGCGCTTCGAACGCCACGCCGGCCGCCGTCAGCATCGCTTGGCGCGAAGCACTTTTCGAAGCGAGCACGATCATATCGGCTTGGGCCCCACCACCGGCGGAATGGCGCGAGCCTGCCGCTCGCCGAACAGCCGGATCACCGCCGCCGCGGTCTCCTCGATCGATCGGCGGGTGACGTCGATCACCGGCCAGTCGTTGTCGGCGAACATCCGCCGGGCAAAGCGCACTTCCTCGGCCACCCGCTCGGCATCGGCGTAGCTCGTCTCGCGCCCCTCGGCGATCGTCAGCAACCGGTTGCGGCGAACCTGGACCAGCCGCTCGGGCGCGGTGGTCAGGCCCACGACGAGCGGATGACGCAGCTTGAAGAGCGCTTCGGGCGGGGGGCTTTCGACCACCAGCGGGATATTGGCGACCTTGTAGCCGCGGTTGGCAAGATAGATGCTGGTCGGCGTTTTGGAGCTGCGCGACACGCCGGCAAGGACGATGTCGGCATCTTCCCAGTCCTCGTGCGCGATGCCGTCGTCGTGCGCGATCGTGTAGTGGATCGCCTCGACCCGCGCGAAGTAGGCCGCATCCATGGCGTGCTGGCGGCCCGGCCGGCCGTGCGCCTCCTGGCCGAGATGACTTTCCAGCGCCGCGGTCACCGCGTCGAGCACCGGGACCGCGGGCAGGCCAAGCACGCGACAGTGTTCTTCCAGCCGGGTGCGCGTCTCGTCGTTGACCAGCGTGAACAGGACGAGCCCCGGATTGGCGGCGAGATCGGCCACGATCCGGTCGAGGTGTTGACGGCTGCGCACCATCGGCCAGAAATGCCGCTGGACGTCGGCCTCTTCGAACTGCGCGAGCGCCGCCTTGGCGATCATCTCCAGAGTCTCGCCCGTGGAGTCCGAAAGGAGGTGGAGGTGAAGGCGGGGCATCGGCTCCGGACATCTAGGGGCTGCGGCGGCCTGTGGAGAACGACCGGCATAAACCACGGGAAAGAAGCGGGGACAAGCGAACCGAGTGGTTCCGTACCCACTACCCGGAGTCGCCACGCCGGGTTGCCGACAGGAAAGCTGGCTTGTCGACAGGGCGTGGATAGCGTGGACAAGCTTTGGTTGACGCGGATTCATCGTGAGTCGCGGCGGCACCAAATCTGGTCAGGCCGGGAAAAATCGGGCAGGGCGCCGCTGTCCCCGAAATCCACAGGGCCAACAGACTCCTTCATCTTATATAAGAATCTACTTGAATTGGATTAGACGCGATGCCCGGCTTGCTTTTAGACACTTTGCGCGGGCACCGGGGCGAGCGTGTGCCCATGTGGCTGATGCGCCAGGCGGGCCGCTATCTTCCCGAATATCGCGCGCTCAGGGCCGAACGGGGCGGTTTCCTCGAACTGGTCTACGATACCGCGGCGGCGGCCGAAGTGACGCTCCAGCCGATCCGGCGGTTCGGGTTCGACGGGGCGATCCTGTTTTCCGACATCCTGATCGTGCCTTATGCGATGGGGCAGGACCTGACGTTTCTCGCCGGCGAAGGACCGCACCTTTCGCCAAGGCTCGCCGATCATGCGCTGGAGAGCCTTGAGAGGGTCCCTCAGCGCCTCGAGCCGATTTATGCGACCGTGGCCGCTGTGAAGGCCGGACTCGGCCCTGAGACGACGCTGCTGGGCTTTGCCGGGTCGCCGTGGACCGTGGCGACCTACATGGTCAACGGAGAGGGGTCGAAGGACCACCACGCGGCGCGCGAGCTGGCCTACCGCGACCCGGTCGCCTTCGCCGCGATCATCGACGCGATTGCCGATGTGACGATCGAATACCTGGTCGGCCAGATCGAGGCGGGGGCCGAGGCGGTGCAGCTGTTCGACAGCTGGGCCGGCAGCCTTGCGCCCGACGAATTCGAACGCTGGGTGATCGCGCCAAACGCACGCATCACCGCGGCGGTCCATGCGCGTTGCCCGGGGGTTCCGGTGATCGGATTTCCCAAGGGCGCGGGGGCCAAGCTGGCCGCCTATGCCCGCGAAACCGGGGTCGATGCGGTCGGGGTCGACGAGACGATCGATCCGGCCTGGGCCGCACGCGAACTGCCGGACGGAATGCCGGTGCAGGGCAATCTCGATCCCTTGCTGCTGCTTGCCGGCGGTGAGCGGCTGGCGACACGCACCCGCCAGATCCTGACCGCCTTTGCCGGGCGGCCGCACGTCTTCAACCTCGGCCACGGGATCGGCCAGCACACCCCGATCGATCACGTCGAGGCGCTGTGCGACACGGTTCGGGGCTGGAGGGGGTGACGATGGCGTTCGGGGTTTCTACATGCCTCTCATGGAAAGCGCCCTCGCCATGATCTATCTCTGGCTCAAGGCCGGCCACGTGATCTTCGTGATCTTCTGGATGGCGGGCCTGTTCATGCTCCCCCGCTATCTCGTCTACCACCAGGAAGCCGCTCCCGGTTCGCCGGAGGAGGCGCTGTGGGTCGATCGCGAACGCAAGCTGCTCAAGATCATCCTGCTGCCTTCGATCGTCGTGGTCTGGGTGCTCGGCATCCTGCTCGCCACGTCGCAGCACCTGTGGGACCAGCCGTGGCTTCACGCCAAGCTGCTGCTCGTGCTGTTGCTGTCGGGCTATCATGGCTGGCTGGCGGGATATGCCAGGAAGCTGGCGCGCGGCGAACGCACGCTCACCGGCAAGCAGCTGCGCCTGCTCAACGAGGTGCCCGGACTGGCCGCGGCGCTGATCGTCGTGCTGGTAATCGTCCGGCCATTCTGACGCTGCGACGAACCGAACCCGGCGCGGATTGACCGGGCGCTGCGGCGCGCTTATTCCCCGCGACACCAACCGGCTTTCCGGTCTCGCCAACTACCGCCGAGACCGGGTCGCGCTTTCCCCAAGCCCATTCGACCGGCCGGCCGATCTTCACACACGGATTACACGACCATGCATCTGAAAGACCTAAAGAAAAAAGCTCCGGCCGAACTCGTCGAGATGGCCGAGGAGCTCGGCGTCGAGGGCGCCAGCACGATGCGCCGGCAGGACCTGATGTTCTGCATCCTGCGCGAACTTGCCGAGGACGAGGAATACGAGACCTCGATCATGGGCGTCGGCACGATCGAGGTTCTGCAGGACGGCTTCGGCTTCCTGCGCAGCCCGGAGGCGAACTATCTCGCCGGGCCCGACGATATCTACGTTTCGCCCAACCAGGTCCGTAAATGGGGCCTGCGCACAGGTGATACGGTCGAAGGCGAAATCCGCGCCCCGCGCGAAGGCGAGCGCTATTTCGCGCTGACCAGCCTCACCACCGTCAATTTCGACGATCCGGACGCGGTCCGTCACCGGACCAACTTCGACAACCTGACCCCGCTCTACCCGGAAGAGAAGCTGTCGCTCGACACGCTCGACCCGACGGTCAAGGACAAGTCGGCGCGGGTGATCGATATCATTTCGCCGCAGGGCAAGGGGCAGCGCGCGCTGATCGTCGCCCCGCCGCGCACCGGCAAGACCGTGCTGCTGCAGAACATCGCCAAGGCGATCACCGACAACCACCCCGAGGTGTTCCTGATCGTCCTGCTGGTCGACGAGCGGCCCGAGGAAGTCACCGACATGCAGCGCAGCGTGAAGGGCGAGGTCATCTCCTCGACCTTCGACGAGCCTGCGACACGCCACGTCCAGGTCGCCGAAATGGTCATCGAAAAGGCCAAGCGCCTCGTCGAGCACAAGCGCGACGTGGTGATCCTGCTCGATTCGATCACCCGCCTCGGCCGGGCCTACAACACCGTCGTGCCCAGCTCGGGCAAGGTGCTGACCGGCGGCGTCGACGCCAACGCGCTCCAGCGGCCGAAGCGGTTCTTCGGCGCGGCGCGCAACATCGAGGAAGGCGGCTCGCTGTCGATCATCGCCACCGCGCTGATCGATACCGGCAGCCGGATGGACGAGGTTATCTTCGAAGAGTTCAAGGGCACCGGTAACTCGGAAATCGTGCTCGACCGCAAGGTATCCGACAAGCGCATCTTCCCCGCGCTCGACGTCGGCAAGTCCGGCACGCGCAAGGAAGAACTGCTGGTCGAGAAGGACAAGCTGTCGAAGATGTGGGTGCTGCGCCGCATCCTCATGCAGATGGGCACGATCGACGCGATGGAATTCCTCCTCGACAAGATGAAGGATTCCAAGAGCAACGAAGACTTCTTCGCGACGATGAACCAGTAGGGCGGCGCACCAGTTGTCTCTGTCCGCCCCCCGGCACGCGGTTCTCACCGGCGCGCCGGGGGCGGGCAAGACCACGCTGCTCGAAGCGGCCGCGGCCGCGGGCATCGCGACCTCGCACGAAGTCGCGCGGCGGATTCTTCAGGCGCCCGGTGGGATGGCGCTGCGCGATTCCGATCCGCTCGGTTTCGCCGATGCCATGATCGAGGCGCACCTGCGCGAATACGCCGTGGCGGCGGATCGACCGGGACCGGTCGTTTTCGACCGCGGGCTACCGGACGTGGCCGGTTTCCTCGACGTTTCGGGTTATCCCGTCTCCGCCGAAATCGACCGGGTGTGCCGGACGGTGCGCTACGACGGGCCGGTTTTCCGCGCGCCGGCGTGGGCGGACATATACCGGCAGGATGCCGAGCGGATCCAGGACTGGGGCCAGGCCGTCGCCAGCGACGAGGCCGTGACGGCCGCCTATCGTCGCTACGGTTACGATGTGATCGAGCTGCCGTTCGCTCCGATCGAGCGCCGATTGGCGTTCCTTCGCGCCGGAATCGGCCTTCGCTAGCCCGCGTTCGCGAGCTGCGCGCCCATCGTCTCCCAGACCTTGTTGATTGCCTTCAAAGGGCGAACCATGACCTTGAAATCCTGGATCATTCCTTCTTCATCGAAGGTGATGATGTCGACGCCGTTGATCTGGATTCCGTCGAGTTCGGTCACGAATTCCAGCAGCGCATTGTCGCCGGCGGCGAACTCGCGAACGTAGCGGAACTTGTCGGTGTTAAGCACCACGCCCGCCGCGGCGAGATACTGGACGACGATGTCGCGACCTCGCTGCGGGGTATGGACCACGGGCGAGTGGAAGACCGCATCCTCGCGAATGATCTCGGCCAGTTGCCCGGGCTGGTTGCCGCCTTCGAGCACGCGGTGCCAGTTCTGCAGTCCCTTGTCGGCGCTCATCTCATTCCCCCTGACAGACCGGCCCTATCCAAGCCGCGCAAAACTGCCTGCCTGCGCGGCCGCCCAGTAGCGGGCATACCGGGTCGCACCGGGATCGTCGAGCAGCTCGCCATCGTCGAGGAAGCCCTGGATCTCGTCGATTGGCGCAGCCCGTGCGCTGTCGAGCCGTTCGTTGATGTGGCAGGGGGTGATTTGCCATGGCGTCTCTAGCCCCATGGCGACGACCATCTCACGTAACCCGTGGAGCGTCTGGCGCTGGAAGCGGGCGACCCGCTCGGCCTTGTCGGGCACCACCAACCCCCGCTGGCGGGTTGCATCCTGCGTTGCGATGCCGGTGGGGCAGGTGTCTTCGTGGCAGCGCATCGACTGGACGCAGCCGAGCGC
Organism: uncultured Alphaproteobacteria bacterium; assembly: GCA_963781485.1. Taxonomy (GTDB): domain Bacteria; phylum Pseudomonadota; class Alphaproteobacteria; order Sphingomonadales; family Sphingomonadaceae; genus Tsuneonella. The sequence continues at coordinate 393,474 of CAWAFY010000003.1, forward strand.
GAACATGAAGGCGCGCGCCGCGTTGCACCAATCGGCGCCGAGTCCGATGTTGATCGCCATCCCGGCGCCCGAGTGAACCTTTCCCGCCGCGGCCAGCTTGGTCTCGCCCTTGAGCGAGGAACCGACAAGCGCGTTGCGCATCAGGATCAACCCCTCGCGCAAGGGCGTGCCGACGCGGTTGGAAAGCTCGACCGGCGCCGCGCCCGTGCCGCCTTCGGCCCCGTCCACCACGATGTAGTCGAGCCTTATTCCGGTCTCGCGCATCGCCTTCATCAGCGCGAACACCTCGTGCGGCTGGCCGACGCAGAGCTTGGCGCCGACCGGCTTGCCGCCTGACAGATCGCGCAGCCTGGCCGCCCATTCGAGCAGGCCGATCGGGGTCGAGAAGGTCGAATGGGCTGCGGGAGAAACGCAATCCACGCCCTGCGTGACGCCGCGCGAGGCGGCGATTTCTTCACTCACCTTCGAGGCCGGCAAAACCCCGCCGTGCCCTGGCTTGGCGCCCTGGCTCAGCTTGATCTCGACCATCTTCACCTGGTCGATCTGCGCGGTATCGGCAAAGCGCGCGGGGTCGAAATTGCCGTCGGCGTCGCGGCATCCGAAATATCCGCTGCCGATTTCCCATACCAGGTCGCCGCCGCCCGTGCGGTGGTAGCGTGACAGCCCGCCCTCCCCGGTGTCGTGATAGAATCCGCCCGCCGCCGCACCCTTGTTGAGCGCCATGATCGCGTTGGCCGAGAGCGAACCGAAACTCATCGCCGAAATGTTGAGGAGTGCCGCTGAATAAGGCTTCGCACACTGCGAGCTGCCCACCGGCACCCGCCATTCGAGAGGCGCGGCCGCGTTGGGCACGATCGAATGGGCGAGCCATTCGTATTCGTCCGAATAGACGTCGAGCTCGGTGCCGAAGGGATGCGAATCGAGCTCGCCCTTGGCGCGGGCGTAGACCAGCGCGCGCTCGTCGTGGTTGAACGGGCGTCCCTCGAGGTCGCCCTCGACCACATAGGCGCGCGCATAGGGGCGCAGGTCCTCCATGATCCAGCGCACCCGCGCGAGCAGCGGGTAGTTGCGGCGCAGGGTGTGTTCGTCCTGCAAGAAGTCCCAGACCGCGACGGCAAGGAGGGGCAGGGTAATCACCAGCAGCGACGGCCACCCGTCGCCGAGCACGGCGAAAAGCACGGACGCTGCAAGCAGGGCCGCCGGCAGTGCAAACCGCGTGGCGACGTTCGCCGACCAGCGCCACTGAGCGCGGTTGATCATCCTAGGCGAGATGCTCGGCGAAGAATGCCTCGGTGCGCGAATCGGCGAGTGAGGCCCCGGCGTCGTCGCGGCGCTCGCCGGTGGTCGTGGCGAACCCGTGGTCGAGACCCTCGTAATCGTAGAGCGTCACCTTGGGATGATCGTCGAACACCGCGTGAATTTTTGCCTGGGCCTCGGGCCCGACGAAGTGGTCGGCAGTGGGGATATGGAGCATCAGCGGGCGGGCGATGGCGTGCGCCTCGCCCAGCATCTGGTCGATCATCACGCCGTAGTAGCCGACCGAGGCGTCGATATCGGTGCGCGTTGCGGCCATGTAGGCGATTCGCCCGCCAAGGCAGAATCCTTCCAGGCCGACCTTGCCGCAACCCGCCTCGCGCTTGAGCCAGTGAATCAGCGCCTCGATGTCGCGTATGCACATGTCGGCATCGAACTTGCCCATGTTGGCGATTGCCTTCTGGAATTGCTCGGGCACGTCGGGATCGAGTTCCTCACCCTCGGCGAAGCGCCAGAAAATGTCGGGCGCGGCCGCCAGGTAACCGCGTGCTGCCCACATGTCGCACTTGGCGCGAATGCCCGGATTGACCCCGAATATCTCGGGAATGACGATGATCGCGGCACGCGCGCCGCCATCGGGACGGGCCACATAGGCGGGAAAATCGCCGTCGCCCTCTAGCGTCGGAATGCGGCTCAAGTCGGTCATGTCGTCTCCCTCGGTCAGCGGTGAACCCTTAGCTGCGGGCGATGGACTTTGCCAAACCCGTGTGACAGGTGTCGCTGCCTCAACGCAGGAGCCGGCCATGAAGGTCCATATCGAGATCGACTGCACCCCCGAAGAAGCGCGGACGTTCATGGGTCTGCCCGACGTGGGCAAAGTCAACGACGTCTATGTCGATGCCGTGACCAAGGCCATGAAGGGCGTGGGCAGCATCGAAAAACTTCAGGAATATGCCACACAGGTCGCTCCGATGGGCCAAATGGGATTGAAAATGTTCCAGAATTTCATGGAAGGCGCGGCTGCGGCGCGCGCCAGTCAGTCCGGAACGAAGACCAGACTCGGACGACTGAGGCGCCCTCGCGCGCGAAACGGAGCGCCCGACCCGCATGGATACCATCTTCGCGCTTTCGAGCGGCGCTCCGCCGGCCGGGATCGCGGTCGTGCGGATCAGCGGTCCGGGTGCACGCGATACGCTCGCACAACTTGCCGGCAAGCTGCCCGAAGCGCGCAGGGCGACTGCGGCCACCTTGCGCGCGGCCGACGGCACCGAGCTCGACCGTGCGCTGGTGCTCTGGCTGCCCGGTCCAGGGACCGCGACCGGCGAGGATATAGCCGAATTGCATCTCCACGGAGGGCGGGCGGTCGTCGCTGCGGTCGAAAACGCGCTGGCTGCCATTCCCGGTCACCGCCGCGCGGAGGCCGGGGAGTTCACGAGGCGCGCGTTTGCCAACGGGCGGATCGACTTGGCCGAAGCCGAGGGGCTGGCCGAGCTTCTGTCCGCCGAGACCGAGGGGCAGCGGCGCGCCGCGCTGGCGATGGCGGGGGGCGCATTGTCGCGGCAGATCGAAGGTTGGCGCGAGTCGGTCCTGCGCCTGTCCGCCACGGTCGAGGCGGTGCTCGATTTCGAAGACGAGGACGACGTCGGCGCATTCCCGCCCGATTTCACGGACAAGCTCCGCGACCTTGCCGACGATCTCGAATCGTGGCTGGCACGCCCGTCGGCAGAGCGCTTACGCGACGGCGTCCGGGTTGTGCTCGCTGGCCCGCCCAACGCCGGGAAATCCAGTCTGTTCAATGCTTTGCTCGAAACCGAGGCGGCCATCGTTACCGCGACCCCGGGCACGACGCGCGATGTGATCGAGCGACCTGTCGCTGTCGGGGGTGTGCCGGTCATCTTGATAGACACCGCGGGATTACGCAGTGTTCACGCCGATCCCGTCGAAACGATCGGCATCGCGCGCGCGGAAGCAGAGCTCGCGCGTGCCGACATCGTGCTGTGGCTGGGCGCCGAGGGCGAGGGACCGGAGGGGGCGTTGGAAATCGCCACGAAGGCGGACCTCAAAGGTTCGGGGAAAGAAAATGCTTTCGCGAGCGTCTCAGCCGCGACCGGCGAGGGAATTGCCGGGCTGTGGAGCAAGATCGCTGAAGTCGCGCGCACGTTGCTGCCGGTTCCAGGAGAGATAGCGCTCAACCGGCGTCAGCGCCACGCGCTCGCGGTCTCCGTGCGTGGACTGCGGGCCGCGCAATCGGAACGGCGACCTCTGGTGATAGCCGAGCAGCTGCGGCTGGTGCGCGTCCAGTTCGACCGGATCGTGGGACGCACGTCCACCGAGGATATGCTCGATACGCTGTTCGGCCAATTCTGTATCGGGAAGTGATGTTCCACGTGAAACAGCGCGGGTTTTGACGGCCCGCGCCGACTGCCTTAGGGGCGGCCGGGCATGGCTAAGTTCGACATCATCGTGATTGGCGGAGGGCACGCCGGAGTCGAGGCTGCGGCGGTCGCGGCGCGCATGGGCACGCGCGTCGCGCTCGTCACGTTCGACCGGCGAACAGTGGGCGCGATGAGCTGCAATCCGGCGATCGGTGGGCTCGGCAAGGGCCATCTTGTGCGCGAAGTCGATGCGTTCGATGGACTCATCGCGCGCGCGGCCGATGCGGCGGCAATTCACCACCGCATGCTGAACCGATCAAAGGGAAGTGCGGTCTGGGGCCCCCGGGTCCAGGCTGACCGGACCCTGTTTCGGCACGCTGTGCAGGACCTGCTGGCGCGACAAGGCGATCTCACGATTGTCGAGGGTGAAGCTGCTGCGCTGCGTTTTGCGGGCGAGCGGGTCGCCGGCATCTGTTTGGCAGACGGCACCGTTCTCGAAGCACACTCGGTCATCCTGTGTACGGGGACGTTTCTTGGCGGGCGGTTGTTTCGCGGCGAGGAGCGGCTCGAGGGCGGGCGAATCGGCGAGAACGCCGCGGTGCGATTGGCGGATCAGATGCGCGGCGCGAACCTGCCGATGGCGCGGCTCAAGACGGGGACGCCGCCACGGCTCGATGGTCGGACCATCGATTGGGCGGTCCTTGCCGATCAGCCGTCCGACCAAGATCCGTGGACCATGTCGCCGCTTTCGGGCGCGCGCTGCAATCCGCAATTGTCCTGCGCAATCACCCGGACAAATGAACGCACTCACGACCTGATCCGTGGCGCGCTCGACCGCTCACCCTTGTTCAGTGGCGCGATTGACGCGCAGGGGCCTCGGTATTGCCCCTCGATCGAGGACAAGATCCACCGCTTCGGCGATCGCGACGGACACCAGGTGTTCCTTGAGCCCGAAGGGCTGGATACGCATCTGGTGTATCCCAACGGTATCAGCACCTCGCTCCCGAGTGACGTGCAGGAAGCGATGGTGCGATCGATGCCGGGTCTCGCCAGCGCGGACATCCTCGTGCCGGGGTATGCGGTCGAATACGATCACATCGATCCGCGCGCGCTCGACCGGACATTGCAGGTTCAAACGATGCCGGGGCTCTATTGCGCGGGTCAGATTAACGGGACCACCGGGTACGAGGAGGCTGCCGCACAAGGACTCGTCGCCGGCGCCGGGGCTGCAGCGGAGCTTCTTGGACGCGCGCCCTTGGCGCTCGATCGGGCAAATTCCTACCTGGCGGTGATGATCGACGATTTGACGCTGCATGGGGTGACCGAGCCCTATCGGATGCTCACCTCGCGCGCCGAGTACCGCCTTCGCCTGCGGGCGAGCAATGCGACCACGCGCTTGACGCCGATCGCCATCCAATCGGGTTGCGTCGGAGTTGAGCGGCATCGCTGGTTTGCCGAACGGGAGCAGCGCCGTTCCACGTGGAACACCGCGCTGGCCGAACGGGTCTCGGGCAAGCAACTCAGTGACTCGGGAATGGCGGTCCGCCGTGACGTTGCGCCGCGAACGCTGAGCGAGTGGCTAACCCATGACATCGATGCGGATGGAATTGCACCCTGGCTTCCCCCGGGGTTTTTCGATGACGAGATCGGTATCGAACTCGCCGAAGACGCGGCCTACGCACCCTACATCGCCCGTCAGGAGGCTGAATTGCGGGACTTGCGGGCTGCAGAAGAGCTCAAGCTTCCACCGGATTTCCGTTTCCGAGCAGTCCCCGGGCTGTCCAACGAGATGATCGAGCGGCTCGAATCGTCGCGTCCGGCGACATTGGCCGCTGTCGGACGCGTACCGGGGATCACACCGGCTGCGCTTGCTGCCTTGCTGATCCACGCGCGCCGCGCGGCAACGCAACCCGCATGATCACGGACGAGGCGGGTGCGCGTGCGTTCGTGGCCTCGCGGGGCGATCCCGACGCGCTTGAACGGCTCGACGTATTCGCCGCTCTCCTATGCGAGGAGAATACGCGCCAGAATCTGGTTTCAGCCGCATCGCTCGATTCGGTCTGGCAACGCCATGTTGCGGACAGCGCGCAACTCCTAGACCACGCCCCTGCCACTCCACATGGCGCGTGGCTCGATCTGGGGACCGGGGCAGGATTCCCGGGGCTCATCATTTCAATATTGCGACCGCTGTTTCACGTGAAACTGGTTGAATCACGCCGTCTCCGCAGCGATTGGCTCATGCGCTGTGTAGGCCGACTCGAACTGAATAATTGTGCGGTCCTGCCCCAAAGGGTGGAGGCTTTGCCCGATGAAAAGGCGGCGGTAATCAGCGCACGTGCTTTTGCTCCGCTCCCAAAAGCGATCGATGTTGCGCGGCGCTTTTCCACAGACGACACCGTGTGGTTGTTGCCCAAGGGGCGCTCCGCGGCGCAGGAAGTCGCAGACCTGCCTGCAAACCTCGCACGCATGTTTCACGTGGAACAGTCAATCAGCGACGGCGAGGCCGGGATCGTAGTGGGAAGGCTGACGGAGAAAGCTCGAAAATGATTACCGTCGCGGTTGCCAATCAGAAGGGCGGGGTGGGCAAGACCACCACGGCGATCAACATTGCTACCGCGATGGCTGCAACCGGTTGGAAAACCTTGCTTATTGATCTTGATCCGCAAGGGAACGCGTCGACCGGGATGGGCATCGCGGCCGAAGATCGGCAGCGCTCGAGCTACGATCTGCTCGTCGAGGGAGCGCGCCTTGAAGAGTGCATAGCGCCGACGTCGATCCCAGGGCTCGATATCGTTCCGGCCACCGTCGATCTATCGGGTGCCGAGGTCGAACTCGTCAGTGTAGACGATCGCACCGCGCTCCTCACCAAAGCGCTTTCCGGGCATCGCGATCACGAAATCGCCTTCATCGATTGTCCACCATCGCTCGGCCTGCTCACGCTCAACGCACTGAGTGCAGCCGACACGTTGCTCGTGCCGCTGCAATGCGAGTTTTTCGCGCTCGAAGGGCTGTCGCAGCTTCTGCTGACAGTCGAGCGTGTCCAGCAACGCTTCAATGCCGACCTCGGGATCATCGGGGTCGTGCTGACGATGTTCGATCGGCGCAACCGACTGACCGACCAAGTCGCCGACGACGTGCGATCGTGCCTGGGTCCGCTGGTGTTCGACGCGGTAATCCCGCGCAATGTTCGCCTCTCGGAAGCGCCCAGTCACGGACTTCCCGCGCTGGTTTACGACCATAACTGCACCGGCAGCCGCGCCTACATCGCGCTCGCACGCGAGTTGATCGGGCGACTGCCGGCAGAAAGGAAGGCCGCATGAGCGAATCGACCGACCCGATCCGATTCTCGATCCCCGATCGCCCCAAGGACGACACGCGCAAGCGACTCGGCAAGGGGCTGGGCGCATTGATGGGCGAAACTCGCCGCGAGGAACCGCTCGTTCTCGGGGAAAACGGCGAGAAAACAGGCTCTTCAGGCCGCGGCGGGCTTGCCTCGCTGCCCGTTTCCGCGATCGAACCGCTCCCTGGGCAACCGCGCCGGCGCTTCGACGAAGCGGCGCTCGATGAATTGGCTGCCTCGATCGCGCAGCGCGGGGTGATCCAGCCGGTGATCGTTCGTCCGCTCGCCGGGGGACGCTACCAGCTCGTCGCCGGCGAACGCCGCTGGCGGGCGGCGCAAAAAGCGCGATTGCACGAGATACCCGCGCTGGTGCGCGAGCTGGACGAGCGCGAGGTCATGGCGCTCGCTCTGATCGAAAATCTCCAGCGCGAAGACCTCAACCCGGTCGAAGAGGGCCGCGCATACCATCGGCTTTCCGAGTCGGAGGGAATGAGCCAGGCCGAGATCGCCACGCTGGTCGACAAGTCGCGCAGCCACGTCGCCAACCTTCAGCGGCTGCTGCAATTGCCCGAGCCGGTGCTCGACCTGGTCGAGGAAGCCAAGCTCTCGATGGGGCACGCGCGTGCGCTGATCGGCCATCCCGACGCGGTTACGCTGGGTGCCCGTGCCGCGCGCGACAACCTTTCGGTGCGCGAAGTCGAAGCGCTTGCGCGGCGTACCAATGGCAGGGACGGGGGGCGGCGAAAGGCGCGCGTTCCGCGTGATCCGGCCAAGGATGCCGACATCGCCGCAGTCCAGCGCCACCTTGAAGAATTCCTCGGCCTCAACGTGCGAATCAAGACCGACGACGACCCGCGGTCGGGGGCGGTCACTATCCGGTATCGCTCGCTCGACCAACTTGATCTTATTTGTCAGCGACTTACGGGTGGCGACATTTAGGCGTCGGATGGGGTGACGACCCGACAAGGTTTGCAGCTACCCTTAAAGGCCCGGTAAGCATTTCCCCGTAAAGCACCGATCCATGGGGGGAAATTCCGCCAGTTCCAGCGCGTCGCGGATTGCCGCGATCATCCTCGGCGGCGTCGTCTCGACAGTCGCAGCGCCCGCGTATGCGCAGGGCAGGCAGACGAGCAACACCGTGCCGGTCTCGCTCGAAGTGGCGACCAATTGCCGGCTCAGCACCAACCCGCTGATGTTCGGTAACGTCACCAAGAATCAGAAGACCGTGCGCGCGACTACGACCATGAGTTTCAGTTGCACGCCAGGCACGGTCTTCACTGTGGCGATCGACAACGGCAAATACTGGGACGGTACCTCGCGGCGCATGTGGGGCGACCAGGCGCAAGGCCAGGTCTGGTACGCGTCCTATGCGCTCTATCGCGACCCACTCTACACGCTGCCCTGGGGATCGACCTTGGCGACATCGGCAGTCGGCATTGTCGGGCTGACCGGAAAGCAGACGTTGACGCTGTATGGCGAAGCCGATCTCAAGAATGTGCGCGCAGCGCCTTACCTGGACACGGTCACCGTCGTTCTCGACTTTTAAGTCTTCGGCGATTTTGCCGAACGCCTCCGCAAACAGCGCCGCGTTTCGATCAGAAATACCGCCTGCGGTTTACGCGCTGTTAACCATCCCGACCTACGTAAAGCCGCGTACAGAAAAGCAAATTTCCACGTAACCATTAGGGTTTTCGCAAGCAAATGGCGGCATTGAGTGTCTCGGCTTCCTAGCCAGACTGAAGGGGATCAATGATCATGCGTAAGATTGCTTTGTCAGCCGCCCTGCTTGTAGCGACCGCTGCGAGCCCGGCTTTTGCTGCCGGTGCCACGGGTCAGTCGACCACCAGCACCATCGACGTTTCGCTCAACGTGACGACTGCCTGCAGCGTTACCACCTATGGCATGTCGTTCGGCAACCAGACTTCGGTCACCGCCGGTGCGACCGCCGTTTCGAACACCACCGTAAAGTGCACCCCGGGTGCCGCTTACACCGTGTTCCTCGACAACGGCAAGAATGCCGCATCTGGCGTTCGCAAGCTGAAATCGGCTGCTGGCGCGACCGTCGACTATGCCGTCTACAGCGACTCGGGCCGGACCACCGCGTGGCCGACCACGGGCCAGGCCGGTACCGGCGACGGTACCGACCAGGCTATGACGATCTACGGCAAGCTGACTCAGGCGACCCAGGTCGCCGCGGGTTCGTACACCGACCAGCTGACCGTCACGCTCGACTACTAAGTCCGACCAAGGGAGCCGAAGAATGATCCGTCCTGTCCATTGCTTGCGCATTGCCGCGACGATGCTGGCGGGCGGATCGTTTCTTCTTTTCCCGACGCAGGCCACTCCGGCCGAGCCCACGGGCTCGGCTGAAGTGGCCGGAGTCGATGCCAGCCTGGCGATATCGCCACTGCGGCTGGAGCTCGACCGAGCGGCGAATGGCGCCACCGTCTACCTGACGAATTCCTCCACCACCGAAGTCGCGGTACAGACCCGCATCTTCGCATGGTCGCAGGAAGACGGCAGCGACACGTATGCGCCGAGCGCCGACCTTACCGTATCTCCGTCCATTTCCATGATTCCGCCCGGGGAAACCCAAATCGTGCGCGTCCTCCGCAAGGGGGCAGCATCGCCGGGCGAAAAGCGGTTCAGGCTGGCTGTCGACCAGTTGCCGGACCCTTCCCGTGCCCGCGCCGGCCAAGCCAGCGCGCGCATCCGTTTTACCTTGCCCGTGTTCGTGGATCGCGACACGGCCGCTCCTGCCAGCCTGGCATGGCGTATGAAAGACGACCGCATCGAACTTGCCAACAATGGCGGGGCGACGGCGCGGGTGGTCAGCATATCGGTGAAATCGGCATCCGGGGAGGATGTGAGCGTTGCGAAGAACACGCTGCGCTATGTCCAGGGCAATTCGACAATCTCCTGGCCGGTCGGAAAGGGCTGTTCGCTGGGCTCGGTGCATATCACCGCCCAGATCGACGGTCAGACGGTCGATGCGCAGCCCATCTCGACGTGCGGCTAGCACCCTAATTGCGCTCATCGCGGCAGCGCTTGCCGCAACATCACACCAACCGGTTCGCGCGCAGGCGTCGGACCCGTTTGCGCTGCCCGACGAATTGACGCTCGACAGCGTGAAGGGCGCCGATACTGGCCCCGTCCTGTCGGAAGCGTCGATCGACGGTAAAATCGCCCGCCGCATGGTCCACCTGGACGGTCACGGCGACAACATGACCATCGACGCAGCGGATGCGCGGACGATTGGCCTGCCGGTAGCCGAGGGTGCGAGCGGTCCAGTGAAGCTCTCTTCGCTGCGCGTGTTCAAGTGGTCTTTCGATACGCTGCGCCAACGCCTCAGCGTGCAGCTGTTCCGCCAGAACGACGGGGTCAATTTCCGCGATCTCGCCGGGGTGGAGCGGGGCTTCGGCCAAGGGACGCCTCTGCTCGCGCTGCGCGTCGATTACGATCTCACGGCGGCTGCTTCGCCCGACGGGATGAGCATCGGCGCGCTCACCAGCTCGTATCTCGTGCGCGGGAATTTCTCTATTGGGACAAGCGCTCGATTTGTCAGCGACCCGGCGCCCGGCACCCGGTCGCTGGTCCGGCTCGACAGCCAGGCGCAGCTGGCGTTCGAATCGCGCGGAATCGTCGCCACCGCGGGCGATTTCGTCAGCGCCGGCAGCCAGTCACAGCGATCGCTCAGGATGGGCGGAATCCAGATCGGAACCGATTCCCAGCTGCGGCCGGATCTGGTCATCATGCCGCTGCCCGCCTTCAGCGGCTCGATCGCGGTACCGACGACGTTGGACATCGTCGGCGCCGACCAGAAATTCGCGCTCGGCAATCTGGAGCCTGGCGAATTCACCGTCCGCAACATACCCGCGGCACCGGGACGCGGGACGATCAGCGCGATCTTGCGCGACTCGCTCGGACGCCAGGTCGTCCAGACAAGTCGTTTTTACATCTCGCGCGACTTGTTGGCGCCACGACGGACGGCGTACGCGGTCAACTTCGGGTTCGTCCGACGAAGGTTCGGGCAGGCAAGCGACAATTACGGGCCAGCCGCGGCCTCCGCCTACATCAGGCGGGGGCTTTCGCCGCATCTCACGCTCGAGGCGAGCGGCGAATGGTCCGCCGGGCTGGTCAACTTGGGCGCGCGGGCGGATTTCACGATCGCCAACATCGCCAAAGCAACGGTGGAAGGCCGGATCAGCCGCGAAAGTCGCGCCGGAACCGGTACACTTTTGAATCTGGGCATCGAATCGATCGGTCCCAGGCTCGGAATTGTCGCTGGCGCGACTTTGCCCGGCGCGACTTACCGCGACGTGGCGAGCAAACTGGGGGATCCGGCCCCTCCCAGGCAGATATTCGCCAACGCCTTCTACCGCCTGGAAGGCAACTCGCAGGTGCAACTTTCCTATGTTCGCCGCGAAAGTCGTGCCGAACCGGAATTGCTCCGGACGAAAGATCGCAGCGAGACCTTCAGCGCCAGTGGGCAGCTCCCGATCAGCAAGCGCCTGCGTCTGTTCACTGCGGCGGCGTGGCGTACCGGCACATCGGGCAGCGGCTATTCGCTGTCCGGCGGACTGTCTTTCAATATCGGTCCCGGCAAGCACGCGAATGCCTATGGCGGGGTGAACTCGGGCGTCAAAAGCGCGGCGATCGGATTTACCAAGGATGACCTGCGCGATGGCGATATCGGATACCGCGCGCAGGCCAACGTCAGCGACGGCAGGCAGCGCGTCCTGGGCGGCGTGTCGTGGCGTGCCGGGGCGGTGCGGCTCGATGGCGAGGTCGAACAGGTCAACGGCCGCTTCGCCGGACGCGCGAATGCGCAAGGCACGCTGCTGGTCGCCGGCGGAACGGTCTACGCACGCAACACCAACTCGGGCAGCTACGCGCTGGTCCGCGCGGGCGATGTCGAAGGCATCCCGATCCTGATGGAGCACCGCCTCGTCGGCAAGACGAACAGCGAGGGAAAACTGCTGGTGCAGGACATCCCGGCGCTCGCCGAGATCGGCATCGACGTCGATGCCGATGGCCTGCCAAGCGATGCGCTGGTCAAGGGGACGGAGCAGCGCCTTCGCATCCACCGCCGCGCGGTTGCGGTCGTGACGATCGACGCGCAGCGGTTTGTGCCGGTCATGCGGGCGATCGTCGACGGCGCGGGCGCGCCGCTATCAGCCGGATTGACGGTTCGCATCGTGCCGACTGACGAAATCACACTGACCGGGTTCGACGGGATGGTCGAGCTCAACGCTGCGGCGCGGAACGATCGCTTGCTGATCGGGAGCCCGGGCAGCGGTTGCGTGGTCGACCTGGGCGGGATCGATCTGACCCGCGACCCAGAAAGGCCGCTGATCTGTCGACCGATGACGATCGCGACGGACGGCGCAGATCCCACTGACGTTGCCAAGGCCGACCACAAACCCAAGCGAGTCGCGCGGCGCAACTAGCCCGCCGCTCCCGACCTTGCCTCGCTTCCGAGAGTTACTTCGTCCTGATCAGCTTCGTCCGCTTGTCGCCGCGCGGCGCGCTGTGGTGGATTTCCGCTGCTCGGGGAATCGAGCGGGAACGTACCGGCTCGTCGACCCACTCCTCGGTCACGTACTCGTGCACCACCGCGCGCTGCGGAATCGCGACGAGCACGGGGACGTAAGTGACCGCAGGATAGCCGTAACCATAGCCGTAGCCGTAGCCGTAGCCGTTGGCGGGATAGCTGCCCCATGGATAACCGGGTACTCCATAGCCGGGCGCGCCGTAACCACCGGACATCGCCTGATCGAGATACCACGCACACTCGTCGTCATGCTTGCGGTCGTTCGCCCCGCCGATCGCGTCGCCGATTGCGACGCCGGCCAGTCCCCCCGCCCCTGCACCGAGCAGAGTACCCGCCAGTCGCTCCGATCCCCATGCCCGGTTGCCGATCAACCCCCGGCAACCGCTCCGATCAGTCCGCCGATTACCCGGGCACGATCCCTGCGCCCGACTCCGCGGGTCCGCTCGTGGCAGTCCGACAGCCATGCCTCGCGATCGAAGCGCGGCTGCGGCGGTGCGGGATAATATCCAGCCTCGTCTGGCCGGGCGTAGGCTTGGTTTTCATAAGCCTGCAGCGTCGGCGGGACCGGTGCAGGCGGCGGCAGGTGCGCACCCGCGACGGGACCGGTCTCGTAGACCGACACCTGTTCGGGAGGGGCCGGGATCGCTGGAGGGGGCGGAGCCGGCGGGGCAACAGCAACAGGCTGCGGCGCCGTAGCGACGGTCGGTGCGCCCGGAATTGGCTGAATTACCGGATCGCTCGCAAACACGATTTCGCCAGTCGATAGTGGCGGGGCATACTCGATCGTTGCCTCGGGGGCCGAAGCCTGGGCCAGCGCGGGCGCGGCAAGCGCGAGGGCAGCAGTTGCGGTCGTAAGGGCCAACAGTCGGTGGGCGGTCATGCGCGTCGATTCCCCATGTTTGCGCATTTCACCGACGAGTTGGATCGCGCGTTAAGGGAAAATTTAGCATTAACTAACGGATAGACCAAAGCGGGTGCGCTGCGCCTGTCCCGAAACGGGTCGCTTAGATGCGCGCGGACAGCAGCGCCGCAAGCGCTTCGATGCCGGCGGCGTCATCGGCATCGAAGCGACCGGGATCCGGACTGTCGAGATCGATCACCGCAATAAGCGTCCCGTCGCGCACGATCGGCACGACGAGTTCGCTGCGGCTGGCCGCGTCGCACGCGATATGGCCGGGGAATTCATGGACGTCGGCTACGCGCTGGGTTTGGCGACTTGCCGCTGCAGTGCCGCACACCCCGGTGCCAAGCGGGATACGGATACAGGCGGGGCGACCGACGAACGGACCGAGTACGAGTTCGCCCTCGATCAGGCGATAAAACCCGGCCCAGTTGAGCGACGGGAGGAATTCCCACAAGAGCGCGGCGGTGTTGGCCATATTGGCGATACCGTCGGGCTCGCCATCGGTCAGCGCAGCTACCGCATCGACCAGCTGGCGATAGAGTTCGGGCTTGGCGAGCGTGGCGTCGGCGCGAAAATCGTACATTGCGCGCCGATGTAGTGAAGCGGGCCGTTGCCGCAAGCCGCGCCAGCGCCTATTTCGCATGATATGAGCACCGGCCGAAAAATCCTCGCCGGCTTCCTCGTCGCTGTCCTGCTGGTCATCGGCGTCGTCGCCTACCTCGTCACCCCAGATGTTGCGCGTCAGCCCTGGACCGACGTCGCGGGCAAGGACCCGGAGCTTTTGCGGCCGCGATACGAAACAATCCCCACGGTCGGGATCGCTGAACCGACCGGTTGGTCGGCAGACCAGGTGCCCGTCGCCGCCGAGGGCCTGGCGGTCACCCGCTTCGCCGACGGCCTGGCGCATCCGCGCACGATGTACGTGATGCCCAACGGCGACGTTCTCGTCTCGCTCACCAACGGTCCGCCGAGCCGCGGACCCGGCGGGATCGAAGGCTTTGTGATGAAGCTGTTGTTTGCGAAGGCGGGAGCCGCCGTGCCGTCGCCGAACAAGATCGCCCTGCTGCGCGATGCCGATGGCGATGGCCGCGCCGACCGGAAGACCATCCTGACCAACCCGGCGCTCTCTTCGCCTTCGGGCCTCGCCTACAAGGACGGCACGCTCTATGTCGCCAACCACGATGCGCTGCTGGCCTTTCCCTACGAGGAAGGCGCGACCACACTCGACGGCACGCCCAAGAAGCTGATGGACCTGCCGCCGGCGGGCAATCACTGGATGCGCAACATCATCCTCTCGCCCGATGGCAAGCACATCTACATCGCGGTCGGATCGGCCTCGAATGTCGGCGAGCGCGGGCTCGACAAGGAAGTCGGCCGCGCGGCCATCTGGGACTACAATCTCGAGACCGGGCGCCAGCGCCAGTTCGCGAGCGGCTTGCGCAATCCCAACGGGCTGGCGTTCAGCCCCTGGAGCGGCGAGCTGTGGACCACCGTCAACGAGCGCGACCAGCTCGGCTCCGACCTCGTGCCCGATTATCTCACCAACGTGCCGATCGGTGCGCAATACGGCTGGCCCTGGGTTTGGTGGCGCAGCAATTTCGACGACCGCGTCGACGAGCCGACGCCTGACGGGTTTAATCCCGACTACATCCGCCTGCCCGAATATGCGCTCGGCCCGCACGTTGCGGCACTCGGACTCGCATTCACGACCGGCGGATCGACGCTCGGCCCCAAGTACGCTTCGGGAGCGGTGATCGCCCGGCACGGATCGTGGAACCGCAAGCCCAAGTCGGGCTACGACGTGGTCTATGTGCCGTTCGATGCGCGCGGCAACCCGGTGGGCAAGCCGCAGCCGATCCTGACCGGGTTCCTCGCCAAGGACGGCGATACCACGCACGGGCGCCCCACTTGGGTCGTCTTTGCCAAGGATGGCGCGCTGCTCGTGACCGACGATACCGCGGGCATCGTCTGGCGGGTGACCGCGCCGGGCGGCGCGCCGTCTGCGGCGATCGAGCGCGTCACTGGCCGGCACCTGCCACCGCAGCGCGAACTTCGCGGTGGCGAGGCGACATTCGACGAGGATTACGCCCGCCAGCCGATCCCCTGACCTATTTGCCCATTAAAGCGACCGCCCGGCGCGGCCCACCAACTCCGTGACGTATTGCCAGGCGGTCCGTCCGGAGCGGGCGCCGCGCCGCTTCGCCCATTCGAGCGCGTCGTTCTGCTCCCAGGCGAGGCCCAGCGGGTCGGCATAGGCCGCGACGATCGCGAGGTAGTCGTCCTGGCTGGCGTTATGAAACCCGATCGACAGGCCGAACCGGTCGGCGAGGGCCTGCAGGTCGTCGAGCGCGTCGCGCGGGTTCACCGGATCGTCCTGTTCCGACATATGTCGCGGGACTATGGCGCGGCGGTTGCTGGTAACCGCCAGTCGCACGTTGGCGGGACGGGCTTCGACTCCGCCTTCGAGCCAGGAGCGCAAGTGACGCGGACCCACAGTATCACCGTCGGCGAACCCCAGGTCGTCGAGATAGACTAGGAAGTTGCGCGGCTGACCGCGCAGTCCGGCAAATAGCGCGGGCAGGCCGGTCAATGCATCGGCGGCAACCTGGACCAGCGCCAGCCTTGCCGGGGTGTCCGCCTGCGCGGCCACGGTCGCGGCGCGGACGAGCGCGCTCTTGCCCATTCCTCGCGCACCCCACAGCAGCATGTCGTGCGCCGCAGCGCCGCCCGCCAGCCGGGCGACGTTTTGCGCTACGGCTTGTTTCTGCCGGTCGATGCCCTTGAGTTGGTCGAGCGCGGGAGCTTCGATCCTCGCGACCGGTCGAGCCGCTGCCCCGTCCCAGACATAGGCGGGCGTGGACGACCAATCGGTTTCGCGCGGCGAGTCCGCGACCAGCCGCTCAAGCGCCGCCGCGATTCGCTCGAGCGCGTCACTCATGCGCGTAAGGCTTCGGTCGAAAGGGCATAGAGCAGTTCTGCGCCGCCGCGCGCGGCTGCTGTGAGGCCAAGCGCCTCTGCCGCGATATGGTCGCGGAAGAAGCGCGCGGTTATCGGCTTCGTGGCGGCAAGCGCGTTCGCGCCGCTGCCTTCGACCGCCTGAGCCTGCCGCCCGAGTTGCCACCCGGCAACTGCCACCGCACACATTGCAGTGAACGCCACGCTACCCGCCAGTCGATCGTCGAGCGAGGCTTCCTCGCGCATCCATCGAGCAACCTGCCGGCAGGTTCCGGCGAGCTCCTTCAGCGCGCCGTCCGTCTCGCGGGCAGCATCGCCAAGCAGCGCGTCGAGCGATTCGCCGCCCTCCAGCCCGAGCTTGCGGGTGACGAGGTCAGCCGCTTGGATACCATTGGTGCCTTCGTAAATCGGGGCGATCCGCGCGTCGCGATAGTACTGCGCCGCGCCCGTTTCCTCGACGAAGCCCATTCCGCCGTGAACTTGAATACCCAAGCTGGCGACTTCGACCCCGATGTCGGTCCCCCAGGCCTTGAGCATCGGCACGAGGCACTCGCCCCGAGCCGCCGCCGCGGCGTCACCCAACGTGCCGCGGTCGACCTGTCCGGCGGTATAGTACAGCAGCGCCCGCGCGCCCTCGGTCAGGGCCTTCATCCGCAGCAGCATTCGCCGCACATCGGGATGTTCGGCGATCGCCACCGGTGTCTTGTCGGGCGATCCGGCCCGCGCCGACTGCACGCGTTCTGCGGCGTAGGTCATCGCCGCCTGGGTCGCCCGCTCCCCGATCTGGACGCCCTGGTTGCCGACGTTGATCCGGGCGTTGTTCATCATCGTGAACATCGCCATCAGCCCGCGATTGGGCGCGCCGACCAGTTCGCCGATGCACTCTCCGCTGTCGCCGTAACTCATCACGCAGGTCGGCGAGGCGTTGATGCCGAGCTTGTGCTCGAGGCTAACGCACTTCACATCGTTGCGCGGGCCGAGCGTGCCATCGGGTTTCACGAGATACTTGGGCACGACGAACAAAGAGATGCCCCGGCTGCCCTCGGGCGCATCGGGCAGCCGCGCGAGGACGAGGTGGATCACGTTCTCGGCCAGCTCGTGGTCGCCCCAGGTGATGTAGATCTTGGTGCCGGCCACCCGATACTTGCCCGCGTGCTCGCCGTCCTCGATAGGCGTGGCCGTCGCCCGCAGCGCGCCGAGGTCGCTGCCCGCTTGTGGCTCGGTCAGATTCATCGTGCCCGACCACGCGCCACTGATCATTCTGGGAAGGTAGAGCGCCTTCTGCGCCGCCGATCCGTGGTGCTCGAGCGCGTCGATCGCCCCGGTCGTCAGCATCGGGAGGAGGTTGAACGCGAAGTTGGCCGTGCCGAGGTTCTCGAGCACGTTGCAGCCAAGCGAGAACGGCAGCCCCTGGCCGCCGTATTCGGCCGGGGCGGCGATCGCGTTCCAGCCCTGCTCGACATAATGCGTGTAGGCCTCTGCAAAACCGTCCGGCAGACGCACAACACCGTTCTCCAGCTTCGCGCCCTCGAGATCGCCGATGCGGTTGAGGGGCGCCCATTCGCCGGCGGCGAATTCGCCGATACCCTGAGCGATTGCCGCGACCATGTCGGGCTCGGCGGCGGCGAAACGCTCGGACTGCGCCAGTTCGCCGATCCCCGCGTTGACTTCGAGCGCGAGCAACTGGTCGGCGGTAGCGGGACGGTACATCGGCGCGGGACTCCTTGGCAGGCGGGCTTGTGGGGGCCGGGGCTTCGCTTATAGCGCCCGAGGATGGGCGACAAGCACGCTACGGAAAGGCTGCGAGGCGACGCTGCGGGAATCGCGCGTGCCGCTGACCTGCTCGAATCGGATGCGCTCGTCGCGCTGCCGACCGAGACGGTCTATGGCCTCGCCGGACGCGCCGACCGGGCGGAAAGCGTTGCGGCGATCTATCGCGCCAAGGGCCGGCCCGACTTCAATCCGCTGATCGTTCACGTGCCGGACGTTGCGGCGGCTGAGCGGCTGGCGCGGTTCGACGACCGGGCACGGACTTTGGCGACGCGGTTCTGGCCGGGCCCGCTGACACTGGTCCTGCCGCTTGCCGAAGAAGCCGGAATTGCCGCGGCGGTCACCGCAGGACTGCCCACCATCGCGCTGCGCTGTCCGGCGCATCCGCTGATGCGCGCGGTGCTTGCCGCGTCCGGGCGTCCGCTCGCCGCGCCTTCGGCGAACCGCAGCGGCGCGGTGAGCCCGACCACGGCGGACCATGTGCTCGCCTCGCTCAATCAGCGGATCGATGCCGTGCTCGACGGTGGACCATGCGCGCAGGGTATCGAATTCGACGATCGTTGCGCTGCGCGGCGACGGCGGCTGGCAATTGCTGCGCGAAGGGCCGGTGGATGGCGCAGCGCTCGCCGCGGTCCTCGGCCCGCCTGACGGGGTGGACGACGCCCGGATCGAGGCGCCGGGCCAACTGGCGCAGCACTATTCACCGGGCAAGCCCGTGCGGCTCGACGCAGCGAACGCCAACGACGGCGAATTCCACCTTGGATACGGGGCGGTCGCGGGGGACTGGTCGCTATCGAAAAGCGGCGACCTGCCAGAGGCCGCTGCTCGGCTCTACGACGGACTGCACCGCGCCGCCGCGTCCGACCGGCCCCGCGTGGCGGTCGCTCCGATTCCCGAAAACGGAATCGGTCGCGCGATCAACGACAGGTTGCGGCGCGCCGCGAGCTGAGAGTGCGGGTTAGCGCCGCTTGTCCGGTTCGACCGGAACTTGCGGCAGCAGCGCCTGGATCTCGGCATTCACCTGCGCCGCTTCGTCGCATGAGCGGCGAACACCTTCCAAACACTGCTTTTCGAGCTTTTCGCGCTGGCGACCGAGCTTGCCTAGCCGTTCCTCGCGCTTGCGCATCTCACGCCCGCGCTTTTCGTCGGCCTCGGACTGGCTGGTGGTGGCGAGATCAACCGCTTTCGAAGCGACCCGCACGGGTGCCGTCGCGACGTCGAGCGCCGTCTTGGCAAGACAGCCACTCAGGCCGAGCGCCGCGACTGGCAGGAGAACAAGGGTAGGGCCGCGCATTGTGCAATCCTTTCAATGCGCGGCCCCTAAGAGGGCAGGGGTTGCGGTTCGATGAATTATTGCAGCGCGTCGGGTGCTTGGGGCGGTTCCGGAGCAGCTGGTGCTTCGGGCGGAGCCGGTGGGCGAGTGCCCTTGGCAGCCTGCGCGCCTGTCGAACCCGGGGTGCAGTGGAGCGTGCCCGATCCCATCGACTTGATGGTGCATTTGGCGGTGCCGGTGACGGTCACGTCGCCCGATCCCATCACCGTCGCTTTGACGATTCCGTTCGAGGCGAACGAGGCGTCCCCCGCGCCGGCGATGGTGACCTCGGCCTCGTCGGCTTCTAGGCCCGCCATGTCGGCGCTGCCCGATCCGGCCACGGTGAGTTCGAGGCGGTCGACCTTGCCGGCGGCGCGATAGGTGCCCGATCCGGCGATGGTCACTTCGAGTTTGGAAGCGGCGACCGATCCGGTGTGCGCGGAGCCGCTGCCGGCGATCGTTACTTCGGGCTTGCCGGCGAGCGAAGCGGCCTCGACCGTGCCCGATCCAGCGACGACGAGTTTTTCGAGCCCGGGCAGTGTGATCGTTACTGTGGCTTTTCCGTTTCCGTCGACCATGTCCTTCCGGCGCATGATGCCGAGCGCCTCGTCGCTGAGAGTGAAACGCAATGCGGAGACGGCTTCGGGGTCGCCCGAAACGTCGATCTTGAGTGTGCTGCCGTCCTTTACGACGACATCGTCCGGTCCAGCGAGAACCAGCGTCGTCGGCGTCTTGCCTGATGTGTCGAGATCCGCGAGCGGCACGCCCTTGTCGCCGTCGATCGAGAAATTGCCATCGCATCCGCTGACTGAGAACGCGGCGGCGAATGCCACGACGGGGGCTATCGAACGGATCAATCGGTGAAGCATGGCCAGATTCCTCGGTGAGTGCGTATTACCGATATAATACAGCAAGCAACCGGGTCAACCGCCCAAAGCGAAAGGGCCGCCCTTGCGGACGGCCCTTCGTCGGCATGTTTCGGCGCTTGGTCGAAATCAGGCCTCTTCGGTGTTCTCGTAATATTGCGGCGCGTGCTCGCGCAGGACGTCGAGGATCTTTCCGAGCGCAGTCGGCTCATCGGTTTTTTCCATCGCCGCCAGTTCGCGGGCGAGGCGGCTCGACGCCGCTTCGAAGATCTGCCGCTCCGAATACGACTGCTCGGGCTGGTCTTCCGGACGGAACAGGTCGCGGGTGACCTCGGCGATCGACACCAGGTCGCCCGAGTTGATCTTCGCTTCGTATTCCTGCGCACGGCGCGACCACATGGTCCGCTTGACCTTGGGTTTGCCAGTCAGCGTCTGCATCGCTTCCTTCAGCGTCTTGTCGCTCGACAGCTTGCGCATGCCGATCGATTCGATCTTGTTGACGGGCACGCGAAGCGTCATCCGCTCTTTTTCGAACCGCAGGACGTAGAGTTCGAGCTGCATGCCGGCGATTTCCTCGCTCTGCAGTTCGATCACACGACCGACGCCGTGCTTCGGGTAGACCACGTAATCGCCGACTTCAAAGGCGGGGGCCTGGGTAGCCATCAAAATTCCTTCCGTGCGGGCGCAAGCCATTGCGAATCCGACAGACTTCCTATCGACCGGATCTCAGGAAGAGTGAGATGCGGTCGGGAAAATCCTGCCGTGTCGCTGGTGTGCTCGCGCCTTTCTGACCGTATGCTTCGCCGCCGGGAATCGCTCACCAGCGCGCTTGTTGGATTATATAACATAATCGCAACAAAATTGCCACCCTGCGCTTACGTGCGCGTAAGGCGAGATTCGTGGTGATGGGATACGCTTGGGGCGATCAGTCGCCTTCGCCGGGCTCCGGCGTGAAGTACTTCTCGAACTTGCCGTCCTCGCCCTTGTGCTCGTCGGCGTCGGCCGGCGGCTCTTTTTGGCTGGTGATATTGGGCCACTCGGCCGAGAACTTGGTGTTGAGCTCGAGCCACTTCTCCAGCCCGTCCTCGGTATCGGGCAGGATCGCCTCGGCCGGGCATTCGGGCTCGCACACCCCGCAGTCGATGCATTCCGAGGGATTGATGACGAGCATCGTCTCGCCCTCGTAGAAGCAGTCGACCGGGCAGACCTCGACGCAGTCGGTGTATTTGCACTTGATGCACGCGTCGGTGACGACGTAGGTCATTGCGGCTGGCCCCTCTCAGGCGGTTGGTCTTCGCCCGCTGCTATGCCGCTAACGGGGTGCGGGTCAAGCGTGCGGTAACAGGCCTGGGCCTCGAAGGGCGGTCCGCGCCGCGTGGGAAGCGCAACGATCTCGATCACCCGTACACCGCCCGGTAGCGGCACCGTGAGCGTGTCGCCTTCCGAAACATCCACGCTTGCGCGCAGAACGCGCGTGCCGTTGCGGCGGACGTGCCCGGCTTCGACAAGGGTATGCGCCAGATTGCGGCTCTTGGTCAGGCGCAGCTGCCACAGCAGCTTGTCGATCCTCACAGGGCGAGATCGGCGAGCGCGGCGAAAGCGTTGCCCTCGCGCGCCTTTGGATGCCTGACCGCGGGTTCACGCCGGGCCGGGCGCCAGGTCCAGCGATCGGGCGACGGGGGGCCGAAAGCCGCGTTCTTCAGCCTGCGACCGTGCTGGACCTTGAAACCCGCCGCACCGAGCAGGCGCGCCCAGCTTTCCTTCGTCAGGCCCGTCGAGACGGCCAGCGCCGGATCGAGCGGGAAGTGCCGGCTCCGGGCCCGCGCGCGCGCATCGTGCGCAGCTCGAACCAGCTTCTCGGCCACGTCGACCCGCACCGCCTGGCCCCCTGCGGGCCGATACCCGGCAGGCAGCGACTTCGACGATGCGAGGACCGAGGGCATCTGCGGTGCAAGCGGCCGCCGGTCGATGCCCGCTTCCGCGAACGCCGTGCGCGCGGCGGGCTTGAGCAACGCGGGCGCGAATACGTCGAGCGCGCCAAAAACGACGCCAAGGCGGCGCAGAAACGGCCGCAGCTCGCGCGGGAGGTGCTCGACACCGGCCCGGTCACGCGGAATCGCGCCATGGCCTGCGACGAGGTTCAACAAGAGTGCCCGCGCCTCGCTGCCCGCCGACGGGTCATGCGTCGCGGCTTCGAGGGCGGCAAGCGGCGCGAGCGAAGCCAGCCGCGCCGCCAGCCACTCCGCGATTCCGCCGAGCAGCGCAGTGCGGTCGGCTTCGGGGACCAGCGCCAGCTCACGCGATGGGGCGATCCGCGGGGCGATCACCGAACCGGCGGGATCGAGCCGGGCGATCTCGCGCCCGCGCCAGCGCACCGTGCCACGCACAAGTTCGAGCGCCGACAGGTCGTCCATCAGCGCTCGCGCCCGTGCCCCTAACAAGCGCGGAAGCGCCTTTTCCGCCGCGGCGAGAAGCATTCGCCGGTCGGTATGATTGGCCAGCGGATCGACCACGAAGGCGAAACCCTCGAGGTGTCCGATTGCCTCGTCCTCGACCGTCACGACGTCGTCTTTGCCGAGCGCCACCGGCAGCAATGCGGGGTCGGTGCCCAGGCCCTTCATCAGGATCGCGGTTCTTCGGTTTACGAACCGTTCGGTCAGCCTCGCGTGGAGCGCATCGGACAGCCGCGCCTCGACCGCGCGGGCACGCGCCGCCATCTCGTCGCGCGCCATGACCCAGTCAGGCCGCTGAGCGATATAGGCCCAGCTGCGGATCGCGGCGATGCGACCCTGCAGCGTGTCGATGTCGCCCTGCGGCCGGTCGAGCTCGGCAATCCGCGCGGCAACGAAATCCGCGCCCAGGTGGCCCTCGCGCAAGTCCTGCCACAGCCGGGCCACGAACCGCGCATGGATATCCGGCCCGCTCTGGCGAAAGTCAGGCAGCGAACAGGCCTCCCAGAACCGCCGCACCTGACCGGGACCGCGCACATCGGCGGCCAGCGGGTCTTCGGCCAGCCGCTTGAGGACGGACAGGTCGATCGCCTCGGGCGCGCGGACGAGGCCCGGCTCCATCGGCGGGGCCTCGAGATCGGCGACCAGCGTCGCCAGCGTGTCGAAGCGCGGCTCGGCATCGCGCCAGAACAATCCCGTGATCGGCGCGAAGCGATGCTCCTCGATCGCGTAGACCTCCTCGTCGGTGAACTCGGGAGACTGGCCGCCGATGCCCGTCAGCGTGCCGAAGCTGCCATCGGTCTGGTGCCGCCCGGCGCGCCCCGCGATCTGCGCCATTTCCGCCGGGGTCAGGCGTCGTTGGCGAACCCCATCGAACTTGCCGAGACCGGCGAACGCGACGTGCCGGACATCGAGGTTGAGGCCCATTCCGATCGCGTCGGTCGCGACGATGTAATCGACTTCACCCGACTGGAACAACGCGACCTGCCGGTTGCGGGTCTCGGGGCTCAGACCGCCCATCACCACCGCCGCCCCGCCGCGAAACCGGCGCAGCATCTCGGCCACCGCATAGACCTGCTCGGTCGAGAACGCGACCACCGCGCTTCTCGGCGGCAGGCGGCTGAGCTTTGTCGTGCCCGCATAGCGCAGCGTCGAGAACCGTGGCCGGGTGACGATCTCGGCCTCGGGGATCAGCGCCCGGATCATCGGCTGCAACGTCGATGAGCCGAGCAGCATCGTTTCTTCGCGCCCGCGAGTGTTGAGCAGGCGGTCGGTGAATATGTGTCCACGCTCACGGTCGGCGGAAAGCTGTGCCTCGTCGAGCGCGACGAACGCCAGCGGCCCGTCGGGTCCGCCGCCAAGGCGCGGCATCGCCTCGGCCGTGCAGCAGAAATAGCGCGCGTCCTTCGGCTCGATCCGCTCCTCGCCGGTGATTAGTGCAACCGACTTTTCGCCCTTGATCGCGACCACGCGGTCATAGACCTCACGCGCGAGAAGGCGCAGCGGGAAGCCGATGGCGCCCGAGGAATGACCGCACATCCGCTCGATGGCGAGATGGGTCTTGCCGGTGTTCGTTGGTCCGAGGACCGCCTTGATCGTCACGCCGGTCAATGTGGCATCGCCCATGCCCGCTGCCAACCTGTCGCCGCAACGGGCCCACAGGTCGTCTCATGGAGGACTCGGATCGTCCGATTTTAGGGCGACGTTAACTTCATTCGGGCAAGAAATCAGGGCACTGGGCCGCACCGGCCAAATGGCAGTGGGTCGTCGCACGGAAGGGATCTCCGCGCCGCGACCTGTTTGGAGTGGAGGGCGCGTTGTTTCAGCCGCGCGAATCTGAGGCGTCGGGGCACGGCCCCGCCGACGGCGTGCCGGCATGGCGCGCCGCGACGCTGACCCACGCCCAGATCGAACGCGAAGGCCAGCCGCTCGTTCTGCGCCGTGTGCGCGGACTCGCGGAGAAATGGGACGTGCTGCGCTGGCGGGCGGAAGAGCGGCTTGCCGACGTCGATCTCGCGCCCGATCTCGCGCAAGAGATCGGCAGTCGCCGCTGGTTCCGCGGGCTCGGCACTTTCCTCGGTCTCACTGCATTCAGCCTCGCCTTCTGGCCGGGCTTCGCCCCGCTCGAAGCCGCTCCCGCGACCCGGGTCGACAACGCCGTGCGTGACGAATTCCGCAGCCAGATGATCATGCCGCTCGCGCTTGGCGCGGACAGCGGGCGACAGATGGCGGCGACACGGGCCGTGGTCCCGCTCAGGGCCGCCCCCGAGCGTCCGAAGATCGAGGTCGTCGCAACGCTGGCGAACGGCGACAGTTTCGTCCGCATGCTTCAGCGAGCGGGGATCGGCGGGGCCGATCTTGCGCGGGCATCCGGGCTCGTCTCGCAGGCCCTGCCGCTGGACGAGATAGTTCCGGGCACGCAGATCGATATTACGCTCGGCCGGCGTCCCGAGCCCGGCGCGGCGCGTCCGCTCGATTCTCTGGCGTTCCGCGCTCGCTTCGACCTGGCGCTGGCGATCGAGCGCGGCGACGATGGCGGTCTTGCGCTCGAACGCCGTGTCATCCGGGTCGACAATACTCCGCTGCGCATTCGCGGCGTGGCGGGCGACAGCCTCTACCGCTCGATGCGGGCGGCCGGCGCGCCTGCCGGTGCGGTGCAGCAATATCTCAAGGCGCTCGGCGAGCAGGTCGATCTTGAGGAAGGCGTGCGCCCGAACGACACCTTCGACATGATCCTGTCGTACAAACGTGCCGCGACCGGCGAGCGGCAGGCGGGGCAGCTGCTCTACGCCGGGATCGACCGCGGCGGTAAGCCAAGGACGCAACTGATGCGCTGGGGCAGCGAAGGGCGGTTCTACGAGGCTTCGGGCGCGGGCGAACAGCGCAGCGGGCTGTTGGCGCCAGTGCCGGGTCGAATAACCTCGAGCTTCGGTATGCGCCGCCACCCGATCCTCGGCTACACGCGCCGTCACGCGGGGATGGATTTTAAGGCCGGCTACGGCCAGCCGATCGTCGCGGTGACCGATGGCCGCGTGCTCTCTGCCGGGCGCGCGGGTGGCTGCGGCAACGCAGTCAAACTGGCGCACGCGGGCGGCATCCAGACCCGCTATTGCCACATGAGCCGGATGGCGGTGAGCGCCGGGCAGAGCGTGCGGCGCGGGCAGGTGATCGGCTACGTCGGATCCACCGGCCTTTCGACTGGCTCGCACCTTCACTACGAGATGTACCGGAACGGCCAGGCGGTGAACCCGGCGAGCGTGGCCTTCGTTACCCGCGCGCTGCTGTCGGGCGAGAGCCTGCGGCGGTTCCGCGAAATCCTGTCGCAACTCAAGACCGTGGAGCCGGGAGCCGCGCTCGTCGATTTGGCGCCCACCGCCGCCGAAGCCCAAGCGGGTGAGCCGGTGCGCGAGATCGACCGGGTCGAAGAGAAGAAATCCCCGCTCTAGGCGCGATTGCGGTCGCGCGATTGCGCGGGGCCGCGCAATACGGCAACAGCGCAGGCGATGACCGCAGCCTATCCCAACCTTCGTCTTCGCCGGACCCGCGCCAGCAGCTGGAGCCGTGCGCTCCACCGCGAGACCGTGCTGACCCCCGCCGACCTCATCTGGCCGCTGTTCGTGACCGAGGGGTCGGGCGTCGAGGAGCCAATCGGAAGCCTGCCCGGCGTGTCGCGCTGGTCGGTCGACGGTATCGCGAAACGTGCGAATGAAGCGCTTGATCTGGGCATTCCATGCGTCGCATTGTTCCCGAACACCCAGCCCGACCGTCGCAGCGACGACGGGGCCGAGGCGCTCAACCCCGACAACCTGATGTGCCGCGCGATCCGGGCGATCAAGGATGCGGTCGGTAGCGACATCGGCGTGCTGACCGACGTCGCGCTCGATCCCTATACCAGCCACGGGCAGGACGGGCTGCTCGACGATGCCGGCTATGTCGCCAACGACGATACCGTTGCGGTGCTGGTCGACCAGGCGATCAACCAGGCCGCGGCGGGCGCCGACGTGATCGCGCCGTCGGACATGATGGATGGCCGCGTCCGCGCGATCCGCATGGCGCTGGAGATGAACGGCCATCCCAACGTCCAGATCATGGCCTACGCCGCGAAGTACGCGAGCGCGTTCTACGGCCCGTTCCGCGATGCGGTCGGGTCGGGCGGGCTGCTCAAGGGCGACAAGAAGTCCTACCAGATGGACCCCGCCAACTCGGAGGAAGCGCTGCGCGAAGTCGCGCTCGACCTGGCCGAGGGGGCCGATAGCGTGATGGTCAAGCCGGGCCTGCCCTATCTCGACATCGTGCGGCGGGTGAAGGAGCGGTTCGAAGTGCCGGTCTTCGCCTATCAGGTGAGCGGCGAGTACGCGATGATCGAGGCGGCCGCGGCGGCGGGCGCGGGAGACCGCGACGCGCTGGTTCTCGAAACGCTGATGGCGTTCAAGCGCGCGGGCTGCTCGGGCGTGCTGACCTATCACGCCGCGCACGCCGCGCGGCTGCTCAATGGCTGAAACGCCGATGGCAAGCGCGCGGCTGGTCCTGCGCCGGTTTCGCGACGAAGACCTGCAAGCCTGGCAGGCGCACATGAACTCGCCCGAAGTGCGCGCGCACCTGGGCGGGGTCGAGATTCCCGACCAGGTGCTGGCGCGGTTCGAACGCCAGAAGGCCAGCTGGTCCGACGAGACAGGCGGCTGGCTCGTCATCGAGCGGCGCGACGACGGAGAACTCCTTGGCAATTGCGGCTTCGGCCGGATCGCCGCCACCGAGGCCCCCGCCGAACTGCAGGGTGCGCCCGAAATCGGCTGGTCGTTGCGCGCCGATTGCTGGGGCAAGGGCTACGCGACCGAGGCTGCCCGGATGTTGCTGGGCACGATGTTCGGCCGCTTCGGGTTCGAGACGGTCTATTCACAGACCTCACAGGCCAATGCGCGCTCGTGGCGGGTCATGGAGCGGTTGGGGATGCGTCGGCAACCGCAGTTCGACTATCACGATCCGCTCTACCCGCCCGAGGAGAACCCGACGATCATCTACCGGCTGACGCGCGAGGACTGGGAGAAAACCGATGGCTGATGTGCGGATCGAAACCGACCGGCTGATCCTGCGCGACTGGCGCGATGGCGACGACGAGGCTTTCTTCGCCGGCACCAATACGCCGGCTGTCATGAAATGGCTCGGCGGAGTGATGCCCGATTCCGGCCGCCAGGCGCTGCTCGACCGCGTCGAGGCGTGCCGTGCGGCGAACGGGTTCTGCTTCTGGATCGTCGAGCGCAAGGAAGACGGTGCCGTTCTCGGATTCTGCGGCCTCAAGCGCGCCGACGCGCCGGGCTCTTCGGTCACCGGGCAGATGGAGGTCGGCTGGCGGTTGCGCGAGGATGCGTGGGGCCAGGGCTATGCGAAGGAAGCGGCCACCGCGGCGCTCGATGCCGCGTTCGAACGGTTCGGCGCGGACGAAGTCGTCGCGCTGACGGTCGACGGCAACGCGGGAAGCTGGGGCCTGATGAAGCGCCTCGGGATGAATCGGCGCGAGGAACTCGACTACGCCGACGCCCGCTTCGATCCGCCGCTGCGCGACACGATCGTCTATTCGATCGCCAAAGAGGATTGGGTTGCCCGATGACGATCAGAGCACCGCGCGCGCTGTTCGTCACGACGATCCTGCTCGGCAGCTTCCTGCTGTTCCTTGTCCAGCCGATGGTCGCGCGGATGGCGCTGCCGCGCCTCGGCGGGGCGCCGAACGTGTGGAACAGCGCGATGCTGGTCTACCAGGCGTTGCTGCTGGGCGGATACGCCTACGCGCATGCACTGGGCTACCTGAGCTTGCGGCGCCAGGCACTGGTTCACCTTGGCGTACTCGTGCTCGCCGCGCTGACTCTCCCCATTTCCCTGGCCAACCTGCCGCCTTCGGCACAAGGGGCCGAGGTGGTGTGGGTGCCGCTGCTGTTCCTCCTGACGATCGGTCCGTTGTTCTTCGCGGTGTCCGCGCAGGCCCCGCTGATGCAGCGTTGGTATGCTGCCCAACCGGCTGCGGGCGACCCTTATCCGCTATACGCGGCAAGCAATCTGGGCAGCTTCACCGGCCTCCTCGCCTATCCGCTGCTGGTCGAGCCGCTGCTGCCTATCGCCATCCAGAGCCGTGCGTGGGCGGTGGGCTACGGGGCACTGGTGCTGCTGGTGATCCTTGCCGGCCGCACCCTTCCTGCCCACGCGCCCGCGCCGCGCGACGAAACGCCCGATGCCCCGCCCGAATCGATCGGCTGGCGGCGCATCGCGTGGTGGATCGCGCTTGCCGCCGTACCATCCGGCCTGATGCTGTCGACGACGACATACCTCACCACCGATATCGTCGCGATGCCGTTGCTGTGGGTCATCCCGCTGGGGCTCTACCTGCTGTCGTTCTCGATCGCGTTTTCGGAGCGGCGGGTGCTCGCCGAAGGCTTCTCGCGCCACGCGGCGACGCTCGTATTGGTTCTGGGTGCGATCACCATGCTGGTCTCGGCCAACGGATCGTTGCCCGCAGCCGTGGTCAGCGTGGCTCTGTTGTTTATCGTCGCGGTGGCCTTGCATACCCGCCTGTTCGAATCGCGGCCCTCGCCGGCGCGGTTGACCCTGTTTTACCTCGTCATGTCGGCAGGCGGAGCGCTGGGCGGTGCCATCACCGCGCTGTTCGCCCCGCTGCTGTTCGACTGGACGTGGGAGCATCCGCTGCTCATCATCGCTGCAGCCTTGCTCGTGCCGCTGCCCGCCTATGCCCGCTGGACCGAGCGTTTTGCCTGGTCGGCACAGCGCCCCCACATCGTGCTGGCGACCGTGTTCGCGGTAACGCTCCTCGCGATCAGTTTCCTGGCCAACGCGCTCGCCGCCGAAGCGCGCTCGCCGATCCTTATCCAGCTTCTCCTCGCCGTCGTTGTCATCCTGGGGCTGGCTCTGGTTCGCTGGCGCGCGGCCTTCGCCGCGGTCCTCGCGTTGGCGATGCTGTCGCTTGGGGGAATCGATTCGCTGCGGCTGAGTCTCGCGGGAGACCGCACCCGAAGCTACTTCGGCATCTACACGGTCCGCGATACCGACACGGGACTCCGCACGCTTTCGCATGGCACGACTCTTCACGGGATACAGCGCCGCGTTCCAGGGCGTGAACTCGACCCGACGAGCTATTACGGACCCACCTCGGGCATCGGCCTGGCGTTGGGTGCGAACGCGGCGCTGCTGGGGCGGGACGCGAACGTGGGGATCGTCGGGCTCGGCGTGGGAACGCTGGCCTGTTACAGCAAGCCGGGACAATCGTGGACGTTCTACGAGATCGACCCGGCCGTCCTGCATTATTCGACCACCGGGCAGTTCACCTTTGTCCGGCGCTGCACGCCCACGGCGCGGATGGTCATTGGCGACGCGCGGCTCGAACTGGCGCGCGCCCGGCCCGGAACCTTCGACCTGCTCGCGATCGACGCGTTCTCGTCGGATGCGGTGCCGCTGCACCTGCTGACCGACGAGGCGTTCAAGGTCTACCTGCGCGCGCTCGCCCCCGACGGGTTGTTGATGGTGCATATCTCGAACCGCTACATCGATCTCGCGCCCGCGATCGAAGCGGCGGCACGCGCCAACGGCCTTACCGCAATCCGTCGTCGCGACGTGGGCGTGAAGCCGCCGCTGACACCCTCGGTGTGGATCGCGATGGCGCGCGATACCAAGCGGATTGCCGCGCTCGAGCAGGCCAGCGGCGCCGAATGGGTGCCGCTGGAGGAAAGCGATCATCCGGTTTGGACCGACGATTATGCCTCCATCCTGCCCGATCTCAACTGGAGCAAGTTCCTGTGATCAGCACCCGCCCCGGCGTCAACATCATCCCCATCCACGGCAAGGTGCCGCACATCCACGACACCGCGTTCATCGCGCCGGGCTGCACGATCGTCGGCGACGTGACCATCGGGGCCGGATCGAGCGTGTGGTACAACTGCGTGCTGCGCGCCGACGTCAGCCGGATCGTGATCGGCGAGCGGACCAACGTGCAGGACGGCAGCGTGCTCCACTGCGATCCCGAACGACCGGGGGATCCCGAGGGAAGCCCGCTGATAATCGGCGACGACGTGCTGATCGGCCACATGGCGATGCTTCACGGTTGCCGGATCGAGAGCCGCGGCTTCGTCGGGCTCGGCGCGATCGCGATGAACAAGGCGGTGATCGGTTCGGACGCGATGCTTGCGGCGGGCGCGATGCTGACCGAGGGCAAGGTGATGGCGCCGCGCGAACTGTGGGGCGGCCGTCCGGCGCGCAAGATGCGCGACCTCGACGACATGGCGATTGCCGGAATGCGCATGGGCGTGGCGCACTACGCCGAGAACGCAAAGCACCACGCGCTGGCGGTGGCGGGCGCGCTTGGTCCGCACCCGGACGATGGCGCGACCCAGGGCTGACTTGCCGCCGGCCGATGCGATCCGCGCGCTGGTGGATGGCGAAGGCCGCCTGGCGGTGCGGGTGACTCCCGGCGCGCGCGAGGAGGGACTGATGGTCGCTGGCGGCAAACTGTCGGCCAAGGTGCGCGCCAAGCCCACCGACGGCGAAGCGAACGCGGCGGTGCTCACGCTGATCGCCCGCGCACTCGGCGTGCCGCGTACGTCGGTGTCACTGTTGCGCGGCGCGACTTCGCGCGAAAAGCTGGTTCAGGTCTCGCGCTGATCGTCCGCGCGCTCGATCCGCCATGCAGCGAAGGCGAGCGCCAGCGCCAGCATGGCCGCCACCGGAGGCGCGGCAGCGCGCCACGTCGTGAACGTCCACGCCCCCGCGGTCGCGCCGATCGCCAGGCCGAGCCACAGCAGGCCGGCGGTCAGGCGGCCTGCATCGTCCTTGCGCAACAGCCGGGCGGCCAGGCCCTGTCCGAACCGTACCAGCGCGCCGGTCATGTACGTCACCCCGACCGCCACCTCGCCGTCCCGCCGGAAGACGTTGTTGAGCGCGCCCATCGCCACGACCGCCACCGCCATGAAACCCGTGGCACTCACCCGGTCTATCGCTGCCGCGAGCGCCAACAGCGCACCGACCACCACCAGCACGCGCGTCTTGCGCCTGCCTTCGCCCCGGTCCGCGACGATTGCGCCGATCGTCACCCCGCCGACGAAACCCGCGATCAGGCCGAGCGGGATGAGCGCCTGCGCGGGACCATCCGCCAGGTCGACGCCCAGCCGGGTCGTGTTGCCCGACATGAACGAAGCGAAATAGCCACCCGCCGAGAGGAACCCGACTGCATCGACGAAGCCCGCCAACCCGGCGAGGGCGACGGCAAGGCGCCTGCGGGGAGGATCGAGCGCGCGCACGGTGTAACGAGGGCTAGGCTGCCGGAGCGGGCTGCTTCAGGTGCTTCATCATGTAGGGCAGGAAATCGGCTTTGCCGATGCCGACGCCCTTGGCGCGCAGGATCGCGTAAGCGGTGGTGAGGTGGAAGAAGAGCTGCGGCAACGTCCAATCGCGCAGGTATTCATCGGCCCGCATGGCGAAATTCATCCCGTTGGGCAGCGCCAGTTCGACCGTGTGGTCCGCGGCTGCGAAGCTGTCGTCGGCCTGGCCGGCCAGCGCGGCGCGGACTTTCGCGACGCGTTCGCGCGCAGCGGCAAGCGACGAATCGTCCTCGTCGGGCAGCGAGAACGTGCTGTCGGTCACTCGCTTGAGCGCGGCGGAGATCTGGTCGCACGCAATGCGCACCTGCGCCGCGAGCGGGAGCATGTCGGGTGCCAGCCGCTCGCCCAGCAGCGCGTCGCCCCCGTGGTCCGCTGCCTTGCCGAGCAGGTGATCGAGCGTACCGAGCGCGTTGTCGGCAACAGGCTTGATCTGGTCAGCGAGAGTCATGGCAGGAATCCTTTTAGGTTGCGCGACGCAACCCATGCCTTGAGCGGCGAATCGGATCAATCCTTGATGAGCGCCTTGAGCGAATCGATCCGGTCGGCCTCGTGCGCCGGCTTGTCCCAGCGAATCCGGTGGATACGCGGGAAGCGCATCGCCAGGCCCGACTTGTGGCGCTTGCTTTCGTGCACCGAATCGAACGCCACTTCGAACACCAGGCTGCGGTCGGTCTCGCGCACCGGTCCGAAACGGTTGACGGTGTGGGTGCGCACGTGGCGGTCGATCTTCTTGAGTTCGTCGTCGGTGAACCCGGAGTAGGCCTTGCCGACCGGCAGCAGCTCGGCCCCCGCGTCCGGGTCGCCGTCCCAGCAGCCGAAGGTGTAGTCGGAATAGAAGCTCGATCGCTTGCCGCTGCCGCGCTGGGCATACATCAGCACGCAATCGATCAGCAGCGGATCGCGCTTCCACTTGTACCACAGCCCCGTCTTGCGCCCGGCGACATAGGGCGAATCGCGGCGCTTGAGCATCAGCCCCTCGATCGCATCGTCGCGCGCGCCTGCGCGAATCTGCGCCGAGGTGTTCGAAGTCGATCGCCTCGACTACCTGGCTGAGGTCGAAGTGACTGTCCGGCAGCCGCGGCATCAGCGCTTCGAGCCGCGCCCGGCGCTCGGCCCAGGGCCGCTCGCGCAGGTCTTCGCCCTCGACGATGAGCACGTCGTAGAGCCGCACGAACGCGGGATAGTCGGCGAGCATCTTCTTGCTCACCGTCTTGCGCCCCAGCCGCTGCTGGAGCGCGTTGAAACTCGCCGCGCCGCCCTGGGTTTTGGCATTTTCCGGCCCGCCCTGATGCGAACCGCGCACCAGCAGTTCGCCGTCGAGCACGGCGTGCATCGGCAGCACTTCGAGCAGTTCGGGGAACGTGCCCGAAATGTCGTCGCCCGCGCGCGAGTAGAGCCGCGTCTCGCCGCCCATCCGCACCAGTTGCACGCGGATCCCGTCCCATTTCCACTCGGCGACGTAGTCGGCCAGGTCGACCACCGTTTCATCCAGCGGATGCGCGAGCATGAACGGGCGAAAGGTCGGCATGTTGGCGGTGTCGGGCGGCGCTTCGCCGTGCGCGGCCCAGCCGAACAGCGGCTCATAGGGCGGGGTCAGCCCGTGCCAGTGTTCCTCGACCTCCTCGACCGTCACCTCGAACGCCTGCGCGAAGGCGACCTTGGCGAGCCGGCTCGATATCCCGATCCGCATCGCCCCGGTCGCAAGCTTGAGCAGCGCATAGCGGCCCGACGCGTCGAGCCGGTCGAGCAGTGCGGGCAGCTCGCCCAGGACGGACTTGCGGGTCATCGCGGAGAGCAGGTCGACCGTTTCGGAAACGGATGGCGGGTCGGGCGGGTCGTCGGGCGCAGGCCACAGCAGGCTCGCGGTCTCGGCGGTATCGCCGACGAAATCGCGCGAGAGCGTCCACAGCACCGGGTCGACCCGCTCCATCAGGATCGTGCGGATCGTGCTCGACTTGACGGCGGGAAAATCGAGCCCGTCGGTCAGCGCCGCGAGCGCCCATCCGCGATCGGGATCGGGCGCGGCGTGGAGGTATTCGGCGATCAGCCGCAGCTTCTCGTTGCGGCTGCGGGTGTAGACCAGCGCGTCGATCAGGGCGGCGAATTCTTCCATCTATGCGGCCGCTTGCATCGCGATTACACGGTGGGCGGATTCGACGCGGCACAAGGCCGGTGCGAATCGGGAGATGGATTGC
This sequence comes from uncultured Alphaproteobacteria bacterium, assembly GCA_963781485.1. GTDB lineage: Bacteria > Pseudomonadota > Alphaproteobacteria > Sphingomonadales > Sphingomonadaceae > Tsuneonella. Next base: position 427,823 of record CAWAFY010000003.1, read on the forward strand.
AGATGATCAGAATTCTTGCCGCCGCCGCGCTGTTCGCCGCCGCACCCGCGATGGCCCAATCTTCGATGACCCAATCTTCGATGACCCAGGCCGCAGCGTCCCAGGCCGCGGTGGCCGACGACCACGCCGCTCATGCCGCGCATGCCGAGGCACAGGCGCGGCTCAGCCTCGACACGCCGATCGAGACCGTCGCCGCCGACGCGAAGGGCAAGGCTGTGCTCGATGCAGTCCTGCCGGGTCTCACCAGTCACGAACACTACCCCATGTTCAAGGGCATGACGCTCAACCAGCTCGCGCCGATGGCGGGCGGGATGATGCCTGCCGAGGCACTGGCGAAGATCCAGGCCGAGCTCGCCGCGATCGAGTAGGTCAGTCATCCTCGTCCTCGTATCCGACGAGGGCGAGTGCGCGGGCCTTGCGCTGGTGCAGCTGGTGCCAGCGCAGCAACGCCTCCTCGCGGCCGTGGGTGATCCAGGTCTCGCCCGGGTTCACTTCCTCGACCGTGCGGGTGAGCTCCCCCCAGTCGGCGTGATCGGAAATCACCAGCGGCAGCTCGACGTTTCGCTGGCGGGCGCGCTGGCGCACGCGCATCCACCCGCTCGCCATCGCGGTGATCGGATCGGGCAGGCGGCGGCTCCAGCGGTCGTTGAGCGCCGAGGGCGGGCAGACGACGACGTGGCCGCGCATCTCGTCCTTGGTCGCCTCGCTCACCAGCCGCAGTTCCCCCAGGTCGACCCCGAACTCCTCGTAGAGCCGGCACATCTTCTCGAGCGCGCCGTGCAGGTAGATCGGATCGTGGTGGCCCGCCGCGCGCAATTCCGCGATCACCCGCTGCGCCTTGCCCAGCGCATAGGCTCCGACGAGCACGCACGCGTCGGGATAAGCGGCAAGCCGGCCGAGCAGCTTGGCCATTTCGTCGGCAATCGGCGGATGCGTGAACAGCGGCAGGCCGAAGGTCGCCTCGGTTATGAATATGTCGCACGGGGTGACTTCGAACGGCGGGCAGGTCGGATCGGGCCGCCGCTTGTAGTCGCCGGTAACGACGACCCGTTCGCCCGCGTGTTCGAGCAGGATCTGCGCCGAACCCAGCACGTGCCCGGCGGGGACGAAGGTGGCGCGCACCCCGCCCTTGAGGTCGATCGATTCGCCATAGGCGACCGGAGTCGCGCCCTCGCGGGTGTTGTAGCGCAAGTCCATGATCGCCAGCGTCTCGGGCGTCGCGACCGTGACGCCGTGACCGCCGCGCGCGTGGTCGGCGTGGCCGTGCGTGACGAGCGCATGGCCGACGGGGCGCGACGGATCGATCCAGGTGTCGGCGGGGACCACGTGGATGCCGTGCGGCTCGGGCCGGATCCATGAAAAGTCGCGCGCCATCGTGCGATTCAAGCAGGAGGGGCGCGAAGCGTTCCCGCCGCGCGCCCCTCCGGTGTCGTTTCAACCGGACCGATCAGCTTTAGCCGTCGTCCTTGCCGTCTTCGGTCTTGGCACCAGCCTTGGCTTCGGGCTTGGTCTTGGACTTGGCGGCCGTCGGCTTTTTCTTCTTGGGCCGCGCTTTCGGGGGCGCGGGGGTGAGTTCGAACGAGGGCTGCCCGTCCTTCAGGCTCACGTGCACCTCGCCGCCGCCGGACAGCTTGCCGAACAACAGTTCCTCGGCGAGCGGCTGCTTGATCTTCTCCTGGATCAGGCGCGACATCGGGCGCGCGCCGTAGAGCTTGTCGTAGCCCTTCTCGGCCAGCCAGGCGCGCGCATCGGTATCGAACTGGATGTGCACGTTCTGGTCGGCGAGCTGGAGCTCGAGCTGCAGGATGAACTTGTCGACCACCCGCGCCACGGTATCGCGGCCGAGGTAGGTGAACGGCACGATCGCATCGAGGCGATTGCGGAATTCGGGGGTGAACATCTTCTTCACCGCCTCTTCCTGCGCATCTTCCTTCGAAACGTCGCCGAAGCCGATGCCCTGGCGCGCCATGTCGCTCGCGCCCGCGTTGGTCGTCATGATCAGCACGACATTGCGGAAATCGACCGTCTTGCCGTGATGATCGGTCAGGCGGCCGTTATCCATCACCTGCAGCAGGATGTTGAACAGGTCGGGGTGCGCCTTCTCGATCTCGTCGAGCAGCAGGACGCAGTGCGGCTGCTGGTCGATCGCATCGGTAAGCAGGCCGCCCTGGTCGTAGCCGACATAGCCCGGAGGCGCGCCGATCAGCCGCGAAACGCTGTGGCGTTCCATGTATTCCGACATGTCGAAACGCTGGAGCGGGATGCCCATGATGCTGGCCAGCTGGCGCGCGACCTCGGTCTTGCCGACGCCGGTCGGACCACTGAACAGGAACGAGCCGATCGGCTTGTCCGGATCGCGCAGCCCGGCACGGCTGAGCTTCATCGCGGTCGAAAGCCGCTTCACCGCGGCGTCCTGGCCGTAGACCACCTGCTTGAGGTCGCGTTCGAGGTGTTCGAGCGCTTTCTTGTCGTCGCTCGACACCGACTTGGGCGGGATCCGCGCCATCGTCGCGATGACCTGCTCGATCTCGCGCGCGGTGATCTTCTTCTTCCGCCGGCTGGGCGGCACGAGCATCTGCATCGCGCCGACTTCGTCGATCACGTCGATCGCCTTGTCGGGCAGCTTGCGGTCGTTGATGTAGCGCGCCGACAACTCGACCGCGGTCTTGATCGCGTCGGGCGTGTAGGTGACGTTGTGGTGTTCCTCGAACGCGCTGCGCAGGCCCTTGAGGATCTTGATCGTGTCCTCGACCGTGGGCTCGTTCACGTCGATCTTCTGGAATCGCCGCAACAGCGCGCGGTCCTTTTCGAAGTGGTTGCGGAATTCCTTGTAGGTGGTCGATCCGACGCAGCGGATCGTGCCGCCACTGAGTGCGGGCTTGAGCAGGTTGGACGCGTCCATCGCCCCGCCGCTGGTCGCGCCGGCGCCGATCACGGTGTGGATCTCGTCGATGAACAGGACCGCCTCGGGCATCTTTTCGAGTTCGTTGACGACCTGCTTCAGACGCTCCTCGAAGTCGCCGCGATAGCGCGTGCCGGCGAGCAGCGCGCCCATGTCGAGCGAATAGATCACCGCGTCCTGCAGCACTTCGGGCACGTCGCCCTCGACGATCTTGCGTGCAAGACCCTCGGCGATGGCGGTCTTCCCGACGCCCGGATCGCCGACGTAGAGCGGGTTGTTCTTCGAACGGCGGCAGAGGATCTGGATCGTCCGATCGACCTCGGGCCCGCGCCCGATCAACGGATCGACCTTGCCGTTCTTCGCCTTCTCGTTGAGGTTGACGGTGAACTGGTCGAGCGCGGACTGGTCCTTGCCGCCCTTCGCCTCGCCCTTGGCCTCTTGCGGCCCCTCGCTCTCGCCCGACCCCTGCGGGCCCTTCGATTCGAGCTGCTTGCCGCCCTTGCCGATGCCGTGGCTGATATAGCTGACCGCGTCGAGCCGGCTCATGTCCTGCTGCTGGAGGAAATAGACCGCGTAGCTGTCGCGCTCGGAAAACAGCGCGACCAGCACGTTGGCGCCGGTGACGGTGTCCTTGCCGCTCGACTGCACGTGCAGAATCGCCCGCTGGATCACCCGCTGGAACCCGGCGGTCGGCTGCGGATCGGCCTCTTCGGCGGTTTCGAGCTTCTGGTATTCCTCGTCGAGGTAGCGCCGGACCACTTCGCCCAGTTCGGTCAGGTCGACCCCGCAGGCGAGCATGACCCCCGCGGCGTCCTCGTCATCGATCAGCGCGAGCAGCAGGTGCTCGAGCGTGGCGTACTCGTGCCGCCGCTCGGCCGCGCCTGCGAGCGCGCCGTGGAGGGTCTTCTCGAGATTCTGGGCGAAACTGGGCATTCAGGTCACTTTCGGTGGAAAATGCGTGCATCCGCTTGCACGAATATATGAACGGAAATGGTTAACGGCGCTTTTAAGAGCGATCCCGCGCACGGTCTGTGAACGATATGGGTAGCGGCCCGGCGATTGCGAGGCCGCGCCGGTCACGAAGGCTTTCCGAACAACAGGTCGGCGGCGGATCGGTGCGCCGCGGCCTTGCGGCGATGGCTGTCGACCCGGGCGATCTCGGCCTCGAGCAGCGCAATCCGTGTCGCCAGCTCGTCCAGCGAATAGGGGGCGAGGTCCTCCTTCGAGAGGAGGCTGGCGGCATCGCCCTTGGGTATGGGACGGTCGTCGTCCATCGGGATGAATCATCGCAAGCCCAGACGCTTGCTGTCAATGGCCCGTCCCGCTAGGTGCCCGATGCGCTTCGCGCGCTGTCGCAATCCGGCAACAGGGGGATCTCGTGGCCGAGGCCATTCCGACGACGATGATCGCAATGGGCTATGACGATCCGGGTGGTCCCGAGGTCTTCCGGTCCGCAACGCTGCCCACCCCCCAGCCGGGTGAAGGCCAGGTGCTGATCCGCGTCGCCTATGCCGGGGTCAATCGCCCCGACGTGATCCAGCGCCAGGGGTTCTACCCACCCCCGCCGGGCGCCTCACCGATTTGCGGGCTCGAAGTGTCGGGCACGGTCGTCGGCATCGGGAAGGGCGCCCCGCCCGAAATGCTCAACCAGCAGGTCTGCGCGCTCGTATCGGGCGGCGGCTATGCCGAATATTGCCTGGCCGATGCGCGCCATTGCCTTGTCGTGCCCGACGACCTGCCGCTCGACCAGGCGGCCGCGCTGCCCGAGACGCTGTTCACCGTCTGGCACAACGTGTTCGAGCGGGCCTACGCCTCGGAAGGCGACACGCTGCTCGTCCACGGCGGCACCAGCGGGATCGGCACGATGACGATCATGCTCGGCAAGGCGTTCGGCATGACGGTGATCGCAACCGCGGGCAGCGAGGACAAGTGCGATGCCTGCCGCAAGCTGGGCGCGGACCTGGCGATCAACTACAAGGAACAGGATTTCGTCGAGGAGGTGAAGGCCTTTACCGGCGGTAAGGGCGTCGACGTCGTGCTCGACATGGTCTCGGGCGATTACGTCGCGCGCAACCTGGCGTGTCTTGCCGAGGACGGCCGCCACGTGACGATCGCCGTGCTCGGCGGGCTCAAAGCCGAGATCAACATGGCGCTCGTCATGCGCAACCGGCTCACGCTCACCGGCTCGACACTCCGCCCCCGGTCGAACGAGTTCAAGGCGCTGCTCGCGGACGAGATTTCCGAGATCGCCTGGCCGCTGATCGTCGATGGCACCGTGCGCCCGGTGATGGACCAGACGTTCGCGCTTGCTGAGGTGTCGGCGGCGCACGCCCGGATGGAAGGCGGGGACCATATCGGCAAAATCGTGCTACACGTGGCCGGTGACTGACCTTACTCTCCACGAGGACCCGCGCAGCGGCAACTGCTACAAGATACGGCTCACCGCCGCGCTGCTCGGGACACCGCTGGCGATCCGGCACTACGACATCATGCGCGGGGAAACGCGCACGCCGGAATTCCTCGCGACGGTCAACGCCAACGGGCGCATCCCGGTGTTGCAGATCGGCGGAGAGGAGGCCGCAGATCGGTTCCTGCCCGAATCGAACGCCGCCTGCTGGTATCTTGCCGAAGACAGTGCGCTGATCCCGCAAGGCCGCTTCGATCGCGCCGACATGCTGCGCTGGATGTTCTTCGAACAATACAATCACGAACCCAACATCGCCACGCTGCGGTTCTGGCTGGCGTTCGTCGGCGAGGCGCATTTGAGCGAACAGCAACGCGCGATGATCCCGGCCAAGCGGATCGCGGGCGAGGACGCGCTGGCGCTGATGAACGAACACCTGGCGGGCCGCGAATGGTTCGTCGGCCCGGCGGCGAGTCTCGCCGACATTGCGCTCTACGCCTATACCCATGTCGCCGAAGCGGGCGGTTTCCGGCTGCGCGACCGGACCCATGTGTGCCGCTGGCTCGACCGCGTCGCGGCGCTGCCCGGCTACATCGCGATGGACTGACACGAACCCGTCACATTGTCGCACAATCGACCGCCAATCGTCGCGATGGTTTCGCATCCAGGCGCTACAGCGACAGCCAGACAAACAACGCGAGATCGTTTGCCATGCTGCAGGATTGGGAAGCCGGACCGGTCGGCAACAACCCCGGAACCGTCGCGCGGTTGCCGCGCAAAGAATTATCCGCCCGGGTCGTCATCAACCTGATCCGTGCGCGGCGCGGGCGCTCGCTGGAGAGCGTGGAGCTGCCTTCCGCCGCATAGCGCCTGAAGTTGCGTTGCCGTTTCCCTTGCTCTCAACGGTTCCATGGCCTAGATCGGATCCAACGGCCGCCCCGCGAGGGGCGGCCTCTTACATTTTCAGGACCAATTCCATGGCCGACCAACCCAAGCCGCTTATGCCGCACGCGACCGCCACCTGGCTGGTCGACAACACCGCGCTGTCGTTCGAACAGATCGCCGCATTCTGCGGTCTGCACATCCTCGAAGTCCAGGCGATGGCCGACGATCTGGCGGGCGCCAAGTACACCGGGCGTGACCCGGTGCACGCGGGCGAGCTGACCAACGGGGAGATCGAAAAGGGCCAGGCCGATCCGGATTATGCGCTCAAGATGCACAAGGCGCCGGTCGCGGTCAGCCGCACCAAGGGACCGCGCTATACCCCGGTCTCCAAGCGCCAGGACAAGCCCGACGGCATCGCCTGGATCCTGCGCAATCACCCCGAAGTGTCGGACGCGCAGATCGGCAAGCTGATCGGCACCACGCGCAACACAATCACCGCGATCCGTGAGCGCAGCCACTGGAACATCCAGAACATCAATCCCAAGGACCCTGTGACGCTGGGCCTGTGTTCGCAGCGCGAGCTCGACGCGATGGTCGCCAAGGCGGCGAAAAAGGCGGGTATCGAGGAAGACACCGGAGCGCGCGAGGCGCGGCTCGGCACCGACCGCGAGGCGCTGATCACCGAACTGCGCGCCGAACGCGACGCGGCCGCCAAGGCCGCAGTCGAGGCGTCGCAAGAAGCCGAAGCGGCCGCATGGCTCGAAGCCAAGCAGGCCGACGAGGCCAAGCAGGCCGAGGAAGCCAGCGAGGGCTGATCCCTGCCGGCGCGGCTTGCCAAGCGCGCGCGCTTGCCGCATTCTTCCTGACATGGATGTCAGTAGCGCGCAGGCTTCGGATAACGACGGGCACCCTCCTCCCGATGCCTATCGCCATCCGTGCGCGTGGGATGTTGCGCTTCCCGAACTGACCGTTCCCCAATTGCTCGAACGCGCCGCGGCCGAAGCGCCCGGAGCGCCGGCGATCGACTTCATGGGGCGGACCTACAGCTACGCGCAGGTGCTCGACGAGGCGCGGCGCGTTGCGGCCGGACTCGCGGTGCGCGGCATCGGCAAGGGCGACCGCGTCGGGCTGTTCCTGCCCAACGTGCCGATCTACCTCTCCGCCTACTACGGCGCGATGATGGCGGGCGCGGTGGTGGTCAATTTCTCGCCGCTCTACACAGCCGACGAACTGTCCGCGCAAGTCGCCAATTCGGGCGCGCGGCTGCTGGTGACGGTCGATGTCGCCAGCTTGCTGCCGACCGCGCTGAAAGTGCTCGACGGTTCGGCGCTCGAAGGGCTGGTCGTGGGACACCTCGGCGCGATGCTGCCGTGGACCAAGCGGATCGCGCTCAAGCTGTTCGGGCGCCAGGCGCTCGCTCCGATCCCGACGCGTCCTGACGTCATCCGATGGGACCGGGTGCTGGGAATGCCGGGGCCGATTCTGCCGGCGCTATCGCGCGACGACCTGGCCCTGCTGCAATACACCGGCGGCACGACCGGGCGGCCCAAGGGGGCGATGCTGTCCCATGCGAACCTCGCCGCGAACGCCCTGCAGGTCGAAGCGATCGATCCGCAGCGGGGCAAGCGCGACGTGATCCTGGGCGTGCTGCCGCTGTTCCACGTCTTCGCCAACACCTGCGTGCTCAACCGCACCGTCGCCAACCGGGGTTGCATCGCGATGCTGCCCCGGTTCGACGCGAAGCAGGCGCTGCAGACGCTCGAGCGGGTCAAGGCGACCGCCTTTCCCGGCGTGCCAACGATGTACCAGGCGTTGCTCGACCATCCGCAACTGGCGAAGACCGATTTCTCGTCGCTCCGCGTGTGCATCTCGGGCGGTGCGCCGCTGCCCGCGCCGGTGCGCGAGAAATGGGAGGCCGCGACGGGTTCGCGCCTGGTCGAGGGCTACGGGCTCACCGAAAGCTCGGGCGTGGTCTCGACCAATCCCTACGAGGGCGAGCGCAAGCAGGGGACGATCGGCCAGGTTCTGCCGCACACCCGCGTCCGCCTGCTCGACAAGGAGGATCCGACCCGCGCCGCGCCGGAAGGCGAGCCGGGCGAACTCGTGGTGGCGGGGCCCCAGGTCATGCAGGGATACTGGAACCGCCCCGAAGCGGCGAAGGACGCCTTCGCCGATATCGACGGCACGCGCTGGCTGCGCACCGGCGACGTCGCCGAAATCCACGCGGACGGCTTCATCGCCATCGTCGACCGGATCAAGGACATGATCGCGGTGGGCGGCTTCAAGGTCTTCCCGAGCCAGGTCGAGGCGGCGTTGCTCGAACACCCGGCGGTCAAGGAAGCGCTCGTGCTCGGCCTGCCCGACGCGTATCATGGCGAAATGCCGCGCGCCTACGTCACGCTCAACGAGGGCGCGAGCGCGACGGGCGACGAACTGAAGACGTGGCTCAACACCCGCGTCGGCAAGCACGAACGCGTGAGCGGAGTCGAGATCCGGCACGACCTGCCCAAGACAATGGTCGGAAAGCTCGACCGAAAGGCACTGCGGGCCGAAGTAACGGGCAATTAGACCCGGTTGTAATCCCGGTACCAGCGCACGAAAGCGGGAACTCCCGTCTCGATTGACGTGGTCGGGCGATAGCCGGTCGCCTTGGTCAGCGCGTCGATATCGGCATATGTCTTGTGGACGTCGCCCGGCTGCATCGGCAGCATCTCGAGTGCGGCCTCCCGTCCACATTCAGCCTCGAGTAGCCCGATCACCTTCATTAGTGGCTCCGATCGGTTGTTGCCGATGTTATACAGCGCGTGCGGGCTCTGGCTGCCGCCGGCCTTCTCCGCGCCGTCGTCGGCTGGTGGGCGGTCGAGACAGGCGAGAACGCCGCCGACAATGTCCTCGATAAAGGTGAAATCGCGGTACATGTCGCCGTTATTGAACACCGGCAGCTCCTCTCCGGCGAGGATGCGGCTGGTGAAGTTCCACATCATCATATCGGGTCGGCCCCACGGTCCGTAGACCGTGAAGAAGCGCAGTCCGGTGAGCGGAATGCGAAACAAGTGCGCATAGGATTCGCTCATCAACTCATCCGCCCGCTTGCTCGCGGCGTAGAGCGATACGGGGTGGTCGCTGCGATCGCTGACCGAGAAGGGGAGTTTGGCGTTGCCGCCGTAGACCGAGCTCGAGCTCGCGTAGACCATGTGGCCAACCCGGCGATGGCGCGCCAGTTCGAGCATTGCGAGATGCCCGACGATGTTGGACTGCGCATAGGCGAACGGATGCTCGAGCGAGTAACGCACCCCCGCCTGCGCGCCGAGGTGGACGATCGCATCGAACTGCTCGTCAGCCAGCGTGGTCCCGAGTGCTGCGTGATCTGAGAAGTCGAGCTTGCGGAACGTGAACCGCTCTCCGTCCGGTGCTGAGTGCACCCGGGCCAGCCGGTCTTCCTTGAACGATACCGAATAGTAATCGTTGAGGTTGTCGATCCCGAGAACCGCGTCGCCCCGGGCAATCAGTGCCTCGCTGACGGCCGAGCCGATGAACCCGGCAGCTCCGGTTACGAGTATCCTCATCCCGCGCGGTTAGCCGCGGGCCGGTCAGCTGGCAACGTGCAGTTTGACCTCTCCGGCGGTCTCGGCGGATTTTACCGCGGCGTGCTGCTGGGTCGTGCGGTGCGCGAAGCGCCCTTCGACCTCGGCGCCCTGCTCGATCGTCAGCGCGTCGTAATGCACGTCGCCGCTGATCTTCGCCGTCTTGAGCACGACGAGCTCGCGTGCGCTGATCGAACCGGTGATGGTCCCGGCCAGGCGGGCCGTCTGGGCCTCGATGGCACCTTCGACATGGCTGCCTTCGCCCTGGACGAGGCTGGCGCAGGCGATGTCGCCTTCGACCCGTCCGTCGATGTGGAGATCGGCGGTCGCCTCGATGTTACCGCGGATCACGACATCGCTGCCGATGACCGAGAACGTCGATCCGCTGGCGGACGACCTAGCCATGGGCGGGCTCGATGGTCCGGACTCGTCGGGCTTCTTTGAGAACATTGGGGGCGGACTCCAGGAAGGGACGCGGGTTTACCGCGCGGTCGTTGACGCGCACTTCGAAATGGAGGTGCGGACCGGTCGAACGTCCGGTCGATCCGATCGCGCCGATGACGTCGCCGGCGGCAACTTTCTGTCCAACGTGCGAATGGAATTTGGACATGTGGGCGTAGCGGGTGACGAGCCCGTTGCCGTGCCGGATCTCGACCACGTTGCCGTAGCCGCTCTTCTGGCCGACGTAGCTGACGCGGCCCTCGGCGGCGGCGTAGATCGGTGCCCCGACCGGTCCGCGGAAATCGAGGCCGGAGTGCATCGCCGAGGCGCCGGTAAAGGGATCGCGGCGGAAGCCGAAGCTGGATGTCACCATCTCGCCGATCGCCGGAAGGAACTGCGGAATGCCCGACAGGCCGCGATCGAATGCTTCCATCCGCGCCAGGCTCAGGCCGAGGCGCTCGAAGCGCGGATCGATCGAACCGTCGCTATCGGTGGCGAGCTTCTCGAGCGGGCCACCCATCGCGGCCTTGTTCGTGGCGCGCAGCATGGCATTCGGATCGAGCCCGAGCTTGCGGATCGCGGCCGCGCTCTTTTCGGAGCGACGGTCGGCGTAGCGGGTGAGCTTTTCGACGTAAGCCAGCTGGCGCGCCTCGATCCGGGCGAGTGCGCCGGCCTCGGGGATCATCATCGAGACTTTCGAGACGGTCTTTGCCGCCTCGCCGGTCGAATCGCTGACATTGCCGACGCGCTTGACGTCGTCAGGCAGCGATTCGGTCATTTCCTCGATGAAGTCCTGACGCCGCTTGAGGTCGTCGGCGACCGCGCCGATGTTGCCGCGATAGGCGTCGACCCGGCTTTCGGCCTTGGCAACCGTGGCCTCGCGCTCAAGCAGCGACAGCCGGTCGGCGGCGGCCTGGTATTGCAGCCAGCCCATGATCGCCATCGACAGGCCCCAGGCAACAAGCGCGGCAAGCACCGCGCCTGCGGCGATCATCTGCACCCGTCCGGTGATCCTGATGAAGCGAACCTGGCCCTGCGATCGCATGAAGAATTCACGATCCGGAAACCAGGTGCGCAGGCGGCCTAGCCAGCCACCGGCGACAGCGTTCATGTGAGGCACGACCCCTATATCCCGTTCTTATCCCGACGGTTCGGCTAACAGAGGTGTCAGCACGGTGTCGAATCGACTCGTTAAGACTCGGGGCGAGTCGTTGGAGTCGCGGGGTGAAACGTTCTCATCGGGCGAAATTTTCTTGCGGTGTCGGGAACTGGTTGGTGGCAGAGGTGTTTGGCTTGCCCCGTAATATTCGGCACTGACCCCGGCGGGATGGGGTGATAGAGGGGCCTCATGGCACTGGAAGATAACCCTATCGACGCGACGGCGCTGGTCGAACGGCTGGCCCGCGCCGGCCGCTCGGCGCAATCGGCGCTCGCCCGCATGACCCCTGACGAGCGGGCCGACGCGCTCGCCGCGGCAGCCGACGCGCTGCGGAGCGACGAGGCCGCAATCCTCGACGCGAACGCGCAGGATATCGCCGCGGGCGAGGCGAAGGGACTCAGCCCGGCGATGCTCGACCGCCTGCGGCTCGATCCCGCGCGCCTGGCGGGTATCGCCGATGCCGTCGCCGCCGTTGCCGCTCTGCCCGATCCGGTGGGTGAGACCATCTCGCGCGCAGAAAGGCCCAACGGGCTGGTGCTCGAACGGGTGCGCATTCCCATCGGGCTGATCGGCATCATCTACGAAAGCCGACCGAACGTGACCGCCGATGCGGCTGCGCTGTGCGTGCGGGCCGGCAACGCCGTCATGCTGCGCGGCGGCAGCGAGGCGGTCCGCTCCAACCGCGCGATCCACGCCGCGATGGTGCGCGGGCTCGCCACAAAGGGTGTGCCAGAGGCTGCCGTCCAACTCGTGCCGACGCAGGATCGCGCGGCGGTGGGCGCGATGCTGGCTGCGGCGGGGCTCATCGACATGATCGTGCCGCGCGGGGGCAAGGGCCTTGTCGCGAGGGTCCAGGCCGACGCCCGCGTGCCGGTGCTCGCGCATCTCGACGGGATCAACCACACATACGTCCACGCCGCCGCCGATCCGGCGAAGGCACGCGCCATAGCGGTCGACGCCAAGCTGCGCCGCACCGGGATCTGCGGCGCGATGGAGACGCTGCTGGTCGATGCCGCGTTTCCCGAAGCCAACGGTTTGCTGGGCGATCTGATCGACGCCGGGTGCGAGGTGCGCGGCGACGCCCGCGCGCAGGCAATCGATCCGCGGGTATCGGCGGCGTCGGACGAGGATTGGGACACCGAATACCTCGATGCGATCCTGTCGGTCGCGGTGGTCGACGGGGTCGATCAGGCCATGACGCACATCGCGGCGCACGGTTCGCACCACACCGATACGATCGTCACCGAAGATGCGGCCGTCGCAGGGCGGTTCATGGAGCAAGTCGATTCGGCGATCGTGATGCACAACGCCTCGTCGCAGTTCGCCGACGGAGGCGAGTTCGGTCTGGGGGCCGAGATCGGTATCGCCACCGGACGTCTGCACGCGCGCGGGCCCGTCGCACTCGAGGGGCTGACGACCTACAAGTGGCTCGTACGCGGGAACGGCCAGATACGCGGCTAATTGGTCGGGGCAGGAAGGGAATTTCTACGATGCGCTACAACCAACTCGGCTCCACCGGGCTGATCGTCTCCGAACTGTGCCTTGGTACGATGACTTTTGGTACCGATCCGGGCATGTTCGCCGCGATCGCCGGGCTCGATCAGGCGGCCTCGACCGCCATGGTCAAGCAGGCGCTCGACGCCGGGATCAATTTCATCGACACCGCGAACGTCTACACCCGCGGCCAGTCGGAGCGCTTCACGGGACAGGCGCTCAAGGATCTCGGCATCGCCCGCTCGGACGTGGTCGTCGCGACCAAGGCAATGGGCTCGATGGGCGAGGGGCCCAACGACGCCGGGATCAGCCGTTACCACCTGATGGATCAGATCGACGCCAGCCTCGACCGGCTCGGCCTCGACCATGTCGACCTCTATCAGATTCACGGTTGGGATTCGGAAACGCCGATGGAGGAGGCGCTCCGGGCGATGGACGACATCGTGCGCACCGGCCGCGCGCGCTATATCGGCGTGTCGAACTGGGCGGCTTGGCAGATCATGAAGGCGATCGGCCTGTCGGAGCGGCTGGGCCTCGAAAAGTTCGCCTCGCTCCAGGCCTACTACACGGTGGCCGGGCGTGACCTCGAACGCGAGATCATCCCGATGCTCGAGAGCGAAGGCGTGGGCCTGATGGTCTGGTCTCCGCTCGCCGGCGGGCTGCTGTCGGGCAAGTATTCGCGCGGTGCGGACGACAAGAGCGAGGGTGCCAAAGTATCCGGAGAAGGTCGCCGCGCCAACTTCGATTTCCCCCGGGTAGAGATGGACCGCGCGTGGGACGTGATCGACGCGCTGCGCGCGATGGCCGATGCCAAGGGCAAGACCGTGGCGCAGCTCGCGCTCGCCTGGCTGCTATACCAGCCCGCCGTGTCGACGGTGATCGTCGGGGCCAAGCGCGCCGACCAGCTTGCCGACAACATCGGCGCCTGCGACGTCGAATTCACCGCCGACGAAATGAAGCAGCTGCGCAAAATCAGCCGGCTTCCGCTCGAATATCCCGGCTGGATGCTGGCGCGGCAGGGCAGTTACCGGGGCGACAAGGTTTCGCCGCGCCGCCAGCCGACCTGACGGATGCAGCGCACGGGCCTGCTGGGGGGGAGCTTCAACCCGGCGCATCGCGGCCATCGGCAGATCAGTCTGGCCGCGCTCGAGCGGCTGGCGCTCGATGAAGTCTGGTGGCTCGTGTCGCCGGGCAACCCGCTCAAGAGCGGCACGGACATGGCCCCGCTCGCCGCGCGGGTCGCATCGGCAAAGCGCGTAACCAGGCGCGCGCCGATGCGGGTGACCGCGATCGAGCGCGAACTCGGCACGCGCTATACGATCGACACGCTGCGCGCGCTGGTCCGGCGCTATCCGCGCCGCCGCTTCGTGTGGATCATGGGGGCCGACAACCTTGCGCAGTTCCATCGCTGGAAGGACTGGCGCGCGATTGCGCGGCTCGTCCCGATCGCGGTGTTCGCGCGCCCGGGATACGAAGCCAAGGCGATGGCGAGCCCGGCGATGGCATGGCTGCGGCGCTACCGCGCGTCTCCCGCCGCGCTTCGAAGTGGCCATGTCCGCACCCCGCAAATAGCATGGCTCCGCTACGATCCCGACCCGATCTCGGCGACTGCGCTGCGCCAGGCCGATCCCGGGTGGGCGGGCCGCTATGTCGGCAAGCGCCCGCGCGACGGCGTGACGGGCCGGCGCATCGGCTGAAGCGGGGCGCCTGAAAACCAGCGCCTCAAAAAATCAACGCCGAGAAGCGGACGCCACCAGTCTTCGTTGGCGAGATACCAGCCCAAGGTCTGTGCCAGCCCATTCTCGAACGATCGCTGCGGTGCATAGCCGAGTTCGCTACGCGCCTTGGTCTCGTCGATCGCGTAGCGCCGGTCGTGCCCCGCGCGGTCGGTGACGAAGGTCTTGAGCGAATCGGTCCGCAATCCGCGGGCGGCGGGAGCGTCGGGATAGCGTGCGGCAAGCTGCGGGTCGGCGGCGAATGCGGCGTCGACCGCGTCGCACATACGGTCGATCACCGCCATGTTGGGCAGTTCCGCGCCGCCGCCGATGTTGTAGGTTTCGCCCACGCGGCCGCTCTCCAGCACCCGCTCGATGCCGCGGCAGTGATCTTCGACGTGTAGCCAATCGCGCACGTTCATCCCGTCGCCGTATATCGGCAGCGGGCGGCCGTGAAGGCAGTTGATCAGGAACAGCGGGATGAGCTTTTCGGGAAACTGGTAAGGCCCGTAGTTGTTCGAGCAGTTGCTCGTCGTCACCTGCAATCCGTAAGTATGGTGATAGGCGCGCACCAGGTGATCCGAAGCCGCTTTCGAGGCCGAATAGGGCGAGTTGGGCGCATAGGCGGTCGTTTCGCTGAAGGCCGGGTCTTCCGGGCCGAGCGAGCCGTAGACTTCGTCGGTCGAGACGTGATGGAACCGGTGCGGGCGGCCGCCGCCCAGCCAGACCGTGCGCGCTGCCTTGAGCAGGCTGTGCGTGCCCACGACGTTTGTCTCGATGAACGCGTCGGGTCCGCTGATCGAACGGTCGACGTGGCTCTCGGCGGCGAAGTGCACCAGCGTGTCGATTGCGCGTTCGGCCAGCAAGCGTTCGACCAGCGCGGTATCGCCGATATCGCCGACGACCAAATCGACCTTGGTAAGGCCGTCGAGGTTCGCGCGGTTGCCCGCATAGGTCAGAAGATCGAGCACAGTGACGGCATCGTCCGGATGCGCTGCGCGCCAATAATGGACGAAGTTGGCGCCGATGAAGCCCGCGCCGCCGGTTACTAGGAGATGTGTCACCGAGTTTCCTTAGGAGTTGAATGTCTCAGGCACCGATTGCGGCAGTTCCGACACGTCCGTTTGCGGACAGCTCCGGCGCGTACCAACCGGTTGGGAAGGCCAGTCAAGCACCCGCGCCGCGGCCACGATCTACGTCCACCGATCGCTGTCTATGAGCTTGAGCAGGTAATCTCCGTACCCGGAACTGCGCAGCGGCTCGGCAAGTCGGGCCAGCTTCTCGTCGTCGATGAACCCATGCCGCCAGGCGAGTTCTTCGGGACAGCAAACTTTCAATCCTTGCCGCTGCTCGGTGATGCGTACGAAATTGGCGGCATCGATGAGAGCTCCGTGCGTTCCGGTGTCGAGCCATGCGAAGCCCCGACGCATGACCTCGACGTTCAGTCGCCCCTCTTCGAGATAGCGCCGGTTCAGGTCGGTGATCTCGAATTCGCCGCGCGGGGATGGGGCGAGGTCGGCGGCCAGTTCCACTGCCCGGCCGTCGTAGAAATACAGTCCCGTCACGGCGAAGTTGGATTTGGGATTGGACGGTTTTTCTTCGAGCGTCGCTGCCCGCCCATCGCGATCGAAGGACACGACGCCGTAATCACGCGGGTCGTTGACATGATAACCGAATACCGTTGCACCTTCGGTTTGTGCCGCTGCCCTTTCGAGCATTCCGGTCAGACCTTGGCCGTAGAAGATGTTGTCTCCCAGAACGAGTGTTGAAGGTTCGCTCCCGACAAAATCGGCCCCGATGTGATAGGCTTGCGCCAGTCCGCCGGGTTCGGGCTGTACTGCATAGGAAATCGCCATGCCTAAATCGCTCCCGTCGCCCAGCAGGGTCTCGAAAGCGAGGCGATCACGTGGTGTGGTGATCACCAGCACCTCGCGGATGCCGCTCATGATGAGCAAAGACAGCGGATAATGGATCATCGGCTTGTCGTAGACCGGCATCAGCTGCTTCGAGACAGCTTTGGTCAGCGGATAGAGCCGGGTGCCGGACCCGCCGGCAAGTATTATACCTTTACGCAAAGATGTGCGCCCTCGTTGCTGCTGGTGCAGGGTGAATTTCGTGCGCTCTATTGAAGCGGCCCGGTAAGAGGGCAACACGCGAAGGGCACGGCGATCCGGCGTTGCAGGTTGTGCGCGTAGGAGCTATGCTGGGCATGACGGCGCGGCTTATCGCGACGTTTCGCAAGTGGACCGCCCGCTCCGCTGCGCCGATGTTTTCTTATGCGGGCGAATGGAGTGCTTCGGCCTCTCGTGCTGACGCGGACCGATTGTCGATCGCTACCGGTTCCAGGCCGGATCGCCCGCGCAGCGGCCGCAACACTCATTGGCGCATCCACGCAACCATCCGTCCGAGCGGAGGAAACTCCGCCCGAATGATGTGCGTTGATGCCATTATGCCGTTTGCACTTTCATCAAGGAGCGTGACACCCGCCGATGCATCAGGCGCAATCCCTTCCGGCCGCGGCCGGTCCAGCAGGAGCCGCAATGGCGCCCTCAGGTAGTTCGTCCGATCGGCCCGCCGATCGGCTCCATGCGCTCGTCCTCGCCCAGCTCGATGACGACCAGGCGCAAGATCTCGTATCCATCCCGCTCGCGGGGAAGAGTTCGATCGCCGATTACATGGTGATCGCCTCGGGCCGCTCGACCAGGCAGGTCGCGGCGATGGCGCAGAAGCTCGCCGAAAAGGTCAAGGCCGCAGGGTTCGGACCTGCCCGGATCGAGGGCTTGCCCGCCGCCGACTGGGTCCTGATCGACGCCGGCGATGTCGTCGTCCACCTGTTCCGGCCCGAAGTGCGCAGCTTCTACAACCTCGAACGGATGTGGGGCTTCGGCGACGAAAAGGTGGCCGGTACCGGGACCGCGTAGCGAACGCTCCCGGCGCGTGAGGCGCCGAACATGACCCTTCTCCACATCGTCGCTCGCGGCAAGATCGGCCGCTCGCCCGAGGCCGATCTGGTGGCGCGCTACGAAAAGCGACTGACCTGGCCGGTCAAACTGACGGAACTTCCCGAAACCGGCGGCCGGATGCCGGATCCTGTCACCCCTTCGCGCACGGTCCTGCTCGACGAGCGGGGCAAGGCTATGTCGTCCGAGGAATTCGCTGCCGTGCTCGGGCGTTGGCGCGACGAGGGTGTGCGCGAAGTCCGTTTCGTGCTTGGCGCGGCTGACGGGCATTCGGAGCCGGAGCGCGCGGAAGCCGACCTGCTGCTCGCAATGGGCGCGATGACCTGGCCGCACCTGCTCGCCCGCGCGATGCTGATGGAACAGATCTATCGGGCAACCACGATCCTTGCCGGCCATCCCTATCATCGCAGCGGCTGATCGGGTTAGAGGGGCGCGATGCGGTTCCTTGTCGCCTTTCTGACGATTTGCGGCCTCGCCCTGGGCGCGGGTGCCTTCGCGCAGCTTGGCACCGGGTACAGCGATCCGCGTGAGACTCGCGCCGCGCTTGCGACCGCGCGTGCGCAAGCGCGCGAGGCCAGCGCCCGGGCCGCGCGGCTCGACGTAGAGGCACGCTCGACCCGGGCGGCAGCAGAGCGGACGGGGCGCGAGGCCGCGGCGATCGCGGCGCGTATACAGCAGTCCGAGGCCGAAATCGCAGTGGCCCGCGCGCGGCTTCTCCTGTCGCGCGGAGAACGGGCGCGGCTCGAATCGCGGCTGGCAGAGCGACGCGGGCCATTGATCCGGCTGACCGGCGGCCTGCAGAAGCTCGCCCGTCGTCCGTTGGCACTCGCAGTCCTGCGCCCCGGTTCGCTGCGCGACACCGTCTATTTGCGCGCCATGCTCGAAACGACGCTGCCCGAAGTCCGCCGCCGCACCTCCGCGCTCCGGGGGGAAGTCGACCGTGCGCAGGCGATCGAGGCCGAAGCGCGTTCTGCCTATGCGGCGCTGAAACGCGGCGAGCGCGCGCTGGCAGGCCGACGGCAGCAACTGGCCGCCGTCGAGACAAGGCAGCGGCTCGCGGCACGGCGCGCGGGGGGCGCTGCCTCGCGCGAGGCGGAAAAGGCACTTGCCCTGGCCGAAGAGGCGCGCGACCTCGATGCGCTCGTCGGCCGGCTCGACGCCGCCGGTTCGTTGCGCCAGCGCCTCGCCGCTCTGCCGGGACCGCTTTTGAGGCCGCCGCGTCCGGGCGCCAGCGAAGTCCTGATCGAACCGCCTCAGGCCACCGCCAGCGCCATACCTGCGGTGTCCGCCTTCCAGCTTCCCGTTAACGGTCGCACCGTCGCCGGTTTCGGCCAGTCGACCGCTAGCGGCGCGCGCTCGAACGGCATCGGACTCGCGCCAGTCGGCGGGGCGCAGGTCGTCGCCCCGGCAGGAGGGCGCGTCGCCTTTGCGGGTCCGTTCCGGGGATTCGACCGGATCGTCATCCTCGAACATCCGGGTGGGTTCACCAGTCTCGTGACCGGCCTTGCGCGCGTCGATGTGGCGGTGGGGCAGCAGCTCGTAAGCGGTGCACCGCTGGGTGTCGCCGGAGCGGACCACCCGATCGTCGGATTCGAGCTGCGGCGTGAGGGTGAGCCAGTCAATCCGGTCGAATACCTGCGCTAAGGCGTTCGCACCATCGCGCGCGTCATGGAATGCCGCCACAGCCTCATCTGGCGTTAACGCCCGCTGCGCGATACAAGCGGGCAAAGTCATCCGCGGCACCGCGCGAGCGGGGTCCACTGCAACCGGGAATTGCCGTTCATGAAGCTTGCCGCCCTCATTCGCTCCGCCGCGCTGGTCAGCGCGGTCGCGCTGATCCCCGCCACGACCGCGGGTCTCGCCCAGGTCGACGGGCGCGCGGGCCCCGAGTTTGCCAAGCTGTTCGCGGTCTACCAGCGGATCAAGACGAGCTACGTCGAGCCGGTCGACGACGAAAAGCTGATCCGCGGCGCGATCGACGGGATGCTTGCCAGCCTTGACCCCCATTCGAGCTACCTCGACGGCGGCGACCTCCAGCGGCTGGAGACGATGATCGACGGCAACTACTCGGGGCTCGGCCTGTCGGTCGTGCTCGAGGACGGCGCGGTCAAGGTCGTCTCGCCGTTCAAGGGCAGCCCGGCGGACAAGGTCGGGATCAAGGCGGGCGACTACATCACGCATCTCGACGGCCAGCTGATCTACGGGTCCGGTCTCGACGACGCGGTTGCCAAGATGCGCGGTCCAGCGGGCTCGAACATCCGCCTGACGATCTTCCGCTCGGGCCGCGATGAGCCGTTCGACGTGACGGTGACGCGCGGCGTCATCGAGCTTGAGCCGGTGACGCACAAGCTCGAGGCGGGGAACATCGGCTACATCTCGGTCAACGAATTCAGCCGCGACGTCGGCTCCGACGTGTTCTCGGCCTGGAACGACCTCAAGAAGCAGGCGGCCGGCCGAATCAACGGCCTGGTGCTCGACCTGCGGCAGAACCCCGGCGGCTCGCTCGACGAGGCAGTGGCGCTGTCCGATCTGTTCCTCGAAAAAGGCCAGATCGTCTCTCAGCGCGGCCGCGCGAAAGGCGAATCGCTCGTCTACAACGCCGAGAGCGTATTCAAGGGCGACATGGCCAAGGGCATTCCGGTGATCGTATTGATCGACGCGGGCTCCGCCTCGGCGAGCGAGATCGTCGCGGGCGCGCTGCAGGACCAGCGGCGCGCGGTGGTGATGGGCGTGCGCAGTTTCGGCAAGGGCAGCGTGCAGACCCTGCTCCCGCTCGGCCGGACCGCCGCGCTCAAGCTGACGACCGCGCGTTACTTTACGCCGTCGGGCCATTCGGTGCAGGAAGGCGGGATCGATCCCGATATCGAGGTGCCCCAGCTCAGCGACCCGGACCTCGCCAAGCGCGAGAAGTTCCGCCTGCGCGAATCGGACCTGCGCGGCCATCTCGTCAACGAAGCGGCGCTGAAGGACGAGGATCTGGAAAAGGACCGCAAGGACGATCCCCGCTTCCAGCTCACCGCCGATGAACTGAAAGCCAAGGGCATCGAGGACTTCCAGTTGATGTACGCGCTCGATACGCTCCGGCGGACCGCACCCAACGCGGTCGCGCGCCGCAACTGATGCCGTCGCTGACCGCGATGCCGACTGCCCAGCGGCTTGCGCTCGGCGTGCCGCTGCTGCTGCTGGGCGGGGCCTATCTTTCGGAGTACGGCTTCGGGCTCTATCCGTGCGAGATGTGCTGGTGGCAGCGTTATGCGCACTTCGCCGCGCTGGCACTAGCGGTGATATCGCTAGCCGTCCCGCCGTGGCGGCTGTGGGCCGCGCTGGCGGCGTTCGCGATCCTCGCCTCGGGCGCGATCGGGGCCTATCATGCCGGTGTGGAATACGGCTGGTGGGAGGGGTTAACCGCCTGCAGCTCGCTCGCGACCGGCGGCGGCGACCCGCTCGAAGCGATCATGAATGCGCCGCTGGTGCGCTGCGACGAGGTGCAGTGGAGCGTGTTCGGGATCTCGCTGGCTGGGTGGAACGCGCTCATCTCGACCGCCGCCGGGCTCACCATACTCCAGCTCCTGGGGCTTCGCAGTGAAACCTGACACCAACCGCATGATCCGCGTCGACCAGGCGGGTGAATACGGCGCGCAGCGAATCTACGCGGGCCAGCTTGCGGTAATGGGCGATCGCGCGCCGCACGCCGCGGAGATTGCCGGGATGGCCGAGCAGGAGCGACGCCACCGCGAGGCGTTCGATGCGCTGATGGCCGCGCGCGGAGTCCGCCCGACCATGCTTCAGCCGTTCTGGCACGCCGCCGGCTACGCCCTCGGCGCGGCGACCGCTTTGATGGGGCCGGAGGCCGCGATGGCCTGCACCGCCGCGGTCGAGGAAGAAATCGACCGCCATTATTCGGCGCAGCTCGACGCGCTCGAGGCCCATGACAGCGATCCCGAGCTTGCCGCGATGATCGAGGACTTCCGCGCCGACGAGCGTGACCACCGTGACGCCGCGCTGGCTGCGGGAGCCGAGCGCGCCCCCGGCTATCCGCTGCTCGCCGGCGCGATCCGCCTGGGTTGTCGTCTCGCGATCCGCCTCGCAGAACGGATTTGAGGAACTTTGCCGCTGATCAATGCGCTTGTCCTATGCGCTTCATAGGCAGTTCACGGCCGTTGTGGCTCTCTAAGACCTGAATTTTGACAAGGATGACACGATGATCCGCCAGATTGCGCTTCCGCTGCTCGCCGCCGCAGCCACGTTGCTGGCCGTGCCCGCCGCCGCGCAGGACGCGGGCGGCGACAAGGTCCGCATGGTCATCCTCTATGGCGACGATCCGGCTCCCGAAGCGCAAGGCGACGAGATCGTCGTCGTCGCGCGCCTGCCGGAGAACGATCGCTTTCGCATTCCCGAGACGCTGCGCTTCAGCGACGATCCCGCGAACATGGCCTGGGCGCGCCGGGTCGAGCGGCTCGACTTGGTCGGCAAGTCGGGCACGATGTCGTGCTCGACCGTGGGCGCGGGCGGCTTCACCGGATGCACCCAGCAACTCATCAACGCATTCTACGCCGACAAGCGCGACGGCGCCGATGTGCGCTTTTCCGAACTGATCTCCGCCGCGCGGGCCGAACGCCTTTCGACCATCGACGCGGATGCCGCCGAGCAGCAGGCGCGGGTCGAGCAGCTCGAAAAGCAATACATGGACCGTCTCGAAAAGGAACGCGAAGGCGCGTTGCCGGGCGAAGCGGACCAGGTCCCGCCCAAACCCGCAGTCTCCACCGCCGAGCCCCCAGCCGCGCCTTCGCCGCGCCGCTAGGCGCTCGACTGCCGGGGGGCGGCTCGCCCTTAAGACCCGTGTCCAGAAGCGACCCGCGCCGCTGGGGGAATCCTGTCGGGAAAGAACTCGGGTTAGGACTACAGTCGCCCCCGCGCTCCCCTGACGACGGCTATGTCAGGGAAATTGTTCGGTCCGTTGGGCGAGATTGATCGCAAACCAACTGCACTGAACGGGCTAACGCTTCCACGTGAACACCGACCCCATGGCGAAATTCCAGATCGATCCCACCAACGCACCCGTCGCTCCCGCAATCCACCAGCTATCCTGACTGGCGAACATGGCAACGCCGGCCCCCACATTCGCGGCCGCTCCAATCAGGCAAATCAGATAAAAGCTTGCCAGACCCTTCAGCAAGCCGAATCCTTTCAGTCGCCGGTCGCGGTACGTGAAGGCATTGTTGAGAAAGAAGTTGAAGGCGATAGCCACGGTCACCGCCAGTGTCTGTGCGATTTCGAACGCGAGTCCCCCGCGAGCGAACCGCCAAGGATGCTGAGGTGCAAGACCAGCCCCACCATTCCGACCGCGGCGAATTTGACAAAGCGTGCGGGAATGAACCGTCCGAACTGCTTGTCCCACAGCATTTCGAGGTATTGGGCGACAACCAGCCCGTCGAGCTTGCTCTCGCCCGCGATCCGGCTCCTGAACGTGTAAGGAAGCTCGACCACCGAAAGCGGTGCGCGCGCGCTGGAGAGTATGTCGAGCAAAATCTTGTAGCCCACGCCAGACAGCCGCGGTGCGAGTTCCACCAAACGCGCGCGGGAAACCGCAAAATACCCGCTCATGGGATCCGTGACCGAGGTGCGCGTGATATAGGCACCCAGCCTGGTCGCCAACCAACTTACGGCCTTGCGGTGGCTGGCCCATTCCCCGGTGGAACCGCCGGTCATGTATCGGCTGCCAACCGCCACGTCGCAATCCGCTTCGGCGACCGCCCGATAAAGCACCGGAAGAATGGTCTCGTCGTGCTGCAAGTCGCCGTCGATCACGGCCAGGATGGGGGCGGTCGATGACAGCATCCCTTCGATCACCGCGGTCGACAAGCCGCGGCGGCCAAAACGGCGGATCAGGCGCACCCTGCGGTCTGTCCGGGCAATCGCCTCCAGCAGTTCCGGTGTGCCGTCGCTCGAGGCGTCGTCGACAAAGACCGCTTCCCATTCGATATTCGTCAGGGCGGCGCGCAAGCGATCGAGTAGCTCGAGGACGTTGTCGCGCTCATTCATGACGGGCACGATCACTGCCAGATCGAGCGGAATGTCGATGCTTACCCGCAGCGCCTCCGCTGAGGGCTGATTAAGCAGATCAACGTGTAGCATTACGATGCCTTTCCTCGAGTTCGGCTTGCGATGGTGGGGTGAGAATTGGCGTGCCGGGAGCAATCAGATCGGTGCGGGCCCACATCAGGTAATAGCGCGAACGGAAGCCCTCGAGCGCATAGTCGACAAGCCGGTAGTCTTTCTCGATCGCGCCATCGATCATCTGTCGGTTCCGTCCGTTCCACACCGGAATCAGCCCGCGCGTAGAAGTCACGATTACCGCTGGCCGCTGCGCGATGACGTGTGCCAGTTCGGCGACGCTGTCGGTGCCGAGTGCATCTGCTTCTACTGCGTTGCTCAAGTGATCCGGATAGATGAACTTCGTGAGCGTGCACGCGCCGGTCGTGCTGTAAAGAATTGACGGACCGTCGAAAACGAACAGGCAGCCGTGCCGCAGGTAAGGGCGGGCGGTTTCCGTGAGGCCAAAAATTGCCTCGCGGGATCGGACGGTGTCGTCCAGGCCAACACGTGGGTCGGGCACGTGCGCCACGATGACCAGAAAGCCGAATATCGCAAGCTGAAGCGGTCGGGCTTCCGCGAAGACCATCGTGGTGAGCAGGGCCAGTGGCGCAACCAACGGGAGCGCATAATGATCGTAGTAGTTGCCTACGAATACCAGCGCCGCGACTTCGGCGACCAGCCAGCCGACGACCAGGGCGCATTCGGTCCGGTGTCTCCGGCTCTGGCACCACACGAGGGCACCGGCCGCGGCGGTCAAAACGAGCGGCGCTGCCCGCAGCGCCATGAATTGCTTCAGACCGTAGAGGAACTCCGGCTCGAGCGGTTTGCGCAGGAAAATAGAAGTGAAGTTCGCGAAGACGAAAGCTTCCGCGTGGCCCCTTGCGGCGTAGAACCCGAGTGCGGCCAGCGTGGGGAGCAGGGCGACCGCCGCCCACAGGCTGGCCCGCAGGCAAAGCCGCCTTACATCGCGGTGGTGGCTCCATTCGCGCCACATGAAGCACAAGCCGAAGAAAAAGCCTGGAAACACCGGGGTGTATTTGATCTGGATGGCCACTCCTATGAGCGCCATCGACCCGACCCCGTACCACAGCGTCTCCTCCCGGGCCTTGTCGCCATAGCCGCGAACCAGCAACCAGAACGCCAGCGTCACCACGGGATTGAAAAAAACGGGCGCTTGCCCGTTGCTTCCGCCGAACGGTCCCATCCAGACGACGTAGATGAGCGCAGGGATGAGCGCCTTCGCGCGACCTATGTGATTGCGGGAAAGGTCCCAGATGAGCAACGCCGCCGTCGCTGTGAACAGGTGCCCCGCCAACTGGACCGCCAGCATTGCGTCGCCCGACAGGGGGCGCAGAGCGGCGTAGATGAGAAACAACCCGATCGGCTTTCGGTCCCAAACATCGACATAAGGGAGATCGCCCCGCCACATTCGATCGGCAACGGCGAAGTAGAACTCCTCGTCGACATGAAAATCCGGATTGCCCAGCAAACTGAACCGCAAGGCGAGGGCGAACAGGAAAAAGAGTGCGAAGGCGGCCGGCGGGGCGAGGGCCAATGGCGACGCCGTCACACGCACGGGACCCGGCCCACGTTCCGCAATGATCGATCCGTTGATTACGGTCACACCGGTACCCCCACCGACCTCGACCTAATTGTCTATGGTTAACCAGCCGTAAATTCCGGGTGGCGCCCGGCATCCTCGAGCGGTGCCAAGCGTTGTGGAAACACGACAAGGTCAGGTTGGGCGCGCTTGTTGCTGTAGCCAGTAGCGGCGCGGGCTTTCCTGCTCTAGGCGGCTGCCCATGCACACCAAGACCAAAGTTCTAACCGTCTTCGGCACCCGTCCCGAAGCGATCAAGCTGTTCCCGCTGATCCACGCACTCGAGGCCGATGCGCGCTTCGACGGGCGCGTCTGCGTGTCGGGCCAACACCGCGGAATGCTCGACCAGGTGCTCGAGATCGCGGGGGTGGTGCCGCACCACGATCTCGACCTGATGCAGCCCGATCAGACGCTCGACGCGCTCACCGCCAACCTGCTCACCGGGATCGGCCGGGTGCTCGATGCGGAGCAGCCCGACTGGGTCGTCGTTCAAGGCGATACCGCCACCGCGATGGCCGGAGCGCTTGCTGCCTATTTCCGCAAGATTCCGGTCGCGCACGTCGAGGCGGGGCTGCGGAGCGGCAACATCCATCACCCCTGGCCCGAAGAGGTCAACCGCAAGATCGTCGGTTCCTTCGCCGCGCTGCACTTTGCACCGACCGAAACTGCCGCCGCGGCGCTACGGCGCGAGAACGTCGATCCGGCAACGGTCCACGTTACCGGCAACACGGTGATCGATGCGCTGCACTGGGTGACCGCCAAGATCGAGCGCGAACCCAGTCTGGCGGAGGGCCTCGCCGACCTCGAGAAGCGTTTTGCCGGCAAACGCATCATCGGCATGACCAGTCACCGCCGCGAAAACTTTGGCGAGGGGATGGAAGGGATCGCCAGTGCCGTCCGACGCCTTGCAGAACGGGGCGATGTCGCGGTGATCTTTCCGGTCCACCTCAACCCCAACGTCCGCGCGGTGATGAACGACCGTCTCGCGGGGCTCGAGAATGTCGCGCTGATCGAACCGCTCGACTACCCGCATTTTGCCCGCCTTCTGGCGATCAGCACGCTGATGCTGAGCGACAGCGGCGGGGTGCAGGAAGAGGCGCCGGCTTTGGGCAAGCCTGTGCTCGTGATGCGCGAGACGACCGAACGGCCCGAGGGCGTCGAGGCGGGGACCGCGCGCCTTGTCGGGACCGATGCCGACCGGATCGTTGCCGAGGCGACCCGCCTACTCGACGACGCAGCGGCCTACGAAGCCATGGCCCAGGCGCACAATCCGTTCGGCGACGGCAAGGCGACGGCACGGATCGTCGAGCTCTTGGCC
>CAWAFY010000004.1:0-395373 GCA_963781485.1 uncultured Alphaproteobacteria bacterium
ACTGATGCCGTCGGTGGAGAAGATCTTCGACAGGAAGTAGATGTTGCCGCCCAGTTCCAGCAGCGCGTTGTAGTCGCGCGCGAGAACGGCTGCTCTGGCCTCGTCGGTCAGTTTCCAATCGCCAAGATAAGCCTCCTCGTTGGCCCGAAAGCGATCGCGATTTTCGGCTTTCATCAGGCTCATAGCGAACTGGTTGAGGTGGTAGCCCTGCCGGGCTCGCGCAGCTGTGAACACGCGGGTGCCAGGGATGTCGTCGAGCTCCGCGAGATATGTGTGAATGTCCTTCGGGCCACTCATGCTGCCTGATTCTCCCGTGCCTTTATGGCGCGCGAGATTATCTGCCGTGCCCGTACCCCCCCTTGATCGATGGCATAACCGGCCAGCTTCAGATCGGGGTTTTGAACGATCGCGCGCTGTTGGGCCTCCAGGATGACTTTGTCCTCGGCGAAGACGCCGCCCTGTTGCGCCTTGAAGCGAGCGGTGAAACCGGCGTCATCGATGTCGAAATTGCGCGCCATGCCCCAGAAATAGTGGTGGGAAGTCTCACTCTCCGGCGTCATGCAGTCGACGACCATGCCGCGCACGCCCTGATCGTGATCCTCCAGCGTGGCGCCGGCTCCAACCGGGGCGACACCCACGTCGATCATCACGCTCGAAGGCAGCAGGAATTCGCAGATCTGCCACCGGTCCACCGGCCCGACCTTCTTGAGTGCCGCGCGCCAAAAGGGCGGCGCATCGATACCCGGCATCCACCGCCACAGTCTTACCGTATCGCCTTCGACCGCGCATTCCAACGGGGCTTCCATGATTTCGGGCTGACCGATGGAGCCCGAATGCACGTAAGTTTCGTGCGTCAGATCCATGAGGTTGTCGATCATAAGGCGATAATCGCAGGCGACATGGTAATAGCCGCCATCGAAGGTCCATCCATCTGCAGAACATGGCCAAAGGTCGGGAATAAGCGCCGGATCGGCCTTTGCTTGGTTGCCAACCCACACCCAGACGAGCCGGTGGCGTTCATGCACTGCGTACGTCTCGGCGCAGATCCGCTTGTTCACGGGATCGTTTCGCAGCGGCATTTCTTCGGCGACTCCATCAGGACCAAGCTTCAAGCCGTGATACTTGCAGCGGATGGAATCGCCTTCCTTGATGCCCAGCGACAGCGGCAGCATCCTGTGCGGACAGGCATCACGCATCGCCACGACGCTGCGGTCTAGCTTGCGGTAGAACATCATCGGGACGGCGCAAATGGTGCGGGCCAGCGGCGCGGAATCAATTTCTGCGTCCCACCCCGCCACATACCAGGCATTTTCGACCCAGCTGGTCATAACCCGCGTCCCTTCAATTGTTCGTCGAGTTGCGGGAAGACCGCCCGCGCGTTTCCTTCGAAAATCGCGTGGCGCTGCTCGTCGCTGATGGCGAGTGCATCCACATAGCGCTTGGTATCGTCGAAATAGTGTCCGGTTTGCGGATCAATGCCACGCACCGCTCCGACCATCTCGCTGCCGAACAGGATGTTCTTGGTGTCGATCACTTCGGCTAGGAGGTCGATGCCGGGTTGATGGTAGACGCATGTATCGAAGAACACGTTATCCATCAGGTGCTTGTCGAGGCTCGGCTGCTTCAACATGTCGGCCAGGCCGCGATAGCGGCCCCAGTGATACGGCACGCCGCCGCCGCCGTGGGGGATGATGAACCGCAATGTTGGAAAGCGCGCGAACAGGTCGCCCTGCAAGAGCTGCATAAACGCCACCGTGTCGGCCGCGATGTAAAATCCCCCTGTCGCATGCATCGCTGGGTTACAGCTGCCCGATACGTGGATCATCGCCGGCACGTCGAGCCGCGTCATTTCCTCGTAAATCGGGAACCAGTACTCGTCCGTCAGTGGCGGATGCTCGAAATGCCCTCCGCCGGGATCGGGATTGAGGTTGCAGCCGACGAAGCCGAGCTCTTCGATGCAGCGGCGCAGTTCGCGCACGCTCTCGGACAGATCGGCAGCCGGCGACTGAGGCAACATGCAAACGCCTGCGAACGTTTCGGGAAATAGCTTCGTCACCCGGTAAATCAGGTCGTTGCACCGTCGCGCCCACTCGGCGCTGACCGCCTGATCACCGACATGATGCGCCATAGCGCTCGCCCGCGGAGAAAATATCGTCATGTCCGCCCCGCGTTCGCGGATCAGGGACAACTGATTGTCCTCGATCGTCCGGCGGATCTCTTCATCGGAAATCTCGGGATACGGTGGGGCTGGCGCACCGGCCTCGAAAGCGGCGATCTGTGCCTTCCGCCAAGCGTCGTGCGCCTTGGGGAGGACGGTGTAATGTCCGTGACAATCGATAATCATGGTCATGCAGCATCCCTTCCCGATACCGGGGCCGATGCCGGGCGTGCCGCGTTGCGCTGGCGGCGCACGGTGCCTTCGGTCATCACCGGTTCAACCCCAAGGCTGCGCAGCGTGGCGACTGATTGTTCCATTTCCTCCGCGCGGCGTTGCCCGTGGGAAGTCATCCGCTCTAGGTTGTATGCTGCTCGATCTACCCAGGGACGCGGTCGCTCGCTCGCATCGAGCGAAGCCAGCACCTCGTCCGCCACCCCCGCTGCGTCAGCGGCCGCCATCATCTCCTCGGTCAGAGCCTCGATGCCCTTGATCATGACCGAGCGTATCATCTTGATCGCACTTGCCTGTCCGACATCGTCGCTGACCATGCGCGCGTTCGTGAAACCGAGGGCGGTAAGCCTGGCCCACGCGTCTTTCACAGCCGGTCCTGAAAGGAGAAGCGGAACTGCCAAGCCAACCGGTCGGACCGGTGCCATAACCGCGACATCGACATAGCGGCCACCGGCAGCCTCGACGATGGCGCAAGCGGCAAGCTTGGTCTGGGGCGCAACCGAGTTCAGGTCGCAGAACAGCGCGCCGGATTTCAACGCCGGTGCCGCTGCCCGTGCGACGGAGAGGGCTGCGCGGGCGGTAACGAGCGACAGCACGATGTCGGCATCGGCGACCGCGTCCGCAGTACTCATCGCAGCTGTCAGACCGTGGTCGCGCAATCCGGCAGCCCGAGAGCCGATCACGTCGAATGCGGAGCCGTGCCAGCGGCCAGCAGCCGAGAACGTCGAGCCGGCTTCCCCGCAGCCGATCAGGGCGATTGTCTGGGTCATCGGCGCCATCATGCGGCGGGGCGCCTGACCACTCCAATGAATAGACCGGGGTCTCGATAAGAAATTACGAAAGGGTATTTGCCTCTTCACGCAGGACTTCGAGCATCTCCGCCTGCGGGGCTGTGGGAACCCACTCGCGCCGAAAGAACGTTCCGATCGTCCGGGCCACGTCGGCAGGAGGTGGTGAAGCGACCAGCAGGCCCGCGTCCAGTTCGACCCGCAGCTGATCCGGTGAAAGCAGGGTGAGCGCATCGGTCCTCAGCATGAGCTCGCGCGCCGTCAGGACCGATCCGCACTCTATCCTCACTTCTGGCGGCTCGATCCCGCATTCGCGGAACATCCCCTCCCAGTATCGGCGCAGCGGCGTGTCCTTCGACGGCAAGATCCACACAAAATCCGCGAACCGGCTTGCCGATCTCGCACCGGCTGAAAGCGGGTGACCGCTGCGCATGATAACCTGCGGGCGGTCCTCGAATGCGGCCTCCTGCACGATGTCGTCGACGCGCTCTCCTGGGCGCATGGCGCCGAGGAGGAAATCGATTTCTCCGTCGCGTAATGGTCCGATCATCTCCGCGTAGCTGCCTTCCACGACGATGATCTTTACCCCCGGCCGTGCCTGTAGGAAGCGCACCATTGCCGCCGGAAGCCACCGCGCGCGGGACAGCGGCATTGCCCCGATCACAATCCGTCCAGCGGCCCGGCCCAACCAAGCGTCGACTTCGGCCAGTCCGTTGCGCAATTCAGCTGTCGCCAGTCCGAAACTGCGCGAACGGCGCTCGCCAGCGCGAGTCAGTTGAATTGTCCGGCCCCGCTTCTCGACGAGCCGCTGGCCGAGCGCCACTGACAGGTCATTGACCGCTCTGTGCAGCGAGGCGGGGGAGAGCCCCGTCGCCTCGCCGGCCGCCGAATAGCTTCCGGCGCGCGCGACGGCGCGAAATGCCCGCATCTGGGTTCCCGTCACGCGCGGACTGCCGATCAGTGCAATGGCCCGATCGGCGCGCGGGGCGAGAAGCAACGCTGGCTCGGTTGGCTGCATGCCGCCCGAACCGCGTTCGAACAATGCGCAACCGAGTTCGAGCTCGATCCTGGCAATCGCCTGTGTCAGAGCGGGCTGCGTGAGGTTCACCGCACGTGCGGCAGCGGTTACCGTTCCGTGGCGGACGGTAGCAGCGACGGCAGCGAGATGCCGGATATTTGGCAGAGGCGAATCCATCTCCGGTTTGCTTAGCATTTAGTTATACCGGAGAACACGATTGCATTGGCGCTCATCGGCCGGTTTCGGCAGGCCCATTTTGGTTTAATGGCGGGGGCAGTCCGGATGAGCGGTATCGTGGTGCAGAACATCGAGCGCGCGCCGCGCGCAGTGATCGACGGCCTTGCAACATGCGGTGTCGCCACTGTGCACGAGGCGCAAGGCCGGACGGGCCTGCTCGCGAGCTACATGCGGCCGATCTATCCCGGCGCGCGGATCGCCGGAAGCGCAGTGACGATCAGCGCTCCTCCGGGCGACAACTGGATGGTGCACGTCGCCATCGAGCAACTCGGCGATGGCGACGTCCTGGTCATCGCGCCAACCAGCCCTTGCGAAGACGGCTACTTCGGTGACCTGCTGGCTACCAGCGCCCAAGCGCGCGGGTGCCGCGGGCTCATCATCGATGCAGGGATCCGCGACGTGCGCGATCTCACAGAGATGAATTTCCCGGTGTGGTCCAAGGCAGTCTTCGCCCAGGGCACCATTAAGGCGTCCCTGGGTAGCGTGAATGTGCCCGTGGTGTGCGCCGGGGCGCCGATCGAGGCGGGCGATATTATCGTCGCCGACGACGATGGTGTGTGCGTGGTCAGGCGGGCCAAGGCGATCGAGGTGCTTGCGGCCGCCCAGGCGCGCGAGGCGAACGAAACCGACAAGCGACGCCGGCTCGCTGCGGGCGAACTCGGCCTCGACATGTACGAAATGCGTGAAAAGTTGGCGGATATGGGTCTCAAGTATGTCTGAGACCGGTGTGCGTTGCATGTGGATGAGGGGCGGCACCTCGAAAGGCGGCTTCTTCGTGAAAGATGACCTGCCGAGCGATCCCGCAAAGCGGGATGGCTTCCTGCTCGCGATGATGGGCAGCCCCGATCCGCGCCAGATCGACGGAATGGGTGGGGCTGACCCGCTGACTAGTAAGGTCGCGGTGGTCTCTCGGTCGAACCGGCCAGGCATCGACGTCGACTATCTGTTCCTGCAGGTCTCCGTCGACCAGTCGCTCGTGAGTGACGAGCAAAATTGCGGCAACATGCTGGCGGGCGTCGGCCCGTTCGCGATTGAACGCGGCCTTACCGTGGGAACAGGCGCCGAGACCCGCGTCTCGATCTTCATGGAGAACACCGGTCAGGTTGCGGTGGCCACGTTGCAGACGCCTGGTGGCAGGGTGTCATATGAAGGTGCCTCTGCAATCGACGGAGTGCCCGGCACCCATGCGCCGATCGCGCTCGAATTCCGCGACACTGCCGGCTCGAGTTGCGGCGCGCTTCTACCGACAGGCAATTCTTCGGACACCATTGAAGGGATCGCATGCACACTGATCGATAATGGTATGCCTTGTGTCGTCTTGAGAGCTGAAGACGTCGGTGCAACCGGCTACGAGTGCCGCGAGGAACTCGAGAGCGAGGCCTTCGCCGCTGTGCGCGCCAAGATCGAAGCAATCCGACTTCTTGCCGGGCCGTTGATGAATCTCGGCGACGTGGCCGATAAGTCGGTGCCAAAGATGACCCTCGTCGCCGCTCCGCGAAATGGCGGTGCGATTACCGCGCGGGTGTTTATCCCCAAGCGAGCGCACGCTAGCATCGGCGTGCTCGGCGCGGTGACGGCAGCCACAGCGTGCCTGGTCGAAGGCTCGCCAGCCGCCCAGGTTGCTCACGTCCCGAGGGGGGGCCGCAAGTTACTCAGCATAGAGCACCCCAGTGGCGAAATGAGCTGCGTTCTCGAGACCGATTCCGCTGGTGCGGTCGTCTCCGCGGCCTTGCTCCGCACCGCGCGCAAGCTGATGGATGGCACCGTCTATGCCTGAGCGGATCGTATCGTGGCACAAGGACCCCTCGGTCCCCCGGTTCATCCCTCCAGCTGGAGCGGTGGATGCGCATTGCCACGTGTTCGGGCCACAGGAGCGCTTCCCGTTCAGCCCGCGCGCCAAGTACCTGCCCGAAGACGCAACACCCGAGATGCTCTTCGCGTTGCGGGACCGTCTCGGATTCAGCCGCAACGTGATCGTCCAGGCCAGCTGCCATGGCACCGACAATTCGGCGACGCTCGACGCTATTGCCAGATCGGGCGGCAGGGCCCGCGGCGTCGCAGTGGTCGATCCCGCGATATCGGAAGAGGAGCTTGCCGCGCTACACGTAGGCGGCATCCGGGGCATACGCTTCAATTTCCTGAAGCGGCTGGTCGATGATGCGCCCAAGGACAAGTACCTTGAAGTCAGCCGCCGTTTGCCCGCCGGATGGCACGTAGTGATCTACTTCGAGGCCGACATCCTCGAGGAGTTGCGCCCGTTTATTGACGCAATCCCCGTTCCAATGGTTATCGACCACATGGGCCGTCCCGATGTGACGCAAGGCCCGGACGGCCCCGACATGCGCGCCTTCCGCGCTTTGCTCGATTCCCGTCCCGATATCCATTTCAAGCCGACCTGTCCGGACAGGCTAGATCCCCGAGGCGCCCCTTGGGATGCCTTCGCAGGAGCCGTCCGGCCGCTTGTCGAGGATTATCCCGATCGCTGTGTCTGGGGCACCGACTGGCCGCACCCCAACATGCAGCTATCCGTGCCCGACGACGGCCACCTCGTTGACATGATCCCCCGCATCGCGCCGACTGCCGAGCTGCAGCTCAAGATGCTCGTGGATAATCCGAGCCAAATTTACTGGCCTGCCTGAAGCGTTACACCTCCCAAGACAGGCGTGAAGGGGCGGGAGCAGATCTCCGCGGTTGTTGGTGTTGATGTTGCCCGCCTAGGCCACCAGTTGGCAATTCCTCGAGGACGACGCACCGCCGATGGAGCCTGCTGAAGGTGTGCAATGCGCGCCGCGCCCCGGTGGTCCTCGACTGAGACGCCCGTCCAAATGTGGGCCGGCGCGGGCCGACCTGCATAGCGGCGCAACAAGTAGTCGCGCATTCGCGGACTCCGCTTCGTGAGCACCTGGAAGACGTGCCAGTCAGCCGTCTCCATCGTGTCTAAGACCTGATCGATGAAGGCAATCGGAACTGCCTTATGGAAGAGGCCGCCCCCGCGACGGTATGCAACAATATGCGACAGCCGCCAAGGAACCGTCGCTAGTGGACCTCGCGCTTCCATTGCATCCTCACTTCAAAAGGCGCGAAACCTTAAGTTCGTACGGCGGCTCTCATGGCCGCGGGCGGGGTCGCTGAATGACCGACTTTAGGGCGGTTTGTAGACCGACAGCTTATGGGCCGATCCCGGACCGACCGCTTTTGGCTGGTGCCATTGGATAACGATCGTTCGCTCCGGTGCCTGCTAGAGCCTCGAAAGACACTGTCCCGGTCGCCCAAGTTTTCCCTCTCGCCGCTTGAGACCTGCCGCTCGTTCATGTGATCGGATCGATTGCTCGACAGAGGGCTGCCAGCACCTCGGAACAGCCGAGCTTGGGAACCCTCGAACTCGCGACCCTCGGCTCTTACAAGTGGCAACGGGTCGACGATGCAGCCCCGTAGCCTAGGCTCCGCGCCGCGAGCGGTCCGGGCATTGCTCAAGCCACACGCTTGGTGATCGTCTCTCTACCTCGGACCCAGTTGGAATAGTTGGCGTATTCCCGAACCCCGCGATTGATCCACAGCGCCCAGGTGTTGCGTCCCTCGATCGCCGCCCGGTCAAGATAGGGATAAAGCCCGAAATACTGTTCGCCAGCGAAGGTGTTACGGACGGTCTGGACAACCGGCGCGATGCCGATTCGTCTCCCGGCCCCGTCCCTGACCTCGCCAGAGGTAGACCATCTCGCCGGTCAGCTTCACGTACATCTCATCGAGATGCCAGCGCCACAGGCGAAAGCCGCACATCGGCTCACCCGCTGCCGGCGGATATCGGCGGCAAACATTGCACCGAACCGGTTCCACCAATGCCGCACGGTCTAGTGACATATGTCGATACCGCGCTCCGACAGCAGCTCCTTGACGTTCCGCAAGGACAGCGGAAATCGCACATACATCATGACCACGAGGGTGACCGGGTGGCGGCCGCCCGAGGTGCGGCCTTCGCCGCCGCCGTGCGGGTGATCGACCGGATCTTTGTGACGAGTTGAAATAGCGGATGGGGCCAGGTGGCTGGCTCGGGACTTGCGGCTTATCCGCCGCCGCTAGCGGCTGCCCCGTTGGTCTGACAATGCCATGCTGAACTCTCCAAAATGTTAGAGCGACCGAATCCCTCCGCTCACTTATCGAACGCTAGCATGTAGTAGGAGTCGGCTGAGAAGATCGTGGCACAGCGCGACCTGATCATTGAACACTGCTCGACTCATTTTCTCGATATGCCCTTTGGCACCGGTCGCGAGTAGATTCGCAAACCCTTCTCCATCATATCCAATGACTCGAACCTCGACGTAAATGCGGGGCTCGCCTCAATGGCCACAGGCGGGTCGTTTGCCGACATTTTCGCTTAGCCAACGACGATTTTGCAGCGCAGTTACTTGGACCTTCGATTCTTGGGGCTGATCACGGGTGTAATTCTGGGGACCGCCGGATCAGAGCTCGCGAACACTTTCGACAGTGGTGGGCACAATTGTGTCTGAGCGAGCGAACAGCATCTGCAGAGCGTCAATCGCGTCAACGCCAATCGTGCGCCGATTCCGCCCGAACTTCTCAGGCACTCCCTGTGCAGTAACGAATGCGGCTGTGTATACCTTATCCGGCTCGACAGGCTCACCCTCCGCGAACAGGCGATCGATCCGGTGGAGAGTTGGGTTTTCGGCCCTGAAGTACATCACTATCCCGCGCATCCGTTTTACGAATCCGCCCATCTGTTCGTACGGGTTGGCAGCGAACGTCCGCTCGAGGTTCTCTTCAAGCATCTGCCTGATTTCGGCGCCGGTCACCTCCACGACCGAGACAGGTGGGTTGGTCGGAATGATGTTCCACAAATCGTTTAGCGTGACCGGTCCCGGTGGAATGGGAGCGCCGTAGCGCCATCCATTGGAGAAGGCGATTTGTGTGCCGGCCGCGCATGCGATCGCTTCGAGCAGGAGGTCGTCCATCGGCGCGTTGAGCATCGCGTAACGGTGCAGGGTCGCACCGACGTTGCCAACGATCTGCGCAAGATCCTTCGGCTCGGCTCGCATTGCCTGCCTAACCATCGCTGCCACGTTGGCATTCTCGCGTACGTCGGCGCCAACCGGCACAAGACGATGCTCGTGACCAACGATTCGCCCACCGTCGATCTCGACGTCGAGACGACCGACGAAAGAGCCATGACAACCCGACTGGAACACGATCGCACCGTTCGCCAGCACGGGCTTGTCCATCCGATTGTGCGTATGACCACTGACGAGCAGGTCAATCCCGTCAACTTCGCCAGCAAGCTTCAGGTCTTGGGGAAAGCCGAGGTGTGACAGGACGACGACCAGATCGGCGCTCTCGTGGGTTCGTACGTGGGCGATCCACCCGGGTAGTTCTTCATTGCCAATGGTGAACCGGACGCCGGCACTGAATGCCGGAGGCATTGTCTTGTCGACGATGGGGCAGGCGAGGCCGATGATCGCAACCCGCAGTCCGCCGCGGGCCACCATCGTGTACGGAGGAAATACCAGCTCCCCATTGGCCTCGTCGTAGCAATTTATCGCGAGCACCGGATAGTCGAGCAAGTTCGCAAGATCGCGCGCGCCATGCGGCCCATAAGCAAATTCCCAGTGAACCGTCATCGCGTCCAGCGCCAGCGCGTTCATCATCGGGACAAGCTTCCGGCCCTTGCTGCTGACAGCCAGATGCGTCCCGTGAAAGGTGTCGCCGTTATCGAGAGCGATCACCCCACCCGGGTTTTCATCGCGCGCAGCATCAAACAGGCCCGCTATGCGCGCAAGGCCGCCCAGTTCGGTGAACTCCCATTCCCCACCGCTACTCCGAACGAGCTCCGGGTGCGGAGCAGCGTATCCGTGAAGATCATTGATTTGGAGAAACGTCAGTCGGGTCATTGTTTCTCAGCCAAGTTGAGCAAAATGAGTGCGCATCGTGATCAGAGCGTGCGGGGGTTCGAGCCCGCCGCTTCTACGCATAACGGGAAGCTGTCTCATTTGCTCCAGCGAGACCATCGCAATCCTGCCGCTGCGCACGACTCTCCGCGCCATCGGCAATTACCCGCTTTGGAACGTCGCACAACTTTGGCTGTTAAGCAGGAGGACCGGCATGCCGCGCGCGAGCGATGCTCCCGCCGACATGTTCGCTGGTCAGAACCATAACGGCCAAACCACTGCGAGGATGGCTCGGTGAAAATCAAGTTCCTTGATCGATTCAAACCCGAAATCGAAGCGATTGCTGAAGGAAAGTCCCGCGAGGCTGGCCCCCTGGTCCATTCACTGGGCCGTGTCGCGCTGATTGGCGGAGGTGCGCTTTTTGGTGTAGCACTCGTGGTAGCGTCGATGGGGCGGAGCGATAACCATCGCGCATCGATCGGCGCATCGCCAGCCAGTGCGGCGACCTTTTCGCCTCCTGATCCCTCACAAATACCCAAAGGGCCACAGGGCGACGCGATTCGGCGGGGACTGGCAATTTTCGAGAACCCCCGCTTGAACGCAAGCGAGTACGTCGGAAATTCCATGTCCTGCAAGAACTGTCACCTTGATTCCGGGCGCCGAGCAGGCAGCTCTCCGATGTGGGCAGCATGGGTGAGCTACCCCCAGTTTCGCAAGAAAAACCGATCCATCAATACCATGGAGGACCGGATCATGGGATGCTTCCGATATTCGATGAACGCGCCTGCCAGTCCCTCGGGCGGGCCGCCTCCCGCCGGTTCCGACATATACCGAGACTTGCAGAGCTACTTCCACTGGCTCGCCACCGGCGCACCTACGGGCAAGGAATTGGCCGGAGCGGGTTTCCCTATGCTCAAGCTGACCCCGGAGGGATACAGCCCTGACCGGGGTGCACCGCTCTACGAACAGAACTGCAGCGGTTGCCACGGACCAGAAGGTGAAGGCGCAATTCAGCCGGACGGCACCGTTTTGAATCCGCCGTTGTGGGGTAATGAAAGCTACAACTGGGGTGCGGGCATGGCCCGGGTCGATCTTGCTGCCGCGTTCATCAAGGCCAACATGCCGTTCGACGAGCCGGGCAGGTTAACCGAGCAGGAAGCGTGGGATATCGCCGCCTATATCGATAGTCGCGAAAGACCGCGCGACCCCCGTCAAACTGGAAGCATCGCGGCAAATGCCGAGGTGAATTTCAAGGGCCAGCATTCCTTTTACGGTCGCGTGGTCAGAGGCAAGGTTTTGGGAGGGGGTAGCGACGCGCGCTAACGCGTGCGGCCGAACTTAAATCTGCCGGGAAACCGGGCGGATTCCTTGAGTGCGGGAACCGTAGGTCTGGCGACGAATTAGTCAGTCGCCTGCTGCGTCTGGGTGGCAGCCCGTTTCCCGTCAGCGACAACGTCCGAGGACACAAAATGAATCGCCTGATGAAGCTTGGTGAGAGATTACTCGCCCTTATGCTCACTCCTGCAGGCAGCGCGCGCCGACCCAAAGCTTTTCAATATTCATCGACGGATTTGGACGACAAGAACCGGTGGGACGACGGCATACCGTCGGCTCCGGGCCAACGGACCGTTCTGCGATTTACCGAAACCGCCCGCCCTCTCATTCGCTGGGGTGCGTTCGCATGATCTTTCGCCAATTCTTCGAGAAAGAATCGTCGACCTACACCTACCTGTTCGGATCCCGTGATACTGGAGAAGCGCTTCTTCTCGACCCTGTGATGGAGACGGTTGAACGCGACCTTCAGGCCGTTGCCGATCTCGGCCTTCGACTGGCGTACACACTCGACACCCATATCCACGCCGATCACATAACCTCCGCCTGTCGTTTGCGCTCGCTCACGGGCTGCAAGGTCGCTTATCCGGCTCAGGACGATCTGCCGTGCGCCGACGTGGGCGTCGCCGAGGATCGACCATTGGATCTGGGCGACCTGACTTTTCGTCCGCTGTTCACGCCCGGACACACCGACACGCACCATTGTTATCTGCTCGATTACGGGGGTCAGCAGAGAGTTTTCACTGGCGACGCCCTGCTAATCGATGGCTGCGGTCGGACTGATTTTCAGGGCGGGGACAGCGCCGCGCTTTATCGTTCGGTCCGGGAAAAGATCTTCACCCTCCCGGCGGACACATTGGTCTATCCCGCGCATGACTATCACCACCGTCACGTCTCCACCGTTGGTCAAGAGCGTGAGCGCAACCCCCGGCTGCGCGACGGAATTTCTTTCGAAGAGTTCGAGGAAATCATGAACAACCTCGACCTGCCATATCCCAAGAAGATCGACGTCGCTGTTCCGGCCAATCGCAAGTGCGGGGATTGCGGCGACGAAGCGGTGGCTGACCTTCACCGCATTGGTGGCAAGTCGCCCCAAGGGTGGCCGGACTGACACGATGATCGCGAGCCCTATGAAAAGACCGGTTAATCTCAACTGCCACACAACTCGAGTTGTCAGGAGCTAGGACGTCATGGAACCTCTTTCCCCGTTCGTGGCGATTGCCGGCGGTCTGCTGATCGGCATCGCCGCCGGCCTTCTGTTCTTGGCCAATGGTCGGATCGCCGGCGTCTCCGGGATGCTGGTGACGGCAACCGGGATCGATAAAGGCGGAACGCCGTGGGCGCAGGCAGCCGCGTTCGTTGTCGGCCTGCCGCTGGGCGCGGCGCTGGTCGCCATGTTCGTCCGCCGGCCGGAACTGGTCATCACGGCGTCGCCCGCGGCGCTCGTCGTCGCCGGCCTGCTGGTCGGGTTCGGCACGCGGCTCGGCAACGGTTGCACCAGCGGGCATGGCGTGTGCGGAATGGCGCGGCTGTCACGCCGTTCGATCGTCGCCACGCTGACGTTCATGGGCATCGCCGCGGCGACCGTGTTCGTCACGCGCCACGTGCTGGGGGTCTGATCATGCGCCGTATACTCGCTGCCTTGCTGGTCGGCGTGATCTTCGGCGCGGGGCTCGCCTTGTCCGACATGATCAACCCCGCCCGGGTGCAGGCCTTCCTCGACGTTGCGGGGCGATGGGATCCGACCCTGCTCTACGTGATGGGCTCCGCCCTGGTTCCGTCCGCGCTGGCCTACCGTGTCCGCCGCCGGATGACGCATCCCGTCCTGGCGGAGCGATTCCACGTACCCGGGAACGCGGACCCCGACCCGCGCCTCCTGGTCGGGGCCGCGTTGTTCGGGATCGGCTGGGGTATCGCCGGGTTCTGCCCCGGCCCGGCGATCGCGGGACTGGTGCTGGGCGCGTGGCAGGTCTGGCTGTTCGTGGCCGCGATGCTGGTGGGCATGGCCGCGCACCGGCTGCTGCCCCGGCCCGCCGAAGAACCGCGCAGGCAGCAACCCGCAACCTAGGAGATCGAAGATGACCGAATACAAGCAGCTTTCGCCCAATCTAGCGGTGCGCCCCCAGGTGAGGCCAGCCGAAATCGGCGAGCTTGCCGCGCAGGGGTTCAAGGGGATCATCAATGCCCGCCCCGACGACGAGGAGCCGGGCCAGCCCAAGTCGGCCGAACTCGAGGCCGAGGCGAAGCGCCACGGCCTTGCCTATACCCACATCCCCGTGGTGCCCGGCCAGGCCAGCGCGGAAGACGGACAGCGGTTCGCCGAGGCGCTGCGCCAGTGCGACGGCAAGGTCGTCAGCTTCTGCCGGTCGGGCGCGCGCGCCGCGGGCCTGTGGGAAATGGCCGGCAAGCCGCAATAGACCGTGTCGAAGCTCGCCCGCTACCTGCCGGTCCTTGCCTGGGGGCGCAGCTACAATCGCCAGACCCTCGTCAATGACGGCGTGGCGGCGGGGATCGTCACGATCATGCTCATCCCGCAGAGCCTGGCCTATGCCATGCTGGCGGGACTGCCGCCCGAGGTAGGCCTTTACGCCTCGATCCTGCCGATCATCGCCTATGCGATCTTCGGGACCAGCCGCACGCTGGCGGTCGGCCCGGTGGCGGTCATCTCGCTGATGACCCTCGCGGCCGCCGGCAGCGTCGCGCCGCCGGGAAGCGCCGAGTTCATCGCCGCGGCACTCGTCCTGGCATTCTTGTCCGGGTTGATGCTGGTCCTGATGGGCGTGCTCAAGCTCGGCTTCCTTGCCAACCTGCTCTCCCACCCGGTGGTTTCGGGCTTCATCACCGCTTCGGGCATCATCATCGCCACCAGCCAGCTCAAATCGATCCTCGGGATCGCGGCGTCGGGCGAAGCGATGCCGGAACTCCTGGCCACGCTCTGGCAGAACATCGGCGCCACCAACCTGCCGACGGTGGCGATCGGCGTCGCCTCGCTCGCGTTCCTGTTCTGGGTGCGCAAGGGGCTGAAGCCGGCGCTGATGCGCCTGGGTGTTCCGGCCCGTCCGGCCGACCTGACCGCCAAGGCGGGGCCCATCGCCGCCGTGGTCGCTTCCACCCTAGCGGTCATAGCGTTCGACCTCGAGGAGCGGGGCGTGAAAGTGGTCGGTGAGATCCCGCAAAGCCTGCCGCCGTTCACGGTCCCGATGTTTGATGCGGGCCTGTGGCAACAGCTGCTGGTGCCGGCCCTGCTGCTGTCGGTGATCGGCTTCGTCGAGTCGGTCTCGGTCGCCCAGACGCTCGCCGCGAAGCGCCGGCAGCGGATCGACCCCGACCAGGAACTGATCGGGCTGGGCGCAGCCAATATCGCCGCCTCGTTCTCCGGCGGCTACCCGGTCACGGGCGGGTTTGCCCGCAGCGTTGTCAACTTCGACGCGGGCGCCGAGACGCCGGCGGCCGGCGCGATGACCGCGGTGGGCATCGCAATCGCCGCGTTGTTCCTGACCCCGCTGCTGGCATCGCTTCCGATCGCCACCCTCGCGGCAACGATCATCGTGGCGGTGTTGAGTCTCGTCAATTTCGCGGCGATCCGGAACGTGTGGCGCTATTCGCGGGCCGACTTCGCCGCGATGGCGGCGACGATCTTGGTGACGCTCGGGTTTGGCGTAGAGCCGGGCGTGGTCGCGGGGGTCCTGCTCAGCCTCGCCCTCTTGCTCGGGCGTACGTCCCGCCCGCACGCCGCGATCGTCGGCCGGGTTCGGAACACCGAGCACTTTCGCAACGTCGACCGGCACGATGTCATCACCGACCCGCGGATCGTCACCATTCGCATCGATGAGAGCCTGACCTATCTCAACGCGCGCTGGCTCGAGGAACACGTGCTCGAGGTGATCGCCGACCGCCCCGAGGTGCGTCACCTGATCCTGATGGGATCCGCGATCAACGCCATCGATGCCTCGGCGCTCGAAAGCCTCGAGGCGATAAACCACCGTCTCGCCGATGCGGGGATCAAGCTGCATCTCTCCGAGGTGAAGGGCCCGGTCATGGACCGGCTCCGCGCATCGCACCTGCTCGACGATCTGACGGGGCGGGTCTTCCTCTCCCAGGACGATGCGTTCGCGGCGCTGGTGTCTTCCGCCGACGAGGAAGGCATGGAGCCCCGCGAGGACATCTGGCTCGCGCGCGGTCTCATTTGAGCAGCTGACGGGGACCGGACCCATCGACACGTTGCACATTGGCCCGCTTGCCGTGGCTGCCGACCGGATGCTTGCGGTCGCGGCGCTATGGGCGTTCGTC
The DNA here is from genome assembly GCA_963781485.1 of uncultured Alphaproteobacteria bacterium. Lineage (GTDB taxonomy): Bacteria > Pseudomonadota > Alphaproteobacteria > Sphingomonadales > Sphingomonadaceae > Tsuneonella. Next base: position 15,952 of record CAWAFY010000004.1, read on the forward strand.
GCGGTGCTCTCCTTGGGCTCAAGCGGGTCGCGCTATGCCAATCCGCTTTTAGGAATGAAACTTAGGAAGCTGATATTCGGCCGAACCGCTGGATCCGTTAGCAGTTGTTGTGTCGCGGGCCGGGGGCGGCGGGGATCGCACTAACCCGAAACCCGCCGTTCGCCTTCTCGAATTTCAGGACCAATTGCGGCGAGAGAGCCGCCATTGTGATCGCGAGACCGAGCCCACTTCCCGGCAGATTGGTCGCGGTTCCCCGCATGAAGGGTTCAAGCATCGCGGATGCATCCTCTGGAGCGATACCTTCGCCGCAATCTTCCACATAAAAACCATCCTTGGTGGTGCCGACCGTAATCGAAGCATTCGCAGGCCCATGGAGCGCCGCGTTTTCCACCAAATTGCGAAGCGCGATGACCAACTCATCTTGCGACAGCGGCATATCTCGGACACGTGCCTCGTCCGCGACATTCAAGGTTACTTCGCGCCGCTCCAGCAGATGCTCCAGTTCATCGGCCACAATGTCCACTGCAGGGCCGAGCACCGCACGTTCTGTCGAAGCAGTCCGATCCGCATCGTGCCGCGACCACTCTAGAAGCTGGCGCACCAGACCTGCGGTGCGATCCACCGACTGCCGGATTCGTTCGAGCGCACGTTCCCTTGTGTCGTGATCCGGGGCGCGCAAGGCGATATCCGCATGCATGCGCAGGCCGGCAAGCGGGGTCTGCATCTCATGCGCCGCGCTGGCGAGAAATCGCTTTTCGCCAGATCGAAGCAGCGCGATACGCGCGAACAAGTCGTCAATCTCCTGCGTCAGTGGCGCGAGTTCATGTGGCACCCGACCGACATCGAGTGGGCTTTGATCGTCGGGCGCACGCGCCGCGATCGCTCCGGCAATCCGGCGCACGGGAGCAAGGCCGCGTCCCAATCCGATCCACAGCAGCGCTGCTAGGGCAAGCAACCCCATCAGCGCCGGAATAAGCAGGCCCTGGAGCAATCCGGTGATCAATTGGCGCCGCACCGTTTGCGTGTCGCCGACCATGATCCTGAGACCGGTGTCGGGCGCGACATAGGTGTATACACGCCAAGCGATGCCATCGACAATCGGCTCGCTGAAGCCTGGTTGCCCGCTCGACAATGCTTGCGCGGGAGCACCGTGCGAAACACCAAGCAAATCGCCGCCGACCGACCAAATCTGACATGACAGCTGCCGTTCGTAGGTGGGAAGCGACAGCGGAGCGGGATCGTTCTCTACTCTCATCAAGCTGTCTTCGGCATAGCCGAGCGAAGCGACCATCACCGCCGCTTCGCGAAGCCGCGCATCGAGAACGCGTTCGACATCGGCCCGCGCGCTAAGCACCGTCCACGCCGCCGCTAGGGACCAAACCAGCGCGGTTGCCGCCGCGATCAGGAGGAAAAGCCGCAGGCGCAGCGAGTTCATCGGCGAAGTCATAAAGCGGCGGACACTCGCATGCGGTAGCCAAGCCCGCGCACGGTCTCGATCACGTCCGCACCAAGCTTGGCGCGCAGTTTATGGATATGCACCTCGACCGCATTGGAGCCGACTTCCTCCTGCCAACCATAGATGGCTTCTTCGATGGCGCTTCGCGAGACGATATGCCCCGGCCTTCGCGCGAGTACTTCAAGCACTGCGAATTCGCGACGTGACAGGTCAATCGGTCGCCCTTCGATCGAGACCCGGCGCACTGCGGGGTCGATCACAAGAGGTCCGATACGGATGCACGGCTCCGCCCGTCCGCCATCGCGCCGTACAAGCGCGCGCAAACGCGCCCCAAGCTCCCCGAGGTCGAAAGGTTTGCCAAGATAATCGTCAGCGCCAAGGTCCAAACCTTCTATACGGTCCTCGGTCATGTTTCGCGCGGTCAGCAACAGGACAGGTGTGATGCGCCCCTCCCGGCGCCATTCGCGCAGCAGATCGAGACCCGATCCATCGGGAAGACCGATGTCGAGCACGATTGCGTCATAGGCAAATCCGGCGGCCGCCTCGCGCGCGTCGGCGCATCGCGAAACCGAATCCGCTGTATGCCCGTCGAGCGCAAGGCCTTGCTCAAGCCCTTCGCGCAGGACATCGTCATCTTCGACTACCAGAATGCGCATCGGCCGCCCCTTGCAGTTGCGTCTTACGGCACGCTTAAGCTTCTCCTAAGAAAAACGGCCGAAGGTTGATCCGAAATCTATAGAAAGCGGGTGACCATGATGCGCCATATCCTACTCGCCCTTGCCGGTTCCGGTTTGTTGGTTCCAAGCGCTGTCGCACGAGACCGCGCACCGGCCATCGCGAATTTTGGGACCATCACGCCGATCGATGGCCATGCCGTCCAGCCAGACCCCGAACTGCGTTACCGAGTGGTTTTCAGCATCACCGAAGCGTCACCCGCGGACGGGGTCAATCGTTCGCTGGAGAAGGTCGCCCGCTACCTCAACCTGCTGGCGGCCGGCAATATCCGTCCGGAGGCGGGAGATATTGTGGCGGTCGTCCACGGGCCCGCAACTCCGATCGTCTCAAACGCAGTCAACAATCCCAATCTAGAGCTGATCGCCGCTCTCAACGATGCTGGCGTGACGGTCGCCGTGTGCAGCCAGGCGATGCATCGTGCGCAACTGTCCGCCGATGATTTGGCGGCCGGCGTGCGGATCGATGCGGCGGCGCTTACAACCTTCACGACACTACAGTTGCGGGGCTGGGCGGTCGTCTATGATTGAGGGATATCGGGCGGCGTAAGCGGCACTTAAGATTGGCTCGCGAAATCGCTGATCATGGACAGCGTTATCAATCTTGGCCCATTGGCACTGGCGACCGATCGCCTGTTCGCGGTCGGGCTGCTGATTACCTTTCTGTTCGCGATGGATCGTATCATTCGGGGAGGGCGCGATGCCGTCCCGATCACCGGGCTCGCGATTGTCTCGGGACTGATCGTGGCGCGCGCCGCCTACGTCGCACAGCATCGCGATGCCTTCGCCTATGACTGGTGGTCAGCGCTGGCAGTCTGGCAGGGCGGGTTTACGGCCTGGGCCGGACTACTCGCGGCTGCTGCCATGCTGGCCTGGCGAATGCGTCCACTACCTGTAATGGGCAAGGGACTGGCGCTTCTCGCGGTGTTCGGCGCTACGTGGTTCGCCGGTTCCGCGATGCTACGCCCCGAAGCACGGGTCCTACCCGACCTGCCACAACTCGCGAGTCTGGCGGAACCCCGGTCACGCCGGAAGATCTGAAAGGAAAGCCTTTCACCGTGAACCTTTGGGCGACCTGGTGCCCACCATGCCGCCGGGAACTGCCGATGCTGGCCGACATGGCGGCAAGCTCGGACATGCCGATCCTGCTCGTCAACCAGGGGGAAGATCCCAAAGCGATCCGCGATTATCTGTTTGCGAACCGCATCTCGCCCGAGGCGGTCGTGCTGGATCGCCAGTCGGCGATGATGCGCGCTCTGGAGGGTGCAGCGTTACCGACGACATTGTTCGTCGATGCTTCGGGCCAGGTGGTCGCGACGCACGTCGGCGAGATTTCTCGCGCGGCGATGGCGGCGCAGATGAACGACTTACGAGGAGAATGACTATGGCCCGATGGCCCTTGATAAGCGTGATCTCGGCAGTCCTGTTGGGCGGCGCTGCGATCGTATACGCACAGACAGCGAGCGACGATGGCCCGTCTATTGAGGCCGCTCACGGCCAAGAAGATCGCGACCTTGCAGCGAGCGAGGAAGCGATGGCGGCGCGCGCCGCCATCGCAGACGACCCGATCGCGCCCAAGCTCGAACCCGCGGACTACGATGTGACGATCGTGTTCTACACCGATTACCAGTGCCCCTTCTGCCGCAAGGTCCATCCGGAACTCAACCGGCTGGCCAAGGAGGACGGGCGCGTGCGTATCGTCTATCGGGACTGGCCGATCTTCGGCGCGGCCTCCGAGGAAGCGGCACGCGCGGCGATCGCTTCACAATGGCAAGACAAGCATGCCGAATTCAACGATGCGCTCATGCAGACGCAGGGGCGACTCGATTCCGCCAAGATCCGCGCCGCCGCCGATCGTGCCGGTGTCGACTGGGCGCAGCTGGAGCGCGATATGGATGCGCGCAGATCCGATATCGATGCGGTGATCGGGCGGACCAGCATCCAGGCCGCGCAAATGGGCCTGCAAGGCACGCCCGCACTGCTCATCGGACCCTACATGGTGCCCGGTGCGATCGACAATACGGGCCTTACCAAGGCTGTGGCGCTCGCCCGCCAATTCAACGCCGAGGCGAAAGGCGGCTGATCGGTGAGTGTCGTTTCCCGCCTGGTCGCAATCTTCGTCTTGCTGATGGCCGGGTTCGCGGCGCTGTCGTCGATTCCCGCAGCGGCCCAGAATGCGCGCCATATCGAAGCCTCGCTGGCGTTTGAAACGCGCTCGCCCTCCCCGGGCGAAGATGTGACGATCGCTATCCGAATGGTGCCTGAGGCGGGCTGGCACGGCTACTGGTCCAATCCGGGCGGGGTCGGACTGCCGGTTGAGGCGCGATGGCAAACGCCTTCCGGCGTGCGTGTGTCACCACTGCGCCATCCTGCGCCGCACCTACTCAATGTGCAGGGCATTGCCAGCTATGTACACGAGGGGCCGTTCACCTTGCTCGCGACAATGCGGGTAACAGAAGGCATGACACGCGGTATAGATCTGCCGGTGCGCGTGGCGCTCAACTGGCTGGTGTGCTCCGACACGCTATGCGTGCCCGAGAGCGCGACGCTGTCTGCCGATCTGACGTTGGGAGACGGTACGCCGGACGCAGTCGGCGCCCGGATCGTCGCGGCGGGACAGCGTGCGATGCCGCGCGCTTTGCAGAACACGCAATATTGGCGCGACGGGACAGACTGGGTCTTCTCACTCCCGGTTTCCGATGGAAGCGCCGCGTATCTCTTCCCGGTCGGCGAAGGTTGGTTCGATGCGGCCTCCCGCCAGCGGTCAAGCAGCGCAAATGGCCGCGCGTTGATTCGCGTAGCGGCCAGTGGCGATGCGCCGAGCGGGATATTTCGCGGTGTGTTCGCAAGCGGGACCAGTTCCCATGCTGTTGCCGCCTCTCGCGTAACCCCTCCCGCGGATACCGAGCTTGCCGCCCCGTCCGTGGAACCCGGGGGTTTGGAGAGCGGCCCGGAGTTGACTGGCGATCCCGATTTCGGAACTGGGACCCCCGGTGTACAAGCGGAAGCGTTTGGCACGCAAACCGCTGTCGATCCGCCCGGTCCGTCGACCGAGGTATCGAGCGATGTGATCCGGGTCGCATTGATGGGAGCGCTGATCGGCGGGTTGCTCCTAAACCTGATGCCCTGCGTGTTTCCAATCCTCAGCTTGAAGGCACTTTCGCTCGTCAAGAGTGGTGCAGGCAAGCGCGCCGCTCGGATCGAAGGGCTGGGCTACGCCGGCGGAGCCATCGCGTCCGCGCTGGCGCTGGGCGGCTTGCTGATCGGCCTGAGAGCGCTAGGGATGGAGATCGGCTGGTCGTTCCAGCTCCAGTCGCCAGGCGTCATTCTGATGTTGCTGGTCTTGACCGGCGCCATTGCGCTCAATCTCGCAGGGCTTTTCGAATTGCCCCTTCCCGCCTTTGCCGCGCGTGGCGGTCATAATGGCGGCTGGTTCGGGAGCTTCTCGACAGGCGCGCTCGCCGCAGTGATTGCCATGCCGTGCAGCGGGCCATTCATGGCGGGTGCGCTGGGCGCGGCGCTAGTGTTGCCTGCGCCGATCGCGCTCGGCGTGTTTGCAATGCTCGGCCTGGGCATGGCGTTGCCCTTCCTGGCTATTTCCTTCGTGCCCGCCATCCAGCGCCGCCTGCCCAAGCCCGGGCAGTGGATGGACACGCTGCGTAAAGTCCTGTCGGTCCCGATGTTCGCAACCGCGTTAGCGCTCGTCTGGCTGCTGGGGCGGCAGACCGGGGTGGACGGTATGGCGCTGGGCCTCGTCATCGCGGCGCTATTCGCCATATCGCTGTGGTGGTTCGGCCTGCGCCAACGCCGCGGGGTCAGCGGATGGCCGACGCTCGTGCCGGCGGCGATCGCAATGGTCTCGTTGCTGTTGGTTGGCATCCCCGAGGCACCCAATGCCGCACAAGCCAATGCAGGCGAGCGGCAAGCGGGCCAAGAGCGTTTTAGCGAAGCGCGACTGGCGCAGTTGCGCGCGGCGGGCACGCCGGTCTTTGTCGATTTCACCGCCGATTGGTGCTTGATCTGCAAGGTCAACGAAAGCGTCGCGATCAACACCGATGCGACGCGCGATGCTTTCGCCCAAGCCGGCGTGGTCACTCTGACGGGGGACTGGACGCGGCAGGATCCCGCGATCACGCGCTTTCTGGCGCGGCACGGCCGCAACTCGATACCGTTTTACCTGTTCTACGCGCCGGACGCCGAGCCGCAGTTATTGCCGCAAGTTCTTACCCCGACGATCCTCGGTGAAACGGCCCAGAGATTGATGACGAATTCCGAGCAGGCCGATCAATAAAGACAAGCGGAATTGCCCGCCTCAAGCCCCGTCTCGTTGCCAATATCATCTCGTGCCATCCGGCACGAGCCGAGCGAGCTGGCTATTTCAGCTGTTCTTTCCTGCGATCAGATCGTCGAGCGCCACTCTTCCAAAGTCGCCTGTGCCTTCTTCGATTTCGGCGTCCTAGGAGGCAAAACGTTGGATGTCCCAATCGCCGAACGCGTCTAATAAGGCCTGCTCGGTTTAGAGGTTTTCGACAGTCAGCGGCCCTTCGGTACCATTTTACCCGTCGAACGCAGTGCGCGCCGTTTCTGGGCGTGTTTCCGGCGGCTTGGCGCTTCCACTAAGCTTCCTTTTCGAACTTGTGGTCGCGACGTCGGCAAAAATCCGCACTTAGCTGGGAACTGGGAAATCCGCCCGCGATTTCAGGAGCCTAGTAAGGAGAACGCTATGCCTACTCATGCGATTTTTGACAGTCACGATCATGCCAGCCGCGCAGTCAACGACCTGCGTTCGGCGGGAGTAAAAGACGACTCCATCTCTCTGATGGCTCATCATGGACGCAAGACAACCACCACGGACGCTGAAGGAAATGTGACGGACGAAGACCACACGAATCTCATCCGAGGGATTCTGGGTGGCGGCGCGCTCGGCGCTGGCGTGGGCGTGGCCGCGTTGGCCATCCCTGGCGTGGGTCCCTTGGCTGCCGCTGGCGCGATCGCTGCTTCCGCCGTGCCTGAAGCCGTCGGCTTGGGCGCATTGGCTGGCGCGGCCTTTGGCTCGGTAAATGAGGCACTCAAGAAGCACGGCGTCAGCGACGAAGACGCAGAATACTACAGTCCACGCATGAAGGATGGTGCAGTATTCATGTCAGTGGACGACGAGAAATCCGGTTACGATCCCGATCGGACATCGGAATTGATGTACGGTGCAGGCGGACACAACCGTAGCCGTCCACGCGAAATCTAAACAACTTCCGTCAGATCGAGGAGGCGAGCCAACATCGGCTCGCCTCCGATCTAACTTGCTGCAATTTGGTCGAGCACCGATTTCTTGCAGGCTCCTACGGTCTACGTGGCGTTGTAGCCGCATGAGCTTCACCCGTTATCGAATCCCCGCTCGTTCGTGGCCTGTTCTAACGACCTCGATCAAACCTTTGCACGGTCCTCACTTGTTGCGAGTGTATCTCGTTCAATGGCAGCTTTCGAGTTTATAACCCGTCGGCTCTAATGACCGAAATGAGGGCGCTTAGCGGACGCGGGGCAGCGAAATTGTCCAATGATTTGAGGGCCCATGTCTGTCGTCTTTGGGGCACCAGTCTTTATCCAAGAGTTGAAATCCAACGATCCTCCCTTCGCTCGAGGGCTAGGTGTCGCAAACCCGTCAGGCAACACCCGAGCTAAAAATCAGAAATCGCAGGGCGCAGGTCGCTCTCCCCTGTCGCACAGAAGTTTGTCACCATCGTATTGCGGTCGTTTAGCCTCGAGGTTCGTGTACCAATCCTGGCTGCGCGTGCCGCGTGGCCATCTGTTGTTATTCGATGCCCTGTCTTTAGGTGCGACATTCTCGCCAATTTCGCCATTTCCGGCAAATTTCCAGCGCCAAGACTGACGGGAGGACTGCCTTTTTCAACGGCAAATTTGTTGATAGGCAATTGGACCGAAAGGCAGAAAGTTCCTCGGATTCCAAGCTGAGGTGGCGGAGACGGAGGGATTCGAACCCTCGGTACCGGATTTACCAGTACGACGGTTTAGCAAACCGTTGGTTTCAGCCACTCACCCACGTCTCCAGGCCCGGCGGCAGGCGGGCGCTATAGCGAGGGGGTCGGGGGGTCGCAAGGGGCCGTTTGCAACGATCTGTGCCTCGCTTTGTCGCAAATCGGATTCGCTTCGTCGCGCGTTCATTGCCGCTTCACCGCTGAAGGACTCTCTTGCTCGCTGGACGCATCCCGTAATTGGGAACGGAGGGAAAATATGGCCTTGTTCAGGGCAATTGCGCGCCGCGGCTGGATTGCAGCACTCGGTGCCGCTGCATTCGTCGCCGCGCCGGCTATGGCGCAGATCCAATCGATCGATCCGAACGCGGGCATCGATGCCGATCTGGCACAGCCGCGCGAGAATCCGGGCGAACCCGCCCCCTACGACAACGCGACCACGTATCAATCGACTCCGCCAGCGGGCGCGCCAACCGAAGTGGCGCCGCAGTGGGCCGACCCGGTCGTCACCAGCAACGACGCCTCAACTGCCGCAACGCAGGCGGCCGCCGATCCTGCGGTCGCCGCGACACAGGGCGATACCTACAAGAAAGATGACCTGATCGGCGCGGCCGAGGGCGTGTTCGGCAAGGGTGCCGAGGGCGTTGCGCGGATGATCGAGGACCTGCTCGCCAAGCAGGGTGAGCCAAACGCTTACATCGTCGGGCGCGAGGCGGGCGGTGCGTTCGTTGTCGGAACGCGCTATGGTTCGGGGACGCTGCATCACAAGATCGAGGGTGAACGGCCGGTCTATTGGACAGGGCCGTCGATCGGCTTCGATGTCGGCGCCAACGCCAGCAACACCTTCGTCTTGGTCTACAATCTCTACGACAGCGAAGAGCTGTACGAGCGCTATCCGGCGGGCGAGGGCGCTGCCTATGCCATTGGCGGGCTCACCGCATCCTATTTGCGCAAGGGCGACGTGGTGCTGATCCCCATCCGGGTCGGCGCGGGGCTTCGGCTGGGCCTCAACGCGGGCTACATGAAGTTTTCGAAGAAGCAGCGCTGGCTCCCGTTTTGAAGCCTTAAGAAAAACTGCCCTTCGGTTCGCGGGGCCGCAACGGGATTGCCGTTGCGGCCCTTCGCGTATCGGCTAAAGCGCCCTTCATGCTAGACCGTCTTGCTCCCCAGGCTCCCGATGCGCTGCTCGCGCTGATCAAGATGCACCGCGATGATCCGCGGACCGACAAGATCGACCTCGGCGTCGGCGTCTATCGGACCGGACAAGGCGGAACGCCGGTTTTCGGGGCGATCAAGGCGGCCGAGAAGCAGCTTGTCGAGACTCAGGATTCCAAGTCCTACCTCGGGCCCGAAGGCGACATGGGCTTCGTCGAGGCGCTGATGCCGTATGTCTTCGGTTCCAACCCGACGATGGGTGGCCGGATCGAGGGTATGCAGACCCCCGGGGGCACCGGCGCCGTCCGGCTGGCCACCGCGCTGGCGAAGGCGGCCGGAGTGACGCGCGTGCACATGGGAACGCCGAGCTGGCCGAACCACGCACAGATCCTCGCCGATCTCAATCTGGAGGTCGTTCCCTTCAGCCATGCCCGCCCCGATGGCACTGCGGATCTTGATGCGGTGCTTGCGGCGATCCGGAATGCACAGGAAGGGGACGCGATCCTTCTTCACGGCTGCTGCCACAATCCGACGGGGATCGACTACTCATCCGAGCAGTGGACCGAGATCGCTGGCGCGCTGGCCAAGGGCAAGGCGCTGCCGATCGTCGACGTGGCCTACCAGGGCCTCGGCCACGGAATCGAAGAGGATGCTGTCGGCCTGCGTACGGTGCTCGCGGTCGTGCCGGAAGCGCTGGTCGCCTATAGCTGCGACAAGAATTTCGGGCTCTACCGCGACCGGGTGGGGGCGTTCTACGTCATGGCGGCCGAGGGCAGCCAGCTGCCCGCGATCATGTCGAACGCGGCCGCGCTGGCCCGGGCCAACTGGTCGATGCCGCCCGATCACGGCGCTGCGGCGGTACGGCTCATCCTGCGCGATTCCGACCTGACCGCACAGTGGCTCGACGAGTTGGGCACGATGCGCACGCGCATACGCCAGGTGCGCGATCGCCTGGCGGCGGCGGGCACGAGCGGTACGGTCGAGATGGCGCCGCTCGGCATCCAGAACGGACTGTTCTCGGTGCTTGCGCTGTCGAAGGAGCAGATCGGACGACTGCGCGACGATCACGGCGTGTACATGGCCGGATCGGGCCGGATCAACGTAGCCGGGCTAACCGAGGCAAACATCGACACGTTCATCCGCGCACTTGCAGAGGTCACTGCCTGAGGATGGACCGCCAGCCTGTCCTCGAAGGGGAAAGGCTGCGCCTGAGGCCGCTTACCGAAGATGACTGGGACGCGCTTTATGGCGTCGCAAGCGATCCGCAGATCTGGGCTGTCCATCCGATGCACGACCGCTGGCGGAAGGCTGTCTTCCGGGCGTTTTTCGACGATGCGCTGGCCAAGGGCGGCGCGCTCGCTGTGGTCGAGAAAGCCAGTGGGGAGGTTGTCGGCTCGAGCCGGTTCCAGGCTTACAATCCGGCGGGCGGAGGCTCGGTCGAGATCGGCTGGACGTTCCTCTCGCGACGGCTCTGGGGCACGGGCGCCAATGCCGAGATGAAACGGTTGATGCTCGCCCATGCGCTGGCGGCGGTCGAGCGAGCGGTTTTTCGCGTCGGCGAGGACAACGTCGTATCGCGCAAGGCGATGGAGCACATCGGCGGTCGTCTGACCGACGAGCTGGACGTCAGGGAAACGCCGGATGGTCCCGTGCGCCACCTCGTCTACGAGATCGACCGCGTGGGATTTGCCAGCGGTCCGCTCATGCGCTGACAGCCTTGGCGGCCGATCGTCGATTCACGTCAGACGTAAGTGGCCAGCCAGGCAATCGCCGTGGCCGACGGCACGAATAGCAATTGGGCCAGCACCGTTCCCGCGAGGCGGCTGAACGAAATCCACACGATCGTGCGCCGGAAGAGGGCTTCGTCCACCCGCCCTTCGACCACATCGTCGGTCATGACCGATAGCTGCGGATCGATCAGCGCGAACAGGAGGATGGTCGCAAAGCCGTTGATCACGGCGGACAGCTGGGAAGCAGTGACCCGATACTCGGGGTTGAGGTAGCCCGCATAAAGCGCGGCCAGCACGCCCACGGTTAGCAAAGCCTGCGCCAAACAGTTTGCAACCAGCACGCCTGCGCCGACCCCGACAGGGCGGTTGAAAGCGCGCAGTTGAAGCGTCGGTATCGCGAGCGACTGCCTGATGGTCCGGAGGCCAGCGGGCGTCGCGGTGCGCAGGATCATGCGCCCCGTCGATCGATGCTCCTGGAAATATCCGATCGCTCGCGCGAACAGGCGCTGGGACGTGGGGACGAGGATGATGCCGACCAGGACGGCCGCTGTCGCAGACGCCAGGATCAGGCGGAAATCTCCCAACAGAGCATCGCCGCCGCCTTGGGCCAGACGAACTTCAATCCGCTTGGCCAGGAACGGGCCGAGGAAGCTGTTCGACATCCGGGAAACGAGAACGAGGATGTTGAAAAGGGCGAAGCTCATCGCAATGCGCCTCGTGCGGACACCCGCTATCCGGGCGCCATAGGCAAGCGTGCCGATCAGGTTGATGCCAATCGTGAGACAGCAGATGACGAAAAGCTGGGTGTCCATGCGCAGGCCCTAAGCGAATGCGCCCGGCCCTTCCATCCATGGCAGAGCCTGAAATCTCCGGAGAAGACACGAAAAGGGCGGGTCGCGATTGATCGCGACCCGCCCCGCTCGATGTCCTCCCTGGGGGAATTCCTCTATCGGCGCGAGTTCCGTTGCACCGGCATTTTTTCGGGCGCGACCGAGATGCGGACCGTTTCACCGGAACGACCCGGGAAGTCGGTGAACATCGCTTCGACCAGATTGGGCACGAGGTACTGCAATCTGTTCGAGGTCGACAGCGCCTCAGCCTTGCCTTCGAACAGGCGTTGGCCGGTGGCACGGCTGTCGATCTTCATGTCGATGCCGCTGGTGTAGACGGTATATACGTCCAGCCCGTTATCGAAGAAGGGGTCGTAGAACCCGAAGCTCCATGGGTTGCGGCCGTAAAAGCCACGGCCGTAACCAAACCGGCTATAGCCGAAGCGGCTGCGCCCGTAGCCGTATCCGTACCAGGGATCGTAAAACGGATCGGAAATGCCGGTCCGGCGCACGCGCTCACGCCCCTTGTCGACGCCGTAATCGAACCGCACGAGCAAGTCGGCGTTGTCGGGGGAAGCAGCCTGGGTATAACCGAGACGGGTGAGATTAGCCTCAACGTAATCGGCATACTGCGCGAACTCGAGGCCGCCGGAAAGCGCCGGGTCCTCAGCGACGACCGCATAAGTCTGGCCCTGCGGGGCGGGCATGGCGCTCTGGAAGCGCTGGACGTCGGCATTGAACGGGGTCGCGCATGCAGCCAACGCGCCGAGCGCGAGCGGCGCGGCGATCAGCTTCAATGTGCGACCGAGTTTGGTCAGATTGGACATGTGCGAAACCCTTCGAGTGTAGGCGAGAGCATGTGCGCGCCGCCAGTCAGGCAGAATCGCACGCTGTCATCGATGCGACAGGGTGTAAAGCATTCGCGGTGAACCGAGTTTGAATGAGCAACTTAGCAATAGTTATGCCAACCGCCTCTTGTCACCGCACCAGCCCCAGCGCAGCATAAGCCGCTTCGAGCGTCGGAATCGCGATCTCCCGCGCTCGGGCCGCACCGCGGGCGAGGGTTGCGTCAAGCGCCTCGCGGTCTTCGCGCAGCTCGTTGAAGCGGGTTGAGATCGGCCGCAGCGTCTCGACCAGCAGATCCCCGAGCGCGGGCTTGAAAGCGCCAAAACCCTGTCCGCCGAACCGGGCGAGCACCGTCTCGGCGCTCTCGCCCGAAAGCGCGGCATAGATCGTGATGAGGTTGAGCGCCTCGGGCCGACCCTCCAGCCCGGCGAGTTCGGACGGCAGCGGCTCGGGGTCGGTCTTGGCCTTCTTGACCTTCTGCATGACCAGGTCTGCGTCATCGGAAAGATTGATCCGCGCCATGTCGCTGGCGTCGGACTTGCTCATCTTCGCGCTTCCGTCGCGCAGACTCATGATCCGGGCAGCTTCAGCCGGGACGATCGGATCCGGGAGGACGAACGTTTCACCGAAATCGTTGTTGAACTTCTGCGCGATGTCGCGGGCAAGCTCGAGATGCTGCTTCTGGTCCTCGCCCACGGGTACGTGAGTCGCCTGGTAAAGCAGCACATCGGCGGCCTGTAGAACCGGGTAGGTGTACAGCGCGACCGACTGTCCTTCGCGGTTCTTTCCAGCCTTGTCCTTCCACTGGGTCATGCGGTTGAGCCAGCCCGTCCGCGCGGTGCCACCCAGCAGCCATTGCAGCTCGGCGTGCGCGGGAACCTGTGCCTGATTGAACAGGATGGTGCGGTTGGTATCGAGGCCGGCGGCGACGAGCATTGCTACCAGTTCGAGCGTGGAGGCACGCAGCTCGGCCGGGTCGTGCGGCATCGAGATGGCGTGGAGATCGGCGATGAAGATCAGGCACTGGCCGCCGGAGGCAAGGGCGTCGTCCTGCAGCTTCACGTAATTGCGGATAGCGCCGAGGTAGTTGCCGAGGTGGGGTTTGCCGGTAGGCTGAATGCCGGAGACGACGCGCATGGCGGAGTCCTTTTGCAAGTGGTCGATGGTCATGGATCGCCCGTCAGGCCCGGGCGCGGCGCTCAGGTCAGGCGCTGCGTAGCCATCGCCAGGCCGCCCGGCCGCGCACCGCGAAGCGGAGCGGCGCTGACATGGTAAGAGCGGCGGTCAGGTTCATCGCCACGAGCGCTAGCGCCAAACGCATTATTCGGCAAGATCGACCGGTTGTGCCGGGCGCTTGCGGCGGATCTGCGAGACGAGATCCTTGTCCAGTGCGCCGATCGCGAGTGCGACCACGAAGAACACGATCATTCCGCCGAGCACCAGCGCGCCAAGCGACCAAACTCGCTCGATCACGTTGCCGCCGAAGCGGTCGGCCAGGCGAGGCATGAGCCACCACAGGAACGCCGCCATCGCCGCGGTCGCGACCAGCTGGCGAGCGATGCGCCCGGCAAGCTTGGCGGTGAAGTGGAACCAGCCGCGCAGTTGCAGGATGGTGTAAAGCGTGAGCACGTTGAGGGTGGCCGTGATCGCCGTCGCTGCGGCGAGACCGACGATGCCGTAGCGCGGCACGACATAGAAATTGAGCGCGACGTTGATCGCCAGCGCCCCCGCCGCGACGAACACCGGCGTCCGGGTGTCCTCGCGGCTGAAGAACGCCGGCTGGAATACTTTGACGAGAACATAGGCGGGCAGTCCGCAGACCAGCGCGAGAACGATGTCGGACATCAGCGCGCCGTTCTCGGCGGTCATTTTGCCGCCGACAAAGAACGCGGTCACGAACGCCGGTGCGCAGATTCCCAGAGGCGACCGCGGCGGGCAGGGTCAGCAACGTGCCGACCTCGACGGCGTTGCCCTGCAGGCGCTGCGCCTCGCGCTTGTCGCCGGACTGGATGTGCCGCGCGAGCATCGGCAGAATCGCGGTCCCCAGCGCGATTCCGAAGATTCCGAGCGGCATCTGGTTGAGCCGGTCGGCAAGCTTGAGCAGCGTCAGCGAACCCTGTGGCAGACTGGTGGCGAAAAACGTGTCGACGAGTTGGCTGATCTGGTAGATTCCCGCCCCGAAAGTGGCGGGCAGGATCAACAACCCCAGCCGCCGGACCTCGGGTGTAAGCTTCGGCGCGCTGATCTTCAGCCGTACGCCCGCCCGGCGCGTGGCCCACCACATGTAGGCCAGTTGCACTCCGCCCGACAACGTCAGCGAGATCGCGAGCGCCCAGGCAACCACGGCGTCGTCTCCATCGGGGCCGCGCAGATACCAGCCGGTCAAGATGCCGCCGATCATTACCAGATTGAGGAACACCGGGACGAACGCACCCGGCGCAAAACGGCTGCGCGCATTGAGCAGACCCGACAGCATGGCCACCAGACTGACAAGGCCGAGATAAGGGAATGTCATCCGGCTGAGCATGACCGACAGTTCGAATTTGCCCGGGATGTCCTGGTACTCGCGTGCGAGCAGCCATACGATCCCTGACATCGCGAACATGCAGACCGCGCTGAAGCCCAGGAGTACCCAGACGAACACAGAAAGCACGTCGCCCGCGAAGGCGTCCGCACCTGCTTCGCCCCCGCCGTCCTCGGGGGAGCGGTACAGCCGTCTGGTGTACATCGGCACGAAGGCGACACTGAACGCCCCTTCGGCGAATAGCCGGCGAAAGGTGTTGGGCAGCGTGAACGCGAGCTGCCAGGCGTCGGCCGCGAGACCGGCGCCGAGCACGCGGCTGAGCAACATGTCGCGCACGAAACCGAAGACCCGGCTGATCGCGGTCAATCCACCGATCGTGCCGACGCTGCGGACGAGATTGCTCATGGCCCGGGAGCCGCCGAGAGCGGGAGAATCAGGCCTCGCCGGCCGGCGTCGGCGGGGTCTGACCGGCGCCGGACGCCTCTTCTTCCGCTTTGCGCTGGAGCTGCTGAAGATAGAGCCCGTTGAAGTCGATCGGGTCGATCATCATGGGCTGGAACCCCAGGTCGCGCGTGGCATCGGCGATGACCCGGCGAGCGAAGGGAAACAGGATCCGCGGTGCCTCGGCATAGAGAAAGGCGTGCGCGTGCTCGTCGGGCAGGTTGCGAAGGCCGATCAGGCCGCAATAAGACAGTTCGACCAGATAGAGCTCGCCTTCGTCGGCCTTGGCTGTGAGCTTTATCTTGAGTTCGACCTCGCTCACTTCGTCGCTCACTGGCTCCGCAGCGATGTTGAACTGAAGGTCGATGTTGGGTTGGCTCTGCCACTGGAAGCAGGCTGGCGCATTTGGATTCTCGACTGACAGATCCTTCACGTATTGCGAGATAATCCCCGCAACCGGCTCGTTGTCGGCACCGTTGCCGAGGCTGCCAGGTTCCATGTTGAGATCGGTGAGAACGTCGCCTTCGTCGGCCATGATGGGTGTCTATCCTGTTGTTTGGACCGAAGCCGCCATGCGGGCGCCTTCGCGGAATCGAGGGCGCGCCTAGCACTGCGCGCGGCGTGCCGCAACGGCGCACCCGAATGGCGCTTTGGTGCGTTGTTCGTTTGTAATTCATCCCTATGTAGGGCACCATTGATGGACCCGAAGGCGGCCTTTGCAGGGCAGGCCTTCGAACTGAAGCGGAAGAAACGGACTGACCAAGTGATTTTACAGATCGTCATCCTTGCGATGATCGCGGCATTTCTCGGTCTGCGCCTCTATTCGGTGCTTGGCCGACGTGCGGAGCACGAGGAACAACCCGAGCCGAGCCGCTTCGACGCGCCCGACTCCGCGCCCCCCGCCGCTCTCCAGCCGCGTGCCGCGCAGGTCGCCCGCCCAGCCGCCTTGGAAGGGGCGGTACCCGCGGTCGAGCGCGGCGTGCGCGAAATCGCCGCAGCGGACCGCAACTTCGACGTGTCCGGCTTCGTCCACGCTGCCAAAGACGCATACGGTATGGTGCTCCAAGCCTTCTGGGAAGGCGACCGCGACTCGCTCAAGGAACTCTGCGACGGCGACGTGTATGCGGGCTTTGACTCGGCGATCGCGGCTCGTGAGGCCGCAGGCGAAACGCTCGACAACCGCCTCGTGCGGATCGAGGATGCGACGATCGACATGGCCGAGCTGGTGGGCAAGACGGCGCGAATCCGCATGCGATTTGTGGCAGACATTGCCGCGGTCACCCGCGACAAGGACGGTAATGTAGTCGCCGGGTCGCTTGATGACGCGATCGAAACGCGCGACCTGTGGACTTTCAAGCGCGACGTGCGCGAAGCCGATCCACACTGGCTCCTCGACGAGACGGACGAAGCCTAGCCCACAGAAATTGGGGGAAAGTGCATGCGATTGAGGGTTGCTGCGTCAATCGCGCTGGCGACCGTCGCGCTCGCCGGTTGTCGTCTCGTTCCGGAACCTGTTACGCCTCCGCCGCCGGTTGCTGCAAATGCGCGCGCTTCGGGCCTGATACCAGGCCCGCCGGTTACGGCGCTGGGGATCGGTGCGGCGGATGCTTCCGGGGCGCTCGCGAGTTTCCGCGAATCGTGTCCACGCCTGCTTTCCCGCGAGGATGCCAGCGGTCTGACCAGCGGCAGCCAGTGGGAAGCAGCCTGTACGGCCGCAAAGGGGTGGGGGCAGGGCGACGCCACAGGCTTCTTTGCGCAGTACTTCGAAACCGCGCGGGTGGGCGACGGCACGGCATTTGCGACTGGCTATTACGAGCCTGAAATTGCTGGAAGCCGCATGCCGCGCGCGGGTTTCGACGTTCCGGTATATGCCTTGCCGCCAGAGTTGGAGCGCGGCTGGTGGGATGAAACCCCGGTCAGTGAGCGTACAGGCAGGCAGCAGCTCGGCCGGCGCGACGCGTCGGGCAAGTTCGTGCCCTATTACGAGCGCGCGGAGATTCAGGCGGGAGCGCTCGCCAATCGCGGACTAGAGATCGCGTGGGCCGCCGATCCGGTCGAATTCTTCTTTCTCCAGATCCAGGGTTCAGGACGTCTCCGCGATCCCGAAGGCCGGGTGATGCGCATCGGCTATGCCGGCCAGAACGGCCGCGAGTACACCGGCATCGGCAAGGTGATGCGCGACCGTGGACTGATCGGTGACGGCACGCCCTACGCCACATCGATGCAGGGAATCATGGGTTACATCCGCGCGCACCCGGCCGAGGGCCGCGCAATCATGGACGAGAACAAAAGCTGGGTGTTCTTCAAGGAACTCACCGGCGATGGCCCGCTGGGCGCGCTCGGCGTGCCGGTACGGCGCGAAAGCTCGGTCGCGGCCGATCCGGCATTCGTGCCCTTGGGGGCTCCCGTCTGGCTGGCGATGGATCGGCGCGAGGCCTCGGGCATGTGGATCGCGCAAGACACGGGCGGCGCGATCAAGGGCGCCAACCGCTTCGACACCTTCTGGGGGGCGGGCAATGAGGCCCGGACCATCGCCGGCGGGATGAGCGCGCGGGGTCAGGCGCTGATCCTGCTTCCCAAGGGGACGCTCACGCGGCTCCAGGCCCGGTGAAAACGCCCCGCGGGCTGAGTGTCGAGGAGGGCGAGGCCTGGGCGAAGGTTGCGGCGACTGTCGCTCCGATCCGACCGCAAGGCGCGATCCCGGCAAGACCGGCAACTGCTGTCTCGCCGCCGATTTCGCAGCGAACCGACGCCCCTCCGCCCGCGCGGGTGCCGACCGCCAGTCCGGGACGGCCCGCGCCTCCCAACCGCGTCGCTCCTGCCCCCAAGGTGCGCCTCGATCCCGGCCTCGATTCGCACTGGGATCGCCGGTTTCGTGCTGGCGCAATCGAACCCGATTTCACGCTCGACCTGCACGGACACACGCTGGACTCGGCGCACTCTCGACTGATCGATGGAGTCGCGCAGGCGCGCGCGATGGGGGCGCGGGTGGTGCTGCTGATCGCGGGCAAGTCTCGCCCGGCAGAAGCAGCGGATCGCGCGGGCAAACGGGGCGCGATCCGTGCCAAGGTGCTCGATTGGCTCGCGTCGTCGAGCCATGCGCCCGCAATCGCCGCGATACGAAAAGCGCATCCCCGCCATGGCGGCGAGGGTGCGCTCTATCTCGTGCTCAGGCGCGGTCGCTGATTTAAAAGGCCCCCGGCATCGCTGCCGAGGGCCCTTGAATTACCCGATGACTCGCGGGTCTTTTACTGGTGGTACTTGGCATAGCTGATGTCGAACCGGTCGGCGTCCATCACCTTGGTCCAAGCCTTTACGAAGTCTTTTACGAACTTCTCCTCGTTGCCGTTCTCGGCATAGACCTGACCCACCGCGCGCAGTTCGGAATTCGAACCGAAGATCAGGTCCGCGCGCGTCGCGTGCCACTTCTTGCTGCCGTCCTTGCGGTCTGTCGCAACATACTCCTCGCCATTCGAGCCTTCGCCCTCGGCCCAGACATTCGTCATGTCGTATAGGTTGACGAAGAAGTCGTTCGTCAGCTGGCCGGAACGCGTGGTGAAGTGGCCGTGGCCACGTTCGCCATGGTTCGCGCCGAGCACGCGCAGTCCGCCGATCAGAACGACCATCTCGGGCACCGAAAGGCCGAGCAGCGACGCGCGATCGAGCATCATTTCCTCGGTCTTCACCGCGAGTTTCTTTTTGCCGACATAGTTGCGGAACGCATCGGCCTCGGGTTCCATCACAGCGAAGCTATCGACGTCGGTCTGGTCCTGCGTCGCGTCGCCGCGGCCCCCGGTGAAGGGCACCGACACGCCAAAGCCGGCATCCTTGATCGCCTTTTCAAGGCCGACGACGCCGCCAAGGACGATCGCGTCGGCAAGGCTCATCGAGCCGCGCAGGCCATTGAGGGTGTCGATTACCTTGGCGAGCATCTCGGGCTCGTTGACCTCCCAGTCCTTCTGCGGGCTGAGCGCGACGCGTGCACCGTTGGCGCCGCCGCGATAGTCGGACTTGCGGTAGGTCGAGGCCGAGGCCCAGGCGGTCTTGATCAGCTGGCTGACCGTAAGGCCGCTATCGGCGATCTTCGCCTTCACGTTGGACACGTCGCTGTCCGACGGCTTGGTGCCGGCGGGAACCGGATCCTGCCAAATCAGGTCTTCGGCCGGAACTTCGGGGCCGAGATAGCGGGCCTTGGGTCCCATGTCGCGGTGAGTCAGCTTGAACCAGGCGCGGGCGAACGCGTCCTTGAACGCCTCGTGATCGTTGCGAAACTTCTCGCTGATCTTCCGGAATTCCGGATCACGCTTCAGCGCCATGTCCGCGGTGGTCATCATGGTCGGAACCTTGATGTTGGGGTCCCAGGCCGCGGGGGCCATGTCTTCTTCTTTCTGGTCGATCGGCTGCCACTGGTTGGCGCCGGCGGGCGACTTCACCAGCTCGTAGTCGTAGTCGAGCAGCAGGCGGAAGTAGTTCTCGGTCCACTTGTCGGGGGTGTTGGTCCACGCACCTTCGATGCCGCTGGTGACGGTGTGCTCGCCGATGCCGCCGTGCTCTTCGCCGGAAACCCAGCCAAAGCCCTGCGCGACGAGGTCGCCGCCTGCGGGCGCATGACCCAGCGTGCTCGGATCGCCGTTGCCGTGCGCCTTGCCGAAGGTGTGTCCGCCGGCGGTAAGCGCGACGGTCTCCTCGTGGTCCATCGCCATGCGCGCGAAGGTTTCCTTCATGTCGCGCGCCATGCCCTCATCGTCGTGCGGATTGCCGCCAGGGCCTTCCGGATTGACGTAGATCAGGCCCATCTGGATCGCGGCGAGCGGCCCTTCGAGTTCATGCATCCCGTGATCGGGGCTGATGCGCGTCTGCACGCCCTCGTTCACCCATTTGTCTTCCGAGCCCCAATAGATGTCACGTTCGGGCTCGTAAACGTCGGCACGGCCGCCGCCGAAGCCGAAGGTTGGCCCGCCCATCGATTCAATCGCGACGTTGCCGGTGAGGATGAACAGGTCGGCCCAGCTGATGTTCCTGCCGTACTTCTGCTTGATCGGCCACAGCAGCCGCCGGGCCTTGTCGAGGTTGCCGTTGTCAGGCCAGCTGTCGAGCGGGGCAAAGCGCTGCTGCCCGCTGTTAGCGCCGCCGCGGCCGTCGGCGGTGCGATAGGTGCCCGCCGCGTGCCACGCCATGCGGATGAAAAACGGGCCGTAGTGGCCGTAGTCGGCCGGCCACCAGGGCTGACTATCGGTCATCAGCGCGGTGAGGTCGGCCTTGAGCGCATCGTAGTCGATGGCGTTGAACGCCTCGGCATAGTCGAAGTCGTCGCCGTACGGGTTGGTGGGGCCGTTGGGGTTGAGAATCTCGGTGGCGAGCATTTCCGGCCACCAGTCCTTGTTGGTCCGGCCCAGCAGCGCACGTACGCCGCCGTCGCCACCCATCGGGCATCCGCCCTCGATCGATCCTGTCTTGGCGTCCATGATTTCGCTCTCCTGAGTGGTTTGATTGGGCGCGACTCGTGCCGCGCGGAAAATGATCGCTGCACCCTACTCCTCGGACACGACGGGGGGAAACGCGATGGTTCGATAAGGTTGAGCGAATAAATCAATCACGGCTGATTGAACGAGTGGGCCGATTACCGGTGGGGGCCGCGACGAGCCCATAAACGGTCGGTTATGGGAAGTGGATCTTAGGGAGCGGGGAGCGGAGCCTGGGGAGTGGTGCCTCGGGGCGGATTCGAACCACCGACACTGCGATTTTCAGTCGCATGCTCTACCAACTGAGCTACCGAGGCAGATACTCCCGCGCCGGGGCCCTTAGGCGCGGTCCGGCGGTTGGCGAGGCGGCGCTATGGCGGCGCGCGTCTCGCTTGGCAAGGGGTCAATCGGACTCTTCGCGAACGAGGTCGTCGGGATCGACCGGCGGGCCCGGCACCGTGTAGCCGTCCGAGAACCAGCGCACGAGGTCGCGGTCCTTGCAGCGGGTCGAACAGAAAGGGGCGTGGGCTTCGCTGCGCGGCTTCTTGCAGATCGGGCAGAGGCGTGGGCTCGTGGTCATCGTGGCACGATCTGGGCATGACCGCCGTCGAGTGCAAGCGCGTGATCGGCCTCCAGCCGAACCGCGCGACCGGTGCGGCGGGCGAGCTCTTCGAGCCATTCGGGGCGCAGCGCGCCGAGCACCGCCGAATGCGCCGTCAGCTCGATCGCGCCGGCTCCATCGAGCGCCTCGGCGCGCCGGAGCAGCATTCGCGCGGCGGCAGAAGCGCGGTGGTGCGCCAGCCGTTGAAGCAACGACGGACCTGTGCTGCGAGCAACGATCTGGACGAAACCGAAGCCGTTCATCGCGGTGCGCTCGTGCGGCCATCCGCCCAAGGCGATATTCAGCGCGGCGTCGATTGCCTGCCGGTCGGATTTCGCCGCGAGGGTCGGAAAATCGACCCCAATCGACCCGCCAAGCTCGAACTGGCTCAAGGCGCGACCGATTGCGGGCACGGCCGCCAGCGCCAGCTCGCGGGGAGCCAGATCACCGTCGATGTCGATCACGGTCATGCCGGGGGTTACCGCGAACAGCAGCGTGCCGCCCCCGAAGGCAATCTCACCGTCCCACGCGGCATTCCACACTTCGTCCCACAAGCCCGCGGGGAAGCGGCGCACGGTCGTGCCGGTCGTGAAGGCATCGGCAACAGCCGGTGCCTCGGCCTGGTCGCTCCAACGGCCCTGCGCGCGCTTCAACCGTCCACGTTCAGCCATCGCTGCGCGGGTCACCGCCAGGCGGATCGGGGCACCTTCGCTCGCTGCCCTCGGCAGCCGGTCGACCAGGATGGCATCTCCGCTATCCGTCATCGCCAGCCCGCGCGGCGAACCGGCACGGCGCTGGACGAGGGTAGCATCGACCACAGTTCCTGCGCGCAGTTCGCCGGGCCAGCGAACTTTCGCGGCAATAGCCCGTCCGCCTTCGATCAGCAGCGCGCGGTCTTCGCCGATGCCGCGCTCGATCGACCAATCAGCCAAGAGCGAACCCCGCAGACTTGAGCAGCGCACGTGTCTCGAACAGCGGCAGGCCTACAACGCCCGAGTGGCTACCGCCGATCCACGCGATCAGCCCTTCGGCGCTTCCCTGGATCGCATAGCCGCCCGCTTTGCCGTGCCACTCGCCACCGGCGAGGTATGCGGCAATCTCTTCCCCAGACAGGCGCTTGAAGCGGACCTGGGTCTCGCTCAACCGCTGGCGCATGGTGCCGTCGGGTGAGCGCAGCGCGATCGCGGACATAACGCGGTGGCGCCGACCGGAAAGCAGATCGAGGCAGTGGCGCGCCGTGGACTCGTCCTCGGCCTTGGGCAGGATGCGCCGTCCAGCCGCCACGACGGTATCGCCCGCCAGCACAAAGGCATCGTCGGCGGCAGCGGCGATCGCCTTTTCGCGGGCCATGCGCACCGCGTAGTCGCGCGGCAGCTCGGCCTTGCGAGGGGTTTCATCGATATCGGCTGGCACAACGCGCAGCGGTTCGATGCCGAGCCGCGAGAGCAGCTCGCGTCGGCGCGGACTGGCGGATGCGAGAACGAGTTCGGGCATAGGCTGCCCCCTGGGCGCTAGTGGCGCGTTACTGCGGCCCCGGGCCGCCGCGTCCCGGCATGAAGCGATAAGTGATGCGCCCCTTGGTGAGGTCGTAGGGCGTCAGCTCGACGAGCACTTCGTCACCCGTCAGCACGCGGATGCGGTTCTTGCGCATCTTGCCGGCGGTGTGGCCGAGGATCTCGTGGCCGTTCTCAAGCTCAACCCGGAACATCGCGTTCGGGAGCAGCTCCACCACCCGCCCGCGCATTTCGAGGAGTTCTTCCTTGGCCATGTAGCTTGTCGGTTCCTTTGAGGAGGTTGGTCGAATTGGTGGCCGCCCTTAGACGCAGGCACTGGAAAAGGAAAGCGCCCGCGTCATCTCACGGCAAGGTTTGCGCGACAAAAAGTTACGACGCGGTGGGTTTTCCCGGCTGGCGAGATGCGCCATGGCCCAGCGGGGAAGGGCTGGATCGACAATTTTCTAGGACTGACAACATCTTGCGCTCTCTGACTTCCGTATCGCTGATTGCTCTTGTCTTCGCTTCCCCCGTGGTAGCGCAGGAAGCGCCCGCTATCGCCCAGTCGGGACCAACCGAGCCGTCCGATGCCGACCCGATGCCGGGGGACGAGATTGTCGTCATAGCCGAGCGGCTTCCCGGCCAGGTCCAGACCGACAGCCCGCCGATCCTCGAGCTCGAGGAAAAGGACATTGCGGCTTACGGTGCGACTTCGATCGCCGATCTCGTGGCCCAACTTGCGCCGCAGGTCGGTTCGGGCCGGGGACGGGGCGGACGACCGGTATTCCTCGTCAACGGACAGCGCATTTCGAACTTTCGTGAGATGGGGCGCTATCCGCCCGAAGCGATCCGCAAGGTCGAAGTGCTGCCTGAGGAAGTCGCGGTTCAGTTCGGCTATCCGCCCGACCAGCGGGTCATAAACTTCATCCTCAAGCCGAATTTCGCCAGTCGCGAGGTGGAGGCTGAGTACGGCATGCCCACCCGCGGCGGTTACAGTGCGCAAGAACTGGAGGCATCGATCCTCAGCATCAGCGGGCCGCGCCGGGTCAACGCCAGCATCGATTACAACCGCCGCAGCCCGTTGACCGAAGGGGAGCGCGGGATCGTCCAGACCACCGCGACGGATCCCGCGGTGGCCGCCGCAGGCCTCGATCCGGCCGACTTCCGCACCCTCGTGTCGCGCGAGGAGAGCATCGAGGCGAACGCGACCCTGACACAAGGGCTCGGCGAAATGGGCAAGGGGGGGCAGTTCACCCTCAACGGCCAGGTCAGCCGCGTGGTGCGCGACAGCCTGTCGGGCATCGACGCCGTGACCCTCGATCCGATCGATCGGCACACGGCGACCGATACTTACGCCCTCGGCACGGCGTACAACACCCAGCTCGGCGCTTGGCGGCTGTCATCGACCATCGACGCCAACCGGACCGATAGCGACAGCCGGATCGACCGACAGGGTGGCGGCGGTACCGACCGGTCGCTGAGCCGCACCTGGTCGGCCAATCCCAAGACCACGCTCACCGGGTCTCCCTTCGGCCTGCCGGCGGGCCGCGCCAACCTGACTCTGGACGCAGGCTATGACTGGGACCGGATCGAGAGCACCGACACCCGCACCGCGACCCGACAAACCCAGCTCACCCGTGGCAATCTAAACGGGGGCGCAAGCCTCAGTCTGCCGCTCGCCAGCCGCAGGGAAGGCGTGCTGGATGCGATCGGCGATCTGTCGGTCAACCTGGGTGGCGGGGTCGATTACCTGTCCGACTTCGGCACGTTGACCGACTGGAACGCGGGGCTGAACTGGAGCCCGGTCGAGAAGCTTTCGCTGCAGGCAAGTGTGATCGCGCGCACGGTCGCGCCGGGGCTCGGCCAGCTTGGCAGCCCGACCATCGTCGACGTCAATGTGCCGGTGTACGACTTCAGCAGCGGACAGACCGTTCTTGCCACCGTCACGACCGGGGGTAACCCCAATCTCAAGGCCGAAACCCAACGCGACATCAAGCTGTCGGCGAATTACGACCTGGACCTGTTCGACCGCGCGAACCTGCTAGTCGAATTCTACCGCAACCGGTCGAGCGACACGACCGAGAGCTTTCCGCTGCTGACCCCCGCGATCGAGGCGGCCTTTCCCGGCCGAGTGACTCGCGATACCGACGGAACGCTGCTTGCGCTCGACCGTCGGCCGGTGACGTTCAGCGCGCGCAAGTCATCGCGCATCCGCTACGGGATCAACATATTCGGCCGCGTCGGCAAGGCCTCGCCCCAGGCCGAAGACAGCGGCCGAGGCGGTCGGTTTGGCGCCGCTGCTGCACCGGAAACCCCCGCGCCGACGACCTCGCCGGATGGCGCCCCGCGCCCGGGAGCGGGAGGCGGCCAGTTCGATCCCGCGCGCTTTGCGGAAATGCGGGCCAAATTCTGCGCCGCTCCGGATGGCGCGATTCCCGACCTGACCGGCATTCCCGACCGCATGACCGAGCGGTTGAAAGGCGCGGACGGGCAGATCGACCCAGCCAGGATCGCCATGCTCAAGGCGCGGATGTGCACTACCGAGGGAACCCCTGCCGGTGCTCCGGGCGAGGGTGGGAGCGGGATGCGCCGGTTCGACCCCGAACGCTTCGCCGCGCTGCGTAAAGCGCTTCGTTGCGGCGAAGATGGCGTGGAGCCGGACATCGCTACGCTGCCGCCCGAATTGGTAGAGCGGCTAAAGGGTCCTGACGGGAAGATCGATCCGGCGCGATTGGCAGAGCTACGCACCCGTATGTGCGCGGTCCCTGTACCGGCGTCCGGTGAAAACGGCCAGCAGCAGAATGGTGGTCGCCAGCGTGGCGGGGGGGATGGCGCTGCACCTAGCGGCGGAGGCGGCTCGCGCGGCGGCGGTGCCGGTGCGATGTTCGGTGGCCGCGGAGGCGATGGGCAGGGGCGTTGGAACCTTTCGCTCTATCACACAGTCGAACTGGGCAACTCGGTGCTCGTCGCGCCGGGTGGACCTTCGCTCGACCTGCTTGATGGCGACGGGTTGAGCGACGGCGGAATTTCCCGCCACACGATCGAACTTGAGGGCGGGGTGTTCAAGGGAGGGATCGGTGCCCGCCTGTCGGGGCGCTACGCCAGCGGGACGACGGTCAGAGGCAGCGGGCTACCCGGATCGAGCGACCTGCGGTTCGGCTCGCTCGCGACATTCAACTTGCGGCTGTTCATGAATTTGGAACAGCAGGAATGGCTCACCGGCAAGGATGGGCCAGGCTTCTGGAAGGGCACGCGTCTCGGCATCAGGGTGAACAACCTGCTGGATGCCCACCAGCGCGTGACCGACGATACCGGCAGTGTCCCGCTGCGTTATCAGCCGGGACTGGTCGATCCCGTCGGTCGCTATTTCCAGATTGAACTGCGCAAGCTGTTCTGAGGAGATCGGTTATTCGGGCCTAGTGATCGGGGCTTCGCGGGCCGCGGCCACAAACCCGCCAAACCGCCCCTTCCGAAGCGTCCTAGTGAAGCTGGGCTCTGGGAAAAGCCAATGCGGCGAAGCCACGGGCTTCGAACGGTGTCCATTCGCCTTCCGCCTGTGCAAGCCGGTCGGCGATCGCGAGCATGACGGCCGGGTTTACGCCCAACCCGATATGGCTGGCGAAGACTTCGATGTTCTCGGTCCGCGGATTGCCGTCAGGGTGTTGTACCGATCCGCGCCAATGGACCACACCGTCGGCCTTGGTAAGGATCGATGTCGTGGGCACCGGCGGCGCCTCGGCCAGTTTGCGGAACTTGCCCTGTCGCATCGGTTCTGGTTCGCGCCCGTTGAGCATCTCGAACAGGCGGCGAGCGTTCGAGTGATCGCGATCGTCGCTGATCGGGCTACCCAGCGTGATCACCTGACGGACCTTTTCGGGCATTTGCTTGGCCAGTTCTCGTGCCAACACGCCGCCCAGGCTCCAGCCGACGATCGTGATCTTGCCGCCGGTGCGCGCGTAGTGCTCGTCGACCCGTCGCACCATCTCTTCCACGCGGGCATTGTCGACACGTACGTTTCTGCCGAGCTTCCAACCGGCGACATCGTAACCGAGCTGGCCGAGCAGACGCCGCATTGGTCCGGTCGACCCGTCGGTTGCCATGAAGCCGGGCAGCACCAGTACACCGTGCCCGTCACCGCGCGGCAGAAACGACATGAGCGGTCGCAGCAAGGCAAAGGCGGCCAGTTCGGCCATGGCCCGGCTGGGCTCGGTCAGCGCGAGCAGTTTGTGGGGTGGGCGCGCCTGGTATCGGGTCGCTTTGGTAGCTGTTGCGGTCACTTCGAATTTCCTTTGCGCGCATTTGCAGCGGACGATCTGGGTTTCGAAGGCGAACGCTTCGTCGCCGGTTTTGTGCCGCGCGCCGTGGCTGGCTTTCCGGCAGGCTTGGTCGCGCGGGTCGCTTTCTTCGGCGCAGCTTTGACCTTGGGAGCGGCCTTGGGCTTGGGAGTCCGCTTCGGCTCGGACTTGGGCGAAGCACTCCGCGCTGCGTCGCGCAGTTCGTTGAAGCTGTCCTCGATGCACTGCGCGTAGAATTCGGGGTCGGGCATCAATTCGCGGCAGGCGGTAAAGGTTACCGTCGCCTCGTCGCAATAGCTCTGCACGGTGTGGCCAAGGCCCATTCCGTCGGTCAGGCACAGCAGGCCGTACATGCTCTCGAGCCGCGCACCCGTGGAATAGATCGGTACCGGCGGGCCGGGGACGTTGGTGACCACGGTGGAGAACATAGGTGCCATGCCGCGGTTGGCCAGGCCGAGCCGGGTGTAGAGCTGCGCGCCCAGGCTCATCCACAGCGCCGGCGATACCTTGCTCGCCTCGGTCATGTTCCGCGCGCCGATCGCCTCGGTCATCGCCTTCGAATTGATCGTCCGCTCATGGACGAAGCGCAGCCGTTCGGCGGGGTCGTCGATATGGGTGCCGAGCGGTGCGACCATGGCGGCAACCTGGTTGCCCATGTCGCCCTTTTCGGTCTTCGAGCGGACCGAAATCGGAGCCATTGCCGTCAGCGTCTTTGCGGGCAGATCATCCTTTGCCAGCAGATACTTGCGCAGCGCTCCTCCGACGATGGCGAGGAACACGTCATTGACCTTGCTCCCTTCCGTCAGCGAGCGGATCGCCTTGACGTCGGCGAGCGGCAAACTGCGGCCCTCGGTTACACGGTGCGCCGAGATGACCTTGTTGAACCGCGTTTTCGGCGCGAGCATCTCGCGCGAGACGTTGAATTCCTTTGCCACCAGCCCCTTCAGCGCCTTGGCGAGGCCGGGTGCGGCCTTGGCCGCGACCTCTAGCTGCTTGAGCGGGTTGGTGACGGCGTTGAAGTAGCTCTTGCCAAGGAGTTCGGCGGGGTTGGGGATCTTTTCCGGCTTCCAGGTGTCGGGTTCTGCCGGTGGCGGATCGTCGGCGCGCAGCGTGTGCATGGCCTCCATCAGGTCGATGCCGCTCATCCCGTCGATCGCCGAGTGGTGAACCTTGGTCACCATCGCGTAGCAGCCCTTGGGCACACCCGGCACGTTGTCGAGGCCCTCGATCACGGTAAACTCCCACGGCGGGCGGGTGAGGTCGAGCGGGCGGGCGAAGATCCGCGCCGCCTGGATGCACAGCTGGCGCCAGTCGCCCGGCTCGGGCAGCGCGACATGGCGGACGTGATATTCCAGGTCGAAGTCCGGATCCTCGATCCAGTAGGGATAGTCGAGGTCGAACGGCACCCGCACCAGCCGCTGGCGCATCGTACGGCTCAATTGCATCCGGCTTTCGAAGAAGGCGAGGATGTCCTTGAACCGGACGAACCCGCCCGGCGCGGTCGCTGGATTGTATATCAGGAGCGAACCGATATGCATCGGCGAGTTCTTCGTTTCGAGTGCGACGAAGCTCGCGTCCATGCCCTGCAATTGCCGCAAAAGCGTCTCTCCCATGGGTCGGTTCTATGCCCGCCTTTGAAGCGAAGCTAACACAACCCGGTGGCTTGGCAATCGCGCGTTAGAGCGCGTCGCCCGCGGCCACCCCGCTCGCCCAGGCCCACTGGAAATTATACCCGCCGAGCCAACCGGTTACGTCCACCGCCTCGCCGATCGCGTAGAGGCCGGGAACGCCCTTCGCTTCCATCGTCTTCGAAGAAAGATCTGCGGTAGAGATGCCCCCGACGGTCACTTCGGCCTTGGCAAAGCCTTCGCTGCCGTTCGGGTGGAACCTCCAGGCGGCCAGCTGCGCCTCGGCCGCGTTCAGCAACCTGTCGGGCTGATTGGCGAGTTCGCTGATGAGGCCCAGCCGCTCGGTGAGCGTATCCGCAAGACGTTCGGGCAAGCCATCGCGCAATACCGCCCGCAGCGTGGCGCGGGGTTGCGCGCGCTTGGTGCCGAACAGCCAGCCCGCCGCGCGATCGGGCAGGAAATTTACCGTTACGTCCTCGCCAGGACGCCAATACGACGAGGCCTGGAGTATCGCCGGTCCCGACAGCCCGCGGTGGGTAAACAAGGCTGCCTCGCGGAAGGCAGCTTTCCCGGCGCGCGCCACCACTTCGGCTGAAACGCCGGACAGTTCGCGGAACAGCACGTCCTCTCCGCCGAGTGTCAGCGGAACGAGTGCGGGACGCGGCTCGACCACCTTGAGCCCAAAGCGCCGCGCAAGGTCATAGGCAAAGCCGGTCGCGCCCATCTTGGGGATCGACGGCCCCCCGGTGGCGATCACCAGCGCCGTTGCGCTATCCTCGCCGATGCGGAAGCGACCGTCGCCATGGGCCACTTCGCTGACCTCGACCCCGCAGCGCACCTCCACCCCGCCGGCCGCGCATTCGGCGAGCAGCAGGTCAACGATCTGCCGCGCCGATCCGTCGCAGAACAGCTGGCCCAGCGTCTTTTCGTGCCACGCGATGTCGTAAGCCTCGACCAGGTCGAGGAAATCGCGCGGGGTGTAACGCGCGAGTGCGGACTTGGCGAAATGTGGGTTGGCGGAAAGGTAATTCGCCGGACCCGCGCCGATGTTGGTGAAATTGCACCGCCCGCCGCCGGAGATCAGGATCTTTTTCCCCACCGCTTCGGCACGCTCGATCACCAGCACCCGCCGTCCGCGCTTTCCAGCACGCGCGGCGCACATGAGGCCGGCCGCTCCGCCGCCAAGGATGATTGCATCGTAGTTCACGTGCGGCCGCCTAGGCCTTCCCTTTCGCTTCCGCAACTCCTAGCTGCACATCATGTCCCGCACCGAAGCCGGCTCTCCCAACGATCCTCGCGGCCAGGAACGCTTCAACGAGGAGCGCGCGACCTATACCGTCAAGGGCGCAGGCGCGCAGCCCGACCTGGAAGCAGGTGTCGCGGCAATCCGCGAAACCGTCCGCACCCTGAAGCCCCGCCCGGGCGTCTACCGGATGCTCGATGCGCGGGGCGACGTGCTCTACGTCGGCAAGGCGCGCAGCCTGAAGGCGCGGGTGGCGAACTACACCCAGGTCAAGGCGCTCTCCAACCGGCTCAGGCGGATGGTCAGCCAGACCCGAGGGATGGAGATCGTGGTCACCAATTCGGAAGCCGAGGCGCTGCTGCTCGAGGCCCAGCTGATCAAGCGATTCCGCCCGCCCTACAACGTGCTTCTGCGCGACGATAAGTCGTTTCCTTTCATCCTCCTGCGCGCCGACCACGCCTTTCCGCGTATCAGCAAGCACCGCGGCGCGCGGCGGGCGAAGGGCAATTACTACGGCCCCTTCGCGAGCGCGGGCGCGGTCAACGTGACGATCAACGCGCTGCAGAAGCTGTTCCTGCTGCGCAGCTGCACCGACAGCTTCTTCTCGCGCCGCGACCGGCCGTGCCTGCTGTACCAGATCAAGCGGTGTTCAGCCCCCTGTGTCGGGCGGATCGACGAGGCGGGCTACGCCGAACTCGTCGCCGAGGCCAAGGAGTTCCTCTCGGGCAAGTCGGGCGCGGTGCAGAAGAAGATCGAGGGGCAGATGGCCCAGGCGGCCGAAGCGCTCGATTTCGAGAGCGCGGCGATGCTGCGCGACCGGCTGCGCGCGGCGACCGCGATCCAGGGCAGCCAGGCGATCAACGCCCAGGGGGTCGGCGATGCCGACGTCTTCGCGCTGGCCGCCAAGGGCGGTCAGATCGGCGTGCAGGCGTTCTTCATCCGTGGCGGGCAGAACTGGGGCCACCGCACCTTTTGGCCGAGCCACACCGCCGAAATCGACGAGGACCAGGTGCTCGCCGACGTCCTGCTCCAGTTCTACGAGGAAGTGCCACCGCCGCGCACGATCCTGGTCGACCGTGCGCTGCCCGAGCAGGAGCTCATCGGCGAGGCCCTGTGCGAAAAGGCGGGGCACGCGATCGACATCTCGATCCCCCAGCGCGGTCTGCGCCGTAAGTTGATGGAGCAGGCCCAGCGCAACGCAGTCGAGGCCCTCGAGCGCCGGCTTGCCGAGAGCGGCACTAAGGCGAAAATCATGCGCGAGCTAGCCGAGTTCTTCGAACTTCCCGAGCCGCCGACCCGGATCGAGGTGTACGACAACAGCCACATCCAGGGCGACAAGGCGCTGGGGGCGATGGTGGTCGCCGGTCCGGAAGGATTCGTGAAGGGCCAGTACCGCAAGTTCAACATCAAGACGGCGCAGACCAACGACGATTTCGGGATGATGCGCGAGGTGTTCACCCGCCGCTTCGCCCGCGCGCTCGAGGAAGATCCCGAGCGCGAGAAAACCGGCGAGGGCGGCGTGTGGCCCGACCTCGTGCTGATCGACGGCGGCAAGGGCCAGATGTCCAGCGTGAAGGACTCGCTGGAGGAACTGGGCATCGAGGACGTGCCGCTGATTGCGATCGCCAAGGGTCCGCACCACGGCAGGGAGGGGCGCGAGGTCTTTCATTTCCCCGACGGCCGCGAAAAGACCTTGCCGACCAATTCGCCGCTGCTGTTCTATCTCCAGACCTTGCGTGACGAGGTCCATCGCTTCGCGATCGGCGCGCACCGGGCAAAGCGCAGCCGCGCGATCACCGCCTCACCGCTCGACGAGATTCCCGGGATCGGGCCGGGCCGCAAGCGCGCGTTGTTGCTGGCCTTCGGAACCGCGGGAAAAGTCCGCGCCGCCGCTCTCGACGACCTCAAGCGTACCCCGGGCATCAGCGAGGGCGTGGCGCAGAAGATCTGGGATTTCTACCACCCGGGAGAGTGAGCGGAACACATAAAAGGGCGCCGGATCGCTCCGACGCCCCCTTGGTGATTTCGAGATCCAGAATCAGGCTTGGCGCGTGCCCGACATCGGCATCGCGCCGAATGCGCCAGCGTTGACCGATCCGGTGAGTGCGTCGCCATCGACCGTGGCGCTGCCTTCGAGTTTCATCGGCATCGGGACGGTCATGTTCATCGTCCAGGTCAGCGTATCGCCGTCGATCTTGCCGTTTTCGATGTCCATGCTGCCCATCGCGCCGGCGTTCCTGCCGGTGAAAGTGCCATCACCGTTGTCCTCCACGGTGAACACGCTCTTCTGATCGCCCATCGGGGTCTTGGTGACGCAATCGTAAGTTCCGGCAACGCCCATCGTTTCTCTCCTCGTTCGATCGGGTTCGGACGTGTCAATCGACGCTGCTGACACGACTGTCAATTGTCTCGGATCAGAACTCGCTCGCGGCGTGGTACTCGACCGGCAAGCCGAGCGCCTTGATCTGGCCGTCGATCTTGGCGCGGTCGCCGACCACGATGATCACCATGTTCGACGGGTCCATGAAGCGACCCGCGGCAGCGTCGATCGAGGTCTTGTCGATGCTGCCAAACACCTGCGGCAAGGTCCGCTGGTAGTCGTCAGGCCGTCCGCGCAGCTGGTTCGAAAGCAGGGCGCCGAGCACCTGGTCGTTGGTCTCGAATCGATTCGGCAGGCCACGGATATTGCCCTCGGTCACGCGCTGGAACTCGGTGTCGTCGACCTTCGCACCGCCGTCTGCGAAGGCGGCGACCTTGTTCAGGATAAGCCTGATCGAGTCGCCGGTCCGGTCGGACTGGACGGGAGTCATCACGTAGAATGTGCGTGGCCCGAGATTCGCGGTGAGGCCGCTGCGCACCCCGTAGGTCCAGCTCTTGTCCTCGCGCAGGTCCATGTTGAGCCGCGAGAGGAAGCCGCTGCCGATGACCTCGTTCGCAAGGTCGAGCAATTCGAGGTCCGGCGCGCGGCCCGTGATCGGCAACGCGCGACCGAGCAGCAAAACCGACTGCGGCGAGTTCGGACGGTCGATCACCACGATCCGCTGCTTCGCCGGAGCGATCGCCGCGGTGAGGTCCTTTGCGGGCACGGGCGTTTCGGGCGCGCGCCAATCGCCGAAGCTGGTCTCGAGCGCGGGCAGCAGTTGCGCCATGGTGACGTCGCCGACCACGGTGATCCCGGCAGTATCGGGCCGCACCCAGGTGTCGTGGACGGTCTGCAGGTCACCGCTCGTCAGCGGAGTGATCGCGGCGGCGACGCCCGAACCGCCCACCGTCCCGTAAGGGTGGTCGGGGCCGAAGATCAGGGGCCCGATCGCGCGCCCGGCGATGGCGCTGGGATTGGCCTGCTCCTGCGAAATCGCGGCGATACGCTGGGCCTTTACCCGGGCGACTTCGCTGTCGGCGAAGGCGGGGTTGCGCACGATGTCGGCGAGCAACGCGAGCGAGGGGCGCAGGTTCGCCGTGAGCGCGGTCATCGACACGCTGCTGGTGTCGAGCGAGGCGCCCGCCCCGATTTGCGCGCCCAGCCGCTCTTCTGCCTCGGCGATCTCGATCGCGTTGAGCTTGTGGGTGCCTTCGTCGAGCAAGCTCATCATCATCGCCTGCGTTCCGGCCCGCGCGGGTCCGTCGGCCGCGGTACCTGCATCGAAAGTGATGGCCATGCTGATCTTGGGGATCGAGGTACGGCGGGCGAGCTTGATGGGGATGCCGTTCGACAGCTTGGCGGTCTCGACCGAGGGGAACGTCAGTTCGCCCACGGGAGCCACCGGCGGAGCCGTGCGCGGCGGACTTTTGGCCAGTGGGGGAGCGGGTTTCCTGGCATCGGGCGCAGGCGCGGGCACTTTGCCTTCATCGCCCCAGCCGCCCATCGTCGCGCCGTCCTCGGTCCGCTCGCCGGGCTTGACGACGAGGGTGTACGACGGGCGCGACAGCCAGCGGCCAAGCGCGTCCTTGACCGCAGCCGGGGTCAGCGCAGCGAACTCGTTGAGTTCTTTTTTGTATTCGGCTGGATTGCCCGAATAGAGCAACCCCTCCGCCAGTGTGGCGCCCTTGCCCGAAAAGCCTCCGACCATCTCGAGCGCGCCAATTCGGTTCGACACGCCAAGATTGACCGCTCGGTTCAGTTCGTCGGCATCGGGGCCTTCGCTCACCAGCTTGGCGATGACCTCATCGAAGCGCTTTTCCGCTGCGACCGGATCGACGCCGGGCTTTACGTCCATCTGGGCCTGCAGGAACGACAGGTTCTCGTGCTGTTGCTCGGAGGCGGAGACACTGACGGCTATCTCGTCGCCCTTGACCAGCGCGTTGTCGAGCCGCGAACTGCCCAGGCCGCCGAGCACCGACATGCCCATGTCGAGTGCGACGGCTTGGGGATCGTTGATGCTCGGACCGCTCCACACCTTTATGATGCGGGTGACGGGTACTTGGTCGGTCATCTCCTCGCGCACCGGCGCGGAAAGCGTGACGGGGGGGGCGGAGACAGTCGGCACTTCGGGCCCGCGGGGAATGTCGCCGAACCACGTCTGCACCAGCGACCGCGCGGTCGCCAGGTCGATATCGCCCGTCAGCGCGAGAACGACGTTGTTCGGCGCGTAATTGTCGGTGAACCACTTGCGCACGTCGGACAGGTTCGCCGCGTCGAGGTCGGCCATCGATCCGATCGTCGAGTGGCGATAGGGATGGCCCACCGGGAACAGCGCATCGCCGATCTTGTATTCGACGAGGCCGTAGGGCTGGTTGTCGCCCTGGCGTTTCTCGTTCTGCACGACGCCGCGCTGCTTATCGAGCTTGTCTTGCGTCACCGCGCCGAGCAGGTGGCCCATGCGGTCGCTTTCCATGAACAGCGCGAGGCCCACCGCGCCCTTCGGCACCGTCTCAACGTAGTTGGTCCGGTCGTACCAGGTGGAGCCGTTGGTGCTGGTCGACCCGGCCGCTTCGAGCGGAATGTCGAAGTTGGGCACATTCTCGCTGCCTCCGAACATCAGGTGCTCGAAAAGGTGGGCGAAGCCGGTGCGTCCGCGCGGCTCATGCTTCGAGCCGACGCGGTAATATGTCGTAACGCCGACGATCGGCGCTTTGCGATCCGTATGCACCAGCACGGTAAGGCCGTTGTTGAGCGTGAACTGCTCGTAGGGGATGTCGACCGCCTTCACGAGTTCGGCGACCGGTGCCGGCTCTGCCGATGCTAGGGCGTTAGAATCAGGGCCGGTAGTGCTCGCGGTCTCGACCGGCTGTCCCGCGCAGGCTGTCAGGGAAAGGGCCAGCAGGCTGGAAAACGCGAAATGTTTGGTCATGGAAAGCCCCGGATTCCCGTTTGATACAAGCCGATACCTTAATCGAGGCGAGCGGCGTGCGTCACCACTTTTCGACCGGTTGCATTCCTGAGCGCATCGGCGCGCGTGAAATGGACCGGCTTGAGCTTGTGCTGGATGAACAGCGGTGCCTGGTCGTTGAAATGGATGCTGGCGGGGCGGGTGGTCGCCGCGCCGAACGGCTGGATCGACTGGCTCGCAACCGGCTTGCCCGGCGCCCACTCGACCAACATCACGTAGCTGTCACCGTGTTTGACCTTGAGCCGGCCATCGGGTTCGATATCCCACAGTGTCGAGGCGCGCAGTGTGTCGCTGCCGCCGTCGAGTGGCAGGTCCACCGCGTGCGGCCCGGGGCCGTGGCGCAGCCGCAGGATGTCCTGCATCGGCGGATCGAGCCGTCCGAAATGGTCCATCAGGTAGTGCGCTGCGTCGGTCAGGAGGGTCTTGGCGGGGGTAGGCGGCTTGCCGGAGTAATCGTCGCCCATCGCCGGGCGCATGATCAGGAGAGCAAGCGAATCGGCGCGACCCGCGCCGTCGCTGGTCATGTCCCAGTCCGCCATCAGCGCCTGCGCCTTGGCCAGCAGCGGATCGCCGCGTGAATCAAGCGCTTCAATCCCGTCGAGCACCCGCTTGACGTATCCAGCGCGTTCCCATCCGGTATCGTACTTGATCCGCTTGAGCCGTTCGCGGCTGATCGGCCCGGGCTCGTCGAGCAGCTTTTCGGCGCGGTAGCCGCGATTGGTCATCTTGGTCTCGATGCCCATTTCGGACGCGAAGGCGTCGGCTGACAGGTCGTCGGACTTGCCCGCCGCCACGAACGGGTTGTTGTTCGAATTGAACACAAAGCCCGAGCCCGGGTTCACGTAGTGCGGCAGGCTGTCGTAGGGGACGAGGCTGTGCCAGATCAGGTCGCTGCGGTCGCCCGGCAGCACGCCGCGCCAGTCCGGGCCTTTCTGCCGCTGCGGGATCGCCGCGTTGTACCAATAGGCGATCGTGCCACTCTTGTCGGCATAGATGAAGTTGGTCGAGGGAATTGCCTGCCGTGCCAGGATCGCCTGCCACTCGTCATAGGTCTTCGCCTTGTTGATGTCGTAGTAGGCGTCGAGCGTCGCCAGCGAGCCCATCCCGCCGTAACGAAATGCGAAGGCGCCCCGGTCGTTGACGATCACCGGGCCGTGCACGCTGCGCAGGACTTCTCTCCGGGCCGGAATCACCAGCGGGCCGAACCGCACCGGCAGGCGCACCGTGCTTCGCTGAAGCGGCAGCCACTTGCCGTCGAGACGGTAGTTTTCGCCCTTCTTGTCGAGCACCAGCTTGTAGACGTCGACCATGTCGGGCTGGTTGACGGTGTTGGTCCAGCCAAGGTCCTCGTTGTGGCCGAGGAATGGGAACGGGCTGCCGGGAAAGGTTGCGCCGGCGAAGTGCCAGCCCTCTTCGCTCTCGACGACGAGTTCGTACCACGAGACTCCGCCGGTCCACGGCTGGTGGCTGTTCGAGACGAGCCGGGTCACGCCGTCGTCCGAACGGCCGGGCGCGATGGCGAAGGCATTGGAGCCCGCGTTCGCCGCTGCGGCCTTGTCGTAGAGCGGCCCGGTGAGCTTGGGGCCGGGATCGGGCAGCAGCGTATCGCCCTTGACCAGTGGGCCGATCGTGCCGTTGAGGCCAAAGAAAAATGGCTGGCGCAACGCGAAACCGGTCGCGATGTCCTCGCCGTTCACCGGGAACAGGTGGCCGAGCTTGACCTCGCCAGCATGCGCCGCCGCA
Source organism: uncultured Alphaproteobacteria bacterium (assembly GCA_963781485.1). Classification (GTDB taxonomy): domain Bacteria; phylum Pseudomonadota; class Alphaproteobacteria; order Sphingomonadales; family Sphingomonadaceae; genus Tsuneonella. The sequence continues at coordinate 53,447 of CAWAFY010000004.1, forward strand.
TAGTCGTTGAGGCCCACTGCGTAGGCTTCGAGCACCGCGCGGGTCCGCGGAGCGAGCTTGCCGTATTCGCGGTGCGCGGTGCCGCGCGCGTCGAGCAGCGCAAGCACGTAGTCGAACTGCGCGCCGTCCTCTCCCTGGATCGCGCCGTAACGGCCGCGGGTCATCGCGACGACGTCCTGCAGGGTGAAGAAGTCATCCTCGGCGTGGGCCTGCGCGACGCCATAGGCGACGTCGGCGTCGGTCCTGCCGTAGATATGCGGCACGCCCCATTCGTCGCGGACGATTTCCGCGCGATAGGCGTGCGCCGGGGGTGGGTCCGCCGCATCGGCGGCCAGGGGTTCCCAAACCATCAGGCCGATCAGGCCGACGGCGAGAAACGCCAGCACCGCCAACCCGATCCGCACAGCCCACTTCCGCATCGACCTCTCCCTTATGCGGGACGGCTTAGCGGGCCGGTTGCAGGTTGCAACTGTCCCGATGCGTTGATCAGGCGGCGGCGGACTGCGCGGTGCCGATTTTCACCGGGGCGCTTTCCTTCAGGGCGAGCATCGCGCCCAGCCCGATCACCGATACTCCGGTGAGGTAGTAGGCCATCGCCATCGGATCGCCCGTCACCTCGAGGATCCAGGTGACGACCATCTGGGTCGTTCCGCCGAACAGCGCCACCGGGATCGAATAGACCAGCGCGAAAACCCGCGCCCGGACCGCCTTGGGGATGCTCTCGCTGATCGCTGCGTACACCGCGCCATACATGAATGACGATATGCCGGCGAGCAGCAGGTTGGCACCGATGAACGAGACCGCATCGCGCTGGGTGGTGAGCCACAGGAAAGCCGGAATGACGCTGAATATAAAGAGAATCTGCGGCCCGACCATGACCACCTTGCGCCCGTACCGGTCGCTCAGGATCGCACCGGTGATGACCGACACGACCTGGATCGCGTTGTTCGCGAGTTCGCCGGAGAACGAAATCGTCGCGCCGAGCTTCAGCGTGTTCTGCCCGTATGTCGCCATGTAGGTGAAGATGTAGCTTCCGATGGTGCCGCTCATGATCATCAGAAAACCGCACACGATCGGGCGCATGTACGACCGCACACCGTCGTTGGCGACTATGGCAGTGTCGGCATGATGGATCGTTTCGGGCAGCGAACGGCGGATATAGAGCGCGAACGGCACGATCGTCGCGCCGAGCAGAAGGGCGATGCGCCAGCCGAAACTTGCCAACTCGGCTTCGCTCATCACCAGGCTCAGCAGAAGGGCGACCAACGAGCCGATCGTAGCGGCGATCGCCTGGCTCGCACCCTGCCAACTCATCGTGTAGCCGCGCCGCTGCGGGGTTGAGCTTTCCATCATGTAGATCGTCGCCGAACCGACCTCGCCGCCCAGCGCGAAGCCCTGGATGAGGCGTGCGAGCACCGCGATGATCGGGGCCGCGTAGCCGATCGTCGCATATCCCGGAGTGAGGGCGAGCAGGAGAATGCCGACGCCCATCATCGTCATGCTGACGAGCATCGCCGGCTTGCGTCCGTGGCGGTCGGCATACGTGCCGAGGATCGCCGCGCCGAGCGGCCGCGTGACGAACCCGGCACCGAACGCCGCGAGCGAACCCATTAGCGACAGGAACGGGCTTTCAGACGGGAAGAACGTGTGCCCGATCTGGATCGCGAAGAACGCGTAGGTAATGAAATCGTAGAACTCGAGGCCGTTGCCCATCGTGGCCGCGGTGATGGCGCGGCGCCGCTCGCGTGGTGTCAGGGCGTCGACGGGACCCACGGTGGGCGCTTCTTCTGCCGGTATTTCCACGCTCGACTTCCCCCCCTCAGAGGCACCCGTGAGGCCGAACATTGCACGCAGGAAGAGAATGGGCAAAATTTCATTTTCCATTGCCCTTGTGTTGCAGGATCGCAACAATATCTCTTGGTGTAACAGGAGGCTGACACACCCATGAACCTCGAGAAGTTCACCGACCGCGCCAAGGGATTCATCCAGAGCGCGCAGACCGTCGCGATCCGGATGAACCATCAGCGGATCACGCCCGAGCATCTCGCCAAGGCGCTGCTCGAGGACAGCGAGGGCATGGCCGCCGGGCTGATCACGAAGGCTGGGGGAAATCCGGCGCTGGCGGTGCAGGGCATCGACGCCGCGCTGGGCAAGATCGCCGCGGTGTCGGGCGCGGGCGCGCAGGCGACCCCGGGACTCGACAACGACAGCGTGCGGGTGCTCGACCAGGCCGAACAGCTCGCGACCAAGAGCGGCGACAGCTACGTGACCGTCGAGCGGATGTTGCTCGCGCTGGTGCTCGCCACGACCACCGCGACGGGGCAAGCGCTCAAGTCCGCGGGCCTCACGCCGCAGGGTCTCGAGGACGCGATCACCGAACTTCGTGGCGGGCGCCAGGCGCACTCCTCCAGCGCCGAGGAAAGCTACGACGCGCTCAGCAAGTACGCCCGCAACCTCACCGAAGTCGCCAAGTCGGGCAAGCTCGACCCGGTGATCGGTCGTGACGAGGAAATCCGCCGAACCGTGCAGATCCTCGCCCGGCGGACCAAGAACAACCCCGTCCTCATCGGTGAGCCCGGCGTCGGCAAGACCGCGATCGCCGAAGGGCTGGCGCTGCGCATCGCCAACGGCGACGTGCCCGACAGCCTCAAGGACCGGAAGCTCATGGCGCTCGACATGGGCGCGCTGATTGCCGGCGCGAAGTATCGCGGGGAATTCGAGGAGCGGCTCAAGGCCGTGCTCGACGAAGTGAAGGGCGCCGAGGGCGACATCATCCTGTTCATCGACGAGATGCACACGCTGATCGGCGCGGGCGCTTCGGAAGGCAGCATGGACGCCAGCAACCTCCTGAAGCCCGCGCTCTCGCGCGGCGAACTGCACACGATCGGCGCGACGACGCTCGACGAATACCAGAAGTACGTCGAGAAGGACGCCGCGCTCCAGCGCCGCTTCCAGCCGGTGTTCGTGGGCGAGCCGACCGTGGAAGACACGATCAGCATCCTGCGCGGCCTGAAGGATCGCTACGAACTGCACCACGGCGTGCGGATCACCGACGGGGCCATCGTCGCCGCGGCCACGCTGTCGAACCGCTACATCGCGGACCGCTTCCTGCCCGACAAGGCGATCGACCTGATGGACGAGGCGGCCAGCCGCATCCGCATGGAAGTCGAGAGCAAGCCCGAGGAGATCGAGAACCTCGACCGGCGGATCATCCAGCTCAAGATCGAGGAAATGGCGCTCGCCAAGGAGACCGACCAGGCGTCGAAGGACCGCCTCGATGCGCTGCGCGACGAGCTCGCCAACCTCGAGCAGCAGTCGAGCGAACTGACCACCCGCTGGCAGAACGAGCGCGACAAGATCGCCGCCGAGGGCAAGATCAAGGAGGCACTCGACGCCGCGCGGATCGAGCTGGAGCAGGCCCAGCGCGAGGGCGACCTCGCCAAGGCGGGAGAGCTTTCCTACGGGCGGATTCCCGAACTCGAAAAGCAGCTCGCCGCCGCCGAAGGGCAGGCGGAAAACGCGCTGCTGCGCGAGGAAGTGACCGCCGACGACATTGCCGGGGTGGTCAGCCGCTGGACCGGGGTGCCAGTCGACAAGATGCTCGAGGGCGAGCGCGAGAAGCTGCTCCAGATGGAGCAGATCATCGGCACCCGCGTCATCGGGCAGGAGCAGGCCGTGCAGGCGGTGTCCAAAGCCGTGCGCCGCGCGCGCGCGGGCCTGCAGGATCCGGGCCGCCCGTTGGGCAGCTTCCTGTTCCTCGGCCCCACCGGCGTCGGCAAGACCGAGCTGACCAAGGCGCTCGCCGGCTTCCTGTTCGATGACGACAGCGCGATGGTTCGCATCGACATGAGCGAATTCATGGAAAAGCACGCGGTCAGCCGCCTGATCGGCGCGCCCCCGGGCTATGTTGGTTACGACGAGGGCGGCGTTTTAACCGAAGCGGTTCGCCGGCGTCCCTACCAGGTCGTGCTGTTCGACGAGGTCGAGAAGGCGCACCCGGACGTGTTCAACGTGCTCCTCCAGGTGCTCGACGATGGCCGGCTCACGGACGGCCAGGGGCGCGTGGTCGATTTTTCCAACACGCTCATCATCCTTACCAGCAATCTGGGCAGCCAGTACCTGTCGCAGATCGAGGAGGGGCAGGGCGTCGAGAGCGTCGAGCCGCAGGTGATGGACGTCGTACGGGCCCACTTCCGGCCCGAATTCCTCAACCGGCTCGACGAGATCATCCTGTTCCACCGCCTGGCGCTGGAGCACATGGCGCCGATCGTCGATATCCAGGTCGGCCGGGTGCAGAAGCTGCTCAAGGACCGCAAGATCGAACTCGACCTGACCGAGGCGGCGCGCCGCTGGCTGGGCCGGGTGGGCTACGACCCGGTCTACGGCGCGCGGCCGCTCAAGCGCGCAGTGCAACGCTACGTGCAGGATCCGCTCGCCGACAAGATCCTGGCCGGTGACGTGCCCGACGGCAGCACGGTGAAGATCGACGAGGGCGACGGCGAACTGACGATGACGGTGGGCTAGGCCGGCACGCAAAAAGGGGGGTGGCGAGATACTCCTCGCCACCCCCCTTCTTATTATGCCAGGCGAGTTGTCAGAATTTCTTTGCGGCAGTTACTGCAAAGCGGCGTCCCAGCGAGTCGTTGATCGATCCCGGGACGATGTAACCGTAGTACTTCTGGCCAATCCGATTGAAGAGGTTGGTCACCGACAGAGTCAGGCGGAAGTCGTCATCGGTCGTGAACCACACCGACGAGTCGACTGTCGTGTAGGGCTCGTACGAGTCGAACTCACGGAAGTCGTTCGGGCTCTCGCCGCGGTTGGTGTACGACAACGCCTGTCGACCGACATAGTTGAGGTTGGTCGACGCTCCGAAATGCTCGCGCTTGTAACGCAGGCGGAGCTGGCCCTGCCAGATCGGGTCTCCGATCAGGCCTTCCGACTGGGTCGGCGCGATGCCGGTGATGTCGTTCAGTCGATTGAGCAGATAGAAGACGTCTCCCGACGTGGAGAAGTTCCCCCCAAGAAGCGGGAACGTGTAGTCCAGCGTTGCCTGGATCGCGTCCAGCTTGATCTGTTTGCCGTTGACGAAACCCGAGGTCACTCCGGGGTTCTTGGGGTCGTTGATCACCTGACCGGTCGCGTCGCGCTTGATCAGCGAACAGAACTGGTTGCCGTTGGCGGGATCGCTGGTGTTGAAGCTGGGGTTGTCGAAGCACGCGCCAGTGATCGTCGCGACGCTCAGGTTCGAGATCGGATCACTGATCTTGATGTTGATGTAATCGACCGAGACCGAGAATCGCGGAGCGAAACTCGGAGTGAAGATCACGCCGAACGTATAGCTGTCGGCAGTCTCGTTGCGCAGCCCGGGGTTGCCGCCCGACAGGCCGGACACGGTTGCGCCCGCCGCTGCCAGAGGGGTGGCCGTTGGGAACTTGGCCAGGAAAGCGTTGCAGTTTGCGCGGCGAATGTCCGGGACAGAGCCAGATCCGATATTCGAAGGCGAACACAGGTCAGGCACCGTCGTGAACACGTTGGTCTGCGGTGAATAAAGCTCGACGATGGCCGGGGCACGGAACGAGCGGGTGTAGTTGCCCCGGAACTCGAAGTCCGTCGTCGGCGCGATCGAACCGCCCGCAGCCCAGGCGTTGAACCCGCCATTCACCGAGTTGTCGACATGCCGGAAACGACCGTAGGCCTCGATCTTCGAGATGAAGAAGTCGTTGGAGGGCGTGATCAGCGGAACCAGGATTTCGCCGAATTCCTCGTCGAGGTTGTACTTGCCCGAAGTCGGAGCGATCCCGACGGACCGACCGAGGCCGGCCTGCAGGAAGGAATCCGGAACGAACGAGCCCTTCTCCTCGTGATGCTCGTAGCCGACGTTGAACGAAACCGGATTGCCGAACAGGTCGAACAGCGATCCGCCGATGTTGGCGTTCGCCACAAACTGCTCCAGCCGCGTTTTCGCGAGAGTCTGCTGGATGATGTAGTTCTTTGCCGCGGCTGACGGAGCGCCTTCGCCGAAGAGATTGAGCGGGGCGCACGCACTGTCCGCCTTGGGCGCGGCGGTCAGCCCACCAACGATGGTGGTCGTGCCGCAATTGTTGATCGCGTTGATGAAATTCTGCTGGTTGATGTTCTGATTGAAGTCGAGGAAGTCGTTCCGCCCGTAGTTGGCGTATGCTTCGAAGTTGAAACTCCGCCCAAACAGATTGAAGTCTCCGTCGAAGCCGGCGACGCCGCGGTACAGGCGATTGCGCGAATTGCCGGTCAAATCCGCGAGGTCGACGTTGGCGCGGCTCAGCGTAAAGCTGCTGGTATAGCCGGCCGAGACCAGGGTCTGGCGCGCCTGCGCGGTCAGCCTGGGATCGTTGATGCTGAAGGTCAGCGGGGCGGAGACGGCTCCCGAAAGACCTGTGGTGGTGGACACCGGGGTGCCGAACAGGGTCGCGTTGAAGGTGGGCTGCTGGACCAGCTCGTCGCCCTTGCCCTGGAAAAACATTCCTTCGCTGAAGAACCGCAGATTGCTGGTGAGATCGAACGTGAAGAACGCGTTGGCGTTGATCCGTTCAAGGGTCGAGGTGATCTGCGAGAAATCGTTGAAGGTGAAGCCGTCTCCACCCGACGACCGCGAGGTCGTGCTTCCGGTTCCATTGGCGTTCACCAGCCGCGAGATGAACGGAATACCGGGATTGTATGGGACAAGGTTTCCGTTCTGATCGAACGCGAACTTGAAAATTCCCGGGCCAGTTGCGATCACGCCGCCGCGGGTGAGCTGCGGCAGGGTAACATTCTGGGCCAGCACGCTTCCCGGTACGCCATCGGTGGTTGTGTTGTTGAACCCGATGTTGGGATTGATCCGTCCGTCCGCCACAGCCGACTGAAATTGCGGCGCGCGGAACAGGTTGGCCAGCAGGTTGGCCGACGTCGCCGAAGTACAGGGCTGTCCGGCTGCGAAAGTCGTGCACGGATTGGTCAGGTTGCCGAGATTGGCACGGTAAAAATCACGCGAGTTGAACAACACGCCATCGACGTGTTCGTAGCTTCCCGCGACGGTCAGGTTGGCCCGGCCGTCCGCGAAGTTGAATCCGCCAGCGCCGGTCAGGTTGTAGCGGAAGTTATCGCCTTCTTCGGTGATCGCGTTGGTCGCACGCAGCTCCAGGCCGGTGAACTTGCGCTTGAGGATGATGTTGACGGTGCCCGAGATTGCATCGGTACCGTAGACCGGCGCGCCGCCAATCGAGACGCGATCGACGCGCTCGATCAGAATTACCGGGATGGTGTTGAGATCGACCTGGGTACCCGGTGAGGCGTTGCCGAAGATCGTCGTGACGTTCGACGACACCACGCGTCGGCCGTTCAGCAGTGTGAGCGACCGGTTCGAGCCCAGGCCATAGGTGTTGATGAAGTTGACGCCCTGGCCGAAGCTCGCCTGCGAGCCGGCGGGCGTGACGGAGCCGCGATAGCCGGGAGTCTCGTTCAGCGCATCGGCAACGTTCGTAATGTTGCGGTCCTCGATGTACTCCGAGGTAACGGTGACGACCGGTTCCTTGCCCTGAAGGTTCGGCGAACGGATGCGCGAGCCGGTGATTACGATCGCGCCGTCGCTTTGGGGCGTTCCATCAGCATTGACGACATCGGTTCCGTCGCACTCGCCGTCGTTGTCAACGTCCTGGCACTGAGCGGGGCCGCCGGCTTCCTGCGCAAACGCGGGCATGGCGAAGGTGCCCGCCGCGACGATTGCGGCCGCGCACAGCGAAGTCGAGCCGCGAAGCGCGGCCTTACCGAGAAATTTCATGGTCGTAGTCCCCTTGCGACCAGGCCGCTCAACGACGGCCGTGGATACGGATGATGATTGTTTCGCTGAAAGGCCGCCCACTCACGATTCCCCGAGGCGGTCCTGTCCTCGAACCTTCGCGTATGCAGTCGAATCGGGATTATGAAACCCGAATTGGCGACGGCAGCCCTCTTTCCGGGCCGGATGTGGCACCTCAATCACATTATCGAAAGTATAGGGGCAAGGTTTTACTGAACCGATCGTCCAGTAATTCTTGGGGCGATCTTGACCGAGCAGTCCGTCAGGAAACTGTCAAATCGCCCAGAATATCGCGCAGTGGGTCCAGCCACTGTGAATAGGGGCGCCAGACCTCCATCCCGTCCTTGTTAAGCGGACGGCGCACTTGCTCGCTGCTGGGCGTGCGGACGACGCGATCGAGTTTGTAGAATTCGAGAACGCCCTCGTCCCACGCAAGGCCGAGGTAATCGAGAACCGGACGCAATTGGCCCTCGGGGTTCTCGATCAGCCGTTCGTAGCTGACGTGTTGCACGAGGCCCGGAGCGACTCGGTCGAGGTGATCCATCAGGCGGACGTAGTCGACGTAGCACTGCCCGATATGCTCCAGGGCGAACGACGAGGCATGCGCGCTGGTGAAGGACTGGGTGAAGTTCGAAAAGCAGCAGTCCATCGCCGGCCGGCGGATGTCGACGAACCGCGCCTGCGGCAAGATGCGCCGGATGAAGAGGATGTTGTTCCAGTTCTGCGGAAGCTTGTCGACGAACCACTTTCGGTCGGTCTTTCGATGAAGCGCCGCCCGATCGAGGTAATCGCGACCGAACATCGCGGCCTGCTCGTCGCTCATCGATGCAATCGCCTGCGGCACGGTTATCGCCCCCCGCCGGGTTGCCAGTTCGATGAACGAACGCAGCATCGCGGGAATGTAAGGCAGTTCGCCGACAGGCTCGATCTGCGGGTGACTGCCCAGCATCTGTTCGAGCAGGGTCGAGCCCGAACGCGGCAGCGAAACTATGAAGACCGGGATATCGTCCCCGATCGGGGAGCCGGGCATCCGGTCGATAAAGGCGCGATCGACCACGCTTTCGACTTCGGCGACTTCGGCGGTCAATTCCGTCGGATCGTATTCCAGGCTTTCGGCGCGCAAGGTGTTCGCCCGCCGATAGTGATCGAACGCCTCCGCGTGTTGTCCCCGTTCGGCAAAGGCGCGAGCGAGTGCGAAGTGTATCGGCGCCTGGTTTCGCAGGTCGATCGCGATCTTCGCTTGCGCCTGCATCGTCGCGATATCGTCGTCGGTCAGGACTTTCTTGCGAATCCCGGCCAATCCCCACCAGCCTTCGCCAAATTCCGGGTCGATCTCCGTGGCCCGCCGGTATGCCGCAATGGCGTCGTCGACCCGTCCGGCAGCGCGTAGTCCATGTCCATAGGCCGTCCACACATATGGCTTGTCGGGTTCCATCTCGACGAGCCGCTGCTGGATGGCCAACGCCTCTTCGCTCCGGCCGAGCCGCTCGAGGATGTTGGCATGAGTGCCAAGCAAGGCGGGATCGCCCGTTTCGCGCACCAGCCCGGCAACCATCGGCTCCGCGACCTTGAGGCGCTCCTGTTGCGCCAGCACCGAGGCAAGAGCCCGCCGCAAGTCGAGCGGCGCGTAGCCCGCCGCGATCGCCTGGCGCATGAAATGCGCCGCCTGTTCCAGCGCGCCCAGACGCATCGCGACCTGGCCTAGCATCGCCATGCCCCGCGGTTCGGAGGGTTGCCGGCGCAGATGTTCCATCAGCACCTGCGCGCTGCGTTCGTACTTTCCGGCGTCGAACAGGCGCTGCGCTTCGGAAAGCATCGGAAAGGGGCGGACGGTCGTTGCCATGGTCTCTACGAATAACCGAGGATCGAGCGCAGGCCGGGGGCTTGATAGTCGACGAGAGCCCGATGTCGCTGTCCCAACTCGTTCGGAAGGTCGAGGGCGACGCCGGTCAGGTTCTCGCGCGCGGTCGCGCTCTGCTTGCGGTCGGCGCCGGTGCGCACCCGCTCGCGCCAGTCCGCTGGACGCTCGATCCCGCAGGCGTCGAGCAGCGCAGCGAAAAAGCCATCCGATTCATCGCTGTCGAGGTCGGCCAGGTGGCGGACGAGGTCTTCGTACTTCACGACGTGACAGCGCGCACCAAGCCAGGCGGCGGCGTTGAGTTCGTATATGTCTTTGAGCGAGGGCAGTTTCGCGGGGATACCGAAGATCATCAGCGTGATCAGTTCGTCGGCATCCAGAGCGCCCGACCCCAAATGATCGGTGTTGCCCGAGAACTGGTCGGACAGAAGGAACCGAGCGCGGGCGAGTACCCAGTCATAGGGATCACGGTAGAGCAGCACGCGCCGTGCCGGGGCGGTCTCGATCGCCGAGGCGTCGGCATAGAACAAGTGGCCCCAGCTCAGCGTCGGAGAGCGGGGGTCGAACGCCTGCCTGTGCTGTTGCAGGTTTCCCCACTGGATGAAGTCGGCCGCGTACTGCTGGTCGACCGGTACGAACATCCGCAGCACGTTGCGCAACAGGTGACTGCCGCTCTTGGGCACCGAGTTCAGAAACACGGGCTGGTTCAGCTGCGCGCGCTGGAATTTCGCGCCCTCGACGTCGAGATCGTCTTTCCGGACGAAGATTTCGGGCATTACGGCTCTTTCTCCTTGGCACGACGCCCTAACAGATGGGGCGGCATGTCGCCATGCCGCCCCAGGTTTCGAACGCCCCGATAACGGGGCAATCGGATCGGCCTAGAACTTGGCCGTTACGTTGATGAACCCGCGGCGTCCGGCGAACGGATACTGCGAGGCGGCAACGACCGGGCCGAGCAGCGAGATCTGGCCACCGTTCAGCACCGACACGCGCGGCGGGCGCGTGTTGAACAGGTTGCTGACGCCTGCGGTGATCGAGAACCGCCCGTCCATGATCTCCTGCGTGACCGACGCGTTGTGGTAGAACGTCGTCGAAGTCTTCAGGTCGGGGCAGTAGGTTCCGTAGATCGGCAGATCGTCAGCCGTGCTGGCGGTATCCTGACGATTGAAGGAATCGAGGCACGGCCCGCCGAAGCGATCCTCGAAGTCCTGCTGGTCCGAAGTCTTGCCGATGACGTTCATGCCGTAGAACAGGCTGAGACCGCCATCGAACGACAACGTGGCCCGGAAATCGCCGACCCACTTGGGCGATCCGGCTTCGCCGTTGCTCGACGTGGTGGGCGAGGTCGGGAGCAGCTGGAAGTCGTCGTTCAGCTGCCAGGTCATGTCTGCGGTCAGGTTCAGGCGACCGAACTTGCCGAAATCATGACGCAGGTTGGCCGAAACGTCGATGCCTTCCTGCTTCTGGCTCGCGATGTTGACGTACTGGTCGAACACTTCGTTGATCTGATAGATCGCGGTTGCGTTCTGACCGCGGGTGAACTGGTTACACAGCGGCTCGCTGGCAAAGTTCTCGGAGTCGTAGCAACCGAAGATGATGTTCGCCGCGCCGAGCTGGGTGATCTCCTTGTTCACCTCGATGTTGAAATAATCGACCGCAAGGCTGAACGAGGTGTCGCCAAGAAAGCCCAGCTTGGGCGTCAGGATGCCGCCGACGACCAGAGCCTTCGAGGTTTCCGAATCGAGCAAGCCGAGACCGCCCTGCGAGAACACCGTCGCGGTGATGCCGCCACCGGCATAATTGCCCGGGATGCCGTCGGCCGCGCAGTTGTCGGCGACGCGCTGCGATGTCGTACCGGCAGCCAGGCCCGCCGTGTAGCTGGTGCAGGGGTCGATCCGGCCTTGCGCGACGAAGCTCGTCTCATTGGCCTTGAACTGTTCGAACAGTGCGGGTGCCCGGAACGAGGTTCCGTAGCTGCCGCGGAAGCGCACCCAGTCGTTGACCGCCCAGTTCAGCCCCACTTTGTACGTGTAGTTGCCGTTGTCCTTGTCGGACACGCCATCCGAATCGCGGGTTGCCGTCACGTTGGTGACCCGTCCGGCCGCCGAGACCGTCAGTTCCTTGAAAAACGCCTTGTCGGCCAGCAAGGGCACGCTGATTTCGGCAAACGCTTCCTTGGTAATGCTCTTGCCCGCGGTGACGCCGCTGGCGCTGGCACCCCATGCGTTGGCGGCCAGCGTGATGGCGCCCGGAGTATCGTTGATGTGATCGCGCCGTGCGGTCACGCCGGCGGCGATGGAGAGCGGTCCGGCGGGAAGCTGGAACAGTTCGCCCGAAATCACCGCCTCGACGTTCTTCTGGGTGTAGACCGGTCTTGCCTTCTTCCCAGTCGAACAGGAACCCGATCTGCTCAGGCGTCAGTTCGCCGCGCAGGAAATACGGATCGGCCCAGGGAATGTCGATGCAGTTGCGGCCCGAAACGGGCGTCACCGTGCCGACGCAAGACGAATACTGGAAGTACCCGGTGTCGTAGGCGTCCTGCAGGATCTGCTGCGAGCGGTAGCGGCCCACGCTTTTGCTGTACTGGCCGTAGATCTCGTAACGCCAGTTGCCTGCGCCGCCGAGGTCGCCGCGCACGCCGGCCACGCCGCGGTAATAGTCGACCTTCTGGCTGTTGTCGGACTGATTGGTGATGCCCGTCGGGCTCAGGAAATTGACGCCCTGAAAGCCACCGCCCCAATAATTGTAATAGTTGCCGGCCCCAGTGCCGTAGAGGTCACCGGTGTAACCGAAGTTCCAGAACTGGCGCCAGCCGTTCTGGTAGGTCTCGCGGCGGTTGAACAGGAATTCGCCGAAGAGTTCGACGGCGTCCGAAATCTCGAACGAGCCCTCTGCATAACCCGTGTAAAGGTCGGTTTCGGGAATGATCGTCTGCTCTTCGACGAACGGGTGGTAGGCATTTTGCACTGCCATCGACGCGGCGTCGTAACCGGTGGGGAACCAGCCCGCAGGTGCGCCGAAGTCACCGTTGTAAGCCGGGGCGCCGTACGCCGGAATGCCGAGCGTGCCGCCACCGGGCCCGCTGGGATACTGGTACTGCAACAGAACCGTCCGCCCGCCGGGCGATGTCTGGATACCCGTGTTCGGGCCTCCGGGTCCGTCCAGCCGCAGGTTGCCGATCAGGTTGTAGGTCCAGATGTGGCCCCAGCGCAGATCTTCGCAGTGCGACATCCCGGTGCGCGGGTCGATCAGGTCGGCGCGGCTGCCCAACTCGTTGAAGATGTAGGCTTCGGGACAGGCAAGATAGTCGCGGTCGCCGCGCGCGAGTTCGTTCGTGTGCTTGTAATCGGCCGCCACAAGGATGTGGCCGCGGCCGAAGTCCTTGCCCCAGGATCCGCTGACCCGGTACTCTTCGCCGCCGCCCTCGAACGGAACGGCGGTGTTGAGGTTCAGCGTGAAGCCGTCCTCCCGATCCTTGGTCAGGATGTTGACCACGCCCGCGACCGCGTCCGAACCGTAGACCGACGAAGCGCCGGTCTTGAGGATCTGGATGTCCTTGATGATCGAGAGCGGAAGCACGTTGAGATCGAACGACGACACGCCGCCGCGGGTACCCGCGGGGCCGGCGCGCCGGCCGTTGAGCAGCACGAGCGTGCGGTTCGCGCCAAGGCCGCGAAGATCGATCGTCTGCGCGCCGGGGCCGCCGTCGGTCACGAAGTTGGACGACAGCGCCGATGTGATCTGGGTCGAGCCCGAGGCGATCGGCGAGCTCTGCAGCGCGTCGGCGAGGTCGAGCTTGCCTTCCCTCTTGGCAATCTCGGGGCTCACGATCGCGATCGGATCGGGGCTGTTATAGGGCGTTACGTTCCGCAGGCGCGAACCGGTCACGACGATGGCGTTGCCCTGCGTGCTCGCGGTCGTCGCGGTGGTTTCATCGCAAACCCCGTCGGCGTTCGCGTCGGCACAGGCGACGCTGGCATCCTGCGCGGCGGCCGGTGCGGCAAGCGTTACGGCCAGCGCGGCAAGACCCGTACCAGCGAGAAGGCGCACCGAGCTTCGCGATGCGGTCAGACGTGTGGAGTTCATGAATGCAGTCCCCGGATTGGCCGCTTGCGCGGACAAGTAGATGAAATCGTCAATGGGATTTCTGGCGCACGACTGCGCCGCTCCCCTGCGAGCAAACTGGCTCAGCGGGGCGGGCGCAATCAAGAGTGGGGGATGCAGACACTAACTTTAGGAAGGGCCCTGTGACAATTCGGTCACAAGGCGCGGTGTCCTGAAATCCGGGACCTGCGAAGCGGGGGCACAAAAAAAGGGCCCCGGTTTCCCGGGGCCCTTCTCGTTAGGCTAGCAATTCGTCTTTAGAACTCGGCCTTGAAACCGACCTTGAAGTAACGGCCCAAGATGTTCGGACCACCCCAGGCGGGGTTGAACCCGAAGAGGCCATAGGCGGCCGACGGGTCGAACTTGGGAGCGAGATCCAGGACGTTCAGGATGTTCATGTAAACCGTGAACTTGTCCGCGATCTTCTGCGAAGCGGTGAAGTCCAGGTTCCACTGTGCCGGCTGGGTGCAGTTGACCGGCGATCCGTCGACGTAGGTCGCAGTCGAGACATGGTTGGCCGCGTTGAACGCGCAGTCACCCTTGATCCCGCCGAAGTCGACCGACGCCGTGTCGTAACCGGACGTGTAGTACGCAGTCGCCGACAGCCTGGTGGTGTCGTTGAAGCTGAGCGTGTTCTGCCAGGTTGCGCGCCACTTCGGTGCACCCGAGCACGAAGTGATGTTGCAGGGGCTGAGCGTGCCGGCATAGCTTTCCACCGTGCCGTCGTTGCGGGTGAGCTCGAACTTGCGGAGGTACGAAGCGTCCGCGATGCTCGTCAGCGTGACGCTGTCGGTGATCGGGTAACGAACGTTTACACCGAAGTCCCAACCGCTGACGACCTGGCTGTCCGAGTTCACGAAAGCGCTCTGCAGGAAGCCCAGCAGCGGCAGCGCGTTCGGGAAGGCCGTGTCCGGAGTACCCGGGACCGCGGTGTAACCCGGAACGGTCACGACGCCGTTGTTGGCATAGTACTGCGCGATTGCATCACCCTGACCGGCCGGCGGCGCGATGAGGTTGTTCACGCGGATGCGCCACCAGTCGACCGTGAACGACACGTTCCGGATCGGCTCGAACACGATGCCCGCGGTGTACGACGTCGACTTCTCGGGCTCGAGCGCCGGGTTGCCGACCGAAGTAAGGCCAACCGAATACGGGTTGGTTGCGTAGGCATTGTTACCATGCGACGCGCAGAACGCGGCGTAAGTGGTGCAGTTAACCGACTGGGTAACGTAACCGGTGGTCGGCAGGCCGAACGCTTCGTTGAAGCTCGGGATGCGGAAACCCTTCGAGTAGGTACCACGCAATGCAACCTGCCGGACCGGGGTCACCTTAACACCGAACTTCGGCGAGAAGCTGTTCTGCCCGGTCGAGTAGTCATCGTAACGGCCCGACGCGCTCAGTTCGAGCTGGTCGAGGACCGGCGCGCTCACTTCGTAGAACGCCGACTTCACGTTACGGCTACCGGCCGTACCAACCGCGTTGATCGAGTAGTAGCGGGTATACTGGTTACCGGACGGGCTGGCCGTGCCCGGGTTGGCGCTGGGGGCGTTGATCAACTCGTTGCGATACGAACCACCAACGGCGACCTGCAGCGGCCCACCGGGAAGCTGGAACAGCTCCTTCGCGATGGTGCCCTGAACCTGCCACAGCTTCGAAGTCGAAGTGGTGGAGTTCAGCGGAGCGATGAAGTCGTACACCGACTGCGGAGTGTTGGCGAAGTTGAAGAAGTCGATCTGACCCCGTGCAACTGCGTCCATGATGTTCTGCGGAATGAAGTAGTTCGACTGATTGCGGATCAGGCGGACTTCCGAAGCGGTGAAGTTGGCCGAGTAGTTCCAGTTGTCGCCGAAGCCGCCTTCGACACCCAGGACGCCACGAAGCGAGCGCGAGTTCGGTATCCACCGTTCGGCCCTTGTCGTTGCGCAGGAATGCTTGGGCGGTACGGCCCGAAGCGGCGTAGGGGTTGTACGGGTTGAGCGTGCCGTTGGCGGCAGTACAACCGGTGTTGGTGCCGGTGGTCGTGCCGACGCCCGTCGGGCAGACATAGATCGGCAGCATCACGTTGTACGCTGCCGCACCGTTGTTCGGCGGAGTGGGGGTGCCGTTCAGACCCAGCGGCGTGAACGAAGCGTGCGACTTGGTGTCGTAGTAGTTGACCATCGCATAAACCTGCGCACGATCACCGACATTCACCGTAACGCGGCCCGAAAGGCCCTTACGCTCGATTTCCGGCTGCAGCATGATGAACTGCGAGACGAAATCGACTTCGCACGCGCCGCCAAGCGGGGCCGTGCCCGACGTGCCGATATTCGGCTGACGCGAGTAGTCGCCGCAGCCTACGGCCGGGTTGAGGAACTCGAAGCGGCCTGCGCCCGTGGTGGCGCCAGCAGTACCGGGACGGATCAGGGTCACGCCGGGGATGCTGATCAGGCCGTTGAACTGGCCATTTTCAGGGGTGTAACCATTCCAGTTGAGGTTACGCATGCAGCTGCCGCTGCTACCGCAAATGTCGGTCCAATCGGCCGTGTTGAACGGGTAACCACGATCACGTGCGAAGAGCGCATCCTGGCGCTGGTATTCGCCGCTGACGTAGAAGTTGAAACCGTCGTTCGCGAGATCGCCGTGACCCCAGGTCACGTCGATGCGCTGTTCGCCCGCGTCGCCGCGCCCGGAAATGCCAGCCGAACCGCCGATGTGGAGGCCCTGGATTTCCTTCTTGGTGATGACGTTGATCACGCCCGCGATGGCGTCGGCGCCGTAAGTCGACGAGGCACCGTCACGCAGGATTTCGATCCGCTCGACGATGGCGTCGGGGATCGTGTTGAGATCGACGAAGTTGCGCTGGCCGTCATCGGCGAGCGGGTAGGGAGCGAGACGCAGGCCGTCGGCGATCGACAGGGTCGACTGCACGGTCAGGCCGCGAAGCGCGGGTGCGTTGGCGCCCGATGCGAAGTTGAAGCCGGTGTTCCAGCCCTGCGTGATGGCGCCCGCGTTGTTGGCGGGGCTGCGCTGGACGGCATCCGCAACGGTGTTGAGGCCGCGGTCTTCCAGAACCTGCTCGGTCAGCACGGTGACCGGCGAGGGGGTTTCGGTGTCGGTACGGCGGAAAATCGAGCCCGTGACGACAATCGCGTTGTTGTCGTACGCGGAAGTGGCGGCGGTGGTGCACGACGCATCGTTCGGCGTCGCGGTGCAGTCGACGGCTGCGGCGGCATCTTGCGCCATGGCAGGAGCGCCAGCCAGCGCAAGCCCTATGGCAAACGGAGCAGCACTTGCCTTGAGAATGGATGAGGTTTTCATCAGAGTTTCGTCCCCTTCGGAGGAGCCGGTTAAACGCCGGGTCCCTTCGCGTATGATAATCGCAAACGCCCAAGCGTAAGCCCGAGCAGCGTATTGCTGTTGGCCGAATGCTCACTTTGGACAGTGGTCGCAATCCCTATAGACGGAGCAGGGGGAGTTTCGCGCAAGGGTGTAACCGACACGCAACACTCGGTTCCGCCCCCCCGGATGTGCATCCATGCCGACGCTTGACCGCTCCCGAGGTGAGCCTTACGCGAACGTAAATGCAAGGCACCTAGGCCCGGGAGATCGATTGCATGCCGACAGCCTATATCGTCGATGCCGTTCGCACTGCCGGCGGTCGCCGCGGCGGTCGGCTGAGCGGAGTCCATCCGGTCGATCTGGCCGCGACCGTCCTCGATGCGCTGGTCGCGCGCACCGGCATGGACCCGGCGCGGATCGACGACGTGGTGATGGGCTGCGTCACCCAGGCGGGCGAGCAGTCGATGCAGGTCGGGCGGATGGCGGTGCTCGCCAGCAAGCTGCTGCCGCAGTCGGTCCCCGCGGTCACGATCGACCGCCAGTGCGGATCGAGCCAGCAGGCGATCCAGTTCGCCGCGCAGGCGGTGATGAGCGGGACGCAGGACGCGGTCATCGCCGCCGGGGTCGAGAGCATGACCCGGGTGCCGATGGGCACCAACCTCACCTTCCACATGAAGGAGGGCATGGGCCACTACAAGTCGCCCGGGCTCGAGGAAAAGTACCCCGGCGTGATGTGGTCGCAGTTCGCCGGGGCGCAGATGATCGCCGACAAGTACGGCATGACCAAGGACGAGATCGACCGCTTCGCCTTCCACAGCCACGAAAAGGCGATCGCGGCGACCCGGGCGGGCGCATTCGACCGCGAGATCGTGCCGGTCACCATCCAGACGCCCGACGGCCCGGCCGAGCATACGGTCGACGAGGGCATCCGCTTCGACGCCACGCTCGAGGGGATTGCGGGGGTCAAGCTGCTGCAGGAGGGCGGCACGCTCACCGCCGCGAGCTCGAGCCAGATCTGCGACGGGTCGAGCGCGGCGCTGATCGTCTCGGAAACCGCGCTCAAGGACTTCGGCCTGATTCCGCGTGCGCGCATCCACACGCTGACCGTCACCGCGGGCGACCCGGTCATCATGCTCGAGGAACCGCTGTTCGCGACCGACAAGGCGCTGGCGCGCGCCGGTCTCAACATCGGCGACATCGACCTTTACGAGGTCAACGAAGCCTTCGCCCCGGTACCGATGGCCTGGCTCCAGCACACCGGAGCGGATCCCGACAAGCTCAACGTCAACGGCGGCGCGATCGCGCTCGGCCACCCGCTGGGTGCGAGCGGGACCAAGCTGATGGCGACCCTGCTCAACGCGCTTCATGCGCGCGGACTGAAGTACGGGTTGCAAACGATGTGCGAAGGCGGCGGTGTCGCCAACGTGACGATTATCGAGGCGGTCTGACCGCCGACAACGGAGAGAGTTTCATGAAAGTCGACAGCAACATCGCCGCGGTAGTTACCGGCGGTGCATCGGGTCTCGGCGCGGCCACTGCGCGGGCGCTTGCGGCCAAGGGTGCGAAAGTCGCGATCTTCGACCTGCAGGAAGACAAGGGCAGGGCCGTTGCCGACGAGATCGGCGGGGTGTTCTGCGAAGTCAACGTGACCAGCGACGAAAGCGTCGACGCCGGTTTCGCCAAGGCGCGGGATGCCCACGGCCAGGAGCGCGTGCTGGTCAACTGCGCCGGGATCGGCAACGCGATCAAGACCGCCAGCCGCAGCAAGGAAGACGGCAGCATCAAGCACTTTCCGCTCGATGCATTCAACTTCGTCATCCAGATCAACCTCGTCGGCACGTTCCGCTGCATCGCCAAGTCGGCCGCCGGGATGCTGACGATCGACCCGATGGATGACGGCGAACGCGGAGCGATCGTCAACACCGCCAGCGTCGCGGGCGAAGACGGGCAGATCGGCCAGGCGGCCTATTCGGCATCGAAGGGCGGGGTGATCGGCATGACCCTGCCGATCGCGCGCGACCTGATGAACGAGGGCATTCGCGTGAACACGATCCTGCCGGGCATCTTCAATACTCCGCTGATGAACGCCGCGCCGCAGGCGGTGAAGGACGCGCTCGCCGCCTCGGTGCCGTTCCCCAAGCGGCTTGGCTATCCCGAAGAATACGCCATGCTCGCGATGACGATGATCGAGTGCGGCTACTTCAACGGCGAGGACGTGCGTCTCGACGGGGCGATCCGGATGGCGCCGCGTTGATCTTTCCTACAAGGCCGGGTTCGCGCTAGCGTGTCGGCATGACGAAATTCCGGCGCCTCCACCGTCCCGCTTTGCACGGTTCGGCGGAGGCGCCTTTTTTCAGTGCAGGACTGTGGTCCATGCGGTCCATGGATCCAACAGGGCGGGAGTGCAGTACATGACCGGGTACAGCCAGATCACGTACGATCGTCAGCGCTCGGCGGCCGTCATTACGCTCGATCGGCCGGGGAAGATGAACGCCTTTACCCGCACGATGATGGACGAGATCATCGCCGCGCTGGACGAGGCCGACGCCGACGACCGGGTGCGCGCGGTGATCTTCACCGGCGCGGGCGAGCGCGCGTTCTGCGCCGGCGCGGACCTGACGCCGGACGATGGCGGGCACGTGTTCTCCGACCCCGAACCGGTATCCGACCTGTCGGACGAGCGCGTGCGCGACGGCGGAGGACGGCTGACGCTGCGCATGTTCCAGGCGAAGAAGCCGCTCATCGCGGCGTGCAACGGGGTTGCAGTGGGAATCGGCGCGACGATGCAGCTGCCGATGGACATCCGCCTCGCATCCGACGGCGCGCGCTACGGCTTCGTCTTCGCCCGCCGCGGAATCGTGCCGGAGGCTGCCTCAAGCTGGTTCCTGCCACGTATCGTCGGCCTGCCGACCGCGCTCGAATGGTGCATGACCGGACGGCTGTTCGACGCCGCCGAGGCGCTCGCCGAAGGGCTGGTGCGTTCGGTGCATCGGCAGGGCGAACTGATGGACGCGGCGTTCGCGATCGCCGACGAGATTGCCGAGAACACTTCGGCGGTGTCGGTCGCGATGACCCGGGCGATGCTCTGGCGGCTCTCGGCGGCCGAACACCCGATGATGGCGCATCGGGTCGATAGCCGCGCGATCTATCGCCTCAGCCGCAGCGCCGATGCGCGCGAGGGCGTGCAGTCGTTCCTCGCAAAGCGCGCCCCCGCGTATCCCGACACGGTCGGCGAGAACATGCCCGATTTCTATCCCTGGTGGGACGAGCCCGAATACCGATGACCGGCTGGCATATCGCCGTCATCGGGGGTTCGGGGCTTCACGCGGGACTTGCGCTCGATCAGACGCAGGAAATCCCCGTGCGCTCGTCTTTCGGAGAGCCGTCGGGGCCGGTCACGACCGGGCTGCTCCACGGCGTGCGCTTCAGCTTCCTCGCGCGGCACGGGGCGGGGCACACGCTGCCCCCCGCGGCGGTGAATTACCGGGCCAATATCGACGTGCTCAAGCGCGCCGGTGCGACCGATGTCGTCGCGCTCTCGGCGATCGGCTCGCTTCGCGAAGCCCTGGCGCCAGGTACGTTCGTCGCGGTCGACCAGTTCATCGACCGCACCGCGGGCCGCGCTGGCAGCTTCTTTGGCGATGGGCTGGTCGCTCACGTCAGTCTTGCCGATCCCACCTGCCCGCGCCTTTCGGGGCTTGTCGCCGATGCCGCTGCGGACGTCGGCGCCACGGTGCACCGGGGCGGGTGCTACGTTGCGATCGAAGGACCGCAATTCTCGACCCGCGCCGAGAGCGCGCTTTACCGGGCCTGGGGCGGCGACGTAATCGGGATGACCGCGATGCCCGAGACACGGCTCGCGCGCGAGGCCGAACTTCCCTATGCGCTGGTTGGCATGGTCACCGACTACGATTGCTGGCGCGCGGGTGAAGCGGTGGTGGCGGAGGACGTGTTCGCGGTCATGCACGCCAACGCATCGCTGGCGCGCGAGGCGATGGCCGCGCTGGCAAAGTCGCTCCCGGCCGAGCGCACTGCCTCGCCAATCGACCGCGCGCTCGACGGCGCGTTCGCCACCGCGCCCGCTGCGCGCGATCCGCGGCGGATCGCAATGCTCGATGCGGTGGCCGGGCGCGCGCTGGGGCTGCGGGGCTGAGGGGATAGCGCGATTAGGGGGGCCTGCAGCCCGTATTGCTTGCCAGCGCAGGAGGTTTCCCTAGAAACTTGTCGGTGATGACCGATCATTCGAACAGCACCCGCCTCGCCGATTTTCTGCCGTACCTGCTTTCGGTAACCTCGAACGCGGTATCCAGCCGGGTGGCCGAGGCCTATCGCGCGCGGTTCGGGCTGAGGATTGCCGAGTGGCGGGTCATGGCGGTGCTGGGCGACGCCGGTGCGCTGACGCAGCGCGATCTCACCGAAGCAACGTTGATGGACAAGGTCGCGGTCAACCGCGCGTGCAAGGAGCTGGAGGATCGCGGGCTCGCCGCGCGCACCGCCAATGAGCGCGACGGACGGTCGCACCACCTCGAGCTGACCGACGCGGGCCGCGAGATGCACGGCGGCATCATGCCGCTCGCGCTGGAGATGGAAGCCAGAATGTTCGAAGGCTTCTCGACTGAGGAGCGGGAGACGTTCCGCTCGCTGCTCGCGCGCCTTCGCGCAGCGGCGGGCGATCTCGATCACGACGAGCTGGACGGCGGGGTCGGCTGAGCCGCCCCGCCGCTGTCAGCCTGCTACTGGCCGGGCTTGGCCGCGAATGCGTCGCTGATCGAGCAGGCCGCGGGGCCCAGGATGACGACGAACAGCGTCGGCAGGATGAACAGGATCAGCGGCACGGTCATGATCGCGGGCAGGCGCGCAGCCTTTTCCTCGGCGCGCATCATGCGTTCGTTGCGGAATTCGGCCGACAGCACGCGCAGCGCGCTCGCCAGCGGGGTGCCGTAGCGTTCGGTTTGCACCATCGTCGTCACCACGCCCTTCACGCTGTCGAGATTGACCCGATAGGCGAGGTTGTTGAACGCCATCTTGCGTTCGGTCAGGAACGACAGCTCGATCGCGGTCAGCGCGAATTCGTCGCCCAATTCGGGGTATGCGCGGCCGAGTTCCTTGGCGACGCGGTTGAACGCAGCGTCCACCGTCAGGCCGGCCTCGGCGCAGATAACCAGCAGGTCGAGCGCGTCGGGCAAACCCTTGCGGACGAGATCGGTGCGCTTGTTCGCCTTGTTCTTGAGGAAGATTTCGGGGCCTTTGTAGCCCAGACCCACCGCGGCGGTCAGACCCATCAGCTTCTTCATGCTGCCCCATTCGGGCATCATGTTCATGACATATAGTGACATGAAGGCGAGCAAGCCGAAGACGACCGGCAGCACCAGTCGCGCGCCGATGACGTAGACCGCCAGTTCCTTGTTGCGATAGCCCGCCCAGGCCAGCTTCTGCTGGATCGCCTCGATCTGGCTCTGCTGGAGAACCTTCATGTTCGCCAGCGTTTCCTTGACCTTGTCGGTCTGGTCGGTCCGGCGCACCAGGCTGGTGCGCTTGCGCGCGTTGGCCTTGACGATGCCGGCCTTGAGCTCTTCGCGCCGCGCGGTCAGCGCCCTGACACGCTTGGCCATCGGATCCTTGACGGTGACGGCTGCATAGATCGCCATCATCATCGCCAGCGCCGCGACTGCGACGAGCAGCGTACCGACGAGGATGACGTCGAAACCGAGAAGGGTGGGTCCAGTGGGGTTCATATATGCCTGCTCAGATTTCGAAGCTGACCATTTTGGCCATGATGAAGACGCCGATGCCCATCCAGACCATTCCGCCGAGTCCGGCGACGATCAGCCGGTCTTCGGAGAAGAAGCCCGCCAGGTAGCTGGGATTGATCCACCAGATCATGATGAACACGATGAACGGCAACGATCCGACGATGTAAGCCGAAGCCTTCGATTCCGAGCTCATCGCCCGGATCTTGAGCTTCATCTGGCTGCGCTTGCGCAACACGTCGGCGAGGTTCGAAAGCGTCTCGGCAAGGTTGCCGCCGGTCTCGCGCTGGATCGCCAGGGTGATGCAGAAGAAACTGAATTCGGCGATGCCGAGCCGGTCGGCGGTGACCTGGAGCGCTTCCTCCATCGTGCGGCCGACCCTGATCCGATCGACGATGCTCTTGAACTCGACGCCCACCGGTCCCTCGACTTCGGTCGCCACGACCGAGAGCGTCTCGGTTACCGGCAAGCCCGAGCGCAGGCCGCGGACCAGAAGTTCGATCGCGTCGGGGAACTTGGCGTTGAACTGGTTCGTGCGCCGCTTGATGAAAAAGTTGACCAGCCAGTGCGGCAAGCCGGCACCGACGAACAAACCGACTCCCAGGCTCAGCAGCGGCGCGCCCGAGCGCAGGTAAACGAGTACCGTGAACACGATGCTCAGACCCAATGAGCCATAGAAATAATTGGTCAGCGTCCAGGGCTTGCCGGTCCGGTCCAGCCGGACCGCAAGCGCCTTGAGTCGCGAGCCCGAACCGGCGACCTTGAATGATTTCGGCTTGCGCGCGGCGATCGCCTTCTTGAGCTGCGATTCGACCTTGGTGTCGGTGCTTTCCGAATGGCGATAGCGCACAGCCTGAAGGCGGCGGTCGGCCGCCTTGGCAAGCGACGGGCCTGAAAACGCGCTGTAGCCGAGGACCATGAAGGCCATCAGCCCACCGGCGAACAGCAGTAGCTGAAGAATGCTCATCGGACCGGTCCGTCCCCTTGTTTCTGTCGGTCAGCGCGTCTGCCGGTCGGCGCGCGGTTGCGAGGCGAACCCCGCGACCGCGCTCCCGCCCCTCAGACTTCGGCCGGAGCCGACGCCTTGGGTTTCTTGGCGAGCAGCGATTTGAAGTCGAAGCCCCCGAGCAGCGACTTCTTCGTCGCTGGCTCGTCTCCCGGCGCATCCTCGTCGGACGTGCCGATGATGCGATCGCCGAGCTGTCGGATCGCCGCGCTCGACTTGCTGGCCCGATTGGCATCGGCGAAAGTCTGGCCCAGTTTTGCCGCGTTCGCCGCTCCCTTCAGATCGTAGGGGACGGTGAAGTCGATCTTGCGTTCGATCGAGGCCTCGAAGTCGGCCTTGCTGATCTCGGCTGCCGCAGCCTGCACCTTGTTGGCGACGATCAGCGGCTGGGCATGAGACGCGTTGGTCTTGAGCCAGCTGAGGATGCGGATCGTGTCACGCGCGCTGGCCAGCGTCATCTCGGTGGCGAGGACCACCACGTTGACGTCCGCGAGCAGGTGCGGGAAGTTGATCAGCATGTTCCGCGGCAAGTCGATCACGGTCATCTCGAAGGCGTGGCGGAACTCTTCCTCGAGCTGAACGAAGGCGCTGCCGTCGGTCATCAGCGGGGAATTGATCGGGGCCTCGGCCGAGAGGATCGCCAGGTTGTCGTTCGCGCGGATCATTGCCCGCTCGATGAACAACCCGTCGATGCGGCTGGGGTTGTCGATCGCGTCGGTCAGGCCGCGGCCCGGTTCGAGATCGAGCGCCAGTGCGCCCGTGCCGAAGTGAACATCGAGGTCGAGCAGCGCGGTCGGCAGCTTGTGGTCGGCCGAGAACATCCACGCAAGCGACGTCGCCAGGGTGGAGGCGCCGACGCCCCCGCGGGTGCCGACAACAGCGGTCGAAATGTGCCGCTTGATCGAATCCGGATCGTTCGCCTTGGGAGCCGAGAACACGGCCTGCGCCTGCGTCAGCGCATCGCGCAGCTGGCTCGCCGAAAGCGGCTTGAGCAGGTAGTCGTGGATCCCGCTCGCGATCAGGTCGCGATAAAGCCGCACGTCGTTGACCTGGCCGATCGCCACCACCACCGTGCCGGGTTCGCAGACCTCGGCCAGGGCGTTGATATCGTTGAGCGGATCGCCGCTTTCCGACAGGTCGACCATCAGGATGTTCGGGCTCGCCGCGACCGAGAGCGACTGGACTGCATTGCGCAGGCCGCCCTTGGCGCATTTCTCGGGCTGCCAGCCCATTTCGATAACGACCGGGCGCAGCGTGTCGAGTGCGGTCTCGTCGCAAATGAATGCGGCGAACGGATCGCGGCCGCCGGGGCCGGGTTTCCAGGGAGCGTTCATTGTCTTAGTTGCCTCCGCCTGTGCTGCCGCTGCTTGTGTTGGCTGACTTGAGTTCGCCCGAGCCAGTCGGTTCCTTCTTCCGATAGGTCTCGATCGCCTTGGTCGAGCTCATCATCACGGTCTCGCCATTGCCGGCCTGACCCTGGATGAGGTCTTCCGGATTGGCGACCATCGCGGCGATGTTGCCGTTGATCGCGCAACCGTATCCGGGGGCCGTCGCGTTCGCGTAGTTCGCGTCGCTCTTGCGATCCCAGTTCGGACAGTTTGGCACCGAAGCGGTCGAGCGGGTGATCACCACGCGTGCCATGCCCGGCTGGACATAGCCTTGGGTCACCGGCGCACCATCGGCGAGCAGGATGCCATGGCGGGCGGCGATCGCGGCGATGGCCGATTTGGTTGCCCCGCTGGCGACCGGATCCTCGATCGAGACGCGGTCACCGTAGCGCAGGTTCATCGCGTCGAACCAACCCGCCAGCCGCTGCTGTTCGGGCACCGACAGGCCATCGTAGCCGGTCGCCAGGTCAAGCGTATAGCTGGTCCGTTCGACCACCGGCTGGCGGACACTGTAGAGGCTGGTGTTGTCCCATGCGGGCCCGCTGCACGCGGTGACCGAGAGACCTGCGGCGAGGGCGAGAGCGCCCGCGACATGGCGTTTGATGGTCATCACTCTCACCTTTTTCACTGGCTGCTGAAGCCGGGCGCGGGAGCGTCGGCGTTGTTCTTGGCGGTGCGGCGCTTCTTGCGCTTGCTCGAACCGCTGGGTGCGGCATCGGGCAGCGCGTGCGAGATGCCGGGCGTGACCGGGTTCGGACCCTGCGCGGCGGTCGGTCCCGGGCGCGTGCCCCCGGTAACGCCGGCGCTCTCCTGCATCCCGAACAGGCGGGCTGCCTCATTCGGGGCGTTGAAGCCGTCGGTCGGCAACCTGATGTCGCGCTCGTTGACCGGCTGGACCAGATACGGAGTGACCACGATTACCAGTTCGGTCTCACCCTTGCGATACGAGCTGGAGCGGAACATCGATCCCAGGATCGGCACGTCGCCCAGGCCCGGAGTCTTGTCGATCGAGTTCTGCGAGTTGTTGCTCATCAGTCCGGCGATCATGAAGCTCTGGCCGGAGCCGAGTTCGATGGTGGTCTCCGCGCGGCGTGTGGTGAGCGCGGGGATCTGGAAGCCGTTGATGGTGACCGCGCCCTGGCTCGAGATTTCCGAGACTTCCGGGCGGACCCGCATCGAAATGCGGCCGTTGGCCAGAACCGTCGGGGTGTACGACAGGCTGACGCCGTACTTCTTGTACTCGACCGAGGTCGACCCAAGCCCCTGGCTGATCGGAATGGGAAATTCGCCGCCGGCAAGAAACTCGGCGGTTTCGCCGGACAGTGCGGTCAGATTGGGCTGGGAAAGCGTGCTGACCAGTCCCACCCGCTCGGCAAGATCCAGCGCGCCGGCGATGTCGAGGCCGAACAATTTGCCCAGTCCCGCGAGGGTCGATCCGCTGCCGTTACCCTTTACCAGGCTGCCGCCATCGGGCGCCGACGTGAAGCCGACCCCAAGGCCCCCCGGGCTACCGGGGGTGTAGGTAGTAGTCGCGCCGCGACCGGTGGTGACGCCGAACTTGAAGCCGCCGGTCGTGTCGACGGTCTGCAGGTTCGAGCCGATCTCGCGCACCAGCGAGCGGCTGACTTCGGCGAAGCGGACCTGCAGGTTCACCTGCAGCGGCGTCGCGGTCTTGAGCCGGGTGATGACGTTGGCGTCCGCGCCGACAAAGGCTTGGACGAGGCGCTCGGCCTCGGCAGCGTCCTCTGGCGCAGCGACGGTCCCGGTCAGCAGGAAGGTATTGGTGCCCATCGTCGCGACGTTGACATGCGCTTCGGGCATCGCCAGCGCCAGCATCTGGTCGACGCTGTCGATGTTCGAACCCACCCGGACGTTGGCCGACCAGATCACCGCACCCGCCTTGTTGCTGGCATAGACGGTGGTCATTCCGCCGGATTTGCCAAACAAGTAGAGTTGGCTTTCCGACTTGATCTGCACATCGGCCACGTTGTCGTTGGCGATGAATACGTCGGCCATGTTGCCGGGGATGTTGATGAGCTCGCCGCGACCGATCGACAGGTTAATGTCTCGGGTTGGCGAAATCACGTTCTGCGCGGCCGCGGGCAGGGCGGGAAGCCCGGCGAGCGGGCCGGCGGCGAGGCCGGCGAGCAGCAGCGTGGCAGTAAGGCGGCGTTTCATTATCGTGCCCCTCGAATGGCTCGGTTTCGTGCCGAAAATGCGGTGGTTGCGTGTCACGGTCGCCATCACGGCACCATCAGCACGGCGGGGGTAGCGGCGCCGACCGTGCGTCCGGCGGCATCGACGCCGGCGGAGACACCCTCGAGCACCTGCCCGTTTTTGGAGATCGTGACCGTCGACGAAGCCTTGCCGCGCGTCACTGTGACGCTCGAACGGGGCGGAGGCGGCGGAGCATAGGCACGCGGAGCGGCACCCGGGCCGCCTGGCATTGCGGTTGCGGCCGGTGCGGCGGGCATGGTGCGGCGCTGGAAGCGCGACACGTCGCCGCCGGTCTGGTAGGTTGTGGCCCCTTCGGTCGGACGGTTCATTGCCGCGCGCAGGATCTTTTCTTCTTCCTGCGGCGAAGCGCCCTCGGGGATTTTGACGTCGCCCTGCGCGATTGCACGCTCGAGCTCGGACTGGCTGTCGGCGATCGAGCGCAGCGAGAGGCTGAGCGTACCGATCGTCTGCGCGACCGAGACCTGCTCGGCGATCTTCGGGGTCACCTCAATCGTGACCGTGCGGAACTGCTTGACGACGGTCTTGCCATCAACGGTTTCCTGCGTGGTCGACTGGTCGGTCGCAAGCACGCGAAGGTTACGCAGAATGGTTTCCGACGCCTTCAGGTCGCCGCCGTTGGCATCGTCGCCTTTTACCGACTGGGTCAGGACCAGGTCGACACGGTCGCCCGGGAAGATGAAGCCGGCCACGCCGGTCTTGTCCGAAACCGGAACGGTCACGGCGCGCATGCCGGGGCCGAGGGCGGCGGCAAGGAAGCCGCGATCGCCGGGCTTGACCAGCGAACCCTGAGTCACCGGCTCGCCTGCCGTGATCGGAAAGCGAACGACGGTGCCGAGCAGTTTCGACACGTCCAATTCACCGTCGATGAAGTAGGCGTCCTTGACCAGCTCCTTGGGCCACGGCTGGAAACCGATCGCGTCCGCAGTGATGATCGTGCCGGTCGGCAGTACGCGCTGGGCCACCAGGACCTTGGGTCCCTGTGGTACTGGCGCGGCCTCGGCCTGCGGGGCAGATGCCCCGGCGAACATGCTCCGCGCCAACATGGCGGTCACGATGGCGATCGCCAGAGCGCCCACCAGTAGCAGCAGCTTCTTCCTGTCCATGGCTATCAAAGCCCCCTCAAAGCACTCGCCCGATCCCACGGGCGGGAATGGTTGCCGTGGTTAAGCGGCGAACGGTTAAAATCAGGTATCATCCGGCCAGCGCACCTTGCGCGGCAGGCAAATAATGTACGCCGAGCACCCACAGCCCGGCCGCAGCGATCGCTACACCATAGGGAATCGCCAGCCGGTCGCGCTGGCGGCGGGCGATGTGCCAGGCCCCCATCACAAGCGTCAGCAGGCCCCCAAGTAACGCCATCATGATCAGCAGATTGAGAAACCAGGTCGGCTCGATCCACAGCGCCAGTGCGGTCAGCAACTTGACGTCACCGCCACCCATCCACTTCAGGGCGAACATCGCGGCGAACACCGCGAAAGCGGCCACGCCGACACCGATCTGCAGCGCGACGCCCGGCCACAGGTCGAGCCCGCTGGACCACCAGTAGAGCGGTGCGGCGAGTGCGATCCCTGCGTTGAGCCAGTTGTCGATCTGGCGCCGACGCCAGTCGGTCAGCGCAGCCACGACCAGCGCGATTGCAAGGGCCACGAGCAGCCCGTAGTGCAGATAGTCGGCTAGCATCGGATAGTGCCCCCAAGGTCCCCTTGACCATGGTGCTAGCGTCGAGTGCTTACCAAATAGTAACCAAAGCCGGAGCCGGATCATTAGTGACGCACGGGAAGCCGCCGGAAACCCTGACCGGCGCCGGGCGATCGACCCGGAAGCGCGCGAAACGTACTGGTTCGCTGCCGACGGCCACGCCATCCGTCGACTTGATTGGCCCTCTCCGCAGGCGCCTGCTCGTGGCGCGATCCTGTTCGTCGGTGGCCGCGGCGACTTTTACGAGAAGTACCTTGAGACGTTCGATCACTGGCGCGCGCGCGGTTGGCGGGTGACCGCGATCGACTGGCGCGGGCAGGCCGGGTCGGGCCGTCTGGGGGCGGATACGGTTACCGGGCACATAGGGGATTTTTCCAAGTGGACCGATGATCTAGCGGCGTTCTGGCGTTCATGGTCCGCCGAAACCGTGGGTCCGCACGTTCTTGCGGGCCATTCGATGGGCGGACACCTGGCCCTGCGCGCAGTGGCAGAGGGGCTGATCGCACCCGACGCGCTGGTGCTGGTAGCACCGATGCTCGGCATCGGCAGGCTACCGCCGGCGCTGATGCACACGGTTGCCCGCGCGATGACGCGGCTCGGCGACTCGCGCCGCCCGGCGTGGAAGTGGAGCGAGAAGCCGGGTGAACCCCCCGCCTCGCGCAGGGCACTGTTGACGCACGACCCCGATCGCTACGCGGATGAGCTGTGGTGGCGGCGCGCGCGGCCAGAACTTGTGATGGGCCCGGGCAGCTGGGGCTGGGTCGAACGCGGTTATGCCTCGATGCGCGCGCTCGCCGCGTCTGGGGCGCTGGAAAAGGTCGCGATCCCGGTGCTGCTGCTTGGCACGACGGCCGACAAGCTGGTCGCCTGGCGCGCTATAGCGGCGGCAGCGGCGCGCTTGCCCAATGTCGAGCTTGTTACCTTCGGAGACGAAGCGAGCCACGAAATCCTGCGCGAGGCAAACCCGGTGCGCAATCGCGCGCTTTGCGCGATAAACGGCTTTCTCGACCGGGTGTTGCCGCGCGCATGACCGAAAGCTGCGCCATCGCGGTCGTCGGCGCGGGCATGGCCGGGACCAGCCTGGCCGCCGCGCTTGCAGCGCTCGGAGCCCGCAATATCGTCGTGCTCGAAGGCGAGGACCAGCCCGGCTACCATACCACCGGGCGCTCTGCTGCGTTCTGGGAGGAATGCTACGGCGGCCCCCGGGTGGTGCCGCTTACGCTCGCGTCCGGGCCGTGGCTGCGCGAACACGGCTTCCTGTCCCCGCGAGGCGCGCTTTATGTGGGGCAGGACGCCCATCGGGGCGCGCTCGATGCTTTCATGGAGACATTCGCGGGAACCGGGGTGAGCATCGAGCGACTCGGCCGCGAACAGCTTGCCGAGCGACTGCCAGGGGTGCGCGAGACCTACACCGGCGCTGTGTGGGAACCGGCCTGTGCGGACATCGACGTCGCCGGGTTCCACCAGCATTACCTCGCGCAGATGAAGAACGGTGGGGTCGAACTGCGGACCCGCTGGCGAGTGGGATCGGCGCAGCGCGAAGGCGCAGGATGGGTTCTGGCCAACGATCGCGGCGCGACTTTGCGGGCCGATGTGGTGGCGAATGCGGCGGGCGCGTGGGCCGATACTTTCGCCGCCATGGCCGGTGCCGCGGCGCTGGGCGTGCAGCCGCTCCGCCGAACGGTGGCGCAACTGCGGACCGAGCCGACGCCACCGACCGACCTGCCGCTGGTGCTCGACATCGCCGGCAGGTTCTACTTCAAGCCCGAGAGCGGGCGGCTGTGGCTCTCTCCGCACGACGAGGAGCCTTCGCCTCCGTGCGACGCCGCGCCCGAGGAAATCGCTGTGGCCGAGGCGATCGACCGGTTCGAGCGGGTCGTCGATTGGCGCATCCTCGCGGTCGAACGCAAGTGGGCAGGACTGCGCAGTTTCGCACCCGACCGGTTGCCTATTTATGGCTTCGATCCGCGCGCCACGGGGCTGTTCTGGTTTGCCGGGCAGGGCGGCTTCGGTATCCAGACCGCACCCGCCGCCGCGCGGCTCGCCGCGCAGCTCCTTCTCGGCAAGCCGCGCGACGCGATGACCGAAGCGCTCGATTCCGCGCTCTACGATCCGGCACGGTTCGGCTCGACACCCACTTGAGAAAAGGCAGGCTGGCCGCTCCCCAGGGACGGGAGCGAGGCTGAATGGCGCACAAGCTGGAGATCTACAAGGACAAGGCCGGCGAGTTCCGGGTCCGGGTCAAGTGCAATTCCGAAGTGATGTTCTCGACCGAGGGCTACTCGAGCAAAACGAGCGCGCTGAACGCGATCGATTCGATCAAGAAGAACGGACCGGGCGCGCCGACGGAAGACAACAGCTGACCGTCAGCCGGTCGCGGCGCTCTCCGCAGCCGCGCAGGCAAGCGCATCGGCCCGTTCGTTTTCGGGATGGCCGTCGTGGCCCTTCACCCAGATCCACTCGACGGTGTGGGGCTTCGCCGCTGCGATCAGCTCATGCCACAGGTCGGCATTGCGGACCGGTTGCTTGCTGGCGTTCTTCCAGCCGTTGCGCTGCCATCCGTGGACCCACTTGGTGATCCCGTCGAGCACGTACTTGCTGTCGGAGTGAAGCGCGATCTCGCACGGCTCGATCAGTGCCTCGAGCGCCTTGATCGCAGCGGTCAGTTCCATGCGGTTGTTGGTCGTGTCGCGCTCGCCGCCCGACATTTCCTTTTCGTGGCGGCCCATGCGCAGGATCGCGCCCCAGCCGCCGGGGCCGGGGTTTCCCTTGCAGGCCCCATCGGTGAAAATCTCTACTTTCTTCATGATTCGAAGGGCCTCTGCCCCGCCGAGGCATAGAATTGCAAGCGGCGCATGAATGCCATCGGGTCCTTGCGTGTCACCAGCGCGCCCGCCGGAGTGCCGATCCAGTCTTCCGCCCGGCTGGCGACGAAACGCAGGCACGCGCCTTGCGCCAGGACCGGCAGCGCGGCGCCTTCGGCGGCGGATAGCGGTCGCACCAATTCATATCCCGCGACCAGCGCCGCGCCGACTGCCGGATCGTACCGCTCGCCACCAGCCTGGAACGACCACGCCGCATGAGTGACCGCCAAGTCATAGGCCATCGCCTCGCTGCAGGCGAAGTAGAAGTCGATCATCCCGGTCACGCGCTCGTCCAGCATCAGCACGTTGTCGGGAAACAGATCGGTGTGGCAGATCGTGCGGGGCAAGTCGGTCGGCCATTCGGTAGCGAGGCGCTCGGCGAACGAGATGGCCTCGGGCAGCGCGGGGTCGATCGACGCAAGGGCCTCGGGCCCGCACGCTGACAGCGCCCGGGCGCTGTGCCCGATACCCAGCGTATTGGCGCGCGAGGCGATGAAATCGGCGGCGGCAAGGTGAGTTTGGGCCAGCGCGGCGCCGACTGCGCGCGCCTGCGCCGGGGTCGGGCGATCGACCGAAACGCCGGGGAGAAATTCGATCAGCGCGACCGCCTTGCCGTCGATCGTGCGGAACGCGGCCCCTTCCCGGTCGTGAATGGTTCGCGGCACGGGGCAGCCGCGAGCCGACAGATGGTCGAGCAAGCCGAGGAAGAACGGCAGGTCGTAAGTCTCGATCCGCCGCTCGTACATCGTGAGGATGAAGCGGCCCCCCGATCCATCGCTGCCGGTTGTCTCGACCAGCCAGTTGGAATTCGACACGCCTTCGGCAATGCCCTTGGCGGACACCAGTTCGCCGACGTCATAATCGGCAATCAATGCAGCAAGATCCTCGGCGGCAAGGTGGGTATAGACCGCCACGCGAGCGCCTAATCTACGAGCTGGCGGGGCAGCTTGAAGACCATTTTCTCCTCGGCCGAGACCAGCGTGTGCTCTTCGATCTCGCGCCATTGCGCCAGGCGTTCGACCACTTCGCGCACAAGGCTTTCAGGAGCCGATGCACCCGCGGTCAGGCCCAGCGTCCCAACCCCTTCGAGCCAGACCGGATCGATCTCGCTCGCCCGCTGGATCAACTTGGCATCGGTGCCCATCCGCTCGGCCACTTCGACCAGACGCAGCGAGTTCGACGAATTCGGCGCACCGATGACCAGCACCAAGTCGCTGCCCGGGGCGATTGCCTTGACTGCTGCCTGCCGGTTCGAGGTCGCGTAACAAATGTCCTCTGCCTTGGGCCCGACGATGTGGGGAAACTTTACCTGGAGTGCGGCCACGATCTCGCGCGTGTCGTCGACCGACAGCGTCGTCTGGGTCAGGAACGCCAGCGGCTCGTCCGCAGCGAACGCCAGCCCGGCAACATCTTCGATCGTCTCGACCAGCGTGATGGCGCCGTCGGGAACCTGCCCCATCGTGCCGATGACTTCGGGATGGCCCTTGTGCCCGACGAACAGGATATGCCGTCCCGCCTCGATCTGGCGTTCGGCCTGGCGGTGGACCTTGCTGACCAGCGGGCACGTCGCGTCGACCCACAGCATTTCGCGCCGGCTTGCCTCGACCGGCACGCTCTTGGGCACGCCATGGGCCGAGAACACGACCGGGGCGCCATCGGGCACTTCGTCGAGCTCCTCGACGAAAATCGCACCCTGCGCCTTGAGCGAATCAACGACGTACTTGTTGTGGACGATCTCGTGGCGGACATAGACCGGTGCGCCGTAGCGCTCGATCGCCCGCTCGACGATCTCGATTGCCCGGTCGACCCCGGCGCAAAAGCCCCGCGGCGCAGCGATCAGCAGCGTGAGCGGCTGGCGCTCGGCAGCGGTGGGAGATTGCAATGGCGCGTTCATCGGAGGCCCCCTAGCGCTTCGCTGCGAGCGCCGCTAGGGCGGCGGTTCAGAGACTTGATCGGGACCGAACCTGCCATGACAACCCGCCTTCGACTTTCCGCCATGCTTATGTTGGGGGCCGCGCTTGCGGGCTGCAAGTCCAGCGGTGAACTGGTGGTCGATCAGGGCGTCGGGATTTCCGCGATCCGCACCGCCTGTCCCTCGGTCGGCGTGCCTGACTACACCGGCGATGTAACGACCTTTCGCGTGCCCGGCGATACTTCGGCGGCCAACATCGATGTGGCGGCCGCGATCACTAATGTCCGCTCGACCTGCGACGATGGCTCCCCACGGATCTACAGCAACGTGACGTTCGACGTGCTCGCGCGCCGGACCGACACGCGCGGGGCACGACAAGTGTCACTGCCTTACTATTCGGTGGTGCTGCGCGGCGGCTCGTCGGTGGTGACCAAGCGGATCGGTCAGGTGACGGTGAGCTTTGCGGACGGACAGGACCGCGCGCAGGCCCGCGCCCAGGCTGGCGCCTACGTCGACCGCGCCGAAGCAACGCTGCCGAGCGACATCCGCAACCGGATCACCCGCAAGCGCAAGGCGGGCGACGATGACGCCGCGATCGATCCGCTGACCGATCCCGAGGTCAAGGCCGCGGTCGCGCGCGCGACGTTCGAATTGCTGATCGGTTTTCAGCTGACCGAGCAGCAGCTGGCGTACAACGCCACGCGCTGACCGCGCTTGCGATTTGGCGCGGATGGGGTAACCGCGCCGCCATGTCCGAGCTCCATACCCAGACGCTTCATGCCACCTTCGCGGCGCGCATCGCCGCCGTGCTTCATGCGCTCGAGCTGGAAGGTGCGCTCCCGCCCGGCTCGTCGGACGCGACGGTGACGGTGGAACCGCCGCGCGATCCGTCGCACGGCGACCTTGCGACCAACGCCGCTATGATGCTCGCCAAGCAGGCCGCGACCAACCCGCGCGCACTGGCGGAAAAGATCGTCGCGCACCTCGTACGCGATCCGGCCGTCGCAAGTGCCGAAATCGCCGGTCCGGGGTTCATCAACCTGCGTCTGGCCGATTCGGAATGGCTGGCCGAATTGCGCACGATTGCCGCGCTCGGGGCAGATTATGGCCGCTCGGCGAACGGCGCGGGGCGGCGGGTCAACGTCGAATACGTCTCGGCCAACCCCACAGGGCCGATGCACATGGGACACTGCCGCGGCGCGGTGGTCGGCGATGCGCTGGCCAACCTGCTCGCCTTCGTTGGGCATCCGGTAACCCGCGAATACTACGTCAACGACGCCGGCAGCCAGGTCGATACGCTCGCCCGATCGGCGCACCTGCGTTACCGCGAGGCGCTGGGCGAGGGCATCGGCGCGATCCCCGAAGGGCTTTATCCCGGCGATTATCTCGTGCCCGTGGGCAAGGTCCTTGCGGCCGAATACGGCGATCGCTTCGTCGGCGCGCCGGAAAGCGACTGGCTGCCCGCGTTCAAGGCGCGGACCGTCGCCGCGATGATGGACATGATCCGCAGCGACCTTGCGCTGCTAGGGATCGTGCACGACGAGTTCGCTTCGGAGGCCGCCCTGCAGGCGGCGGGCAAGCCGGCCGAGGCCGAAGCGTGGATGCGGGCGCACGACTTGGTCTACGATGGCGTGCTCGATGCCCCCAAGGGCAAGACGCTCGACGATTGGGAGCCGGTGGAACTCCCGCTGTTCCGCGCGACCCGGTTCGGCGACGACCAGGATCGCCCGATTCGCAAATCGGATGGCAACTGGACCTATTTTGGCGCCGACCTAGCTTATCACATGCAAAAAGCCGCCAAGGCTGATGAGCTGATCGATATCTGGGGGGCCGACCATGCGGGCACGGTCAAGCGGATCAAGGCCGCGGTGGCGGCGCTGGCCGAAGGGCAGGGGCGGGCGATCCCGTTCGACGTCAAGCTCGTCCAGATGGTCCAGTTGCTGCGCGGCGGCGAGCCGGTGAAGATGAGCAAGCGGGCGGGCACATTCGTGACGCTGGCCGACGTGGTGCGCGAGGTGGGCAAAGACGTCGTGCGGTTCACCATGCTGACCCGCAAGCCCGACGCGCAAATGGAATTTGATTTCGCCAAGGTGGTCGAGGCGTCGAAGGACAACCCGGTGTTCTACGTCCAGTACGCGAGCGCGCGGATCCACTCGACGCTGCGCAAAGCCGCCGCCGAGGGGGTGACGCCCGATGATGCCGCGCTGGACCGGCTGGGCGAGGAGGAACTCGCGCTCGTGAAGCTCGCCGCGCAGTTCCCGCGCGCGGTCGAGGCTGCCGCGGCGGCGCGCGAGCCGCACCGGATCGCGTTTTACCTATATGATCTGGCGGGCGCGTTCCACGCCTACTGGAACCTAGGCAACGATGCGTCCGACAAGCGGTTCATCGTCGCGGGAGATTCGGTCTTGACCGGGGCGCGTCTTTTCCTCGGACGTCAGATCGGGTTAGTTATCCGTAACGGTCTTGGTTTATTGGGGGTCGAAGCCGTCGAGGAGATGTGACCATGAACGCGGGCGTTGAGGACGATTACGTTGGGGACGAGCAGCTAACGCTCGCTGGGGACGACGAACGTCTGCCATGGCTCGAATCGGGCGAAGAGGACGTTGATGACGAGGGCGTGGACACCGGACGCATCTTCGGCTTCGGGCTTATCGCGCTGCTGGCGCTGGCCGCCTTCATCGGTGGCATCTGGTGGTTCGGCAATCGCGGGTCCTCTACCGAAGCCGTCGCCGATGGCAGCACGATTGCGGCGCCGGAGGGTCCGTACAAGACCAGGCCGACCGATCCGGGCGGCAAGGAGTTCGAAGGCACCGGCAACCTCGCTCCCGCCGTCGGCGAAGGCCGCGAAACCGAAGGCCGGATCGCCGAAACGGCGCCCAGGCCCAGCATCGACACGCCGAAGGCGAGCGATACTCCGGCCGCGCCGAGCCCGCCCGCAGCCGCGAGCGGCACGGTGGTGCAGGTCGGTGCCTATTCGAACAAGGCCGATGCCGAAGCGGGCTGGCAAAGTCTGCTAAGCCAGACCGAGCACCTGAGCGGCGTTTCGCACCGCGTGGTGCAGGGTCAGGCCGACATCGGCACGGTGTTTCGCCTGCAGGCGACCCCCGGCGATGCCACCTCGGCCAGCCGGCTATGCACCGCGCTCAAGAGCGATGGAGTGGCCTGCCAGGTCAAATAGCGGCGTTTTGCACATCGCCCGGGCCCGCGCCGCTTGCGGTGCGCGCGCCTTGTGTGCGACCGTTTCGCCGATGACCCCGGCAATATTCGGCCTTTCCGGACTGACCCTGACCGACGACGAGCGGGCGTTCTTCCGCGAGAGCGATCCGGCGGGCTACATCCTGTTCGGGCGCAACATCGATACGCCTGCTCAGGTCCGCGCACTGACCGACGCACTGCGCACGATCCACGGGCGCGAGCGCCTGCTGGTGTGCATCGATCAGGAAGGCGGCAGGGTCGCCCGGATGCGCCCACCGCAATTCAGCGCCTTTCCGCCGGGTGCCGCGTTGGATGCGCTCTACGAGATCTCGCCAAGTTCGGCGATCGCAGCCGCGCGCGCCAATGCGCACGCGATGGGGATCGAACTGGCCGAATGCGGCGTGACCGTCGACTGCCACCCGCCGCTCGACGTCCGCCAGCCCGGGGCGCACGACGTCATCGGCGACAGGGCGTTCGGCAGCGAGCCGTTGCGCGTGGCGGCGCTGGGCAAGGCGACGCTCGAAGGGCTGGCGCTGGCCGGCGTTGCGGGATGCATCAAGCATATGCCGGGCCACGGACGCTCGATGTGCGACACCCACAAGGAAATGCCTGTCGTCACCGCCAGCGAGGAAGAGCTGGAAATCGACCTCGCGCCGTTCCGCGCGCTCAACGATGCGCCAGCGGGCATGACCGGTCATCTGGTCTTCACCGCGTGGGACCCCGACCATCCCGCGACCCAGTCGCCGACCGTGATCCGCGACGTCATTCGCGGCAAGATCGGCTTCGACGGCCTGCTTCTGACCGACGACCTCGACATGGAGGCGCTTTCGGGAAGCGTGCCCGAGCGTGCGGAAGTGGCGATTGCGGCAGGCTGCGACATCGCGCTCAATTGCTGGGCAAAGATGGACGACATGACCGGCATTTCCGTGCGGCTACCGGCAATGTCCGCCGAGACCGCAGCGCGGCTCGACCGCGCGCTTGCTGGCACAGGGGTCGTGCCTGAAGGGGACAAGGCCGAACTGCTGGCCACGCGCGACAAGCTGCTAGCCATCGCCGGAGCAAACGCATGAGCGAGGACGCGCTGATCCTCGACCTCGGCGATCCCACGGGCGACTGGACCGGCCCCGCCGCCGCCTCCCCCGGCGAGGACGCGGCGCTCTACCTCGAACTCGACAACTGGGAGGGGCCGCTCGACCTGCTGCTCGACCTCGCACGGCGCCAGAAGGTCGATCTCAAGGCGATCTCGATCCTCTCGCTCGTCGACCAGTACATCTCGTATATCGAGCGGGCCGAGGCGCTGAAGCTGGAGCTGGCGGCCGACTACCTCGTGATGGCTGCCTGGCTCGCCTACCTCAAGTCGGCGTTGCTCCTGCCCCGCGACGAGCAGGAGGACCCCAGCCCCGAGGACCTGGCGCTGCGGCTGCAACTGCGTCTCGCGCGGCTGGCGGCGATGCGCGAGGCGGCCGCACGGCTTCTGGGACGCGATCGGCTGGGCCGCGACGTGTTTCGTCGCGGCGCGCCCGAGGGCTTGCGCACCGACCGCAAGACGCTGTGGCAGTGTGACTGGTTCGCGCTCGTCCAGGCTTATGGTCAGGTCAATGCACGCACTGCGCCGGTCGTTCACATGGTGCGCGACCGTCCCGTGATGACGCTCGAATCGGCACTCGACCGGGTCTCGGCGATGCTGGGGGTGACGCTCGACTGGATGGAGCTGCGCCAGTTCCTGCCTCCGCACGCCGAGCCGCGCCTACGCAAGTCGGCGCTGGCATCAAGCTTCGTTGCCGCGCTTGAACTTGCGCGACAAGGCAAGGCGGAGATGTCGCAGGACGAGGCGTTCGGCCCCCTCAGGCTGCGGCGAGCGACCGCATGAGCACCGAACTCGAACGCGCGATCGAGGCGACACTGTTCGCGGCTGAAGAGCCGATGACTGTCGCCGCGCTCGCGGGCCATCTCGACGATACGCCTGCGGGCGAACTGCGCGATGCGCTGCGCAGGCTGGCGATGCACTACGAAGGTCGCGGCGTGCATCTGGTGGAGCGCGGCGAACGCTGGCACTTCCAGACCGCGCCGGACCTTGCGCACGTCCTGCGTCGCGAGCGCGAGGCGGTCCGCCGCCTGTCCCGTGCGGCGACAGAAGTGCTGGCGATCGTCGCCTATCACGAGCCGGTCAGCCGCGCCGAGATCGAGGCGATCCGCGGGGTGCAGACCTCGTCGGGTACGCTCGACGTGCTGATGGAGGCGGGCTGGGTGCGCGTTGCCGGTCGGCGCGAAGTGCCAGGTCGCCCTGTGATCTATGCCACTACGCCCGACTTCCTCGATCACTTTGGGCTCGATTCGCGCAAGGACCTGCCCGGGATCGACGAGCTCAAGGCCGCCGGGCTGCTCGATCCGGTCGACGACGTATTCGAGGCGCTGACTTCGGTCGACGACGATGGTGTCGACGCCGAGGCTGGCAATGAGCCCGTCGATCCACTAGATTAAGCCCCAAGGAGATTCCCATGGGTTCGTTTTCCATCTGGCACTGGCTGATCGTGCTGCTGATCGTCCTCGTCCTGTTCGGCCGTGGGCGGGTGGGCGACATCATGGGCGAGTTCGGCAAGGGCATCAAAAGCTTCAAGCAGGGCATGGGCGAGGACGAGGACGAGGCGAAGGCCAAGGCGGCCGCCGCGCGCCCGATCCACAGCCTTGAAGGCCCGCATCACGACGCCAAACCCGCGGCAGACGCGGCCAAGGACCCGCACCCAGGTACTGAACACCGCGACTGACCTGCTGAATCGCGCGCGAAAGGCGAAGAGCCATGTTCGGAATAGACTGGCAGGAGCTGCTGGTCATCGTGTTCGTCGCGGTGCTGGTGATCGGTCCCAAGGACCTGCCGCGGGCGATGCGCACAGCGGGCAAGTGGATCGGCAAGATCCGCCGCACCTCGAACCACTTCCGCTCCGGCATCGAAGCGATGATACGCGAGGCGGAGCTGGAAGAGATGGAAAAGAAATGGGCCGAGCAGAACGCTCAGATCATGGCCCAAGTACCTCAGATCGACCTTTCCGACCACGAGATGAGACCGCTCCCGTCGCCTGCTCCCGAGGCAGAGGGCGACAGCGTGCCGCCTCCGCCGCTTCCTGACGAGGGTACGGGCACCGACGCGCGCGCTGCCGACAATCCGGCTGCAGATGCACCGGCCGACGAACCCCAGTTGCCGCTGCGCTGATGGCCTTCCGGATCTCCGACATCGACGAATCGCAGGCACCGCTGCTCGATCACCTGGTCGAGCTGAGGGCGCGGCTGCTGCGCGCGTTCCTGGCACTGATGCTGGCGTTTGGCGTGTGTTTCTATTTCGCGCAGGACATCATCGTCATCCTCGTCCGCCCGCTGCTCGAGGCGGGGCAGTCGAAGCTGATCTACACCAAGCTTTACGGTCAATTCTTCGTCGAGCTGAAGGTCGCGCTATGGGCGGCGTTCTTCCTCAGTTTTCCGATCATCGCCAACCAGCTTTGGGCATTCATCGCCCCGGGCCTCTACGCGAAGGAAAAGCGGGCCTTCCTGCCGTTCCTGCTGGCGACCCCGGTGCTTTTCGCCGCCGGAGCCTCGCTTGCCTATTTCGTGGTGATGCCGACCGCGTTCCACTTTTTCCTCGGTTTTCAGGGCACCCAGGGCGGCGTGGAGATAG
The DNA here is from genome assembly GCA_963781485.1 of uncultured Alphaproteobacteria bacterium. Taxonomy (GTDB): domain Bacteria; phylum Pseudomonadota; class Alphaproteobacteria; order Sphingomonadales; family Sphingomonadaceae; genus Tsuneonella. The sequence continues at coordinate 94,264 of CAWAFY010000004.1, forward strand.
AGGCGCTACCCAACAGCGAGGATTACCTCAGCCTGGTGATGCAGTTCATCCTCGCGTTCGGTCTGAGTTTCCTGCTGCCGGTGTTGCTGCTGCTGCTGAACCGTGCCGGGATCGTCAGCCGCGCGCAGTTGGTCGGCGCGCGCCGTTATGCGATCGTCGCGGTGTTCATCGTCGCCGCCGTCGCAACGCCGCCCGACGTGGTCAGCCAGTTCATGCTCGCGGTGCCGTTGCTCATGCTGTTCGAGGGCGCGCTGGCGGTGATGTGGTTCACCGAGCGCAAGGAAGCTGCGGAAAAGGTGAAGGCCGCTGAAGGCGGAGAGGCCGCTTCGGCTACCTCAGCGTCCGAATAATTCCGCTGAAATCGACGTCGGCATTGCCCGCTCCGACATAGTCTTCGTACAGCGCCCGCGCGCGCTGGGCGAGCGGCACGGCGGCATCGGCATCTTCGGCGGCATCCATCGCCAGCCGCAGGTCCTTGAGCATCAGCCCGGCCGCGAAGCCGCCCCGATAATCGTTGTCCGCCGGGGTTGTCGGGCCGACGCCGGGGACCGGGCAATAGCTCGTCATCGACCAGCACTGGCCGCTCGAAACGCTTGATATATCGTAAAAAGTCTGCGGGTCGAGCCCGAGTTTCTCGGCCATCGCGAACGCCTCGCAGGTGCCGATCATGTGGATGCCCAGCAGCATGTTGTTGCAGATCTTGGCGGCCTGCCCGTTGCCGGCGTCGCCCGCGTGGATCACCGCCTTGCCCATGCCTTCGAGGATCGGTTTGGCCCGCTCGAACGCGGTGTCCGATCCGCCGACCATGAACGTCAGCGTGCCGCCGTTGGCCGCCGCGATCCCGCCGCTGACCGGCGCATCGACCATGTCGTATCCTGCGTCAATCGAGCGCTTGATTACCTCTCGAGCAGTCGCGACATCGATGGTCGAACAGTCGAGAAGCACTGCACCGTTCGGCGCATGGCCGATCACGCTGTCTTCGTAGACCGACTTCACGATCGCGCCGTTGGGCAGCATCGTGACCACTGCCTCGACCCCAGCGCAGGCTTCGGCGGCATCGGTGAAAGTCGTGCAGCCATGTTCCTTGGCCGCCTCGAGCGCGGCTCCGGACAGGTCGAACGCGTTGACGTCGTGCCCAGCCTTGACGAGGTTGGCGGCCATCCCGCCGCCCATGTTGCCGAGGCCGATGAAGGCGATCTTCATGTCGCGGGCTCCTTGGAATTCGCGCCCAGCAGCACCGACGCGGTGTCTCCGCCGTGCCTCCAGGCAAGGTACGTCAGATAGGGCAGCATGAACCCGGCACCACCGACGAACGCGAGCGCGGATAGCGCCCAGCCGGCGGGCGAGAACCGGTTGCGCCATGCGGTCCAGCTTGCCGAGAGGAACAGCATCATCGCGAAGTCGAGGTCGAACTGGCCCGGCCATTCCCAGCGTGCCATGTCGCCGAAAAATACGGGGAACAGGTTCCATCCGTGGTCGGCGATGACCTTGCCCGTATAGAACGCCAGCGCGCCCCACAGCACCATCAGGAACAGGTAGAACGGGCGCATCTTAGCGCCCCTTCCAGTTGCCGTCGCGCTTCTCGATGAAGGCGGCCATGCCCTCGACCTTGTCCTCGGTCGCGGCAAGAATCTGGAAGATGCGGCGTTCGACGATCAGCCCCTGATCGAGGCTGGTCTCAAACGCGGCGTTGACCATTTCCTTGTTCGCGATCGCAGCCATCGGCGGCATTCCCGCGATCGCGGTGGCGGTCTTGAGCGTCTCGTCGAGCAGGGTGTCGTGCGGCACCACGCGCGCGACGAGGCCGCTGCGTTCGGCTTCGGCGGCGTCCATCATCCGGCCGGTCAGGCACATCTCCATCGCCTTTGCCTTGCCGACGGCGCGGGTCAGGCGCTGGCTGCCGCCCATGCCCGGCGCGACGCCGAGCTTGATCTCTGGCTGGCCGAACTTCGCCTTGTCGGACGCGATGATGAAATCCGCCATCATCGCCAGTTCGCACCCGCCGCCCAATGCGAAGCCATTCACCGCCGCGATCCACGGCTTTCGAGTCGCCTTGACGAGGTGGCTGGTCCAGCGGGCGAAAAAGTCGTCGAGGTAGAAATCGGCCGCGGGCTTGTCGGCCATCTCCTTGATGTCCGCGCCCGCCGCAAAGGCCTTGTCGCCGCTGCCGGTAAGAACCGCGCAGCGCTGGCTGTCATCCGCCTCGTACGCCGCGAAGGCCGCGATCAGATCCTCGAGCACCTGCGAATTGAGTGCGTTCAGCGCCTGCGGACGGTTAAGCGTGATCAGCGTGACCGCGCCATGCTGCTGGGCGGTGATGGTTTCGTAGCTCAAAGCGGCTTCCATTCTTCGTCGGCGGGGAGGGGGGCGAAGATGCTGTCGAGCAGCGCCTCGCTCACGCCCTCGGGAGTCGGCGGGTCCCATACGGGATCGTTCGTCTTGTCGACGATCACCGCGCGGACGCCTTCCGCGAAATCGGGACGCGTGAGAACCCGGCTGGCGATGCGGTATTCCATGGCCATGTTCTCGGCAAAGTCGGTCAACTTCGCGCTCGTCGCGAGCTGGCGCAGCGCGACCTTGCAGGTTTGCGGGCTCTTGGTGCCCAAGGTGGCGCGTTCCTTCTCCGCCCAGTCTCCGCCATCGGCCTCGAGCGCGGTGACGATCTCTTCCAGCCGGTCGCTAGCGAACAGCCGCGCAATCTTGTCGGCGTTGTCCTCGATCCGCGGCGGGGGAGGGGAGACCGCCAGTTCCGAAAGGATTCCGGCGATGCGGTCGGGATGCTCGGCAATCCGCGCCTTGGCTTCTGCCAGCTTTTCGCTGGGCAGATAGTGCGTCGCAATGCCCGCCCAGATGCATTCGGCCCCGTCGAGCCGCGCGCCGGTGAGCGCAAGGAACTGGCCGAGCCGCCCGCCGAGCCGCGACAGGTGCCAGCCGCCGCCCACGTCGGGGAACAGTCCGATGCCGGTCTCGGGCATGGCGAAGCGGGTGTTCTCGGTCGCCACGCGGAACTTCGCAGGCAGTGCGATGCCAACGCCGCCGCCCATTGTGATGCCGTCCATGAAGGCAACGATCGGCTTGGGATATTCGAACAGCTGGTGGTTGAGCTGGTATTCGTCGTGAAAGAATTCGCGGCCCGATACGCCGCCGTCGGTCAGCGCCGACTTGCGCAACAGGTTGATGTCGCCGCCGGCGCAGAAGCCCCGTCCCTCGGCATGATCGAGTATGACCGCCTCGACCGCGTCGTCGTCGACCCAGGCGGTCAGCGCCGCGCTCATCGCGTGGCACATGTCGAGGGTGAGCGCGTGCAGCGCCTTGGGCCGGTTGAGCGAAATATGCCCGGCGCGCTCGTGCGTATGGATGTGGACCTCGCCCGTGCCCAGTTGCCCGTTCATTGCCGCAACATGTCCCGGCCGACGATCATCCGCATGACTTGATTGGTCCCTTCGAGGATCGAGTGCACCCGCAAGTCGCGCCAGAAGCGTTCGATCGGATAGTCCTTCAGATAGCCGTAGCCCCCGAACAGCTGCAGCGCATCGTTGACGATCTTGCTCCCCGAATCGGTCGCCAGTCGCTTGGCCATGGCGGAAAAGCGCGTCTTGTCGGGCGCGTTCTCGGTTACCTTGGCGGCAGCGAGATAGAGCAGCGCGCGCGCCGCCTCGAGGTCGGTGGCCATGTCGGCAAGCATGAACTGGGTGTTCTGGAAGTCTGCGATCGGCTGCCCGAACTGCTGGCGCTCCTTGGTGTAATTGACCGATTCGTCGAGACACCGCTGCGCCCCGCCAAGGCTGCACGCGCCGATGTTGAGCCGCCCGCCGTCAAGCCCCGCCATCGCGAAGCGGAAACCCTCGCCCTCTGCGCCGACGCGGTTGGCGACCGGCACGCGGCAATCCTCGAATACCAGCTGCGCGGTTGGGCTGGCGTTCCACCCGAGTTTCTTCTCGGGTGCGCCGTGGCTGAGGCCGGGCGTGCCCTTTTCGACGACGAGGCAGGTGATGCCCTTGCTCTTGTCCTCGCTGGTGCGGACCATCACGACGTAGATGTCGTTGAACCCGCTGCCGGAAATGAACTGCTTGGTACCGTTGATGACGTAGTGATCGCCGTCCAGCCGCGCGGTCGTCTTGAGCGCTGCGGCATCGGAGCCCGAGCCCGGTTCGGTCAGCGCGTAGCTGGCGATGTGCTCCATGCTGACGAGTTTGGGCAGGAATTTCGCCTTCACCTCGTCCCCGCCGAAACGGTCGATCATCCAGCTCGCCATGTTGTGGATCGAGATATAGGCGCTGGTTGCGGGGCAGCCGTAAGCCATCGCCTCCATGATCAGCGCTGCCTCGAGTTGGCCCAGCGCGATCCCGCCACTTTCTTCGGAGACATAGATCGCCCCGAAGCCGAGTTCGCCGGCCGCCTGGACCACCTCGCGCGGGAAATGATGGTCCTCGTCCCACTGCGCCGCGAACGGCGTGATGCGGTCTGCGGTAAACTTGCGCGCCATATCCTGAATGGCGAGCTGGTCGTCGGTAAGCTGAAACTGGCCGGTCATGCAGATGCCGTTAGCTTATGGGACGGAAGGTTCAAGGTGTCCCCGTTCCGGCGGGGCAGCGGGTGTAGGTGAACGGACCGCCCGATCCGGGTTCGTCGCCGCCACGTTCGCTGCGGGTGAGCGTGTTGCCCGACGTCGACAATGTTTCCTCGCGCGACCACGTCATCCCCTCGCCGGAGAATTCGAAGTCGGCGCGGATCGAGGTATCCTTGCGGTCCTTGATCGTGCCGAGCCGACCGAGCGATTCGTAAAATTGCAGCGTGGTCGCGGTGATCCGCAGCAAGCCCTTGTTGTCTCCGCGAGTACTGGTGCAGTCTGCCGGCACCAGCCCCCAATTGCCCTGGACAGCGACCGGAATGCTCCGTTCGGGAATGCCGGCGGTACTGCTGGACGTCGGAGCAGCGGCCTCAGCCCCGGTCTGCGCAGCCGCCTCGACGGGGCGCGACACCTCGGTGGTTTCGGGATCGGGATCCACCGCTTGCTGCTGGTTGCACGCCGCAAGCGCGAAGGGAAGGGTGGCGCATAGCAGTATCGAACGCACGGTCGTCTCCGGGTTGCTCTGGTCGTTGCGTCATCAACGTGTCGGCTGTTCGCAGGGTCCGGGACCGGACCAAAAAAATGGGCGGCCCACCGAAAACGGTTGGCCGCCCAGTCAGAAGGTTTCCCTTCGGGTCGCAGTTCCCCGATAGCCGACCGATACGCTCGCAGGGATAGCCATTTGTATAGCTGCGAAAATTTTATCGCGGGTTCCATCCCGAGCAATGGCGATTGACCGTTCACGCGCTCCCGCGCTAATGCGCGCGCCGCGTCGGCCCGATCGTTCGGGCTTCCGCGGGTATGATGTAATGGTAGCCTGTCAGCTTCCCATGCTGAACGCGCGGGTTCGATTCCCGCTACCCGCTCCAGCCGCCGTCTTTTCCGCCCTTTGGTTCTTGGCAAGCGCCGTTCGTGCGGCAATGGTGGCGTTTTGCAACCGGATGGGGGATTGGCTTGAACGGGATCGTATCGCCAGGAGCGGTAGATGACGGCACACTGCTGGGCCGGTTCGGCGGTGAGCGGCCGCCCGCGGCGCTTTGGTTCCGCGATGCGCTCGCGCACGCGCCCGAACGATCGTTCTTCGACGTCGACGGTGCCGCGATCGAGTTGCTCACCTGGGGTGAGGTCGGCAAGCCGGGCCTGCTGTTCCTCCACGGCAATGCCGCGCATGCCGACTGGTGGAGCTTTATCGCGCCGCAGTTCGCCGCCGATTACCGCTGCGCGGCGATCTCGTGGTCCGGCATGGGCGGTTCGGGTTGGCGCGAAGGCTACGCGATACCCACGTTTGCCAAGGAAGCGTTGACTGCCATCGAAGTGGCCGGACTCGCCGCCTCGGGCACGAGGCCGATAATCGTCGCGCATTCATTCGGCGGCTTTCCCACGCTCGCCATCGGGGCGGACCACCCGGACGCGATCGCCGGAGCGATCCTCGTCGATTCGGCACCGCCGAGCGCGGAAGGCGGTCCGCCACCGCGGCTGGCGCAGGGGCGAGAGGCGCATAATCGCTATCCCACGCTCGCCGCCGCACTGCGCCGGTTCCGGTTGATGCCCGAACAGGACGCGGTCTTTCCCGAAATCGTCGACTTCATAGCGCGCGGGGGACTGCACGAGGTGCCCGAAAGCGAGACCGATCGCGGGGGATGGACATGGCGCTTCGACCCCCAGTTCTGGCAGCACTTCGAGCGCGGGAAGCTCGAGGCGCGGCCGAAGGTGCCGATGGGGGTCATCTATGGCGCCGAATCGCTGCTGTTTCCCTCCGGCCGGCTCGACAATCTTCTGGCGCTGCTCGACGAGTGCCGCTTCGTGACCGAGATTGCGGGTGCGGGGCACCATATCATGGTCGACAAGCCGATCGAGATGGTCACCGCGATCCGCGAGGGATTGGCGAAACTAGCCTAGCGCGCGGCGGCCGAGTTCGATTGCGCCCACGATCCCCGCGTCGTCGCCGAGCGCGGGGGGCACGATCCGATCGGTAAGGTCGGCATCCCATTCGGCGATGTAGGCGCCCAGAAGTTCGCGGGTAGCGGTCCGCAAAACCTCGATGAGGCCTGCACCCTTCATCACCCCGCCACCGAAGATCAGCCGGTCCGGTCGGTGCAGCAGCACGAGGTTCGCGGCGAGTTGCGCCAGATAGTCTGCGACCATGACGATCTCGGCCATGCTCGCCTGTCCGAGATCGTGGCCCCAGCGTTCGAGGATCGCGGGGCCGCTCGCCAGCCCTTCGAGGCAGTCGCCATGGAACGGGCATACACCCGGCCAATCGTCGCTGCGCGCGCGGCGGACCGGAATGTGCCCGGCCTCGTAGTGCGAGGCGCCCATCAGCGGCCGTCCGTCCGACAGCACGCCGGTGCCGATTCCGGTGCCGACGGTAGTATAGGCAAGCGTGCGCGAACCGCGTCCGGCACCTCTCAGCCACTCGCCGAGCGCGGCAGCGTTGACGTCGGTGTCGAGCGCAATCGGCAACCCGAAGCGCCCGAGGGCCTCGCGCCAGCTCGCGCCGCTCCACCCCGGCTTCGGGGTAGTGGTGAAGCGGCCCCAGTCGGGCGACCCGCGGTCCAGTTCGAGCGGACCGAAGCTGCCGACGCCGAATGCCCCGATCGCGCCGTGCCGCTTCGCCGCAGCGCCGAACCAGGCGGTTGTCTTGGCAAGCGTGATAGCCGGGTGCGCGGTTTCGATCCGCTCACTCTCGATGATCGTCCCGTCCGTCGCCGCCAGCGCGACGACGAACTTGGTTCCACCCGCCTCGATGGCGCCGATGGTCTTCACGGGTTCGTCGGCCATGCTATTTCGGCGGCATCCGGATGCCGCCGTCGAGGCGGAACTGGTGCGCGTTGAGATAGCCGTTGCGCGCGATCTCGAGCACGAGCGAAGCGAATTCTTCGGGAGCGCCGAGCCGCTTGGGAAATGGCACACTCGCGTTGAGTTGGTCCCACACCGCAGGGTTGCGGTCCTTCATGCCGAGCATGAGAGGGGTGGCGAAGATGCCCGGCATGATCGAATTGACCCGTATGCCCAGGTCCATCAGATCGCGCGCCATCGGCAGGACGAGGCCGTTCACCCCGGACTTGCAGCTGCCATAGATCACCTGTCCGATCTGCCCGTCCTGCGCCGCGACACTCGCGGTCAGGACGATGCAGCCGCGCTCTCCGTCTTCGGTGATCGGCTCGGCGTTCGCCATGCCGAGCGCCGATAGCGAAGCCACGCGGTAACTCGACACGAGGATTCCTTCGGTGCCGAAGGCGTAATCCTCGGTGCTGAGCCGCTTGTAGCCGCCGGTTGCCTTGTCCCAGCCGATCGTCTTGCCCCGGCGGCTGGTCATCGCGCAATGGACCGTCACGCGCTCCTGCCCATGCGCCGCGCGCGCCTTGTCGAACCCCGCGACGACCGAGCCTTCGTCGGTGATGTCGACGTGGCAGAACAGGCCGCCAATTGCGCGCGCGTGCGCTTCGCCCGCCTCGTCGTTCACGTCGAAGATCGCCACCTTCAGCCCGGCTTCGGCCAGCGCCGCCGCGCTCGCCCTGCCAAGGCCCGATGCGCCCCCCGTCACCACCGCCGCATATCCGGATTTGAGCGCCATCGAATTTCTCTCCGCCAAGATTGGGCTGTCATCGCCGTTACATCGCGCTATCGCAGCAGGGAGGCCGAAACGCCAACAGGGAACCCGCACAATGACCATGCCGATGCACCGCCGCCACTTCCTGGGAGCAACCGCAAGCGCCTTCGCCGCGTTGATCGCGAGCGGGTGCTCGACGACGATGAACTCGCGCGGCGGAGCGATCGGTTATGGGGGCCTGGTGCCCGACCCCGAAGGTTTCATCGACCTGCCCGAAGGCTTTTCGTACCGCGTGATCTCGAAGATGGGCGACACGATGAGCGATGGCTTCACGGTGCCTGACGCGGCCGACGGGATGGGCTGTTTCGACCTGCCGAACGGCAAGCTCGCGCTGGTCCGCAATCACGAGTGCATCCCCGGCGTTCACGACGGGGGCGGAGTGATGGGCAAGGCGTACGACACGATGGCGAAAAGCCTCGTACCACTGCCCGGCGGAACCACGACGCTGGTGCTCGACGCAAGGACCCTGGCGGTCGAGAAGCAGTACCGCTCCCTTGCCGGGACGATCCGCAACTGCGCCGGAGGCACGACGCCATGGGGCAGCTGGCTGACCTGCGAGGAAGCGGTGGTCAGCGCCAACGGCAAGATCAACAAGGACCACGGCTGGGTGTTCGAAGTACCCGCTACCGCGCCGGGCCTCGTCGATGCGGTCCCGCTGAAGGCCATGGGCCGGTTCAATCACGAAGCCGCCTGCGTCGATCCGCGGACCGGCATGGTCTACATGACCGAGGATCGCGACGAGGGGCTGCTCTATCGCTTCACGCCGAATGTGCCCGGCCGCCTGGCCGAGGGCGGCAAGCTCGAGGCGCTGGCCCTGTCCGACGGGGTGCGCGACACGCGCAACTGGGGCGGGGTGGCGTTCCCCCAGTTCAGCAAGCACCGCGTGCGCTGGATCGAACTGACCGATATCGAAGCCCCTAAGGACGACCTGCGCCAACGCGGCGCGGCGGCGGGCGCGGCGGTGTTCGCGCGCGGCGAGGGGATTCACATGGGCGAAGGCGAGATGTATTTCTGCTGCACCAGCGGCGGCACCGCCAAGCTGGGACAGGTCTTCCGGCTCGACGTGTCGGGAAGCGACGAGCTGCACCTGTTCTTCGAATCGACCAGCCCGGACCAGTTCAACTTCGGCGACAACCTTACGATCGCGCCGTGGGGCGACCTGATCGTGTGCGAGGACCAGTACAGCGACCCGGTCGACAACTACCTCCGCGGCATTTCACCGACGGGCGTTCCCTATCCGCTGGCCCGGCTGCGGGCCCAGACCGAGTGGGCCGGCGCATGTTTCTCGCCCGACGGCAAAACGCTGTTCGTCAACGCCTACAGTCCGGCCAAGACGGTGGCGATCACCGGACCGTGGATCTGACCTGAGGCAGGGGGCGCGCAGTGGCCGCCGCTTTCCTCCTGGCTTTGGCGACCGTGTTCGCGGTCTCGCTTGGTGGCCGCGACCAGTTGCTCGTCGCGCGGCTAGCCGAACGCTTGGGAAGGGGTGGCGGGCTTCTCGCGGTGGGCGCACTGGCGGCGATCGTGTCGGCGATGGCGATGGCGCTGGCGGGGCTCGTGCTGGCGCTGACGCTGCCGGGACCGGCGGCAGACATGCTCGTTGCGTTCGGCCTGCTGTTCGCTGCACTGGAACTCGCCTGGCAACGCGTCGATCGCCTGCCCCAAGAGCCGACCCGCTCGCTGTTCGCGACGTTCGTCGTCCTGCTTTCGCGCCAGATCGGGGACGCCGCTCGGTTCTGCGTGTTCGCGTTTGCCGCCGGCGGCTCGGCGTGGCTGGCCGGGGCGGGGGGTGCGCTCGGCGGTATCGCAGCGATCGCGCTGGGGATCGCGACGGGAGGGAGACTGGCGGCATGGCCCTTGCGAACATTGAGGCTCGCCCTGGCGGGCGGGTTGTTCGTTGCAGCGACCGTGATCGGCCTATCGGTACGCGGCATCATCGGCTGAAGCGATTACTCCCACCGTAATTGCCGGTGAAACCGATTGATGCCTGTGGCGTTGGTCGGAGTATTCGCAATCGAAGGAGGGCATCATGGCCGACAAGGGCGACAATTCCAAAAAGGCGATGATCGATGGGCTCAACACGACCCTCGCCGACCACTTCGCGCTCTATATGAAGACAAAGAGCTTTCACTGGCATCTCAAGGGGCCACGCTTTCGCGACCTGCATTTGCTGTTCGACGAGCAGGCGGCGGCAATCCTTGCCGTGACCGATCCCATGGCCGAGCGCGCGCGCAAGCAGGACGGCGACACGCTGACCTCGATCGCAGCGATCGCCAAGATGTCGCGGATCAAGGACGAGGACCGCACCAGCCTCGATGCCGACGCGATGGTCAAGGCGTTGCACGACGATAATGCGACGGTCGTCGAGGACCTCAAGAACCTCAAGACCTCGGCGGAGGAGGCCGGCGACAACGCTACCAGCGCGCTGGTCGACGAGTGGCAAGACGCGGCCGAGCGGCGCGTGTGGTTTCTGCGTCAGGCGTTGCGCTAGGATACGAATTCAGTCCGCTTGGGGACCGCCGTTCGGTTACGCGCGGCGGGCTTTGTGCTATCGAAAGTCCGATGGAAAACCTCACGATCATCGAAGCGGCGGACGACGCGGCAATCGCGGCGTGGATAGCCGGGGAGCTGGGACGGTCGCTCGCCGCGACCGGCGGCCCGGTGGCGATCACCGTGCCCGGAGGGATCCACCCCGTTCCCGATACTGAAGCAACTCGTCGCCGCGCCGCTGGACTGGCGGCGGGTGACCGTGTGGCCGGGCGACGACCGCGTGGTGCCCGAAGATCATCCCGCTTCCAACACCGGGCGTATCCGTGGATTGATGGAGCCAGCGGGGGCCGAAGTCGTCACCCTGACGGTGATGGAAGCGATCCCGCACTTCGCGCTTGCCTGGCTCGGAATGGGCGAGGATGGACACGTCGCCTCGCTGTTCCCAAACACCGACCCGCGCGTCGATGATCCTGCGCGCATCCGCCGGCTGACCCCGGATCCGCTGCCGCCCGAAGCGCCGTTCGACCGGATCAGCCTGACGCTGCCCGCGCTGCTCGACAGCGACCGGCTGATGTTCGTCATTCGCGGCGAAGGCAAGCGGGAGGTGTTCGACGAAGCGGCGCGGGGTGACAGCGACCTGCCGGTTGCCCGTCTGCTCGGCGCCGCCACTCAAGCGGTGCAATGCTTCACCTGATACCTCGACCGATCCACCGGACTGCGCTGCGGCTGGCGCATGCGATCCGGCATCGCTGGCGGCGTTTCCGACGGGCACCGCTGGCGGGCGTTTCGGTGTTCGTGAGCGATCTGGAAGGTCGGCTACTGCTGGTTCGGCACAGCTACGGGCCGGGTGGCTGGGCTTTGCCCGGCGGCGGAATGGGCCCGGGAGAGGAGCCACTTGCCGCTGCCGCGCGCGAGGTGCGCGAGGAAGTCGGCTGCGTGCTGGAAAGCCTGCGGGTGCTCGAACGGATAGAGGAAACGATTTCGGGTTCGCCGCACACTGCCTGGCTGGTGACTGGCGTGACGCGCGATTATCCCCGACCCGATCGGCGCGAGGTGATCGAGGCGCGGTTTTTTCCCCTGCACTCGCTTCCCGAACCGCAAAGCGCGCTCACCCGCGCGCGGATCGCGGCTCAGCGGAAGAACTTGCGCTAGAGCAGCGAGAGCTGCGCGTTATCCCTCGGGCGCTCGGCATCGCCAGCGCCACGATCGAGGTTTGACAGAGTCAGGCCCATCAGCCGGATCGGCAAGGGCAGCGGCAACGCCTCGTCAAGCAATGCGCGGGCGGTGGCGGCGAACGTGACCTTGTCGGCCACGGTAGCGCCGAGCGACTTCGCCCGTGTGGTGATCTGGAAATCGGTATATTTCATCTTGAGGGTGACAGTGCGACCTTTCGCCCCGCTGCGCTCGATCGAATCCCAGACGATGTCGACGATGTTCTCGAGCGTATCGCGTAGCGCCGGGCCGCTCGAGATGTCCTCGCTGAACGTGCGCTCGCCCCCGACCGACTTGCGGATGCGATTGGCGCGTACCGGGCGAAGGTCGATCCCCCGGCACGCGCGGAACAGGTAGTCCGCCATTGAGCCGAAATGCGCGTGAAGCCAGGCGAGGTCCTTCGCCGCAAGGTCTGCGCCGCTCTCGATGCCGAGCCGTGCCATCTTCTCCGCGCCCTTCGGCCCGACGCCGTGAAAGCGGCGAACGGGGAGCGATTGCACGAAGGCCGCGCCTTCGCCCGGGCGGATAACGCAGATGCCGTCGGGCTTGTTCTGGTCGCTGGCGAGCTTGGCGAGGAACTTGTTGTAGCTGACCCCCGCGCTCGCGGTCAGGTCGGTTTCAGCCCGGATGCGGCGGCGAATCTCCTCGGCAATGCGCGTCGCGCTGCCGATTCCCTTGAGGTCGTCGGTCACGTCGAGATAGGCCTCGTCGAGGCTCAGCGGCTCGACGTGCGGGGTGTAGTCGCGGAAGATCGCGCGGATTTGCTGGCTGACCTCCTTGTACACCTCGAAGCGGTGGCGGACGAAAATCAGGTCGGGGCAGAGCCGCTTTGCCGTGACCGATGGCATCGCGCTGCGCACGCCGAACGTCCTTGCCTCGTAGCTGGCCGCCGCGACCACCCCGCGTCCGCCCGCGCCTCCCACCGCGACCGGTTTGCCGCGCAACTCAGGATGATCGCGCTGCTCGCAACTGGCGAAAAAGGCGTCCATGTCGACGTGGATGATCTTGCGCAGGCCCTGCGATTCATGGGGTCCATCATCATCGTCGTCATCGACCTCGGTCATACCACCCATCTAGGGCCTTGCAGGCGATTCCTCCACATGATCGACGCGCCGGCGAAAGGTTTCGGGGAGGAACAGCAGGCCAACTAGCACGGTCAGCGCAGCCACGCTTACCGGATACCAGAGCCCGGCGTAGATGTTGCCGGTTGCAGCCACCATTGCGAAGGCGATCGTCGGCAGGAACCCGCCGAACCAGCCATTGCCGATGTGGTAGGGCAGGCTCATCGCGGTGTAGCGGATGCGCGTGGGGAACAACTCGACCAGCAGCGCGGCGATTGGGCCGTAGACCATCGTCACCAGCAGGACGAGCGCGGTCAGGATGACGATCACGAGCGGAGTGTTTACCTGCGCCGGATCGGCTCTGGCGGGATACCCGGCCTCGGTCACAGCTAAACCGATCCGCTCGCCATAGGTCGCCAGATCGCCGGGCGCGATGGTACGCGCACCGATGGTGATCGCGCCCTGACCCTCGTCCCGGGTGGTATATGGGACCCCCGCCTTGGCGAGGGTCGATTTGGCGATGTCGCAGCCCGTGCGATCGAACTTGGTCTTGCCGATCGGGTCGAACTGCACCGAGCAGGTGAGCGGGTCGGCGTAGACCGTCACCGGGGCAGCTTGCTGCGCCGCCGCCAGCGCCGGATTGGCGGCACCCGTCAATGCACCGAACAGCGGGAAATAGAGCACTGCGGCCAGCGCACAACCGGTCAGCAGGATCGGCTTGCGCCCGATCTTGTCGCTCAGCCAGCCGAACACAACGAAGAAAGGCGTGCCGATCGCCAGCGCGACCGCGATCAGCACGTTCGCCGTCGCGCCATCCACCTTCAGGATCTTCTCGAGATAGAATAATGCGTAGAACTGGCCGGTGTACCAGACCACCGCCTGACCAGCGACCGCGCCGAGTAGTGCGACCAGCACCCATTTGAGGTTCGCCCAGCGGCCGAACGCCTCCGTGAGCGGAGCTTTGCTCGTCAGACCTTCGTCTTTCATCGCCTGATAGACCGGGCTTTCGGCGAGTTGAAAGCGGATCCACACGGAAACCGCCAGCAGGACCGCCGAAATCAGGAAGGGCAGTCGCCAGCCCCAGGCGGCAAAGGCTTCCTCCCCCATCGCAGTGCGCAAACCGATGACGACGAGCAGCGCAGCGAACAGGCCCAGCGTCGCGGTCGTCTGGATGAAGCTGGTGAACAGGCCGCGCTTCCCCTCGGGCGCGTGCTCCGCGACGTAGGTCGCGGCGCCGCCGTATTCACCGCCCAGCGCAAGCCCTTGGAGAATGCGCAACGTCACCAGAAGCAGCGGAGCGGCGACGCCGATGCTGGCATAGCTCGGCAGCAGCCCGACCGCGAAAGTCGCGGCACCCATCAAACCCATCGTGACGAGGAAGGTGTACTTGCGACCGACGAGGTCGCCGATCCGTCCGAATACCAGCGCGCCAAACGGCCGCACCGCGAACCCCGCAGCGAATGCCCCGAGAGCCAGGATGAATCCAGTGGTTTCGTTCACGCCGGAAAAGAACTGCGCCGAGATTATCGTCGCGAGCAGGCCGTAGAGGTAGAAATCATACCATTCGAACACCGTCCCGAGCGACGATGCCACGATGACCTTGACGTGGTTGCGGTCCACCGACGAATCCTCCCCTTTTGTTAGCGCTACCATTGCCGTGTTTGGCAGGGCAGTGTCAAATCCGTTCCGCTGGCGCGATAACGCCGAAAACCCCTTTCCATGGTGCGCTGCAAAAGGCATGGCCCCTGCCATGTCCACCGCAATCCACTCCAGCGACGGCAACGCCCGGTCGCTCGGCCGCGGCGAATTCGTCGCGCTGATGGCAGCGGTGATGAGTCTTGGCGCGCTGGCGATCGACGGGATGCTGCCCGCACTCGACGAGATTGCGGTGACATTCGGCATATACGACCCGAACCAGCGCCAGCTCGTGATCGGCGTCTATCTTCTCGCCGCCGGGGCGGGTTCGCTGTTGCCGGGAAGCTTCGCGGATCGCTTCGGGCGGCGGCGGGTGCTGTTCGTCGCATTCGGGTTCTACGTCGGGATTTCGCTGCTGTGCGCGGTCGCGCCGAACTACGATGCGCTGCTGGTGCTGCGGGTCGTGCAGGGCTTGGGCGTCGCCGGACTCGGAGTCATCCCCGCCGCGGTGATCCGAGACCGCTTCGAAGGCGACGCGATGGCGCGGTTGATGAGTACGATCTTCATCGTGTTCATGGTTGTGCCGGTGCTGGCCCCCAGTTTCGGACAAGCGATCCTCCATGTCGCGGACTGGCCGTTCGTATTCGTCGGCATGGCGGCGCTGGCCGCGGTCGTCTGGGCGTGGACCTGGGCTCGCCTACCCGAAACGCTCGCGGTCGAAGAACGCCAGCCGCTCGATTTCCGCAGCGTCGCGCACAACCTGCTGCTCACCTTTCGCACGCGGGTTGCGATCGGCTACGTGCTCGGCTCGGGCCTAACGTTCGGGGCGATGTTCGGCTACATCAACAGCGCGCAGCAGCTCGTCGGCGAACACTTCGGCGCGGGCGACGATTTCCCGATCATTTTCGGCGCCACAGCATCGACATTGGCGGTATCGAGCTTCGCCAACTCGCGGATCGTCGAGAGGTTCGGCGCGCGGCGGGTCAGTCACACCGCATTGGTGACTTTCGTGTTCGTCTCGGCGTTGCAGGTCTGGGCGGCGATCTATCACGGCAAAAGCCTTGAGCTGTTCGTGCCGCTGATGGCGGGCAATTTGTGCCTCCTGGGTTTCATGGGGGCCAACTTCGGCTCGATCGCGATGCAGCCGTTCCAGGCGACGGCCGGTGCCGCGTCGAGCGCGCAGAGCTTCGTTCGTATGACGCTGGGTGCGGTGCTCGGGATTACCATTGGCCAGTTCTACGACGCGAGTGCCCGGCCGCTTGCCTTCGCGCTGCTCGCATGCAGCCTGCTGAGCGTGATGCTGGTGCTGTTCAGTGAGCGCGGCGTGCTGTTCCGCCGGCCGCGCGACGCGAGGAAGTACCTCGCGATGCACGAGATTCACTAGGCGTCGGAGCCAAGCCTCCGCCACGCCAGCTTGGCGAATTCGCACAATAGCGGCCGGGTATCGCGCGGGTCGATGATGTCCTCGACGTTGAAGCGCTCGGCGCTGCGGAAGGGGGAGGTGACCTTCGCCAGCCGAGCCTTGATCGCTTCCAGTTCGGCCGCCGAATCCTCTGCCGCCTCGATGTCCGATTTGTAGGCCACCTCAAGCCCGCCCGCGATGGGGAGCGAGCCCCAGTCGCCCGAGGGCCAGCAATAGCGGTACTGATAGAGATCGGCGTTCGACATCGCGCTGCCCGCGATGCCGTAGGCGCGGCGCATGACGACCGAGGCGAGCGGCACGGTCGCCTTGTAGACCGCATTCATCGCCTGCACGCCGTAGCGGATCGTGCCCGCGACCTCCGCCTCGCGCCCGATCATGAATCCGGGGTTGTCGACCAGGTGGACGATGGGCAGGCGGAACAGGTCGGCGAGCTTGACCCAGCGCTCGACTTTTTCGGATGTCTTGGCGTCCCACGAGCCGCCGAGGAAGCTCGGGTCGCTCGCCAGCACCATCACCGGCCAGCCGTCGAGCCGGGCGAGGGCGGTGATGCAGGCGCGGCCCCAGTTGCGGCCGATCTCGAACACCGTGCCCTTGTCGCACACCATGTCGAGCGCGCGGCGCATCGAATAGACTTCCTTTTCGCCGCGCGGGACGAGCGAAAGAAGCGCTTCATCGCGGCGCGAAACAGGGTCGGAACACGCCGAACGGCGCGCGGGCTGTCCGACGTGTTCGGGCATGAACGAGAGGAAATGCCGCGCGCGGGCGAACGCCTCGGCCTCGCTGGCGACCTCGTCGTCGACCACCCCGTTGCGGGTGTGGATCGCGCTGCCGCCAAGGGCCTCCTTGGCCTCTTCGTGGTTGGTCGCGCCGTCCTTCCACGCTTCGCCCATGGCATCGACCACGGCGGGCCCGGCGGCGAAGATCTGGCTCAATCCGCGCACCATGATCGAGTAATGGCTGGCGACGATCCGCGCCGCGCCGAGACCGGCGGTCGGACCCAATGCGAGCGCGACGACCGGCACCGTCTCGAGGTTTTTCACCACATCGCCCCACGGCGTCACCGCAGGGATATAGGTCGCGCCGATCTGTTCGAGCGTCTTGACCGAGCCGCCGCCGCCGGTGCCGTCGATCATGCGGACGATCGGCAGCTTCAATTCGTGCGCCATCTTCTCGGCCTGGACCATCTTGCGGCCGATCCCCGCGTCCGCCGCGCCGCCGCGGATGGTGAAGTCGTCCGCGGTGGCGACGACCGGGCGGCCGTTGATCGTCGGCCTTGCCGAACAGGAACGGGGCGGGAAGGACGCCGGTGAGTTCGCCGTTCTCGTCGTACGAGCCTTTGCCCGCGATCTTGCCGATCTCGCGGAAGCTGCCCGGATCGACCAGCGCCGCGATCCGCGCGCGGGCATCCATCTTGCCGCGCCCGTGCTGGCGCGCGACCTTATCGGGCGCCGCCCATTTCCTCGGCCAGCGCCTCGCGGCGGCGCAGTTCCTCGAGTTCCTTCGCCCAGGTCATTCGATCTGGACGGCCTCCACCATCGCCAGCAGCTCCTCGACCTGCACTTGGCCGCCTTCGCTAACATTGAGCTGGGTCACCGTCCCGTCGAACGGCGCGGTGAGCGCGTGCTCCATCTTCATCGCCTCGAGCACCAGCAGGCGCTGGCCGGCGGCGACCGCATCGCCCTCGGCCACGTCGACCGCGATGACCTTGCCCGGCATGGGGGCGAGGATTGCGCCGCCGCCTGCCGCCGCCTTGCCCGACCCGCGCGATCCGCGCTCGAAGGCAAACGCCTGTCCCCCCGTGAAGACCACCACGCGCTGAGCGTCGACGAACCCGGTTGCCTCCTCCCAGTTGTCTGTCCGTGCGGCGTCGATCACCCGGGTCCCGCTTTTGTGAGTGAGCGCGGTCGTCAACTTGCCCGAGCCATTGAGGCGAAACCCTGCGGGAAGGTCGTCGAAGCCTTCGGTTTCCGCGAGCACCACGAAATCGGCTGCGGACTGCCAGATCGTTTCGTCGGCTTCGTCGGACTCGACCAGCTCGTCGAGTTTGCTCTCGATGAAGCCCGTATCGAGGCGGGCTTGGGCGAAATCCTCGTCGCGCAGGCAGTTGGCGATGAAGGCGGCATTCGTCTTGACCGGCCAGACTTCGACGCTCTCGGCAATCTCGGCGAGCTGCTCCACCGCTTCGCCGCGGCTTTCGCCCCAGACCACCAGCTTGGCGACCATCGGATCGTAGAAAGGCGAAATGCGATCGCCTTCCTCCACCCCGGTTTCAATCCGTCCGACGTCGCCCAGATCGAAGTGATCGAGCGGGCCGGTCGAAGGCAGGAATCCGCTCGCCGGATCCTCGGCGTAGAGCCGCGCCTCCATCGCCCAGCCATCGATGCTCAGCTCCTCCTGCTTCAGCGGGATCGGCTCGCCGCTCGCCACCCGCAGTTGCCATTCGACCAGATCGACGCCGGTGATCTCCTCGGTCACCGGGTGTTCGACCTGCAGGCGGGTGTTCATCTCCATGAAGAAGATGCGGTCGGCGCGCAGGCCTTCGCTGGCGTCGGCGATGAATTCGATCGTGCCGGCGCCCTCGTAGTCGACAGCCTTGGCCGCGCGCACCGCGGCGGCGCAGATTGCGGCGCGGGTGGCCTCGTCCATGCCGGGGGCGGGGGCTTCCTCGATCACCTTCTGGTGGCGGCGCTGGAGCGAGCAGTCGCGCTCGAACAGGTGGACGACGTTGCCGTGGCTGTCGCCGAACACCTGCACCTCGATATGGCGGGGCGAGGTGATCCACTTTTCGAGCAGGACTTCGTCGTTGGAGAAGCTGGCCTTGGCTTCGCGCTTGCACGATTGCAGGTCGGCTTCGAAATCTCGCGCCGCGTCGACCTTGCGCATCCCCTTGCCGCCGCCGCCCGCGACCGCCTTGATGAGCACGGGGTAGCCGATCTTGTCGGCTTCCGCCTTGAGCCGTTCCACGGACTGATCCTCGCCGAGATAGCCCGGCGTCACCGGCACTCCGGCGGCGATCATCCGCGCCTTGGCGGCATCCTTCAGGCCCATCGCCTCGATGCTCTCGGGCTTGGGGCCGACCCAGATCAGCCCCGCCGCTATTACCGCGCGGGCGAAGTCGGCGTTCTCCGACAGGAACCCGTAACCCGGATGGATGGCCTCGGCCCCGGTTTCCTTCGCGGCGGCGATGATCTTCTCGCCGACGAGATAGCTTTCGGCGGCGGGCGAGGGGCCGATGTGCACCGCCTCGTCCGCGCTTCGGACGTGCAGCGCCTTGGCATCGGCATCCGAATAGACCGCGACGGTCGCGATCCCCATTTGCCGCGCAGTGCGCATGATCCGGCAGGCGATCTCGCCGCGGTTGGCGATCAGGAGCTTGGAAATCATGCCAGCGGGTTAGTGCGGAGCGCAGGCGCGGGCAAGCGGCTCACTCTTCCGGCAGCGGTTCCATCGACGGTGCGGGGATCGGCTGGCTCATCCGCACGTCGATCAGGATCGTGTTGCGGTCCCATTGCGGCGGCTCGCCGGGGTCTTCGGGCGTGTTCTTCACCGCTTCCCAGAATGCCGCGGCGACGTGGCGCAGCTTTTCGGTCCGGCCGATCACCACCCGGTTGTCCCATGCGTGGATGCCGAGGTCGCGCACCCGCCGCCCGATCGCGCCATAGATTCGCGCCGCGGCGAGCACCGCCCAGCGGCTGCGGAACGGCAGGCGGGCCGCGCCGAGCCGCGCCCACGCCTCGTGCCGCTCCATCCGCCGGATGAGCCGCGCGACGATGTCGGCCAATTCCTGCCGGTGATGCGGCTTCATCATCATGCCCGGCTCGATGTCTTCCTCGACCATCCATTCGATGGGAAGGTAGCGGCGGTCGGCGCGGTCGTCTTCGTCCACGTCGCGCGCGATGTTGGCGAGCTGGAACGCGATGCCGAGATCGCACGCCCGGTCGAGCATCCAGCCGTCGTCCTTCGGCACGCCCATGACCACCGCCATCATCACCCCGACCGCGCCGGCGACGTGATAGCAATAGCGGGCAAGGTCCGCTTCGCCGCGCGGGCGCCAGCCGCTCGCGTCCAGCTCGAAGCCCATGATGACGTCTTCGGCCATCTCGCGCGTCAGGCCGCATTCGCGCGCGACCAGGCCGAATGCGTCGAACGCCGGGTCGGCGGTCGGCAGGCCCTGGAACGCGCGCTCGGTCAGCAGGCGGATCGCGGTGACGCGGCGCTCGGCACCTTCCTGTGCGCCCAGCGTCCCCCCGTGATCCTGCGCGTCGGCCAGGTCGTCGCAGCGGCGGCACCAGGCATAGAGCAGCCAGACCTTTTCGCGGGTCGCGCGATCGAACAGCTTGCTGGCGAGCGCGAAGCTTTTCGATCCGCGGGCAATCGATTCCTCGGCCTCGTCGACCAGGTCCCACCGCTCGCGCCCACCACCCGGCTGCGCGGGCGTGTCGCGCAGGATGCGCGACGGCGCGAGCATCCGCGGGCCGATGCGCAGCGGCCGCCTCATCCCGCGGCCCTCACAGGTCGCTCGCCTTCATCGCGAAGATCGGCGTGTGCGGCTGGTAGGCGGCCATTTTGGCGAGCAGTCCGTCGAGACTTTCGTCGGCGATGATGATGCCCTGGTGCGCCGGGCGCACGAAGCCGACCTCCGCCATGTGGCGGTTGAACGCGATCAGGTGATCGTAGAACCCGAACGCGTTGAGCAGGCCGACAGGCTTCTGATGATAGCCCAGCTGCGCCCAGCTGACCGCTTCCCACAGCTCGTCCATCGTGCCGACCCCGCCGGGGATGGTGACGAACCCGTCCGACAGGTCGGTGAAGCGCTGCTTGCGCTCGTGCATCCCGGACACGGTGTGGAGTTCGGTGCAATCGCGGTTGGCGACTTCGGATCCGGCGAGCGCGTCGGGGATTACCCCGATCACCTCGCCCCCTGCCTCGAGCGCGCCCGATGCGACCGCGCCCATCAGGCCGAGCCGCCCGCCGCCGTAGACGACACCGATCCCGCGCTCCGCCAGCGCACGACCGACGTCGCGCGCAAGCGCGATGTAACGCGGATCCGCGGGCGAGGCGGACCCGCAATAGACGGCAAGGCGCTTCATTCCGCGAGATCCTCCAGCATCAGCCCCGCGGTCGCCTTGGCGCTGCCGACGACGCCCGGAATGCCCGCGCCCGGGTGCGTGCCTGCGCCCACGAGATAGAAGTTTCCGATCACGTCGTCGCGGTTGTGCCCGCGGAAATATGCACTCTGGGTTAAGATCGGCTCGAGGCTGAACGCGCTGCCCATGTGCGCGTTGAGATCGAGCGAGAAGTCGCGCGGCGCGTAGTGGAACTTGGTCACGATCCGTTCGTGGATGTCGGGAATCAGCCGCCGGCCGAGCTCGTCGAGGATGCGCTTTTCGAGCATCGGGCCGATCGTCTCCCAGTCGACCGCCAGCTTGCCCATGTGGGCGACCGGGACGAGCGCGTAGAACGTGCTCTGGCCGGGAGGGGCCATGCTGGGATCGGTGACGGTCGGGTGGTGCAGGTAGATCGAGAAGTCCTGCGGCAGCACGCCGTGGTCGTAGATGTCCTCGAGCAAGCCCTTGTAGCGCGGACCGAACAGGATCGCGTGGTGCGGAATGCCCGGCCAGGTGCCCTCCAGCCCGAAGTGGACCACGAACAGCGACGGCGAGAAACGCTTGCGCGAAAGGCTTTTCGCCTGGTCCGCGCCGCGCTTGGTCTTGCCCAGCAGGTCGCGGTAGGAATGCATGATGTCGGCGTTGCTGGCGACGGCATTGAACCGCTCGCGCCAGCCGCTCCGGGTTTCGACCTCGGTCGCGACCGAGCCGATGGTGTGCACCTGCACGACCGGATCGCCGAGCCGGATCGTGCCGCCCAGTCGCTCGAACTGGCGGACCATCGCGGCGACCAGCCGGTTGGTCCCGCCGCGCGCCCACCACACGCCGCCGTCCTTTTCCAGCTTGTGGATGAGCGCGTAGATCGCGCTGGTGGTGAACGGATTGCCGCCGACCAGCAGCGTATGGAAGCTCAGCGCCTCGCGCAGCTTTTCCGATTTGATGTATTTCGAGACGATCGAATAGACGCTGCGCCAGGCCTGGTACTTGGCCAGCGCGGGGGCCGCCTTGATCATGCTGGCAAAGTCGAGGAACGGGACGTTGCCGAGCTTGACGTAGCCTTCTTCGAACACCCCGGCCGAATAGCGCAGGAAGTCCTCGTATCCGGGCAGGTCGCCCGGCGCGACGCGGTCGATCTCGGCACGCAGCGCGTTCTCGTCGTTCGAATAGTCGAAGTTGGTCCCGTCGGGCCAGTTGAGCCGGTAGAACGGCATCACCGGCATCAGCTCGACATCTTCGGCCATGTCGTGCCCCGACAGGGCCCACAGTTCCTTCAGGCAGTCGGGATCGGTGATGACGGTCGGCCCGGCGTCGAAAGTGAATCCATCCCGCTCCCAGAAATAGGCGCGGCCCCCCGGCTTGTCGCGGGCTTCGACGATCGTCGTCTTGACCCCCGCCGACTGCAGCCGGATGGCGAGCGCGAGCCCGCCAAATCCGCTTCCGATCACGCAGGCGGTCTTGCCCTCCAGGCTCATGCAGCTTTCCTTGTCAGCGGGGTGCCGGGGGTGGCGAGCGCGCGCAGGGCGCCGAGCACCGGAACCGGCGGCTTTCCGCACAGCATCCGTGCGCGGTCGGCGCGAGTCGAGCGCCCGGCGTAGAATCGCTCGATCAGCGGTCGCGGCAGGCGATAGACAAGGGCGAACGCACGGTAGCGTTCGGCCGGCGAACCTGCGCCGAACATCATCCGCCCCAGCCGGCGGTAGAACGCGGTGCGGCGCCAGTGGCGGCGCGCGCGCGCTTCGGTGATCGCGGCAAGCTGGGGTCCGGAAAGATCGGCGTCGGCGGCGATTGCCAGCGCGGTTTCGACCGCGAAGGGCAGGGTATAGCTCGTCAGCGGGTGGACGAAGCCCCCGCGCGCACCGATCGTCGCCACGCCCTGGGTCCGCTGCGCCTTGCCGAACGCGGCGAAGTCACCCCCGGTAATCACCGGCAGCACTCCGGTCTCGAAGTCGAGCGGTTCGCCTTCCCAACCGCGCTCCGCGCAATAGCGGTCGATCCGCGCCGACAGCGCCGAGCGGTCGAGATCGGGGGCGTCGTCGTAGTAGGTATCCTCGATGAACAACTCGCTCGCGCCGAGCGGCAGGGTGTAGACGAAGCGGCACGATCCGTGCTGGTCGACCGCGGCATCCATCACCGTCGGCCGCTCAAGCCCGTGCGGCCGCGCGGTGCGCATCCGGCGGCCCAGGAACACCTGCCAGCCGCCTTCGAGATGCGGCGCTTCCGAAATTCCGCGTGCATCGATCACGCAGCGCGCCTCGATCCGGGTCCCGCCTTCCAGGTCGATCCCGCGGGCATCGAGCGCGGCGACCGCGTGCCCGGTCTGGATCGTGTCCTCGGGCAGCAGTCGGCGTAGCGCCGCGTCGAAATCGGTCGAGGCGAGCGAGTTGTAACCGGTCGAAAGCGACCGCGCGAAACCGGGAAAGCGCACGTCGTACCCGTCCCACGCGGTCGTGCGGAACGGTTCCAGCAGCGCCGCGCCCCGGGCGTCGAGATCGCTCGCAAACCAGCTCCAGCGATGGGTGCCGCCGAGGGTTTCGCCGCTTTCGACAAGCGCAAGGCGCAGTTCGGGGCGCGCGCGGTGAAGCGCGAGCGCGGTCAGCCCGCCCGCGAGCCCACCGCCGGCAATCGCCACATCGATCATGCGCCCGTTCATTAGCCTCCAGCCCTAGGGGGCAATTCCGGAACGGGCAATCACCTTGCGGGCGCGCGCGTATGTGGCAAGATGTCATCTTGACACCCGGCCTTACGCCCCACCGCAATGCGTTGCTCGCCACCCTCGCGCTGGTGCTGATCGCGCTCGTCGTTCTGCTCGCGATGGGCCGTCCGCCGATCTGTCCGTGCGGCACCGTCAAGCTGTGGCACGGCGTGGTCCAGTCGGACCAGAACAGCCAGCAAGTGACCGACTGGTACAGTTTCAGCCACGTGACGCACGGGCTGATCATGTACGGCGTGGCGTGGGCACTGTGGATGCGGTTCGGCCTGTTCGGCGGCAAGCCGGCGCGCTGGGCGCTGCCGATCGCGGTCGTCGTCGAGGCGGCGTGGGAAATCGTCGAGAACACCCCGATGATCATCGACCGCTATCGCGAAGTCACCGTTAGCTGGGGCTACACCGGCGACAGCGTGCTCAACTCGATCAGCGACATCGGCTGGATGATCGTGGGCTTTCTGATCGCGAGCCGGTTGCCGGCCTGGGCGAGCGTGGCGCTGGCGGTGTTTTTCGAACTGTTCACGCTCTGGGCAATCCGCGACAATCTGACGCTTAACGTATTGATGTTGTTCTGGCCTCTGGAGGCGGTGCGCCAGTGGCAGGCGATGTGATCTCGGCGCGGTAGGAACGCCCCGTCCTCCTCGCGAGTTATACCTTACGAAACAGGGGAAATTTCCAGATGAGAATCGTATTCGCCGTCGCCGCGCTGGCGCTCGCCGCCGCACCTGCTCTGGCGCAAGAGGAACAGGTAACCGCGGGGCCGGCCGATCCGGTCGATCCGGCGGGCACCGTCTACGACGGCGACTGGCTCAGCTTGGGCGTCGGGGTCGGCTACGGGCCCAGCTACGACGGATCGGACGATTACGTGCTGTACCCCGCGCCGCTGATCCAGGGCAGCCTTGGCGGGATCGGCATCCAGCCGCGACCAGCGGGTATCGCGCTCGATTTCATCCCCGACTCGGGCGAAGGGATCGGCTTCACGCTGGGCCCGGTCGCCAAGATGCGGCTTAATCGCAGCCGCCAGATCAAGGATCCGGTGGTCGCTGCCGCGGGCAAGCTCAAGAAGGCCATCGAAGTCGGCGCGCAGGCGGGCATCAGCCTGCCCAAGGTGCTCAATCCCTACGATTCGCTGTCGGTCGGGGTCGATGCGCTGTGGGACGTGAACGGCGCGCATGGCGGCATGACGCTGACCCCCAGCGTGACCTACTTCACCCCGCTGTCGCGCGGGATCGCCGCCTCGCTGTCGCTGTCCGCCGAGCACGGCGACGGCGACTTCATGCGTTATTATTACTCGGTCACCCCCGCGCAGAGTCTCGCCAGCGGTTTGCCGCTCTACACCGCCGATGGCGGCTGGACCAAAGCCGGGGCGACGGTGCTGCTCGGGTTCGACTTCGATGGTGACCTCACCAACGGCGGGCTCGCCGCGGTCCTGATCGGCGGACATTCCCGGATGCTCGGCGACGCCAAGGACAGCCCGTACACCTCGATCCGCGGCAGCGCGGGCCAGTGGTTCGGTGCAGTCGGGATCGGCTATACGTTCTGATGGGCTTGTGCCGTCAGCCTGTCAGGTTGTGCGGTAAACCTGAATGCTTGTTCCGTTGCTCCGGGCGCGATCCGTCTAGGTAAAGGCCCCGATCCGAGGTTTGGGATGATCGCAAGGGAAGCAGGCCTAACCCGATGCGGTGAAACCCCGTCCGATCCCGTCCGGCGTGAGAGCCGCGGCCTCCGCCTCGATCGACCCGGCTGTCGCGGCTGGTTGGATGGCGGCGATCGACCGCTCGCAGTTCGTGCTCGAACTCGAAGCGGATGGGTCGATCGTTCGCGCCAACGCGGTGCTGTGCCGGGCGCTGGGCTATGCCCAAGCCGAACTGGTCGGCCGCCGCCACCGCGAATTCATCGTCCCCGGCGCCTGCGCCAACGTATCGGCGGGTGAGCCGCACCGGACGATCGTTTACCGCGCAAGGGACGGGCGCGAGATCGTCGTGCGGGCCACCGTGACCCCGATCGTGAGCGACAGCGCCGATCCGCCGCGCGCGCTCGTTATCGGCGTCGACGTTAGCGCTCGCAACGAGCTGCGCGCGGTTCTTTCTGCGGGCGCCGTGAGCGCGGGGGGCGCGCGCGCCGAATCGCGGGCATCGAGTGGTCGCGAAAGCAGGCTGTCGGGCCTCGCCGAACTGCTGATGCATGACCGGCTCGAACCCAGCCGCCACCGCCACGCGCGCACGGTGTTCGATTCGGGGCACACAATGCTGGGTCTGCTCGATGACCTGATCGTGGCGTCGCAGATCGACGATAGCTTCGGCGGGGGCGCCCGTACGGCGATCGACATCGGCGCGAAGGTGCGCGAATGCGCCGAACAGCTGCGCACGTCGGCCGAGGCGAAGGGACTGGTGCTGCGATGCGAAGTCGATCCCGACTTGCCTGCAACCGTCGAATGCGATGCGTTGCGGCTGCGCCAGGCGGTGGTCAATCTGATCGGCAATGCGATAAAGTTCACCCAGTCGGGCTGGGTCTCGGTCTGTACCGAGCCCGCGTGGGATGATCCGGACACTCTCGCAATCTCGGTTGCCGATACCGGCATCGGGATGAGCGCCGAAGAAGTGCGGGCCGCAATGGGCGGAGAGGGCACCGGCGGAGCTTCGTTCGCGCGGGACTCAGTCGCCGCCGGGCTCGGGCTGACGATCAGTGCAGAGCTTGCCCGGCTGATGGGCGGTTCCTTGGCGCTATCGAGCGAGCGTGGGCGCGGCACCCGGGCGGAATTGCGCCTGCCTTTGCGCCCGCATTCATCCCCGTATGGCGGACATCGTCCCCACGATCGCGTGTAACGCCCAAAGCGGTGCTTGGCCGCCGCGCTCCATACCGCTATCGGGAAAGTCGGGAGAACGAACCGATGACCGAAAGCGCCACCCTGCCTGCAATCGATCGCGAGGCCCTGCGCCGCAAGTACGCCGAGGAGCGCGACAAGCGGCTACGCGCGGACGGTTCGGAGCAATACCGGCGGCTCGAAACCGAATTCGCCGACCTTGCCACCGACCCCTACACGCCGGTCGCCGAGCGCGACCCGGTGACCGACCACGTCACCTTTGCCTTCGTCGGCGGCGGGTTCGCGGGTCTGGTCGTCGGAGCGCGGCTGGCAGCGGCGGGGATCGGCGACTACCGGATCGTCGAGAAGGGCGGCGACTTCGGCGGCACGTGGTACTGGAACCGCTATCCCGGAGCGCAGTGCGACACCGCGAGCATGATCTACATGCCGCTTCTCGAGGAAACCGGGCACATGCCGAGCGAAAAGTACGCTCACGCGCCGGAAATCCGCGAGCACTGCGCCCGTATCGGCCGCCAGTTCGGCCTGTATGAAAAGGCGTTGTTTCACACTCAGGTCACCGCGGTGACGTGGGACGCGGCGCGCAGCGTGTGGAAAATCGAGACCGACCGCGGCGATGCCTTCACCGCCAAGTACGTTGGCCTGGGTACCGGGCCGCTGCACGTTGCCAAGCTGCCCGGACTTCCGGGCATCGAGCGCTTCAAGGGCAAGAGTTTCCACACCAGCCGGTGGGATTACGCCTACACCGGCGGCAATCCCGAAGGCGCGCCGATGACCGGTCTCGCCGCCAAGCGCGTTGCGATCATCGGAACCGGGGCGACCGCGGTGCAGGCCGTACCGCACCTCGCCCGCGATGCCGGAGAGCTGCTTGTCTTCCAGCGCACGCCGTCGTCGGTCGACGAGCGGGGCAACGCGCCGATCGATCCCGAATGGTTCGCCCAGATCGCCGGGCCCGGCTGGCAGAAGGCCTGGCTGGACAATTTCGTCGGCAACCTGGCGGGCGGTTTCGCGGCCGAGGACTGGGTGCAGGACGGCTGGACCGACCTTGGCAAGCGCATCCGCAAGGAAATCCTCGCGCTGCCGATGGACCAGCGGACGCCTGCCAACGTGCTTGCCGCCTACGAAGATGCCGATCACGCCAAGATGGAGGAAATCCGCCAGCGGGCCGAGCGGGTCGTGGCCGATCCCGAAGCGGGGCAGAAGCTCAAGGCATGGTACCGCCAGCTGTGCAAGCGGCCGTGCTTTCACGACGAGTACCTGCAGGCGTTCAACGAACCCGGGGTCCGCCTGATCGATACGAACGGCAAAGGGGTGGAGCGGATCACCGACCATGGCGTGGTGGCGGGCGGAGTCGAATACCCGGTCGACTGCATCGTCTATGCCTCGGGGTTCGAAGTCGGCAGCGAATACACCTCGCGCGCCGGGTTCGATGTGACCGGCAGGGGGGGTGAGACGCTGTCGGGGCACTGGGCAGACGGGATGCGCACGCTCCATGGGGTTCACATGGCTGGCTTTCCCAACCTGTTCATGGTCCAGCCGACGCAAGCGGCCAACCTGATCGCCAACGTCCCGCACAACATCGTCGATCATGCCGATACGATCGCCGCGGTGGTCGCCGAGGCGGAAGCGCGCGGCGCCGCGACGGTCGAGCCGACGGCGGCGGCCGAAACGGCGTGGACCGAGCTGATCGCCAGCGGGGCCGGCCGGGCGATCGGCGGGACCGAATGCACGCCGGGTTACTACAACAACGAAGGCCAGGGCTACGCCGACCAGTCACGCTTCGCCGCCGGCCATCCGGCGGGGGCGATGGCCTATTTCATGCACATCGATGCGTGGCGGAAATCGGGCGCGTTCGAGGGCCTGGCGTTCGACTGAAACTGAGCCTTTTGGCGCGCCTGCCAGACCATCTCGGCCCCTTCGGCATTTGCGCGCCGTCTAGCTAGTCGACGGCGAACCGGTCCCGCTCGCCCGCCCGGTTACCATAGGCGCCGGCCAGCGATAGCTTGCCGCCGGCCATCCCGATGCCCCGTGCCACGCGCCCTGCGGAGGGTGATCCCGCAGCGCCGCGACGGTGTCAAACGCCAACTGCGCGAGCGGCTGGACGCGCCCGCTCCCAGCGCCTACCATCGGCTCATCCCCGGGGAGCGCGCGTGCGCTGAGAGGTGGGTTTCGCACCCTACGACCCGTCGAACCTGAACCCGTTAGCACGGGCGGAGGGAGGGTTGCTGGCAAGCGCTCCCCGTCCGCTCACGAGAGGACTTAGCGCGCATGGCCGACATCAATTCCCCCATCGAGGACAAGCCGTTCGACATCGGCGTCACCACCGGCCCGATCCGCGGCAGCCGCAAGATCCACGTCGGCCCGCTTGGCGTGGCGATGCGCGAGATCGACCTTGAACCGTCCAGCGGCGAGCCGGGCGTGCGGGTCTACGATACCTCCGGCCCCTACACCGACTCCGCGGTCACGGTCGACATCCGCGCCGGCCTGCCGCAACTGCGCCGCGATTGGCAGCTCGCCCGCGGCGATGTCGAGGAATACACCGCGCGTGAGACGAGGCCCGAAGACAACGGCCAGCTGGGCCCCGACCGCTCGGGCGGCGTCCCGGCGTTCCCCAACGTGCACAAGACGGTACTGCGCGCCAAGCCGGGCGCGAACCTGTCGCAGATGCACTACGCCCGTCGCGGGATCATCACGCCCGAGATGGAATACGTCGCCGTGCGCGAGAACATCGGCCGCGAGAAAATCGCACGCGAGCTCGACGGCAATTCGTGGGGCGCGGAGATCCCGGAGTACGTGACGCCCGAGTTCGTCCGCGACGAAGTGGCGCGCGGCCGCGCGATCATTCCCAGCAATGTGAACCACCCCGAGGCCGAGCCGATGGCGATCGGCCGCAACTTCCTGGTCAAGATCAACGCCAACATCGGCAACTCCGCCGTCGCGTCGGACGTCGCATCCGAGGTCGACAAGATGGTCTGGTCGATCCGCTGGGGCGCGGACACCGTCATGGACCTGTCGACGGGGCGCAACATCCACGACACCCGCGAATGGATCATCCGCAACAGCCCCGTGCCGATCGGCACCGTGCCGATCTACCAGGCGCTGGAAAAAGTCGGCGGCGTGGCTGAGGACCTGACCTGGGAGGTGTTCCGCGACACGCTGATCGAGCAGGCCGAGCAGGGAGTCGACTACTTCACGATCCACGCCGGCGTGCGCCTGCCCTACGTGCCGATGGCGGCCAAGCGCGTCACCGGCATCGTCAGCCGCGGCGGCAGCATCATGGCGAAATGGTGCCTCGCCCATCACAAGGAGAGCTTCCTCTACGAGCGCTTCGACGAGATCACCGAGATCATGAAGGCCTATGACATCGCCTATTCGCTGGGCGACGGCTTGCGCCCCGGCAGCATCGCCGACGCCAACGACGAGGCGCAGTTCGCCGAGCTCTACACGCTGGGCGAGCTGACCAAGCGGGCATGGGCGCACGACGTGCAGGTGATGATCGAAGGGCCCGGCCACGTGCCGATGCACAAGATCAAGGAGAACATGGACAAGCAGCTGGCCGCCTGCGGCGAGGCGCCGTTCTACACCCTCGGGCCGCTCGTGACCGACATCGCGCCCGGCTACGACCACATCACCAGCGGCATCGGCGCGGCGATGATCGGGTGGTTCGGCACCGCGATGCTCTGCTACGTCACGCCCAAGGAACATCTTGGCCTGCCCGACCGCGACGACGTGAAGGTCGGCGTGATCACCTACAAGCTCGCCGCCCACGCGGCCGACCTTGCCAAGGGGCATCCCGCCGCCAAGGTCCGCGACGACGCGCTGAGCAAAGCCCGCTTCGAATTCCGCTGGCGCGACCAGTTCAACCTCTCGCTCGACCCCGACACGGCCGAGCAATATCACGATCAGACCTTGCCCGCCGAAGGCGCGAAGACCGCGCATTTCTGCTCGATGTGCGGGCCCAAGTTCTGCTCGATGAAGATCAGCCAGGAAGTGCGCGAGTTCGCCGCGAAGCAGAACGCCGCCCCCGACACCTTCCTCGCCGCCGAAGACGCGGAAAAAGGCATGGCCGAGATGAGCCGCGTCTATAACGAGACCGGGCGCGAGCTGTATATCGGACAGGGCGACCGCGAGCACGATTGACCGGGAGCGGTCCCGGGCGGACCGGGGCCGGGAGCACGCCCGAAGGGGAGGGAAACGATGAGCGACACGGAACAGGCCGACCTGCCGGGCGACGCGCGCGAGCGGCGCCACCTGCCGCGGATCGGGCTGGCGCTCACCGTGCTCTATGTCGCGGGGCTGGTGCTTTACCTGTTTCTCCAGGGGCAGAACCCGGCGGACCTGCGGCTCAATGAGCTGGGCGATTTCCTCGGCGGGGTCTCGAGCCCGCTGGCGTTCCTGTGGCTGGTGCTCGGCTTCTTCCAGCAGAGCCGCGAGATCCGGCTGAGCGGCAAGGCGCTCAACCTCCAGGCCCGCGAAATGCGCCGCAGCGTGGACGAACACCGCCGGATCGCGGAGGGCGGCGCGGGCGGGGAGGGGTGAGGTCGCCGAGGAGGCGAAAAAGTGCGTTGCCGATGAGCCGCTTACAACGAAACCGGGGGCGAGCTATAACCGGACAGGGTGACCGTGAGCAGACTAGGCCGCGATGAGCAGGGGTCGCGGCCTCGCCTTGGCTGCTTGGTCTTGCCGGCTCATGTGCCCCGGTCGTGTCGGAGGAGCCTTCGCTGGCCGCTCTCACTGGAACTGGGCGGAGCGACGATACTGGCGGGCTTTACCCGACCCTTTGGCAAATCAAGCCTGGCGCCGTCTGGTCGGTACTAAAATCGTTCTTCGCTCCGGCAAACCGATCAACATGACGACTATGATCGGGATGATGAAAAATGACACCAAGGTCTCGAAAAGCCAGTGCTGTTCGGGAGGTGAAAAATTGTCTGCAACCCGTACGAAGATCGCTGCCGTCTGAAATCCCGCGACCCATAATGGCCACCACTGGGATGACCGCAGAGCGATTGCCCACACGCAGATCAGAAACAGAATGTCGACCGCCACGATGGCGTTGTGGGCATCGGCTCGAGGCAAGATGAAATAGGCCGCGAAGCTGCTGAGTGTCGCAGCAGCAATCAAAACGACGAAAACGCGGTTTCGATCGCTGCTGCGAACCCACATCAGAATAAGCGTTCCGATGAGGAAGCTGGTGTAGAGAGCTCCGAACAAGTGTCAGACGGTCTGAGTATTGGCAGCGTGCGCCGACGGCCGCGGAAGTTCCGGCGGACAACCGAGGCCGACCGCAGCTAGGTTCGAACGTCCTTGCACCTTGAGCAGGTCGCGCGTCGCGCCAGCGATTAACTCGCGACCTTCCACGAGTGCCGCAAGGCCTGCTGCCATCTTGGCAAGAGCCGGCTGTCCGGCGGTCACCGGCAGATTGGCCGAATTGCTTACTTCGATGATACTGGCGCAGAGGCGGGAGTAATTCATGACGGCCTGATCGATGGCGGCAACCGAGGCTTGCGTGTCCGACGCGATCACCTGTCCGGCGGAATTCTTCGATGTGATGCATGATCTTTGGCTCCTTGAGCCCGCGGAATGTGGGGCCGGGGACAGAACAGGCGATTTATCAATTCGAGAGAATGTGAACTACGCCCGCAATGGTGAGAATTGATGCCGAAACGGTCACCACAGCCACGAGAGCGATTTGCAGGATGCGGTAAATTCTCTGCGCGATAGTCAAGGTGTTCGGCCGCCCCCCCAGCGGTGGCAGCTTCCACCAGGCGAAGACGTTGGTCTGGGGAATCTCTGCCGCTGAATAGTCGGCTTGCAGTGCAGCAGTCGGGGTCGCACCCGAATCCCGGATCATGCGCGCGGCATGTTGACGGTTCTTCGACCCAAGTCGATCGATCGCAGCGCGGATGTGGTTGTCGACCGTCGATGGAGAAATTCCCAGCTCCCGACCAATCTGTTTGGATGTCAGTCCCCTAGCGACCAGCTTGAGACTTTGAATTTGCCGCTCGCTCAGGCTCTCTTCCAGACTAGATTGATTCGGAGGCGTCTCTTCATCCATTTCGGATGTGCTTTGCGCTCTGACTTCTCGCTAGGCAATACTGCCTAGGCATCCTGACTAGTCAAAAATCGCCAGTGGTCAGGTCGGCTTCGAAAGATCATGCATGAATTGCGACCGGCGGTTTGGCCCCAGTTCCGGAATGCACCGAGAGGCGGGGGCGTCTCTTTCTGCAGCCATCCACTATCAAAGATCCGCTATGACCCACCATCGCAGCCCGTCGCAGCTGCCAATAAAGGAGGGGGACGCTCGTGCGGCCGACCGGGATTTGCCTGGTCGGCCGCCGCAGACTGTGTTCCTTGAAATCGCGCTGCGGTCGGGGTGTCGAGAGTTTTCACCAAACGAGCGCATTTGGCTGGCATCCCGCCCGATCCTCCCCATCTCGCAACAGACACGACACCAACCCGAGAGAGGAACCCCGATGCAGGTCCAGTTCAATTCCGACAGCAGCGTCATGGGCACCGAGAATGTTGCGACTCGGATCGAGGAAGCCGTGCGCGACAAGCTGGCGCGGTTCGCGGATCGGCTGACGCGGCTCGAAATCCACGTCCGCGACGAGAACGGACCCAAGCACGGAGCGGACGACAAGGCCTGCACCATCGAGGCGCGTCCGGCCGGTGGCCGCGCGATCGGCGTGACCGAGCACGCCTCCACCGTCGACGATGCCGCGAGACTGGCCGCGCACACGCTCGCCCAGCGGCTGGAACGGCACTTCGGCAGAAGCGAGCGCCACGATCACGATCCGCGCCCCGAAAAGATCCTGTAGCGATAGCTGGCCACCTCGCGCCAACCCCGCTACTCCTCCTGCCGGATAATGCCGACCTCCCGGCATGGAGCCACGCCCGATCATGGAAATGCACTTCAATTCCGACAGCAGCGTATTGGGCTCCGAGAACGTGGCGGCGCGGATCGAGGCGCAGGTGCGCGGGCGGCTGGCGCGGTTCGCGTCGCGGCTGACGACGGTCGAAATCTACGTCTCCGACGTCAACGGCGACAAGGGCGGAGGCGACGACAAGCACTGCAAGATCGAGGCGCGCCCGCGCGGCGAGGAGCCGGTGGTCGTGAGCGCCGAGGCGACCGATATCGATTCGGCCGCACGCAGGGCGGGGGCCAAGATGATCTCGCTGCTCGACAGCCACTTCGGCAAGACCGACCGCCTCGCGCGCTGAGGCGGGCCGGTTCGCCGGTCGCCTCCGCCGCTTTCATGATACCCAGGGACGCGCGGCCCGGGCGTGCCCCCAAGGAGCCCACCATGGCCGATCTCTATCTCAAGGCGCTGCAATCGGAGCGCAAGTCGCTGTGGGCCACGTGCCGGCTTAAGGGGCTCGCGCGCAACACTCCCGAGCGGCTGCGGATCGTCGAGCTGGACGAGGCCATCGCGGCGCAGATCGCCCGGCAAAAGGGCCGGCCCGAAATGAAGGGCTAGCTGTTCTTCATATTTTCCAGCCCCTTGATCCCGCCGGGCTTTACGCTGGGGTTCGAGGCGTTCTGTTTGGGCCCCTTGTCCGCCTTGGGCTTGCGGATTTCTCGGCTTTTCTTCTGCTGGCCTTTGGCCATGATCGTTTCCAGTCGGGGCGAGATGCCCGAAGCCGTATAACGATCAAACCTCGCATAAATCCACAAAATCGTGAGGACGAGCGCGTGTCTCCTCAGATAACCGATTGAAAAAGTCCGATTCCTCCCCAGATATAATACTGCTATCAGTCGCGATCGAGGGGTTTTAGAGCGGTTTCTGCCGCTCTGTTTCTTTTCCTTTGTTGTCTTTTAGCGCGCGTTTAAGCCGCTTACGATAGCCACTCGCGCATTGCCGACCGCCAGTCGCCCCGCTCGAAAAGGACAAGCCCCGTGGACCTCAACGAACTGCTCCGCACCCACCAGATCGCCGCCATGAAGGCCGGCGCGGCCGGAGACGACGCCGGGCGCCGCGATCATTTCGCCAGCGTCGCGCTCTATGCCGAAAGGATCGGAGCCTTGCGCGAGCAAATGTACGGAGCGGCCCAAGCGCCGGCTCTGATCGCGGACAACGCGGTGATCTACGGGACATTCGACGCGACCGGGGCGCTGCCCGACGGCGTCGACCGGTCGGCGGCACCGAAACCCGCGAGTCCGATTGAGCCGACACCGGCTCGCTGATCAGCCGCGGCCGAGGCGCACCAGCTCGCGGTCGAGCGCCTGCAGGAACCGCGATCGGTCGGCCTTGCTGAATGGCGGTGGACCTCCGCCACTGCCGCCCAGCGGCCCATCCATCCCCGCCCGCAAGTCGGCCATGATCGCCCGCGTGGCGATCGCGCTGCCTATGCTCGCCATTTCGAACGGCTTTCCGTTGTGGGCGAGCACCGTCGCGCCGGCTTTCAGGCAGCGGTCGGCCAGCAGGATGTCGCCCGTGATCACCACGCTCCTTGGCCCGGCATTCTCCGCGATCCAGTCGTCCGCCGCGTCGAACGCGTCGGACACCACGACGCGGGTCACCCGCTCGCTCACCGGCACTCGAAAGGCCGAATTGCTGACCACGCGCACATGCGCGCCATGGCGCTCGGCGACGCGATAGATCTCGTCCTTCACCGGACAGGCGTCGGCATCGACCAGGATCGTCACGGGTTCGGGCATGGCGGCGCGCTATCACAGTCTACCCCGCGTGCGGAGGGCTTCCTAGGGATCCTCGCTCGGGGCGTGGGGATTTTCCTGCCCCTCGACATCGTCTTCGCCGAGTTGGCCGTGACCGTGGTAGGCTGCGCCGGTCTGTCCGCCGTGGTAATCGCCGTCGACGTGCTGAGGACCGATCGGCCCCCCGCCGCCCGCCCCTCGCTTATCGCGCGGGATCAGGCCGTCATTCTCGCCATCGGCGTCATGGGAGCCTTTGCGTTGGCTGGCTTGCGGCATTGCGGGCGTCGGCACTTTTTCATCCATGTTGGGCACTCCTCGATCGTGAAGCGGATCACGCTCATTCCAGCGACGTGCATTTTTTTCCGCGTGCTACCGAAAAACCTCCGACCCCGGGCTCGTTCCCTGGGATGGCCAACCCGGCAAGCGGATAGCCGCCGACCTTGCGCTGCCGGCCCCGGAACGGCAGGGAGCGCCGGACATTGCCCTCAGGTCAGGGTTTTCAGACTGGAGATTTCGCACGATGCTCGAACACGTACCCGCATTCCTCGGCCGCCTGCTGCATTCCGTTCGCGCGGGGCACGGCAAGCTCGCCGTGGCGAAGCTCGGCAGCGAGGCGGCGATGGGCGCGGGCGGGTTCGCGCTATCGAGTGCGGCGTTCATGGACGGCGGGCTGCTCGACCCGATGTTCACCGCCGACGAGGAGGACGCCTGTTGTCCGCCGCTCGCCTGGACCGCTCCGCCGCCGGGCACGAAGACGCTGGTGCTGATGGTCGAGGACCCCGATGCGCCAACGCCCGAACCCTTCGTCCACCTGCTCGGCTGGGGCATGGAGCCCGCCGCGGGCGAGCTGTTCGAGGGCGACAATCCGCCGATGCTCGGCCTCAACTCGTTCCAGCAGGCCGGTTGGCTCGCTCCGGACCCGCCCAGCGGGCACGGCAGCCACGACTATGTGTTCCAGCTGTTCGCACTCGATGTCCCGCTCGACCTCGGGCCGGGGAAGGGACGCGGAGCGGTGGTCGATGCGATGGAAGGCCACGTGATCGGCGCGGCGGTACTTACCGGCACCTACAGCCGCGGGGGGTGAGCGGGAACCATCGGGAATTGCCGGGGATTCAGATCTCGTAAGGAGATTTCACGATGGCAAAGAACACCGGCGAAGGCCACCGCATCGGCTCGGTCGACGATCGCACCCAGGTCTACAATCCGGCCACCGGCAAGTGGACCAAGCGCGACCGTTCGGACGGCGGGAGCGGGGG
The DNA here is from genome assembly GCA_963781485.1 of uncultured Alphaproteobacteria bacterium. Taxonomy (GTDB): domain Bacteria; phylum Pseudomonadota; class Alphaproteobacteria; order Sphingomonadales; family Sphingomonadaceae; genus Tsuneonella. The sequence continues at coordinate 130,813 of CAWAFY010000004.1, forward strand.
CGAGTTCATGGACGTGAAAAGCGACGGCGAACCGTTCAAGGGTGTCGCGCAGGAGCCCGACGGCCGCCGCTCTCGCGAAGATGGCGAATCGCCCGACTGACCTACTTGTCACTTGCGCCCGGCAGGCATAGCCTTCGCCGAGCGGGTCGCCCTTTCAAGGGGAGTGACGACATGGGCAGCATTGTTTCGCGCAGGACCTTCGTGGCTGGCGCGGTCGGCGGCGCGGCGCTCGGCGGCCACGCGCTTGCGCAGACAATCACGGCGACATCGGACATCGGTCCATTTTTTCCGGCCTCGTACCGCGGCGAAACCGACGCCGACCTGACCCGCATCGCCGGCGCTACGAGCCAGGCGAAGGGACAGGTAATCGAGGTGGTCGGACGCGTGCTCGATCGGTTGGGCAAGCCGATATCCGGCGCGCGGGTCGACATCTGGCAAGCGAACGCTGCCGGCCGCTACGCCCACCCGCAGGACCCGGCGGTGATGCCGCTTGATCCCAACTTCCAGGGCTTTGCTTCGATCCACACCGGCGTCGACGGAAGCTGGAAGATCCTCACGGTGAAGCCCGGCAGCTACGCCAGCCCGATTGGGGAGCGCCCGCCGCATATCCATATGGATGTGACCGGCCACGACGCGCGCGCGATCTACCAGATGTATTTCCCCGAAGATGATGAGGTGAACCGCAAGGACGTACTCTACCGCTCGCTCGGAGAAGGCGCACCGACATCCATTGCATCGGGGCTGGGCGACCACCGCTATGGCTGGGACATCGTGATGATCGAGGGCTGAGGTCGCTCCGTCGGCCCCGCCTAGTCCCGTTCAGCTGGAGGTCGAGGCGAGCGCGGCAGCCACGTCGACTATTCGGACCTGATCGGCGGGGCGAGCAAGCTCCAGCGGGGCAACCGGGACGGGCCGCGGTGCAGCTTCGATGCGCGGCGGCTTTGTGCCAGTGGGTTCGTTCCTCGCGTCCTCGCCCGGTGGTGGGGAGAATGCGGGTTCGGCCGATCGCTCGTAGTCCGCCTCGCGCCAGCCGAAGCGTTGTTGCGCATAAAGGCCTCGGGTCGCCAACTCGGCCACTTCGACCCGCCCTTGCGGTGTGGTCATGGCGTAGTGGTCTGGCAGGGCTACTTCGGGCACACTGCTCTCGCTCGCGTCGAACGCGACGTGCCGCTCGGGCAACATGTCGAGGCCAATTCCGCCATTCTGAAGGGGGATGGTGTTAGTGGTCGCGCCGCCGACCGCACCGGCAACCGACGCGAGCACGCACGCACCGATAAAGAAGGGCTTTGCCTTCATGGCTTTGCTCCTCGAACAAGTGAGACCGTTTCCACATGACAATGCACCAACAGCCGCCCGTGTTCCGCCTGCGGCTGGAACCGCAGCACCCTTCAGGCGTCGAAACCGCATGAAACGAATGACCATGCTGCAGGCCGCTCTGCTCGCTCTTGCCCTCGCCGGATGTCGGAACGAAGCTGCGCCGGAGGGTATGCCCGGTGACGCGGGAGACGACACGCCATTTGCGGCCATCGCCATTGACGAGACTGTCAACTTCACCGGCACCGAGCCGTTCTGGGGCGGCCGGATTGTCGGCACCGCGCTTACCTATTCGACGCCCGAGATGCCGGATGGGACCGATATTCCCGTTACCCGTTTCGCGGGCCGGGGCGGGGTGTCGTGGAGCGGGATGCACGATGGCGCACGTTTTGCTCTCGCGGTGACGCCAAGCCAGTGCTCGGACGGGATGAGTGATCGCACCTATCCGTTCGCGGCTACGCTCGAAGTCAAGGGCGAGCAACGCTCTGGCTGCGCATGGACCGACCGGCGATCGTTCACCACCCCTGACGCGCAGTAACGTTGTCCGGACAGGCACGACCGGCGTTTCGCGCCACTCCATCCGCCGACCCAGACAATCCGGTCGTCCCGAAATATTCTCGATAAACTGCGCGATTCCATAAGCTTGGGAGAAACCTGAACGCCGGATAAACGGAACCCGGCCCGGCAGCGGCGGATTGTTTGTCGGCTATGAAACAGGAAAAAACACTCATTCGCTCGGGCCTCGCCGCGATTGCCGCTGCGACTGCCCTTTCATCCACTTTGGTCTTTGCGCAGGTCGATCCCGCGGCCACGACCGGTCCGATCGTCCTGCCCGAAAGCAGCCTGCCTTCGACGACCGTCGCGCCGACGATCGTCGTGCCCGAAGTCGCTCCGGTCGAACCGATGCCATCGGTCGCGTCTGTCGCGAAAGAAGCGCCAACCGCCACTGTGAGCAAGTCGACCACGCGCCAGCCTGCACCCGCTCCGCGAACCGTATCCGCGCGGACAACTGCGCCGACGTCGACCCGTACATCAGCCGATAACGCGGCAACCATCGCCTCGCCTGCGACCGATGCCCCCCTTCCGGTCAGCGAGCTGCCATCCAGCACCGCCGCGCCCGCTCCAATTGTCGCGCAGACAGTCGGATCGACCATTCCGGTGCAGAGTCAGCGGAGCGACGTGACAGAAGGGCTCGCCAAGCTGCTTGCCGGTCTCCTTGTCGCCGGGGCCGCGATCGGCGGGCTGGTTCTTCTCCTCCGTCGTCGCCGAGGCGTCGATGAAGCGCTTCAACCGGCCATGATCGAACGTCCGATCGTTCGGGAGCCGCTCGACGTTCCGACGGCTGCGGTCGAGACCATTCCCGCTGCTCCTGCAACAGCTAGCGAGCCCGAACTGTCGAACGCGGGCGCTGCCGTTGCGCTGCCGCGAGTTGCTCCGACCGATTACCAGGAGAGGACGACCCTTCTGCGGCGGATGGTTGCCGCACATCCCGACCGTGCGAACCCGTTCCGCTCACCCGCGGCGCGGCTGAAGCGAGCCCGCCTCATCGTCGCCTCGCTCGGTCGCAAGTTCGAGACGAGCACACCCCGGATCGACCTCAGCGAGTACACCGCCAACTGGCCGGCACTGGCCCGTCGGAACCGGACCGCGCTCGCCTGACGTTATCTCGCGAGGTTGCAAGCGAGAGGGGCGGCACCTTTGCGGGTGTCGCCCCGACACGCGTCAGTCGCCCGGCTGCATCCATCGGGGAACCACGTCGCCCGGGATCGCTTCGACCCGCAGATGATCGATGGCGAAACCGTCATCCGGCCAGGCCGTTTTCCGCCGCGCCTCGTCGGACATGGCCAGAGGGACGACGACCAGCCGCCGGTTGACCTTCTGCCGCCAGTTCATCCGGGCGGTGTTTTCCTGGCCGACATAGCAGCCCTTCGAGAAGCTGACCCCGTTGAGTTCGACAGCGTTGGTCTCGAGCCACAGGATTTCCCCCAGTTCGGCTCGGCCTTCGGGCACGCCGAGTTGAAGCCGGTGCGCGCGCCACGCGTCGTCGGCCGGCTCGTCGCCGTCGGCAGCCGGCGCGAGCCAGCGTTCACCGAGCGCGGAAAGCCGCGGGTCGCGGGCGCCCCCGTCTCCGGTGTGGGCCGCCCAGTGGACCGCGACCGTGTCGTCGCGCGCGATGGCCAGCTTGCGCCGCAGGCGGTAGAGCGAGAGCCGCTTGACCAGCTCGTCTGCATGGGCCGCCTCGCAATCGAGTAGAAGCTCGCCCGGAGCGCCGGGCCACACGATCATGTCGAACAGCGCCTTGCCCTGCGCGGTCAGCAGTCCGGCATAGACCGGCAGCGGGCCGGTCACGTCGTTGGTCAGCAACCCTTGCAGGAAGTCGGCGGCATCCTCGCCATCGGCTTGCGGGGAAATGCGCACGATGGCGCGGCTCGATAAGCGGGAAGCGGGCATGGCTGGCAGATAGGCGCCCTCGGCCTTAAGGGAAGGGCGATGATCGATTCCCTCACCATCCGCCGCCCCGACGACTGGCACGTTCACCTGCGCGACGGGGCCATGCTGGCCGGCGTGGCGCAATACACCGCGCGCCAGTTCGCCCGCGCGATCGTGATGCCGAACCTCTCGCCGCCGGTCACTTCGACCGGGGCGGCGCGCGGTTATCGCGAACGGATCCTGGCAGCGGCGCCTGAGAACCTGTCGTTCGAGCCGCTGATGACCGCCTACCTGACCGACGCGACCGATCCGGCCGACCTTGCCCGCGGCAAGGCCGACGGGGTGCTGACCGCGGCGAAGCTCTATCCCGCCAACGCGACGACCAACTCGGCCCATGGCGTGACCGATGTCGCACGTCTCGCGCCGGTCTTTGCCGCGATGGAGGAGGCCGGGCTGGTGCTGTGCGTGCACGGAGAAGTGACGGGGGACGAGGTCGACGTGTTCGACCGGGAGGCCGTGTTCATCGACCGGCATCTCGCCAAGATCGTGCGCGATTTTCCCGGCCTCAAGGTCGTGCTCGAGCACATAACCACCAGCGAGGGGGTGGCGTTCGTCGAGGCGGCGGGCGCGAATGTCGCGGGCACGATTACCCCGCAGCATCTGCACATCAACCGCAACGCGATGCTCGTCGGCGGCATCCGGCCGCATGCCTATTGCCTTCCGGTCGCCAAGCGCGAGGCGCACCGGCTCGCGCTCCGCAAGGCGGCGACGGCGGGGTCGGGAAAGTTCTTCCTGGGTACCGACAGCGCGCCGCACGCCCGCGAGGACAAGGAAAGCGCGTGCGGGTGCGCGGGGATCTTCAACGCGCCCTTCGCGCTGGAGAGCTATCTGCAGGTGTTCGAGGAAGAGGACGCGCTGGGGCAGTTCGAAAGCTTCGCCTCGCTGGCCGGTCCGGCTTTCTACGGACTGCCGGTCAATGAAACGACGGTGACGTTCGAACGGAGCGGCGCCGCGGTGCCCGACTACCATCGACGCGGCGGGCACCCCGGTCGTGCCGTTCCACGCCGGCGAAACGCTCAACTGGCGGCTGATCGCCTAGCGACGAGATCCCAGACGAAGACCGCGATCGCGATCCAGATCGCGACGAAGGCGGCAAGCTCCGCCGGGTGGAGCGGTTTGCCGAACACCGTCAGGCCCAGGACGAACACGATCGTGGGCGCAAGGAACTGCACGAAACCCAGGGTCGAATAGTCCATCCGTCGCGCCGCGACGGCGAACAGCCAGAGCGGGATGGCCGTCGCCACCCCGCCCAGCATGATGGCGAGGCTTAGCCCCAGATCGTGCCCGAACGAAGATCCGGCCGGCAACGCGGCAAACCACGCCGTTACGGCAACAGCGGGCACAAGCAGGATGCCCGATTCAATCGTCAGGCCGGGCAGCGCCCCCACGGACAGGCGCTTGCGGACCAGGCCGTAGGTGCCGAAGCTCAACGCGAGCGAAAGACTGATCCACATGGTCGTCAACGCCCCTCCAAGGAGCATCACGATGCCCGTCGCGGCGATGGCGACCGCGACCCACTGTCGGCGGGTCAGCCGCTCGCCCAGGAAGACGGTGCCGAGCAGCACGTTGATGAGCGGATTGATGTAGTAACCGAGGCTTGCGGCAAACACCTCGCCGGTCTGGATCGCCCAGATATAGATCAGCCAGTTGGCACCGACGAGGATCGCGCTCAGTGTGAGCCAGCCCAGCATCCTGATGTCGCGTAACGCGGCAACGATCTCTGGCAGCTGGCGGCGCATGCTGGCGATCGCGAGACACAGCGGCAGCGTCCACACGATTCGCCAGGCGACGAATTCGACCGGCGGTACGGTCTTCACCAGAATCAGGTAAAGCGGCAGGAACCCCCAGATAAGGTACGCGCCGAGCGCGGCGGGCATGCCGCTGGCAGTCCTTGCGGGGATTTCGTTCATGTTACGCTGCCCCTAGGCACCGTCCGTGACCGCCGCAAGGCGGGATAAGCGTAGAGATTCGGGGATATTTCGCGGTCTGCGTAAAAATATCCAAAGCTGAAAGCATCGTTGCGGGCCGTTCAGCAATGTACGCCTATTTATGAACGTGACGGACGGGGTTCTCACTCAGCCTCTCGGTCGAGAGAGACACGAAAGGAATCACCGATGCACACGAACCCGCTCAAGATCGCCGCGCTGGCGCTGGCCGTGCCGAGTCTGGCGTTCGCCGCGCCGGTCGCTGCCGCGCCCGCTGCACACAGCGCTGCTTACAACAACAGCGCAGTCTGGGGCGACCAGGCAGTCGACCACAAGCGCGACAAGCGCCATGGCCGCCATGACGAGCGCCGCTACGACAGCCGCAATTACGGCAACGGCTACCAGCAGTCTTATTACGGCGAGCCAGTGTACGCCAACACCCGCGTATGGCGTAACAACGACGGCCAGTACTACTGCCGCAAGTCGAATGGCACGACCGGCCTGCTGATCGGCGGCGCCGGCGGAGCCCTGCTCGGCCGCGAAATCGCCGGTCGCAACGGCGACCGCACGCTTGGCGCGATCCTCGGCGCTGCGGGCGGAGCCCTGCTTGGCCGCGAGATCGCGCGTGGCGGGAGCCGCTGCCGCTGATCTGATCGAACGAGCTTCGCGACCGTGCCCACCCGCGGTCGCAGGCGCGCACCCACTTCGGGGACGCGGAAGGCGTCCTTCGCTTCGGCGGAGGGCGCCTTCTTCATTTGGCGGGAGCGATCGGCTAGAGGCGCGCGAGTGCGCCCGCTCGTGCCCCTAATCGCGCTGCTTTTGGCGCTCGCAGCCTGCGACGATCCGGTGCCCGCTCCGCCCGATGCACCGCGCGATCCGCAAGTTGCCCAGGCGCTCGACGATCCGCTGATGACCGACCCCGACCTGTCGAGCCGCAACGAGGCGGCCGCCGCGCTGCGGGTCGAGAGCGACGCGTCGCTACCCGTGCTTCCCGCGACGCCCGAGGCGATTGCCGCGGCCAGGGCCGAAGCCGCGCAAGTGGTGGGCGGGGCCGACAGGTTGAAGCCCCTCGGTGTCCCCCAGGCGACGGGCAAGCCCCTCGATCGCGACGCGCGCCCGCAGGACCAGCTCGCTGCGCTCCTCGGCGACAGCGAATGCCGCGACCGGCTGGAGGTGTCCGCGATCTGGGCCGCGCGGCTCCCGGCGGCGATGCCGATATATCCCCGAGGGGCGACGATCTCCGCGGCAGGATCGAACGGAGCTGGATGCACGGTGCGCGTGGTGACGTTCACCACCCCGGTGCCCGTTGCCGAGGTCCTGGCGTTCTACGCCGATCGCGGCAGGGCGGCCGGGGCACCGCCGCTCTATCTGCGCGCCGGCGACGATCTGGAACTGCGCGGCGGGGATCGTTCGTTTAGCTATGATGTGCGGGCCCGCCTCGAAGGGGACCAGACCTTCGTCCGATTGACGACGCGGCAGCGCTAGGCCTTGCGGACCCGGGTTGTCTTCGGGCGATCGTCGCGAAAACCCGCGCCCACGCTCGCACGGGGTTGGTCCATCTCGGTACTCGCGACCGGGTAGGCGCAATAGTCGGCCGCGTAGAAGGCCGACGGCCGATGGTTGCCCGACAGGCCGATCCCGCCGAACGGCGCCTTGCTGCTCGCGCCGCTGGTGGGGCGGTTCCAGTTGACGATACCGGCCCGGATGTTCGCCCAGAACCGATTGTAATCCTGCGGACTGCCGCCGATCAGCGACGCCGACAGGCCGAAGCGGGTATCGTTTGCTTCGGCGATCGCCTGGTCGAAATCATCGACCTGGATGACCTGCAGCAGCGGTCCGAACAGCTCGACGTCGGGCCGGTCCTTCATGGCGGTCACGTCGATGATCCCCGGGCTTAAGAAAGGCAGGTTTTGATCGGGCCGCAACATGTGTTTGATCGCCTTGCCGCCGTGCGACAGCAGGTAGAGGAAGCCTTCCGACAGATCGTCGGCCGACTGGTTGTCGATCACCGGCCCCATGAAGGGCGCCGGTTCGGCGAACGGCTCGGCGAAGATGATCCGGTCGGCAAGCGCCTTCACTTCGCGCACGAGCGGCTCGTACATGCTCGACTTCACGATCAGCCGCCGCGCGGCGGTGCACCGCTGGCCGGCGCTGGTGAAGGCGCTCTGGATAACCAGCACCGCCGCATCGGTGATCTTGGGCGTGTCGATGACGACGATCGGATTGTTGCCGCCCATTTCCAGCGCGAGAATTTTACCGGGGTTGGTCGAGAGCTTCTTGTTGATCGCGATGCCGGCGCGCGCGCTGCCGGTGAACAGCACGCCATCGATTTCGCGGTGCGCGACGAGCGTCTGACCCTCGGCCGGGCCGCCGATCAGGACTTGGACAACGGCCTCCGGAATCCCCGCGCGATGGAAGCAGCCGACCAGGAATTCGCCCACCGCCGGGGTCTTCTCGCTGGGCTTGAAGACCACCGTGTTGCCCGCGATCAGCGCGGGCACGATGTGGCCGTTGGGCAAGTGGGCGGGGAAATTGTAGGGGCCGAGCACCGCCATCACGCCATGCGGCTTGTGGCGCACCGCGGCGGTCCCGTTGAGCGCGCTGTCGAGCTTTTTCTGCCCGGTTCGCTCGGCATAGGCGCTGACCGAGATGTCGACCTTGGCGACGACCGATTCGACCTCGGTGCGCGCTTCCCACAGCGGCTTGCCGGTTTCGCGCGCGATCAGCTCGGCCAGCTCGTCGTGGCTCTTGCGCACTTCGTTGGCAAAGCGGCGGACGAGCTCGACGCGGGTCGCAAGCGGCTTGGCGGCCCACTCGGGCCACGCGCGCCGTGCCCGCTCGACGGCCGCGTCGACATCGCCAACCTTGCCCCGCCACAGCTCAGCGCCGGTGGCAGGTTCGACGGATACGATCTCGTTTTCGGCTGACAAAGACGGTTACTCCGCGTGCGATCCTGGTGATGCTATAGAAGCGTTGCTCCACACGCATAGCCGCCGGCCATGGCGAATAACAGGTGCGGTTGCGGGTGCGGGATGACTCATCACTGCCCCGGCGCCCCGGCAGCAACCGGCGCGGGACCGAGCGCATTGCCGAGCGCGCGTACGGCATCGATCTCGCGCCACAGCGGCTCCCAGTCGTCGCGCTCGGCAATCGCATCCCACAATGCCTCGACCTGGTCGATCACCAGCGAGGGCGGGGACGGCTCATCCCACCACGCGCTCGGGGCCTCCGCCGCCGGGTATCCGTCGAGCGCCGCGCCGAGCGCGCCGTCAGCCCCACGGCCGAAGCGATGGCGGTGGAAAAAGGCATCGGGCGCCTCACCGCTTTCGCGCATCGCCTCTTCGCACGCTGCGACGAGCGCCGCGTCACGCTCTTCGCCGAGCGAGGTCACGCCCAGACGCCACAGCCAGCGGCGCCGGATGTGCATCATATAGAGCGGTCCGAACCGCTCGAGCGCGGCGAGCAGCGGCGGCGCCTCGCTCACCGTGCGCAGCGCGATCGCGAGCTGTCCGCAGTTCCAGTACAGCGCCTCGGGCTGCCGCCCGAACGCGTAGAGCCCGGCGTGGTCGAAATAGGCGGCGGTGAAGCCCGCATCCCATTCGGGCAGAAACCGCCAGGGACCGTAGTCGAAGCTCTCGCCCGACACGTTCATGTTGTCGGTATTGAGCACGCCGTGGACAAATCCCGCGACCATCCAGCTCGCGGCAAGATCGGCCAGCCGCTCGACCACCTGGTGAAGCAGGATCACCGCGGGCAGGTCCCGGCCCGGCGCGTCGTCGGGCGGGGGCGGGCCGGGGAACTGGGTGAGGCAATAGTCGACCAGGGCGGCCATGTGGTCGGCCTCGCCCAGCGCCGCGAGCCGCTGGAAGCTGCCGATGCGGATATGGCCGTGGCTCAGCCGCACGAGCACCGCCGAACGGGTGGGCGAGGGCTCGTCGCCGCGCCACAGTTCCTCGCCGGTCTCGACGATCGAGAACGTGCGGCTGGTGTTCACCCCGAGCGCCTCGAGCTTCTCGGTCGCGAGCAACTCACGCACCGCGCCTTTCAGCGTCAGTCGACCGTCGGCCGTGCGGCTCCACGGAGTGGTGCCCGAACCCTTGGTGCCGAGTTCGAGCAGGCGCCCGTCGTCGGCCCGCATTTGCGCGAAGGTAAACCCGCGCCCGTCGCCGAGTTCGGGATTGTACACGCGAAACTGGTGTCCGTGATAGCGCAGCGCCAGCGGGCCGGGCAGGGTATCGGGCAGCGGTTCGAAGCGGGCGAAATGGCGAACCCACTCGTCGTCATTCAAACCGGAAAGCCCGATGCTGGCCGCCGCCCGGTCGTTGCGCCAACGCAAGGTGGTTTGCGGGAAGTCGGCCGGCTCGACCGGGTCGGCGAGCCACTCGGCGAGCGCGAGCAGCGGGCGTTCGGGCCGGTATGCGGCAGGTTGCTCTCCGGCGCTCATGCAGCAATAGTGGGGATATGGGCGCGGCCGTGCAAGCCGCCTGGACAAGGTAAGGACCGCGCAGGCGCGATGATTTGGGATCGAGCGGCATGAGCGGGTCCCGCGACCGGGACGCTGGCGTGCGCATTCTCCACCTCCATTCGACCTTCGCGAGCGGCGGCAAGGAACGCCGCGCGGTGCGACTGATGAATGCCTTTGGCCCGAAGATGCATCACACCATCGTTTCGGGCGTGGCGGGCGAGACATCGGCGGCGGGAGAAATCAGCCGCGCGCTGACGGTGTCGTGGCCGCAGGATTTTCCCGCGCTGCAGGGGCGGCCGACCCCGGGGCGGCTGAAGCGGCTCGCCGAGGCGATGCGCGGATACGACCTCGTCTTGACCTACAACTGGGGCGCGATCGACGCCGTGATGGCGAACACGCTGTTCGGCGAAATGCTCTCGCTACCGCCGCTCATCCATCACGAGGACGGGTTCAACGACGACGAGCGGTTGCGTTTGAAGCCCGCGCGCAACTGGTACCGCCGGATTGCGCTCGGCCGGGCGCGCGGGCTGGTGGTACCATCCGAAACGCTCGAGGAGATCGCGCTGACGACCTGGGCGCAGCCGATCGGACGCGTGAAACGCATCGCCAACGGGATCGATACCGAAGCCTTTGCCAGGACGCCGGGCGGCGATGCGTTGCCCGGCATCATCAAGCGGCCCGGTGAATTCTGGGTCGGCACGCTCGCCGGGCTGCGCGCGGTCAAGAACCTGGCCGCGCTGGTCCGTGCCTGCGCCCCGCTGCCTGATTTCTGCCACCTCGTGATCGTCGGCGAGGGGCCCGAGCGCGAGACGATCCGCGCCGAAGCCGAACGCCTCGGGCTCGAACACCGCGTCCACCTCGTTGGGTTCGCGCAAAACCCCGAAAAGTTCGTCGGCCTGTTCGACCTGTTCGCGTTGTCGTCGCACTCCGAACAGTTTCCGATTTCGCTGGTCGAGGCGATGGCGGCAGGACGCCCGGTGGCGGCTTACGCTGTGGGTGACGTCGCCGACATGGTCGCGATCGAGAATCGGCCTCTGATCGTGCCGCCCGGCGATGAAGCCGCGCTCTCGCAGGCGATCGGATCGCTGCTCTACGATACCGATGCGCGCGCGGCATTGCGCAAGGCGAACAAGGCCAAGGCGCGCAAGGATTTCGACGAGAAGACGATGATCGCGGCGTATCGCCGGCTCTACGCCAGCGCGATGGGACGGGCGACGCTGCCCTGAACAAGACTGCTTCCGGAGCGGTTCGGCGCTTCACGAGGCATTCACCCGCCGGGGGACATCCGGTATTCGACGTTGAATTGAACCGTCCATCGGCTAAAGACCGCGCGCACCAGACCCTTCCCCTAACACGAGATACCCGACCCCCGTGGCCCTTCGACCCGACAGCGAACTGACCCCCGAAGAGAAACGCGCCCGTTCGCAGGCCGCGCAGGAAGACGTGCTGCTGCGCGAAGTCGATGAGGCGGTGCGCCAGGATCAGTATGCCGAAGCCGCCCAGAAATACGGCAAGGCGATTATCGCCGCAGTCGTGCTCGTGGTCGGGGCGTTCGGCGCATATCTCTATTGGGACGGCCGCCAGGATTCCGCACGTGAGGCCGACGGCGAGAAGTTCGTCGCCGCGCTCGACGAAGTGCAGCGCGGCAATCTGGCAACCGGCGACAAGGCGCTCGAGCCGGTTATCGGCGAGGGCAACGAAGGCGCCCGCGCAGCCGCGCGGCTGCTCAAGGCCGGCATCGCGATGGAGCAGAACAAGCCGGCCGAGGCGGCGGCGATCTACGACCAGGTCGCGGCCGACGACAACGCGCCCGAAGCGCTGCGCAACCTCGCCACGATTCGCGGCGTCGCCGCGCGCTTCGACACGATGAAGCCGGCGGACGTGATCGGGAAGCTCAAGCCGCTGGCGGCACCGGGCAGCCCATGGTTCGGTCCGGCTGGCGAGCTCGTCGCGATGGCCTACCTCGACCAGGGCAACCAGGCCGAAGCGGGCGCGCTGTTTGCGGCAATCTCGCGTGACAAGACTACTTCCGACACTCTCAAGGCGCGTGCGCGCCAGATGGCCGGTTTGCTGGGCGTCGACGCGATCGACGATGTCGATACCGTGATCGGACAGACCGCAGCAGGCGCCGAATGACCAGTTTGAGGACGAAACCCCGGATGACTACCGCCAAAGCCTTCAAAACCATCGCCCGGTCGGGCATCGCGCTTGCGTTGGCCCTGGGCCTTTCCGCCTGCGCTGGCGGCCTGTTCGGAGGGAAGGACAAGAAAGTCACGCCCACCGTGGGCAACCGCATCCCGGTGCTGTCGCGGATCGAGACCGCCAAGGTCGACCCTGCGCTCGCCGGAATATCGGTCGTTCTGCCGCCCCCACAGGCCAACACCGACTGGCCGCAAGCCGGCGGGAATGCAGGCAAGAGCTACGGCCACCTAGCGCTGCCCGCCAACCTTGGCCAAGCGTGGACCGTCTCGGTCGCGGGGTCGAGTGACCGCCGGCGGCTCGCCGCGGCACCGGTTGTCGGCGAAGGCAAGCTGTTCGTTGCCGATACCAACGGCGTGATCCACGCGTTCGACGCGCAGTCGGGCGGCAAGCTGTGGAGCCAGGTCGCCGAGGTCGACGGCAACCTGCGTTCGGCCAACTTCGGCGGCGGGGTGAGCTACGAGGACGGCCGGGTCTACGCGACCAACGGCGTGGGCGAAGTGCTGGCGCTGGATGCCAATACCGGCGCGCAGATCTGGAAGGTCAAGCCCGCCGGGCCGCTGCGCGGTGCGCCGACGATCTCCTTCGGGTCGGTCTATGTGATGACTCAGGACAACCAGCTGATCGCGCTTTCGGCGACCGACGGCAAGCTCCAGTGGAACGAGTTGGGCTCGACGACGCAGACCGGCCTGTTCGGGGTGGCCTCGCCCGCAGCGGCGCAGGGCACGGTGATCGCGGGTTACGCCAGCGGCGAGCTGATCGCTTATCGCTATGAAAACGGCCGTGTGTTGTGGGCGGACGCTCTCGCGCGCACCTCGATCTCGACCGAAGTGGGCGCACTCAGCGATATCGACGCCGACCCGATCATCGATTCGGGCAAGGTCTATGCGCTGGGCCAGGGTGGCCGCATGGCGGCCTATGAACTGGTCACCGGCCAGCGCATCTGGGAACTGAATCTCGCGGGCATTTCCACCCCGGCGGTTGCCGGTGAGTGGATTTTCACCCTCACCGACGACGCGCGCCTGTTGGCGATCGCCCGCGGCAGCGGCCGGGTTCGGTGGGTTACCGACCTTGGCCGGTGGAAGAACGCCGAGAAGAAAAAGGGTCCGGTGTTCTGGACGGGTCCGGTGCTGGCGGGCAACTCGCTGTGGGTCGCCAATTCCGAAGGCCAGATTTACCGCGTCAGCGTCGAAGAAGGTTCGGCGAGCCTGTTCCAGACCGTCAAGGCTCCGATCGCGCAGCCGCCGGTCGTGGCCAACGGGACGCTCTATATCCTCGACGACAAGGGCACGGTGCACGCCTACCGCTGAACGGGTCGCGCAGACGCGCTTACCCGCAATTTAACCCTTTCCCGTTAGCGCGGGCGCGTGATGAGCGCGCACCCGTCCGACCCGCGTACTGGCCGACCGCCAGCCCCGCCCAAAAGCGATGTGTCGCCGTGGGTGGGGCTCGCCGGTCTGGCCGGCCTGTTCGCCTGGATCATGGTTTGCCGCCATTGGCCGATGGTGGCCGATACCTTCGGCATCGCCGGCCCCCGCGCGAGACTTGACGGACCCAACGCCGCCGTCGCGGCGATGCTGTTTTCCATCCTGCCGATGGTCGCGGTTTCGCTGGCGGTCGACAAGGTCCACCAGCGTGCTTCGACCGGGATCGACTGGTCTGCGCGCCGTCCGCTGGCCCATACCCTGCGCATATCGCTGGTCAAGCTGGCGGGGTTCTGGGTCACCTGGATCATCCTTGCCGCCATCTACGCGCTCGGGCGCTGGTACTGGGACGGACAATACCTGTTCGCGATGAAGGTGCTGGAAGCCGCGGCGATCCCGCTGTTCGTCGCGTCGGTGCCTTACGTCCTGTGGCTCGATCGCTACCTCGTTTCCCCGCGCGACCATGCGTGGCACTTCGGCGCGATGCTTTTCGGCCGCGAGGCGCACGATTTCGAGGAGGTGAAACGGCACTGGCGCGCGTGGATCATCAAGGGCTTCTTCGGGGCGTTCATGATCTCGATCCTGCCGCCCGGCTTCGCCGCTGCGGTCAACGCCGACTTCGTCGGCATCGCGCGCGATCCCGCGGCGATCGGCATGGCGCTGATCACGCTGCTGTTCCTCGTCGACGTTCAGATCGGCACCGTCGGTTACCTGATGACGTTCCGCCCGCTCGACGCCCACATCCGCAGCGGCAATCCCTACCTCGCCGGATGGATCGCGGCGCTGATGTGCTACCCGCCGTTCGTCTTCGCGTTCATGGGCTCGGGCCTGCTCGGTTACGAGTTCGGAACGCCGGGACAGGGCGACGCGAACTGGACTTTCTGGCTCGCCGGGCATCCGCTGCTGCTGTGGATCTGGGCGGGCCTGCTCGTTGCGCTGACGGGCATCTACGCCTGGGCAACCATGGCCTTCGGGCTTCGGTTCTCGAACCTCACGTATCGCGGCGTGCTGACGAACGGGCCGTATCGCTTCACGCGCCATCCGGCCTATTTGTCGAAGAACCTGTTCTGGTGGCTCTCGACGCTGCCGTTCCTTGTCACCAACGTCTCGGCGACCGACGCCGTGCGCAACGTGGTCTGCCTGCTTCTGGTCAATGCGATATACTACTGGCGCGCGCGGACCGAGGAGGAGCACCTCTGGCACGAAGATGCGAAATACCGCGCCTATCACGCGTGGATGAGCGACCACGGGCCGATTACCGGTCCGTTGGTCCGCCTCAAGCGGCGATTGGGTGTGCGGGTGCGCGGATTCGATGCAGCGCCCGAACCTGCCGAATAGACGCTAGAGCGGGTCGCCTTCGCCGGCTTCGAACAGCCTGAGGTTGCGGTCGGTCACGCCGATTTCATCCCAGGACGCCCGCCACTCTGCCAGATGCGGCATGCGAAAATGGGCATCGAGGGCGGCCCGGTCGCGCCATTTCTCGACGACGTGGATCGTCTGCGGATCGAGCACGTCCTGCGCGTAGGAATAGGCGATGCAGCCGTCCTCGGCGCGGCTGGCAGCGACAACGCGCTCCATCGCCGTCCGCGCGCGAGCAAGATTTTCCGGCGCGAGTCGGACCGTGCCGAGGACGAGGATCATCAGAAACTCATCTCGTAGACCCGGCTGACGTCGCCATTCCACTCGCCGTGGTAGAGGTCCAGCAGGCGCTGGGCGGGGACCTTGCCGCTGGCGACGATCTCGTCGAGCGTCTCGAGAAAGCCGGTCTCGTTGTCGCCGCTGCTGTTGAGCTCGCCCCGCGCGGCGAGCCCGCCGCGGGCGATCTTCAGCAATTCGGGCGCGATGTCGCGCAAGGTGCGCCCCCCGGGCACGGGCGCATCGAGCGCCAGCTTCGGCACGCTCGAGCGCAGCGCCTCGCGCTCGTCCATCGTCCAGTCCTTGACGAGGTCCCATGCCGCGTCGAGCGCGGTCTGGTCGTAGAGCAACCCGACCCACAGCGCGGGCAGGGCGCAGATCCGGTTCCACGGCCCGCCGTCGGCGCCGCGCATCTCGAGGAACGACTTCAGGCGCACTTCGGGGAACGCCGTCGAAAGGTGGTCCCACCAGTCGCTCATCCGCGGCTTTTCGCCCGGCAGGACCGGCAGCTCGCCGTTGATGAAATCGCGGAAGCTCAGGCCCGAGGCGTCGATGTATTTTCCGTCGCGAAAGACGAAGTACATCGGCACGTCGAGCATGTAATCGGCATAGCGTTCGTACCCGAAGCCATCCTCGAAGACGAACGGGATCATGCCGGTGCGCTGGGGGTCGGTGTCCGACCATATGTGGCTGCGGAAGCTGAGATAGCCGTTGGGCTTTCCCTCGGTGAACGGCGAATTGGCGAACAGCGCGGTCGCGAGCGGCTGCAGCGCGAGGGAGACGCGGAACTTCTGCGCCATGTCGGCCTCGCTCGAATAATCGAGATTGGTCTGGATGGTGCAGGTCCGCAGCATCATGTCGAGGCCGAGACTGCCGACCCGCGGCATGTGCCGCATCATGATTTCGTAGCGGCCCTTGGGCATGATCGGCAGTTCCGCGCGGGTCTTGTCGGGCCACATGCCGAGGCCGAGGAAACCGACGCCGCACTTCTCGCCGATCGCCTTGACCTGCGTCAGGTGCCGCCCGGTCTCGGCGCAGGTCTGGTGGAGATTGACCACCGCCGCGCCCGAGAGTTCCAGCTGGCCGGCCGGCTCGAGGCTGACGGTGCCGTCGGGCCCGCTCATCGCGATCACCTTTCCGGCTTCCTCGACCGGCTCCCACCCGAAGCGGGTGAGCGCCATCAGGAGGTCGCGGATGCCGCACTTCTCGTCGTAGGACGGAGCGCGGTGATCCGCACCCTTGTAGACGAGCTTCTCGTGCTCGGTGCCGATTCGCCAGGCGTCCTTGGGCTTTTCGCCCGCCGCCATGGGCACCACGAGCTGGTCGCGGCTTTCGATGATGGGATCGTTTGCCTCGGAGGCCTGCCGGGTGCTCATGCAAGTTGCCCTAGGAAACCGAAAAGCCGCGCGCCAGCGATTTAATCGTGTGTCGTGCTCCAGTCGCCCGTCACGCCCATCCACAGCGCGGTGGCGGCGATCGCCGCGGTCTCGCCGCGCAGGATCCGCGGGCCAAGCGAGATCGGAACGGCTTGCTCCATTTCGCGGATCGCGGCGCGTTCGGCGTCATCGAAGCCGCCCTCTGGCCCCGTCAGCAGCGCGCAAGGGGGCGCCCGGTCGGCAAAGCGCCGGGCGGCCGCCTCGCCGCCCGCCTCGTCGGCGAAGAACAGCGTGCGGTCGGCGGGCCAGTCGCGAAGCAGCGCGGCGAGGGGCAGCGGCTCGCCGATTTCCGGCAATGCGGTCCGCGCGCATTGCTCCGCGGCTTCGACCGCTATCGTGCGCGCGCGGTCGAGGTTGAGCTTGTCGGCGACGCAGCGCCGGGTCACCACCGGCTGGATTCGCGCAACCCCCAGCTCGGTCGCCTTTTCCAGCACGAGGTCGAACCGGTCCTTCTTGAGCAGCGCGGCGCACAGCCAGAAGTCAGGCACGCCTTCGCGCGGGCGGAGGTGCTCGACCGGATCGAGGACGACCTCGCGCTTGCCCGTGGCGACCACTCTGGCCGCCCATTCACCGGTCGCGTCGTCGCACAGGATAACCGCGTCGCCAGGAGCGACTCGCATGACCCGTAACAGGTAGTGCGCCTTGTTCCCTTCGACCTGCACCGGGGTCCCGACCGCAAGCGGAGGGGACACGAACAGGCGGGGAGCCGACTTCGGAGGCCAGGCGGGCGTAGCGGGCATGCTTTGCAGGTGCCACGCGTGCGGGTAGGGGACAAGCCGTGACCGACACGATCGTCCCCGATACCGAGCACCGCGGGCTGATCGCCCGCCTGCCGCAAATGCCGCGCGATCTTGCGATGCTCGCGCGCTTCGACCGGCCGATCGGGTGGTGGCTGCTGTTCTGGCCGTGTGTGTGGGGTGTCTGGCTGGCGGGTGCCGGCTGGCAGTTTGCGTTGCTCGGCTGGTTCGTGATCGGCAGCATCGCGATGCGCGGAGCGGGGTGCGTTTATAACGACATCGTCGATGCCGACCTCGACCGGCAGGTGGTCCGCACCGCGGCCCGTCCGGTCGCGAGCGGGCGGGTCTCGCCGCGAGTCGCTTGGGCTTGGCTGATCGCGCTGTGCGCCGGGGGCCTGGTCGTGTTGTTGCAACTGCGCTGGCAGGCGCAAATTGTCGCGTTGGCGAGCCTTGGACTGGTCGCCGCCTATCCGTTCATGAAGCGGATCACCTGGTGGCCGCAGGCGTGGCTGGGTTTGGTCTTCACCTGGGGGGCGCTGGTCGGATGGACGCAGTTCCGGCTCGATCACGTCGCGGTGGTGCTGTCGCTCTACGCCGGGGCGTTCTTCTGGTGCATGGGGTACGACACGATCTACGCGCTGCAGGACCGCGAGGACGATGCGCTGGTCGGCATCCGTTCCAGCGCGTTGCGGCTGGGGCGTCACGTCCAGGCCGGTATCGCCCTGTTCTACACCGCCGCGGTGGCGCTGTGGGCGCTCGCCTTCTGGCTGCTTCGCGGCGACCCGATCGCGCTGCTGGCGCTGGTTCCGGCGGCGCTGCACCTCGGCTGGCAAGTGGTGTCGCTCGACCCCGCCGACGCGGGCAACCCGCTCGATCGTTTCCGCTCGAACCGCTTTGCGGGCGTGCTGGTGGCGGCGGCCTGCTTCGTGGTTGGAAACGCCTGATGTGCAATCTCTATCGCATGACGAAGAACGCCGACGAGGTCGCCAAATGGTTCGCCGCGGTCAACGACGCGGCGGGCGCCAACTTCGGCGAAGAAATGTATCCGGGCTATCCCGGCCTCGTCATGGCGGAGGGCGCGGTGCGGCAGATGAACTGGGGATTCCCCGTCGTGCTCAAGGGCAAGAAGGGCCAGCCGTTGAAGCCCAAGCCGGTCACCAATGCGCGCGACGACAAGCTGACCACCGCATTCTGGCGCGACAGCTTCGCCAAGCGGCGGTGCCTGATCCCGGTTACCCAATGGGCCGAAGCCGAAGGCAAGCCGGGCCAGATGACGCGCACCTGGTATCGCCTCGCGGGCCACGACCTGTTTGCGGTCGCCGGCCTGTGGCGACCGACGAGCGAGTGGGGCCACAGCTACACGATGGTGATGGCCGACGCCTGTTCGCAGATGGTCGATGTGCACGACCGGATGCCGGTTATCCTGCCGCGAGACCAGTGGAACCAGTGGCTCCAGGGCGACGAGGATGCGGCGCTGGCGCTGGCGCGGACCTGCGACCTTGAGTTGGCGGTAGAGCGCACCGACGCATTGTGGGTGAGCGGCGAGAAGCCTGCGCAGAAATCCTTGCTGTAGCACGCGGCACGGCGCCATTGACGCCAACGCCGGTTGCCCCGAAGGCGGGCCCGAATGAACAGTCCCGAACGTCTTACCACGAGCCAGGAATACATGCTCGCGGTGGCGGCGGCGGTGGTCACGGCCAACGCGTATTACATTCATCCGATTATCTCGGATGTCGCGGCGCATTTCGGCGTCAGCACTGCGCAGATCGGGCTCGTTCCGGCGCTTAACCAGTTGGCAGTAGCGGTCGGAATACTCTTGCTGCTCCCGCTCGGCGATCGCTATTCCAATCGCTCGCTGACCATCATCTTCACCATCGGCCAATGCGTCGGCCTCATCGGCATGACCCTGGCGCAGGGGTTTGCGATGTTTACCGCAGGGTCGACGCTGCTCGGCTTTTTCACCGTCGCGCCCTACCTTTTGCCCGCCTACGCTTCCAAGAGGGTAGCACCGGGGCGGCTCGGGCACGTCACCGCCATCCTCACCGCCGGCGTGATTTTCGGAATTCTCGTCGCGCGGGTCGGGTCGGGGGTGGTGGCGCATTACTTCGGGTGGCGGACGGTGTACTGGCTTGCGAGCGGGGCGATGATCGCCGTCACCATCGCCTTGCCCCGGATCATGACGAAAGCCTCGGCCGAGCGCGAGGCAAGTCCGCTGGCCTACGGCCGACTTTTGCTGTCGCTGGCCGGGCTGGTTCGGGCGCACCGCGAGATCCTGTTGTCGGGCGCCATCCAAGGGATCGGATTCGGCCAGTTCATCGCGCTCTGGCTGGGGATTGCCCTCCACCTGACGGGGCCGGACATGGGATACGGCACCGACGTTGTCGGGTATCTCGCCGGTTTCGCCGCAATCAGCGTTTTCTCGACGCCGTACTGGGGACGGCTCGCCGATCGCATCGGACCGCGCAGGGCGCGGGTGTTCTTCGCCGTCGCCCAGACCGCCGGCTGTTCGCTTTTGCTGCCGTTCGGCGGGAGCCTGTGGTTGCTCATGATACCCATCTTCGTCGGCAACATCGTCGGCCCGGCGATCGACGTGACCAGCCGGATGACCTTCCTGGCGCTCGATCCAGGTGTCCGTACGCGCCTGACGACGATCTACATCGTGATGATGTTCGTCGGCGGCAGTATCGGCAGCGTCGCGGGTACGACCGCCTTCGACGTGTTCGGATGGACTGGCACGGCGCTTTACACGTTGGCGTCGTGCGTCGTCCTCACCGTCCTGTGTGTCGTGGCATATCGCCGCTATGGCCCCGGAGGGGAGCCGGGCAATCGTCAGGCATAAGTGACGACCTCCCATTCGATGTGGTCCCAGTCGAAGAAGTAGAAACGTCGTCCGGGTTCGT
This sequence comes from uncultured Alphaproteobacteria bacterium, assembly GCA_963781485.1. Classification (GTDB taxonomy): domain Bacteria; phylum Pseudomonadota; class Alphaproteobacteria; order Sphingomonadales; family Sphingomonadaceae; genus Tsuneonella. The sequence goes on from CAWAFY010000004.1 coordinate 151,338, forward strand.
AGTCGCCGTGGCTGAAGGGCTCCAGCCCCGCCTCGATCACGATCGCCTCGACCGCGTCCAGATCGTCGACGACGAGGCCGACGTGGTTCATCGGCACGCCTTTTGCGAAGTGCCTGGGGCCTTTGCCATCGGTCCAAAGCGCGATGTAGTTCGCGTCGCTGCCAACGTGGATCGTCCGTCCGCCGAGCTGCGAAGGGCCACGCCAGCGTTCCTTCCAACCGCATATCCGCTGAAGCAGCGCGGCGGTGCGATCCGGGTCGGAGACGGTCACGTTGACGTGTTCGAGCGTGCCGCTGGGCATCGAAAATTCCTCTTCTTAAAGCGCGGATCGAATCGCCCGCTTGGCTCTTGTGCAACCTCAAGCTAGCTTGAGGTCAAGGAGATTTGTTGATGGCCTTGCGATCTACCGACCTGCTGTCGATCGGCGAACTCGCCCGGCGCACCGGGCTCAGCGTGTCGGCGATCCGCTATTACGAGGAACGCGGGTTGGTCGAGCCGATCCGCACCGGAGGAAATCAGCGGCGCTTCCTGCGCGGCGACATTCGTCGGCTGAGCTTCGTTCTTATCGCCCAGAACCTCGGCCTGACACTCGGAGAGATCGAGCTGGAACTGGCGCGCCTGCCGCAGGGGCGCAACCCGACCGCGGCAGACTGGAAGGGTATCAGCGGGCGCGTGCGGGCGGCGATCGACGCGCGGATCGCGACGCTGGAGAAAACCCGCAAGGACCTCGACGGATGCATCGGTTGCGGATGCTTGAGCCTGAGGAAATGCCGCCTCTACAATCCCGAGGACACTTGGGGCGAGGGCGGTTCGGGGCCGCGTGTGCTGCGCTAGCTAGTGGCCGGGACCGAGATTCGGATCGAGATCGCGCGGGCGCGCGAAATGGACCAGCAGGCCGACGGCTCTTTCGATCGCCTTCCAGTCATCGAGTTCGAGTTCGAGCAACGCGAACGACGCGGTCGGGAACTTGACCGCCGCCTCGTCGAACAGCGCGTTCTCGTTAGCCGGCGGAATGAGCTTGAGCAGCAAATCCTGCATGCCGGGGTTGTGGCCCGCCATCAGCACGGCTTCGGCATCGCCGCATCCGTGCAGGACCTCGAACAGCGCCTCGACATCGGCCAGGTAGATCCGCTGGTCGTACCGCACCTGCGCTTGCGGCAGAGCCTCTGCCAAAGTGGCCTTTACGCGTTCGGCCGGGCTGGCGACGACCAGGTCGAATTCGGTGCCGTGCGCCGCGATGTGTTCGCCGATCAGTCGCGCGCCACGGCGGCCGCGCTCGTTCAACCCGCGATCGAAATCGCGCTGGCCGATGTCATCCCAGTCGGACTTGGCGTGACGCAGCAGGCCGAGGCGTTTCACGAGCTTCCGGTCATCCCTCTTGCCGCGCCGCGAGTGCGGCATCGTGCGTCCCAGCGGTTTCGCATCGCGCTTCGGCGAGCCGTTGTAAAGCCTCGTCCAGCGTCACCCGCACGATCGGTGTTCCGGCGGGAAAGGCGGGCAGGAGCCGGCTGGGAAACGCGGGCGAAAGCACCACGAAGTGTCCGCGATCGTCCTTGCTGCGGATCAGCCGCCCGAATGCCTGCGCCAGACGCGCGCGGATGATGCGGTCGTCGTAGGCGCTCCCACCCCCGGCCGCGCGGCGCGCGCGGTGAAGGATCGTCGGGCGGGGCCAGGGGACCTGTTCCATCACGACGCAGCGCAGGCTGTGGCCGGGCACATCGACCCCGTCGCGCAATGCGTCGGTGCCCAGCAGCGAAGCGGCCGGGTCGTCGCGAAAGATATCGACCAGCGTGCCGGTGTCGATCGGATCGACGTGCTGCGAATAGAGCGGCAGCCCGCTGCGCGCGAGCCGATCGGCGATCCGTCCGTGCACCGCGCGCAGGCGACGGATCGCGGTGAATAGCCCCAGCACTCCTCCGCCGCACGCCTCGACAATCCGCCCATAGGCTCCGGCAAGCGCCGGCAGGTCGCCGCGCTGGATGTCGGTGACGATCAGCACTTCGGCATTACTGGCATAGTCGAACGGGCTCTCCGCCTCGCCGAGCTTTGGCTGCACCTCGATATGCGCGGCGCCGCTGCGTGCGATCGCCGCGTCCCAATCAGGCCCGTCCTTGAGCGTGGCGCTGGTCACCATCACGCCGTGCGCGGGCTCGAGCACGACGTGGGCGAACGGCTTCATCGGGTCGAGCCAGTGGCGGTGCAAGCCGACGTCGAATTCGCGTGCGTCGCTGCGTTCGACCGCGAGCCAGTCGACGAACTCGGGATCGCCGGGACCGCCCAGCCGGTCGAGCAGCGCCTCCCACGCGGCGAGCAGATCGCAGCGCCACGAAAGCGAGTGGCGTGCGCCGTCGATCCGGGCGCGGCCCTGCGCGTCAAGCCAGTCGGGTGGGTCGGCCAGGATCGCCTCAAGCCGCCCGCCGAGCCGTATCAGCGGTGACCGGATCGCGGCGAGCGCACTGGCGGCCTGGCCGGCTAGTTCGACCACCGGCCCGTCGAGCCCCGCGGCTTCGGTTTCGATGCCGTAGCCCGCCTCCTGCCCGCCGCTTTCGTCGCGCGCGTAGGTCGCCGCGCGCACTGCGCCGAGCAGCGACTCGACAGGGCCGTGGGGCATTCCCTCGACCAGCCGTTGAAGCCAGCCGTCGGAGGGGAGAGCCTGCGCGGCGGCGAGCGCCGTCTCGATCGCCTTACCGCCCGCCTCGTCGTAGCTGGCGACATCGGCGAGCCGCGCGGCGAGGCCGCGTCGCCGACCGCGCGATTGCTTTTCGGGACCGACGATCCAGCGCCGCAGCTCGATCGCCTCGGCCCCCGTCAGCGCGGCGGCAAAGGTGCTGTCGGCCGCCTCGAACACATGGTGCCCTTCATCGAACACGATCCGCGTCGGGCGCTGCGCATGATCCCGGCCGCGCGCCGCGTTGACCATCACCAGCGCGTGATTGGCGATCACGAGGTCGGCCTGGGCGGACGCGCGCGCCGCGTGCTCGATGAAGCATTTGCGGTAGTGCGGGCACCCGGCATAGACGCACTCGCCGCGCTGGTCGGTCAGCGCCGCGATGCCGCGTTTGCGGAATAGCGTACCGAGCCAGCCGGGCAGGTCGCCGCCGACCATGTCGCCATCCTGCGAAAACGCCGCCCACCGCGCGACGAGCTGCGCGAGGATCGCCGCACGTCCGCCGAACCCGCCCTGCAGCGCGTCCTCGAGGTTAAGCAGGCAGAGGTAGTTTTCGCGCCCCTTTCGCACCACCACCGGGCGCGACCCGTCGGCGCGTGCAGCAGGCCAGGCGCGCCCGCTTTCGCCGCGCAACTGGCGCTGGAGGTTCTTGGTGAAAGTCGAAACCCAGACGGTGCCGCCCGACCGCTCGGCCCACAGCGAGGCGGGGGCGAGGTAGCCCAGCGTCTTGCCGATTCCGGTGCCCGCCTGTGCAAGCAGCACGTGCGGCGTGCCGCGCTTGGCGCGTGGAGCGAATACGCTGCCCGCGTCGCGTGCATAGCGGCGCTGGCCTTCGCGCCTTTCGGCCCCTTCTCCGGTCAGCCGGGCAAGCCGCGCTTCGACTTCCTCCTCCTCGATCAGAACGTGGGAGGGCTGCGGACGTTCGGGCGTTTCCTCCCATTCGGGAAGGCGGGCGAACAGCCATCGCTCGGCCCGCTCGGGCTTGCGGACGTAGGGGACGAGGACTTGCGCCCATGGCCAGCGCAGCCGGATAAGCGACTGCAGCGACGACCAGGCCCCTTCGCGCTCGGCCCACTCTTCCGCTTCGCACGTCGCGATCAGATTGCCGGCGGCCAGCTGGAGAAACGCCGGCACGCGATCGTCGCTGCCCGGCTCGTCGAGCCCGAGCGCGTGCGCCAATCCTTTCGGCGTAGGTACGGCAAAGCGCGCGGGGTGGATGAAAGCGAACAGTTCGAGCAGGTCCAGCCCCGACAGGTCGGGATAGCCCAGCCGCGTCGCCACCAGCGGCGCGTTGAGCATCAGCAGTGGTGTGTCCGCCGCTGCGGTGACCGCCTCTCCCTTGCTTACGCCGCGAGTGCCGTTCGCATCGCGCAACCAGGTTCCGGCGTGACTCGCGTGGAGGGCGGGGAGGAGAAGCGGCTCGGCCATCGGTGCTGCCTAGAACGGAACAGGAACCATGCCAATGCACGCTTGCGGTTTTCCGGGCGGTCGGCCAATCGCGGTCGCGATGACTGACGATGCCCTGATCGCCGCCGCCCGCACGTCCAAGGCCTGGCCGTTCGAAGAGGCGCGCAAGCTGCTCAAGCGCTTCCCCGAGGGACGCCGCCCAGACGGCAAACCCGTGGTTTTCGAAACCGGCTACGGTCCCAGCGGGCTGCCGCACATCGGCACGTTCCAGGAAGTCCTTCGCACGACGTTCGTGCGTCGCGCGTTCGAGGCGCTAACGGGCGGCGCGCCCACCCGGCTGATCGCGTTCAGCGATGACATGGACGGGTTACGCAAAGTGCCCGACAACGTGCCCAAGGCGGCGCTGCTAACAGACAATCTGGGCAAGCCGCTGAGCCGCATCCCCGACCCGTTCGGTGCCGGATACGACAGCTTCGCGGCGCACAACAACGCGATGCTGCGGCGGTTCCTCGACCGGTTCGGGTTCGACTACGAGTTCGTCTCGTCGAGTGAGTTGTACAACTCAGGCGGCTTCGACGATGCGCTGCGCGGTGTCCTGCGCAATTACCAGGCGATCCTGGACATCATGCTGCCGACCTTGCGGGCCGAGCGCGCGGCGACTTATTCACCGGTCCTGCCCGTGAGCCCCGCCAGCGGGCGCGTGTTGCAGGTGCCGGTCGAAGTGCTCGATGCCGAAGCGGGAACGATCCGCTTCACCGACGAGGATGGCACGAAGATCGAGCAATCGGCGCTGGGCGGCATGGCCAAGCTCCAGTGGAAGGTCGACTGGGCGATGCGCTGGGTCGCGCTGGGCGTCGATTACGAGATGTACGGCAAGGATCTGACCGACAGCGGCGTGCAGTCGGGCAGGATCGCGCAGGTGCTCGGCGGACGTAAGCCCGAAGGCCTGGTGTACGAACTGTTCCTCGACGCCAATGGCGAGAAGATTTCCAAGTCGAAAGGCAACGGCCTGACGATCGAGGAATGGCTGTCCTATGGCAGCGAGGAGAGCCTCGGCTTCTACATCTTTCCCAATCCCAAGAGCGCGAAGAGCTTGCACGCCGGGGTAATTCCGCGCGCGGTCGACGATTACTGGCAATTCCGCGCCTCGCTTGACGAGCAGCCGCTCGACAAGCAGCTCGGCAATCCCGTGTGGCACCTCCTTGGCGTAACCGATTCGGGTCGCAAGGGCGCGGGCGACAGCCTGCCGGTGACCTATGCGCTGCTGCTCAACCTCGTCGCCGTGCTGGGGCCGCACGCGACGCGCGAACAGGTCTGGTCGTATCTCGGCAACTACGTCGACGATGCCGACCCCGCGGCGCATCCCGCGCTAGACGTGCTGGTGGGAACGGCGCTTGCCTACAACCGCGAATTCGTCGCGCCGGGACTCGATCGGGCAAAGCCCGCGCCGAACGAAGCGGCCGCGTTGCGCGCATTGGACCAACATTTGGCAAGCATGGAACCGGATGCGTCGGCCGAAGATTTGCAGACGATGGTATATGAAATCGGCAAGCGCGAAGAATTCGCATTCGCGTCGCTGCGCGACTGGTTTCAGGCGCTTTACCGCACGTTGCTCGGCAGCGATCAGGGACCGCGGATGGGCAGCTTCATCGCGCTCTACGGTATCGATAACACCCGCAAACTAATCGCTGAGGCGCTGGTCCGGTGAATCAACGCGCCGATCCCGAGAAGCTGGCGCGGGACCTGCTCGGTCGCGAACTCGAGGAGCTCGACGAAGAAGAGCAGGACGTCATCGAGCGTGTGGCAGCGGGGTGCTATGTCGGGATCGATGCGTCCGAAGCCCAGCAACTCGCGGCGAGCGTCGGGGACCGCATGGCCGACAAGGTCGCGGCGGTGGGGGGAAGCTGGGGCTTCATCATCGTATTCGTCCTGGTCATGGCGGCGTGGATGACGATCAACGTGACGCACGCGTGGGGCGCGAGCTTCGACCCGTTTCCGTTCATCCTGCTCAACTTGACGCTCTCGACCGTCGCGGCGCTTCAAGCGCCGGTAATCTTGATGAGCCAGAACCGTCAGGCCAAGAAAGACCGTATAACGGCCAAGCACGACTACGAGGTCAATCTGCGCACCCAGCTCGAAATCGTCCGCCTATCGCGCAAGCTTGACCGGATGATGCACGTCGCCATCCGCGGCGCGAAGAAGGCGGAAGAAAATCTCGAGGACGTCGTGGAGGAAGTCCGTCAGGACAAGTAGCCGCCGCTCATTTCCAGCGTCGCGTGCGGTACCACTTGGTCACCACGTACTTGACCCCTTCGATAACCGGGGTTCCTGCGTGCAGCGTATTCTCGTTCGGCGAACCATCGGGCAGGGCGTTGTTCCACACCAGCAACACGCCCGGTTTGGGTTCGATCTTGGCGCCGACCTCGACGAAATGCGTCTCGCCGCCCTTGTCGACCTTGTTGAGGAACGCCATCGCGGTCCACGCGCGTTGCCCACCGCGCTTGCGCTCGCCTTTCCAGTAGTCCTGATCGGTGTAGAACCAGTCGTTGTGCGGCTTGAACTGCTGGCCGGGGAAATAGCGCTGCGCCTGGATGGCCTCGCCGCAGATTGGATTGATGCCAAGCAGGTCGTCGATCCGCCGGCTGATCGCCATGACCAACGGTTCGTGCGGATTGAGGTCGCCCGAATACGACGTACGGAAGCCGGTTGCATAATCCTGGTCGTAGAGCGAGCTGGGCCGGGCGACGGTATCGGTCATCAGGACCAGGCGCTGGCACTCCGAGGGGCTGAGGAACCCACCCACGGCGAAGATTTCCGCCTTGTCGGTTGGTACCCGGTAGACCCGAGGATCGCCTTCCAGCCGCGTGCGCACGGTTTCGCCCACGCGCCGCAGCGCGTCCTTGTCGGGAATCATCTCGGTCGTCGCCATGAATCCGGGCTCTAGCAAGCCGTTCGCGACGCGCAAACCCGTCGCTTGTCAGCCGCCGCGTCAATGCTACAACCCGCGCCGAAATCAGGGAGATCGACCATGCAGCAGATGGAGCGCGGGCCACGTTATTCGGGGGTTGCCATGCTGCTCCACTGGATTATCGCGATCGCGGTGATCGTGAACTGGCGCCTCGCCGAAACGGCCCACGAAGGGCCGCGCGAGGCCGGGGCCGCCCTCATGGCGACCCACAAGGCGCTCGGGATGACGATCCTCGCGCTTACGCTGCTCCGGCTGATTTGGGGGTTGGCGCACAAGAAGCCGCCGCTGGCCAGCACGCTCAAGCCGTGGGAACGCACCTTGGCCCGGGTAACGCATGCGACATTCTATGTGTTGCTGATAGGCCTGCCGCTTGGCGGCTGGATAGCCAGTTCGCTCTATCGTGCGCCGATCGACATCTTCGGCCTATTTGCGATCCCCACGCTGCCGACTGGCCTGAACAAGGGCCTGGGTCATACCATATTCGAAGTCCACCAAACCGGCGGCTCGATCATGATCTATCTGATTGCGCTGCACACGTTGGCAGCGCTCAAGCACACGTTCTGGGACAAGGACGGCAACTTGTGGCGGATGCTGCCGTTCGGCACGCCCAAGGCCTGAGCGAAAATGCAAAGAACCCCCGCCGGCTCAAGGCTGGCGGGGGTTCAGTTCTCCCTTCGGCAGGCCACTCAATCCCGCCTCGGGAAATCGAGCGACTCTACCAGAAGAAGTCGTTGATCACGTCGACCACTTCGCCGCTGTAGATGTCGACCAGAAGGGCGTCGTCGTAATAGCGGACCCACCGGTACGGGCCGTAAGCCTCGGGCAGACGGTACTGCCACGGATCGTTGATCCAGTAGCGGCTGCCGAAGAACAGGCTGTTGAGCCGGAACCCGATGCTTACCCGGCTGTAACGGTAGTCGCGGTACGGCGAGTAGTAGCTGCCCAGCCGGTAGATGTTCCGGTTGGCATTGCGATAGCTGTACCAGTTGTACCGATTGTCGCGGCGCCAGTCGTTGCTCCACCGGCGATAGTCGCCGCCGTTGTAACGATGGCCGTCACGGCTGCCTTCATAGCGATGGCCGTCGCGGTTGCCGTCGTAACGACGCCCTTCGCGATCGTTTTCGGTCCGCTGGCTGTCGCGGTAACCGCCTTGGGTACGCCAGCTATCGGTGCGATAGCTCTGGTTGCGCTGGCTGTCGTTGTAACTCCGGTTCCGGTCGTAGCGACCATTCGACGTCGAGCGACCCCAATCCTGCGAGCGCTGGCGGTTGGTGGCCTGAGCTTGAGCCTGAGCCTGAGCTTGAGCCTGGGCCTGCCTGACCTGCGCGGCGCGGGCCTGGCCCCAGTCATTGTTGGTATTATCGCGACGGTTCCACTCGCGTCCCCTGCGTTCCTGTGCCTGGGGAGCCGATGGGGCACGCTCGGCCCGCTGCTGCTGGGGTGCAGACCAGGTCCGCTCCGCGCGTTGTTGCTGGGGCGCCTGGGCGCGACGCTCGGCCTGCTGCTGGGGTGCAGACCGGGTCCGCTCCGCACGTTGTTGCTGGGGCGCCTGGGTGCGGCGCTCGGCGCGTTGCACCTGGCGCTGTTCCTGCCTCTGCTCGCGCGCTTCGCTATCATCACGGTCGGGGCGCGCAGAGACCGGGGCGCTGATCGCGCCGAGCGAGACGGCGGCCACGAGTGCCGATGCCCCGCAAGTGCGCAGGAAGGACTTAACGTTCATTTGGGCGTACTCCGTCAGAGAACCGCCCCACCACCTGCGGTCTTGTTTACCAACTCGCTAATTAGTTAATCTTGGCTGTCTTGAAACTGAACGGACGTTCGGTTTCCTCCATCCCTTGCGGGGGTGGACGCCAGCGCCGGGCGCCCATAAGCGCGGGGCGCGATGCGTTTTCCCGCCAACTGGACCCAGGTACGCGAGTCGCTGCCGCACACTATTGTCGCGGCCGCCGATTGGCAGCGCCGTGCCGCAACGCTGGTCGGTGCCGTCCTGATCGGCCTTGCCGCACTCGCCTTCGCCTGGGCGGGCGATCGGGCGCAGCACCTGTTCTTCGTCATGCAGGCAGCCCGTCCGTGGACGAACCTGCTCGTAACTCCGGTGATGTTCGTCCTGATCGCCGGAGTTACCCTGCGTTTCGCGCCCGAGACGCGCGGCTCGGGCATCCCCCAGGTCATCGCCGCCGCCCGCTCCCCCGACGATCTCGGCAGCGGTGCGCTGGTTTCGCTCAAGGCCGCCTTCGCCAAGGTCGGTTTGACCATCGCCGGCCTGTTCGGCGGGGCTGCGGTGGGGCGCGAAGGCCCGACGGTCCAGCTCGCCGCGGCGCTGATGGTTCAGGTTCACAGGATTTTCCGGGTGCCGCTGACCGCGGGCGTGCTGATCGCGGGCGGCGCGGCGGGCGTGGCCGCGGCGTTCAACACGCCGCTTGCCGGAATCGCCTTTGCGATCGAGGAGCTTGCCGTCGCGTACGAACAACGGGTCGCGCTGCTGGTGATGGGCGCGGTGATGATCGCCGGTCTCACCGCGCAGGGGATCGCGGGCGAGTACGTCTATTTCGGGCAATTGGATGGCGACGTGCATCTGTCGACGGTTCTGATTGCCGCGCCCTTGGCCGGAGTAGCTGGCGGGATGCTCGGCGGCCTGTTCTCACGCACGCTGCTCGCGCTGCGCGGGCCGGGCGGACGCTGGTCGCGGCTGTTCGGCAAGCGGCCCGTGGTGACCGCACTCGCTTGCGGGCTGGTGGTCGGTGCGATCGGCTGGGCGACAGGTGGCGCCACCGCGGGGACAGGCTACGGCCCTACCGAAATGCTGCTGGGCGGCGGCGACAGCGCGTACTGGTTCGGCCCGGCCAAGTTCTTCAGCGCGCTCGCCACCAGCGTCAGCGGTATCCCCGGCGGGATCTTCGCGCCTTCGCTCGCAGTCGGGGCAGGGTTCGGCGACCTGCTTACGCCGCTGTTCGATCCGGGCGAGGCCGGTCTCATCGTGCTGATGGGCATGGCGGGATACTTTACCGGAGTCGTGCGCGCGCCGCTGACGGCGGTGATCATCCTCAGCGAGGCGACCGGCAGCCACGCGATCCTGCCGCTATTCGCGACCGCGCTTATCGGCGACTGGGCCGGCGCGATCGTGTGCCGCGAGCGGCTCTATCACAAGCTGGCGGAGGGCTTCGCGCCGCTGCCGCCCCCTCGCTCGCCGGAGGATGAGCGCAGGCCCCTTCCGACCGGGCAGTAGGGACGGAAAGACGCGCAGTTCGCCGCCCGGTCAGCAAGCTGCCGCGCCGGGAATTGCACGCAATGCGGGAACCGGAAGTGCTTCTGAACGGTCCTGATATCACCACGCCCTCCGAACCACCCGTTTGCGCGAGGGCAAGAAAGGGAAGCTGCATCATGAAAAAGGTTCTCGTCGCTCTCGTCCTCTCGAGCGGGCTCATCCTGTCGGCCTGTAACACCGTCAAGGGCGCAGGGCGGGACATCGAATCGGTCGGTGATTGCGCCGATGGCGTGCAGGGCAACTGCTGATCGGTTGAAATCGACCCGGCGGGTCCAAGGGGTTGCCCCTGGACCCGCCGATCCTTGGCGCGGGTTCGACCCGGCGCGCGCCGATCCGAGGGATCAGGCTACCGGGCAGGCCACACCGATTTCGCGCACCGCCGCGTGAGCCGCTTCGAGCGCGGCAGCGCGGGCCTCGTTGCCGAGCGCGAGGCCTTCGGCGATTACGAATTGCGGGTTGTCGATGCCGATGAAGGCGAACGCGTCGGTCAGATAACGCTCGGCATGCTCGATCGAGCGCTGTGCACTTCCTTCGCCGTAGATCCCGCCGCGGGCGAGCGCGACGATGACGGTCTTGTCGCCGGCAAGCCCTTCGGCGCCGGCCGCCGTGTAGCGGAACGTCTCCCCGGCGATGAGGACGCGGTCGACCCATGCCTTGAGCTGGGTCGGAATCGTGAAATTGTACATCGGTGCGCCGATGACGACGATGTCGGCGGCGTTGAACTGGCTGAGCGCGCGCTTCGATTCCTCGGTGCCGAAGCCCGGCAGGGTCAGGTGACCGAGCGGGTCTGCGACCAGGTCGTGGTAGGTGACTTTCGCCGCCGGATCGCCAGCGGTCAGTTCGCGCACGACTGCGGCGGACAGCGCGCGGCTTGCCGAATTCTCGCCGTTGATGCTCGAATCGAGGTGGAGGATGTTCATTGATTCTGGCTCCGTGTCCGTGGTCACTAATCTTGACCAAGGCCACATAAGTGACCACATGACTCCCACAAGAACGCAAAACTTCCTGACCAGGTCAGGTCCATATGACCGAGGCACCATGAGCGACAATCCGCATCCCCACGCCGATCCCGACTGCCGCGCGGTGAGCGAATTGCTCAGCCGGGTGGGCGACAAGTGGACGGTCCTGCTGGTCAAGGCGCTCGAGGCGCGTCCGCATCGGTTCAACGAACTCAAGCGCGAGATCGGCGGTATCAGCCAGCAGATGCTGACGCGAACGCTGCGGACGCTCGAACGCGACGGCATGGTCGCCCGCACCGTTCATCCCACCGTCCCGCCGTCTGTCGAATACGCGCTTACCAACCTCGGACGCTCGCTCGCGGTGCCGGTGATGGCGCTGGCCGACTGGACCTTCGCGCACCTGCCGCAAATTCATGCCAACCGGACGGCTTATGATGGAGGGGTTGAAGCGGCGGCCCGAGGGTAAACTGAGCGACGGCCCATTCCACCGGCCGCTTCAGGGATTCTGCGCGCGGGCCGCGAATGTCCGATTTGGGGTGGAAAGCGGACAGTTGCAGCTCTGAGGTCGATCCGTGAAAGCGCTTCACGGTAGATTTCGCACCAGGTCATGCCGGCTCAGCGATAATGCAGTAAGGGATACGTGAATGGATTGTGCCTATCGGCGTGAACCCTCCCATTGACTGATCGGCAACGCGTAATGCCGATGCCGTGCACTAGCGGCAACGTAGGACAGTATCGGGCAACATCCAGATCTCGTAATGGACTGGCTTCCGACTGTGCTTCAGAAATGCGAGCACGCATCGCATCTTAGATCAGGCAACTGTCTAGTAATCGCACGATGCGAACTGGACTGCGATCTTCGCACTATCGCGAATCGCATCGGATCTCTCACGATAGGCGCATCGTGCGCATAGGCAGCCAATGTCACTGCAGCGAAGCAGTTCGAGCTTCGGCGGAAACGCGCTTGCCCCCGGATGGCTGAATGCGGTCTGAGCTGTACAGCTGCGTCGGCTGTGTCGCAGCGACTTGGGTGACGGGGCTCTAGCTGCGCCTATCGCAGCGTCCGATTTGGCGTGACGCAGACGCGTAGAGCCAATCAGCTTCCGAGCACGGCTATTCGCAGCTATCGATACTGCCAGCAAACAGGCCGTGCGTTCGACCGACCTGGCGAAGTGCATGCAAGATACCGCATGCGTGTTACTCAACAGCGGATATCCGAGACCGCAGACGTAAGGCATCGTCGCCCATTGCAGCTGATTACATGCCGAATCGCTTGAATCCGACATCTGAATGTCCGCAATGGGGTCGTTTGCCGACAATCCGCTTTCCCGTGATTTCTGCTTGAAGCGGACGATCAGCGACGGGTCGCCCGCGGCCCGTCTGGCAGATCGACCTTCGGGGTGCCTTCAGCGCGTGAGCTTCTTGTACGCCAACCGCGTCGGCCGATCCGCGGCGTCGCCCATCCGGCGGCGCTTGTCTTCCTCGTACGCCTCGAAGTTGCCCTCGAACCATTCGACGTGGCTGTCGCCCTCGAACGCGAGGATGTGCGTGGCGAGCCTGTCGAGGAAGAAGCGGTCATGGCTGATGACCACCGCGCAGCCGGCGAAGTTCTCGATCGCGTCTTCGAGCGCGGCGAGGGTTTCGACGTCGAGGTCGTTGGTCGGTTCGTCGAGCAGCAGCACGTTGCCGCCCTGCTTCAGCATCTTGGCCATGTGCACGCGGTTCCGCTCACCGCCCGATAGCTTGCCGACGTTTTTCTGCTGGTCGGCGCCCTTGAAGTTGAACGCGCCGACGTAGGCCCGCGTGCTCATGTCCTGCTTGTTGACGGTCATGTAGTCGAGCCCGTCGGAGATTTCCTGCCACACGTTGTTCTTGGGGTTCAGGTCGTCGCGGCTCTGATCGACGAAGCCGAGGTGGACGGTCGAGCCGATGTCCACCGTGCCGCTATCGGGCGTTTCCTTGCCGGTCAGGATCTTGAACAGCGTGGATTTGCCCGCGCCGTTCGGGCCGATCACGCCGACGATGCCGCCGGGGGGCAGCATGAACGACAGGTCCTCGAACAACAGCTTGTCGCCATACGCCTTCGAGATGTTCTTCGCCTCGATCACCTTGCCGCCGAGACGTTCCGGCACCTGGATCACGATCTGCGCCTTGCCGACCGCGCGGTTGTCCTGCGCGTTCTGCAGTTCCTCGAACTTGCGGATACGCGCCTTGGACTTGACCTGGCGCGCGGCCGGGGTCTGCCGGATCCATTCGAGCTCGCGCTGAAGCGCCTTGGACTTGCCGCTTTCCTCGCGGCTTTCCTGCTGCATCCGCTTGGCCTTCTTCTCGAGATAGGTCGAGTAATTGCCTTCGTACGGATAGTAGGTCCCACGATCGAGCTCGAGAATCCATTCGACGACGTTGTCGAGGAAGTAGCGATCGTGGGTGATCATCAGCACCGCGCCGGCGTATTCCTTGAGGTGGTTTTCAAGCCACTGGACGCTTTCGGCGTCGAGATGGTTGGTCGGTTCGTCGAGCAGCAGGATGCCCGGCTTCTGGATCAGCAAGCGGGTCAGCGCGACGCGGCGCTTCTCGCCGCCCGACAGGCTTTCGACCCCCATGTCGCCCGGGGGGCAGCGCAAAGCCTCCATCGCGAGTTCGAGCTGGCTGTCGAGCGTCCACCCGTCCACCGCGTCGATCTTCGACTGCAGCTCGCTCATTTCCTCGCCCAGCTTCTCGAAGTCGGCGTCGGGTTCGGCCATCTCGGCGGCGATCGCGTTGTAGCGTTCGACCAGCTCGGCCGTCTCGCGCGCGCCGTCCTTCACATTCTCGAGCACGGTCTTGCTCGGGTCGAGCTCGGGCTCCTGCTCAAGGTAGCCGACGGTGATGTTCTCGCCCGGCCAGGCCTCACCGGTAAAGTCCTTGTCGATCCCCGCCATGATCTTGATCAGGGTCGACTTGCCCGCGCCGTTGGGACCGACGATGCCGATCTTGGCACCCTGGTAGAACTGCAGGTTGATGTTGCTGAGCACCGGCTTCTGCGCGCCGGGGAAGGTCTTGGTCATGTCCTTCATGACGAATGCGTACTGGGCGGCCATCGGGCGAGTCCTTCGGAAAATTCGGTCGGTGTCTGGGGTTGGCGCGCAGATAGGCGGCAAAGCCGAGCGGGGCAAGAACCAGCGCCAGCGCTCGCGCTTTAGCAGGCCGTGCCGATTGATCCACACCCTCAAGACCATGCAGGGACGATCGCCGAAGGGGCTTGGAAAATCCTTTGAAAACGATAGGTGGAGCCGATGGGTCGCATCATTCCAGCCGGTTTCGCCGGCCTCTCGCTCGCCATTTTTCCGCTCGCTCCGGCGGCCGCCGCTCCCAGCCAGGGCGAGGGTGTCGCGTGGGAGATCGTCGAGGGGCTGACCACCGAAGTCGGCCCGCGGCTCAACGGCTCCCCGCGCGAGGCGGCGGCACGCGATTGGGCCAAGGCGCGGCTTACCGCGCTCGGTTTCCAGAACGTGCGGGTCGAACCCTTCACGATCCGCGGGTTCGTGCGCGGAGACGACCGGGCGCGGCTGACCGCCCCGGTGCCGCAGCCGCTGGCGATCACGGCGCTCGGTTACAGCGCGCCGACGCCGGCAGCGGGTATCGCGGCGCAATTGGTCTATTTCCCGACGCTCGATGCGCTGAAGGCGGCCCCCGAAGGCTCGCTGAAAGGCAGGATCGCGTTCATCGATCACGCCATGCGCGCCAACCAGGACGGCTCGGGCTACGGACCGTACGGCAACGTCCGGCGTCAGGGCCCGGCGATTGCCTCGGGCAAAGGCGCGATCGGAACTGTGATTCGCTCGGCGGGGACCGACAGCCACCGTAATCCGCATACCGGCGGCACCAGTTTTGGCGATGCGAAGCCGATACCCGCGGGCGCGGTGTCGAACCCCGATGCGGACCTGATTGCCCGGCTTGCTGCACGTGGCCAGCCGATGACCATTGCGCTGACGCTAACGAGCTATCCGCGAGACAATATGCCGTCGGGCAACGTCATCGCCGACCTGCCGGGCAACGATCCCGCGCTTCCGCTGGTGCTCGTCGCCTGCCACCTCGACAGCTGGGACCTTGGCACCGGCGCGATCGACGATGCATCGGGGTGCGCCATCATAACCGAGGCCGCGCTGGCCGCGCACAAGGCGGGCACCCGGCGGACAATCCGCGTGCTGTGGGCCGGAAGCGAAGAACTCGGCGGATTCGGCGGCATCGCCTATGCGAAGGCCCATGCCGACGAGCCGCACGCGCTGGCGATGGAAAGCGATTTCGGCGCCGACCGGGTCTGGGGCGTGAAGACCAACTTCGGATCGGCCAATGCCGACCTCGCCGGACAAATCAACGCTGCGCTTAATCCGATGGGAATCGTGCCCCAGCGCGGCAGCGACACCGAAGGCGGCACCGACGTAGCGCCGATTATCCGGGCGCAAAAGCTGGCGGTGGTCGATCTGGCACAGGACGGCACCCGCTACTTCGACCTGCATCACACGCCGGACGATACGCTCGACAAGATCGATCCGGCGCAGCTGGCGCAAAACGTCGAAGCATGGACGCGCGTGCTCGAAATCGTCGCCAACGAAGCAGGTCCGATCAAGCCCGCCGAATAGCTCAATTCGCCTTCGCGCGCTTTGCGGGTGATTTAAGCGACGAATGCGCCTAACGGGCCGCCATGCCCTATTCCAGTCTTCCGTCGGCACTGGCCGATGCCCTGCGCACGCGCGGATATGTCGAACCCACTCCCGTCCAGGCCGCGGTCATCGCGCCCGATGCCGCCGGTCGCGATCTGGTCGTCTCCGCGCAGACCGGATCCGGCAAGACCGTGGCCTTCGGTCTGGCGATGGCGCCAGAGCTTCTCGGCCCCGCGGGCGTGGCGGAGCCAGCCGAACGACCGCTCGCGCTGGTGATCGCACCGACGCGTGAACTGGCCCTGCAGGTCAGCCGCGAGCTTGTCTGGCTGTACGGGCAGACGGGCGTGACAGTCGCGACGTGTGTCGGCGGGATGGACCCGTCGAAAGAGCGCCGCTCGCTGCGCATGGGACCGCAGGTTGTCGTCGGCACCCCGGGCCGCCTGCGCGACCATCTCGAGCGCGGCGCGCTCGACCTTGGCGCCTTGCGTGCCGTTGTCCTCGACGAAGCCGACGAGATGCTCGACATGGGCTTTCGCGAAGATCTCGAGGAGATCCTCGACGGCACGCCCGATGCGCGACGCACGCTATTGTTTTCGGCCACGATTCCTCCCGCCATCGCCAAGCTTGCCCAGCGCTACCAGCGCGATCCGCTGCGCATCTCCACCGTCGGCGACGATCGCGGGCACGGCGACATCGCCTACCAGGCAGTCACCGTTGGACCGGCCGAGATTGGTCACGCGGTGGTCAACCTGCTGCGGTTTCACGAGGCGGAGACGGCGATGCTGTTCTGCGCCACGCGCGAGAACGTGCGTCGCCTTCACGCAATCCTGCAGGAGCGCGGCTTTGCGGTCGTCTCGCTGTCGGGAGAGCATTCGCAGTCCGAACGCAACCAGGCCCTCCAGGCGCTGCGCGACCGGCGGGCGCGGGTGTGCGTCGCGACCGACGTGGCGGCGCGCGGGATCGACTTGCCGACGCTGAGCCTCGTCGTTCATGTCGAACTACCGCGCGATGCGGAAACCCTGCAGCACCGCTCGGGCCGGACAGGGCGTGCGGGCAAGAAAGGCACCGCGGTGCTGATCGTACCCTACAATCGCCGCAAGCGCGTCGAATCGATGCTGCGCGGCGCGCGAATCGAGGCGGAATGGATCGGTGCGCCGACCGCCGAGGCGATCCGCCGCAACGATCGCAAGCGCCTGCTCGAAGCTTTGCTCGCACCCGCCGAGTTCGACGACGAGGATCGCGCGCTCGCTGCGGAGCTGATGGCGCAGCGCAATCCCGAGGACATCGCCGCCGCGCTCGTCCGGGCGCACCGGGCCGCCATGCCTGCGGTCGAGGAGCTGACCGAGAATACGCCGGAGGCACGCCAGGCCGACAAGCAGGAACGGCACCGCGCGGGGTTCGAGGACGTCGTGTGGTTCCGGATGGACATCGGCCGCCGCCAGAACGCCGATCCGCGGTGGATCCTGCCGCTGCTATGCCGCCGCGGCCACATCACCCGCAACGAAGTCGGCGCGATCCGCATCAGCGCGAACGAGACCCATTTCCAGGTCCCCCGGGCCATTTCCGACCGCTTCTCCTCGGCAGTCGCCCGCACCGCCGGGACCGAGGACGGTGGCGATGTCACCATCGAACTGGCGCCCGACACCCCGCGCGAAGTCGCTCGCGAGCGGCGCAAGGGCAACGACACCAAGCCGCGCCCGACGCACGGCGGCGGCGAGGGAAAGAAGGTCTGGCCCAAGAAGACTCATCGCAAGGGCCCGAAGCAGCGGTAACCGGTCGGCAGGAGACGGCTGCTGCGCGGTCCGGCTGCTGTTCCCGGCTGATTGGGTCCGGTTGGTCGGGGAGACAGGATTCGAACCTGCGACATCCTGCTCCCAAAGCAGGCGCGCTACCGGGCTGCGCTACTCCCCGACCCTGGACGGCCGGCCGGTGGTGGGCCCGGCAGGATTCGAACCCGCGACCTAGCCGTTATGAGCGGCCAGCTCTAACCGCTGAGCTACAGGCCCTCCGGAAACCCGAAGGTCCCGACCGGTGCCGCGCTCGGTAGACATGGGCACGCGTGCTGGCAAGCGCCTCAACGCTCAACGGCCGACATGATTTCGGCCAGGCTGGTCGGTGCGACGCCGCGCATGGCGAGATAGGCATAGATTCGTTCGAACCAGTCGTACAGCCTGTCGAGATCGGCGTCGCTGCGCACGTACGGTGTGTGCCCCACCGCCAGCGACGGACTGTGGAAGCTGAGCACGATCAGCGGCAGTGAATCGTCGATCGCGATGTCGATACCGCGCAGCGCCTCGGCAGCGGTCACGCCTTCGGGAGTGAGGGCGATTCGTTCGAGCAGGCCGAGCCGGGACAGGATGCCGGCGGCGCGGGGAATATTTGCAATGGCCGGCTGGAGCGTGCGGCCCTGCTTGCGGAACATGCCGAAGTGGACGGTCGTCAGCGGCAGTTCGAGAAGGGTCCGCTCCGCATCGACCCAATAGGGCACCAGCGGATGGCGACTGTAGTCGGGCCCGTGGTTCGCGCTGTAATCGTAATTGGCACGGACCGAGCTGTCGATCGCCACGCCGGTTTCGCGAAGCAGGTTCGCGGTGTTTGGTCCAAGACCATAACGCCCGGCGCGATAGATCAGTGGCTCGACCGCAAACGCGTCGGCAATTGCGCTTCGCAATTGCAGGAATTTCGCACGCTCGATCTCGGGCGGCAGGTTGCCGGCAAAGCTGTTGTGGACGCCGACCTCTTCGTCGAAGGGCGGATTGACCCAAGGATGAAGCTGAATGCCCACCTCGGCCCGGCCGCGGCGAACGGCCTTCCCGATGATGCCGACCGCCTGCGCATTCGTTACGATGGGCCAGTCGACCAGGTAGACCGGCACCACGCCCAGCTCTTCGCAAAATGCCTGGAAACGGGGAATCGCAGCGACGTGGCTCAGCCCATGCCGGTCGCGCGTGAAGGGGCCGGACCAGTCGAATTCCTCTTCGGTGTCGACCGTCAGCAGCACGCGCTGCCCGAAACCCTGGGCAAAGCGCGCGGCGCGCCCGGGAGGCGGCGGGTCGGTAATCGGCCGGTCCATGCTGTCCCCTGATCCTGACCTCGGCGATTGACGCGTCGGCGTTTAGCCGTGGGCTGCGTCGGCCTCGACCGGGCTAGGTTCGCGCTTGCTCGCGGTCAAGCGGGGGAGGGTGACCACGAGGCGATCGCCTTCGCGTGCGAGGTCGCCGCCGATCGCGCGCACTTCGGCGCGCGCCAGACGGAGCGCGAAGCCGGCACCGAACATTCCGGCGCTGACCGCGCCGCCGCCGGCTCGCCCGTCGGCCTCGAACACGTCGTCTGCCCGTGCCAGCGATGCGGGCAGCGAGGCGGCCAGACGGATCGCGTCGCTCACCGGCTCAAGCGTAAGCAACAGCGTTTCGCCTGCGCCGGCAGCGCCCGTAAGCGTGGCGAGCAGCCGCCAGCCGAGCGTTTCGGCTTCGTGGACGTCGAGCGGGACCGGCATCGGCTCGGCCGCGCTCGCGAGTTCGAAGCGCGCACCGCGAGGGCGCAGAACTTCGTCGAGTTGGCCGGCGAGCGTCGAAACGATCCGTCCCCAGTCGGCGTCACCCGGTTCGGGCAGGAGCGCGCCGCTTTCGAGCCTGGCCAGCCGGTCGAGTTCGTCGAACCCCGCCAGGATCCGTGCGGCATCGCCCGCGATCGTGGCGGCGAGCGCGCGGTATTCGTGCGGCGTGGGACCGAAAAGCTGCTGCTGGATGACCTCGGCAAAGCCCTGGATCGCATTGACGGGGGTTTTCAGCTCATGGAGCAGCTGGCGCATCCGGTCTGCACCGGTATTGCGCGAGCCACCGGCAAGGCTGGGCGGCGGGGGTCGGCGAAAGCGACCTGCGTAGCCCATGAAGCGACCGCCCGGATCGCTGAACTGCGGCGCGGCATCGACCACCCATTCGCCCGCAACTGCCGGCGCGCCCTCCCAGGCGAGGGCGACGCCGACGATGGGTTGATGCCGCCCGGCACCCACGGCGGCAGGCGCGAGCAGGGCGCCTGCGACCATCGGCGCGACCGGGGCATCGGCCCAGTCGATGCGTCCTTCGGTATCGGTGGTAAAGGCAAAGCCCGAAACCGTGCGCCGCCCGGCGTCGCGATGCTCGCCCAGCGGGAGGCGTGGATCGTCTTCCCCCGTTGCCGAATGCGCCGCGCGTTGCTTGCGAAACGCCTCGATACGCTTGACGAGCGCACCGATCTCGGTGTCGTCGGTTGCGGTGACAGTGGCCTTACCCGGGGCAGCGGCTGGCGGCGCCACGTCCGCAAGGTCGTTCGCGGGAATCGGCGGCGCGTTCGCGGCGATTGGACCGGCCTCGTCCGCCAGTTCGAGCGGCTCGTCGTCCATTTCGGCGATACTCGCGGGGCGAGGCAGTCCACGGTCGCGGATTCCGAGCCGTTCGAGCAGGTGCTGCGTGGGTGCGTGGAGATCGCGGCGGAGCCGGAGAAAACCGCGCGCGCGAATCGGCAGGCGGGGGATCAGCGCATCCCAATCCTCGACCGCAAGTTGCGCCACGCCCAGCGCCGCGGCGGCGACTTCCGGCTCGTCCTCGGCAAGATGGAGCGCCAGTTCGGGATTGCGGAAGCGCAGGCCCGGTTCGCGGATCATCTCTGCGCGTTCCTTCGCAGGCAGCGCTTCACCAAGCGCGGCCAGCCGCAGCCACGCCGCAGCAAGCAGGCTTTCGTCACGGCCATGACGGCGGCTGCCCAAGAGGTCGAGCAGCTGGCGAAACTGCGTACGCGCCGCCCGCTCGCCCGCGGCGCGATGGCGCAGTACCGTGGCAAGGCGATCGTCGAAATGCATGGAGCTCCATGTGTGCCAGCGCGTCCCTGAACGAATGGACACAGCCTGCCTCCGCCTACCACGCGCCAGCCTATGGCACACCATCCGACGAGGCCGCGTTGCAAAGCGGGACAATTGCTGGCAGAAACAATAAAATTATACGGCGGTGCAACTCAGCACAGCCTTAGTTGCCCGGAAAAAGGCCGGGCGCGGGTCTATTCGGAGGCGCTGCCTTGGCCAATCTCGATGATATCGACCGGAAATTGCTGGCAGAATTGCAGGCAGAGGGGCGCGTGACCAACGTCGAACTCGCCAGCCGGGTCGGATTGACCGCCCCGCCGTGCTTGCGGCGTGTTCGCAGCCTCGAAGAAGACGGGGTTATCCGCGGATATCATGCCGATCTGGACCCTTCGAAGCTCGGTTTTGCGATCACCGTCTTTGCGATGGTCAGCCTCAAGAGCCAGGCCGAAAGTGCGCTGCGCGAATTCGAGGATCACATGAAGTCGCTGCCCGAGGTGCGCGAGTGCCACATGCTCAATGGCGAGATCGACTTCATCCTCAAGATCGTCAGCCAGGACCTGCAAAGCTTTCAGGAGTTCCTGACGAGCAAGCTCACGCCTGCGCCGAACGTCGACAGCGTCAAGACGTCATTGACGATCCGTACCGCGAAGCACGAGCCGGGCGTGCCGCTCGAATAGGGCGAGCGAAAGCCATCGCGAAGGCGACGACAAGGTCGATGGTTTGAGAATCCCGGGCCGCATACCGGCAGCTTTTGGGTGCCCGGCAAGGGGATTACGCTACGAATTTGCCGATCGCCGCGGCTGCATTCAGCGGCGGATGATGGCGCTTCGTATTCCGGCCTGGGCCGGGGCGGCGCTCACTCGGCCGGGCATTCCGACGCGGCGAGGCGGTCGGCCTCTTCGGTGGCGCGGCGTTCGGCCTTTTCAGCCTCGGTCTTTTTGCGGTCAACCATGACCTTGCGGGCCTGCTCGGCAAGACCGCGCCAGGTCTTCGCAGCGCGAAGATTGCGGTCGCGCACGTTGTCGAGCGTTGCCTTGTTCGCCTCGGCAGCTGCTTCGTTGGCCCGGGCGTCGTAGAATTCGAAAGTCTGGCTCATCTTCGGGTCCCGCTGTTATGGAAGGAAAACCTCCGCCGCGCAGGTGGCGCGGCGGAGGCGATACCGAGAGATGGCGTCAGTCGGCGGCCGACAGGTTGACCGCGCTGGCCTTGCCATTGCGGCCCTGCTCGACTTCGTAGTTAAGGCGCTGATCCTTGTTCAGGGTCTGCATGCCAGCCGACTGGACGGCGGTGATGTGAACGAAGCTGTCGTCCGATCCGTCGTCAGGCTGGATGAAGCCATAGCCCTTGTCGAGGTTGAAGAACTTTACGGTTCCGGTCTTGCTCATGATGTTTCCTTTCAAGAAACGCGAGGGTTGCCCGCAGGCGACATGCCCGTTGGGTTGTGCGTCAAATCGTCAATTGAAAGGAAGTCGTCGTCTGGTTTTCGCCGCGCGCCGGTAAAGGCGCGAGACGTCGTCAAAGGCCGAAGTCCGTCGCAAATTTCGACGTCAGCGGCGCGCCTCTAGCACGGAAATGCGCGGTTACCTAATCGCCGGGCTTTCGCGCGCTCAGCCTTCGCGCTGTTTCAGCCAGTCCTCGAGCCATTTGATCGAGTAGTCGCCCGACAGGACATCGGGCTGGCGGAGCAGTTCCTGGTGCAGCGGGATCGAGGTCTTGACCCCTTCGACGACCATTTCCTCGAGCGCCCGTCGCAGCCGCATGATGCACCCTTCGCGGCTGCGGCCATAGACGATCAGTTTGGCGATCATCGAATCGTAGTACGGCGGAATGCGGTATCCCGCGTAGAGTCCGCTATCGACCCGTACGTGCATCCCGCCCGCCGCGTGATAGGTTTTCACCAGCCCGGGTGAGGGGGCGAAGGTCCACGGGTCCTCGGCGTTGATGCGGCACTCGATCGCGTGGCCCTTGAACTCGATTTCATCCTGCGTGATCGACAACGGCTTGCCGTCGGCGACGCGAATCTGTTCGCGCACCAGGTCGACGCCGGTGATCGCCTCGGTCACCGGATGTTCGACCTGCAGGCGGGTGTTCATCTCGATGAAGTAGAACTCGCCATCTTCCCACAGGAACTCGATCGTTCCCGCGCCGCGATAGCCCATGTCGGCCATAGCTCGGGCGCAGATGCCGCCCATCCGTTCACGATCTTCAGAGGTGATGACGGGCGAAGGTGCCTCTTCGAGCACCTTCTGGTGCCGGCGCTGGAGCGAGCAGTCGCGCTCCCCCAGGTGGATCGCCGTGCCTTTGCCGTCGCCGAACACCTGGAATTCGATGTGCCGGGGATTGCCGAGGTATTTCTCTATGTAGACGGTGGCATCGCCGAACGCGGCCTTCGCCTCGTTGCCGGCCTGCTTCATCAGCGTCTCGAGCGTGTCCTCGCCCTCGCACACCTTCATCCCGCGGCCACCGCCACCCGATGCGGCCTTGATGATGACCGGATAGCCGATGTCCGCGGCGATCTTCCTCGCCTCGCCGATCTCGGACACCGCACCGTCGCTGCCAGGGACCAGCGGCAGCCCCAGCTTGCCCGCGGTGCGCTTGGCTTCGACCTTGTCGCCCATCGTGACGATGTGTTCGGGCTTGGGACCGATCCAGGTGAT
The DNA here is from genome assembly GCA_963781485.1 of uncultured Alphaproteobacteria bacterium. Taxonomy (GTDB): domain Bacteria; phylum Pseudomonadota; class Alphaproteobacteria; order Sphingomonadales; family Sphingomonadaceae; genus Tsuneonella. The sequence continues at coordinate 174,742 of CAWAFY010000004.1, forward strand.
CCCGTGCGCCTCGACGATTTCGGCGAACTTGGCGTTTTCCGAAAGGAATCCGTAACCGGGGTGGATCGCGTCGGCCTGCGAGATCTCGGCGGCCGAAATGATCGCCGCGACATTGAGGTAGCTGTCGGCGGCCGCCGGCGGCCCGATGCACACGGCGTGATCGGCCAGGCGCACGTGCATGGCATCGGCATCCGCGGTCGAGTGGACCGCGACCGTCTCGATCCCCATCTCGTGCGCGGCGCGGTGGATGCGCAGCGCAATCTCGCCGCGGTTGGCGATCAGTATGCGAGAAATCGGCATCGCGAACTCAGCCGATCACGACCAGCGGCTGGTCGAATTCGACCGGCTGGGCGTTCTCGACGAGGATCGCCTTGACCGTCCCGGCCTTGTCGGCGGTGATCGGGTTCATCACCTTCATCGCTTCGATGATGACGAGGGTATCGCCCTGCTTCACGCTGTCGCCGACCTTGACGAACGGCGCGGTGCCGGGCTCCGATGACAGATAGACGGTCCCGACCATCGGCGACTTGAGCGCGCCCGCGACGTCGGCGGACGCTTCGGCAGAGGCATCGGCGGCGGGCGCGGAGGTGCCCGCGGTCGGCATCGCGGCAGGGGCCGGAGCGGCCATGGCCATTGGCGCGGCCATCGCAAAGCCACCGCGCGCGACGCGCACCTTGCGGTCGCCATCCTCGACCTCGATTTCGGTGAGGCCGGTCTCGGCGAGCAGTTCGGCGAGCTCGCGGACCAGCTTTGTATCGACGTTCATGCCCGCGGTGCGCCCCGCAGAGCCCTTCGTATCGGCCATTGCCTGCCTCTTGTTGTGTCAGGCGGGTGCCTATGCGCGGGCTGGGCGGTGCTGGCAAGCCCGCCGGGCTAGAGAGCGGCGGCCTTTTCCAGAGCCACGACATAGCTTTGCGGACCCAGTCCCTTGACCTCGTCGACTGCGCCCATTCCGACGTACGAGAGGTGGCGGAATTCCTCGCGCGTCGCCGGATCGGACAGGTGGACCTCGATCACCGGTACCCCGATCGCCCGAATCGCATCGAGCAGCGCGATCGACGTGTGGGTGTAGGCGCCCGCGTTGAGCAACACCGCCTTGGCTCCGTCGGCGCGCGCTTCGTGGAGCCAATCGACCAGATGGCCCTCGTGGTTCGACTGGCGCACATCGACCTCGAGGCCGAGCTCGCGCGCCTTGTCTTCCAGCATCCCGGCGATATCGTCGAGCGTGGCCGATCCGTAGATCTCGGGCTCGCGCGTGCCGAGCAGGTTCAGGTTGGGTCCGTTGAGGACGTAGACGAGGTTCGATGCCATGCGGAGCGGCTTAGCGGGCCGAACGGTGATGGGAAAGCCGCGCGGCGTTAAACCGTCGCCACCGTCCTGTCGGTGCTGCGCGCAGGTTCGATCATCGACCCCTCCAGCGGCTCGAACCCGTGACCGCACAGCGTCAGGTCCGACAGGCCGGCCAGATGGAACAGTCCGAGCGAAAGCTCTTCATCCGACCGTCGTGCCTTCGCGGGATTCACCGCCCGCAGGTAAGTCGCGCCGTTGCGCTCGACCAGTTGGTGGGGGTGCAATTCGATAATTCCGCCGTTGTAGCGAACCCTGACGGCCGCGCGGCGCTCTATCGCGAGCGTGCAGAGAGCGATGACGGGATCGGTGGACGGGGTTTGGTCATTGTGCATTGCAACAAAATACACCGGTCGCGCTTGAGTTCCAGTGCGCATTTTTTTCGTCGCGTGCCGATCTACTGATCGACGCCTTTGACTTTGCCCCACTGGCGCGCCGCCGTGTAGCCCAGGTAGCCGGTGCCGAAGAGCGCATAGAGTTCGTCGGGAAGGCCGCGCAGGTAGGCGGTCATCGATCCGGCGATGCGGCCGGCGGCGTCCGGCTGGAACAGCGAGAGCACGCCGACCGGCAGCGCGAACAGCAGCATCGCGTACATCACGTAGAGGAAGCTGGGGCGCGCGCGGCTGGTCCACGGATCGGTCGACTGCGCCTCGGTCACGATCGCCGAGAGGCGCGCCTCGATCTGGCGAAGCTCCTGGGTTCCTTCCAGTTCGATCAGCGCGAGCTTGGCTTTCGCGCGCGCTTCCTTGTCGGGAATGACCTTGTCGATGATCGATGCGATGGGACCGACGAGCGTTTCGAGAAAGGGCATGAGAACTCTCCTGATTTGCCGTTAGAATAACCAAATAGGTTCGTGTAGGAAAATTCTTTCTCCAAAGAGCTCACGCTCGTTTCGGTTTGACACGCGCTTTGCGGCTTCTCACAACGGAGCCCGGGAATGAGGCGGGAGTTCGTCCATTCGCACGGAGGGGCAAGTGCGGCGCAGTCGGGTGACATCGTTCGACGTGGCCGAGGCGGCCGGGGTAAGCCAGTCGACCGTCAGTCGCGCGCTTGCCGGGTCGCCTTCGATCACGGACGAGACCCGTTCGCGGGTCGAGGCCGCCGCCGCGGCGCTCGGCTATCATGTCGATGCCCGCGCAGCGCGCCTTCGGAGCGGGCGCACCGGAACACTGGCGATCGTCGTGATCGGACGCGCAGGCTTCGATCCCACCCGGGTCAGCGGGTTCCATTACGCGCTGCTCGGCAGCACGTGCGCCGCGGCCGCAGAGTGCGGCTATCAATCGCTCGTTTCGTTCCAGTCCGAACCCGCCGAGTTCGGGTGGAACTATGTCGCGCAAGGCCAGGCCGACGGGCTGGTGGTGATGGGCACCAGCGTCAATCGCGCGGCGTGGGCGCACCTGCTGGAAACCGGGCCCGAAGGTCCGGTGGCGGTCTGGGGCGCTCCGCACGACGATGGCCGCTGGGTTCGGGCCGAGAACCGCCAGGGGGCCGGACTCGCGGTCGAACGGCTGATCTCGGCGGGGTATCGCAAGATCGGCTTTCTCGGCACGGTCGACGACCGGCATCCCCAGTTCGCCGAGCGGTTCCAGGGCTACACCGAAACTCTTGCCCGCCACGGCCTGCCCGCGACCGACCCGCTCGAAGTCCTCGGCGACGACCGGGTGCAGGGCGGACGCGAGGCGATTGCCCGCCTGCTCGCTGCCAGCGACCCTCCAGACGCGGTGTTTGCCGCCAACGATGCGATCGCGCTCGGCGCACTCGAAGCGCTCGATCGCGCCGGAGTGCGGGTTCCCGAGGATTTCGGAGTGATCGGCTTCGACGGGCTTGCCGCGGGCGTCCATGCCCATCCCCCGCTTACCACGATCGAGCCCGATTTCGCCGAAGCCGGGCGGGCGCTCGTCTCGCGCATTTGCGATCCCGACGACGAGCCGACCCGCCGCGTGCCGGTCCGACTGATCGAGCGCGCAAGCGTACGCCCGGCGCGCTGACCGCGCGGCGCCTCAATCGGGGCGGGGGAGCGCGGTGGTCGTTTTCATTGCCTCCATCGAGAACGTCGAGCTGACGTCGCTCAACCCCGGCACCGCGCCGATCAGGCGCTGGTAGATCCGGTCGTAGTGCGCGATGTCACGCACGCTCAGCTTGAGCATGTAATCGACCTCGCCCGCCATCCGATGGCATTCGGTGATCTCGGATATCGCGCCGATCCCCGCGGCAAAGGCGGCGAGCCATTCGGGGTCGTGGCGGGTCGTGCGGATGGCCACGAACACCGTCGTCGCCAAGCCGATCCTCGCCGGGTCGAGCAACGCCACCCGGCGCGCGATCACGCCGGCTTCTTCCATCCGCTTTATCCGCCGCCAGCAGGGATTGGTGGACAGCCCGACGCGCTCTCCGATCGCCTGGATCGGCAGCGATGCATCCTGCTGGACCACGTCGAGGATCGCCCAGTCTATCGAATCCAATTTCATAATCTTCCGGTTTCGTTGGGATGAAATCCCGATAACGGTATCTTTGGCGATAAACTTTGGAAAGTTTTTTCCGGCTTCGTGTGATAGAACCCGATCACGAGAAAGGGGCTGCTCATGGGGCTGCAAACGCTATTTACCGATCACCCGGCTTCGGTCGGGGAAAGCTATCGCGAACACTTCGCGCATGCGAGCGGGTTCGGCCTGCGGATGATCCTGGGCGGGCTGGCCTGCATTCTGCATGGGCTGTTGCCGTTTCTGTTCGTGCGCACGGGAAGCAAGCAGGTCCGCGTTCTGCACGAACGGATGGTGACCAACCGGACCAAGCCAATTCCGGGCATTCTCGATTTCGTGATCTGATCGGGGAGGGCCGACGAGTTCGATTGGACCCTCCCCGAACGTCGTTCGCCTCAAGGCTTGCGAAGGAACCACTCGCTGTTGAGGATTTCGACCCGACGGTCGGTGATGAACCACGCTTGCTCGCCGGGATTGTAGTCGCAGGTGAACGCCCGGTTCAGAAAGCTGGCGACATCGCCGTTGCGCGAAAAGAAGTTCGGAAACCGTTCCAGGAGCATTTCGCGATCCTCGGCGCTCAACTCGGCGACCGCGGACTGGCACGCCCCCCGGCTGGCGTAGGGCGTATCGAGATTGTCGATATGGTGGGCCATGGCAGGCATCGCCAGCGCGAGCGTGCCCATGGCAAGGGCGGCGGTGATCGAACGCATCGGTCTTCTCCTTGTCGTCTTTCGGTGTCGTTGTGCGGCATCGAAATACCGCTGACGGACACGTACTTGGGACGTTGGATAAGCCCATGATGGGAGCCTGATGGATTCCCGATGTTTCGCCGAAGATCAGCGTTTCCGGCGACAATTGCGCCTGTCGGACGGTCGGCGGACTATGCCACGCCGAAATACAATGCGGTGGCGGCGGCAAGGAAACTGACCACCGTTGCGCAGACGACCGGCGTCGCCGCCCGCCAGCCCAGCCGCATGATCAGCGCCATGTCGGATCGCATCGCGGTGGCGATCACCGCGAACAGCAGCAGCGCCTTGGATGCGATCATCATCGCCCCCTGGACCGGGGCCGATACGACGCCGGTACTGTTGATCGCGACCAGCACGACAAACCCGACGATGAACCACGGAAGCGTTATCCGGCGCCAGATCGGCTGGCGTGCATCGGCCGCCGAATTGCCGATCCACAATGCGACGAGGATCATGGCGGGGCCCAGCAGGGCGACCCGCGAAAGCTTGATGATGGTCGCCTCGGCCCCGGCCGCATCCGAGTATGTGAAGCCCCCGCCGATCGCCTGCGCCACGTCGTGGATCGACGCGCCGATGAGGAATCCGGCCTGGGTGTCGCTGAGGCCGAACTCGCCGGCGATCGCGGGATAGAGCGACATGGCGAGCGCGCTCGCGAGGCTGACTCCGACCAGCGTCAGGGCGAACTGCGCCTGGCTCAGGCGGTCCCGACCGATGATGCCGTACAGCGCCAGCGCTGCGCTCGCCCCGCAAATGGCAGTCGCGCCGCCCGCCAGAATGCCGGCATAGCGCGATTGTCCCGATATCGCCGCCCCGCCAACTCCCGCCGCGAAGGCCAGCCCCATGATCGCGATGAGGGCGGCGAAGGGCCAGGGCCCGATGGCGATCACCTGCGCCAGGGTGACCTGAAATCCCAATGCGACGATGCCCCACCGAAGGCAGCTGCGGCCCGCCAGGTCCAGCCCCGGGTGAGTTGAATTCCTCGCGCGCGACGAAGTTGAGCGACAATCCGATAAGCAGTCCCAGCAGGATGATCGGAAAGCCGTAGTGCTCGGCCAGCCAGGCGGCCGTGCCCGCCGCGACGCCAACGATCGCCAGCCCCGGGAGAAACTGGATCGGTCCTTTCGAAGGACGATCCTCGCCGGTCCCCGGCACCGTCTCGGCCAGATAGATTTCTCCGAACAGGTCGCCGCCATAGGGCAGCGTTTCCCACTCGGACGATCTCTGGACGCCTTGATTGTCCGACGGTGTCATATAACGCTTTCCTTAGGCGCGAACATAGTTATCGTGCAAGCGAGACGCGTCAAATTGGCGCGCGCGGGGAGAGGCGGAATTGACTGAAGGAACAGGCACTCACGTCAATTCGACCGTCGAAGTTGCGGCTCCGGGAGATGATCGGGCCCTGGCGCGAACCCGCAACTGGCTGATCGCTCTGCTCTTTTTCGGAACGATCATCAACTACATCGATCGACAAGTGCTCGCGCTGCTCAAGCCGACGATCTCGGCGGAATACGGTTGGGGGGATACGGAGTTCGCGCACTTCGCCTCGGCCAGTCAGCTCGCTGCGGCCGCTGCGCTCTTGTTCGTCGGCTGGATCATCGACCAATTCGGGGTCAAGTTGGCCTACGGTGCCGCGGTGGCCCTGTGGTCGGTCGCGGGCATGGCCCACGCCGTTGCCGCAACCGTTTCGCAGTTCGTGACGGCCCGCGTTGCCCTCGTGGCGTTCGAAGCGGTCAACACACCGGCAGCCGTAAAGGCATCGGCCGAATATCTGCCGATCCGCCAGCGTGCGATGGCCTTGGGAATTATCAATACCGCGCCCAATCTCGGCAATATCATCGCCCCGCTGACCGTCGTCCCGTTCGCCGTCGTGTTCGGATGGAAAGCGGCATTTCTGGTAACCGGTGCGCTCGGTTTTGTCTGGCTGGCCGCCTGGATCGCCGGAACGCGCCGCCTGCGCCCGCTCCCGCGTGCCGCCGTTACCACGGGCGCGCCGCTGCGCTCGTCATACGGCGAGGCGCTTTCGGACCGAAAGACATGGGCGATCGCCGGGGCCAAGGCGATCACGGACATGTTCTGGTGGTTTTTCACTTTCTGGCTCCCCGACCTGTTCAACAAGGTGTTTCACCTGTCGCAGTCCGAACTTGTCGGGCCGACCGCGCTCGCCTTCGCGATGGCGGCTGTCGGCGCGTTGACCGCGGGCCGCCTGTTCGGCGTGCTGCTGGGTAAAGGGCGCTCGGTGAATGCCGCGCGCAAGACCGGTATGCTGCTCTACGCCCTCATCATCCTGCCCATTCCTCTCGCGTTGTCGGTCGACAGCGCCTGGACCGCTGCGGCCATTATCGGGCTGGGCCTCTTCGCGCATCAGGGCTTTTCCACCAACATCTTCGGCTTTGCCGCCGACGCGATACCCGCGCGCCGGGTCGCGACCGTGATGGCCATCGGCGCCATCGCCGGCAACGTGGCGGGTTTCGGCATCCAGGAGGCGACCGGCCAGTTGCTGGCCGCGGGATTGGGTTACGCGCCGTTGTTCTGGTCTGCTGCGATCGCCTATCTCGTCGCGCTCGCGTGGATCCACTTCCTGGTGCCGCGCATCGTGGCCGAGGACGAGGTCGCGTAGCAGACCGCACGAGCAAGGCACCGTACTGGCTCGATCAACCCGATATCGTATCGAGTGCCTCGATCCCGATTGCCCGCGTAAAACAAAGCGGCCGCGAAAGTCTCCTTTCGCGGCCGCCTCGTTCAAGTCGCTGTCCGGTCAGCGCAGGCGCGCGCGCAGGCTGACGCCGAAGTAGCGGTCCGCATCCCGCGGGATCTGCAGCCGTTGACCGTTGCTGACGTTCAGAAGCGCGTAGCTCTGATCGGTGATGTTCCGCGCGTGGAAGGTCAGCCGATAGCGATCCTCGGCGTCGGAGAAGCCGATCGATGCATTCCAGATCCCGTACGGATCGATCAGGCCCTGCTCGCCAAGGTCGGAGAACTGTTTGCCGACGTGGCGATAGTCGGAGTCGAGGTAGAGCTTAACGGCACCCAGGGCTGCCACGTAGCTTCCGCCAAGAGTATAGACGAACTTCGGCGCGAGCGGCAGCTGCGTGCCATTGCGCGCGTCGGGCGCGTTGGTCGCAGGGTTCGGGTTGAACGCCTTGACATAGGCATCGGCGTAAGCCGCGCTCGCCCGCAGTGTCAGGCCGTCGAACGGGACGGCAAGCAGGTCCGCTTCGAACCCCTTCGACTTGACCGTACCCGCGTTTGTCAGGTTGGTGACCACCGCGCCGTTGAGGGTGACGAAGTTGTTCGCCTGGAACCCGTCGTACTGAACCGTGAACGCCGCAACGTTCAGCTGCACGCGGTTGTCGAGGAACTGGGTCTTGGCGCCGACCTCGAACGCATCCGAAGTCTCTTCGTCGATCGGGATCGCATTGGTCGGGGCGGTGTGGTTGAAGAAGACGTTGAACGCCGGTCCCTTGTAGCCGCGGGTGTAGCTTCCGTAGAGCATCACGTTGTCGGTCGGCGTGACCTGCAGCACCGCCTTGCCGGACAGGTTGCCGTTGCTGCTGTTGCCTGCCGACGTGTTGGTGCCGTTGCCGCCCGATGCGATCGTGCCGCCCGCCGGGCTGCCCGATACGCCAGGTCCGGTCGCGGGAAGGCCGGTGGTTGCGTTGACGCCCGGCGCGCGCGTGTGGGTATAGGTCAGTTCGTCCCAGGTGTAGCGCAGGCCACCCGTGAGCGCGACCAGATCGCTCAGCCGCCAGGTTGCCTGGCCGAACAGCGCGAAGTTCGACGAGCCCACGTCGCTGTACGAAGTCGCTGTCGGGAACAGGGTATTGACCGTGTCGGCCAGGTTGCATGGCCGCGCGCCGCTCGCCGCGAGGGGCAGGGTGGAGCTTGCACAGGTAATGTCGCGCCGCGTGAAGGTCTGCGAGTTGTCCGAATGCCACGCGAACGCGCCGACCTGATAGAAGAACGGCATCGCGGGATCGGAGGCGATCCGCGCTTCGATCGAGACCTGCTGGGTCGTGACGAGACCGTTGTCGTGCAATTGCGCGGTGCCGACGATCGCGCGCGGCAGGAAATCGCCTTCGCGGATCTCGGTATTTTCCCAGTTGCGATAGCCCCCGATCACGCTGAGCGTGTGGCTATCGGAAAGATCGAAATCGCCCGCCAGCGTCAGGCTCCACTGGGTATCCTTCGTCTGGGTGACGAGGTTGTGATTGACGTAGCGCTGGTCGAGGCCCTGCGCGACGCCGCCGGGCAGGCCGAGTTCGGCATCGAGCACCGCGCCGCGGCTGACCGTGGTGACATCCGCGCAGCAGTCGTCGTTGGCGTGGAAATAGTCGGCGATGAAGCGCAGCCGGGCGACCGGGCCGTCGTAGTCGACGATGCCGCGCGCGCCGTAATGCTCATAGCCGTTGACCGTGTTCTCCTGGCCACCGAAGACGTTCGTGATGTTGCCGTCGTAGCTGCCGTAGAAGCCGGTGAGACGCGCACTCAGATTGGTGGCGATGGGACCGGAGAGCGAACCGCGCAGGCGGTATTCGTTGCCCTCATAATACTCGGCCCGCGCTTCGGCCTCGAGGGTGTCGGTGCCGCCCTTGGACACGATGTTGACGAGGCCGGCGCTGGCGTTCTTGCCGAACAGCGTGCCCTGGGGGCCGCGCAGCACTTCGATCCGTTCCGCATCGACGAGGTCCATGAAGGCCTGGCCCGAACGGCTCAGCACGACGCCGTCGACGACGGTCGACACGCTCGGCTCGGCGGCGATCGAGAACGTGATGGTGCCCACGCCGCGCATCACGATGGCGCTGTTCGCGCTTGTCGTACCCTTGCGGAAAGTAACCGAGGGAACCAGCTGGGTCAGCCCTTCGAGACTGGTGGTGCCGGTCTGCTCGAGGCGATCACCGGTCAGCGCGGTAATGGCGATCGGCACGTCCTGGACGTTCTCCGCGACCTTGTTCGCGGTCACGATGATTTCCTGAATGCCACCTTCGCTGGCCGGCTCTGCGGCGTCCTGCGCAAGGGCCGGCGCAGCCGACGCAAACGCAACGATGCTGCCCGACAGCGCAAGCGCCCGGACACAAATCCCATCACGGACCATCAATCACTCTCCCTATCCAACGTCTTTTTGTTGCGCTTGAATTGCGCGCATCGACTCGATATGTCAAGCGGTGTCACATAGCGACTGGGCGTTGGCCTGGCAGGATGCGGCTGAAATGCCTCACCGGGGGAGAGATTGGCGGAAATCCTTGACTTTCGGACGACGGACGATGGGTTCGAACTGCGAATGGGCGGTCGGACGGTGGTTCGCCACAGCCTGAATTGTCCTGCGGTAGTCATTGCGCGTGGCGCGCCGGACGTCGAGATGGTCAGGGGGAATTTCCGCATCGAGGACACCCCCACCGGCGCGCGTACCTTGACCCAATGGCGGGCAGTCGAGGGCGGCGTTGAGTTCGACGGCGCACGGCTCGCGTGGCAGGGGGCGACCCTGACGCTGACCGCCACGGACCCTGCGTACGATCGCATGCATCTGCGCTTTCACGCCGAACCGGGCGAAACGGTGTGGGGTGGCGGCGAGCAGATGAGCTACCTGGCGCTGAACGACCGCCGCTATCCGATGTGGACGAGCGAGCCTGGAGTGGGACGCGACAAGGCGACCGAGCTGACCCGCGCGATGGACGCCGAGGGAATGGCCGGCGGCGACTATTGGACCACCAACTATCCGCAGCCGACATTCCTGACGAGTCGCTGGCTCGCGGTGCACCTCGACGCCAGTTGCTACAGTGTGCTCGATTTTACCGACCCGGCGGCCCATGCGGTCGAGGTCTGGTCGAACAGGGCGCGGTTCGAGCTGTTCGCCGCCGAAGGGCCACAGCCGCTCGTCAGCCAGCTGGCCCAGCGCTTCGGCCGCCAGCCCCCGCTTCCCGACTGGGCGATCGGCGGTGCGATCGTGGGGCTCAAGGATGGCGCCCGCAGTTTCGACCGGCTGGAAAAGTTCGTCGATGCCGGCGCTGCGATCGCGGGCCTGTGGTGCGAAGACTGGGCGGGCGTGCGCGAGACGAGCTTCGGTCGGCGGCTGTTCTGGGACTGGCGGTTCGACCAGCGGCGCTATCCCGAACTGCCGCAGCGCATCGCCGACCTCGCCGCGCGTGGAATCCGCTTTCTTGCCTACGCGAACCCGTACCTGGCGGACGACGGAATCCTGTACCAGGCCGCGCGCGATCAGGGTCACCTCTGCCTTCGGCGCGATAGCGACGAGGTCTACCTCGTCGATTTCGGGGAATTCGATTGCGGCGTGCTCGACTTCACCCGTGCGGAAAGCCGCGAGTGGTTTGCGGAGACGGTGCTCGGGCGCGAGATGCTCGACATCGGGATTGCCGGGTGGATGGCGGACTTCGGCGAATATCTCCCGGTGGATGTCCGGCTCGCCGACGGCAGCGATCCGATGGAGGCGCACAACCGCTGGCCGGTGCTGTGGGCCGAGGTCAACGCCGCCGCGATCGAAAGCCGGGATATGACAGGTGAAGCCGTGTTCTTCATGCGCGCGGGCTTTTCGGGCGTGCAGGCGCATTGTCCGCTGCTCTGGGCCGGCGACCAGTCGGTCGACTTCACCCGGCACGACGGGATCGGCACCGTCGTGACCGCGGCGCTGTCAGCCGGCCTTGTCGGAAATGCCTACAGCCACTCGGACTGCGGCGGATACACTTCGCTTCTGGGTAACGTGCGCAGCGAGGAACTGATGCAAAGGTGGTGCGAGCTTGCGGCATTCGCACCGGTCATGCGCAGCCACGAAGGCAACCGGCCCGATGACAACCTCCAGTTCGACAGCACCGCTGCGCTGCTATCCTGCTTTGCCCGGTGGAGCCGGGTCCACGCCGCGTTGGCTCCCTACGTTCGCGCGCTGAGCGACGATGCGGCGGAAAACGGGCTTCCGCTCCAGCGGCCGATGTTCCTGCACTACCCCGACCAGCCGGAGCTATTTGCCGTGCAGGACCAGTACCTCTACGGACCCGACCTCATGGTGGCTCCGGTGATCGAGGAAGGCGCTGTCGCGCGACAGGTGATATTGCCGGGACGCGCGCCATGGCGCCACGTCTGGACGGGCCACGACTTTGCGCCTGGAACACACATGGTGGATGCTCCTGTCGGACAGCCTCCGGTTTTTTACCGCCCTCAAAGCGCGCACGCCGCGCTGTTCGCCGGGCTCGGGGAGGTTTCCAGCCGATGAGCGAGCGCGCCAACATCCGCGACGTTGCCGCACGCGCCGGAGTAGCCGTGAAGACCGTCAGCCGGGTCCTCAACGGCCACCCCTATGTCAGCGATGCCATGCGGGTGCGGGTCGAAGAGGCGATGAAGGCGCTCGATTTCCGGCCCAGTGTGGCGGCACGCATCCTGTCCGGGGCGAAGTCCAACCAGGTCGCGCTGATCTACGACAATCACAGTCCCTACTACATGTTCCAGATCCAGAAGGGGTGCTGGGACGTGTGCCACGAGAAGGGCATCCGGCTGATCGCGCAGCCGGTCGACGTCGACGATCCCGACGTTGGCGAACAGGTGCGCGGGCTCGTCTCCGAAACCCACGTCGACGGGATCGTGCTGTCCTCTCCGGTCACCGATTGCGAAGCGGTGCTCCGCACGCTCGATGCGCTCGACATCCCGTTCGTGCGCATTTCGCCCGGGACCAATCACGCGCTCACCAGTTCGGTCTTCATGGATGACGTCCAGGCGGGCGACGACATGACCACGCACCTCGTCAACCACGGTCATCGTCGCATCGGTTTCGTGAAGGGCCATCCGAGCCACATGGCGAGCGAAGAGCGACTCTACGGATATCGCAAGGCACTGGACCGCGCGGGGATCGCGTTCGAGCCGGCGCTTGTGATCGACGGCGAATTCGATTTCGACAGCGGTGTGCGCGCCGCCGCGGAGCTGCTCGATAGCGCCGAGCCGCCGACGGCGATCTTTGCGGCGAACGACGACATGGCGGCAGGGGTGCTGGCAGAGGCGCATTCGCGCCGGATCGACGTGCCCGGCGAATTGTCGGTGGCCGGTTTCGACGACACCACGCTTGCTCGCACCGTCTGGCCGCCGTTGACGACCATTCACCAGCCGATGGCCGAACTGGCGCGTACTGCGGCCGAAATTCTCATCGCGGGAGGCGAAACCGTCCACCGCCGCCTGCCCCACCAGTTGGTAGAGCGCGCCTCCGTCGCGTCGCCTGCCAGGAGTATCGAATGACCCCACTTCCTCCTCCGCCCACCTCCCGAATGCTCGGGGCCAGCGGAATTGCCGTCTCACCCCTGGCGTGGGGTATGTGGCGTTTTGCCGAGAACGGACGTTCCGTCTCGGATGCGGCGACCCTTGTGCGCTCGGCGCTCGACGCGGGGATCACGCTGCTCGACACCGCGGACATTTACGGGTTCGACGGCGAGCGCGGATTCGGCGATGCGGAGGCGCTGCTGGGCGAAGTGCTGGCCGCCGATCCCGGCCTGCGTGGCCGGATGGTGCTGGCGACGAAGGGTGGCATTCGTCCGCCGCTCCCGTACGACCAGTCGCCCGACTACCTCGCACAGGCGATCGACGCCTCGCTCCGGCGGCTTCGAACCGACACGATCGACCTCTGGCAGGTCCACCGGCCCGACATCCTCTCGCATCCCCAGGAAGTCGCACGCGCGCTCGACGATGCCGTCTCGGCCGGCAAGGTCCGCGAGCTGGGGGTGTCGAACTTCACGGTCGCGCAGGTCGAGGCACTCGGGGCCTTTCTGGGCCGGCCGCTTGCGACGACCCAGCCCGAAATAAGCCCGCTGCGGATCGACTGCTTCGAAAACGGCGAGCTCGATCAGGCCATGCGTTTGGGCCTCGTCCCGATGGCGTGGTCGCCGTTGGGCGGCGGAAGCCTGTTGGCCCCGGAAAGCGAACGCGAGAAGGCTGTCGCGCGCGAGCTGGACCGGATCGCTGCCGAGCAGGGCGTCAGCCGGAGCGTGGCCGCCTATGGCTGGTTGCTGGCTCACCCCGCGGGAATCATCCCGATCATCGGCTCGCAGAATGCCGAGCGGATCGCCGAGGCTGGCCAGGCTCTCGACACGCGATGGACGCGGCAGGACTGGTACGCGGTGCTCGTCGCCGCGAGAGGAGAGGATTTGCCATGACACAACAGTGCGAAATCGCGTGGTTCTCCGCGCTGTGCGACGACGATTACGAGTTTCTTGGTGTCCCGGACCCCCAGCTCCAGTCGAGTTGGGAGCACTGCCGCAACATCGTTCTGCGGGCCGAGGAGGGCGGGTTCGACAACATCCTGCTGCCATCGGGCTACGCGCTCGGACTCGACACCACCGTTTTCGCGGCCGCGATGGCGCCGTTGCTTCGCCGGATGAAGCTGTTGTGGGCGACGCGGATCGGCGAGGACTGGCCGCCGCAGCTCGCGCGCCGGATCGCCACGCTCGATCGCATTCTCGGGCCAAACGCCGATGGCACCGCGGGGCAACTCAACGTCAACATCATTTCGTCGGACATGCCCGGCCAGACCATGCCCGGCGGCCCCCGCTATGGCCGAGCGACCGAGGTCATGAAAATCGTGCGCGCACTGCTCGATGGCGAGAGCATCGATCACCAGGGCGAGCACTACCAGCTCAAGCTCGATCCGCCGCGTGTCACCACCATCAGCGGCAAGTGCCCCCCGTTCTATTTCGGCGGCCTGAGCCATGAAGCGCGCGAATGCGCTGCCCAGGCGTGCGATGTGTACCTCATGTGGCCCGACACGATGGACAAGGTGCGCGAGAACATCGCGGATCTGACCGGGCGGGCCGCCAAGTACGGTCGAACGCTCAAGTTCGGCTATCGCGCGCACGTGATCGTCCGCGAAACCGAGGAAGAGGCGCGCCAGTACGCCGACCGTCTGCTGTCGAAGCTCGACGACGCGGCCGGCAAGGCGATCCGCGAGCAGTCGCTGGATGCCGGGAACTACGGGGTCCAGCGCCAGGCCGAATTGCGCGGCGCGGCGGGCGGGGACGGGTTCGTCGAGGACAACCTGTGGACCGGAATCGGTCGCGCGCGGTCGGGCTGCGGTGCCGCGATCGTCGGCACGCCCGACCAGGTGCTCGCCAAGCTGCGCGCCTATCAGGCCGAAGGGATCGAGGCGTTCATCCTGTCGGGCTACCCCCACGTCAACGAGTGCGACATGTTCGCGCGCTACGTGATGCCGAACATCGAACACGGTCCGCTGGTGTTCGGGTGACGATCGAGCGCTTCATTGACACCTGAATACGACATCGCGGTCATCGGCGGCGGGGTGAACGGCTGCGGCATCGCGCGCGATGCGGCCGGCCGCGGCGCGAAGGTTCTGCTGCTCGAAGCCGACGACCTGGCGAGCGGGACGTCGTCGAAATCGACCAAGCTGATCCACGGCGGCCTGCGCTATCTCGAGCATTACGAGTTCGGCCTGGTGCGCGAAAGCCTGTCGGAGCGCGAGCGGCTGTGGAGCATCGCCCCGCACATCGCCTGGCCGATGCGGTTCGTGCTCCCGCACGTGCCCGGCCTGCGCCCGAGCTGGCTCGTGCGGATGGGCCTGTTCCTTTACGACCACATCGGCGGGCGCAAGCGCCTGCCCGCAACCGAGACGGTGTCGCTCTCGCGCCATCCGGCGGGTGCCCCGCTGAAGCCCCAATTCGCCAGGGCCTTCGTCTATTCGGACTGCTGGGTCGACGATGCGCGGCTGGTGGTGCTGAACGCCCGCGACGCGGCGGACCGCGGGGCCGACGTGCGCACGCGGTGCCCGGCCACATCGCTGCGGCGCGAGGGCGAGGGATGGCGGATCGAGGCGGGTGGCGAGACCTTCGCGGCCCGCGCGGTGGTCAACGCCGCTGGCCCGGCGGTGCTCGACGTGCTCGCGTCAGGGCGGATCGAGCCCGACCACGGGATGCGCCTGGTACGCGGCTCGCACATCGTCGTGCGCAAACTGTTCGACCACCCGTTCGCCTATTTCTTCCAACTGCCCGATGGCCGCATCTTCTTTGCAATCCCCTACGAGCGCGACTTCACCCTGATCGGGACGACCGACGTCGATCACGATGGCGGTCCGATCCAGGCCTCCGCCGATGAAATCGCGTACTTGTGCGAAGGAGCCAGCCAGTTTTTCCGCAAAGCGGTTACCCCGGCCGACGTCGTCTGGACCTATTCCGGGGTGCGGCCGTTGATCGACGACGGGTCCGGGAAGCCCGAGGCAGCAACGCGAGGGTACGACCTGGACCTCTCGGAGTGGGACGTCGGCGCACCGCTGTTGACTGTCTATGGCGGAAAGATCACGACTTACCGGCACCTTGCTGCCGAGGCGATGGAGGCTTTGGGGCACCGCCTCCCGGTTCTTCGCGGTGAAGACTGGACCGGCCGCGTACCGCTACCCGGAGGCGATTTTGCGATCGATGGAGCATCCCTGCTCGAGGCCCGGTTCGCCGAGAGCTATCCTTTTCTGGCCGATTCGGCGCATCGGCTGGTCCGGGCTTATGGCACCACGGCGTTCGCCATATTCGAAGGTGCGGAGAGGCTGGGGGATTGCGGTCGCGATTTCGGCCACGGTTTGACGATGCAGGAACTTCGCTACCTGATCGAGCGCGAATGGGCCAGGACCGCAGAAGACGTCCTCTGGCGACGAAGCAAACTCGGACTGCGCTTCTCGGCTGAAGGCGCACGAGCCCTTGAGAATTTCATGCAGCAGGAGTGTCTTGCGTGACCATAAAGATCGTCGCCATCGGCGGCACGGTAAACCCAGGAAATTCTACCGAGCAGGCGCTGCGACTTGCCGCTCATGCGGCCGAGGACTGCGGCGCGGAAGTGACCGTCTATGGCAGCGAATATCTGCGGGCGCTTCCGCATTATCGGGGCCAGGGTTACGGCATCGAGGATGGAGCCGATCTGGTTGAATCGGTCAGGCAGGCCGATGGGATCATTATCTCGGCGCCCGGTTATCACGGCTCGATCTCCGGGCTGGTCAAGAATGCGCTCGATTACCTCGAAGACCTTGCCCAGGATACCCGGCCTTACCTCGACGGTCGCGCGATCGGCTTGATCGCTACGGCATACGGCGACCAGGCGACGATGAGTACGATGCAGACCCTGCGTTCGATCGTGCATGCGTTGCGCGGATGGCCGACGCCGATGGGAGCGACCGTAAGGGTTTACCAAGGGCTGTTCTCGCCCGACGGCGAGTGCCTTGAAGATCGTGCCCGGATGCAGATCGAGATGGTCGGTCGCCAGACAGCCCGCGGCGCGCGCGCGCTATCGACTGGGGAACTGTAGAAATGGCCGCGAATGTGGAGGAGGCCATCGAAGCCCTCGCCGCAGGCCGAATGATCGTCATCACGGGCGATGAATTCAGAGGCGGCGATATCGATTTCTGCGTTCCTGCCAGAAGTGCGACTGCGGACTTGATCAATTTCATGGCGACCCATGGACGCGGACTAATTTGTCTGGCGATAACGCCGGCCCGCGCTGTTCGCCTTGGCATTGAGCTCATCAATCCAGGCCGGGAAAACCAGTCCGGACGCCCCCACGGCAGGTCGATCGAGGCGGCCAGCGGAGTGACCACGGGCATTTCGGCGGCGGACAGAGCGCACACGATCAGGGTAGCTGCCGCCGACGGTGCCACGGCCAGCGATCTGATATCGCCGG
Organism: uncultured Alphaproteobacteria bacterium; assembly: GCA_963781485.1. Classification (GTDB taxonomy): domain Bacteria; phylum Pseudomonadota; class Alphaproteobacteria; order Sphingomonadales; family Sphingomonadaceae; genus Tsuneonella. The sequence continues at coordinate 191,969 of CAWAFY010000004.1, forward strand.
GACACGTTTTCCCCTTGATCGCGCGCGAAGGCGGCGTTCGTGAACGACGCGCCGCCACCGAAGGATCGATCGAAGCCTGCCGGCTCGCAGGGGTCGGGGATGCTGCGGTAATCTGTTCCATCATGAGGGACGACGGCGAAATGGCGCGAATTGACGATATCAGACCCCTGATTGCCGAATACGACTTGCCAATCTTGGATATCGAGCAACTCTTAGGATAAAGTTGGGCGCGTCCGTGGAAGGGCCGCCCGAAATATCGACCGGTTGCATCGCCGCTGTCCTACACTTCGCGCGTATTTCCTTCGCGCGCATTATAACTGGCGGCCTCAGTTTCCCGCCCTTTGGCCGCTTTCGTTTCGATGGTGCTAGTGGACCTGCTCATGTTTGGCGGTCTTCTAGGTAAGTGGCTGCTGATCCGGTTGGACTAGCCTCGAAACCGTTCTCGCCATTGGAAATCGACGCGATTTTCAGGCGAAGCGTTTCTCGCTCTCTTCGAGTCGTCCGGAGATAGTTCTGCCAGTCGAGAAAAACTGGATGCAAGCGGCGATACCCACTCCGTGCAAGCCGACGCTTACTGTGTGCGTGCTCGCGCCCAGTGACGGGCATGGGGGGCTGCAAAGTCATTGAAACCACTGGTCGGGACGAGAGGATTCGAACCTCCGACCCCCACACCCCCAGTGTGATGCGCTACCAGGCTGCGCTACGTCCCGAGACCAGTGGAGCGCGCGCCTATAGGTCGCAGGTTTCGGCAAGGCAAGGCGTCTTGCCGGTCACCGGCGTTGGGCCCCTCGATCGCTCGATCGTTTGCGCCTTTGATTGCTCTGGCCAATCGATGCTGCTAGGCGCGCGCCCATAGTCGCCGGTGGGTTCATTCCTACCTTTCCGGCGCTTCCCATTCGTTGGAACGGACCGACAAGACGATGCTCGATTTTCTCGCCGCTGCCTCTGCCGCGGCAGCACCCCCCGTGTGGATCAGCTGGCTGCCGATCGTTGGCATGATCGCAATCTTCTGGTTCCTCCTGATCCGTCCGCAGATGCGTCAACAAAAGATGCACCGCGAGAAGGTTCAGGGTCTCAAGAAGGGCGACCAGGTCGTCACTGCCGGTGGGCTCGTGGGCAAAGTTCTGCGGGTTGACGAGCATTACGTCGATCTCGAGTTGGGGCAGGGCGTCAAGGTCAAGGCGGTCAAGACGACCATCGGCGACGTGATTCCGCCGGGCGGCACCGCCGCCGCGAACGACTGATCGAGGGCTCGACCGCTCATGCTCGATTTCCCGCGGTGGAAGAGGATCTGGCTGTGGAGCCTGATCATCGTCGTCTCGCTCGCGTCGCTGCCCTCGCTGGCCTCGTTGTCGGGCGTTCAATGGCCTGAGGAGCTGCCCGATCCGGCAATCAATCTTGGCCTCGACCTAGCGGGCGGGAGCCACATCCTGCTCGAGGCCGACGCGCGCCAGATTGCGGCGCAGCGGCTAGAGACGATGGAAGAATCGGTTCGCACGGTGCTCCGCCAGGCCGAACCCGCGATCCGCATCGGCGACGTGTCGACGCAGAACAATCGCTTGAGCTTCATGGTTGAAAGCGCGGCCGACGTCGATCGGGCACGCGAAGCGGTTCTGCCGCTCGTGAACGGCACCGGGCTGGTCCGCGAATGGACCCTGTCGGTGGTCGACGAGACGCGCTTCGTTCTCACGCCGACCCAGCAGGGTCTCGACGATGCGCTCGACCAGGCGATGGACAGCGCGAAGGATGTGATCGACCGTCGCATCAACGCGATCGGCACGCTCGAGCCGACGATCATCCGGCAAGGCGCTGACCGCATCGTCGTCCAGGCACCGGGACAGGAAGATCCCGAAGCATTGAAGGCCCTGATCGGTCAGACCGCGAAGCTGGAATTCAAGCTCGTCGATCTCAACGCGCTGCCCAGCGACGTACAGGCGGGCAACGCGCCTCCGGGAAGCCAGGTATACTCCTATGCCCCCGGTTCAGCCAATGTTGGCCAGAAAATCGCTGTCCGCCGGCTCGGCGGGATCAAAGGTGACAATCTCGTCGGCGCACAGCAGGGCTTCGACCCGCGCGACAACTCGCCGGTGGTCAACATAAAGTTCGACCAGCAGGGCGCGGCAAAGTTTGCGCGGCTGACCACGCAGAACGTCAACAAGCCATTCGCGATCATCCTCGACGACAAGGTGTTGTCGGCGCCGAACATCAACGAGCCGATCCGCGGCGGCACCGCGCAGATTTCCGGTGGCTTCACCGTCGAAAGCGCCAACCAGCTCGCGATCTCGCTGCGCTCCGGCGCGCTGCCGGTCGACCTGAAGGTCATCGAGGAGCGCACCGTCGGACCTGACCTTGGCGCCGATTCGATCCGCCGCGGGCTGTTCGCGATGGGTGTGGGCACGGTGCTCATCCTGCTGTTGATGATCGTCACCTACGGTCGCTTCGGCCTTTATGCCAACGCCGCGCTGATCCTCAACGTGCTTATGATCCTCGGTATAATGGGGGTGCTCAACACCACGCTCACGCTGCCGGGTCTTGCTGGTTTCGTTTTGACGATCGGTGCCGCGGTCGATGCCAACGTGCTGATCAACGAACGTATCCGCGAGGAACGACGACGCGGACGGTCGGTCCTCGCTGCGGTCGAGAACGGTTACAAGGAAGCCAGTCGCGCGATCTACGATGCGAATATTACCAACGTCATCGCCGCGACGCTGCTATTCCTGTTTGGACAGGGGCCGGTGAAAGGCTTCGCGGTCGTCCTCGTGATCGGTGTCGCGACTTCGATGTTCACCGCCGTTACCATCACCCGTATGTGGGTCGCCGGCTGGTTGCGCCGCGCGCGACCCGCCGACCTGCACATTTGATCCGGGAGCACGGCACATGAAACTCCTCAAGCTGGTTCCCGACAACACCAACGTTCACTTCTTGAAGTGGCGGGTCCCGTTCTTCGTCGTGTCCGGCCTGCTGATCGCGGCGAGCTGGGCGCTGGTGCTCACCAACGGGCTCAATCTGGGTGTCGATTTCGTCGGCGGGCAGATGATCCGCGTGACCTTCGTCGGACAAGTCGACGCGCCGGTTAGCGCAATGCGCGGCGAGATCGCGGGGCTCGGCTACGGCGACCCGATCATCCAGCGCTTTGGCCAGCCCAACGAAGCGTCGATCCGGATGAAGCTGCCCGAGGGATCGGACAAGCAGCCCGATCTCGCCAACACGATGGCGGAAAGGATCACGTCGACTCTCAAGGCCGCGCACCCGAACATTCGCATCGACGGGGTCGATTCGGTATCGGGCAAAGTGTCCGGCGAGCTGTTCCGAACGGGATTGATGTCGCTCGCCCTCGCGATGATCGCGATTTCGATCTACATCTGGATCCGCTTCGAATGGCAGTTCGGGGTGGGCGCGCTGTTCGCTTTGTTCCACGACGTGTCGCTGACCTTGGGGATGTTCGCGCTGACGGGGCTGGAATTTGACCTCAACATCGTCGCCGCCATCCTGACGATCATCGGTTATTCGCTGAACGACACGATCGTCGTCTACGATCGCATCCGCGAGAACCTGAAGAAATACCGCAAGATGCCACTGCCCGAGCTGCTCGACCTCTCGGTCAATGAGACGCTGGCGCGAACAGTGATGACCTCCCTGACGCTCCTGATCGCGCTGGTTCCCCTGCTGTTTTTCGGCCCGGCGAGCCTGTTCGGCATGGCCGCAGCCATCACCTTGGGCATCTTCATCGGCACCTACAGCTCGATTTATATGGCCGCTCCGCTGTTGATCTGGTTCGGCGTGCGGTCCGACAGTTTCGTGCCAACCGACAAGGGCATGGATCAGGCCGAGCGGGTCGCGCGCGGCGAGGCCTGAAGTTCAGCCAACCAGCCCTTCGTAGTATGAGGCCAACGCCGCCGCGTTCGCTTGCCAGCTGAACCGTTCGGCCATCGCGGCGGTGGCGGAACGCGCGGGCGGGTCGGCTAGCAACTCCCGTACCCGCGCGGCGATCGCGAGGGGATCGCGCGCCACGATCCGGCCCGCCGCGGGCGCCGTGATGACTTCGCCCGCTCCGCCGGCCTCAGTGATCACCAGTGGCGTACCGCACGCAAGCGCTTCGACCCAGGCATTGGCCAAGCCCTCGCTTGCCGAGGGCAGGACCATCGCGTCCGCAGCCGAAAGCACCAGCGGGATCAGGTCGTGGTCGAGGCTGCCGAGGAAATGAACGCGGTTGGCTATCCCGCGGACGGTGGCAAGCCTGCGCAGCTTGGCTTCGTCCTCGCCACGTCCGACGAGCAACAGCACTGTGTCATCCGGCAGGTCGGCGAGTGCTTCGATAACCAGTGCTTGCCCTTTTCGTGCGATCAGCGCCCCCAGCGTAACCAGCACCGGCGCACCATTCGGAAGGCCGATCGCCAGTTCGCGCGCCAATCGGCTCCGCAGCTGCATATGCTGGAGGGGCCGAAATCGATCGTGGTCGAGCCCGGTGTAGTGCAGCGCGATCTTTTCGCGCGGCAGTCCGATTGCCGCCATGTCGTTGGCGAGCGCGCCACATACCGCGAGCAGCCCCGCCGCCTGCCTTCCGGCGCTGAGGATCTGCTGACGGGTGCCGCTCCGCGCGCCCCAATAATGCACGTCCGCTCCCCGCGCCTTGATCGATAGCGGCAGCCCTAGTTCGACAGCGATCCGCGCGGCGGCAGGGCCGTCGGGAAAGAAGAACTGCGCGTCGACCAGGTCGAATGGCGCTTCAGCGTGAAGTTGATCGACAAGCGGCAGGACAGCGCGTGCGATCAGCCAGGGATTGAACCACGCACCGAAGCGCGGGATCGTCCGAAACGTCGGCCGATGCACCTCGACACCACGCTCAACGCCGCTGATTGCAGCTCTTTTCAATTCCCCATATCGGCCCAGTGCCAGCGGGGGCAGGGCGATCGGGTTGATGACCGTGACCTGCCAGTCGCCCCGCGCCGCGAGCGCCTCGAGACTGCGCGCGACGAATGCACCGAAGCGAGGGGCGGCCGCGTTCGGGTATAGCGTCGCCAGCGAAAGGACGCGGCGCCGGGTCATGTCAGAGCGGCCGGACGAGCATTTCAGCCACCGCGATCCATGCCGGGTCCTCAACCACCTGCTGTTTTTGTCCAGCACCCACGGGCAGTACGCCAACACGTCCGCCCTGGCGGTCGATCAAGCGGCCGAATGCGAACCGCCCGCCCTTGCGCGGCACCAGGACATCCCGATTGATCGCCGCCGCGGCATCCGCCAGCGCGACTTGACGAAGCCACAGCTGGTCGCCAGCCCGGTATTCGCCCGCGCTGGCTTCGATCGCCAATACGACGCGGATGTCATCCCCGCTGAGCTCGGTCGGCAGCAGGGCATCGCGCGGTGTTGGCAGAGCTTCCGCCCCTGCTCCGCCGAGCAACGCGACGACTTGCGCGCGCACCGTGCTTTCCGACCGCACGAGCATCTCGGGATCGACGCCGAGCGCACGAGCGATGCGGTCCATCCACTTTATAGAGAGATTGCGCATGCCCGTTTCGAGCCGCCCGATGGTCTGGGGGGTCGTCGGCGGATCGCACGCTTCGGCAAGTTCGGCGAGGGTCATGCCCTTTTCACGGCGGATATCGCGGATACGGTTGATCACGGGGCGTTCCTAACCAAATCGGTTTTTTACTTTCCTACAGACAACCACTTTTGGCAAGCGGGGATTCTCACCTCATGGAGAACCCGATGCGCCATCTTGTCGAACGCGAATTGACCAGCGAAGGACCGCGTCCTGGCAGCGGTGCAAAAGGCACCGCGCGCACCGTCACCGTCAACCTGACCGAGTCGCCCCTTGCCTGGCTTCACGCCCGCGGGCACCTCGACGATCGCCTATTCGGTGCGGGCGAGCGGCTGCGCGCCGACTACGAACGCGCACAGCTCGCCCCCAGCGTAACGATGCGCTGGGACCCGGTGCGGGTTAAGACCACCGACGACGCGGGCCTGACCCCGGGCGAAAAGCAGATCGCGGCGAAAGCCCGCTTCGACCTTGCGCTGGCCGCTGCAGGCAGGGGGCTGGAGGACGTACTCTGGCGCGTCGTCTGCGCCGGTGAACCAGTGCCCGACGCCGAACGTGCGCTGGCCTGGCCAGCACGCAGCGGAAAGCTGGTACTCAAGCTGGCACTCGACCGGGTGGCGGATTTCTACCGGGTATCGTGAGGGTCGTGCCGACGGGTGACGCTGTCCGCGTGGGCCAACCGGCGCGCTTCAATCAGCGTCTGCACGACGACGACCGCCACCATCACCACTCCGGCGGCCCCGAAGATAATGTCAAATTGACTGAAACCGGCAAAGTGCCCGGCGCGGGAGCCGGTTGCCCAGAAACCCACCGTCAGGCCAATCAGCTCAACCCGAAGTCCGGTTGGCCCCGCACCGAGATGTGACATGGCGAGAGCCCCGCTCGCCTTGGCCATGATCAACGCGTGGGCCATCAGCAGCAGGTGGGCGGCCAGGGTCAGCAACGCCATTGCTTTTCTGGGGTAAGGGCTGAAGCCAATGTCGACGAACAGGACCAGCTCACCGAACACATCGGCGCTGTGATTGTATCCGAGGCCGCACAAGCGAATTCCAGTCGAGCTTATCCTTCGATCAGGCTGGCCAGCGCCAGCCAGCGATCCTCGGCCGAAGCCTTCTCCGCACGCGCATTCTCGATACCCTTGGATACATTGGCAAATCGCTGTGGGTCGCGTGAGTACAAGTCGGCGTCGGCAAGGATTTCCTCACCCTTCGCGATGGCCTTTTCCAGTTCGCCAATACGTGCCGGGAGCAATTCGTAATCGCGCTGCTCCTTGTAGCTGAGCTTGACGGCGCGCGGTGGCGGCGGCGTCGGGGGTGGGGGTGGGGGCGGAGGAGGAGGAGGGCAGCTCGAGCCTTCCCCGCTGGCGCGCTGGCGTCCTTGCGCCTGGCCGCCCAGTCTTCGTAGCCGCCCGCGACCACATCGACCTTTCCGCTGCCATCGAGGCCGAGAGTCATAGTAACCGTGCGGTCTAGAAAGTCGCGATCGTGGCTGACGATAAGGACCGTGCCTTCGTAGTCGGCGATCACTTCCTGCAGCAAGTCGAGCGTTTCGAGATCGAGGTCGTTTGTCGGTTCGTCAAGGACCAGCAAGTTCGACTTGCGGGCGAATTCGCGAGCCAGGAGCAAGCGGCTGCGCTCACCGCCCGAAAGCGTGCCGACTTTGGCGTCGACGATCGCCGGATCGAACAGGAATTCCTTGAGGTAGCCCTGAACGTGCTTGCGGCCGTCGCCCACGTCGATCCAGTCGCCGCCCTCGGCAAGCACCTCGCGCACGGTCTTTTCGGGCGACATCAGGCTGCGCTGCTGGTCGATCATCACGCCCGTCAGCGTCTGGGCGATGGTTACCGTTCCGCTGTCGGGCGCCAGTTCTCCGGTGAGCAGCTTGAGCAGAGTTGTTTTGCCGGTTCCGTTCGCGCCGACGACACCGATCCGGTCGCCGCGCTGGATGCGCAGGTCAAGATTGCGAATGATCGTACGCTCGCCGAACGACTTGCTGACGGATTCTGCGACGATGACTGATTTCGACCTGAAATCTTCCGCGACCGAGAGCTGCAGCTTGGCAGCACCCTGCGGACCGACCATCGCCGCACGGGCGCTGCGCATCTGCCACAGTTTTTCAAGCCGGCCCTGGTTGCGCTTGCGACGCGCGGTAACTCCGCGCTCAAGCCAGTGCGCCTCGAGCTTGAGCTTCGCGTCGAGCCGTTCGGCATTGCGCGCTTCCTCGGCATAGACCTGTTCTTCCCACGCTTCGTAGCCGCCGAAGCCGACTTCCTTGCGTCGCATCGATCCGCGGTCGAGCCACAGCGTCGTGGTGGTCAGGCGCTTGAGAAACGTCCGATCATGGCTGATCACCACGAAGGCGCCCTTGTAACGGCTTAGCCAGTCCTCGAGCCAGTCGATCGCCGCGAGATCCAGATGGTTGGTCGGCTCGTCCATCAGCAGCAGATCGGGATCCTGCGCCAGCGCGCGCGCGATCGCGGCGCGGCGACGCTCGCCGCCGCTGGCGCCCTTGGTGCCGCGCGTCATGTCGATGCCGAGTTGCCCGGCGATCGCTTCGACTTCGTGCACCGCGGGCGGATGGGCACCGTCGAGCGCCCAGTCCATCAGCGTCGCATGGCCCGCAAGATCGGGATCCTGTTCAAGCAGCACGATCCTTGTGCCCGGCTTCACCTTGCGCAGCCCGCGATCGGCTTCGATGCGGTCGTCGATCAGGCGGAACAGGGTGGTCTTGCCGGCGCCGTTGCGGCCGATCAGCGCGATCCTGTCTCGGGGGCCGACGTGAAGGTCCAGCCCCCCCGTCTCGGGAGCGCCGAATAGCCAGCGGCCGCCTTGTTGCAGGCCGAGACCTTCCCAGCTCAAGATTGGAGGCTGTGCCATAGCGCGCGGCCACTAGCGGTGCGGACGGTGCGGAACAAGGCGGTTCACCAGCGCGTAATGGGGATGAGCGCAGCCAGCCGGGCAAAGGAGTTCCCTAGAAAATGATCCGCACAGCCATCCCTTTCGCCATCGGCATCGCCATTGCCGTCCCAGCCGCTCCCGCCGTCGCCGCGGACATTCAGGTCAGTTCGCAGGGACCAATCGTCGAGCTGTCGGTGACCGAGACGGTGAAGGCCAAGCCCGACATCGCCGATGTCGGCGCGGGCGTGACAAGCGATGCGCCCACGGCTGTCGCGGCGATGGCCGCCAACGCCAAGGCGATGGATGCGGTGATCTCGCGGATCAAGGCGCTTGGGATCGACGCCCGCGACATCCAGACCACCGGCATCAACCTGGGTGCGCAGTACGATTACGACCAAGCGAACCAGCGCCAGGTGTTCCGCGGTTACCGTGCCTCCAACCGGGTCAATGTGACGATGCGCGACGTCAAGCGAGCGGGACCGGTGCTCGACTCGCTCGTCGCCGCCGGAGCAACCGACCTGTCGGGCCCCAGCTTCTCGATCGACGACGACACTGGATCACGCGCGCAGGCCCGCAAGGCGGCGTTCGACAAGGCGCAGGCCCAGGCATCCGAGTACGCGCGCTGGGCGGGCTACTCCGCCGTGCGGCTCCTGTCGGTGAGCGAGGCGTTAAATCCCGGCCAGCCGGTCCCCATGGCCGAAATGCGAATGGTCGCGGCCGATGCGAAATCCACTCCGGTTGAACCGGGCCTGGTTGGCACGTCCGTCACTGTAAGCGTGACATACGAGATGACCCGCTGATTCCTGAACCGCTCGCAGGCGCGACATTCACGGGTTGTTCAATGCGGCGTGGCTAGGCATCGAGCCATCATGAACAAGTTCCTCGTCTCGCTATCCGCGTTCGCGCTCCTCGCCCCGGCAGCGCCGGTGCTTGGCCAGCGCAACGACCAGGGTGAAGCGCGCAAGGAGATGCGCGCTGGCAATGTGCTGTCGCTGCGGCAGATCGAGAGCCGGGTTCTACCGCAAATGCGCGGCAGCGAATATCTTGGTCCGGCCTACGATTCGACCGCGATGGCCTACCGTTTGAAGTTCATCAAGGATGGCCGGGTAACCTATGTCGACGTAGATGCGCGGACCGGCCGGGTTCTGGGCATTTCGCGCTGACTTCGCGCGGTTCTACCGGCGGCGGAAACCGCGGGCTCGGTTGACGCGTTCATCTTCAGCGCCCACATCCGCAGCGCAAAGAGAACAGGGACCACTCGCCCATGCGCATACTGATCGTCGAGGACGAGCCAACCCTCGGCAAACAGCTTAAATCCACGCTTGAACAGAACGGTTACGCGGTCGACCTGTCGACTGACGGAGAGGACGGGCATTTCCTCGGCGCAACCGAAGAATACGATGCGGTGATCCTCGACCTCGGCCTGCCGGAGATCGATGGGCTCACTGTGCTCGGCATGTGGCGCAAGGAGGGGCGCAAGTTCCCGGTCCTCGTTCTCACCGCGCGCGATTCGTGGTCGGACAAGGTTGCGGGGCTCGACGCGGGTGCCGACGACTACCTCGCCAAGCCGTTCCAGACCGAAGAGCTGATCGCCCGCCTGCGAGCGCTGATCCGTCGTGCCAGTGGAAACACCTCGAGCGAGTTGACCGCAGGGCCCGTGCGGCTCGACACCCGCTCGGGCCGGGTCACGCTTGCTGGCGAACCGGTCAAGCTGACCGCACAGGAATACAAGTTGCTCAGTTACCTGATGCATCACAAGGGCAAGGTGGTCAGCCGGACCGAACTGATCGAGCACATCTACGATCAGGATTTCGACCGCGATTCCAACACGATCGAGGTCTTCGTGACCCGCATCAGAAAGAAGCTGGGTGCAGACGTCATCACGACCATCCGTGGTCTCGGTTACAGCCTCGACGACCCTGACGAGCAGCCCCGCGCCAACTGACCCGGCTGCCTCGGGCGCGGTGCATGACGCCGCCTCCGATGCGCCGGTGACGACAACGCGGGAGTTGCCCGGGCACACCGGCAGTCTGTCGCGCCGGATGATGCTGATCGCGTTCGGCTGGATTTCGATCCTGCTGCTCGCCGGCGGTTTTGGTCTTGATCGAACGCTGACCAACCTCGTCGAAAAGAACTTCGACGACCAGTTGGGCTACATGCTGACCGCGATGATCAGCTCGGCCGAGATAGCTTCGGACGGCGAAGTCTATTTCATTCGGCCGTTGGGCGACCAGCGTTTCCTCGAGCCCAACAGTGGGCTTTACTGGCAGATCACCGGCAAGGGGCACGACGATTATCCCAGCCGCAGCCTGTGGGACCGCAGCCTTCAGGTGCGCCACGACTTCGACGGTTCCGCAACCCACATCTACAATTCCAGCCAGTTTCCCGGAGAGCCGCTGCGGGTCGCCGAACGCGCGATCAAGCTGCCGGGGAGCGATGTCCAGTGGTGGTTCACCGTTGCGGCCAGTCGCGGTGAGCTCGATTCGCAGTTGTCCCGTATCCGTTCGATCCTGGGCTGGAGCTTCGCGGTGCTCGGGCTTGGGCTGTTCGCGATGGCGATGTTGCAGACATGGTACGGCCTCGGCCCATTGCGCGGGGTGCGCCGGGCAATCCAGCATATGCGCGCAAGCGGGCGCAACCGCGTAACCGATCCGTTGCCGCTTGAGGTGCAGCCGCTCGTCGAGGAATTGAACAGCCTGCTCGCGCACTCCGAGCGTCAGGCCGAGGAAGCGCGCACTCATGCGGGCAACCTTGCCCACGCGCTCAAGACCCCGCTTACCGTGATCAACAATGCGGCCACCGCGCACGCCGCCGACCTGCCCGAAACCGTGATCCGCGAGGCGGGGACGATGCGCCGTCATGTCGACCATCATCTTGCGCGCGCGCGGGCGGTCGGCCGCCGCGCTGTCGGCCATGCGCAAACTCCGGTCTGCGACAGCGCCGAGGCGGTGCGGCGCGCGGTCGAGCGGCTCTATCCCGAGGTACGCTTTGACCTTGCCGGCAATCGCGAAGCGCGTGTCGCGATTGAGCGGCAGGACCTCGACGAGATCCTCGGCAACCTGATCGAGAATGCCGCCAAGTACGGTGGTGGCAGCGTGTTCGCGACCATCGACGCTGAGCCCGACGACAAGGCCTGCGTGATCTGGGTCGAGGATGACGGGATGGGCATCCCCGAGGCCGACCGTATCCGCATTTTCGATAGAGGCGCGCGGCTCGACACCGGCAAGCCTGGCACTGGCCTCGGCCTCGCGATCGTGCGCGATGTCGCGGAAATTTACGGTGGGGGGGTGACGCTGGGCGAAAGCGAGGACTTGGGCGGTCTTCTCGTCCGCCTGAAGTTGCCGCGTGCAGGCGAGGAGGCCCGCTAGCTGCAATTCGCGGGTTCAGTTTGAGTTCAAGAAGAGTTTGGCATTGATTTCAATTAGTTGATAATCACGTCAGACAGGAGAGGAAAATGAATACCCTAGCTGTTCGGATCGCCTTGGTGGCGGTTGCCGGACTTTCGCTCGGCGCTTGTTCATCCTATGGGAACGATGGACACGGTTACAGCCGTGTCGCAGTCGGCATACGATCAGGATATTATTCCGATCCGTACTACGGCTGGTACGACGGTTATTATTATCCAGGTTCAGGCTATTACGTTTGGGATCACCAGGGCTATCGGCACCGCTGGTCGGGTAGCCATCAACGTTACTGGAAAAGCCGTCGCGGCGATCGCCGCGCGCACAGCGACTGGAGCGGCTACAACCATCGGCGGTTGGGCGATTACCGCGCGGCCCCGCAGCAGCGCTACCGTGAGCAGCGCACCGATCCGCGACGCTATCACGAACAGCGTCCGACAGCGGTTCAGCGCTACTGGGGGCAGCGTCCGGTCGCAGCTTCGCCCACGAAGCAGCGTGCTGAGCGGTCGCGTCCATCGGCCCGCTCAAGTGTAGAGAACTCGGGGCGCCGCGATCGGCAGGACCGGCGCGGCGACGATCGCAAGCGGCACAAGAAGGACGATTGAACGCAAGGAGCCCTCTCTTTGAAGGGTCAGGCGCGCGCGCGTTCGTGATGGCGGATGACTTCCTCGATCACGAAGCGAATGAACTTTTCGCTGAATTCGGGATCGAGATGGGCCTCTTCGGCGAGCGCGCGCAGCCGTTGAATCTGCGCCGCCTCACGCGTCGGGTCGGCGGGGGGCAGCGCGGCCTTCGCCTTGTACTCTCCGACGGCCTGCGTAATGCGAAAGCGTTCGGCGAGCATATGGATCAGCGCAGCATCGATGTTGTCGATGCTCTTGCGATAGCCGGCGAGGGTGGTGTCGTGAGTGTCTGCCATTTGCACGCCACGATAACGACGATTCCACGCTTGCCAAGCGCTGCGACGACCCTCAATGCCTGCCTATGACTGCCGAGATCGTTCCGCTCAAGCCTGCAAGGGGCCTGCCCTCGCTCGATCCGATGCTGGCGCTCACCGCGCCGGGAATGAACGCCGTCAATGCCGTTATCCTAGATCGGATGCAGTCGAAGATTCCGTTGATCCCCGCTCTTGCCGGCCACCTCATTTCGGGCGGTGGCAAGCGGTTGCGGCCGATGCTCACGCTCGCGGGAGCCGAGCTGGTTGGCTACAACGGGGCGCGGCACCACAGGCTGGCCGCCGCCGTAGAATTCATCCACACCGCGACCCTGCTGCACGACGACGTTGTCGATGGCAGCGACCTCAGGCGTGGCAAGGCCGCTGCCAATATCGTGTTCGGCAACCCGGCCACCGTGCTGGTCGGCGACTTCCTGTTCTCCCGCGCGTTCGAACTGATGGTTGAGGACGGCAGTCTCAAGGTGTTGAAGATCCTGTCAAACGCCAGCGCCGTGATCGCCGAAGGCGAGGTCGACCAGCTCACCGCGCAGCGACAGATCGAAACGAGCGAGGAGCGGTACCTCGGCATTATTGGCGCAAAGACCGCCGCGTTGTTCGCCGCCGCGAGCCGCATCGCCGCAGTCGTTGCCGAGTGCGACGAACGGCGCGAGAATGCTCTGGACGATTACGGCCGAAACCTCGGGATCGCCTTTCAGCTCGTCGACGATGCAATCGACTACGATTCGGATGCGACCACGATGGGCAAGGCGCGCGGCGATGACTTCCGCGAGGGCAAAATGACCCTGCCGGTGATCCTCGCCTACGCCCGAGGAAGCGAGGACGAACGCAAGTTCTGGCAGGCGGCGATCGCCGGCCACCGTGAGGGCGACGACGCGCTGGAACAAGCCGCCCACCTGATCGCGAAGCACGATGCGTTGCTTACCACGCGCGAACGGGCGCGCCACTTCGCGGCCCGCGCAATCGACGCTCTGTCGATCTTTCCGGACAACGCCGCACGCCGGGCGATGAGCGAAGCCGCCGAGTTCGCGGTGGCCCGCGGGTATTGAGCGTCGCCACATTGCGCTAGGGCGCTGTCGGTGAGCGCCATTCTTCCGATCCAAGCCGTTTTGGCCGATCTGCTCGCTGCGCTGCGGGCGGGAACCGGTGCGGTGCTCATCGCGCCGCCGGGTGCGGGGAAGACGACTGCGGTCGCGCCGGCGCTGCTAAGCGAACCGTGGTGCACCGGCGAGGTGATCCTCACCAGCCCCCGACGGGTTGCAGCGCGTGCGGCGGCCGAACGGATGGCCGAGCTGCTGGGCGAAAAGGCGGGCGAAACGATCGGCTATGCCACCCGGATGGACAGTCGCCGTTCCGCGAAGACGCGGGTGTTGGTGGTGACAGAGGCGATCCTCGTCAACCGGCTGCTGAATGACCCCGAACTCTCCGGTGTGTCTGCAGTCGTATTGGACGAGGCGCATGAGCGGCACCTCGACGGCGATCTAGGTCTCGCGCTGGCGCTCGAAAGCCGTTCAGTCTTGCGCGAAGACCTGCGGGTCCTCGTCATGTCGGCAACCATTGACGGCGTACGGTTCGCCCGGTTGCTGGGTACAGACGTTCCCGTCATCGAGAGTGCGGGCAAGGCTTATCCGCTCGATATCCGATGGTTGGGATCATCTCCCGAAAAGCGGTTGGAGGATACGATGGCCGCCGCGGTGCTGACCGCGTGGCGCGCGGGCGAGGGCGATATACTCGCCTTCCTGCCCGGGGTGCGTGAGATCGAGCGCACGCGCGAGCGGCTGGAGGCGCGTCTGCCCGAAACGCCTGTGCTGCCGCTCCACGGCCAAGTCGATCCAGCGGGCCAGCGCGCGGCGATCCGGCGCGATCCACAAGCCAGGCGGCGGATCGTGCTTGCAACAAGCATTGCCGAGACCTCGCTGACACTCGACGGCGTGTCGATAGTCGTCGACAGCGGCCTTGCCCGCCGCGCACAGTTCGACAAGGCGGCCGGCACCACGCATCTGGTCACCGGCCGGGCGAGCCAGGCGGCCGCCGCACAGCGCGCGGGACGTGCAGCGCGGCAGGGCCTGGGAACCGCATACCGCCTGTGGGAAGAGGCGGCGCATCCCGGTCGCCCGCCGTTCGATCCGCCCGAGATGCTGACCGCCGACCTCGCGCCGCTGGTTCTGGCGCTGGCGCAATGGGGCGCGGGCGATCCAGCGGCGCTGCCGTGGCTTGACCCACCTCCCGCTGCGGCACTGGCGGCCGCGCGCGGGCGCCTCGAATCGCTCGGCGCGCTCGACGGGGCGGGGCGCATTACCGGCCGGGGAAGGCAGCTTGCCGAGTTGCCACTCGATCCGGCGCACGCGGCGATCGTCCTTGCCGGCGCCCTCTACGGCTCGGCGGGCGAGGCTGCGCGAATTGTGCTGTTGTTGCAGGAACGCGCGCTCGGCGGTCGCGGCGAAGACCTGGCCGGGCGGCTGCAACGGTGGGCTGGCGAACGCTCGACGCGCGCCGAGGCAAACCGCAAGTTGACCGCGGGATGGGCGCGGACGGCAGAGCGCTTGGTGGCGGCGCGCGTGCCAAACGATGTGCCGCCCGGTATACTCCTGCTCGCGGGACTTCCCGGCAACCTTGCCAGGCGCCGCGATTCGTCGGGCGAGCATTGGCTATCGGCGGGGGGGCGCGGCTATCTGCTCGATCCAGCGAGCCCGCTCGCCCGGGCCGAATGGCTGGCAATCGGCGACGCGCAAGGGTCGGCGAAAGGCTCGCGGATCACTGCCGCACTGCCGCTCGAGAGTGTCGAAGTGGAACGCTGGCTCGCCGATCGGATAGAGAAACGCAGTGTGCTCAACTGGACCGGAGAACGGGTCGAGGCGCGACTCGAGCGACGGATCGGTGCGATCGTTCTGGCTAGCGGGCCCGATCCTGTGCCCGACCCCCAGGCGGCTGTGGATATGCTTGTGGGCAAGGCGCTGGAAAACCTGTCGACAGTCATTCCACGCGACCTGTCGGCGCGCGCGGGCTTTGCTGGGATCACGGCACTTTCCGAACCGGAGTTGCGCGCGGCTGCCGACCTTTGGCTGCGGCCACTTCTGACCGGTCGACGCGATCTCGCGGTGGCGCGCGGCAAAGTAACCGATGCGCTTCTCGGTCTGCTCGATTGGGATTCGCGCCAGCGGCTGGACCGGTTGGCGCCAAGAGAGTTCGCAAGCCCCGCCGGGACGACACACGCGATCGATTACGTCGGGGACGATGCGCCGAGTGTCGAAGTGCGCGTGCAGGCGTTGTTCGGGCTCGATACCCAGCCGATGATCGGTGACATGCCGCTGCTGCTCAAGCTGACCAGCCCGGCGGGCCGACCGCTCCAATCGACCCGCGACTTGCCGGGATTCTGGCGCGGGAGCTGGAAAGACGTTCAACGCGACATGAAAGGCCGCTACCCCCGGCACCGGTGGCCCGACGAACCGTGGACAGAAAAGCCGAGCCTCAAGACCAAGAACGCCTTCCAACGGTCGGAAAGCTGAATTAAGGACCCCGTCATGGCCGCACGCATTTATCAACGCCCCAAGAACGCCATGCAGTCCGGCAAGGCGCTTACCGACCAATGGGTGCTCGAGTTCGAGCAGTCCGAGGCGCGCAAACCCGACCCGCTGATGGGCTGGACGGGTAGCGGCGACACGCAGGCGCAGGTCGTGCTGCGATTTCCGACCTGTGAAGAGGCGCAGGCCTATGCGGCGAAATACGGCCTTCCGGCCCGGGTCCATGCGACCCCCCCCAGGGGTCTCAAGATCCAGGCTTACGCCGACAATTTTCGCTGATTGCGCGTCACGTGTTGCCGTTTCTGCGGCGCGTCTCCCAGCCCTTCTTCGCCGCCTCGGATCGCTTTTCCGAAGATTGGCTGGAACCGCCCTTGCGTCCGCCCTTGCGGCTGCTTTCGTGGGTATCCTTCTTGCCGCGCCCCGATCCCGACTTGTTGCCGCCGCCGCTTTCCTTGTTGACGGTCGCCCAGGCTCGGCGTTCGGCCTCCTTCTTGGAAACGCCGCGATCCTCGTAACCTTCCTCGATATGCTCGGCCTTGCGCTTCTGTTTGTCGGTGTACTTGTCCTTGTCGCCCTGCGGCATCGCATCTCTCCTTTCTTCGCCTGCAACGGACAAGACGGCAGCCGGTTGCAAACTAAACAATGGTTCGCCATATGCGCCGCCGGGAGTCGGTCGGACGCTTGCGTCCGCCAACCTGGTCAGGTCCGGAAGGAAGCAGCCACAACGGGTTGCGGCGGGTCGGCCGGCTCCTCATTTCCCCTCAAGACGAGCATGACATTCGCGCCGTCAGTCCCTAGTTTCGGTCCATGACCAATTCCGGGGACATTTTCGGCGAATCCCCCGCCGACGACGAGCAGGATGCAGCGCCCTCGACCGCCGAGCTCGAAGCGGCGGGACAGAGCGCGATGTTCGGCGATCCGGTGCCCGAAACGACGGCGCCTGTGGCGGCGGCCCCTTCTCCCGAACCCACCGAATCGACCGCGCAGCCATACCGCGTGCTGGCGCGCAAATACCGTCCGCAAACCTTCAGTGAACTGATCGGTCAGGAACCGATGGTCCGCACGCTGGCCAACGCGATCAAGCGCGACCGGCTGGCGCATGCATTCCTGATGACCGGCGTGCGCGGGGTCGGCAAAACCTCGACCGCCCGGCTTATCGCCAAGGCGCTCAACTGCATTGGGCCGGACGGGGATGGGGGGCCGACGATCGATCCGTGCGGGGTTTGCGAGCCATGCCGCGCTATCGCCGAAGGGCGTCATATCGATGTGATCGAGATGGACGCCGCCTCGAACACTGGCGTCGACGACGTGCGCGAGATCATCGAGGCGGTGCGGTATGCGGCCGTTTCGGCGCGTTACAAGATCTACATCATCGACGAAGTCCACATGCTGTCGCGCAACGCATTCAACGCCTTGCTCAAGACACTTGAGGAACCTCCAGCGCATGTGAAGTTCCTTTTCGCGACTACCGAGGTGGAAAAGCTGCCGGTCACCGTGCTCAGTCGGACCCAGCGGTTCGACCTGCGGCGCATCCCGGCGGACCTGCTCGAACAGCAATTTGCGTCGATCTGCCGGCAGGAAGGCGTCGAGGCCGAGCCCGAGGCCCTGCACCTGATCGCTGCCGCCGCCGAAGGGTCGAGCCGCGACGGGCTATCGATCCTCGACCAGGCGATCGCTCACGCCGATCTCGACACTGACGGGATGGTGACGGCGGAGCGGGTACGCGACATGCTGGGCCTCGCCGATCGCGGGGCGCAGCGGCGCCTTTTCGCCAACCTGCTCGAAGGCGATCCGCAAGCGTTGCTGGCGGCGCTTGCCGACCAGTACGCGTTGGGCGTCGAACCGCTAGCGCTGGTCCGCACTTTGATGGACCTTACGAACAAGATCACCGTCGCGCAGGTCGGCGGCAGCGGCGCCGACGCGCCCACCGCCGAGGAACGGGCGGTGATCGAAGATTGGGCCGCGCGGCTTGCGCCGGGCCAACTCCACCGCCTTTGGCAGCTGCTCATCAAGGGCTACGACGAGGTGAAGGGTGCGCCCGATCCGCTCGTGGCGGCACAGATGGCGCTTCTCCGAGTGCTTCACGCCGCCGACCTGCCTGATCCCGGTACTCTGGCCAAGCGGCTGGAAGATATCGCCGCCCGCGCTCCCGTATCGCCGGTTGGTGCCGATGGTGCCGTATCCGCAGGGAGTCCGGCCGCCTCGAAGATCGAATGGAGAGAGCTGGTCGAACGTATCGAGCGTGAAACGGGCTCGCTTCATCTGGCATCGCGACTGAGGATGCAGGTCCGTCCGGTCGATATCGCCGACGGCAAACTCGTGTTCGCGCAGGCTCCCGGTTTCAGTGAGGACCTGATTCCCGAGCTGCGCCAGGCTTTGCTGGACCTCACCGGAGGGCGCTGGCAGGTCGAGAAGGCGGACGAGGGCGGCGAGCCCTCGCTGGTCGAGCGCGAGCAGGCTGCCAAGGCCGACGCCGACGCGCGCCTGCGCGCACACCCCCTGGTGGAGGCGACCTTCGCCACATTCCCCGAAGCCGAGTTCGTCACGGAAGACGATGCCGGCACCGTCCCATGGAGACGAAACGCATGAAGTCGATGGAAGAAATGCTGGCCGCGGCGCAGAAGGCCGCAGAGCAGATTCAGCAGCAGATGGGCGAGACGCAGGCCAAGCTCGACAGCCTCGAGGTGGAAGGCGCCGCGGGCGGGGGCCTCGTGAAAATTCGCGCGACCGCGAAGGGTCGGATTCTCTCGGTATCGATCGATGACAGCCTGATCGTGCCTGAGGACAAGCAGATGCTCGAAGACCTCGTGACCGCCGCGTTCAACGACGCGCGGGGAAAGGCCGACCGCCTGGCAGGTGAGGAAATGGCCAAGATCCAGTCGGGAATGGGCTTGCCGCCCGGCCTTGAGATCCCCGGCTTCAGCTGAATGTTGAGCCGTTCCTAACCGCCCCCTCCGTGGTTAACCGGGTATGACCGTCCGCTCTGCTCCTGTACGATCAGCGGGATGGAGAGCACCGACCTTCGTGTTCAAGCGCTCGCGGTCCTCGCAGTGTGTGCGGCGATGGTGCCTTCAACCGCAGTCGCCGACCAGATCTCTGCGACGATGCCGGTCACGCTTTTCGTGCAACCGGCGTGCAGGGTCAACGCAACTCCGCTGGCGTTCGCGGCAACCGCCGGAAATGCTATCGATGCCGAGGCGCAGATCGCGGTCGCTTGTAATGGGGACATCCCCGTGGCGGTAACGCTCGACCGCGGTACTCACGGAAACGGCGGTGATCGCAGGCTGGCAGGCAAGAGCGGTTACGTGACCTACGCGGTCTTTAGCGATCGATCGCGCCACGACGCATGGCAAGCCGGAGTGCCCGTTACCGCGATTGCCAAGGGCGGCGAGTTGGAGCTCACCGCCTACGGACGGATCGAGGCAGGTGCGACGATCGGGGCCGCCGGTAGCTATTCGGATACGATCGCAATTACCGTCGACTTCTAACGGGCGCCACCATCCACAACCGAGCCGGGTACGGGATTGCACGTCCGGCGGGCGCACCCCATATCCGCGCCATGAACCAGCTTTTTCCCCTGCTACCCTTGCGCGATATCGTCGTCTTTCCCGGTCAGGTCGTCTCGTTGTTCGTCGGTCGCGAGAAGTCGGTCGCCGCTCTCGAAGCGGCGATGGAGGGCGACAAGGATATCTTCCTTCTCGCCCAGCTCGACCCCGGCACCGACGACCCTTCCGACGAAGATCTCTATGACGTCGGCGTTGTCGCGCAGGTTCTCCAACTCCTCAAGATGCCCGACGGCACCGTGCGCGTGCTGGTCGAAGGCGGGGCACGTGCGGCCCTTGTCGCGATGCGGCCTGAAAACGGGTTCGTCGTCGCCGAGGTAGAAGTACGCGCTCCGGAAACGGCATCGGGAAGCGAAGTCGTCGCGACCATGCGCCAGGTTGTTGAACAGTTCGGCGAATACGCCAAACTTAACAAGAAGCTCGGCGAGAATGCCAACCAGGACCTCGCTGAAATCGATGACGCTGGCGACCTTGCAGACACTGTCGCCGCCGCGCTGCAGGGCAAAGTTATCGACAAGCAAGCGCTGCTAACCGAGCGCAGCCCCTTGAAGCGGCTCGAAATGGTTATGGCAATCATGGAGGGCGAGCTTTCGGTACTCCAGGTAGAGCGCAAGATCCGCGGCCGCGTGAAGCGGCAGATGGAGAAGACTCAGCGCGAATATTACCTCAACGAACAGTTGAAGGCGATCCAGAACGAGCTCGGCGGGAGCGACGGCGAGGACGGCGACGAACTCGCCGAACTTGCCGAAAAGATTACCAAGCTCAAGCTCAGCAAGGAGGCCCGCGCGAAGGCCGAAAGCGAGCTCAAGAAGCTCAAGGCAATGCAACCGATGAGCGCCGAGGCGACCGTCATCCGCAACTATCTCGACGTGCTGCTCGGCCTGCCGTGGGGCAAGAAGAGCAAGGTCAAGAAGGACATTGCCAAGGCCCAGGCGGTGCTCGATGAAGACCACTACGCGCTCGAGAAGGTCAAGGACCGGATTATCGAGTACCTCGCTGTTCAGGCGCGCACCAATAAGTTGAAAGGCCCGATTCTGTGCCTCGTCGGCCCTCCGGGCGTCGGCAAAACAAGCCTCGGCCAGTCTATCGCCAAGGCGACGGGGCGTGAATTCGTGCGCCAGTCGCTCGGCGGCGTCCGCGACGAAGCGGAAATCCGCGGACACCGGCGCACCTACATCGGATCGCTTCCCGGCAAGATCGTTTCGAACCTCAAGAAGGCGGGGACCAGCAATCCGCTGTTCCTGCTCGACGAGATCGACAAGCTCGGTCAGGATTTCCGCGGCGATCCGGCTTCGGCGCTGCTCGAGGTGCTCGACCCCGAACAGAATTCGAAGTTCCAGGACCATTACCTGGAACTCGACCTCGATCTGTCCGACATCATGTTCGTGACCACCGCGAACAGCCTGAACTTGCCGCAGCCGCTGCTCGACCGGATGGAGATCATCCGGCTTGAGGGCTACACCGAGGACGAGAAGGTGGAGATCGCCGAGAGGCACCTGATCGCCAAGCAGATCGAGGCGCACGGCTTGAAGGACGGCGAATTCACGCTGACGACCGAGGGTTTGCGCGACCTGATCCGCTATTACACGCGCGAAGCGGGCGTGCGCACGCTTGAGCGAGAGATTGCACGGCTGGCGCGCAAATCCTTGCGCAAGATCCTCGAAAAAGAAGTCGCAAGCGTGACGGTCACACCCGACAACCTTGGCGATTTCGCGGGTGTGCGGAAGTTTAAGCACGGCATGAGCGAGGAAGAGGCGCAAGTCGGCGCGGTGACCGGGCTCGCCTGGACCGAAGTCGGCGGAGAACTGCTGACGATCGAAAGTGTCACGACCCCGGGCAAGGGCGAGATCAAGACCACTGGCAAGCTGGGCGAGGTGATGAACGAAAGCGTCGCCGCAGCGTTCAGCTTCGTTAAGGCGCGCGCGCCGGCCTACGGCATCAATCCGCGCATTTTCCAGCGCAAGAATATCCATATCCATCTGCCCGAAGGTGCGGTGCCCAAGGACGGGCCAAGCGCGGGCGTGGGCATGGTCACCTCGATCGTCTCGACGCTCTCGGGTGTGGCGGTGCGTCCCGATGTGGCGATGACTGGCGAAGTCACGCTGCGTGGTCGCGTTCTGCCGATCGGCGGCCTCAAGGAAAAACTGCTCGCTGCGCTGCGCGGAGGGCTGAAGACGGTTCTCATCCCCGAAGACAACGTCAAGGATCTCGTCGAGATTCCGCAGAACATCAGGGATGGGCTCGAGATCGTGCCGGTGAGCCATGTCGACCAGGTTCTTGAGCGGGCGCTCGTGACCCCTCTCGAAGCGATCGATTGGACCGAGGCGGACGACTTGGCCAGCCAGCCGGGGCCGCCCTTGTCGGGAGAGGGCGCTACCGCTCACTGAGCTATCGCCCGCTGCCGGTTTTCGGCGAAAATCGGCAGCAACGCACCACGATGGGACAGGCCGTGCTGCGTTGCGCATGAATCGACCGGATTAATCTTTGACTCATCGGTCAAAAGGCATTCAAGTCCCCGCTTTCGACATCACGGCGATTCTGCGGAGTCGTCTGCGGTCGCACGCAAGTCAGGGGGAACGAATGAATAAGAACGATCTCATCGGATCGGTTGCCGAAGCGGCGGGGCTCTCCAAGAGTGACTCCGCCAGCGCAGTCGAAGGTGTATTCGATGCGATTACCGCGGCACTCAAGAAGGGCGACGAAGTGCGGTTGGTAGGCTTCGGCACCTTCACTGTCGCACGACGTAAGGCTTCGACCGGACGCAATCCCCGGACCGGTGAACCGATGAAGATCAAAGCGTCGAATCAGCCCAAGTTCAAGGCCGGCAAAGTCCTGAAGGACTCGGTGAACTGAGCGTCCGTTAACGCACGGCGATCGCGTAGAGCGCGATCGCCGCGGCGTTCGAAACATTGAGGCTTTCCATCGCATCGGAAATCGGCAACCGGGCCAGCGCGTCGCAGTGCCCGGCGATGTTGTGCCGCAGCCCTTCGCCTTCAGCTCCCAGCACAAGAGCGACCCGTCCGGTCGGCAGTGCCTCGGCAAGAGTCGCATCGGCTTCGCCGGCAAGGCCGATGCGCCAGTAGCCAGCCTCGGCCAGCTCATCGAGTGTACGGGCCAGATTCACCACTCGCACCCACGGCACGATTTCGAGCGCGCCGCTTGCCGATTTCGCGACAACGCCGGATTCCGGTGGAGCGTGACGGTCCTGCGTGACGATCGCCGCCGCGCCGAACCCGGCTGCCGAGCGCAGGATCGCGCCGACGTTATGCGGATCGGTGACCTGGTCGAGCACCACGATCGGCGCGTTTGCATCGCCGATGACATCGTCGAGAAACACGTCTTCTAGCGGAGCGCACTCGAGCACCAGCCCCTGATGTGGGGCATCACGGGCGACAAGGCGGCCGAGGTCGGCGACTTCGGCCCACTCCACCGGAAAATCGGGCGGCAGTTCACCATCCAGCGATGCGACGCCCTCGCGGGTCGCCCACAGCTTGCGGTGGTTGCGTTCGGGATTGCGCAGCGCAGCCTCGACTGCGTGCCTGCCCCACAGCCTGACCTGGCCAGTGCTCGCCCGGCCTGCGCCGCGTCCGCCCTGCATCCGGCCTGCCCGCCCGCGCATCGCGCGTTTTTTCTCGCCTTTCGCCATGAACCGCCCCTGCCAGCAGGGCCATTGACAGGCAAGCGCCGCTTCGCCATTGCGCGCCTTCCTCGGCCGGCCGGCCCCTTGCAAAGGGGGCATTTGACACGATCCGGCAGGCCCTGTGTGGACAGGTGGCCGAGTGGTTAAAGGCAGCAGACTGTAAATCTGCCCGTGCAAGCGTACGCTGGTTCGAATCCAGCCCTGTCCACCACCGGCCTTTCAGAGGCCGGGAAAATGGCCAATTCGGATTGCTCTTCTTGATCTGCGGATGGATCAGGCACGAAGTTCTCGTCTCCGATGCCTGTCGTAGAGCCGAATAGCGGCTGAGCTCAGCCTAGCGGTTATCATCCCCCAGCCGGCTCGGCAGGAACTGCTATGCCGACGATCTGGATTGCATCGCTGACTTCTCCAAAAGGAAGCGTTTCATTGACCTCTGCGCCGAGCATGACCTGGCATAGCGGGGACTTGAATGAAATTAATCCGGCCCCCGGGTCCGCCTCGTCGTCTCCGACAATCCTGAATGTGCGTGGCTTACCGTTCACGAGGATACGTACCTCGGTTCCGAACTCGACCCTGTCGCCGGCGGGTACGGGCGCGACTTCGGCGGTTATCCGACGCGTCTGCCAGTACCGCAGGTCTCGTTTGATTACTGCCCTTGGCGCTTCGTCCTGCTCGGAACCGAACTCGCCTTCGAGTTGGGCAACGCGTGCTTCGATGAGGGCGAGACCACGCGCGGACACCAGGTTGGGTCCGGCGGGAACCGGACGCTCGAACTTGGGCTCCAGATGATCTTCATCACTGTCTCGGCGGAAGGCCACGCTCATTTCAGGATCGCCTCGTCGATAGGGGAAGGGCAGGTGGCTGCGTTACGCGACCCGTTCATAGCAGCCCAACGGCTGGGTCGTTCGGTTCCCACGGAGCGAACCGCTCCATGATCGACGTAAACAGCGGCGATTCGAGGTGGCGGGCCAGCCACCCCTGCAGGTGGGGAACCGGCTGCGCCGCGAACCATGTCCTATCGACGGCCGCGAACTGACGAACAAAAGGCATAATTGCCGCATCGGCGATGCCGCGGACGTTTCCGCACAGGTGCCTCGAAGCGGATAACCGCGCATCGAGTGTACGCAGGAACGCCAGTCCGCGATTGCGGTGCGCCAATGCGTCCGATTCATGGCGATCGGGATATTTGTACCGATCGAGATCGTGTTTGAACGGACCATCGTTGCGGCCGATGAGATCGGTGTCGTCGCGCTCTAGCCAACCTTCGGGGTCGTTACGCGCAAGCGCCCAGCGCATGATCAGGATGCTTTCCTCGATGACGGTTCCGTCAGCCTGCACAAGTACGGGGACGGTCCCCTTGGGCGACGCTGCCAGCATCGCGGCGGGCTTTTGCGAAAGCTTCACTTCGCGCAGCAAGCAGCGCGTCTGGCTGATCGCCAAGGCCATTCGCGCGCGGATCGCGTAAGGGCAGCGCCGGAAGCTGTAGAGGACCGGCTCAGACCTCATCTTTGTCGTCGTCCGCTCCCAGCACCGCGCCGACATGTGCGCGACCGTGCCGGGCGGCGCGCTGTTCCTGAAGCTGGCGCTCGCGATAGGATTGGCGTTGGCGTTCGTCCCGCTCGTCGATGCAGGCGGCGCAACTGACGCCCTCCTCGTATGCTGGTGAGTGCCTGTCGGAGGGACTCAAGGGCCGACGGCAAGCGAAACACAGTGTATGACTGCCGGCCGCAAGACCGTGGCCGATGGCCACCCGCCGATCGAATACGAAGCATTCGCCCTGCCAGCGGCTCACGTCCTGAGGCACGGTTTCGAGGTAGGCAAGGACGCCTCCTTTCAGGTGGTAGACCTCGTCGACCCCCTCGCGCTTGAGGAAGGCGGAGGCTTTTTCGCAGCGTATCCCTCCGGTGCAGAACATCGCCACCTTGGGCGGCTTGCCGGTCCCGAGCAAACGGTCGCGCTCGCGGTCGAACCATTTTGGGAAGTCGCGGAACGAGGTGGTCTCGGGATCGATCGACCCGGCGAACGAGCCGATGGCGACTTCGTAGTCGTTGCGGGTGTCGATGACGATGGTGTCGGGATCGTCTACTAGCGCGTTCCAATCGTGCGGGTCGACATAGCGCCCCGCATCGGTGGTCGGGTCGATATCGGGCTGACCCATGGTCACGATCTCGCGCTTGAGGCGCACCTTCATCCGGTGAAATGGCATCGTCGAAGCTGTCGAGAGCTTGACATCCAGACGGGCACAATCCGGCCAGGAGCGGATGTGATCCAGAACCCGATCCAGCCCGCCGCGGGGACCGGCGATCGTGCCGTTGATGCCTTCCGGGGCCAGGATCAGAGTGCCTTTGATACCTTGCTCGCCGCACAAATGACGGAGTGGCGCGCGCAACCGCTCGCAGTCATCGAGTCGGGCGAACCGATACAGCGCGGCGACATCGACATGTTGCGCTGAGTTGTCGATCGGCAGGGTCATCGCGGCTCTATGGCACAATTCATCGCGCGGCTCGCGGGTCAACGTTGCTTTTTTGCCGTGGTCGCGTTGAAGTCGGGGTCCTTCTTCGCCACCCAGTCGACAAATTTGCGCACGCTGGGATTGGCCAGAAGGGCATCTACGTCCAGCGCGTGACGCTGTAACTCCGAGTTGGTGAAGTTGGCGATCAGGGTCTGCTGACAGATGGGGTGCATCGGCACGACATCACGTCCGCCCCGGCTCTTGGGCACGGGATGATGCCAGACAGTCGTCTTGCCCAAATTACGCCCGCAGAGCCAGCATGGTGCGGGAACTGCCTCATCGTCATCCTCGCGGTTGAGGTCCAACGGCGGGCCATGTTTGGAATGCTTGCGTGCCATGCGTTTACGCCCAAATTGCGTGAATAGAGCTTGTGCGCCTAGCGTTGTTCTTCTGTTATTGCGACAGCGGCACCGCGATGCAAGCTATAGCGAGGGAACGAGTCGGTAAGCCCCTGTCGCCTTGTCGATCACGTGAACGCGGACTAATCCACCGCAATGCATCGACCCGTCATTTCGGCCACAGGCCTATTCACGCCCCGCGACAGCATTACCAACGACGAGCTTGTCGCGAGCTTCAATGCATTCGTTGAGCGGCACAACGCCGCCCATGCGGTTGCGATCGCAGCGGGCGAGGCGGTTGCGCTTGAGCCGAGTTCGACCGAGTTCATCGAGAAGGCGAGCGGTATCAAGGCGCGCCATGTGGTCGACAAGGCAAACGTGCTCGATCCCGCGACGATGTGCCCGCAATTGGCGGAGCGCCGGAACGACGAGTTGTCGATCATGGCAGAGATCGGCGTCGCCGCCGCGCGCCAGGCGCTCGATCGGGCGGGTCGCAATCCAGGGGATGTCGATGCGGTGCTGTGCGCCGCTTCGAACATGCAGCGCGCTTATCCGGCGATGGCGATCGAAATCCAGCACGCGCTCGGGATCGAGGGCTTCGCGTTCGATATGAATGTCGCGTGCTCGTCGGCGACATTCGGGATCCAGACGGCCGCCGACTATATCCGCGCAGGAAATGCCCGCAGCGTGCTTGTGGTCAGCCCCGAGATCACCAGCGGCCATCTCAATTGGCGCGACCGTGACAGCCACTTCATCTTCGGCGACGTGGCGACAGCGGTGCTGGTCGAGGATGTCGATATGGCTCCGGTGGGGCACTGGGACATCCTTGGCACTCGATTGAAAACGGTCTTCTCGAACAACATCCGAAATAATTTCGGCTTCCTCAACCGGACGGCACCCGAAACGCGTGACACCGCGGACAAGCTGTTCGTCCAGGAAGGGCGCAAGGTATTCAAGGAAGTCGTGCCAATGGTCGCGGCCATGATCTGCGAAGAGGGCGAGCGGCTCGGCATCGACCCCTCATCACTAAGACGGCTGTGGCTCCACCAGGCCAATGCCGGGATGAATCGGCTGATCGCGCAACGTGTGCTGGGGCACGAGGCGACTGCCGACGAGAGCCCGACGGTGCTCGATACTTATGCCAATACCTCGAGCGCGGGGTCGATCATCGCGTTCCACAAGCATTCGGCGGATCTTGCGGCGGACGATATCGGGCTGATCTGCTCGTTCGGCGCCGGCTATTCGGCCGGAACCGTGTTCGTTCGCAAGGCAGCCTAGGGCAGTTTCGCTTGTGACGATCGGGCGCAGCACCTAAGCCTCTGCCTATGGCCGGAGAAATTCTCGACAACAGGGGCCGGGGCGACGCGCACTGGCAATGGCCGGCGATTCACCCCGAAGGACGCAAGTTCGGTCTCATCGCCGCTGCCGCGTGCCTTGTTACCGCGTTGCTCGCTTGGGAAACGCTGGCTTGGCCACTGGCATTCCTCACGCTTGGAATACTCGCGTTTTTCCGCGATCCCGAGCGGGTGGTGCCGCAGGGTGACGACTTGATCGTCTCGCCCGCCGACGGGCTGGTCTCGCTCATTGCAGAGGTTGAACCGCCAAGGGAGTTGATGGTCGAGGACGGCAGTGGCACCCAAGGCCTGACAGCCGGGCCAGTGACCCGCGTGTCGATCTTCATGTCGGTATTCGACGTCCACATCAACCGCGCGCCGATCGGCGGAACGGTGCAGCGCGTGGTCTATATCCCAGGCAAGTTTATGAATGCCGACCTCGACAAGGCGAGCGATGACAACGAGCGCCAGCACCTGCTGATCGAGCGGCCGGACGGCCTGTTGCTGGGCTTTACCCAGATAGCCGGGCTAGTGGCGCGTCGGATCGTTCCGTTCGTCAAGCCCGGCGATCTCGTCGCTGGCGGTCAGCGGGTAGGCCTCATTCGTTTCGGCAGTCGGGTCGACGTCTATCTGCCCGTGGGGACGGAATCGAAAGTCGTGCTCGGCCAGACCGTGGTCGCCGGCGAGACCGTTCTTGCCGAAGTGGGAACCCAGAAACTGATCGAAGGCGTAAACCAGTAATGTCCGACCGCGCCCGCCTGGGACCAAAGTCCGCCGAAGACGAGACTCCGCTTGCGCCACGCGGCCGTATGCGCGGCCTGCCGATGCGCGCCGTGCTGCCCAACGCCATAACTGCCGCCGCGCTGTGTTCCGGTCTGACCGGTATCCGGTTCGCGATCGACGGGATGTGGCGCGAGGCGGTCTTCGCGGTGATCCTGGCCGGCGTGCTCGATGCGATGGACGGACGTGTCGCCCGGCTCCTCAAGGCGCAGTCGCGCTTCGGAGCGGAACTCGACAGCCTGGCCAATTCGCTCAGCTTCGGTACCGCACCGGCGCTCATCCTGTTTCTGTGGTCGCTTGGCGATTTGACCCGGCTCGGCTGGTTCGCCGCGCTCGCCTTCGCGATCTGCGGTGCGCTGCGGCTTGCCCGGTTCAACGCGCAGATCGACGAGAGCGAACAGCCGCACAAATCGGCCGGCTTCTTGACCGGCGTGCCGGCCCCGGTGGGCGCAGGCCTGGCGTTTCTGCCGCTGTACCTATGGATAGCGACCGGCGACGATCTGTTCCGCAACCCGATCCTGGTGGCGCCATGGACCGCGCTGGTCGCATTCCTGATGATTTCGAACCTGGCGACGCTCAGTTGGGGCCGCATGCGGCCTCGGCGAGATGTGCGGCTTGGTCTGATCGCGGTTGTTGGGATGGTGTTCGCAGCGTTACTGCTGGAGCCATGGTGGACCTTGACGGCGGTCTGCACGGCCTATTTGGCAACAATGCCGTGGTCGATCGTGCGGTACGGTCGTATCAGGCGGCAGCGCGTAGCGGCCCCAAAAGTCGATCCGATCCCGGAGCCATTCGACGCGGCGACGTCCGACCTCCACTGAGAAGTGCGGGCCGAAGCGCGGGTATCCGCGGGCCTTCGACGGCGTCCATCGTGACCGTGATCGTGTGCACTGCCTGATTGCGTGCGAGTTCGCCGCGCAGGTCCCGGAACGCAGCGTGGCCACGCACGATGGCATCGGCAACGGTAAACACGCTCGCGAGCGCAACGGTGGCAAACAGCGTGACAAGCAGGAAGGCGGTCATCGATCAGGTACCCTCATGACGGCACAGGCATGTTGACAGCCTGTGGACAACTGGTGGAAACCACCGGGCCGCAAGACGTTCCCGCGACGTGGTCGCTGTTCTCTATTTGTTCTGTTCCGTCAAGCGCAATCGCGGCAGGTCCGCCTTTTTAAGCGACGAATTGAGTCTGGATTTTGCATGGCAAGCCCGCTAAGGGCCGCCCCGTTCGCAGCGAATTTTCGTCCTTTGGGCAATTAGAGCAGCGGGCAAATCCACATGGAGAGCGCCTCATACCGGTGCCGTCCGCGGGATCTCCGCAGGCAGTCCCAGCTCTCCAGAGGCTCAACCGGAAAGGAATTACTTATGGCGGCCCCGACCGTCACCATGCAGCAATTGATCGAGGCCGGCGCACACTTCGGCCATCAGACCCACCGCTGGAACCCGCGAATGAAGCCGTACATCTTCGGCTCCCGCAACGGGGTTCACATCATCGATTTGTCGCAGACCGTGCCGCTCTTCGCGCGTGCGCTCGACTTTATTCAGGACACCGTCCGTTCAGGCGGGAAGGTCCTGTTCGTTGGCACCAAGCGTCAGGCGCAAGAGCCGATCGCGCAGGCAGCACGGGCTTCCGGCCAGCACTTCGTCAACCACCGCTGGCTAGGCGGGATGCTGACCAACTGGAAGACCATTTCGGGTTCGATCCGCCGGCTGAAGACGCTCGACGAGCAGCTTTCGGGCGAAATCTCGGGGCTCACCAAGAAGGAAATCCTTCAGCTCACCCGTGAGCGCGACAAGCTCGAGCTTTCGCTCGGCGGCATCCGCGACATGGGCGGCATTCCCGACGTGATGTTCGTGATCGACGCGAACAAGGAAGACTTGGCGATCAAGGAAGCCGGCGTGCTCGGCATTCCGGTTGTCGCAGTTCTCGATTCGAACGTCGATCCAAGCGGTATCGCCTTCCCAATCCCGGGCAACGACGATGCGGCGCGCGCCGTGCGCCTCTATTGCGACGCGGTTGCCGAGGCGGCGACGAGCGGCAAAGGCCGCGCGACAATCGATTCGGGCGAGGACATTGGCGCGATGGCCGAGCCCCCGACCGAAGCGGCGGTTGCCGAAGCCTCTACCGAAGCCTGATCGGCTTCCTATTTACCGAATAACTGGCGCCGGGCTTCACCGCCCGGCGCCGCACTGCATTTGAAAAAGGATTGATACCATGGCTGCATTCACCGCTGCCGACGTAAAGGCCCTGCGCGAGAAGACCGGCGCGGGCATGATGGACGCGAAGAAGGCCCTTGAAGGCGCAAATGGCGACATCGAAGCCGCGGTTGACGCGCTGCGCGCCAAGGGCCTTGCCACCGCCGCCAAGAAGTCGAGCCGCACTGCGGCCGAAGGTCTTGTGGGCGTCGCCGTCGAAGGCGCCAAGGGTGTGGCGGTCGAAGTGAACTCCGAAACCGACTTCGTCGCTAAGAACGACAAGTTCCAGGACTTCGTCCGCAAGGTCACTGAAGTCGCTCTCGGTGAGGGTTCGGCCGACGTCGACGCGCTGAAGAACGCCGGCTACCCCGATGGTGGCTCGGTCTCCGACAAGTTGACCGACAACGTCGCGACGATTGGCGAGAATCAGCAGATCCGCCGGCTCAAGCATGTCTCGGTCGGCGAAGGTGTGGTCGTACCTTACGTGCACAACGCGGCGGCACCCAATCTCGGCAAGATCGGCGTGCTCGTCGCGCTCGAAATCGAGCGCCGACAAGGGTGCGCTTGAGGCGCTCGGCAAAAGCCTTGCGATGCACATTGCCGCTGCTTTCCCGCAGGCGCTGAACGCCGAAAGCCTCGATGCCGACGTCATCGAGCGCGAACGCAAGGTTGCCGCCGAGAAGGCTGCCGAGTCTGGCAAGCCGGCCGAAGTCCAGGCGAAGATGGTCGATGGCGCCATCGCCAAGTTCGCCAAGGAGAACGCGCTGCTGAGCCAAGTTTTCGTGATGGACAACAAGACGCCCATCAGCGAAGTCGTGGCGAAGGCGGCCAAGGACGCCGGCGCTGCGATCGAGCTCAAGGACTATGTCCGCTTCCAGCTTGGCGAAGGCATCGAGAAGGAAGAGACCGACTTTGCGGCCGAGGTAGCCGCTGCGGTCAAGGGCTGAGCCCATTACAGTCGAAAGAGCGGCCGCTGGAGCGATCCGGCGGCCGTTTTTCGTGAGCAGCCCTATACCCTTGTCGCCTCATGGCTGCGCCCTATAAGGGCGGCGATCCGTCGCCCCGTTACGCGAGAAACCAATTCCATGGCCCTTCCACCGCTCAAGCGCGTGCTCCTGAAGCTCTCAGGCGAGGTGCTCATGGGAGGACAGCAATTCGGCATCGATCCGTCGTTCGTGATGGAGTTGGCGAAAGAAGTGAAGGCGGCCAAGGAAAGCGGGCTGGAGATCTGCCTCGTCATCGGTGGCGGCAA
The DNA here is from genome assembly GCA_963781485.1 of uncultured Alphaproteobacteria bacterium. Classification (GTDB taxonomy): domain Bacteria; phylum Pseudomonadota; class Alphaproteobacteria; order Sphingomonadales; family Sphingomonadaceae; genus Tsuneonella. The sequence goes on from CAWAFY010000004.1 coordinate 223,891, forward strand.
CATCTTCCGCGGCATGGCCGGCGCGGCACAGGGAATGGACCGGGCGCAGGCCGATTACATGGGCATGCTCGCCACGGTGATGAACGCACTGGCGATGCAAAGCGCGCTTGAGCAACTCGGCGTGCCGACCCGGGTTCAGTCCGCGATAGCGATGGACCAGGTGTGCGAACCGGTAATCCGCCGCCGCGCCGAGCGGCACCTTGAAAAGGGCCGCGTGGTGATCTTCGCGGCGGGCGTGGGCGCGCCCTATTTCACGACCAACTCCGGAGCCGCCCTCCGGGCCGCTGAAATGCGCTGCGACGCGCTTCTCAAGGGCACCAGCGTCGATGGGGTCTACGACAGCGACCCCAAGAAGAACGCAGGTGCGATCCGTTTCGATACAGTCACCTATGGCAAGGTGCTGGCAGACAATCTCAAGGTGATGGACGCCTCCGCCGTCGCGCTGTGCCGCGACAACGGCATCCCGATCGTGGTCTTTTCGATCCGCGAGAAAGGCAACTTGGCGAAGGTGCTCAACGGCGAGGGTGTCCAGACGATAGTGCAGGGAAGCTGAACATGGCTAAGTACGACAAGGACGACATCGAACGGCGCATGCAGGGCGCGGTGGATTCGCTGAAGAGCGATCTGGGTGGTTTGCGCACGGGACGCGCGAACACCACGCTGCTCGATCCGGTCATCTGTGAAGTCTACGGCGAGCGTATGCCGATCAATCAGGTGGCGACCGTATCGGCACCCGAGCCGCGGATGCTAAGTGTGCAGGTGTGGGACAAGGCGAACATGATCGCGGTCGAAAAAGGCATCGCCCACGCGAATCTGGGGCTCAACCCGATGATTGACGGGCAGACGATTCGCCTGCCGATCCCCGACCTCACCCAAGACCGGCGCAAGGAACTCGCCAAGCTCGCAGGCAAGTACGCCGAGAACGCCAAGATCGCCATCCGCAACGTCCGCAGGGACGGGATGGAAGCGCTCAAGGATGACGAGAAGAAGAAGGACATTTCCGAGGACGACCGCAAGCGCGCTGAGGACGAGGTCCAGAAGCTGACCGACAAGTACGTCGGACTAACTGACGACGCCGCGGCGGCGAAGGAAAAGGAAATCCTCTCGCAGTGACGTGGCGGATAACCGGAGGGGCCTGATGGGCGAAGAGGCGGGGGTCGCACGCCCAAGGGCCAAGCATGTCGCGATTATCATGGATGGCAACGGTCGCTGGGCCAAGGCCAGGCACCTGCCCCGTGCGTTGGGCCACCAGCGCGGGGTCGAGGCGGTGCGAAAACTCGTTCGCTCGCTCAAGGACACGAATGTCGAATGCCTGACGTTATACGCCTTCAGCACCGAGAACTGGCGGCGGCCCAAGGAAGAGGTTGGCGACCTCATGAACCTCATGCGCAAGTTCGTAAAATCGGACCTTCCCGAATTCATCGCCAACGATGTCAAGCTGCATATTCTCGGCGATTGGCAAGGACTTGCGCCCGATATCGTCGAGATGCTCGAAGATGCGCTGGAAAAAACCGCCAACGGTTCACGCACGCTTGCCGTTGCGCTCAACTATGGCTCGCATCAGGAAATCGCACGCGCGGCGCATAAGGCTGCCAACGCGGGCGAGATCACGGCGGAGACCATCGAAGCCCACCTCGATACCGCGCCTCTGCCACCTCTCGACCTGCTGATTCGCACCAGCGGAGAGGTTCGGCTGTCGAACTTCCTGCTGTGGCAGTGCGCCTATGCAGAGATGATCTTCACTGATGTGCTATGGCCCGATTTCACGCCCGCGCATCTCGTGGATGCCCTGGACGAGTTCGCGCGCAGGGAGAGACGCTATGGTGGCCGCTGACACGACGCCCGGGAAGGGCAGCGACCTGCCGGTGCGGCTCGCATCGGCGGTGATGATGCTGGCTGTTGCATTCGCCGCTATTGTGGTCGGGGGGCGGGTGTTCGACACTCTCGTCGTGTTTGTCGCGTTGATCGCATTTGCCGAGTATATACTGCTGACGGTCAGGGCGACCGCGAACATTCCCTTCCGGCTCGCCGCTATCCTTGCGGGGGCAGCCTACTTCGGTTTGGCGGCGGGGGTGCTGGTTGGAGCGGGCGATTTTCTGATCGTTTTGATAGTTGGGGTAACGGTGTTCACCGATACCTTCGCCTATTTCACCGGACGCGCGATCGGCGGGCCGAAGATCGCCCCGTCGATCAGCCCTTCGAAAACCTGGGCCGGTCTGCTGGGCGGAATGGCGGGCGCAGCGCTGTGGCTGGTGCTGTGGGTCGTCGCGATCGACGGCGGGATCGTTGGCCCCCGGTTCGAGCTTGGGTTCGCGCTGAGCGCAGGCAACCTTGGTGTCGCAGCGCTGCTGGGTGCGGGGCTCGCGGTGCTGGCCCAGGCCGGAGATTTTTTCGAAAGCTGGCTCAAGCGGCGGGCCGGAGTGAAGGACTCTTCAAAGCTTATACCCGGTCACGGCGGGGTGTTCGACCGGATCGACGGCATGTTGCCGGTGGCTATCGCGGTTGGCGCGGTGGCTTCGGTCTGGGCGAACTGAACCGATGCGAACGATCTCGATCCTGGGGGCGACCGGGTCGGTGGGAGCATCGACGCTCGATCTGATCCGTCGCAATCGCGCAGATTGGCGGGTCGTTGCATTGACCGCAAACTGCAACGTCGGCGAACTGGCTGCACTCGCCCGCGAATTCGATGCCGAGATCGCTGTCGTCGCCGACGAAACCTGCTTGCCGTTGCTGCGCGAGGCGCTGAACGGTTCGGGCATAGGGGTCGCCGGGGGAGCCTGCGCGCTCAACGAGGCGGCGGCGCACGGGGCGGACCTGACGGTCGCCGCGATCGTCGGCTGCGCGGGGCTGGCTCCGGTCATGGCGGCGATCGAACAGGGCGGCACGATCGCGCTGGCGAATAAGGAAGCGCTGGTATCGGCAGGCGCGGTGATGACCGCCGCAGTTGCGAAGCACGGCGCCACGCTGCTTCCGGTCGACAGCGAACACAACGCGATCTTTCAGTGCCTCGCCGGAAACCGGATCGACGACGTCCGCCGAATTACGCTGACGGCGAGCGGCGGTCCCTTCCGGACCTGGTCGCAAGCGCAGCTCGAGGCCGCGACCCCCAAGCAGGCGGTCGCGCATCCCAACTGGGACATGGGCGCCAAGATCAGCATCGATTCGGCCACGATGATGAACAAGGGGCTTGAATTCATCGAAGCCCATCACCTGTTCCCCGTGGGACTGGAGAAGATCGCGATCGTCGTGCATCCGCAAAGCGTGATCCATTCTATGGTCGAATATCGCGACGGGTCGACGCTGGCACAGTTAGGCCCTAGCGACATGCGCGTGCCGATCGCATCCTGCCTGGCCTGGCCGCAGAGGATGGACACGCCGATGACGCCGCTCGACCTGGCTAAGGTCGGCACGCTGACGTTCGAAGCGCCCGACGAAGCGCGGTTTCCCGCCACCCGGCTGGCGCGCGATGCAGCGCAGGCGGGGGGCGCGGCCCCCGCAGTACTTAATGCGGCGAACGAGACCGCCGTCGCCGCGTTTCTGGCCGGCAAGATATCGTTCACACGCATTGCGTTAACTGTCGAGCGGACGCTCTCGCGTACGCCGCCGCCGCCGCCCGCTTCGCTCGACGAAGTTTTGGCGGTGGATAGCGAGGCGAGGGCGCGCGCGAACGAATTGCTGGAGCTAGTCTGAATTGATCGAATCGCCCCCTTTCTGGTTCTACCTAGCCGGGTTCGTGCTGTTGCTCGGTCCGTTGGTAACGGTGCATGAGTTCGGCCATTATCTGATGGGCCGCCTGTTCGGGGTCGGCGTTGATGCGTTCTCCGTCGGTTTTGGCAAGGAGATCGCCGGCTTTACCGACAAGCGCGGCACGCGGTGGAAGCTCTCGGCAATCCCGCTGGGCGGCTATTGCCAATTCAAGGGCGATATGAACCCCGCCTCGATTCCTGACGCGCAAGCGATCGCGGCGGTGCCGCCGGATCAGCGCGACGGCAATTTTCATCTTGCTCCCTTATGGCAACGCTCGCTGATAGTGGTTGCCGGGCCGCTGACTAATCTCGCGGTCGCAGTGGCGATTTTCGCGGCGTTCTTCATGGCAATCGGCAAGCCGATGCAGGTCGATCCGGCCGAAACCAACGTAATCCAGAAGTTCGCCGCGGGCTCGGTTGCGGAGGCAGCCGGAATGCGCGTCGGGGACAGGATCGTCACCATCGACGGGGTCGAGGTGAAGGAATTCCGCGACATTACCGAGCGGGTAATGATGCACCCGGATCGGTCTGTCGTTATCGGCATCGATCGCCAGGGCCAGCGGCTGCGGGTTCCGCTCTCTATCGGTAGCGCGATCGAAAAGGATCGGTTCGGCAACAAATCGCGTATCGGGCGGCTGGGCGTATGGTCGAGTCCGATCCGCTACTCGCCCGTCGGACCCATCGAAGCGACCATCTTGGGAATTGAGGAATGCGGCAACCTGGTGCGCATGATGGTCACCGGGATAGGGCAGATCCTGACCGGCGAGCGCTCGGTGCAGGAATTGGGTGGGCCGATCAAGATTGCCAAGTTTTCGGGTGAGCAACTCAGCCTGGGTCCGGTTGCTTTCGTCGGCTTCGCCGCGTTGATCTCGCTTAACTTGGCGTTCATCAACTTGTTGCCAATCCCGGCCCTCGACGGTGGGCATCTGGCTTTCTACGCGGCCGAAGCGGTCCGTCGGAAGCCGGTGGGTCCCCGTGGTCAGGAAATGGCGTTCCGTGCCGGCGTGGCAGTTATCCTTGCGCTGATGCTGTTCGTCACGGTCAATGACCTGCTGTCACTGCCGATTTTCGGGCGGTAGCGGGCAACGCCGAAGGTTCGAACGCGCAAGGGCATTGCAAAGGGCACAAGAGGCCTTCCACCGCTTGATTGGAGACGGGGTATCGGGCAAGGGCGGCGGCAATCGCCCCCGGCTCACTGCCGCGGCAGGCGGCATGGAGAATACCTGAGCGCATGTATTGGTATTTGGACGGGAGTTCCACGTCGATGAAGGCACGCGAAACAGCCGGCAATTTGCACCGGCCAGGTCTGGCGAAGCTGGGCCTGTCGCTCCTCTGCGGAACGATGCTCGCCGGCATACCGGTCGCAGCGATGGCGCAGGACGCTCCCCCGCAATCGGCGCAAGCCGCTGCGCCGCAATCGGATGTCATCCGCACCATCGCCGTTGCGGGTGCCGAGCGCCTAGAGCCGCAAACGATCGTGTCGTACATCCGCCTGCGTACCGGTCAGGTCTATACCCAGGCTGCCGCCGACCAGGCGCTGAAAGACCTGTACGCGACCGAGTTGTTTGCGAGCGCCAGCATTGCCAATAACAACGGCGATGTGGTGATCACCGTGGTGGAGAACCCGGTGATCAACCGGATCGTGCTTGAGGGCAACAAGCGGATCAAGAACGACAAGATCCTGCCCGAGATCAAGCTGGCCCCGCGCCAGATATTCACCCGCTCGAAAGTCCGCGCAGACGTCTCGCGGATCGTCGAGCTTTACAAGCGACAGGGCCGTTTCGCCGCGACGGTCGAACCGAAGATGGTCGAACTCTCGCAGAACCGCGTGGATGTCGTTTTCGAGATCAACGAGGGGCCGAAGTCGAAGGTCCGCCAGATCAACATCATTGGCAACGAGGCGTTTTCGGACGGTGAGTTGCGAAGTGAGATGGTGACCAAGCAGGCGCGGCCGACGCGTTTCTTTTCCTCCCGCACGAGCTACGACCCGGACCGGCTCGCCTTCGACCAGCAGAAGCTGCGCCAGTTTTACCTGACCGAAGGTTACGCCGATTTCCGGGTGGTTTCGGCTGTTGCCGAGCTGACCCCCGACAAGCGCGATTTCATCATCACCTACGTGGTCGAGGAAGGGCAGCGCTACAAGTTCGGCGACGTCGCGGTGCAGAGCGAACTGCGCGATTTCTCGAGCGACGGGCTGACCAAGAATCTGCCGATGCACGAGGGCGACTGGTACAACGCCAAACAGGTCGAAGACACCTCGGATCAGTTCAAGGAACTTGCCGGCACTTTCGGCTACGCGTTTGCCGAAGTCGATCCGCAGTTCAAGCGGAACAAGGACGACCTGACGATGGACGTCAGCTTCGTTCTCCGCGAGGCACCGCGGGTCTATGTCGAGCGGGTCGATGTCAACGGCAACACGCTCACTCAGGACAAGGTGGTACGCCGCGAGTTCCGCCTTGTCGAAGGCGATGCCTTCAATTCGCTGCAGGTCAAACGTTCGGAAAACCGGATCAAATCGCTGGGCTTCTTCCAGGAGAACTTCGAAATATCCCAGAAGGAAGGCACGACCCCCGACCGGATCGCGCTTGAGGCCAATGTCGAGGAACAGGCAACTGGTCAGCTTCAGCTGTCGGCCGGATTCTCCTCAATCGAAAGCTTCATCCTTGCCGCGTCAATCCAGCAACGTAACTTCCGCGGTCGCGGCCAGACCGTTGGCGCGGGCGTTAACTATTCACGCTATTCCAAGAGCGCGAATCTCAGTTTTTCTGAGCCGTACGTCTTCGATCGTAATATCTCGGCGGGGATCGACATCTATCGTCGCGACCTCAACAGCTTCAATTACCTCAACAGCAATCGCAACACGACCTTCCAGCAGAGCACGACCGGCGCGCAGCTGCGCTTGGGTGTGCCGCTGACGGAATACACGTCGCTGGTCGGCAGTTACACGCTGAACTTCGACGACGTCTCGCTCGACAAAAGCCAGTTCTTCTCGAATCGCCTCGATCCGCCGAACCTGACGTGTGATCCCCTGCTTGCCGGCCGTTACCTGTGCGAAGCGGTGGGAAAACGTACCAGTTCCATTCTCGGGCTGACGTTTGCATACAATTCGCTCAACAGTCGATTGCGTCCCACGAGCGGCAGGTCGGCGTCCCTCACCGGCGAGTTCGCCGGGCTGGGCGGGTCGGTGAAGTACGCTCGCCTGCGCGGCAAGGCAGCGCAGTACTGGGGAATCGGCAAGGGCTTCATCTTCTCGATCCAGGCCGAAGGCGGCGCAATCGAGCCAATCGGCGGCGGCTCGGTCCAGTTGACCGATCGGTTCTTCCTCGGTGAGCCGCAAATTCGCGGGTTCGATATCCGCGGGGTAGGTCCCCGCGTGCTTCGCCAGCCGATCATCGCCGACCCGGCAAGCCCCGACCTTAATAATCCCAATCCGTTGGTCGTCACCGATCGCAACCGGGTGTCGGACGACGCCTTGGGCGGCCAATTCTACTATCTAGGCCGTGCCGAACTCGAAATTCCGCTGGGCAGCGGCGTCAAGGAATTGGGCCTACGCCCCTCCATCTTCGCCGACATCGGTGCCTTGTGGGGTGGGCGCAAGCCCGTGCTCACGACCAGCCCGTTCCCGGGAGGATTCGACTTCCCACAGCGCGATGGCAGCGGAAATCAACTTTATACCCAGACCGTGATCAATGCCGACGGCACCAGTTCGAGCACTCTCGTGACGAATCCAATCGCGCCTGACGGCTCGGCCAATGTGGCGTTGGTCAACACAATACCGCCGTTTCAGGAAGTCTACCTGGGTGACAGCCCGAGCCCGCGCGTTTCGGTGGGCATCGGGGTTAACTGGAACTCGCCCTTCGGTCCGTTCAGGATCGATTTCTCTCAAGTCCTGTTGAAGCAGCCCGGTGATGACACCAAGCGCTTCACGTTCAACGTAGGAACACAATTCTGATGACTATTTTCTCGAAGAGTCTGCTCGCCGCGGGCGTCGCCTTCGCTGCGCTTTCGCCGATCGCCGCCGCGCCCGCGTCCGCGCAGATCGTCAAGGGCATCGGCGTCGTCAGCCTGCCGGCCGTCGTCGCAAATTCAAACGCTTATAAGGTCGGTGAGCAGCAGCGCCCGGTCACCTACAAGCCGCAGATCGATGCTGCCGAAGCGCGCCGCGCCGCGATCTCCGCGCAACTCCAGCCGCTGGTCGACAAGTTCAACAAGGACCGCCAGGCCAATCCCACCAACCCCGCGCTGCAGCAGCAGGCAGCGACAATTCAGCAAATTCAGCAGTCCGGCCAGCAGGAATTGCAGCAGTTGGTCCAGCCGGTCGCTCTGAGCCAGGCCTATGTCACCGAGCAGATCGAGGACAAGCTCGATGCTGCGGTGCAGGCCGCCGCGAAGAAGAAGGGTGTCCAGCTGATTCTGGACCCGACGCAGGGCGCGGTGCTTTATGCGGACGCGGCCTACAACATGACGCAGGACGTGCTGAACGAACTCAACGCGTTGCTTCCTTCGGCGCAGCTGGTGCCGCCGCAGGGCTGGGTCCCGCGTCAGGTGCGCGAGCAGCAGGCTGCGCAGGGCCAGGCACCGACGACCAACCCGCCAGCCACGAGCGGCCGCTGATCGAGCGATGACGGAGGCAGGGCTGATGAGCGAGGGCAGCGCAAACGCGTACGATATCCTCAAGGTGCTCAAGGCCCTGCCACACCGCTATCCGCTGTTGCTGGTCGATCGGGTAAAATCGATCGAACTGGGCGAACGTATTCATGCGGTGAAGGCAGTCTCTTTTAACGAGCAGTTCTTCCAGGGTCATTTTCCCGGTCGCCCCATCATGCCGGGTGTCTTGCAGATCGAGGCGCTGGCGCAGGCCGCTGGCGTTCTCGGGATCGAGAGTTTCGAGCTGGCGGGATCGGGCAAGCTGGTGATCTTCATGGCGATCGACAACGCCAAGTTTCGTGCGCCTGTGGAGCCGGGCTGTCTGCTCGACCTTGAGGTGGAGTTCACCCGCAAGAGCAGCCGGGTCTGCAAATTCAAGGGCCGCGCGAGCGTGGACGGCAATACGACCTGCGAGGTCGACTTCACCGCGATGATCGCCGACCCGCCGAAGGACTGATCGCCGCTTGCCAAATCGCGCTCCCGTCGTTAGGGGCGCGCCTTTCCCGAAACAGCCTGACCGGTCGGAACCGGTCTGACGCTAACGGAGCATTATGCCATGAAGGCCGATACGCACCCCGATTACCACATGATTACCGTCAAGATGACCGATGGTAGCGAATTCCAGACCCGGTCGACCTGGGGCGCCGAGGGCGACACGCTCTCGCTCGACATCGACCCGACGAGCCACCCGGCATGGACCGGTGGCAAGCAGCAGCTCCAGGAAGGCGGCCGCGTGGCCAAGTTCAACCAGCGCTTCGGCGGGCTTTCGCTCAAGAAGTAAGCCTGGCGCAGCCATGTATTCGAGAGGGGCGGTCCTGCGGGGCCGCCCTTGTCGTTTATCGCACCGAGAGAGTGGGTTGCAGAGCTGCGCGCCGTCCGCTCAGCGCGACCCACAGGTCATCCCCATGGCTTCTCGCGATACCATTTCGTGATGACATATTTTACGCCTTTGCGCACCTTCATCCCGTGATGGAGCGTATTGGGGTTAGGGCGGCCATCGGGCCTGCGGTTGTCCCAAGCGAGCAGCTTGCCGGGTTCCGGCTGGATGATCTTCTTCGGCACGCTGAACCGCGTCCCGCCGCCTGCTTCGACCCGATTGAGGTAGATCATGAAGGTCCAGGTCCGCTGGCCCGCAACCGAACAATATCGTGCGAAATCGGCGCCGTCTGGCTCAAAGTAGTCGGTGTGCGGCTTGAACTCCTGTCCCACCGCGTAACGCTGGCCCTGCACCGGTTCGCCGTGCGCGGGATCAATATGATTGAGTGCGAACAATAGCGCCTCGAGGTCGCGCACCGCAGGCTCGTCGGGATCAAGATCGCACGTTTCGCTGGTGCGAAAATACTGATCGCCGTTCGGATCGGCGATCGTCGATGGGCGGCGGTTGGTATCGATCAGCGCGATCAGACCTGCGCACAAGCTGGCGGGCAGGAATCCGCGCATCTGGAACAAATCGAGCTTGGGAAACGGGGCGCGCTGGATTCCGCTGCGCTTCAGCAGAATGTCGGTCGAGGATTTGCCGGGTGCGACCATCGGCACTCCGATAGAGTAATCCGGGCGGCGAAACAATCTTGCGTGAGCGATCCCGACGCGCAGTTTTCGCTTCCCAAATCACAGGCCTTATGCAACAGGCGCTCGCCCGCACGGGAACCGCCTTGACGGCTCCTTGCGCGGCTTTCATGGCCCCCCATCACGGCATGCCGGGGGCATGTGGCGATCGTAGCTCAGTTGGTTAGAGCGCCGGTTTGTGGTACCGGAGGTCGGGGGTTCGAGACCCCTCGATCGCCCCATTTCCCCCTGTCGATTGCCATACGATTCCAGCGCGATGCGGGGACTTTCATGACGGCTTTCTGGACCCAGGCAGATTATGACGATCACGAGCTGGTGCAGCTCGTCCGCGATCGCAAGTCGGGCCTCACCGCAATTATCGCGCTGCATTCCACGCACCTTGGCCCAGGCGCGGGTGGCACACGGTTCTGGCATTATGCTGATCCGGCGGACGGCCTGCGTGACGCGCTGCGGCTCAGCCGCGGAATGAGCTACAAGAACGCCATGGCCGGACTTCCGATGGGCGGCGGCAAGGCGGTGATTCTGGCCGACAAGGCGTGCACCAAGAGCCCTGAGTTGCTTGCCGCGTTTGGCGATGCGGTGGACGCGCTCGGGGGAAGCTATGTGACGGCCGAAGATGTTGGCATCAGCGAAGCGGACATGGTCGCCGTGTCGCAACGAACGCAGTATGTTTCGGGCCTGCCGGTCGGAGAAGGCCAGGCGGGTGGTGACCCCGGTCCCTTCACCGCGATGGGCATCTATCACGGAATCAAGGCCGCGGTCGCGCACAAGCTGGGCAAGGACAGCCTGGAAGGTGTGCGGGTGGCAGTGCAGGGAACCGGCAGCGTCGGAGGTGGAGTTGCCCGGCTGCTGCACAAGGATGGCGCGCGTCTAATCGTCGCCGACGTCGACGAAGCGCGCGCGAGGACTCTTGCCAAGGAAGTCGACGGGGAAGCGGTGAGTCCCGAGCAGATCATGTCGGTTGCTTGTGACGTGTTCAGTCCTAACGCACTCGGCGCAATCCTCGACGACGCCGGGATCGCCGCGCTCGATTGTCCTATCGTGGCGGGCGGGGCGAACAACCAGCTTGCGCGCGGAGAGCACGGCCGACTGCTGGCGGAGCGCGGCATCCTCTACGCGCCGGACTATGTCATCAATGCGGGCGGAATCATCTCAGTGACGCTCGAATACCTCGCTCGCATCAGCGACGAGTTGTGCGACATCAACGAGGTCCGCAAACGCATCGCCCAGATCCCCGAGCGGCTGCGCACGATCTGGGAACAGAGCGAATCTACGGGCGCTTCGTCCGACCAGGTGGCCGATCGCATGGCGCAGAAGCTGATAGGGCGGTAATTCAGCCCTCCGGCCCCTTGCCGCATGTGGCGGGGACTGCCAAAGCGAAGCCGACGGTTATCCGATGCATGGCTTCGCCAATCCCACGCGCTTCCTGAGCATTGCCCGCCCGCTGACTCCATGGCTTCTTGGCCTCGGACTGGCGCTTGCGGGAGGGGCGCTCGCGTGGGGTCTTACGGTGGCCCCGGCCGAGCGCTTGCAGGGAGAGACGGTGCGCATCCTGTTCATCCACGTACCCAGCGCCTGGCTCGGAATGGCCGGCTGGACGGCAATCGCGGGAGCAAGCTTCGCCGAGCTCGTCTGGCGCCATCCGCTCGCTGCGATCGCGGGCCGTGCGGCGGCATTACCCGGCGCGGTGTTCACCGCACTGTGCCTTGCCACCGGCTCGCTGTGGGGACGGCCCGCATGGGGCACCTGGTGGGAATGGGACGGGCGCCTGACCAGCATGCTGGTGCTGCTATTTCTTTATTTTGGTTACATGGCGCTGGCTGGAGCGACCGCGCGCGAGGGCGGTTCTTCGCGGATACCTGCGATCTTTGGCATCGTCGGCGTGATCAACGTGCCGGTCATCCACTATTCGGTGCTGTGGTGGTCGTCGATCCACCAAGCGCCAAGCATCACCACCGGCGGTTCAGCGATGGCACCGGCGTTCCTTTGGCCGCTACTCGTCGCGACGCTGGGTTTCACATTGCTGTTTGCCGCGGTCGTGCTCATGCGGATGCGGGCCCTCCTCGCCGAAGCGCAAGTCGAAGCGCGGTTGCGCCGCCGGGCGCGCGAGGGCTGAATGCGCGAGGCGCTTGATCCCTGGCCCTTCGTGATCGCCGCCTATAGTCTGGGCATCGTGACGACAGCGGTGATGATCGGGTGGAGCTGGTTGGCGATGCGTCGCGCCGAACGGCGGCGTGAGGAGGCTCGTAAGTGAGTGACGCTACCCCTCGGCGACCGAAGGCCAAGCACCAGCGCCTGGCACTGGTCGTATTGGCGCTCGTCGCGCTCGTCGCCGCCGCAGTGATCGCCACTTGGGCGCTGCGCAATCAGGCGAGCTATTTCTACGTCCCCAGCCAGATCGTGAAGGATCCACCGGCCGCAGGCCATGCGGTGCGCCTTGGCGGCATGGTCGAGACCGATTCGATCGTGACTTAGAAAGACGGGGTAACGATCGATTTTGTGGTCGGTGACGGCGATGCGAGGGTGCCGGTGCGGTATTCGGGAATCGTGCCCGACCTGTTCGTCGAGGGATCGGGCGTGGTTGCCGAGGGCCGGATGCAGGCGAACGGAACTTTCATTGCAGACACACTGCTCGCCAAACACGACGAGAACTACGTGCCGCGCGAACTCGAAGCGATGACCGCAGCGCAGAAAAAAGCCGCAGTGGCCGAGACCCAGCCATGATTTCGGAACTGGGACTGGCAGCATTGTGGCTCGCCGCGGCACTGGCCGCGTTGCAGCTTGTGACCGGATTCCTCGCTGTGCGTCAGGGCGATGGTGAGATCGCATCCATCGTGCGCCCCGCAGCGGCACTCCAGGGCGTGCTGTGCGCATTTGCCTTCGTGATGCTCGTCTGGCTGTTCGCACGGACCGACCTCTCGGTGAAACTTGTCGCGATGAACTCGCACTCGGACAAGCCGCTGATTTTCAAGATTGCTGGCGCATGGGGCAATCACGAAGGGTCGATGCTGCTGTGGGTCACCGTGATGAGCGCCGCTGGCGCGCTGATTGCACTGATCGAAAAGCGGCTGCCCGAACGCACGATGCAGGCGACCCTGGCCGCGCAAGGCTTTGTCGCGCTTGGATTCTATGCGTTCCTGCTGTTCAGCTCCAATCCGTTCGAGCGGCTGCCGATACCCGCGATCGAGGGCAACGGCCTTAACCCGCTTCTGCAGGACATCGGCCTCGCGTTCCACCCGCCCACGCTCTACCTCGGTTATGTCGGACTTTCGGTCGCGTTCAGTTTCGCGGTCGGTGCCCTACTCACGCGGCAGGTCACGCCCGACTTTGCCCGGGCGATGCGACCGTGGGTGCTCGGCGCCTGGATATTTCTCACCGTCGGGATCACCGCGGGCAGCTACTGGGCTTACTACGAGCTCGGCTGGGGCGGCTGGTGGTTCTGGGACCCGGTCGAAAATGCCAGTTTGATGCCCTGGCTCGCCGCCACCGCGTTGCTCCATTCCTGTTCGGTCCTCGCCGCAAGGGACGCCCTGCGGGCATGGACGATCATGCTGGGTGTGGTCGCATTCTCGATGAGCATGATCGGCACCTTCTTGGTGCGATCTGGCATCCTCACGAGCGTTCATGCCTTTGCCGTCGATCCCGAGCGCGGGACATTCATCCTTGCCCTGTTGGCGATCTACATCGGCGGCGCGCTCGCGGTGTTCGGTCTGCGCGCGGGATCGGTCGCGGAAGGTGAGAAATTCGAGGCTGTCAGCCGCGAAGGCGCGCTGGTCGTCAACAACGTACTCCTTTCGGCGATACTCGGTATTGTACTGCTCGGCACGCTGTACCCGCTTCTGACCGAGGCGATGGGCGTGCGGGTTTCGGTCGGACCGCCATATTTCAACCCTGTCGCCGCGATTTTCGTCGTTCCGATGCTGGTAGTGATGATGGTCGGCCCGTTACTGCGCTGGCGCCGCGACAGGCTTGGCCGGGTGAAGAAGATTGCGGTTATCGCGCCAGCCCTGGCGCTTGTGGTCGCTCTCTTGATCGCCGCGCTGATGGGCATCGCCATCCTCCCGATCATTGGGCTGGCATTGGGCGTGGGGCTGGCCGTGGCCGCGATCATGCCGCTCAAGGGGCGCAACTTGCGCCGTCTGCCGCTGGCGACCTGGGGCATGGTGATCGCTCACTTCGGCATTGCGGTGGCACTTCTTGGAATGGCAAGCGAGAGCGCATTCAGCGAAGAGCGCCTGGCCGCCATCAAGGTCGGCGAGAACGCTTCGGTCGGTCCATGGCAGGTGACGCTCGCCGCGGTCGATCCGGTCGCCGGACCCAACTGGACCGCGCTCGAGGGCGTGATGCTTGCCAAATACGAGGGGGCTGCGCCGATTGAGCTTCGTGCCCAGGCGCGCAGTTTCTGGTCGCCGCAGCAGGAAACCACCGAAAGCGCGCTGGCAACGCGCTGGAACGGCCAACTCTACGCGGTGCTGGGTAAGGCCGCCGACGGTGAGCGCTGGCAGGTGCGTTTGTGGTGGAAGCCGTTTGTCACGCTGATCTGGTATGGCGGCCTGCTGGTCGCTTTGGGGGGAGCGCTCGCCTTGGTCGGCCGGGTGCGCGACGATCTGCGGAGACGCTACGTGACGCGCAAGGCGGCGGAACGCCGGGAAGGGGCGATTGCGTGACGGGTTGGCGCTTCTTCCTGCCGCTCGGGGTGTTCGCGACGTTCGTCGCCATCGCGGGGTATCAGCTGACCCAGCCAAAGGACGACTTCGTTCATTCGACGATGATCGGCCGGCCCATGCCGCAGTTCGCAATGCACCCGGCAAGCCCGGACCGTCCAGGCTTGGCGCTCGCCGATCTCAAGGATGGCACCCCCAAGCTGCTGAACATCTGGGCAAGCTGGTGCGTGCCGTGCGCCGCCGAGGCGCCGCAGCTTGCTGCATTGAAGGCGCAAGGCGCGCCCATCGTCAGCGTAGCGATCCGCGACCGCCCCGAGGACGTGACCAATTTCCTCGCCCGATATGGCAATCCGTTCGAGCGCATCGGGGCAGACGACCTAAGCGAGTTGCAAATCGCCATTGGCAGTTCGGGAGTGCCTGAAACCTTCGTCGTCGATGGCAACGGGATCATCCGGTACCAGCATATCGGTGACATTCGTGCCAACGACGTGCCGATGATCATGGATAAGCTTCGGGAGGCCGGGTCGTGAGGATATTGCTTGCCCTGTTAGTGGCAATGCTTGCGCTGCCGCTCGCCGCCCAGGATGCGATGCCGCCTGCGCCTTATGCTTACAAGCAGCTCGACGACCCGGCGCTTGAGGCACGGGCCCAGGGGCTGATGGAGACGCTGCGCTGCCTCAAGTGCCAGAGCCAGTCGATCGCCGACAGCGACGCGCCGATGGCGGGCGACATGCGTCATCAGGTGCGCGCTCGTATCGCTGCGGGTGAGGATCCAGAGCACATCCGCGAGTGGATGATGGAGCGATATGGTGATTACGTCAGCTACGCCCCCGTCGTCAGCCGGACCACTTGGCCGCTCTTCGCCGGGCCGCTGGTGCTGCTCGCGATAGCGATCCTGCTTCTTTGGCGACGGTTCAGGAGGTCGTTATGAACTTCCTGCCGATAATTCTCCTGGCCGCAGTCGCGTTCGTGATCGCCGTGGTAGCGCTGCGCCTGCCGCGGACCTCGTGGGCGCTGTTGGGCGCTGCATTGCTGTTCGGGCTCACCGGCTACGCTCTGCAGGGATCGCCGGGCCAAGCCGGTTCGCCCAAAGTCGCGGTCAACGACCTCGGCGGCGAAGGCGCCGAACTCGTCGAGGCGCGCCGCGCGATTTATGGTCCCGGTCCTCCGAGCCGTTTCGTCGTCGTATCCGACGGTTTTGCCCGGCGTGGGCAGTTCGCCGACGCAGCGGGGATTCTCCGCGCCTCGCTAGACGCACACCCGGACGATCCCGAGGCTTGGCTGGCGCTCGCAAACGCGCTGACCGAGCACGCGGGAGGGCAGCTCACCCCCGCGGCGGTATTTGCCTACGAGCAGGCCGAGCGCGCCGACCCTGGACAGCCAGGCCCCGGTTTCTTCCTGGGCGTGGCGCTCATCCGCAGCGGGCGGCTGGTTCAGGCCCGCGCCTTGTGGGCCGAAATGCTCGACAAGGCACCGGTCGACGCCACCTGGCGAGACGGTCTCAAGGAACGGCTGGACCGGCTCGACGTTCTCATCGCGCAGACCGGCAACCAGTAGGGGGCACGATGCGCGCGATTGCGGGGCAGAAGTCGCGGTGCTAAGCGCCGCCGCCTTCATGGCATGGATATCTCCACGATGAGCCAGGCGGCCGCTCGCGTCGCAGGCGCAGAAAAGACCGCCAGCGCCAAGGCAAAGCTTGCCGTTGGTGCGATCGGCATCGTCTTCGGCGATATCGGCACCAGTCCGATCTACGCGTTCCGTGAGACGTTCGTCGGCCACCACCCGCTGACGCTGGACACGCTGCACCTGATGGGCGTGGTCAGCCTTATCTTCTGGGCGATGACGATTATCGTATCGCTCCAGTACGTCACCATCCTGATGCGTGCGGACAACAAGGGGCAGGGCGGCACGCTCGCGCTGGTCGCACTGATCTCGCAGAAGATCGGCGGGACCAATCGCGGATGGATCGCGGTGATGCTCGGCGTGTTTGCAACCTCGCTGTTCTATGGCGACAGCATGATCACTCCGGCGGTCTCGGTGCTTTCCGCCGTCGAAGGCCTGACTACGGTCGAGAAAGGGCTGGGGCCGTTCGTTATTCCCATCGCTCTGACCCTGTTGATCGCGCTGTTCCTGCTCCAAAAGCGCGGGACGGGGACCATCGGCAAGCTCTTCGCTCCGATCATGGTGGTCTATTTCATCACCATCGCGGGCCTTGGTCTGATGCACATTTTCCAGAACCCTGGCGTGCTTGCGGCGCTCAACCCGTGGTACGCGGTGCAGTTCTTCATGACCGACAAACTGCTCGGATTTCTCGCGCTGGGCTCAGTCGTGCTGGCGGTAACGGGGGCGGAGGCGCTCTACACGGACATGGGTCATTTCGGCCGCGGCCCGCTGCGGTTGAGCTGGTTCGGCTTCGTGATGCCGTGCCTGCTGCTGAATTACTTCGGCCAGGCGGCGATGATCCTGAATCTCGAAGCGGCCGCTGCGGCCGAGGCGATTCAGAACCCGTTCTTCGTGATGGCGAGCGAGAGCTTCCGCCTTCCGCTCGTGCTGCTGGCCACATGCGCCACCTTCATTGCCAGTCAGGCGGTGATTTCGGGCGCGTTCTCGGTCACTCAGCAGGCGATCCAGCTCGGCTTCGTGCCGCGCCTTTCGATCCTTCACACCAGCGAGACCGAGCACGGCCAGGTCTATATTCCATTCGTCAACTGGGTGCTGATGATCGCGGTCATCATCCTGGTGCTGACGTTCCGCAATTCGTCGAACCTGGCCAGCGCCTACGGTATCGCGGTGACCGGCGCGATGCTGATCGATACCTGCCTTATGGCCGTGCTGTTCGTCGCCGTCTGGCGCTGGAAGCTGTGGATGGCTCTGCCGGTTGCGGGGGTGTTCTTCCTCGTCGACGGGTCATTCTTCGGAGCGAACATCCCCAAGGTGCCCGTCGGCGGCTGGTTCCCCCTGCTGATCGGCGCCTTCGCCTTCACCTTGCTCACTACATGGGCGCGCGGACGAAAGCTCATGCGCGACCGGATGAGCGAGGTTGCGCTTCCCATCGCTATCTTCGCCAAGAGTGCGCGCAACTCGGCGACACGGGTGCCCGGGACCGCGATCTTCATGGCCTCGACCAGTGGCGGGGTGCCGAGCGCGCTGCTGCACAACATCAAACACAACAAGGTTCTCCACGAGCGCGTCGTGATCCTCACCGTGCAGATCGCCGACGTGCCCTACGTCGATGCCGAGGAGCGGTTCGAGATCCACTCAGTTGGCGAGGGGCTTTATCGCGTGGTGCTGCATTTCGGCTTCATGGAGGAAACTGACGTGCCGGCCTCGCTTAAGGGCATGGGCGAATGCGGCGGAATGTTCGACATGATGCAGACCAGCTTCTTCCTCAGCCGTCAGACGCTGATTGCCAGCAAGCGGCCGTCGATGTCGGTCTGGCGGGAAAAGTTGTTCAGCTGGATGCTGCGCAATTCGGCGACGGCGATGGAATTCTTCCGTCTTCCGACCAATCGCGTGGTCGAACTCGGCAGTCAGGTTGAAATTTAGGTCGCCGTCCGTCTTGATGGGTGAACAGTTCAGGCGCTGCGACGCTAACCCTGTCAGTCACCCCGTCGGAGGCGGCGTCTTTTCCTCTTCCTCGACACCTTCATTGGCCAACCCGTGGCGCATCAGCATCGGGATTTGGGTGAAGGTGAACAGGAAGCTCAAGGGCATGAACACCCAGATCTTGGCCCACAGCCAGCTTTCGAAGCTCAGCGCATAAACCAGCGCCTCATTGAGCGCGGCGAGAACGAAGAAGAATACGCCCCAGTTGCGCGACAGTTTGAGCCAACCGGCTTCGTCGAGTCCTTCAAACGCGGCCTTCAGCAGAACCTGCAGCATCGCCCGGCCACGCAAGTAGCCAACGAGCAGGATCGCGCCGAACGCGATATAAAGGACGGTCGGCTTGGCCTGGATAACGCGTTCGTCGCCGGTCCAGACGGTGATTGCGCCAAAGACCACGATCAGCGCGGTGGACAGCCACAGCATCGGAGAAACCCGGCCGAACTTCCATTTGGAAAAGGCCAGCGCCGCAACGGCCGCGACCATGAACGCGCCGGTACTCTGCACCACTGCTGCGACCTGGCCGGCGATATCCTGACCTGCCGGCTTGGTGATCATGTAGGTTGCAAGAAAAACCAGCAGCGGACCGTAGTCGACCGCGACATTGAGCCAGCCTGAAGGTTTCTTCGGCGCGTCCGTCATCAGGCCACTCCCGCAATCACGCGCGCAACAAGGTCGGGATCGAACGGCCGCAGGTCATCAATCTTCTCGCCCACGCCGATTGCGTGGATGGGCAGGCCGAACTGCTCCGCCGCAGCGACCAGCACACCCCCCCGGGCAGTGCCATCGAGCTTTGTCATCACGAGTCCGGTCACCCCGGCGACCTCCTTGAAGATTTCGATCTGCGAAAGCGCGTTCTGGCCGTTGGTGGCATCGAGGACGAGGATTACATCGTGCGGCGCTTCGGGATTGAGGCGGCCGAGAACTTTGCGGATCTTTGCCAACTCGTCCATGAGCTCGCGCTTGTTCTGCAGCCTTCCCGCGGTGTCTACTACAAGCGCATCAATTCCGGTGGCGGTCGCTTCCTTGACCGCGTCGAATACGACCGAGGCCGGATCGCCGCCCTCGGGGCCCCTGACCAGCGGCACGCCCACCCGTTCGGCCCACGTCGCGAGCTGGCCGATGGCAGCGGCGCGAAAGGTATCTCCGGCAGCCAGCATGACGCCGTAATCGTCTTCCTGCAGCCAGTGGGCGAGCTTGGCGATCGTCGTGGTCTTGCCGCTGCCGTTGACACCGATCACCAGGATAACCTGCGGGCGCGGGAAGGCGGTGATCTCGAGCGGGATGGCCACAGGACGCAGGATCGCGGCGATCTCTTCCGCGACAGCTTCCTTCAGCTCGCGCT
The DNA here is from genome assembly GCA_963781485.1 of uncultured Alphaproteobacteria bacterium. Classification (GTDB taxonomy): domain Bacteria; phylum Pseudomonadota; class Alphaproteobacteria; order Sphingomonadales; family Sphingomonadaceae; genus Tsuneonella. The sequence goes on from CAWAFY010000004.1 coordinate 243,462, forward strand.
CGGAGACGTTGAGACCGAAGCGCTTCTCGGACAGTTTGTCGCGGATCCGGCGCGCGGCGGCGGGGCCGAGGTCGGATACGATAAGGGCATCCTCGACATCGTCGAGCGTCGCATCGTCGAGCTTTGCCGTCCCGACGACGCCGGTCAGGTTCTCGCTCAGTTTTTCGGAGGTCTTGCGGAATCCGCCAAACACGCGTTCCGCCCAGGTCGGTTCGCTCATGCGAGCAGGCCTTCATCGATTGTGGTGGGAATGACAGTCACGATCTCGCCCGCGCGCGTGCCTGCAGGAACGCGGACCCGAGCGAAGTCGGGCGAGTGGCCGGTGCCATCGCGCTCGGCCAGGACATCGATAGGCCGGCCCAGGTGGGCGTCGAGCCAGTCCGTCCGGGTTGACGCGACCATGGCCCGCAACTCGGCAGCACGGGCGCGAATGGTTGCACGGGGCACTTGCGGCATTCGTGCGGCGGGAGTGCCGGGACGCGGCGAATAGGGGAACACGTGCCCGTGGACGATCCCGAGCTCGCGCACGATCGAAAGGTTCTGCGCGTGGTGCGCGTCGGTCTCGGTCGGGAAGCCCGCAATGAGATCTGCGCCAATCGCCATTTCGGGCCGGCGCGCGCGCAGTCGCGCGACCAGCGCGGACGCATCGGCGCGCGAATGGCGGCGCTTCATCCGCTTGAGGATCAGGTCGTCGCCGTGCTGAAGCGACAGATGGACGTGCGGCATAACGCGCGCTTCGCCGACGATGAGTTCCTCGAGTTGGGGATCGATCTCGATCCCGTCGACCGACGACAGCCGCAGACGTGCGAGGCGCGGGAAGGCCGAGAGGATCGCCGCGACAAGCGCGCCCAGCCGCGGAGCGTCGGGCAGGTCGGTGCCCCAGCTCGTCAGGTCGACGCCGGTCAGCACGACTTCGGCCGCACCGCGGGCAAGGTCCGCTTCGACCGCGTGCAGCACTTCGGACACCGACAGCGAGCGGCTCGGCCCGCGGCCCTGGGGGATGACGCAGAACGTGCAGGCATGGTCGCATCCGTTCTGAACCGCGACGAATGCACGCGAATGAAGCGCTTCATTCGCCTGGAACACCGGCGAAACGTTCCAGGCGCGCGGATCGAGCTTGGCGGCGTTGGCGACCAGCCCGTCGACTTCCGGCATCGCCGCAATCGCATCGCGTTCGATCTCGGCCGCACAGCCGGTGACGAGCAGCCGCGCCTCGGGCCGAGCGCGGCGCGCGCGGCGGATCGCCTGGCGGGTCTGGCGCACGGCTTCGGCAGTAACCGCGCACGAATTGACGACGACCGTGTCGCGCTCGTCGGCAAGCAGCGCCCGGATACGCTCGCTCTCGGCAAGGTTCATCCGGCAGCCCAGCGACACCACTTCGATCGTCATCGGCCGGTTCTCAAGCGAAATCGCCCCAGTCGAAGCTGCCGCGAAACGATTCGGCGGCGGGACCGGTCATGAGCACCTTGCCCTCGACGCTCCACTCGATCTCGAGCGGGCCGCCGGGCAGGTGAACCGTCGCGGCGCGCCCTTCGATCAGCCCCCGCCGGATCGCCGCTACGGTGGTCGCGCACGCGCCGGTGCCGCAGGCACGGGTAAGCCCCGCACCGCGTTCCCAGACCCGGAGATCGATCGAGGCCGGACCGGTGATCTGCGCGACGTTGACGTTGACCCGCTCGGGAAACAACGGATCGCGCTCGATCTCCGGGCCCAGCCGTTCGAGCGGCACGCCCTGAACGTCGGGCACGAAGAACACGACGTGCGGATTGCCGACATTGACCGCGGCGGGCGCTTCGAGACCGTCCCAGCCGACCGGCATCGTGAGCGTGTCCATCGCATAGGCCAGCGGCAATTCGTCCCATTCGAAACGCGGCGCGCCCATGTCGATCCGCGCGCCCTGGCCGGTCGGCTCGACCGCAATGGTCCCGCCAGCCGTCTCGACCAGAGCGGCGCGCTCATGCAGCAGGGCGACCGCCCGGCTGGCATTGCCGCAGGCTTCGGCCTCGCTTCCGTCCGGGTTGAATATCCGCATGCGAAAATCGGCGGCTTCGGCGGGCTCGAGCAGGATCAGTTGGTCGCAGCCGATCCCGGTGCGCCGGTCGGCGAGCGCCGCCACGGTCGCCGGCCCGATCGGCGGCAACTTTTCGGCCCGCGCGTCGAGCACGACGAAGTCGTTGCCGAGGCCGTGCATCTTGATGAAGTGTACCCGCATCGCGGGTGGGCTCTATGCGGGGGCGGGCGCTGCGTCCAGTGGCGCGCGCGGGTCAGCCGATCTTGCGCTGTCCCGCGTCGGCGTGCGGCTTGACCGGTTCGCTGGCGCTCTCTTCGTCCGGTTTGGCGGTCAGGCCGAGGCGCGCGCGGACGGCTTCGATATTCTCGGGGTGGCCATAGTAGTATCCTTGGCCCTTCAATCGTCCCATCGACCGCAGCTTCTCGAGGATTTGCGGGTCCTCGATGCCTTCGGCGGTTATCGGCAGTTCGAGGCCATCGCCGAGCGAGATGATTGCCCGGACAAGCTTGTCGCTGTGCTCTTCGGTCGTGAGTTCGGATACGAAGCTGCGATCGATCTTGAGCCGGTCGAAAGGCAGCGTGCGCAGTTGCGCAAGGCTGGAAAACCCGGTGCCGAAATCATCGAGGCTGATCGTCACGCCCTGGTTCTTCAGGCTCGTGATGATCGAGCGGACTACGCCGATGTTCTCGTGCAGGCAGCTCTCGGTAATTTCGATGTCGAGCCGGCTGGGCGGGAAATTGTGCTTTACCAGCAGCTTCAGGATTTTCTGAGCGAACCACGGGTCGCGCAGCTGGATCGGCGAGATATTGACCGACAGCGAAAGCTTGGGATCCCATTCGCGCGCATGGGCAAGAGCCTGATCGATCAAGCGTTCGCTCAGTTCGGCAATCACGCCGATTTCCTCGGCGACCGGAATGAACACCTCCGGCCCGATCAGGCCGAGGGTCGGCGACTGCCAGCGGGCGAGCATTTCGAATCCCACGATCTCGTCGGTCTCGAGATCGATCTGCTGCTCGTAATAGGGCACGAACTCGCCGTTGCGGGATGCCGCGGCGAATGCCGGCTTCCAGTTCGCTGCGAAAACGCAGCGCGCGTTCCATCGGCGGCTCGAACCAGAAGTAGCGGTTCTTGCCCTGCTTCTTGGCGTGGTACATCGCGATGTCGGCACGGTGCATCAGCGTGTGGACATCGTTTGTCGTGCTCCGCACGCCGCCGAATTCCAGGTTGCCGGTGATGCCGGCCGAAACGGTAATCTCCAGCGTGATCCCGGCGTACTCGATCGGATCTCCGACCCGCTCGATCAAGGTGCACGCCAGCTGATCTATCCGGTCGGGAAAACGTGGATCGTAAGGGACCACGCACGCGAATTCATCGCCGCCAAGGCGCGCGAGCAGCGAATCGCGCGGCAGGATCGCGCGGATGCGATCGGCGGTGGTGCACAAAAGCGCATCGCCGGCCTGATGGCCGTTGAGGTCGTTGATCGACTTGAAGTTGTCGAGATCGACCATGACGAAGGCTACCGCCCGGCCGTCCCGACCCGCCGAGGCCAGAAGGGCGGCGGTTTCCGTGCCGATGCTGCGCCGGTTGAGAGCCCCGGTCAGCGGATCGGTTTCGGCGAGCTGGCGCGCGAGTTCTTCCGCCTTGCGACGTTCGGATATCTCCCGCGTAAGCTCGGCATGGCGGCGCCAGCCGAAAATCACGAGCGCGATGTTGAGCAACAAGGTCGTAACCAGAAGCGGGTCGGGCGCGGCGCCGATGCCCATCCAGGATCGCACGACCTGCGGCAGGATCATTCCGCCGGTGCCGACGAAGAGCAGGATCGCCGCAACGGCGATGCCCAATGCAACCACGTCGCGTTCGGCGCGCCCGATGGCTGGGTCACCGGCGATGTAAACGTTATGATTCACGTCGCCGCTTGGCACTCTGCCCCCCGCTGGTTGCGCAGGGACCGCTATCGCCTATGAGCCTGAAAATTGGGTTAAAGCGAGGATGCGTAGCCTTGCATCAAACAATGGAGCGAAACGTGCCGCGATACTGGCTGATGAAATCCGAACCCGACGCCTACAGTTGGGACGATCTCGTCGCGCAGAAAGAGGGGACGTGGGATGGCGTGCGCAATTACCGGGCGCGCAACAACCTGGCGGCCATGGAAGTCGGCGACCGGGCGTTTTTCTATCACTCGAACATCGGCAAGGAGATCGTCGGGATCGTCGAGATCAGCGTTGCTGGTCTGGCCGATCCGACCGACGACACGGGCAAGTGGGCAGCGGTAAAGGTGCGCCCGGTCGAAAAACTTGCGCGCCCGGTTACCTTGGCGGAGATCAAAGCCGAACCAACGCTTCAGGACAGCGAACTGATCCGCCAATCACGCCTTTCGGTGGCAGAATTGCGACCGGCGGAGTGGGCGAAAATTCTCGATCTTGCAAATACATAACCGGAACGACGGGGTGTTTGAGCCGTTGGTATGGTGAAGCAGGCGGCAACCGCGCCGCCGCCCCCGATCAAGGAGACTCATCATGGGTGAACTCAAGGACAAGGCAAAGGGCGTCGGCAACGAAATCGCCGGCAACGCCAAGCAGATGACGGCTGAAGCCACCGACGATCAGTCGCTGGATAAGGACGGCAAGGCGCAGGAGCGCAAGGGCGAGGCCCAGAACCTCTCCGGCGAAGTCAAGGGTGCCTTCGGCAACAAGGTCTGATTTCCCTGCCAAGAGATCGAAAGGGCCGTCCGTGAGGGCGGCCCTTTTTCGCGTCTTCCGTTCGATCTCCGTCAATGAACGGAGTTAATGTCCCGCCCCGCGACACCTCGGAATTCCGGGGAGCATAATGGTTTCCAACCCGTTAACCCGGCATCATGCGACGCTCTCTGGTATTGACCGATGAACAGGCCCGGCACCCATTCCGGGCGACGCTCCCTCCACACGTTTGTCGGGGAGGGCGCATCGAGCCCCTCCGTCGATCATGGGCGATCGATCGCGACGACGTGTACGGTTTCGTCGGAGCCTATTTCGCGTGTCTTACGGCGGTCGCGATCTTCATCGTCTAGGTAACGTCACCACCCGGACTTGGGGCGAGCGCGCGGCGTTCGGCGCGAAGCAGCAGCAGGCCCAGCCAGGCGGAAACCAGGCACATGGCCGCGCTCAGCAAGAGGTGGTGGACGATGTCGAGCCCGATGGCCGAAAGGCCGGTCGCGATAAGCGAACCTATGACCATTGCGCCCGAATTGACGATGTTGTTCGCCGCGATCGTCCGGGCCGTCTGGGTCTTGGGCACGAAGGTGGTCAGAAAGGCGTAAAGCGGGACCACGAACATGCCGCCGGCAATCGCAATCCCCAGCAGGCAGAGCAGCAGCGGGATCGCGAGTGGATGAGCGATAAATTCGCCGACGTCGAGCAGGGTGCCGACAGGTTCGGCTACCCAGGCCCGGCAGACGAAATAGAACCCCAGGACAAAGCCTCCCATCGCGATCACCGAAGCTGGCGAATAGCGCGCCGACACTGTCCCCTTGAGCAAGGCGTTGACCGAGATCGAGCCGATCGCGACCCCGATCGAGAAGATCACCAGAAACAGGCTGGCGACTTCCTTCGAAGCCGTGAGGACGTTCTTGGCGAGCGGCGGGAACTGGATGAACAGCACCGCGCCGATCGTCCAGAAGAAGCTGATGGCCATGATAGCGAGGAAAACCCGGCGGTCGTGGCTGGTGTTGCGGACCAGCGTGATCGAACTGCGGACGAAGTGAAAATCGAGCGGTTCGACCTCGCCCTGTGCCGGGGCTTCGGGCACCTGACGCGCGACGAGATAACCGATTATCGCGGTGACTATGACGCCGACGGCCGCGACTTCGACGGGGATCCAGCCCGCCAGGATCGTGCCGAACAGGATCGCGATGTAGGTTCCCGCCTCGACCAGCCCGGTACCGGCTAGCACCTCGTCGTCGCGCAGGTGCTGCGGCAGGATGGCGTACTTGATCGGTCCGAAGAAGGTCGAATGCACTCCCATGGCGAACAGCGCCAGCATCAGCAGCGGAATCGCCACCGCGTGGACCGCGATTCCTTTCCACGCGAGGACGAGGCCTGCCGCGCCGATCGTCATGATGCCGATTTCGGCAGCCTTGATGATGCGGATGATCCGCGCCTTGTCGCGCATGTCGGCCAGCTGGCCGGCCAGCGCCGAAAGCAGGAAGAACGGCAGGATGAACACGCCGCTGGCGATCGCGCTGAAGGTGCCTTCGGCGCTTTCCGAATTGTAGATGCTGTAGACCACGAACAGCACCATCGCGGTCTTGTAGAGGTTGTCGTTGAAGGCGTTGAGCAGCTGGGTAATGAACAGCGGCAGAAAGCGCCGGCGCCGCAGCATGTGCGTGGATACGGTCATGCAGATCCTGTGGCCAGCCTCTCGAAGCGATGGGGTCTAGCGACTGGCGCGCACGGAACAAGCGTTAACGGCGCTTTTGCCACGGCGACGCGTGCGCTAGGGCAAGCGCAATGCTTACGCTGCCCAATCTGCTCACGCTCAGCCGCATCTTCGCGGTCCCGCTGCTCGCGTTCCTGCTGTGGTGGCCCGAATGGCGCTTCGGCTACGGCGTCGGCTTCGTGCTGTATTGCGTGATCGGCTTCACCGATTACCTCGACGGCTATCTCGCGCGGGCACAGGGCACGGTGAGCAAGCTGGGGCAGTTCCTCGACCCGATCGCCGACAAGATCATGGTCGCCGCGGTTATCCTGGTGCTTGCGGCACAGGGCTACATGCGCGGGCCCTATGTGGGCGACCTGCACGTTATCGCCGGGCTCATCATCCTGATGCGCGAGATCGCGGTCTCGGGCCTGCGCGAATTCCTCGGTCCGCTGCAGGTCTCGGTCCCGGTGTCGAAGCTTTCCAAGTGGAAGACGACCTTTCAGTTGATGAGCCTGGGCGCGCTGATCCTGGGCGGTGCGGTCCACGGCGCGCCCTGCACGGTAAGGGGCGATTGCGGACCGCTGGCAGGCCAGTGGATTCACCTCGTCGGGCTTACCAGCCTGTGGGTCGCCGCGGTGCTGACAGTCGTCACCGGCTGGGATTACCTGCGTGTCGGCCTGAAGCACATGGATTGAAGCGCGTCCGGCGCTCTCGTTAGAATCAAAAATGGCGGGCGCTACTGACTTTGGATAAATGGTCGGCTGCTGCGTTCTGCGCTACGCCGCTTTCGGGCAATCGGGCCTTTCGGGCGCTCGGCATAAAAACATAAGAAGCCGGCCCTTCGCGGCCCTGTCGACGCAGCGGCAGGGCCTATCCCAACGAAATCCCATTTCGTCTCAACCCGCGCGCAGTTCCTCGGCGAGCAGTCTGAACTCGTCCCCGCGAGGCGAGTTCTTGCGCCAGATGAGCGCGATCTCGCGGCTCGCGGCCTTGCCCTTGAGCGGGCGGGCGACGACCTGCGTTTCGTGCAGGATACCCGCGTCGATGGCCATTTCGGGAAGCATCGTCAGGCCCAGACCGTTGTCGACCATCTGCACCAGCGTGTGGAGCGACGTGCCGATCATCGTCGCCGAGGCGCGCAATTCGGGACGATTGCACGCGGCAAGCGCGTGTTCCTTGAGGCAATGACCGTCTTCGAGCAGCAGCAGGCGGCCTTGGTCGATCATCGAGGGCGGGATCTCGGCGGGGGGATCGCGCGGGTCGTTCCTGGGGAAGGCGACGAACAGGCGGTCATCGGCAATGTGCGCGCTTTCGACCTCGCCCGTGGCGAACGGCAGCGCGAGCAGCACGCAGTCCGCGCGTCCGTGGTGGAGGCTCTCGATTGCGTGATCGCTCGTCTCCTCGCGCAGGAACAGCTTGAGGGCGGGGCGCTCGTTGCGCAGGCGCGGGAGAATGCGCGGCAGCAGGAAAGGCGCGATCGTCGGTATGACGCTCATGCGGAGTTCGCCCGACAGCGGCTTGCCGCTCGCCTGGACGAGTTCGAGAAGTTCTTCCGCCTCGCGCAGCAGCCGATGCGCCTTGGCGACGACCTGCTCGCCCAACGGGGTGAACCGCACGACCCGGCGACTGCGTTCGACGAGCGTGATGCCAAGCAGCGATTCCAGCTCGCGAAGCCCGGCCGACAGCGTCGACTGCGAAACGAAACTGGCCTCTGCCGCGCGGCCGAAATGGCCGTGCTCGTGCAGCGCCACAAGGTATTGGAGCTGCTTGATCGTTGGAAGGTAGGTGCTCACTCGGCGGCCAGCGTCTCGGCCTCCGACTCGGGCACTTCGATCCGGGTCATCTTGAGCCGGCCGCTTTCCACCCCGAAGCCGAGTTTCCCCTCGACCAGTTCAAGCGCATCCTTGCCGAACACTTCGTAACGCCAGCCCTTGAGCACGGGCAGGTCGCGCGCGCCGGCTGCAAGCGCCTCCATCTCGTCGGAGCGGGTCAGCAGCCGTGCGGCGACGTCGATCTCGCGGCTGCGGATCTTGAGCAGCAGCTTGAGCAAGTCGGCCACCAGCGCGCCTTCCTTGCCCAGCGGCGCGCCGCGCTTGGGCTTGTCGGGCATCTCGTTCGCGGACAGCGGTTCGGCCTTCTCGATAACCTTCATCAGCCGCTTGCCGATGTCGTTGTCCTTCCATGCAGCCGACAGTCCGCGCACCTTGACCAGGTCGGCCTGGCCCTTTGGCGGATGGCTGGCGAGATCGGCCAGCGTCTCGTCGCGCATGATCCGGCCGCGCGGGATGTTCTTGTGCTGCGCTTCCTGCTCGCGCCAGCCTGCCAGTGCCTTGAGCCTGCCGAGCACGATGGCGCTGCGGCTCGGCGGGCGGATGCGCTGCCAGGCGCTGCCGGGATCGTTGGCGTAGTTCGAAGGGTCGGCGAGCTTGTCCATCTCGGCATCGAGCCACACCCCGCGGCCCGTCTTGAACAGCTTCTTCAGGATCTTGGGAAAGATCACCGACAGATGGGTCACGTCGCCGATGGCGTATTCGATCTGCCGGTCGGTCAGCGGCCGCCGGCTCCAGTCGGTGAACCGGGCGCCCTTGTCGACCGTGAAGCCGAGCCAGCTTTCGACGAGATTGGCATAGCCGATCTGTTCGGACTGGCTGATCGCCATCGTCGCGATCTGCGTGTCGAAGATCGGATGCGGGGTCTTGCCGGTCAGGTTGTAGATGATCTCCACGTCCTGTCCGCCGGCGTGGAAGACCTTGAGCACGTCCTCGTTCTCGCACATCAGGTCGAGCAGGGGGGTGAGGTCGATCCCGCTGGCCAGCGGGTCGATCGCCGCAGCCTCCTCGGTATTGGCGATCTGTACCAGGCACAGTTCCGGCCAGTACGTGTTCTCGCGCATGAATTCGGTGTCGACCGTGACGAAATCGGATTTCGCCAGGCGCTCACAAAGATCGGAGAGCGCGGCGGTTGTAGTAATCAGTTCATGTATCTTCATGGTACTTTTCTTGTCTCTCGGGCGGAGTACCGCCCCCGGGACCGCCGCCGCCGTCAGGCCACCGCCTTGACAAAGCACCGTCGTTCCCCTGTTAGCGCGCGTCGTTTCCGACTAGGGAAGCGCGCGCGCCGCGCCCTAGCGCCATACCGCCGAAAATGGAAAGAATTTAGATGCACGCCTATCGTACCCACAGTTGCGGCGCCCTGACCAAGGACGACGTCGGCGAAACCGTCCGCCTGTCGGGTTGGGTGCACAACAAGCGCGACCACGGCGGCGTGCTGTTCGTCGACCTGCGCGACCACTACGGCATCACCCAGGTCGTTGCCGACAGCGACAGCCCGGCGCTACCGGTGCTCGAGAAGCTGAAGCTGGAATCGGTCGTCACGATCGACGGAGCCGTGAAGGCGCGGGCCGCGGCGGCGGTGAACCCGAACCTGCCGACCGGCGAGATCGAGGTGTTCGCGCGCGAAGTGACCGTGCAGAGCCGGGCGGAGGACTTGCCGCTGATCGTCAATTCGGCGGAGGACTATCCCGAGGAGACGCGCCTCAAGTACCGCTTCGTCGATCTGCGGCGCGAGCGGGTGCACGCCAACATCGTGCTGCGCTCCAACGTTATCGCCAGCCTGCGTCGGCGGATGATCGACAAGGGCTTTACCGAATTCCAGACGCCGATTCTCGGCGCATCGTCGCCCGAAGGCGCGCGCGACTACCTCGTGCCGAGCCGCCTGCACCCGGGCCGCTTCTACGCGCTTCCGCAGGCACCGCAGATGTTCAAGCAGCTGCTGATGGTCGCCGGGTTCGACCGCTACTTCCAGATCGCGCCCTGCTTCCGCGACGAGGACCTGCGCGCCGACCGCAGTCCTGAGTTCTACCAGCTCGACTTCGAGATGAGCTTCGTCACGCAGGAAGACGTGTTCCAGGCGATCGAGCCGGTGCTGGCGGGCGTGTTCGAGGAATTTTCGGGCGGCAAGGCGGTTACTCCTGCCGGCAGCTTCCCGCGGATCCCCTACCGCGAAGCAATGCTGAAATACGGCACCGACAAGCCCGATCTGCGCAACCCGCTGATCATCGCGGATGTCTCGGGCCACTTCACCACTTCCGGCTTCGGTTTGTTCGAGAAGATCGTCGGCACCGGCGGCGTCGTCCGGGCAATTCCCGCCCCCTCGACTCACGAGAAGAGCCGCAAGTTCTTCGACGAGATGAACGACTGGGCGCGCAAGGAGGGTTTTGCGGGGCTGGGCTACGTTACTCGCAAGGGCGGCGAGTTCGGCGGGCCGATCGCCAAGAATCACGGGGCCGAGGGGATGGAGAAGCTCTACGCCGAACTCGGCCTGGGCGAGAACGACGGATTGTTCTTCGCCGCAGGCAAGGAAAAGGACGCGGTCAAGCTTGCCGGTGCCGCGCGCACGCGCGTTGGCGAACAGTTGGGCCTCATTCCGCAGGACCGCTTCGACTTTTGCTGGATCGTCGACTTTCCGATGTTCGAATACGACGAAGACGCCAAGAAGGTCGATTTCAGCCATAACCCGTTCTCGATGCCGCAGGGCGAGATGGAGGCGCTGGAAACCAGGGACCCGCTCGATATCCTCGCGTGGCAGTACGACATCGTCTGCAACGGCTACGAGCTGTCATCGGGCGCGATCCGGAATCATCGGCCGGACATCATGTACAAGGCGTTCGAGATCGCCGGCTACAGCCGCGAAGACGTCGATACCAACTTCTCGGGCATGATCGAGGCGTTCAAGCTCGGCGCCCCGCCGCACGGCGGTTCGGCGCCCGGCATCGACCGCATCGTGATGCTGCTGGCAGATGAGCCCAATATCCGAGAGGTCATCGCCTTCCCGTTGAACCAGCGCGCGCAGGACCTGATGATGGGCGCGCCCAGCGAGGTACCGGCGCGCGCTCTGCGTGATGTGCATATCCGCCTGATGGAGCAGCCCAAGGGCGACTGACCATCGCTTGCGAACGTTTGACCGGGCGGGCCGTTCAGCGTAATTTGCCCCTATTGTTTAGGGGATAAAGGCCATGCGTTCCCGAGTGATGCGGCTGGCGGGTATGGGCGGCGCCGTCCTCGCCCTTGGCGCCCTGACGGTGCCGGCCCGGGCACAGTTCAGCGGATTGTTGAGCCGGGTCAAGCCACCACAGGAAGAGCGTACAGCCGATGGCTGCGGCAAGGGTAAATCCCGCAGTGGAGGCTCTCAGGTGCTGGGTTCCATCCTTGGTTCTGTCGCTGGCCAGGCCGCATCCCGCGCCGGCATTTATTCGTGGGTGCCGATATCGGGTCTGACCGACCAACTGACGGCCGCAATCGCCTGCAAGCTCGAACCGGAAGAACAGAAGCAGGCTGCCCAAGCGACGCTCGACGCGACCCGCGGCGAAGGTGCAGCGAGCGAGGTTGCCGTCGGCACATCGGTGGCCTGGTCATCCCAGACGCGCGAGAACGTGACCGGCACCTCGACCGTGGTTGCGCGAAATGACTCGGCACCGGCCGGGCTGCAGTGCCTTACCGTGTCGGATGTCATTATCGTCCATGGAGAGGAAACGCGCGCCGACAAGCGCATGTGTCGCAAGCCGCCCGCCGCGCGATACGCGCTGATCGCGTGAGGGCACCGGTCCGCCTGTTCGCGGCGATTGCGGCGCTCGGTCTGCTGACCGCGGCGAACGACCCCGACAATCCGACATGCCCCGCTACGCCCGACTGGGGTCCTCTCAAGTCGATGACCCTGACGCCTGCGGTTCGCGGGGGCGCTCATGTGCTGCTCGCGGAAGGGAAGATCGATGCGTCACTTCCCGGGCGATTGCGCACCGCGATAGAGGCGGACGAACGGATCAGTGAGATCTGGATTCGCTCAAGCGGCGGCAACGCCGGGGCGGGCAATGCGGCGGGCAGGGTGATCCGTTCGTTTCCGGGCATGCTCACGCGGATACCAACCGGGTGGACGTGCTTTTCCGCCTGCAACTTCGTGTTCATGGGCGGCGATCGGCGTTTGGTCGAGCCGGGCGGGGTGTTCATGGTCCACATGTTCACTCACACCGATCAGCGCGACGTGATTCAGGAAACGATTGCCGAGGGCACCAACGCCACGGCCGGGTTGATTGGCGAGATCGAGCAGTCGAGCGCGCTACTCGCCAGCGACGACAACGATTTCCTTATCCGCATGGGGATCAGCCGCAAGCTGCTGACCGAGGTCATGTACCGCCAACAGGCCATCAAATCGGCGGAGAATCCGAGCACCCGGTATTGCCTGAGCCAGGACGAGGTCCGGCGATACAACGTGATGACCGAGGAAAAGCCGGGCTGAGCCTTCCACGCCGGGTGTCGAGCGGGCACTTGCAAGGCTCCGCAGCGTTGATTAGGGCGAGAGGCAATTCGAAATTATCCCAATCAAAAAGGGCCCACTCATGAGCGATACCGCCGACCGCGTGCAGAAGATCGTAGTCGAACATCTCGGCGTCGAAGCCGACAAGGTCACCCAGGAAGCAAGCTTCATCGACGATCTCGGTGCGGACAGCCTCGACATTGTCGAGCTGGTCATGGCGTTCGAAGAGGAATTCGGCGTCGAAATCCCCGACGATGCGGCCGAGAAGATCGCCACCGTGGGCGACGCGACCAAGTACATCGAAGAGCACAAGGGCTGATTGCCCATCCCGCCGTGCTCGCCGTTCGGCGGGGTATCGACAGGCTCGGGCCCTAACAGGGGTTCGGGCCTGTTGCGTTTACGGAGAGTAATATGCGCCGAGTGGTCATAACCGGACTGGGACTTGTCACCCCGTTGGGGGCCGACGTCGAGACGGTTTGGGCAAACCTGATTGCGGGCAAGAGCGGGATCGGTCCGATCACCCGCTTCGACGTCAGCGATCAGAAGGCCAAGATCGCCGGCGAGGTGAAGCCTGCCGATCACGAGTGGGGCTTCGACCCGAACAAGCGCGTCGACCACAAGGTCCAGCGGCAGGTCGACCCGTTCATCGTCTATGCGATCGACGCCGCCGGACAGGCGTTCGAGGATGCCGGCCTGGAAAACATGACCGACCAGGAAAAGGAGCGCGCCGGCGTTTCGATCGGTTCGGGCATCGGCGGCTTGCCGGGAATCGAGAGCGAATCGCTCGTGCTGGCTGAAAAAGGCCCGACCCGCGTGTCGCCGCACTTCGTTCACGGGCGGCTGATCAACCTGACCAGCGGTCAGGTTTCGATCAAGTACGGCCTGATGGGGCCGAACCACTCGGTCGTCACCGCCTGTTCGACCGGCGCGCACTCGATCGGCGACGCCGCGCGGATGATCAAGGACGACGACGCCGACATCATGCTCGCGGGGGGCGCCGAATTCGACGATCAACCCGATCGGCATCGCCGGCTTCGCGCAGGCCAAGGCGCTCAACATGAGCATGAACGACGACCCCACGCGCGCCAGCCGCCCCTACGACAAGGGCCGCGACGGGTTCGTGATGGGCGAGGGCGCGGGCGTCATGGTGCTCGAGGAATACGAGCACGCCAAGGCACGCGGCGCGAAGATCTATGCCGAAGTCGTCGGCTACGGCCTGTCGGGCGATGCCTACCACGTCACCGCTCCGCATCCCGAAGGGCGCGGCGCCGAACTGGCCATGCGGATGGCGCTCAAGAAGGCGCACATGGTCCCGGGCGACATCGACTACGTCAACGCGCACGGCACATCGACGATGGCCGACACGATCGAACTGGCCGCGGTCAAGCGCGTGCTGGGCGACGACCTGCACGGCGCCTCGATGAGCAGCACCAAGAGCGCGATCGGGCACCTGCTCGGCGGCGCGGGCGCGGTCGAGGCGATCTTCTGCGTGCTGGCGATCCGCGACCAGATCGTGCCGCCGACGCTCAATCTCGACGATCCGGACGAGGGCACCGAAGGAGTCGATCTGGTCCCGCACGTCGCGAAGAAGCGCAAGGTCGAGGCCGCTCTCAGCAACAGCTTCGGCTTCGGCGGCACCAATGCGAGCGTGATCTTCAAGAAGGTCGACTGAGGTGAAGCGCGTCCTGCTCGCCGCCGCGCTGGTCGGCGCGCTGGCGTTCGCCTGGTTCGCGTACGGTTGGTACGGTTCGGCCAACGTCGACAAGGAAACCGCGTTCACCGTGCCTGACGGCGCGACGCTGACCAGCGTGGCGCGCAAGCTCGAGGAGCAGGGGTTGATCGGATCGTCCGACAGTTTCCTCCTGCGCGCCAAGGTTCTCGGCAGCGGCGATCCGGTGCAACGCGGCGAATTCGCACTGCCGGCCGGGGCAAGCGCGGCGACGATCCTCGACACGCTCCAGCACGGCCAGGCGGTTCGGCGCTTCGTGACGATCCCCGAAGGGCTGCCGTCGATCATGGTCTATGACCGGCTGATGGCCGAACCGCTGCTTAGCGGCCCGATCCCGGTGCCCGAGGAAGGCTCGGTCCTTCCGGACACCTACGATTTTGAGCGCGGCGATACCCGCACCAAGGTGCTCGCGCGCATGCAGGCGGCAATGAAGTCCTATCTCGCCGAAGCGTGGTCGAAGCGCGGGCAGGATATCGCGGTGTCGAGCCCCGCCGAAGCGGTGACGCTCGCCTCGATCGTCGAGAAGGAGACCGGCGTGGCGAGCGAACGGCGGATGGTCGCCGGGCTCTATTCGAACCGGGTCAAGCAGGGGATGCCGCTGCAAGCCGATCCGACGATCATCTACCCGATCACCAAGGGCAAGCCGCTCGGCCGCCGCATCCGCCAGAGCGAGATCGCCGCGGTCAACGGCTACAACACTTATACGATGAGCGGTCTGCCCAATGGCCCGATCACCAACCCGGGGCGCGAGAGCATCGCCGCGGTGCTGAACCCGGCCAAGACCCAGGCGCTTTACATGGTCGCCAACGGCAAGGGCGGACACGTGTTCGGCAACACGCTTGCCGAGCACAACGCCAATGTGCGCAAGTGGTTTGAGATCCGCCGCGCGCGCGGAGAACTGGACTGAGCGGGGGCGATCTTGCCCCATTGATTGTCACCGCCGAACTGCCCGAGGCGCTGCAATCGCGCGCCGACCAGCTGCGCACGGCGCACTTTCCGCCTGAGCGCAATGTCCTCAAGGCGCATGTCACGCTGTTCCACGCGCTGCCGCCAATGGTCGAGGATGAACTGCGCGATGCGCTTGCTGCCGAGGCGCGTGGTGCGCCGGCGCCCGCGCGGCTCGAGGGGTTGATGACACTCGGCCGCGGCACCGCGCTGCGTCTGTCGAGTCCGGCGATGCTCGATCTGCGCGAGCGCCTTGCGGAGCGTTTCCACGGCCTGCTCACCCCGCAAGACCAGCAAGTGCCGCGATTGCACGTCACGATCCAGAACAAGGTTTCGCCGTTCGAGGCGAAGGCCCTGCAGGCCGCTCTGGCCGACCGGATCGAGCCGCGAGACTTCGTTTTTCGCGGTCTTGCGCTCCATCGCTATCGCGGGGGTCCATGGGAGACCGTGCATCGCTGGCCGTTTCGCGGTAGTCGATGAACGGGACGAACCGGGGGCGAGGGCATGGAGGCGGCGTATATCCTGTATCTGCTGAGCGGCTTCCTGCTGGTAGCCGCAATGCTGATGTCCGCCATGAAGCCGCTGCGCCTGCTGGCCCTTGGCGGAGGGATCGCTGCCGTCGCCGGGGTTCTGCTCGCCGGGCAGACAGGGCTGGCTCTCGTGCTGCCGATCCTGTTCGTAATCGTGAATGGCCTGCAGCTTGCGCGGCTTGCACGCGGGGCGCGACGCGGTGGCCTGCGCCAGGAGGAGCGCGCTCTTCTCGAGCAGATCCTGCGCGTCGAGGATCCCGGCAATCAGCGCCGACTGGTGGGGCTGCTCGAATGGCGCGATGCCATGCCGGGCGAAGTGCTCATTCGACAGGGACAGGAGCGTCCGCCGCTGATCTACGCCGCTTCGGGAGCAGCCGGGATCGAACTCAACGGCCAACTCATTGGCGTAGCGGGCGAGGGCGATTTCCTAGGCGACATGAGCGTTGCCACCGGCGAGCCTGCGTCGACCGCGGTGGTGGTCACCAATCCGATGCGGATCGCGGTCGTCGACCGCACAGCGCTGGCGCAGATGGCCGAGGCCGCGCCCGAGATCGGCGCGGCATTCGACGGTGCCATCAACCGGTCGATGGCAGTCAAGATCAGGCGCATGAACGAAGCAGCAGCGGGCCCCTGATGGCGCCGCCGCGAAGGCGGCAAATGTCGGTTGACCCGGTGCGGACCCGGCCCTAAATGCGCCGCCTGCCCCGCGCCCCGAAGCGCGCCGGGCCTGCCCTTGGGGCGGAGTAGCTCAGCCGGTTAGAGCAGCGGAATCATAATCCGCGTGTCGGGGGTTCGAGTCCCTCCTCCGCTACCAGTCCTTCGAATATGTCGCTGTCGGACTGACCGGGTTCGAAGGACGTGCACCTGATGGGCGAGATCGAGTGGGGCTTGTCGGTTGCCCCGTCCCAATGTGTGACGACTTGGTGGGGCCGTTCGCATTCTCGGGAAAAAAGCTAAGGCCGGGAAACCAACTGCCTTCGCCCGCGTTCGGGATCAGACGTGGGGCCTCAGGTCAAGCTTGGGCAATCAGGGGGTCGAGTAAACATGCCATCAGCGGATCAGATGACGACCCAGCGCCTGGGTGAGATCGTCGAAAAGGCCGCTGCCGAAGTTTTCATCTTCGGTCAGGATGATTTCCGTTTCCTGCTGGTGAACCAAGGTGCTCGTGAAAACCTGGGCTACTCGAAAGAAGAGCTCGGCCAGCTTCATCCCTGGGACCTCAAGCCGGAATACAGCGAGGATCAGTTCAGGGCCTTCGTCGAACCGCTGATAAGTGGCGCGCGTAAACAGCTGTATTTCGAGACGATCCACGAACGTAAGGATCGATCGTCATACGAGGTTAGCGTCCGGCTGCAGCTTATTTCGACGACCGACATGCCGGTGTTCTACGCGGCGATCCAGGACATCACCGAGCAAAACCGGGTCCGCCGCGAGCTTGAGAAAGTTTCGGGGCGGCTCGACGCAATCCTGAACAACACGACGATGGCCGTGTTCATGATGGACGAGCGGCAGCAGTGTTCGTTCATGAACAAGGCCGCTGAACAACTCACCGGCTTCACTTTCGCAGAGACCCAGGGACGACCGCTCCACGACGTGGTCCATCACTCCTATCCCGACGGTCGGCCGTTTCCCATCGACGAATGTGCGATCGATCGCGCCTTTCCCGAAAACAGCCAGACGCAGGGCGAGGAGGTCTTCGTCCACAAGGACGGTTCGTTCTACAACGTCGGCTTCACGGCCTCGCCGATGAAGAATGCCGAAGGCATCACTCTCGGCACGGTGATCGAAGCGCACAACATCGACGAGGAACTGAAGGCGCGGGCAGCTCTCAATTCGTTCAATGCCGCTCTGCGCGAGCGGGTCGACGAGGCGATCGCGGAGCGCAGTGCGCTCGAAGCGCAACTCGTTCAGGCGCAGAAGATGGAAGCCATCGGCCAGTTGACGGGCGGCGTGGCCCATGACTTCAATAATCTGCTCCAGGTCATCGCGGGCAATCTGCAACTGATCAAGCAAGACCCACTTGTGGATGGCCGAAACCTCGCTCGCATCAACAATGCATTATCCGGGGTCGAGCGCGGTGCGAAGCTCGCGTCACAGTTGCTGGCGTTCGGACGGCAGCAGCCCCTGAAGCCCAAACCGATAAATTCCGGTCGAATCCTGCGTGACATGGACGACATGTTCCGCCGGACGCTTGGCGAAACGGTCGAAATCGAGACGATCGTGGCGGCCGGGCTGTGGAACTGTCTCGTCGACCCGCGCCAGTTCGAAAACGCCCTGCTGAATCTTGCCATCAATGCGCGCGACGCAATGGGCAGCGTGGGCAGGCTTACACTGGAAGCGGGCAATGCCTCTCTCGATGAGGATTATGTTGCCTCGCATCCGGGCGCGGCGACCGGACAATACGTGATGATCGCGGTCACCGACACCGGCTGCGGGATCCCCCAGGAAAACCTGTCGAAGGTGTTCGAACCGTTCTTCACCACCAAACCACCGGGCGAGGGAACCGGACTCGGCCTGTCGATGGTCTTCGGCTTCGTCAAACAATCGGGCGGACACATCACCATCTATAGCGAGGAGGGAGAAGGCACGACGGTCCGCATCTATCTTCCCCGGACCGGCAAGGCGGAGATGTCGTCTCGTCCGGAAGGCGCGTGGGTGGCCGAAGAAGGACACGGCGAAGTCGTCCTCGTTGTCGAGGACGACGCCGACGTCCGGTCCACCGCGGTCGAACTTATCACGAACCTCGGATACAGAGTCATCGAAGCCTCCGATGCAGACAGCGCGCTTGCGATCCTTCAGTGCGGAATGCCGATCGACCTTTTGTTCACCGATGTGGTCATGCCGGGCAAGCTGCGTTCGCCTGAACTGGCGCGCCTCGCGAAAGAGCGCATTCCCGACATCGGCGTTCTCTTCACATCCGGCTACACCCAGAATGCGATCGTCCATGCAGGCAAGCTGGACGACGATATCGAGCTGATCAGCAAGCCATACTCGGTCGAAAGATTGAGCCGGAAGATCAAGCAGGTGCTTGACGGCAGGCCGGGCGTGAAACGGGCGCCGTCGCCCCACGCGCGGCCCGACACGAACCCCAACGAGACGGAACCGGATCACGAAAGGAAGGCGAACCGCGTTCTCGTGATCGAAGACGAGCCGCTGATCCGGATGTCCATCGTTAGCACGATCGAAGCGCTGGGCTGCACGACGCTCGAGGCAAGTTCCCTGAAGGACGCCAGGGTTCTGCTCGAAAATAACGAGCTGGACACGATCGTGTCCGACATGAGCCTGCCGGACGGGACGGCGACGCAGTTCCTGCTCGAGGCGAGGGTCAGGCATCCCGACATGAAGCTCGTCGTCGCCACCGGTGGTGCCGTGCCGGAAGAGTTGCAGTCATTGGCCGTCTCGGTCCTGGCCAAGCCGTTTTCCGATCGCGACCTGGAAGATGCTCTAAATCGGTAGAAGCGACCCTGAGCGGTCCGCAGACGATAAAGGGGTGCAGCGACCCGAGCCAGCGTGGCGTGCCGAATATGCTCACAAGCGTGATCTCGGCCACCTATGTGAAATCTATCGAAGCACCTTTCGCGCCAATGTTGACAAGCCGGGTGACCAACACGACGGTAGCCGAACTCCCTGAGGAGTTCCGCAGGTAGTCGACGCCATGCCGCCTCAAGAATTCGATCGTCCCTGATTAGTCCGCATATCCCGCTCGAGCGGCTGACATAGGGTGTTAAATCCCGGTGATAGGGCGATCGGCGAAAGTATTGAACGGAGTCGCCGCCTGATGTCACCCTCCAGCAGCGAAACCGCAATTCGATGACCAAAACACTCACGCACCTCCAGCGTCTCGAGGCCGAGAGCATCCACATCATGCGCGAGGTCGTTGCCGAGGCCGACAAGCCGGTGATGCTCTATTCGGTCGGCAAGGACAGCGCGGTAATGCTGCATCTGGCACGCAAGGCGTTCTATCCTTCCCCGCCGCCCTTTCCTTTGCTCCACGTGGACACGACGTGGAAATTCCGGGCCATGTACGAGTTGCGGGAAAAGGCCGCGAAAGACGCCGGAATGGAATTGCTGGTCCACCAGAACCCCGAGGCAATCGAACGCGGGATCAACCCGTTCGATCATGGTCCGCTCCACACCGACATGTGGAAGACCGAAGGTCTCAAGCAGGCTCTCGACGAATACGGCTTCGACGCGGCGTTCGGCGGCGCGCGACGCGACGAGGAAAAGGCCCGGGCCAAGGAGCGTATCTTCAGCTTTCGCACCGCCAGGCACGGATGGGATCCCAAGAACCAGCGTCCCGAATTGTGGAACATCTACAATGCCCGCAAGGCGAAGCGTGAAAGCATCCGGGTCTTCCCGTTATCCAACTGGACCGAGCTCGACATCTGGCAGTACATCCATCTCGAAGGCATCGAGATCGTCCCGCTGTATTTCTCCGCCAGGCGGCCGACGGTGGAACGCGACGGCATGCTGCTGATGGTCGACGACGAACGCTTCCCGCTGGCCGATGGCGAAGAACCGGTCTTGCGATCTATCCGGTTTCGCACGCTCGGCTGTTATCCGCTGACCGGCGCGGTCGAAAGCGCGGCGGCGACGTTGCCCGAGATCATCCAGGAAATGCTGCTGACCACCACCAGCGAACGCCAGGGCCGCGCGATCGACAAGGACGAGGGCGGAGCGGGCATGGAGAAGAAGAAGCAGGAGGGGTATTTCTGATGGTCGCTCCCTCTGCAAATGCCGCCAGTTCCGGCTCCTCCGCCTACGAGACCGATGCGCTGATCGGCGAGGACATCGACGCCTATCTCGATGCGCACCAGCACAAGACGATGCTGCGCTTCATCACCTGCGGCAGCGTGGACGATGGCAAGTCGACGCTGATCGGGCGGCTTCTCTACGACAGCAAGATGATCTTCGAAGACCAGCTCGCCGCGCTTGAGAGCGACAGCAAGCGCGTCGGCACCCAGGGTCAGGAGATCGATTTTGCGCTGCTCGTCGACGGGCTCGCCGCCGAACGCGAGCAGGGCATCACCATCGACGTCGCCTATCGCTTTTTCTCGACCGAGAAGCGCAAGTTCATCGTCGCGGACTGCCCCGGGCACGAACAATACACCCGCAACATGGTCACCGGGGCCAGCACCGCCGACCTCGCGGTAATCCTGGTGGACGCCCGCAAGGGTGTTCTTGTCCAGACCAGGCGGCACAGCTTCCTCTGCCACCAGCTCGGCATCCGCAATCTGGTGCTGGCGGTCAACAAAATGGATCTGATCGGCTACGATCGGGCGAAGTACGACGCCATCGTCGCCGATTATCGCGCGTTTGCCGAAAGCATCGGCGTCACCGAATTTGCCGCCATCCCGATCTCCGGTTTCAAGGGCGACAACATCACGGCGAACTCGGCGAATACCCCGTGGTACGACGGGCCGCCGCTGGTTGCGCATGTCGAAGACGTCGAGGTCAATTCGGCGCGTGATGCCGAAGGACCGTTCCGCCTGCCGGTCCAGTGGGTCAATCGTCCCAACCTCGACTTTCGCGGGTTCTCGGGCCTGATCGCCTCAGGGACCGTCAAAACCGGCGATGCCGTCCGGGTTTTGCCGTCGGGCAAAACCAGCACTGTCAAGTCCATCGTGACGATGGACGGCGATCTCGATGAGGCACAGGCAGGTCAGGCGATCACCCTGACATTGGACGACGAGGTCGATTGCTCGAGGGGCAACGTGCTTGCGGTCGCCGATACGCCGCCGGAAGTTTCGGACCAGTTCGAAGCGACGGTTGTCTGGCTGGACGAAGAAGCGTTGCTGCCCGGGCGGGGATATTGGCTCAAGCTGGCCAGCCAGACGGTCACCGCGACAGTGGCCGAGCCGAAGTACGAGATCAACGTCAACACGATGGAGCACCTTGCTGCCAAAACCCTTGAACTGAACGCCATCGGCGTGGCCGAAATCGCCACCGACAAGCCCATCGTGTTCGAAGCCTATAGCGCCAATCGCGCGCTCGGCGGGTTTATCCTGATCGACAAGATCACCAACCGCACCGTTGGCGCGGGCATGCTGCATTTCAGCTTGCGCCGGGCGCAGAACGTTCATTGGCAACCGACCGATATCACACGTGAAGCGCACGCAGCGCTCAAGAACCAGGCCCCGCGGGTTCTCTGGTTCACCGGGCTGTCGGGTTCGGGCAAGTCGACCATCGCCAACGAGGTCGAAAAGTTGCTCAGCGTGATGAACCGGCACACCTTCCTGCTCGATGGCGACAACGTACGGCATGGTCTGAACAAGGATCTGGGCTTCACCGAGGCGGACCGCATCGAGAATGTCCGCCGGATCGGCGAAGTGGCGAAGCTGATGGCCGACGCCGGCCTGATCGTCCTGACGGCATTCATCAGTCCGTTTCGGGCGGAGCGCCAGATGGTGCGGGAGATGCTGCCGGAGGGTGAATTCATCGAGATTTTCGTCGATACGCCCCTCGAGGTCGCCGAAGCACGGGACGTGAAGGGGCTCTACAAAAAGGCGCGCGCCGGTAAGCTCAAGAATTTTACCGGCATCGACAGTCCCTACGAAGCACCGGCAAGCCCCGATATCGTCGTCAACACTGTCGAAATGACGCCGGAAGAAGCGGCCGAGCACATCGTTCGCCAGATCATGCCGCTCAAGTAGGGACCTGCGCGATGGATGATGCCGAACTCGCGGCCCGATTGGCCTATCACGCCGGGCGCATCCTCGTCGATGTCCGACAGTCCGGCCTGATCGACGGAACGGCGCTCGGCAAGGCGGGCGACGAGACGGCCAACCAGTTCCTGGTCAACGTCTTGCGCCATCTGCGACCCGACGACGGTCTGCTTTCGGAAGAATCCAGGGACACCGAGGACCGGCTCACAAAGCAGCGGGTGTGGATCATCGACCCGGTGGACGGAACCCGCGAGTATGGCGAGGCGCGCACCGACTGGGCGGTGCACGTCGCGCTGGCGATCGACGGGTGCGCCGAGATCGGCGCCGTCGCACTTCCCGGACTGGATCTCGTGCTCCGTTCCGATCGACCGCAATTGTTGCCTGCAGCGGCAGCAAGGCCGCGTCTGGCGGTAAGCCGGACGCGGCCGGCACCCGAGGCGATCGAGGTCGCACGAAGGATCGGAGGCGATCTGGTCGAGATGGGCAGCGCCGGTGCGAAGGCCATGGCGGTCGTGCGCGGTGAGATCGAGATCTACCTGCATTCGGGCGGGCAGTACGAGTGGGACAGTTGCGCACCCGTTGCCGTCGCCAAGGCATATGGTCTCCATTGCTCGCGCATCGACGGTCGCCCGCTCGACTACAACCAGGCGGATACCTACATGCCCGATCTGCTCATCTGCCGTCCCGAACTGGCCGCGCGCGTTCTGGAGGAAGTCGCCGCGATCAGTTCCTAGGAGACAGGCCCATCCGGCGAGCCTGCGAGGTTCTGAGAAGCGGCGCCGCGATGTGTTTCGTTCGACCGCCGCTGCTGCTAGCGGTCGCCCGGAGCTCAGAGGAGTAGCCCATGAAGACCCGCGCCGCCGTTGCATTCGAAGCCAAGCAGCCGCTGGAGATTGTCGAGCTCGATCTCGAAGGTCCGCGGGAAGGCGAGGTGCTGGTCGAGATAATGGCGACGGGTATCTGCCATACCGACGCCTATACGCTCGACGGATTGGACAGCGAGGGCCTGTTCCCGAGCGTGCTGGGCCACGAAGGCGCGGGTATCGTGCGCGAGGTCGGCGCGGGCGTAACCTCGGTCAAGCCGGGTGACCACGTGATCCCGCTCTACACGCCCGAATGCGGCAAGTGTAAGTCGTGCCTGTCGGGCAAGACCAACCTGTGCACCGCGATCCGCGCGACCCAGGGTAAGGGCGTGATGCCCGATGGGACCAGCCGGTTCAGCTACAAGGGCCAGACGATCTACCACTACATGGGCTGTTCGACGTTCTCTAACTTCACCGTGCTGCCCGAGATCGCTGTTGCCAAGATCCGTGAGGACGCACCCTTCCAGACGAGTTGCTACATTGGCTGCGGCGTGACCACCGGGGTTGGGGCGGTGCTCAATACCGCCAAGGTCCAGCCGGGCGACAATGTGGTCGTCTTCGGGCTGGGCGGAATCGGCCTCAACGTGATCCAAGGTGCACGGCTGGCGGGCGCGGGCAAGATCGTCGGGATCGACATCAACTCCGAGCGCGAGGAATGGGGCCGCCAGTTCGGCATGACCGACTTCCTCAACACCGACGGCATGAGCCGCGACGAAACGATCGCAGCGGTCGCTTCGCTGACCGACGGCGGGGCCGATTATAGCTTCGATGCGACCGGCAACACCGAGGTCATGCGGACTGCGCTGGAATGCTGCCACCGCGGCTGGGGCACGTCGATCGTCATCGGCGTGGCCGAGGCGGGCAAGGAGATTGCTACGCGCCCGTTCCAGCTCGTCACCGGGCGCAATTGGCGCGGCACTGCGTTCGGCGGGGCCAAGGGCCGCACCGACGTGCCGAAGATCGTTGACATGTATATGGACGGCAAGATCGCGATCGACCCCATGATCACCCATGTCCTGACGCTCGACGAGATCAACAAGGGTTTCGACCTGATGCATGCCGGTGAAAGCATCCGCAGCGTGGTGGTCTATTGATGGAACAGGTTAGCGCCAACCGGAGCCACGGCGGCACGCAGGGTGTCTATACGCACGCGTCAGCCGCGACCGGTACCCAGATGACGTTCTCGGTTTTCGTCCCCGACCATGACGAGGGCGCGCGGTTGCCCGTGCTGTGGTACCTTTCCGGCCTGACCTGCACGCACACGAACGTGACCGAGAAGGGCGAATATCGCGCGGCGTGCGCCGAACAGGGCATCGTCTTCATCGCGCCCGACACCAGCCCGAGGGGCGACGCTGTTCCCGATGACGACGCCTATGATTTTGGCAAGGGCGCGGGATTCTACGTCGACGCGACGCAAGAGCCATGGGCTCGGCACTATCGTATGCGCAGTTATATCGAGAGCGAGTTGCCCGATCTTATCGCCGCAGAATTCCCAGTGGCGGACATGGCGCGCCAGGGAATCAGCGGACATTCGATGGGCGGTCATGGGGCGCTCACCATCGCTTTGCGCAATCCCGGTCGGTTTCACTCGATCAGCGCATTTGCACCGATTGTCAGTCCGCTGTCGTGTCCCTGGGGTGAGAAGGCGCTCGGCGGTTACCTGGGGCCGGACAGAACCGCGTGGCGGCAATACGACGCGTGCGCGCTGATCG
The DNA here is from genome assembly GCA_963781485.1 of uncultured Alphaproteobacteria bacterium. GTDB lineage: Bacteria > Pseudomonadota > Alphaproteobacteria > Sphingomonadales > Sphingomonadaceae > Tsuneonella. Next base: position 268,621 of record CAWAFY010000004.1, read on the forward strand.
CCGACGGCGCGCGCCTGCCCGCCCTGCTGGTCGACCAGGGGACCGCGGACGATTTCCTCGACAGCCAGCTCAAGACAGACCTGCTGATCGAAGCCTGCAAGGATGCCGGTATCGCGGCCACCATCCGGATGCAGGACGGTTACGACCACTCGTACTACTTCATTTCCACATTCATGGCCGAGCACGTCGCCTGGCACGCGGCAAAGCTTAATCGCTAGGCGGCAAGGCTGAGAGGCCGGTGCGCCGCACGAACGAACCCGACGACGGTTTGCCAAATCCCCACGAAGAAAAATCAGTGCAACGGATTATCCGATCTGCAATACGGCGAAAACAGAGGTCGCGAGGGGGATATCCGGACAATGGCGTTAGTACCGCAGGCTGCCAGCAGCACCGATCCGCAGCCTCTGGAGGTTGAGGGAGCCGGTATCGACGCGCCGGGCCTCAATTATTTCGTCTTCGCGCTGTTCTTCATTTTCGGTGGCATCACTTCGCTGAACGACGTCATCCTGCCGAAGCTGAAGGAGCTGTTCACGCTCAGCTACACCGAGGCGATGCTGGTGCAGTTCTGCTTCTTCACCGCCTATCTCGCCATCGGCATTCCCGGCGCGCAATTGGTCAAGCGCATCGGTTACATGCGCGGGGCGGTCGTCGGGCTACTGACCATGATGGTCGGGTGTCTGTTGTTCATTCCGGCGAGCCAGACCGCGACGTATGTCCTCTTCCTGCTCGCTCTGTTCGTTCTGGCCAGCGGCGTCGTGGTAGTTCAAGTCGTCACAAACCCGTTGATCAGCCTGCTTGGCCCCCAAAAGACGGTCCATAGCCGGCTTACGTTCGCGCAGGCATTCAACAGTCTCGGGACGACAATTTTTCCGCGAGTGGGCTCGGCACTGATCCTCGGCGGTCTTGCCGGTGTCTCGGCAGCGGAACTTTCGGGTGCGGCGCTTGACGAATATCGTACGGCCGAAACCCAGGCGATCGTCAGCACCTACATAGGACTGGCGGTGGCGCTCGCGGTAATCGCTTCAGTGGTCTGGCTTTACCGGAACAAGCTGCCGCACGATGCTTCGTCGATGGAAGCCAACGCGCTGACCACGCCCGTTCGCTACCTGACAGGTCTGGTGCTAGCTGCGGTCGGTTTGTGGCTCGCGGTGACGGGGAGCCAATTGCTCGGCGTGATCGTCATGATCGCGGCCCCAGCGATCTGGATCTACGACAATCCCCTGATGCGCCGCACGCGATTTGGCTATGGTGCGATGTGCATCTTCCTCTACGTCGGGGCGGAAGTCGCGATCGGTTCGCTTGTCGTGAATTACCTTATGCAAGAGCAGACCATGGGTCTGACCGAGCAGGGCGCAGGCAACATGATCGCTTACTACTGGGGCGGCGCATTGGTCGGGCGGCTGATCGGCTCCGCGGTCCTGCGGATCGCAAGCCCGGGCCTTATCCTTGCGGGCGTCGCTATCGGCGCGATCGTCTTGCTTGGAATCTCGACCAACACGACGGGCGCGGTTTCCGGTTACAGCCTGCTGGCCATCGGATTGATGAATTCGATCATGTTTCCCACCATCTTCTCGCTCGCCTGCGAAAAGCTGGGCGCGAAGGCGGCGGATGGCTCTGGAATCATCAACATCGCTATATTCGGCGGCGCGGTCATCCCGCTGCTCACCGGGGTACTCGCGGACGCCAGCGGCAGCCTGGCGACGGCACTTATCCTCCCGGCAGTTTGTTACGCCATCATCGCCGGTTTCGGTCTCTTCGCCCGCCGCCCAGCGTAGTCCCTTGCAGGTACGCTTGCCGCGTGCCTTCCGAATGGGCCATCGCCAGATCTCCGGGCAGCGAACGCCGGTGTTCGCTCAGTCGGTTAGGTGCCTGTGAAGCTGGGCTTGCGCTTGGCGAGGAACGCCGCGGCCCCTTCGCCGGCGTCCCGGGTTCCGCCGGCAATCCTTTGTGCCCGCGCTTCCGCAGCCAGCACCGTGCCAAGGTCGGACTGCAGCCCGTCGCGCATGGACTGCTTCATAAGCCCGTAAGCCACTGTCGGCCCGGCAGCGAGCCGCGCCGCCAGCGCCGCGGCCTCACTGTCCAGAGCCGCGTCCTCGACACACTTGTAGATCAGGCCGATCCGCTCGGCTTCTTCGGCGTGAATCTTTTCGCCGAGCATCATCATGCGGGTCGCTTGAGCGGTCCCGACCAGCCGCGGCAACATCCAGCTCGATCCGCCGTCGGGGACGAGGCCGATGTTGACGAACGCCTGCAGGAAATACCCGCTTTTGCCCGCAATCACGAAGTCGGCCGCCAGCGCGATCGAGCAGCCGATGCCGGCGGCCGGGCCCTGGACCGCACACACCACCGGGATTGGCACGCTCGAAAGGGCCTGGATCAGAGGGTTGTAGGCCATGCTGAGCGAAGCAAACGCGCGGTCGCCGCCCTGGACCGATGAGCGGTCGCCTGAGGCAAGGTCTGCCCCCGAGCAGAACGCGCGACCTTCGCCGCGCATAAGCACCGCGCGCGCATCGCCAATGCCAGACAGGGCGACGAAAATCTCGTTGGCCATCTGCGGTGGACAGGCGTTCAGACGTTCGGGCCGATCGAGGGTGATCTGCAGTACGGCACCCTCGCGCTTCACCCGGATCGTGTCGAATTCGCCCATCGTCATTTTACCCCATGAACTGTTTGATGCGGTTGGTTTGAGCGGTTCGGTGCGGGAATGCAATTGATCACGCGCGAATTCGGAGCGTGCGAAAGGGAGGTAATTGACAACCATAAGCACAGTTATAAATAGCACCGCTATGGATAACATCGCATCGGCCCTGGGCGATACGTCCCGTATGCTGCGCCGCAGCTTCGACGCGCGCGTTCGCGATATCGGGGTGACGCGGCCCCAGTGGCAGGTTTTGACGACATTGCTGCGGCACGAGGGCATCAATCAGGGTGGACTCGCCGAACAACTCGATGTGGAGCCGATTACCGTCTGCCGCATGGTCGACCGGCTGCAGGACGCCGGTCTCGTCGAGCGTCGCGCCGACCCGGCCGACCGACGCAGCTGGCGGCTGTACCTGACCGAGCGCGCGCATTCTTTGCTCGACCAGCTCCGCCCGAAAGCGGATGCGCTGATCGAGGAGGCGCTCGAGGGTATCACCGAGGGCGAGCGCGACGCGCTGCGCGGCATGCTCGAGCGTATCCGTGATAATCTTGCCCGGCGGGCGTGCGATCGGATTGCCGCCGATGGCTGACCGCGACCCCGAAATCGAAGTCGAAGCCGCGCGACTTCTGGACGAAGCGAGCGAAGTCGAAGCCGCTCCGCCGACGCGCCGATGGAAGCGCATCGCCCTGATGGCTGGGGTGCCGCTCCTGGTGATCGCAGGGACAGGCGGCTACTGGCTCAGCCTCCAGGGCAAGGTTTCCACAGACAATGCCTATGTTCGGCAGGACAAGGTGTCGATAAGCGCTGAGGTCGGCGGTCAGATCGTCGATGTTAAGGTGGACGACGATCAGGACGTGGAGGCCGGCGACCTGCTGTTCCGGATCGACCCCACGCCCTATCGGATTCAGGTGGCCCAGGCCGATGCCGCGATCGCCACGGCGCAGGCGAATGCCGTTGCCCTCAAGAGTTCATCCGCACTTTCCGGGGCCGACATCTCGGCGGCGCGGGAGGACATCGGGTTCGCCCAGGCGAGATACGATCGTCAGGCCGCACTGTGGAAACGAGGCTTCACCACGAAGGCGGATTACGAAGCGGCGCAGCACCAGGTGGCGCAGGCGCGTGAGGAACTGCGCAGCGCTCAGGCGCAGCAGACCGAAGCGGCCGCCAAGCTGGCACGCGGTCCGCAGGTGCCTGGCGAGTTGCCGGCAATCGCCGCCGCACAGGCGCAGCGGAAAGCGGCGGAGCTCAATCTCAGGCGCACCGACGTACGCGCGCCGATCGCCGGGCGGATCACGCAGGCCGATCGCCTGCAGAAGGGCCAGCAGGTCGTCAGCGGACTGCCTGTCGCCACGATCGTCGCGACGGGGACGAGCTATATCGAAGCGAATTTCAAGGAGACGCAGCTTGCCCACATGGCGCTTGGCCAGCCGGCGGAAATTTCCTTCGACGCCTATCCGGGCGTCAAGTTGAAAGGACACGTTTCCGCTATCGGCGCGGGCACGGGCAGCGAATTTTCCGTACTGCCCGCGCAGAACGCGACCGGTAACTGGGTCAAGGTGACCCAGCGGGTGCCGGTCAAGATCATGATCGACGAGAAGAGCCCGCGGCCGCTGATTGCCGGTCTCTCGACCAACGTGACCGTCTTCGTAGACGGAAAGAAGCACTAGGGCCGCCTTGGCGACTGCCGCTCCCGGCCGCGGCCCCGCGAGCGGCACGCCTTCGTCTCCTCCTGCTGCGGACGTTGCCGCATTACCGGTCGCGAACCCGTGGCTGGTGGTCGTGGGTATCATGACCGCTTCACTGCTGCAGGTCCTCGATACGACGATCGCCAATGTCGCGATCCCGCACATGCAGGCGGCACTCGGAGCCACCCCTGACGAAATCAGCTGGGTCCTGACGAGCTATATCGTGGCCAGCGCGGTCGCCATGCCGATCACCGGCTGGTTGGCGGACCGGGTCGGATCGCGGCGCCTGTTCATCGCCTCGACCGCTGGCTTCGTTATCGCTTCGATGATGTGCGGTATGGCGCAGAACATTACCGAAATGGTCCTATTCCGCGCCCTGCAGGGAGTAACCGGAGCATTCATCGGTCCGCTCAGCCAGGCCGCCATGCTCGATGTGAACAAGCCGTCGCGCCAGGCCCAGATGATGGGGGTCTGGGCAATGGGCATCATGATCGGACCGATCGCGGGCCCTTTGATTGGCGGGTGGCTTACCGAGAACTGGAACTGGCGCTGGGTATTTTACGTCAACGTTCCACTGGGCGCGATCGCGCTGGTCATCCTGCTTGCCGAACTGCCGAGCCGAGCGATCAAACGCAAAAGGTTCGACATGTTTGGTTTTGCGATGGTCGGGATTTTCATCGCCGCGCTACAATTGATGCTCGACCGCGGCGCGCAGGAGGACTGGTTCTCGTCGCCCGAAATATGGTTCTATGCCGTCGCAATTGTCTGTTGCGGATGGCTTGGCGTGATCCATCTGGTGACCAAGGCCGACGGCGCCCTGTTTAACCGTGCGCTGTTCGCCGACCGCAATTACGTGGTTGCGCTGATTTTCATGGGCGCGATCGGTGTCGCTGTATTCGCGACGATGGCGCTGTTGCCGCCGATGTTGCAGCGCCTGTTCGGATACTCGGTGATGGATACGGGATGGGTTCTTATGCCGCGAGGGATCGGCACGATCGTCAGTATGCAGATCGCCGGCCTGCTTTCCCGTCGCGGATTCGATCCCCGTCTGCTGATTTTTACGGGGTTCGCGCTGACCACGCTGTCGTTCTTCCAGATGTCGGGGTGGTCGCTGGGCATCGATCAGTCGGTCATCGTCATCACCGGATTCATCCAGGGACTTGGCATGGGGCTCGTGTTCATTTCCCTCAACACGGCTGCTTTCGCCACCCTTCGGCCGGATCTGCGGACTGAAGGATCGAGCCTTCTCATTCTGCTGCGTTCGCTTGGGGCGTCGATCGGCATTTCGGTGACGACTTTCTTTCTCGCGCGAAACCTGCAGACTAGCCACAGCGACCTGGCAGGTCACGTCACCGCTTCGTCGACCGCGATGATCGATTTCTCCACGATCGACCGCTTTCAGCAATTGAGCGCCTCGGCGCTCAGCGCGCTCGACATGGAAATAAATCGCCAAGCGGCCATGATCGCCTATATCGACGACTTCTATCTGATGATGTGGGTCAGCGCGTTGGCCTTGCCGCTCGTCCTGCTGATGCGCGCGCCCAAAAAGGTTAAGCCATAGCTTAGCGCGCAAGTGGGAGCGGAATGCGAAACATGAGCCAGCCGACGCATATCCTCGCGATCGATCAGGGCACCACATCGACGCGTGCGATTCTCTTCGACAGGAATGCGCAACCGGTCGCGACCGATCAACGCGAATTCACGCAGCATTACCCGCAAAGCGGTTGGGTCGAACATGACCCGGAGGATATCTGGCGCGACACACTCGCAACCATGCGTGCGGCAATCGTCGGCAGCGGTATCAGCGCTTCGGATATCGCCGGGATCGGCATCACCAATCAACGCGAAACCGTCGTGGTATGGGATCGCGCCACGGGCGACCCGGTCCACCGCGCGATCGTGTGGCAGGACCGGCGGACCGCGCAGGTTTGCGCAACCCTGAAGGATACCGGCCACGAGGCATCGGTGCGGGCAAAGACGGGCCTGCTCCTCGACCCCTATTTCTCCGCCACCAAGATTGCCTGGATTCTCGACAACGTGGAGGGCGCGCGGGCGCGCGCCGAGGCGGGCGAACTGGCCTTCGGCACGATCGACTGCTTCCTTCTGTGGCGATTGACCGGCGGAGCGGTCCACGCGACCGACGTCACCAACGCCGGGCGCACGCTGCTTTACGACATCCATGCCCAGCGCTGGGACGAAGATCTGTGTGCGCTGTTCGACGTGCCCAAGGCGCTGTTGCCGCAGGTGCACGACAACAGCCACATCTTCGGGGCGACAGCCCCGGGCCTGTTCGACGCCGCGATCCCGATTGCCGGAATGGCCGGCGACCAGCAGGCTGCACTGTTCGGGCAGGCATGCTTTGAAGCGGGCACGGCCAAATCGACCTATGGCACCGGTTGTTTCGTGCTGCTCAACACCGGTGAGCAGGCTGTCGTGTCCGATCACCGTCTGCTTACGACGCCGGCGTACCGCCTCGGCGGTCGCATGACGTACGCGGTGGAAGGGTCGATCTTCATCGCCGGGGCGGCGGTGAAGTGGTTGCGCGATGGGATCGGCGTCCTCACCCACGCCAGTGAGACCGGGGGTCTGGCAGAAACGGTGCCCGACAACCACGGGGTCTATATGGTCCCGGCCTTCGTGGGTCTGGGAGCACCGCACTGGGATCCGGACGCGCGGGGAGCGATCTTCGGGCTGACGCTGGGGACTACTCAGGCGCATCTCGCGCGCGCGGCGCTGGAAGCGGTCGCCTTTCAGACAATGGACCTTGTCGACGCGATGATTGCCGACGGAGCCGAGAAACTCGGGGCGATCCGGGTCGATGGAGGCATGGCCGCCAACGACTGGCTCTGCCAGTTCATCGCCGACATGCTCGAGGTCGAAGTGGAACGACCCGCGCATCTCGAAACGACGGCTCTCGGCGCGGCCTTCCACGCGGGGTTGGCCACCGGCTTCTGGGCCGATCTCGACGCGCTTTCCGCTACGCGAACGAGAGGACGGCGGTTTGCTCCGAACATGGATTCGACGCGGCGGCTGGAATTGCGCGAGGGCTGGCAAGATGCCCTAACACGAACACTCTCGTCGGCCGCCGTACCGCACGATTGACTTGCCGAGATCATATATTAGATAACACTGATATGATATTTCTCGTTTCCTCGATCACGGCATGACGTTGCCGGGATTCCCCGAGGCGGCCCCTCTCGCAGGGCTAGCCGGCGGCGCACTGATCGGTCTCGCCGCGGCGATCATGTTGCTCGGACTAGGGCGGATCGCGGGCGTTTCGGGAATTGTCGGCCGCGCGGTTGGTTTGACGGACGGAAGCCTCGACCGCGCATCGGCCTGGTCGTTCGTGGTTGGATTACCGCTAGGCGCGCTGATCGTCGGCTGGACAATCGGCGGGAACGTGCCGAGTTTCGCAGGCCCCGTTCCACTGGTGATTGCGGGCCTGCTGGTGGGCTTCGGCACGCGGCTGGGAAGCGGCTGCACCAGCGGCCACGGGGTTTGCGGCGTGAGTCGCCTTTCGCAGCGCTCGATTGTCGCGACGGTGGTCTTCATGGCCAGCGGGATCGCGACCGTCGCAGTCACCAACGCGCTGTGGCCGGGCCTTCTGCCATGATCGCGCGGGTTGGCGTTCCTCTCCTCGCCGGTAGTCTGTTCGGTGCGGGCCTCGCGCTCGGCGGGATGACAGATCCTGCGCGCGTGCGTGGGTTCCTCGACCTGTTCGGAAACTGGGACCCGACACTCGCCTTCGTGATGGGCGGCGCAGTGATCGTGATGGCGGTCGCGTGGCGGGTCCAGGCGCGGCTTCGCCGACCGCTGTTTGCCACCAAATTCGCGCTGCCCGAGCGGTCGGACGTCAGCTTTCCGCTCGTCGCGGGCGCGGTTGCTTTCGGGACCGGATGGGGCGTCGCCGGGCTGTGCCCGGGGCCGGGTATCGCAAGCTTGTCGATCGCTCCGCTGGATGCCTTGTGGTTCGTCGGAGCTATGCTGGCTGGCATGGCACTACATCGGATAGCGCTGCCCGGCTGAAGCGTCGGTGCGCGCGCTAACGGATGCGTGAAGCAAACACTTGCGACCCGAAGTCTGCCGCATTTCGGACGGAAGGGCTTGACTTGCAGGGGGCAAAGAGAGTGGCTGGGCGGCGATGCGTTCCGACATTCTCGAACCCGGCACAGATGGCAGCCTGATCGACGGTATGGGCCGCCGGTTTGCGTACCTGCGGCTGTCGCTGACCGAGGTCTGCAACTTCCGGTGCACCTATTGCCTGCCCAACGGGTACCGCAAGCGGCCCGGCCGCCCGACTGAACTGTCGCTGCCAGAGATCGAACGCGCCGTGCGCGCCTTCGCCTCGCTCGGGCTGTGGAAGGTGCGCCTGACCGGAGGCGAACCGACCGTCCGCGGCGATTTCGAGCAGATCGCGCAGGCAGTGGCTGCCGTCCCCGGCGTCCGGCGGGTCGCGATGACTACCAATGGCTGGCGCCTTGCCGCAAACGCCCGTGCGTGGCGTGAGGCGGGCGTGAGCGCGATCAACGTCAGCGTCGATTCGCTCGATCCGGCACGGTTCGCGGCGGTGACCGGCCACGATCGATTGCCCGAGGTGATTGCCGGAATCGACGCGGCCTGCGCCGCGGGGTTCGACAGCGTCAAGCTCAACGCCGTGCTGATGCGCGGGGTGAACGACGACGACCTGGAGGCCATGATCGCGTTCGTCCAGGAGCGCGACGTGTCGGTGCGTTTCATCGAGGTGATGCGGACCAACGACAACCCTGCGTTTTTCGCCGAGCGCCACGTTTCCCCGAACAGGGTGATCGCCCGACTGGAGGATTCCGGCTGGCATCGCGCACCGCGCGCGCTGGGCGCGGGCCCCGCCATCGAGTTCGTGCACCCATCGGCAAAAGGCCGGATCGGCGTGATCGCGCCCTACGCGCAAGATTTTTGCGCCACCTGCAACCGGCTTCGGCTGAGTTCGGACGGGCGCTTGCACTTGTGCCTGTTCGGCGACGGGGGTTTCGATCTGCGGCCTCTGCTTCAGGATGACAGCCAGCACGATGCGCTGGTTGCCCGGATCGTCGCTCTGACTGCCACGAAGGCGCCATCCCACCGCCTTCATCAGGGCGACAGCGGCGCGACCCCGCACCTCGCTTCGATAGGGGGCTGAGCATGACGACCGAAGGCGAAACGGTCGCAACGATCGAGGTCGAGCTGTGCGGCAAGCTCGCCGGACTGCACGGCGCCCTCGCTACGGTCGCCATCCCACGCGATGGGGGCACGGCGGCCGCGCTGCTGGCCCGCGTGGCGCAGCACTATCCCGACCTTGCTCACCTTATCGCCTCGGGCCGCGTGCGCGTCTGTGTGAACGAGACGCTGATTTCGACAGACGGATCGATCGCGCCGGGCGACCGGGTGGCGCTGTTCCCGCCGGTGTCGGGCGGATGAGCACCGAAGTCGATCTGGTGCACGCGCCGTTCGATCCGGCCGCACAGCTCGCCGATTTCAATCGTGGCCTTGGGGGCGAAGGCGCGGTCGTCAGCTTCACCGGATTTGCGCGACGGGCGGACGTGGAGGGCAAGCCGGTCGTCGCCCTCGTGCTTGAGAGCTACCGCGGCGTCACCCTGCGTTCGATGGAAGCGATAGCCGCCGAAGCCGTGCATCGTTTTTCGGTGACCCGCTGCCGGGTAGTTCACCGCGCCGGGTCAATCGCGCCGGGCGAGGCGATCGTCTTCGTCGCGGCCGCGTCGCACCACCGCCGCGCCGCATTCGACGCTGCGGACTATCTGATGGACCGGCTCAAGACCGAAGCGGTGTTCTGGAAGCGTGAAGACGGACCCGACGGCAGCCGCTGGATCGAACCGACCGACACCGACCGTGTCGATTCCGCCCGCTGGGGGCCAGAACGTTCATGATCAATTTCGACGAGGCGTTAGCGTTGATCGAAGGCGCGATCGAACCGCTCGGGACGGAAGCCGCGCCGATAGCCACCTGCGCCGGGCGCACTCTCGCCGAAGATCTGCGGGCTCGCAGCGATTCGCCGCGCCATGCGGTTGCGACGATGGACGGTTATGCCGTGGTCGACGTTTCAACCGCACCGGGCCAGACCTTGCGGGTCATCGGAGAGTCGCGCGCGGGACGGGGATTTGCAGGCAAAGTCGGTGCGGGAGAGGCGGTCCGCATCCTGACAGGCGCACCGGTTCCTGCGGGAGCCGACCGAGTGATCATCCAGGAGCAGGCCGATCGCCAAGGCGATACGGTGCGCTTCGACAAGGGTTACGGCCCCGCGGCATATATACGCCCTGCGGCGCACGACTTCTCGGCCAAAGACGTTCTCTTGCGCAGAGGAACCCGGTTGGGTCCACGCGCTCTGGTAAGCGCCGCCGCTGCGGACCGAGCCGAGCTTACCGTCTCGCAGCGCCCGCGCGTCGCGATCCTCGGTACCGGTGACGAGCTTGCTTCGCCCGGCAGCGCGCACCTTTGCGTCGATAGCGTGCCCGAAAGCGTCACGCTCGGCGTCGCTGCACTGGTCGAAGCGGAAGGCGGAATCGTTGTTGCGCGCGATGCGGCGGGCGACGATCTGGCCGCATTGACCACTGCAGCGGCGGACGTGCTGAAAACGGCGGATCTCGTGATCGTGGCCGGCGGAGCCTCGGTCGGTGATCGCGACTTCGCCAAGCCGATGTTCGCGGCGCACGGTCTGTCGTTGCTGTTTTCCAAAGTCGCGATCAAGCCGGGCAAGCCAGTCTGGCTGGGCTTCGCGCAGGGGCGCGTGGTGCTCGGGCTGCCGGGCAACCCGACCTCGGCGATGGTCACCGCGGCGCTTTTCCTGAGGCCGGTTCTGGCACGGCTTCAGGGGGCGGCATCGGCTCACACCTGGCGTCGGTTGCCGCTCGCCGCGTGGCTGGGGCCTACGGGTGAGCGCGAGACTTTCGTTCGCGCGCGCTGGGTCGCTGATGGGCTTGAGCCATTGGGCAATCAGGACAGCGGCGCGCAGGGTCCGTTGGCCGCAGCGGATTGGCTGATCCGCTGCCCGTCACACCAGCCGCAGCTGTCGCCAGGCACCCCGGTAAGCGCGCTGGCGTTCTAGTCTCCCCGACGGGAGAGCGCCGCCATTCGCGCGGTCACCTCGGGCGTATCGAGCATTTCGTCGATCGGATTTTCGATCCGCCGCCGCCAGTTCGGGTGTCCGGCGATGGTCCCCGGCAGGTTGGGCTGCTCGCGCTCGGCCAGAAGGTCCTCCAGCGGGAGGATTACCAGCGGCGCGGGGGTCGCCGCGATGTGCGCGATTGCCGCATCGACCACAGGTGCCGGATCGTCGGGGACGGGGCGCGGCGCATCGTCGCCTATCGTGGACCACAACATCCCGCGGTCCCACTCGCGGATACCTTCGACTTCGGCACGGTCGGTACCCGACGGCAAGCGTCCGCACGTCTCCGCCCAGTCAAGATCCCGGCCGCTCCACCATCCGGCGACGGTGGGGGTATCGTGCGTCCCGGTCATCGCCACATTGGTCGGAAGGTAGCTGTCTGCGCCGTAGAATCCGTGGTCGGGTGCGCGTTCGAACCACAGCACTTCCATGCCGAACGTCCCACGCTCGATGATCGTTTCGGCAAAGCCGAAAGGACTGGTGCCGAGGTTCTCCGCGATGACGATGGCACCCGCCCGGTGAGCCTCCAGAATCACGAGGCGCAGCAGGTCGTGAAACGGGTAGGAGAGATAGGACCCTTCGGTCGCTCCTCCGCCGTCGGGGATTACCCACAACCGTTCGAGGCCGAACGCGTGATCGACGCGCAGCCCCCCGCCAGCCGCGAAGCCCGCCCGCAGCATCGCGATGAACGGCGCATAGCCGGTGCGCCGCAATCCATCGGGCGAAAAGGTCGAAATGTGCCAGTTCTGACCCAGCGGCCCTAGGGGATCGGGCGGTGCGCCGACGGTGAGCCCGGTGAGCATTCCATCGCGCAGGCTCCAGCTGTCGCTGCCGTATGTGCTCACCCCCACTGCGAGATCGCCGATCAAACCCACATCCATCCCGCCTGCCCGGGCAGCGCGTTGGCTGGCGGACAGACCCGCGAAGGCGAGCCACTGGACGAAGACGTGAAATTCCACCTCCTCGCGATGCTCGCGCGCGAATTGGGCGACGAGCGGCCCATCGGGATCGTGATAGCCCGAAGGCCAGTCGCGCCAGCCGCGCGCGCCACCGGCGGAGAAGTGACAGTAAAGCGCATCGAACAGGGCATGGCGGCGCAGGTTCGGCTCGGTCATCGCGGGATCGCTCGCGATCCGGCTGCGAAACTCCGCGTCGAGGGTCGCGAACACCGCTCGCAGCTGGACGAGGCGCGCGGGGAGTGCCTGCTCCCAGTCGATCAGGCCTGGTCCTGCCGATGGCGGCAGGGGTGCAAGACCGACGAGTGAGGGGTCGCCCATCGCGCCGTTCAGGAACAAGCGGCTGGACGGCGAATAGGGGCTGAAATCGCGCCCCTCGCCCGGAAACAGCGCGTGGACCGGATTGATCGCAATGGCCGCCGCGCCGCGCGCGGCGAGCTCCTTGGCCGCGACCGCCAGCTCGCCGAAGGTCCCGAAAGGCGACGGCTTTCGGCCTCGCAGTGCCGGGATCTGCACCGCGGAGCCCCAGAACTTGCCATCGGCGGGCATTCCGGGCGCGCGCGCCGGCGCCACCGCAAGCCTGATGGCATCACCGCCCAGGTCCAGATCGTAATAGCCAGGGGCGGTCGGCGCAAAGATCGCGCGACCCTCGACGGCAAGGCGCACGGTGTGCCCGTCCTCTCCCGTCGCTTCGACATCGCCGTGCGCAAAGGGCAATGCGACCCGCTCGCCCGCATCGACGACGAGCATGCGTGGCAGACGTCCGCGCTGGTCCGTTATCGCAGCGGGATCGGTTCCGACAGCGTATCCAAGCCCCTCAAGAATCGCCGCGAGCGTTTCATCGGGCACGACCTGCTCGTGCCCGTCGAGATCGCGCCAGTGGCGCGCGAGGCCGCAGGCGGCAGCAAGGTCATGGAGCGTGTCGATGGCGGCCTCGGTCTGGCGTGAAGGTCCCTGCATCCTCTGCGAAAGTGGCGCTGGCAACTGTTTTGATGCAGTGCAACATGGAACAGGCGTATCCGAGTCGACTTTCGCGCCGCGGTCAGCCAACCGGGTCGGGCTGATCGGTCCGCGCGGGACGGGTGCGCAGATTTTGTAACCACGGGCGTCCACCGCGACTCCCGCTATCGAGGGCGAACGGCACACCATGGACCAGCGGATCGTAAGGGTACTGCGCCACCGCGTGGGCAAAAACGAACACGCCGCCAAGCCGCACGATTGGTACAACGCCGCTGTTTACGCCCTGCGGGATGATGTCATCGATGCCTGGATTGCGTCGACCACTCGTACGCACGAGGCGAAAGACAAGCGGGTTTATTACCTGAGCCTCGAATTCCTCATCGGTCGGCTGCTGCGCGACGCGATGTCCAACCTCGATTTGACCGCCGAGATGACAAAGGCGCTCGAGTTGCATGGGCTGGACCTTGCCGCGATCGAGGACCAGGAACCCGATGCCGCGCTTGGCAATGGCGGTCTTGGACGGCTGGCAGCTTGCTTCATGGAGAGTCTCGCCACCCTCGATATCCCCGCCTACGGCTACGGCATCCGGTACGTGAACGGGATGTTCCGCCAGCGGATCGACGATGGCTGGCAGGTCGAGCTTCCTGAAACCTGGTTGGCGCATGGCAATCCGTGGGAATTCGACCGGCCCGAAAGCGCCTATTCGATCGGCTTCGGTGGGGAGGTCGTCAGCGAAGGGGGCGCGGTCGTCTGGAACCCGGCCGAGGTGATCGAGGCGAGCGCGGTCGACACACCGGTGGTCGGCTGGCGCGGCAAGCGGGTCAATACCCTGCGCCTGTGGACCGCGAATGCGCTCGATCCGATCAAGCTCGATGCCTTCAATGCGGGCGATCACATTGGCGCGCTGACCGAGCAGATGCGCGCCGATAGTTTGGTGCGCGTGCTCTATCCGGCAGACAGCTCGCCCGCCGGGCAGGAACTGCGGCTGCGACAGGAGTTCTTCTTCTCATCGGCTTCGATCCAGGACATCGTGCGCCGCCACGCACAATATCACGGCGACGTGCGCACTCTGCCCGAGAAGGCCGCGATTCAGCTCAACGACACGCATCCCTCGGTGGCCGTGGCCGAGTTGATGCGGCTGCTGATCGACGATCACAAGTTGCCGTTTGCCGAAGCGTGGGACGTGACCAAGCGGACGATCAGCTACACCAACCACACTCTATTGCCCGAAGCACTCGAGAGCTGGCCGCATGCGCTGTTCGAAGGAATGCTGCCACGCCACATGCAGATCATCTATGCGATCAACGGAGTTGTTCTGAAAGAGGCGCGGGCGGCCGGATTGTCGCCCGAAGCGGTCTCGGCAATTTCGCTGATCGACGAGCACGGCGAGCGGCGCGTGCGCATGGCCAACCTCGCCTTTGCCGGCTCGCACAGCGTCAACGGCGTCGCCGCGCTGCATACCGAGCTGATGAAGGAAACGGTCTTCGCCGATTTCCATGCGCTCTATCCCGACCGGATTAACAACAAGACCAACGGCGTCACCCCGCGCCGCTGGCTGCAGCAGAGCAATCCGCGACTGACCGCGTTGATCCGCGACACGATCGGCCCCGACTTTCTGGACGATGCGGAAAAGCTCGAGGCGCTGAACGCCTACGCCGGCGACGCCGCGCTGGGTGAAAAGGTCGACGCGGTGAAGCGCGCGAACAAGGTCGATCTTTCAAACTATCTCAAAGACGTGATGGGCGTCACGCTGAACCCCGACGCGATGTTCGATGTCCAGGTGAAGCGTATCCACGAATACAAGCGCCAGCTGCTCAACCTGCTCGAGACTGTGGCGCTCTACGATCAGATGCGCAGCCACCCGGAACGCGACTGGGTGCCGCGGGTGAAAATCTTCGGCGGCAAAGCGGCTTCGAGCTATCACAACGCCAAATTGATCATCAAACTCGCGAACGACATCGCGCGTCGGGTCAACGGCGATCCTGCGGTGGGCGACCTGCTCAAGGTGGTTTTCGTGCCGAACTACAACGTCAGCCAGGCCGAGCTGATCATTCCGGCGGCCGATTTGTCCGAGCAGATCAGCACCGCGGGGATGGAAGCCTCGGGAACGGGCAACATGAAGTTCGCGCTCAATGGAGCGCTCACCATCGGCACGCTCGACGGGGCGAACATCGAGATCCTCGAGCGGGTCGGCAGCGACAACATGTTCATCTTCGGTCTCACGGCAGACGAAGTCTCGGCCAGACGCGCGGCGGGCTACGATCCCCGCACCGCGATCGAAGGCTCGCACGAGCTTGCCCAAGCGGTCCATTCGATTTCCAGCGGGGTGTTCAGTCCCGACGATCCGACTCGGTTCACCGAATTGATGAACGGCCTGCTGACGAGCGACTGGTTCATGCTCGCGGCCGACTTCGATTCCTACACCGCCGCGCAGCGCGATGTCGATCACCGCTGGCGCGACCGCGCGGCATGGCGGGCCAGCGCGATCCGGAACATCGCCAACGTCGGCTGGTTCTCTTCGGACAGGACCATTGCCGAATATGCCCGCGAAATCTGGAACGTGATTTGACGCTGTCACCTGCCGCAGTCGACGCAT
Source organism: uncultured Alphaproteobacteria bacterium (assembly GCA_963781485.1). GTDB lineage: Bacteria > Pseudomonadota > Alphaproteobacteria > Sphingomonadales > Sphingomonadaceae > Tsuneonella. Next base: position 284,594 of record CAWAFY010000004.1, read on the forward strand.
TGCTGGCGGGTGAGCATCGCGATCCGTTTTCCGTGTTGGGCTGCCACGCGGGCGCCAATGGGACCGTCGCCCGCGCTGTTCTGCCCGGTGCGGAAGAGGCTGCGGCCTATTCGCTGAAGGGCGCCGCGCTCGGCCAGATGACGCGACTCGACCCTCGCGGGCTCTTCGAGGGCACGTTGCGCGGCAAAACCAAGCCGGTGAAATACCGCTGCCGCGCCGCCGGAAGCGAATGGTGGGTGACCGATCCCTACAGCTTCGGGCCGGTGCTGGGCCCGATCGACGATCTGCTGGTCGCCCAAGGCACGCATTTCAGGTTGTTCGACAAGATGGGCGCGCACCCGATCCATCACGAGGGCACGAGCGGTGTCCACTTCGCGGTCTGGGCCCCCAATGCCCGGCTCGTAAGCCTGGTCGGCGATTTCAACGACTGGGATAGCGCGCGCCATCCGATGCGTGGGCGGCACAGCGTGGGCATATGGGAAATCTTCCTTCCCGACATTGGCGAAGGCCGAGCTTACAAATACCGGATTGTCGGACCCGACGGGACGGTCCAGCCGCTTAAGGCCGATCCGTATGCCTTCGCCTCCGAGCTACGACCCGCGACCGCGTCGATCATCGCCACACCGGGCAAGGCCGACTGGGGCGACACCGATCACCGGGCGCACTGGTCGTCGGTCGATCCCCGACGCGAGGCGGTCTCGATCTACGAAGTCCATCCCGGCTCGTGGCAGCGCGACGGGGACGACTGGTTCCTGTCGTGGGACGCGATGGCAGAGCGGCTGATCCCTTACGTCGTCGAGATGGGCTTTACCCACATCGAGTTCCTGCCGGTGTCCGAGCATCCGTACGACCCGAGTTGGGGCTACCAGACCACGGGGCTCTATGCGCCATCGGCCCGGTTCGGCGATGTCGAGGGCTTTGCCCGGTTCGTCGACGGCGCGCACCGCGCGGGAGTGGGCGTGCTGATCGACTGGGTGCCGGCGCACTTCCCGGTCGACGAGCACGGCCTCGCCCGCTTCGACGGCACCGCGCTTTACGAGCACGAGGACCCGCGGCTGGGATTCCATCCCGACTGGAACACCGCGATCTACAACTTCGGGCGGCGCGAAGTGCGCAGCTTCCTCGTCAACAACGCGTTGTTCTGGGCGGAAAAGTACCATGTCGACGGGCTGCGGGTCGATGCGGTCGCCTCGATGCTTTACCGCGATTACAGCCGTGAGGAAGGCGAGTGGATTCCCAACGCCGAGGGCGGGCGCGAGAACTGGGAGGCGGCGGAATTCCTGCGCGCCACCAACCGTGCGCTTTACGGCACCCATGCAGGCGTGATCACGATCGCCGAGGAATCGACTGCCTGGCCCGGCGTTTCGGCCCCCGCCTTCGACGAAGCGCCGCGCACCGCGCTGGGCTTCGGCTTCAAATGGAACATGGGCTTCATGCACGACACGCTCGAGTACATGAGCCGCGATCCGCTCCATCGTAGCCATCACCACGGTGAGATCACCTTCGGCCTGCACTATGCCTTCAGCGAAAACTTCGTCCTGCCGCTGAGTCATGACGAGGTGGTCCACGGCAAAGGTAGCCTGATCAACAAGATGAGCGGGGACGACTGGCAGAAGTTTGCCAACCTGCGCGCCTATTACGGCCTGATGTGGGGCCATCCGGGCAAGAAGCTGCTGTTCATGGGGCAGGAATTCGCCCAGCGCCGCGAATGGAGCGAGGAACGCGCGCTCGACTGGGAACTGTGCGAAATGCCCGCGCATGGGGGAGTTCGCCGCCTGGTCGCCGATCTCAACCGCTTGTATCGTTCGGAACCGGCGCTTCATGCGCGCGACTGCGAAGGCGAAGGCTTCGAATGGCTGATCGGCGACGACCAGATCAATTCGGTCTTCGCATGGTTGCGGAAGGCCCCCGGTGCGGCGCCGATCGCGGTCGTTTCCAACATGACCCCGGCGCTCCACGAGCGCTATCGGGTGCCGTTGCCGCATGATGGGCGTTGGGTAGAGGTACTGAACAGCGACGACGTGCGCTACGGGGGAAGTGGTAAGGGCAATCCTGACAGCGTGAGCGCCAACCACGGAGGTGCCGATCTGGCGCTTCCGCCGCTCGCAACGATAATGCTGCGGTACGAAGGATAAGAACCGACAGGAGATGGGGATGCGAGACAACACGGGCACCAGGCCTTTGGCGCGAGACGCCATGGCCTATGTTCTCGCCGGGGGGCGAGGGAGCCGACTGATGGAACTGACCGACCGGCGGGCCAAGCCGGCGGTCTATTTCGGGGGCAAGAGCCGGATTATCGATTTCGCCCTCTCCAACGCGATCAACTCGGGCATTCGCCGCATCGGCGTTGCCACCCAGTACAAGGCGCATTCGCTCATCCGCCACATGCAGCGCGCGTGGAACTTCATGCGGCCGGAGCGGAACGAGAGCTTCGACATCCTGCCCGCAAGCCAGCGCGTTTCGGAAAGCCAATGGTACGAAGGCACCGCCGATGCGGTGTTCCAGAACATCGACATCATCGAGGCGCACGCGCCCAAGTACATGGTCATCCTGGCGGGTGATCACATCTACAAGATGGACTACGAACTGATGCTGCAGCAGCACGTCAATTCGGGTGCCGACGTGACGGTGGGTTGCCTCGTCGTGCCGCGCATGGAGGCGACCGGTTTCGGCGTGATGCACGTCGACGACCAGGACACCATCACCGCATTCGTCGAGAAGCCCGCCGACCCTCCGGGCATTCCGGGTGACGAGGGCATGGCGCTGGCGAGCATGGGAATCTACGTCTTCGACACGCAGTTCCTGTTCGAACAGTTGCGCCGCGATGCGGACGATCCGAACTCGCGCCGCGATTTCGGCGGGGACTTGATCCCTTACATCGTCAAGCACGGTAAAGCGGTCGCGCATCGTTTCACCGCGAGTTGCATCCGTGCAGCCGAGGAGATCGAGGAGTACTGGCGCGACGTCGGCACCCTCGACGCCTATTTCGATGCGAACATCGATCTTACCGATACGGTGCCGAAGCTCAATATGTACGACCGCGAGTGGCCGATCTGGACCGACGCGGTCGTCGCCGCGCCGGCCAAGTTCGTCCACGACGAGGAAGGCAGGCGCGGGCACGCGATCACCTCGCTCGTTTCGGGCGACTGTATTGTCTCGGGCGCGGAAGTCAGTCGCAGCCTGCTGTTTACGGGGGTGAAAATGGGCAGCTTTTCCTCGGCGCACGAAGCGGTCATCCTGCCGCACTGCAATATCGGCCGCGGGGCACGGCTGAACCGGGTGATCGTCGACTTCCGGGGTGCGCGTTCCAGAAGGCATGGTGATCGGTCACGATCCCGAAGACGACGCCCGCCGCTTCCGCGTGACCGAGCGCGGTGTCGTCCTCGTCACCCGTGACATGATGGCGCGGCTGGATTGACACTGGCGGTTCTATCGGTCGCGTCGGAAGCGGTGCCGCTGGTCAAGACCGGCGGCCTTGCGGACGTTGTCGGAGCGCTTCCTGAAGCGCTCGCGCCGCACGGCGTTGCGGTGACCACGCTGGTGCCCGGCTATCGCTCGGTCATGGCAAGTCTCGGCAAGGCGCGGGCGGTTCACAACTGGCCATCGCTGCTTGGGGAGCCCGCGAGGCTGATCGCCGACAAGCTTGGCGATCATCCGCTGCTGGTGCTCGATGCACCGGCCTTTTTCGATCGCCCCGGCGGGCCTTATGCCGACAATACCGGCCGCGCGTGGGACGACAACTGGCAGCGCTTTGCCGCCCTCTCGCGCGCCGCTGCGGACGTTGCCGGCGGCATGGTCAGCGGCCGATCCTTCAATCTCGTCCACGCGCACGACTGGCAGGCGGCGATGACGCCGGCCTACTTGCGGTTCGCTCCCGCTGCGGGCGCCAAACCCGTGCCAAGCGTGGTGACCATCCACAACATGGCATTCCAGGGCTTTTGCGATGCGGCCAATTTTCCCCGGCTCGACCTGCCGACAGAGGCATGGTCGGTCGACGGCGTCGAGAGCTATGGCGGCGTGGGGTTCCTCAAGGCCGGGATGCAGCTGGCCGACGCGATCACCACCGTGAGTCCGACTTACGCGCGGGAAATCCGCTCACCGGAGTTTGGCATGGGGCTAGAAGGGGTCGTCGTCGCGCGGCTGAACCGGCTGCATGGCATCCTCAACGGCATCGACCCTGCCGAATGGTCGCCAGCCAGCGACCCGCACCTTGCCGCGCCGTTTGGCCCCGGCCAGATCGGCCGACGCAAGCGCAACAAGCGGGCAATCGAGGCGGAATTTGGTCTCGAACCCGGCGACGGACCGCTGTTCGTGGTGATCAGCCGGCTGACCTGGCAAAAGGGCATGGACGTGCTGCTCGAGGCGCTCGACCACCTTGTAGGTACCGGGGGGCGGCTGGCGCTGCTCGGTGCGGGCGACGCCGAGCTGGAGGCAGGTTTCAGAAGCGCCGCGGCGCGCCATCCCGGCCGGATCGGCGTTCGCATCGGCTACGACGAGCCGCTCGCGCATCGGATGCAGGGTGGGGGAGACGCCATCCTTATCCCCAGTCGGTTCGAGCCGTGTGGACTGACTCAGCTTTACGGCCTCGCCTACGGCTGCGTGCCGGTCGTTTCGCGAACCGGTGGCCTTGCCGATACGGTGATCGATGCCAACCCCGCGGCCCTCGCCGCCGGGGTCGCCACCGGGGTGCAAATGAACGCGATCGACGGCCCCTCGCTTGCCGCAGTGCTCGACCGGACGACGCAGCTGTTCGCCCGCCCGGACGAATGGCGCCGCCTCCAACGCAACGGGATGAAGGCCGATTTTTCCTGGGGAGCGAGCGGTGCCGCCTACGCCGCGCTCTATCGTCAACTCATCGGGAATGCCGAATGATCGCGACTCATCGGACGACGCCTTTCGAAGGGCAGATGCCGGGCACTTCGGGGCTCCGCAAGAAAGTCCGGGTGTTCGCGCAGCCCAATTATGCCGAGAACTTCGTACAGTCGGTCTTCGATGTGGCCGAGCGGCCCGATCGCAGCACATTGGTGATCGGCGGCGACGGTCGGTACCACAATCGTACCGTCATCCAGCAGGCCGTCCGCATCGCCGCGGCGAACGGCTACGCGCGCGTGCTCGTGGGTCAGGGCGGCATCCTCTCTACTCCCGCCGCGAGCCACGTGATCCGCAAATACCACGCGAGCGGCGGGCTTATCCTGTCCGCGAGCCATAATCCGGGCGGCCCGGACGAGGATTTCGGGATCAAGTACAACATCGCCAACGGCGGCCCTGCACCCGAGGCCGTCACCGAGGCGATCTACGCGCGGACGCAGACGGTCGACCGCTGGCTGGCGGTCGATGCGCCCGACGTCGATCTCGATTCTATCGGCACGACCCGGGTTGGCGAGACGGCGGTCGAAGTGATCGACCCGGTCGCCGACTATGCCGATTTGATGGAGACGCTGTTCAATTTCGACCTGATCCGCGAAAAGGTCGCGGGCGGGCTGACGATAGCGTTCGACGCGATGCACGCGGTGACCGGCCCCTACGCGCGAGAAATTCTTGAAAGGCGTCTCGGTTTTTCCGCGGGAACGGTGCGCAACGGTACCCCGCTCGAGGATTTCGGCGGGCACCATCCCGACCCCAATCTCGTCCATGCGAAGGTGCTCTACGACACGATGATGGGCGAAGGCGCACCTGACCTCGGCGCGGCGAGCGACGGCGACGGCGACCGCAACCTGATCATCGGGCGCGGGCTGTTCATCACGCCGTCCGACTCGCTGGCAATGCTGGCGGCGAACGCCCGGCTCGCACCCGGCTACGCTGGCGGCCTGACGGGCATCGCCCGGTCGATGCCGACCAGCGCAGCGGCCGACCGGGTGGCCGAGGCGCTGGGCATTCCCGCGTGGGAAACGCCGACCGGGTGGAAGTTTTTCGGTACGCTGCTCGATGCCGGGTTGGCGACGATCTGCGGCGAGGAAAGCGCCGGGACCGGCAGCGATCACGTGCGCGAGAAGGACGGGCTGTGGGCGGTGCTGCTGTGGCTCAACATTCTCGCCGCGACCGGCAAGAGCGTGCAGCAAATCGCTCGCGAGCACTGGGCGCGCTTCGGCCGCAACTACTACGCCCGGCACGATTACGAAGCTGTCCCGGCAGACGAGGCGGGCGCGGTGATGGACAGGGTGGAGAGCAAACTCGTCGACCTGCCGGGCACCCGCACAGGCGGTCTGACGGTCGTCTCCGCCGACCAGTTTTCCTATACCGACCCGGTCGATGGCTCGGTCAGCTTAAACCAGGGCTTGCGGGTCGCGTTCGAAGGTGGATCGCGGCTGGTCCTGCGATTGTCGGGCACCGGGACCGAGGGCGCGACGATCCGGCTCTACCTCGAACGCTACGAACCGGCCGACGGTCGGCTCGACGGAGATACGACCGCCATGCTTGCCGACCTTGCAACCGCCGCCGAAGAGATCGCCGGGATCGCCGCGCTGACCGGTCGATCTGCGCCGGACGTCGTCACGTGAGCGCAGACCTGGGCGCCATCGTGTCCGATGGCATCACCCGCTTCCGGGTTCGCGCACCGCACGCGGACGGGATCACGCTGTGCCTGTTCGACGATGACGGGGCCGAACAGCGCCACGAACTGGCGCGCGACGACAGCGAGCACTGGGTCGTCGAGGTTCCCGGGGACCTGTTCGGGCGCACTTATGGCTACCGCGCGCGCGGCGAATGGGCGCCGGAGAAGGGTTTGTGGTTCGACGAGGCAAAGCTGCTGGTCGATCCGCACGCGACCCAGCTCGACCGCCGCTTCACCGCCGATTTCGCGCTGACCGAACGGGGCGCCGACACCGCCCACCTGGTCCCGCGCGCGATCGTGATGCGCGAGTACGAGGCGTTTCCCAAGAAGGCGCCGCTCTTTCGGCGCGGCGGATTGGTCTACGAACTCAACGTGCGGGCTTTTACCATGCTTCATCCCGGCGTGCCCGAAGAGCAGCGCGGGACCGTCGCGGCACTGGGCCATCCGGCGGTCGTCGCGCACCTCAAGAAGATCGGCGTGACGGCGGTCGAGCTCATGCCGGTGATCGCCTGGATGAACGAGCCGCACCTCGGCCCGATCGGCCTCGTCAACGCCTGGGGTTACAACCCGATCGCGCCGATGGCGCTCGATCCCGGACTGTGCCCCGGCGGGGTGCGCGAGTTGCGGCGGACGGTGGAGACCCTGCACGGCGCGGGGATCGGGGTGTTGCTCGACCTGGTGCTCAATCACACGGGTGAAGGCGATGCGGGCGGCAATGTGGTGTGCCTGCGCGGGCTCGACGACAGCGCCTATGCGCGGGCAGAGGACGGCAGCCTCGTCAACGACAGCGGCTGCGGCAACACCATCGATTTCGGGCAGGAATGGGTGCGCGAGCTTGCGCTCGATACGATGCGGCACTTCGTCGCGCGCTGCGGCATCGACGGGTTCCGCTTCGACCTGGCGCCGATCATGGCCCGATCCCCCGGGTTCGATCCCAACGCGCCGATATTCGCCGCGATGGCTGGCGACGAATGGCTGCGCGACCGGGTGCTCATCGCCGAGCCGTGGGACATCGGCCCGGGCGGCTACCAGCTCGGTCGGTTTCCTTCGAACTGGCTCGAATGGAACGACCGGTTCCGCGACGACGTGCGCGAATACTGGAACCTGGGCGGAGGACATGGTGCCCTCGCGCACCGGCTGGCGGGGTCGGACGACCTGTTCGGCAAGGATTGCCGCAGCGTCAATTTCGTTGCGTCGCACGACGGCTTCACGCTGGCCGACAGCGTCATGTACAACGATCGCCACAACGAGGCGAACGGCGAGGGCAATCGCGACGGCCACGGCGCAAACTACAGCAACAACCACGGGGCAGAGGGCCCCACCGACGACCCCGCGATCATCGAGGCGCGGGGCGCGACGATGCGCGCGATGCTTGGCACCCTGTTCGCCTCGACCGGCACGATCATGCTGACCGCGGGCGACGAATTCGGTCGCACCCAGCGCGGCAACAACAACGCCTATTGCCAGGACAACGAAATCGGCTGGGTCGACTGGGACGCCCGGGACCGCGACATCGAGGACTACGTCGCCGACCTGTCCCGCCAGCGCGGCGAGCGCTTCGCTGCGTTCCCCGACGGCGGCGAATGGCTCCGTCTCGACGGAGAGCCGATGGATCAGGGAGCTTGGGACTATCCGGGCACGCCGGGGTTTGCCTACCGCCCGCCCGAGGGGGCCGACCATCCCGGCTTCACGGTCGACCGCGACGCGCGGCGCGTGACCATCGGCTGACGAGATCGCAGGGCATTGGGCACTCAAGGCCCTTCGCAACCGCGTCCGGCATCGCTACCGCATCGGTGAACGGATCGAGAGAGGACCTGCGACTACCATGAACGGCGCGCAAAGCCTGGTTTCCACGCTGGTCGACCACGGAGTCGACGTATGTTTCGCCAACCCCGGCACTTCCGAAATGCACTTTCTCGCGGCGCTCGGCGATCCGCGGATGCGCGGCGTGCTGTGCCTGTTCGAGGGCGTGTGCACCGGCGCCGCGGACGGATATTACCGGATGGCGGACAAGCCGGCGGCGACGCTTCTGCACCTCGGTCCGGGGCTGTCGAACGGGCTGGCCAATATCCACAACGCGCGGCGCGCATCGTCCGGCATGGTCAATGTCGTCGGCGAGCACGCGACCAAGCACCTCAAGTACGATGCCCCGCTGACGTCGGACATCGAGGGGCTGGCGCGGCCGCTGTCGCACTGGGTCCGCCGGGGCGACAGCGCCGCGTCGGTCGCGTGGGATACCGCCGCGGCCGTCGCCAGGGCGAGCGAGCATCCGGGCAAGATCGCCACGCTGATCCTGCCGGGCGACACCGCATGGCAGGATGCCGGCGAGGCGCTGGCCCCTCCGGCCGCGCCGCGCCAGCGCAAGGCTCCCGATGCGGAAAAGATAGCGCAAGTCGCCAAGGTGCTCCGCTCGGGCGAGCCAACGATGCTGATTCTCGCGAACAAGGCCTGCCGGGTCGAACCGCTCGAACTCGCGGGCAAGGTCGCCGCGGGCACCGGATGCCGGCTCGCGAGCCAGTTCTTCACCAACCGCATCGAGCGCGGGGCGGGGCGGGTGCCGCTCGAACGCATTCCCTATTCGGTCGCGCCAGCGCTCACGTTCCTCAAGGGCACGAAGCACATCGTTACCCTCGAGACCAAGGAGCCGGTCGCGTTCTTCAGCTATCCGGGTCTTCCGAGCCTGCTCAAGGAGCCCGGAACGCAGGTGCACTCGCTGTCCGAGCCGGATGAGGACAGCACGCTGGCGCTGGAAATGCTGATCGAGGAACTGGGACTCGGCAACGCGCAGGCGGTGTTCCAGCAGGGCACCGAACCGGTGGTGCCCAGCGGCAAGCTCGACCCGATCAGCATCGCCCATGCGCTGTGCGCAGGCATTCCGGAAAACGGCATAGTGGTCGACGAGAGCCTGACGAGCGGGCGGGAATCGATGAGCTACACGCTGGGCGCCCGGCCCCACGACATGATCAACAACCTCGGCGGTTCGATCGGCTATTCGCCTCCGGTCGCGACCGGCGCGGCGCTCGCCTGCCCTGACCGGCGAACAATCTGCCTCGTCGGCGATGGCAGCGCGATGTACACCATCCAGGCGCTATGGACGCAGGCGCGCGAACAGCTCCCGGTGACGACGGTCGTGTTCGCTAACAACACCTACAACATCCTCAAGGCCGAATATGCGAACATGGGCGCGGGCGACCGGCCGAGCGACGCGGCTTTGACCATGATCGATATCGACCGGCCGACGATCGACTGGCTGGCGATGGGCAAATCGATGGGCGTGCCGGGTGTGCAGGTCGATACGGCAGACGGGCTCGCCATGGCCTTGCTGAACGCCAATGCCGAGGCGGGGCCAAGGTTGATCGAGGTGAAGCTCTACTGATGGACGCTGCCGCGCTCGATTCCGCCGATCCCCTACGTTCGTTCCGCGAGCGTTTTTCGCTGCCGGACGGGGTCATATACCTCGACGGAAACTCGCTCGGTTGCCTGCCAAAAGCAACCGCACCGCGTCTCGCCGATATGGTTAAGGGCGAATGGGGTGAGGGCCTGATCGGTTCGTGGAACAAGGCGGGCTGGGTCGATGCGCCCCAGCGGATCGGCGACAAGATCGCGCGTTTGATCGGAGCGGACCAAGGTGAAGTCGTCGCCTGCGATTCCACCTCGGTAAACGTTTTCAAGGCCTTGTGCGCGGCGTTGTCGGTCAAGCCGGGGCGGGGGACGATCCTGTCCGAACGCGGCAACTTCCCGACCGATGTTTACATGATGCAAGGGCTCGAGGCGCTGAGCGGGCGACGGGTGACGGCCAGACTGGTCGAGCCGGATGAGGTCATCGACGCGATCGACGAAGACACCGCGGCGGTCCTGTTGACGCAGGTTCACTACCGCACCGGACGCATCCGCGACATGGCGGCGGCGACCGCGGCGGCGCATGCCAGGGGTGCGCTCGCGATCTGGGACCTGAGCCACAGCGCCGGGGCGATCCCGGTCGCCCTCAATCGCACGCGCGCCGACTTCGCGGTCGGCTGCGGGTACAAGTTCCTCAACGGCGGGCCGGGGGCGCCGGGATACATCTTCGCGGCGCAGCGTCACCAGGACGCCGCGATGCCCGCGCTATCGGGCTGGTTCGGCCACGCCCGCCCATTCGATTTCGACGATGCCTATGAGCCCGCGACGGGCATTTCGCGTTTTCTGGTGGGCACGCCGCCCGTCCTGGGGCTCGGCGCGCTCGAAGTCGGGCTCGACCTGATGCTCGAGACGGACATGGCAACTGTGCGGGCTAAGTCGGTCGCGCTGGGCGCGTTGTTCCAGACCCTGATGATGCCCCTGTGCGAGCGCCACGGCTTTACGCTGGTGAGCCCGGAAGAGCAGGCGCTGCGGGGGAGCCAGGTTTCCTATTCGCACACGCAAGCCTTTCCCATCGTCCAGGCGCTGATCGCGCGCGGTGTGGTGGGTGACTTTCGCGCGCCCGACGTTCTGCGGTTCGGCCTGACGCCGCTCTACACCGCGTATGCCGAAGTCGCCGCGGCGGTCGAGGCGATCGCGGCGGTGATGGACGAAAGGGCCTGGGATCGGGCCGAGTTCAAAGTCCGCACGACAGTAACCTGAGCGAGGATAGGGCGGCATGAAGCACAGCGAATGGAAACTGACCGGCCACGGCGGGCTGGGGCTCCATGCGCAATCCTGGCTGCCCGAAGGCGCGCCGCGCGATGTGATCGTGATCTCTCACGGTTATGCCGAACATGGGGGCCGCTACGGCAACCTCGTCGATCGACTGGTGCCGCTGGGCTATGCGCTTTACGCACTCGACCACCGCGGTCACGGCCGTTCGGGCGGGAAGCGCGCGCTGGTCGACCGGATGGACTGGGTGATCGAGGACTTCCATCGCTTCGTCGGCGATGTCCGCGGTCGACATGGCGGTCAGCGGATCAAGCTGCTCGGTCACTCGATGGGTGGCAACGTCGCGTTCGGATATGCCCTGCGCTGGCCGGAGGACCTGTCGGGCCTTGTCCTCTCCGGCCCGCAGATCGGCGGACGCATTCCGGCGATCCAGCGCGTCATCCTCTCGGTGCTCTCGGCCGTCGCTCCCGAGACGGGAATGATCGCCCTGCCGCCCGATGCCGTCAGCCGCGATCCCGCAGTCGTCGCCGCCTACGCGAACGATCCGCTGGTGACCGTCGGCAAGGTCTCGGCGCGCACCGCGCACGAAATGTTCAAGTCGGTCGCCGGATATCGGGACAGGGCGGCAACGATGACGGTGCCGGTGCTGGTCCAGCATGGAGAGGCCGACAGCCTCGTCCCGCTTGCCGGCGTGCGCCCGGTGGTCGAGACGATCGGCGCGCCCGACAAGACTGTGATCACCTACCCGGGCCTCTATCACGAGATCTACAACGAGCCTGAGAAGGACGTCGTGATCGACGATCTGGTGACCTGGCTAGAGGCGCATCCCGCCCGCTGATCGGACTGGCACGGGACCCGCCGCGTAGCCTCTCGGGTATCGCAAATGTCTGCTCCCGGTCTTTTCAAGATCATCCCCCGTTCAGCGATGGGGACGTGAGCTGGACCACAGCCCCATGTCAGCTGGTAGGACGTAGTTTCCGTACAACCTGCAGAAGTTCACTGGGGGTGTAGGGTTTGCCAATCCGCGGTACCTTCCGATACTGATTTGGCAGCTCGCGTCTCTTGAGAATGGTGCAAAGCGCCCAGGGTATAAATTTGCAATCCAGTTCGTCGGCCACCGCTTCGCAGTTTTCGTCCCCGAGTAAGAAGTCGAGAATTGCCGCATCGACCTTCCGCGCTTTGAGCAAAGCGAGTGCATCGACGCATGTCCGCGCAGGGCCTACGACCCGATAACCGTTGTCTTCAAGGAGGAGGGTGAGGTCCATCGCGATCGAGCCGTCGTCTTCCAGGATCAGGACCTGCCTTTGTTCTTCAGTGCTCATTTACCGAACGACCATCATCCGCCAAGTTCAGACAAACAAGTGTGCGAGTTCTGATACCTATGCGGGTTCGAATCGCGAGTCCTTGCTTCAGGTTAGTCAAGGGGCGCTGATGGTTCTTCGATGAGATGGAGATAGTTGGCGTCGAAATCGCCAACCTTTGCCAAGGAGTGCCAGTCTAGGATTCTTACCGACCGCCGGGCTCGAACGACGAGTTCCTCGTCGCTCAGCAATTTCAGTGTTCGGTTCACATGGATTGACGAAAGAGCCAAGGCGTCAGCGAGTTCTTCCTGTGTCATCGGCAGCTCGTAGTGCGATGATTTGCCGAGGCCGGCCAGCTCCAGCCTAAGCGCAAACTCGCACAGCATATGCGCCATCCGGGAGCGCGCGTCGCGCTGACCCACGTTCAAGGTCCACTCGCGGAAAATGGCCGCGTCGACCAAGGTCTCGAGCCACATGGCGTGGCCGACCACAGGATGGGCAAGCGCAAGGTCGCGAATGGCTTTTACGGGAATGAAAGCCACCTCACCGCTACTAAGCATTTCCACGCTGTGATCTGCCCTGCCAAGCAGGGAGTTGTGCAGATCGACGCCATCCCCGCGCATTTGAATGGAGAAAATCTGACGACCGCCATTTCCAGCGGTTTTATGCCGAATGGCAAAGCCCGCGAGCAGAACGCAAGCTTCCTGAGGCCGATCCCCCTCGCGGACAAGGAAGTCATGGCGGCGAAGGCGCTTGATCCTGTGTGGCAGCGCCAACAGCGCGTCGCAGTCGGCCTCGCTCAAGCGCGTTCGTGCCTGCAACTTCTCTAGAAATGCGGATAGACCGTTATTGGTTACAGACACAATGCTCTTCCGTTTAGGACGGGAGCGCGTTGCATCTCTCAGCCACCAGCGGTCGGGATTCGACTGGTGATATGACTACAATACTCCAGCATCCCTCGCGGTGCCAGAGGTTATAAGCCGAGGAACTTAACCTGTGTTAGGTTGGTTGGGTTGTTATCAGCGATGACGCTCGAGCTTTCGCTGGCCGAGAGACCGCCGCGCTTCCGCTCAAGGGGCCGGTCGTATGTTCAGCTTTCTTCCAATCTTGATCGTAGAAGATGAATTTCTCATCGCGCTTTCGCTCGCCGAAGCTGTAGCGGAATTGGAAGGCGACGTGCTCGGCCCCGTGCCGACCGTGCGCGAAGCTCTCCAAGTGCTGGACAGCAGACAGATTGCCGGCGCCATTCTCGATGCCAAACTTCTCGACCGGGATGTCACTCCCGTGGCCCTGCGACTAGCAGACACAGGCATACCGTTCGTAATGCACACAGCCACGGGGTTGCCTCCCGAAGTTGCCGAACGGTGGCCGGACGTACCTGTCCTGCATAAGCCGGTCCCGCCGTTGACGGTTGCACACCGGCTCTGGATCGAAATGCAGGGCAGGGACGGCGTTGCGGGTTGCTAGCGGGTTCCGATAAAGGCACTTTCGGGAAGAGGAACGCCCGAGGGTCTCACGAAGATACGAAGCCGTGACCAGTTTTCGGTCGAAGTATCGAATGATCGTAATTGATCCGACTTCCGAAATGGGGACGTTTGTCGACAGTCCGCTTTTCCCGATAATGCCTCATAGCTGACTGTCGGTTTTCAGGCATGGCATCGGCCAGCGCGAACGTCTGGAATGGGGTGGAAAGCGGACATCGTCCGTTAGGGATCGTCTGTCTCAGAACGCACACTCTCATCGACTTGCACCACGGCGATTGCCGAACCGATCAAAGATGGTCCCGCCGAGTGCCAAAATTCCCAGCGCAATAAACACGTAGAGGGGAGCTTCGAACGCTGGAAGCCATACGGCGAACAATGCAGTCAACCCGATGGGGATGAACCACGGGCTAACCTGCACTTGCATCTCGATAAGCCGACCGCCGAGGCTACCAGCACTCAGTGCCCGCTTTTGAAGGTAAGACCAGTATGAGCTGAGCCAACGTTGCATTTCGATAGCTTACTGTGGTCACAAACGTCCGCAATGGGGTCGTTTGCCGACTATCCGCTTTTTTCCGATTCAAGCTCATAGCTGACTGTCGGCTTTCAGGCGTGGCATGGGCCAGCGCGAACATCCGAAGTTGGGGTGGTTTGCGGACATTGCATGGGTGGCTCATAGAGCGCGCAATCGCTTCCTAGCCTCCTCCAGCGCACTAATGAGAGCATCCAAGGGAACGGTGCGTTCGGCTTGTTTGCGGGAGTATGCATAATCCTCATCGTCGCGGGGCAACAGGAAAATTGACGACGTTGAACTCGCCTGCCGTTTCATCGCTCACGACTGAAGCCGATCTTGTCGGCTTCCATGCAACCCTCAGCGATCAAACGATCCCATTCTGTGGCCGAGCCTATGCTCATACCCATTTGATACTTCCCCCGTTCAATGAACTGATAGTAGGAGAGGGCCAATGTCCGCAATGGGGTCGTTGGCAGACAGGCCGCTTTCTTCGCACATGCCAGATTAGCTGACGGTCCGCTTTCGGGTTGCGGAGACGCCATCCCGTATGTCCGATTTTGGGTTGGAAAGCAGACATTGCCTCGCTCCAGTTGTGTGTCTAGCTTCTAGCACATCGGGACCGAGCAACCTCCCGATCAGGACCCTTGCGCCCAAGTGTTGCCTTCCACCTCCGTTCCTCGCGGGCGAGGAGGTATTACAAATGGCGAGCGCACCACTCCACCACCCGTCGTTTTCCGAACTGGTTCGCGTGTCGGCGCGTATCGGCTGCCTGAGCTTTGGTGGTCCCGTCGGCCAGATCGCACTGATGCACCGCGAACTGGTCGACGAACGGTGCTGGGTGGAGGAGGAGGAGTATCTTCAAGCGCTGAACTTGTGTCACCTTCTCCCCGGGCCCGAGGCGCAGCAGCTGGCGACTTGGATTGGCTGGAAGCTCCACGGCTGGCGCGGGGGAATCGTCGCGGGCGGATTGTTTGTCATCCCCGGCGCGCTGGTAATGCTCGCGCTGTCGATGCTCTATGCGATCGCCGCCGACTTAGCTTGGTTCAACGCGCTCTTCCTCGGCATAAAGGCAGCAGTTCTCGCGATCATTCTGCAGGCTCTGATCCGCATCGCGGCGCGGGCGCTTAGGACGCCTGTCCAGCGCTCGCTCGCAGTGATCGCCTTCCTCGCGCTATTCCTATTCAATGCTCCGTTTCCCCTCGTAGTGCTCGCGGCGTTAGCGGTCGGCGCCGCGATCGGTGCGCGGCGGCCCGATCTGCTCTCGCTAAAGTCAGGCTATGGAGCCCAATCCATGGGGACACGCCCGTGGGCCGCGACGCTCAAGGCAATCCTCATCTGGCTGGCGATCTGGGCCGCTCCGATGGTCGCGGTGCTCGCGCTGCTGGGACGCGGCCACGTCCTCTGGCAGATCGGGGTGTTCTTTTCGAAGCTGGCGATGGTCACCTTTGGCGGCGCCTATGCTGTCCTCGCATACATGGCGCAGGAAGCGGTCAGCGGGTTTGGGTGGCTTTCGCCCGGCGAGATGGCGGATGGGCTGGGACTCGCGGAGACGACCCCCGGCCCGCTGATCATGGTCACCCAATTCGTGGGCTACCTTGCGGCATATCGCGCGCCGGGGCCGTTGAGCCCGATGATCGCGGGCATCCTGGGAGCGGGCCTGACCACTTGGGTAACCTTCACGCCGTGCTTCCTGTGGATTTTCGCGATGGCCCCATGGATGAACCGCATCCAGCGCTCGCCCGCGCTCAAGGGCGGGTTGTCCGGCGTGACGGCGGCAGTGGTCGGCGTCATCGCCAACCTGGCGCTGTGGTTCGCGCTGCACGTCCTTTTTTCGCGGGTCGCGCAGGTGGCAGCCGGTCCTATTCGGCTGCAATGGCCAGATCTGGCGAGCTTCGACTGGCGCGCAGCATTGATTACGGTGCTTGCCCTCGCGCTCATTTTCCGCGCGAAGTGGGGGATCATCGCAACGCTTGCGGCCACCGCTGGGGCGGGGCTGCTGCTCGGCACTTTGGCCTAACACGCGGCGTTGCTCTCGCCAGCCATTCAACGACCGGAATTGGGTCGTTAGACTTTCCGCTATCGTGCGTTGAGCGGCACGGTCTGCCGATGGCCGCGGTCCCTCAGGCTATCGGTTCAGCCGACCCTCGATCAACGTGTCGACCACCGAGGGGTCGGCCAGCGTCGAGGTGTCGCCCAGCGTGTGCATCTCGTTCTCGGCGATCTTGCGGAGGATGCGGCGCATGATCTTGCCGCTGCGTGTCTTCGGCAGAGCCGGGGTGAAATGCAGGTGGTCGGGAGAAGCGATCGGGCCGATCTCCTTGCGCACCTGCTGGCGCAGTTCGGCGGTCAGCGCATCGGACGGTTCCTCGCCCGCGTTCAGCGTCACGTAGCAATAGATGCCCTGGCCCTTGATATCGTGCGGAAAGCCGACGACCGCCGCCTCGGCGACCCGGTCGTGGAGAACGAGTGCGCTCTCGACCTCGGCCGTACCCATGCGGTGGCCGGACACGTTGATCACGTCATCGACCCGGCCGGTGATCCAGTAATATCCGTCGGCATCGCGGCGGCAGCCGTCGCCGGTGAAATACTTGCCCGGGTACGTGCTGAAATAGGTCTGCACGAAGCGGTCGTGATCGCCGTAGAGCGTGCGCGCCTGGCCGGGCCATGAGCGGGTGATGCACAAGTTGCCGCTCGTCGCGCCTGCGAGCGCCTTGCCGTCGCCGTCGACAAGCTGCGGGCACACGCCGAAGAACGGTTTGCCCGCGCTGCCGGGCTTCATGTCGTGCGCGCCGGGCAGGGTGGTGATCATCACGCCCCCGGTCTCGGTCTGCCACCAGGTGTCGACCACCGGGAGTTTGCCCTTGCCGACGGTCTCGGAATACCAGCGCCATGCTTCGGGGTTGATCGGTTCGCCGACCGATCCCAGCAAGCGGAGCGAGGACAGGTCGTGCCGCTCGACCGGCGCCTTGCCCTCGCGCATCAGCGCGCGGATCGCGGTCGGCGCGGTGTAGAAGATCGCCACCTTGTGTTTGGCCACGGTCGCCCAGAACCGGTCGTGGTCGGGCCAGTTGGGCACGCCTTCGAACATCAGCGCGGTCGCGCCGTTCTGCAGCGGGCCGTACACGACATAGCTGTGGCCGGTGACCCAGCCGATGTCGGCGGTGCACCAGAACACCTCGCCCGGGCGATAGTCGAACGTGTAGCGGAACGTCGTTTCGGTCCACACGGCATAACCGCCGGTGGTGTGAAGAACGCCCTTGGGCTTGCCGGTCGAACCCGAGGTGTAGAGGATGAACAGCGGGTCCTCGGCCGCCATCGGCTCGCATGGGCATTCGTCGGAAACGCCTTGCGAAAGCTCGTGATACCAGTGGTCGCGGCCATCGGACATCGCGACGTCGCCGCCCGTGTGTCGGACGACCAGAACGGCCTGTACAGCGACCTTATCAAGCGCTTCATCGACATTGTTTTTGAGCGGAATGGTCTTTCCGGCGCGCAGGCCTTCGTCGGCGCAGATCACCCAGTCGCTCGCGCAATCCTCGATCCGGCCGGCGATCGCCTCGGGGCTGAAGCCGCCGAAAATCACCGAATGCACCGCGCCGATCCGCGCGCAGGCGAGCATCGCAAATGCACCCTCGGGCACCATCGGCATGTAGATCGTGACCCGGTCGCCCTTGGCAACACCCAGCTTTTTCAGCGTGTTAGCCATCCGGATCACTTCGATCCGGAGCTCGGCATACGTGATGCGCCGAACCGCGCCTTGCGGATCATCGGGTTCGAAAATGAGCGCCAGCCGGTCGCCGTTTCCCGCCGCGACGTGGCGATCGACGGCGTTGTGACAGATGTTGATCGTACCGTCCGCAAACCACTTGATGTCGACCGGATCGAAGCTCCACTCGCCGGCCTTGCTGGGCCTTTCGACCCAGTCGAGGCGCTCGGCCTGATCGAGCCAGAACCCGTCGCTATCCTCGATGCTGCGCGCGTACATCGCCTCGTATTGCTGGGCGGTGCAGTTGGTATCGTCGACGGCGGAAGCGGGACGGCGCACCCATTCGTCGTCATGATGCGCGGCGGCGTCGGTCATGGTTCTCTCCTTTGAGGAGTCAGTCTAGTCGCTCAGTCGGCGAGTGTGAACGCGTTGCGTTGCCCATCGTTTGAAAGTGTAGCGTGTGCGCCGAGCGGATCGCTGTCCTGCATCGCCGCGAGCGTCGCCGGATCCTCGCTGCGCGCGATGAACCGGCGACCGTCGGCGAGGCGACCGATCGCGACGGCGTACGTCGGTCCCTCGCGGCCGTGAACGATTGTGTAGGTTTCAACTGTACCGATCCCTTGGGCGAGTTCGGCCAGCGCAGGCGGGGCTGGGCGGTGTTGGACCGCCCGGTTCCACCCGGCGAACGCCGACTCCTCGGTCGAGAGCACGAGCGCGGCGTACTTGCTCAGGAAGCCGCCGTTCGCGCCAACGAGGCCGAAAGCACCCGGCTTGTCGCGCAGCCGCTCGACCATGCTCGCAATCGCGTGGCTGGAATAGCCATTGCCCGCCCCGCCGAAATAGGGGAGGCCGCCGGTCACGGTAAGCCCGCGTGGATCGCGGGGTGAAAGGCCCAGATGATCGATCGCTGTCGAGAATACGGCGATCGGGAAGCACGAGTAGAAATCGAGTTCGGCAATGTCCTCGATGGGTTTGTCCGCACCCGCCAACGCCGCATCGATTGCCGCCACGGCTGCCGGGTAGCTGCCCGGATCGCTCCGTTCGAGGATGTCCGGCTCGGCCGCCTGGGCGGCGCCGTGGATATAGACCCACTTGTCTTCCGGCACGCCGGCCTCACGCGCAGCTTCTTCGGACATCACCAGCAGAGCGGCGCCCATGTTGACCTGATCGCGCGCGACAACCTTGAGCGGGAAGGGGTCCGCGATCATCCGGTTCTTCGGTGTAACGGAGCCGATCTCCTCGGCGGACAGCGCTTCGCTAACCGCACAGCTGTAGGGATTGCCTGCCGCCACCGCGCTGAGCGGCGCGAACAGCTCGCCCATCGCGCGGCGATAGTCTTCGCGGCCCATGCCGAGCCGAGCGCGCCGCGCGTTCTCGAGCAAGGCGTAGGCGACCGGCGCGCTGACGATGCCGTGGCGGATGCCGAGCGGGGTCAGCATCCGCGCCGATCCCCGGTCCTCGACCTCTCCCTCGTCGTGTTCGCTCCAGTCGCGAGCCTCGCCCCGTGCGACGAGGTGCCGAGTGGTCGAAATCGCCTCGGCCCCGAAAACCATGCCGGCAGCGATATCGCCTCTGGCGATCCGATCTGCCAATTCGACCAGCGCCGTGACCGGCGACTGGCCGCCGACCGCTTCGAGGATCGCGTGGCGGGGCTCTAGGCCGACCCGCCGCGCCACCGCCAGCGGGAACTTGTCGGGCTTGCCGAACGGGCTTGGTGCCGCGCCCGAATCCGCGAAAGTGCGGATCGCACTGACGACTTCAACCAAGGGCCTCAGATCGCGCGCGGCACCGGCATCGGCCAGCGCGGCCCCGGCAGCGGCGGCGGCAAGGTCGGCAGCACTCTGCGCGAGGTAGCCGGGCTCACCGATACGTTCGACGACCTGTCCCGCGCCAACGACGACCGGGGTGAGATCGCTTCGCTTCATCGCTTGGAGGCAACGCTTGGACCGCGTGGACCACAGTCCTGAGCGGAAACTCCTGCCGCCATACACCGATCGGAATTCGGACAGATGGGCGTGGGCGGGGTCGGCATGATCATGACCATTTCATTGCACGGCGACCCCGCTGTAGGAAAGCGGACCTTCAGCGATTGAACTTTTCGCCCGCCTCGGCCTTACGCCGCAGGTAATCGCTTACCGGTAGGCCGTGCTTCCCGAGCCCGGCGACGACGGTATCGAGCCCGATCGTGTCCGCCCAGAACATGGGCCCACCGGTGTAAAGCGGCCAGCCATATCCGTTGATCCAGACGACATCGATATCGCTCGCCCGCTGGGCCATCTTCTCGTCGAGGATCTTCGCGCCTTCGTTGACCATGGGGTAAAGCAGGCGTTCGCGGATCTCGTCCTTCGAGATTTCACGCTGCGGTGCGCCCTCCTTGGTGGCAAAGTCGGCGATGATGCGCTTGACCTCGTCCGAGGGGGTGCGGTTGCGGGCCTCGTCATAATCGTAAAAGCCCTTGCCGGCCTTCTGACCGAAGCGGCCGGCGGCGCACAATGCCTCGCGAACCGTGGTCACCTTCGACGGATCGCGGTGCCAGCCGATATCGATCCCTGCCAGGTCGCCCATTTGGAACGGTCCCATGGGAAAGCCGAATTCGAGCAGCACGTCATCGACGTCCCAGTAGTTCGCGCCTTCCATGATCAGCGCGTTGGCCTGTTCCTGCCGCTTCGACAGCATGCGGTTGCCGATGAACCCTGGGCACACGCCCGACACGGCGGCGACCTTGCCGATCTTTTTCGCGAGCTTCATCGATGTCGCCAGCACGTCGTCGCGCGTCTTCTCGCCACGCACGATCTCGAGCAATTTCATGACGTTGGCAGGCGAGAAGAAATGCAGTCCGACGACGTAGCCGGGGCGCTTGGTCGCCCTCGCGATCTCGTCGATATTGAGGTAGCTGGTGTTGGACGCGAGGATCGCGCCCTGCTTCACCACTTCGTCCAGTTTGCCAAAAACCTGCTTCTTGACGTCCATGCTCTCGTACACCGCCTCGATCACGAGATCGCAGTCGGCAAGGTCCGCGTAATCGAGAGTGGGGGTGAGCAGGCTCATCGCGCCTTCGACCTGATCGCCGGTCATGCGCCCGCGCTTGGCGGTGTTTTCGTAGTTCTTGCGCATCGTGCCGGTGCCGCGGTCGAGCGCGTCCTGCTGCATTTCGAGAATGGTCACGGGAACGCCCGCCGACAGGAAGTTCATCGAGATGCCGCCGCCCATCGTTCCGGCGCCGATCACGCCGACCTTGTTGATCGGGATCAGCGCGGTATCGGCAGGGACATCGTCGATCTTGTTCGCGGCACGCTCGGCGAAGAAGTAGTGCCGCATCGCGGCCGACTGTGTGCCGGTCATCAGCTTCATGAACAGCTCGCGCTCGCGCTTCACGCCCTCGGCGTAGGGCAATTCGCCCGCCGCCTTGACCGCCTCGATGGCGGCATTGGGCGCGTCGAACCCGCGGATCTTGCGCGCCTGGCTGGCGCGGAAGCGGTCGAACAGGTCGGGATCTTTCACCCCATCCTGATTGGCGGTCCCTGCCGATGCGCGCGGCACGGAGTGGCCGATCTTGCTGCGCGCGAAAGCAATCGCATCCGCCTCAAGGCTTTCCTCGCCGACGATCTCGTCGACCAGGCCGATTTCCTTCGCCTTGCGGGCACCGATCGGATTGCCACCCACGACCATCGGCAGCGCGGCCTCGGCGCCGACGAGTTGCGGAAGGCGCTGGGTTCCGGCCGCACCCGGGATCAGGCCGAGTTTCACTTCCGGCAGGCCGAGCTTCGCACTGGGGACCGCAACACGGTAGTGACACGCGAGCGCCACTTCGCACCCGCCGCCAAGCGCGGTGCCGTGGATCGCGGCGACAACGGGCTTGTCGCTCGCTTCGATCGCATCGAGCGTCTCGGGCAGGCTCGGGCCCATCGGCGGCTTGCCGAACTCGGTGATATCGGCGCCGGCGAAGAAAGTGCGCCCGTCGCAGCGGATGACGATTTCCTTCACGCCATCATCGGCAAGGCCGGCTTCGATTTCGCGCTTGAGGCCCGCGCGAACCGCCTGGCCAAGCGCATTTACGGGGGGATTGTTCGACACGACGACTAGGATGTCGCCGTCGCGGCGGGATGTGATCGGATCGGTCATGTTCGGCTCCTCAGGCGCGGCTGTCGGTCAGCGCGGAATAGATCATGGTCTTGATCTGGCGGCGGATCGGATAGGCGCTCGACGGATAGACCTGGGTCAAGAACACCATGGTGATCGCTTCCACCGGGTCAACGAAGAACGCCGTCGAATAGGCGCCGCCCCAATAGAATTCGCCCTTGCTCGCGGGCATCAGCGTTTTGGCCGGGTCGATGACACATGCAAAGCCCAGCCCGAAGCCGACACCGGCATTCTGGCTTTCGGAAAACAGGCTCTGGCTGAGCTGGGTCAGGTCCTGTCCGCCGGGCAGGTGGTTCGCGGTCATCAGCGCAAGGGTCTTGGGGCTGACGATCCGTGCTCCGTCGAGTTCGCCCCCACGGACGAGCATGGTGGCGAAGCGCTGGTAATCGGCCAACGTGCTGACAAGCCCGCCGCCGCCGCTGTCGAATTTGCCGGGTCTGCCGAGGTTGCTTGTCGCGCCCGCATCGATCAGTTTGGCTGCCTTGCCCGGAACGTATTGGTACGCGTCGACGAGCCTGTCGAGCTGGCCTTCCGCGACTCCGAACGCCGTGTCGGTCATCCCGAGCGAGCCAAAGATGTGTTGCTGGAAATACTCGCCTAACCGCATCCCGCTCAGGCGCTCGATTGCCACGCCAAGCACGTCGGTGGATACCGAATAGTTCCATCGTTCGCCGGGAGAAAACTCAAGCGGCATCTTCGACAGGCGATCGATCCACTCGTCCGAATCGAGGTGCGCGCGCGCAAAATCGAAATTGTTTTTGCGATAGGCAGCATCGACGTTGGTGCGGTTCTGCAGCCCGTAGGTGAAGCCCGACATGTGGGTCATGAGGTCGACGAAACGCATCGGTGCGGCCGTTTTCCCGGGCATCCAGGGCGCCTCTCCGCCCCCTCCGGCAAATATCTGCAGGTTCTTGAACTCGGGAAAGACCTTGGTGACAGGTTCTTCCAGTGCGACCTTGCACTGTTCGACGAGTTGCATGAACGCGATCGAAGTGACCGGCTTGGTCATGCTCGCGATGCGGAACAACGCATCCTCGCGCAAAGCTCCGCGACCTTCGCCCATGCTGCCCATATTCAGGTGATGCACCGCCACCCCGTCGCGGGCGACGAGGAGCTGCATCATCGGCAGCTTGCCGGGTTCCAGATACGCCGAGCGCAGGAACGGTGCGATCCGTTCGAGTCGGCCCGGATCGAAGCCCAGCGTTTCCGCGTCACCCATTTCGACCATTCGCAGCTCCTCTTTCCCGGTACAGGACCGCCATACCCTGCTTTCCGTCAACGGCAACCTCAGTCCTGCGCGATCGAACATACCTCTTGCCCGAAACGGCGCTTGCGCGACGGCGACGATGCCGTAATCTCGGTATCCGAAAACGGAATTTTGGGACGAGGAATCATTATGGCCGAAGCGAGCCTTGCGGAAGCTATCGGATGGACGCCGCCGAAAGGCTGGCCGGCCATCTCGCGCGCCGAGGCGCAGGCCCGGCTCACGGCTCCCGGCGAACGTTTCGAGATGGAGACCATCTCCATTCGCGGGGTGCCCACTCGCGTCTGGAAGAATGCTCCGGCCAATTTGCGGGCGCTGATGATGCTCGCCCGCGCGCACGGCGAGCGCGAGGCGTTCGTCTACGAAGACGAGCGCGTGACATTTGTCGCGTTTCACCGGGCCGTCGCCAGGCTTGCGAGCGAGTTGCTCAGTCGCGGGGTGGTGAAGGGAGACCGCGTCGCGCTGGCGATGCGCAATCTTCCCGAATGGCCGGTGGCATTTTTCGCATGCGTGACGATCGGGGCAATCTGCGTTCCGCTCAATGCCTGGTGGACCGGCTACGAACTGTCCTACGGGCTGGCGGATTCGGGCACGCGGGTACTGATCTGCGACGATGAACGGTGGGACCGCATCGTGCCGCACCTTGGTGAGATCCCCTCGCTCGAACATGTCTTCGTTTCGCGTCCGCGCGGGGCGCTGGTAGTGCCCGCCGTACCGCTCGAAGTGCTGATCGGCTCGCCCGCAAGTTGGGGGGATCTGCCCGACGCGGAGATACCGTCTGCGGAAATCGCGCCCGACGATGATGCGACGATATTCTACACCAGTGGCACGACCGGCAATCCCAAGGGTGCGTTGGGCACACATCGAAACCTGGTCACCAACATCTTTTCGAGCGGTTACAACGCCTGCGTCGCCGCGCTGCGCCGGGGCGAGGAACCGCCGCAACCCGCGCACAAGACGACGCTGACGGTGATCCCGCTGTTCCATGTCACCGCTTGCTCGGCCGGGCTGATGGGCATGGTGGCGGCGGGCAACACAGCGATCTTCATGCGACGGTGGGACCCGGTGACGGCGTTCCAGATCATCGAGCGCGAGAAGGTCAACGCCACGGGCGGTGTTCCGACCATCGCCTGGCAGCTGCTCGAGCATCCGGATCGGGAAAAATACGATCTCTCCAGTCTTGAGGCGATCGCCTACGGGGGCGCACCGTCCGCGCCCGAACTCGTACGTAAAATTCGCGACGTTTTCGGCGCGCTCCCCGGCAACGGATGGGGAATGACCGAGACGATGGCGACCGTCACCGGAATTTCCAGCGAAGACTACCTCAATCGCCCGACGAGTTGCGGCCCGCCGGTCGCGGTTGCCGATCTCAGGATCATGAGCGAAGATGGTGCCCGCGAATTACCCGTCGGGGAAGTCGGCGAGCTGTGGGCGCGCGGGCCAATGGTGGTGAAGGGCTACTGGAACAAGCCCGAGGCAACCGCCGAAACCTTTATAGACGGCTGGGTGCGCACCGGGGATCTCGCGCGGCTCGACGACGAAGGTTATTGCTACATCGTCGACCGCGCCAAGGACATGATCCTGCGCGGTGGGGAGAACATCTATTCCTCCGAGGTCGAGAATGTCCTGTACGATCACCCTGCGGTGACCGATGCCGCACTCGTCGGCATCCCGCACCCGTCGCTTGGAGAAGAACCGGCAGCGGTGGTGCATCTCGCACCCAATTCACGGGCTGGGGAGGCCGAATTGCAGGCTTGGGTCGCCGAGCGGTTGGCAAAGTTCAAGGTGCCGGTGCGCATTCTGTTCAGTACCGAAACGCTGCCTCGCAATGCCAATGGCAAGATCCTTAAAAAGGATCTCAAGGCACTGTTCGACATTCCGATTGTGTCGAGTTAGGTTTTCCAGCGATGGGTGTGGCCAAGCCATCCAAAAGCGGTGAGACCGCGCGGTTCGGGCGTCGGCGCGAAGACGTGATCCATGCCGCATCGGCACTTATCAACGAACTGGGGGTCAAGGGCACCACTTTTGCCGAGCTGGCCCGTTCGGTGGGCCTCAATGCGACGAGCATCACCTACTATTTCGAGCGGAAAGACGGTCTGGTCGTCGCGGTCTTCGCGGCCACGCTTGACTGGCTCGAGGAGGCGGCAAGAACGGCGGCCGGACATGCGGAGCCGGCCGATCGCTTGCGGGCCTTCGTCGCCGCCCACGTCGGGCTGCGCCGACGCATCCGCCTCGGCGAAAAGGGCCTGATCACCGCGCTCAGCGAAATCCGTACACTCGACGAGGATGCCCAGGCGCCGCTGCTCGCGCAGTACGGCCGGATAGTCGATATCGTACGACGTTTCTTCGGCAATGGACGGACAGGCGCCCGGCGCGCGCTTGACACCGCGCGGGCGCACATCCTGCTCGAGGCGATGTTCTGGTGGCCGATCTGGTCGCTGCGCTACTCGATCCGGGACTTCGAGCGCCTCGAGGACCGCATCTTCGACATCCTGGCGAACGGCCTTGCGAAACAGTCGGGCGACTGGTCGCCGATCGCTCTCGACCATGCGGGCTGGCGCAGCAATGGGGACGGCGAGATTGGCGACGCGTTCCTGCGCTCGGCGACGGTGATGATCAACCAGCGCGGCTATCGCGGCGCATCGGTCAACCGGATCGCCGCGGCGCTCAACGTCACCAAGGGCAGCTTCTACCATCATCACAACGCCAAGGACGATCTCGTCTTCGAGTGTTTCGCGAAGAGCTACGATCGGCTCTCGGCGGCGCAGATTGCAGCCCGCGAGATCGAGGCAAGTGGATGGACGCAGATCGCCAGTGCGCTGGCCGAACTCATCGATCTGCAATTTCGCGACCCCATGCCCTTGCTCCGCACGGCGGCGCTTTCCGCGCTCCCCAGCGACGAACGTGGCAGCGTCGTGGTGCGTTCGAACCGGCTTGCCAACCGCTTCGCCGGCATGATCGCCGACGGGATCGCCGAAGGAAGTGTGCGCGCGGTCGATCCGATGGTCGCCAGTCAGATCATCATGCCGGCGCTCAACGGTGCTTACGAAGCCCGCGCCTGGGCCGCCCGTCAGCCAGACCCGGCAAGCGCGGTTCGCCTCTACGCCTGGACGCTGTGTGCCGGCGTGTTCACCGATCCTCCCGAAATGGGTTGAACGCAAAGGAAAGGGCCGGACAACCTTTCGGTGTCCGGCCCCCTCTCCAACCGAGTTGATCTTCAGAAGGCTTGTGAGATTGCCACCTTCGCGGTGAAGCCCAGCGGGCTTGCCGTGAACGGATCGTAGTTCTGATCGAGCCGTGCGAACGGCGGATCCTTGTCGAGAAGGTTCTGCAACGACACTGCCAGCGTCGTGTTCGTCGGCAGCACGAGCCGGTACGTCGCATCGAGCGTCGTGAATGCCCCGATGTTCTTGCCGTCCGTCACCGAGGCCCCCGCCAATGCACCCGCGTTCGGGCCGAAGATCGTCGCCCCGCGCTGGTCGGTGTAGCCGTCGATGTAGTTGAGCTGCAGGCGCAGCGAGTGATTTCCGAATTCACCCTGGAGGTACGCGTTGCCCTTCCATTGCGGCAGCGGATAGGCGGTCGTCTGATAGTTCAGCAACCCGACACCATCGAACGAGGGTTGTACGAGAACGCCTTCTACGGTCACGTCGTCGGTCTTGTATTCGATCAAGTATGTTCCGGCGAACCCGGGAGTGATCGAACCGCCATCGCCTACCGGCATGCGATAGCTCGCCTGGAAATCGATGCCCGAAGTCCGGATATCGGCCGAGTTGACGATCTGCGTGCGCAGGCGTTGCACGTTGCCGATTCCGCAGCCGGCGGCCGTGAATGTGAACCGCGCCCGCAGCGCGGCAAAGGCGGGATCGGAGCAATTCGCCGCAGTACCGAACAGGGCGTTGACGATGCCCTGCACCGGTTCGCCCTCGATCGGTCCAGTGAAGTCGTAGCGGAAGAAATCGACGCTGGCTTTGAACGGGCCGGTATCGACGATCACGCCGGCGCTATATGTCGTCGCGCTTTCCGGTGACAGGTTCGGGTTGCCGTTGATGTCGATCGCACGGAACGACGAGCCGATGATCTGCAGCGAGGTCAGATTGCCGGCCAGCTGCTGTGCAGGGGGGCCGCGGAACGTGGTGCCCACGCCTCCGCGCACGGCAAGCCAGTCGGTCAGTTCGATCTTCACGCGGGCTTGCGGGTCGAACGTCGAACCCACGTTACCACCGTAATCTTCGAAGCGCGCCGAGAGCTGGGTCTGGATCCGGTCGGTGATCGGAAGTTGCAACTCGGCAAAGATCGCCTTCACGTCGCCCGTGGCCGATCCGTTCCGGTTCGTTCCCAAGAAGCCGAGAGCGCCCGTCTGCTGGGCAGCAGGTCGCGGTGGGCGACAGCGGGGATCCGGGGCAGGGAAAGTAGTCGAGATTGCTGACGAGGTTGTATTTCCGCGTATACCAGTTCTTCCGATACTGGCCGCCGATGGCGAAGCCCACTTGGCCGCCGGGCAGCGAGATGCCTGTTTCGCCCGAGAGGATGACGTCACCCACGAACTGACGGGTGATCGCCCGGGTTCCGGTGTCCTGGAAGAACCAGTCAATCGTCGCCAGATCGTTGATCAGACCGGCACCCGGCGCCGTCGAGAGTCCGTTGGTCGACCGCGAACCGGCGAAGTTCGGATTGGTCTGCCCGGTGACCGGATTGATCTGCACCGCCGTCGAGAACGGGTTGAAGTAGGTGCATCCATTGGTCCCTGCGAGCGCGCCGAGTTGCGCGGCGCTGAGGCCCTGGCGCGATGCCGCCGACGAGTATGCGCAGTTCGGCCCGCCGAAACCCGAGAGGGCATTTTGCAGAAGGTCGCCGAACGTGTCGGTGCCCTCGAAATAACGATCATACTCGCTGTAGGTCGTGCTTACGGTCAGATCGAGTGAATCGGACAACGCGTGTCGCAATTCGGCGGAAATCAGGATTTCGTCCGAGATACGAGGCGAGGTAGCGGAACCTCGATCGTTCTCCCCGAAGAACAGCGGATTGCCGCCGAGCAGCGCCGGGCGGAACAGGACCGGGAAGGCGAGAGCCGGCGCAACCGGAACTCCGCCGCTGGTCACGCAGCGCGATGCAGCCCCGTAGACAGCGCAGTAGTCGCGCAGAGCGGGGGCGTAGGTCGGGATGACGAATACGCCTGGCCCGGCGGGATTGGTGACACCGCCTGCGGGGATGGGCGCCAACTGGTTTGCCGCATATCCCGAAGGGGATAGGGTCGGCAGGTAAGTCGGCGAAGTCGTGATCTGGGTTTCACTGTGACCCCACAGACCGTTCAGCCGGAGCGTCGTCTTGGGTCCGATTTCCAGCTCGATGTCACTGAAGATCTGAAAGCGATCCTCCGGCTCCACGATATTGCCGAACAAACCATACTGGTTGAAGCATCGATCGGTTGTCGAACCGGCGACGCTGCGGAATCCGCCCAGCGATTCACAACCAAGGTCTGCGGTGAAATTGAGCGATCCGGCAAAGCCAAAGTTTCCTGGGTTGCCGCCGCCGGTGTAGCCGCCCTGCGGATTTTCGGGATACGGGCGGATGACGAAGTCACGGTCTATCGTCTGCAGTTCGGACCGATGCTGGTAGCCGGCCGACAGGAATAGGCGGAGCGCGCCGACATCCTTGCCGAAGCTGACCGCGCCGCCGTAGTCGCCGTTCGAACCCTTGATGTAGCGGTAATCCCCCGAAACCAAGAAGCCGTCCTGCTGGGTCTTGGTGATGAAGTTCACCACGCCGCCGATCGCGTCCGAGCCGTAGGTCGCAGCCGCGCCGTCCTTGAGCACTTCGATCCGGCCGATTGCGGCGGAGGGGATCAGGTTTACGTCGACAATCGGGATGCCGCTGCCACCCGAGGGCACAATACGCTTGCCGTTCAGGAGCACGAGCGTGCGCTGGGGACCCAAGCCGCGAAGATTGACCGAAGCGACACCTTCGTTGCCCTGCGCACGGGCGTCGAACTGGTTGGCGTCACCGATGATCCCATTCGAGGTCGGCAGGTTCTTGATCAGGTCGATCACGCTGGGCGAGCCCTGCTTGGCGAGTTCTTCGGACGAGATCACATCGATAGGTGCGGGCTGATCTTCCGTCGATCCGCGGATGAGGGTCCCGGTGACGATGATCTGCGGTTCGGTGCTCACGTTGTCGTCAGCCGGAAGCGGCAGCATCCTGCGCCCAAGCGCCGGTCGCCATCAATCCTCCAGCCAGAGCTGCTAACGCACACGAATGGCGCAAAATACCTTTGGTCATCGGTTTCCTCTCCTATGGGAACGGTGTTATTTTTGCCGCCATTGCTGCGGATACCCGTTTCTCGAAATTCAATTACGTCGAGGCCGCTATGTCAAGCAACAAACACGTAGTCGCCTCGCAAAATCACCGAAACCCGCAACTGTGTGGAGCCGGTGCAACGCCAAACCCGCTATTCCGCTGTCAGACGCTCCGCAATGCGCGGTTCGCGTACCCCGAATACCAGTAGGAGAAGCGAACCGCTAAGTGCGGCCAGAACCAGTACGAACAGCGGGGTAAAGCCGGCATAGGCAAGGATCAGCCCGGCTATGACCGGCCCAGCCGACGCGACCAGACCTTCGGCGGTGGTCAGAAAGGCGAGCCGCATGGGAATATCCTCATGCGCGCCGAACTCGAGGACCATCGTCGTTGCGGCCATCATCCAACCCGAACCGCCCGCCCCGAGCAGGGCGAAAGCAAGGTAGAAGAGCGGCGCGTTGACACCGGAGAAGATAAGCAACACGACCCCGGCAATGGTGCTCGCGATCGAAAGGACGAAGACGATGCGAAAGCCCCACCGATCGCCCATCGGTCCCCACCAAAGGTTCGAGATCGTGTCTGCTCCCAGAAAGGCCAGGCTGAGGCCGCCCACCAGTGCGCCGCTCATGCCAAGCCGCTGACCGGCATAGACCGTCCAGAACGGGCCGCCGATGCGGATCGCGGTGGCCAATGCCTGCGCTCCGATGAATCGGGCGAAGTCACGGTGCTCAAGCAGTTGAGAGAGTTGTCCCAGTCGCTCGCGCAAGGGAATGACCGGGCGTGCGACGGGGGCGGCCGGTTCGCGGATGAGCAATTTAAGTGCGACGAGACCCACGCTCGTCAGCGCGAACGCCAGCAAGAATGTCGTCGCATAGCCATTGCCGAGCGCATTGCGCTCGATCAGCCAGTGTCCGGCCACCCAGGCGAGCCCGGCGGCGATCAGCCCTCCCGCCAGGTTGCGATAACCTTGCAGGCGGCCGCGGCGGGCGATCGGGATGACCTTGGCCATCAACATCTGGAAAGCGACCCGCTGCGCGCCGTTGAAAAAGCCCAGAAACAGAAACAGGCCGAGCGTCACCAGGACCAGCACGTGCCCGGTAAGCAGCCAGGCTGCCAGTGCCAGGCCGAGGATCGCCAACCGCATGATCGACCCGACGCGGATCGAATAGGGCAGGATGTGGCTGCGATGCTCGATCCGCGCGCCCGACAGGATCGGCGAGAAAGTGGCACCGAGTTGCAGGAGCGCGGTCCCCAGGCCGACGGCGGCGGGGCTGCCGGTAATCGCCAGCAGATAGGCCGGGATGATCGTTGGCGCGTAGATCAGCCGGAAGCCGGTCATCCCGAAAACGCCATGAATGAAATTCGCGGCGAAATTGCGCGGCAGGTTCGCCTGGATGAATTGCGCGTGGACGGCAAACGGATCGTCGGCCCCGCCGGGCGGGGCGGGGCCGACTTCCACGAACCTGTCCGGCGGCGGCGTCAGTACCCTGCCAGTGCCGCGAAGCGGTCCTTTAGATATCCGCTCGACCCCCAGCTCGCCTCGAGCACGCGCGCGCGCTTGAGGTAGAAACCGATGTCGTATTCGTCGGTCATGCCGATACCGCCGTGGAGCTGTACGCCTTCGCGGCTCATCGTGTGCATCACGCGATTGGCTTCGGCCTTGGCGACGCAGGCAGCGCGCGAAACGCCGAACCCGCTGTCGAGCGCCTCGAGCCCCCCTTCTACGGCAGAGCGCATCATCGCGAGATCGCCGAACAGGTCGGCCATGCGATGTTGCAGCGCCTGGAAACTGGCGAGAACCTGATTGAACTGCACACGCTGCTTCAGATAGTCGAGCGTCACGTCGAACACCTGCTGTGCCATGCCGAGCATCTCGGCGGCGGTCAGGATCCGCGCGCGGTCGAGCACCTGGTCGAGCAGGTCGTCGCCGCCACCAGCAAGCTTGTCTGCCGGGGCACCGTCGAACGTCACCGCGGCATGGCTTCGCTGGTCGGTCAGCTTGCGGTCGGATAGCGAGACGCCTTCACCTTTTTCCACGAGGTAAAGACCGTCGGATGCCGCGACAACGAACAGCGACGTGCCATGCGCCTCATGAACGAACGGTTTGGTCCCGCTGAGTTTGTCGCCGTCGACCCTGGCCGCGATCTTGCCGTCGTGGCGGGGACCCTCGTCGATCGCCAGCGTGCCGACGATTTCGCCGCTTGCCAGCTTCGGCAGCCACTTGGCCTTCTGCTCGTCGGAACCGCCAAGAACGATCGCGCTCGCCGCGAGGGTGGAGGCAATCAGGGGGCTGGCGGTGATGGTCTTGCCGAGCTCCTCGACCACGAGCCCGGCGCTCATCCAGCCGAAGTCGCTGCCGCCGTATTCTTCGGGAATGACGATCCCGGTCCAACCCATCTGCGCCATCGTCTGATAGGCTTCAGGCGAATAGCCCTCGACCGGCTTGTCCGTGCGGACCTTGCGAAAGGCGGCAACCGGGCTTTCGTTGGTCGTCCACTCGCGCGCCATGTCGCGCAGCATTTCCTGTTCTTCGTTGAGAATAGCCATGTGTCCGCGCTCCCTTACTGGTGGTCCAACATGCCGAGCACGCGCTTGGCGATGATGTTGTTCTGGATTTCGGTCGAACCGCCGTAGATCGTCGTCGCCTTGCCGAAGAGCCAGGCGCGCACGCCGGCAATTTCGGCCTCGGCGAACCCGTCGCCTTCCCAGCCCAAGCCTTGCAGACCCATGATATCGATCAGCATTTCGGCCCGTTCCTGGCCCAGCTTCGTGCCCAGCTTCTTGAGGACCGAACTTATTTCGCTGACGCCGCCTGCGGCCTTGCTCTCCTCGACAGCGCGCCGCGCGGTGAGGAGGAAGCTCTGCCAGCGAATCTCGAAATCGGCGATCCTGTCGCGCATCACCTTGTCTGCGATCGCGCCCTTGTCGTCGGTTTCGAGATACTTCTTTGCGACGTCGGCGAGGCTGGAGCCCATCATCCGGGCCATGGCCCCGCCGCCCGACAGATTGGTGCGTTCGTGCTGGAGCAAGCGCTTGCCGATGGTCCAGCCCTGGCCTTCCTTGCCGACAAGGTTCTCCTTGGGCACCTTCACGTCGGTGAAGAACGTCTCGCAGAACGGGCTCATACCGCTGATCATCTGGATCGGGCGGACTTCGACCCCGGGCGAGTCCATGTCGAGCAACATGAAACTGATCCCGTTGTGCTTGTCGCTCTTGTCGGTGCGGACGATGGCGAAGCACTTGTCGGCCCACTGGCCGCCGCTGGTCCAGGTCTTCTGACCGTTGACGAGGTAGTGATCGCCCTTGTCCTCGGCGAACGTCTGCAGGTTGGCGAGGTCGGACCCGGCGTTGGGTTCCGAATAGCCCTGGCACCAGCGGATCTCGCCCCGGGTGATCGGGGGAATATGCTCGCGCTTCTGCTCCTCGCTGCCGAATTCGAGCAAGGTCGGGCCGAACATCATCACGCCCATGCCGCCGATGGGATTGTAGGCACCGGCGCGGGCGATTTCCTCGTTTAGGATGGCGGCCTGCTTACGGGTCAGTCCGCCGCCGCCGTATTCCTTGGGCCAGGTCGGGGTGCCCCAGCCACGCGCGCCCATCGCTTCGCGCCAGGCCTTTTCGGCGGGGCCTTCGCTGGTCGGCCCTTCGACCGACGCAAGCGCGTTGTTCTTGCCCTTGAGCTCGGGCGGGAAATGCTCGGCGAGGAACGCGCGCACTTCCTCGCGGAAGGCGTCGTCGGTGCTCGTTTCTCTGGGTTCGGCCAGGGTCGCCATTGTAACTCTCCTTATCTCGCCGGCGCGCCGATCGGCGCGTCCTGTACATCCCGGCTTTTCGCTTCGGCTTCGCGTGCGCGCAATCGGTCCAGATTGGCAAGGTGTTTCGCGTGGGTGATCGGGTAGAACCAGATTATTGCGCAGCCGATTGCCCACAGGCCCACAACCATCGGCACGTAATGGACGATCAGGCTATCGGTCATAGCCTCGGTGACCTTGGCCGGGTCGATCCCGGCCGGGAAGTTGGACGTCTCGATCACGAAGCCCGCGGCCAGTATGCCGAGCCCGCTGGCGCACTGGGCCGAGAAGCTGGCGGCCGAGAAATAGATGCCCGCATTGTGCCCGCCCGAGCGAACCGCGTCGTCCTCGACCACATCGGCAAGCATCGACGAGGCAGTCATCAGCGAGATCGCCACCATCGCGCCATAGATCGCCCCGACGACCAGTAGCGTCGGCAACAACAGGGGGTGTCCGGGTTCGAAAAACAGGTCGAGATAGGTCAGCATCAAGGGACTGGTGCCCAGCATGACCCCGAAAAGCGCGAGGTAGAGCGCCGCGTTGCGCTTGCCCCACCACTTCGTGAACTTGGGCGCGAGCGGCAGCGCGATGCACACCGCGATGAATCCGTCGAGCGTCAGCAACGCGAGCTGGCCCGAGCTGAGCTCGAACACATAGGTCCCGAAATAGAGCGAGGTTGCGCCGTAGACACCGATCGCGGTCCACTTGAAGATCGCGAAACCGAAGATCGTCAGGAACGCCCGGTTGCGGAACGCGGATCCCATCTCCTTGAGGTGGGTCATCAGCCCCGGGACGACCGGGCGTTCATCCGCCTGGCGGATGTAGGGAATGCGCGAGCGCGTGCCCCAGCCGCACACCAGGATGCCGATGAACATAAGCGCCGCGCCGGTCAGGGCAAAGGGCACGTAACCCGCGGGGTTGAGCTGACCCTTTGGAAACTCGGGTGTGGCGACGAAGAAGAACTTGAGCGCGAAGGCGGCAAAGGCGAACGTTCCGGCATAGGCGAACCAGTAGCGCAACCCGTAAAGCCGCGTGCGTTCGGCATAGTCCTGCGTCAGCTCGCTGCCCAGCGCATTGGCGGGCACCTGGTACGCGCTCATCGAAGCGCGCGCGAGCGCGGCCACGCAGAAGATCCATACGCCCATAGCGAAATTGCTCAGGCCCGCCGGGGGAAACCAGACCAGGCCGAAGAACAGCGCCGTCGGTGCCGCCGCCCCGTAAATGTACGGATGGCGCCGGCCCAGCCGCGAACGCGTACGATCGGACAGACGGCCGATGACCGGGTCGGCGATCGCGTCGATCACCAGCGTCAAGGCGATCGCGGTCGAGACGATCGCCGCAGACACCCCGAGTACCTGGTTGAAATAGAGCAGCAGGTAAGTGGAGAACGCGGTGCTCTTGATGCCGTCGGCGATGGAGCCGAAACCATAGGCGATCCGCGTTGATCGCTTGAGCGGCGGGACGATGGTCTCCGCCACGCTCACGCCGCTGCCTCCGCCGCGTCTGCGATCTCGCCGACCGGATCGGGATAGAGCTCCATCGCCAGCGCGCGGCGGTGGATCGTCGAATAGTCGGGAAATACCGGGTCCTTGACGTCGCGGTATGGCTTGAGGTGCTGCTTGGCGACGGTAACCTTGTGCACCTCGGTCGGCCCGTCGGCGATTCCCATCACCATCGCCGCGATCAGTCCGCCGACGAACGGCATTTCGTTCGACACGCCAAGGCTGCCGTGGATGTGGATGCAACGCTTGGCGATGTCGGCGTAGACCTTGGGCATCAACGCCTTGATCGCGGCGATGTCTTTGCGCACGCGCCGGTAGTCCTGGTATTTGTCGATCGTCCACGCGGTCTTGAGCACGAACAGCTTGAACTGTTCGAGCTCGATGTAGCTGTCGGCGATGTCGAACTGGACGGCCTGGAAGTCGGCGAGGGTGCCGGTGCGGGTGGTGCGGCTGACCGCGCGGCGGCTCATCTTGTCGAGCAGCTTTTTGCAGTTGCCCACGGTGCGCATCGCGTGGTGCACGCGCCCGCCGCCGAGCCTGGTTTGCGAAATCGCGAACGCGCCGCCCCGCTCACCCAGCAGGTGGTCGGCGGGCACGCGGACGTCGGTGTAGCGGATGTAGCTTTCGCTGCCGTCGGCCTGACCGTAGACGCCCACGTTGCGGACGATCTCGACGCCGGGCGTATCCACCGGCACGATGAACATGCTCATCCGCTCGTGACGCGGCGCCTCGGGATCGGTCACCGCCATCACGATCAGGAAATCGGCCCACTTGCCGTTGGTCGAGAACCACTTCTCGCCGTTTATCTTCCAGTGGTTGCCGTCCTGTTCGGCGCGGGTGACGAAGTTCGTCGGGTCCGAGCCTCCTTGCGGTTCGGTCATCGAGAAGGCGCTGACGATTTCGTTGTCGAGCAGCGGGCGCAGGTATTGCTCCTTCTGCTCGGGTGTACCGTAGTGCGCGATGATCTCGGCATTGCCGGTATCGGGTGCCTGGCAGCCGAAAACAATCGGAGCAAATGTCGCTCCGCCGATGATCTCGTTCATTAGGCCGAGCTTTACCTGGCCATACCCCTGTCCGCCGAGCTCGGGACCTAGGTGGCACGCCCACAGGCCTTTGTCCTTCACGTCCTGCTGCAACGGGCGGACGAGCGCGTTCCGGCGTGGGTTCTTCACGTCATAGGGATGAATCCCGAGGTGACCGAGCGGCTCGACCTTTTCGGTGACGAACTGCTCCATCCAGTCGAGCTTCGCCTGGAATTCGGGATCGGTTTCGAAATCCCATGCCATGTCGCGTCTCTCCCGCGCTGCCGCGTCTGCGCGCGCTTAGGTGGCTACCATACCGCTTTTGGGAATAGCGACAAGACTTCAGACGGTGGTTCCGCCGTCCACGACGATCGTCTGGCCAGTCAGCCAGCTTGCCCCGGGGGAGGAAAGGAACACGGCCAGCCCTGCGATATCATCCGGCACCCCCAGGCGCCCCATCGGGGTACGCGCGACGGCGGCTTTCTCTGCCTCGGGATTTTCGTAGAGCGCCTTGGCGAAGTCGGTCTTGACCAAACCGGGAGCGATCCCGTTGACCCGGATTCCATGCTTGCCGTTTTCGACTGCGTAGTTGCGCACGAGCTGGATGTCGGCCGCCTTCGTGATCGTATAGGCGCCCAGGACCTGGCTCCCGCGCAGTCCGCCGATCGAACTGATGACGACGATCGCTCCGTCACCTTTCGCGCGCATGTCGGGCAGCGCGAACTGGATCAGCCAGTGATTCGAGAGAATGTTGTTGTCGAGCGTCTTGCGAAACATGGCGTCATCGATCGTATCGAGCGAGCCGTAGTGCGGGTTCGACGCGGCGTTGCAGATCAGGATGTCTATCGGACCCAGGCGGTCACGAGTCTGGCTGACGAGATCTTCTAGCGCGTCCTTCGAAGAGATGCTGGCGGCAATCGCCACCGCGGATCCTTCACCGCATTCGCCGTTGATGGCAGCAGCCACTTCCTCGCACGCGTCCTGCTTGCGGCTGGAAATCACGACACGGGCGCCGCGCCGCGCCAGATGTTCGGCAATCGACCGGCCGATACCCCGGGACGATCCCGTTACGACGGCAACTTTTCCGTTGAGATCGAACGGATCGGACATGGCCTCTCTCCCTTATATCCGGGATACCATGTGTTCGAAAACGCTCTGGCGCAAGCCCGTCGAGCAAGCCGCTAGGCGGAAACGACGTCCTGCTCGATCTTGCCGAAAATCGAATGGCCTTCGGCATCGCGCATCTCGACCGAGACCTTGTCTCCCGGCTGCATGAAACGGGTGGCCGCCTCGCCATCGGCGATTGTCTCGATCATGCGGATTTCAGCGATGCACGAATAGCCCGCACCGCCTTCGCTGACTGGCTTGCCCGCGCCCCCGTCCGCGCCTTTGTTACTGACCGTCCCCGACCCGATGATGGTCCCCGCGCAAAGATCGCGAGTCTTCGCCGCGTGCGCGACGAGGTCGGCGAGAGTGAATGTCGCTTCCTGTCCGGCGTCGGCGCGACCGAAAGGTGCGTCGTTGTAATCCACGATCAGCGGCAGGTGGATCAGGCTGCCTGACCACGCATCGCCCAACTCGTCGGGCGTCACCGCGACCGGAGAGAATGCGCTCGCCGGTTTGGACTGGAAGAAGCCAAAGCCCTTTTCCAGCTCTCCCGGGATCAGGCCCCGCAGGCTGACGTCATTGACCAGCATCAGCAGCTTGATGTGGCCGGCCGCCTCGTCGCTCGACACGCCCATCGGCACGTCGTCGACGATTGCCGCAATCTCGCCTTCCATGTCGCAGCCCCAGGCGGTGTCCTTGAGCGGGATCGGGTCGCGTGGGGCGAGGAAGCCGTCAGACCCGC
The DNA here is from genome assembly GCA_963781485.1 of uncultured Alphaproteobacteria bacterium. GTDB lineage: Bacteria > Pseudomonadota > Alphaproteobacteria > Sphingomonadales > Sphingomonadaceae > Tsuneonella. Next base: position 322,619 of record CAWAFY010000004.1, read on the forward strand.
CTTGGTACATCAGGGGGTCGTGATAGAAGCTTTCGGGCACCTTTGCCCCGCGCGCCTGACGAACCAGTTCGACGTGATTGATGTACGCACTGCCGTCGGCCCACTGATAGGCGCGGGGCAGCGGCGAGGCGGCATCGTGCTCGTGAAACCGTTCGCACGGTACGGTCTGGTGCTCGACATCGCGATAGAGCGCTTCGAGATACGGCGCTACGCGCTCCCAGTCGTCGAGTGCGGCCTGCATCGTCGGCGCGATGTTGTCTGCTGCGCAGTAGCGGGTGAGATCCTTGGAGACGACGACCAGTTTGCCGTCGCGGCCGTGCTTGAGGCTGGCGAGTTTCATTGCGGGGTATCCGGTTGGTTATCGGGATGCGCGCGCTGGAACGCGGGCAGGGCGAGACACGCGGCCTCGATGCGGGAAATGTGTGGATGACGGGACAGATCGAAATCGAGTTTGCGGGCGTTGAACACCTGCGGCAGCAGCACGATCTCGAATAGCCCAGGGCGCCCATCCATCAGGAAATCGCCGGTTCCAAGCTGCGCGAGCCGCGCCTCGACGGGGTCGAGCGTGCGCGCAAGCCAGTGGCGGTACCATGTGTCGGTCTCCGCCTCGCTGTGCCCCATCGCGCCTCGAAGGTATTTGAGGACCTGCAGGTTGTTCAGCGCATGGATCTCGGTCGCGACCGCGTAGGTCAGTTCGCGCACGGTATACCGATCCTCGACGGCTTGCGGCAGCAGAGCAGGTTCGGGATAAGCCTCGTCCAGCCACTCGAGGATCGCCATCGATTGCGCCCGGTCACGCCCCTCAGAGACGAGCATCGGCACGCCTCCGAACGGATTGCGCGCCACGAAATCAGGGGCCTGCTGCTCCGAGGTACGCAGATTGACCGGTACGATTTCGTAATCGAGCCCCTTGAGATTGAGCGCGATCCGCACCCTGTAACTGGTCGAGCTGCGGAAATAGGCGAAAAGGCGCATCAGAACGCAGGAATCCCCGTTATCGCCCTTCCGAGAATAAGCGCGTGAACGTCGTGCGTGCCTTCGTAGGTGTTGACCGTCTCGAGGTTCACCATGTGCCGGATGACCTGATATTCGCCACTGATGCCGTTGCCGCCGTGCATGTCACGCGCCTTGCGAGCGATATCCAGCGCCTTGCCGACGTTGTTGCGCTTGACGATCGAGATCATCTCGGGCGCGAAGTCATGGCAGTCCATCAGTCGGCCCACGCGAAGGCTCGCTTGCAGGCCGAGGGCAATTTCACTCATCATGTCGGCCAGCTTCAGCTGGTAGAGCTGTTTGGAAGCGAGCGGGACTCCGAACTGCTGGCGATCGAGTCCGTACTGGCGCGCCGCATGAAGGCAAAATTCGGCCGCCCCCATCGCGCCCCATGAAATGCCGTAACGCGCGCGGTTGAGGCAGCCGAAAGGCCCTTTCAGGCCCTGCACTTCTGGCAAAAGCGCGTCGGCGGGTAACTTCACCTCGTCCATCACGATCATGCCGGTGGTGCTGGCGCGCAAGCTGAGCTTGTTCTCGATCTTCGGGGCGCTGAGACCTTCCATGCCCTTTTCGAGCACGAAACCGCGAATGCCGCCGCCATGTGCCTCGCTCTTTGCCCAGACGACAAACACGTCGGCGAACGGCGAATTGGAAATCCAGGTCTTGCTGCCCGAGATCGAATAACCGTCGCCGTCTTTCCTGGCATAGGTGCGCATCGCGCCAGGGTCGGAGCCCGCGTCGGGTTCGGTGAGTCCGAAACAGCCGATAAGGTCGCCGCTGGCGAGGCCCGGAAGGTACTTTCGCCGCTGGTCATCCGAACCATAGGCGTGGATCGGATACATCACGAGGCTCGACTGCACGCTGGCCATCGAGCGATAGCCCGAATCGACCCGTTCGATCTCGCGCGCGATCAGCCCGTAAGCGACGTAGTTCGCACCGGCGCCGCCGTATTCCTCGGGCACCGTCGCTCCGAGCAGGCCGGCGCGGCCCATCAGCGGAAACAATTCGGGCGCATCGATCTCGTTCGCGAACGCGTCAATGACACGAGGTTGAAGTTCGGATTGCGCGAATGCGTGCGCGGCGTCGCGGATCATCCGCTCGTCTTCGCTCAGCTGCGCGTCGAGACCGAACGGATCCTGCCAGTCGAATGGTGTCATGACGACCGCCTTCGCAGGGCGAGGCGGCGCGCGCAAGTCTCAGGCGTCAGCCAACGCCTCTTGCATGGTCGCAATGATCCGGTCCGGCGGGCAGGGCTTCGCAAGGGCATGGGCGTGGGGAAAGCGATCGAACACTTCGCCGGGACGGACATGGCCCGAATGAAAGATCACCGGCACGTTGGCGGCCATGAGTTTTTCAGCAAGAGAGTAAACCTCTCCATCGTGGAGTTTGATGTCGAGAATGGCCAGGTCGGGTCTGCGCCGGTCGACCGCGTCGATCGCCGATTGCGCTGTGTCGTAGGGTCCTTCCACCTCAAACCCTGCCTCCTCGACCGTGTCACACAAGTCGAATCCGATGATCAACTCGTCTTCGGCGACTAGGACGCACTGGGACATGGGGTTTCTCCGATGGGCGTGAGAGGACTGTTGACTAACATTCGCTAAGTCCAAACGTTCCACTAGCGCGCGCCGAACCGTGCTTCGAAGGCGTCCATATCGCCGTTGGCGAGGTGTTTGGCCTGTTCCACCCACGAATCGCGGCGGATGCGACCCTGGAAGCGACCGAGTTGCGAGTCGATGCGGTCGATATCGGCGTCGCTCCAGCTGGCGATCTGGCTAAATCGGGTAACCCCCAGATCAGCCAATGTGAGGGCGAGTTTCGGTCCGAGGCCCTTGATCCGAGTAAGGTCGTCCCTGTTCTGTGCCTGAGCCAGTTCGGCATGCTCGACCCCTGCAGCGACCGCGATGCCGACTCCGCCGATCGCTTCTGGAACCGGCGGCGGCACGGGAGCGATGCCCGTGGCCGCGGGAGCAGCGTCGATAAGCGCTTGATTGCGCGCGGCGCGCGCCGCCCCCTCGTCAAGCGAATCGCGCCGGTCGATTGCGACGCGCGTGCGGCGAGTGGCCATTACAACCCACCACAGGACGACAAGTGCAATCAGTACCCCGACCGCGATGAGTGGCCAGTTTGCAGTCACGAATTGGGTCATGGGCGCACCTCCTGCGGGATCGTGTTTACGGCCGGGTCGGCCGAGCGTTCGAGATTACGTCGGAAAAGAACCCGGTCTTCCGGGCCGAAACCGTAGCGCCAGATGACCGCCCCGTAAGCCAGCAGGATCGCGGGGATGCCGAACGCAAGCTCGGCCCACTCCGGCAATCGAATAGCGATCCAACCGACAAGGATCGCCGGCGCGGCGGCCCAGACAAGCGCCCAACGCCAGTTGTTGATCCGCTCGCCGAGTATGCCAGCCAGCAAGCGCGATTTGATCAACGAAGCCGTGCCAAGCGCGATCATGAGGGCAGCCGCCGCGCCCGCCGCCTTGTAGTTTTCACCAAGCGCCAGTCTCTCGATCACAATCATCACGGCGACCGTCAGCACGCCTTGCAGCGCGATCGTGCCGACCGAAATGACCAGGTTCTTGACTCTCGCGACGTAAATCAGCGCCGCTTCCGAGACGACGGCGGTGGCCGCGACGACCTCGGCCGCCAGCAGGAATGCGAGTGCGCCGGTGCCTCCAACGAAGTTCGGACCGACGAGACCCATCACCCCCTCTCCCGGAATGCCGAGGGCGAGCGCGATACCCGCTTGTGCGGCGACGATCCAGAATCCCACCTGACACACCTGTCTGGCGATTGCGGGATAGTTCCTGTCCTTGAGGTTGCGGGTGATGACCGGGCCGAGAATCGGCTCGAAGCTGCTCTTTAGCTTCTGCGGCAGCGAGGCGACCTGCTGCGCCACGTAGTAGACGCCCACCGCGGTTGGCGCGGCGAACAGGCCGAGGATGAAGATGTCGAGCCGCCGCGTGCCCCACTCGATCGCATCGGCGGTCGCAAGTGGCAGTGCGCGTACCGTCATCCGCACCATGTCGCGCGGATGCGGACGCCATTGCCTAGGGGCCCCGTACGTCTTCGCAAACGAGTAGAGTGCAGTGAACAGCCCCGCGTAGATCGAGGTGAGATAAGCCAGCGACAGCCCAGCCTCGGGCACCACGAAGTACAGCGCACCGGCGAGAATGGACAGTGTCCACGGAAGAACGATCGACCTGGCGCGAACCGTCGTGCCGATGTCGAAGCGGTAAGCCTGTGCAGCGAGAATGATCTCGGTCAACGCGTAGCCCGGAATCGCCAGCACAATCAGTCGGTCGAGTTCGGTGTACTGTCCGCTCGGGAATAGCGGGGCCGGGACCAGCCAGTAAAACGCGGCGCAGGCGAGCGAGGCCAGCGAGGCGATCAGTATGCCGTCGAAAACAAGATTTGCAGGATGCGTGTCGGGTGCTTCAGACAATCTCTGGGCAAGTCCGCGCTTCTCGCCCATCGAGCAGACCATCGCGGTCAGTTCGACCACCACGATTGCCGATGCGAAACGGCCGAGCGCTTCGGCGCCATAAAGGCGTCCGGCGATAAACAGGAAAGGCATCATCCCGACGAGCCGCACCAGGAAGCCCAAGAAATTGGTCCGGCCGCCCTTGGCCAATGCGGCGATGTCGGTCTGTCCCGCGTCGGGCGGCGGTGCAGGATCGCTCATGCATCGCCCTCGGAAGCAAGTGGCCGGGCGAGCAGTCCGGCGACGATTTCACGCGCGGGCGCACCCTGGAGCAGGCGATAGACCGCCGTCACGATCGGCATCGATACGCCGTGCCGCGCGGCAAGTTCGGTCAGCACGGGCGCAGTGTGCGCGCCCTCGGCCACGGTGCGCCGATCGGCCATCAGCGATACGGGGTCGCCGCCTTCGCCGAGTGCCCGCCCGAGACTGAAATTGCGGCTGGCTGTGGACGAGCAGGTCAGGACGAGATCGCCAAGACCGCACAACCCCGCCAATGTTTCGCGCTCCGCGCCGAGTGCCTCGCCGAAGCGCAACATTTCGGCATACCCGCGCGCGATCAGCGCGGCGCGCGCATTCTGGCCCAGGCCGAGTCCGTCGACCACGCCGCAAGCTATGGCGAGTACGTTCTTGACCGCGCCGCCGATCTCGGCGCCGGTGACGTCGTCCGAATAATACGGTCGGAACGCGGGGCGAGCGACTACGGGTGCCAGCCTATCCCACTGCGCTTTTCCACCTCCGCAGGCGAGAGTCACCGCTGTCGGCAGACCCGCGGCGACCTCGTGCGCGAAGGTGGGGCCGGACAGCACTGCGATATCCGAAGCGGGTGCGGCGTCTCGCGCGGCATGGTTCATCAACCTGCCAGTGCCCGCCTCGATCCCCTTTGCACATAAGACCAGATCGTGCGGATGCGCGGGCATCGCCTCGAGAACTGCGGCCATATGTTGCGCCGGGGTGACGACGAGCAGTGCGTCGAGCACCGCCATTTCGGCCAGATCGCCCGTCGCACGGATTGTCGGTGCAAGGGTTGCCGAATTCGAGGAACAGGCTATTCGTGCGCTCTGAATTGATCTCGTCGACAAGCTCGGGCTCGCGCGCCCACAGCAGCACGTCGCGCCCGTCGGAGGCGAGCATCTGCGCAAGCGCGGTGCCCCAAGCGCCCGCTCCCAGAACGCCGATGGTCACGCCTTGACCCCAGCGCCGCGAACCGGTTCGGCCGAGGGATCGAGCGGCCAGCGCGGCCGCGCGGCGACGTCGAGCGGGTCGGACGGCATGCCCGCTGCCAATCGCTCCTGACCCGCCCAGGCGATCATCGCCGCGTTGTCGGTGCACAGCGCGGGGGGCGGGGCGGAAAAGCCCATGCCGCGCCGCGCTGCGATCGCTTCCAACGCGGCGCGGACCGAGGCATTGGCGGCAACCCCGCCCGCAACCACGAGGCTATCGACCGGCTCCATCGTATCGAGTGCCAGGTCGAGCCTGTCGACGACGCAGTCGATCGCCGCCTGCTGGAAACTCGCGGCGATGTCGGCGGGCTCGTAAAGGTCACCGTCGCGCGCGCGCAGCACTGCGCTTTTGAGGCCGGCGAAACTGAAATGCGGCTCGGCACTGCCGAATAGCGGGCGGGGAAGGGGGACCGCCGCCGGATCGCCCACTTTCGCCAGTCGCTCGACCGCGGGCCCGCCGGGAAAACCGATCCCGAGGATCTTGGCGGTCTTATCGAATGCTTCACCGAGCGCGTCGTCGATCGTGGTGGCGAGACGGCGATAGCGGCCCACACCTTCGACGCGGAGGATCTGGCAATGCCCCCCCGAAACAAGCAGCAGGGCATAGGGAAACTTCAACGACGGATCGGCCAGCCGCGGCGAAAGCGCGTGCCCTTCGAGATGGTTGATCGCCAGTAGCGGAACATCGCCTGCCATCGCCAACGCCTTTGCGCTGACCAGGCCGACCATGACTCCGCCGATCAATCCCGGACCCGCAGTGGCGGCCACAGCGTCGAGGTCGGCAAGCGCAATTCCGCCCTCGTCGAGAACCGCCGCGATCATGGGCGCGAGGCGCTCGGCGTGAGCGCGGGCGGCGATCTCGGGTACCACGCCGCCGAACGGGGCGTGTGCCTCGTCCTGACTGGCGATACGCTCGGCAACGATCGTGCGGTCGTCCGCGACGAGCGCGGCCGCGGTTTCGTCGCAGCTCAATTCAATGCCCAGGACCACGCCCATCGCGCTTTCCCTTAGGCTATTGCTTGGCTACGGCAAGCGCCGCCCGATGACTTTCATCCCCAAGATACGCCTCGGAACCCGACGTTCGCCGCTCGCAATGGCCCAAGCGCAAGAGACGCGCGACCGGTTGTGCGCGGCGCACGGATGGGTCGAAAGCGCTGTCGAACTCGTGCCGGTGCTCGCCAGCGGCGACAAGGTGCAGGATCGTCCACTGGCCGAAATCGGCGGCAAGGCGCTGTGGACCAAGGAACTCGACGCCTGGCTGCACGAGCGCACTATCGACGCCGCGGTCCATTCGCTCAAGGACGTCGAGACCCGGCGCCCTGCGTTTCTGACGATCGCTGCCGTGCTCCCGCGCGCCGATGTGCGCGACGTGCTGGTCGGCGCGGCAAGCATCCGAGCGATTCCCGAAGGGGCGCGGATCGGTACCAGCGCACCACGGCGCGCGGCGCAAATGCTGCACCGGCGGCCAGACGTCACCATCGTGCCGCTGCGCGGCAACGTCGCCACCCGCATTTCCAAGCTGGCTGCAGGCGAGGCGGACGTGACACTGCTCGCCGCTGCCGGCCTCGCGCGGCTCGGGGAGAGCGGGGTAGGGACCCCGCTCGAGGTCGACGATTGGCTTCCAGCGCCCTCGCAAGGAGCGATCGCGATCGAGTGTCGTTCCGATAACGCACAGGTGCGCGGCTGGCTGGCTGCGATCGATCACGCTCCGAGTCGTGTGGCGGTCGAAGCCGAGCGCGCACTGCTCGCCGCGCTGGGCGGAGATTGCCAGTCGCCGGTCGCCGTCCTGACCCGCAGTGAAGGGGGCAAGATTGCCCTGACCGCCGCGCTTTACAGCGCCAGCGGTGCCGAAAAAGTCGAGGGCACCGTCACTTTCCCGCCCGGCGACAGTGAAGGCCCGGCCCGCCTCGCCGCCGACCTGTTGGCGCGCGCGACGCCCGGGATCGCAATGCTGTTCGCAGGAGCGCGATGACCCGCCCGCTACTGGTCCTGCGTCCCGAGCCCGGTTGCTCCGAAACGCTTTCAGCCGCCCGTGAAATGGGCCTTGAGGCAACCGCGGCGCCACTTTTTGTTATCGAATCCGTCGCGTGGGTTTTGCCGGATCCGCTAAGGTTTGACGCATTGCTAGCCGGTAGCGCGAACGTCTTTCGCCACGGCGGCCCGGGACTTGATGCGCTCAGGCACCTTCCGGTCTTCGCTGTCGGAGAAAGCACCGCCGGCGCGGCGATCGACGCGGGGTTTGCAGTTGCCGCAACCGGGCGCGGCGGGCTTCAGCCATTGCTCGACGAAATCAACCCGCCGGCTTCGCTTCTCCGGCTGGCGGGAGAGGCCCGCGTCGACCTTTCCCCGCCCGCAGGAATCGAAGTGACCGAGCGTATCGTCTATCGCGCCGTGCCGCGACCGATCGAAGCCGGTGCGATCGATATTCTGCACGGCGACGCAGTCGTGCTTCTCCATTCCGCCGAGGCGGCGCGTGCGTTTAGCGACGAGTGCGACCGAATTGGCATAACTCGTTCGAAAATCGCCATTGCCGCGCTAGCGCCGCGCATAGCCGCCGCCTGTGGAGACGGTTGGAGCAGGGTCCGAACGACACCCGAAACGTCTGATTCGGCCCTTCTGGCCTTGGCCGCCGACATGTGCCATTGAACGGAGGGGCGCACCGGGACAACCGGTTCGAAGACGGGAAGCGAATGATCGATAGCACTTTCACGGGGCAAAAGCGCCCCTCTGTCAGACCAGTCTTGTTCGCAGTGCTTGCTTCATTCCTGCTTGGCGCTTCGATTGTCGGCTACCTGTCCTGGCAGGGGTATTTCGGTGCAAGGGAACCGGCCGAGATCGACTTCGATAACGATCCTGTGACGCTCGACAGCGCCGAGCCGGAACCAAGTCCGACACCCAGCGCAAGCGAATCCGCCAAGGCTGCTGCGGCGGTTGAGCGGGTGGAGCAAACGCAGGGTGGACTTGACCAGCGCATCGCTGCTGCCGAACAGCGCATCGCCCGGCTTGACCTGCAGGCGCAGGCTGCTGCCGGTAACGCTGCGCGGGCCGAGGGCCTGTTGATTGCCTTTGCTACCCGCCGCGCAATCGAGCGCGGAGCCGAACTCGGCTATCTGGGCGACCAGCTGCGCCTGCGGTTCGGCGACGCCCAGCCCAATTCCGTCCAGACGGTGATCGAGTTTGCCCGCGACCCCGTGACCCTCGACGTCCTGCTCGCGCGGCTCGATGGACTGGCGCCGCAACTCAAGGCGACGACCAAACAACCTACCTTCGCAAGGTTGCGAAACGAGCTGGCGAGCCTTTTCGTCATCCGGCGGGAAACGACGCCCTCGCCGCAGCCGTCGCGACGACTTGAACGAGCGCGCATGTTCCTCGAGACCGGGCGCGTCGACAAGGCTATCGGCGAAGTCGAGCGTCTTCCCGGGGCGGACAATGCCGTGAGCTGGCTCGCCGATGCGAAGCGCTTCGAGCGTGCGCAACGAGCGCTCGATTTGATCGAAACCACCGCCGTGCGCGAGCCGCGCCGTCTGCGCGATGGCGAGGGTCGCGCCATCGAGCAGCCCGGACCGGCTGAAAACGCCGGTCCCGGCTGACTTTCCCGCTGGTGCAATCGCCGGTAATTCCCATATCGGCCGCGTGGTCGTCCAGCCGAACCTCTTCGAAGTCGCGCCGGCTGTGCCCGGCCTTGTCATGGTCGAACACGCCATCGACGAAGCGGTCGAACGCGCGCTCGAGTCGCTGATCGATGCGGCACCGCTCGCGCCGTTCCAGTTCGGCCAGTGGCAGGGAAAGCGGCTGACCGCGAACTACGGGTCGGCCTACGACTATCAACGGGCGCGGCCGATACCGGCGCCTCCGATTCCCGCTTGGTTAGGCGATCTGCGCGACCAGCTGGCCCCTCAAGTCGGGCGCGACGCCGACCGGTTCGTCCAGGCGCTGCTCATCCGCTACGACCCTGGAGCGGGCATCGGCTGGCATCGCGATCGGCCGCAATACGATGAGGTGGTAGGTCTTTCGCTGTCGGCACCGGCCACGCTCCGCCTGCGACGCCGGTTGCCGGGCGGTGGGTTCGAGCGATCGAGCGTCGAGCTACCGCGCCGGTCACTGTATCTGCTGAGCGGCAAAGTGCGCGGCGATTGGGAGCATTCGATCGCGCCAATCGACGTGACGCGGCGAAGCGTGACATTCAGGTCGTTGCGGGATTCGCGGCGATAACCCCGTAGAGATCGTGGGCGTCGGCGTCCTCGATCAGAACGTGCGCGAAGTCCCCTTGAGCCAGGCTGTCCGGCACATTGCGCAGAAACACCTGTCCGTCGATCTCGGGCGCGTCGGCCTGGCTGCGCGCGGTTGCGCCGACATCGCCGTCATCGTCGGGATCGCCGATCTCGTCGACGATTACCGGCAGGACGCGGCCCACCTTGGCGGCAAGCTTGTCGGCGCTGATCCGCTCGGTCACTTCCATCAACCGAGCATAGCGCTCTTCCTTGACCGCTTCGGGAACCGGGTCGGGCAAGTCGTTGGCCGCCGCGCCCGCGACCGGTTCGAACCGAAATGCTCCGACCCGGTCGAGCTGCGCCTCTTCCAGCCAGTCGATCAGGTACGCGAAGTCGTCCTCGGTCTCACCGGGAAATCCGACCACGAAGCTTGAGCGAATCGTCAGGTCCGGGGCTATCGCCCGCCACGATTTGATCCGCTCGAGCACCCTGGCCTCGTTGGCGGGGCGCTTCATCGCGCGCAACACCTTGGGGCTCGCGTGCTGGAACGGGATATCGAGATAGGGGGTCAGCAGCCCTTCGGCCATCAGCGGGATCACTGCGTCGACATGGGGATAGGGGTAAACGTAGTGCAGGCGCACCCACGGCGTGTCGCCTTCAGGTGTGCGGAGCTGGCCGAGTTCGCGCGCCATATCGGTCATGTGCGCGCGAACTTCGGTGCCGTGCCACATCCGCGGCTCGTGGCGAATGTCGACGCCATAGGCGCTGGTGTCCTGGCTGATGACCAGCAGCTCCTTCGTACCCGCGGCGACGAGCTTTTCAGCCTCGCGCAACACCGCATCAATGCGCCGGCTGGCGAGTTTCCCGCGCAGCTTCGGGATGATGCAGAATGCGCACGAGTGATTGCAGCCCTCCGAAATCTTGAGGTAGCTGTAGTGCCGTGGCGTCAGTTTCACATCGGGCTGGGGAATCAGGTCGACGTAGGGTCCCTGGCTCGGAGGTGCGGCTTCGCGTACCGCCTCGATCACCGCTTCGTACTGGTGTGCCCCGGTTACCGCGAGCACTTGCGGAAAGCGGGCACGGATAACGTCGGCTTCCTCGCCCATGCAACCGGTCACGATAACCCGGCCGTTCTCGGCGATGGCCTCGCCGATCGCCTCGAGGCTTTCTTCCTTGGCGCTGTCGAGAAAGCCGCAAGTGTTCACCAACACCACGTCTGCACCCGCGTAATCCGGGCTCATGGCGTAGCCATCGGCGCGCAGGCTGGTGAGGATGCGTTCGGAATCGACGAGCGCCTTCGGGCAGCCGAGGCTGACCATGCCGACCTTCTTCTGGTCGGGTATGAGGGTGGTGGCGGGGGATGTCATTGCGGGCGCGCCCCTACACCTCAATGCACCATTACGCTACACTCGTGGTGCAACGCAGGAGAAGTCGCGCCTTGGGACCCGTCAACTGGATAGCCGTTATCGTGGCCGCACTGGCCGCCGGAGTGCTGGCGTTTGCGTGGTTCGGGCCGCTGTTCGGACGCGCGAAGAAGCGCAAGGTCGCCGCCGGCAGGGTGATGAGTGCTGGACGGCCGGAGCGGGTCGCGGCTCTGTCAGCCGTGCTTCTGCTGATCACCGCGACGATGCTTGGACACATGTTCGCGCGGGTGGGGACGGAGGCGCTGGCGACCAAGCCGTGGCTCTATTTCATGATGAGCGGCGGGCTGGCCGTCGCCTTTGTCATTCCCGCGCTGTGGATCAGCTTCAGCCACATCCGCGTGCCCACCCGCGTGGCAGTGATCGATGCGGGCTACTGGTTCATGGCGTACCTGGCGATGGGTCTGGTTTTCTACCTGCTCGGCTAACCGCCTTCGCCATTGAGTGTCGGGCGTATCTCGACGATTACGTCGCCCGCCTGCAGCGGACCGCTTTCCCAGTATCCGAAAGCCCTTTCACCCCGATAGACCCTGAGCCCGCGTCCGCCGCCGGATAGTTCGTCGATCGACTTGCCTACCTCGCCCGGCTCGATCTCGCGCTCCACAAGCTGGACTCGCCCGCCGAACGAGGCCAGGTCGGCCATGTAATCGGCGATATGCGTGCCCTGCGCGCTGCCGGCGAGCAGAAGCCCGGTAAAACGTACGGGATTGATCACATTGTCCGCGCCCGCCTGCCGAGCCAGCAGCTCGTTGTCGGCCGCGCGAACGACCACGCTGATCGGGACGTTCGGGGCGAGATGGCGCACAGTCAGCACGATCAGGATCGAGCTGTCGTCGCGTCCGGCTGAAACCAGCACGGTGGAGGCTTCGGCAATGCGAACCGCGAACAGGTTCTCGTCGCGCGTCGCATCGGCCTCTATCACGTTGCAGCCGAGCGCTTCGGCTTCCGCGAGTCGTTCCGCGTTGGGATCCATCACCACGATGCACGACGCATCGGTGCCGCGCTCGATCAGTTCGTGCACCGCTTCGGAACCCGAGATGCCGAACCCCAGGACGACGATGTGACCTTCGAGGCGTTCCTGAATGCGCGCCATGCGCCATTTCTCCCAGCTTCTGCGGATAACGAAATCGTAGGCCGCGCCCACGAAGATGAATAGCACGGCAAAGCGGATCGGGGTGACGATCACCGCTTCCACCATCCGTGCGCGGTCGGAGATCGGAGCGATGTCGCCGAACCCCGTCGTGGTGATCGAGATCATCGTGAAATAGACTACGTCGAGGAAACTGATGTGTCCGTCGAGATTGTCGACGAGCCCGTCGCGATCCCACCAGTGGATCATCACGACCGTCATCACGAGGCCCAGCGCGAGGCTGAGTCGAATGCCCAGATCTGCCCACATCGGCACCCCGACCGCCCGCCGCAGCGGCTGGAAGCGCGGGCCGGTGTAGTTGCGGCGAGGTCCCTTGGCCTGGCCGCTCACTTGGGCAAGACGCTTGCGGGATCGACCGGCTTGCCGTCGTGGCGGATTGCGAAGTGAAGTTCGGTTCGGGTGGCTGTGCCGCTGCTGCCGGCAAGGCCGATCCGCTCGCCGGTCTTGACCACGTCGCCCATTGCTACCGTGATCCTTGAGAGGTGCCCGTAGGCGCTCTTCCACCCGCTGCCGTGATCGATCGTCACCAGCCGCCCGAAGCGGGGATCGTGCTGCGAGATGCCACTGACCGTGCCGCTGGCTGCCGCACGGACCATGTCGAGCGGACTGGCCGCGTAATCGATCCCGTCGTGCCCGCCGCCGTCGGTGCGAACTGCGTAATTCAGGAGCACCTTGCCGTCGTGTGGTAAGCGAAAATAGGGTTCGGCCGGAGTTGCGGCGAGTGCTTTGGCAGATGGCGCGGCAACGAGAGCGGGAATGATCAGCTTCTGGCCGAGCTTAACCGTGCCCTTGTCGTCCAGGCCGTTAGCGATCGCGATCTGATCGAATGGAACGCCGTGGCGTATCGCGATCGCGAAACCCGTCTCGCCCGGCTTGACGGTGTGCGTGCGTTGGCGGGGAATCACGAGTTTCTGGCCCGAGCGAACGGCGTATGGCTCGTGTAGCCGATTTGCCTCGGCAATCACGGCTGCAGGAACGCCTGCCCGCTCGGCGATGGCTGAGAGCGTTTCGCCGATTCCGACCACGTGTTCGGTTTCTGTTTGCGGATCGGCTGCGGCGACGAGCAGGAGCGCGGTGATGGCAAGCGCGACCCGGCCAACCATCAGTCGAACCTCTCCGCCAGCGCACCCAGCGAAGCGTGATGGGTCAGATCGAGCTGGAGCGGGGTCACTGCGACATAGCCCTCATTGATTGCTTCGAGGTCCGTCCCGTGGTCGAGCGTGTGCTCGATCGCCTCGAGCCCGAACCAATAGTATGGATAACCTCGCGGGTCACGCCCCTCGACGACGCTTCCCCTCGAATAGTCATGAAATCCTTGCCGTACTGCGCGGATTCCCATGACTTTTTCCGCCGACAGTGCCGGAAAATTGACGTTGACCAGCGTGCGCTTCGGCAGCGGCGCGTCGAGCAGTGGGGCGAGCACTTTGGCGCCCCATGCCCGCGCTGCATCGAACGGCACCGCATCACCCATGCCTTCGTTGGCGTAGACCTGGCTCAGCGCGATCGACCGGATCCCTGCGAGTGCACCCTCGATCGCTGCGGATACGGTGCCCGAATAGGTCACGTCGTCGCCAAGGTTGGCGCCGCGGTTGACGCCCGACAGGATTACGTCGGGCGGGCCGTCCATCACTTTGCGCAAGCCGAGCGTGACCGCATCGGTCGGCGTGCCGCTGACCGAAAATCGACGTTCGCCGTGCTTGCGCAGCCGCACCGGGCGATTGAGGGTCAACGAGTGACCCGCGCCTGACTGCTCCTCCGCAGGAGCGCAAATCCAGACATCGTCGGTGAACGAACGGGCGATCTCTTCGAGAACCACGAGACCGGGGGCGTGAATGCCGTCATCGTTTGTGAGAAGGATACGCATCAGAGCTCGGGAATCAGCCGCTCAAGTCCGCCTGCCCACGGTCGGAGCGCCTCCGGGACCACGACCGAACCGTCCTCTTGCTGGCAATTCTCGAGCACCGCAACGAGCGTGCGTCCTACAGCCAAGCCAGATCCATTGAGCGTATGGACGAAGGCGGGCTTGCCGTTTTCTGCGCGGTAGCGCGTATTCATCCGCCGGGCCTGGAAGTCGCCGCACCAGCTGATCGAGCTGATTTCTCGGTAGGCGCCTTGGCCGGGCAGCCAGACCTCGAGATCGAAGGTTTTCTTTGCCCCGAACCCCATGTCGCCCGCACACAGCAGCATGGTGCGATAAGGAAGCTCGAGCCGCTCGAGGATTGCCTGCGCGCTGCGGAGCATCTGGTCGTGCTCAGTCGCAGCGTCGTCCGGGCGGCAAATGCTGACGAGCTCGACCTTGTCGAACTGGTGCTGGCGGATGTAGCCGCGGGTATCGCGCCCAGCCGAGCCCGCTTCGGAGCGGAAGCACGGGGTGAGGGCCGTCAGCCGGAGGGGACCGTCGAGGTCGACGATCCGCTCTCGAACCGAGTTCGTCAGGCTTACTTCGCTTGTGGGAATTAACCAACGACCATCGGTGGTTACGAAGGAATCTTCCGCAAACTTGGGAAGCTGCCCGGTCCCGAACATCGCCTCCTCTCGCACGAGCAGCGGAGTCGCGCATTCGGTGTAGCCGTGCTCGCCGGTTT
Source organism: uncultured Alphaproteobacteria bacterium (assembly GCA_963781485.1). GTDB lineage: Bacteria > Pseudomonadota > Alphaproteobacteria > Sphingomonadales > Sphingomonadaceae > Tsuneonella. The sequence goes on from CAWAFY010000004.1 coordinate 337,679, forward strand.
GCACGTCGAGCATGAACTGGGCGATCGCGCGCTGAAGGCGAGCCATCTGTCCGCGCAGGAATGTAAAGCGGGCGCCGGCGATCACCGCGCCGGTCTCGAAATCGAGGCCCAGTGCGGGGCCAAGATCGGCGTGTTCCTTTGCCTCGAACGCGAAATTGCGTGGCTGGCCCCAGCGCGAGACCTCGACGTTTCCGGCTTCGTCCAAGCCGTCGGGGACGTCCTCCGCCGGCAGATTTGGCAAGCTCGCGAGCAGATCGTCCTGTGCCTGGCATGCGGCCCGTTCCTGGTCTTCGACCGCGGGTAGGGCTTCCTTGATCGCGGACACCTCGGCCTTCAGCAACTCGGCAATGTCGGTGTCGCCGCGGCCCATCGCCGCACCGATGGCCTTCGACGCTTCGTTGCGCCGGGCCAGCATTTCCTGTGCGCGGGTGGCGGAAGCGCGGCGAGCCTCGTCAAGCGCAAGGATTTCCCTGGAGGACGCTGGTGATCCCCTGCGGGCAAGGCCAGCGTCGAAAGCCGCGGGATCGTCTCGGATCAGGCGTACATCGTGCATGGCCGCGGCCTATGCCCCAGCCACCGGACGAGGGCAATGCGGGAACCGCCGCACTTTCCGGGGGTAATCCTGTGAACCGTCAAGCAGCGGAAACAGGGGAAGAAACTGGATCAGCAGACCATCAGGCCGCCTCAGCGCACGCCGTTCATTGATGTTCTGGATCATGCCGTCCGGATCGGCCGGCGCGTGGGTGCTATCGCTCCTGCGCGGCTGACGAAGGATGAATTGCTTGACGGAGCCAGGGCGACGACGGGGCTTGAGGATTTCGGCGATCGCTGGTTCGAGCGTCCAATGGAGGTTCTCCTTCAGGCGGTACGCGGCGAGGCACGGCTAAACGACGCCGGAACCCTCGCGGCCGAAAAGCAATTTCACCATGTCCTGCGCGATCGACTCTACGCCCAGATGTGGTTCGACCGGCACCCTGAAATTCTCTCGCGTCCGATTCCGCACCCGGTCGTGATCGTGGGCCCGATGCGAAGCGGCACCACACGGCTTCACCGCTTGCTGGCCGCCGATCGCCGCTTCGCACACCTACGCAGCTTCGAGACGATCAGCCCCGTTCCGCGCCCCGATTTCGAGGAGGTCATGGCCGGCAGGCGGAAAGATTTCCGGCCCAAGCTCGCCCGGCGGATCATGACGGTCGCGCGGCTTGCCAACCCTCGAACCTTGTCGATTCATCCCACCGGACCATTCGAGCCCGAAGAGGAACTCGGCCTGCTGGTCGCCAGCATGTGGGGCATGAAGCACGATGCGCAGTGGACCGTCCCTAGCTATGGCCACTGGTGCGAAAATGAAGATGCGACACCAGCCTATCAGCATATGGCTAACTTGCTACGCCTCGCCGGATGGTCGCAGCAAGAGAGTTCTCTGCGCCCATGGATTCTCAAAACCCCGCAACATATGCTTGATTTACCATCGTTGTTACGAGTTTTTCCCGATGCCCGGTTGATCTTTACGCATCGCGATCCGCGACAGGTCGTCGCCAGCTCGGCCTCGCTCGCGTGGAACCAGACGATCATTTACTCCGACCACGCTGAGCCCAAAGCGGTAGGCCGCGAATGGTTGCGCAAGACCGAACTGATGACCGCGCGGATGATGGCCGCGCGTCGTACGATCCCCGCGTCGCGGATGATCGATGTTCAATACGAAGACACGGATCGCGACTGGAGGGCGACCATGGCGCGGATTTATCGCTTCCTCGGCCTGGAAATGGACAGTGCCGTGCCTGGTATGAAGCGTTACGTCGAGCGGAGCCGAGCACTGAAGCGAACCCCACACCGCTACAGCCTTGCCGAATTCGGATTGCAGGAGGGCGAAGTGCTCGAGAGACTTGGCAATTACATCGCCCATTTCGACGTTTCGATGGAGCAGTCAGGGTCCTCCGTCCGACAACAGCTGCGGTTTACGAGCGCATCTCGATAACCAGCGCGTCCACCAGCGGATCGTAGCGTATCGCAACGTCCCGCGTCCGCAACGAATCGAGCGTTACCCGGTCATCCTTTTTGCGCGCCAGTGCCTCGGTCAGCGCGGGGGCGCGAGCGGCGAGCAGCGATGCCAACGCCCGCCGATCGACCGACACCGAGGCGCCCTGTCCGACGGCGAGCTCGAGCGTTCCCAATCGGTTGCCACCAAGAATCACCGGCTTGCTCGTGCGAAGCAAACCATCCCCATCGATTGCGGCCGCATTGCCAAAGTCGGCAATGTCGAACTTGATCGATGCCAGAGAACCGCGTGCAGGCCGAAGGTCTGATGGGGGTCGATCGGCGACTGCAGCGGTTGCGGCAACCGCAAGCGAAGCTTCGCCGGGAGCGGGGGATTCCATCGTTTCACTTGCTGCTGGATCGCTCGGCCGACCGACCACCACTGGCCGAGATTGAGGCAGAACAATCCGGACAGGATAGGGCCGCTCGGCGAATGTGACCGCTGCGGCTGGGCCGCCAGAATGTGCCAGGCTCGCCCATTCGCCAGAGCCTCTCGGATGGACTGCCCACGCGGCCACAAGGCTCACGCCGATAGCGAGCACCGCGATTGCCCGCGGCGCAGGAACCAGAAATCGTGTCGATGACGAAATGGCTCGCTCCCTGATCGACGGAAGGACCGGCCCTTCCGCATTCGAAGGTCCGCCAATCCTTTCGAGAAGGCAAGAGCCTTGGAAATTCGGCGGCGGGCGTATCCCGATGGCTGCGGAATCTGTCCCGACACGGGACGTGAGTCAGCGACGTCGCGAATACGCCAAGTAAACCATAAACTTACGATTCCGACCTTCCTCTTGGTTAATTTCCTTGAAAGGATTTCGGATTCCTGTTCTGTTTCAGCTAACGAACAACTCGTCGCGCAGCAAAGGCAGTTTGTCCTGCTAGGCGCGACCAAAAACCAGGGCCGCAAGATTGGAATATGGAGAGGGGTGCCGTAAGGCGCCTCGTTCCGACCGCTCGCGGTGGCCGATCTTGCTGCGTCTAGAAGACGCGCCCGCAATGCGAGGTTGGTAGACGATGGAACTGCACAATAGCGGGCCGAGCACTGTCGGCGATGCGGATTCGAACGAGTTGCAGAGCTTCGACCCTGGCGCTGCGCCGGCATCTCGCGGTGCGGCACGTGTCCTGACACCGGATGCGGCTGGCGTCGTCGTTCTTCCTGCGGGTACCGAACTCGGCGACATCCGTGTGGAAGGGCGCGATCTGGTCGTCATCGGCGAAGATGGCGTGCGGTACATCATTCCCGACGGCGCGATCATCGTGCCACAGATCGTCATCGACGATGTGTCGATCCCGCCGCTCAACCTCGCGGCGCTGCTTGTCGGCAATGAACCGCAGCCCGCCGCGGGCAACCCGCAGAGCTCGGGGGGGAACTTCGCGAGCGCGGTTGGGCCAATCCAGGCGGCCTACGGACTGGGCGACCTCCTGCCGTACACTGAACTCAACTTCGCTCAACCCGAAGAGCAGGAAATCATTCCGCAGCTCATCGACCGTGAACCGACAATCTCGATCATAACCACCGACCAGCCAGTAGGCGCGCAAGCGGCGACTGCGACGGTCGCTGAATCCGGCTTACCGCCACGCGGCGGAGAACCCGCTGGAACCAACTCGAGCGCACCGAGCGAGACAACCACCGGCACCATCGTTTTCAGTTCACCCGACGGCATTGCGTCGATCATGATTAATGGCACGACCTTCACCGGGGTGGGGCAGACGATTTCGAGCCCGCGCGGCGACCTGTTGATCACCAGCTACGATCCCGTCTCTGGAACTATTGGATTCAGTTACACACTGACCGACAATCTTCTCGGCGGTACTCTCGCCGATACGTTCGAGGTGACCATAAGAGATCCCGACGGAGATGTCGCCACCGCCACGCTCACAGTAAGCGCGCTGGACGATGCGCCGATAGCGCGCAACGACACCGATTCCGTGGTGGCGGGCAGCTACGCTCCCGAGAGCGGTAATGTCATCACAGCGGTTGGCACGACCAGCGGACTCGTGGGCGCAGATACGCCGGGTGCTGACGGCGCGAGCGTCTCGCGCATTGCCAGCAACGGCGTGCCCGCCAACACTGACACGACATTCGACGCTGCGGGCAACCTGCAGGTAGCTGGTCAGTACGGCACATTGCTGATCAAGGCTGATGGCAGCTACGTTTACACGCGTGGCGCAGGTACACCCGGCGGTGTATCCGATGCATTCACCTACACTCTGACCGATGGTGATGGGTCAACGTCCACTGCGACCCTGACAATCTCGATTGGCGATGCCACGCCGGTTATCACCTCCGTCCCGCCGGCCGGCGATTTCGACGCCGGCACGCTGGTGTACGAGTCCGGCCTGCCTTCGCGCACTGGCGAAGCGCCGGGCACGAACGCGCCCGCGCCGACCGAAACCACCAGCGGGACGGTCACGTTCAGTGGTGGAGACGGCCCGGTCACCGCGACAATCAACGGGGTTGCCGTAGTTCCCGGCGCGACTGTCGCGATCCCGGGCGTGGGCACGCTTACGGTCGACACCTTCAACCCGATGACGGGTGCACTCACCTACACCTTCACTCTCGCCGACAACACCACGGGCGACAACACCAGCGCGACGTTCAATGTCATCGTTACCGACGTCGACGGTGACAGCGCGCCCGGCACGTTCGTAATCGCAATCCAGGACGATTCCCCGCAGGCCATCGACGACATGGTGACCCAAGCGGTAGAAAACGCCCCGGTCAGCGTGAACGTCTTTGCGAATGACATTCAGGGTGCCGACAGCGTCCAGGCGAGCACCGTGACTCTCGTTGCCGGTACGCTCAGCGGCACCGGCGTGCTCGTCAACAACGGTGACGGCACATTCACCTATACTCCCGGCCCGGGCGAAAACGGTCCGGTCACGTTCGATTATTCGATCACCGATGGGGACAGCAATTCCTCGACGGCCACAGTGACGATCGCCCTTATCACGGATTCCACGCCGAGAGTTGGCCAAGCAGCCGATCTCTCGGTCGACGAAGACGGCTTCGCCAACGCGAACCTCAACTCGAACCCGCTCCAGACCAATCCTTCGGAAGTTTCGGGTAGCGCAAGCCTGTCGGATACCGGCTCGGTCACGGTTAACTTCGGCGGCGACGTCCCGGCAAATCTTTCGGCCTCGATCGTCCTCCTCGATAGCGCGATCTACGACACCCAGCTGAAGACGCTCGACGGCAACCCGGTGACTTTCGCGATTGAAAGTGGAGTTCTGATCGGTCGCGACAGTGGCGGGGCGGAAGTCATTCGCGTGACCGTAACCGGCGCTGCGCTTGGCACGAATCCGGGCGATGTCGTCTACACCTACACCACGCTGCTGTCGCAGCCGGTGCAGCACGCCACCACAGGCAGCGAAGACAGCATTTCGCTCACCGGCATTACTTTCCAGGTTACCGATCTGGACGGCGATCCCGCGACCGGCAGCTTCTCGGTCGCGATACTCGACGATGTTCCGACGGCGGTGAACGACGGGCCGGCGGCAGCTTGGCCGAGGGGGCGACCATTGTTGGCACGCTCGACTTCGTGGCGGGCGCCGATGGGGCGACTGTGACGGCGATTGACGGCACCACGCTGGTGTTCGGCGCCGACGGATACAGCCAGGCTATCACCCTCTACGACGCGACCGACATCGTTGCGGTGGGCACAATCACGGTCAAGGCGGATGGCACCTATTCGTTCACCGCCGCAAATCCGGTAAACAATCCGGTCGGCGCGGTGGCGACTTTTACCGTGACCGACGGTGATCTCGACGCCTCCAGCGCCAATATCACCTTCACGATCACCGACGCCAATATCCCGACCGGGGGTGTGGCACAAGCGGCGGTCGACGACGACGGGTTGAGCGGTGGGAACCCGGCGAGCACGACCGGCGACCTCAACGCGAATTACGGTGCGGATGGGGTGCAGGGCACCGCGGACGACGATCTCGACGGTGCCTCGAGTGAGGCGAGCTTCCGCGGGAAATCTCGGGTTCAGCTACGGCGGCGACGGGCCGGCGGGTCCGGCGACCGACTTCGTGTTTACGACCGCGAACGGTGCGAGCGTGGGCCAAGAGACGGTGAACTTCACGTTTGATACGGTGACGGGTCTGTTGACGGCGACGATCGCGACAAGTCCGGCGGGCCGCACGGGGACGCTGTTCACGGTGGCGGTGAATCAGGTGACGGGCGAGTACGTGCTGACGCTGGCGAAGCCGGTGCTGCACGCGCAGGGTCCGAACGACGAGAACGACGCGACGCTGGTGCTGGGTTACACGGTGACCGACAGCGACAACACGCCCGCGAACGGCAGCCTGACGATCACGTTCGACGACGATGCGCCGACGGCGACGGCGGAGAGCGGTAGCGTGGCCGAGGGGGCCGCGGCGATCGCAGGCCAGCTGGACTTCGTTCCGGGTGCCGACGGCGCCAGCGTGACGCATATTGGTGCGACGTTGCTGACGTTCGATGCAGGGACCGGGTGGAGCGCCTGGTTCGATATTGGCGATGGCCAGGTGCGGGTGAAGGCGAACGGCGCTTACGAGTTCCTGCCCGACGCGTCGGGGACGACTGGCTCGGCGAGCACGACGTTTACGATTACTGACGGCGATGGCGACACCGTACCGCTGGCGTTCAACTTCAGCGTGACCGATGCCAATGAGCCGAGCGCCTTGAATGTGACGGCGGCGGTCGACGACGACGGGTTGAGCGGTGGGAACCCGGCGAGCACGACCGGCGACCTCAACGCGAATTACGGTGCGGATGGGGTGCAGGGCACCGCGGACGACGATCTCGACGGTGCCTCGAGTGAGGCGAGCTTCCGCGGGAATCTCGGGTTCAGCTACGGCGGCGACGGGCCGGCGGGTCCGGCGACCGACTTCGTGTTTACGACCGCGAACGGTGCGAGCGTGGGCCAAGAGACGGTGAACTTCACGTTTGATACGGTGACGGGTCTGTTGACGGCGACGATCGCGACGAGTCCGGCGGGCCGCACGGGGACGCTGTTCACGGTGGCGGTGAATCAGGTGACGGGCGAGTACGTGCTGACGCTGGCGAAGCCGGTGCTGCACGCGCAGGGTCCGAACGACGAGAACGACGCGACGCTGGTGCTGGGTTACACGGTGACCGACAGCGACAACACGCCCGCGAACGGCAGCCTGACGATCACGTTCGACGACGATGCGCCGACGGCGACGGCGGAGAGCGGTAGCGTGGCCGAGGGGGCCGCGGCGATCGCAGGCCAGCTGGACTTCGTTCCGGGTGCCGACGGCGCCAGCGTGACGCATATTGGTGCGACGTTGCTGACGTTCGATGCAGGGACCGGGTGGAGCGCCTGGTTCGATATTGGCGATGGCCAGGTGCGGGTGAAGGCGAACGGCGCTTACGAGTTCCTGCCCGACGCGTCGGGGACGACTGGCTCGGCGAGCACGACGTTTACGATTACTGACGGCGATGGCGACACCGTACCGCTGGCGTTCAACTTCAGCGTGACCGATGCCAATGAGCCGAGCGCCTTGAATGTGACGGCGGCGGTCGACGACGACGGGTTGAGCGGTGGGAACCCGGCGAGCACGACCGGCGACCTCAACGCGAATTACGGTGCGGATGGGGTGCAGGGCACCGCGGACGACGATCTCGACGGTGCCTCGAGTGAGGCGAGCTTCCGCGGGAATCTCGGGTTCAGCTACGGCGGCGACGGGCCGGCGGGTCCGGCGACCGACTTCGTGTTTACGACCGCGAACGGTGCGAGCGTGGGCCAAGAGACGGTGAACTTCACGTTTGATACGGTGACGGGTCTGTTGACGGCGACGATCGCGACGAGTCCGGCGGGCCGCACGGGGACGCTGTTCACGGTGGCGGTGAATCAGGTGACGGGCGAGTACGTGCTGACGCTGGCGAAGCCGGTGCTGCACGCGCAGGGTCCGAACGACGAGAACGACGCGACGCTGGTGCTGGGTTACACGGTGACCGACAGCGACAACACGCCCGCGAACGGCAGCCTGACGATCACGTTCGACGACGATGCGCCGAGCGCGGGTCTGGCGCTGACCGGCAACGGTTCGGTGACGCATGACGAGAGCGCGGGTCTGCAGGGTCAGGACACGACGTCTGCGGCGACGATCGCGCTGTTCAGCGGGATCGTGGGCGGGGTTGACCCGCACGGTTCGAGTCCGCTCGGCTATGCCAAGGGCGCGGCTGCGGTAGTGAGCTCGGCCACGAGCGGCTTTGGCGCCGATGGGCAGGCGACGGTGAACCCGGTGGTTTATGCGCTGCAGGCGGCGAGCGCGGGTGTGGAACTCGGGGCTGACCACGACCGAGGGGGTGAAGATCTACCTTTACACCTCGGGCAATCTGGTGGTCGGCCGGCTTGGCTCGGGGGCTGGCGGAGCGACCGCCGATGCGAACGGGACGATCGCGTTCGCGGTCGCGATCGACGGGTCGGGCACGCTCAACACGGTGCAGTACCTGTCGCTCAATCATCCGCTGGGCGGGTCCTCGAACCCGAACGATCCGGTCTCGGTCGCGGCCGACGCGATCCAGGTCAAGGTGACGGTGACCGACGGCGACGGCGATACGAGCACGGCGACGGCGAACCTGGGTGCCAACACGGTGACGTTCGACGACGATGCGCCGAGCGCGGGTCTGGCGCTGACCGGCAACGGTTCGGTGACGCATGACGAGAGCGCGGGTCTGCAGGGTCAGGACACGACGTCTGCGACGACGATCGCGCTGTTCAGCGGGATCGTGGGCGGGGTTGACCCGCACGGTTCGAGTCCGCTCGGCTATGCCAAGGGCGCGGCTGCGGTAGTGAGCTCGGCCACGAGCGGCTTTGGCGCCGATGGGCAGGCGACGGTGAACCCGGTGGTTTATGCGCTGCAGGCGGCGAGCGCGGGTGTGGACTCGGGGCTGACCACGACCGAGGGGGTGAAGATCTACCTTTACACCTCGGGCAATCTGGTGGTCGGCCGGCTTGGCTCGGGGGCTGGCGGAGCGACCGCCGATGCGAACGGGACGATCGCGTTCGCGGTCGCGATCGACGGGTCGGGCACGCTCAACACGGTGCAGTACCTGTCGCTCAATCATCCGCTGGGCGGGTCCTCGAACCCGAACGATCCGGTCTCGGTCGCGGCCGACGCGATCCAGGTCAAGGTGACGGTGACCGACGGCGACGGCGATACGAGCACGGCGACGGCGAACCTGGGTGCCAACACGGTGACGTTCGACGACGATGCGCCGAGCGCGGTGTCTCCCAACCTGCATCTGTATCGAACAACGCAAGCGGATATGGCACCGGTTATCTTTCGATCGACGGACTTCTGGACAACTACGGCGCCGACGGGCCCGGAACGGTTCGTTTCCCAGGATCGCTCAAGACAACTTCGAGCGGGCTGACTTCGAACAGCGCACCGATCAAGTATGACGTTTCGGCCGACGGGTTGACGCTCATTGCCTACACGGGCGCCAGCGTGGCGACGGGAAAAACGATCTTCACTGCGGTCATCAACCCGGCTACCAATCAGTACGCGATCGACATGAACGGATCTGTCGATTCCATTACCAAGGTCACACTCAACCCGACGGATGCCTCATTCGTGGGCGGAAACGACCCGTGGGCTGGGTTCAACCGGACTGGACCGAATGACATCCTACTCACGCCCGCCGGGACGGGTGGTCAAACGCTGAACACCAGCAGCATCCTGCTCGGCGTCGGTGGCGGACAGGCTGTCGACTTCGACGAGGGCGTACGGGTCGATTTTGTAACGAACCTCGCCGGAGACCCGGCCAAATCGGCTAATGGTGGTTACGGAACCGATTTCGGAGCCGGCACGCTCGTCAACCGGGATCACACGTTCGATGGTCACTACACTTCGAACGGTTCGAGCGTCCTCCTCACGCAGGAAAACGGTAGCAACGTTATCGCGAATTTCGCAGCTTTCGACGATACCAACGCCAATACAGTCGTAGGAGACGGCACTTCTGACCCGGTCACTGGAATAACGATTACCTACTTCGGTGTTATTTACTCCAATCCATCGACGGGCCAGCAAATCATTGTGCCGACGTTAACGTCGACAAACTATACTATCAACGGGCATGTTTTCACAGTTCTACTGCTTGCAAATGGTTCGGTTAATGTCACCGGAATCGATGGTGACAATGGCAGTGCGGGTACTGGTACCGAGGTCGCGGTCTTCACGGCAGACGGATACTCGAGCCTGGTCGTCAGCAATGCCTCGCCCGGAACCTCATTCAAGATCGCGGGCTTTGGCGCTTCGATCCCGACATCGGCACCAGTGAACTTCACGCTGCCAGTCGAAATCGTCGATGGCGACGGCGACATTGCTGGTGGCACGAGCATCGCGGTAACCCTCAACCCGGCGCCGCTCGTGCTCGACCTTAATGGCGACGGCGTGCAGTTTCTGTCGCTGGCCGACGGCGTGGCGTACGACTATGGCAACGGATTGGTGGCCACCGCCTGGGCCCACAGCACCGACGGCATTCTTGTTCGCGACGATAATGGCAGCGGCAGTGCTGACGACCCGTCCGAGTTCGTGTTCGGCGGAGGCGGACTGACCGACCTCGAGGCACTCGCATTAAGGTATGGTGGCGTGTTGGACGCCCAGGATACCCGAATTTCGCTAAGTTCGGGGTCTGGCAGGATGCGAACGGCAATGGTGTGTCCGACGCGGGCGAATTCCGTACCCTGACCGAGGTCGGGATCGTCTCGATCTCGCTGAAGTCGGACGGGGTGGGCTACACGGCTGCCGGCGGCGACGTGACGGTGTTCGGCTCGTCGACCTTCACAAGAGCCGATGGCACCACCGGCGTCGTGGCCGACGCAGCATTTGCGACCCAGGCCCGCTCCGAACAGCGCACCGCCGAGATCGTGGCGATGGCCGCCCTTGCCGGAGCGGTGGTGGATGCCGTCCCGGTCGCTGCGCAGCCTGCGTTGCCGGTCGAGGAAAACAGCCAGGCCCTGCCGACGCTGCAACCGGTGGCCGTTCAGAGCGAACTGGACACGAATGCAGGAGACGCGACGAGCAAGAGCCCGGCGGTCGTTCTGGACCCCGCGGCTCACGCCGTGGACGAACCGGGCGATGCAACGGCGCGTTTTGCCGGCGAAACCACCGACGCGCGGATGATCGCGAACGATACGGCATTCGATCACGCATCCGACGCGCCGGCATGGCTTGCCACCGATGCGGGTCCCTCGTCGGCAGGTGCCAGCGTCGGTCTGTTCGCCGCCATGGCGACCGACGGCACGATGCAGGCGCTGCTCTCGATCGCACCGAAGGCGAATGTCATCGACGTCGGTCCGGACGGCGAGGTCATGGCAAAAGTCGATAGCGCGCTGTCGGACTTCACCGGCGAAGCGATCGTCGACGGTATCGTCGAGCACTTCGCAGCGGGGCAGGCTGATACCAACGCTACGGCAGCGGCGACTGTCGCGAACGATGTCGGACACTTCATGCTGGCGCAGGATATCGGCGGCAGCGCCGGGTTCGTCGGAATGATCCATCTACCCGATGCCCACGACGATGCGAGCATGCTCGCAGCGGCGCAGGCCTGAACTTCGAGGAACGGGGGTAATAATGAGAAAAACGCTTGTATCGGCGGTGGCAATCGCCGTCGCGGCAACCGCGGCGCCGGGGTTTGCGCAGGACAGTTCGCTGTCCGGGCTCGACCTCAATTCGCTGCGATCGGAAATCCAGCAGCGCTACGATGCCGGGCTCGCGCTTTCGGCGGATCCGGCGGTCGTTTCGGCAAACGATTCCCGTTACGTCTGGGCAAACGAAGCCAAGGTGCAGTGCGGGATCGCGCTGGGATATCTCAAGTCATCGACCCGTGATGAGACGAGCATTGGCAAGTGCGAGCTTGCCGCCCGGTTGATGAACCGCGTGCCGATGCCAATGACGCCTCCGCCGCCAATCGTGGCAGCGCCGCCGCCAGAAGTTTGCAACCAGAAGCTCCCCGGGATCGTGTTCTTCGAATTCGATTCCGCATCTCCACCGGCTGACGCGAACCAGACGATCGAGTTCGTTTCGCGCAATGCTGCCGCGTGCAACTGGACCGCGTTCGACGTGACAGGACACACCGACCGCTCCGGAAGCAATGCCTACAACATGGGCCTTTCAGAACGGCGCGCCCAGGCCGTCGCATCGTTGATGGGCTCCATGGGTATTTCGCAATCCGCGATCACCACCGGAGCCCGCGGCGAAGAAGAGCCGCGAGTCCCGACCGAAGATGGGGTTCGCAATCCGCAAAACCGCCGCGTTGAAATCGGCGTTCGGTAACAGTTCGAGGGGTTACTATGCGCAATTATTCACTATCGATCGCAACCGCGATCCTGCTGGCGTCGGTGTCATCCGCCGCGATGGCTCAGGATTCCGGCCCGACCACGCTTCAGGAAGCCGTCGCCGTAGCGATGAAGGCCAATCCCGAGATTCTTCAGGCCCAGATGAATACCGAGGCAATCCAGGCCGAGCGAAAGCAGGCGCAGGGTCTCTATGCCCCCCGCGTCGATCTGGAAGCTTCGGCAGGAGTCCGTCGGCTTGAGAACGCCACCCGACGCAATCTGGGCATCGCCAACCAGGAGCTGTATCCACTGGAAATCGGTGGTGTGATGGACTGGACGCTGATCGATTTCGGCCGACGTCGGGGCGAGCTGCTGCGGCAGGCGTCGCGCGTCGACGGGGCTTCGCTCCGCGTCGTCGAGCGGTCCGAATTCGTCGCGTTGCAGATTGCCCGTCAATATTTCGACGTACTGCTGCAGCAACGCATTGCTGCGGCATCGGCGGACAACGTCACGTTCCACCAGATGCTTGTCGGCGATCTCGGCAAGGGGGTCGAGCAAGGCTCGATCAGCATCGCCGATCGTCAGCAGGCCGAAGAACGGCTGCAGGCGGCGCTGGTACGCCAGACCGAGGCGCAACAGGATCTCAACGATGCAACGATCAACCTTCAGCGGCTGACCGGGCTCGACATCACACAAGTTGTCCTGCCCCCCAATCTTGCCTCCGCGCTGCCGCCCAGCCTCGACCAGGCGGTCGGAATAGCACGGACACGTCACCCGAAGGTGCGTGAGGCGATGGCCGACGTCGACGCTGCAACGGCGATGGTCAAATCGGCCGAGGGTGATCTCTACCCCACGGTGGGGGTCGAATTGCGCGGTCGCTATGGCGACGACATCGACGGCTTCCAGGGAGAGACCAACGATTTGCAGGCACGCGCCGTGATGCGCTGGAATATCTTCGACGGTGGCATCAATCGCGCCAAGGTCCAGGAGATGGTCCGCCGCGCGAGCCAGAACCGATATCGCCTGCACGAAATGCAGCGCGATGCCGAGGCCGATGTCCGCACCGCGTGGACGACCATGAACTCCCAGGCCGATATCGTTGGCAAGGTCGAGCGGCAGAGTCAGGTCAGCGACGACCTGCTGTTGTCGTATCGCAGCCAGTTCAACGTCGGACGCCGTTCGCTGCTCGACGTGCTCGACGCGCAGAACACCCGCTACAACACGCAAGTGCGGCTCGAGACATCGCGTTTCTCGCAATTGTTCGCGCAGTACCAGACCCTGGCGGCGGTGAACGAACTGCTCGACGCGCTGCAAATCGCACCGGGTGCGGGTGCGGGCATGGAAGAGCGTACGCGCTTCGACTATGGTCCTCCAGCACCAGCCGAGTTGCAGCGCCGGGTCTATCCCTAGCCGGGGCGGGCCGGTCGCACGGACACAATGATGATGATCGAAGGCGAAACGATCGAGGGCGCCACCGCGGACCCGCTGGTGGAGTGCGTGCTCGAACTCGCGCGGCGGCTCGGCCCGCCGCTCGACGTCACGCGTCTTGAATACCTGCCCCGCGACGGAGCAGGGCGGCTGCCGGGACACCAAGCCGAAGCGGCGCTGGAAGTTGCCGATCTGGGGTTCGAGCCGCTCATGCGCCGGCGACTGCCGGCGAATGCGTCCGACTATCCAGCGCTGGTCGAGTTCGCGCCCGGCGAATTCGCGGTCGCTCTCGACGCGCGCGAGGGCGATGTTCTGCTGTGGCGTCCTTTCTCCGGTGAATCGTGGGAAAGCCGTAGTTCGCTGCGATCACTTCCCATCACTCGGTTCCTCACCGTCTTCGGCGACCTGGACAAACAACGGGAGGATGAGGCGCCGTGGCACGCCAAGGGGCGCGGCCATTGGTTCTGGGGAGAATTGCGCAAGGAACTCCCTGCATTCACCCCGGTTTTCGTGGCCTCTACGGTGATCAACCTTCTGGCCGTGGCGCTGCCGCTGTTCTCGATGAACGTATATGACCGGGTGATACCCAACCGCGCCCAGGCGACGTTGTGGGTGCTTGCCATCGGCGTGGGGATAGCGTTCGCCCTCGAATTCATGCTCCGCCGCGCGCGGACCGAGGTGATTGACGAAGTATCCCGGCGGCTCGATCTGAAGCTGTCTCAGAAGATTTTCTCGCGCCTGCTGGCTGCGCCGCTCGACAGCAAGCGGGGGCACACGGGGGCACTCGCGGCGCGGGTGTCGGAATACGCCACGGTGCGCGATTTCTTCGCTTCGACGACGATTGTCCTGATCGTCGACGTGTTCTTCCTGTTCGTGTTCGTCGGTGTCATCGCGATCATCGCGGGCTGGCTGGCTGTGGTGCCGCTGGTAATCATCGCCGCGATGGCGATCGCCGGATGGGTCTTGCAGAAGCGTGTCGTAGCCGCCGCGCAGGATGCGCAGGCCGACGTTGGTCTCCAGCAAACCCTGCTGGTCGAATCGCTCACCGGCATGGAAACTCTCAAAAGCTTAGGTGGCGAGGGCGGAATGATCGGGCGGTGGCGTCGCCTGGCTGAGGTCGGGGTGCATTCGCAGCAACGCTTGAAGCACATCAATTCGCTTGCGATCGGCCTGTCGCAGACCTTCCAGCAAATCTCGACCGTGTCGCTGGTGATCGGGGGTTACTACCTGTTCGCCGCTGGAAAGATCACGATGGGCGCGATCATCGCGGTCGTCATGCTGGCATCGCGGTCACTCGCGCCCGCCGGCCAGATCGCGTTCCTGCTCACGCGCGGCCGACAGGCGCAAGAAACTCTCGCCAGCATCGAGCGGTTGTTTGAGGGCGAGGACGAGCGCCGCCGGACCAGTACCCTGACACTCGGCAGAATTGTGCGGCCGACGATCCGCTTGGAAAGCCTGTCGTTCCGCTATCCCGATACCGAAACGTCGGCGCTCGACGGGCTAGACCTGTCGATAGCCCCAGGCGAAAAGGTAGCGGTGGTGGGCAGAGTGGCTTCAGGCAAGTCGACGCTGGGCCGGGTGTTGTGCGGGCTTTACGCGCCGACCGACGGATCCCTGCTCATCGATGGGGTCGACAGCCGCCAGTACCGGCCGCAGCAACTGCGCGAGGCGTTTCGCTTCGTCGGTCAGGATGCGGCGCTGTTTACCGGTTCGGTCAAGGATAACCTTTCGCTCGGCCGACGCGACGTCACCGACGAGCAGCTTCTTGCCGCGCTGCGGGCGACGGGCGCCGACCAGTTCCTTTCGCGCGATGCTGCCGGGTTCGACCGCGCGGTTGGCGAGAACGGTCGCCGGCTTTCGGGTGGTCAGCGGGCGTTCCTTTCACTCGCGCGCGCGCTGGTCACTCCCTGCGAGCTGCTGTTCCTTGATGAGCCGACCGGCGCGATGGATGCGCAGACCGAACAACTATTCGTCGAGCGGTTGTCCCAATCCATGACGGAAGGGCAGACCCTGGTCATCTCGACCCACCGTCCGGCGCTTTTCGCGGTGTGCCAGCGCCTGATCGTACTCGACAACGGCCGCGTGGTTGCCGACGGTCCGATCCAGGACGTGATCGCCCGATCGGGCGTGGCAGGGAAGACGGCATGAATACGCTCACCATCGAGGCGGCCGAGATGCCGGTCGAGCGTGCACCGTGGTTGAAGGTCGCGATCGTAGTGGTCATCGTCGCCGGGGCGCTCGGTGCATCTTCGTTTGTTCCGCCCGAACAGGCCGCGCGCGCTGCTGTCCCGATCAGCGACAGCATCCGCGGCCAGATCGCGACCATGTCGACCGGCGCCGACCAAGCGATCGTCGTCACCGGCGCAAGCGCGGTCGAGCGCAACGCGCTGATCCCGACGAGCGCGCTTCCGGTCGGACGCCTTTCGGCCTTCACGGAAATCGGCACGAGTTCGTCGGCGTATGGCAATGCGCTCAAGTGCATGACCCAAGCGATCTACTACGAAGCTGCCAACGAGCCCGAGACCGGCAAGCGGGCGGTCGCTCAGGTCGTCATCAATCGGCTGCGGCACCCGGCCTATCCCAATTCGGTCTGCGGCGTGGTGTACGAAGGCGCGAACGCGCGGGTCTGCCAATTCAGCTTCACCTGTGACGGATCGCTGCTGCGCGCGCCCATGGCGCGCCAGTGGGGAGAATCGCGCCGCATCGCCGCCGCCGCGCTTGCGGGCAGTGTCGAGCCGGAGGTCGGCACTGCAACCAATTATCACGCCGATTACGTCGTGCCGCGCTGGGCTTTCACCCTGGGCAAGATGGCGCAGATCGGACGACACATATTCTACCGTCTGCCTGGGCGGATCGGCAGCCAAGGCGCTTTCGGCGACCACTGGACGGGCATCGAACGGATTCCGGCGCTCGATTTCGGGCGCCTGCGCGCAGAGCTGTCAGCCCGGCTTGACGACACCGGCGCCGAACCGGTCGACGCGTACGTTCCCGGTCTCACGGTGACCCCGGACGAAAAGGACCGACACGCTCCGATCGACGTTGGCGGGCGGCTCGACACGACGACCACTTGGCGTCTCTCGATCCCCGATCCAACCGAGCTCAGCAATTCGTACAAGAGCACCGTTTCGAACCAGTCCCACGCACCGCGCGCGGCCGGGACTGGTGTTGCCGAAGCGGCTCCCGCGAAGGATCCGGCGGCGTGACACTTCGCGAGCGGTACGAAAACTGGGATGCGAGCCGTCGCCTGATCGCCATATCGGCCGTCGGGCTGCTGCTGCTGATTGTCTGGGCTGCGTTCGCCCAAGTCGATCAGGTCACGCGCGGGATGGGCAAGGTGATCCCTTCCAGCAAGGCACAGTTGGTTCAACCAGCCGCGCCGGCGGTCATCAAGGACATCCTGGTGCGCGGTGGGCAGACGGTGAAGAAGGGCCAACTACTGGTCCGGCTCGACGATGCGCAGTCGGCGTCCGAGCTTGGTCAGCTCCAGGCCGAGACCGACCGGCTCTCGATCCGCGCCGATCGCTTGCAGGGCGAGGCCGGTGGCGGCGCACTCGGGTGCACCGGTGCCGACTGTGCCGACGAGCGCCAGTTGCAGCAGGCGCGCATTGCCACGCAGCAATCGCGCCAGAACGCGCTCGCCGCGGCGGTCGAGCAGCGCCGCCGTGACCTGAGCGAGGCGCAGGCTACGGCTTCATCGCTGCAGGACAGCGTTCGCCTGGCCAGACAGCAAGTCGATATGCTTACCCCGCTGGCAGCTAAGGGCATCGTTCCGCAGACCGAGTTGCTGTCCGCACAGCGCGATATGGTCGATACGCAAGGTCGGCTTTCGGCGGCCCGGCAGGCCGCTGCGCGCGCGTCGGCCGGGATCAGCCAGGCACAGGCGGACCTCAACGCGGCACGCCTCGATTTCCGACAGCAGGCGCTTAACGAGCGGAGCGAAGTGCAGACCAAGATCGCGGTCAATGAACAGACCATTCGCGGAGCCGCGGCGCGGCAGGAGCGCAACGAACTGCGCGCGCCGAGCGACGGGATCGTCAACGACGTGCAGATCAACACCGTTGGCGGGTTCGTCAACGCGGGCGAGAAGATCATGCAGGTCATCCCGGTGGGCGACAAACTGCTGGTCGAAGCGCGCGTCGCGCCGAGCGACATTGCGTTCATCAAGATCGGCGACACTGCCAACGTCAAAGTCACCGCCTATGACTTTTCGATTTTCGGGGGACTGCGCGGTAAGGTCCAGCAGATATCGGCCGACAGCATCTTCGACGAGGCCGAGCGACAGGCCTATTACACCGTGCTTATCGAGACCGATAAATCATACATCACAAAGGGCGGGCAGCGGCTGCCAATCGTGCCGGGCATGATCTGCGACGTCGAGGTCATTACCGGACACCGCAGCATCCTGACCTATTTGCTGAAGCCGATCGAAAAGGCTTTCGACATGGCACTCACCGAGCGCTGAAGCGCGGCGCCGGGGGTCAGACCCCGTGGAGCCAACGGGTTTGGTTGCCGAAGCTCAGGATCGCACGGTAGTCGTGCTGTGAAGCGGCATCGAGCACTTCGTCGGTCGCGTTATCGAGCAGGCGGTAGCCCGCATCGGTGCGCACGATCAGCACCGCGTGATCAGCATTGCGCACCAGATCGCGGGCGATCGTCAGGATCATGTCGTCGCGCGGTACGCCGGCTGCGGCGAGCAGCTGCATCTTCGTGAGCGCGATGTCCTCGCAGTCTCCGCGCCCCAACCTGAGCGTCTTGCGCGCGCCCGCCCAGTAGTCGGCGACTCCATACTGGTCGCGGTCCTCGGCGTAGGTGATGCGATGATTGACCCAGCGATTAACCGCTGCGAGCGAATCCGTCCGCGATGCCGGTAGGTCGCCGAAATAGCGTTTGAACTGGCCGGGCGAAACGGTCTCGCCACGCACTCGCTTCCAGTCCTTGTCGAAGCTGGTGTGACCGATGCGAATGCGCTTGCTGGCCAGGAAGTCCTCTTGACCCGCTGGCATCGCGATGCGCGAAGCCGCTGCGCCGGAGAGCGGCGATACGCGGCTCGCGATCAGTCCCCCACAACCGGGCTGCGGTGCGAGCGATGCGTCAACCCCTGGCGTCAGGAGCGGCAGGGTCGCTGCGGCATCGGCAAGAAATGTCGGTGCGGGCGCGGCGACCGGCACCATCGCCGCCTGCTGCGCGCGGATCGCATCGAGCGCGCTCGGTGCACCGCCCAGCAGTGCCGCCGTTTTTGTGAAGGTCGCGGCTGGCGCCGACGCCGGTGACAAGGGTTGAGCGTTCAGCGGGCACCCGGACATCGCGTCGACGACCGTCGGCAACACGATCGTTTCGATCGCCGCCTGAGCAGGTGCGGCAAGACCGCACAGCGTAAGCGCTGCCAGCCCGGCGCCGGCACGGCGGGTGGAATGCAAGCGGAGGAAAGTACCCTTTCGCATGACACCCCGGATAAGGGCGACGGGTAAGGGTACAGTCTCGAAACGGGGTTAACGCGCGGGTTACGATTATGGCGCGCAGGGGGCTCTTGCGGCGGGCCGCTATTAATTCGTTTGTTGCGAGCAAACGCCGGGCAGTGGCGCATGTCGCAGCGCACGCCCGGCCGATGCGCCGGTCAGCACGCCATCGCGCACGGCCAGCGTGCCGTTGACTACAACCGCGCGCATTCCGACCGCGGTGCGTTCGGGCTCTTCGTAGGTTGCCCGGGCGGCAAACGCGGCCGGGTCGAAGACGGCGATGTCCGCGATCTTGCCGGCGCTCACACGGCCCCGGTCGATGAACCCGAACCAGTCTGCCGTCACCGCCGTGCTGCGATCGACGAACTCGCGCCGGCTTAGGACGCCCCGCTCGCGAACGTAAGCTGCGTACTTGCGCGCAAAGCTGCCGTAGAGGCGCGGATGGCCGCTCGATGCGTCGGAATCGGTCATCGTCCATGGCTGGCGCATGAACAATTCGATATCGCTTTCGGCCATGTTGAAGCTGACTACCGACACGTTGCCCTGGCGGATAACGGCGACGGCCGCGGAAACCACATCGGTGTCTTTGGCTGCGGCGATTTCGTTCAACCGCTTGCCCTTCCAGAGGCCTTCGACAACCAGCAGACTTTCGGCTCCGCCGCGCCGGCGCAAGTTGTCGGCCATGTCGTCGCGCACGCGGGACGACATGGCGGGGTCGTCGAGCCGGGCGAGCATCGCCGCGCGACCACCGTCGAGCGCCCATAGCGGCACGAGCGAGGAGACCATGTTCGTGCCACTCGCTTCCCACGGATACTGGCTTGCGGTCACGTCCAGGCCTTCCGCGCGCGCCGCCTCGATCTTCGCAACGATAGCCGGGGCCGAACCCTGCACGCCGACGCCAAGCGCCTTGATGTGCGAGATATGGACGGGGATATGCGCCGCCCGCGCGATCGCGATCGTTTCGTCGACAGCGGCAGCGAGGCCGATGTTGTAGTCGGATTCGTCGCGCAGGTGGGTGTCGTAAACCCCGCCCATGGCACCTGCCACTTTTGCCAGCGCCACGACCTCCGGGGTTCCGGAGAAGCTCTGGGGAGCATAGAACAGCCCGGTCGACAGGCCCAGCGCGCCTTCGCACATCGCCTGATGGACGAGCGCCTGTTCGCGCGCCAATTCGCCGGGGGTAGGCGCACGGCGGTCGTCGCCGATCACGCCCTCGCGGATGGTCCCGTAGCCAGTAAACGCGGCGAAATTTATACCCACAGGCCTTGAGGCCGCGCCGTCGAGTAGCGCCCCGATCCCGATTGGGCCGCGTCCGTCGTTGCCGATCACCGCGGTGGTGACGCCCTGCAACAGGAACGGCTCGACCAGGCGGCGTTGCGCGTCGCTGCTCGCTAGCCAACCGTCAATATGGGTATGTGGGTCGATGAAACCGGGCGTCACGATCAGTCCGTGCGCCTCGATCGTCTCCGCCGCTCGGACGGATAAATGCGGCCCTACCGCGACGATCCGGTCGCCACGCACCGCGACATCGCCCACGAAAGGCGCGCTCCCACCGGGGTAGATAGTGCCACCCGCGATCAGCAGATCGACATCGGCCGGAGCGACCGTCGCGCACGAACCCAGAAAGCCCGACAGCAGAGCGATCGCGAACCGTTTCAACCCCAGAACCCCCTTGTTGGCGGATGCATGATGCCGCCGCGCTCACTTACCCCGCCGGGCCGGTCCTCGGCCAGCCACAGCGGGCCGTCGAGGTCCGCCCAGTCGGCCAGCCGCGCGATATGCAGCGCCGGGGCGATGCCGAGCGAAGAGCATACCATGCACCCGCTCATCAATCGCATGCCGCGTTCGCGCGCGGCCCGTGCCAACTCAAGCGCCGCGGTCAGTCCGCCGGTCTTGTCGAGCTTGATGTTGATCGCCTGGTAGCGTGCGCAGACCCGGTCGAGATCGTCGACACCATGCACCAATTCATCGGCGCAGATCGGCACCGGTCCACGGAAGCCGGCCAGCCACGCGTCGTCCTCGGAAGGGCATGGCTGTTCGAGCACATCGACCCGGCACTCGGCGAGCACCGGCATCGCCGCGCGTACCAGGACTTCGTCCCAACTTTCATTCGGGTCGACGATCAAGCCGGCCCCGGGCGCGGAGGCGCGAACGGCGCGGATCATCGCGTGCGGGTCGGAGGCGTCGACCTTGACCTTGATCAGCGGCGCATCCGCGATTGCGGCGGCGGCCCTGGCCATCGCCTCGGGCGTGTCGATCACCACCGTTAGTGCGGTAGGCAACGCTTCGACATCAGGTGTATCGAGGAGGTCGGAGACGCTCATACCGAGTTGCTTGGCGGCGAGGTCCCAGAAGGCGCAGTCGATCGCATTACGGGCTGCTCCCGCACGCATGATCGCCAGAATTTCCCGCGGACCGGCTCCACCTTCGATCGTCTTACGCGCCGCTTCGATCTCGTTCAGCGCGCTCTCGATGCTTTCGCCGTAGCGGGGATAGGGCACGCCTTCGCCGCGCCCGGTGACGCCATCTGCCGCAATCTCGACCGTCACCACGTCCGCCGCGGTCTTGACCCCGCGCGAGATGCGGAAGGGCCGGCTCAGCGCGAAGCGATCGGCGCGGGCGCTGAGCGTTCGTGACATAGCAGGTTTTCTACGATCGCCTCGACACCGAAGCGATAGGGATCGGTGCAGGGCAGTCCGAGAAGGTTGCCCGCCTCGTGGCACAACCGGACGGCTTCATCGTCCGTGAAGCGCGAGGTATTGAGGCACACTCCAGCAGCACGCACCGCGGGGCTGGTCAGCCGGGCGACCTGGAGATTCGCGGCAAGGCACTCGGCCAGTCCGGGCAGGCGCCGCTCCGGGATACCGCGCATCGCGGCGCGTGAGGGGTCGTGGCACAGCACCAGCGCCTCTGCCTGGGCACCGTGAAGGAGCCCGGTCGAAACGCCGGCGAACGAGGGATGGAACAGCGATCCCTGGCCTTCGATCACGTCCCATCCGCTATCGTCGCGCGCAGGAGCGAGCTGTTCGATTGCACCCGAGATGAAATCGGCGACGACCGCATCGAGGGGCACTCCGCCCCCGGAGATGAGAATGCCCGTCTGGCCGGTCGCGCGAAAATCGGCCTTCTGCCCTTGCGCGTTCAACTCTTCGACCAGCGCGAGCGAGGCATACATCTTGCCGACTGAACAATCGGTACCGACCGTCAACACGCGCCGCCCCGAGCGCGGGCGGCCGGTCCCGACTGGCAGGTTGGCAGGGGGATCGCGCACGTCGAAAAGCGTCAGTCGATTGGCAGTGGCTAGCGCCACGAGTTCAGGCACACCGCCCAGCCGCTGGTGCAGTCCCGAGGCGACATTCATCCCTGCGCCGAGTGCAGCGGCGGCATCGGCGACGAGCGCCGCGTCCATGACCCCTCCCGCGTTGGCAATTCCGAGAACGAGAGTCCGCGCGCCAGCCGCCGCTCCTTCGGCCATGCTCATTCGCGGCAAGCCAAGCGTCAGCGGGCAGTCGTCGTGACGGAATTCGCCAACGCAGTCAGCGCGGCGGAACTCGGCAAGGCCGCGCGAGGTTTTGATGCCGACGGGATCGGATGTGTGGCCTAGGTACAGCAGGTAAGGCGCCGGGATGGACATAAGCGCCTAGCTAGCCCCGGTCGGCGCAATCCTCGGCATATGGCCGTGTCCCAATGGCATAACGGCGGGTTATGCCGGTTGGGAATGATCGTCGATGGTTTCGGCGAGCGCCTTGAGGAAATCGGTCGCAAGCGCAGTGGGCGGGCGCTCGAGCAAGTACATCGCGTTGATGTCGAACGTCAGCCGCGACTTGAGCGGCCGCATCGACAGGCCTGGCACGAGCGAGGCGCGTGCCGACAAGTTGTCGACGACCGTCATTCCAACACCCAGCCGGACGAGCGCGGTGGCGATGTGGAAAGTGCGCGCTGAGACGACCTCATTGAGCTCGACCCCCAGCCGTTCGACCTCGGTGGTGAATATCTTGCCCACCGGACCGCTCGCAGCGAGACTGACCAATGGCCTTCCTGCCAGGTCCTCGAGCGCGATGCGCGACGGCGCGTCGGGCATGTCCTCCTCGCGGTAGAGTACGACAAGTTCGCTCGCCCCGAGCCAGAGCCGCCCGACTGGCGCGCCTGGGGGGACTTCATAGGCAACCGCGACATCGGTTTCGCGTTCATACAGCTTGCGCAGCAGGTCGGCGTGGTGGACCGTTTGCAAGTCGAAGCGGGTGTCTTGATGCTTGCGCATGAATTGCGCGACGGTAACCGGCAGTGCGTCAAGCGCGATCGACGGCAGCGCCGAAATCCGCAGCAACGAACCCGCACCACGCTTGAGGTTGCGGCTCGCTTCGCGCAGTGCATAGACCCGCTCCTGGATCTCGGATACCTCGGCAAACAAGGTATGCGCATCCTCGGTTGGAACGAGTCGTCCTCCTGTGCGGTCGAACAATGGAAAGCCGAGCAGCGATTCAGCGTGTCGCAGGACTTTCGACACCGAAGGCTGCGAGACGTTGAGCATCCGCGCAGCGGCGCTCACCGATCCGTTGACGTAAACCGCGTGAAATACTTCGATGTGGCGCAAGTTCATCGCGGCCGACGATGGCCCACCCGGCACTCGCCGCCAAGCGCCAATCGTGATCTTTCGGTGAGCGCGGCCTCAGCTTTGTGCCGTCACCAGCAGAGCCAGTGCCGTGCGGTTGCCGATTCCCAGCTTGGTGTAGACGGTGTTGAGGTAAACCTTGATTGTTCCCTCGGTTATGGCCATTCGCTCGGCGATTTCCCGGTTTCTGAGGCCCTGTGCGACCAAGGCGGCCAGTTCGCGCTCACGCGGGGTCAGCTTCGCCATCGTTTCGCGCGTGGGCTGCAACGATGCCGCCAAGGCACGATCGGTCAGCTCGCGATCGATGAAGCGTTCTCCGGCGCTGACTTGGGCGATGCACTCGATCAGCCGATCCTCGGCGCCATCCTTGAACAGAATCCCGCGAACCCCGTAGCGTAGCGCGTCGAGCAACTGCTCATCGCGGATATCCGCGGTCAGCACCACGACCCGAACCGGATCCTTGCGAGCCTGTAACTCCCTGAGAACCGCGATTCCGTCCGCCTTGGGCATGCGGATGTCCAGAATTGCTATCTCCGGCTTTTGTTCGGCGATCGCCGTCAGCGCGGCTTCGCCGTCGGCGACCGATACGACGTCGGAATATCCGCCAAGCGCCAGTACGCTGGCGACGCCTGAACGGATGAGCGGGTGATCGTCTGCAATCAAGATTTTCATGTCATTTTCCGTCCTAACGGAAGTTCAATGCTCAAGCGAGGGTAGGTACCGCGGCTGACCACCATCGCACCACCCAGGCGTTCGACGCGTTCCCGGATCGTCCGCGGTTCGGCAGTGCGCGCACCGTCGGTGAACGGGGCGCCGTCGTTCTCAATGGTGAGCGACAATCGACCCTGCGCGGTCGCCGCAATGGAGACATGGCTCGCGCGCCCGTGCCGTACCGCGTTCGAAATCGCCTCGCGAACTATCTGGCGGCATTCGAACGCCAGCGGTGCGCCGATCGTCAGTTCGCCATCGGTTTTTAGAGCGATGTCTACGCCCCACCGGCGCTGGCATTCCGCGACAGCGTCCGCCAGTTCTTCGGTCAGATTAGCCTCGTGACTATCTGCGGGCGCAAGTCGAAGGCGGTCGATCACGTTTCGGATGTGTGCCTGTTCGTCGCGCAGCGTCGCCTTGAGTTCGCCGGCCAGACGGCGCGGCTCGGTCGCCTCTTCAGGGATGGTGAGCCGCAGCGCCTCGATGCCAAAGGTCGCACCGGCGAGCGCCTGGGCGACACTGTCGTGAAGATCGCGCGCCAACGCTTCCCGGGTTTGGACGATTGCGCGCTCACGTTCGAGACCGGCCAGCGCGCGTTCGTCGATCAACGCCACCACTTCGCGCGCGATCTCGCCGATTCGATGCAAATCATCGACTGCAAGATTTGGCGTGTCCCCGGCCAGTAAGATCCCGCGACCACCTTGACCCGAGCGGAGCGGCGCACTCAGCCCCTCGTTGATATTGGCGAGCGCCACAATCCCTTCATACTGAGGCGGTTCGCAGACGAATATGCGTTCGACATCCGAATGCAGCGAGAGACAGCGACCCCGGGCCTGGTCGAATAACCGGGCCCATGGCGCGTCGTCGCTGGAGGCTAAACCCAGGCGGTGACTTTCCACTGTGCCGTGTCGCAGGACAATCCCAATTGCGGGCTCTTCGGGCGCCTCCCATGCTATCGCAACGGTCTGCGCGCCCAGCAACCGTGCGGTGTATCGAACAGCCGCCTCGAGTGCCCCGAACTCGACCAGATCGGCCGGTGGCGGCTCGCGCCGGCCCGGACGGGATTGAATGCCGAGCAGAACAAGGGCAACGGCGATGACCCCCATGTATGTCAGCCGACGCAGAAAAACCGGGATATCGACATCTTGTCCGCCCAGTAGCAAAGCGGATCCCGCCAGCAGGTAGGCCGCCGCCACGAGCGCTGCGGACACCACGGTTACCCGCCAATTCCAACGCAGAGTTGCGGCGAACATCAGGAAAAAGAAGAACGCCGTGAAGGGACTATTGAAGTTGATCGCCGGATTCTCGGTGAACCAGACCGATAGCGAGAACACCACTATGTCGAGGGCAAACGCGAAGCCCGACAGGCGAAAGTCGAACCACCAACTGACCCAGGCGATACGCAGCAGGATCGCAGAAGTCAGCACATAGCCGATCAGCAATCCATAGCCCAAGGGTACGAGTTGGGTAGGCTGGCTGGGGTCGGCAGCCAGCGCGATCAGGAATACGGACGCGAGCACCAGCCGCAGGGCTGCAATGACGCGCGCTATCCTGTTCTGAAATGAATGCGCCAACACTGTCGGTATGCCCCCCTCGAAGAGCATATTTCGGTAATGCGGCGTAATGCAATCGTTCATGTCATTTTTGTTTGCCGCCGATCACCAAAACGACCGTCCGACCCGACTGCTGGTATGTTCACTTGTACTTCAGTTGGTTTAGTCATTAATTACCAGCATTAAAAAGAATTCCGGAAATGGAACGAACCTATAATATACAAAAATTGGGAACGTGCGATCGTTTAGACCTGGTTTAGTGCGGGGCTCTATAAACCAAAGTTAGTAGTGCGCGAATAATCCCATTCTTCGCAGCAAGGTGCGCTCCTTTTGCTTTGGAGCTTATGCTAACTTTCGAAAGGGCGAGGTCGCACCTGCGATGATTTGTGGGCGTCGAACGGGGCCCAACCGGCGCGTTAACCCGCGAACGGAGACCTGACGCCTTGATGTGTGTGGTTTCGTGCTGGATGGCGCCTGATCAGGCGATGGTGGGCGCGACAGGGATTGAACCTGTGACCCCACCCGTGTGAAGGGTGTGCTCTACCGCTGAGCTACGCGCCCGCCCCATCGGACAGGGGCGCGCCTTTGCCACCGTGCCGGGCGATTGGCAAGCGGGTTACCGGTCGCTCAGGTGAAGTTTGCAAGCAGTCGGGAAAGCCATCCCCTGGCCTGCTGCGGCGCGGGTTCGCGCACGACCGGCGCGCATTCGAGGCAATACGCCTGCATCCCGTTCACGCCGAGCAGTCGGTCGAGATCGCCTGAAAGCTGGGCGACCATCGCGTTCTGGCGCAGCGCGAACAAGCCAGCGAGATCGGCGCCTCCGCTGCCGCGCGCCTCGTCGCCGAGCAGCAGCTTGCGCAGCAGAGTTGCGCCCATGCGGTCATCGTCGCCAAGGTACTCGGCGTGCCAGTCGCCCTGACCGAGTTTCGCCTGGCCGGCCACCCATGCGAGTGCGTCATCAAGCCCGCCGTACTGGTCGACCAGTCCGATCTGGCGCGCGGTTCCGCCATCCCACACCCGGCCCTGGCCGATCTCGTCGACCCGAGCGGAGGTCATCTTGCGCGATTGGGATACGCGCTCGATGAAATCGGCATAGCCGTTCTCGATGTAGGATTGCATCACGGCGTCGGCCGCGGGTGTCAGACCCCCGATCAGGTCGGGCTGGCCGGAGAGCGGCGTGGTCTTCACCCCGTCGGCATTCACGCCCCACTTCGCAGCGGCCTTTTCAAAAGTCGGAATGATCGCGAAAATGCCAATTGATCCAGTGATGGTATCGGGCTCGGCAAAGATGCGGTCGGCCGGGGTGGAGACCCAGTACCCGCCGCTTGCGGCAAGGTTTGCCATCGATACTGCAACGGGGATCTTGCGATCTTTATGCCGCAGGATCGCGCGGCGGATTGCCTCGCTCGCCAAGACCGATCCGCCTGGCGAATCGACCCGCACAACGAGGCCCTTGAGATCGCTGTCGAGCGCTTGGTCGAGCACTTCGGCAATGCGGTCTCCGCCGGCCTTGCCGGGCCCTGCATCGCCATCGACGATCTCGCCAGCGATGGTCACGATGCCGATCGCGTCGCCGTCGGTGGAGAGCGGTTTGTCCGCCAGCCAGGGCTCGAGCTCTGTGAAGGAAAATGCGCCGGGCTTGTCACTCCACGGATCCTCGCCCGCGATCGCCGCCACTCGCTTGCCGAAGGCCACACGGTCACCGAGCGTATCGACAAGTCCCGCGTTCTTTGCAGCGGTCGCCGCATCGCCGCCCGCTGCGGCGAGCCAGGCTGCCGGGTCCTGCGTCACCATGGCCAGCTTCGCCTGTGGGCGGCCCTTCTGCACGTTGGCCTGCCATTCGGACCATAGCGATCCGTAGAGCTGAGTGTAGTTCTCGCGCGCCGGTTCGGACATGTCATTGCGGATGTATGGTTCGACCGCGCTCTTGTAGGTGCCGACCTTGTATATTCGCGCATTAACGTCGAGCTTCTTGAGCAAGTCGCCGTAGTAAAGATGGTTGCCACCGGGTCCCATGACCACGGCACCGCCCAGTGGATCGACCCACACTTCGCTCGCGTGGCTCGCCAGCAACATCGAATCGTCGGTGTAGGCAACCGCCCAGGTGAGCACCGGCTTCTTGGCTGCGCGCACCTTGTCGAGAGCCTGACCGATATCCTCGAGATGGACTTGGCCGCCGCCGAGAAATCCGCCGAGATCGAGCACGACAGCCTTGATACGATCGTCGGTGGCCGCCTCGTCGATCGCGTGAACCAGTTCCTGGACGTCGAACTCGCCTGTCGGCGCGGTGCCGGACAGCAACACGGACAAAGGATTGATCTGGCTCTTCTCCTCGACCACCATTCCGTCGAGCTTCAGGAGCAGGGCGCCATCGCGCACCGCCGCCGGGCTGGGCCGCGCAGTCAGCAGCGAATAGATCGCGAAGAAGAAAAGCAGCAGAAAGACTAGGCTCAGACCATCCTTTACGGCAACGATCAGGTGCCAGACCTTGCGGGCGAACGACATGTGTGGAGACCCCTGGGAAATACTTTCGCGGCTCGATCTAGGGACTGGCGGCCCAGAATGCCACCTGATTGCACTTGACCGGCATACCCCGCTCGACCAAGGGCATGGCTTCAGTGACATCGGCGGAAAACTCTCGAAGCGCAGGTCGCTTTCCGGCGGGCGCGCGTGCGTTCCCGCACCGCGACCTTCTGGGCATCGGCCGGCTCGAGCGGCACGAAATCCTCTTTCTGCTCGAAGAGGCGGAACAGTGGGTTGCGATGAACCGCGGCGCTGCCAAGCACGCCGACCTGCTCGCGGGCCTGACCATCATCAACGCCTTCTTCGAGAACTCGACCCGGACCCTGCTGAGCTTCGAGATTGCCGGGAAGCGGCTGGGGGCCGACGTGGTCAACATGCACGCCGCGCAGTCGAGCGTGAAGAAGGGCGAGACGCTGATCGACACCGCGATCACCCTCAACGCCATGCGCCCCGATGCGATCGTGATCCGCCACGGATCGAGCGGGGCTACCGCGCTGATCGCCGACAAAGTCGATTGCCCCGTCCTCAATGCAGGCGACGGACAGCACGAGCATCCCACCCAAGGCTTGCTCGACGCGCTGGCCCTGCGCCACGCATTGCAGGCGCGGGGACACACGGCGGAAGACTTCACCGGACTGACGGTGACGATTTGCGGCGATGTCCTGCACAGCCGCGTTGCACGCTCCAACATCCTCTGCCTCCAGGCGCTGGGCGCGAGCGTGCGGGTGTGCGCGCCGCCCGCGCTGTTGCCGACGGCGATCGAGGCGATGGGGGCGATTCCGTTCACCGATTTCGACCAGGCGCTGGAGGGGGCCGACGTGGCAATGATGCTGCGCCTGCAGACCGAGCGGATGAGCGGCCATTTCGTGCCGAGCCCGCGAGAATACCACCATCTTTACGGACTCACGGCCCGGCGGTTGGCATCTGCCGCGCCCGACGCGATCGTGATGCATCCGGGGCCGATGAACCGGGGGATCGAGATCGACAGCGATGTCGCCGACATGCTCGACCGCTCGATCATCACCGCACAGGTGGAAATGGGCGTGGCGATCCGCATGGCGTGCCTCGACGTGCTGACCCGCCGCCGACGCGGTGTCGCGGGCTGGGGGGAGAGCGCTTGAGCCCGCGTCCGCTTACCATCGTCGGCGGCACGGTCGTGACGCCCGACGGCGTGCGCGAGGTTCCGCTGCGGTTGGCCGACGGATTCATAGCCGGGTTCTCCGGGCCCGAGGACGGCGACGAAGTGGTCGACGCCAAGCGGCAGCTCGTCGCGCCCGGACTGGTCGATCTCGGAGTGTTCGCGGTCGACAAGCCCGCCTTTCGTTTCGGTGGGATTACCCGCGCTGCGTTGATGCCCGATCAAAGTCCCCCTCTGGACTATCCGGCGCGGGTCAATTTCATCGCGAAGAGCGGCAAGCCCGACCTGTGGGTCCATCCGCTCGCCGCCGCGACTGTGGGCCTCGCGGGCGAACAGCTTGCCGAGATCGCATTGATGAAGGACGCCGGCGCACGGGGTGTTGCCACCGGGCGGCGGTGGATCGCCGATTCCGGAGTGATGCTGCGGCTGATGCAGTATGCCGCGATGCTGGATGTGGTCGTGGTAAGCCACCCCGAAGATGGCGGGCTTGTCGGCCACGCGGTCGCGACTGCCGGCGAGATGGCAACCCGATTGGGCCTGCCGGGCGCACCCGCCGAGGCCGAGGCGCTGGCTGCCGCACGCGACATTGCCCTGGCCGAGATGAGCGGTGCGCGGTTGCACCTGCGCCAAGTCACGACGCGGACCGCGCTTGATCTCGTGCGGACGGCGAAGGCGCGTGGCGTGACGGTCACCGCCGGCGTCACCCCGGCGCACTTCATGCTGTCGGACCTGGCGACGATGGATTTTCGTACGTTCGCCCGGCTTTCGCCCCCGCTACGCAGCGAAGACGACCGTCAAGCGGTACGCGAGGCCGTTGCCGACGGGACGGTCGACGTGATCGGCAGCGGACACGACCCCCGCGGGCCGGAAGACAAGCGTCTGCCGTTCGCTGACGCAGCGCCGGGGATGGCAGGCGCCGAGACGCTGCTGGCGATGACTTTAACGCTTGTGCGTGACGGTTTGATCGACTTGCCGCGCGCATTCGATCTGCTCGCCCGCAATCCCGCTCGACTGCTTGGCGTGCGCGCGGGTGAGCTGGCGAAAGGCTGCGAGGCCGACGTTGCGCTCATCGATCCCGAGCGACCGTGGGTCGTCGACGGCGGCCGCATGGAAGCGAGCGCTGGCAACACCCCGTTCGATCGGCAGCCGACACAGGGACGGGTCACGGCGCTCTACAAGGGCGGTCTGCGGCGCTAGCTTCCAGATGCGGGAACGCCCGGCCCGTTTGTGCGATATTACTGCATGGTGAGTGCATTCGTCGATTTGCTGCCACTGGATTCGCTTCACGCGATGCTCGCCACACCGTTCGGCGAAGTTTGGGTCGCGCTCGGTTTCTTCGCGCTTGCGGCGTCGGTTTACGCCTCGGGCGTGCCGGGAACTCTCCTGCCGATCTCCTTTTCTTCGGGCGCGTTGCTGGGCGGCGCGCTTGGCATGCTGGCGGTAGGCCTGGGCGCGCTTATCGGATCGCTCGTCTTGTATAAGCTCCTTGAGCGGGGTTCGCGCGGTGCGCTGCGCGACAAGTACGCCAGGCACTTGGACCGTCTCGACGGGTGGACCGCGCGTGGCGGCATTTTTCCGCTAATTGCCTTGCGGCTGGTGGGATTACCCCACCTCGCGGTCACCGCAGTGTGCGCACTCGCATCGGTCGGTCCCCGCCGGTATGCCATCGCCACCGCGCTCGGCGTGCTTCCGGCGATTGCGCTGTCTTCGATTGCCGGCTCCGCGATTTGATCGATCTTTATTAAACCGTAATTCGGTGTAGGTTGCGCAACACGGGTCGCGTTTGCGAGGGGAGAGCCTTGCGATGGCGACCGCCGCTACCGTATCCGATCCTGAAGAAAACTTCCCTGCTGGAAGCTCCGGCTCGATCGTGCTGATGATCGACCAATGGATTTACGTCTTCATGGCTCTGCTGCTGATCGGGGTTGTCCTGATCGGCTTCATTCCCGACTCGCGCGCTATGCTTGCCGATGTCTCGGCAGGAGTGCGCCCGCCGATCCCGTGGCTCATGCACCTGCACGCGATCTCGATGGGATCGTGGCTGGTGCTCCTGCTCGCGCAGACGACGCTGATGGCGACGGGCCGCCCGTCGATGCACATGCAACTCGGCGTCGCCGGCATGGTCCTCGCACCGGTGATCGTGATTACCGGATTGTTCTTCGTCCCGACGAACCTGCGAACCTGGGTCGCGTTCGGGGAGGGTGCCACCTCTGAGGTGCAGGAGGGGGTTCGCCAGTTTCTTCACGTGATGACCAACATCGCGCTGATACAACTGCGCATCGCAACCTGTTTCCTTGCACTCGTGATAATCGGTCTGCGCGCCCGTAAGCGCGACAGCGGATTGCATAAGCGCCTGATGATCCTGGCCACAACCGTGCCACTGCCGGCTGCTTTCGACCGAATGGGGTTCCTGCCTCACACGATGCCAAGCTCGCCGCTGACGGCAGACCTTTGGCCGTTGTTGGCGATTGCGCCGATGTTTCTGTGGGACCTCTACCGTCAGAAGATGGTTCACCGTGCCTACTGGATCTGGGCCGCGTTCATGGTGCCGACCGGGATCGCAATAAACCTGCTGTGGGATACGCCGTGGTGGCATTCGGTGGCTCCGGGCATACTCTACCGCTGACGAGAAAAAGGCCTCTCCCGCAAGCGGGAAAGGCCTTCCTCGATGGCTCGTGAAATGGGTTAACGGCGGGCCATACGCAGACCGGTCGCGATCGCGCCGGGCAGGGGGCTTCCGTCGGTCCAGGCAAAGCAACCCTGACCCTGACGCTTGGCAGCCGAACAGAACGAGCCCGCGTCTGCCCGGGCAAGGCCGCCGGCCGATACGCGGTAATAGGTCTTGCCGTGTACGACCGCTTCGGTGATCACCATGTCGAATTGCGACAGCTGCGGGAAGCGCTTGGCGTAAATGCTCCAAGCGCGCCGCGCACCGGATTCCGACGAGAACGAGCCGAGTTGGACCAGATGTTCGCCGGCCGCGAGTGCACGTTCGGCCTTTGCCACGTGACGCGGCGCCGCCTTGGCCGCTTCAAGGCGGACAGGTGTCTGCTGGACGACCGGTTGAGATACGAATTCGACCGCCGCAGCCATCATCTGCGCCGGCGTCGCAATGGTTTGCACGGGCGCGTCGAAGGCAGCCTCGAAGTCCTCGGTCGCCTCGACCTGAGTAGCGGCAACGGCGAGCGCCGGTGCGGCTTGACCCGGCGTGTAGTCTACGGCCGCAAGGGCTGGAAGCTCTCCGGGCGCATCTGCCAAGAAGGTGGGCGCTGGCGCATCGACTGTCGGCGCGACAATTGTCACCGCCTCCGCGACAAGCTGCTCGTGCGAGGGATTATTCGCCAGCGCGAGCTGAGCGGGCTGTCCGCCATCGGCGACCGGCGGGGTACCGAGCAAAGCAGCGACACGGGTCTGGGAATCGTCGGGGCCGGCCATCGCAGCCCACTGCGAGATGCGCGCATCTACTTGGTCGGCGGGCACGTCCTGCGCCGCCATGATCCGCGCACCGGCCCAGTTGCCATTGAGCGCGAGGGCATAAGCGAGGTTCTGGCGCGTTTTGGGTGAATTGTCGCCGCCGCGGACTGCGTTCGACAGCACCTGAATACCCTGCGCGGTTTCGCCAGCAAGCGCGAGCGCAAGGCCCAGATCGCCGGCCGGAATATCGTCCTGCCAATCTTCGAGTACCTCGAGCGCGGAACCCTTATCGCCAGTGGCAATCGCTGCGAGTGCGAAACCGAGCGCGGTGCGCGGGCTTTCGTCGCCCAACGTGATGGCATCGTCAAAGCTGGTGCGCGCCGAAAGGAAGCGGCCCGCTTCCATGTATGCGGCGCCTAACGTCGTGCGGTAGGCAGCGTTGTGCGGATCGGCGAGCACGGCGGCCTCGGCATGCGCGATCGCATTGGAAACTTTGCCTTGCTTAAGCGCAACGTCCGCGCGGCTGGCCGACACTTCGGCGCGCGGAGCCGCTTGAGTGGCGCAGCCCCCCAGTATCGCCGAAGCGAGTGCGGTGCCCGCAGCCAATGTCAGCATGCGGTTGTTCCGGGCGGAGCGGC
This sequence comes from uncultured Alphaproteobacteria bacterium, assembly GCA_963781485.1. Taxonomy (GTDB): domain Bacteria; phylum Pseudomonadota; class Alphaproteobacteria; order Sphingomonadales; family Sphingomonadaceae; genus Tsuneonella. The sequence goes on from CAWAFY010000004.1 coordinate 371,475, forward strand.
TCATGGTATTTCCCCTGTCCATGCGGTTCGTCAGCGCCGCTTGACCTGCGCGGCCAGCGCTGTGAGTTCGGGCATATCGCCCAGCAAGGCGTCTAGCGCCTCGGTAACGAGCGCCTGTGCGCTGCAGTCGCGCAGCGTGCAGGCAAGGCGCAACTTGAGATGGCGGTCGGTGTCGAGGCGCAGCGTGAAGGCGGCGCGATTGCCACCGCGCCCGGCCCGGGTGTTGCGTGAAGGCACCGAAAGTGAGGCAGCGATCGCAGGTGTCGCAGCGGTTTCAAATCGCTCGGCGATGGTTTCGTGCTGGCGCAGGACTTCGGACTCGCGTGCGGGCAGCGATTCGCTCTCGACGTGCGGCTCCGCTGCGCGAGCCAACGGAGTCAGCGCCACGATTTCAGCAGTCTGCGGCTGGTCGTCATTCTCGCCCATGTCGTTCCAGCCAAGATCCTCGAGCTTTTCGGGATCGGGGGCAGGACCGGCCGATTGCATCGTCGCAAGTGCCGCGTGCTGCGGGCGCATGGCCGGCTTGGCGCCGCCCTTGCGGGCCAGTAGCGTGGGGCTCAGCGAGGCGAAAGAGGCTTCGGCCATCTGCGATCGGCCTTCCGTTCCCGCCGCTTACTGTGCGACGCGGCGGCCGAAGCCGCCTTGCGGACGATATGCAGATCCGGACGCCTGGGCCATCTGGTTCGGCGCGGCGAACACGGTGCGGCGGAAGTTCTTTTCGAGCCGGTCGGAAATGTAGTTCCACAGCGCGGCAACTTCTGCGGCGGAGCGGCCCTCGGGGTCGACTTCCATCACTGTACGTCCGTCGATCATCGAAGCGGCGAAGTCGGTCCGGTGGTGTAGCGTGATCGGTGCGACGGTGCCGTGCTGGCTGAGTGCAACCGCGGCTTCCGAGGTGATCTTGGCTTTGGGCGTAGCGGCATTGACCACGAAGATGAGCGGCTTGCCGGCGCGCTCGCACAGATCGACGGTGGCACCCACGGCACGAAGGTCGTGCGGGCTGGGGCGAGTTGGGACGACGATCAGCTCCGCGACCCCGATAACCGACTGGATCGCCATTGTAATGGCTGGCGGCGTGTCGATGACGGCGAGCTTGAAACCCTGCTGGCGCAGGACCTGAAGATCGCTGGCGAGGCGCGCTACGGTTGTCTGGGCGAAGGCCGGATATTCGGCCTCGCGCTCATTCCACCAATCGGCAAGCGATCCTTGTGGATCGATATCTATCAAAACAACTGGTCCGGCTCCGGCGCGTTGCGCCTGCACCGCGAGGTGCCCGGACAAGGTGGTCTTGCCCGAACCACCCTTCTGTGAAGCCAATGCCAGTACGCGCAAGGCCGATCCCCCGTTAAATCCTTTTGCGAAGGCGCACCCTTGCACCTCACGCAGAGAGGAAATCGCAGCATACCCCTAATATAGGGTTAAACGCCCCCATCGGAGGCTATCGCTCTACGCAGCGCGGACAGGCGGTGAAAAGAAACGCTTTGCTAACGGGTCGTTCACTATGTCAGTTTGTCTGTAGCCCAGCGCGGGGTGTGCGAAACTTGGGGGCCAAGACGAAATGATCCGCAGTTGGAAGCCAGCGACGGCCATGATGACAGGATTTGCCGGAGCGACGATGCTGGCATTGGCCAGCGTGGCGCATGCAGACGTCAAGGCGGGAGTCGATGCGTGGAGCGCCGGCGATTATGCCAAAGCGGTCGCCGAATGGCGCGCTCCTGCCGCAAACGATGATCCCGATGCCTTGTTCAATCTGGCGCAGGCCTATCGTCTTGGACGGGGTGTTCCGGTCGATATCAAGCAGGCCGAGAAACTGTATGCCCGTGCCGCCGAGCGTGGTCACGTGAAGGCAGCAGATAACTACGGCTTGCTACTGTTTCAGAATGGGCGGCGCGAGCAAGCGATGCCGTTCGTCATCGCTGCTGCCGATCGCGGTGATCCCCGCGCGCAATACCTGCTCGGCATTGCCCATTTTAACGGCAACTCGGTGGCAAAGGACTGGGTGCGCGCCTATGCGCTGATGACGCTCGCCAACGGCGCCGGGTTGCCGCAGGCCGGTCCCGCGATCGGTCAGATGGATGGATACATTCCGCTGAGCGAGCGTCAGCAGGCCCAGGAAGAAGCCTCGACGATGCGCAGGCAGGCAGACGCCCGCCGCGCTGTGCGAATGGCCGCCGCGGATCTTGAGGACGGCGCTCCAACGTTGGGCGCAGTTGCCTTGCGCGGTGAAGTTGCAAGTGCTGCGCCTTCTTCCCTGGCGTCGCCCACTGTGCGCGTTCCCGAACCGGTAACTCCTGTAAAAGTCGCGCCCTCGATTGCTGCTGCCGAGGCTGCAGTGGCCGCCGCTATGCACGCCACGGGGCGCGAAAGCCCCAAGACTGCCGGTGCCGACTATGCGGGGACTGAGCACGCGGGTGTTTGGGCGTCGGATCGTGTAGAACGTGACCTCCCGCAGAGTTCAGAACCCGCGCGGATCACTCGTACCGCCACCGTTCCAACTTCGGCTCCGGCCGCTATCCCCGCGAATGGCCCATGGAAATTGCAGCTCGGGGCATTCTCGATCCGCTCGAATGCGGACAAAGCCTGGGCGCTTGTCGCGGACAGCCGGGCGCTTGCTGGAAAGTCGAACGTAATCGCCCCTGCTGGCCGGCTCACCAAGCTGTTCGCGGTTGGTTGGACGGATCAGCCCTCGGCGCAGGCTGCTTGCAATTCGCTCAAGGCCGGCGGTCAAGCTTGCCTCGTACTGCGCTGAACATCAGGTTTGCGCCGGAATTGAAGTGAACATCCCCCGGTCGTGCTGACACCTCCCAACCGGCCTGCCGCGGTTCCGGTCGTCGGCAGCGACCGTCTGATCGGTCTTGATTTCACGCGCGGGACCGCAGTCATGGGCATCCTGCTGGCCAACATCATGGGGATGGGCCAGCCTTATTCGGCTTACTCTTGGCCGGGGGGCTTTCTTAGCGTGCACGATGGGCTGGCCGACGCCTTGTGGGTCGCGCAGTTCGTGCTGGTCGATGGCAAGATGCGCGGGTTGTTCACTTTGCTATTCGGGGCAGGGCTGATCCTCTTCACCGACCGTGTGCGGGCTACGCAAGCGACCGGGGGGCGCTGGGTCAGCCTTGCCGTGTCGCGCTTGTTCTGGTTGCTCGTGTTCGGTCTAATGCATTTCTACCTTCTGTGGCGTGGTGACATCCTTACGCTCTACGCGCTGTGCGGCATGCTTGCGTTGTTCGCGGTCAACTGGGAATGGCCGCAACAGCTTGCTGCTGGCCTGACTGCGTACCTTGCGGGAGTGGCGTGGAACACATTGCAGTTCGCACCGCTGTGGGCAGCCAATGAAACAGTTCGGGGACAGCTACCTGAATACGCCGGAGTGGCCGAGGCAACGCGGGCGCTGATGGAGCGCGAGCATGCCGATGCCTTGCGCGAGGCGGCAATCTCGTCGCACGGAACATGGCTCGATTATGTCCTTCACACGGCGACGGTTCACCCATGGGATTGGGTGGAGATGTTCGTCTACTATGCGAGCGAAGCCCTCCCGCTGATGCTGATCGGGATGGCGCTTTATCGTGTGGGATTGTTCGATGGGCGACTTAATGCCCGCTCTCAGGCGCTTTGGGGTTGGGTGGGGGTTCTCGCCGGGGTGCTGCTTACGCTGCCGCTGGGGCTGTGGGTCTATTTCGACGATTTTACCTATACCAGGACACTGTTTGCGCAGCTTGGGCCGATGGGATTGACCCGGCTACCGATGGTTCTTGGCCTCGCCGCTCTGCTGGGCCTTGCCGGGCGCAACCCGAACGGCTGGCTACCGAGCCGGATTATCGCTGCCGGGCGCGCAGCCTTCACCAATTATATCGGGACCTCGCTGGTTATGCTGCTGGTGTTCCAAGGATGGGCGCTTGGCTGGTTCGGCGTGCTGACACGCGAACAGCTGTACCTCGTGGCGATTGGCGGCTGCCTGATAATGCTGCTGTGGTCCAAGCCGTGGCTGGAGCGGTTCCGCTTCGGGCCGCTGGAATGGCTGTGGCGGTGCATGACTTATCGCAAGCTGTTTGCCTTGCGGCGCTAGGTCTTGGCGTAAGGGTTCTTGGGCGCTTTGAGGACGACGCGCACGGGCACCGCATCGAAGCCCAGTTCCCGGCGGATGCTGTTGACCAGATAGCGTTCATAGCTTGCGGGCAGCATGTCGAGCCGGGTGCCGAACACCACGAAACGCGGCGGTCGCGTGCCGGCCTGGGTAATATAGCGCAGCTTGATTCGTTTGCCCTTTGGCGCGGGCGGTGGATTGGTCTCGATTGCATCCTCGAACCAGCGGTTGAGGGCCGAGGTCGGGACGCGCTTCGACCAGGCCTGCCTGATCTCGAACGCGGCGCCGAGCATCTGGTCGATCCCCTTGCCGGTTTTCGCGCTGACCGCGAACACGGGGAGACCCTTGACCTGCGATAGCCCGTCTTCGAGCGCGGCCTTGATGCCATTGAACAGACCGCTGGCGTTTTCCGCGATATCCCACTTGTTGATCGCGACCATCAGCGCGCGACCTTCCTCGATCACATGGGCTGCGATCTTGAGATCCTGGTGCTCGAGCCCGCGCGTCGCGTCGAGCAGCAGTACGACGACCTCGGCAAAGTCGACCGCGCGCTTGGCGTCGGCAACCGACATCTTTTCCAATTTGTCGACTACAAGGGCGCGTTTGCGCATCCCGGCCGTGTCGATCAGGCGAATGTCGCGCACTTCGCCCTCGGGGCCGGTCCACTGCCAGTCGACCGCGATCGAATCGCGCGTGATGCCGGCTTCGGGCCCCGTCAGCAGACGGTCCTCGCCCAGCATCCGGTTGATGAGCGTCGATTTGCCCGCGTTCGGACGCCCGACGATCGCGAGTTTGAGCGGTCCCAGTTCCAGATCGTCGGGTTCGGCGGGCTCGCCCGCACGGTCGGCGGCTTCGCGTTCGTCCTCGGACGCGCCGATCAGCGGGTAGAGCGCGTCGAACAGGTCGGCGACGCCTTCACCGTGCTCGGCCGACAGGGCAACCGGGTCTCCGAAACCGAGTGAAAACGCCTCGTAGAGCCCGCTGTCGCCCGATGACCCTTCGGCCTTGTTGGCTACCGCAACGACCGGGATTTCCTGTGTGCGCAGCCAGCGAGCGATCTCGACGTCAAGCGGAGTCAGCCCAGCGCGCGAATCGATAACGAACAGCGCAACATCGGCACCCTCGACGCTCACCTCGGTCTGCCGGCGCATACGGCCGGGCAAGGTCTCGGCGTCCTCGTCCTCCCATCCGGCGGTATCGACGATGGTGAATTCGAGTCCGGCGATGGCCGCGTCGCCGAAGCGACGGTCGCGCGTAACCCCCGGCTGATCATCGACCAGCGCGAGTTTCTTGCCGACGAGCCGGTTGAACAGGGTCGACTTGCCGACGTTGGGCCGGCCAATGATGATGACGGTGGGTTTCATCTTGAGCGCGCAGGTGGCGGCTTACGCTCCGAATGGCAAGCGCGGCGGTAACCCGGTGCTAACCTAGTTCTGGCATCGCAGACCACATGAAGGGATCGTTGTTCGCCATCGCTGCCGTTACGCTCGCCTGCCCAAGCGTGGTTCTGGCTGATAGTGCCGACATGGGTACAGAAAGCGGCGAGCTTGCCCCGTACCTTCAATGCGTTCCCTACGCGCGCGCGAGATCGGGCGTGCAAATCTACGGCGACGCACGGACCTGGTGGGACCAGGCCGCGGGTCGCTATCGGCGCGGACACCGGCCCAAGCCGGGCGCGGTGATGGCGTTTCGGCCCACGGGCAATATGGCGCTGGGGCACGTCGCGGCGGTCTCGAAAGTGATCGACAACCGCACGGTGCTGCTTGACCATGCCAACTGGTCGCCCATCGACGGCCGCCGCGGCCAGGTCGAGCGCGGGGTCAAGGCGATCGACGTGTCACCGGCGAACGACTGGAGCCAGGTGCGCGTATGGTACGCGCCGCTGCAGGACATCGGCACTACGCCATGGCCCGTCGAAGGATTCATCTACAACGAACGGGATGGCGGCGGCCAGCTCGGGGGTGAGAGAACGCTAGCTGGCGCCGACCATGCCCCGCCAGTCATATCGCCCAAACCCACCAAGACCTTTGCCGAAGCATTTGCAGGGTTCGGTGAGCCGGGGATTGCGCCAAGGCCTCAGACGCGGATTGCATCGTCCACGCCTTCGCGGAGAGCATCCGACCGAAGTGCAGCGACATCTTCCGTCAGACCGCGCGATCCGATCGACGCGGCGATCGCGCGCTATGGCAGCTGATCAGGCCTTTTTCGCAACCGGCGGCTCGTCGCCCAAGTCCTCGAACCATGCTTCGACCGGGCCATTGAGCTTGAGCGTCAATGGCTGACCCTTGCGGTCGAGCGTCTTGCCAGCCTGAACGCGAATCCAGCCTTCCGAAATGCAATATTCCTCGACATCGGTACGAACCCGGTCCTTGAACCGGATGCCGATCCCGCGTTCCAGCGCACTTTGATCGAAGTGCGGGCTGCGCGGATTGACCGAAATGCGGTCGGGCGGGGTCTGGCTCTTGTCGTCGCCGGTTTTTTCATCGCTCATGGGGCCGCGCCCTTAATCGCCGGGCGGGCAGGGGGCAAGCAGATCAGTCGGGCGCGCGTTCCAGTTCGGGTGGGACGGCAGGATGCCCCGCGTCGTCTTCTTCCACACCCGCCTGCTCGCGCTCGATCTCTATCTCGCTGGGGCCCGTCTCGATCAGGGGGCCATCGTCCGGTTCCGTGGCCGGTATTGGACGGGGGTCGCTCATTCGCCGTTGGGGACCGGGATTTCGGCCGGCTGCTGATTCGGTGCAACGATATCGGGTGGTACGGGATTGACCTCGTCTGGTTGACGAATGGGCTCTTCTACGGGCGAGATCGCGGGCGGGGTTTCCGGCGGAGCCGCCGGGTTTATCCTGTCGGGACCTGGTTCAGGTTGATCTTGTGGAGTCGAGGCCATGGTGGGCGATCCTTTCGTGTTGCCGCATGAACGGTCGGCGATGCCCGCCTGTTCCCCCCGCTTGCCCTTTGCGTCCGCGCGCTGTAACGGCGCACCCCTGTTCGCGAGCGGGTCTGCCCGCCTGCGCGGCTTCGTTCGGGTTTGCGGGCGTGGCGGAATTGGTAGACGCGCTGGTTTTAGGTACCAGTATCGAAAGATGTGGGGGTTCGAGTCCCTTCGCCCGCACCAACCGCCGCCCCGGTCTCGAGCGATCACGAGATTCTTGTTTTACAAAGGCATTTGACCTCCCATGAAGATCGAAGAGACCACCAACGAAGGCCTCCACCGCGCCTACAAGCTGACGATTCCGGCCAAGGAGATCGACGCTGCGGTAACCGCCGAGGTGAAGAAGGTCGCGCCGCAGGTGCGCATGCCCGGTTTCCGTCCGGGCAAGGTGCCCGCGAACCTCGTCAAGAAGATGCATGGCGAGGCGATCCACGGACAGGTGGTGAACGAGCAGATTACGGGCGCAATCGATTCGCTGATGCGCGACAAGAAACTGCGCCCTGCGATGCAGCCGCGCGTCGAACTTGGCGAAGGATATGAAGAGGGCAAGGATGCGACCCTGACGGTCGACCTGGAAATCCTCCCGGAGATCGAGGCACCCTCGACCGACGGCCTCAAGCTGGAAAAGCTGACCGTTCCGGTGAGCGAAGCCGAAGTCGACGAGGCAGTGGCCAACATCGCCGGCCAGCAGAAGAGCTGGAAGGACGCGCCCAAGGCCAAGAAGGCCGCCGACGGCGACCAGTTGATCATCGACTTCACCGGATCGATCGACGGCGTGGAATTCGAAGGCGGCAAGGCCGAGGAAACTCCGCTCCAGCTCGGCTCGGGCCGCTTCATTCCCGGTTTCGAGGAACAGCTCACCGGCGTGAAGGCGGGCGACGACAAGACGATCACCGTCTCGTTCCCCAAGGATTATCCGGCCAAGGAACTTGCCGGCAAGGACGCGCAGTTCGCGGTCCACGTCCACAAAGTGCAGGTCGAGGACGACACCAAGGTGGACGAGGATTTCGCCAAGTCGCTTGGGCTCGAAAGCCTCGAGCAGCTGCGCGGCTTGCTCAAGGGCCAGCTCGAGCAGGAGCTTGGCGGCCTGACGCGCACCGCGATGAAGCGCCAACTGCTCGACACGCTTGCCTCCGGCCACGACTTTCCCGTGCCGCAGACAATGGTCGATGCCGAATTCGAGCAAATCTGGGCCCAGCTTCAGCAGGAAGCTTCCCAGGACGAAGATCCGGCTGCTGCCATCAAGGAAATCGAGAGCGAGAAGGACGATTACCGCCAGATCGCCGAGCGTCGCGTGCGTCTCGGACTGCTGCTGTCGGAAATCGGTCAGGCGAACGGCGTGCAGGTGACGCAGCAGGAAATGAGCATGCTCATCCAGCAGGCCGCCCAGCAGTATCGCCCGGAAGAGCGCGAGCGGTTCATGGAAATCATCCGCACGAACGACATGGCTGCCGCGCAGCTGCGCGCGCCGCTTTATGAAGACAAGGTCGTCGATTTCCTGTTCGACAAGGCCGAGGTTTCGGAACGCGAAGTGACCCGCGACGAACTCCAGGCCGCGATCGAGGCCGAGGAGGCTTCGGCGGCGACGCCGGCCAAGAAAAAGGCTCCTGCCAAGAAGGCTGCAAAGCCGGACCAGGCGGCTCCCGCCGGGAAGGCGTCGGCGAAAAAGCCCGCCGCCAAGGTCGACACCGAGGCAGAACCTGCTGCCGCGAAGGCGCCGGTCAAAAAGCCGGGTTCTGAAAAGGCCGCTCCCAAGAAGGAAGCCGCCAAGAAGGGCGCCGACGAGATGCCGGCTGCCAAGAAGGCTCCGGCCAAGAAGGCTGCCGCCAAGAAGTAAGCAGGCGCATCGGCGGAACCGGCGTGCGCACGCGTCGGTTACCCTTGCATGCTCGAACAAGGTATCCGCGAAATAACCTCCATCACCTCATTGGTGGTGGAGGGGATTGCTGCGCTGATCGTCGCCTTTGCGGTAATCGAAGCCGTCGTCCGCCTGCTCGCCTCGCTTCCCCGCCACAGCGGTAACGCTACGTCCCGGGTCGCCCATGAGGCGAAGGAGAACATCCGTCTGCGCCTCGGCCGCTGGCTCGCGCTGGCACTGGAACTGCTGCTCGGCGCGGATATCCTGCGCACGGCGGTCGCGCCGACGTGGTCCGAAATAGGCCAGCTCGGCGCGATTGCTGCGATCCGCACCGGCCTCAATTTCTTTCTCCAGCGCGAGATCGATGCCGCTCAGGCGCGCGCAGTCAGTGCCGCGGAGTCCAAGGCTTGAACGTCGGAACCGGTAAATTAGCCGAGCGTGCCCGCTCATAGGCTGCACCGGCCCTCAACACGTCATGATCCGCCCATTTGGGTCCCATGATGCTCAAGCCTACCGGCAACCCCTCGACCGCGCCCATCGGCACCGAGAGATGCGGATAGCCGGCAATCGCGGCCAGGCTGCCTGCGCCTATGCTGCCCGCGTAATGGTCGCCGTTGACAAGGTCGCTGCTCCATGCCGGACCGGTTGTTGGCGCGACGAGGAAGCGTACCTTGTTGTCGGCCAGCAGCTTGTCGATGCCTTGCGCGCCGGCCAGTTTGAGACTGTTGGCCCGCGCCGCTTGATATGCCGCTTTGTCGGTCGTCTCCAGGGATTGCTCGAAGGTTTCCTGGCCGAACCAGCGAAGTTCGTCTTCTGCATGCGCCTTGTTGAAAGCCACTACGTCGCTCAGCGAACGAACCGGAATATCGGCTGGCGAATTCCTCAGGTAGTCGCCCATCGTTTCGCGCAATTCGAATAGCAAGACAGTGAATTCGTCCTCGTACATTTTGTCGTCGGGCGAATAATCGATGTCGACCAGTTCTGCCCCTGCGGTCTTGAGGTCGGCGAGGGCCGCGTTGAACAATGCCGTCACATCGGCGCGTTTACCAGCCTGCTTGCTCAGAACCCCGATCCGCACCCCCTTAAGTGACGCGGTGTCGAGCCCTTGCGTGAAATCGATTTTGTGCTGGTCGGCATAGAGCGTCGCGGGGTCCGCGCGATCGCTACCGGCGATAGCGGTCAGCAACAGGGCGGCATCGCGTACCGAGCGCGCCATCGGTCCTGCGGTATCCTGGCTCGACGAAATCGGGACGACGTTGGTGCGACTGACCATGCCGACCGTGGGCTTGAATCCCACGACGCCGTTGATGCTCGCTGGACAGGTAATCGATCCGTCGGTCTCGGTTCCGATCGCGGCCCATGCGAATCCCGCCGCCACCGCGGCTCCGCTGCCTGAAGAACTGCCGCAGGTGTTGCGGTCAGTCGCGTGGGGATTTTTCGTCAGGCCTCCTACATCGCTCCACCCACTGGTCGAATTCGAACTGCGGATGTTTGCCCACTCGCTGAGGTTGGTCTTGCCCAGCACGACGCCGCCTGCGGCGCGCATATTCGCTATCAGGGGGGCGTCGCGCCCGGTCGCGTTTCCGGCGAGCGCAAGGCTACCGGCCGTCGTGGGCCACTCGCGCGTTTCGACATTGTCCTTTACCAGAACGGTACGTCCCCGCAGCGGCCCGGCGGACGCCTGCCGCTGCGCAGCCTTGCCCGGATCATGGTCGTAGACAATCACCGCGTTGAGCCGCGGCCCCGCGTCGTCGAGGCTGGCTATGCGTTCAGCGTAAGCCTTGGCCTCGTCGGCTGGGGTTGCATGGAGCGGCGCGGCGAGCGCAAGCACGGCGCACGCGGAGATGATGGTCCTCATCCGGCCAGCGTGCCATCGCTCGCCGCCAAATCAAGTCCTTGCTAAAATTTTCCGCTTATTGAGATGTCGAAGATGGGTCCGACTTGTTGGCGTGTGTCCTCGAAGAACAGGATGGGCGAAGTATTACGAGGGCCGGCGTAGACCGTGCGCTGAGAATAACGATGGCCGTTGGTTACGTTGAACATCTGCGCGCGCACCGTCAGGCCGAGCACGTCCTTGTTCTCGGCAAATGCGTAGGTGTAAAGCGGCCCCTCGTAATTCAGGCCGACCTCGTACAGCCGCCAGTAGGGCCGTCGATGATCGTATTGCGCTCCGAAACCCCAAGCCCAAACGCTGCGGGGGACGTCATGCCGAAAACCGACCTCGGCATGCCGATCCTGAAAATTGCTGAAGTACCGCGGTAGACCTGTCACCGGGTCGTCGATCCGCGACTTGGCAAGCTTGAGGCTGGTATCGATTTTCGCGCCTTTGAGACCGAGTGGATCAAGATTGAGCGTCGATGTCCAGTCGAGGCCGAAACGGGACGCGCGGGAGATGTTGCCGGTCAATTCGACCCCTCCACCGAGTGGAATGACGTCGATGTAATCATCGATGCTGCTGTAGAACAGCTTGAGGTCGGTGGTCCCCCATTTGCCAAGATCCTTTTTGGCTTCCAGATCGATGTCCCACCGCTGCGGGGGGACAAGTTGGACATTTCCGGCGTTGTTCTGTCCTTGGTCTAGATCGACCCGCGCCAGAAAATCACCGAAGGACAGCTGACCGACGACGCGCGCCACTTTGATCGAAACATCGAGGTCCTTTGCCGGCTTCCAGGCCAGCGACAGCGATCCCTTCGGCCGCTTGAACCTGCGAGTAAGGCCGCCCGCTCCGGACTGGGATAGCTTCGAATACTCCCCGCCGATGCCCGCTTGAAGCGACAGGTTTTTGGCCAGTTGGCGACCCTGCGTCAGCACGACCTCGTAGCGGTCTTCGGTGACTCCGCCCGTTCCGCCCGCGAGCGGTACCTCGGTGTAAGTTCCGTCGGGATCGAGGTCGAACAGGCGCGCCGAGCCGTTGTAACGATTGAACGCCGCTTCGGCGGCCAATTGCCAGTCGCCGCCGAGCAATTTCCAGCTGTATTCTCCACGCGCGATGTGTTCGCCACTCGTGTTGTCGTTCGTGTACCGTCTGCCCGTGGGAGCAGAACCGTCACTGCGGGTAAATACCACGTCTTCGCGATATCGGTCGTGATCGTACCGTTCGAGACCTATCAGTTTCAGTCTCCCTGGGCCCAACGCGAATTCGAAATCGCCCCCGATCTCGTAGTTTCGGTCACGGTCGAACTGGTCGTAGTCGCGATGGCGAGCAATGCCGGAAGCCGGAAAGCGATCCTCGTCGGAAACACCATTGAAGCGCTGGCGCTGGTAGGATGCCGAGAGATTGCCGACCGAAGTTCCAGGGCCATTCCATTTCAGCGAGCCGGCTATCTTCGGCGAGTCGGAAGCGTTGGCGATGTGACCTTCGCGTGTCTCGATCAGTTGGCCCATGCCATCGCTAATGCGTGTGGGCCCCTTGGCCGCGCCGCGGCCGCTGCTGTTGCTCAGGGCGAGCGTGTATTCGAGAGTCTTGCTCGATCCACTTACGGAAACATTACCGCCGAACCATTCGGGCTCGACATAACCGGGCCGGAAGCGGGTTTCCCATTGGAACTGGCCGGAAATTCCGCCAACGATCGTTACTACGTTGGCGACCGGGCCCGAAAGCCCGGGGATGTTCAACGAAGCGCCGTCGAGGATCTCGATCCGCTCGACTTTGTCTGCGGAAATGCGTTGCAGACGATCGCCGATGCTTTCGGATTTCAACGTGATCCGCTCGTTGTTGATCAACACGTTGGTGTTGGCCTGTCCGAGGCCCCGTCCTTGGTCGTCTTCGCGGACCGAAAATCCCGGCACTTGCGACAACATGTCGAGCGCGGATTTCGGCGCAAACCGGGCGAAGTAGTCACGGTTGTAGACTTGATGGCCATCCGTATCGGTTCTCAAAGGGGGCTGCGTGTTATCCGCCGGATCCTCTTTAGCGACGACGGGATTCGCCGTGACGCCAAGCAGGACAAGCGGAAAAGCTAGCGATAAACGGACGTATTGCACAAACTCTCCCTCGTGTGTCGCGAGGTGTGTTGTCCAAGTCATACGCCTGGGTCTTGTGCGGATCGACAAATTGCGTCCCGGGTCCGATCAACGACAAGTGTAGTCGACGCGGCGAGGGATGGGTTGGGTTAATGCCCTTGAACATGCGTCGCGCACTCGCGACATAGGCGACCGACTAGAGACGTAAAGGACAGCATTTCCATGATCGACGTGTTCGGCGGTTCGCATGAAGCCTACGGCAGCCAGGGCCGCTTCTCCCGCGATCCGGTAACGGGCGCGCTGGTACCGGTGGTGGTCGAGCAGACCAGCCGGGGTGAGCGCAGCTTTGATATCTTCAGCCGCCTGCTGCGCGAGCGGATCGTGTTCGTGACCGACCAGGTCGAAGACAACATGGCGTCGCTGATCGTGGCGCAGTTGCTGTTCCTCGAGAGCGAGAACCCCTCGAAGCCGATCAGCATGTACATCAATTCGCCGGGAGGCGTGGTCACAGCCGGGCTCGCGATCCACGATACCATGCAATACATCAAGCCGCGGGTTTCGACCGTGTGCGTCGGACAGGCGGCCTCGATGGGCAGCTTTCTGCTGGCGGCGGGCGAGCCGGGCATGCGCATCGCTCTGCCGAACGCGCGAATCATGGTTCACCAGCCTTCGGGCGGTGCGCGTGGAATGGCCTCGGACATCGAGATTCAAGCCCGCGAGATCCTACGGATGCGCACGCGGCTGAACGGACTGTATTCCAAGTACACCGGCAGAACGATCGAAGAGATCGAAAAGGCGATGGACCGCGACACGTTTCTTGAAGCCGACGAGGCGATGGCATTCGGCATCGTCGACAAGGTTTTCGAGACGCGTCCCGAAGGGGAAAGCAGCGGTGACTCCGAGGGATCGGGCGGAGCGCCCGATTAAGCTCCCGCCACGCGGGCGACCCGATGCGGGACGCGAGCGTAGCATTTCGGCAACCCTGCCGCTTCAGCTTGCCGCAAGGCCTTATAAGCTAGGCGCTATGAGTTGATTATCGCAATTCCGGCCTTAGGGTCGTCGAATCCCTACAGGGCTTCGGAAGCCAGGACATGACCAAGTTGAGCGGAACGGACTCCAAGAGCACTCTCTACTGCAGTTTCTGCGGCAAATCGCAGCACGAGGTGCGCAAGCTTATCGCGGGCCCCACGGTGTTCATCTGCGACGAGTGCGTAGAGCTGTGTAATGACATCATCCGCGAAGAGACGAAGGCGGGGATTGCTGGCCGCAAGGACGGCGACGTTCCCACACCGCTCGATATCTTCACGACGCTCAACGATTATGTGATCGGCCAAGATCGCGCCAAGCGGGTGCTCTCGGTCGCGGTGCACAACCACTACAAGCGCCTGAAGCACAGCGGAAAGTCGGGCGAGGTCGAGCTGGCCAAGTCGAACATCCTGCTCGTCGGGCCGACCGGGTCGGGCAAGACATTGCTCGCGCAGACGCTCGCGCGCACGTTCGACGTGCCGTTCACAATGGCCGATGCGACCACCCTGACCGAAGCCGGTTATGTCGGTGAGGATGTCGAGAACATTATTCTCAAGCTCCTCCAGTCGAGCGATTACAATGTCGAGAAGGCGCAGCACGGCATCGTCTACATCGACGAGATCGACAAGATCACGCGCAAGGCAGAGAATCCCTCGATCACCCGCGACGTATCGGGTGAGGGCGTCCAGCAGGCGCTGCTGAAGCTGATGGAGGGGACCACCGCCTCCGTCCCCCCGCAGGGCGGGCGCAAGCATCCCCAGCAGGAATTCCTGCAAGTCGATACGACGAACATCCTGTTCATCTGCGGTGGTGCGTTCGCCGGCCTCGACAAGATCATCGCCGACCGGTTGCAGAAGCGTTCGATCGGCTTCGGCGCGCATGTCGCCGATCCGGACAAGCGTCGCGTGGGCGAGCTTCTCCAGAAGTGCGAACCGGAGGACTTGCTGAAATTTGGCCTGATCCCCGAATTCGTGGGCCGCTTGCCGGTGATCGCGACGCTCAACGATCTCGACGTCGAGGCGCTGGTGATGATCCTCACCGAGCCCAAGAACGCGCTGGTCAAGCAGTACCAGAAGCTCTTCGAGCTCGAGGACGTCGATCTGACGTTCACTGAGGACGCTCTCAAGGCGGTCGCTGAACGGGCGATCCAGCGAAAGACTGGTGCGCGCGGCTTGCGCTCGATCGTCGAGGGTATCCTGCTCGACACGATGTTCGACCTGCCCGACATGGATGGCGTGACCGAAATCGTTGTCGACAAGGACGTGGTCGAGGGCCGCAAGGACCCGGTTCGAAGTCGTGGATGGCAAGAAGGGCAAGGAAGAGGCGGCCTGACCGCCGGACCGGCCGGTCCGGCGCGCATCTGCGCGCTTAGCCTGGCCGCCTTTCGTGTTCTGGCGCTCGCTAGGCTAGCAACCGGTTTCGCAATCCAGACGTGAGGTCTCGATCTGCACGGTCGCGTGTCCGATCCTGTGCTCGTGTTCGAGATCGTGGGCCAGACTGCGCAGGAATTCATCGCCCGGATGGCCGCTCGGCATGACGAGGTGCGCGGTCAACGCCGCTTCGGTCGTACTCATCGGCCAGATGTGCAGGTCGTGCACCGCGCTGACACCCGGAAGCGCGACGAGGCGCGCATGAACCGCGGTCTCGTCGATATGTGCTGGCACCGCGTTGAGCCCTAACTTAACGCTGTCCTTTAGCAGGCCCCAGGTGCCCCAGGCGATTACCAGCACGATCAGCAGGCTGGTCACGGGGTCAATCCAGCGAATCCCCGTCCACAGGATCAGGCCCCCCGCGACGACCA
Organism: uncultured Alphaproteobacteria bacterium; assembly: GCA_963781485.1. GTDB lineage: Bacteria > Pseudomonadota > Alphaproteobacteria > Sphingomonadales > Sphingomonadaceae > Tsuneonella. The sequence continues at coordinate 387,139 of CAWAFY010000004.1, forward strand.
CGCCCAGGCTGACCAGCGCGTCCGCCACCATGTGCAGATAAGCCCCGCGGATGTTGAGATCGTTCTTGCGTCCGCGCGCGAACAGCAGGGCAGTGCCGGCGTTTATCGCGATGCCGAGCCCGGCCACCAGCATCATCGTCCGCCCTTCTACCGCGGGTGGAGCGTTGATCCGATGAAGCGTTTCGTAAGCGATCCCGCCGATTGCCACCAACAGCAGACCCGCGTTGGCAAGTGCGGCAAGAATGGTCGAGCTCTTGAAGCCATAGGTAAATCGTCCGTTCGGCGGGCGTTTTGCCAACACACTGGCCGCCCACGCGAGCGCGAGGCTGAGCACGTCGGACAAGTTGTGGCCTGCATCGGCGACCAGCGCCATCGACCCGGAAACGAAACCCGCGACCGCCTCGACCCCGACGAATGTGAGGTTGAGCACGACCCCGATCGCGAAAGCGGGGCCGAAGTTGGCGGGCGCGTCGCCGTGCCCGTGGCTGTGCGAGTGCCCGGAGCTCATCTACTTGCCGTAAACGCAGGAATCGAGGCCGTCACGCCGCACGACGCCGATCCGGGCGCCGATCGTGTTGCCATACCGGCGGGTAAAGCCTGTCGGACTGGAGACCGAACGCTTCTTGGGCAAGGGCAGCGCTGCGGCCATGCGCGCAGCCTCGGTGCGGGAGAGGCGATCGGCCGAGTGATGGAAATAACGCTGCGCCCCGGCTTCCGCGCCGTAAGTGCCGATCCCCGTTTCCGCGACGTTGAGATAGACCTCCATGATCCGCCGCTTTCCCCAGAGCTTTTCGATCAGGAACGTGAACCACGCTTCGAATCCCTTGCGGATGTAGCCTCCGCCCTGCCACAGGAAGACGTTTTTGGCAGTCTGCTGGCTGATGGTGCTGCCGCCGCGGATGCGCCCCCCCTGCGCGTTGCGTGCAATGGCCTTCTCGATCGCCTCGCGATCGAAGCCGTCGTGGCTGCAGAACTTGCCATCCTCCGCCGCGATGACCGCCGAGACCAGGTTTCGATCGATGTTCGAAAGCGGTTCCCAGTCCTTGGTGATCCCGTTGCCGTCCAGCACCATGGTCGCAGTGACCGGCACGGGGACGAAGCGGAACAGCAGGACGAGCGCAAGGCTGAGCGCCAGGAACCCCACGAACAGTTTGGCGAGAAGCTTCGCGAACCACAGCATCGACCGCGATTGCTAGGGGTATCGACAGAGCGGGGCAAGCGGCGCAAAAGCTGGACCGGGTCGTTTCGGGAGAATGACCATGCCGCAGTTTGTCATCGAACGTGAAATGCCCGGCGCGGGTTCGCTGGGAACGGCCGACCTACAGGGCGCATCGCAACAGTCCTGCAGCGTGCTGCGTGACCTTGGCCCCGAGATCCAGTGGGTTCACAGTTACGTGACTGACGACAAAATCTACTGCATTTACCGTGCGCCGAGCGAGGATCTGATCAGAAAACACGCGGAAACTGCGGGCTTCCCGGCGAACAGCATCGCGCAGGTCCGCAACATGATCGATCCGACGACGGCGGAATAGTCCTGAGCCGCTGGGTTGCCGTGCCGCGTGGCGTTTATGTGGATTCAGATCACGGCGATCGCTGTGGCGGGGAACAGCAGCGAGCCCAGTAGCTTGGCATTCGTGCCCTAGGTGTCGGGGATGGTCCCGTCGACGTAGCTGTAAGCTCTGTTTGGAAGGTCAAAGGCACGCCTCCGGCCGCGTCGGGCGCCGCAGTGAAGGTTTAGCTGCAACAGAATGCCGGACAAGCGATAGGACGCTTGCCCGGCATTGTTCTTCGCAAGGAGTTCGGCTTAGCCGGCGGCAAGCGCCGCAAGGCTGCCGGCGGGCGCAAGCCGCTCACCGGCGATGCGCTGCATCGCCTTCTGCAGCTTCTCGAACGCGCGCACTTCGATCTGGCGGATACGTTCGCGACTGACGTCGTAGACCTGGCTCAGTTCCTCCAGCGTCTGCGGGTCGTCGGTAAGCCGGCGTTCGGTGAGAATGTGCTTCTCCCGGTCGTTGAGGCTGTCCATCGCCTCGACCAGCATTTCGTGGCGCACGGTTGCTTCCTCCGCCTCGGCGGTCGTCTCGTCCTGCAGCGGACGGTCGTCCTGGAGCCAGTCCTGCCACTCGCCCGAGCCTTCTTCGGCGCCGCGCATGGTGACGTTCAGCGAACCGTCGCCGCCCATCATCATCCGGCGGTTCATGTTGACCACTTCCTGCTCGGGCACGCCGAGGTGGGTTGCGATCTTGGTCACATCGTCCGGGTGGAGGTCGGAGTCCTCGTAGGCTTCGAGTTCCTTCTTCATCCGCCGCAGGTTGAAGAACAGCTTCTTCTGCGCCGCGGTGGTGCCCATCTTCACGAGCGACCACGAACGGAGGATAAACTCCTGAATCGACGCCTTGATCCACCACATCGCGTACGTCGCGAGGCGGAAGCCTCGGTCGGGCTCGAACTTTTTCACGCCCTGCATCAATCCGACGTTTCCTTCGGAGATCAGGTCGCTCACCGGCAGGCCGTAGCCGCGATAGCCCATGGCGATTTTCGCCACGAGCCGCAGATGGCTGGTGACGAGCTGTGCCGCAGCATCGGGATCCTCATGCTCGGCATAACGCTTGGCGAGCATGTATTCCTGCTCGGGCGTGAGAATCGGGAATTTCTTGATCTCGGACAGATAGCGATTGAGGCTTGCCTCACCGCTTAGTGCCGGGACAGACAATTTCTTGGGATTGTTCACTTCTACCCTGACCTTTCCTGCGTCGCCCTCGTTATCTGGACCCCGACTGGGCATCCATCGGTGAGGGCACGCGCGTTCATATATATAGGTTGCACTATAGCGTGTTGAGTGCATTTCGTCGATTTCAATGAGCTACTCGGTCGATTAGTTCCGCTATATCGGCGGGAAGTTCCGCCGAAAAGCCGAGGCGTTCGCCCGTAGCCGGATGAATGAAGCCGAGACTCTCGGCGTGAAGCGCCTGGCGGCGGAAATCGAGATCCGCAAGAATGGGGCGCAGTGGTGCGGGAGTACGACCGTACACAGGGTCTCCCAATAGCGGATTACCGATTGACGCAAGGTGAACCCGGACCTGGTGAGTGCGCCCGGTTTCGAGCTTGCATTCGACCAGCGCGGCGTGGCTCAACGCTCGCAGCGTGCGATAATGCGTCACCGCGTGCCTGCCCCGCGACGATTCGGCGGGAAGCACGGCCATCTTCTTGCGGTTCGCATCCGAACGACCAATCCGGCCTTCGATCCGGCCTGCTGATGGGCGAGGCTGTCCTCCCGTGACCGCCAGATAGGTCCGCTCGATCGAATGGTCGGCGAATTGCCGCGCAAGCCCTTCATGCGCCGCATCGCTCTTGGCGACCACCAGAAGCCCCGACGTGTCCTTGTCGATGCGGTGAACGATACCGGGCCGCAGCGTGCCGTTGATACCCGACAATTGCCCGGCGCAGTGATGCAGCAGGGCATTGACCAAAGTGCCGTCGAGATTGCCCGCTGCGGGATGAACGACGAGCCCGGCGGGTTTGTTCACCACGATCAGGTGCGCATCCTCGAACACGACGTCGAGCGGAATATCCTGCGCAGGCGTGTCGAGCGGCGCGGGTGGGGGCAGCGCAACAGCAAACGCTTCTCCTGCCCTGACCTTGATCGATCCGCTTGAAATGGCCTTGCCGTCAATTGTCACGGCGCCGTCCGCGATGAGCCCTTTGACCCGTTCGCGCGACAGGCCGGTGCCATCGGCCAGGGCCTTGTCGACCCGACCAGGTGCAGCGATCGCGCCGGTGATGATTTCGCCGTCCCCCATGCTAGGGAGATGGGCGATGACGACCGAACTCTCAAGCACTGTCGAAGGGCAGCTAATAGCACGGGCGGCAGCGGCGAGTCCGCTGGAAGCATGCGGGCTGTTGCTGGGCGAAGGCCAGCGTATCGAAGAGATAAGCGTCTGCATCAACGTCCACCGCCGACCCGAAACCCATTTCGAGATCGACCCGCAGGCGTTGATTGACGCCCACCGCGCAGCGCGCGGCGGCGGTCCGCAAGTGATGGGCTACTGGCATTCGCACCCTTCCGGTCCGCCCGAGCCGTCCTCGACCGACCGCGCGCACGCCACGCAGGACGGCCGAGTGTGGGCGATTGTCGGTGAAGGGCGGGTCGGCTGGTGGCGCGATGGTCCGGACGGCTTCGAGGCGCTTCCCACGCGAGTCCGGGGCCGCTAAGGCCTCTCGCGATGACAGAAACCGACAGCCTCGATCTCGCCGCCATGCTCTGCTCGCGCTTATGCCACGACCTGCTTTCGCCGGTCGGGGCATTGACCAACGGGCTCGAACTGCTCGTTGACGAACGCGATCCAGAAATGCGCAAGAAATGCCTCGAACTGCTCGAGCAGAGCGCGAAGTCGAGTGCCGACAAGCTGAAATTCTTCCGCCTCGCCTTCGGTGCGGCGGGGGGCTTCGGCGAGAGCGTTCCGGTCGACGAGGCCCGCAAGGTGACCGAAGCGCTGGTGGGTGATGCGCGGCGGATCGAGCTGAACTGGGGCCTTTCGGCTGATCGCCTGCCCAAGGGTGCGGTCAAGGTCCTGCTCAACTTCGCGCAGATCGGCCTTGATGCGCTGGTCCGCGGCGGCACGCTCGAAGTAGGCGCCGAAAGCCGCGGCGGGGCCAGCGAGATCGTGGTTCGTGCGTCGGGTCCGCGGATCGCGTTCGACGAAACCATCGGTCGCGCGCTCGAGCACCGCCTCGATCCCGGCGAGTTGACGAGCCGCACCGCAGCGGCGCACATGCTGGCGCTGCTCGCACGGCAAGCTGGCGGCGGCCTGCAATACGTGTTGTCCGACGAGGCTTTGGTCCTCGGCGCGGTGCTGCCCGAGGGCTGACGTGGACGAACTCGTCCATCGCACGGTCCTTTCGCCCAACGCTGACGAGCGCAAGCTGCCGATCTCGATGGTCGTGTTGCACTATACCGAAATGCCGAGCGCCGACGATGCACTTGCACGGCTGGTCGACGGCGAATTGAAGGTCAGCGCACATTACCTGATCAGCGAATCCGGCGAGGTGATCCGCCTCGTCGAAGAGGACAAGCGCGCATGGCACGCCGGCGTCAGCTTCTGGCGAGGTCACCGCGACGTCAATTCGGCGAGCATCGGAATCGAGCTTGATCACCCGGGTCACGCGCTGGGATATCGCGAGTTTTCGGAGCCGCAGTTCCAGGCGCTTGTGCCGCTGCTCGCGCGGATCGTCGAGCGCTACGAGATTCCCCGCGCCAACGTGGTCGGCCATTCGGACGTTGCTCCGGCGCGCAAGATCGATCCGGGCGAACTGTTCCCGTGGGATCGACTGGCCGAATACAAGCTCTGTCTCGAACGACCCGACAAGCTCGAGGTGGGCGATCCGTTTGACAACGATGCATCGTTTTACCTCGCTTTGGAGCGGTTCGGCTACGACGTGACCGACGGCCACAAGGCGGTCGAAGCGTTCCAGCGGCGCTGGCGGCCCGAAAAGATCGACGGCGAGGTCGACGGGCAGGTGCGCGCTATCCTGTTCCGATTGCTTTTGGATCGTGACCGGGGGCGAACTAGATAGGCTGTTTCCTGTCCGGATTTGCGTGCTATGCACGCGGGGCCAGGGGGCCGGGCAGCCGCGTCACGCTAAGGGAAACCAAAGCGTGTCGAGGAAAGTCCGGGCTCCACGAAACAAGGGTGGCGGGTAACGCCCGCCGGGGGTGACCCCAGGGACAGTGCCACAGAAAGTATACCGCCTGTTTCGACAGGTAAGGCTGAAAGGGTGCGGTAAGAGCGCACCGGGGCGCTGGTAACAGTGCTCGCACGGCAAACCCCGCCCGGAGCAAGGCCAAATAGGGGTCTCGCGCCGCCGTTCGCAAGAAAGGGGGCAGGGGCGTTTCGTCCCGAGAGACCCGGGTTGGCTGCTTGAGCCGTGCGGCAACGCCCGGCCGAGATGAATGGCTGCCACGGCGGTGTGGGTCCGCAAGGATACCGTCCGCCGGACAGAACCCGGCTTACAGGCCCCCTGGCACAAAACTTCGAATGGAGCGTTGCTCAACATTGGCGATCGGGTTCCCCCGATCCGCTCGCGATCGCGCACCCTTCCAGGAGAGAACCCTTCATGCCCAGTCGTTTGCTTGCATTGTCGCTGTCTGCTGCAGTCGTCTCGCTCGCCGCGTCCCCCGTCTCTGCCGACGAAGGCATGTGGACGTTCGACAACTTCCCGGCGGCCAAGATGCGCGCGGATTATGGCTGGGCGCCCGATCAGGCATGGCTCGACCGGGTCCAATCTGCTGCGGTGCGGTTGACGGGCGGATGCTCCGCCAGCTTCGTTTCGAGCGCTGGCCTTATCCTGACCAACCACCATTGCGTGGCAAGCTGCCTCTACGACAATTCGACCGGTCAGTTGGACTACCTCAATAATGGCTTCGTCGCCGATCGTCGCGACCTTGAACTCAAGTGTCCCGGCCAGCAGGCCGAGGTGGTCACCAAGATCACCGACGTCACGAATGATGTAAAAGGCGTGTTCGGTTCACTTTCGGGCGAGGCGTTGACCAAGGCCCGTGACGCCAAGATCGCCGCGCTCGAGAGCGCAGGTTGCAGCGATACCGAGACGACCCGGTGCCAGGTCGTCACGCTTTTCGGCGGCGGGCAATACAAGCTCTACACCTATCGCAAGTACTCGGATGTGCGTCTGGTTTGGGCGCCCGAGGATCGGGCGGCCACGTTCGGCGGCGATCCGGACAACTTCAACTTCCCCCGCTACTCTCTCGATGCCAGCTTCCTGCGGGCCTACGAGAACGGCAAGCCGGTCGCCACGCCCGGCCATCTCAAGTGGAACCCGCGCCCGCCCAAGGACGGCGAGGCCACTTTCGTTGTCGGCAATCCCGGATCGACCAGCCGCCTTTACACCGGAAGCCAGCTCGCCTTCGAACGCGAAGTGCGGTTGCCGGTCACGATCGCCACCCTTTCCGAACTTCGCGGTCGCCTGATCCGCGCGATGGAAGAAAACCCGGAGCACGAGCGTGAGGGGCTCGACACGCTCAACGGGATCGAGAACAGCCTGAAGGTTTACATCGGCCGCGCAAAGGCGCTGAACGATCCCGCCTTTACCGGCAAGCTCGCCGCCGCTGAAGCCGATCTCAAGGCCAAGAGCGCGGACAACCCGAAGATCGGTGACCCGTGGACGACGGTCGACGGGGCGGTTTCGCAATACCGCAGCATCTATCTTCCGTCCCGCTTCATTCAACCATCGGGCGATCTGTACGGCTATGCGCATACCCTCGTCTTTGCCGCGCAGGAACGCCAGAAGCCCAATGGCGAGCGGTTGCCCGGCTACACGGACAGCGCGCTTCCGTTGACCAAGAAGCGGGTGCTCGACGACCGGCCCGTCTATCCGTGGCTCGACGAACTGCAGATGGAATGGAGCCTGTCCAAGGCGCGCGAATACCTTGGCGCAGACGACCCCGACACAAAGCTACTGCTTGGCAAAGCCAGCCCCGAAGGGCTCTCGAAGTCACTGGTATCCGGCACCAGGCTGGCCGATCCCTCGGTGCGCAAAGCGCTGTGGGACGGTGGACTCAAGGCAATCCGCGCCTCGGACGATCCAATGATCGTCTACGCGCTGCGGCTCGCGGATCGCGAACGCGCCCTCAAGGAAAGGACCGACGAGGTTTACTCGGCACCGCTGGCACGCGCCGGCAGCGCGCTCGCCGACGCACGCTTCGCCGCCTATGGCGACACACTCTATCCGGACGCCACGTTCACGCTGCGAATCAGTTACGGCAAGGTCGCCGGATGGACCGAACGCGGCGCGCAGGTTCCGTTCCAGACGACGATGGGCGGAACGTTCGAGAGGGCTACCGGCAACCCGCCGTACGATGTTGCGCCGGCGTTCAATGCCAACAAGAACCGCATTGTGCCGGGAACAACATATAATTTCGTGACCACTAACGACATTATCGGCGGCAATTCCGGCTCCCCCGTCATCGACCGCGCGGGAACGGTGATCGGTGCTGCGTTCGACGGCAACATCAACTCGCTGGGCGGCAATTACGGTTACGAAGGTTCGATCAACCGGACCGTCGTGGTGTCGAGCGATGCGGTGCAGGAAGCGATCGACAAGATCTATAAGTCGCCTGCCCTGGCAAAAGAACTCGCGGCCAAATAACACGCTGGTGAGGAAAGGGCGGGGTTGCGACCCCGCCCGAAACCGACCTGCGACCGGTGCCGTCAGGCGCGG
>CAWAFY010000005.1:0-407094 GCA_963781485.1 uncultured Alphaproteobacteria bacterium
AGGCCCTACACGCTGGAAAAGGCCCGCCAGTTCGGCTTCGACCAGGCGTACCTGGAAGCCTGCCTCTAGTTTTTTCAAGCGGGCGTCGCCTTCATACAAGCGACGCGTCGGCTTCCTACAATCAGACGCTGCGCAGGTCCGCTATAAGACCGGGGTGCAAAGGACGCCCCCGATGTCGCGTACGATTTCCTGGCCCGTCGAACTCGCAACGCTGAAACGCGCCGGGCGGCGCGCGCGCAACCGCCAGCAGCAGTTCGAGGCGCGCTTCGTGCGCTCGTTCCTCGAGATGCGGGCCCGCAAGCAGAGGGCCTAGCTGCCGCCAAGCCAGGCGGGTAGGCCGAGTGCCAGCAGACCGCCGCCGATCACCGCACACGCCAGGAACATCCCGGTCCACGGCATCCAGCCGACCCGGTTGAGTGTCGCCCTGCGTACTCGGCGGCGCTCCATCGCCATGCAGACGAGCGCCAGCACGACGAACAGCGCGCCCCATAGCGCCGCGACCTCGGCATCGCTAGCAAAGCGCAGGGCATCGATCAGCTTCATCGCGGGCAATATGGGATACGTTGCGTGCGCCGCCAGTGCCCGTATGACGATAAGGTGAGTCATCCCCCCGCCGACCAACGCCCGCTCATGGCGCTGCTGATCCGGCTGGGTGCGGCGTTCGTGCTCTCGGTGATGCTCGTGTTCGTCAAGCTCGTGACAGAATCGGGCGTCACCCTCACCGAAACGCTGTTCTGGCGCCAACTGCCGACGGTCCCGGTGCTGCTGATCTGGTTCGCCTCGCGCGGCGAGCTGAAGGTACTCAAGAGCCACCGGCTGGGGGCACACGGGCGTCGGGCGATGCTCGGGTTGGCGGGGATGTTCCTCAACTTCGGCGCGGTAACCCTGCTCCCGCTCGCCGAGGCGACGACGCTCAACTTCACGACGGCGATCTGGGCGGTGATCCTGTCGGCGCTGATCCTGCGCGAACGTGTCGGCGTGTGGCGCTGGTCGGCGGTGCTGCTGGGCTTTGCGGGGGTGCTGGTGATCGCGCAGCCCGGGCAGAGCCATATCCCGCCCTTCGGTGCCGCCGTGGCGCTGGCCGCGGCGTTCGCCATCGCGCTGATCTCGATCCAGATCCGCGACCTGTCGCGCACCGAGCATCCGCTTACCATCGTCTTCTGGTTCGCCGCCTTCACCGTGCCGCTGCTGGCGCTGGCCATGCCGTTCGTGATGGCCAGTCATACGACGTATCAGTGGAGCCTGCTGGTCGGGCTCGGTGCGTTCGGCCTCGTCGGCCAGTTCCTGCTGACCGCCGCCTTGCGCTACGGCGCGGTCGCGAGCGTGATCGTGATGGATTATTCCTCGCTCGTCTGGGCGACGCTGTTCGGCTGGTGGGCGTTCGACCGCCTGCCCCCGTCCTCAACCTGGCTCGGCGCACCGCTGATAGTCGGGGCCGGCCTGCTGATCGCCTGGCGCGAACATCGCCTGTCGGTCACCCGCGCGCGGGCACTGGTCGGCGAATAGCTGTCGGCTAGTGGGAGGCGAGTGGGGAACCGCCGGGAACGGGGCGCGTTTCCCCTCTCGACCACTCAGGAACCCATCAAGAGGACAAGACAATGGCGAAGAAGCTTATGATCGCCCTTGGCGTCGCGGCAATCACGTTTACCGCCACTGCCTGCAACACCGTCAAGGGCCTCGGCCGCGACGTGCAATCGGTCGGCCAGGCCGGCGACGACGCGATCAACTGACAGCGGTAAAAGCCGCGGGACCTTTCGAGGTCGCACTCAACGCCCGTCGGTTCAGCCGGCGGGCGTTTTGCCTTTTCGGGTCCAGCCGCCCGCACGGGCCCGCCGCTCGCGCGCAATCAGCCAGGCGAACAGTCCGAGCGGGCCCGCCATGAAGGTGACGATCAGAAACGGTGCCTGGAAGAGGCGCGAAACGCCCTTCGCGTCGGCATCGCGGGCGATCCACAGGCCGGCGAACAGGTCGAACGCGAGGTAGTGGGTCCAGCCGATCGCGACCCCTGCATCGGTCGCGAATATCGCCCGCACGCCCGCCATCGTGGTGAAGTCGACGCCCGCTCCGCCCCGATGGGTGAGCGCCCAGATCAACCCGGCCGCGTAGACCAGGCATAACAACCCGACCCCGGCGTAGAGCACCAGCGCGAGCGGGATCGGCTTGCGCGGCAGCAGGATCAGCGCCGCCCACCCCGCCAATGCGACGAGATTGGCGAGGCTGAAAACCGTTTGCCACATGGCGCTAGCTGCCGCCCTGCTCGCTCAGCGTCGGCGCCCCCGCCGGCACCTCCGGCTCGCTCCAGGTCAGGATCGGCTTGCGTGCCGCCAGCGTCTCGTCGAGACGACGGCGCGGCGCGTAGATCGGCGCGGTCTTGAGGCTTTCGTCACCCGAACGGGCACGCCCCGCCAGCGATCGCAACGCGACGATGAGCTGGTCGAGGCCCGCCTTGCTCTCGGTTTCGGTCGGCTCGACCAGCATCGCGCCGTGGACCACCAGCGGGAAGTACATCGTCATCGGGTGGAACCCTTCGTCGATCATGCCCTTGGCAAGGTCGAGCGTGGTCAGGCCGTCGGCAAAGCCTTTGTCGCTGAACAGCGCCTCGTGCATGCACGGCCCGCTGTGCGCGAACGGGGCGTCGAGCACGTCGGCCAGGCTGCGCAACAGATAGTTCGCATTGAGCACCGCGTCGCCCGAGACCTGCCGCAGCCCGTCGGCACCGTGGCTGAGGATGTAGGCGAGCGCGCGGGTGAACATGCCCATCTGGCCGTGAAAGGCGCTCATCCGGCCGAACGTGTGCGGATGGTCTTCACCCGCGTTCTCTTCCTCGATCAGGGCGATCGTCCCGTCGGCGCGGCGCGTGACGAACGGGAGGGGGGCGTAGGGGACCAGCGCTTCGGACAGCACGACCGGGCCCGAACCCGGGCCACCACCGCCGTGCGGGGTGGAAAAGGTCTTGTGCAGGTTGATGTGCATCGCATCAACGCCAAGGTCGCCGGGGCGCACGCGGCCGACGATCGCATTGAAGTTCGCACCGTCGCAATAGACGTAGCCGCCCACCGCGTGGACCGCGTCGGAGATCGCCTTCATGTCGCGCTCGAACAGCCCGCAGGTGTTCGGGTTGGTGATCATAACGCCCGCCACGTCCGGCCCCAGCCGCGCCTTGAGCGCTTCGAGATCGACGCGGCCCTCGGCGGTGGCCGGAATGTTCTCGACCCGGTAACCGGCAAAGGCCGCAGTCGCCGGATTGGTGCCATGCGCGCTTTCGGGGACGAGGATCACTTCGCGCGCATCGCCCTTGGCCTCGAGCGCGGCGCGGATGCACAGGATCCCGCACAGTTCGCCGTGCGCGCCGGCCTTGGGCGTCATCGCGACGCCGTGCATGCCGGTGAGTTCGATCAGCCAGTGCGACAGCTCGTCGATCACTTCCAGCGCGCCGCGCACGGTATCGACCGGTTGCAGCGGGTGGACGTCGAGGAAGCCCGGCATCCGCGCGACTTTCTCGTTGAGGCGCGGGTTGTGCTTCATCGTGCAACTGCCGAGCGGGAAGAGCCCGAGGTCGATCGCGTAGTTCTGGCGGCTGAGGCGCGTGTAGTGACGCACCGTCTCGGGTTCGGACAAGCCGGGCAGGCCGATCGGCGCGGAACGAGCGAGACCGCCCAGGCGGTTCGCGCCTTCACCCACGTCGGGAAGGTCGACGCCGGTCGTCTCGGTCGTGCCGATCTCGAAGATCAGCGGTTCCTCGAGCATCAGCGCCCGGTTTCCGGTCGCCGTTCCAGACGAATGAAGCGCTTCATCGACATCTTTGTGCATCGCGGGTTTCCATCCGCTCTGGTTGGGGGCGTTCATGCCAGCACCTCCTTCAGCGCGGAGCAGAGGGTTTCGATGTCCTCCTCGGTCGTGGTCTCGGTCACCGCCAGCACAATCCCGTTCGCAAGCGATTTCTCGCCCGGATAGAGCCGGCCGAGCGATACTCCGGCGAGAACCTGCCTCTCGGCCAGGCGGCGCACCACCTCTCGCGCATCGGTCGGCACCATGACGGTGAATTCGTTGAAGAACGCGTCGTTGAGGACGGACACCCCCGGCACTTCGGCCAACCGGTCGGCGGCGATGCAGGCCAGCCGGTGATTCTCGGCGGCGAGCTGGCGCAGGCCTTTCTCGCCCAGCAGGGTAAGGTGAACCGTGAACGCCAGCGCGCAAAGTCCTGAATTCGTGCAGATATTGCTCGTCGCCTTTTCGCGGCGGATGTGCTGCTCGCGGGTCGAGAGCGTCAGCACGAAACCGCGCTTGCCCTCGGCATCGACGGTCTCGCCGCACAGGCGTCCGGGCATCTGGCGGACGTGCTTGGGATCGCGCACCGCGAACAGGCCGAGGTACGGCCCGCCGAACTGCAAACCGACGCCGATCGACTGGCCTTCGCCGACAACGATATCCGCCCCCATTTCGCCAGGGCTCTTGATCGCTCCAAGCGCTACGGGTTCGGTGTTCACCGCGACCAGCAGCGCACCCTTGGCATGTGCCGCCTCGGCGATGGGAGCGAGGTCGTAGACCCGGCCCAGGATGTCGGGATATTGCACCACGACACAGCTCGTCGTCTCGTCGATCCGGCCGATCAGCCCGTCGAGGTCGGGCGTGCCCTGGATCGAGGGGAGCGCGTCGGCGATCTCGTCGGACGTGAACTTGGCCATCGTCCGCACTGTTTCGGCGTAGTGCGGGTGCAGCGCGCCGGACAATACCACGCGGTCGCGCTTGGTCACGCGCGACGCCATCGCCACCGCCTCCCAGCACGCGGTGGAACCGTCGTACATCGAGGCATTCGCCACCGCGCAGCCATAGAGCCGCGCGACCTGGCTCTGGAACTCGAACAGCATCTGCAGCGTGCCCTGCGCGATTTCCGGCTGATAGGGCGTGTAGGCGGTCAGGAATTCGCCGCGCTGGATCAGGTGGTCCACGCTCGCCGGCACATGGTGGCGATAGGCCCCGGCGCCGACGAAGAACGCCGCATCGGCGGCGGCGAGGTTCTTCTTGGACAACCGACGCATGTGCTTTTCGACTGCCATCTCGCTTGCATGGAGCGGCAGACCCTCGATCGGACCGTCGAGATGCAATCCGTCGGGCACATCGATGAATAGCGCGTCGATCGACGACGCACCGATGGCGTCGAGCATTTCGCCGCGATCGGCGTCAGTCAGGGGTAGATAGCGCATGGAGTATCCCGTCAGAGGGTGTCGCAGAAAGCCTTGTACTTCGTCTCGTCCATCAGCGCGTCGAGTTCGTTGGGCTGCGTGATGGTCAGCTTGAAGAACCAGCCGTCGCCCTCGGGCGCGGTGTTGACGAGCGCCGGGTCGTCCTCGAGCGCGGGGTTGCCCTCGGTCACGACGCCAGTGACTGGTGAATAGACGTCGCTCGCGGCCTTGACGCTCTCGACCACCGCCGCCTCGTTGCCCTTGGCGACGCTGGTCCCGGCACCGGGCACCTCGACGAAGACGATGTCGCCCAGCTGGCTTTGGGCATAGTCGGTGATGCCGACGGTGGCCGTTTGGCCGTCGACTTCGATCCATTCGTGATCTTCGGTGAAATAACGCGTCATTTCGCAGCTCCGGTTGCCTGATTGCGTTTAGGGCGATGATAGCGGTGGGGAACGAACGGCATCGGCACTACCCGTGCGGGCAGGCGCTTGCCGCGGACTTCCAGTTCCAGTTCGGTGCCTTCGCCGGTATATGCCGCGTCGACATAAGCCATGGCGATGGGGTGACCGAGCGTGGGCGCGAACCCGCCGCTGGTGACGGTCCCGACTTCGTTCGCCCCGGCGAATACCTTCGCCCCCTCGCGCGCGGCCATGCGGCCGTCGAGCGCGAGACCGACGCGCTTTGTCGGAGCGCTTTCATCCAGCAGATTCAAAATCCGCTCGGCCCCCGGGAAGCCGCCCTCGGCGCGGCGTTTCTTGCTGATCGCGAAGGACAGGTCGGCGCTGACCGGATCGGTTTCGGGCGAGAGGTCGTGGCCGTAAAGCGGCAAACCCGCCTCCAGTCGCAGCGAATCGCGTGCGCCCAGGCCGATCGGTTTCACCTCCAACTCGGCACAGAGGCGATCGGCGAGCATTTCGGCCTGGTCGGCGGCGACCGAGATTTCGAACCCGTCCTCGCCGGTGTAGCCCGAACGCGAAATCATCAGGTCGAGATCGCCGAACTGCCAGGTCTTGGCCTCCATGAACCCGAAGTCCTCGGTCAGTCCGCGCATCGTCCGCTCGAGCGCGGCGGCCGCCTCCGGGCCCTGCAGCGCGAGCAGCGCGCGTTCGTCGAGATGGTTGAGGCCGATCTCGTCGGGCAGGAATTCGCGCAAGTGACCGATGTCGTCCCACTTGGTCGCGCCGTTGACGACGAGGTAATAGCGGGGAGGTCCAGCTTCCTCGGTCACGTTAGTGATCATCAGGTCGTCGAGGATTCCGCCGTTCTCGTCGAGCAGCAAGGAATAGCGGACCTTGCCAGGCTTCAGCGCCGAGATGTCGCCCGGCAGCAGTGTCTCGAGCGCCTCGGCCGCGCCTTCGCCTTCGACGATAAGCTGGCCCATGTGACTCACGTCGAACAGGCCGGCGTGTTGCCGGGTCCACTCGTGTTCGGCGAGGATGCCTTCGTACTGGATGGGCATTTCGTAGCCGGCAAAGGGCACCATCCGCGCACCGCGCGCGCGGTGCCAGCCGTCCAGCGGCAGGACTTCGGGCTCGATCTGGTCTTCGCTATCGCTCACGCGCATTTCCCCGACAGCGCGGCCGATGCCCGACAAGGACACCTAACAACCGCCGCCCCCTCTGTCGGGAAACCTGAGAGTTTGGCCCGCCGCACGCGGAAGGCTTACACCGTCGGTGGCCGCCCCCAGCCGGGACGGCGCTTTCCAGAGTATCGCACGGCCCGCCACGGTCCTTTTGCCTGAGAGTTTCCGGGGCGGTTGCTCCTTCGGCGGCCCGGACGAACCGGGCTCTCTCCCATGGCGGACGTCGAAACCGAATCCCGGAAGATTCGTCTTCGGCGACCCGGTCGCCCTGCGCGAGCCGGGCGCGGCGGTCAATGGTTCACGTGGACCCGCGCCGAGTCATCCGCAATCCGACCTTACCATCGAGCGGATTGCCCGGTTCGAACTTGGCGGATATTGGGCACGCAATGACATCGCACAGCAGCCCCTTGCGGCGTTCGATCATCGGCGAGCGGGCTCTGTACTTCTGGGCGGGCTGTGCTGCGATCAGCGCGGGCGTCGTGTTGCATCTCCCGATGCTGGTCCACGCGCATGCGATAACCGACAATCGTCTCGCAGGGATGCCGATGGACTGGCCCATGCAACTGGGCATGGCGCTGATCGTCTTGGGCGTACCGCTGGCCTGCTGGGGCGCGCTGCCGAAACATCGTGCACCGCACGGCAATGCTGCGGGGACCAACTTCGAAGCCGCCAATTCGGCTCCGCTGACCCGGTGGCACGCGGGCGTGCTGTTCGTGCTGACGGTTGGCCTGGTGATCGACGTGATGAAGCCGGCCACCCTCGGCTTCGTCTTGCCGGGAATGTCGCGCGAATACGGCATTTCGGAATCGACCGCCGCATGGCTACCTTTCGTCGCGCTCGCGGGCACCACGATCGGATCGTTCCTGTGGGGCTGGCTGGCCGACATCTACGGCCGGCGAGTCTCGATCCTTCTGTCGACGATCCTGTTCGCGTCGACCGCGATTTGCGGTGCCATGCCGACCTTCGGCTGGAACCTTGCGATGTGCTTCCTGATGGGAATTTCGGCGGGCGGGATGCTTCCGGTCGTATACACCCTGCTCGCGGAAATCATGCCGCCGCGACATCGATCCTGGGTGCTTGTTCTTGTTGGCGGCACGGGCCTCATCGGAGGATATCTGGCCGCCAGCGCCGCTGCCCACGCCTTCGAGCCGACCTTCGGCTGGCGGGTGCTCTGGTTGCAGGGGTTTCCGAGCGCGCTGGTCCTGCTCGCCCTCGCGCGCTTGATACCCGAATCCCCTCGGTTTCTTGCCGAGCAGGGGCGCATGGGGGAGTTGGACGAACTGCGCGCACGCTTCGGGATCGTGCCGCGCCCTCGGGTCGCGGCGCCGGCCGACGCCCCGCTCGCCCATACAAGGCAGGGACGCCTTACCCTGGCGCTGATGATTGCCGCGCTGGCCTGGAGCTTCGTCAACTTCGGGCTCTTGCTGTGGCTCCCCACCGATCTGCAGGCGCGCGGCTACAGCGCGGGGATCGCCAGCGGCATCCTGGCCCGCTCGGCCTTACTCGCATTGCCGACGATTGCCGTCGCCGCATGGCTTTACAGCCGCTGGAGCAGCAAATGGACGCTGGTGGGAACCGTCGTCCTCACGCTGGCCGGACTGGCCGGAGCCTTGTTGCCGTCGGCGCTTCTGTCCCCCTCATTGCTCGTCGCCGTAATCGCCATGCTGATCATGGGCACCAACGGAATGATTGCGGTGCTGCTGCCCTACACGGCGGAAAACTACGCGCTCGGCGTGCGGGGTAGAGCGACCGGACTGGTGGCCGCGAGCAGCAAGTTCGGCGGAGTCGCCGTGCAGGGGTTTGCCCTCGTCGGCCTCATCCCGACGCTCGGCGGCGCGGCGTTCGCACTCGTGGTGCCGCTTGGCCTTTCGGCGATCCTTATCGGATGGGCGGGCCGCGAGACGCGCGGTCGCAGCCTGCGCGAGCTCGAGGCCTAGCCTAGTCGAGGTTGGGCCGCAGCCACCGCTCGGCGGTGGCGATGTCGACTCCGCGTCGCTTCGCGTAATCCTCGACCTGATCGCGGCCGATCCGGGCAACCCCGAAATACTCGCTTTCCGGGTGACCGAAGTAGAACCCGCTGACCGCCGCGGTGGGATACATCGCATAGCTTTCGGTCAACGTGATCCCGGTGTGCTCCTCGGCCTGGA
Source organism: uncultured Alphaproteobacteria bacterium (assembly GCA_963781485.1). Taxonomy (GTDB): domain Bacteria; phylum Pseudomonadota; class Alphaproteobacteria; order Sphingomonadales; family Sphingomonadaceae; genus Tsuneonella. The sequence continues at coordinate 8,916 of CAWAFY010000005.1, forward strand.
GCAAGTCGAACAACGTCGGCTTCAGGCTGTGATCGGGACACGCCGGATAGCCGGGTGCAGGGCGGATGCCGCGATAGTCTTCCTTGATCAGCGCCTGGTTGGTCAACTGTTCGCCCGGCGCATAGCCCCACAGGTCGGTCCGGACGTGCTTGTGGAGCCGCTCCGCGTAAGCTTCCGCCAGCCGGTCGGCGAGCGCCTTCAGCAGGATGTCCGAATAGTCGTCCTTGTCCTCGCGGAAGCGCTCTGAATGCGGCTCGATCCCGTGGATGCCGACGGCGAACCCGCCGATCCAGTCACCCGCCGGGTCGATGAAATCGGCGAGGCACATGTTCGCGCGATCGCGGCTCTTCTTGATCTGCTGGCGCAGGAACGGGAGCAGGACGTGCCGTTCTTCCTCCTCGAGGTGAACCGTCACATCGTCCCCGTCGCGCGCGCAGGGCCATAGGCCCGCGACACCTTTCGCGGTCAGCCACTTTTCCGAAACGATCCGGTCGAGCATGGCGTCGGCATCGGCCTTGAGGCTGCGCGCCGTCTCTCCGACCACTTCGTCGTCAAGGATCGCCGGATAATTGCCGTGGAGTTCCCAGGCGCGGAAAAACGGGGTCCAGTCGATGTATTCGCGCAAGTCCGCCAGATCCCAATCGGGGAAGGCGTGGACGCCCGGGTGCTGCGGAATCCCCGGCTTGTCGGCATATTTGGGGTCGTAGTAGTTCGCCCGCGCCTCCTCGAGCGTCAGCAGCACGCTTTGCGTCTTGCCCTCGCGCGCCTCGCGGACTTTGACGTACTCGGCCGCGGTAGCCTCGACGAACGCATCGCGCTGGGTGTCGCTGAGCAGCCGACTGGCGACGCCGACCGCGCGGCTCGCGTCGAGCACGTGGATCACCGGCCCGTCGTACTTCATGTCGATCCGCAGCGCAGTGTGAACCTTGCTGGTGGTCGCGCCGCCGATCAGCAGCGGCATCGTCATGCCCGCGCGCGCCATTTCCTCGGCCACCGTCACCATCTCGTCGAGCGACGGGGTGATGAGACCCGACAGGCCGATCATGTCGGCATGGTTGTCGTTCGCGGTCTCGAGAATCTTGGGCCACGGCACCATGACGCCGAGGTCGATCACCTCGTACCCGTTGCACTGGAGGACGACGCCGACAATGTTCTTGCCGATATCGTGGACGTCGCCCTTGACGGTCGCCATCACGATCCGGCCCTTCGAGGTGTGGGCGAGGCCAGAGGCTTCCTTTTCCGCCTCGATGAAGGGGATCAGGTGCGCGACCGCCTTCTTCATCACGCGGGCGGACTTAACGACCTGGGGCAGGAACATCTTGCCCGAACCGAACAGGTCACCGACGACATTCATGCCATCCATCAGCGGGCCTTCGATCACCTCGATCGGCCTCTTGCCGTCATCGGCCTTGAGCTGCCGCGCCTCCTCGGTATCCTCGACCACCCAGGCGTCGATGCCCTTGACCAGCGCGTGTTCGAGGCGCCGCTCTACCGGCCAGCCGCGCCATTCCTCGGCGGCCTTTTCCTCTTCCCTGGTCTTGCCCTTGTAGCTTTCGGCGAGTGCGATCAGCCGCTCGGTGGCGTCCGGTCGCCGCATCAGGATCACATCCTCGCACGCCTCGCGCAGCTCGGGCTCGATCTGGTCGTAGATGTCGAGCTGGCCCGCATTGACGATCGCCATGTCGAGGCCGGCGGGAATAGCGTGAAAGAGGAACACCGAGTGCATCGCGCGGCGCACGGTCTCGTTCCCGCGGAAGCTGAAGCTGAGGTTCGACAGTCCGCCGGAATAGTGGGCGTGAGGACACAACCGGCTCAACTCGCTCACCGCCTCGATGAAATCCAGCGCGTAGCGATCGTGCTCCTCGATCCCCGTCGCGACCGCGAACACGTTGGGGTCGAAAATGATGTCCTCTGGCGGAAAGCCAATTCCGGTCAGCAGGTCGTAGGCGCGCTTGCAGATCGAGACCTTGCGTTCCTTGGTATCGGCCTGGCCAGTCTCGTCGAACGCCATGACAACCGCGGCGGCGCCATAGTCCATGCATTTGCGCGCGTGCTCGAGGAACGCCGCCTCGCCTTCCTTCATGCTGATCGAATTGACGATCGGCTTGCCCGACACGCACTTGAGCCCGGCCTCGATCACTTCCCATTTGGAGCTGTCGATCATCACCGGCACGCGGGCGATATCAGGTTCGGCGGCGATCAGCTTGAGGAAGGTCGTCATCGCGTGGACCGCGTCGAGCAGGCCCTCATCCATGTTGACGTCGATCACCTGCGCGCCGTTTTCGACCTGCTGGCGCGCGACCTCGACGGCGCGCGCATAGTCGCCCGCCATGATGAGCTTCTTGAACGCCGCCGAGCCGGTGACGTTGGTGCGCTCGCCGACGTTGACGAAGCGGGAGGATACGGCAGTGGTCACTGGTAATTCCAAAAAGAGGTCAGGCGGCGAGCGTGAATGGCTCAAGGCCGGCAAGGCGAGTCACGACGGGCGGGGTCGGAAGGGTGCGCGGGGCAATGCCCCTCACCGCCTCGGCGATCGCACGGATATGCGCCGGTGTGGAACCGCAGCAACCGCCCAGAACGTTGACCTGACCGTGGTCGGCCCATTCGCGGACGAACCCCGCGGTCTGGCCCGGCTGCTCGTCGTATTCGCCCAGTTCGTTAGGCAGGCCGGCGTTGGGATAGACCATGATCGGCGCATCCGCGATCTCGGCCAGCGACTTGACGTGCGGGCGCAGCTGAGTCGCGCCGAACGAGCAGTTCAGCCCGATCGTCAGCGGTTTGGCATGGCGGACGGCGAACCAGAACGCCTCGACCGTGTGGCCCGACAGGTTGCGGCCACTCAGGTCGGTCAGCGTCATCGACAGCATCACCGGAACATGTCGATGAAGCGCTTCTTCGACCCGCTTAACAGCCATGATTCCAGCCTTGGCGTTCAGTGTGTCGAACACCGTCTCGATCAGGATGAAGTCCGCCCCGCCCTCGACCAGCGCTTCGGCCTGTTCGCGGTAGACATCGACGAGTGTGTCCCAATCGATCTCGCGGTAACCCGGATCCTCGACCTCGGGTGACAGCGACAGCGTCTTGTTGGTCGGTCCGATCGCGCCGGCGACGAAACGCGGGCGGCCGTCCTTGGCCTCGAATTCATCCGCCAGCCGCCGCGCGAGCCGCGCGCTCTCGAGGTTGATCTCGCGCACCAGCCCTTGCGCGCCATAGTCCGCCTGGCTGATCCGGTTGGCCGAGAACGTGTTGGTCTCGGCGATATCGGCGCCCGCTTCGAAATAGGCGCGGTGGATCGACTCCGGCACCTCGGGCTTGGTCAGCGCGAGGATATCGTTGTTGCCCTTCTGGTCGTGACCCAGGTCGAGCGTTCCGGCGTAATCCTCTTCGGCGAGCTTCCAGTTCTGGATCTCGGTGCCGAACGCACCATCGGTGATGAGGATGCGCTTGGCGCATTCGGCGAGGAACTGTTCGCGCTTGGTCATGCGACGTCTCCGGTGGGACGGCGGCCGAGCAGGTGGCAGATCGCGTAGCTCAGCTCGGCGCGGTTGAGGGTATAGAAATGGAAGTTGCGCACGTCGCCCGCGTAGAGCCGGCGGCACAGCTCGGCGGCGACCGTCGCCGACACGAGCTGGCGCGCGGCGGGCCGGTCGTCGAGCCCTTCGAACAGCGTTGCCATCCAGTCGGGGATCGCGGTGCCGCACAGACCGCTCATCCGCTGGACGCTGGCGAAGCTCATCACCGGCATGATGCCGGGGACGATCTCGGCATCGATTCCTGCCGCTGCGGCCTTGTCGCGAAAACGGAAGAAGCAATCGGGCTCGAAGAAGAACTGGGTGATCGCGCGGGTCGCCCCGGCATCGATCTTGCGCTTCAGGTTGTCGAGGTCGGCCACCTCGTCGGCGCTGTCGGGATGCATTTCGGGATAGGCGCCGACCGAAATCTCGAATGGCGCGATCGTCTTGAGGCCGGCGACGAGTTCGGCGGCATTGGCATAGCCTTGCGGGTGCGGGGCATAAGACGCGCCCGCTACCGCCACGTCGCCGCGCAGGGCGACGATATGGCGCACGCCGATATCCCAATATTCGCGCGCGATCGCGTCGATCTCATCGCGCGTGGCATCGACGCAGGTGAGGTGCGCGGCGGCCGGAATTCCGGTTTCGCGGATGATCCGCTCCACGGCTGAGTGAGTCCGCTCGCGCGTCGAGCCGCCCGCGCCATACGTCACCGAAACGAAATCGGGGTTGAGCGGGGCCAGCGTCTGCACGCTTTCCCACAGCGTTTCGGCCATCTTCTCGGTCTTCGGCGGGAAGAATTCGAAGCTGACGCCGATGTCGCCGGGCAACGAGGCGTAAAGCGGCTGGGCGTGGGCAATTTCGGCGTTCATCGACTGGCTGCCCTGGTTTTGTCGGCACGTTTGGCGGTCGCACCCTCGCGCGAAGAGCCGATCCGGGGGACCGCGGGCGCGACCCGGCAAGCGGTCCAAACCTTGACCGCCAGTTCGCCGCCCTCGACGGTATCGGTGGATAGTGCGGAAAAGCCGTGGCGGGCCAGCATGTCTTTCATCTGGGCATCGGCGAAGCCGAGACGCGCGTGGGCGTGAGTCCGGCGCATGTCCTCACGATCGTGCGCGGCCAGATCGACGATCGCGATCCGCCCGCCCGCCCGGCACACCCGTGCCGCTTCGGCGAGCGCATAATCGGGCTGCTGCGCATAGTGCAGCACCTGGTGGAACACGACCGTGTCGAACCGTTCCGCTTCGAACGGCAGCGCGGCGAAGTCGCCCTGCACCAGTTCGACCCGTCCGGTCGGCAGGTTCTGGAGCCGCGCGCGGGCAAGCCGCAGCATCTCGGGGCTCTTGTCGACCCCGATCACGCAGCCGGCGGCAGGCTCGAGCAGCTCGGCGATGCGCCCGGTCCCGGTCCCGATATCGAGCACTTCGCCCAATGATCCGGCACCGAGCGCGGCGACCAGCGCGTCTTCGACCGCCTCGGCCGGGGCGAGTACTGCCCGCAGGCGATCCCATTCGTTGGCGTGGCGGGCGAAGAACTCGGCCGCGCTCGCCTCGCGCAATTCGCGGATCGCGGCGAGGTGGCGGCGATCTTCGTCGCAGGTGCGTGCGAAACCCGCGTCCTCTTCCTCGGCGGCCGCGAGCAGCCGCGCGACCGCGCGCGTGGTGCCCTCACCCGCGGCGCTCGACTGGCGCAGGAATGCCCAGCTGCCCTCGCGCCGGCGTTCGGCCAGCCCGGCGTCGGAAAGGATCGCGACATGGCGCGATACCCGCGGTTGGCTTTGCCCGAGCACCTGGGCAAGCTCTCCCACGGCCAGCTCCATCGTCCCGATCAGCCGCATTATCCGCAGCCGGGTCGGGTCGCTGAGCGCACGCATGACCATTTCGATTGTCATGCGAGATATAAAGGTATCTTTATATGTGAAAGTCAAGCTGCGAGGGCATGACGAAGCGATAGTTTTTCGTCACGCCCGCGCAATTGTCGCATTCCCGCCGGGTCACCCGCCGGAAGCAAACGCGTCCGCGATAAGCCGTTCGGCCCTTTCGAACAGCGCCGGATCGACTTCGGCCCCCGAAGCGGCGGCGTTTTCGTGAACCTGTTCGGGACGCGATGCGCCGATGATGGCCGACGCGACGTTCGGCTCCCTCAACACCCAGGCGAGCGAAAACTGCGCGATACTGAGGCCCGCTTCCTGTGCGATCGGTCCGATCTGCTGGACCGCCTCGAGCACCTTGGGTTGCATCAGTCGGTCCATGAAGCCGCCCATCTCGTCGCTGGCGGCGCGACTGTCGGACGGCGGCGGGGCATCGGGCGAATACTTGCCGGTGAGAACCCCCTGCCCCAGCGGCGACCAGACGATCTGCGAGATCCCGTTCGCTGCGGAAAGCGGGATCACCTCGTCTTCGGGCTTGCGCCACAGCAGCGAATACTGCGGCTGGCTCGACACGAATTTTTCCACGCCCGCCATCTCGATCGCGGCGGCGATCTTGTCGGCCGGCCATTCGGAAAAGCCGATGTACCGCGTTTTCCCGCTGCGCACGGCGGCGCTCAAAGCCTCCATCGTTTCTTCCAGCGGAGTATTATCGTCGTAGCGGTGGCACTGGTAGAGATCGACGTAATCGGTGTTCAGGCGTTTGAGCGAGGCGTCGATCTGCTTTTCGATCTGCGCCCGCGACAGGCCGCGATCGCTGTCCGACATCGGGAAGAAAACCTTGGTCGCAAGAACGTAGCTGTCGCGCGGGCGATCCGCCAACGCCGTGCCGAGGAAGCTTTCCGCGGCACCGCGCCCATAAACGTTGGCGGTGTCGATGAAGTTGATCCCGGCGTCGAACGCGGCGTCGAGGCACGCGCGCGCCTTGTCCGCCTCCACCCCCACCCCGTACGTCAGCCACGATCCGAGCGAAATTTCCGAAACCCGAAGATCACTCGATCCCAATTGACGAAACTTCATCATTCATTCTCCTGCTGAATCGACCGCCAACCTCGCATTGCAGGCGCAGTGGCAATGCTGCGCAAGCGCCGAACGCCACATCGCCCAACCGCATCCCCCGCAATTCCCCGATCAGCCGCGCAGGTCGCGAAGAATGTCGGCGGTCCATTTCTGGATATTCTCGTCGCGCACGCATTCGAGCATCGGCTTCCAGCGAGAGATCCGCTCGTCGCGCGGCATGTCGAGCGCGTCGCGGATGGCCGAGGCGATGTCGTCGGGGCTGTGCGGGTTGACCAGCAGGGCTTCGGTCAATTGCTGGGCCGCGCCGGCGAAGCGGCTCAGGACCAGCGCGCCCGGATCCTCCGGATCCTGCGCGGCGATGTATTCCTTGGCAACCAGGTTCATCCCATCGCGCAGCGGAGTCACGAGCCCGATCTTGCTCGCGCGGAAGACTCCGTGAAGCTCGGCCAGCGAGTGTCCCTGGTTCACATACCGGATCGGGGTTAAATCGATCCGGCTGAGCGCGCCGTTGATCTGACCGGTCTTTTGCTCCAGCTCGGCGCGGATCTGCTGGTACGACCCGATCGCTTCGCGACTGGGTGGCGCGATCTGGATATAGACCAGGTCAGGCACGCGATCGGGGTAGCGATCGAAGAAGCGGGCGATGCCGTCCATTCGTTCGGGCAGGCCCTTGGAGTAATCAAGCCGATCGACTCCGACCATCGCCGTGCGATGCCGCGTGCTGGCGAGCACCCTTTGGGCGGTCTGGCGCGCATCGCCGGTCCATCCCTGCTTCGTCAGGTGATCGAAATCGATCCCGATCGGATAGGCGCGCACGATGGTAGTCCGGCCTTCGAGCGTGATCTGGCCGCGCGCCTCGTCGACCGCGGCACCAAGCTCGTGGCGGCAATAATGGTAGAAGCTTTCGAGCCATTCGTCGCACTGGAATCCCACCACGTCGTACTCAAGCAACGTGCGAACGAGCCGCTGGTGGAACGGCAGCGAGGTGAGCAGGCGGGTCGGCGGCCAAGGAATATGCAGGAAGAACGCCATCCGGTTCTTCACCCCACGCCGACGCAGGTTCTCGCCCAGCGGAATCAGGTGATAATCGTGAATCCAGACGAGATCGTCGGGCTCGATCAGCGGCGCGGTGGCATCGGCGAAACGCTCGTTGACGCGCTCGTACCCGCGCCCGGTGGCAAGCTCGAACCGGGCGAGGTCAAGCCGGTAGTGGAACAGCGGCCAAAGCGTCGAATTGGCGTACCCGTAGTAATATTCCTCGACGTCCTGCGGCGAAAGATCGATCGTCGCGAAAGAGACGTTGTCGCGCGTCTGCATGCTCGGCTCGGGCGCCGGGTCGGAGGATTCCTCGCCGGACCAGCCGAACCACAGGCCGCCCTGCGCTTTCAATGCCGCATCGAGCGCGCCGGCGAGGCCGCCCTGCGCACCCGCCGCCCCGCGCGCACTGGGAACGGCGACGCGGTTGGAGATGACGACGAGCCGGCTCATCGCACGGTATTCCAGTTCTTGGACAAAAGCCCAGCGCAGTTGATCACGCCGACGAGCGAGTAGGTCTGCGGAAAGTTGCCCCACAGCTCGCCCGTTTCGAAGTCCATGTCTTCCGACAGCAGGCCCGAAGCGGTCGTGTGCCCCAGCATGGCGGTGAACAGGTCGCGCGCCTCGTCCTTGCGCTCGCTGCGTGCGAGCGCGTCGATCAGCCAGAACGTACAGATATTGAACGCGGTCTCGGGCGTGCCGAAGTCGTCCTCCTTGGCGTAGCGAAGCATGTGCTCGCCGCGCCGCAACGCCTTTTCGATCTGCGCGAAGGTGGAGCGGAAACGCGGATCGTCCGCCGCGCAAAACCGCAGCTCCAGCAGCTGGAGCAGGCTCGCGTCGAGGTAGTCGCTTTCGAAGCTGGCGCCGTAATGCCCGCCTTGCGCGTTATCGACCCATGCCTCGCGGTCGATGGTCGCGCGAATCTTTTCCGCACGCTTCTTCCAGAACGCCGCCCGGTCCGCCTTGCCGAGATGCTCGGCCACGTTCGCCAGCCGGTCGCACGCCGCCCAGCTCATCGCGGCCGAATAGGTGTGCACTTCCTGCCGGGTGCGGAATTCCCACAGGCCGGCATCGGGCTGGTCGTGCATCGCCCAGGCCATCTCGCCGACGTCTTCGAGGCTGGCGAAATCGCGCTCGTCGGCCATGCGCAGCAGCCGCCGGTCGAAGAACGCCTGCACGGTGGGCATCACGATCTGGCCGTAGCAGTCGTGCTGGATCTGGTGGTAGGCCGCGTTGCCGATGCGCACCGGGCCCATCCCGCGGTAGCCCGCAAGGTCCTCGGCTATCCCCTCGGTCAACTGGGCCTCGCCCATGACCGAGTAGAGCGGCTGGATCTGCCCGCCGCGCGAATCGTCGATGATGTTGCGCAGGTAGGATAAGTATTTCTCGAGCACGTCGAGCGCGCCGAGCCGGTTGAGCGCCTGGACGGTGTAGTAGGAATCGCGGATCCAGCAGTAGCGGTAGTCCCAATTGCGCTCGCTGCCCGGCGCCTCGGGGATCGACGTCGTCAGCGCGGCGACGATCGCGCCGGTTTCCTCGTGCTGGCAAAGCTTCAGCGTGATCGCGCAGCGGATCACCTCGTCCTGCCATTCGAGCGGCGTGGCGAGGCCGCGGACCCACAGCTGCCAGTACTTGCGGGTCTGCTCCTCCATCTGACGCACTTCGGAGCGGATGTTGCCGCTGAACGGCTCGTCCGGGCCGAAGAAGAAGTGCTGATCGCTCTCGACGCGGTACGAGCGACCTTCGAGCGCGATGCCGACCGGCGCATCGGTGCTCAGGCGAAGCGAGTGGTCGCCGGTGAGAAAGCGCACATGGTTCGTGCCCGCCGTCGTTTCCGCGACGTGCGCGCCGTGCCCGTGCATCGGGCGGAGCGTCACCTTCAACCGCGGGGCCCCGGAAACAGGACGAACGACCCGAACGAACGCGACCGGGCGATACATCCGGCCCGATCGCTCGAACCGGGGGCAGAAATCGGTGATCTCGACAGCGCTGCCGTCTTCGGATTCGAGCCGGGTGACGAGGATCGGAGTGTTGCGCACGTAGTGCTGGGTTGCCGATGTCTGCCCTTCAAGCTCGAACCGCCAGACCCCCACGTCCTGCCGATCGCCGTTGATCAGCGCGCAGAACACCGGATCGCCGTCGACCCGCGGCACGCACCCCCAGACAAGGCCGGCGTTGGCGTCGATAAGCCCGGAGACCTGGCAGTTGCCGATCGGCCAGAGTTCGAGCGTCGGTTCCGCCATTATTATTCGCTCAGCCACTCGAGCACGTCACCCGTTCCGCCGAGGGCATAGCGCGCGGTGGCCGACGGTCGCTCACCGACCGCTATGCCGAAGCCGCCCAGCCTTTCGCAGGCCGCAAATCCGTCCTCATCGGTCACATCGTCGCCGACGAAGACCGGCTTGCTGCCGTGAAACGGGAAAACTGCCATGAACGCCTCTACCGCTGCCCCCTTGTCGACGCCGCTCCCGACTATTTCGGCGACGCGTTTGCCACGCTTGACCGAAAGGCCGTTGCGATCGGCCAGTTCGACGATGAAGGCCTGCGCCCGTTCTTCCCATTCCGGATCCGCCCGCCAATGAAGCGCGGCCCCCATTGTCTTGGCTTCGAATACCAGGCCGGCTTCCCGGGCGAATTGTTCGACTTCATGCTGCACCGCAACAGGGATGACGTCGCAGGGGGCAATAGGTTCCCCTCCGGCGAGCCGCCGCTCGCCGCCGTGCGACCCGGCGCAGGCGATCGCCAGCGGCCCGCAATGGCGTTCGAGGTCGGCGGTCGAGCGGCCGCTGACCAGTGCCAGCCGACCATCCAATCGATCGGCCAGGCGGGCGAACAGGTCGGTCAGGTTGGCGGGCACGACGATCGCATCGGGCCGCGCGGCGATCGGCACCAGCGTTCCATCGAAATCGAGGAATAGCGCAAGCGGGCCCTCGCTCAGCAGGCTTGCCAGAGCGGGCGGGGAAGATAGCGGGGTGGTCCGGGCCATGCGGCCGACATAGGGGCCATGGCCCGGTGGTCAACTTGGCGGGCGCCCGGGCCAGTGGCGTTCAGGCCTTGCCGACGGCCTGCAGGCGCATGATCGACCGGACCGAGGACGCGAGATAGAGCAGGCCCGCGGGCAGCCACATCAGCAGGCCCGCCACCTGCTGGTCCGACAGAGCGTTGGCCGCATACGCTTCGTAAAGCGGATGCGGCGCAAGCGCGATAAGCGCGGCGAGAAGATTTCCCTGAAGCGCGACAAGGTCACCAGCACGACCGCGCTCAACCCGTCGAGCCGCCGGTTGCCCGCGGTCGAGATCATCCGCCAGAACACCGCCGAGGTAACGAGGAACGTAAGATGCTCGACCGTGTGCAGTGCCGGGTTGGCGAGCGCGGCCTCGTACATTCGCGGGGCGTGCCACAGCCACAGCCCCGCGGCGAAGGCGAGCGCGGCGAGCGGCGGCGCGAAGCGGCTCGTCCGCGCCTTGGCGCACCCCGGGCGCGCCATTGACAGCGCGGCCGATCCGCCGCCGGGGCGATATCGGAAACGCGAACAGCGCCACCAGATGCGTGTTGCACACGCCATGAGCGGCGCTGCGACGAGCATCAGCAGCAGGTGCTGGACCATGTGCCAGGCAAAGCTTGCGTCGGCAAAAGCATCGATCGGTGAGAATAGCGCGGCGACGATCGTCGCGACCGCGCCTGCATAGGCAAGCACTCGCCGCCGTGGCGCGATCGCGTGACGCTGCGCTGCAGTCATGCGCGCGCACCCGGCCGCATAAAGCGGGATCGATAGCGATCAGCAGCCCGAGCGCAACCGGCTCGATGCTCCAACCCCCATGCGTCCTCGCCGCCATGCCCGTATGCTGCGCCCGGGACAAGCAGGCGCGGCCGCCGTCAGTTGAACGGGGCGAAGCCAAGACATCGATGAAAGCATGAGTTATGGCGGTGAGCTGGACAATCACCGCGAGCCCGAAGATCGCGCTCGCGCACAACCCGCAGTAGGCGAGGAAGCGCGTGCGTCCTTCGCCACTCGCTTGGACTTCGCGGTGGCCTCCCTCCTTCTCGTCCCGCGTGGCGCGGAAGTTGCCGATCGAGATGGCGAGCCCATTGGCGATCGCGGCCAGGGCCGCGAGGTTTACAGCGGCGATCCCCGCCTGCGGTGGCACCCCTTGCGCAGTGTCGGCAGCGAGCGTGTAGCTGAGCATAACCTGCAGCGAGAATGCGATTGGGGCGAGAGTCACGCCGCCGATCATCCGCCACCTCGCCAGCGTCGCGCTTTCCGCGGAGATGGATGGATGACGGCGCGTGCAAGCGGATGCAGGTCGCTCATGCCAGCCTCGGCGACAGATAGATCGTGGCGAAAACGAACAGCCAGACGGCATCGACGAAATGCCAGTAGAGCGTCACCAACGTCCGGTGCTGCTCATGCCCGGCATGAATCCGGCCGCTGCAGACTCCATGACCAGCGAGCACGATGAGCGCGACCAGGCCGATCGCGACATGCGCCAGATGCGTGCCGGTGAGCAGGAAATAGATCGAGCTGTAGCTGTTGGTCCGGCAAGCGTGAAGGGCTTGTCCGACCATTCCTTGAGGCTGAGCGCGACGAAAGCACTGCCCATCAGGATGCGATCAGCCCAGAGGCCAGCCGCGCGCGACGACGTTGCGCCAGCGCGGGCGCGCCCGCTTGGCCCATTCGAGCACGAAGCTCGATGCCGACCAGCAGGATCGTCGCGGGGATCGCGAGCGTCAGCGAGGGCGGCCCGCCCGTCGGTGGCCAGGCCTGATAGCCCTGGCTGCCGAGATAGGCGTAGGAGAAGATCAGATAGGCGAACAGGATGCCTTCGGTCGCGAACAGGCACAGCATGCCCCACCACGGCGTGCCGACGCGGCCCTGCCGTGGATCGGCAGCGTCTGTCGAGCGTGCTTGCGCTCAGCCATAGACGCGCACCTTCTCGTCCTGGCTGTGTCGGCATGCGGGCGGAACCACAGGATCAGGATCGACCAGCAGCGCGAGCGCGCCGAGCGCGCCGAGCCAGAGCGACATGCAGCAGCAGGCCGCCGAACAGGGCATCAGCGCCAGCGACAGCAGCAAAGGCAGCAGGCTGTCGCCCGGCATCTTGAGGATCACGTCGGGCTCGGCGTCGAGCGGCGTGACGCCGAGCGTTTCCTTGCCGCTGATCGAGCAGGAAGCCCTCGGTCGAACAGCGAGCGCTCCTCGCCCTCGCCGAGCCGGTCCTCCCAGAGCGGATGGCGCGAGGCGACCAGCGGGATGACCGCGAAATTGTAGACCGGCGGCGGCGACGACGTCGCCCATTCGAGCGTCGGCGCGTCCCACGGATTGGGTCCCGCCGGCGCGCCGCCACCGCAGGCCCGCGCAGATGTTGACGAAGAACAGCAGCACGCCGAACGGCGAACAGGAAGGCGCCGATCGTGAGACCAGGTTGGTCGCCCGAAAAGCCCATCTCGCTCGCCATAGGTATAGACCCGCCGCGGCATGCCCATCAGGCCGAGCCAGGTGCATCGGCAGGAAGGCGAGGTTGAAGCCGATGAACATCATCCCGAACACCCAGCGGCCCAGCCGCTCGTCCATCATCCGGCCGGTCATCTTGGGGAACCAGTGATAGATGCCGCCGACGACCGGCGAAGACGTTGATGCCGATCAGCACGTAGTGGAGGTGCGCGACGATGAAGTAGGTGTCGGTCAGCTGCCAGTCGAGCGCAAGGCTGGCGGTCATCACGCCCGACACGCCGCCGATCACGAACAGCAGGATGAAGCTGGCGAAGAACAGGAACGGCGTGGTGAACCGCGGCCGCCCGGTCCAGATCGTCGCGATCCAGGCGAACACCGAGATCGGCGCTCGGGATCGCGATGACGAAGCTGGCCGCCGAGAAGAAGCTCAGCGCCAGCGTCGGCAGGCCGGTCGCGAACATGTGGTGCACCCACACGCCGAAGCCGAGGACCATCGTCGCGACCGTCGCCATCGCGACCAGCGTATAGCCGACCAGCGGGCGGCGGCAGGAGACCGGCAGCGCGTCGGACACGATGCCCATCGCCGGCAGCACGATGCGCATAGACCCAAGGATGGCCGAAGATCCAGAACAGGTGCTGCCACAGCAGCGGCTGGCCGCCGCCGGCGACCTCGAAGAAATGCGTGCCGAGATTGCGGTCGAGCCACAGCATCAGGCAGGCGAGGCTGACCGCGGGGACCGCGAGCAGATTGGCGGCCGATGCGGTCATCGTGCCCCAGACGATGATCGGCAGCCGGTTGATCGACATGCCCGGCGCGCGCATCCGCAGCAGCGTGACGATGAAATTGGCCGAGCCGACGGTGGTCGAGATGCCGAGGAAGATCAGCCCGAGCGCAGTAGACGTCGATGTTGGGCCCGGGAGCGAATTCGGCCGAGGCTGTTGGGCACATAGGCGAACCAGCCGCCATTGGGCGCCGCGCCGAGCGGGAAGCTGACGTAGAGGAAGATGCCCGCGGCGAGGAAGACCCAGTAGCTCAGCGCATTGAGCCGCGGGAACGCCATGTCGCGGCTGCCCAGCATCAGCGGCCACAGATAGTTGGAGAAGCCCGACAGCATCGGCAGCGCGTAGAGGAAGATCATCGTCACGCCGTGCATCGAGAACAGCTGGTTGTACTGCTCCGGGCGTCAGCAGCGCTTGCGTCGGGCTGCGCCAGCTGGACGCGCATCACCAGCGCCTCGACGCCGCCGATGAGCAGGAAGGCGAACGCCGTGAACAGGTAGCGGATGCCGATGACCTTGTGGTCGACGGTGCCGAACCAGCCCTTGAGGCCCGGCGCCGTCTCCCAGATCTCGCATCGAAGCCGTCGCGGCGATCGTCCGGCGGATTGGGCGATCGGCGGCGTCGCGCGATCGGCGCGGCCGGCTCCATCTTGCAGCGCTCTCGAGATAGCGTCGCGACCGCGGCGCGATCGTCGCTCGTCCGAGCGTGCAGCTGCGGCATCAGCGCGCCGGGCTTGACGTCTGGGTATCGGTGATCCAGCGGTCGAGATTCGCCGGCGTGTTGGGCAGCAGCCCGGCGGCGATGGTCGGCGCGGCTGGCGAAATGGGTCAGGTCGGGGCCAAAGATGCCGCCGGCCGCGGTGCCGCGGACGCGTGTGGCACGCGGCGCAGCTGCACGCATGAACAGATGCTGCGGCCGCGCGATCGCCGGCTGTGACCGCGTCGCGCGGCGTGCAGCTGCGGCGGTCGCACCAGCGCGTCGAAGTCGCGCCGGCGGCAACGCGCGTGCACGTCGAACGCCATGTTGGCGTGCTCGAGCCCGCAGAATTCGGCGCACTGGCCGCGATAGGTGCCCGGCATCGTCGGCCTCGAGCCAGGTCACGTTGGTGCGCGCCGGGGATCATGTCCATCTTGCGGCCGAGCTTGGGCACCCAGAAAGCGTGGATCACGTCGGCGCTGGTAAGTTCGATCCGCACCGGCACGCCGGTCGGGATCACCAGCTGGTTGGCGGTGGTGAACGTCACGCGCGGGCCGCGGCGGCTCGGTAGCGGATTTCCCACCACCAGCGATGGCCGGTGACCTCGACCGTCAGCGCGTCGGCCGCGCGGCGGCTGGCGATCGGCGCGTGGTCGACGAAATTCCACACCGCCATCGCCAGCAGCACCGGCATCGAGATGCGCGACGCCCCAATAGATCCAGCGCGAGCCCGTCGCCCTCGCGCGCCGACGTCGTCGGCGTTCTGCGCTCGCCGCGTCGCGCGCGGCGCGCCGATCGCGACCAGCGATCAGCACGCGCGATGATCAGCGACGACCGCAGCCGCAGATCGCCGGTAAAACCCCAGGCCGAGCGACTGCGAGCGCTCGGCGCTCGGCTGCCGCTGCCGTCCAGGTAGCTGAGCGGCGCGCCGGCGCAGCCCGAGCGGCGCACGTCAGCAGCAATGCGGCGAGCCGCTGCTCATTGATCCTGCGGCCGCGCTGCGCGCCTCGCCCTGGTTCGCGACGCGCGTCGGCGGCATCGGTCGCTCGCGTCCGCGCGGCACTGGGCGCGAAGCCGCCGCCGAGCGACTGACATAGGCGGTGAGCTGCCAGACTGGTCGGCGGCAGCGCATGCCCCAGGCCGGCATGCCCTGCGGGCGGCCTTCATAGATCGACTTGTAGATCTGCGACGGGCGTGCCGCCGTAGCGCCAGTATGATCGGTGAGCGGCGGGCCCATGCCGCCCTCGCCGGTATAGCCGTGGCAGCCGGCGCAGTTCATCTGGCGTGAACAGCCGCTTGCCGTCGGCGACGACCTGCGGCGAATCGCCAGCGGGATTGGCCATGTCGATCGCCCCGTGTCGGCGCCGCGCCGCCCGCGATGTCGCCGAGCGCGACCGAGGCCGGCCCGTCGTAGCCCGTGTTGGTGGGCACCGACGCGCCGAGCCGTCGTGCGACGGCGTGCGCATGGCACCAGCCGACGCGGCGGCGCCGAATGCGCCGCGGCGAGCGCGAGCAGCGACGATCGCGGCGATGCGCATCAGCCGCGGCTCCCCGGGGCCTGGCCCGATGACTTGTCCGGCTCGGCGGTGGACGCGCCACTGCCGGTTCCGGCGACGCCCTCGCCGTCGAGCGAGAAGACGTAGAGCGTCGATGCCGCGCGGCGGAAAGCCGGTCGCGCCCGTCTGGACCATGGCCGCGCCGCCGACGCCGCTGGCGACGGCGACATATTGCCGCCCGTCGGGGCCCAGATAGGTCATCGGCTGGCCGATGATGCCGGACCGACAGCTTCTGCTGCCACAGCAGCTTGCCGGTCCGCGCATCGAGCGCGTGGAACCAGCCGTCGGTCGTGCCGTAGAACACCAGGTCGCCGGCGGTGGCGATCGTGCCCGACATGACCATGAACTTTTCGGGGATGCGCCACGCCTCCTTGCCCTGCGACCGGGTCCCAGGCGATGAACGCGCCCCAGTCGCCGTCCTTGCCGTCGACCGAGAAGCGCTCCATCTCCATGCCGTCATAGGGCGTGCCGGCGATGTAGCTGACCTTGTGGTCGGTCAGGTCCATGCAGATGTTGAAGATGCCGACATAGAGCAGCCCGGTGTGCGGGCTGAACGCCGGCGGCTCCCAGTCCTTCTGGCCGATGTCGGGCGGGCAGACCCGGTCGAGCTTGCCGCCGAGCTTGGGCTCCTTGGCCGGATCGACCATCGGCCGTCCGTCTTCTAGTCGAACCCGGTCGACCAGTTCTGCTGGGCGAAATTGTCGGCCTTCAGCACCTCGCCGGTCTCGCGGTCGAGCACATAGGCATAGGTGTTGCGGTCGAAATGGACGAGCGTCTTGCGCATCTTGCCGTCGATCGGCAGGTCGAGCAGCACGTCTCGTTGACGCCGTCATAGTCCCACTGGTCGTGCGGCGTGAACTGATAGGCCCAGACCGCCTCGCCGGTATCGGCATCGCGCGCGAACACCGCGCTGGTCCAGAGATTGTCGCCCGGCCGCTGGGCCGGCACGCGCGGCCCCGGGTTCGACGTGCCGTAATAGATGAGGTTGGTCTCGGGATCGTAGCTGATGAATCCCCAGACCGCGCCGGCGCCGTGCTGCGCCATGCCGGCGGGCCAGTCTTCACGCCGAGGTCCTTGCCCTTGAATTGCGGATAGAGCGGCTTGAACCGGGCGCCGATCAGCGCGTCCTTGTCGGAGCCGGTCGAATAGGCGCGCCACAGCTCCTTGCCGGTGTGGACGTCGAGCGCGGCGAGCCAGCCCGAGACGCCCATCTCGCCGCCCGAATTGCCGACGAACACCTTGTCGCCGGCGACGAACGCCGACATCGTCATGGTCACGCCCTTCGAGACGTCGTCCATCGGCGTGCGCCAGACTTCCTTGCCGGTCTTGAGATCGACCGCGACGGTGTGCGCGTCGAGCAGGTTGTAGATCAGCTTGCCGTCGGCGAACGCCCAGCCGCGCAGCACCGCATCGCAGCAGGCCTTGCCGATCGCCATCGGCGAGGGGTTGGGGATCGAACTCCCATTTGATCGGCGCGCCCGGCTTGGTGAGGTCGAGCGCGTAGGCGCGATTGGGGAAGGGCGAGACCGTGTACATCGTGTCGCCGACGACCAGCGGCGCGCCTTCATGCCCGTATTGCGCGCCGTCGGAAAAGGTCCAGGCGATCTTGAGCCGGCCGACATTGGTGGTGTTGATCTTGTCGAGAGGGCTGTAGCGGCTGTTGGCATAGTCGCGCGCCTGGCTGGTCCATTCGCCGGGAGCGGCGCCGGGCGCCGAGTTGAACGTCCCCGAAGCACTCGTCGTCGCCACTCCGTTAGAGGAGGCTGCAGCGTCGTTCGATGGGCGCGTGCAGGCTCCGGTGACAATAGCCAGGGACAAAGCGACCAACGACGCTGCGAACGGCCGCAAGCAAATCCTGGTGGAGCCGGCCAGACAGATCGCCTCATCGACCGATTTCCGGGTCGTTCTTAATTCCATCGTGTGCGTACCTGGCGTCTTGAAGAGTGTCGCTTCGAAGAGGGCCGGAGGACGGCAGTGTGTCTGTCGATAACCGACCACTTGTCTTTCCAAAGCACGACACGAAGCTTTGTTCCGACAAGATTTTTTGCGTTAATTACCGCGGGTTCGAACGCCTCCGCGGCTAACCTGGCAAACGATAAATCATCGCCCTTGCGCTTCCCGGGCGCAAGCAGGACAAGCGGCTGCCCTGAAGCCTCAAACGATCCGCGAGACGCGCTGCGATGAGCCAGAAAATCCTGCTTGTGGAAGACGATTCGGACACAGCCACGTTCGTCGCCAAGGGCCTTTCCGAACACGGCTTCGTGGTCGACCGGGCGGACAACGGACGCGACGGTCTGTTTATGGCAACCGGCGAGCAGCAGTACGACGCGATCGTCCTCGACCGGATGCTCCCGAAGATGGACGGCATGGCCCTTCTCGCCGCCTTGCGGGCGGCGAAAGTGGCCACGCCGACGATCATCCTCTCGGCGCTGGGCACCGCAGACGATCGAGTCGATGGGCTCGAGGCCGGGGCGGACGACTATCTGGTCAAGCCGTTTGCGTTCGCCGAACTGCTGGCGCGTTTGCGGCTTGCGATGCGCAAGGCAACCGCCACCGTCGGACCTGTGACCCGCTTGACCTGCGGCGATCTCGAGATGGATCTGCTGGCCCGCAAGGTGCGCCGCGGCGGCCGGACGATAGAATTGCAGCCGCGCGAATTCCGCCTGCTCGAATATCTCCTGCGCCATTGCGACCAGGTCGTTACCCGGACGATGCTGCTCGAAGCGGTGTGGGACTATCACTTCGACCCCGGGACCAACGTGATCGACGTGCACGTCAGTCGCCTGCGCAAGAAGATCGACGAAGACTATCGACCACCCGTTGCTCCACACCGTGCGGGGCGCGGGATACCGGCTGGGACTGCCCGACTGAATGGCGCGCCGGCCGCTCTCGAGTTCGACCTGGCTGACGGTCCTGCTGTTCACCGCGATCTTTCTTCCCGCGCTCGCCCTGCTCGGGTTCATGCAGGTCGCCAGCTCGCGGACGCTGCTGTCCCAGCAGGAAGCCCTGGTCGATGAGCTCGCTGACGACATGCTCGCGTCCTACGCAGACGGGGGCCCGGCCGAGCTCGTCGAAGCGATCGGCGAACGCATCGCCTACGACCCCCATGGCGGCGCGGTCTTCTCGTATCGCGCGCCTTCGGGTCTGCGCCTCGCGGGCAACGTGCTGGCCGACCCCGGCCTCGCTCCCCAGCGATGGGCGCAGGTCATCTTGCGCCGGTCGGACGAGACCGATCCGGTCCCGGTGCTCGTCGATACGCGGCGTCTGCCCGACGGATCTCGGCTGCTGGTGGGTCATGTCATGACCGGCGCGGACAGCGTGCGCGCGGCCAACGCCGGCGGATTGTTGCTCGCGGTACTGTTCGCCGGCCCGCTTTCGCTCGGCCTGGCCTTTCTGCTGCTGCGAATAATCGAACGGCGGGCGACGCGCATCGCCACCATCACCCGCCAATTCGGCGCTGGCGACCTGTCCCAGCGCGTGCCGCAAGCCGGATCGGGCGATGCCTTCGACCGGCTCGCGCAGGCGCTCAACGCCATGCTCGACCGGATTTCCGAACTGGTCGGCGAATTGCGGCTGGTGACTGACGGGCTCGCCCACGACTTGCGCTCGCCGGTTTCCCGGCTCCAGACCGCGGTCGAGCAGGCGGCGGAAGATGTTCCGGAGGGACCTGCCGCCGATTCGCTCCAGCGCGCCAGAACCGAGGCTGCGGCCCTGCAGGCGATGCTGGGTACTTCGCTCCAGATCAGCCGCGCCGAGGCGGGTATCGGACGCGACCGCTTCACGCACGAGGATATCGGCGCGCTGCTTGCCGACATGGCCGAATTGTTCGCCCCGATAGCCGAGGAACAGGGCGTCACGATCGTCTGCGGCACCCTGCCGGGCCTGTTCGTCGCGGTTCATCGCGAGCTTCTCAGCCAGGCGGTCGGCAACCTGGTCGACAACGCATTGTCCTATGCCGAGGGCGCGACGCGGATCGGTCTGTCGGCGCGGCGCGACGGCGACTTCGTGCGGATCGAGGTGAGCGATGACGGCCCCGGTATTCCCGCCGCGCGGCACGGCGAGGCGCTGCGGCGGTTCGGACGACTCGACCCTTCGCGTCATCGACCCGGCTCGGGTCTTGGCCTCAGCCTCGCCGCCGCGACAGCAAACCTGCACGGCGGGACGCTTGCACTTGAAGACAATGAACCCGGACTGCGGGTGGTGATCACGCTCGCGAGCTTGCTCCAGCAGCAGGGCTAGAGGGCGGCCCCCCTCGGCAGGGGTGGGGGAGGGAAGACTAGCCGAGGGGAACCGCCAGGTAGCGCCGCTGCCCACTCCGGTCGATGAGCAGCAGCGCGGTATCGTTTCGGGCATTGTCGAGTGCGTGCGCCAGCGAGGCGGCATCGCCCACCGGAACGTCGCCGACTTTCTCGATCACATCGCCGGCCTGAAGTCCGGCGCGGGCGGCTGCGCCATTCGGATCGGCACCGGAAATCACCACCCCGCGGGTATCACTTGAAAGGCCAAGCTGTGCACGGGCATCACCGTCCAGGGGGACAACGGTGACGCCAAGACGGGGCGAGGGCTGGTCGCCGCCACCCGAGTAGGCCGGCTGGCGGGAAGCTCCCCCCTGCAGGCGGCCCATTCGCACGGAAATCTCGTGCTGCGTGCCTTGGCGGATGACTGTCAGCGAAGCGTCGCTGCCGATCGCCGCGTGCGATGCGGCCATGGACAGGTCGCGCGCCTCGCGCACCGGCTTGCCGTCGAAGGCCAGTACGATATCGCCCATGCGCAGGCGGCCTGCAGCCGGCCCCGTCGGATCGATCTCGGCAACGATTGCGCCTGCGGCCTTGTTTAGCCCGGCGGCCGCTGCGATCTGCGGCGTGACATCCTGTACCGTCGCACCAAGCCAGGCCCGGGTAACCTTGCCCTGCTTCCGCAACGCATCGATCACCTCGTGCGCGGTGTTCGACGGAATCGCGAAGCCGATGCCGACGTTGCCGCCGCTCGGCGAGAAGATCGCGCTGTTCACCCCGACGACGCGACCGGCGTAGTCGAGCAGCGGCCCGCCCGAATTACCCTCGTTGATCGGCGCATCGGTCTGGATGTAGTCGACATAACTCGAATTGCCGAGCGAGCGGCCGCGCGCGGAGACTACACCCGCCGTCACCGTCTGCCCCACGCCATAGGGATCACCGATCGCTATCACCGGGTCGCCGACCCGCAGCGTGTCGGAATCGGCAAAGCCCAGCGGAGAGACCGACGGCATTTTGTCGACATGGATCAGCGCCAGATCGGTCTGGGGGTCGGTGCCCACCAGTGTCGCCTTGGCGATCGACTTGTCGGAAAATTCTACGGTGAAGCGCGTGCCGCCATCCACGACGTGGTTGTTGGTCAGGATATCGCCGTCCGCGTCGACGAGGAAACCGGAACCGAGCGCGCGCTCTGCCTGCTGCGGCAAAGGCTGCATCTGTCGCGGCCCCATGAACTGGCGGAACAAGTCGCCGAGCGGCCCTTCATCGCCCGCTCCGGGGAAGCCCTGAAACGCTGCGGGCTGGGCGTCCTGCTCGACCGTGATCGTGACCACCGCTGGCTCGACCTTGTCGACGACGTCGGCGATACTGTGGCCGCCATCCCACACCGCGGGGCGAGCGGCTATCTGGCGATGCGTGCCAATTCTCGCGAGCGGCGAAGCGGGGAGTTCCGGCGCGATTGCCCAGGCGGTCCCCGCAGCCAGGGTGGCGACGAGCGCCACCGTGATCAGGCGCGATTTGTCGACCGGGTCCATGGGTTGTTGTCTTCCTTCGTGAAAAATCCGCCCGATGACCGGCTGTGTGGTTCGGGGAAAGCCGGTCATCGGGACGGTGCGACCGCGATGCGTCAGGTGTGAGTGGCGGCGGCCTTGACCTTCGCCTTCGCGGTACAATCGGCGAGCTTCTTGCCGGTCAGGCTCTTGCACGGTGCAAGCGCGGCCTTCGCGTTCGTCTTCGCCGCGAACTTGACCGGGGTAGCCGGCGTCGCGCGGGTGGTCATGGTCGAACCCTTGAGGCTCGATGCCGGAGCGGTGGTCGTGGCGGCAAACGCCGCGCCGGAACCCAGCGCGAGTGACAGGGCAGCGGCGGCGGCAATCAGTGTATGGGAACGCATGATCTTCACTCCAGGTAGCGATCCGGGTGATCGCCGTCCCCAGAGATACCTGTGCCCGCCAGTCGATATGCTGGCGGGCGGATTAAACTTCGGTCATCTTTCCCGGTGCGACACGGAAGCCTGGCGCGCGGTCGGCCGCCAGGCGATCGACAGAACGAACCTGCGCGGATCCTGCGCGACATGCTGCGGCATCGTCAGGATGCGCAGCGGATTGCCATAGGCGAACACGTCGGCCCGGCCGTCGAGAAGGTTGTCCGCCGACAGCGCTACCGACCAGTTGCCGCGCGCTGCCGTCAGCGCGACGCCAGTGTCGGTGTAGCCACCCAGCGCCCGGTCGAGCGCCGGGTCGAAGCTAAGTCGACCGTGGCCGACGTAGCGCCCGCGCAACGTCGCCGACAGGTCCCAGGGCCCGAGCGTGAAGTCGTGGGTGAGCGCCAGTCGCGCGGTCGCGCGGGGCACCACCGGTAACCGGCGATCGTCAGGATCGGCCAACGCGCTTGTCGCATCGAGCAGTGCAGACTGCGCCAACGCACCCGCCGCGATCCGCCAGCCAGGTGCGATGTCCGCATCGACCGACAGCTCGGCGCCCAGAATCGAGCCATCGCCCACATTGGCGGTCTCGATCAGTCCGCCGGGACGCAGCACGTCGGATTGCACGTTGCTCCACCGCGAGCGGTAGATCCCCAGGTCGAAGCGCACCGGCCCCGCACCTTCGCGCCACCCGGCGGACACGGTTTCGAGCTCGTCGCCCTCTAGCCGGCGGAGCGATCCATCATTTTCGATCGCCGCACCGCCTTCGCGGACCGCGGTGTCGAAGCCTGCGTAGAGCAGCCGTCCGGGGCGCGGTCGCCAGGCGAGCTTGACCGACGGCGTAAGGCTCAGTCGACTTTCTGCACGCACACCTTCGCCAACCAGCGTCCCGCGTGCGATCCGCTGGCTGCCGTGCGCCAATCGCGCGCCGGCCGATAGGTCGAGGTTTCGCCCGAGCGGCACCGTCGCTTGTCCGTACACCGCGGCCTCGCCGGCAGCGTGGCGATCGATGCCAACGATTGCAGTCGACCCGCCGCCATCGGTCAGCGAACGCATCTGCCGGCGCGTGGCCACGACGCAAGACAGCCCCGCCAGCCAGCGGACGCGGCCCAGTTTGCCGTTGGCGCGCAGTTCATGTCGTCCCAGACTTTGAATGTGCGATCGTCGTCGAGCCTGCGGGGATCGGGCAGGCCATAAACTTCGGCACCGACGATCGCATCGTAGCGGTCGTCGACCGACTGGCGGGTGTAACCGCTCGCCAGAAGGAGCGAGATCGGCCCGGCTTCACGCGCCAGTCGCAGCGACCTATGAAGCAGGTCGTTGTCGTGCGGTTCGCGGACCTGATCGGGACCGTGCGGGATCGCGGCACATAGACGTATCCTGTCCTGCGAGTTGAGCCATTGGCCCATCCCTCCTACATCCAAGCGCGAGCCTCCGCCGGCTCCGACACCGAAGGTTGCGCAAGACCCAGAGCGGTCGTGCGGTTGGCATCGGTTCGCGCGCCGGTATCGATCGAGCCGGGTGCGAGATCGCCATAGGCGATGAGGCGTACCGCGGCGACGTCGGCGGCAAGCGGCACATTGATGATGCCAAACCCGCTGATACCGCGCTCGCCCCCGGCTACCGACTCGGCCGACACACCCGCGGCGACTGCGCTTTCGGGCGGGTCGCCCGCCGGGGCACCACCCGGTAGATGCCGCTCAGCGCACCCGATCCATAGAGCGAGCCCTGCGGCCCCTTGAGGACTCGACCGATCGACATCGACGATCCGCGGATCGGGATCGGGCGCCGACCTCAGCGAGACGGGAATCGCCGAGGAGCACCGCCACGGTCGATCGTTGCGCCCGGCAAAGGCGCCGTCGGCAACGCCGCGCAGGACTATCCGGTCGCGCCCGACCCCCTCGCCGGTGAGCGCGACTCCCTCAAGCTCGGCAGCCACCGCAGCAGATCCGCGCGCCGCAACAGGTCCCGACAGCGCGTCGGCCGTGACGATCGCCACCGCGCTGGAAATCTGCCGAGCGACAGCATCTCCTTGTTGCCGGCCACGATAATCTCTGCCGAAATGGGCGCCGTTGACGAGCCGGTGCGCCGCGCGCTCTGTCTTCGGCGCGAGGCGCGCTGGACAAGGTCGGCGAGCCGTCACGATCTGCCACGCCGTGGGTCCAACGCGCGCGCGCGAAGCCGCTGCGCGCGAGGATGCGCGAGAGCGCGCGCTCGACGCTCAGCGGACCAGTGACGGGATTGACCGGGACCCGCGGCAGCGACCCCTTGGCACCGATCGACACATCGGTTTCGCGCGACAGCTCGGCCATCGCCTCGGGAAGCGTCGTGGCCGTTACATCGACCGTACCGCGCGGCTCGCGTGCCTCAGTTGGCAGGCTCCAGGCGATAATCGGCGCCATCGCGCACAATCCCCAACCCCATGAGCTGCGCCAGATCCCGAACCGCGGTGTCACCATTGCCGATTGCCAGAGTTCCCGAAAAGCGCCTGTCGGCAAGCGACGGCGGCACAACGACCTTTGTGCGGGCATACCGCGCCAGGTCGGTCGCGACCACCTCCAACGCGGCGTTGGTGAAGGTCAAGCGTCCGCTACGCCATTCGCCGACCTCGCTGCGCGCGATGGGCGACAAGCTGGCCCTCGGCGCAGCTCGATCCAGTTCGAAGCGCTTGCCCGCCGCTACGGTAACCGGCGCCGCCAGCGCGTCGCCGCGCACCGCGACCGAGCCTTCGGCCACTGCGACGTGGGTGGACCGGTCGGATGTGCGAATTTCGAATAGGGTGCCGATGTCGGTCACTTCCAGACCCCCCGCGCGAACGGTCAACTGGCGCGCAGGATCGTGACGGATCGCAAAGTACGCGTTTCCTTCGAGCGCCAACTCGTCGCGATGTCGGCCGCCGACCGTCAATCGGCTGTCTGGCGCGAGATCGATCTGCGAACCGTCGGCGAGCACGACTTCGCGGCTCGTCTCGCTGCTGGCATAAACGGTCGCAGAGGGCCCTTGCAGTTGGCCGACGGCAAGGAACAGCGCCAGCGAAGCGGCGATCGCGCCGCCAGCCCATAGCGGCCAGCGCGCGGTGGTCCGGATTTGCGGTTCGACGCGAGCGGGCTTGGCAGAGCGGCCTACCCGCAAGGCCAGATCGTCAGCCAGCGCCAGTTCGTCGTAGACGCGCGCATGGCGCGGGTCGGCCTCGAGCCAGCGGGTGAAGCCCTCCCAGTCCATATCGTCGCGCGCCGAGGCGAGGTGCCAGGTCGCCGCGGCGTCGGCAATCCGTTCGCTGTCCTCGTTCATGGTCCTTCGTCCCCATACCCCCTGTCGTCGCAAGACGACGTCGAGGCGAAATATCCGCAGTTGGCGAGGTGCGCGCGCAATCGTTTCATCGCGAGCGCAAGGTGCTTTTCGACGCCGCTGCGGCTGATTCCCATCCGTGCGGCAATCTCCCCCTGGCTTAGCCCCTCGAAGCGGAACGCGACGAGCGCGCGCCGGGCGCCGTCGGGCAAGCCATCGACCGCCTGGTGAAGCACGCGTGCTTCCTCCTCGGCCAGCAGCACCTCGTCTGCGGCCGCTGTCGGCGCCGGGCGTTCGCCGACAACCGGGGCGGCATCGTCGTGCTCAAGCCACGACCGGTCGCGGCGCATCGCGTGCGTCCGCTGCCGGGCGCGATCGATCGCCAGATTGTTGGCCGCGCGAAACAGATAGCTGCGGGCGTTTGCCACGGGTCCCGGGGGATTGTCGATGAGCTTGAGCCAGAGTTCCTGCAGCAGGTCCTCCGCTTCCGACCGGTCGCCGGTACGCGCTGCGAGGAAGCGCAACAAGTCGGCGCGGTTATCGCTCAGCACCGCGGCAAGCCCAGTCTGCTCGCGGTCTGTCACTTGCCCTCCCCACCGAACATGCGGTCCGGTGCGAGCGGCTACCACGTCCGCGTGCCATGCGTCCAAGTCGATCCCGACATGCCGGGCGACCGCTCAGGCAGCAGCGCGGGTGCCGATCGTGAGCGCGGCATAATGGGCCATCAACTCGGCGAAGTGCTCATCCATGCTGCGCACCGGACCGTGCGGCACCCTTTCGCCGCTGCGCGCCAGCGCGACGATCGCGCGCGCGGCATCGTGGGGGTCGGCGGCGCGATAGATCGCACGGCGCGGCGCGGCGTGTTCGGCCGCGCCGCCCCCGTCGGGCGCGATGACCGCGATTCCGCTCGCGCGAGCCTCGGCAGCGACCATGCAGAACGTCTCGGATTCGCAGCCGTGGAGCAACGCATCGCCGCTGGCGAGAACACGAGCGAAAGCCACCCGGTCACCCACGGAGAGAAAAGTCGAATGTGCGGATTGCCGCCAATCGCCTCTACGATAGCCTGCCGCTCGCGCCCTTGGCCGAAGATTGCCAGGCCGACCGGAGCCTCCGCCCCCGCGAGCGTTGCGGCCTTCACCAGCATGGGCACGCGCTTTTCCGGAGCGAGACGGCCTGCGGCGATCAGCAGCAGCGCACGTTCCGGCAAGCCGCACTCGCGCAGAAGTTCGGCGCGCACCGCGGGATCGCGGCGGGTTGGCGCGAATACCGTGCTCGATACGCCCATCGGGATCGTCGTCACCCTCGCCACTCCTCCGGCGGTCATCCGGCGCGCAAGGTCCTCGCTGGCGCAGACGGTCGAATCGAATGCGCCGCCGAGCGTGCGCAAGTGACGCCAGAAGCTGTCCACCCGCCGGTCGATCGTGTCGCGCGCGAGGACCGGCCCCAGCCAGCGGTAGGCATAGGTCGCAAGCGGATCGGCATGCATAACCAGCGCCTTGGGCACTTCGGGCCGCCAGCGCGCCACCATCGAGGGGCTGCGCCAGGGTGACGACACCTCGACGAGGTCGGGAGCGAGGCGGTCGAGCGCAGCGTGAAGCGCAGGGCTCATCGGCGAAGTAGCGATAGGCGCGGTCGAGCGGGAAACGCGGCGAGCGGAGCGACACGATGCGGGCACCCGGTCCGCGGTCGATCAGATCGTCGGCCGATCCCGGGATTACGACCGTTATTTCATGCCCGAGCCGGGGAAGCGCGGCGAGCTTCTGCTCGACATATGTCCGCACGCCGCCGCCGGTGGGCGCGTAGAACGCCGAGACATCGACGACATGCATCGCCTAGCGCGCCTTGGCGAGTGGGCTCATGCCCAGTCCGCGGCGATAGTTGAGTACGATCGTGATCGGGGTCGGCCCCGCGCCGGCCGCAGCAGAAGCGGACGCGGCCGACGGCTTGCCCCAGCCGAGCTTCGGGTTGCCGGCAAAGCCGATGCCGTCGACCCGCCATCCGAACTTGCGATTCGCATCGCGATCGTGAAGCAGCGACACCCCGTACCGCCCGGGGCCCGGAAGCCGCACGCACATAAGGGGGACGCCGGTCGCGGGCACATGGATCTCGACCCGGCGAAACGTTTTGCCGGCATCGACGAGCAGGTTGTCGTCGGCTAGGAAATCGGCGTCGGCGGCCGGATAAACCTCAAGCTTGAGGCGACCTTTACGATCCTTCAGCCCAGCGACCGTCACCATGAACGAGGGTCCGTCCTCGCTCGCCCGGCAGCGGCCCTCTGCCTTGCCGAGGTCGGGCGAGGATGGCAGGCCGGCGGCCACGAGTAGCGACGCAAGAAGAGGGACAAGGATCAGTCGGTCAGCCATGGGTCTTCTTTGCAATCAAGTCGCCCAGCGCGAAGGCCAGGCCGACGACGATGTGCAGCGCAAGGATCAGCGCCGCCATCAGCGTCAGGAGAGCGCCGATCTCCAGGTCGTGGCCCAGTGCGAACACCGCGATCCCGGCAAACACCACGTCCTTGTTGGGGATAAGCGGCAGGCGCGATATCAGCAGACGGACCGCCGCGAGCACCAGCCACCAGGCGATCGGCGTATCGGGCAGGACAAGATGCCACATGAGCGCCGCGAGCGCTGCCGAACCCAGTATGCGTGCCACATGCACCGAGAAGACGAACCGCAGGTCCTGGCTCGAAAGTGAGAATATCCGTCCCCGAAGCGCCAGCAGTGCGGTCGACGTGACGAGGACGATCACCAGCGACCAACCAAATTCGCGCGCGTGATCGCCGAGCTGGAGCAGCCCCGCAAAAGGCGCTGCCGCGATCACCAGCACAATGGTCATCGCATTGCCGGCGATCGCCGACATGATCGCGACATCCTTGACCGCGCCGAACGGGGTCGTCGGCAGCGCCAGGCGACGGCGCGCCCAGTTGTAGAAGTATACCTCGCCAAGATAGCCCAGCAGCAATTCGTTGTAGACCTGCTTGCGCAATAGGGGACCGATCGCCTCGGGGCCGATCGCCCATAGCCGGTGATAGATGATCCATTCGCTGACGGGCCCCGCCAGATAGGCCAGCACGAACGTCATCCAGAATAGCGGCGAGGGCGGAACCAGCGCGCGCAAGTCGCCAAAGTCGACCCCGCGCGCCTGGTACAGCGCGGCGCCTATTACGGTCAGTGAGAACAGCGTGGTCGCGATGCGGGTCCAGCGCGATGCCCCACCGTCTTGCGGACGCAGGGCAATGGTCGTCGCGGGGGCGAGAGCCAGGGTCTCATCAGGCATCGACGGGCTGCTCCCCTTGTGCCGAACGTACCGCGCGCGGTTCGGCCAGCAATCGGCGAAAGGCCGCAAGATAAGCTGCGGCGGACGGAGCGATCACAAACAGCGCTGCCTTCTGTCGCGCTTCTGCGGGGCGCGGCGCCATCGACAGGGCCCATTGGATTGCATGACCGAGCGAACGGGTACTGCCGCGCCGGGCCAGCGCGCCCAGCTTCCCGCCATCGAGCAACCAGTTCATGCTCACGCAGCACGACGTCGCGGCGACCGGCAGCCCGGCGGCGAGTGCTTCGATCACCGCGGCGGGCACGCCCTCGTAGTCTGACGAGAGCGCAAGTAGGTCAGCGCTCTCGAGCAGTGCGGGGATGTCTTCGACGTGGCCGTCGAGGACGACCCGCGGCGCGATTCCGTGTCGGGCGATGGCCCGCTCGATTGCGCGGCGCTCCGGGCCCTCCCCAGCGATGGTCAAGCGCGCGCGCTCGGGAGCGTAGTCGGCGAACGCCGCGATCAGGCGGGGAAAGTTCTTTTGCGCCACCAACCGTCCGACCGCGACGATATGCGGGACGGCGGCAGGACGGTGGACCATCGCCGACAGACGCGCGAACTCTCCCTCGCTCAACGCGGGATCGGCGATCGTCAGAACGCGCTCGTCGACCACGCCCATAAAGCTTGCGATGTGGTTGCTCATCGGTGGAGCGAGACCGACGAAGGCATCGAGTATGCGCCCCTGGATACGCAGCCAGACGCGATAGAACGGACGTGCGATTGCCGGGAGATACCGTGAATCGAGGTCGTTGCTGACCTTGGCCAGCACCGGCGGGCAGCG
This sequence comes from uncultured Alphaproteobacteria bacterium, assembly GCA_963781485.1. Classification (GTDB taxonomy): domain Bacteria; phylum Pseudomonadota; class Alphaproteobacteria; order Sphingomonadales; family Sphingomonadaceae; genus Tsuneonella. The sequence continues at coordinate 38,433 of CAWAFY010000005.1, forward strand.
GCGCGGCAGCACCAGCTTCGCCGCCACGCAGACCACGGTGTAGGTATTGCCGGGACAGAACAGCACGTCCACACGCTCGCGCCGCAAGAAGCGGACCAGGCATACGATCATCCACAACGTCTCCCACCACGCGGTGGAAATCGGTTCGTGGTGGCGGACATAGGTCAACTCGGGGGCCTGACCGCGCGCCGCGCCCTCGTCGCGACCGAGCAGGACAAACACCTCGTGGCCGGCGTCGTGCCACGCCCGCGCCAGCCGCAACGCGACGCGCTCCACCCCGCCCGGCTCGAAGCTGTGGATCGGCACGAGGATTCTCATTCAGGTGAACGCGACCGTCTGGAGAAAACCGTTGCCCGCATCGGCGAGCAGATCGGCATAGCGCGCCGGAGTGCGGCGGGCGGCGAAATGCGCGAAGGTCTTCTCGATGCTCTGCATGATGCGCGGGTGTCCGGTATCGCCTGGATGCACCGCGAGACGGACCGTATCGCACTGCGCCAGCGCCCGGCGGGCCAGAGCGGCGAAGGCGATCGACGAGGCCGCGCGCGCGGTTGATCGGCTGGCCCAGGTCACCACCGGCCCCCGCGAGACGACGCGGCTGGTGTCGGGCAGCCAGACGCGCAGGTGGTCTTCGGCCAGCGCGAAACCATTGTCGGCGAGCGCTGCCTTGGCCCCGGGGGAATAGAGCCAGGCGGGCGCGATGAAACCGGCGACCTTGCGACCGATGCAATCTTCGATCAGCGCGCGGCCGTCGGCCATTCGGCGCGCAGCCTCTTCCCGGCCCAACCCGGAAAACTCGCCCTCGCCTGCGGTCATGTGGCGCGCCTTGAAGCCGGCGATCCCGCGCTGGGGCGTGTCGTCGCGGTGGAACCAGCCGTGGACGAACATTTCCACGCCCAGATCCGCCCAGCACCGCAGTTTCTTGCGGAATCCGGCGTTTGCACCAATCGGCGCAGCCCCCCCGTGATCGGGAACCACGAGCATCGCGAAACGATGCCCGCCGAGGTGTCGCTGGAGAACCTCGACGAGCATATCCACCTGACCTTCGAAGCGCGGACCGACATCGTGAATCGCGCCCACCACCCGACCATCGCCGACATGGGGCGGGCGGGCGCTGCGTCCCGGCGGAGCGGCTATGGTTTCTTGCAGCAGCATCGATGCGCACCGTGGACTGAGCGAGGGTCATCGCGATGACGACGCGGTGACAGGCGATCCGCAGTTGGTCGTCGAAATTATTTCACTCGTCCGGGACAAGGGGCCAGGAATTGCTGGGGACCCATCCCCGGTCGAGGATGTAAGCGTCAGGAGACGCCGAGTTGAGCAACCTGACGATCGTCAACGGATCGCATCGGGACTTGCCCAGCGATCCAGCGGTCACACTGCTGAACCTCATCCGGCGGAACCACGACAGGCGGGACTACGACTGGAGGTACGTCCAGCACTGGGAACGGGACCGGTGCACCCGCTCGCCGCCGCACGGACCGCCTCTCGGCTTGGTGACGCAGGATTAGAATATCGTGTAGATGGCAAGGCACGTCGCGACGCCAACGACGATGTTCATCGGAATTCCGACCTTCAAGAAATCGGCGAAGCGATAGTTGGCGGCTCCATACACGAGCGTGTTGGTCTGATAGCCGATGGGCGTAGCAAAGCTCGCGCTCGCCCCGAACATGACCGCGACGATCAGCTGCCGAACGTCGACGCCGAGTGCCTCGCCAAATGCCATCGCGATCGGGGTCAGGATTACGGCAACGGCGTTGTTGGTGACGACCTCGGTCAGCACGCTTGCAATCAGGTAGATACTTCCCAGCATGAGAAGTGGGGATGCCGTTCGCAGATAGGGTTCGACATGCGTGACAATCAGGTCGACAGTGCCGGCGTTGTCGAGACCCTTACCGACGGCAAGCATCGCGAAAATAAGAACCAGGGTGTTTCCGTCTATTGCCGACCAGGCTTCTTCCGGCTCGATACAGCGCGTGAGCAGGACGAACGCGACGCCGGCTATCGCAAGCGCCTCGATGGGCAATTTGAATATCGCCGCACTCACCACCACTGCCGCGAGTGTCGCAATGGCAAGCGGAGCCTTTCGCCTCCGAAACGCTCGCACGGGTGCCTCTGCAATTTGGTGCAATCCGAGACCCGATCGCACGGTCTGGGCCGCATCTTGCCCTGCTGCGATGAGGAGACGATCTCCCGCTCGTACGCGTGCGTTCGACAGGTCCGGTCCGGCAACATGCCCGGGGCGCGCAAGCCCAAGAACCCGGACGCGGAGGCGAGATAGTAGCGGGATCTCGATCAATCGGCGACCGATGATGGGGTCGGACGCTGAAATGACGGTTTCGACCAGACGAAGATCCTTGGGGCGATCGGTACCGCTCGTAGCGATCCCGCCCCCCACTCCAGCCAATCCCACACGAAAATCTCGCGATTCCGCGAGCGACGAAAGCTCTGCGGGTGTCGCGGTTACGACAAGTTGATCGCCCGCGCACAAGACGAATTCGTTCAGCCCCTTTCGCTCGACCACCGCCCCGCGCCGAAGCGCGACAATGCGAATACCGAAGCGACGGGAGAAGGACGTGTTGCCGATGCGCTGGCCAACCATTTCGCTCCGCGCGGTGAGCACCAGATGCGACAAATACCGGTCGCTTTCGCCCTGATCATCGGTGGCGCTCGACGGGCGGTCTGGCAGCAAGCGAGGCCCGGCAACGAGCAAAAACAAGACGCCGGCCGTCACGGCGACCAAGCCGACACCGGTGATCTCGAAGATGCCGAACGCCGCCTGACCGTTATCCTGCGCGACACCGTCGACGAGAAGGTTCGTGGACGTTCCGATCAACGTCAGCGTCCCGCCCAGTATGGTCAGGTACGAGAGTGGGATGAGCAGTCGGGTCGGCGAGATATTGAGGACCCGCGCCAAGCGTTTCATGACGGGAATCATGACGATGACAACGGGCGTGTTGTTCATGAAGGCCGAGGCGAGCATGGTCCCTGCGCCGATCTCGGCAACGACGTAGCCGCGCATCCGAGCCGTTCGGCGAATGATCCAGCCCGATATCTCCTCCATCACGCCGGTCCGAAGCAGAGCACCACTCAAAATGAACATTGAGCCGATCGTAACGGGAGCGGGATTCTTGAAAACATCGAGCAGTTCGCCTGCATCGAGAAACCCTAGCGCCCACATTCCCACCGCGGCGGCCAAGGCGATGACAACTGGCGGGCGCCGTTCCAACGCGAATGCAACGAAGATTGCTACAACGAGACCGAGTCCGATCATCGGTCCGTTCGTGGCAATGTACTGAGCTACCGTGTTCATCAGGCAGCCAATACTCCGGGGCAGCCAGGACCGTAATCAACTTCTTCAGCATCCCATGCGAGCCAAAGTGTCTGGCGCTCCCTGTCCACCGCTTGTGTCGTCCCGACTCTTTGCGTTCGACCCAGTGTTGGCGGTTGGATTTAGAGGCAAAATGCCATTGTGGGGCACACCAATCTTCCGATGCTCGTCCCATTGGACGAGCGGTTCTGCCTACGGATAGCTCCATCTCCGCGAGAAAGGCTCTCGAACCCTGGATATCTTGTTGCGGTTGGACCCAAGCCGTGAGCCTACAGCATCCTTTCAGTGAGCAGAATTCCGCTGTTCTCCGCTGTTCTGCGGCGCCCACCATCGCGGAGAGCAGCTGACCAGGTGGCGGAGAGGGTGGGATTCGAACCCACGTTACGGTTGCCCGTAAACCGCATTTCGAGTGCGGCGCATTCGACCACTCTGCCACCTCTCCGCGAGGTTCGTGCGCTGGGCTCCCGTGGGAGCCGGCCGAAGCGAGCGCGCCGCCTAGCCGAGGGATAAGCGCTTGCCAAGACCCGTTGCGTGCCCCGCACGCGCCCCGCATCGACAGATGTACCGGGGACGAGTGCGGCGCGCGGCTTGTTTCGCACTTGCGGAAGCCTATATTTCGCCTTCGATGGATCGCGCGCACTTCTTTTCCCCCACGGCGGGCCGGACGATCGAAGCTCCCCGCCATGCGCGGGCGCGCTTCGCGATCGGCGAAGTCGTGCGCCACCGGATGTTCGATTTTCGCGGGGTGGTGTTCGATATCGACCCGGTGTTCGCCAATAGCGACGAATGGTACGAGGCGATTCCCCAGGCGGTTCGCCCGCACAAGGACCAGCCGTTCTACCACCTCCTCGCCGAAAACGGCGATTCGTCGTACGTTGCTTATGTCAGCCAGCAGAACCTGCTCGCCGATGCCGAGAATGGCCCTGTGGAGCATCCGCAGGTCGGTGATCTGTTCGACGATTTTGCCGACGGCCGCTACAAGCTGCGCCGCGGGCTGACGCACTAGCTTTTCAGCTTCCACCCGCTTCTGAGAACGGCGTAGGTCACCGCGCCGAGCAGCGCGTTGAACACTCCCAGTCCCACCGCGCTCCATACCACTGCCTGATTGGTACTGCCGATGTCGCTCTGGCCGAGGAATCCGAAGCGGAAACCCGAGATCACGTAAAAGAATGGATTGGCCCGGCTGATCGCCTGAAACGCCGGTGCAAGGTTGTGGATGACATAGAACGTGCCCGACAGCAGGCTGAGCGGCGCGACCACGAAGTTGGTGACGGCCGCGGCGTGGTCGAACTTCTCGGCCCAGATCGAAGTCAGCAGACCCAGAAGCGCGAGCATCGTTGCGCCCATCAGCCCGAACCAGGCCACCGCCCACGGGTGCGCGACGGCCAGCGACACGCCCGGGTAGAGCGCCATCGCCAGCGCCACTGCCGATCCGACCAGGACCGCGCGGGTGACCGCTGCGGCAACGATCCCGGTCATCAGCTCACCGTACGATAGCGGCGGCATCAGCAGGTCGATGATCGTCCCCTGGATCTTGCCCGACAGAAAACTGAAACTGGAATTGGCAAACGCGTTCTGCATCATCGCCATGACAATGAGACCCGGCGCAACGAAGGTCGCGAACGGGACGCCCAGCACGATACGCCCTCCGCGCCCCCCCGAACCGCTGAAAGCGACGGTGAAGATGACCAGAAACAGAAGTGTCGTGACCGCTGGGGCCCATACAGTCTGGGTCTGCACCTTGAGAAACCGCCGAACCTCCTTAATATAGAGGCTCCACAATCCGATCCGGTTGATACCGTGGATCACCGGCTCGCCCCGCGGACGAAATGACGCGGATGCAGGCGAGGCGAACTCTACGGGCTGGACTTGATCGGCCATGGCGCGGCGACTAGGGCCAAGCGCCCCCACAGGCAAGTACCGCGGTACCCACCGCCGGATACGACAGGAAAAGATACCCCTCGATGAGCTGGACCGACGAACGCATCGCGACGCTGAAAAAGATGTGGGAGGGCGGCTCGACCGCTAGCCAGATCGCCGACGAACTCGGTGGCGTCAGCCGCAATGCGGTAATCGGCAAGGCGCACCGCCTGGGGCTCAAATCGCGCCCCTCGCCGGTCAAGCCGAACGAGGACAAGCCCGAGCCGAAGAAAGCAGCCGCTGCGCCCGCCGCCAGGCCGCCGGTCAAGAAGCCTCTTCCCGCCGCTCCGCGATCCGCGCCGGTTGCCGCCGCGCCCGCCAGCGAACCGCGTCCGGCAGCGACCCCGAGCTCTGGCTCCGATGTGCCCAGCCAACCCATCCCGAACCCCTCGCAGAACCTGCCCAAGATCGTTTCGGTCGGCCCGGGTGGATTCCTGCGCCAGGGCCCCGGCGACCAGCAGCCGCCCATTCCGCCCGCTCCCCCGCGCCGCCTCGTGCCCGCCAAGCCGAGCGCCGAGATCGCCGACAAGACCAGCCTGCTCGACCTGAGCGAAAAGGTCTGCCGCTGGCCGATGGGCCATCCCGGCGAGCCCGACTTTCATTTCTGCGGCCAGGCCGTGAACCCCGGCTTCCCCTATTGCGTCGAGCATTGCGGGCGGGCTTATCAGGCACAGCTGCCGCGGGGCGCACGCCGTCCCCCTCCGCCGCTGCCGTTCGGCGGCCCGCGGGTTCGCTGACGATGTGAATTTTTTAGAGGCCCGGTTGTCGTCAGACGGCCGGGCCTTGTGGTTTCCGGGAGAGTCCGATGCCGCTTACGCTTCATGCCGCTTTCGTCCCCAGCGCGATGCAGATGCTGGGCACCACCAAGCACCTTCTCGGCAAGGCAGAGACTTGGTGCGGCGAGCAGGAGTGCGATCCTGCCGATCTGCTCGAGGCGCGGATCATCGATGATATGTTCCCTTTCACCTATCAGGTGAAGAGCGTCGCGGTGCACACCGCCGGTGCCATCGAGGGCCTGCGCAAGGGCGTATTCTCTCCCGATACTTCGCCGTCGCCTGACACCTTCGACGGTCTGCGCGGAGCGATCGAAAGCGCGGTGACAACGCTCGAAGGCGTTACCGTCGAGGAACTCGAAGATGCGATCGGGCGCGACATGCGGTTCGAATTCCGCGAATTCCGGCTCGACTTCGCGGCCGAGGACTTCCTGCTCAGCTTCAGCCAACCAAACTTCTATTTCCACGCCGCGACCGCCTACGACATCATGCGGATGAAGGGCGTCGCGGTCGGCAAGCGCGATTTCAGCGGGCGGTTGCGAATCCGCAAGCCCTGATCAGGGGCGCCGGGCGAACCATATCGTGTGACGGGGACCCTTGTTGTTGGGGCGCGCGCGAACGGTACGCTCATCGACCACGAACCCGGCATCATCGAGCCGGCGAGCGAACTTCGGGTCGGGCGCGGCGGACCAGACCGCGAGCACGCCGCCCGGGTTCAGGGCATCGCGCGCGCGCGCAATGCCGGTGCGGGTATAGAGCCGCTCGTTGCCATCGCGAACGATGCCGTCGGGCCCATTGTCGACATCGAGCAGGATCGCGTCCCAGCGCGGCGAAGACCCGTCCATCGCATCGTCTATCAGTGCCGCCACGTCGCACAGCTCGATATGCAGCCGCTGGTCGCTTAGCGAACTGCCCGTGAGATGCGCGAGCGGACCTTTCGCCCAATCGACGATCTCCGGCACGATCTCGGCCACCGTCACCCGGCCTTGCGGCCCCAGCGCCGCCAGCGCGGCCCGCACCGAGAAGCCCATGCCGTATCCGCCGATGAGGACACGTGGCGCCTCGGTCGTGAGCTCGGCGATGGTAAGCTCGGCCAGCTGCTCTTCGGAAAAGCGCATCCGCGTTCCCATCAGCTCATCTCGGCCGAGCATGACGACGTGGTCGCTGCCGTGGCGCACCAGCGTCAGCGTGTCACCGTCCGGTATGTGGGCGGTAGCGATGGTTTCGCGCGGCAACATGTTATTCGCTTTCGATTGCGACGAGCCCCGCGGCGGCTATTCCCGCCCTGCCGCAGGCTTCGTCTTCCTCAGAGCTCGCCCCCGAAGCGCCGACCCCGCCGAGCGGGGCACCGTCGGTGGTAGCGAACGGCACGCCGCCCTGCCAGTTGGCGATACCGGGCGCCGCCCCACCCCATTTGGCAGTCAGCGCGGTGCGCACCTGCATGCGCGCCGCCGACCGGGCCTTCCACTGTGCGATCTCGCCCACCGCGGCGGGCGCGCCATCCATATGGCCCGAAGCGACGAGGTTCCCGTGGCGGTCGAAAACCGCGACCGACACCGCCAGCTTTCGCTCGGCCGCCCAGGCGATGCAGGTATCGCGGATCGTCGCCGCGCTCGCATAATCGAGCGCGGGCCGAAGCGTTTGCGCATGGCTCGCACCCGCGACCAGTGCAATTGCACCCGCCAGCGCCAATTTGTACGATCGCATGCCCCACACTCCCTGTCGATGGCAACGCTGGGTGCCCCGAATGCATGCGCGGGGCAAGCAAAAGGGCCGCGAGGGTATCCCCCCGCGGCCCCTTCGTCTGGTCAGTTGACCCGATCAGTCCTTGAGGAAGTCCGGGATGTGGCTTTCGCCGCCTTCGCGCGGGGCGCGATCTTGGCCCCGATCGCCTCGGGGGCCACGATCGCCGCCGCCATCACGGCGCGGGCCGCGATCGCCGCCACGGCCACCGCCACCGCCACCGCCGCCGCTACGCGGGCCACGGCGATCACCGCGGTCGCCGCCGCCTGCGCGGGGTTCGCGCGGGGGACGGGTGTCCTCCAGCTCTTCGCCGGTTTCCTGATCGACGACACGCATCGACAGGCGAACCTTGCCGCGCGGGTCGATCTCGAGGACCTTGACCTTCACTTCCTGGCCTTCCGACACGACGTCGGTCGGCTTCTCGACCCGCTCGTTCTTCATTTCCGACACGTGGACGAGGCCGTCCTTGCCGCCCATGAAGTTCACGAACGCGCCGAAGTCGACGATGTTGACGACCTTGCCGTCGTAGATCTTGCCGACTTCGGCCTCTTCCACGATTCCGGCGATCCATTTGCGGGCCGCTTCGATCTGGCTGAGGTCGGACGAGCTGATCTTGATCAGGCCCTCGTCGTCGATGTCGACCTTGGCGCCGGTTTCGGCGACGATCTCGCGGATCACCTTGCCGCCGGTGCCGATGACGTCGCGGATCTTCGCCTTGTCGATCTGCATCGTCTCGATGCGCGGAGCGTGCTCGCTGAGCTCACTACGGGCCGCACCCAAGGCCTTGGTCATCTCGCCCAGGATGTGCGCGCGACCGGCCTTCGCCTGGTCGAGCGCCCTGGACATGATTTCCTTGGTGATGCCGGCAACCTTGATGTCCATCTGCATCGTGGTGATGCCGGCTTCGGTGCCCGCGACCTTGAAGTCCATGTCGCCGAGGTGATCCTCGTCGCCGAGGATGTCGGAAAGGACGGCAAAGTCGTTGCCTTCGAGGATCAGGCCCATCGCGATGCCAGAGACCGGACGTTCGATCGGAACGCCGGCGTCCATCATGCTGAGACAGCCGCCGCACACGGTCGCCATCGAGCTCGAGCCGTTGGACTCGGTGATGTCCGACAGAACGCGGATCGTGTACGGAAAGTCGTCCTTGGTCGGCAGCACGCTCTTGAGCGCACGCCAGGCGAGCTTGCCGTGGCCGACGTCACGGCGCGAGGGAGCGCCGAAGCGGCCCACTTCACCGACCGAATAGGGCGGGAAGTTATAGTGCAGCATGAACCGCTCGTAGGTCAGGCCTTCGAGCCCGTCGATCATCTGCTCGGATTCCTTGGTGCCGAGCGTGGTCGAACAGATCGCCTGCGTCTCGCCGCGGGTGAACAGCGACGAGCCGTGCGCGCGCGGAAGGATGCCGACGATGGCCTCGATCGGGCGAACCTGGTCGAGCTTGCGGCCGTCGATGCGGGTGCCGTCCTTGAGGATCGCGCCGCGGACGATGTCGGCCTCGATCTTCTTGGTCAGCTTGATCGCCGTCATGCGCTGCTGGCCGTCGAACTCGTCCGAGCCATAGTGCGCCTTGACCTTGTCGCGCGCGATGTTGAGCGCGTCCGAACGGGCCGACTTGTCGGTCTGCTTGTAGGCCTTGGCGATGTCGTCGCCGATCATCGCCTTGATCGCCGACTTCATGTCGGCGTTGCCGTCCTGCGTAGCGACCTGCCAGGGCTCCTTGGCGGCCTTTTCAGCGAGGTCGATGATCGCGTTCACGACCGGCTTGATGCTGTCGTGCGCGAAAACCACCGCACCGAGCATTTCTTCCTCGGTGAGTTCCTTGGCTTCGGATTCGACCATCATCACCGCGTCGCCGGTAGCGGCCACGATCAGGTCGAGCCGGCCGTCGTCGGCCAGCGCCGTGGCCTGCTTCGGATTGAGGGTGTATTCGCCATCCTTGAAGCCGACGCGGCAAGCGCCGATCGGACCCATGAAGGGCACGCCCGAGATGGTGAGAGCGGCCGAAGCGGCGATCATCGCCAGAACGTCGGGCTCGCATTCGCCATCATAGCTGAGGACCTGGGCGATCACGTTGATCTCGTTGTAGAACCCTTCGGGGAACAACGGACGGACCGGACGGTCGATGAGGCGGCTGGTCAGCGTTTCCTTTTCGGTCGCCCCGCGCTCGCGCTTGAAGAAGCCGCCCGGGATGCGCCCGGCCGACGAGAATTTTTCCTGGTAGTGAACGGTAAGGGGGAAGAAATCCTGCCCTTCCTTCACGCTTTTCGCCGCGGTTACGGCGCACAGGACAACGGTTTCGCCGTAGGTCGCGAGAACCGCGCCATCGGCCTGGCGGGCAATACGCCCGGTTTCCAGAGTGAGGGTCTTGCCGCCCCACTCCAGCGATACAGTCTTGGTGTCGAACATCTGGTGTTTTCCTTGCCCTCGCCGGCCCTATTGCATCGGCGAAGGTTTGCTGCCGGGTAATCCGTCCCGGTCCGGTGCGGGGCTTTTCGCGCCCCATGGGCCGTGCCGCCGAATGCGACAGGCCGGATAAACGAAGGGGCGACCGCAGCCGCCCCTCCGAGAAACTGGTTACTTGCGAAGTCCGAGCTTCGCGATCAGCGCGTTGTACCGCTCGACGTCCTTTTTCTTCAGGTACGCGAGCAGGCTGCGGCGCTTGTTGACCATCATCAGCAGGCCCCGGCGCGAGTGGTTGTCCTTGTGGTGATCCTTGAAGTGCCCGGTAAGGTTGCGGATACGCTCGGTGAGGATCGCGACCTGCACTTCGGGGGAACCGGTATCGCCGCTGGCCTGGGCGTTGTCCTTGATGATTTCCTGCTTCTTTTCGGCAGTAACGGTCATGTCTGTTCGTCTTTCGCGGTATCGGGGAGATTGAAGCCCCTGACCACTTTCGCGGTCACCCCGTCGGCCTCCATCAGCGCCACCGGCAAACCGCCGTGGAGCGCGAGAAAGAGCCCGTCGGGAAGGGCATTTCCGGATATGACCCGGCCCTGTCGGGCCGCCTGCGCACTTTCCGGGTCGAGTATGTGGGCCGGGATACCGTCCAGCCCCGCCTCGAGCGGCAGGAGGTGGTCTTCAAGCGGCGCGCCCTTACCGATTTCGTTCAGCAAGTCCAGCGAAATCGCCTGTTCCTGGCCGAATGGGCCGGCCTTCGTGCGCCTGAGATAGGTCACATGCCCGACCGTTCCAAGCGCACGTGCGATGTCCCGTGCAAGGGACCGGATGTATGTGCCCTTGCTCACTTCGGCCACGAGGGTAACGCTGTCGGACAGCTCGAGCGGCGCTCTCGGGTCGAATGGGTCGGGTCGCCCTGCCGTCATGGCGAAGGCGGAGTCGATCGCACGCGGCGTCCGCTCGTTTACCAGCTGCATGGCGTGGATCGTCACCGAGCGGGTCGCCAGTTCCACCTCTTCACCCGCGCGGGCGAGGTCGTAGGCCCGCTTGCCGTCCACTTTCAGCGCCGAATAGGCCGGGGGCACCTGCTCGATCGCTCCGGTAAAGTGCGGCAGGATCGCCGCGACCGCCGCGATCGGCGGGCGCCGGTCGGAGCGCTCGATGACCTTGCCCTCGGTATCGAGCGTATCGGTTTCCTCGCCGAACTGGATCGTGAATTCGTAGGTCTTGCGCGCATCGAGCATCCGCCCGGCAAGCTTGGTCGCCTCACCCAGCGCGATCGGCAAAACGCCTTCGGCCAGCGGGTCGAGCGTGCCGCCGTGGCCGACCTTCACCTTGCCGTAGCCGGCCTCGCGCATCACCCGCTTGACCGCGCTCACTGCCTGGGTGGAACCGAGGCCGCGCGGCTTGTCGAGGATCAGCCAGCCGTGGGGCTGCCTCATCCGCCTGCCACGAGGCTAGCAAGCGAAAGGTACTGGCCGAGCACCCATTCAACAGGGGGCCCGATCACCCGGCTGAGAATGCCGGCCTGGGGAAATGCCCACGTCGCCGCGATGAGCGCGATGAACAGCAGCATCCCGACGTTGCGCAGCTTTGCATAGTGCCGCGCCATCGACCGCGGCAGCATCCCCTCGACGATATGGGATCCGTCGAACGGAGGGATCGGCAGCAGGTTGAACAGCGCCAGGAACGTGTTGATGAGGATGAACACGAGAAGGCCGGTCCCGACGAACGAGACAGTTCCGTCCGGCGCGACGATCGTGGGCAGGCCGTTGTCGGCGAATCCAAGTGCCGAACCCGCGGCCAGCGACAATCCCAGCGCCACTGCGGCGAGCGTCGCCAGCAGCAGGTTCATCGCCGGCCCGGCTGCGCCCACCAGCATCATGCCGATGCGCGGATTGTTCAGGCGGCGGAAGTTGACCGGCACCGGCTTGGCCCAGCCGAAAATCGGTCCACCGAACAGGGCCATGGCGCCGGGCACCAGCAGCGTGCCGATCGGATCGACGTGCCGCAGCGGGTTAAGGCTCAGCCGCCGCTGTTCCTTGGCGGTCGGGTCGCCGAGCGCGAGCGCGGTCCAGCCGTGTGCGACCTCGTGAAACACGATCGCCACGATCAGGCAGGGGATGAGGATCAGCGCAAGCTGGAGGGTTTCGTTCATGCCGCCCTATGTAGTGCGTCCGAGCGCCTCGCTGAAGTGGCGGCGACAAAGCGCGACGTAGCGGTCGTTGCCGCCGACTTCGGTCTGCGCGCCCTCGCTCACCGCCGCGCCGCTCGCGTCCACTCGCAGGTTCATCGTCGCCTTGCGCCCGCAGTGGCACACGCCCTTCAGCTCGACCAGCTTGTCGGCGATGCCGAGCAGCGCCGCCGAGCCGGGGAACAGCTCGCCCTGGAAATCGGTCCGCAGGCCGTAACAGACGACCGGAATGCCGCCCTCGTCGGCCAGCCGGGCGCACTGCCAGACCTGATCGCGGGTGAGGAACTGCGCCTCGTCGATCAGCACCGCGTCGATCGGCTCGGCCCGATGTGCCGCCATGACCGCACCCGACAGGTCGGTGTCGGGTGTGTAGCGATGGGCGTCGGCCTCAAGCCCGATGCGGCTCTTCACCATGCCCTGGCTGCGCGTATCGAGCTGCGCGGTCCACAGCATCGTGCGCATCCCGCGCTCGCGATAGTTGAAATCCGCCTGCAGCAGCGTCGAGGACTTCCCCGCGTTCATGCTGGCGTAGTAAAAATAGAGTTTGGCCATCAATCGGGCTCGTCATCGCCCAGATCGCGGACGACTTTGGGATCATGCAGGAGCTTCTCGATGCGCTCGGCCTCGTCGAAGCTTTCGTCGGGCTGGAAATTGAGCTTGGGCGCGAACTTGAGGCCGAGGCGCTGGGCGACCTCCTTCTGAAAGAACGCGGTGTTCGTGCGGAGCGCCTTGAGCACGGTCTTCTCGTCCTTGCCGAGCAGCGGCTTCACATAGGCTTTCGCGTTGCGCAGGTCCGGGGTCATCCGCACCTCGGTCACACTGACCGTGATCGCGGACAACAAAGGCTCATGCGCCTCGCCGCGCGCGAGCAGCTCGGACAGGATATGCCGCACACGCTCGCCCACCTTGAGCACGCGGACCGACTGGGTTTCGGGAGTAGAGGCGTTTCGAACCATCGTTACGTGTCCATTTTCGCAATGATGCGCTTCAGCGAGGTCATGTTGCGCGCCGTTCCGCGGCACCCGAGCCGGCGCTGGAGGAACGGCCCCGTCAGGCTCGATACCCCCACCCCGTGTACGTAATCGAGGTAAAGCACCCGGTCGCCAAGCGCCAGTCGCTCACCACCCTTGTCGCGGTGCTCCGCGAGCAGGGCATCGAACGCCTCCGCAGTCGGCTGCCCATCGAGCAAGATCGAGTGGACGAACCGGTCTTCTCCGTCGCCGTGAAAGGGATTGTCCTCCACCGCCGAAGCAATCTCCCGCCGGGTGCGGACGACCACGAGGCTGTCGATCCCGAACGCATCGTTCACGACAGCCGCGATCTCGTCGGCCAGAGACGCATCGCCCGCGCGTTCGTGCGCGAACAGCACGTTGCCGCTGGCCACGACCGTCTCGACATCGGCGAACCCATGCCGCTCGAGCGCCGCCCGCAGATCCGCCATCTTCAACCGGTTACCGCCGACGTTGATCGAGCCCAGAAGGGCGACGTAGCGGGTCATCGGTTACAGCGTGCGCTCGCGCTCCTCGACCTCGAACACCTCGAGCTGGTCGCCCGGCTTGATGTCGTTGGTGTCGGCCAGCACGACGCCGCACTCGAGGCCCGAGCGGACCTCGTCGACGTCGTCCTTGAACCGGCGCAGCGAGGCGATCGTGGTTGCCGAGACGATGACGTCGTCGCGCGTGAGGCGGGCGTGGAAGCCCTTGCGGATGACGCCTTCGACGACCAGCAGACCGGCCGCCTTGTCCTTCTTGCCGGACTTGAAGACTTCCTTGACCTCGGCGCGGCCCATGACGTTCTCGACCTTGAGCGGGCCCAGTTCGCCGATCATCTCCTTCGTGATCTCCTCCGTCAGGTGGTAGATCACGTCGAAGTATTTCATCTCGACGTTGTCGCGCTTGAGCAATTCGCGCGCCTTGGGATTGGGGCGCACGTTGAAGCCGATGATCGGCGCCTTGCTGGCAGCCGCCAGCTGGACGTCGCTTTCGGTGATCGCACCGGCCCCGGCGTGCAACACCCGGACCTTGATGTCGTCGTTCGACAGGTTGTGCAGTGCCGAGACGATCGCCTCGACCGACCCTTGCACGTCGGCCTTCACCAGCACCGGGAATTCGACCACGCTGCTCTGCAGCCCGGCGAACATCGTGTCGAAATTGGTCGGGGCGAGCGCGGTGCGATGCTCGGTGGCCTTTTCCTGGCGGTATTGCGCCACTTCGCGCGCCCGCTGCTCGTTCTCGACCACGGTCAACTGGTCGCCCGCCATCGGCATGCCGCCGAGGCCGAGCACCTCGACCGGAACCGACGGACCGGCTTCCTTGACCTGCTTGCCCTTGTCGTCGACCAGCGCGCGCACACGGCCGCTCTCGGTGCCGACGACGAAAGTGTCGCCGCGCTTGAGCGTGCCGCGGGTGACCAGCACCGTCGCGACCGGGCCGCGACCCTTGTCGAGCTGCGCCTCGACCACGATCGCATCGGCGTCGCGGTCCGGATTGGCTTTCAGTTCGAGCAATTCGGCCTGAAGCAGGATCTTGTCGATCAGGTCGTCGAGACCCGCGCCGGTCTTGGCCGAGACTTCCACGTCCTGCACGTCGCCGCTCATCGCCTCGACGATGACTTCGTGCTCGAGCAGGCGCTCGCGGATCTTCTGGGCGTTGAACTCGTCGCGGTCGGACTTGGTGATCGCCACGATCATCGGCACGCCCGCGGCCTTGGTGTGATTGATCGCCTCGATCGTCTGCGGCATGATTCCGTCGTCGCCGGCGACCACCAGGATCACGATGTCGGTGACGTTGGCACCGCGCGCGCGCATCTCGGTAAATGCAGCGTGGCCCGGGGTATCGAGGAAGGTGACCTTGTCGCCCCCCTTCGTCTTGATCTGGTAGGCGCCGATGTGCTGGGTGATGCCGCCGGCCTCGCCCTTCACAACGTCGGTCCCACGCAGCGCGTCGAGCAGGCTGGTCTTGCCGTGATCGACGTGGCCCATGATCGTGACCACCGGCGGACGGGCTTTAAGCGTTTCTTCGGGATCCCGGTCCTCGGTCCGGTCGATGTCGACGTCGCTCTCGGACACACGTTGGATGTTGTGGCCGAATTCCTCGACCAGCAGTTCGGCGGTGTCCTGGTCGATCGTCTGGTTGACGGTGACCATCATGCCCATGTTGAAGAGCGACTTCACCAGGTCGGCGCCCTTTTCCGCCATGCGGTTGGCGAGTTCCTGGATGGTGATCGCTTCGGGCACGATCACGTCGCGCACCTGCTTCTCGCGCTTCTGCACCGGTCCGCCGTGAAGACGGCGATCCTTTTCGCGGGCACGCTTCAATGCCGCGAGGCTGCGGGCGCGGCGGCCCTCGTCCTCGTTCAGCGCGCGGGTGACGGTGAGCTTGCCCGAACGGCGATCGCCGCCGCGCTCGGGGCTCGGTGCACCGCGCTTGTCTTCTTTCTTCTTCGGCTCGGGCTTCTTGGGCTCGGGCCGGGCAACCGGTGTGAAGCGGCGTGCGGCCGGAGCCGGGGTCGCGCCGGTGGCTTCCTCCGGCACTTCGGCCACGGCCTCGGCTTCGGGTGCGTCTTCAGCCGTCTCGGCGGCCTCCGGTGGTGCCGAAGGCGCCTCGGCCGCGCGCTTGGTCGCCTCTTCCTCGGCCTCGCGGTTGGCCTCGGCACGGCGCTTTTCGTCTTCTATCGCGGCGGCCTTTTCGGCCTCCTCGCGCACGCGGGATTCCTCGGCCAGCCGCAGGCGGGCTTCTTCGGCCTCGAGTTGCAGGCGAGCGACGCGCTCCTGCGGAGTTTCACTGGCCGATGCAGCCTTCTTCTTGGGCGCCGGAGCGGCAGCGACCGGAGGTGGCGGCGGCGGTGGTGGCGGCGGCGGCGGCGGGGGCGCAGCGACTTCTTCGCCGGGCTTCACGAGCTTGCGGCGGCGCTTGACCTCGACCGCCACCTTGTTGGTGCGGCCGTGGCTGAAGGTCTGCTTGACCTCGCCAGCGTCGATCGACCGCTTGAGGCCAAGCGGTTTGCGTTCGCGCGGGGTGTCGGTGCTGTCGCTCATATAACTCGTCTTCGTCCTTCGATCAGTCGTCCAGCGCGGCGGGTTGCGCCCCGCCACCAGTGTCAGCCGCCGTTTGCGGCCCAAGGAAATGCATCAGGCGCTCCTGCGCGAGCAAGACCCGCGCGGCTGCGGCCCGGTCGGCCAGCGCCATATGGACGACGTTGTCGCGGCCCATTGCCACAGACAAAGCCGCCCGGTCCAGTGGCAACGTCGTGCCGGTCTCGCCCGAGCCTTCGGCATCGCTACCCACGCGCCAGGCCTGGTCGAGCTTGCGGCTGCCGTCCGCGCTCGCATCGGATGCGTGGAGCAGCAGCTCGACCGTCCCGCCGCGTGCCGATTCCGCGATACGGTCCGAGCCCAAGATAAGGTGTCCGGCGCGCAGTTCGAGTCCCAGCCGATCCAGCAGCGCGCGACGGAGGGCGTCCTCTATCCGCTGCGGCAGGTCTTCGGGCACCGTCAGCGGCGCGCCCTTGAACGCACGGGCGAGCGCGCCTTTCAGCTTGCCCTTGGCCATCGCGGCCTCGAGCTCGACCCGCGATACGCCGAGCCATGCTCCGCGACCGGGAGCCTTGGCGTGGACATCGGGCAGCACATCGCCGTCGGGCGAGATCGCCAGCCGCACGAGCGCAGCGCGCGTGCCATGCTCCCCTGAAAGGATGCATTTGCGCTCGGGCTCCGTCTTGCGGGGAGCCGGCGGGCGATCCCCGAAAGCGCTGCTTTCGGGGGACCCGGACGCGTCAACGATGTCGGGCGTCAGGCGCTCATTGTTCGGAGTCCGCATGGGCGGCCTCCTCGGATGAAGGCTCTTCGTCTTCGAACCAGTGCGCGCGGGCGGCCATGATGATCTCGTTGCCCTGCTCTTCGGTCAGACCGTATTCGCCGAGCACGCCGCCCTTGTCTTCGGGCTTCGGGCGATCGCTCCGCAACCGCGGCCCTTCGGTTACCGCCGGCTGGCGGCGACGCGGCGCCTCCCGCTTCTTGGCGATCAGTTCGTCGGTCGCGAGGTCGGCAAGATCGTCGAGCGTCGTGATTCCGGCCTTGCCGAGCGTGACGAGCATCGCTTCGGTCAGGTGCGGAATCGCGGCCAGCGCATCCTCGACGCCCAAGCCCTGGCGCTCGGTCCGGTAAGCGGCGTCGCGGCGCTCGAGCGCCTCGAGCGCGCGGCTCTGGAGTTCCTCGGCAAGGTCGTCATCGAAGCCCTCGATCCCAGCCAGCTCGGAGAGCTCGACATAGGCGACCTCTTCAAGCTCGGCGAAGCCTTCGGCCACGAGCAGCTGGGACAGCGTTTCGTCGACGTCGAGTTCTTCCTCGAACATCTTCGAACGCTCGGCGAATTCCTTGCTGCGCTTCTCGGAGGATTCCTCCTCGGTCATGATGTCGATCTGGTGTCCGGTGAGCTGGCTCGCCAGGCGAACGTTCTGGCCGCGGCGGCCGATCGCGAGGCTGAGCTGGTCGTCGGGCACCACCACCTCGATCCGCCCGTCGTCCTCGTCGAGCACGACGCGGCTGACGGTGGCGGGCTGGAGCGCGTTGACGACGAACGTCGCGGTGTCCTCGCTCCACGGGATGATGTCGATCTTTTCGCCCTGCAGTTCCTGCACGACGGCCTGCACGCGGCTGCCCTTCATGCCGACGCACGCACCCACGGGGTCGATCGAGCTGTCGCGGCTGATCACGCCGATCTTGGCGCGGCTGCCCGGATCGCGCGCGGCGGCCTGGATGGTGATGATGCCGTCGTAGATCTCGGGCACTTCCTGCGCGAACAGCTTCTTCATGAAGTCGGGGTGCGCGCGGGAGAGGAAAATCTGCGGACCGCGGTTGTTGCGTTCCACCTTGGTGATCAGCGCGCGCACGCGCTCGCCCGGACGGGCGGCCTCGCGCGGGATCTGCTGGTCGCGGCGGATGACACCCTCGGCGCGGCCGAGGTTGACGATCACGTGGCCGAACTCGACCGACTTGATCACGCCGGTGATGATCTCGCCGGCGCGGTCCTGGAATTCTTCGAACTGGCGCTCGCGCTCGGCATCGCGGACCTTCTGGAAGATCACCTGTTTGGCGCTCTGCGCGTCGATCCGGCCAAGGTCGACCGGAGGCAGCGGATCGACGATATAGTCGCCGACCTTTGCATCGGCCTGCAGCTTGCCGGCCTGTTCCAGGTTCACCTGCTTGAAGTAGTCGTCGACTTCCTCGACCACCTCGACGACCCGCCACAGGCGCAAGTCACCGGTTTGCGGATCGAGCTTGGCGCGGATGTCGTTCTCGTTGCCGTAGCGCGAACGCGCGGCCTTCTGGATCGCCTCTTCCATCGCCTCGATGACGATCGACTTGTCGATCATCTTTTCCGAAGCGACCGAATTGGCGATCGCGAGCAGTTCTGCCTTGTTGGCGGAAATCGAACTGGCCATTGGTACTAGTCTTCCTCTGCTTCGAGAACTTCTTCCTCGGCACCCGAGGTGTCGAGAGGTTTGGTCGCGGCGAGCAGCGCGTCGGTGAGGACGAGCTGCGCCGAATGAATCGACCCGCGGGGAACGGTTACGTCGCCCGCCTTACGGTCGGTGATCGTGACATCGTCGCCTTCGATGCCCTTGAGATCGCCCTTGAGCACGCGCTGGCCGTCATACGCCTTGTCCATCACGATCCGCGCCTCGTGCCCAGCCCAGTTGGCGAAATCCTTCTGGCGCGTCAGCGGCCGGTCGATCCCGGGGGAGCTGACCTCGAGATGGTAGGCACCCTCGACCAGCAGTTCGCCCGCTTCCTCGCGCGCGTCCATCATCTCGCTGACCCGGCGCGACAGGGCCGCACACTGGTCGATGATCAGCTGTCCGGTGGCCGGGTCCTCGGCCATGATCTGCAGCGCCTCGCCGCCGTCGCCGGCTTCGGACGGCATCATCTTCACGCGCACCAGCTCGAACCCGAGCGCAGCGGCTTCAGGTTCGATAAGCTCTACAAGGCGGGTGATGTCGGCCAAATGCGTCTTTCGTAGCGGTTACCGCAAGCGCCGTCGGTGCCGGC
This sequence comes from uncultured Alphaproteobacteria bacterium, assembly GCA_963781485.1. Classification (GTDB taxonomy): domain Bacteria; phylum Pseudomonadota; class Alphaproteobacteria; order Sphingomonadales; family Sphingomonadaceae; genus Tsuneonella. The sequence continues at coordinate 57,839 of CAWAFY010000005.1, forward strand.
CCCTTCCGGCGCCAGCCCCTTCAGTCTCGCGATGTCGGGATTGGTGGCCAGATAGGCGCGAATCCGCCCGAAGGCAAGCCGCTTAGTCGCTCTCGGCCAGCGCGTGCTTCTTGATGCAGTGGCGCAGCTGGTCGTACGTGAGCCCGAGCGCCTTGGCGGTCTGGCGCTGGTTCCAGCGGTTGCGGCCGAGCGCATGCTCGACGATCGCGCGCTCATGCGCATCGACCGCCCCGCGCAGGTCCGCGACCGAGTCGAAATCGGCAGTGGACGGCGCCGAGGTCGGTGCAGCGGCGCTATCCGGTGCGGTGGGGGCGGGCGATGCGGCCGGTTTCCACGGGCTTTCGAACGGATCGAAGACGACGTGCGCGATCGGTTGCTCCGATTCGCCCCAGCGATAGACCGCGCGCTCGACCACGTTGCGCAATTCGCGCACGTTGCCGGGCCACATATGCTTTTCGAACTGATCGCGAACGTGGTCGGCAAAGCCGGGCCATTTCTCCCACCGCAACTCGCTCGCCATGCGGCGGCCGAAAAATTCCGCGAGCACGATCACGTCGCCCTCGCGTACGCGCAGCGGCGGCAGGGTGATGACTTCGAAACTCAGCCGGTCGAGCAGGTCCGACCGGAAGCGGCCCTGATCGGCGAGCGAGGGCAGGTCTTCGTTGGTCGCGGCAACGATCCGCACGTCGACCCGGATCGGGCGATTGGAGCCGATCCGCGCGACCTCGCCGTATTCGACCGCGCGAAGCAATCGCTCCTGCGCCTGCATCGACAGGGTCGCCAGCTCGTCGAGGAACAGGGTTCCGCCGTCGGCCTCCTCGAACCGCCCCGCGCGCGATCGGGTCGCGCCGGTGAACGCGCCGGCCTCGTGCCCGAACAGCTCGGCCTCGATCAGAGTCTCGGGCAGCGCCGCGCAGTTCATCGTGACCAGCGGTTCGCCCCACCGGGTCGAGAGGCGGTGCAAGCGCTCGGCGATCAGTTCCTTGCCCGTTCCACGCTCGCCGACGACCAGCACCGGACGGTGCATCGGTGCCGCCTGGCTGGCGCGATCGACCGCGTCGAGAAAGGCGTCCGATTGCCCAATGAACTGGCTGTCCCGCTCCATGACCAAGGAATAGCGAAAAACCCCAACTCTCGGCAATGGAAACCATCATGTCGTTGGTCGAAAAGTCTTATCTATCCGTAAAGCCGGGATTGGCACGCCCCTTGCTGAGTGGTGAACGTAATCCACGGGAGGTATCCATGTTCAACCGTCGTTTCCTGCAGACCCGCCTCGGTCATGCCGCTTTGGCGAGCGTCGCCACGATGGCCCTGTTCGTCGCGCTGAGCGCGCAGATCCAGGCGACCCCGGCCTTCGCTGCCGACGGGACGATCACTTGCGTGGAGCTGGCATGAACAAGCCCACGTCTTCCGACGGTATTGGCCCCGATCCCCTTGGGCCGGAGCGCGACGAATCCTCCAAGCGCGGGACCCAGTCCCCCAATCCCGCGCAAGGGCGGGACACTGGCGCTCCGGCCCATCCCCAGCAGTTCGCGCGCGGCTCGCGCCTCGACGAAGAAGTCGAGCGCCTGCGCCGCAGCCCCACCCCTACCCAGTCCGCCGCACAGCGGGACATCGCCAACTACGGAGTCGCCTTCATGGGTATTTTCAGCCGCACCAGGGATATCATCGCGGCCAACTTCAACGACATGCTCGACAAGGCGGACGACCCCACGAAGATGATCCGCATGATCATCCTCGAAATGGAGGAAACCCTCGTCGAAGTCCGCGCCAGCGCGGCACGCACGATTGCCGACCAGAAGGAAATGCACCGCCATACGGTCAAGCTCGAGCGGCTCCAGGCCGACTGGGCCGACAAGGCGCAGCTGGCGCTGAGCAAGGACCGCGAGGACCTGGCACGCGCCGCCCTGATCGAGAAGAAGAAGGCCGGCGACATGTCCGAGCAGCTGCGCACCGAGATCGCCGTGCTCGACGATGCCCTGCGCGCCTATGAGCAGGACATCGAGAAACTGCAGGTCCGCCTGCGCGAGGCGCGCAGCCGCCAGACGGCCATCGCCGCGCGGCTCGAAAGCGCCGAGAACCGCGTCAAACTGCGCAGCCTGATGACCAACGAGCGGGCCGACGAGGCGCTTGCCAGGTTCGACCAGCTCGAACGCCGGGTCGACTATGCCGAGGGCCGCGCCGATGCGCTGAGCATCGCCGACGGGACCGGCAAGCCAACCCTGGCCGACGAAATCGCCGCGCTCGCCGGCGCAGACCAGATCGACGACGAACTCGCCGCGATGAAGCGCGCGCTCGGTCTCGACGAAAACGACACGAAAAAGGGAGAGTGATCGATGCCCGAGGAAGCCATCGTTCTAATTATTCTGTTCATCGGGCTGCCGTGGCTGATCCTTCACTACGTCACCAAGTGGAAGACCGCATCGACGATTACGACCGACGATGAAACGCTGCTCGAGGAGCTGTATAGTCTGGCCAAGCGGCTCGACGAGCGGATGGACACGGTCGAGCGGCTTGTCGCCAGCGACGACCCCGGGTTCAAACCCGCTCGCCTGATCCACGACAATGAACTCGACAACGCCTCGCTGCGCGAAATCGACCGGATGATTGCCGAAAAGAAGGGAGTGAAACAGTGAACAGCCCCCGCACAACGCTCTATCGCGACAAGCAGAACGCCAAGTTGATGGGTGTCTGCGCCGGCATCGCCGACTACACCGGGGTCAACGCCCTATGGGTCCGGCTCGGCGCCATCGCGCTGACCTTCATGACCGGGGGGACGACGCTGCCGCTCTATTTCATCGGCGGGATACTGCTGAACAAGAAGCCGGTCCACATGTACGGCGACCAGGACGAGACGAAGTACTGGCAGCGCGTTCGCCAGAGCCCGAAGCGCACCGCGCGCGAGATTCGCGGCAAATTCCGCGAAATCGACCGCCGGCTGGCCGACGTCGAGACGTACTACGTCACCAACAATCCGCGCCTGAACGCCGAAATCGAACGGCTGCGCTGACATCAACCGCCTTTACGGGGACGATCGACAATGGATGAATTTGCCGCTTCTGATACCGATCGCGCGCTGATGATCATGGTCGGGTTCAGCGATGTGGACCAAACATCAGCGCAAGATCGCCGAGCTGCGGGTGACAAACGACCGCGACCGACACCGCCGAACGCGCTGCGCAATATGCCAGTCAGCGTCCAGCAGCTCGAAGATCGCGTCCGCGTTCTCGAACGGATCGTCACCGACCGCGGTTACGACATCGCCACACAGATCGAGGCACTTCGCGACCAGCGCCGCGTCGATGAAGCCGACAGCGGCGTGTCGATCGACAGCCTGCGCAAGGAGCGGGCATGATGGACCTTGCCATTGTCGAGGTCATAGCGCCGGCGATCGCCGTCGTCGGTACAGCCGCCATGCTCGGCTGGGTCGCGACAACCTGGTTGCGCATTCGTCATGGCTACCCGCTGGACGGCGCGTGGGGCCAGGCGGTTTATCCCAAGACCGACGGCGAAGCGAAGGAGCGGTTGAAACTGCTGACTCAGGAAAACGCCCAGCTCCGAGCCGAGATGGGTTCGATGAAGGACCGCCTCGCCAACGTCGAGCGGATCGTCACCGACAGCGGGTATCACCTGACTCAAGACATCGAGCGCCTGCGCTCCCGTTCGGAGACCAACTGATGAGCACGACCGCACTGATCGTCCTGATCTTCGCGATCATCATGATTGCGCGCCATCGGAAGGACCGGAATTATCTGGAAGAGCGGCTGGCCGAACGCGAGAATCGTTTCGAACCCCCCGCCGCACTGCCCGATAACAGCCATCTCGAACGCGAAATCGATGAATTGCGCGACCGCATCAAGGTGCTCGAACGCATCGCGACCGACGCCAACAGCACCGACGCCCGCGAGACGCGCCGCATCGCCGAGGAAATCGAAGCGCTGCGCGACACACAGAATTCCTGACCGCCGCAAGACCGCATCGCGAGAGCCAGAGGAGGAACCGACAATGCCAAGCGACCAGATCTTTACCGCCGCCGCCTCGCTCACGGCCATCGCCATCGTCGCGTTCGCCATGCTGCGCGGCTGGCAGGGCTGGCTGACGCTGAAGGAACACGAGCTCGAGCGGGGCCCCCGGGCCGCGCCGCAGGTCGATGAGCGCGAGCGCGATGGGAACACGGGTAGCGCGCTGGGCGCGGCGCGGATCGAGTTGTCCGATCTCAAGGAACGCATCCGCAAGCTCGAAGCGATCGCCAGCGGGGTCGATCTCTAGATGGCGGCTATCCATACCGACGTGACCAAGGCCGGGATCGGTCTTGGCAGCGCGATCGCGGTGGCGATCAGCTGGTCGCTTCACAAATCGATCGTCTGGGCGGCGATCCAGGGCTTCCTCGGCTGGTTCTACGTACTGTATTACGCGCTGACCCGACCCGGCGGGCTGGCGGGCTAGGCCCCACTCGGCTAGAGGCGCGCGCCATGCGCAGCCCTCCACGCTCTCTGGCCGACATCGCCGAAGAATACGATTTCCTCGATTCGGACGACCGCTATCGCCTGCTGATCGAGCTCGGTCGGGAGCTCGAGCCGATGCCCGATGCGCTCAAGACCGATGCGACGCTGGTGCGCGGCTGTTCGGCGTCGGTATGGGTCTATCCCACGGGCGATGCCGACAAGCTGCATTTCCTCGCCGACAGCAACGCTGCGATCACCAAGGGAATCGTCGCGCTCGTTATCGCCGCGGTACAGGACCGGCCCGCGACGGAGGTCGCCGCAATGGACGTGGCGAGCGCGCTCGACCCGTTCGACCTCAAGAACCAGCTCAGTTCCAATCGCACACAGGGCGTCCCGAACATGATCGCGCTGGTGCAGGACCACGCCGCTCGGATAGCGCGGGGGTAGCCGGAAACGCTAGGCCCGCAGGTTTGCGGGGATCGGGGCCAACCGCGGACCCGCGTCGCGGAAATGGCGCAGATCGAGGAAGCGCGACAGGAATGGCATGTCGGGATCGGCGATGCGCGCGGGCGTGCGCCCGGCGAAAATGCGGATTTCGCGGATCATGTGCGGCTGGTCGTAGAAGTGATCCTGGATCGCATGAAGGTCATCGTCCGACAGGCCCGGCCTCGCCAGAAGCACAGCCGCGCGCAGCGCGCGATACTTGCGGATGAGCGTGCGCGGCGCGAGACCGAAGTACCGCTCGGTCAGCCGCTGGACCTGACGGGCCCCATATCCGGCTCGGTCATAGAGTTCGCCGAGCTCGGGCGACAGCGAGCGAGCCAGCCATTCGGCAACGGTGCGAATGAAAGCGACGTGGCGCGGCGGCAAAGGCCGGGCCGCGGCGGTCATGCCGCGCGCGAGAATCGCGGCCTTCTCAGCGTCGGAGAGCAGATCGTAGTCGCGCAGGATCGCCTCGCCGGCTTCGACCAGGGACGGTGGCAGCACGTCGGCAGCCGCCCGCACCCGGTTGCCGTGATCGGCAGCCGACAGCCCCGTCAGGCTCGCCCAGCCGACCGGACTCAGCATCGCGCCGAAGGCATCCCAGGGCCCTTCCATTTCCAGTGTGGTTGCCGCCGAGGTCGGGGTCACGAGAGTGAAGGCCGGTCCACGCTCGACCCGGCCGTCGAGGAATCGCAAGGTGCCCGAGCCCCTGCCCAGCAGGATGAGGATACCGATGGAGGACGGCTGGACGTCGCGGATGTGGAGTTCGTCGCAACGGACCCGGTAGAATGTGGTCGCAAGTCCAGCCGCTTCCTCCGGCGGCGCGACAAGGTCCATCCGCAGCAAGCCGGCGCACGTCAGCGGGATGAGATCGGGAGTCTCCTGTTCGCTTGCGGCGGTCTGATCGCAACCCATCGACCGAACGTCTTCCCGATCGCGGCAGTCGAGTCCAGCCTTATGACAGACTAAGCCCCGACGCTCTCGCGCACCACGGCGATACCCGCCTCGCGCTGGCGCTTGAGTTCGGCTTTCAGCTTGGCCGGGTCGCGTGCGAACACGAAGCCGAAGCTCACCCCGCCCTCCTTGCCGATCGTCGCGTGGTGGAGTTTGTGCGCCTGGACGAGCCGCTTGGCGTAGCCCCGCTTGGGGACCCAGCGAAACCAGCGTTGGTGGACCAGTCCGTCGTGGACCAGAGTGTAGATGATACCGTAGAACAGGACGCCCAGTCCGATCCACGTGCCGGGCCACCATGCGGCCCAGGGCAGTATCGGACCCATGATCATCGGGCTGCCGACCGCGAACATCGAGATGCTCAGCGCGGCGCCGACGATGGCATAAAGGTCGTTCCGTTCAAGGAAGCCGTCGTGCGGTTCGTGGTGATCGCGGTGCCAGCCCCAGCCGAACCCGTGCATCACGTACTTGTGGCTGCTCCAGGCGACGCCTTCCATGGCGAGCACGGTCGCGACGACGATCAGGGTTGGAAGCAGCCAGTCCATCGCCGCCGAATATAGGTCAGTCGGCGGGGAAAAAGAACCGCGCGATTTCCTCGCCGATCCGCGCGGGGCGCAAGGTCCCCGCATCGACGCAGCACCAGCTCGAGCTGACTTCGGCGAGCACTTCCTCGCCGCGCTGGATCACCGTGCGATAGAACGCCCGCGCGCCGTGGATCTTCTCGAGCACGGTGTTGGCGATGATGTCGTCTTCGAGGAAAGCGGGGCGGCGGTAAGTGATTTCGTGCTTGAGTGCGACCCACAGCCGCTCGGCCACCGCGTCTGTCGGCGCCAGCTTGTTCCAATGAGCGAGGACGGCGTCCTGTACCCAGCCAAGGTAGCGCGCGTTGTTGACGTGCCCCATGAAGTCGATGTCGCTTGGAACGATGCGAATCGGGAAACGGAAGGGCGCTGCTGCTGACATGCGTGTCAATTAGACCAGAACGCGTTGCTTTTCCATGACCGAGGGTCAGTTTATTTTGGAGCGATACGTGTCGCGCGAAAGAGCCATCGCGACATTTCGTTACCAAACGCGGCACGGCAGCGACCTATCGTATCCCTGCCGTTCATGTTTCTGGGCATATTTCTGAACCTGCGGAATGAGTACCCCGCATGCAAAAAGGAACCGAGACATGAAGATTGCCACCAGGATCGCCGCTTCGGCCCTCGCCGCTTCGCTGGCGCTGGGCGTGGCCGCTCCGGCTTCCGCCGCCGTCTGGGACCGTCCGGGCGAGCTGCGCTCCGAGATCGCCCAGCTCGACAAGCGGATCGACCGGGCAGAAGCGCGCCGGATCATATCGCACCGCGAGGCGGCCCAACTCAATGCGCAGGTGGACCGGCTGCAGTCGATGTACCGCAGCTATGCCCGCGGCGGGTTCACTCGCTACGAGCTCGCCTCGCTCGACAGCCGCGTCGATGCCGTCAAACGCCAGATCCAGGTCCAGGCGCGCGACGACGATCGCCGCGGGGACAACCGCTACGACCAGCGGAGCGATCGCGGAAAGACAATCTATCGCCGCTAAACGCGATCGATGACCACGGGCAAGATTTCCCATCTTGTCTTCGCGGGGGCGGGGGGCCTAGCCCCTCCCCATGGCCAGCCGCCCCCGCACATTGTATGAAAAGATCTGGGACGCCCACGTCGTGGAAACCCGCGACGACGGCACCGCCCTCCTCTACATCGACCGCCACCTCGTCCACGAAGTGACCAGCCCGCAGGCCTTCGAGGCGCTGCGGGTTTCGGGCCGGACGGTCCGCCGGCCCGACCTGACCCTCGCGGTTCCCGATCACAACCTGCCGACCACGCCGCGCCTCGCGGCGGATGGAAGCCGCTTGCCGATCGCCGATCCCGAAAGCGCGGCGCAACTCGCCGCGCTCGAAGCCAACGCGCCATCGTTCGGCATCCGTTATATCGGCGCGACCGACGCGGCGCAGGGCATCGTCCATGTCGTCGGGCCGGAACAGGGGTTCTCCCTCCCCGGCGCGACCATCGTCTGCGGCGACAGCCATACCGCCGCGCACGGCGGCGTCGGCGCGCTCGCATTCGGCATCGGCACCAGCGAGGTCGAGCACGTCCTCGCCACGCAGACGCTGCTGCTGCGCAAGTCGAAGGCGATGGAGGTGCGCGTCACCGGCCTGCTCGGACCCGGCGTCACCGCGAAGGACCTGATCCTGCACATCGTCGGGGTGGTCGGCACCGCAGGCGGCACCGGCCACGTGATCGAATACCGCGGCCCGGTGTTCGAGGCGATGAGCGTCGAGGGTCGTCTGACGGTCTGCAACATGAGCATCGAGGCCGGCGCCCGCGCCGGCCTGATCGCGCCCGACGACACGACATTCGCCTACCTGGAAGGCCGCCCCCATTCCCCGCAGGGCGACGACTGGGAGCGCGCGGTCGCCTGGTGGCGCTCGCTCGTCACCGATCCGGGCGCGACGTTCGACAAGTCGGTCGTGATCGACGCCGCCACGGTCGAGCCCACAGTCAGCTGGGGCACCAGCCCCGAAGACGTCGTGCCGATCGGCGGTAGCGTCCCCGCGCCGGAAAGCTTCGCCGACCCCTCGAAGCAGGATGCCGCGCGCCGCAGCCTTGCCTATATGGGGCTCGAACCCGGGCAGCGGATGACCGACGTCGCAATCGAGAACGTCTTCATAGGATCGTGCACCAACAGCCGGATCGAGGACTTGCGCGCCGCCGCCGCGGTGCTGCGCGGACGGCACAAGGCCGATGGCGTCAAATGGGCGATCGTCGTGCCCGGATCGGGCCTGGTGAAACGCCAGGCCGAGGAAGAGGGGCTCGACAAGGTGTTCACCGATGCGGGCCTCGAATGGCGCGAGCCGGGCTGCTCGGCGTGCCTCGGCATGAACCCCGACAAGGTGCCGCCTGGCGAACGCTGCGCGTCGACCAGCAACCGCAACTTCGTCGGCCGCCAGGGTCCGGGCGCGCGCACGCACCTCGTCAGCCCGGCCATGGCGGCGGCGGCGGCGATCACCGGCAGGCTGACCGACGTGCGAGAACTCGCATGAAGGGCGCGTGCAACTGCGGTGGGGTCACGGTCACCCTCGCTCATCCGCCCGAGTATGTGAATTTCTGCAATTGCTCGCTGTGCCGCAAGACCGGCGGCGCATTTGGCTATTTCGACCGCGACGCCGTTTCCGTTACCGGCGAACTGCGCGACTTCGTCCGGTCCGATCTCGCCGAAGTCTTTCTCGTGAACCAGTTCTGCCCCGGGTGCGGATCGGCCGTCCGCTGGGTGCCGCTGCCGCATTACGATAGCCGCCGGGTAGGCGTGAACATGCGGCTGTTCGATCCGGCCGAACTGGCCGGGATCGAGGTTCGCTTCCCGGACGGGATCAACTGGGTCGATGAGCGCCCCGAGCAGCGGCATCCACCGATGCCCTATGGCGAGGGCACCGCTTTCTGATCCGCAAGTCCGCATTCGCCCCGGTCGCCGATGCCCGCGCGCGGGTTCTCATCCTCGGCAGCCTGCCGGGCGAGGCATCGCTCGCGGCGCGACGCTATTACGCGCATCCGCAGAACCGGTTCTGGCACCTTGCCGGAAAGGCAGTCGGACGCGACCTTGCGGCGCTCGACTACGCAGATCGGCTGGCGGCGCTGCAGGGCGCGGGCATTGCGCTGTGGGATACCGTCGCCTCGGCGCGGCGTGTCGGAAGTCTCGATGCGGCGATTCGCGATGCCGAGCATGCCCCGCTCGCCCAGCTCGTGGCGAGCTTGCCGGACTTGCGCGCGGTGGCGTTCAACGGCCGCAAGGCGAGTGCAATCGGGCGGCCGCAACTGTCGTCGGGCCACCTGACCCTGATCGACCTGCCATCATCCTCCCCCGCCTACGCCGCCATGCCCCTGGCCGACAAAGAGCGGCTTTGGGCACGGCTAGCCGATTTCCTCGCCTGACCCCTTGCGCCCCCCTGCGGAGCGCCGCATGGATAAGGGCATGACCAAGAAAATCTCCGGCCAGATCTCGAAAACGGCGATCGCCGCGGGTGCCGCCATCGGGTCCGCCGCCATCGCCGCCGCGCTGCTCTACGTGACCAAGCGCAAGGACAAGAACGAGCCCGACCAGCTTCCCGCGATTCCCTCCGGCGAACCGCCCGAGACCGACTGATGGACGCTCTGCGCGAAGTGGACGGGCGGGCGATCCCCTACGGCGCGAAGAACGTCGACACCGACGTGATCATCCCGGCCCACTGGCTCAAGACGATCACCCGCGAAGGACTCGGCCGCGGCGCGTTCGAGACCGTTCGCGCCAACGGCGACAGCGTGTTCGACGATCCCGAGTACGCCGGTGCGCCGATCCTGATCGCGGGCGACAATTTCGGCTGCGGGTCAAGCCGCGAGCACGCCGCCTGGGCGCTCCTCGACATGGGCGTCAGGGCCGTGATCGCGCCGAGCTTCTCGGACATCTTCGCGGGCAACGCGTTCAAGAACGGCATCCTCACGGTCGCGCTGCCGCAAGCGCAGGTGGACCGGCTGATCGAGGTCGCGCGGACCGACCCGATCGCCATCGACCTCGAACGCCAGGTCGTCACCACGCGGTTTCAGGATCGTTTCGCGTTCGAGATCGATCCGTTCCGCAAGCATTGCCTGCTCGAGGGGCTCGACGAAGTCGGCCTCACCCTCGCACGCGACGCATCGATCACGACATACGAGGCACGGCAGGCGCGCGACATGCCTTGGCTGGCCCATGGAACGGAGAAAGCAGCATGAAAGCCCTGCGCAGCCACGTCGTCGGCGGCCCCGAGACGCTGACACTCGACGAGGTCGACGTACCCGTGCCCGGCAAGGGCGAGGTGCTGGTCGACGTGAAGGCCTGCGCGATCAATTACCCCGACGGGCTGATCGGCCGCGACCTTTACCAGGTCAAACCCGCCCGTCCGTTCGCGCCGGGGGGCGAGATCGCCGGCACGATCGAGGCGATCGGCGAAGGCGTCGAGGGTTGGGAGGTCGGCGACCGCGTGCTCGCCGGGATTGGCTTCGGCGGCCTTGCCGAAAAGGTCTGCGTCGCCGCCGGCCGGATGTTCAAGGTGCCGGACGGCGTGCCCTTCGAAAAGGCCGCCTCGCTGATGATGACCTACGGCACGACGATCCACGGATTGAAGGACCGCGGCCACATCAAGGAAGGCGACGTCATGCTCGTGCTCGGCGCGGCGGGCGGCGTCGGCCTGTCGGCGGTCGAGCTGGGCAAGGCGTTCGGCGCCCGGGTGATCGCCGCTGTTTCGAGCGAAGCCAAGGGCGAAGTCGCCCGCAACGCCGGGGCCGACGACGTGGTGATCTACCCGCGCGACGCGATGGACAAGGACGCCAGCAAGGAACTGGCCAACACGTTCAAGGCGGCCTGCGGGCCCAACGGCGCAAACATCGTCTACGACATCGTCGGCGGGCAATATTCGGAACCCGCGCTGCGCTCGATTGCCTGGGAGGGCCGCTTCCTCGTCGTCGGCTTCCCCGCGGGCATACCCAAGATGCCGCTGAACCTGACGCTGCTGAAAAGCTGCGACATCTGCGGCGTGTTCTGGGGCGCGTTCACCGCCCGCGAGCCGGAGAAATTCCGCGCCCAGGCCGACGAGTTGTTCGCGCTGATGAAATCGGGCAAGATCGACCCGCTGATCTCCGAGACCTTCCCGCTCGAACGCGGCGGCGAGGCCATCGCCCGGCTCGAGGCCCGCGAGGCGGTCGGCAAGCTCGTCGTGACGATGGAGTAACGGCAATGCACAGGAAATCGCTCGTTCTGCTCGTAGCGGCCAGCGCGGCGCTCGCCGCCTGCGCGGTGAACGCCGAGAATGCCGCTCCGCCGCCGCCAACCCTCGATGCGCAGGGTCTGGTCGATGCGCGGCAGGGAGGGATGGCGATGTCGGTAAGCGCGCTCGGCGCGGTATCCAGCGGCCTCGCGGCCAAGGCCCCGGCGCGATCGTATCGCCTCGCGGCCAATGGACTTGCGGATTTCGCGCGCTCGCTGCCGGTTCTGTTCGATCCGCGCACCGCGGGCATCGAGAAGACGAACGCGTCTCCGGCGATCTGGAACGATGCCGCCGGCTTCGCCGCCCGGGTCGCGCAATACCGCGAGGCGACCGCCGCGCTTTCCGCCGCGGTCTCGGCAGACGACGCGGCCGCGACCGAAGCCGCGCTTGCCAGCACGAAGGCCGCGTGCAAAGCGTGCCACGACACCTACCAGGCCAAGTAGACAGGCAGACATTCAATGACCGATTTCAAAGATCGCGAGCGCGGCGAGGAACGCAAGTTCGTGATGGACGAGGATGCCGCATTCCGCGTCGCTGCGCGGCGCAACCGGTTGCTCGGACATTGGGCCGCGGAAAAGATGGGCCTGACCCCGGAAGAGACCGATGCCTATGCCAAGGCGGTCGTCCAGGCCGATTTCGAGGAAGCCGGCGACGAGGACGTCATCCGCAAGGTGTTCGGCGACCTCACCCAGGCAGGCTGCGACGTCGAGGAGAGCGAAGTCCGCACCGCGCTCGAAGCCAAGGAAGTCGAAGCGCGCCGCCAACTGATGAGCGAGAGCTGAGCCGATGCCGATGGCAGCGGCCGATATCGAGGCGCTGATCCGCGCCGCGATCCCTGATGCCGAAATCGAAATCCGCGATCTGGCGGGAGACGGCGACCATTATGCGGCACACGTCGTCAGCGCCGCCTTCGCCGGGCTTCCGCGCGTCCGCCAGCACAAGCTGGTCTACGAGGCGCTGGGAGGCCGCATGGGTGGAGAGCTGCACGCCTTGCAACTGACCACCGCCGTCCCCAACTGATTTAGCGTAACCAACCCAATCCCATTTAAAGACAAGGTCCGGCCATGTCCGACGTCAACCAGCGCATCGCCGATATCGTGGAAGCCAACGATGTCGTGCTGTTCATGAAGGGCACCCCGCTCTTCCCCCAATGCGGTTTTTCCAACCGCGCGGTTTCGATCCTCGATCACTGCGGCGTTTCCTACGAGAGCGTCGACGTGCTGCAGGACATGGAGATCCGCCAGTCGATCAAGGCGTTCAGCGAATGGCCGACGATCCCCCAGCTTTACGTGAAGGGCGAATTCGTCGGCGGCAGCGACATCATGATGGAGATGTTCGAGGCCGGTGAACTGCAGACGATGCTAAGCGAAAAGGGCGTCGTTACCGCCGACTGATCCGCGCGTCTTCGGACGGTGCATATGAAAAACCCGTCCGGCTGGGTAGGCCGGACGGGTTTTTCGTATGGGTTCTTCGATCGGGGAGGCAGGACCGGGAGACCAGTGGTCCCGCCTCATGGGAAGACTGTTGGGTATCGGTTACTTTGCACGCATCGTGCCAACTGGCGCAAAGCCCGTAATCATGCGGTTTACGATGGTTAATCGATTTAACCCCAGCGCCCCGATGTAAGGAATCCCGACAGGTTCGGGGGGAAAGATCGGTATTGGCATGCCACCAATGGCGCGCCACAGTCGCTTCGATGCCAGACGATGCACCCCGCCCGCCGATCCCCGCCGCGACGGTCATCGTCTTCCGCAACGATCCGGCAGGCGGGCCGCCCCATATCCTGATGGTCACCCGCCACAACGCGATGCGCTTTGCGGGCGGCATGGCGGTGTTTCCGGGCGGCCGCGTCGACCGGGAGGATCACGACCTGGCGGCGGCCATCGACCACAGCCTCGACCCCGACGAAGCTGCGCACCGCATCGCCGCCGTGCGCGAAACGCTGGAAGAGACCGGACTCGCCATCGGCATGACGCAGCCGGTGACCGGCAAGGCGGCGCGCGAGGCCCGCGCCCTGCTGGAAGCCGAGGGGGCGCTAGGCCCGGTGCTGGAACGGATGGGCTGGACGCTCGACCTCGATGACGTGGTGCCGTTCGCGCGCTGGAATCCCCGGAACGAGCGACTGCCGCGCATCTTCGACACCCGCTTCTACCTTGCCGACCTTGGCACCGGTGCGGTCGAGCTGGAGATCGACGGGAGCGAGAACACCCACCTGTTCTGGACCAGCGCCGCGGGCGCGCTGGACATGGCGGAGCGCGGCGAGCTGTCGGTGATCTTTCCCACCCGCCGCAATCTCGAGCGGCTGGCACAGTTCGCATTCGTTCGCGGACGCACGCGCACAGGCCGAAGCGATTCCCGTCAAGACGATCACCCCGTGGACCGAAGAGCGCGACGGAACGCCCTGGCTGCTGATTCCCGACGATGCCGGCTATCCCGTATCGGGCGAACCGCTCACCAGCGTCGCCCGCGGATAAATCTGGCGCGCCCGGCAGGACTCGAACCTGCAACTCCAAGCTTAGAAGGCTCGTGCTCTATCCAGTTGAACTACGGGCGCGCGCTCCCGATGCGCATAGCGCGCTTTTCGCGGGGCACAAATCGCGATAACCCGACGCGATGAGCGAACCGGTGGCACAGATCGAGGGAGACGCCGCCGCGCCGCGGCACTTCCGCTATTACGACCTCATCATGGCGGCCTTCGTCGCCATCCTGCTTTTGTCGAACATCATCGGGGCGTCAAAGCCAAGCTACGTGGTCCTGCCGGGCGGCACCGAGTGGGCGTTCGGCGCGGGTGTGCTGTTCTTCCCGTTGAGCTACGTGATCGGCGACGTGCTGACCGAGGTGTACGGCTACGCCCGTGCGCGGCGGGTGATCTGGGCGGGGTTCGCCGCGCTCGTGTTCATGGCGTTCATGGCGTGGGTCGTCGTCGCGCTGCCACCCGCCGCCGGTTGGCCGGGGCAGGAGGCCTACGAGTTCGTCTTCGGCAATTCGTGGCGCATCGTGCTCGCCTCGATGACCGCGTTCTGGGTCGGCGAATTCGCCAACAGCTTCGTTCTCGCCAAGATGAAGCTGCTGACCGAGGGGAAGCATCTGTGGATGCGCACGATCGGTTCGACCTTCGTCGGCCAGGGGCTCGACAGCCTGATCTTCTACCCGCTCGCCTTTTACGGACTCGCCGGCTGGCCGGTCGAGCAGCTGGCGATGGTGGTGATCTCGCAGTGGGCGATCAAGACCGGGTGGGAAGCGCTGCTGACCCCGGTGACCTATGCCGTGGTCGGGTTCCTCAAACGGCGCGAGGGGGTCGAGGTGTTCGACCGCGACACCGACTTCTCGCCGTTCGGCAGGTCGGACTGAACCGACGCATTTTCAGACGATCGCGGCGCTTTCTGTGATCGCGGTGATCCCGCGCTTGCCCTCGCCATCGCGGCCCAGCTGGACGATCACGTCGATCACGGACGCGGCATAGGCGATGGTGTCGGTGCGGGTCAGGCCGATGCCGGTCTGCATGACCATCAGCGCCAGCTGCTCGAGCGCGCCGCGCAGCGAGTTGGCGTGGATCGTCGAGAAGCTGCCCGGATGCCCGGTGTTGATCGCGCGCAGGAAGCTGACGCTTTCGGCCCCGCGCAGCTCGCCGAGCACGATGCGGTCGGGCCGCAGGCGGAGCGCGGCCTGGAGCAGCTCGTTCGCGGTGACCTTGGCCTCGCCCAGCTCACCCTTGACCGCGACGAGGCCGACGCCGTTTTCGCCCGGCAGGCGCAGTTCGGGGGTATCCTCGACCAGGATCACCCGTTCGCCGCGGGGAATCTCGCCGAGCATGGCGTTGAGGAAGGTCGTCTTGCCGGTGCTCGTGCCGCCCGAAATCAGGATGGTGCGGCGCTGCCGGATCGCCTCGCGAAGATACGCGATCGGCTCCGCCTGGGGATCGGGCATCGGCGGCGCCTTGGCGGTGCCGAGCGGTCCGGCATCATAAGCATCGAGCGGCAGGTCGAGCCGGCGGTGGCGGCGGATCGCCATCGTCCAGTGCCGGCGCGCTGCGGGTGGCCCGCAGAACTGCACACGCGCACCGTCGGGTAAGGTCGCGCCGAGCAGCGGGTGTTCGCGATTGATGCCCTGGTGGCTGACCCGCGCCACTTGTTCGGCCAGCCGCTGGATCAGCCGGTCGTCGATCTCCGGCGCGTCGACCTTGCGCATCCCGCCTTGTGCGGCGTCCTCGATCCATACCTCGCCGGGCCGGTTGACGAGTATTTCGGTGATCGTGTCGACGTCGAGCCAGCGCTGGAACGGGGCGAGGTAGGCGTCGAGATAGACGCTGCGCTCGGCCGCGCTGCCGCCGCCGGTCGGCAGGGGATGAACGTCCGCCGCCACCGGCTCCCCCCTATTTAACCGCGGTGAAATCGAGGTCGCGCGCGGTGAACACGCGGATCGGCTCGCCCGCGCGCACCCGCACGGTCGGCGCGATCTGGCCGTCCTGCTGGAGCGCGGTCGAGGCGGCGTTGGCCCCGCCGCCGAGCACCACCGAGGCGCCGCCGGTCGCGAGGCCGCCGATGACCGAAAGCAGCATCGACGATCCGAAGCGTTTGAAGAAGTGGCTGTTGACCTTGCCTTCCAGCCCGGTCGTCCCGTCGAACCCGATCGCCGGCGAACCGAGGTTCACCGAAGCGCCGTCGGGCCGGATCAGCCGGGTCCAGATGACGTAAGCGCGCTTCTGGCCGCCCTGCAGGCCCGACTGGTACTGGCCGATCAGCCGGCTGGAGCGGGGGACCAGCACACGGGTGCCGTCGAAGCTGCGCACGTCCTGGCTGACCACCGCGCGCACGAAGCCGGGCACGTCGGTGTTGATCGCGGTCTCGAGCACCGCCGGGATCAGCGTCCCCTGCGTGACGGTGGTCTGCGGATTGACCATCGCGCGCGCCTGCGCGGGCGCCCCGCCAACGCCGCCGATCTTGCTGGCGAAATCGCTCGCGTTGCCGCTGCCGGTCACCGCGTCGCCCGCCGGACCGGGAGCCGCCTCGCCCAGGCCGCCGCCGGGCAGGTTGCTCGCGTCGAACACGACGGTGGGATTGGAATAGGGATTGGCGCGCACGCCCTGGACCGGCTGGATCGGCTGCGCATAGACCGCCTGCGGTGCCGGATCGACGCGCGGGACCGCCGCCGTCTGCGGAGGCGGCGGTGCCACGTTGGTGACCGCCTGCGGAGGAACCGCGGGGGCCTGCTGCACCGCCTGCGGGTTGCCGACGCCTTCGGTCTTGTCGGTCCGCGCGGCGTTCATGCTCCATAGCGTGACCGCGCCGATCAGTCCGACAACGGCCACGCCCGCAGCCAGCCCGAGCCCGTCGGACTTGCCCTTGCGCTGCGTGACCGCGGGAAACGCGTTGCGGCTGGCGAAATCGATGATCTCGGCGCTTTCGCCGTCGCGCGGGTCAAGGTCGGTGGCGGCGGGGTCGCCCGTTTTCTTGGCGGGCAGGCGCATGGCGAGACGCATCAGCGGTTCCCTTCGGTCTTGGGCATGTCGGAGCGGGCGAGCGCGGCCTGCGGGCTCGCTGGAGCAGCGGTCGGCACAGGCCGTACCGGCCCGCCGTTGATCAGCGACGCGGCTTGCTTGCCCGATCGCAGGACGATCTCGCGCGGGACGCCGTCGACCACGATCACGTCGCCGCGCACGGTGAAGTTGACCGGGCCTTCCATGCCGGTGGCATCCTTGATCAGGATCGCCGGAACCGGGCTGCCTGCGGGCCAGGAGAGGAAGGTCGCGGCCCCGTCGTCGTAGGTGCGCGCGGGCAGCAGCTTGCGGTCGCCCTTGGCTTCCCATGCGAAGTTGAGCTCGGCCGGGTCGGTCACCGCCTGCGGCTCGCTGATCGCGGCGAATTCCTCGGCGGTCGGCGCATCGCTTCCCGCCATCTGCGCGGCGGGCTTGGGCTCGTCGGGATACGTGAACCGCAGCACGTAGAGCGGATTCGCCCGCGCCGAGGCGACGAGATCGAACAGGTACGTGCGCCGGTCGGTCACCACCGTCATGTTGGTCGAGGCGGTGGTGCTGAGCGGTTTCACGAACAGCAGGTTGGCCCGCTTGTTGGGCGTGACCTGCCAGGCTTCGCTATCGCCGACGGCGACGTTCTCGATGTGCTCGTCCTCGGCGAACTGGATCGTTGCCTGCACTTTGGTCTTGCCGTCGATGCGGACGACCTTGCCCGAATCGTAGAACCTTTCCACGATCCGCGCGTCGTCGGCGAGCGCGACGGCGGGAATGGTCAGCAGGGCGAGCGCGGCAGCAGCGCGGATCATTTCACTTTCTCCGAAAGGCGCGGCGGCGGGGAGCGGAAGCGACTGCCGATCCCCCGTGCGCGCGTCGTTCCGCCACCGGTCGGCGATACCGCCTGACCAGGGGCTGAAGCGACGGTATTGGTGACAATGCGGGTGTCGCGGCCACCGCCGATCGCGCCGCCGCCGGCATCGTTCGCGGCGGGCGCGGTGGCGAAAGCGGCCACCGGGATGCGGCGCTCGCTCGCGGCGGACGATTGCGCGCTCGTTGCCGCGGCGACAGATGCGGTGGCGGGCACGACGGTCGAAGCGGATGCCTGCGAGGAGACATCCCCGCGCTCGCCGCGCTCGGACACCAGCCCGAACACGCGCCAGCCCGAAACCATCGTTCCGGCGACCTTGAGGACCATGATCATCAGCGCGGTGTGCACCGCGCCGACGAGGAAGAACGCCATCGCCGCCTGCGGATCGATCTGGCCGGGGGTCTGCACCAGAACCGCCAGGATCGGTACCGCGAGTTCGAGCATGACCGAACCCCCGAGCACCGCGAACAGCGGCACGAGAGCGAGCATCACAAGGCCCTTGAGCCAACCGGTGAACAGGCCGCGGGTGCCGTTGAACAGCGCCAGTACGACGAAGATCGGACCGACCGCGACGAGCACGGCGAGCGCGATCCGCGCGGTGACCAGCACGCCGACGGTGCCGAGCAGGAACAGCATCGCGCCCAGCCACATCATGCCTTCGGGCGAGAACGCGCCGATGTCCTTGCCACCCTCGGCACCGGCGCCCGTCTGTGGGCTTGCCTGCTGAAGCGCCTGGAAGACCACGTCGATCTTCTGCGCGAAGACCTGCGTCGCGCTCTCGCCGCTGCCGGTGATGACGCCCGCGATCCAGTCGGGTCCGCCGACCGCAAGGTTCCATACCAGGGTGCTGTAGGCGACCCAGCTGGTGACGAGCGTCAGGACGAGGCCGATCGTCATCATTCGCGGGGTCAGCGACCGGACGCTCAGATTCGCCCGGCCCAGAACCAGGTTGATCCCGAACCATGCGACGAACAGCGTCAACATGATGGTCAGCGTGGTGACCAGCGCGCCGCCCGGCGCGAACAGTCGCCCGAAGGCCGCCGCAGTGGTCTCGCCAGCAACGCAATCGACCGCCTGCAGCGCGGCGGCTACCCCGTTGCCGACCCCTTGGGCCGCCTGGTCGCAGGCGACGCTCATTCGGCGGCCAGGCGCATGGCGGGATCGATGCCCGATTCAGCCTCATCCACCCCGCTGCCGCCGGGCCAGGCATGGCCGGTGAGCGCGGGGAACCAGTCGGCGGGATTATCGCCCACCGCCTCGCGCAGCAGGTCGAGACGGCGCACCGTGCTTTCGCGGCCCGACAGGACGGCGAGCACTTCGGGCGCGCCCGACAGGTCGAGGCGCACGACGACGCTGGCATCGGGCTGGCGGATCAGGAACGCGCGGCTGTGCGCCGGAAGCGAGCGGATCAGGGCCAGCTCGTGGCTCGTCAGGCCGAATCCGTCGCAATAGTCTTCGCTGCGGGCACGCGCGTTGGGCATGAAGATCATCGTCGCGGTCTGTTCGACCAGCGCGGTGGCGATGCGGCTTTCCAGCGCGTCGCGCGCGGATTGCGTGGCAAAACCGACCAGCGCGTTGCGTTTGCGCAGCGTCTTGAGCCAGTCGCGGATGCGCGCGGCGAACACCTCGTCGTCGAGCGCCTTCCATCCCTCGTCGATCAGGATCATCGTCGGCTTGCCGTCGAGCCGTTCCTCGATCCGGTGGAACAGGTACATCATCGTCGGCGTGCGCAGCCGCGGATTTTCGAGCAGCGCGGTCATGTCGAAACCGAGCACCCGCGCGCCCAGGTCGAGCTCGTCGCGCTCGTTGTCGAACAGCCAGCTGTTCTCGCCGCCGGAAATCCACGCCGACAGCCGATCGGCCAGGTCGCCCGGCTGCGGCCGCCGGGTGCCCGACAGCAGCTCGCGGAAATGGCGCAGGCGGCGCAAGCGCGCGTCGTTGGCATAGGCCGCGTCGACCGCACCCGCGATCGTCGCCAGTTCCTCCGGCCCATCGGCCTTGAGCAGCACGGCGAGCCAGTCGCGCAGGAAGCCGCGGTTGCCCGGGCTATCGGGCAGCGCGAGCGGATTGAACCCGGTGGGCTCGCCGCTCGCGATTCGGTCGTAGCGTCCGCCGATGCCGCGAATGAACAGCTCGGCGCCGCGGTCCTTGTCGAACAGGATCGTGCGGGGGGAAAACTTCTGCGCCTGCGCGGCGAGGAAGTTCATCACCACCGTCTTGCCCGATCCCGACGGGCCGATGACGGTGAAGTTGCCGAGGTCGCCGGAGTGGAAATTGAAGAAGAACGGCGTGCGGCTGGTGGTCTGCAGCAGCGTGACCGCCTCGCCCCAGTGATTGCCGTCGGCCTGGCCCAGCGCCATGCCGTGCAGCGATCCGAAGCTCGCCATGTTGGCGCTCGAGATCATCGCGCGGCGGGCGATATAGGCCTCGTTGCCCGGGAATTGGCCCCAGAACGCGGGTTCGAGGTTGGTATCCTCGCGGACGACGATGGCCCCGGTGTCGGCGAGCGCGGCGGCGCAGGCGGCGGTCGCCTCGTCGAGGTCGGCCAGGCTCCGGTCGCGCACCAGCACGGTCAGGTGATGGTCGCCGAAGCCGACCGCGCCGTTGCCCAGCGCATCGCGCGCGGAGAGCATGTCGGCCCGCTCGGCCATCGCTTCTTCATCGGCGCTCTTGAGGCGGCGGATCGCCAGATCCATCCGCTCGCGCGCGGTGGTGCGTTCGGACGGCGCGTAGCTTTCCGACACGATCATCTCGAACGGCTGGCGCAGCAGCGCGTCGAGCAGGCCGGGGCTGGTCGCCTCGGGATAATCCTTGAGCGACAGGATGGCGGCAAAGTCGGCCTCGCCCGAACCGCGCAGCTCCATCGCGTCGAGCCCGAAGCTCGCCCGGCGATAGGGCAGCATCTGGCCGATGTCGGTTTCGTCCGCCGGGCGGCGAACGGGGCGCATCTCGCCGTTGTAGAGCGCGCTCAGCAGTTCCAGGATCTCGTTGTTGGTCGCCCCGCTCGGCCCCTGGTAATCGCCCAGCAGCGCGGCGCCATAGGCCTGCAGCGAGGCAACCAGCCCGGTCGCGGCGGCTTTCAGCGCGCGGATGTCCTTGGGGTCGGCCTCGATCTCGCGCTTGCCCTTGCGCGACCACATCTTGCTCGCCTTTTCGGCCAGCCCGGCCTTGCCGCGTGCGGGCCGGCGGATGAGGGTGACGAACTGGTCGTTGACGAACAGCGATCCGCCCGCGAGCCGTTCCTTCCAGCGCGTGTCGATGTGCGCGGACAGCGCATCGGGGAACTCGGCCTCCAGCTCGATCTCGACCCGGCGGCGGATGACGTGGTGGTAGAGCACGAAGCGCGCGTCGAGCGTCGAGCGCAGCATGACCTCGCGAGTCGCCGCGTGATGGTTGAGCGCGTCCGAATCCTCGGTCTCGAACAGCAGGCCAGGGACCTGCAGCGCGGTCATCACGCTGCCGTCGCGCAGCAGCACGGTATTGCCGTCGATCAGGTGCGCATAGGGCAGCCGGTCGCCCGCGCGGGCTTCCTTGGCGCTCCAGGCGGCGGCTCCGATCCACTTGCTCATGATGCGGTCTTTCCGGTCATGCGGCGTAGCTGTTGCAGCCCCAGCGCTTCCAGTTGCGGACGCGCGGGCATTTGCTGACCTTCGTCAGCCAGAGGTCGAACACCCGCGGCTCGCGCAGGCAGGCAAAATAACCGATCGCGTGCAGCACGATCGGGACCGGGATGATCCAGAAGCTTTTCGTGATCAGGAACAGCTCCGACGACACGAACAGCCACACGATGATGAAATAGTTGAGCGTCACGCCCGCGAACATCTGCGGGCGGGTCAGCGCGCGATGGACCGGATGGCGCACCAGCTCCACGGATCAGCCCGCCGCGCCCTGGATGCCGGCAACGATCGTGCCCGCACCGAACAGGATGAACACGCCGATGATCACGGTCGCCCCGAAGCGCCAGTTGAGCCGGCCGGTGAGCATCATGAACCCGACCGCGGCGACCGCCATCACCGCGACCGCGGTGGCGACGTTGCCAAGCAGCGTGCCCTGCAGCCACGACAGCGCGGCGACGATCGGGCCCGACCCTTGCGGGTCCTGCGCGAAAGCGGCGCTGGACGAACCGAACAGTGCGGCCAGTGTTCCAAGGCGAATGAAGCGCTTCATTGACTAGTTCTTGTCCCTCGAATGGTCGGCCAAGCGGCCCATTATGGATGATACGTAAGTTTGGGTCTCCCGGATGCGCGGAATTCCTCCAGCGGCGATTACCCGGCCCGGTCCCGCGTTGTAGGCCGCGAGCGCCTTTTCGATATTTCCGTCGAACCGGTCCATCTGTTCCCGCAGATAACGCGCCCCGCCTTCGAGATTGGCGAACGGATCATCGGGGTTGACCCCGAGATAACTGGCGGTGCCCGGCATAAGCTGCGCAAGCCCGCGTGCGCCGACCGGCGAGCGGGCGCCGGCGTTCCAGCGGCTTTCCTGCCAGACGACCGCCTCGATCAGCGTGGGCGACAGGTCGAACCGGCGGGCCAGTTCGGCGACCTTGGCGGCATAGAGCGCGGGCACGATGCCGGCCTGCGCGGCGGCATTCGCGACCGACTGGGGCGGAACGCTGAAATCGGCCGACAATTCGACCACGTCCGCAATGCCCTCGGCCGGTTCAGCGACGGGCACCGCGAGCGCACCGGCTATCCAGCGCGGCCCGTCCGGACCGATTTCCATCACGTCGGCATGTGCGGGAGCCGCGGCGCAAACCAGCGCAAACGCAGCAAAACCGCCCTTCCGCGCAAGAATCATCGCACAACCCTCCATTCAGGATCCCGTGCCTACACTAAATGACACGTGGGTGACAGATTCCTGAACCGGGATCGGCAAAGCATCAGACAAAAATCAGCCCGCCGAAGCTAACCGGCGGACTGCAAGTCCAGTATTCGAAAGGATTCAGCGCAGCGCGGTGCGTGTAGCGCTCGCCTCGTCGAAGGCTCCGCGCTCGAGCGCGGCAAGCGCCTTGAATGCCAGTGCGCGACTATCGACCCAGGCACCGCTGGCGGTTTCGAGGTCGTAGCGCTCGCTCGCCGCGATGGCGCGCTCGAACAGGTCGCGGGCGCGGCTGCGATCGCCCTGTCGGGCATAGGCGACGCCAAGGTTGATCAGGACCGCCGGATCGCCCGCGGGAGCGCTGGCTTCGAGTTGCATGACTGCGGCGCGGTCGTCGCCCACGGCAAGCGCCTCGTAGGCGACGTCGACCGGCGCGGCGGCCGCTCCCTGGGCCAGCAGTACGGCGGCGAAAACGGCGATAGTCATGGCCCGGCTCTCCCGAATGATCTTTGTTGTCGGGAGCAAGATCACGCATCACCCGGTCATCTGCAACAAATCCGTAACAGCGTCATTTTTGCGTAACATTGGGTTGGGCCCACTGGCCGGACAAGCGATCATCGACCAGCCACTGTGTGACGATAAAGTCTTTTTGTCGTCATAGTTTAGTCGCTTTCGCAAAGCCGCAATCTTGCCAAGAAACTGTCACGCAGCGGTCCTACTCGGCGAGTCGCGACAAGCGTTCGCACGCTTTCCGACTCAATCGGACCATGAGGGGACCGTTTCCGTGAAGACTATCCAGCGTACCATCGTGCTCGGCTGCGGCCTGGCGATCCTGACCGGCTGCGGAGCCGACGACGTCGCCTCGCCCGGCACCACCGGCGGGGTGAATATCGATATCACGACCCCCGCCCCACCCCCGCCGCCTCCGCCGACGAGCGGCACCGTCGTCGCCGCAGGTGCCTGTCCGACACTGACCAACGACGCCACCGTCGTCCTGACCGATCGTGGAACGATCAGTGGACCGACCGGCAGCTATCGGATCTGCGAACTGCCGGGCCTGGTGTCAAAGAGCGTAACGCTGCCGAAGATCGCCGGCCTGCTTTATGCGATGAACGGCCGGGTCGACGTCGGCTGCGACGGCGGCTTCAGCGCCCCGACCGCGGCCGGCTATGCATCGACCACCGTCGGCTGCGGAAACCTGACCGCCGACACCAACGTGACGCTGAGCATCGACCCGGGCGTCATTCTCTATGCTCGCACTGGCCAGTCGTGGCTCGCCGTCAATCGCGGCAACAAGATCAACGCCGTCGGCACCGCCAGCGCTCCGATCGTGTTCACCAGCCAGGACAACGTCGCCGGACTCAACACCGACAGCTCGATCGGCCAGTGGGGCGGCGTCGTACTGCTCGGTCGCGGCCGGGTCAGCGATTGCACCAACGGCGGCTCCACCGCTGCCGGCAATTGCGAGCGCGACACCGAAGGCGCGGTCAACCTGGCACGCTTCGGGGGCAGCGACGACACCTACAACGCCGGCAGGATGAGCTATGTCCAGATCCGCTATTCCGGCTTCGTCCTGAGCGCGGACAAGGAGCTGCAGGCGCTGACCACCGAGGCGATCGGATCGGGCACGCAGCTCGATCACATTCAGTCGCACAACAGTTCGGACGACGGTGCGGAGTTCTTCGGCGGCGTCGTCAAGATGACTCACTACGTCGCCACCGGCGCCGACGACGACAGCATGGACGTCGATACCGGCGCGCGCATGAGCGTGCAGTATGCGCTGCTGCTCCAGCGCCCCGGCGAAGGCGATGCGCTGTTCGAAATCGATTCGAATGGCAATGAGACCGACACCCCGCGCACCAACCTCAAGGTGGTGAACTTCACCGCGGTTCAGCCGCAGGTGAGCAATCAGAACAACGCCACGGGCGACAAGGCTTCGACGCTGTTCCGCGGCAACTCGGACACGACGCTCTACAACGGGCTGATCGTCACCCCGAACAACGAGTGCATCCGCATGACCTCGAACACCGACTCGGCGAACCGGGCGACCTTGACCCTCAAATCGGTCGCCCTGTCCTGCTCGGGGACCGGCGATGCCAAGTACATCGGCGACGGTTCGGGTTCCGCACCGTTCAGCGCAGCGCAGGTGCACGGTTTCGTGGCCGCCGACGCTTCGAACAACGACGCGTTCACCAGCACCTTGACGATGACATTTGTCAACGGGGCCAACGAAAACGCGGTGGTCGCCACCGACCCGGCCGGCCTGTCCACCGGATCAGTGATCGCGGCCGGGTTCTTCGCCGCTGCGCCGGCGCCATACAAGATTGGCGCGGCCTACGCCAACAACACCGCCTGGTACACTGGCTGGACCTGCAACAGCGGTTACGCCCCGCTCGGCGGCGCAAGCAATTGCACCTCGCTGCCGATCACCTGAGCGGCGCCAACCCAGTGCGAGGGGGCAGCCGCCGATACTGGCGCTGCCCCCTCTTTTTATCGAATTTCTAGGGGGAACCGAGATGTCCACCAAACTGCGGCTTGCCAGCGCGCTGCTGATCACGAGCGCTCTCACCGCACCCGGCCTCGCCCGCGCACAGTCCACCACCGAGACGGCTCCGGCGGCCACCCCGCCTGCGGGTGAGGACGTGGCGGATCAGCCTTCCGCTGACGAAGTCGAAATTTCCGTGCCGGGCGGTGCAGGGGAAATCATCGTCACCGGTCGGCGCGAACGCAACCTCGAACGCAGTTCGGCACAGGTCGTCTCGGTGCTCAGCACCGCCGAGATCGCCCGCACCGGTGAAGGCAACATTGCCGGCGCGCTGGCGCGGGTCACCGGGCTCAGCGTGGTCGGCAACGGCTTCGTCTATGTGCGAGGTCTGGGCGATCGATACAGCCTGGCGCTGCTCAACGGTTCGCCGCTGCCCAGCCCTGAACCCCTGAAGCGGATCGTCCCGCTGGACTTGTTTCCGACCGGTGTCGTGGCGTCCTCGCTTGTCCAAAAGAGCTATTCGGCCAACTATCCCGGCGAATTCGGCGGCGGCGTAATCAACCTTACGACCAAGGCCACGCCGAACGAGCCGTTTCTGTCGATCGGGTTCGGGGTTTCGGGCGACACCGAGACGACTTTCAATCTCGGCTACACTTACTACGGCAGCCGGACCGACTGGACCGGCTACGACAACGGCAACCGCGACCTGCCCCCGCTCCTCCAGGACTATTTCGACAGCGGCAGGCTGATCGGTACCGACCCGGTCGATTCGACCGCGATCGCGCGCCAGTTGGTCACTTTCCGCAACGCCGTCGTCCAGCGCGACCGCAAGGTTCAACCGAACCTGTCGGCCTCGCTGTCGGCGGGTAAGACCTTTGCGGTGGGCGACGCCGATCTGGGGGTCATTGCGGCGGCGGGATACAGCAACAAGTGGCTGACCAAGGACATCGTCCAGCAGAATTCCTCGAGTTTCGATCTCACCTCGCTCGAGCGCGATTTCCGCACGGTCAACACCGACCAGCGGATCCTCGTGAACGGCTTGCTCGGCTTCGGGCTCGAGGCGGGCGACAGCAAGCTCCGGTGGACCAACGTGTACATCCACGACACCGTCAAGAAGGCCCAACTCGGCCTCGGCCAGAAGCCTGCGCAGAGCGGTGCCGGGACCGACTTCATGCGCCAACGGACCGCCTGGTTCGAGCGCCAACTGTTCGACAGCCAGCTCGTCGGCGAAATGAAGCTCGCCGATAGCGTCTCGCTCGAAGCGCGCTTGGCCTATGCCAATACCCGGCGCGATGCGCCCTCCGACCTATATTTCGAATACGTCCGCTCGCCCGCTCCCGGCAATCCGTTCGGGGATTACTTCGTCAATCGCCTCAACAACGGCAACGGCGGCGACGGCGAGGTCACTTACTCGTACCTCGACGAGAACCTCTATTCGGCGGGTCTCGACCTGTCGTGGCGGGCGCTGCCGACACTCTGGTTTACCGGAGGCGGCGCCTATAGCGACACGCGCCGCGCGAGTACGCGGCGCAGTTTCCTGTTCCTGGCACCCAACAACTTTCGCGGCGACAGCAACGTGATCAGCGGTCTGGGCCTGCAACGGATCGACGACCTCGTCGCAACACTCACCGATCCGGCGTTCGTGGCCGCCAATACGCCCGGCGCGGGCGGGTTGACGCTGATCGAGACCGATCCCGGGACCCCGGCGTTCGATGCCGGGCTCGAGATCAAGGCGGGTTACCTCAAGGGCAATCTGCTGCTCGGCAGCCTCTCGCTCGACGCGGGCGTCCGCTACGAGGACGCGTCGCAAGTGACCGCGCCGCTCGCGGTCTTCGCCTCGGTCCCACCGTCGGTCGCCGGAACAGCGCTGCACAACGCCTATTGGCTACCGGCGGCGACGATCACCTACGATCTGCAGGAGGGCATGCAGGTGCGCGTCAACGCGTCGAAGACCATCGCGCGCCCGCAGTTCCGCGAGCTGATCGCGCAGCCCTACTACGATCCCGATGACAACCGCTCGTACCGCGGCAACCCGCTGCTGTCCGACAGCCAGCTCACCAACGCCGAAGCGCGCTTCGAGTGGTATCTTGCGCCCGAGCAGCGGGTGTCGCTGGCCGGGTTCTACAAGAAAATCGATCATCCGATCGAGGCCTATGTCGTCAATCTCAGCGGCGATTTCACGACCTCGTACGCGAACGCGCCCGAGGCGAGCCTGTACGGTGCGGAATTCGAAGCCGTGAAATACTGGCCGCTGGACGGTTTGGGCGGATCCTTCTTCGCGCCGCGCCGGCTGGTAACGATCGCGAACTACACCTTCACCAGGTCGAAGCTGAAGGTCGGCCCGAGCGACACGGTGGCGGTGTATGGTTCGGCGGCGACCAACGCCGACAGCTATTTCCGCGACGGCGCGCCGCTGACCGGGCAATCGGATCATATCGTCAACCTGCAGCTCGGGCTCGAGGACACCGACCGACTGTCCCAACAGACCGTGCTGCTGACATACGCCAGCGAGCGCGTGATCAGCCGCGGGCTCAACGGCAATCCGCCGCAGCCCGACGTGATCGAGAGACCGGGTTTCCTGCTCGATTTCGTCTGGCGTGAGGGGTTCGACCTGATGGGGACCGAGGTCGAGGCCAAGTTCGAGGCGCGCAACATCCTTGGCCGCGGTCACGAGGAGTTCCAGCAATTCGACACCAACCGGATCGACATCAACACCTATAAAGTCGGCACGACACTGGCGTTTTCGCTCGCGGTGAAAATCTAGCAGGTGTCGAGAAAGGGCTGCGCGAGAGGCGGGCCGTTCCTACCTGGAGCAACCCGCCTTCTTCCTGGCGTCAGGGTTCTTTATGTCAGGGGAGGTCGAGCACGTAGCCGAGCGAGCGCACAGTGCGCAGCGAGTTACCCGCTCCCGCAGCTTTCAGCGCGCGGCGCAAGCGGCCGATCCACACATCGACCGTGCGCTCATCGATTGCGGGTTCCTGCTTGCCAAGCCCGGCGATGAGCTGTTCGCGCGTGAGGACCCGATTCGGATTCTCGGCGAAGAAGAGCAGCAGGCGAAACTCGTTGGGCGGCAGCACCATCGCGGTTCCCGCCCAGCGCGCCTGGAGCGCGGCCATGTCGATCGTCAGGTCGCCGGCTTCGAACCGCTGGCCGATCGAGCGCTGCTGCTGGTGCGGGTCCACCGCCATGACCCGGTCGAGCACCGCAGTGCGCTCAACCGGCCCGAGCATGTAGTCGTCGGCCCCCGCCTTGAGTGCGCGGCGGCGATCGTCGGGATCGTCTTCCTCGAGCACCATCGTGATATGCGCTTCACTGGTGCGCGGGTCGGAACGCAATCGTCGGCACATCTCCAACCCGGCGAGATCGTCGAGGACCCAGTCGACGAAAGCCCACACCGGCCCTTCGACCAGCCGCTGGGGGCCTTCGCGGCCGATATGCGCAAATTTGTACCGACGGCCCGCGTGGACGAAATCGTCCATCGTCTCGGCAGTTCGATCGGTGAGGAATATATTGACCACGTCCATCCGCGCCCCCCGGGACTACCGGGCTGGGATGGCCGCATCATGTGACGCCCGCGTGACTACTATTGCGGCGCCGCGATTTGCTCGCGACCATTCGGCACGGGCGCGCGCAATTGACGGTTATAGAACCAGCCGATGCCAATCAGGCTGAACCCCAACGCCATGAACGAAGCGACCCGGCCAAGCCCCTCCAGACCCGCTGCGTCGACCAGGAACACCTTGAGCAAGGCGATCACCATCGCCGCGAGCGAACCGATCCGCCAGCTCCGCCCGCCGCCGCGCGATCCCCACAGCAGGAAACTGATCGCCAGCACGATGCCCATGAGCGAGCGCAGCAGGTCCTCGGTCTGGCCTATCGGCGGGGTCGTGAGGATCGAGCCGGAGAACAGCTGGCGCAGCTCCGAAAGTGCGAACAGCGCGAGGACCGCCATGGTCGCCGCATCGACCGCCCAGCGCAGCCAGAACGGCTCGCGCGGCAACAATCTGCAAATCAGCGCGAGTGCGGCAAGGCCCATTGCGTAAGCGGGGACCAGCGCATTGGCGAGCGGCAGCAGCCCGACCGCCTGCACGCTCCACAGCGGATTGTGGAGGATCGCTGAAAACCACGCGAAATGCGCGAGGCTGACGAGCGCGAGCGCGAGGCCGACACGCGGCCACCCGCGCGAATGAGCGACCCACGCCACGCCCAGCAACAGGGCTTCCCACGCTGTGCGCTCGATGACCCCGGTGGACACGAAATCGGCTCCTGCGATTGCGCCGAAGCCAACTCGATAGACTACGTGGGCGGCGACCGTGACCGTAATGAGCGCAATGCCCTCGAGCACCCGGCGCAACGTACCTTCCGGCGCACCAAACATTCGCCACGCTCCCGATGCCACCGCGACAGGCAGCAGCCATTCTGCGACTGCGCGCAGCGAGGGAAGGTCCGCGCTGAGGATCGGCGGGCCGATCAGACCGAATATCCCCGCGTCCAGCCAAGCTGCGAGCGGCTCGATCGCCCAGGCGAAGGCGATCGCCGTCGCCATGGTCAAGGCTCCAAGCAAATGGTGCGCGCGTAAGACGATCGCCAGCACGGCGAGTGCGGCCACCCACGCCAACACCGGTTGGGAAGCGACTTGCGCGACCGCATCGTAGGCGAGGAGGGCGGCGGCGCCTTGCGCAACCCACGCCCAGCGCGGGTGTGCTTCGCGCGCGCGCGCTGCAAGCCAAGCTGCCAACGCGGCCACAGTCGCAGTCGCCGCCAGCCCCAGCGCGACGATGGGCGTGGAGCCGTCGGCCTGCCCTTCGAGCAGATGGATGTGCATGGTCCCCGCCAGGCCGAGCGCCACGCCGGTCGCCTGCGCGCTGTCGAGCGCCCGTCCGTGTCCGCGCCACAGTTGCGCCAGCGGCGCGCCGGCGAAAACTATCGCGAGCGCGCAGGCGACCGCGACGAACGCGCGCGGATCGGGTGCCGGCCACAAGGCGATTAGTGCAACTCCGACCGCGGCCGCGAGGGCATTCGCCTCGCGCATCGCGGGTTCACGCCAGCCGAACCACGCGAGCGCAGAGCCGAGCAACAGATAAAGACCCCACTCGAGCGCGCCGAAGCCGCCCTGCTGGACGAGCACCGCGAGTTGCAGGGCGGCCAGGCCCGCTGCGCCGACGCGGACCAGCCAGTGCGGCCGACCGGTCCCCCCCGCCACGACCGGAACTATACCGCCGAGAAGCACGAGATAGGCCCCGAGCATGGCGATACTGGGTAAGTCGCTCGTCCCGCCCGCGATCAGCAACGCGCCCCATCCCAGGCCCCCCGCCAGCGCAGCTATCCCTAGCCAGGCGCGGTCCTGCCGCCTGCCGGTGAACGCGAGACCGACGGTAATGAGCGCGAGGTAGAGCGTGAGCAGCGGCACGTTCGCCTGTTCGCCGCCGACGAGTGCCGGCGCGGCGAACCCACCGACCAGAGCAAGCACCGCGCTCGGCAGCCCGAACCGGAACGACAAACCGATGGCCGCAGCGGTAACGACCGCCAACCCCATGAAAGCAAACGTCGAACCGATCAGGCCGTAAGTGCTCCCGGCCAGGTAGAACGCAGCGTAGAGCGTAGCGAGACCGGCACCGGCAAGCGCCTGGGACACGCGCGGATCGGCCACACGCTCGCGCCAGCGGAACGCCACTTCGGCTCCTGCGACAAGCGCGATTCCGAACAATCCGGCGAACAGCACGCGCACCGCGGGGGTCAGCAATCCCGCATCGATCGACCAGCGAACGAGGAAGAATCCCGCCGCGGCGAGGGTCACCCCGCCTGCCCAGATCGGCAACATCCGGCCGAACAGGTCCTCGAAATCGAAACGCGGAAGACTGATACCGGACCAGACTGAATCCCTTGCATTACGAGTCGCTGGCACAGGAACGGCCGAGGCGGCGGGCGCCGCCGGAGTCGCAACACCGACGGACGGCGCGCCGGCCGACTGGGCAGCTATCGGCGCAGCGGCAGTGTCGCTCAATCCGGGCCGGGGCGCCGCAAGTTCGCGTTCGAGTGCATCGACGCGCCTCCAGAGGAAGGCAACGGCCCCAATCAGGGCCAATACGACAAGCTCGATCATTGTCGTGCAACGTTCACCCTGCGCGCGCTTTTTTCAAGCGGTGGCGGAACCGAATGCACACTCCAATCGATAGGGGGGTGACATGGTGGATGATGTCACAAAATATCCCCTCACTGGCCGGTTCCTCATGGGCCGGTCCCGGCATGCCATGGGCGAACGCGAGAAGGTACTTCTCGAACAGGCGATCGAGTCGGTAACCGACTACGACCAGCCAACCTGCATCCTTGCGCGCGGCGCTCCGGCCGATCGCTCGACGATGCTAATCGACGGTTTCATCCTGCGCACGATTACCGAGAACGACCGTCGCTATGTCGTCGGCATCCAGGTGCCGGGCGATTTCGTCGATCTCCACGCCTACGCTCTTAAACGGCTCGATCACGACATCGTCACGCTCGGTCCGACTCGCATCGGTCAGGTGTCGCACGACCGGATCGGCCATATCCACGCGCATGAGCCGCACCTGTCGCGATTGTTCTGGTTCTCGACCTTGCTCGACGCGGCAATCCATCGGCAATGGACCCTGAAGCTCGAGCAACTGAAGGCGAGCCGCCGTGTCTCGCATCGCCTGTCGGAAATCTGGAAGCGCCTGGAGATGGTCGGGCTGGGACGGAAGAACGGGTTCCGCTCACCGCTCACGCAATCCGATCTTGCGGACATGTGCGGTACCACCGCGATCCACATGAACCGCGCGCTATCCGAGCTGCGCCGCGATGACGTCGCCGAATTTCGTCGCGGGCTAGTCGTCGTGCGCGACCGTGCGCGGCTTGAGCGCCACGGCGATTTCGACCCCGCCTATCTCTATGGGCAGGGCCCTCTATACGTCGACCACGAACTCGACGAGTAAGACGAAGCCGACGACGGTGCGCAGGCTTTATCCGTGCGCGCCGAAGAGGTTGGCGATCGCTACCGAAATCCGCAGCGACAGGTCGTAAGCGGCGGAGAGCGGCTCGATGTAGTCGCGATGGATCGCGGCGTAGCCCTCGCCCTCGCCGTCCGGGTAGTCGCCCGGTTCATCGACCGCGTAGTCTTCCGCGCGCGAGACTTGCACAGGATAGGCCCGCCGCAGCTGGGCCAGTGCATCGTCGATCCGCAGCGTGAAGACCATTTCCAGCACGTCGTCGCGGCTGATGTCGTTGGCACGGCTGAACGCCGGGATGCTCACCGCTTTCAGGAACATATGCTGGAGTAACGCCAGCCGCAGCGACTGAAGCACGCCGATCTCGCGCCGAACCTGCTCGCGCGTCGCCAGCGGGCTGTCATCAGGCACCAGGTCGAGCAGGCGGTGAAGCTTGAGCGCATCGACCCTAAGGCGCGAGGCCAGGCGGCGGAATACCCCGTTCCGGTCGTCTTGTGTCAGGTACTCGGCCAGCGCGGCGCAAGCGGGCGCGAGATGGTCCTCGGTCCCGCGATAGGTCCGGCTCGCCCAGTAAGCCGAATTGAACAGCTCGCCATAGGCCGCAACCGTCTTGATGCTGGCAAGCGCGTTGGCAGCGCGGACCAGGCGAACGATTTGGCGACCGCGCGGGGAATCGCGCAGCAACCCTGCCAAATCTTCGAGATTGCCGTCGGCCGCGCTACCGGTTCCAGCGATCACGTTCACCGGATAGCCGAGCTGCTGGAGGATCGCGTTGTGCGGGATGGCGCGAATCTGCCGCAGCGACATGTCGCGATCGGCGGCGAGGTCCGACTGGCGACGCGACTTTCGGCTGCCGGTCTCGACCAGCATGCCCAGGCCGAATGCCGTGATCGCCCGCGAATAGGTCCGGCTTTCGAGATGATCGCGCTGGTGTTCCTTGACCGCGCGATAGAAGTCGAGGCTGAGGTCGGTGCGCCGGTAGAACGGGTCGGCCGCCGCGTGTGCGTCGGTTTCGGCTGGGCGCAGCGCAGCGATCCGGGTCAGCGTGGCCAGCGCCAGTTCGGGCGTCCCGAAGAACAGGTAGCCGTCTCCACCCTGGAAGCTGACCTCGGGCTCGAGTGCGATGCCCGCGCGCACGAACCGCCGCCGCGCCCATGGGCTCAACGGCCATTCGAGCCGATCGGAAAAACTCGAAGGGTGCGCGCCCCGGCCCATGCTCTCGCCGTGCGTGTCGAAGATCAGCGCAGCGACACCTGTCAGCCCGTTTGCTTCCATCGCCGTCGCGAGGCGTCCCTGCAGGCGCTCGATCGCCAGGCTTGCCGGAATCTGGCCGACGAACCGCCCGGCGTCGGAAAACCCGGTCTGGATGGCGACGCGTCCGCGAGTGCGGGCGTAATCCTGGTATACCGGCTCGGCGAGGAGCGAATCGAACAGGCGGCCGCCGTGCTCAAGCGCGCTCTCGGTCTCGAACAACGGCGAGACGTCGACCTTGTCGGCGATGCCGAACAACTTGGCGAAGTAGAGCGCGGCGAGCACCGTGGCGGGCTGCTCGCACTCGGCGATGAGCATTCGGATCGGCGCGTCGGCGTCGACGTGACGAAGAATCTGCGCCATCGCCAGAAACTGTCGGATCGCGGTCGAGCTTTCGACCGCCAGCGCCGCGAAGTTGGCCCGGAGCGGCTCAGCCTCGTCCAGCATCGTTCGCAGTGTGGCAAGCGCGCCACGGCTGCCAATATCGATTTCCTGCCCCTCGGACAGCCGGCGGCGGATGGCGTTGTGCAACTGGCTCGCGTTCACCCGGAAGTGGATCCAGCCCATCCCCAGCCCGTCGGCGCGCATCGCCGCGGCGAGCGTGCGCTGCGCAACCGCGTGCTCGCCAGATTGCGCGTCGCTCTCGAGCCGTTCGATGACCGGCGCGAGCGAAAGCAGCTTGTCGGGGTCGTCGGCGGTCAGCCGGTTCGCAGCGACCGAAAGGGCCGAGGCATCGTCGAGGTCGTTAACGAAGTGATCGGCATGGTCCGCCGCCTGCGAGGCGGCGCGGCGCAAGGTGCCGACCAGATCGTGACCGGGCACGCTTTTCGCCAGCGTATCGGCGTAGCGCTCGAGCCGCAGTGCCTTCTCGGCCAGCCGATAGGCGATCGAGGTATGCCACTTGATGTCGGTCCGCCCGTCCATGTCGTAGCCGACCCAAGTGGCGAAGCGGAACGGCAACGGATCGAACTCCTTCCAGCGACCCGGCCAGCGCTTTCGGGCGGACGCCAGCAGGTCGTGGACGATCCGGTCGCGTGCGTCCTGTGCGTGGCCGATCGCGCGCATCGCCCGCTCATGCTCGTAATCGAGCGTGATCGTGGGTCGCTCGCTCGCGACGACGCAGACCGACTCGTCGATCTCTTCCGCCCCGCCAGCCGCGTCGGCCACGGCAGCGGATTGGGCGGGTGGCAGCAGGAAGGTCGGGTGAGCGGTGAATACCGCGTGGAGTTGTGGATGCGACCAGCGTGCGGCAAAGGCGTCGAAGTCGTCTTCCTCCGAGACGAGCCGGGCAAGCGTGGCCTGCGCGTTCCCCGGTTCGACCAGGCACCGTAGCCGCTCGGCGCGGCTTTTGAGACCCGAGCATTCGAGTTCGGCGATCATCGCCGAGAGGCCCTTCAACGACAGCTCGCCGCTTTCGAGTTCGCGCGACAGGTCGAGCGAGAGCTGGAAAACGGGGTTGAACAGCGGCGTGTCGGCTGTTTGCCGGTGATGGAGACGCAGCCGCTCGACCAGATCGGCGACGGTCTTCATGCGCCGAGCGCCGATGCTTCGCGCGCAAGCGCCTCGACCTTGGCGCGGTCGGGCGGACCCTTCGGCGAAACCCAGCTGCCGCCGACACACAGCACTGGGTCGAAAGCGAGCCACTCGGGTGCGTTGTCGAGACCAATCCCGCCGGTCGGGCAGAATCGGCACTGACCAAACGGCGCGGCGAGCGCTTTCAACGCGGGCAGCCCGCCAGCCGCCATCGCCGGAAAGAACTTGAAATGCGTTAGGCCAAGGTCGAGTCCCCGCATGATGTCGCCCGCATTGGCGATACCGGGCAGGAACGGCACGCCCGCTTCCATGGCCGCCATTCCCAGCGGCTCAGTCAGGCCTGGCGAGACGATGAACGCGCTTCCGGCCTCCATGGCTTGCGAAAGCTGTTCGGGATTGGTCACCGTGCCCGCGCCGACGATCGCGCCCGGGACGGCTTTCATCGCCCGGATCGCGTCGAGCGCTGCAGGGGTGCGCATCGTCACTTCGAGCACGCGCAGTCCGCCCGCAACGAGCGCCTCGGCCAGCGGGACGGCGTGCGCAAGATCGTCGATCACAATTACCGGGATGACCGGCGCGGTGCGCATGATGGTGGAAATGTCGGTCATGCGTGCTCCGATGCGAAGGCGGCGGCGGCCCCGAACAGGCCGGGCTGGGGGTGGACGATCAGCTTGACGGGAATGCCCGCCATCATCTCGGCGAAGCGGCCCTTGGCGCGGAACCGCTCGGCAAAAGCGGACTTGAGGAGCGTTTCGCGGATTCGGTAGCCGAGCCCGCCGGCGATCACGACGCCCTTGGCGCCATGCGCCAACGCCATGTCGCCCGAGACGCTGCCCAGCGACATGCAGAACCTGTCGACCGCGGCGGCGGCAAGACTGTCCGACCCGTCCATGCCGCGAGTCCAGATCGCGATGTCGTCCTCGTCATGCACCGCGCGCCCCTCAAGCGAGGCAAGGGTCTGGTAGATGTCGGAAATTGCGGGCCCGGCCACAACCCGTTCGACCGAGACCCGATTGTGGCGCTTGCGCAACCGCGCAAGGATCGCATCCTCGATCTGGTCGAGCGGCGCGAAATCGATATGGCCGCCCTCGGTCGCCGAAACGCGGTAGGCACCGTTTGGCTCTCGGTAGAGGTGCGCGACGCCCAGCCCGGTGCCGGGCCCTAGCACGGTCAGCCGTCCGGTCGCGGGCAGCGGACCTTCGGGTCCGGTAAGATGGACGAACTGTTCTTTCGGGGCCCGCGCTACCGCGTGCGCGACCGCCTCGAAATCGTTGACGATGGTGAAGCGTTCTACGCCGAGCTTCTCGGTGACCAGCGCCGGGCGTATGATCCACGGGTTGTTGGTGAAGCGGATGACCTCGCCGCCGACCGGCCCCGCGATCGCCATGCTGACGGCGTTCGGCAACGTGCCGCCCTGCCGGCCTCGGAAATCTTCCCACGCAGTCTGGAAGCTGGCGTGATCCTCGGTGTGGAGCGTTTCGGGCTCGCCTAGCGAAATCGCGCCATCGTCGGCTACCGTGGCGATGGCGAAGCGCGCGTGCGTACCCCCGATATCGACTGCGACGAGGTCCATCACAGCCCTCCCGCCGCGAGCATGGCGCTTGCCCCGCGCTCGGCCGTATCGGCGCCCAGGCGGAACATTGCGTACAGTTCGCGCCCCACACCTTCGTGCTGCTCACTCTGAACGACCGGCTCGCGCGCCGCGAGGTCCGCTTCGGTCGAGAGTGTGCCGGTCACCGCGCACAGCCGCACGACGTCGCCGTCGCGCAATCGGGCGAGCGGCCCGCCACCCAGTGCCTCTGGCGAGCAATGTATGGCTGCCGGTACCTTGCCGCTCGCGCCGCTCATCCGCCCGTCGGTGACAAGCCCGACGCGGTAGCCGCGATCCTGCAGCACCCCAAGCGGAGGGGTCATCTTGTGTAGCTCGGGCATTCCGTTGGCACGCGGCCCCTGGAAGCGTACGACGACCACGACATCGCGGTCGAGCTCGCCTGCCTTGAACGCCTCGACCACCGCCGACTGGCTTTCGAACACCCGGCACGGCGCCTCGATCGTCCAGCGATCCTCGTCGACCGCGCTGGTCTTGAAGCAGGCGCGGCCGAGATTCCCTTCCACCAGTCGCATCCCGCCATCGGGCTGGAATGGCGCGCTCGCCGGACGCAGCATAGTGTCGTCACCCGTCGCGCCAACTTCGCGCCAGGCCAGCGTCTCGCCGTCGAGCCATGGCTCCTTTGCGTAATCCGACAAGTCGCCACCCCAGACGGTGACGATGTCGCGGTGCGCAAGTCCCGCCTCGAGCAGTTCGCCGATCACGTACCCCATGCCGCCCGCGGCCTGGAAATGGTTCACGTCACCCGAGCCGTTGGGATAGACCCGCGCGATCAGCGGGACGACGCCCGACAGCTCGGAAATGTCGTTCCAGTCGAGCGCGATGCCCGCGGCGCGCGCCATCGCCGGCAGGTGGATCGCATGGTTGGTCGAACCACCGGTGGCGAGCAGGCCGACGACCGCGTTGACGAACGCCTTCTCGTCGCAGGTGCGGGCCATCGCGAATTCAGGCTTGTCGGCGACCTCCGCAAGCCGGTGAACCGCTGCCCGGGTGAGCGCCTGGCGCAGCGGCGTATTGGGCGGCACGAATGCTGCGCCCGGCACATGCAGCCCCATCGTCTCCATCATCATCTGGTTGGAGTTGGCGGTGCCGTAGAACGTGCAGGTGCCGGGACTGTGGTAGCTCGCACTCTCGCTTTCGAGCAGCTCGGCACGGCCCACCTTACCCTCGGCATAGAGCTGGCGGACCTTCTGTTTTTCCTTGTTGGCGATTCCCGTCGGCATCGGACCGCCGGGCACGAAGACCGCGGGCAGGTGGCCGAAGCGCAAGGCGCCCATGACGAGGCCGGGGACGATCTTGTCGCAGATGCCCAGCAGCGCCATGCCATCGTACATCGCGTGACTCATCGCGATGACGGTCGCCAGCGCAATCGTGTCGCGGCTGAACAGCGACAGTTCCATGCCGTCCTGTCCTTGCGTGACCCCATCACACATCGCCGGCGTGCCGCCAGCGACCTGCGCTGTCGCCCCCGCCTCGCGCGCCCAGATCTTCATCTGCGGCGGATAGGCGCCATAGGGCTGATGCGCGCTGAGCATATCGTTGTATGCTGTAACGATCGCCAGGTTTGGCGCGCGCCCCGCCTTGATCGCCGGCTTGTCCTCCAGCGCGGCGGCGAACCCGTGGGCGAGGTTCGAACACCCGAGCGAGCCGCGGTCCGGCCCCCGCTCGCGCTCGCGGTCCATTAGGGCGAGATAACGCGCGCGGCCGTCGCGACTGTTGGCGACGATCCGCTGGGTGACGCGGTGGACCGTATCGTGAAGGTTATTCATGCCAGCTCACTCCGTCGCGCTCCGCCAGCGCGATGGCCGCGCTCGGACCCCACGATCCGGCGGTATATGTCTTGGGCGTCAGCCCCGCCTCGGCCCATCCGGCGCGGATCGAATCGATCCATTCCCATTGCGCCTCGACCTCGTCGCGGCGCACGAACAGCGTCTGGTCGCCGTCGACGAGGTCGAGCAGCAAACGCTCATAAGCGATTCGCTTGACCGCGCCGGCGAACGCATCGGGCATCGAGATATCCAGCGGCACTGGGCGCAGCCTTAGGCCCTCGCGATCGAGCCCGGGCACTTTGGCCATCAGCCGCAGCGAAATATTCTCCTCGGGCTGGATGCCGATGACTAGCCGGTTAGGCTGGGTCTTCGCGCCCCGGCTTTCGAAAATCGAGAATGGGATGCAGCGGAATTGGACGACGATCTCGGTCACCCGCTCGGGCAACCGCTTGCCGGTGCGAAGGTAGAACGGAACGCCCTTCCAACGCCAGTTGTCGACGTGCGCCTTGATCGCGACGAAGGTCTCGGTATCTGAATCCTTGCCCAGCTCGTCGTCATACCCGGGCACCGCTTTGCCCTCGACAGCGCCGGCGCGGTATTGCCCGGTGACTGTCTCGCCTTCGACTATCGGTCGCAAGCTACGCAATACCTTGACCTTCTCGTCGCGCACCGCGGTCGCGTCGAAGCTCGTCGGCGGCTCCATGCACACCAGCGCGAGGAGCTGGAGCATGTGGTTCTGCACCATGTCGCGCAGCGCGCCGCTGTCGTCGTAATAGGCAACGCGGCTTTCCAGCCCGACCGTCTCGGCGACGGTGATCTGCACGTGATCGATGTAATTGGCATTCCAGATCGGCTCGAACATCACGTTGGCAAAGCGCAGCGCCAGCAGGTTCTGCACCGTCTCCTTGCCAAGGTAGTGATCGATCCGGAAAATCCGATCTTCGCTGAACGCGCCCGCGACGGCGTCGTTGATCTCGCAGCTCGAGGAAAGATCGGTGCCGAGCGGCTTTTCCAACCCAATCCGCACGTCGGGTCCGGTAAGGCCCGCAGACTTCAGTCCGGCGATGGTCGGTTCGAAGAGACTCGGCGCGGTCGACAGGAAAATCGCGAGGCCATGCTTGGGCTTGCCTACCTTTTTCGCCAGAGCGTCGAAGCCCTTGATCGTCGAGGCGTCGAGTCCCTGATACGACAGGCGGTTGAGAAAGTCCGCCATCCCGCCGCGCCGGTTGGGCGGTAGATATTTCTCCAGTGCCGCGCGGGCGAAATTGCGGAATTCTGCATCGGTCATCTTCGACCGCGCAGTGCCGACGATCCTGAGGTCCGGGGACAGCAGGCCGTCATGCGCCAACGCGCAGAGCGAGGGCAGGAGCATGCGCTGGGACAGGTCGCCGGTAGCGCCGAACAGCAGCAGCCGGTCGGCGGTGAAGGCGGCGCTTGCGCGAGTTTCGGTCATGTCGCTCCCATGACGATTGGAAAGGATTCCCCGCTTCCGCCTAGCAATGCTGCGTATGCGACGATAGCGCCAGCATACTTATTCACGGTATCTGGCGTCAGACCCCGGTTGCGGTCACCACGATTTCGCGCGTGTGACCGCGGGCACGGTGTTCGGCAAGGTAGATCGCCTGCCAGGTGCCGAGCAGCATTCGTCCACCCGAAAACGGCACCGTCAGCGCGCTGCCGGTGAGCATCGCCTTGATGTGCGCGGGCATGTCATCGGGGCCTTCACAGTCGTGCTCGTAGCCGTCGCCTTCCGGCGCAAATCGGCCGAGCCAGCGCATCAGGTCTCGCCGGACCGCGGGATCCGCGTTCTCGCTGATCAGCAATCCGGCACTGGTGTGACGGCAGAACAGCGTCAACGTACCCTTGATTAGCCGCGCTTCGGCAAGCCACACCGTCAGTTTCGACGTGATGTCGACAAGGCCCGCCCCGGGGGTCTCGATCCGCAGGATGCCTTGCTCGATCTTCACCCCTCGTCCGCGAGGCCCAGCGTGCGGCGCGCGGCCTTGAGGTGCGGCATATCGAGCATCTTGCCGTCGAGTCCGACCACGCCCGCGCCCGGCTCGGCATCGAACGCGGCGACTATCCGGCGGGCGTGCTCGATCTCCTCGGCGCTCGGGGTGAAGCCCTCGTTGATCGAAGCGACCTGCGCCGGATGGATCGCGAGGCGGCCCGAGAACCCTTCGGCGCGCGACTGGCGGCTGCTGGACAGCAAGCCGGCCTCATCGCGGAAATCGGCGTGGAGCGTCTCGATCGCCGGAACACCCGCGGCGTGCGCGGCCATCAGCACGAGCGACCGCACGAGGCGATAGGTGAACAGAAATTCCCCGTCCTCGCCGCGGTTGCCGGTCGCGCCCAACGCGGCGGCAAGATCTTCAGCCCCCCAGGTCAGTGCGCGCAGACGAGGAAGGCTGGCGTTGGCATAATCGCCGAGCCGGAACGGCGCGATCGCGGTCTCGCTGGCGACCGGGATGATGCCGACGGTGCCCGGGACAAGGCCATGGGCCAGCTCCATGTGATCGAGCAGGTTCGACAGCTTAGCGCAGCATTCCGGCCCATCGGGCTTGGGCAGGACGATCCCGTCAGGCCGGACCGGCACCACCGCGGCAAGGTCGCTCTCCGCCAACCCGCTATCCAGCGGATTGATCCGCACCCATAGCTGCGGAGCGCCTTCGGATCCACGATCGAACCCATGGAGAAAATCGGCGACTTTTTCGCGCGCGCCGGGCTTGTTCGCCGGCGCGACCGAATCTTCGAGGTCGAGGATCACCGCATCGGCGCCGCAGCCGGCCACCTTGGCGAGCTTCTTGTCGCTGTCCCCCGGGATGAACAGGAGCGAGCGAAGCGACCTGATCATATCGCTTTCCTTTTCTGAAGCCCGCTGCGCTTGCAACTGGCGACGAGCGTTCCTGCCTGATTGAATGCGCGGTGGGCGAAAGTGACTATCCCCGCCTCGGGACGCGACTTGCTCGCGCGCAGTTCGATCACCTCGGTCTCGACCCGCAGCGTATCGCCAACAAACACCGGAGCGGGAAAGCGCACTTCGTCCCACCCCAGGTTGGCGATCGCGGTGCCCAGCGTGGTGTCGCCCACCGAAACCCCCACCATCAGCGACAGCGTGAAGCAGGAATTGACCAGGATCCGGCCATATTCGCTGTCCTTCATCGCCTCGGCATCCAGATGCAGCGCGGCGGGGTTGTGGCTCAGCGTCGTGAACAGCAGGTTGTCGGTTTCGGTCACCGTCCGGCGGATCGGATGATTGAACGTCTGCCCCACGGATAGGTCTTCGAACCACAGGCCCGGCATCGGCATCTCCTCGTTGGTCGAGCGACTAGCGCGGCATTCTTGCAAAAGACAGTGCTGGCAATGAAACCGTCGCTGCTGCAAACCGTTCGGGCGGCATCATGACCATATCCATTTCCACCAAATTCGATTTCACGCTCGACGCACCGACCGACGTCATTCTGCAGTTCGAGGCCGCCGATATTCCCGAGCAGCAAGTCCGCTCCAGCCACACGCAGATGACCTGCAACGACGATTGTGTCCGCGTGCCCGCACACGAGGGGATCGGCGAGCGCGTGCTGATTAACGCCGAGGGCTTGTTCGAAGTGTCCTACGATGCGCTGGTCGATGTAAAGCGGCTGGCCCCGGACCTTGCCGGGCTAGAACAGCTTTCGCCGCACGATCTTCCGGGCGACCCGCTCGAATACCTGCTCAATTCGCGCTATTGCCCGGCAGACCGCTTGCAGTCGTTCGCGCATGACGAGTTCGGCCACTTCAGCGGCGGCGACCGTATCCTGGCGATCCACGATTGGATTTCGAACCACTTTACCTACGAACCGGGCAGCAGCACGGCGACGACCACCGCGCTGGACAGCTTCGTCGAGCGGCGGGGGATCTGCCGAGACTACGCGCATGTCCTGATCACGCTGGCCCGCGCCTCGACCATTCCCGCCCGCTATGTCTCGTGCTTTGCCCCCGGGGTCGAACCGCCCGATTTCCATGCCGTTGCAGAAGTTTTCCTGGCGGACCGAACCATCGAGGGCGGCGGTGCCTGGTACATCGTCGATGCGACCGGCATGGCCAAACCGAGTGATACGGTGAAGATCGGTGTTGGTCGCGATGCCGCCGACGTCAGCTTCCTGACCAGCTTCGGACCATCGCACTTCGGCAACAAGACGGTGAACGTCACCCGCCGGTCTTAATCTTTGTCATTCCAGCGTCCCATGAAAGGACGCCGGGTGGCAGGGGCTGGAACCATCAAGTCCGCCGAACCATAAGGATGGCATGGATTCGATGTTCAAATGGATCGGCGGCGCAATGGCAGCAGTGGCGAGCGGCCTGGCTGCCGCGGCACTGGTAACCGGAGCGAGCCTAGACCACCCCGCTCCCGCTCGCGCTGCAACTGCCGAACGGGTCGAGAAGACGAGTCCCGGACCGATGCCTTCCGCAGCCCTACCATCGGCCGCCGACGTAAAGTTTACGATCAAGCGAATCCTGCCCATCTCCGGACCCATCAAGTACGGGGAATGGCACTGGGACGACAAGAACGTGCCCGACGGTCCGATCGTGATGACCGTGGACCTCGATGCGCGCGTGCTCTCGGTGTTCAAGGGCGGCTACGAGATCGGTGCGGCGGCTGTGCTTGTCGGCACCGATGAATTTCCGACGCCCCTCGGCACATTTCCGATCCTCACCAAGCAGCGGCACAACGTGTCCGAAAAATACGATAACGCGCCAATGCCATGGTCGATGTTCCTGACCCGCGACGGCGTGGCGATCCACGGCGGCAGCCAAGTGGAAAACGGGTACGCGAGCCACGGATGCGTCTCCGCACCCGATCCGTTCGTGTCGCGGATTTTCGCGATCGCCAAACCGGGCGACAAGGTCGTCATAACTCGCGGCGCCACCATGGCGATGGGCGACCAGATCATCTGACCTGACGATTGCGACGTCAATTTCGACGCGGCGGCTCGCGTTCGAAGCGCCAGGCGTCGACCTGGGTCAGGGGGTCGGTTCGGTGCCATGCCCGACGTGCCATCACCCCGCCCAGCGTGGCATGTCCCTCGCCGGCAAGCTGATCGACCATCCGCGCAACCGCCGAACGCGTGGCCTCGGCATCGAATTCGCGCAGGATCGCGCCCACCGCCTCGATCTCGAGCAGGCGCGGATGCCCCGGGTGAAACCAGGTCACTGCGCCATCTTGAAATACGTGCGTGGCGATCGCACGCGCGGTCGCGTCATCAACCACCTCCTCCGCCTCCTGGAGCAGGCCCGCGCTGGTCGCGATTGCCAAGGGATCGAGGCCGGGAAGCGCACTGATCTGTTTGCGCAGTCGTACCCGATCGAAAGAATCGTCGTCGTTCGACGGATCGCAGACCGGATCGACACCCGCCTTCTTGACGATAGCGGCCAGTTCGGCGCGCCGCCAAAGCAGCAGAGGGCGCACGAGGAGATATTCGCCCAGCGGATCATCACGCACCACGACACGCCGCGCGCGAATCCCTGCAAGGCCCGACAGGCCGCTGCCACGCGCCAGCCGCATCAGTACGGTCTCGGCCTGGTCGTCGGCATGGTGCGCAGTGGCGACGACCGTCACACGGCGATTCCCGAACGACCGATAGAGCGCTGCGTAGCGTGCATCCCGGGCGCGGTCCTGGACGTTTCCCGCTGCAACCCGGACGCTCGCTATTTCGTGTTCGATCCCCAAGTCGGCGCAGAGGGCGGCGACGAACGCGGCTTCGCCCGCACTTTCGGCCCGCAATCCATGATCGATCGTAGCGGCGATCACCCTGCCCGGCAGGGCGGCGTGGGCCAGCAGCAGCAACGCAACACTATCGGGTCCGCCGGACACCGCTATGCCGATCCGGGCGCCCTCGTCCATTTCCGGCCACAGGCGCGCCAGATCCGCCCGGAAGCGGTCGATCAGTTGGGGAGCGATCTCCGTATCAATTGCACTTTACCTTCGCCCGATCGCGTTCGTACTGGCTCTTGAGCCGGCCGGAGGCGACCGCTGGATATGTATCACCGAACTCGGCCAGCGCGATGCAGGCGCGTTTGGTATCCTTCATCGCGATCATCGTCTCAGCCAGATATAGTAAACTGTCGGGTGCGCGAGCGCCCTGCTTGTCGGTCTGGTAGTTCTTGAGGAACCACGGCGCCGCTTCCTTGGCCTTACCGTCGTCGAGGAAGGCGCGCCCGAGCAGGTTCCGCCCGTAGCTGATCTTGTCGTGGCGCGGATACTTCTCGACG
Source organism: uncultured Alphaproteobacteria bacterium (assembly GCA_963781485.1). Classification (GTDB taxonomy): domain Bacteria; phylum Pseudomonadota; class Alphaproteobacteria; order Sphingomonadales; family Sphingomonadaceae; genus Tsuneonella. The sequence continues at coordinate 102,521 of CAWAFY010000005.1, forward strand.
TAGAGCGAAAGCTGTTGCTCGGCTTCGGGATAAAAACCGGCATCCCACAGGCGGAAGCCGTAGCTGTACTCGTCATCGCCGGGGTCGTCAGTCTGCGGTTTGGCGATGGCCTGCACCGCGGCGAGCCGCTCCGCCGTCGGCCCGGAAAGCTTTGCCGCCGTCGGGGTCGACGTGATCGCCGCGGGCCTGCTCGCCGGTGCAGCCGCAGCCGGCCGCGAGGCGCCGCCCGACATCGCGGACAGGATCGGGTCCGCCACCGCCGGCTTGTCCACCGCCGCACTTGCCGCCGCACCACTCGTCACTTCGAGCGCACCGAGCCGCGTACCGAGCAGACGGATCGCGTTGGTGTTTTCCTCGGTCTGCGAGGTCAGTCGGGCGATCTGCGATTCCATTGCATCCAGCCGAGCGAGAATATCGGTGACGGCCGTGGTCGAAGGCGCAATGGTGCTGCCTCCGGTCGGCTGCGCGGTGCTGATCTGTGGCTCGAAATACTTGCCGTCGCCGCCGGGGAAGACCTTGCGCTGCAAGGCGCGGATTTCCAACTCGGCCTTTTTCAGGCGAGCGTCGGTCGCGGCGTCCTGCGCCGTTGCCGGACTTACCACACCCGCTATCGTCAAAAGCACCAGCGGAGCGGCCAGTGCGCGAAACCTAGTGATCCCCATCGAAACTGTTCCCGTCGTCAGTCAATCGTTGCCCGTTGGTCCCCCACGGCGGACGAACCACCGATGAACACGCTCGGGAAGTTAAAGTCGCCCGTCCCGCCTTGTCGAGCCGAGCGGTATGCAAATTCGGGGACAGCGCTCAGATCCCAGCAGGACTTTGGACCGGCCCGGGCGACGCCTTGCCGGTCGGTGCCTGACCGCGCGCGAGCAGCGCATCCGCCGTCACCGGTACATCGCGCACGATGGTCTCGGCCTCGGCCAGCCTGGGCACAGACCGCCCACCGATAGTGATCGCCAGCGCGTCTGGCCGCCCAGTCCAGACTTGCGGCTCGGTGGCGTCGGCGGGCACGGTGTAGCTTTCGCCTTTGGCCATCTGCTTCTGCATCAACTGACTGCCGCTGCCGTCGTAGAATTTGACCCAGATACCTTCCTCGAGCGCGGTGAACACCACTGGCCCTCCGGTCGGCACGGCGGCGGACGGTGCTGTCGCGGCCGCCGGGGCGCTCTCAGCGCGCACCGCATTCTTGGCCGCGCGTTGCTCGTCGAGCAGCGAGCCCGGCCCGGCCCCGGGGGCCAGCACGCGGGTATAGAACATGAACCCACCCACCAGCAGGACGAGGACGGCGAACAGACTGAACAGCGCCAGGGCGCGAGACGGCACCCTTGCCGGATCGCCGGGTTCAAGCCCCCCACCGCGCATGCGATCGTTTGGCTCGCTCGATGCAAGCTCGGCGCGAACCGCGTCCACGGTCTCGCGCGGATCAAGACCGACCGTCTTGGCGTATGTGCGGGCAAAGCCGGTAGCGTATGTTCGTGCGGGAAGCGCGTGCCACTTGCCCGCCTCGATCAGCTCGAGATGCCGCTGCGGAATGCGCGTCTCGGCGGCGAGCTGCTCGAGCGTGAGCCCGGCCTCTTCGCGCGCCATGCGCAGCCTGTCGCCGATGCCATGCAGCGGCAGCTGTCCGTCGAGCGAACCCGTTTCCATATTCATGCGGCGTCCCGAAATTGCGTCAACCGCCCCCGTGCCGGACTCAAGAGAGGTGCCGGGGTACTGTCAAGCTTTTCGACAGTCGTCATTCAGCGGGCGAGCGACGAAACGGGCGGCGTGCACGATGAAATCAGTCGATTTCTATCCCGCGCGCTTCGGCCCAAGCCGACAGCTCGGCGCGCAGAGATGCCGGTGGCGAAGATAGCCAGCCAGTCATCGCCGCCGTAATTTCCGCCAGATCGACCTTGCGCACCAACTCCTTGATCGGCCCCACCGCGACCGGCGTGATCGACAGGCGGCGGAAGCCGATCCCTAGCAGCGCAAGCGCTTCGAGCCGTCGGCCGCCCATTTCGCCGCAAATACCAAGTTCGACATCGGACCCCGTGACCCCCTGCGTAATCCGCTTGAGAAACCGCAGAATCGCCGGGCTCAGCCAGTCGTAGCGCTCGGCAAGTTTCGGGTTGGCCCGGTCGGCAGCGAACAGGAATTGCGTCAGGTCGTTGGTTCCAACCGAAATGAAACTGACCCGCGGCAACAGCTGGTCGAGCACTTCGGCCAGCGCCGGCACTTCAAGCATCGCGCCAAAACGAATCTGATCGGGCAGCAGCCTTTTCTGGCTCCTGAGCCAGGCGAGCTGATGATCGAACACCTCCTTCGCTGCGTCAAATTCCCACGGCTCGGAAACCATCGGGAACATGACGTAGAGGTTCTTTCCCGCCGCCGCCTCGAGGAGCGCACGCGCCTGGGCCTTCATCAGCCCTTCGCGCTCGAGTGCAAGCCGCAGGGCGCGCCAGCCCATTGCCGGGTTTTCGTCCGCCTCGGCCGAATCCGAATCGAGGTACGGCACCGCCTTGTCGCCGCCGATATCGACCGTGCGGAAGATCACCGGTTTGTCGCCCGCCGCCTCGAGCACTTCCTTGTATAGCCGGGTCTGCCGCTCGCGTTGCGGCAGGGTTGCGGAGACGAGGAATTGGAATTCGGTGCGGAACAGCCCGATACCATCAGCCCCGGTCAAACTCAGCGCGGCGATGTCGTCGCGAAGGCCGGCGTTGATCATAACTTGGATGCGTGTGCCGCAGCGGGTGAACGGCTCGACGTCGCGCAGCTCAGCATAAGTAGCCTGCCTTTGCCGCGACTGGGCAAAACGTTCGGCGAAAAGGTCCTGCGTCTGCTGATTGGGTCGGATGTGAGCGATGCCCTTGTCGGCATCGAGAAGAACCTCGTCGCCTTCGCGCACGACGCCGCGTAGGCCGAGCGCGCGGCCCAGGACCGGCACTCCCATGGCCCGCGCGACGATCACCACGTGCGCCGTCAACGAACCTTCTTCGAGCAACACGCCTTTCAACCGTCGCCGATCGTACTCGAGCAGTTCGGCTGGGCCGAGGTTGCGCGCGATGAGGATCGTATCGCGCTTAAGCCCCTGGGTCGCGGCAGTGCCGAGTTGGCCGGAGACGGTTCGCAGAAGGCGGTTCGACAGGTCCTCGAGATCGTGCATCCGATCGGCGAGCAGCGGATCGTCGATTTCGCGCATTCGCATTCGGGTGCGCTGCTGCACGCGTTCGATCGCAGCTTCGGCGGTCAGGCCGGAATCGATTGCCTCGTTGATGCGCCGACCCCAGCCTTCGTCGTAGGCGAACATCTTGTAGGTCTCGAGGATGTCGTCGTGCTCGCCCCCTTTGCCGAACTCGGCCTGGCTCGCCATCGCATCGATCTGGTCGCGCATCTTGTCGAAGGCGCGATAAACCCGCTGGCGTTCGGCCTCGGTGTCCTCGGCAACGACCTGATCGATATGGATGCGCGGCTGGTGAAAGGTGGCGATGCCCCCGGCAATGCCTTTCACCAGCGTCAGCCCCTGGATCACCTGTGGCCCGGTCTGCGCTTCGCCCAGCGTCGCGGATTCCTCATCGACCAAACCGGCATGGGCAATGAGTTCGCTGAGAACCATTGCCACGGTCTGCAGCGCCTCGATCTCGACATCCTCGTACCGTCTAGGCTCGGCATGCTGGACGCACAGAGTTCCCACCGAGCGTTCGCGGTGAACGATCGGCACTCCGGCGAACGAATGGAATTTCTCTTCCCCGGTCTCAGGTCGATAAGCGAAGTCGGGATGCGCCGCTGCCTCGGCGAGGTTCAGCGTCTCGGTGTGTTCGGCGATGATGCCGTTAAGCCCTTCACCGATCGCCAGGCGGGTGACGTGAACCGCGCTCTGTTCGAGGCCCTTGGTTGCGAACAGCTCGAGCATTCCCTCGCGGAGCAGATAGATCGAGCAGACTTCGCTATCGAGGCTCTCACCGATGATCTGGACGACTTGGTCGAGCTTGCCCTGAGGATGGAGCCGCGATGCCATAACCTCGTGCAGGCGGGTGAGGATGGTACGGGCAGCGGCGGCAGCGGTCATGGCGATGGGGCCTAGCGCAATGCGCGCCGCGAAGGGAAGGGCGGCGACGCTGTCCTGCCTCAAAAAGGCCATGGCGCGCACGGTCGCCCTTCAAACGGGCACCTGTGCGCGCCATCCCTCCCTTACGGCAAAGGGCCGCTTCGGGCTTGCGGCGAGTACCGCGGCCAGTCAGATTTCGCTAAGCTCTTCCTTGATCTTGAGTTTAGCGCGCTTGAGTTGCTGGATCGCCACCGCGTCGGGCGCGGGCCGGCTCAATTCTTCGTGCAGGCGAGCCTCGAGGCTCGCATGCTTGGTTTCAAGAGCATTGGCGTGGGACGATGACAGCATCTGTGTCTCCTTTCAGGTAGTGACCTAAAGGCGACTCGTGCCGAAGTGCGGGCACGGGCCGCGCAATGATCATTCAACCACAACAATCCTTGCTTGCGAACCCCTAGCGAATGCCTAAGCGACGGGCTGCGCCTAAACGTGCGACGAGGCGATTGTACGTTGTTTCGCGTCCTTGCGCACAATGGGGAGATCGACCGAGCGTGACCGAGCAGGAACTGAAGAAGCTGCTGGCCATGTTGCGCACGGAGCACCGTGACCTGGACGCCGCGATCGATGCCCTCTCGGACACCGGCTCGACCGATCAACTCCAGATCGCCCGACTGAAGAAACGCAAGCTGCGCCTTCGCGATCAGATCGCGATCGTCGAGGATCAGCTTCTTCCCGACATAATTGCGTGAACTCGAGTTCGTCCGTTTCCGAACGCATCTGCGCGCATAAAAACCGTTCCATCGTGGGACGCTCTGAAATTGCCACAGGATAGTTCGGTTACCGTGCTGGCGGGGCGACTCGCGGGCCGATAGCGGTAAAGGCCGGATGAACAACCCCACCGACATAAATCAGCAGATCATTGAAACGCTGTACTGCGAGGGCCTGATCCTAGCCGACGAGGTGCGCTCTGCGTTCGACCTTATGCCGGCCCGCGCCGGCGACGAAGACCTGGTGCGCATCGCACTGTCGGTCGAAGGGCTGCGGACGACCACCCGGATGATGCACGTGCTCGCCTGGTTGCTCAACCATCGCGCCTACTTCAGCGGCGAGCTCAGCGAATTTCAGTTGCGCCGCCACGGCGTGTTGCCGCCCGACCGCCCCGCCGATCCCGAACAGCTTGCCCTGCTTGAGCGGGAAACGTGCGTCTTGATCGCGGAGACCGAGGCGTTTCACGGTCGGATCGCACGCCTGGACGCAGCCTGGCGTGACCGGTTCGCCATTCGGCCCGCTGCAGTCCACCGACTGCGTGAGCGGCTCGGTCGCGAGTTTGGCGGGCGCTAGAGTCAAACCTCGGCTGATTAGCCGTTCCCTCACGCCCCCTCGACTTCGACAGTCCCGGTCGGCAAAGGTGTCAGTATGTCTGGCCCCCCACCCAAACCCTGGCCCACGGGCAAGGTCGAGCGGCTCGAACCATTGGTGCGCCGCGTGCTGGCGCCGAACCCGTCGCCCTATACCTATACCGGTACCGAGACCTATATCGTCGGCAGCGCAGACTTGGTCGCGGTGATCGACCCTGGCCCCGACGATCCGCGCCACATCGCGTCAGTTGTAGAAGCAATCGGCGGCGCAGAGGTTGCCGCGATCATGTGCACCCACACGCACCGCGATCACTCGCCCGCAGCCATCCCCCTCGCTTGTGAAACCGGCGCCCCGGTCGTCGGCTGCGCGCCGCTGGTACTGGACGATAGCGGCCCGCGGGCCGACGCCGCATTTGACCGGACCTACGCCCCTGACCGTGTGCTGACCGACGGCGAAGCGATGACCGGTCTCGGCTGGACGCTGAGAGCGGTCGCCACTCCCGGTCATACCTCCAACCACCTGTGCTTCGCCCTGGAAGAAAGCGGCGCGCTGTTTACGGGCGACCATGTGATGGGCTGGTCGACCAGCGTCATCGTCCCGCCCGACGGCGACATGCGAGCCTACATGGGGAGCCTCGACAAGCTTTACGCGCGCACGGACCGGGTCTATTACCCGGCGCACGGGCCCCAGATCGACAATCCGCGCCAGCTCGTGCGCGGCATGATCGGCCACCGCCGCCAACGCGAAAACCAGATCGTCCGCATTCTTTCGGAAGGCTCACTGCGCGCAGCCGACCTGGTGCCGCGGATGTACAAGGGTCTCGACCCGCGATTGGCCGGTGCGGCCGAGATGAGCGTGACCGCCCACCTGATCGATCTGGAACGTCGCGGGATAGTCGCTCGTTCGGAAGACATATGGACCGCACAATAGAATCAACCGCAACCGAACCGTCTCTTCGCGAACCAGTGGTGGACGAACGCCCGCTCACCCGCGTTCAGGCGACGCCATGGCTGATCGTCATTTTCCTGATCGCCGCAGTGGCCTGGCTGGGTTGGCGCGCCTTTTTCTACCACGAAGAGGGCGATCCGGTCGGCAGCGCGATGATGGCGTTCGAGAAGCAGAATTCGCTGAACGTGTTCTCCAGCCGGTTCGAAGTGGTGGCCGAAAGCACCGACAACCGCGGCGTGCTCGGGATCGATCTTCTCAAAAGCCGGCAGGCGACAATCATTCCGGCCGACGTGACCTATCGACTGGATCTTTCCGGCATGGACCGCGACGCCTTCGCGTGGAACGCTGGCGATCATACGCTGAGCGTCGTGTTGCCGGCTCTGCGCATTTCGCGCCCCAATCTCGACGAAGCCCGTGCGCGGGTTTTCACCCAAGGCAACTGGGTAACCGCGACTGCCCAGCGCGACCTGTCGAAGAACAATTCGCTTCAGGCCGAGCGCAAGGCCGCAGTCTTCGCCAAGAACCCCGAAGTCCTCGCGCTCGCCAGGCAGGCCGCAAAGGAGGCGATCCGCCAGAATCTTGCGATTCCGCTACAGGTCGCGGGCTACGGCGACGTAAAAGTCAGCGTCCGGTTCGAAGGAGAGACCGCCTCCCAAACCCCCTAGTCGTCCCGGTCATTACGATGTAAATCCCGGGCGGGTCGCGAAGGAGGGCTGGCACATGGCCACCGTTGCACCGACGCGTGCGGCATTCGCCAAGGGCGAACCGCGCTTTTTCGTGATCATGGCGTTCGTGATGTCCGGCGTAATCGTCGCCGGTTTCGCCTTCAATCTGGCAATGGGCCGGTCCAGCTTCGCGCTGCCGCTGCCGTATCATATTCACGCGTTCATCTTTATGGGCTGGATCGCGCTCTATCTGGCTCAGCACGTGACCGTAATTACGGGCCTCCGCACGGCCCATGTCACCCTTGGCAGGCTGGCCTACGTGTGGATTCCGGCGATGGTCGTGGCGGGCATCTTCATCATCTATACCTCGCTTCGGCTGAACGGCGGGCCGTTCTTCTTCGATCTCAACGAATTCCTTATCAGCAACACCGCCGGGCTGCTGTGCTTCGGCGGAATCGGCTACTGGGCGTTGCTGCGGCGGCGGCACACCGGGTGGCATCGTCGCCTTATGCTGGTGGCGATGAGTGTGCTGACCGGACCTGGCCTTGGCCGCCTTATGCCCGCTCCGCTTATGGTCCCCTACGCGTGGGAAGTTATCTTCGGTGCGACGCTGGTGTTTCCCGTAATCGCGATGATTGCCGATTGGCGTCGCGATGGGCGAGTACATCCCGCGCTGCCATGGGGAACCGCCGTTTACGTGGCATCGTTCGCCGCCTCGATGGTGCTGGCGTACTCCCCTGTCGGCTATGCGATTACCGAACGGCTGGTCGCGGGCACGGCCGGTGCCGAACGACCAATGGAAGCGTATCTGCCGCCCGAATTCGCCCCTTAGCTTCGGAACACCCTCGCGCTGCGGTCCGTTCGGTCTATATGCGGGCCGGCATTCGGCTGAACGGGGTAGACGATGAGCGTAGAAACCAGGCCACCCACCGGCGAAGACCTGCTCGCCGAGATCGACCGCCTGCGCAAGGAGCGCAATGCGGTAATCCTGGCGCATTATTACCAGACCCCGGCGATCCAGGACATCGCCGACTTCGTCGGTGACAGCCTCGAACTCAGCCGCAAGGCGGCCGAGACCGACGCGGACGTGATCGCGTTTTGCGGGGTCAAGTTCATGGCCGATACCGCCAAGATTCTCTCGCCCCAGAAGATCGTGGTGCTGCCCGACATGGATGCCGGCTGCAGCCTCGAAGACTCCTGCCCGCCCGACAAGTTCAGGGCCTTCCGCGAGGCGCACCCCGATCACATCGCGCTGACTTACATCAACTGCTCGACCGAGGTGAAGGCGCTTAGCGACGTGATCGTCACCAGCTCGAGCGCCGAGACCATCCTCTCGCAGATTCCGAAAGACCAGAAGATCATCTTCGGGCCGGACCGGCATCTCGGCGGATACCTCAGCCGCAAGTTCGATCGTGAAATGCTTCTGTGGCCCGGCGTGTGCATCGTGCACGAGGCGTTCAGCGAGACCGAGCTGCTCAAGCTCAAGGCGCAGCATCCCGGCGTTCCGGTCGCCGCCCACCCCGAATGTCCGCCATCGATCATCGACCACGCCGACTACGTTGGCTCGACCAGCGGCATCCTCCAATTCGCCAAGACGTTCGAAGGCGACACGCTGATCGTCGCGACCGAACCGCACATCATGCATCAGATGGAACTGGCGCTGCCAGAGAAGCGCTTCATTGGCGCGCCCGGAGCGGACGGCAACTGCAGCTGCAACATCTGCCCCTACATGGCGCTCAACACGATGGAAAAGCTCTACGTCGCGCTGCGAGACCTCGAACCGCGTATCGAGATCGAGGAAGGCCTGCGCCTTGCCGCGAAGCGCAGCCTCGACCGCATGCTGGAGATGGCGAGCGGGACGGTGGGACAAGGCGATCTAGGGGCGATTTTCAGCGATCGCGGCGACGCTGGGCCCCCGGGCGACCGATGACTTACCAGGTGCAGATTGGCATCTCATCGTGCTGACCAGCGTGAAGGCGTTCTGGCACCGGGTTAACGCGAGCTACTGGTTCTATCCGTCGATCTTCGCGATCGGGTCGCTGGCGCTGGCGCTTTTCACCCTCTGGCTCGATCGAAACGGCTTTGCCGGCTGGCTGAGCGACGTGAAAGCGATTCAGCCAGCGCGGCCGCAAAGTGCGAGCAACATGCTCACCGTCATCTCCGGCTCGATGATCGGCGTCGCGTCGACCGTGTTTTCCATCACGATCGCGGCGGTTGCTTATGCAAGCGGCAATTACGGACCGCGGCTACTCAACAATTTCATGGAGGACCGGGGTAACCAGATCAGCCTGGCCACTTTCATCGGCACCTTCGTTTATGCAATCACGGTGCTGCGCAGCGTGCGCCGAGAGGATGAGTCGACCTTGCTGGTGCCAGGCGACGATTCGTTGCCGGGATTCGTGCCGCAGCTTTCGTTGCTGGTGGCCTACGTTCTCATGGCGATAGCGGTCGCGGTGCTCGTTTACTTCCTCAATCATGTTCCGTCGTCGATCCGGATCAACAGCGTTCTGAGCGGGATCGGCAAGCGCTTGCTCGACGGAATAGACCGAATCTATCCCGATGCGGACAAGGGCGAAAACATTCCCCCGCAGGTTGAGGGGGTGGCCATTCGTGCCGAGCGCACCGGCTATGTTCAGGTACTCGACTTCAAGCAGCTTTGTACCATCGCCGAGCGCGAAAAGGGGCGCATCCTGCTGGGCGTCCGTTCGGGGGATTTCGTCCATCCGTCGATAACGATCGCCTACTGGTGTCCAGAGGGAAGCAATGATGGCGATCAGCCCGCAGAGCGCATCCGCGATTGCTTCTCGTTGGGGAGCGCGCGCACCCCATTTCAGGATCTCCAGTTCCTTATCGACGAACTCGTCGAGATCGGGTTGCGCGCGCTATCGCCGGGGATCAACGATCCCTTCACTGCGATCACCGCGATCCATTGGCTGGGCGCCGCCACCGCGCGCATCGGAGAGCGCGACCTGACCATGCACATCGGCGACCGCGAGCATTCCGGCGCCGATCGCGTGTTCCCGGTCGATGACGATTACGCGCACTTTCTGAGGCGCGGGTTTGGCGCGATCCGCAGCGGGGTGGCGACGAATCGGATTGCCGCACTGGTCATGCTCGATGCTCTGCGCGAAGCCGATGCGACACTCAACGACGACAGCCGCCGCCAGGACCTCAAGCGGCAGGGGGACTTGTTGCTCCAGCAAGCCCGCGTTCACCTGTCGGGGCCGGAACTGGACGAAGTCGAAGCCCGTTACGCGGGCTTCGAGCGGGCGTTCGCTTAAGCGTGTCGGCTTAAGTCGGAATCCTGGGACCGACCGGGGCGCGCGTCCTCGCCAACACCAGTGCCCCGCTGACGAGCGCCATGCCGAGCAAATCGGGGCCGCCCAATGTTTCACCAAACGCCAGCCAGCCGACCGCCGCGGCAATCGCCGGTTGAGTCAGCAGCGCCATGCCCAGGACCAGCGGCGGGAAATGCTTCATCGAGTATACCAGCAGCCCCTGACCGACGACCTGGCTCGACAGCGCGAGCCCAACGACCGGCAGCCACCCCGCCTCGCTCGGCCAGATCGGCTCACCGAGGGTCAGCGCGATGACCAGCAAAGCGGGCGCGGCGGTCGCGCAGACCAGGCCCAGCACGCTCCACGGCCCCATCGTCTTGCGCGCCGTCTGCGCAGGGATCAGGTAAAAGACATAGAACACCCCCGCGGCAAGGCAGAACAAATCACCGATCAGGGTCGCGGTCGAGATTTCAAGGCTGCGGCCCATCAGGATCGCTGCTCCGGCCAGCGACGCAGTGAGCGCCGCCCACTCTACCTTGCGCGGTGCACGGCGCAATGCGAGCATGCCCCACGCCATCAACAAGACGCTTCCCGAATTGCCAAACAACGTCGCGTTGCCCAACCGGGTGCGCTCGATCCCGATGTGCCAGCAGGCAAGATCGGCGGCAAAGAACGCGCCGGCGGCCAGCAGCACGATCACCGACTTGCGGGTCGGATGGCTCTCGTGCCTTTCCCGCCATGCAAGCCACGCGAACAAGGGTAGCGGCAACAGCATCCGCCAGAAGCCCGCCGCGACCGGGCCGGTGTCGGTCAACCGGACAAGCCACGGGCCGAGCGCGAGCGCGACGTTACCGCCCAGTAGCGCGGCCAAGTGCCACGCGCCGCCCGGATAGCTAATCTTGCCCGCCGCCTCGGTTGCGCTCGTCATGCTCCGCCCCTAGCTCGGTTGCGAAACGAAACCAGCAAGAAAAGGCTTGCCCATGCACGACGTCCTGTTCCAGCCGATCGACCTTGGCGCGATCCACTCCAAGAACCGCATTCTGATGGCGCCCCTCACCCGCGGCCGGGCAAACTATCCTGAGGCCAATCCAAACGACATGATGGTCGAATACTACCGCCAGCGCGCCGATGCGGGCCTCATCATCTCCGAGGCGACGGCGATCAGCGAGGAGGGGCGCGGCTGGCCCAACGGTCCGGGCATCTGGACCGAGGCCCACGTCGCGGGCTGGAAGAATGTCACCGAAGCAGTCCACGCCGAAGGTGGCGCGATGGTGCTGCAGCTGTGGCACATGGGCCGCACGGTTCATCCGGACATGCTGGGCGGCAACCCGCCGGTCTCAGCCAGCGCGACGACCGCACCGGGTCACGCCCACACGCCTACCGGACGCCAGGATTACCAGCAGGCGCGCGCATTGACGGTCGACGAGATCGCCCGCGTCGTCCGCGACTATCGCAAGGCCGCCGAGAACGCCAAGGCGGCCGGGTTCGACGGAGTCCAGCTCCACGGCGCGAATGGCTATCTGGTGGACCAGTTCCTGCGCGATTCCACGAACCTCAGGACTGACGAATACGGCGGGCCGGCAGAAAATCGCGCGCGTTTCCTGCGTGAAGTCCTGACGGCGCTGATCGAGGTCTGGGGTGCGGACCGTGTTTCGGTGCGCCTGTCGCCGAACGGCGAGACGCAAGGGTGCGAAGATAGCGATCCGGCGACCACGTTCGGTGCCGCAGCGCGGGTCTGCGAGGACCTCGGCCTCGGTTTTGTCGAACTGCGTCAGCCGGGCCCCAACGGGACGTTTGGCCAGACCGACGTGCCGCAGCAGGACGGGGTGATCCGCCAGATTTACACCGGCCCGCTGGTACTCAACAGCGACTATACTGCCGAGAAGGCGGCCGCCGATATCGAAAGCGGCCGGTGCGACGCGGTGGCGTTCGGCCGCCCGTATATCTCGAATCCAGACCTTGCGACACGCATCCGGATCGGTGCCGAGTGGGCGCCCAACGTCGATGTTCCCAAGAGCTGGTACATGCCGGGGGCCGCCGGCTACGTCGACTATCCGACGATGGAAGAAGAGCGCGCGGCCGCGGAATAGCGGTTAGCCCTCGCCATCCGGGGCGGGCGCTTCGCTCGCCTCGACGGCGGGGGTAGCGGCGTCAGCCGCCGGGCTCTCTTTTTCGCCCGAAGACTGGTCCGAAGCGTCATCGCCGCTCTCGCCAAGCGGCGGGCTTTGAGATGTGACAGTAGCGAGCGGCAGCATGTCGTCGCTGATCGAACCGCCGAGCACGTCGCCCGCCGCGGTCTTGCGCTCGCCTTGCGCGCTGTCCTTCTTGTCACCGCATCCTGCGATGACGAGCAGAAGCGGCAGGGCGATCAGACGGGCGGCGGTCTTCATTGGCACTCCTCAGGATGCTGGGGGACAGGGCTTCAGCGCAGTGAGAAAATCGCTGGCGCGCGCAAGCAATGCCGTATCGAACGCCTCGGGCGCAAGCGGCTTGCCGAGTCGCTCCATGCTGGTCACTCCGTAATCGGCAATCCCACAGGGCACGATACCGCTAAAGTGGGTCAGGTCGGGCGACAGGTTGACCGAAAAACCGTGCATCGTCACCCAGCGCCGTACGCGTACGCCGATTGCACCGATCTTGGCCTCGCCGCCATCGACGTCGCGGGTCCAGATGCCGATCCGTCCCGGGGCACGCCAGCACTCGACACCAAGGTCACCGAGCGTAGCAATGACCCATCCCTCGAGCGAATGGACGAAATTACGCACGTCCTTTCCGCGCGTCCCGAGATCGAGCAGGATATAGCCGATCCGCTGGCCGGGACCGTGATAGGTGTAACGCCCCCCCCGCCCTGCCTCGACCACTTCGAACCGCGGGTCGAGCAGTTCCTCGACACCTGCGCTGGTGCCCGCGGTGTAGACCGGCGGGTGTTCGAGCAGCCAGATCAACTCGCGCGCCACACCGGCGGCTATTTGGCGGCTGCGCGCCTCCATATCGGCCAGAGCATCGCGGTAAGGCACCGGCTCGTCCGATACACGCAATTCGATTTCGGACGGCAGATTACTGAACATCGCCGATTGCGTGGAGATGGTCTCGGCGCTTATCAAGAGGCAACAGGACATGGGGCGAAGGGAATACCGATGAAGTTTGACATGAGCGCGGCCTGGAATGAGGCTGTGCGTCTGATGGCAGCCAACCGTGATGTCCTGCTGGTCGTCGCGGGCGTGTTCTTTTTCCTCCCTTATGTCGCCTTTATGCTGGTGTTCACGAACCAGTTGACCGCGCTTGAAACCGCGCAGGGCGGTAATCCGGATCCCAAGGTGCTGGGCGAAGCGATGGTCGGGTTCTACGGCGGCATCTGGTGGTTGATCCTGCTGATGGCCGTGGTTCAGGGAATCGGCATGCTCGGGCTCTTGGCGTTGTTATCGGACCGCGCGCGACCGACGGTCGGTGAGGCGCTCAAGACCGGGGTCAAGATGCTGCTACCCTATCTCGGCGCGCAGCTTCTCGTCAGCGTACTTTATGGCCTGCTGATCCTTGTGCCCGTCGCGATCGGTGCGGGGGTCTCGGTGGGCGTGGGTGTTCTGATGGGCATCGTTGCGCTCGTGGCGTTCGCCTACCTGTTCACCAAGTACCTGCTTATTTCGCCGGTGATCGCAATCGAGCGGGTGGCCAATCCCCTGACCGCGATGGGCCGCTCGTGGCGACTGACAAAGGGAAATTCCGCGCGGCTGTTCTTCTTCGTGCTGCTGCTGTTCGTTGCACTGGCGGTGATCGGGCTCGTGCTTACGATGGTGCTAGGACTGGCCTTTGCGCTGGCCGGACCGGAGACGGCGCTGGTCGGCAACGCGATCGTTTCGGGCCTCGTCAACGCGGCATTCTACACCGTTTTTCTGGCCGTGCTGGCCGCAGTCCATCGCCAGCTTACAGGCCGCGCACCCGAAAGGGTGAACGAAACAGTCAACTAGGCGATCAGTCCTTCCAGCCCCAGAACAGGCGGCAGGGCAGCACGTTCAGCACCTCGAACCCGCTGTCGATGCGGGCAAAGTGCTTGGCCATGAAGTCGCGCGCGGCGGCGCTGAACTGATAGACCAGAAACGCACCGCCCGACCGCAGCACGCGGTGCGTGGCGGCGGCGATCTCCGGCCCGACACCTTCGGGCAATGTCGAGAACGGCAAGCCCGAAAGCACGTAATCGGCATGGTCGAAGCCGTGCGCGCGGACGATCTCTTCCACATCAGCCGCGCTGCCGAGGACCGCGTGGAAGCGCCCGTCGGGAATCGTCTTCTTGAGGTAATCGATATAGAGCGGGTTGGTGTCGATCACGATCAGCGCACCGTCGCGCCGCAGCCTTTCCAGCACCGGGCGGCAGAACGTACCGACCCCTGGGCCGTATTCCACGAACAGGCGGCATTCGTTCCACTTCACCGGACCGAGCATCTTCTCGATTGTGAATCGCGACGACGGAATGATCGAACCGACCATCTTGGGATGTTCGAGGAAGCCGCGGAAGAACACGCCCCATTGGCCGAAAAATCGCGCGGCGCGGCGACCGATGGTCTCGCCCCGGCGAATTGCGAAGTCACTGGTATTGGTCAAGCAAAGCGCCCCGTCCGGCACCCCGGAGTTCAGGGCCGTTATCGGCGGCAGGGACTGACAGTTTCGCGTGCCGATTGCAAGCGTGGAGCGGCGCGGCTAGCTGCCGGGCATGGCCGAACCCGATCCACTGGCAATCGCAATCGAGCCTCCCCGCAAGCCGATTTCGCGCGAGCGGATGGTGTTGCTGTTCATGGTCATGCTGACGACCGCGGCCGGCAATACGGCGATGCAGTCGGTCATGCCCTCGATCGGGACCGAGCTTGGTGTGGCGGACGTCTGGATCAGCCTGGCCTATACCTGGTCGGCGCTGTTATGGGTGATCTGCGCACCGCTATGGGCCCGTAGGTCGGACCGTCGGGGTCGCAAGGCGATGATGGCGCTAGGGCTTATCGGCTTCATCGCGAGTTTTGCATTGTGCGGACTGATGCTGTGGTTCGGCCTCAACGGTTGGCTGCCGGCATTGTGGACGCTGCTGCTCTTCGCCGCATCGCGCAGTCTCTATGGCGGGTTCGGTTCGGCCGCCCCGCCTGCAGTGCAGGCTTACGTCGCCAGCCGCACGCCGCGAGCTGAGCGCACGCAGGCGATGGCGCTGATCGCCTCGAGCTTTGGACTCGGCACGGTGATCGGTCCTGCGCTCGCGCCTTTGCTGGTGTTCCCGGCGACCGGTCTGGTCGGCCCGTTCTTCGCGTTCGCAGCCGCGGGCGTGGTCGTCCTGGTCGCGTTGCGGGCGAGCTTGCCCAACGACGATCCCCAGTTCGCAGCGCGAGGCGACGTCGTCGCTGCTCCGTTCAGCGCCGGGTCCAGTTCGCGGCCCGCGGACCGCGAAGCCGATGAAGTCAGCGTGGGCGAGGCGATCCCCGACCTCTCCTGGCGCGACCCGCGGTTGCGGCCGTGGTTGATCACCGGTCTCGTCGGGGGCCATGCACAGGCGGCGTTCCTCGGCCTCGTTGGCTTTTTCATTCTCGACCGACTCGGCCTGCGCGCCGATCCCGGTGCGGGAACCGGGCCGATCGGGCTCATCCTCATGGGCGGGGCGATCGCCACGCTGCTTGCCCAATGGGGGCTGATCCCCATGCTCAAGCTCGGCCCGCGGTCGTCGACGATGTGGGGCATGGCGCTGGCGCTAGTCGGCATCGTCGTGTTCGCGATTTCGTATTCGATCCATGCGATGGCACTGGGCATGGCGATCGCGTCGATGGGCTTTGGACTGTACCGCCCCGGCTTCACCGCCGGTGCCTCGCTTGCGGTCAGCCGCGCCGAACAGGGGCAGGTGGGCGGCATCGTCGCCTCGTTGAACGGGGCGGCCTATATCGTCGCGCCAGCGCTGGGCGTGTGGCTGTACGGACACCACGAAGTGATCGGTTTCACGACGATCTGCGCGCTGTGCGCGGCCGTGTTTGTCTATGCCTGGCGCTCGCTCGACAGCGACGCCGCGATCGAAGCCCCGCGTGAGGATTTGCCGGCCGATACTCCCTAGAGGATTTCCTCGAACTCGTTCGGCTGGCCGACAAAGCCGCACGCCCTTGCCGGTTTCCACCAAGGGCCGCTCGATCAGTCGGGGATCGGCCATCATCGCATCGAGGACTGTTTGGTCATCGGCCGATGTTAGCCCGCGCTCTTCCGCGTCGGTCTTGAAAACTCGCACGCCCTCATTTGGGCGCATCTCCGCGTCACGATAGAGTTGTGCGAGTTTGGCGCGGCTGGGCGGTTCCTTGAGATATTCAACCACCGTCAGATCGACGTCCTCCCGCCCTTCGAGAATCGCGAGTGTTGCCCGCGACTTGCCGCATTGCGGATTGTGCCAGATCGTCGCTTTCATGCAGGCCTCCTACTCGCTGAACGCACGCGCTGAATTGCTAGCTTCGATGAAATGAGGCGCCAAGGGCGTTCTCCTGTTGTAAATGCGAATTACTCTCAATAGAGCGATTGCAATCGATAGTGATTCGCAAAACAGGTTGAATATGATATTTTCGAAAGTTCGCGCCGCGCTCGTGTGCGCCTCCGCGTTAGCGGCTCCCGCCGTGTTCGCCCCCGCCTTTGCCGACGATGCCGCCGCACCCGGCGACTACCTGCCCGGAGACATTCTCGTCGTCGGACAGCGTGATGGATATGCCAGCCAGGACGGATCGACGGGTACCAAGACCCCCACGCCGCTGATCGACGTGCCGCAAACGATCACGGTGATTACCGAGGATCAGATCGACGATCAGGCGATCACCCAGCTCGTGGATGCGCTGCGCTACGTGCCCGG
This sequence comes from uncultured Alphaproteobacteria bacterium, assembly GCA_963781485.1. GTDB lineage: Bacteria > Pseudomonadota > Alphaproteobacteria > Sphingomonadales > Sphingomonadaceae > Tsuneonella. The sequence goes on from CAWAFY010000005.1 coordinate 119,642, forward strand.
GGTTAGCCTCGACACCGGCGAGGGCCATCGCGATGCGGTCTATATCCGCGGCCAGTCCAGCACCGCGGACTTCTATCTCGATGGCTTGCGCGACGACGCGCAGTACTATCGCTCGCTTTATAACGTATCCCGGATCGAGGTGCTCAAGGGTGCCAACGCGCTCATCTTCGGCCGCGGCGGCGGCGGCGGTGTGATCAACCGCGTGAGCAAGGTCGCCGATCCAGCACGCCAATCCCTCGGCTTCGACGCGAGCATCGACAGCTTCGGGGCCTTTGCGGTGGCCGCCGACCTCAACCAGCCGCTCGCATCAGGCATCGCAGCTCGGATGAATGCGACCTACGAGGAATTCGACAACGCACGCGACTTCTCCGAAGGACGGTTCATCGGCGTATCGCCCACTGTTAGCGCCGACATCGGCCAGCGCACGCGAGTAAGCGCGTTTTACACCTATGACGATGACCAGCGCGTGACCGACCGCGGCATCCCTTCGCTCGACGGCGAACCCCTGCGGGGATACGACCGCACCTTCTTCGGGGATCCCAATTTCAACCGTGCGACCAACGTGGCGCATATCGCGCGCCTGCGGTTCGATCACGACTTTTCGGACGCGCTTAGATTTAACCTAACCGGCCAGTTCGCCGACTACTCACTGTTCTATGCCAACGTCGTGCCTGCGAGCGCGACTGCGACGACTGCGCAGCTGAGTGGCTACACCAGCGGGACCGAACGGAAGAATCGCATCGTCCAAGGCAATCTGATCTGGCAGGGCGAGACCGGGCCGGTCGGGCACACGCTGCTTGCCGGGTTCGAGGCCGGGCGGCAGAACACCGATGCCCGGCGCAGCGATGTCGACTTCGGAGGAGACACCAAGTCGGTCACCGTCGCACTTGCACGGCAGCTGGCGGTCCCGTCCGCCGCAGTCGGCGCGCTCAGCCGCTCGACGGCTTCGCAACTCGATTTCGTCTCCGGGTATCTTCAGAATCAACTAGCGTTCGGCCCGGTCGAGTTGATCGGCGGGGTGCGCTACGACGAATTTTCGCTCGACAGCACCAACCTCGTCAACAGCCTCTCGCTTGCTCGCACCGACCGGAAATGGAGCCCGCGCGTGGGCGTGGTGATCAAGCCGCAGCCTTCGCTGTCGCTCTATGCTAGCTATGCGACCAGCTTCCTGCCGCAATCGGGCGACCAGTTCTCGGTACTCGACGCGACTACCGCCAGCCTGAAACCCGAGAAGTTCGAGAATCTCGAGGCCGGCGTGAAGTGGGCGATCGACCCGATGCTGTTCGCCACCGCGTCAGTGTTTCGCGTCGACCGGTCGAACACCCGGGCGGCAGATCCCGCGCGGCCCGGTTTTACGGTGCTGACCGGGGCAAGCCGGGTGTCGGGGCTCGAAGCTAGTCTGGTCGGGCGGCTTCGCCCTGACTGGCAGGTTAGCCTGGGCTACACCTACCTCGACGGAGAAATCCGCTCCGCGACGGACCGCGCGCCCGCCGGAACCCGGCTGCAGCAGGTCCCCCGCCATCAGGCGAGCGCGTGGACCCGTTACGATATCTCGCAGCGGCTCGGCTTCGGGCTCGGTGCGGTGTACCAGTCGAAGCAATTCGCTTCGATCAGCAACGCGGTGACCCTGCCCGATTGGGTGCGCGTGGATGCGGCGGCGTTTTTCGACGTGTCCGACCGCTTCGCGCTGCAGCTTAATGTCGAGAACCTGCTGGACGCCCATTATTATCCGAGCGCGCACGGCGACAACAACATCCAGCCGGGCGACCCTCTAAGCGTGCGGGTCGGCGTAAAGGTGAAGCTCTAGTCTTCGCGGTTCATCGCCGGGACCGCGCGGGCGGCGTCCTCGGCGCTGATCCCCGGCGGGGGCGCGGCGCTGATCGTTTCTGCCCGCCGCGCGACGCGCCCGGCCCGCTCGACCGCGCGAACGAGCCGCGGATACACGCCACAGCGGCACAGGTTGGGCAGCGCCGCTTTTATCTCTGCCTCGCTGGGGTTGACGTTCTTCTGCAGCAGGGCGGCCGCGGCGAGCACTATGCCGGGCGTGCAGAACCCGCACTGGATGGCCTGCTCGGCCACCAGCGCCTGCTGCACCGGGTGGCTGCGGTCACGGCTGAGACCCTCTATCGTGGTGATGTAGCGGCCCTCCGCCTCGGCGATCGTCACCAGGCAGCTGCGCAGCGCCTCGCCGTCGACGATCACGGTGCAGGCGTGGCAATCGCCGGTGCCGCAGCCGTACTTCGTGCCGGTGAGGTTCGAAGCCTCGCGCAGCGCATGCAGCAACGGCGTGTCGGGGTCGATATCGAATCGCAACGGTCGCCCGTTGACGGTGAGCGCAGTCATCGCCGGTTAGCGGATCAGTCGCGCCACGAACGGTCGATCCGGTCGACCTTGCGCTTCCACGCCTCGAAATCGGCATAACCCGGCCCGCCCGGCAGCGACACCAGACCAAGATCGCGCTGATGAACGTCGATGACTTCTTGCGACACCTCGATCGGCTCGCCCTGGCTGAGCGTGGCGATCTGGATCTCGCAAGCGCGCTGGAACGACCAGGCGGTGACGAACATCTCGGGGATCGTGCGGCCCAGAACCACCGGGCCGTGGTTCTTGAGCATCAGGATGCGGTTATCGCCGAGGTTCTCGAGCAGCCGCTCTCCTTCCTCGGAGCGAACCGTCACGCCCTCGAAATCGTGATAACCGATGCGACCCTGGAAATTGCAGGCGTAGAAGCTGATCGGCAGCAGGCCGCCCTTGTGGCTCGAGACCGCCATGGCCTCGGTCGTATGGGTGTGGCAGATCGCGTGCGCCCAATCGAGGTGGCGGTGGAAGTACGCGTGCTGGGTGAACCCCGCCTGGTTAACCGGGTAATTGCCCGTCAGGACCTTTCCGTCGATGTCGATCTTGACGAGGTTCGAGGCAGTCACCTCGTCGTACATCAGCCCGAACGGGTTGATGAGAAACGCGTCGTCCTCACCCGGCACCTTGAAGCTGATGTGGTTGTAGATCGATTCCGACCAACCCATGAGGTCGAAGATGCGATAGCAGGCGGCAAGATCGAGCCGCGCCTCCCACTCTGCGTCGCTGCACTCGATGCGGGGTTTGAGCTGGGTCGCCACGATGCGCCTCTCCTTCGATTGCGTTTCGCTATCTATCGCACTTCTCCCGCTCGAGCGCCAGCAGCGCGAAAGTCGACTCTGCGTGCGCGGCCCTGGATAGGAAGTCGCCAAACCAATGCCGCGAATGTCTGAGGTTCGAGGATGCGGCTCACCAATAGCGCGGTCGTTAGCAATGGGGACAGAAACTCGTCGCTGCCAGGCTCCCACCCGCGATAGTCGGAGCATCCGGCGAACCATTGTTGTGCGCGCGCCTGAATCAGCGTCGATCTATCGTCGGGGCGCGACCGAAGACGTCGGTGAACGTGCCGCGGCGGTCGATCCAGAATTGCCGGCGGGGGGAGGAAGCGGCCATTGCGTTGCTGAAGCACGCCGCCCGCCCCACCAACGCGGCGTCGGTCGGATACTGCTCGTTAACCAAGGTCGGGCATAGCTACGCGCATCGCCGCAAGTATGGGGCACCCGGGGGCGTTTGATGGACGATCTGCTGGCCGATTTCCTGGCCGAGACACGCGAGATGATGGAGGCGATCGGCGGTGAGCTGGTCGCGTGGGAGACCAACCCGTCAGACCGCGAACGGCTCGATTCGATCTTTCGTTTCGTCCACACCGTCAAGGGTAACTGCGGGTTCTTCGATTTTCCCCGCCTCGAAAAGCTCAGCCACGCAGCCGAGGACGCGCTCGCCGAAGTGCGCGCGGGCCATCGCGCGCCAGGCCCCCGATTGGTTACCGCAGTGCTCGGCATCGTCGACCGGATCGGGACGATGGTCGACGCAATCGAAGCCGGCACCGAAATGCCCGTTGGCAATGACGACGGCCTGATCGCGGCGCTGTCCGCCGAAACCGAAGAGGCCGACGCGCCGTTCTCTTTTGACGGAAGCGATTCATCGACCGGCACCTCGGCCGGCGGCCCGCGCACCATCCGCTTGCCGGTCGCCCTGCTCGATGACGTCATGGCTAGCGTTTCGGACCTGGTCCTCGCGCGCAATCATCTCGCCTTGCGAGTGCGCGAGGCGGGCAGCGCCTCGCCGGTGCATACGCCGTTCGAGCGGCTCAACGGAATTCTCAACGAGGTACGGCAGGCAGTCACCCGGCTGCGCATGCAACGGATCGACTACCTCTACGCCGCGCTCCCCCGCCTCGTCCGCGACCTCGCGGCCGACCTCGGCAAGCAGGTGATGATCGACCTTGAAGGTGGCGAAGTCGAACTCGATCGCGAGATGATCGAGATGATCCGCGACTCGCTCGCCCACATCATCCGCAACGCGATCGATCACGGTGTCGAAACCCCGTCGGCACGTCTCGCCGCGGGGAAGCGCGAAATCGGCACATTGCTGATCTCGGCGCGCCAGAGCGGCAACCGCATCATACTCGCGGTGTCCGACGACGGCCGCGGGATAGACGGCGAACGACTGGTCGAAAAGGCGATAGCCGCAGGTGTGCTGACCGCTGCGGAAGCCAATGAGCTTTCCGAGCGCGACCGACAGGCGCTGATATTCGAGCCTGGTTTATCGACGGCGCAGGAAGTCACTTCGGTTTCCGGTCGCGGGGTCGGAATGGACGCCGTGCGCGCCAACATCGAACGCGTCGGAGGCGGCGTCGAAGTTACCAGCAGTGCGGGCGAGGGCACGCGAATCGTGCTGAGCCTGCCGTTGACGCTCAGCATCGTCCCCTCGCTTACCGTCAGTTCCGGCGGCCAGCTGTTCGCCATGCCGCGTTCTTATATCGAAGAAATCGTTCATGGCCGCGCGAGCCACATCGAATTCGCGCGCGCTGGCGATGCAACGCTGGTGACCGTGCGCGATCGACGCATTGCCTGCGTTCCGCTCGCCGGCATTCTCGGCCTTCCGGGAGATTTCGAACCGGAAATGGCAACTCTGGTGTTGATCCGACTGGCGGGCGGAGACCTATTCGCGATCGCCTGCGATCGAATCCTCGACCACGAAGAGCTCGTAATCAAGCCGCTGGCGCCTTCGGTAATGGAGTCGGGTCTTTACGCCGGCAGCACGCTGCTCGACGACGGCAAGCCGATCCTCATGCTCGATGTCGCGGGCATTGCCCGGCATGCCCGCTTGGTCGGCGATGTCCGCAGGCGGGTCCGCTCGCCAGCCAGCGACGAAGGCCGCACGGCAGAGCGCGTCGCAGTGCCAGCGATGCTGTTCGTGGGCCTGGACGGCCGGCAACGGGCGGTGCGCCTGTCACTCATCCGCCGGTTCGAGCGTATTCCTGCGAGCGCGATAGACCTCGGCGGCGATCGGCCGCAGGCGGTCATCGGCGATGCGATCTTCGCATTGGCCGGTACCGGGAGCGGCTCGCTCCCGGAAGGGCAATGCAACGTGCTGCGCCTCGGCGATGGGACGAGCGAGATTGCCTACGTGTTCGACCGGATTATCGATACGGTCGAGCTGCCCGATGAGATAACTCCCAACAGCCGGCCCGGACCTGTCGAGGGCACGGTGCTGATCCACGGCCAGCCTGCGGACCTGATCGATGCCCATTGGCTGTTTGCCGCCCACGCCGCCCCGGTCCGGGAAGCGCAACCTTTGACCTGCCGTATTCCGGCAGGCGACAGCTGGGCGCAGGCAATTCTCGCTCCACTGGTCGAGAGTGCCGGATACGCGGTGGTCGACGAAAGCTACGCCGGCGACGCGGACGTCGCGATCGCCACCGACGAGGCGTCGTTTGCAGGTGCCGCGGGAGGGACGCTCATCACCTTGAGCGCCGATCCCGAGAGCACTTCGCCGGACGGCGGGCGTTTCTATCGATACGACCGTGAAGCGATCCTTGCACGGCTCGCGGCGCTCCGGTCGGGGAGAGCGGCATGACGGACTTGGTACTCGTTCTAACGCTCGCCGGACGTCGAGCGGCACTGCCTACGGCCGACCTCCATTCGGTCGTCGAGATCGACCACGTAACTCCGATCCCGCACGCACCGGAATTCGTGCTCGGCCTCAGCGCGCTACGGTCAGTCACGCTGACAGTGATCGACGCTGCCGCGGCCATCGGCCTGGCCGCGCCTGCCATGCCCCAGTCTCAAGCCCGTGCGGCGATCGTCGATCACGCGGGCCATCGCTATGCTCTCGTGGTCGACGAGATCGACGACGTCGCCGAACGGCTCACCGAGCCCACTCCGGTGCCGGGCGAAGCGGGCCCTGGATGGCAGCGCGTGAGCGAGGGGCTGATTGAAACCGCCCGCGGTCCTGCCCTGCTCCTGTCGCTCGGGGTCCTGCTTTCCGGACCAGCCGCGATCGCGGCTTAACGAGATGCTTACCTCGCCGACCTATCCCTCCTGCGCATAGAACAAGAAACGGGTCGCTATCCAATATGAAAAACTGCCTTGTCGTCGATGATTCCCGCGTGATCCGCAAGGTGTCCCGCCACATCCTCGAATCGCTCGATTTTACGGTCGATGAGGCCGAGGACGGGCGCGAGGGGCTCGACCGGTGCATGCAATCGATGCCCGATGTGATCCTGCTCGACTGGAACATGCCGGTGATGAGCGGAATCGAATTTATCGTCCAGCTGCGTCAGCGTGACGGTGGCGACAAACCCAAGGTCGTGTTCTGCACCACGGAGAACGACGTGGCTCACATCCGCGAGGCGATCAGCGCGGGCGCCGACGAATACGTGATGAAGCCGTTCGACCACGAAACACTGCAGATCAAGCTCCAGCTTGTCGGCTTCGACTGACCGCCACGATGGGCGCGGGGGCCGGTACCAGCAAGGGGCTCGCCACGCCCGCAAGAGGCTGCACTCAGGTGCGTGTCATGATCGTCGACGATTCGCTCGTCGCACGTACAGTCCTGTCGCGTATCGTCGAGGCGGAACCCGACTTCGAGATCGTCGCCAAGGCGACCACCGGCGAGATGGCCATAACTCGTCTGTCGGAGACCCCAGTCGACGTCATATTGCTCGACCTTGAAATGCCCGGAATGGGCGGCATGGGCGCCCTTCCCCGCATTCTCGAGTTGGCACGAGAGGCGAAGGTGCTGGTCGTTTCCTCGCTGACCGAGCGAGGTGCCCAGGCGACGCTGTCTGCACTTGCGATCGGTGCGGCCGATACCCTTCTCAAGCCAAGGTCCGGCGAATTCGACGCGACCTACGCTCGCACGCTGGTAAATAAGATTTGCGCGCTCGCACCGCGCAATGCAACCGACAAACGCGGCGCAGAGTCCGATGCTGCAACTCCCGCTTTGCCACATTCCGCACCGCGCGGCGAACCGCAGGCGCTCGCGATCGGGGCATCGACCGGGGGGATCCATGCGCTCTGCTTGTTGCTCGGCGCGCTGCCGCGCAGCTTCAGCTTGCCGATCCTCGTCGTGCAGCACTTGCCCGCAAGCTTCATGCCGACGCTGGCACGCCAGTTGGCAACCGCCTCGGGCCGATCGGCTTCGGTCGCCGATAATGACACGCCGCTCGAATCCGGGGCGATTTTCGTTGCCCCTGGCGAAGGGCACATGGTCGTGCGCCGTACGGCGGGACGCTTGACTACCGGGATCGCCTACCATGCGGCTCCAAGCGGCTGCACACCCTCGGTCGATCCGCTGCTGGAAACGCTCGCCGACGCCACGGCGGGCCGGGCGATTGGCGTAATCCTGTCGGGGATGGGCCGCGACGGCGTGATTGGCGCAGATCGGCTGTTTCGCGCGGGCGGGACGTTGCTCGCGCAGGACGCCGCGACATCGGCGGTTTGGGGAATGCCGCGCGCGATCGTCGAGGCGGGGCTGGCGACGATGGTCGGCGCTCCCGAGGCGATCGCACACAGGCTGGCGGCGCTGACGACAATTGCGTCGACCGGACCGGTGCGCGATCCACGGATCATGCGCGCATGAGCGAGATTTCCCATCGCATCATCGCCGACCTGCTGTTTGCGCGTACCGGACAGCAGCTCGCCGAAAATCGCCGCTGGCGCATCCAGACCGCCCTCGCGGGCCTGTTCCGCGAACGGGGCATCTCGAACCTCGACCAGCTCGTCTGCCTGCTCGCCGATCCGCGCGAGGAGGGGCTTTCGCAGGAAGTCGTTGAAGCACTCTTGAACAACGAAACGTACTTCTTCCGCGACCGGATAATGTTCGATTTGCTGGCGAAAGAGGTGCTGCCCGATCTCGCCGCCAAGCGCGCGGCGACCCGTCGCCTGTCGATCTGGTCAGCGGGCTGTTCGACAGGACAGGAAGCCCTTTCGCTGGCAATCCTGTTCGCCGATAACCCCACTGCGTGGGACGGCTGGCGGATCGATATTCTCGGCACCGACATCTCCGGTAAGGCGATCGAGGCTGCACGGCGAGGATGCTATTCGCAGTTCGAGATTCAGCGGGGACTTGGCGTCACGCAGATGCTCGGGTGGTTCGACGAATCCACCGAGGGTTGGCGTCCCCGGCGCGAACTGGGCCGTCGGCTTCGTTTCGCGAGGGGCAACGTGCTCGACGCTCCACCTCAGCCTGGCCGTTTCGACCTGGTGTTGTGCCGCAACGTGCTGCTCTATTTCGACCGGGCTTATCGCGAACGCGCTTTCGGCCGCCTGTCCGAGGCGGTGGCGGAGGATGGCTGGCTGATGATCGGCGCGGGCGAGTCAGCCCAGGGCCATTCCGGCGCGTTCGCCCCCGCTTGCGACACCAGCGGACTATACAAGCGCGCATCGGAAGCAGCTGCCAAGCCGCGCTTGGCCCGGCGCTGAAATGCACGGTAAACAACGATTTAATGCTTCGTTAGGCAGTCCACTCTATCGCTTTCGGAGGCGTTTTGCGCCGCGCGAAAGGGGAACCGCGTGATTTCGGGGGCTGGTCAGGATACGCTGGGATCGAGGGTGCTTGTATTTGCGCCGCTCGTGATCCTGTCCGGCCTGTTCGGCGCGTTTACCGCTCTGTTCGTGGCGGGCGCGCGGTTTTCACAGTTCTCGGGCATCAGCATCGTCGCCGTGGGCGTGGTCTGCTATGCTGCGGCGGTCGCCCTGCTCGGCCGGTTCGGCATGCGGCAGGTCAATCGCCTCGAAGGCCTCAGCCGTACTGACAGTCTCAGCGGCCTGCCCAATCGCCGTGCGCTGCACGAGGACGCGGCGCGGTGGTCCAAGCCCGGCGAGGAAATCGCGGTCGCGTTGATCGATCTCGACGGCTTCAAGCTCGTCAACGACCATTACGGTCACGTGGTCGGCGACCAGGTGCTGCGCGAATGCGCTGAAGTGTTGCTCGACATCTGCGGGTCAGAGGCCCGGCCCTATCGACTGGGCGGCGACGAATTCGCTATCCTCCAGGTTGGCATGGTGGCGGGCACGATACTGGAAGGTATTTGCCGCACCCTGCTCGACCGGATGGGCTCGCCGATCCCGATCGAGGACCGCCGCATTCCGATCGGCGCGAGCATCGGTCTGGCACGATCGACGGGCACCGACGGGCGAAGTTCCTCCGAACTGCTGCGGCGCGCCGACGTTGCGATGTACGCCTCCAAACGTGGTGGGAAGATGCGCTGCACGTGGTTCCGCGACGATTTCGACCAGAGTCGGGAAGCGATGCAGATACTCGACGGCGAACTGCGCGAAGCGCTCGCCAAGGGGCAATTCGTGGTCTTCTATCAACCGCTCGTTGATGCGCGCTCCGGCGCTATCGTGGCAGTCGAATCGCTCGTCCGCTGGGAGCGCCCCGACGGCAAGAAGATCGGCCCCAACGTATTCATTCCTGTGGCCGAGGAATCGGGTCTGATCAACGCGATCGGTCTATGGGTTCTCGAGCGCTCATGCCGCGATGCGCTCGCCTGGGACCGGATCAAGATGTCGGTCAATGTCTCGGCCGCGCAACTCCGCAATCCGGAATTTCCGATCCAGCTCGGCCAGATACTCGACGACACCGGATTTCCCGCCGAGCGGCTCGAGATCGAAATCACCGAGACGTGCCTGGTTCTCGATCCGGTGGTCGCGGAGCGCAGCCTCGACCTGATTCGCAAGTTCGGGGTCAACATCGCGCTCGACGATTTCGGCACAGGCTATGCCTCGATTGGCTTTCTGCGCCAGTTCCGCTTCGAGAAATTGAAGCTAGACCGCTCGCTGGTCGTTGAAGCACAGATCGACAACGGCAGCCGGGCAATGATGCTCTCCAGCATTTCGGTGGCCCGCGCGATGAATATGGATGTCACCGCCGAGGGCGTCGAAACCGAAGAACAGGCCGAATTGGTCCGCGCCGCCGGGTGCGACCAGATTCAGGGCTGGCTTTACTACAAAGCAATGCCGGCCGACGAAGTGACGGCGCGGCTCAATGAAACCGTGGACATGGGCCGCGGAGCGACGAGGGCAGCATGAACGCGATCACCGCAATCGAAGCCGAAGACCTGCATCAGGAAATCGCCGGCACGAGCCTGGGCGACAGTACGATAGCCGCAGAAGGCTATCGCTGGTTTGCAGCCCGCTGGTTCAACGATCTTCCACTCGGGCGCAAGCTGGGGCTACTGGTGGGCGGCCTGCTCTTCGGCCTGTCCGTTATCACTCTCGAAGCGATCGCTGCGTTCAGCGGATTGATCTCCGCCCAGGCGGCAACGATCCTCATCGTCGGTGCGTGGCTGCTGGGCTTCGGACTGGGGGGCATTGCGCTGCGCCGCATTCTCAAGGACACCGCCCTCCCCCTGCGCACTCTGACCGGTGACATGCTCAAGCTCGGAAAGGGCGATCGCTCATTCACGCTCGATCATCTGCATCGCGCCGACGAGATCGGAGACATGGCGCGCGCGTTCCAGATTTTCGTCAAATCGGGCAACAAGCTCGACGAGATGTTCGACCAGCGCAAAATCGTGCGCGACGACCAGCAGCGCATGCTGTTTCAACTTGCCGCCAACTTCGAACGCGAAGTCGGCGCGGTGATGACGGCGGTCGTTTCCGCGGCCGACCAGCTCGAGCACGCCGCGAGTTCGATGGCCGCGGCCGCGGACCAGTCAGCAAATCAGGTCGACGCCGTTTCGCACGCGATGAACGACGCTTCTTCGGGCGTCGCGGCGGCGGCGGCGGCGAGCGACGAATTTGCTATGTCGATCGGCGAAATCAGCCGCCAGGCGGCGCATTCGGCGGGACTCGCCCGCGAAGCCACCACTGCCGCCGAGCAGGCAGATGGAACGGTCAAGGCGCTCGCCGTCTCGGCGGACGAAATTGGCGAGATTGTCGAGCTTATAAGCTCGATCGCCCGGCGCACGAACCTGTTGGCCCTCAATGCGTCGATCGAGGCCGCCCGCAGTGGCGAAGCCGGTCGCGGCTTTGCGGTTGTCGCGAGCGAAGTGAAGGAACTCGCCGCGCAAACCAGCAAGGCGACCGACGCCGTCGCCGCGCAGATTCGCGCGATGCAGGAATCGACCGGCGCCAGCGTCGGCGCGCTTAAGGCGATCTCGGGGCAGGTCCAGCAGCTTGAGGCAACCGCCGTGTCGATCGCTTCGGCGGTCGACCAGCAATCGGTTGCCGGACAGGAACTGGCGCGCAATATTGACACCGCCGCGCGCGGTTCGGGCGACGTAACCGCCAACGTCGTCCAAGTACGCGAAACCGCACTGGCGACGGGCGCGACCGCCAGCCAGGTGCTCAGCTCGGCGACCGACCTGAAGGCCCAGGCGGCCAGTCTGCGCAGCCAGGTCGACGGCTTCCTGCGCCACGTCCGCGCTGCCTGAGGGCAGCGGACCAACCCACCTCGCGCATCGCGCGCTACAACCGGTTGCGCCCTGCAACGCATCGGCTTACCTTCGCGTAAAGCGAGAGGAATCCGAATGGGTCAGACTGCGTGCGATGTCGACGTTTTGATCGTCGGCGCCGGTATATCGGGCATCGGCCTTGCCGCGCATCTTGAGCGGGGGCGCTTCGGGCGCAGTTACGTCCTGCTCGAACGGCGCGCTGGGCTTGGTGGCACATGGGACCTGTTTCGCTATCCAGGCATCCGCTCCGACAGCGACATGCACACGCTCAGCTACGCCTTTGAGCCTTGGACCGGCAAGGAGACCCTCGCGCGCGGCGAACGTATCCGCGACTACCTCGCCGGTGTGACGGCCAAGTACGGTATCGATTCGCATATCCGATACGGACAGAAAGTCGTTTCGGCCGAGTTCGATTCGCAAGCGGCCTGCTGGAAGGTCGCCGTTGAGGACGACGACGGATGGCGCGAAGTGACCGCCAACTGGGTCTATCTGTCGGCCGGATACTACGACTACGACAAGCCCTATGATCCGCCGTTTGCGGGTGAAGAAGAATTCGCCGGCACCATCGTCCACCCGCAGCGCTGGCCCGAGGACCTCGACTACGCGGGCAAGCGAGTTGCGGTGATCGGCTCGGGTGCAACCGCGATTACCGTGGTGCCGAACATGGCGGAGCGCGCTGCCAGGGTCACGATGGTCCAGCGCACGCCGACTTACATTCGTTCGATCCCCGGGCAGGATCGGATCGCCCGTTTCCTGCGCCGCTTTCTGCCCGTCAAGACCGCATTCCGACTGACGCGCTGGTTGCACATCGTCGGCGCCGACAAGATGTACCGTATCGCCCGCGAAAAGCCTGACGAGGTGCGCGCCGAGCTGGAAAAGCAGACGCGCACTCTTCTCGGCAAAAACTATCGGGCCGAGGATTTCACCCCGCCCTACGCCCCGTGGGACCAGCGCATGTGCTTCGTGCCCGACGCCGACCTGTTCGAGGCGATCAACGACGGCAAGGTCGAGATCGCGACTGGCCAGATCGAGCGCTTCTCGTCCGACGGTATCGTGATGACCGACGGGCGCACGATCCCGGCCGATGTGATCGTCAAGGCGACCGGCCTGCAGATGCAAATGGGCGGCGGCATCGCGCTGACGGTCGACGGGCACCGCGTAATCCCCGGCGAGCATTTTTACTACAAGAACAGCATGATTTCGGGCGTACCCAATCTCACGCACCCGGTGCCATACACGAACACCGGGTCGACACTGCGGTTCGACCTGGTATCGGAATTTACCTGCCAGGTCCTCGACCACATGACACAGACCGGAACGTCAATTGCGGTGCCGACGATCCCCGAGGGTGAAACTCTCGAACCGATCGATTCATTTGCGGTCGAAGCGGGATACGTGAAACGAGCGCCCGACGCCTTACCGCTCAGCACGGCAAGCGATCCCTGGCGGCTCAACCACGACTACCTGCACGACCGCAAGTACATGAAGGCTTCGCCCATCGACGACGGACTCTTGCGCTTCTCCCGGCCCGGCGACAATGCGCTGGCCGCCGACGACCGGCTCGAGGCAGCCGAATAGGCGGCTTCCTTCGCCGCGCGCACTCGCCTAACGGGATCGCCATGGCCGCTACCGACCGCATCTGGACTGCCGCGCTCGTCATTATCGGCGACGAGATTCTCTCCGGTCGCACCCACGACAAGAACATCGCGCAAATCGCCAGCTGGCTGCAGGTCCAGGGCATCCGTCTGTCCGAGGTGCGTGTGGTCCCCGACATTGAAGAGCGTATCGTCGAGGCGGTCGACGCACTGCGGAGCCGCAACGACTATCTGTTTACCACGGGCGGCATCGGGCCAACGCATGACGACATTACCGTCGATGCGGTGGCCACGGCGCTCGGCGTGCCGGTCGTCATCCATCCGCAGGCGCGTGCGATGCTTGAAAAATATTATAGCGGTCGGGGCCAACCGCTGACCGACGCGCGCCTGCGCATGGCCCGGGTTCCCGAAGGTGCCGAACTGATCCCAAATCGCATGTCAGGGGCGCCGGGCATCCGGGTCGATAACCTGTTCGTGATGGCGGGCGTCCCTCACATCACCGCCGGGATGCTCGACGCGCTGACCGGCACGCTCGAGGGCGGCGCGCCGCTTATCGCCGAGACGCTCGGCTGCTGGACCGCCGAGAGCGAAGTGGCCGATATACTGCGCCAGGCGGAAATGGACCACGAAGGGGTGCAGATCGGCAGCTATCCATTTTTCCGCGAAGGACGGGTTGGCGCCAACTTCGTCGTCAGGTCGACCAGCCCGGACCTGTTGGCGCGCTGTGCCGATGCGCTCGCGCACGCGCTCGAAGCAGCGGGGCACTCGGTCAGTCGCGGCGAGATCTGAACGCTCACCCCCTCTTAACTTCGGTCGACTAGTCTATGGAACTTCGGCCGACTATTCTCGGCCCCTGAACCCGCGCACAGGGGAGTCTCGCCGGGCCATGACGGTCGTCTATCTCACGATCGATACCGAATACGCCTACCGCCTGCCGGGCGCGGACGGGCCGGGTTCGCGCGCGGAGAATTTCGACCGCTCTATCGCCTGCGAGACCCCTGGCGGCGCGGTCGGGATCTTTCACCAGATGGACCTGCTCGAGACCTTTGGCCTCAAAGCCGTCTTTTTCGTCGACCCGATGCCCGCTCTGCTTTGGGGGGTCGGGGCGATCGCCGACGTCGTCGGGCCGATCGTGGCGCGCGGGCACGATGTGCAACTCCATTGCCATACCGAATGGCTGGAACACGACACCGGGGGAACATTGGCCGGTGGACGCATGGGCCGCAATATCGCAGATTTCCCCCTCGACGATCAGTGCCGCATCCTGGCGTGGGCGCGCGAAACGCTCATCGCCGCGGGTGCGCCGCCGCCAGTCGCGTTTCGGGCGGGAAATTATGGTGCGAACGACGACACGCTGATGGCGCTCGCGCGGCTGGGAATCGCCTACGACAGCTCGCACTGCCCTGCGCTTGCGGGCTCAGGGGATTGCGCCATTTCGCTCGAACTCGAACTTCCTCCAGCCAATTCGCCACTGCGGCGTGATCGAGGTTCCTGTCGCCTGCATCCAAACGTTCGGAGGCAAGCTGCGCCACGGCCAAATCACCGCGCTGTCACTTCACGAGATTCGTGCCGCGGTACGCCATGCGCGCGATGACGGTCACGCGAGCATTACGCTCGTGTCGCACAGCTTCGAACTGCTCAGCCGCGATCGGCGACGGATAAACCGCCTGGTCGCACGCCGGTTCGAACGATTTTGCCGCGAAATTTCTGCGATGCGAGGGGTCGAGGCTGGGACGTTTCGCACCGCTCCGCCGTGGGTTCGATCCAGCGTCCACGCCGCCGCTCCACTGCCGCACGCGGCGCTCCGCAGCGGAGCCCGGATCTTCGAGCAAGTTCTGTCGAATTCACTTTACAGCCGACGCCTGCGGGCCGGAGCGCGCAATGCCGCGATCATGACGACCCTGCTGTTCACCTGATGCGCCAAGGTGACGTGAGTCATAGATCCTCGTAGTCGACGTGCACGGACTTGGATAAAATCCACGACGTCGAGCGCCACGATCACGGCAAGGTGAGGCTCGTTGCTCACGCGATCCCGACAGCCCAGCCAACGCAAAAGGGGCCGGCGGATCGCTCCGCCGGCCCCTTTCGTTTGCCCAATATGGCGGGGGGATCAGGCCCCCTCGACCTCGACGAGATCGACCTTGAGGCCGGGCCCCATCGTGGTCGTCAGCGAGATCTTGCGCACATACTTGCCCTTGGAACCCGAGGGCTTGGCTCGCACCACCGCCCCGGTCAGCGCGTCGAAGTTCTTCTTCAACGCCTCGTCCGAGAACGACAACTTGCCGAGGCCCGAGTGGATGATGCCCTGCTTCTCGACGCGGAATTCGACCTGGCCACCCTTGGCGTCCTTTACGGCCTGTTCCACGTTGGGTGTCACGGTGCCGAGTTTGGGGTTCGGCATCAGGCCCTTGGGGCCCAGGATTTTGCCTAAGCGGCCGACCACACCCATCATGTCGGGCGTGGCGATCACGCGATCGTAGTCGAGGTTGCCGGCCTGCATGTCTTCCATCAGGTCCTCGGCACCGACCTTGTCGGCACCAGCGGCCAGCGCCTTGTCGGCGTTTTCGCCACGGGCGAACACTGCAACCTTGACGTCCTTGCCGGTACCCGAGGGCAGCGAGACCATGCCGCGAACCATCTGGTCGGCGTGGCGCGGATCGACGCCGAGGTTCATCGCGACCTCAAGCGTCTCGTCCATCTTCTTCGATGCATGCTCGCGGAGCGTCTTGAGCGCTTCCCCGAAGCTGTAAAACGCATCACGGTCGATCTGCGAGGTGACCTTGGTCTTCTTTGTCAGCTTTGCCATCGGATCAGCCCTCCACCACTTCGAGGCCCATCGAGCGCGCGGAGCCCTCGATGATGCGGGTCGCCATCTCGATATCGTTGGCGTTCAGGTCCTTCATTTTCATCTCGGCGATCTCGGAAAGCTTCGAACGCTTGATCGTGCCCGCCTTGATCTTGCCCGGCTCCTTCGAGCCCGACTTGAGGTTCGCTGCCTTCTTGATCAGGAAGCTCGCCGGCGGCGTCTTCGTGATGAAGGTGAAGCTGCGGTCGGCGAAGACCGTGATCACCGTCGGGATCGGCATGCCCTTTTCCATGTCGCCTGTGGCGGCATTGAAGGCCTTGCAGAATTCCATGATGTTGACGCCGCGCTGACCCAGCGCGGGGCCGATCGGCGGTGACGGGTTCGCGGCGCCCGCTGGCACCTGCAGCTTGATATAGCCGTCAATCTTCTTGGCCACGGATGGCCTCCTTTCTCACTGTCGCCACGTCCTTTCGGACGAAGGCTCATGGTAAGCGGTCAAGCGGCCCGATCCGGTGGATACCGGGTCAAGCCTCCCGCACGGGTCCCAAAGCTCTTGCCCGGGAAGGCGCGCACATAGCGTGCAGCGCGCAAATGGCAAGCGATTCGGATGGTCCGTGGCGCTTCGAATCGGGGCGTGGACGGAAAGCTTGGCTCCCCTAACCCGAGGCATTGGTCGTTCGTCGAACGATGCTGGACCCCGCTTCGATCCGGCCCCATCATATTTTGTATGACGCAGGGTTTTCGATACCCGATCGCTCACTCGCCAGCGCGGCTGGCTGCGCTTGCGCTCACCGGCTGCGCAATATCTGTCACCGCCCCGGTTTTGGCGCAGGCTCCGGTCAGCACCACTCAGGAACCGGCGACGCGCGCCGGACCGGCCGGCATGGCCAGTCTGCGGCCCGCGATCTACGACGACACGCTCGCGATCGACGGCGAAGACATAGCGGCGCAGCGTCTCGGCACGAGAATGACCGTCGAAGTGCGCGTCAACGGCACCGGCCCGTACCGATTCATCGTCGACAGCGGGGCCGACACGTCGGTCGTGGGCCAACAAATCGCCAATGCTCTGAGGTTGCCGATGGCGTCTTCGGTCGTGCTCAACGGCATCACCAATTCAGCGATTGTTCCCCGAGTGGCGGTTGACGAGTTGGCTCTGGGAACACAGTCGATTCGTGATCTGAAAGTTCCAGTGCTGCGGGAGGTCAATATAGGCGCTCAGGGCATGATCGGGCTTGACGCGCTTGTCGAACAGCAGCTCGTGCTGGATTTCGATGAACGCAAGGTCACAATCGCCGATGCCCGCAAACCGCTGCCACGTTACGTTGACGAAATTGTCGTCACCGCGCGGCGTCGCCGTGGCCAACTCATCCTGACTCAGGCAACTGCGAACGGCAGCCCGGTCGATGCAGTGATCGATACCGGCTCGCAGGTCACCATCGGCAATTCGTCGTTGCGCGACCGTCTATACCGGCGCAGGCGCGCGCCTCTCGCACGGACTACCGTCACGGGGGTCACAGGGACCGAGGTCGAAGTGGAATACGCCGTGGTGCCGGAGCTCATGCTCGGCCCGATACTATTCAAAAACGTTTCGATCGCCTTCGCCGATGTTCCACCGTTCGCGGTGTTCGGGTTGTCGGAGAAGCCCGCGATGCTGCTCGGCACCGATCTGATGGAGACCTTTCGCAAGGTCTCCCTCGATTTTCGCGCCCGAAAGGTGCGCTTCCAGCTCAAGCGCTGCAGCGGAACGCGCTCGCAGACCGGAATGACGCTGCGGTTCATCCAATCGGTTCGGTTGATTCCCGAAAAGGAACCGTCCCGGGCCTGCCGGCGCTAGCCTACTTGACCAACTCGACTTGTTCGAAGTCGAGCTCAACCGGCGTCGCGCGCCCGAAGATCGAGACCGAAACCTTGACCTTCTGCTTGTCGAAATCGAGTTCCTCGACCAACCCGTTGAAGCTGGCAAAGGGCCCGTCGAGCACCTTGACCTGGTCGCCGATGTCGTAGTCGACGCTGACATGCTTCTTGGGTTCGGCCTTGGCCGCCTCGACACCGCCAAAATAGCGGGCCGCGTCCCGTTCGGAGATCGCCTGCGGCTTATTGCCCGAACCGAGGAAACCGGTCACTTTCGGGGTGTTCTTGACCAAGTGATAGACATCGTCGGTCATGGTCAACTTGGCGAGCACGTAGCCCGGCATGAACTTGCGTTCGACCTGGACTTTCTTGCCGCGTTTGATCTCGGTAATCGTCTCGGTAGGAACCTCGACCGCCTCGACGGCTTCGGACAGGCCCAGCCGCTCGGCCTCGGCGATGATCGAATCGCGGACCTTGTTCTCGAAGCCGGAATAGGCGTGGATGATGTACCAGCGTGCCATGGGGTGTGTTTGTCTCGTCCGTGATGGCTTAGGCGAGCGACAGCAGCCAGCGCATTACGGCGCCGAACAGCGTATCGATCCCGAGAAAGAAGAGCGCCAGGATCACCATCATAATACCCACGAAAATCGCAGTACGGACGGTCTCTTCGCGGCTCGGCCAGACGACCTTGCGCCCTTCGGCACGCACCTGGTTGAGGAATTCCGCTGGATTGGTCTTGGCCATGATGATGAAGCTTTCGCCCCCCAGAGATTGAACGCTTTTACCGGGATGGGGTCAGCGCCGCCCCGGTTCAAGTACCGGGAGGGCCTTACCATCGCTCATTTGTCGGGAAAAGCGGTGTCGCCCTAGCCGCGCCGGTCGGGTAAATCAAGCGGGGCCGGCCACCCTAGGCAGCCGGCCCCGCATCGTCGGGCATCCAAGTCGCCCGTCAGCTCAGCCCGAACAACCTGGCGAGCAGCCCCGGCTCCTCCATCGGACGGATCGGACCGTGCATCCGGTAACGTTGCGAAGCATCTGTGAAAGGACGAGGCTGGACCCAGCGATCGGGACGGCTGCTACGAAATGTCAGACCTGACATGGGAATCTCCTGAACCGAATTGCCCCTCCGGCTGTCGCTGAAAACGCACAATTCGTCCCACCGGTTCCCGGCTAACCTGTCGCTACCTTCCCGGTAACCACGTAAGTTGCGGAACCGCGGGCATGAAAAGATCACGCGAGCCGGTGCACCGCGTGATCTGATTAACCCACCTTGGTCGGGAAATTGGCAGGGGTGACAGGATTCGAACCCGTGGCCCTCGGTTTTGGAGACCGATGCTCTACCAGCTGAGCTACACCCCTGCGCTGGGAGGCGCGCTTTAGGTGCAAACGCATTGCTTCGCAAGCGCGCAAACCCTGCTATTCGCCCTGTCACGCCATGCATGCCCCCGTCCCGCCTCTGATCCCCAACGACCTGCTTCTGCTCGCCTATCGCAACGGCATTTTTCCAATGGCCGACAATCGCGAAGACCCGGAGGTCTTTTGGGTCGAGCCAAGGCGCCGGGCGATCCTTCCGCTCGATGGCTTTCGGTTGTCGAAATCGCTTGCCAAGGCGATTCGCCGGGACCGCTTCCGGGTCACATGCGACACCGCGTTCGATAGCGTGATCGCCGCCTGCGCCGCGCCGCGTCCTGGCCATCCGGAAAGCTGGATCAGCGACCGCATCATGGCGAGCTACCGCGCGCTACACGACGCCGGTCACGCGCATTCGATCGAATGCTGGCTGGGCGACCAGCTATTAGGCGGTCTCTACGGCGTCGGCTTCGGCGGGGTGTTCTGTGGAGAATCGATGTTCAGCCGGGCTGACGACGCCAGCAAGGTTGCGCTCGCCTGGCTGGTGGCGCTGATGCGGCGTGGCGGCGCAAGGCTGCTCGATTGCCAGTTCATGACAGATCACCTGGCTTCGCTCGGCGCGGCGGAAATTGCCCAGACGCGCTACGTCGCGTTACTGGGCGAAGCGGCGGGCGCAGAGGCCGCGGCACTTCCTGAAGCCTTCGGCGCGCTCGTGGAAGAAGCGGCGGGAGCCGGCTTGCCGCCGTCGAAACTCATTTTGCAATCCTTGACCCAGACGTCGTAGATCGGATGCTCGACGACGTTGAGGCTGGGCGATTCCTTGAACAGCCAGCCCGAGAACACCTTATCCCATTCGCCCTCGCTCCCCGCAGCCCTAACGAAGACCTGCGCGAAAGCCCCGGTCTGGCGCGGGAATTCCCACGGGGCGGTGCGTTCGCAAGCGGCGAGACGGACGATCACGTCGTTCCAGCGCTTCGCCTCTCCCGACTTCATTTCAAAGGTATGCGACAGGTTGTTGCGTTTGTTGAGCACGCCGATGACCGCGACCCGGTCCTTCATCGGCGTACCGACCGATTTCTCGACCGGTTCGACCATCTTGGGCGCGCGCAGCTCCTCGGGCACCTCGGTATTGGCCGGGCGCGGGTCGGGCGGCTCCTGCGAACAGGCGGCAAGCGCGACCACGGCCAGAACGGCGACTGCCCGGCGCATCGTCAGGCGTCCGGGCTCCACGCCTCGTAGTCGCCCGTCGCGGCGGCGCGGCGACCCCCGCGCTCAAGCGCACCCTGCGGCCGATAAGCGGTCACCGTTCCAGTAGCGTTGGGGCTGTAATCGGCTTCCCATATCCGCGCCGGGGGCAAATGACTCTCGGGCACGCCATCCAGCGATCCGTGCAACCAACCATGCCACTCGGCCGGCACGTTGCTGGCGTCGTTCGCGCCGGAATAGATCACCCAGCGGCGCTCGCTGCCCGCAAACGGCTGTCCGGCCGGGACGCGCTTCTTCGCGCGATAATACTTGTTACCGGCGAAATCGGTTCCGACGTGCTCGCCGTTACGTGCGCTCCACAGCTGCGTGCCGATGGTCGCGCCGTCCCACCAGGTGAATATCTTCGAGAGGATTCCCATGACGCGCCCGTTAGCGCCAATCCCCCGTCCAGCACAAGCGGGCTCGGACTGGCCGAAGCCTACCAATCGACTTTCGCACCCCGGCCGATGCCCAAGGCCGACGCTCGCCCGGCGTTCAATTCGAGAACCGCACTCGCCAACCCCGCCGAGCCGACAGGCGTTAGCGAATAGGGCACGGTATTGGCCGCTACGTTGAGCACTGTGTGATCGGTACCGATGAAGATGATGTCGAGCGGCAGCGGGGTGTTCTTCATCCAGAAACTCGGCACATCGATCGGGTCACGCGGGAAGATCATGCCTTCGTTCGGTCCGAGCTCGGTACGGAACATAAGTCCCTGGGCCTGTTCGGCGTCGGTCGATGCAAGCTCGACCCGGAAGGCATGCTTGCCGCGCGGCGTGGTCACCGTGAGCGGGATGACGCGTAGACCCGAAATCGGATGGACGGCAGGCGCCTGCGCGGCGGGGGTGGCCTCTGCGGCAGGTTGCGGTGAACAGGCGGTCAGCGAAGCGACAATCGCGAGCGAAAGAATGCGGTTCATGGGTTCTCCTCGGCCTCGCTTGCCCATTCCTCGGCTGCGGCGACCGTTGCCGCATCGATTACCGCGCGCGCCGCGTCGAATCCATGCCCTGCGCGCAGCATCGCGGCGATTTGCTTCTCACGCACCGCGCGGTCGGGCACCTGCGTGCTCCACGGACCCAGCCGGCGGCGCTGCGCCAAGGCAACCGCGGCGCGGCGCAGTTCGCCGTCCTGCGCGCGAACTTCGGCCCGAAGGCCTTCGTCGATCCCGGCCGCGCCGAGCGCCTGGTCGACCCTTCTCGCGCCAAATCCCCGCCGCAACAGGCTGCCGCCTTTCGCTCTCGCCCACGCTTCGTCGTCGATGTAGCCCAGTTCGACGAATCGCTCGACAATCGCGTGCGGATCGGCCGGACGATCATTGTCCCAGCCGCGTTCGCGCAGCTTTCTTTTCAGATATTGCTCGACTTTCGCCGCGCTCGTCGCGAAACGCGCGACGTATGCCAACGCGAGCTCTTCGAGTTTCGCGGGGCCTAGCGGGGGCGGCGGACGGCGCTCTTTGAAGGGACGGCGGGACATTGTTCGCCATATTCGTGCCACACTGTGTAACGAATGGGAAACCTTGGACCACAAGCGCGCCAAAAGGATCCACCAGGCCGCGCACCGACGGACTGCATACGGGAAGCGCCGCCAGGGCGCGCAGACAACGGGTTACGCTCCACATATGACCGATTCGAAACTGACGCCGACGCCGAACGACTGCCCGCTTCCGCGGCGTCGGTCGGACTTCGCCACGTTCGCCGAAGCGATCGATTATGCCGCGCGAAGCGAGAAGGGGCTCAACTTTCACGACATGCGCGGCGACCTCGAGCGGCCCTACCCGTTCGCCGAGATGCGCGCCGACGGGCTGAAGATGGCCTATCGCCTGATTGCCGCCGGGATCGGGCGCGAGGACCGGGTGGCTCTCGTCGCCGAAACGAGTCCCGAGTTTGCGGCACTGTTCTGCGGCTGCATCTATGCCGGCGCCTGGCCGGTGCCGCTGCCGCTGCCGACCACGTTCGGCGGCAAGGACAGCTATATCGACCAGCTTTCGGTTCAGCTGCAAAGCGCGGACCCCAAAATCCTGATCTACCCGGACGAGATCGCCGAGATGGCCAAGGCCGCTGCCGATCGGCAAGGCTGCGAAGGGATCGGCTGGGAGGAATTCGCGGCCGGCGACGCGTCTGCCGTCGATCTGCCCGAAACCCACCCGGATGACATTTGCTACCTCCAGTATTCGAGCGGTTCGACCCGATTCCCGACCGGCGTGGCGGTGACTCACCGGGCGCTGCTGCACAACCTGTTCGGCCACGCAACGGGGGTCGAACTCGGTACCAACGACCGGGTGGTGAGCTGGCTGCCGTGGTACCACGATATGGGCCTGGTGGGGTGCTTCCTCTCGCCGATCGCCAACCAGGTGAGCTGCGATTACCTCAAGACCGAACACTTCGCGCGGCGTCCGCTCGCCTGGCTCGACCTGATCAGCCGCAACCAGGGCAATACGCTCAGCTATTCGCCGACATTCGGCTACGACATCTGCGCGCGGCGGATATCGAGCCAGAGCCACGTGTCCGAGCGCTTCGACCTGTCGCGCTGGCGCACCGCGGGCAACGGGGCCGACATGATCCGGCCCGATGTGATGCAGAACTTCGTCAACGCCTTTGCCGAAGCCGGCTTCCGGGCGGGCGCATTCACTCCGAGCTATGGTCTTGCCGAGGCAACGCTGGCGGTCACCGTCATGCCTCCGGGCGAAGGCATCAGGGTCGAACTCGTCGAGGAAGAACGCCTGTCGGGTGCGGACCGCGACCTGTCGCGCCCGGCCCGCTACCGCGCGATCGTCAACTGCGGCAAACCGCTGCCGGGCATGAACGTCGAGATTCGCGGCGAACGCGGCGAGGTCAAGGGCGACCACCAGATCGGCAAAGTCTGGTGCCGCGGCGAATCGGTCATGCATTCGTACTTCCGCAACGAAGAGGCGACAAACGACTGCCTCGTCGACGGCTGGCTCGACACCGGCGACATGGGTTACCTGGGCGACGGCTACCTGTTCATCGTCGGCCGGGCGAAAGACATGATCATCATCAACGGCAAGAACCACTGGCCGCAGGATATCGAGTGGGCGGTCGAACAATTGCCGGGGTTCAACCATGGCGATGTCGCCGCTTTCAGCTTCGAGATGGACAACGGCGAGGAAGCCCCCGCCGTGCTCGTTCACTGCCGCGTGTCCGACCCCGAGGAGCGGGTGCGGCTGCACGAGCAGATCCGCGACAAGGTCCGCTCGATTACCGGCATGAACTGCGTAGTCGAACTGGTTCCACCGCGCACACTGCCGCGCACCAGTTCAGGCAAGCTTTCTCGTGCCAAGGCGAAGCGGCTCTACCTCGCGGGCGAGATCGAGCCGATCAAACTGCTCGAAGCGGCCTGATCCGACTTCAGGTCCGGTGTCAGACCTGATCGCCGGCATGGCCGCAAATCAGTTGGGGATCCCACGACTTCAGTCGCTCTCCTTCGCATCCGCCGCCCAGCGCGCCCGCAGTGGTGCCGGGCCTGCTGACGTGGCCGCGTCGACACCTTGCTCGAGCAACCATTCACGGGCGGTTTTCGCGCGGTCCTCCGGCCCCACCAGTTCGACCCGCTGCCCGGTCCGGTCCGCGGCCCAAGCGACGAGTTCGAGCGCGGTAAGACCCTTCGCGCTGGGCTCGCCGTCGGTAAAATCGATCGTTGGCAGGATCCCTGATGGCGGCTGGATCATGACAGTCCAGTCGGGCGCATCGGCAGCGATCCTGCGCTCGAGCACGCGATAGGCCGCCAGTTGAGCGCCAGGCAGGGGCCGGGCTCGAACGACCGCGCGGCGCTTGGTCCTGTCGACCGTAACCTCGGCCTCGCTCACCCCAGCGACGAGGGCGAGGTCGCGCGACAGCGATTCCGCCCGCGCGCTCTCGACCGCTTCCCGCTGCGCCTGCGACTTGGCGAGTTGCGCCGCTTCTGCCGCGGAGGCGCCGGTTCCCACCTGATATTGGCTGATGTGGAGATCGACCGGCTTTCCCAGAATTGCCGCCAGCGACCGGCTCCCGCGCGTTTCGGCATCTTCCTCCAGTCGCGGAGTCAGAACGGTCGCGTCGATCCGCACCGGTTCGGCACGCCAGTCGATATCGACCTGGCTCAATCGCGACTGCTGATCGAACAAGCTCCTCAGGGTGCTTTGCACGACCCGCGCGCCATTGGCCTCGCGGCCGATCTGGATCAGCGAATAACCAAGCGGCACCGCGAGTCCGATAAAGACGACCGTTACCGCGAAGTTTTGCAGCATCGTCTGGCGCTGGGTCAGCTTTGCGCGGAATCCGTAGAGACGGGCCATCAGCATCGCGGTGAGCGCGATGGTGATCGCGTTGGTCACGAACAAAAGCAGCGCGCCCCAGAAAACCGTTCCGTTGACCGTCGCCATGCCATAGCCGACCACCGCGAGCGGGGGCATCAAGGCGGTCGCGATCGCCACGCCGACGATCGTCCCTTCCTTGCCGCGGATCATCGCGTATGCGCCCGCAAGCGCCGAGAACAGCGCAACGAGGAGGTCGAACAGGTTGGGACGGGTGCGGCTGGCGATCTCGTCCGTCACCGTCTGGATCGGCGAAAGGAACACGATCAGGGCACACAACAGAATCGCCATCAGGCTGCCCGCGAGCAGAGCCTTGGCGGATTTTCGCAGCCACTCGTAATCGCCGATTGCCAGAGCGAAGCCGAGGCCGATGATCGGCCCCATGAGTGGCGAGAGCAGCATGGCGCCGATCACCACCGCCGGGCTCGAGAGAAGCAGGCCGAGGATTGCAATCCCGCCGCTCATCGCGGTCATGAACATATAGCGGCCCGAAAGGTACGCTTCCTCGCGCCGCCCCGCGATAACCTCGGCCTGATCGATTTCGATGATCACGTGTCGCCACCAGCGGCGGACGGATCGGATAACGCTCGTGAAGCCGGCGATGTGGGGGTCGCCTGCGCGCGGCGCGGTTGGGTCGACGATCGTGTTCGCGCCTTGGGACATGATGCCGTCTACCCGCTTTGCCAGCGCGCTAGCAATGCGAAGTAGTCAGCAGCGCGCGAATTTCGCTAAGACGCGGTTCGGAAAACCCTTGTGCTCACGCGCAGCTGTCCTAATTAGATAATACACCATGTCAGAGGATCCCATGGCCCAGACGCAGACCAAGACCGCCACCGACCTGGAACTGACCCCGCCGGACCCCGTGCCTGTGGTCACAGCCGAAAAGGCGGCGGGCCTCGTGCCGGTGTCAGACGAGAAGAAATCCAAGCTCGAGGAAAAGGCTGATGCGTTCGTCGCCGACCTCGTCGCGCAGGATGCCAACTCGCCCGAATTCGGCAAGAAGGTGGACGCGATCACCAACATGGGTCGCAAGGAGATCATGGCGGCCGCAGGCATGTCCAACCGGTTCCTGGACCGCCCGGTGCGAGCGATGGACAAGGACGAAGGCGTGGGCGCCAACCTCGCTGAGCTTCGCCGGGTAGTCGAGGACCTCGATCCCGGCAAGCGCGGCGCAAAGAGCGGCCCGCGCAAGTTCCTGGGCATTATCCCGTTCGGCAACAAGCTGACCAACTATTTTCGCAGCTACCAAAGCGCGCAGACGCATATCCAGTCGATCCTCGGCAATCTCGGCAGCGGCAAGGACGAACTGCTGATGGACAACGCCGCGATCGACGTGGAGCGGCAAAAGCTGTGGGAGGCGATGGGTAATCTGGAACAGATGATCCACATCTCCAAGGTGCTCGACGAAAAGCTGGAAGAAAAGGCTGCCGACCTCGACGCGACCGATCCAGCCAAGGCCAAAGCGCTGCGCGAGACCGCGCTGTTCTACGTCCGCCAGCGCACGCAGGACCTGCTCACGCAGATGGCGGTCAGCGTGCAGGGCTACCTCAGCCTCGACCTAGTCAAGAAAAACAACGTCGAGCTGGTGAAGGGGGTCGACCGCGCGAGCACGACGACGGTCGGCGCGCTGCGCACCGCGGTGACCGTGGCCGAGGCGATGACCAACCAGCGGCTGGTGCTCAACCAGATCACTGCGCTCAATACGACGACCGCGAACATAATCGACAGCACCAGCACGCTCCTGCGCGAGCAGACCGGCAAGATCCACGAACAAGCCGCATCGAGCACGATCCCGCTCGAGACGCTCCAGCGCGCGTTCCAGAATGTCTACGACACGATGGACGAGGTCGATACGTTCAAGCTGCGCGCGCTCGACAGCATGAAACAGACGGTGGATGCGCTATCGGGCGAAGTCGAAAAGTCGAAGGGCTATATCGCTCGCGCCGAAGGCCAGGCGAAGGCGGCCGCGTCGGTCACCGAATCAAAGCTTCTGACGGTCGAAAGCTAAGAGGGGAAGGCTGACTTGAACGACCTGACCCGCGAATCCGACAGGGTATTGTCCGAAGCCCGTGCAGTGCGCGACGACAATCGCCTGGGCGGGCGGCACCGGCGCGAACTGACCCGATCGATCGGGCGCGAATCGCGCCGGATCAAGAGCCGGCACATCAGTCGCAAGTTGCAGCGAATCGTGCTCACGATCGCCGGTATCGTCGTCGCCGCGATGGTCGCCGGCCTGATCATCGACGGGATCGGTTTCATCGGTATCATGATCACGGCATTGGCAATCGCCGTCGCAATTTTCGTTCTCGGCAAGTACCCCAAGATGGCCATCCCGCAGCGCGCCGATCTGACCCGAAGCACCGATGCCAAGCAGCTTGTCGGGCGCACCGAACTGTGGCTCGAGGCGCAACGCCCGGCGTTGCCCGCGCCGGCGGCCGACATGGTCGGCAAGATCGGCGTCCAGCTCGATGCACTCGGGCTTCAACTCAACGGAATCGACCCCAACCACCCCGCCGCGCGCGAGGTTCGCGGCCTGGTGGGCGAAACGCTGCCTGAAATGGTCGACAGCTATCGCCGCATTCCGCAGCACTTGCGGGCAGAAGAGCGCGTCGGCGGAACGCCCGATGACCAGCTGACCGGCGGCCTCGACAAAATCAGCGCCGAGATCGACCGGGTAACCCGCCAGCTTGCCGAGGGCAGCCTCGACGACCTGGCGGTCAAGACCCGCTATCTCGACTACAAGTACGGCGACCAGGTTGCACTCGCCGACCACACGAAGGATTCCTGATGCGCGTCGCCATTCCCCACCAGCTCGACAAGGACACCGTGCGCGAGCGGCTGCGGGCCAACACCAGTTCGAT
Organism: uncultured Alphaproteobacteria bacterium; assembly: GCA_963781485.1. Classification (GTDB taxonomy): domain Bacteria; phylum Pseudomonadota; class Alphaproteobacteria; order Sphingomonadales; family Sphingomonadaceae; genus Tsuneonella. The sequence continues at coordinate 147,423 of CAWAFY010000005.1, forward strand.
CGGCGATCACATCCCCGGCGGCGGCGCGGTGCGCACATCGTGGCCGAGCGAAGATCGGATGGCGATGGACATCACCGCCATGGGCCAGTCACTCCACGCCAATGTCGATATCGAACCGGGCCAGGTCGTCCTTGAAGTCGACCTTCCGCCCGCGCTCGCTTTCGTGGAGCCGATGATTGCCGGCGCGATCCGCAGTCAGGGCGACAAGCTTCTCGCTCCACCCAAATCGTAACTCCGGGCTAAAGCGGGCGCTCATGCTCGAGGAACTCCTCGGGGATTCGCAGCGCCGCCGATGCCGCCTGCGTCTCGCGCAGGAACAACACCAGCCCCCACATCATCAGTCCAATAGCGAGCATGAACGTGCCCGCGGCGATCTTTTGCAGATCGAGCTGAACGATCTCCTCCAGAAACAGCAGGGCGACGGTAAAACCGATCGCCAGGCCACTCGTCACGAGCAGTCGCAGCGCTCTTCCGATCAGTGAGATGCGACGGTCGACCACTCGCATCTCGCGCACGATCATGTCGTGCGCCATGCCCTCGGTCTCACCGTGGCGGCTCTGTAGCGAGCGGCTGCGATCGACGATGCGTCCCAGCCGGGTCGACAGCAGGTTCATGATGTTGCCGATCGCCACCAGTACGAAGACCGGGGCAAGTGCGAGCTGAATGGTCTGAGCGATCATGCGCGCGAAATAGAGCGTGACCAGGCGATTGGAAACGATTTGCCGCGCTGTGAGTCGAGTCTTCCGCAAAAGGGGAACTATCATGGCCGCACGCGCCTATTGGCAGGGACAGATCAGACTGGCGCTGGTTTCGATCCCGGTGGAGATTTATCCGGCGACCAAGTCGGGCGCCGCGATCAGCTTCCGGCAGATCCACGAGCCGAGCGGCAAACCGATCAACTACGAAAAGGTCGTGCAAGGCATCGGCCCGGTCGATCGCGACGAGATCGTCAAGGGCTACGAGATTTCGAAGGGCAACTACGTCCTGCTCGACGACGACGAGATCGAGGCGGCCAAGGTCGAAAGCAAGCGCACGCTCGAGCTGGTCCAGTTCGTCGACGCGAGCGAGATCGACGTGTTCTATTTCGAGAAACCCTATTTCGTCGTCCCGCAGGATGAGCTTGCCGAAGAAGCGTACGTCGTCCTGCGCGAAGCGCTGAAGGCGAAGAAGAAGGTCGCGGTCGGCCAGCTTTCAGTGCGCGGGCGCGAAACGCTCGTCAGCCTGAAGCCGTGCGGCAAGGGCATCGTACTCGAAACGCTGCGCTACGAGGACGAGGTCCGCCAAGCGCAGGCCTATTTCAAGGATATTCCGACAAGCAAGCCGACCAAGGAGATGCTCGAACTTGCCGGATCGTTGATCGACCAAAAGACTGCGCCATTCGATGCGGGAGAATTCCACGACCGATATGTCGACGCGCTGAAAAAGCTGGTCGCGAAGAAAGCCAAGGCGAAGGGCAAGAAGATCCTCGAGGATATCGAGGAGCCCGCGACGAGCGGCGGCTCGAACGTGATCGACCTGATGGCCGCGCTCAAGAAATCGGTGAAGGACGAAAAACCGGCCGCCGCCAAGAAGGCGCCGGCGAAGAAGGGTTCGGCATCGAAAGCCAGAAAGCGCGCCTGATGGAACTCAATGACCCCGTCCTGGTCCACTGGATCGATCTCGACCTGCTGCTGCGGCTCGGCATGGCGGCGGCGCTCGGGTTGTTGCTCGGGCTCGACCGCGAAGTGCGCGGCCATGCCGCGGGGATGCGGACCCACGGCATCATCTGCTTCGCGGCGGCGGCCATGACCGTTTCCATCATTTCGCTCTATTTCGAGTTGGATCGAGCGCGGATGGACCCACTGCGTGTGTACGAGGCGACCGGGGCCTTCATCGGCATCATCGGTGCGGGCCTCATCGTGTTCAGCAAAGGGGAGGTGAAGAACCTGACGACCGCGGCCCACCTATGGCTAGCTGCGGTGATCGGAATTGCCTGCGGGGCGGGGCAATGGCCACTGGTGGCAATCGCGGTCCTCATTTCGGTGATCATGCTCACGCTTCTGCGCTTGGTCGAACGCCGCTGGTTCCCGGATGAGGACTTCACCGCATGAGCGCGCGCGACTCGCTCGCCGAATACAACCGCAAGCGCGACTTCAAGAAGACCGCGGAGCCCGCCGGCAAGCGTGCGACCAGCGAAGGCGGTAACCGCTTCATTGTCCAGAAGCACGATGCCACCCGCCTGCATTGGGACTTTCGGATAGAGGCCGACGGCGTGCTGAAGAGTTGGGCTGTTACCAAAGGCCCCTCCCCCGATCCCGAGATCAAGCGCCTCGCGGTGCGGACCGAAGATCACCCGCTGTCTTACGCCGAGTTCGAAGGTTCGATCCCCAAGGGCGAATACGGCGGCGGCACGGTGATGCTGTGGGACAAGGGCACGTGGGCGCCGGTCGAGGGCAAGAGCTGGAAGGACATCGACAAGGGCCACCTCCACTTCACGCTCGAGGGCGAGCGGATGAACGGCGAATGGATCCTCATCCGCCTGAAGCCGCGCGGCAACGAAAAGCGCGAGAACTGGCTGCTGCGCAAGATCGACGACGCGTACGCGGCGGAAGGTGATCCGCTGGTCGAGCACGCGCTGACCAGCGTGCTGACCGGACGGACAATGGCCGAAATCGAGGCCGATGCGGCTGGCGAGCACTCGCTCGCGGGCAAGAAGGGTGATGCCTTTGCAGCCGAGATGAAGAAGGCCGCCGCGCACAATGCACGCAAGGGGAAAACCGCGAAGAAGGCGACGTCCGGCACCCCGCCGAAATTCCGCAAGCCGCAGCTCGCCACGCTGGTCGACAGCGTCCCTGGCGGCAATCGCTGGATGCACGAAATCAAGTTCGACGGCTATCGCGCACTCGTCGCGGCGGCGGGCGACCGGGTGCAGGTGTGGACCCGCAACGGCAAGGACTGGAGCGAAAAGTTTGGTCCCCTTGTCGAGGCATTCACCGCGCTCGACTTGCCGCCGTGCCTGATCGACGGCGAGATCGTCGCCTACGGTAAGGATGGCAACCCGGACTTCTCCAGCCTGCAGGCCGTGCTCAAGCGGGGCCACGGGTCGCAGTCCGCCAAGGACAAGCTGAGCTTCCACGCCTTCGACCTGCTCGAGGCGAACGGGGAGGATCTGACGGGGCTTTCCAACATCGAGCGCAAGGAGCGACTCGAGGCGCTGCTGGCCGCTGCCGAGCCGCCGATCCAGGTTGCCGATCATGTGCTGGGGGCTGGCGAGAAGCTGTACCGCGCGATGTGCGATGCCGGGCAGGAGGGGATCATCTCCAAGGCGATCGACGCGCCGTACCGCTCAAGCCGGACGAAAAGCTGGGTCAAGGTGAAGTGCACCCGGCGGCAGGAGTTCGTGATCATCGGGTGGAAGAAATCGAGCGCCAAGGGGCGCCCCTTCTCGTCGCTCCTGCTCGCGCAGCACGAGGGCAAGGAGCTGATCTACAAGGGTAATGTCGGCACCGGCTTCTCGCAGGACACGATGGCCGACCTGGCCGAGAAGTTCGCCCGGATCGAGCGCAAGACCCCGCCGGCCGAGGTCGATCGGGTGTCTTCGCGCGGGGTTACCTGGCTCACCCCGAAGCTCGTTGCGGAGATCGCCTTTGCCGAGTTCACCGCCGACGGCAACGTGCGCCACGGCAGCTTCCTGGGCCTGCGCGACGACAAGAAGGCCGCCGAAGTGGTGCCCGAACGTGCGGATGAAGCGCTTGATGAAGCCGCCGAACAGCCCGAAACAGTCGAGGTGTCCAGCCGCGACCGGGTGATCTTTCCCGAAAGCGGCCAGACCAAGGGCGAGCTGGCCGATTACTACGCGGCGATCGCCCCGCTGATGCTGCCATGGGCCGCGCAGCGGCCGATCAGCCTGGTCCGCTGCCCGCAGGGGCGCGGGAAGAAGTGCTTTTTCCAGAAGCACGACAGCGGCTCGTTCGGACGCGCACGTCCACCACGTTCCCATCGTCGAGAAGGACGGCGGGGCGGAGGATTACCTCTACGTCGAGGACGCCGCCGGCCTGATCGCCTGCGTCCAGATGGGCACGATCGAGTTCCACGGCTGGGGTTCGCGCACGGCCGACGTCGAAAGGCCCGACCGGATGATCTTCGACCTCGACCCCGACGAGGGACTCGATTTCGAGGACGTCAAATCGGCCGCGACAGACATCCGCGATCGCCTGTCCGACCTCGGCCTTGCCAGCTACGCCATGCTATCGGGCGGCAAGGGCGTGCACGTCGTGGTTCCGCTGACCACGGGCCATTCGTGGGAGGATCACAAGGACTTTTCAAAACGCTTTGCCGAGGCGCTGAGCATGGCCGAACCCGATCGCTTCGTCGCGACGATGAGCAAGGCCAAGCGCAAGGGCAAGATCTTCATCGACTACCTGCGCAACCAGCGCGGGAGCACCGCCGTGCTGCCCTATTCGGCCCGCGCCCGCGAAGGGGCGCCGGTGGCGATTCCGATCGCCTGGGGCGAGCTGAAGGATTTCGCCGACGCGCACCCGTTCTCGATTTCCGATACGAAGACGCTTCTGACCCGCGCGAAGGGCAAGGGCCTGTCCGGCTGGGGCTTTGCCGAGCAGTCGCTGCCCGGGTTCTAGGACAACCCCCTGGCCAGATCCATCCGGCCGGCATCGCCCACGCTGCTGCCGCCATCGACGTTCAGGATCGCCCCGGTGATATAGGACGCCGAGGGTGAACTGAGGAAAACCGCGGCTTGCGCGATCTCGTCGATCTCGCCCCAGCGCTTCATCGGAATGCGATGCTCGTGCGCCGAGCGGGTCGCCGGGTCCGGTGCCAGCCGGGCCATTCCCTCGGTGCCCGCGATGGGTCCGGGCGAGATGCCGTTGACCCGCACATCCGGGCCCCACTCGATCGCGAGCGTGCGGATGACCTGGTTGACCCCGGCCTTCGCCGCGCAGACGTGCACCTGCATCGCCATCGCCTGTTCCGCCTGCCCGGCGGTGATCGCAATCAGGCTTGCCGGCGCCGAACGATCCCGGGCCAGCAGGTCGTGGCACGCGCGAAAGGTGTTGAAGGTGCCGAGAAGGTCGATATCGACCACGGTCTTGAAGGCGTTCGACGACATCCCGAGCGCGGGCGCGAGGAAGTTGCCCGCCGCGCCGGCGATGACGATGTCGAGCGGGCCGAAATCGCTTCGCGTCTGCTCCAGCGCGCTGCGGATCGCGCCGAAATCGCGCACATCGGCGGACAGGCCGAGCGCATCGCCGCCGATCTCGCCCGCGGCGCGCGCGGCCTTTTCCGGATCGCGCCCGCAGACCGCGACTTTCGCCCCCAGCGCCGCGAACCGCCTGGCAATCCCCAGGTTGATCCCGCTGGTGCCGCCGGCGACGAACGCGACCTTGCCTTCGAGCAGTCCGTCGCGAAAGGCCGACGCGCCGGTCACATCGACCTCGCGATCAGCATCTTCATGATCTCGTTCGAACCGCCGAAGATACGGGTGATGCGACTGTCGCGGTACATCTTCGCGATCGGGAGTTCGTTGATGTAGCCCCAGCCGCCGTGGAACTGGAGACACTTGTCGACCACCTCTCCCTGCAGTTCGGTGAGCCAGTACTTGGCGATCGAGGCGGTGGTGACGTCCAGCTCGCCCTTCAGCACCTTGGCCGTGCAATCGTTGACGAAGACCTTGGCCGCGGTCGCCCGCGCCTTGAGGTCGGCGAGCACGAACTGGGTGTTCTGGAAGTCCCAGATGGTCTTGCCGAACGCCTTGCGCTGCTTGACGTATTCGACCGTGGTGTCGAGCGCCTTTTCGATCGTGGTCATCGCGCCGATGGCGATCACCAGCCGTTCCTGCGGCAGTTCGCCCATGAGCTGGTAGAAGCCCCGGCCCTCGACCCCGCCGAGCACGCTGTCGGACGGCATGTAGACATCGTCGAAGAACAGCTCGCTGGTGTCGGCCGCGTCCATGCCGATCTTGTCGAGCTTCTTGCCGCGCCGGAACCCCTCGGCCCCGTCGGTCTCGAGGACCATCAGGCTGATGCCCTTGGCCCCTTCCTTGGGATCGGTCTTGGCGACGACGATGATCAGGTTTGCCAGCTGGCCGGACGAAATGAACGTCTTCGCGCCGTTGAGGCGATAGCCGTTGCCGTCCTTGGTCGCGGTGGTGGAGATGCTTTGCAGGTCGGACCCCGCATCCGGTTCGGTCATCGCGATCGCGCTGATGAGTTCACCCGTAACGAGCTTGGGCAGCCACTTCTTCTTCTGCTCCTCGGTCCCGTGGCGGACGATGTAGGGCAGGATGATGACGTTGTGCAGGCTTGCGGCGAACCCGTCGACGCCCTTGGCGGCCTGCTGGTCGAGCACCACCAGATCGTGGCGGAAATCGCCGCCGTGGCCGCCGTATTCTTCCGGAACGGTCATGCCGAGCAGGCCCGCGGCCCCCGCCTCGCGCCAGAACTCGGCCTCGACCTGGCCGTCCTCGCGCCATTTCTCGACCCGCTTGGGCGGTGCGTGCTTTTCGTAGAACTTGCCGACCGCATCGCGGAAGATCGCGATCTCCTCGTCGGCCATGAACTCTGGCTCGGGCACGTCGATGACGGGCATGGCGGTCTTGTCCTCTCGATATTTATGCGGTTGCCCGATACCGTATCAGGCGGGTAGCGATCCGCAACGCAATTTCACGCTTACGTAAAGGGCAGGCATGATCGAACAGGGTCCGACCTCGCAGAGCTACATTTCGCAGCGGTCGAAGCTGCACTACGCCGACTGGGGCAACCCGGAAGCGCCGCCGCTTATCCTGCTGCACGGCGGGCGCGACCATTGCCGCAACTGGGACTGGACCGCCGAGCGCCTGCGCGGCGACTGGCACGTGATCTGCCCCGACCTGCGCGGCCACGGCGACAGCGAATGGAACAACAACGGCGTCTATACGACGATGGGCTACGTCTACGACCTTGCCCAGCTGGTCCACCAGCTCGGCCTCGCGCCGGTGACGATCGTCGCCCATTCGCTCGGCGGCAATATCGCCACCCGCTACACCGGGCTCTATCCCGACAAGGTGCGGCGGCTGGTGGCGATCGAGGGTCTTGGCCCCAGCCCCAAGGTGATCGAGAAGCGCCGGACCCGCCCCTACGGCGACCTGTGGACCGACTGGATCGACAAGAAGCGCGAGGCGAGCGCGCGGTCGGTGCGAAAATACGCGACGTTCGAGGACTGCCTGAAACGGATGCAGGAGGCGAACAGCTACCTGACCGAAAGCCAGGCCCGCCACCTGACGCTCCACGCGGTGATGCGCAACGAGGACGGCACGTTCAGCTGGAAGTTCGACCCCCACCTTCACGCCTGGCCGCCCGACGACGTGCCGACCAGGGGCCAGCACGCGCTGTGGGCCGCGATCACCTGCCCTACCCTGATGATCTACGGCGCGGATTCCTGGGCCAGCAACCCCGAGACCGACGGCCGCCTGGCGCACTTCGGCGACAACGTGCGGGTAAGCGAATACGACCGCGCGGGCCACTGGGTTCACCACGACAGGTTCGAGGATTTCGTGACGGAAGTGTCGGCATTTATCGCCTGACGGGCAACCGGGATTCGTCCGCTTTTGGCGCGCGTTCTGGAAGGCCCGGACGTCTGTTTTGGGGTGGGAAGCTGCCCTTAGGAAACCAACGGCTGGCACTCCGCCTCGCTCGCGTGGGATTGTCGAAGCTTGCGACGGTGAGGTCCATCTTGTCCGAATTCTCCTTGAACGCGAAGCCGAGCGAGGCGCCGCAGCTGGCGCAGAACGGCCACCAGGCCCATTTTTAGCTGGGGGCCGCCTGAACAGTGGGCGTCGCCGCCTGAACCCCTTCGATAGTCAGGTAATAATCGAACGACAGGATCAGCTGCCGTGTGGCCTGGTCCATGTCCGTAAAGCGCCGCAACTGCTTTCGAAGCGGTCGCAGGTCGAAGAGAGTTCAGCTTTCCCGTCCTTGGCACCTTGCTCAACACAGCATCTTTGCTGAAATAAGGTTCGCACGGCGCTTTCGCGTTCGTCATCGGGTTGAACGTCTCGCCTCCGGCGCAGTCGACCATCACGTTGACGAACCCTTCGCCTCGGGGGATCTCCGATCTCGTACAAATGGTTGCCGAGCCCGGGGACATTGGTGCCCGTGAAGCCTTTTTGCGCATGATAGCCACCGAACTTCAGGAAGACCTTCGGGCGCTTGCCGTTGCGACGTTCTGCACCAACGGAGCGCGCGGCATAATTGTTCTTCATGTAGGTTTCGCGCAGCAGATTGGCCTCGTAGCCGCTGCCGCCGCGGCCGGTGAAAGGCGCATATATCTCATTCGACAGGCGTATCTCTTCGAGCAGGCGCTTCGCTCGACGGTTGTTTCGAAATGCCTTCTCGATGTCGCTGTGGGACCATGGCTCCGTGGCGATCAGCTGAGGCGCTGTTGCGGCCTTCGCTGCAAAGGCATCGGCAGCGCTACGCTCCGCCGGGTTGGTCGCCCATCGACGCAGGAGCTCGGCGATGATTGGACCGGCAGCTGCGAACTCCTGATCAAGTCCCCACAGGGCATTTGCGCGATCCGGCGAAGCAGCAACAATCTGCTCGGCGAGATCGACCTCCTCCTGGTAGAAGAGGAATGGAAGCGAAAGAGCGTTCCCAGGCTTCCGGATGTACGCCGCCAACTGCCCTTTGCCGGAGCGGATCACCTGCTCAGCGACGTCTGTCGAATACGGGCCCATCTCATAGGCGGCGTGTGTGTATCCTTGGGTAGCGAGGGCGCGGTGTACCGCGGCTCCAAAGCGCGCGATGTCCGCCGTCCCGTGCTGCTCTCCGATCATGAAGACGTGGGCGGCGGCTCCATCGGCTATGAGCTTGTCCCACCCGGCCCCGCGAAACCGACCCGGGCCAACCTGCTCGATCACCAGGCGGTTACGGGCAATCTCTTCGATGGAGTTTAAACGGACCGGCCCCGGCCCCGGCGCCGACTGCTGAGACGCTGCGGCGGCCAAAAGCGCCAGTGCCAGTCCATGCATCAACATATTTGCCCCCACCTAGTTTGCCAAGATCTTATCCGGCAGTGCGCTGCTGTTACGTATAGATTCTTCATGGGTAATCTCCGTGTCAAAAGTCCGGATTATTTAGAAAATGGTTTGTTAATACTGGATCACCCGCTTCGTGACGGCGGCGGTTCGGGACCGGCGTGCACTGCACTTTCGTTCCTGACTTCTCCCGGTAAAGAAAGGTTACAGTCGCTCGCTCGTGCTAGCGAAGATCTAGGTCGGTCGATCGCAAACCAGCTTCACGGCCTGCCTTACGATTGTCATGGCGCAACTAGCTGTTTTGGTTGCTTGTCAATACGCCCGGCCAGTTTGCTTTACCCTGGGTGATTAAATCAGGCAGGTTTGCTTCCCAAAGCTTTTTTGCGCGGGCGTTATAATTGAGATACAGTCTGCCATCTACGATGCGCCACTGCCTGCCGTCTCCCGGCGCCAAGTAACCCTGGCTCACTGCCCAGGCACAATAGCCGCCGAACTGGGGCGCGTAGCGCTGTGGCGCCGCGGCAAAGCGTGCCTTTGCCTCCGCGCTTGCGAAGCGCCAGGTCGCACCCTTCCATCGAAGCGAATTTGCGGGGGTGCCCAAGACAGCCCTACCTGCGGAGAAATAGGCTGTCGGGTCGTAGCCACCGATCGCAAGCCCTGCGCGGTCAACGGATACAGGCGGGGCTGGCCTTGCCTCTGCCGGAGCGAACCCGAGAGCGACAGCGAAGATGAAAGCGAACAGAAGGAGGAGCGAGCGCATGTCCTAATCCTCTCGTTTGATAAATTGGTCAGGGAATGCGGAAGAGACGGTCTACGCTGAGGCCACCGCCGCCCAGCGCGATGATCGGAAGGAGCAGGCCCGCCCAGCTCAGGTGCGTGGGCCAGGCGTCGGGATAAACGAAGACCTGGATGACCATGGTCATACCGAGGAGTGCGAGCGCGGCGTAGCGCGTGCCTAGGCCGATCACGAGCAGAAGCGGAAACAGGTGCTCGGCGACCGTCGCGGCGACTGTCGCGACGTCCGTCGGGATCAGCGGGAGCGCGTACTCGTAGGCGAACAGCTCATACGCGCTGTCGGTTATAGTGAACCACCCCTCGACCTTGGTCCGGCCCGACAGGAAGAAAATCGCAGCGATCGCGAGCCGCATGACAAGCAGCAGAAACGACTGCGGCAGCGCGCGCGCGGCGACCACCTCGATGCGCCGACCGATGGCGAGTGCGGTCGATCCGGCGCGGGGCGGAGCGGTGAGTTGGCGCATGGCAGTCATCTCCTGGTCTGGACAGAGGTGAGCGCGCCGCTGGCGACAATCGTGCGGAAGGCGCGGCTGATGTTGGCGGAGGCGTAAAGGCGCGAGGCGGCGAGCGCGGCGTGACCGACGGTCTCGCCGAGCCGCAGCCCGTGGAGAATACGATGTTCGCACGGGCCAATGACGTGGCCGCCGACGGCTCCGTCGCAGCGGGCGACGAGGATGCCTTCGGCCTGCCATTCTGGGGCGATTTCGACCCGCTCCGGATCAAGATGGGCGACCCAGATCGACGGTGCCGGCAGTTTGAACCATGCCATCCGGGTAGCGGGATGGAGGGTGACGCGGCACCGCGACCATTCCTCGGTCGAAAGCCGAACGAGGTCCTCGAGGTCGAAAGCGGGTGCGTCCGCGGCGAGATGGCACTCGACGCGAAGCCGGTCGATCTGCGCGACAGCCGTGAGGTATGACAGCTCGCCGGCGAGCGGGTGTTTTGCAAGGAAATCCGCAAAGCCCTCGCCATAGCCGGCGAGAACCGGGCTCGACGGCGGCGAACGGGTGACATATTCGCTCGCGACGGCGTCGAACGCCTCGTCTCCGAGGATCATCGCCACGGTCGGGAAGTTGTCGCCGAGCGCGGTCGACCGCTCCCAGAATCGCGGTGTTGCGGTAGACCCCGAACGGGCCTCCCCTGGTTTGCGGGCTGTCGATCTTACGCAGGAAATCCTGCTGAAATTCAGCCAGACTAGGCATCGATCCTCTCCTTCCGGTCAAGCGCCTCCGCGGCTTTGTCGCGTTCGGCCATGAGGTCGGAAAACGGGGGCAAGTTGCCGTCACGTTCGAGCAGGACCGGACGCGGACCGGTGTGATCCAGCAGTGCATCGAGCAGGGACCAGACCGCTTCGGACACGGGCGCGTCGTGGCTGTCGATCAGCAACCGGCAGGTGGGGTCGGGTCGGGCGAATGCCCGGCGATGTGGATCTCCCCGATCGCAGAATGGGGCAGCGCATCGAGATAGTCGCGCGCGGACGAGCCAAGGTTGCACGCGGCCACCGCGACGTTGTTGACGTCGACCAGCAGGCCGCAGCCGGTGCGCCGGACGAGCTCGGCGAGGAATTCGGGCTCGGGCATTTCTGGCGTCAAGGGCAGGTAGTGCGACGGGATTCTCGATCAGGATCGGGCGGCCCAGCACATCCTGCGCGATGTAGATGTTCCGGGCGGCGCAGTCCAGCGCCTCGCGCGTGCGCGGGCACCGGCAGCAGGTCGGGCAGGCAGCGCGCGCCGAGCCGCGACCAAGCGAGGTGCTCGGAGACGAGAAACGGATCAAACCGCTCGATCGAGCCGCGCGAGCGCTGGAGGTGGGCGAGATCGGGCCGCTGATGCCCGCCGAGCGAAAGGCCGACGCCGTGCAGCGACAGCGGCTGCGCATGGCGCAGCGCTTCAAGCATGGCGAGGCGCGGGCCGCCGTCTACCATGTAGTTCTCGGCATGGACCTCGAACCACAGGCCGTCCGCCGACGCGGCCAAAGCTTCTTCAAAGTGCTGGGGCTTGAAAGCCACGCCGGCGGTCGGGTCAGCATCGTCCTCAGCCCTGCTTCGGGAGTCAACGAGCCGTGGCCCTTGGGGGTCTTGATCTTGGCGCAGGTGCCCTTGGCGACGTACTTCCAGGCATTGCCCTGGTAGTCGACGCTTGCACGTGCCGGCGCAGCTGGTCCCGGCGCCGGCCGCACAGTCGTTCTTGCCGGCTAGCGAGATGCCGTAGCACTTTTCCTTGTTCGGCTGAGGTTTGACCGGCCCAGCGTTGGCGGCATTGGTACCAAGCGCTGCGGCCATGGCGGCCGCGATGGCGAGATTGACCTTGTTCATTGGCGTTCCTTTCGAATGGATCGTGCACCCTGGAGTGCGGGCCGATTGTCGCTCGCATCGCGCGCCAGGTCCGCTACCGAAAATGCATCGCGTCGATGCCTTTCGCGTCAGCCTTCCGCCGCCGAGGTTTCGACCATTCGGCCGCCCATCGCTTCGTGGAGCACGAAGCCTTCGAGCGGGTCGCTATCACCGCGCCAGGGTGCGGCCTGCGAGCGTGCGAACCGTGTCGGCGTACCCGGCATCCCATCGCGCGCGGATCCCGACGGGGCTGAAGTCGATGTCCTTGGTGTGGTCCTCGTAGTCGAGCGCCGGCGCGAGCAGGCGGACGACGTGCATCCTCGTCGGGCAGCCATAGGCGGCGAGCTCGGTCGGACCTCGGCGCTGGGCGCGGACTCGGCCGGCAGCATCGCCGGACAGTTCGGTGATGACATGGCGCAGGCGGTGAAGCTGCCGCTGGCGCTTGATATGGCGCGACGCGCGGCTGGAGTATTGCACGTCCTTCTGGCGGTTCATCACCTCCCAGATCGACTCCGGCTCGGCCCGTTCGGGTTCCAGATGTGGACGGCAAGACCATCGAGTTGCGCCGCGGGTTGTCGTCGAACACCGACCTCGACCGGCGTGTTGGAGAGGATGCCGCCGTCCCAGTAGAGCTCGCCGTCGATGCGCACTGCCGGGAAGGCCGGCGGCAGCGCGCCCGAGGCCATGACGTGGCGCAGGTCGAGCGGCATGTCGCGGGAGTCGAAATAGCGCATCTCGCTCGGTGTGCACGTTGCGACGCGCCGACGGTCAGGCGCATCGGTGCCGCCGTTGATCAGGTCGAAGTCGATCAGGTCGGCCAGCGTCTGGCGCAGCGGGTCGGCCGAATAGTAGCCGGCCTCCTCGGCGCCCAGCGGCGATGGCACGCTCGCGAATGCCACCGGGATTGGGCTGGAAGAAGGCCGGGAGGCCGCCCACGATGGTCGACGCAGTTGCGCACGCCGAAGCGATCCGCGGCCGGGCAAAGCGCCGTCGAAGAGCATGGCCATGCTCGACCCGGCGCCAGAATTCGCTCAGCCGGTCCAGCCGCTCGCTCGGCCGGGCTGCCGGCGATGATGGCGGCGTTGATCGCGCCGATCGAGGTGCCGATCACCCAGTCGGGCTCGATCCCGGCCTCGTGCAGCGCCTGATAGACGCCGACCTGATAGGCGCCGAGCGCGCCGCCGCCCTGCAGCACCAGCACCTGCTGGCCGTGGGCGCGCAATTCGTCGCTTAGCTCGGGTTGAGCCATTTTAGTCTCCTTGGATGGAGGCGCGGCGTCGCCGGTGATGAGCCGAGCGCCGCGTTCGAAAGGTGAGGTAGTTCCACAGCCAGCTCGCGCCCGACGACAGGCGGTTGCGAAAGCCGACGAGGAAGAAGATGTGCGCCGTGCACCACAGCACCCAGGCGAGCGGGCCGGACAGGCGGAGCCGGCCAAAATCGATGACCGCCGCGGTGCCGGCCGATCGTGGCGAGATTGCCACAATCGCGATAGCGGAAGGGATAGCGAGCGCCCGCAGCGCTTGATCTGGCAGGCGACATGCTCGCCCCTGCTGCTTGGCGACCGGAGCGATGCCGGGCAGCACGCGGCCGTCGGGCCCGGTGAAGGCGGCGGTGTCGCCTATCGCGAAGACGTCGGTCGTGCACCGGGAAGCGCGAGGTCGATCGTCGACCAGGACTCGTCCGGCGCGGTCGGTCTTCGCGGCGAGCCATTGCGGCGGCCGGCGAAGCCGGACGCCCGCTGCCCAGATCGACCGTGTGTGTCGGGATGATCGTGTCGCCCGAGGTCGACATGGTCGGCGGCGACCGCTCGTGACCCGGCCGCCAACCAGGACCGTCACGCCGAGCTGTCTCGATCGCACTGCGTGGCCTTGGCCGGAAAGTTCAGGCGGGAACCCGCCGAGCAGGCGCGGGCCGCGCTTCGATCAGGAATACCCGCGAGCAATGCGGGCGTGATCGTGCGGAAATCCTGCGACACCGAACGCCGGGCGAGCTCGGCGATGGCGCCGGCCATTTCGACGCCGGTCGGGCCGCCGCCGATCACGACGAACGTCAGCAGCGCCTGACGCGCGCGCGGATCGTTCTTCGGTTTCGGCCCGCTCGAGCGCGAGCAGCACCTTGCGGCGTACCGCGGTCGCATCTTCGATCGTCTTGATGCCCGGCGCGTGCGCCGCCCAATCGTCGCGGCCGAAATAGCTGTGGCGCGCGCCGGTCGCGATGATCAGACGGTCGTACGGCGATCGGCGGCCGCTCGCGAGCAGCACCCGGCGGTCTGCGCCGATCGATGCCGTCGACCTCATCGAGCAGGACCCGCACGTTGGTCTGGTCCGCGCAGGATCGCCCGGATGGGCGCCGCGATATCGGCGGGCGAAAGCCCGGCGGTCGCTACTTGGTAGAGCAAGCGGCTGGAACAGATGATGGTTGCGCTGGTCGATCAGCGTCACGTCCACGGCGGCCCCCGCCAGCGCCTTGCGCGGCGGCCAGGCCGCCGAAGCCGGCGCCGACGATCACGACCCGGTCGCGGCTCAAGGCAGCCGTCCTTCGCGAGCCAGCTCGGCAAGCACCCCGATCGAGAGGGCTCGAGGCGGGCGCGCGCGCATGTCGATGCCTGGCTGCGGACAGCGAAAAAGGCCGCCAGGTCGGGCCGCAGGGGGCGATCGCATACGCGATGGCGGGGAAGAGCGGCGCTCATTGCGCGACCCACCCGCCATCGACCGGCAAGGCGGTGCCGGTGATCGATTGGGCCGCCGTCCGAGCAGAGGAATACAGCGAGCGCTCCGAGCTCCTCGACGGTGGCGAACTCGCTTGGTCGGCTGGGCGGACGAGCAGCACTGTCTCGATCACTTCTTCGCGGCTTATGCCGCGCGCCTCGGCGGTATCGCCGATCTGGTTCTCGACGAGCGGCGTCCAGACATAGCCGGGGCAGATCGCGTTGCAGGTGACGCCATGACTCGCGCCCTCGAGCGCGACTGTCTTGGTCAGCCCGACAATGCCGTGCTTCGCGGCGACATAGGCGCTCTTGAAGGGCGAGGCGACGAGGCCGTGCGCCGAGGCGACGTTGATGATACGGCCCCAGCCGCGCTGTTTCATCGGGCGAAAGGCGGCGCGGATGGTGTGGAACGCGGCAGAGAGGTTGAGCGCGAGGATCGCGTCCCATTTTTCGGGTGGGAAATCCTCGATCGGGCTGACGTGCTGGATGCCGGCATTGTTCACGAGAATGTCGATGCGGCCGATGAGCGTGAACGGTGTCCTCGACCAGCTCGCGCCGCATCGGCTGGATCGATGAGGTTGGCGTCCATGATATCGCACCGCTACGCCGAATTCGTCGGCCAGCTCCGCGCGGGTGCGCTCGATCGCTTCGGGATCGCCCAAGCCGTTGATGACGATGTCGGCGCCGGCGGCGGCCAGCGCGCTGGCAATGCCAAGGCCAATGCCGCTCGTGGAGCCGGTCACGATAGCTACACGCCCGGCCAGACTTTCCGCCGATTTGAACGACGCGATGGGTTGGACCGTCATGGGTGATCTCCTTCCAAATTCTGCTGGAAGGATGATCGAGTGGTCGTGTGCCTTCTAATGCCGTTCGAGCATCAACATCATGCCGTCTTGCGAATATCCGATGCCTCCGGAGAGCGGTAAACACGATCCGTCACGGCGAGCTTCGACGCTTTCGCCCGTCTCGCCCCCCCTCTACGGCCCCGGCGCGACGCTTGCTGTGACACCAGGTTCAGCAACTTCATGAAGGAACTCGTGCACATGAAAAACCGCATTCTCCTCGTAGTCGCGCTAGCCGCGACGACCGGACTTGCTACCGCCACCCCGGCGGCTGCGGGAAGCTGCCCATCCGGAAAGTCGGCTGCCAACCCGACTCGCCGACGCGCCAGACCATGCCGGCTGGCGTGACCGACGATGTGGTCGGTACGGTAGACCTTCAGAAGGAACTGGCGCTCGAGGGCCGCGACCTGCGCCTGCGCCGTCTGGTCGTTCAGCCGGGCGGAGTCGTTCCGCTCCACAGCCATGCCGGCCGCCCGGCACTGATCACAGTCGTTTCGGGCGCGATCACCGAGTATCGCAGCACCTGCGCGGTCGGAATCGAACACGCAGCCGGCGAAGTCTCGACCGAATCAGACGGCATCTCCCACTGGTGGCGGAACAACACCAAGGAACCCGCCGTCCTGCTCTCGGCAGACGTCAAGGCGCGCGACTGAATTGCTCCCAGCAGTCGTCAGGTTATTCCCTTCCCGACGGCTCACCCGCGCGGCGCTCCGGTCAGGTACCAGGGCGCCGCGCTCTCCCAGAGATCGGACCAAGCGCATTGAACGACCCCTATCTTGCCGGGCTCGAAATCTCGCGGTCGCCGGCGTCGACCAGGACGAGCGACGCAATCGGGCAGCCGAGATCGCTCCCGACTTCGTTCGGCTGGCGATCGGGTTCGCTTACGGGGAAATCTTCGCAAGGCCCGGGCTCGACCCAAAGACCCGGGTCGCGGTTGCGATTGCAACCGTCATCTCGGCGCCGGGATCCGTGGCGTGCCTGCGTCGATCTGGTCGAGGTCGGGCATACATCTCGGCTTGAGCCGTCGGGAAATGGTCGAGATCATTATCCAGACTGCTCCTCATATCGGGGTCCATCGGACTCTCGAGGCCCTCGCCGATTGCCATGAGATGCTCGCCGAGAGCGATCCATGCGGTCAATCCTGCGACGGCGCGATTTCCGACACCGGCCAGGTGTGATTGCGGGCCGCCTTGACGAACGCGCCAATCGCCGGGGAATGCGGACGGCCCCGGACGGTCGCTAGATAGATCGTCCTGGCGTAGCTCGGCTCGATCAACGGGCGCACGATGAGGCTGGGGTCTGTGACGCAATACTCGGGAAAAAACCCGAAGCCGAGCCCGGCCTTGATCATTTTCTGGACCCATTCGTCACGTGGGCGAGCTGAACACCTTCTTGGTGCAGACGCCGCGCCGAGCGAAATCCTCGGTCACAACCTGAAACACCTCACAATTCGATCGGCCGACATAGGGCTGGCCATCGAGCTCGGCGACGCGGATCGCGTTCTTTTGCTCCCACGGATGTCCCGGAGGGAGGACGATCACGAATTTCTCGCTGAACACGGGCACCTGGTGGAATTGCTCGGGCAGCTCCTCCGGCACGCCCACCAGCCCGATGTGAAGGTCGCCCTTGTCCAGCTTCTCGATCATGGCGCGTGCTTCGCCATCGACTACCTGCACCTCGACGTCGGGATGCTCGCGTCTGGAAGCGGACGATAAGATCGGCAACGAGCTGGGGCCCGATCGTGCACATCGCCCCAATGGTCAAGGTGACATTCTCAAGCCTCTTGGCCGCGGTCGCCGCGGCCTTGGCAGCCTTGCTCGAAGCTTCGACCGTGTTGAGATAGGGCAGCATCATGCGCCCCAATTCGGACAAGTGCGTGTTGCCGCGCTCGCGATGAAACAGCGGCCCACCGAACTCGTGTTCGAGCTGCTGGATCGCCCGGGTGAGCGCCGGCTGGCTGACATTGCACTGCTCGGCGGCACGCGTGAAGTTCAGCGTCTTCGCCAATGTCACGAAATAGCGGACCTGCTGCATTTCCATGACGGAAATCCCCACGCGGCCCAGCCGCAAACTTAACACCGGCATTGCCGCCGGTCCACGGTCTCGGCACTTAGGCAGGCGCCGAGCGCGACACGTGTTTGGACAGCGCGATCAAGGCGGCGATGGTCAGTCCCATCGTGGCAACCGCCACCCATGCATGCGGTAAAAGCATTGGCAGGCCTAGCATGATTAGGCCGTCGTTGCTCCCGGGCACGAGCTGGCCGCCAAGGCCCATCATGGCTCCCCCCGCGAGGCAACGGCCAACATCGAGGAGACTGGCCGGCAGCGGCCGATATCCGTCGGCAATCTTCCCACCGACGATTGCTCCGGCAAGCAATGCCGCCACCATTAGACCGCGCAACAGGAGGCTGGCGTCCATCCCTTCCATTGGTCTAGCAAGCGCGGCAAGGGCATCAGTGTAAGCCCAAGATCCCGCGGTGATCATCGTGAGGAAGAACGTCACCCCGATCAGCAAAGTCGCGCGATGCGGGTGCCAAAGATGCCTGACCGGTGTCGCGGAGCGCAGCACCTCGCCCATGCGCCAGACCACGAAGACCGCAAATACACCCAAGACAACATCCGGCCGGGCGAAAGCCGGTGCCACCGGGCCGCCGGGTTGCGTCACGGGCACCAGGCAGCCCAGGAAAAAGCCCACTGGCGTCGCCAGCCATGCCCATTGTCCCGAGCCGATCCGGGCGACCGAGCCGAACACGCATGCGCGATTTACCCAGGCGCCAACGCCAAGAAGCATTCCGCCCACCACAGTTGCAGAGCCAACGGCGTATTGCGTGTGGGGAGAGACCGCCCAGCCGGCTACCTCGAGCACCGCCACGAGCCCCCCCACCCACAACGCGGCCTCGGCAAGCGCGCCCGCGCGCGAATACTTTCGGTGGGACACCACGTCGTCGACCGCAGCCACCATGCAAGTGGCGCCGCGTTGGATCGCCAGCCCCATCAGCCCGGCTGACACGAGCGCGACCACCAGCGCAAACGGCCCCAGAAGGTTCACGGCGCGTCGGTTGCTGCCGTCGCGATCGAAGCGGCGACTTCGCTCGCCATCGCGAACTGCGGCGCCTTGTCGGTGATCGCATACCGCTGGGCGATGTGAGCGAAGTCGGTCCACGCAACATAGACCGCGCCAGTGGGCCGCTCGATCACCAGCATCCGCACTGGCCAATCAAGACCCGCGTAAGGGTTCGACTGAAGGAACTGCACTCCGAGCGGCGGATTGCCGAACAGCACGAGGGCGGAACGGCCAATCGGCAGATTGGCCGGTTCCCCGAGGCC
Source organism: uncultured Alphaproteobacteria bacterium (assembly GCA_963781485.1). Lineage (GTDB taxonomy): Bacteria > Pseudomonadota > Alphaproteobacteria > Sphingomonadales > Sphingomonadaceae > Tsuneonella. The sequence goes on from CAWAFY010000005.1 coordinate 166,433, forward strand.
CGACTGATCGATCGTATCGAAATACCGGATGCCCTTGGCTTGGACATCAGCCTTGAGCTTCGCAAGCGTCTGATCGAAATCGTTGGCACTGCGGAGCTGGAGAACGCCGGCGGCATTGGGCGCAGTCGTCGGCGTCTCGGCCCAGCCAGGAGTTGCTGGCGCAACCGAAGCAAGCGCGAGGGCAGCAACGACAATTCGTAGGGGCTGATTCACGGTGTTTCCTTTGCATTATGGTTCCTACGAACATGGATCACGCAAAGGAGGCTCGGAAATCTCGAGGAGCTATCGACCTGATGTCGGCAGGTTATTGATGGAGCAAGGCGGAGCTCCAGTTATGGCCGCTTTCGGGATCGCTCACCCCAGAGCTGAATGACCGGGTTTAGGGCGCAAAGCGGACACATGAAGGCCCGTGCTGTCTCCTACCGGCTCTCGACACGTTGAATTGCCGAACGGCTGACCCCGAACTCCTTCGCCAACTCACCGAGAGACGCACCGTTTGCTCGGCGCAGTCGTACCTGCTCCTGCTGCTCATGGCTCAAGGCAGGTGGTCGGCCGAGGATCTAACCTTCGGCTCTCGCTCGCTGAAGACCTGCTTGGGTCCGCTCGATCAGCAAGTCGCGCTCGAACTCGGCAACGGCGCTGATCACAGCCATCGTCATCTTGCCGGCCGCACTGGTCAAATCGACGCCACGCTCCGCGCGCCCAAAGAGTTCAGCAAGGCGGGGCGCTTGCACAGGTCCGCCTCCACGGCCCGACAGTCTAAGACGCTGCCGTCCGCGGAGTGTCCGATGAAGTGCACGTGCGCGACCATCCGGCGCCCCCTCTCGCCCGTGAAGTTCTTCCACGTGTCGATCTCGAGGAAGCCGAAGCCTGCAAGACCACACCGGCGAAGGTGCTGATATGCGATCGTGCACAGTGACACCAAGTCGATGTCCGGCGCTCGCTCCCAGGTGACCCCGGTATCCCAGGCGAGGGTAATCCAAAGCCATTGCCGATTATTGTGCTGTTCGTAGGCGTCGGTCAGGGATCCGATTAGCGCGTTCTGCGCCACGCGGTGGACATGCTCATTGCTCATCAGCGCGCGCCCAGAAATGCGGCGTTGCGTGATGCGCGCAAGGAAGTCGAGATCGGCAGGTTCAAGCGCCCAGCCCGCAGTATCTAGACGAAACCTGTGCTTGAACTTGGTGCGGGTCTCCTCGCCCTTTGTTCGGGCGGCTGCGATCGCCGCTGAGCTCTCCTCTGCCACAAGATCGTACATGTGAATGTCCTCCAGCGACGGCCCTCTGATGACGCGAGTTGCGAGATCAGAAGAGCCATCGATTTTTGAATTGGATGTTGAAATTGGGCACGCGGTCCAGGCCCCGAACGCCTGTTCGATCAGTGAAGCTTGATGGCCGGGACCGACATATGATCCAGGCCTAGACGCCTCAGCTCAGCAAACCAAAAATGCGGGATCAGATCCCGGTGAAGGATTTCCGGGTCTTGCGTGCACTGCATCTTGAGAGCGTGCTCGACCGTCCCAATCGCTCCTTTGCAGATCGGCTTGGCGTCCCCGAAATAGATCAGCATCCGCCGCAGGCTGAGCTGCGACCGGCACATGAGCGTGATCAAGGCGCGCAAACCTGGCGAACTCGCCTCGTTGAAGGCCGCGCCCGGGTTGAAGGAGTCCGGGACCGACAAACCAGGCCACGGCGCATCGAAGATAGAACTGAACGCAGCGGACACGGCGTCGAGGTCATCGCGTGACAACCACTCAATGTCCGAACGGCCCATTCCCAGGCGCGTCCTGGCTCTTTGCAAAGCATTGCCGACTTTGGTCCGCGCGCCATTTCCACCGAACAGCGCGACCACGTCTGTCCCAATACAGATATCGCCGGTTTCAGGGTCGGGCACCGCGCAAAGGCGAACCCCGGCGACGCCGTCGACCTTAGCTCGCTTATAGACTTGGGCAGCCTTCCTCGCCTGGGGCACGTCGATTACTGCCCGGTTGGCGGATACCATCGACACCCGCGTGACTTGCACACCGATCTCAGTCGCATCGCCATCAAGCTTGCTCAAGAATGCTGGGACGATGTTCTCCTGACAGCCGGCGAGTAGTTTTACGTTCGAGCAAATGGCCTGATCGACCGGCCGTTTGCAGCCCATCAAGGCTTTGTAAGCGTCGCTGACGTCATCCAGGTCTTGGGCACACGCATACCGAATGATCCGGTCATCAATCGAGGTTGCGATCTTGGTGACAGTCCCTTCGTGCTTTCGAGCATCGTGGCCCGTCGGCGCGGTAGTTTCCTTCTTTTTAAACTTAACTTTCATGGGCCTTTTCACGGCAAATTCCTGAGGCTTGCGCGCGCGGTCACAGGGATGAAGTTACCCAGGGGCGGCGCCAGTTGGGGGGGGTGGGAGGGTGCGCTGGCGGGCAGCAGCGTAGATCGCGCGCTCACGGGCCCTGACTCTGCGCACTTGTTGAGCGCGCAGAGCCGTCATCGGGTTTTTCCGAACGGTAATCCGAGGTGCTGCATCGCAGGCACGCCTCTTCGAAGCGAAGGATGTCTGTCAGAGCGTAACGGACCGCCGACCCAAATTTGGCAAATCGCGGTCCTCCGCCTTGCAGGCGTGCCTTCTGCAGCCACTTCACACTCATGTTGAGGCGCCGCGCAGTTTCGGACTCGGTAAGCCAACGTTGTTGTGATGGCTCGCTCTCTGTGACGGTTCGTCGATCTTCCATGCGCGCAGGATAGTGCAGTTCAGCAATCAACCATTACGTCCCCCGCAGTGGTGACAAACACTTGATCAAAGACCCTCGCCAGGCCTATCGAGCAGCTCGCCAGGGCGGTTCAAAAACATCTCGCGTCACTCGCAATGGTGACAGAGGACTGAAGTGAGCAGCGAGACGAGAGGGAAAGCAATTCGCCGAACTGCGAAATCTCGGCCCCGGGCCATGGCTCGGCGAGTAGCCTGGCCAGGACAAATCGACGGAAGACCGTTGGGCACGCATGATTAGTCGCGCGAAAGACGACATTCAGTTGGGGAAGCAGAATGAGCGTTGTCCCAGGTTCCTCTCTTTGGAGGCCTGCTGGCAACGAGCGGTCTATGCATTCACTTTAGCAAACATCCGAACCGAGGCCAACTCTCACAGTCTGCGAAGGTACGCCGAGGAAGTCATTCTCACCAAGAAGGACAGTCGTCTGCCGAGCAGCCCAACGTTCGAGAAAAATCCCTTTCACTGGGTGCTGTCCGCGCTGTCGGCTTCAGGCGAATGGGAGCTTAGACGAGGCAGCGTTTTTCGGTTCGGGCGGCAACTTCTCTACGCGAGAAGGCACCACGTTCCCGAAGAATTTCTCATCGGCTTTTTGCATCAAGCTGGGACTCCCACAGAAGTCGAAAGGAAAGCCGGTTCCGACGTTAGCGAAGTTTGGCGCGACAAATGGATCGCAAAGGCATCCAGAACTCGAATGATCTGAACACGACGGTGGTTGCTGGGTGGTTGTCGCCGAATTTCATAACGGGCGGCAGCGCATGCTAAGCGCTTGAATGTTATGGTGAGCCCTGCTGGGTTCGAACCAGCGACCTACTGATTAAAAGTCAGTTGCTCTACCGACTGAGCTAAGGGCCCTAACGCGCGTCAGGCAGGCGGGGCCCTAGGGCAGCGGCTGGCTTCGGGTCAAGCGGGCATCAAGCTGGGCGAGCGACAGGGCCGTGACGGGATCGCGCCATTCGCGCGCGATCGCCGCCGCCGGTGAAAGCACGAAGCCACGGTCGCGGAAGTGCGGGTGCGGGATGACGAGGCGCTTGCTCCCCCACGCCCCGCCACTCCACAACACGATGTCGAGATCGAGCACCCGGGCGCCCCAGCGTCGACCTCGGCGGATCCGGCCGAATTCGCCCTCGATGCGCTGAAGCACGACGAGCAGCGTCTCGGGTTCGAGCGGGCTGCGCACCACGACGGCGGCATTGGCGTAGCGCCGAAGCGAGGGCCCGAGCGGTGCGCTTTCGATCGCCGGCGATGCGGATTCCACTTTCAGCCCGGCCCCGGCAAGCGCACCGACTGCCGCGCCGATTACCTTGCGCGGCAGGCCGAAGCGTGGGTGACGCACGTTCGAGCCGAGCGCGAGGAGGTAGCGGTGCGCAGTCAGACGTCCTCGCAGATCCGTCCGTAGAGCTGTGGCCTGCGGTCGCGGAAGAAGCCCATGCCGGCACGGTGCCGGGCGGCCTGTGCCAGGTCGATCGACGTAACCAGCGCGCCTGTTTCGCCTGCGCCATATTCGCACAGGTAATCGCCCCACTCGTTGGTAATGAAGCTGTGTCCGTAGAACTTCTGCCCGCTTTCCGCGCCGATGCGGTTGGCGGCGATGACCGGCATGCAGTTGGAAACCGCGTGGCCGAGCATTGCGCGGCGCCACATGCGACTGGTGTCGAGATCGACGTCGTAGGGCTCAGAGCCGATGGCGGTCGGGTAGAACAACAGCTCTGCCCCCATCAGCGCCATCACCCGCGCGCTTTCGGGATACCATTGGTCCCAGCAGATGCCCACGCCGATGCGCGTGCCGAACAGGTCCCAGACCTTGAACCCGTCGTTGCCGGGGCGGAAGTAGTATTTCTCCTCGTAGCCGGGCCCATCCGGAATGTGGCTTTTGCGATAAGTCCCCATGATCTCGCCATCGGGTCCCACCATGGCGAGGGTGTTGTAATAGTGATGTCCATCACGCTCGAAGAAGCTCGTCGGGATCGCCACCTTCAGCGTGGCGGCCAGAGCCTGCATCGCCCGCACCGACGGGTGGTCGGCCGTCGGCCGCGCGAGCGCGAACAACGCCTCGTCCTCGACCTTGCAGAAATAGGGACCGGAAAAGAGCTCGGGCGGCAGGACGACCTGCGCGCCCCTTCCGGCAGCCTCTTCGACAAGCGACGCGACGGCAGCGATGTTGTGCGCCTCGTCGTCGGACGACAGGTCGAGCTGGAGCGCGGCAACGGTGATCTGGGTCATGCCCGGCGATTATTTCTCCCGCCACGCGAAGTCTACCTGAATGAACATTTCGGCGCATGTGGTCCCGAAACGAATATCCCCCATTCAGCGCTTGCGGAACAGCAGCGTCATTCGGTCACTTTCGCCCAGCGACTTGAGGTCGTCGCGTTTGGTCCGCAGCGTGGGGGGCATTTCCCAGACGCCTTCGGCATGGTTGGCGGCATCGCGAGGGTTGGCGTTGATTTCGCTCGTGCCGACGAGCTCGAAACCTGCCGCCTCGACCAAGCCGATCACGTCCGATTGGCGCAAGTATCCCTTGGTGCCATCGCTGTAGTCGCCATCGGCCCACGCGGGCGCGCGGTGCTGGACGACACCGAGTGTCCCGCCCGGTTTCAACAAGTCGCGCATCGCCTTCAACTCGCTATCCGCGAAATTCCAGCGCATCATGTTGTGGAGCATCCGGATAACCAGCACCCGGTCGAAGGTACCCTTGTCGGCATCGGTGATCCCGTCGAGTGTCAGCCCCGCAGTCTGCGCGGCTGGACGGCCGGTCCAATTTTCGACCTGCCCGGGAAATCCCGCAGCGGCCTTGCGAATCCCGTCACGCGCTTTCTCGTCGAAAACGCCTTCCTCGGGTGTGAAAAAGAGCCCGACGAGCCGGCCTTCGGCGCCCATGTAATTGCCCAGGACGCGCGAATACCAGCCGCCGCCCGGCGCATATTCGCCCACCTTCATGCCGGGTTCGACGCGGAAGAAGGCGAGCGTTTCGGCCGGGTGGCGGTACTGATCGCGGACGGAATCCGGCGCCCGGTTGTCCCGCGCGAGCGCCGCAGCGGCGGCGGCCTCGATCGATGCGGGATCGTGCGCCGCTGCCGGCATCACGACGACGAATGATAGCGCGACGGCGGCGGCTGTGGCTAGGCGCATGGATTTTTCTCCCGGAACTGGTTTCGTATAGCCTAGCCGCGCCAGATCCGATGACAAGGCAACACGCACTTCCTATCTGTCGCGCGACAAGGAGATTGGCATGAGCGAACAGGCAGTAATTGCGGGGGGGTGCTTCTGGTGCACCGAGGCGGTGTTTCGCGACGTCGTGGGCGTGAGCGAGGTCGAAAGTGGCTACATCGGCGGGCATGACGCCAACCCCACCTACAAGGCAGTCTGTTCGGGAAGCACGGGTCATGCCGAAGCGATCCGGGTGACCTACGATCCGGATGTCATCTCGCTTCCCGAGATTTTCGACGTATTCCTTGGCACGCACGATCCGACCCAGCTCAACCGCCAGGGCAACGACGTGGGCACGCAGTATCGTTCGGCGATATTTCCGCTCGACGACGCCCAGCGCAGCGAGGCCGAAGCAGCGATTGCGCGCTGGAACGCAGACCATCCCGGGCAGAGCGCGGTGACGACGATCGAGGGACCTGCGGAGTGGTATCCGGCCGAGGACTATCACCAGGAATACTGGGAAGGCGAAGGGCGCGCGAATCCCTATTGCCTCGCGGTCATTCCCCCCAAGCTGATGAAACTCAGGAAAAGCTTTCAGGATAAAGTGAAAGCCTGAGCCGTGATGGCGTGCACGTGACAAGGTCCGGACCGTGAGAACCGAAAGCAACAAGGTACTGGTCGTCGCGCTGGCGGCAAACCTGGGGATCGCGGTTGCCAAGTTCGTCGCCGCCGGCGTGACCGGATCGTCGGCGATGCTGACCGAGGGCGTGCACAGCCTGGTCGATTCGACCAACCAGCTGCTGCTGATGTACGGGCAGAAACGCGCGGCCAAGCCGGCCGACGCGCTTCACCCGGGCGGCTATGGCCGCGAGCTGTATTTCTGGAGCTTCGTGGTAGCGCTGCTGGTGTTCGCGCTGGGAGCGGGCATCTCGATCTACGAAGGCGTGCTCCATTTCCTGTCGCCCGAACCGGCGGTGTCGCCGCTGATCGCCTATGGCGTGCTCGGCATCGCCTTCGTGCTCGAAGGGTGGTCGACGCTGGCGGCGTTCCGCGAATTCAACAAGGCGCGCGGCGAGCAAAGCTGGTGGGAGGCGCTGGTCTCGACCAAGGACGCCCCGACAGTGATCGTGTTGCTCGAGAACGGCGCAGCAATGGCCGGTCTGTCGATTGCTGCGGCCGGCATCGCGCTGTCGCGGCTGACGGGCGATCCTAGGATTGACGGTGCGGCCTCGGTCTTGATCGGGATCATGCTGGGCCTCGTCGCGATGTTCCTAGCCCGCGAGGCAAAGGGCTTGCTGATCGGCGAAGCGGCCGATCCCGTGCTGGTCGAAGGCGTCCGCAAGGCCGTCTCGCGCGAAGGCGTCATGGGTGTGGGCGAAATCATGACGATCCACAACTCGCCCGACCAGATCGTCGTCGCGGTCAATGTCGATTTCGACAACCGGATCCTGGCAAGCGACGTCGAGCGGATCATCTGCGAGATCGAGCGCGACCTGCACGAGGAATTTCCGGTGATCTACCGGGTCTATGTGCGCCCGCACGAGGACGCCGGCGCGAAGTTCGGCAGCTCGCGCGGATTGATCGCGTGAGAATTTAAGCGAAGAACCCAGTCCTTCGGGCTTCAGCGGCGCCAGCGCGCCGCGAAGAAACCGTCGAGTCCCCCGATATCGCCCAGCATCGAAGGACTGGTGCGCAGCCAGCCTTGTTCGGTCGGCGCCAGTCCTGCCGGCAGTTCGGCAGCAGTGACGGGTAACGGCTTTAGCTTGACCGCCGAAGCCTGCGCTTCGCCCTCTTGCGCCTCGAGCGAACAGGTCGCGTAGACCAGCGTGCCGCCAAGGGCGAGCCAGCCTTGCGCGCGTTCGAGAAGCGCCGACTGCAATTCCGCCATCTCCGCGATCTGTCGCTCGCCGATGCGGTGGAGCACGTCAGGGTGACGGCGGCAGGTGCCCGTAGCGGTGCACGGCGCATCGAGCAGGATCGCGTCCCAGGTACGACCCGGCTCCCAGGTGAGCGCATCGGCCGCGACGACATCGGCCGTCAGCCCGGTTCGTTCGAGGTTCTCCACCAGCCGGTCGAGCCGCTTGAGGCTCTTGTCGAGGCTGGTCACCTGCCACCCGGCGGCGGCAAGTTGCAGCGTCTTGCCGCCCGGCGCGGCGCAGAGGTCGAGCACGCTCCGCCCGTCTCCCGCGCCCAGGAGCCGGACGGGGAGCGAGGCGGCGAAGTCCTGCACCCACCAGGCACCTTCGTCGAAGCCCGCCAGCCGTTCGACCGCGGTCCCGCGCGCAAGGCGCACGTGGCCGGGCGCGAGCGAGATGCCACCCAGTTCGCGCACCCAGCGAACGGTTTCCCGCCAGTCCCGCAGCGCGAGATCGAGCGGCGGTGGATTGGCCAAAGCCGCGGCGATCGGTCCGGCATGCTCGCCCCAACGCGCGGCCACTTGGGGGGGCAACGTGGGGGCATCGGGCAACGCGTCCGCGCGCTTGACCAGTGCCGAGAACACCCCGTGGGCAAGGCGCCGGGGGCCGCCTGCGAGCAGTTCCAGCCCGGTGGCGATCGCGGCGTGCGGCGGGGTATCGAGCCGCAGGACCTGCGCCAGCATCATCCGCAAGACCATCCGCGGCTTGGCATCGGGGGGCAGGATCTGCTTCGTCGCGCCGTCGATCATCGCGTCAAGGTCGATAAGCCACCGGAGGCTTTCGCTCGCGATTGCGCGGGCGAGACCGCGGTCGCTCGGCGTCAGACCCTTGGCGTGAGCGCGTTCGGCCATTTCGAGCGTCTCGCCACGGCGCATGACCGCATCGAGCATACGCAGCGCGGCAGTGCGCGCGGGGAGACCTTGTATTTTCGCCATCGTGGGCGCCCCTATCGGCGATTGCATCGCTGCGCCAGCGCGCCCATCTCGGCGGGATGACCAAGCGCGCCACTCAACGACCCGAGAAATTCGCCAAACCGGCTCACTGGACCAGCGAACCGCCACCAAGGCCCGCGCCGCCCAAAGTGGACGAGGACCTTAGCCCCACCCGCTATGGCGACTGGGTCAAGGACGGCATCGCGATCGATTTCTAAAGCGGCTTGAGGCTGATCCTGAGCCCGTCCTTGGGCTTGGGTATCGGCCACGGCTGCCATTCGGGCTCGTACCCCTCGGCCACCTCGATCCGGTAGCGCTGGAGCATCTGCGCCATCAGAATCTTCACCTGCATGTAGGCGAAGTGGAGCCCCAGGCACATGTGCGCGCCGCCGCCGAAGGGAACCCAGGCGTACTTGTGCCGCGCCTTCACCTTGTCGGGGGTGAAACGCATCGGGTCGAACGTATCCGGCGAATCCCAGTATTTTTCCATGTGGTGCGTCAGGTGCGCGTTGAAACCACACGACGCGCCCGCCGGGATACGGACTCCGTTGAACTCGAACGAACGCAGCGCACGGCGCGGAACCGAGGGTACCGGGGTAATCAGCCGCAGCGATTCCTTGAACGCCATCTCGAGCAGTTCGAACTTGCCCAGGTTATCGTAAGTCGCTCCGCGCGGGTTGCCGCTGGCGTCCGGCCCGCCGGTGACGGCGAAGATCTCCTGACGCACTTTCTCTTGCCACTCGGGGTGCTTGGCGAGCAGCCAGACCAAACTCGTCGCCGAAGAGGTGATGGTGTCGTGCGCGGCCATCATCAGGAAGTTCATGTGGTCGACCACTTCGTCGACCGGCAGCATCTCGCCATCCTCGCGGGTGGCGGTGGCGAACTGGCTGAACATGTCCTGCCCCAAGCCTTCACCGCCGCGCCGTCGCAGGGTTTCCTTCGTGAAGTAATCGACGAGGAACTCGCGCCCCTTCACGCCCTTGCGCATCTGGGTGAACGGCAATGGCTTCCTGACCGGCGTGACCGATGCCTGCACCATGTCGATGAAAGCCTGGTTGATCCGGTCGGCTTCCGGACCCCACGGCAGGCCAAGGAAGCTGTCGGCAGCAAGATCGAGCGTGAGCTTCTTGATCGCCGGATAGAACAGCATATCGCCGCTCCACCGCGCGACCTCTTCCGCGATGCCGCGATCGAGTGCGTCGGCATAGTGGCGCATGGGTTCGGGTTTGAAGGCAATCGACAGCGCGCGCCGGTCGGCGCGGTGGTGGTCGAAATCGAGCAGCATCAGGCCGCGCGGAAACAGCTGGTGCAGAGTCGGGCCCCAGCCCTGTTCGGACGAGAAGATCTTGTCGCGGTCGAACAACAGGAGTTCGTTCGCCTCGGCACCGATCAGCATGATGTGCCAGTAGCCAATGGTCTTGTTCTTGTAGACCGGACCGTATTCGCGAAACATGCGCCAGTGAAACCCGTGGGGGTCGGCGAGCATCTTGAACAGGTTGCCGATGACCGGCGGCCCCGCATCGCCGGGGATATGCGCGACATCGGCATCAGTCAGCCGCCCTTCCGACCAGTGGGAGGGAGGGGTTTCCGGCGGCCGATGCGCCGCGATGGTCGGTTCTGCGAGACTGGCCATGGGTAGCTCCTGACAACTTACACAGGTGTAAGCCGGCTAGAGCCAGCCCGCAAGCTCGCGCCGCACCAGGGTCTCGAGCATGTCCATCCCCACTTCGCCTGCGTTGAGACACGACAGCGCGGCGAAGTGCTCGCCGCCCGCCGCCTCGAACTGTTCACGCCCGCGGATCGCCAGCTCCTCGAGTGTTTCAAGGCAATCGGCCGAGAAACCCGGCGCGGCGATCGCCAGTCGCCGCGTCCCCGCCTTGCCCAGTTCATCGAGCACCGTGTCGGTCGCCGGCTCGAGCCACTTCGCCCGGCCGAACCGGCTCTGGAAAGTGGTCACCATTCTCAGGTCCGACCGCCCGAGGGCATCTTCGAGCAACCGTGCGGTCTTGCGGCAATGGCAATGGTAGGGATCGCCGAGTTCCAGGGTCCGCTGCGGCATTCCGTGAAAGCTGAGCAGCAGGACCTCCGGGTCGAACGCGAGTCGACCCAGCTGTGCCGACAGATCGGCGGCCAACGCGGCGATATAAGCCGGATCATCGTGATAGGGCGGCAGCGTGCGCAGCGCGGGTTGCCAACGCATCGTCCCCAGCTTCTCCGCAGCCTTGTCCACAACCGTAGCGGTCGTTGCGCCGCTGTATTGGGGATAAAGTGGCGCGAGCAGGATACGCTCGCACCCTTCGTCCATCAGCGACTGCAACGTCTCGCCGATCGCGGGGCGGCCGTAGCGCATCGCATGGCGTACGATCACGCGCTCGCCCAGCCGTCCCTGAAGGCGCAGCGCCTGCTCGGCAGTGATCGCGGCGAGCGGCGAGCCGGCTTCGGTCCACACCTGGGAATAGGCATGGGCGCTTTTCTTCGGGCGCGTGTTGAGGATGATCCCACGCAGAATGGGTTGCCACAGCAGTGCCGGGATCTCGACCACGCGGCGGTCGGAAAGAAATTCGGCAAGGTAGCGTTTCACGCTCTTGGCGTCGGGCGCGTCGGGGGTGCCGAGATTGATTACGAGCACGCCGATCCGGCCGCTCTTCACCGGCGGATGGTCGGGCGGCAGCGATTGGGATTGCCAGGTCATAAGCCCTCGGACAGCAGGGGAAGGCGGCGCAGGCGGAGGCCGGTCGCCGAATGAAGGGCGTTGGCGATAGCCGGCGGCGCGACCGCGACTCCAATCTCGCCCGGATCGGCGGGGTCGCCCTCGCCCGCAATGAACTCGACCGCGATGTCGGGGCAGTCGGAAAGCGTCGGCAGGCTCAGCCCGGCGAGCCGGCTCGTGGTCGGGAGGCCCGCATCGTACTGCAACGCTGACCCGGTCGCCAGGCTGATGCCGAATATGAGGCCGCCCTCGATCTGCTGGCGCGCGATGTCGAGGTTGACGATGCGGCCGAGATCGACCGCTACGCTCAACCTCTCGACCCGCACCCCGCCTTCGCCCGCGCGCGCGGTGGCAACGCAGGCAATCCGCGCAACCGGACCGCCGCTGTCCGGGTCGCCGATCCGCCAGCAGGCGATGCCGTTGCCGCTTTGCCCCGCGCCGCCGTCCCATTCGCCGAGCCGCGCCGCTCGCTGAAGGCACTCGGCGAGCCGGGGGTCGCCCCCCAGCAGCGCCATGCGGTAGCTCAGCGGCTCGCGTCCCACGCGTGCGGCCAATTCGTCGATGAAGCTCTCGGTGACGAAGGCGAGATAGCCGTGGGCGTTGCCACGCAGTCGCCCGCTCGGCAGCCCGACATCGACCGGCACCTGGTCGATCGCCACATCGGGAATCGAGTAAGGGCCCAACGCCCCTTCGAACGCCAGCGAATCGGGAGCGTCGCCGGTGGCCTGACGTGCGGAGAGCGCGGTGCGGTTGCCGAACAGCCGTGCACCGAATTCGGCAGTGGTCGAAGGCATGGCGACGCGGAGCCGCAACCCAGTGGGAGCGCCGTCCTCCTCTGCCGTCCACGCGCTTGCCAGGCAAGCGAGCGGCGCACGCGGACGACCTGCGACGTGCTCCTGCCAGCGCGACCACACGAGTTGAACCGGCGCGCCGACGTTCTGCGCGATCACCGCCGCCTGAATCGCGTGGTCGTGCTCAAGTCGCCGATCGAAGCTGCCACCCGCCGCCATTGGATAGAGCACCGCATCCTCCGCCACGAGGCCAACCGCTTTAGCCGCCGCGGCCTTTGCCAGCGCAGGCGCCTGCGAGGCGACCCAAAGTTCGAGCTTGCCGCCGGCCAGCCGCGCGGTCGCGGTCGCGGTTTCGATCGATGCGTGCGTTGCTGGCGCGATTTCATAGCGGTAAGTCGCCGCTGGCTCGCCCTTGTCCCGGTCGCCTGCCCCGCGGGTGGCAATCCGGCTTGCCGCACCCGTCGTCAGCGCGGTGTCGAGCGCCTCGGCGATCCGCTCACTGCTCGCCCTGCCGGTCGTCCGCCAGACGGGGCTCATCGCCGCCAGAGCCTTCTCCGCCGCCCACCAGGTGTCGGCCACCGCGGCGATCCAGCCGCGCGCCTTGACGACGTGGCGAAGGCCTCTGACTTTCGCACCCGCCGATTCGTCGAAGCCCTCGAGTTCGGTATCGCCAATCGGCCCGTGACGGATCGCGGCATAAAGCATTCCCGGCAGTCGGACGTCACCCGCGAAGGGAAACGTGCCGTCGACTTTCGCCGGCAGATCGAGCCGGGGATAGGCAACCGAGGCGTCCGCCGCGGCTTCCGGACCCTCGCCGTATGGGGCAGTCGACACCGGCGGCGGGTCTGGCGGCTCGTATGTCGCGGCCTCTTCGGCCAGCGCGGCAAAGGAAAGATGTTTGTCGCCGTGGACGACGAGCCCGTCGTGCACCTGGCATTCTTCCCACGAAACGTCCCAGCGATCGGCTGCTGCCATGCACAGCATCGCCCGGGCGGCGGCTGCCGCATTGCGCGCAGGCCCCTCGTAAGCCGCAAGCGAGGTTCCATCGGCGGTCGCGGTAAAACCGGTACCCTCGGCCCAGCGGCGTGCGACCAACTTGCGCGGATCGTCGGCGAGGCCCGGAGCGAAAGGCATCCACAGCGGCGACCACTTCGCCGCGAGCGGCAGATTGGCATAGGCGCCCGAAACCGGGGCCGGTTCGACAGCGACGGTGCGCCAGTCGGCGCCCAGCTCGGCAGCGACAACCTGCGGGATCAGCGTGGTCACCCCCTGCCCCATCTCGAGCTGCGGGACCGCGACCGTCAGTACCCCGTCGCGTGCGATTTTCAGCCAGGCCGAATAAACCCATTCCCCTCGCCCCGGGGTCAGCGGCGTGCCGTAATCGCGCGGCCATAGCCCCCACGCGACCAACAGCCCGCCGCCCACCGCGGCGCCCGCAAGAAGGCCCCGGCGGCTGATGTGCATTGTCAGCCCGTCCTCTTGTCTAGCCAGTCGGAAACCTGCGCAGCGATAGCGGCGAACATGTCGGCGACTTCGCCATCGCCCGCCGCCGGCGGCTCGCCCGCGTCGCTCGCTTCGCGCAAGCTGAGCGTCAACGGGATGCGACCGAGAAACGGCAGGCCCGCGGCGTGCGCAGCGGCCTCCACACCCCCGCGGCCGAACGGGTCGCTGATCTCGCCGCAGTGCGGGCAGGTATAGCCTGCCATGTTCTCGACCAGCCCGATCACCGGTACCGGCCCCTTGGCGAACAGCTCGGCAGCGCGCTGGGCATCGATCAGCGCCAGGTCCTGCGGCGTGGAGACGATGACCGCGCCTGCGGGTCGGTGCTTCTGGAGCATGGTGATCTGCACGTCTCCGGTGCCAGGCGGCAAGTCGAGCAGCAGCAGTTCGACATCGCCCCATTCCGCGTCGACCAGTTGGCCGAGCGCACCCGAGGCCATCGGTCCGCGCCAGGCCAGCGCCTTGCCCGGCTCGACCAGGTGACCCATCGACAGCATCGACACGCCGAACCGGCTTTCGATGGGGACGAGCTTTTCGCCGCGTGCCTCGGGCCGCACACCCTCGGTATCGAGCAGGGTCGGCTGACTCGGCCCATATATGTCGGCATCGACGAGGCCGACCTTGCGCCCCATCCGCGCCAGCGCGACCGCGAGGTTGGCGGTGAGCGTCGACTTGCCGACCCCGCCTTTGCCGGATCCCACCGCGATGATGACGGGGGCGGCAGGCTTCTCGCTCATCACCGCCACGCGGACTTCGCTGACCCCGTCGATCTCACCGAGCAGATCCTTGACCGCGGCCTCGAGATCCGCACAACCGCCGGGGGAAAGCCCCGCACCATCGAGGATCGCGGTGACCGCGTCATCGCGCAGTTTGAGCGACCGCACCCGCGCCGCGATTGTTTGGGGCAGGCGATCCTTCAGCGTACTCTCATCCATATTTGCGCGGCACTAGCAGCAAAATCGCGCGCGCCACCCCTGTTTTTCCGCGGGATGGTACCTATAAGTGAACCCATGGACATGAAGGATGGGATGGGACGCGTGATCGGCCTCGCAATGGCGGGGAAGAGCCCGTGGGGCGGTGGGAAGAAACCGGGCGACGAGCCCGAACCCGACGTGCCGGCCGGTGACGAGCCCTCCGCGCCCGAGGAACCGGCTGCCGACAGCCCCTCTGAAGATAAGCCCGCACGCAAGGGTCCGCGCAATCCGTGGCTGCCACCGGGCGACGAGCCGCGCCGCTCGGCGAGCATCGAGGACATCTTCAAGCATCGCGGTCCCGAAGGCCCACGCCGGATGCTTGGCGGCGGGGGCGGCGGCCCCGGCTTCCGCCTGCCCGATCGGCCCGGCGGTAAAAGCTGGTTTCCGCTTGCAGTCGCGCTGATCGTTGCGGTCTGGGTAGGCCTGTCGATGTTCCACCAGGTCGGCCCCAAGGAAGAGGGCATCGTCACCACCTTCGGCAAATATTCGCGCACGCTGACTCCGGGATACAATTTCACCTTTCCGTGGCCGATCCAGCAGGTCGATATCGAGGAAGTCAGCCAGTTCCGCGATGAGCAGATCCCGGAAGGAACAGCGCAGAAGTTGATGCTGACCGGCGACCAGAACCTCGTTGACCTCAGCTACAACGTGCGCTGGTCGATCAAGGACCTCAAGCAGTTCCGTTTCCAGCTTGCCGATCCGGAAGGGACGCTGACCGACGTCGCCGAAGCGGCGATGCGCGCCTCGGTCGCGCAAAAATCGCTCGACCAGGTGCTATCGGGCGCGGGCCGCGCCGACATCGAACTGAGCGTGCTCACCCGGATGCAGGCGATCCTCGACGCGTATCGCTCAGGTATCGCGGTGCAGGGCGTACAGATCCGCAAGACCGATCCGCCCAAGGAAGTCGAGGAAGCGTTCAAGGACGTTTCTGCCGCGCAACAGGACGCCGACGCCGAGATCAACCGGGCCGAGGCCTACGCACAGCAGATACTCGCGCGCGCGCAGGGCGACGCGGCCAGCTTCGACAAGATCTACGCACAGTACAAGTTGGCCCCGGAGGTCACTCGCCGCCGGCTCTACTACGAGACCATGGAGCGGGTGCTGCGTAACAACGACAAGACCGTGATCGAAACGCAGGGCGTAACCTCCTACCTGCCGCTGCCTGAACTGCGCAAACGCGCCCAGTCCGCACCGACGGAGGGTAAGTGATGAACACGTTCTGGCAGACTCATCGGACTTCGGTAATCGCGGTAGCAATCGCGGTGATCGCATTGCTCTCGACGGTGATCGTCGTTCCTGAAACGCAGGAGGCGGTCATCATCCGCGGGGGCGATCCGGTCGCCGTGGTCAACAAGTTCAAGCCCGACAGGCCTTATGGCCAGACCGGAGCGGGAATCTGGTACCGCATTCCGTTCGTCGACCGCGTCGAATACGTCGACAAGCGCGTGCTTAATGTCGACATGGAGCCGCAGACGGTATTGTCGACCGACCAGCTGCGGCTGAGCGTCGACGCCTATGCGCGCTATCGCATCATCGACCCGGTGAAGATGGTCCGCACCGCCGGCACATCGCAGACGGTTGAGAGCCAGATGTCGCAGATCCTCTCGTCGGTGGTCCGCCAGGAGCTGGGCCGGCGCAGCTTCACTTCGCTGCTGACCGCAGAACGCGGGACGACGATGGCGAACATTCGCACCAAGCTCGACCTGCAAGCCCGAAAGTACGGCGCGCAAGTGATCGACGTGCGGATCAAGCGCGCCGATCTGCCCGACGGCAGCCCACTCGAATCAGCGTTCCGCCGCATGCAGAGCGCGCGCCAGCAGGAAGCGGCAACGCTCCGCGCCCAAGGCCAGAAAAATGGCCAGATCATCCGCGCGACGGCGGAAGCTGAAGCGGCCAAGATCTACGCCGACGCTTATGGCAAGGACCCGAACTTCTACGATTTTTACCGCGCCATGCAGAGCTATGACACGACCTTCGCGACCGACTCCAAATCGGCCAGTTCGATCATTCTGTCGCCTGACAACGAATACCTGAAGCAGTTCCGCGGACAGCGTTGACGGTTCGTCGGCGCGTTCAATCGCGGTTAAGCCCGCGCGTCGTGAATCCGCGCGTGGGGGATTAGAGAAACGAGATGCAAGTGAAGGATAAAACGCGCGTGCGATATTCCTATGGACTGACTTCGGCGCTGCTGCTCGGCGGCGCGGCTCTTTCGCTTTTCACCGGGCACCCCGCCGGCGCCCAGGTTGCTCAGAACGACGACAGCCAGATGGCCCGCATGGTACCCCGCGCGGGCGCGCCGGCAAGCTTCGCCGACCTGACCGCGCAGCTCCAGCCCGCGGTGGTCAATATCTCGACCCGCCAGCGTATCCAGGTGCAGGCGCAGCAGAACCCGTTTGCCGGGACCCCGTTCGAAGGGTTGTTCGGCAACCGCGGCGGCGGCGGCGGCGGTGCACAGCCGCAAACGCGCGAAGCGCAGTCGCTGGGCTCGGGCTTCATCATCTCGTCCGACGGATACGTCGTCACCAACAACCACGTCATCGCTCCGCAGGGCCGCGGCGAGGTTGAAGAGATCACCGTTACGCTCACCGACGGGACCGAGTTGCCCGCCAAGCTGATCGGCAACGACACTTCGTCCGACCTCGCGGTGCTCAAGATCCAGCGCAGCCAGCCGTTCCCCTTCGTGAAGTTCGGCGACAGTTCGCAGGCGCGGGTCGGCGACTGGGTGATTGCGATCGGCAATCCCTTCGCGTTGGGTGGCACGGTGACATCCGGGATCGTTTCCGCGGTCTATCGGAACACCGGATCGGGCGGAGCCTATGACCGCTACATTCAGACCGATGCGAGCATCAACCGGGGAAATTCGGGTGGGCCGTTGTTCGACATGCAGGGCAATGTCATCGGCATCAACAATGCGATCTTCTCGCCCTCGGGCGGCAGCGTCGGCATCGGTTTCGCGATCCCCGCAGAAATCGCTGCTCCGATCGTCGAAAAACTCCGTACCGGCCAGGAAATCCAGCGTGGCTACCTCGGCGTGCAAATCCAGCCGGTTCAGGGCGATCTCGCCGATTCGCTCAGCCTGCCGCAAAATCACGGTGAGTTCGTCCAGTCGGTCGAACCAGGACAAGCGGCCGACAAGGCGGGCATCAAGCCCGGCGACGTGGTAACGAAGGTCGACGGCAAGGATATTACGAGCGATCAGACGCTATCCTACCTCGTCGCCAATATTGAACCCGGCCGGCGCGTCCCGGTCGAACTCTACCGCGAAGGTCAACGTCGTACGGTCAACGTGACCGTGGGCAAGCGCCCGAGCGAGGAAGAGTTGGCGCAGTCGCAGATGTTCAACGGCGATACCCAGCAGGAGGACGACAGGACCGCGCCCGACGCGACCAGCGGCGAAGGCCTGGCGAAGGATCTCGGCCTCCAGGTCTCCCCGCTGACCCCGCGTTTTGCACAGCAGCTTGGTGTCTCCGCGGATACCGGCGGACTGGTTATCCTGGGAGTCGATACCAACGCCGACGCCGGTCAGAAGGGTCTTCAGCGCGGCGACATCGTCGTCAGCGCAAACTACAAGTCGGTCAACACGATTGGCGAGCTGGAAGGCATCGTGTCGCAAGCCAAAAAGGATGGGCGCGAAAGCGTGCTCCTTCGCATCCAGCGTCGCGGCCGGCCGTTGACCTACGTACCGATCCGCTTGCGCTGAGGCCTAAGCTCCCAACGCATTGAAAACCCCGCCCGGCCAATCGCCGCGGCGGGGTTTTTCATCGATGGTGGTATCAGGCTGCGCGCTTCAGCAAGCGGCGCAGCCAATGGGGAATAATCAGGGCCCGCGTCGTCTGTGCAGGAGGGCCTGCCATTTCGCTTTCGACCTCGACCGTGGCCCCCGGTTCGACTCCGAGCGCGGCGGCCAGCGGACCGGACAGGACGCGGCTGAATTGTACGCCCGCGATGCGCGAGCCCGACCATACCACCTGGCCCGACAAGCGTCGGCCGGGCCCGAAATCAAGACTGACGGTCGATCCCACGGGCACCACAATGCCGTCGGTCAGGCGGATCTGACAACCGGAACGCGAGATGTCGATCAACTTGACGCGGTGTGGGCTGGCCGGAATGCGCGCGATCGCCGTCGCGGCCGTCGTAACGCGCTCCTCGCCCCGACGGTCGCGAAGACTGCTGGAGGACTTCACCAATCCTTGCTCGCTGCTGATGTTCACCTTTGCGACCCCTCGTCAGCCAATCATTCGTCGACGGCGTCAGGTGGATTTGAACGGACCACATGGTCCAGCACGGCTGGATGCAAGGGGCGTTCGAACTTGAAACCGGCATTCGACGTATCGGCCCACCGAAGCTCTGCGCCGAGGGTCTCGAGCCCAGGCACTTTCACGCTGAAGCCAGGCCCGTTGGAAACCGAACGCTCGCCCAGATCGATGTTAAAGCCACCGACCGACAGGTCCACGATTGCAACCGGCGTCCTCGAACCCCTGCTGCAACTAAGGGTACCGTCCAATCCCGTTTCATAACGTAGCGATTTTCGCCGCTCGAAATTGCTCTTCGCATGCATTTGCGCGCGCTTTCTCTGATGAATAATGTGAAAGCGACCTGTTTTTACTACGCATGTTTTCGGACTTATATTTCAAAATTCCGTTAACTTGCCGATCGAAGAGGAATTCGCCGGTTACGCGCCCGGCATCCGTTGCGGAACGGCGGGTGGCGTCGACGCGGCGGGCGGGCGCGGGCGCGGAGTCTGCGGGGCCGGACTTGTCGGTCTCACGCCTGTAGCCCGATCTAGGAAGTCGTCGCTTGCAGCCTGGGTGGCGTCGTCCGTCGGAGCTGTCCGACGGCCGGGCGGGGCCGGAACCTGTTCCCCTTCCACGGGGAACTGGTTAGGCGGAGGCGCTTGTCCGGGACCGGGGCGAGAGGGTTCAACCAGGTTACCTTGGTCGTCGATGTAGAAGTATTCGTCGGGATTACCCCCGAACAAATACTCTTCGTCGGGCTCTAGCTGCCATTCGGGTAACTTGAGGTCGGTCTGGAACTGCTCGACTGGCCGATCCTTGACCGCATATCGCATAAAGGCGGCGAAGGCGCGCGCAGGGGCGGTACCGCCGTGAAGGCCAGCGACCGGTTTGGCATCGTCGCGGCCCATCCATACGCCTGTGGTGATGCCGCTGGAGAATCCCAGAAACCAGCCGTCCTTGCTGGAACTGGTGGTACCCGTCTTTCCCGCGACCGGCCGCCCGATCTGCGCCGCGCGGCCCGTGCCCGTGCTGACGGTCGTCTGCAGCAAATCGGTCATCCCCGCGGCAACGTAGTCCGGCACCAACCGGGTCGAGCGCGCTTCTTCGTGCTGGTAAAGCACCTCCCCCCCGGTCGTTGCCACTTTGACGATACCGTAGGGCTCAAGGCTCATGCCGCCTGAACCGACCTCCGCGAAAGCCCGGGTCATGTCGAGCACGCGGACCTCGCTGGAGCCGAGGACCATCGCGGGATATGTCGAAATCGGCGTGGTGATGCCGAAGCGCCGGGCCATCGAAGCGACAGTCCCGAAGCCAACTTCGTTACCGAGTTGAGCGGCGACCGTATTCTTCGAATAGGCAAAAGCGCTGCGAACGTCGATCTCGCCGGCATAACTGCGGCCATCGTTGCGCGGACTCCAGCCGTCGATCGTCACCGGCACGTCCTTGACCCGGTCGTCGGGGGTGTAGCCAGCCTCGAGCGCGGCGAGATAAACGAACAGCTTCCAAGCCGACCCCGGCTGGCGGACTGCCTCGGTCGCGCGGTTGTAGTTGGTGGTAACGTAGTCGGTCCCGCCCACCATCGCGAGGATCGCCCCATCGCGGTCAAGGCTGACCAAAGCGCCTTGGGCGCCATTGGGCACGTTGGACTTTATCGAGGTTGCCGCCGCCTGCTGCATGCCGACGTCGAGCGTGGTCCAGACTTCGATCGGCTCGAAGGTTTCGGGCAGCAGTATCTCAAGCTGGGGCAATGCCCAGTCGGTGAAGTAGCGGACCGAATTCTGGCTCGCATCTTTCTTGAGCTTGACCGCGCTGGGGTCGACCGAAGCCTCGCTCGCGCTGATCCGCCCCTGTTCGCGCATGAGCCGCAAGACGACGTTGGCGCGGGCGACCGCAGCATCGATGTCGGCGGTCGGCGAATACCGGCTCGGCGCCTTGACCAGACCCGCGATGATCGCCGCCTCGGCGGTCGACAGGTGCGTAGCGTCGTGGCTGAAGAACTTGCGGCTGGCGGAATCGACGCCATAGGCACCGCCGCCGAAATAGACCTTGTTGAGATAGAGCTCGAGGACCTGCTGCTTGGAGAACTTGCTTTCGAGCGCCATCGCCAACACGATCTCGCGCAACTTGCGATCGACCGAACGGTTCGAATTAAGGAACAGGTTCCGCGCAAGTTGCTGAGTCAGGGTCGAAGTCGCCTGCAAACGCCGGTCGCCGGTCAGCCAGACATAGACCGCGCGCATCAAGCCGATCGGATCGACGCCGGGATGCGAGAAGAAACGCCGGTCCTCGACCGAGACCATCGCGTCCTTCATGACTTCGGGAATCTGCGAACTGTCGAGCCACTTGCCGTAACTCGGCCCCAGTTCGACCAGTTCGGTGCCGTCGCGTGCGCGCACCACGATCGTCTGCCCCGGCTGGGTCGCCTTCAGAGCAGTGTAGCTGGGGAGCGAGCGCGCCGCGAATACGACCGCGAGCGCGAGGAAGATGACGCCGAGGATCGTCGCCCCGCCGCCCCAGATGACAAGTCGGCGCAGCCAGAGCCGCCAGCCGGTCGCCTCGCGCGTTGCGCTTGCCGATCGCCGCCGTCGCTGCGCTTCACCTGCCGCGCGTCGGCTCCCTCGTCTGGCCATCTAGCCTTCCCGCACCCTCACTGTCGTGTCGTTGCGGGGTGCATAGGCGAGATGTAACCCGGCGTGAACGGCTATTCCGCCTCTTCGCCCTGGGGCTTGAAGTCGAGTGCAGCCGAGTTGATGCAATAGCGCAGGCCGCCCGCCTCGCGCGGACCGTCGGGGAATACATGGCCCAGGTGCCCGGCGCATTTCGAGCAGACGACTTCGGTGCGGATCATTCCGTGGCTCACGTCGCGATGCTCGTCGACCGCCGACTCGCCGACGGGAGCGGTGAAAGCAGGCCAGCCGCACCCGCTGTCGTACTTCGCATCGCTCTCGAACAGGACCTGCCCGCAGCCGCCGCAGCGGTACTCGCCTTCGGCCTTGTTCTTATCATACTTGCCGGTGAAGGCGCGTTCGGTCCCCGCCTGGCGCAGCACCTGGTACTGTTCGGGGCTGAGCTTCTGGCGCCACTGGTCGTCGGTCAGGTTCTTCGGGTCGATTGTCATGGGGAAGGCTCCTTCGCCGACAATATGGGGGTCGCGCCCGAAGCCTCAAGCACGGACTAGGCGTCAACCTTGCCATAGTGTGCGGGCGGCTGGATCACTTCCATCCGCTCGGTCAGCAAGGGTCGGAAACTCGGCCGGCTCTTGAAAACCGCGTACCAGCCGCGCGCCTCGTCATGGCCGGTCCAGTCGATCCCGCCGAGGTAATCCGCGACCGATATCTGCGCCGCGGCGGCAAGATCGGCCAGACTCATCGTCGATCCGGCGAGCCACGCACGGGTCTCGACGAGCCAGTCGATGTATTCGAGGTGCTCGTGAGCAAGCTTCATCGCCTCGCGTAGAACCCGGCTGTCGGGCGGTTGGCGCAGGACCAGTCGCTTTTTCATGCGTTCGTGCAGGAGCGGGGCGACCACGTCGCCATAGAAGTTCTCATCGAACAGCGCGACCAGCCGGCGGATCTCAGCACGGCTGGCGGCGGTGCCGTTGATCATCGCGGCCTTGTCGACCGTTTCCTCGAAGTATTCGCAGATCGCCCGGCTGTCGGCGAGGACCACCCCCTTGACCTTGTCTTCAAGGACTGGCGTGCGGCCGGCAGCGTTCAATCGCCAGAAACCTTCGCTCGGCTCCCAGGGATTTTCGCGCCACAATTCGTAACCGACGCCCTTCTCGCTCAGCAGCAAGCGCACCTTCCGGCTGAACGGGCAGAGGGGGAACTGGTAGAGGCGCCACATGGCCGTCGCTCATGCACGAGCGCGAAGCGCAAATCCACCGGGGGATTGGGAAATATGCGGCAGAATTCCTAACGGTGATAGGTCGTTGCCAACTCAGCGCGATCCAGCGCATCGCGCATGCGGTCGGCCATCTGGCGCAGCGCCGGCATCATCGCACCGAAGCCGCCCGCCATGGCGCCCATCGCGCTCATCATTCCCGGGAGACTCTCGCGCACCTGGTCGGGGACGTCCTGCGCTTGAGGAGACACACTGCGCATCGTCATGCCGGGATCGACCATGTCGGGGTTCTCGCCCGCCGCCGCAGCAACCGCCCGCGCCAGAGGGGCGAGCGGCATGTCGAGCATCGCCTCGCTTGCCGCAGCCATGCCCTCGGCGAGTGCGCTCTGCATGGCGGGGTCGGTCAGCTTCGCCTGGATCTCGGCAGTCGCAATTTCGGTGTCGCTGTCCTGCGCAAGAGCAGGCAGCGGCGCGGCGGCGAGCGCGGCGACGGCGGTGGCAGCGAAAAGAGTACGCATGGCGGAGCTCCCGGTGACAAGCGGCCGGACAAAAGTCCTGCGAATTGCCCATGAGAATAAGGCGGTACGATTGCGCCGACCTGAATGTCTCGATCGGTCTGCCGCGCTAGAGCCCCGACGCGTCGAGCAGCAAAAGGCAGGGCTGCATGGCGGCTTCAAGCTCACCCGGACGCGCCAGAGCGCGTGCCTGGACGGTAAGTTCGGCGGCAACCTGATCGCGGGTCCACCCCGATTCGTCCATTATCGCGGCCGACGACCGCACGAAGAACTCGCGGCCGCGCGCGGCCAGCATCGGCCAGGCCTTGTTGTTTCCCTCCGCCTGCCGGGTAGCGCCGAGCGCGAACACCGCGGAACACTTCAGCGCCGCCTGCTGCTGCATGGTCAGCGGCTTGGGCGGACCTACGGCTGGAACGGGAACCTGAGCACCTGCGGGAACAGCGACCAGCAGGGCAGCGACGACAAGGACACGGATCATGCCTCGCTTGTAGCCCGGCTCACCTGAACCGCACCAGACTTCATTGACGCAGCGCCAAGCGCCCGTCATCGCCTCCGCAACAAAGGAGTGCGATTTTCCATGACCGATAGCCACCTGCTGATTGCCGGCGAGACCCTTTCAGGCGACGGACGCGAAGATGTCGCGGTGCTCGATCCGGCGACAGGCGAGACCATTTCGCGCGTGACTCACGCCACCACCGCCGATCTCGACCGCGCGCTCGATGCCGCGGCGCGCGGGTTCAAGACCTGGCGCAACACCGGGGCCGATCAGCGCAGTGCGATCCTGATGAAAGCCGCCGGTCTTATCCGCGAGCGCGCCAAGGAGATCGGCACGTCGATCACCCGCGAACAGGGCAAGCCGGTCAAGGAAGCCATCGGCGAGACGATCTATTGCGCGATGTTGCTGGAATTCTACGCCGGCGAAGTGAAGCGCATCTACGGTCGCACGTTGGTGCGCCCCGCCGGGTCGCGGGTCGAGGTGCAGTACCACCCCGTCGGTCCCGTCGCGGGCTTCGCGGCGTGGAATTTCCCCGCGCTCAACGTCATGCGCAAGATTGGCGGCGCGCTCGCCGCGGGATGCTCGACGATCGTCAAGCCGTCTGAAGAGACGCCGTCGGCCGGGCTCGCGATGGTCCGCGCGCTGGTCGATGCTGGGGTGCCCGGCGACGCGGTGCAATGCGTGTTCGGCGTGCCCGACGAGGTAAGCCGCCACCTGTTGGCGAGCCCGGTAATCCGCAAGATCACCTTCACCGGCTCGACTGCGGTGGGCAAGCACCTGGCCAAGCTCGCCGCTGAAGATCTCAAGATCGCGACGATGGAACTGGGCGGTCATGCCCCCGTGCTGGTGTTCGCCGACAGTGACATCGACAAGGCGCTCGATACGATGACCATGAACGCATTCCGCAATGCCGGGCAGGTCTGCGTCAGCCCGACGCGTTTCCTGATCGAGGAGCCCGTGTTCGAGAAATTCCGCGACGGCTTCGTCGAGCGGGCGAAGGCGATCACGGTCGGTAATGGCATGGACGCCGATACCGAAATGGGGCCGATGGCGAGCCCTCGCGGGCTCGAGCGGATGGAAAGCATGATCGGCGATGCCAAGAGCCATGGCGCCAAGGTGCTCGCGGGTGGCGAACGGATCGGCAACCAGGGCTGGTTCCACCAGCCGACCGTGCTGGCCGAAGTGCCGACCGATGCCGAGATCATGAACGAGGAGCCGTTCGGCCCAGTCGCAATTCTCAACCCGATGGCGGGCGAAGACGCGATGATCGAGGAGGCCAATCGTCTGCCCTATGGCCTTGCCGCTTATGCCTGGACCCAGAACCCTGCGCGCCGCCGCCGTCTTGCGGCCGAAGTCGAGGCGGGGATGCTGGCGATCGACACCGGGGGCGTCTCGGCCGCCGACGCGCCGTTCGGGGGCGTAAAATGGTCCGGCTACGGCAGCGAGGACGGCCACGAAGGCGTGATGGCGTGCATGGTCCCCAAAACCGTCCACGAAGGATAGGGCGGACGTCTCTCCAATCGCTCACCACCGCGCTATACGGAGCGTGATCGAGTAATTTCGCTCTGCTCGAATTGTCGCTTTGACCGCGCCCCGTACCGCTAGTAGCAAGTCGCAACCGAATCTCAGGGAGAGACGAATGTTCAGCCACATGATGGTCGGATCGAACGACATCGATCGGTCTAAGAAGTTCTATGACGCCACCTTCAAGGCGATGGGCGGACGCGAGGCGATCGTCGATCCGAAGGGGCGCTTGATGTACCTTCATAACGGCGGCGCGTTTCTGGTCACCGCGCCGATCGACGGCGAGCCGGCAACACACGGCAACGGCTGCACGGTCGGTTTCGCCATGACGCCCGAGCAGGCAGATGCCTGGCACGCAGCGGGCATCGCCAACGGCGGAACCGCAATCGAAGATCCGCCGGGTGAACGCGAGGGATCGGGAATGTACCTCGCCTACCTGCGCGATCCCGACGGCAACAAGCTGTGCGCATTGCACCGGATCCAATCGTAAATCGTTCGATGCGCGGCGAGCAGGTCCTGCTGGACGACCTCGCCGCGCTCGACATCCCTTACGCCGCGCACGAGCACGCGGCAGTCTTCACCGTCGCGGAAAGCCGCGCGCTCGATCGCGATATTCCCGGCGCGCACACCAAGAACCTGTTTCTGAAAGATGCCGCCGGTGCATTCTGGCTGGTAACCGTGCCCGCCGAGGCGCGCGTCGACCTCAAGGCCCTGCCCGCAGCGATAGGCTGCAAGCGCGTGAGCTTCGGCAAGCCCGACGAAATGGAACGCTTGCTCGGGATAACGCCCGGTTCGGTGACACCGTTGGCGATGATCAATGCTGCTGCGAAAAGCGTGACCGTTGTCCTCGACGCCGGATTGGCGGCTGCCGAGCGGATAAACGTCCACCCGCTGCGAAATACCGCGACTGCCGGACTCGCCGGGCGTGACGCACTGCGTCTTCTGCGGCACTGGGGGCACGATCCGGTCGTCGCGCCTATCCCGACGCTCGCAGTCGACTGACTACTGCGAAAACAGCAACAGGCTGTGGCCGCCGCCTGAAATAAGCACGCCGTTTTCGGGCGTGCGTCCGACCGTGTCCGCCGATTCGAGTGCGCGGACAACTTCGCGTAAGGCGGCAGGTGGCTTCACGGTGCAAACCGGACGCGAGGGTTGACCCGGCTCCACGGGCGCCGGTGGTCGGGCTTCGCCGGTTACAATGCGCGTGCCCTCGATCCGATAGCCGAATGCCGCATTGTCACAGCGAGGCTCCCACCAGATTTCATCCGCATCACCGCTGAGAGCGAGGCCATATGCTTTGTCGAACGGCGCGCCGTCGATCCCGGCGACGCGCCACTCACCCTCCAGCGTCGTAACTGGAGCGAGCGATGGCGAAGCTACGGCGGCGGGGGCAGTGTCGAGGGGAACATCGGGGGCGGGGGCCTGGCGGCATCCAGCAACCATGAAGGCGAGGAGGATCGGTGCGACACGCATAGCCGCATTCTTGCATGCGTTTCGCAAAAGAAAAGCCCCGCCGGATCGCTCCGGCGGGGCTTGTTCGGTCGCTTGTGCGAAGCGCTTACTCGGCTTCGGTGTTTTCTACCGCGCCTTCGTCGCTCTGCTCGAGGTACTCGCCCGCATCGGCATCGGTGCCGTGGGTTTCGCCCTCGACCGCCGCCAGCGGATCGTCGCCGATCGCCGCTTCGGGTCCCTGCGCGAGTTCGGCAGCATGCTCTTCCTCGGCGGTGTTCGCCATGATCAGAGCATCCTGGGCCTTCTTCCATGCAGCCCGCAGAGCGGCATCACGGCTCGTCGCGGCGATCCGCATGCGGTTCATGCCCGCGCCGGTACCTGCCGGGATGAGCCGGCCGACGATGACGTTCTCCTTGAGCCCGATCAGGCTGTCCTTCTTCCCTTCGACCGCCGCCTGCGTGAGCACACGGGTGGTTTCCTGGAACGAGGCGGCCGAGATGAACGAACGCGTCTGGAGCGAGGCCTTGGTGATGCCGAGGAGCACCGGGGTGCCCGCAGCATGCTTTTTGTTCCGGCCCAGCTTCGAGTTGATCTCGTCCATCTCTTCGCGATCGACCTGCTCGCCCGGCAGCAACACGGTATCGCCGCCTTCGGTGATCTCGACCTTCTGCAGCATCTGGCGAACGATCACCTCGATGTGCTTGTCGTTGATCTTCACGCCTTGGAGCCGGTAGACTTCCTGGATCTCGTTCACCAGGTACTCGGCGAGCGCCTCGATCCCCATCACTTCCAGAATGTCATGCGGGTTCGGGGAGCCCGAAACCAGCGTGTCGCCCTTCTTGACGTGGTCGCCTTCCTGAACGTCGATCACCTTGGTCTTGGCGATCAGGTATTCCACCGGATCCCCCTCCTCGGGCACGATCGCGATCTTGCGCTTGGCCTTGTACTCGCGGACGAATTCGACCCGGCCGGAAATCTTGGCGATCACCGAAACGTCCTTCGGCATACGCGCCTCGAACAGTTCGGCGACTCGCGGCAGACCGCCGGTGATGTCGCGGGTTTTGGCGGCTTCGCGGCTTGCACGGGCAAGAATGTCGCCCGCTTCGACCGTCTGGCCATCCTCGACCGACAGCGAAGTGCCCGGTGCCAGCATGTAGCGCTGAGCCTCGGTCTCCTCGCCCTTCTTGTCGCCTTCCTCGCCCAGGAGGGTGAGGCGCGGACGAAGGTCGTCCTTCTTCTTGCGGCTCGATGCGCGCAACTCGGTGACGACGCGCTGGGCGATGCCCGTTGCATCGTCGACGCGTTCTTCCATCGTCACGCCATCGACGAGATCCTGGAAGCGCACGACACCCGACTGCTCGGTGATGATCGGCAGCGTGAACGGATCCCACTCGGCAAGCCGGTCGCCGATCTTCACCTGCGCGCCGCTCTTGTTGATGAGCACGGTACCGTAGGGCACGCGGTGCAGTTCGCGCTCGCGTCCCTCGGTATCGATCACCACGATCTCGCCGTTGCGGGCAAGACTGAGGATCCGGCCACGCTTGTCGATGATCGTCGGCATGTCGCGGTATTCGACGCGGCCGTCCGAGATCGCCTCGAGGTGCGAGGTTTCGTTGAGCTGCGCCGCACCGCCGATGTGGAACGTCCGCATCGTCAGCTGAGTGCCGGGCTCACCGATCGACTGCGCCGCGATGACGCCCACTGCCTCGCCGATGTTCACCGGCGTGCCGCGCGCAAGATCGCGCCCGTAGCAGGTGCCGCAGACGCCCTGGTCGGCCTCGCAGATCAGCGGCGAGCGGATACGCGCCGACATGACTTCGGCTTCCTCGATCGCCTTGACCATCGGCTCGTCGAGCAGGGTGCCCGACTTGACGATGATTTCACCGGTCTTGGCGTTGACGAGATCTTCCGCGGTCGTCCGACCGAGAATACGCTCGCCGAGCGAGGCGATCACCGAGCCGCCCTGAACGATCGCGCGCATTTCCAGCGCCCGGTCGGTTTTGCAGTCGTCGACCACGATCACGCAGTCCTGCGACACGTCGACGAGGCGGCGGGTCAGGTAGCCCGAGTTCGCCGTCTTGAGGGCGGTGTCCGCGAGGCCCTTGCGAGCGCCGTGAGTTCGAGTTGAAGTATTCAAGAACGGTCAGACCTTCCTTGAAGTTCGAGATGATCGGGGTCTCGATGATCTCGCCCGACGGCTTGGCCATGAGGCCACGCATACCGGCAAGCTGCTTCATCTGTGCTGGCGAACCACGCGCGCCGGAATGGCTCATCATGTAGATCGAGTTGATCTGCGCTTCGCGGCCGTTCTCGTCCTTGGGACGCGCCTTGATCTCGTCCATCATGGCGTCCGCCACCTTGTCGCCGGTGCGGCTCCAGGCGTCGATCACCTTGTTGTACTT
This sequence comes from uncultured Alphaproteobacteria bacterium, assembly GCA_963781485.1. Classification (GTDB taxonomy): domain Bacteria; phylum Pseudomonadota; class Alphaproteobacteria; order Sphingomonadales; family Sphingomonadaceae; genus Tsuneonella. Next base: position 195,625 of record CAWAFY010000005.1, read on the forward strand.
TTCCTGCTGGGTGATCAGGCCGTCCTGGTATTGCTGCTCGTAGTCAGCAACCAGAGCCTTGGCCTCCTCGATCATGCCGACCTTGCTGTCGGGGATGATCATGTCGTCCTTGCCGAAGCTGATGCCGGCCTTGAACGCGTGGCGGAAGCCCAGCGCCATGATGGCGTCGGCAAACAGCACCGTGTCCTTCTGACCGGTGTGGCGATAGACCTGATCGATGACATCGCCGATCTCCTTCTTGGTAAGGAGGCGGTTGATGAACTCGAACGGCACGGTGTGCCGCTTGGGCAGGCATTCGCCGATCAGCATGCGGCCCGGCGTCGTATCGACGCGGTGCATGTATTCCTTGCCCTTCTCGTCGGTCTGCGGAACGCGGCTGACGATCTTCGAGTGCAGCGTGACCGCGCCGACGTGAAGCGCCTGGTGCACTTCGGCCATGTCGGACAGCATCATGCCCTCGCCGGGTTCGCCTTCGCGATCCATCGACAGATAGTAGAGGCCCAGCACCATGTCCTGCGACGGCACGATGATCGGCTTGCCGTTCGCAGGCGAGAGGATGTTGTTCGTGCTCATCATCAGCACGCGCGCTTCCAGCTGCGCCTCGAGGCTCAGCGGGACGTGCACGGCCATCTGGTCGCCGTCGAAGTCGGCGTTGAACGCGGCGCAGACCAGCGGGTGAAGCTGGATCGCCTTGCCCTCGATCAGGACGGGCTCGAACGCCTGGATGCCAAGACGGTGAAGCGTGGGCGCGCGGTTGAGGAGGACCGGGTGCTCACGGATCACTTCATCGAGGATGTCCCAGACTTCCTTGCGCTCCTTCTCGACCCACTTCTTTGCCTGTTTGAGCGTCATGCTCAGGCCCTTGGCGTCGAGGCGAGCATAGATGAACGGCTTGAACAGCTCGAGCGCCATTTTCTTGGGCAAGCCGCACTGGTGCAGCTTGAGCTCCGGCCCGGTCACGATGACCGAACGGCCCGAATAGTCTACGCGCTTGCCGAGCAGGTTCTGGCGGAAGCGGCCCTGCTTGCCCTTGAGCATGTCGGACAGCGACTTGAGCGGACGCTTGTTGGCGCCGGTGATCACGCGGCCACGACGGCCGTTGTCGAACAGCGCATCGACAGCTTCCTGCAGCATGCGCTTTTCGTTGCGCACGATGATGTCAGGCGCGCGCAGCTCGATCAGGCGCTTCAGGCGGTTGTTGCGGTTGATCACGCGGCGATAGAGATCGTTGAGATCCGACGTGGCGAAGCGGCCGCCGTCGAGCGGCACCAGCGGGCGCAGTTCGGGCGGGATGACCGGAATCACCTCGAGGATCATCCATTCCGGGCGGTTGCCCGAATCGATGAAGCTTTCGACGACTTTCAGCCGCTTGATGATCTTTTTGGGCTTGAGCGTGGACTTGGTGGTCTCGAGCTCTTCCATCAGGACATCGCGCTCACTCACGAGATCGAGGTCCATCAGCATGGTCTTGACCGCGGCCGCGCCTATGTCGGCGGTGAACGCGTCCTCGCCGTATTCGTCCTGCGCGTCGAGCAGCTCATCCTCGGTGAGGAGCTGGAACTTCTCGAGCGGGGTCAGGCCGGGCTCGGTCACGATGTACGATTCGAAGTACAGCACGCGCTCGAGCTGCTTCAACTGCATGTCGAGCAACAGGCCGATGCGGCTCGGCAGCGACTTCAGGAACCAGATGTGCGCGACCGGCGCGGCGAGCTCGATGTGGCCCATGCGCTCACGGCGGACCTTGGTCACGGTCACCTCGACGCCGCACTTCTCGCAGACGACGCCCTTGTACTTCATGCGCTTGTACTTGCCGCACAGGCACTCGTAGTCCTTCACCGGGCCGAAGATGCGCGCACAGAACAAGCCATCACGCTCGGGCTTGAACGTGCGGTAGTTGATGGTTTCGGGCTTCTTGATTTCACCGAACGACCACGAGCGGATGCGTTCGGGCGACGCGATCCCGATCTGGATCTGGTCGAACGTTTCCGGCTTGGCGATCTGGTTGGTGAATTTGGTCAGTTCGTTCATGCGATCAATTCCTCGTGGGAAAATTCTCTAGTCAGAGCGGGGTGGCGACTATGTCGGTAAAGTCGGCCACTCCCGGTTTGCGGTCGGGGTCGTTCATGTCGACGACCCGGTAATTGCATTCGGCGAAGATCTCGAGGATCTCCTCGGGGCTGCTCCCGTTCTCGCGGAGCAAGGGGCGGGCAAGTTCCGAAATCACCGTCGGACGATGCGTCTTCAGCGTTTCGCGAGCGCCCCGAAAGACAAACCCTTCGGCTCCTTCGACATCCACCTTGATAAGCCCAGGAGCCATCCGGTGGCGCTCTACCAAAGCATCGAGCGATTCTGCCTGAACCTTCTCCGATGTGGCGGCAGAGCCGTCGATCGCGGGATGGACGATCGATCCGAGTGACGAAAACTCCTCCCGGCCCGGAACCACGTTGATCGTCCGCTCGCTATTGCTGTCGGCGAGTACCCCTTCGAACAGCACGACCTTGTCGGCCACACCGTTGAGCTCGATATTGCGCTTCAGCCGACCGATCGCAGCCGCTGTCGGTTCGACCGCAAGCACCCGCCCGGTGTCGAGGTGACGCGCGGCGAGCACCGAGAAGAACCCGATATTGGCCCCTACATCGATGACGTCGCGATCGGGCCGGATCATCGACCGGAACAGCTCGGCCAGCTCCGGCTCGTAGAAACCGGCGCCAACCAGACGGCGGACGAGGTTCGAGGACGGACTGAGATAGAACCGTCCCTCGAATTCCTCGACCGACATCAGCATGTCGCCCACAACGTTGTCCGCTATCCGGGCCAACATTGCGCGCTTCTCCTTGAGAGTGTGATCGACATACCGGCGGCGGATGCCGACCGGCATCGCCAACAGCCGCTTCAGCACCGGATGCCGATCGAGGCTGACAGACACACTCATTACTCGGCTGCGATGGCCGTCATGCCGTCGTCGTCCCCGTCCTCACCGATGGAGGACAGTTCGACGTTGAGGCCGAGGCTGCGCATTTCCTTCACCAGCACGTTGAAGCTTTCCGGGATACCGGCCTCGAAGGTGTCGTCACCCTTGACGATCGCTTCGTAGACCTTCTGGCGGCCGACAACGTCGTCCGACTTCACGGTGAGCATTTCCTGCAGCGTGTAGGCAGCGCCGTAAGCCTGGAGCGCCCAGACCTCCATCTCACCGAAGCGCTGGCCGCCGAACTGCGCCTTACCGCCCAGCGGCTGCTGGGTAACGAGGCTGTACGGCCCGATCGAACGCGCGTGGATCTTGTCGTCGACCAAGTGGTGAAGCTTCAGCATGTAGATGTAGCCCACGGTCACCTTGCGGTCGAACGCCTCACCCGAGCGGCCGTCGAACAGGGTCACCTGGCCGGAAGTCGGCAGACCCGCCTTCTCCAGCATCGCCGACACGTCCGCTTCGCGAGCGCCGTCGAATACCGGAGTACCGAACGGGACGCCGTTCTTCAGCGTACCGGCCATCTCGACGATGTCCTCGGCCGTACGGCTGTCGATATCTTCGTGATACCGTTCGCCGTAGACTTCCTTCAGCTTGTCGATGACCGCAGTCGGTGCCTTCGCCGCCTTGGGATCGGGATTGGCTTCGCGCCACTCGTCGAGCGCCGCAGTGACCTGTTGGCCCAGTCCACGCGCCGCAAGGCCGAGGTGGGTTTCGAAGATCTGGCCGACGTTCATGCGCGAAGGCACGCCCAGCGGGTTGAGGACGATGTCGACCGGGGTGCCGTCATCCATGAACGGCATGTCCTCGGCCGGCAGGATGCGGCTGATGACGCCCTTGTTGCCGTGGCGGCCGGCCATCTTGTCGCCCGGCTGCAGCTTGCGCTTCACCGCGACGAAGACCTTGACCATCTTCAGCACGCCGGGGGCAAGTTCGTCACCGCGTTCGAGCTTTTCCTTACGGTCCTCGAACTTGTCGTCGATGACCTTTACGGCCTCGTCGTACTGGCCCTTGATCGCCTCGATCTGCGCCTGGCGCTGATCGTCGGCGACGGCGAACTTGAACCATTCGAAACGCTCGACACCTTCGAGCAGCTCCTCGGTGATCGTCTCGCCCTTCTTGACGCCCTTCGGCGCGGCCGAGATGACCTGACCGACGAGCATTTCGCGCAGCCGGTTGTAGGTCGCCCGGTTAAGGATCGCCCGTTCGTCCTGGCTGTCCTTGCGAAGCGCCTCGATCTCCTGGTTCTGGATCGCGCGGGTACGGTCATCGATCTCGATACCGTGACGGTTGAAGACGCGCACGTCGACGACCGTACCGCTTACGCCCGGAGGCAGGCGAAGCGAGGTGTCCCGCACGTCGCTGGCCTTCTCACCGAAGATCGCGCGGAGAAGCTTTTCCTCCGGCGTCATCGGGCTTTCGCCCTTGGGCGTGATCTTGCCGACGAGGATGTCGCCCGGGTGCGTTTCGGCACCGATGTAAACGATGCCCGCTTCGTCGAGGTTGCGCAGGGCTTCCTCGCCGACGTTGGGAATGTCGCGGGTGATGTCCTCGGGCCCGAGCTTGGTGTCGCGGGCCATGACCTCGAACTCCTCGATGTGGATCGAGGTGAACACGTCGTCCTTTACGATGCGTTCGGAGATCAGGATCGAGTCCTCGTAGTTGTAGCCGTTCCACGGCATGAACGCGACGAGGCTGTTGCGGCCCAGCGCGAGCTCGCCGTATTCGGTCGACGGACCGTCGGCGATGATGTCGCCTTCCTCGATCGTCTCACCCACCTTCACCAGCGGACGCTGGTTGATGCAGGTCGACTGGTTCGAACGCTCGAACTTCTGCAGACGATAGATGTCGACGCCCGACTGGCCGGCCTCGACGTCACCCACCGCGCGGATGACGATACGGGTCGCATCGACCTGGTCGACGATGCCGCCGCGGCTGGCGGTGATCGCGGCGCCCGAATCGCGCGCCACGGTCTCTTCCATGCCGGTACCGACGAACGGCGCCTCGGCGCGAACCAGCGGCACCGCCTGGCGCTGCATGTTCGAACCCATCAATGCGCGGTTGGCGTCATCGTTTTCCAGGAACGGGATCAGCGAGGCGGCGACCGAAACGAGCTGCTTGGGCGAAACGTCCATCAGCGTGATCTGGTCGTTGGGCAGCATCACGAACTCACCGCTCTGGCGAGCCGAGACGAGGTCCTCGACGAACTGGCCGTCCTCGGTGGTTTCGGCCGAAGCCTGCGCGACCGCGTGCTTCTGCTCTTCCATCGCCGACAGGTACACGACGTCGCCGCTGACCTTGCCGTCCTTGACCAGCCGGTACGGAGTTTCGATGAAACCATACTTGTTCACCCGGGCGAACGTCGACAGCGAGTTGATCAGGCCGATGTTCGGCCCTTCGGGCGTCTCGATCGGGCAGATGCGGCCATAATGCGTGGGGTGAACGTCGCGCACTTCGAAGCCGGCACGCTCACGCGTGAGGCCACCCGGCCCGAGCGCCGAAACGCGGCGCTTGTGGGTGACTTCGGACAGCGGGTTGGTCTGGTCCATGAACTGCGACAGCTGCGACGAGCCGAAGAATTCGCGCACCGCGGCAACCGCCGGTTTGGCGTTGATGAGGTCGTTCGGCATGACGGTCGACACGTCGACCGAACTCATGCGCTCCTTCACCGCGCGCTCCATGCGCAGCAGGCCGACGCGGTACTGGTTTTCCAGCAGCTCGCCGACCGAACGGACGCGGCGGTTGCCGAGGTTGTCGATATCGTCGACCTCGCCCTTGCCGTCCTTGAGGCCGACCAACTCCTTGACCACCGCGAGGATGTCTTCCTTGCGCAGCGTGGTAACGGTGTCTTCGGCATCGAGGCCGAGGCGCATGTTGAGCTTGACGCGGCCGACGGCCGACAGGTCGTAGCGCTCGCCGTCGAAGAACAGGCCTTCGAACAGCGCTTCGGCGGTTTCCTTGGTCGGCGGTTCGCCCGGACGCATGACCTTGTAGATCGCCTCAAGGCCTTCCTCGCGGTTCTCGGCCTTGTCGACCTTGAGCGTGTTGCGGATCCACGGACCGGTGTTGACGTCGTCGATGTCGAGGAGCGGCAGGCGGTCTACTCCGGCCTTGTCGAGCGCCTCGAGGTTCTCGGGGGTGACTTCGTCGCCCGCTTCGATCCAGATGCGACCGGTCTTCTCGTCGATCAGGTCGGCCGCGGCGAAGCTGCCGAAAATCTCCTCGGTCGGGATCAGCAGCGCGCCGAGCCCATCCTTGGCGGCCTTGTTGGCAGCGCGGGGGCTGATCTTCTGGCCGGCGGGGAACACTTCCTCGCCGGTCTTGGCATCGACCAGCGCAAAGGTCGGCTTCTGACCGCGCCATGCGTCGGGGTTGAACGGGATCTTCCAGCCGTCACCCTTCTTGCCGCTCACCCGTTCCCAGGCGATCGTGTCGTAGAAGTGATGAAGGATGTCCTCGCTGTCGAGGCCGAGTGCGTACAGCAACGCGGTGACCGGCAGCTTGCGCTTGCGGTCGATGCGGACGTTGACGATGTCCTTGGCGTCGAATTCGAAGTCGAGCCACGATCCGCGGTAGGGGATCACGCGGGCAGCGAACAGCAGCTTGCCCGAGGAGTGCGTCTTGCCGCGATCGTGGTCGAACAGCACACCCGGCGAACGGTGCATCTGCGAGACGATCACACGCTCGGTGCCGTTGATGATGAAAGTGCCGTTGTGCGTCATCAACGGCATGTCGCCCATGTAGACGTCCTGCTCCTTGATATCGAGCACGGAGCGGGTTTCGGTCTCCTGATCGACCTCGAACACGATCAGGCGCAGGGTGACTTTCATCGGCGCGGCATAGGTGATGCCCCGCTGGCGACACTCGGTGGTGTCGAACTTGGGATCTTCCAGCTCGTAGTGGACGAAGTCGAGCTCGGCCGTACCGGCGAAGTCGCGGATCGGGAACACCGAGCGCAGGGTCTTCTCGAGACCCGAGACGTAACCGATGCTCTTGTCCGAGCGCAGGAACTGCTCGTAGCTTTCGCGCTGGACCTCGATCAGGTTCGGCATCTTCACGACTTCGTGGATGTCGCCGAAAATGCGCCGGATGCGCTTTTTCGCGGTGCCGGTCTGCTTGCCGCGGCTGATCGCCGGTGCCTTTGCCTTGGTCGCCATAGGAGGATAATCGCCTCTGTATTGTCGCCGCACGGAGGCGGCGATGCCTTGAATCTCGTGCGCGAGCGAGAACCGGGACGCGAAACGCCCGCAGCGATAAGCACGCCGGTTCCGGCTGCCGCTGCAGGCTAGTGCGTCGCGATTATGGAAACGCCGCTTCCATCCTGGGTCCGTCGCCGCGCATCGACAGACCGTGCTCGAAGCGAGCGGTCGGAGGCGCATATAGGTTCGCGAATCGGACGAGTCAAACGGTCGTGGGCACGCCGGGCGGGAGCGCTGACACCTGTGACACGCATATTTCTCGCTTTTCGATCAATGAATTATCGTTTTTCGATATTTATCGTTTGACGATATGCAATTCAGTTCTTATTGATAATCGACATCAAGCATATCGGAGAACGACAATGACCAAGACCACCTCGAACATGATCGCAGTCGCCGCCGCCGTGGTGCTGACGGCGCTTACCTTCCAGCAGACGATCGCCGTCCCGGCGTCCGCGAACGCCCCGTTCGCGACTGCACAGCTCGCCTGAACCCCGTACTAAGGAGACCACCAATGGATATTCGCCCAAGAGATCCTCTGCTGACGGTCGCACGCGTGATCGTATGGTTCTTCATCGTGGTGTTCGCCTTCGTGGCGCTGGCGATGGTCGTGGCGATCCCGCTGGTGGCGTTCAACAACGCGACGATCGTGGTCGAACTGGCCGAGAAGGGCGTCAAGGTCGGTGGCGAGGTCACCCTCGTCATCGCGCTCGTCCTGTCGGGGATCGCCGCGCTCATGGGCCTGGCGGTCTGGTTCTTCAGACTTCTCCTCAGGATCATCGACAGCGTCGGCGAAGGCGATCCCTTTGCCCCCGTCAACGCGGAGCGTCTCAATCGCATGGCCTGGATCAGCCTCGCCGGTTACTTCGCCACCTGGCCGATCGGTGCACTGGTCATGTGGCTCGCGCGGCTGGCCCAGGATGCGGGCGAACACGTCGATGCCGACATCGACATCGGCGGCAGCCTGCTGCTCAGCCTCATCCTGTTCATTCTTGCGAGGGTGTTCCGCCTTGGCGCGGCGATGCGCGAAGATCTGGAAGGAACGGTCTGATGCCTGCCGAGGAAGGGACCAGCATCGTGGTCACGCTGGACGACCTGCTCCACGCCCGCCGGATGACGCTGACCGAGCTTGCCGAGCGCGTCGGACTGACCCTGGCCAACCTGTCGATCCTCAAGACCGGCAAGGCCAAGGCGATCCGGTTCTCGACGCTGGAGGCGATCTGCCGCGAACTCGAGTGCCAGCCGGGCGATCTCATCGCCTACCGGCCCGAACCGGTCGCGGCGGACTGACGACAATCGGGGTCGGCTTCCGTCCCCCAACCTCTCGACCCGGAACTTCCCGCCCGCCGGATCGCCGCAAAGCGGGTCCGGCGGGAACTTTGACCGACTTCGACCTTTGAGTGGCACCTGATTTCCGGAGATCGAGTCATGAACAAGCGTGCCATTCTTGCAGCCCTGCCCCTCGCCCTTGGACTGGCTGCGTGCGACAGCACCCCCGATGCGAACGAGGGCGACGCGACTGCGGCCACCGCTACCGACGATGCGCTGGCGACCGACACCAGCATCGTTCCGCCCGCCGCCGCCAACCCAGGCGACGCCACTGGCACCATGACCGCCAAGCAACTCGATACTACCGCCGAGAATATGGAAGAGCAGGCCGACCGCGTCGAGCCGACGAACGAGGCCGAGGCCGACCGGCTCGAGGCGCAGGCCAAGGCGCTGCAGGACGCGCGCGACGCCAGGAAGTAGGCGACACCGGACCTGCCGGATGGCGTGCCCGGACGCGCCCCGATAAGCGGAAACGTCTTGACTCGCGCGGGCCGGTAGGCAAGGGGCGCGGCCGATCCGTACGGCCGCAAGGCTTTGCGATCATCCGTCCGAGACAGCTGGTGGCCCGGTTTTGCCGGTCCTTAATGTCCAGCCTAGGCGGGGAAACGAGAATTCCGGCGGTCCGCTATCGCGCGCCCGCCCTACCGGTGCCTTCACGCGCCGCTCCTTCCCCATCGATGGATTTGGCCACCGTGCATTCGCGCGCGTGGCACCATGAATCGGTCATGGCGGGGTCCGCCCGTCGTGATCATGAGTAAGGAGCAAGGCATGGATCGTTCGCAGAAAGCCGACGCGGTCGCCGAGCTGAGCGATGTCTTCAAAGAGGTCGGCGTGGTGGTCGTCACCCGTAACCTCGGCATGTCGGTGGCCCAGTCCACCGACTTGCGCACGAAGATGCGCGACGCAGGAGCGACCTACAAGGTAGCGAAGAACCGTCTGGCCAAGCTGGCCCTCAACGACACCCCCTATTCGGGCCTTGAGGATATCCTCACCGGCCCGACGGGTCTCGCCTGGTCGACAGACCCGGTGGCAGCGGCGAAAGCCGCGGTGGATTTCGCCAAGACGAACGACAAGCTCGAAATCGTCGGCGGATCGATGGGGAGCCAGGTGCTCGACGAAGCAGGGGTCCGGGCACTCGCCGCGCTCCCCAGCCTCGACGAGCTGCGTGCCAAGCTCGTGGGTCTCGTCAACGCGCCGGCGACCAAGGTCGTCCAGCTCGTCAACGCGCCCGCCAGCAAGCTTGCCCGCGTCTTCGGCGCATATGCCGCCAAGGACGCTGCGTAAGCGGTTTTTCCATACGAAACGAAACATCCGGGGCATATTTCGCCCTGAACTTAATTGGAGTGAAGCATCATGGCCGACATCGCCAAGCTTGTTGAAGACCTTTCGAAACTGACCGTCATGGAAGCCGCCGAGCTTGCCAAGGCGCTTGAAGAAGCATGGGGCGTTTCTGCCGCTGCTGCCGTTGCTGTCGCCGGCCCCGCCGCCGGTGGCGATGCCCCGGCTGCCGAAGAGCAGACCGAATTCGACGTCATCCTGACCGGAGACGGCGGCAAGAAGATCCAGGTCATCAAGGAAGTTCGCGCCATCACCGGGCTGGGCCTGACCGAAGCCAAGGCCCTCGTCGAGAGCGCGCCGAAGGCCGTCAAGGAAGGCATCAACAAGGCGGAAGCCGAAGAAATCAAGAAGAAGATCGAGGAAGCCGGCGGCACCGTCGAGCTCAAGTAAGCCAACCGCTTACAAGCCTCGTCTCTTTGCGAGACAAGGAAGGGCGGCCTGCGCAAGCGGGCCGCCCTTTTTTGCGTCTGGTCGCCGCCTCACCTGCGGGGGGAACCGCGCGGGGGCGGGGCCGTTTCGGGGCCATGGGGCCGTTCGTCATTTTTCTCGCGCAATCCGCAGTACCGGCTGAGGTTCCGCCAGCGCCACCACCCGACATCGAGCTGCGCGCGCACGTCGACGTGCGCTCGGTGGAGGTACGCTCGCAAGGGCAAGCGCGGATCGAATTCCACGCCGAACCGGGCGAGGCGCCGCCGGTCGTGGTCGAGCGCTCGGCCCCGGCGGGCCGCGCGAGCTATCGCAACTTGCGCATCGATCTCACCGCGTTTGCGCGCCTGTCCGAGCCCGAACGCATGACCGCCATAAAAACCACTACAGGGGACGCACAATGAAGAACACACTGCTTGCCGCCGCCGCGCTTGTCGCCACGATCGCCACGCCTGCCGTTGCGCAGAAGCGCAATGAAGCTCCGACCAACAATGCGAACAGCCCGGCAGTCGCCTATCTCAGCCAGGTTCCGGCCGATCAGCAACCGGACGTCGTGCTCGACATCCCCAACCTGTCGGTCGACGAGATCACTCTGAAGGTCGACAACCTGAAGGCGCACGTCGCGCTCGATGCGCAGCTGGCCAGCCTGCTCAAGCTGACCGCCGGCGCAGACGTCTCGATCGACAACGTCGATTTAACGATCAAGGGCGTGAAGGCGCAGGCCGCGCTGATCGTTCGTCTCGACAACGTGCGCGCTATAATCGAGCGCACGTTGCAGACGCTCGACAACAACCCGCAGATCATCGAGCAGCTGACCGGCACCGTCGATAACGCCGTGAACGTAACCGGCGGAGTGGTGAACAACACCGTCTCGACCGTGGGCGATCTGACCAAAGGCGTGCTCGGGACCGGCAAGGTGCTGAACCTGGCGAACAGCGGACTCTCGGTGCTGTCGTCGACCGTGAACTCTGCCGGCGAGACGGTTCGTCGCCTGCGCGCCAGCGACGGCGCGGTGTACAATGTCGTGACCGACACCGCGGGCAAGATCCTGCGCTCGACCCGCGCAGGAAGCTAACCGCCGCTCCGCTCCGGGCGCTGGCCCTGGCGGATGACCATGTCGCGCGCGGCGCGGTAGTCGCCCGCCTCGCGCTGGGCGTCCAGCCGCTCGGCATCGGTCTTGCGGTAATGGTCCTCGGCCTCGTCGATGTCCTGTTGCGAATCGCCCAGCGCGTCGAGCGCCGCGCGACCCATCGCGACCGCCAATTCCATCACTTCGCGCACCGCGAAGTGGTGCGGCGCGTCGCGCAGGTCGATCAGGGTGATGCGGTCGTAGGCACGCACGAAGACCTTCGCCTGCGGAAACGCCTCGTGCACCGCCTCGAGCAATTCCTTGTCGAGCTGCTTGTCGTCGAGGCAGAAGCAGATCGCCGCCGCTTCGGCCGCTCCGGCCTGGCGCAGCAGGTCGAGCCGCGTGCCGTCACCGAAATAGACCTTGCTGCCGAATTCGCCGGCGACGTCGATCATCTCGGTGTCGGTATCGATCAGCGTGACCTCGATGTCGCTCGCCATCAGCATCTGCGCCACCGTCTGGCCGAACCGGCCGTAGCCGACGACCAGCGCCGCCGCGCCGTCCGAGCGCGGCGCTTCGCGCCGTTCGGTCGCGGCGGGCGCGCGGCGCAACGGGGCGGTGAGCATCATCAGGAACGGGGTCGATGCCATCGACAAAGTGACGACCGCGCCGAACAGGCTTGCCGCCTCGGGCTCGATCAGCATGCCCTGCTGCGCTTGCGCGAACATCACGAAACCGAACTCGCCGCCCTGGCTGAGGAGCAATCCGAGCGCGAGCGAGCTGCGCCAGCCCATCCCGATGATCATGCCGAGCCCGCCGATCACCGCCGCCTTGATGGCGATGAGGCCGATCGCGGCGACCGCGACGAATACCGGCCGGTCGGCGATCGCATGGAGGTCGAGCATCATGCCGACCGCAAGGAAGAACAACCCGAGCAGGATCGAACGGAACGGTTCGACGTCGGTCTCGAGCTCGTGACGATAGGGCGTATCGGCCAGCATCACGCCAGCGATGAAGGCACCGAGCGCGGTCGACAGGCCGAGCAGTTCCATCGTCGCGGCGCTAGCCATCACCGTGAACAGCGCGGCGACGATGAACATCTCGCGCTCGCCGAACTTGCCGATCAGGCGGAACAGCGGACGGATAAGGAAGCGCCCGGCGAGCAGCAGCCCCGCGATCGCCGCCAGCGTCATTCCGGCAAGCTCCCAACCGGGCGGCCCGGCATCGTCGGCCGGGTTCCGGCTCAGCGCCGCGACCACCGTGATCATCGGAATGATCGACAGGTCCTGGAACAGCAGCACCGAGAAGGCCCGCTCACCGAACGGGGTCCGCATCCGGCCGGCGGACTGGAGCATCGGCAAAACCTGCGCGGTCGAGGACAGCGCCAGCGGCAGTCCGAGCGCTATCGAGGCAGGCCAGCTAAACCCCGTCAGCAGCCCGATCGCGACGGTCAGCGCGGCGCCGCACAGCAGAACCTGGGCAAGCCCGAGCCCCAGGATTTCCTTCTTCATCCGCCACAACCGCTGCGGCGCGAGCTCGAGTCCAACGACGAACAGCAGCAGGACAATGCCCAGCTCGGCGATGGCGATCTTGCCCTCGGCCTCTCCGGTCAGCGCGAAGACCTGCGGTCCGATGACCGCACCCGCAACGAGGTATCCCAGCGTGGCACCCAGTCCGAGCCGGCGAAACAACAGCACGAAGACGAGCGCGAAGCCCAGCATGACAACGCCGTCGCGCAGGAAAAGAGAGGCCGTTTCGTGCTCCATCAACGTCGCTGTAGGCGCTGGCGAATTTAGGTCAAAGCTTCAGATTGGCGCGCAGCCCGATCATGTCGATCCCGGGGTTCTGCTGGGAATTGAACAGCCGCGCGTTCGATATGTGGACCCAGCTGGCCTCGACGCTTGCGAGGGGGCCGAGCGGAATGCCGAAGGCGATCTCGGGTTCGAACAGCACGCGGCTGCCAAGGTCGGTCCTAAGGCCCGAGGTCGGACTGACCCGTGTGTTCGGCGCGTTGTGCACGACAAGGCCGACACCGGGCCGGACATAGACGCCGCCAAGGCCGAACTTGCGGCTGACGCCAACCCCCGCGAAGTCGGTCCCGCCCTTCTCGCTGTTGACCGAGCCGAACACGTAGGGCTCGATCCGTGCCAGCGGCAGGACCGGATCGAGCCTGTAGCCGAGCTGGAGGTCGACCCCGCCCTCTCCCGAATCGAGCGTGAACGGCGTGTCGACCGCGTGCTTGTAGACCCCGCCGTAGAGCTCGCCGGCATGGGCGGGTGGGGTAGCAAGGGCGATGGCCGCGAAGGCGGCAGCAAGGATGGGACGGATCATCGCCGCGCCATAGGCTGTGACACGCTTGCCGCAAGCTGAAGCGAAAACGCGCCCGCCGTTAAGCGCGGTCTTTCTCGCATCCGCGGGCGCGCCTATCCGGGCCGGCTTTATGTCCGACGCACGCATCATTTCCGGCAACGGCCCCTGGCGGCGCGAGATTCTCGCGACGCTGGCGCTCGCTTGGCCGCTGGCGGCGGCGAACCTGCTGCAGATGTCGGTCTGGGCGATCGACGTCATTTTCCTCGCCCGGCTCGGCACCGTGACCCTGGCCGCGGCCAGCCTGTCGTTTGCACTGTTCGGCACGATGGTTTGGGCGATGACCGGGCTCACCGGCATGGTGTCCGCGCTCATCGCCGCGGCGCTGGGCCGCGGGACCGGGGTGGTGCGCGAAGTGCGCCGCGCGACCCGCATGGCGGTGTGGCTGGCGGTGCTGTGCGGGGCGGCGATCTCGGTGGTCTGCCTGTTCGGCGAGACCATTCTTCTCGCCACCAACCAGTCGCCGCAGGTCGCCGCGCGGGCCGACCATTTCCTGGTTCTGATCGGGCTTTCGGCGGTGCCGATGCTGATCGCCAACGTGCTGCGCAGCTATGTGTCCGCGCTGGGCCGGCCGGTTTTCGCGACCGCGATTATCGGTATCTCGGTTATCGTCGCCGGACTCGGCAACTACGCCCTGGTATTCGGCCATTTCGGCCTGCCCGCGCTGGGGATGGCCGGATCGGCGCTTGCCAGCAACATCACCGCATGGCTGACCGTGATCGCCTACGCAGTCGCCATATCGACCGACCGGAAGCTGGCAAGGTTTCACATTTTCGGCAGATTGTGGAACCCCGACTGGCACTATTTCCGAAAGCTCGTCGCGCTCGGCGTTCCCGTCTCGCTCACCATCGTGGCCGAAGGCGGAATGTTCAATGGTGCTGCGTTCCTGATGGGCAACATCGGTGCGGCGCAGCTCGCCGGGCATACGCTGGCCTTGCAGATCGCGGCGTTCGCTTTCCAGGTTCCGTTCGGGGTCGCGCAGGCAACGACGATCCGGGTCGGATACTACTACGGCGGACGCAACCGCGAAGGAATTACCCGCGCCGGCTGGTCGGGCATCCTGATCGGCACCAGCTTCATGACGCTGACCGCGAGCGCGATGCTGTTCGCGCCCGACGTCCTGCTCCGCCTTTATGTCGATCCCGCCGCACCCCGGAACGCGGCCATGGTGGGGTTTGCCGTGCAATTCATGGCGGTCGCCGCCGGCTTCCAGCTGTTCGACGGGCTGCAGGCGGTCGCCGCCGGGTCGTTGCGCGGCCTGCAGGATACGCGGTATCCGATGATCATCGCGCTTTTTGGGTACTGGGGACCGGGCTTCGGCGCGATGGTAGCGCTGGGCTTCTTTACTCCGCTCGGCGGTCTGGGAATCTGGGTCGGTCTGCTGATCGGCCTGGTTGCGGTGGCGAGCGCGCTGCTGGCGCGGTGGACCATGCGCGAACGGTTTGGCCTGCTCCCCGCGCGCCCGGCCTGATGAAAATCTTGCTCGCTACCGGTTGACCTCGATCCGGGGCGCACTAAATGCGCACCCGCTGGCACTCTCTTGATGGGAGTGCCAAGGATCATCCAAGCACGTTTTCAATCGAGAGAGGCAAGCATCATGGCATTTCGTCCGTTGCACGACCGCGTTCTCGTCCGCCGTATCGAGGCAGACGCAAAGACCGCCGGCGGCATTATCATTCCCGACAGCGCGCAGGAAAAGCCGAGCGAAGGCGAAGTCGTCGCCGTCGGCACCGGCGCCCGTAACGATCAGGGCCAGGTTACTCCGTGTGACGTCAAGACCGGCGACCGTGTGCTTTTCGGCAAGTGGTCGGGCACCGAGGTCAAGATCGACGGCGAAGACCTGCTGATCATGAAGGAAAGCGACATCATGGGGATCGTCGGCTGAACGCCGCACCCTGACGCATTCCCCCATCCAGACGAATTTCAGGAGAAACCAACATGGCTGCCAAGGACGTAAAGTTCGGCCGCGACGCGCGCGAACGCATTCTCGCCGGCGTCGACACCCTCGCCAACGCCGTCAAGGTCACGCTGGGCCCCAAGGGCCGCAACGTCGTGATCGACAAGAGCTTCGGCGCACCGCGCATCACCAAGGACGGCGTCACCGTCGCCAAGGAGATCGAGCTCAAGGACAAGTTCGAGAACATGGGCGC
Organism: uncultured Alphaproteobacteria bacterium; assembly: GCA_963781485.1. Taxonomy (GTDB): domain Bacteria; phylum Pseudomonadota; class Alphaproteobacteria; order Sphingomonadales; family Sphingomonadaceae; genus Tsuneonella. The sequence goes on from CAWAFY010000005.1 coordinate 211,471, forward strand.
GCAGATGCTGCGCGAAGTGGCCTCGAAGACCAACGACAACGCCGGTGACGGCACCACCACCGCGACCGTGCTCGCCCAGGCGATCGTGACCGAGGGCATGAAGTCGGTTGCCGCCGGCATGAACCCGATGGACCTCAAGCGCGGCATCGACCTCGCGGTCGAGAAGGTCACTGAAAACCTCAAGGCCCGCTCGAAGGAAGTCTCGGGCTCGCACGAGATCGCCCAGGTCGGTATCATTTCGGCCAACGGCGACAAGGAAGTCGGCGAGAAGATCGCCGAGGCGATGGAAAAGGTCGGCAAGGAAGGCGTGATCACCGTCGAAGAGGCCAAGGGTCTCGAATTCGAACTCGACGTCGTCGAAGGCATGCAGTTCGACCGCGGCTACCTCAGCCCCTATTTCATCACCAATCCCGACAAGATGACCGTCGAGCTGGATAACCCCTACATCCTGATCCACGAGAAGAAGCTGTCGAACCTCCAGGCGATGCTGCCGATTCTCGAGGCCGTGGTGCAGTCGGGCCGTCCGCTGCTGATCATCGCCGAGGATATCGAAGGCGAAGCCCTGGCGACCCTGGTGGTCAACAAGCTGCGCGGCGGCCTCAAGGTCGCAGCGGTCAAGGCTCCGGGGTTCGGCGATCGTCGCAAGGCGATGCTGCAGGACATCGCGATCCTGACCAAGGGCGAGATGATCTCCGAGGATCTCGGCATCAAGCTCGAGAACGTCACCGTGGGCATGCTCGGCGAAGCCAAGCGCGTCTCGATCGACAAGGACAACACCACGATCGTCGATGGCGCCGGCTCGGCCGACGACATCAAGGCGCGCGTGGGCGAAATCCGCACCCAGATCGATGCGACCACCAGCGACTACGACCGTGAAAAGCTGCAGGAACGTCTTGCCAAGCTTGCTGGCGGCGTGGCGGTGATCAAGGTCGGCGGCGCTTCCGAAATGGAAGTCAAGGAGCGCAAGGACCGCGTCGACGACGCGCTCCACGCGACCCGCGCTGCGGTCGAGGAAGGCATCGTTCCCGGCGGCGGCACGGCGCTGCTCTATGCCGCAAAGGCATTGGACGGCATCAACGGCGACAACGAGGACCAGACCCGCGGCGTCGACATCGTCCGCAAGTCGCTCACCTCGCTGGTGCGCCAGATTGCTCAGAACGCCGGCCATGACGGTGCGGTCGTTTCGGGCAAACTGATCGACGGCAACGACGAGAACATGGGCTTCAACGCCCAGACCGACACCTACGAGAACCTCGTGGCTGCCGGTGTGATCGACCCGACCAAGGTCGTCCGCACCGCGCTCCAGAACGCGGCCTCGGTCGCCGGCCTCCTGATTACCACCGAAGCGGCGATCAGCGAGAAGCCGGAAGACAAGGGCGCCGGTGGCGGCATGCCCGACATGGGCGGAATGGGCGGCATGGGTGGCGGAATGGGCTTCTAAGCCCTTTCCCACCAAGCCAAGCACGAACGGGGCCGGGGGAGCGATCCTCCGGCCCTTTTCGCATGCGCCCGCAGATTCTTAAGGAGCGAGGATGCTCGCGGCGACGTCCTCGATACTGCCGGTCACCAACAGGGGCGTGCTGCCGACGATGCCGACCTTGGTCTGGCCGTTCTCATCCGTGCGGAGCCAGGCGATGTTTTGCGCGACGACCAGATAGTTGCCGCCCCGCGAGGCGAGCGATACGAATTTCATGCGAGATGTCTCCTGACCCCGCGTTCTTACGACCCGCGAGTCAGCGTCCGATTAACGTCGCGGTCGCGTCGTCAAGCGCGGCGGCGATTACCCCGGCCATGTCCGCTATCCCGTCCGCATCCGCCAACCTGTCCTGGCGCACTTCCACCTCGACGTAGCGCAGTCCGCGAGCATAGGCGTGGTGCGGGACGGTGTAGTCGGTCGCGTCCATCCGGTAAGGCTCGTTATCGCCCACCGTCACCCGCTCGCATCGCTGCAGCGCTGCAAGCACGGCGCGCGCGAAGTCGTCGCGTCGCCCGTCGTGCAGCACGCCCACGTCCCATGGCCGCGAAGCGGCCGCCATCACGGGCGTAAAGCTGTGCAACGAAACGAGGATCGGCTGCTCGCGCGCGTCGAGCACCGCAGCGATCGCCGCGTGATAGGGGTCGAAGATCTCCGCCCGCCGCGCGGCGCGCTCGCGTTCTGAAAGACCGAAATTACCGGGTACCGGCGTTCCATCGCTTTCCTTGACGATGGAATCGCTACGGGCCGGTTCGCGGTTGCAGTCGATGACCAGCCGCGAATAGGCCTGGCTCACGAACGGCGCGCCCAGATCGCGCGCCAGCGCTTCCCCCAGTGCCTGCGAACCGAGGTCGACCGCGATGTGTCGCGCGCGGTCTGCAGGGGACATGCCCAGGTCGCCGAGTGCCCGCGGAATTGCGTCTCCGGCATGGTCGCCCACCAGCACAAACGGGCGATCTGTTCCGCCGAGCGAAATTTCTCGGACCGGATTCGGGTCTTGCGGGTTCAGTAGGGTGGAGAACGGCACCGAGTCGCTCTCGCACAGTCGCCGCCACAGGACCAGCCTGACGCCAGACCGATGCCGACCGTCTCGATCAACCATGTAACGCGCTATCGCTATCGGCGCGACGTCGCTTTCGGCGAGCACCGGATTCTCGTCCGCCCGCGCGAGAGCTATGACCAGCGGGTTCTGTCAGCCAGCCTCCAGATCGACCCGGAGCCGGTCTCGCTCCGCTGGCTGCAGGACGTTTTCGGCAACGCGGTCGCGATCGCGACGTTCGACCGCCGGGCGGACACGCTGGAAATTCGCGGTTCGGCGGAAGTCGAGCACCTTCCGACGTGCGAGGGCGATATCCAGATCGAGCCTTATGCGGCCCGCTATCCGTTCACCTATTCGGCGGAGGACATGCCCGACCTGCTGCGCTCGATCGAGCGCGAGTATCCCGATCGCGACCGGGTGATAGACGACTGGGCGATGAGCTTCGTCGACACCGATCATCCGAACGGCACACTGGCGCTGCTCAAGCGGATGACCGAGGGGATCAAACGCGACTTCGATTACGAGCCGCGCGAAACCAAGGGCATCCAACCGCCCGTGACCACGTTGTCGCTCGGCAGCGGCACCTGCCGCGACTACGCATTGCTCATGATGGAAGCGGTGCGCTCGCTCGGCCTCGCCGCGCGGTTCGTGTCGGGGTATCTGTACCAGCCGGACAACGAGAACGCGCGCGTCGGCGGACATTCGACGCATGCCTGGGTGCGAGTGTTCCTGCCCGGATCGGGGTGGGTCGAATTCGATCCGACCAACGGAATCGTCGGCAATCGCGGCCTTATCCGAGTTGCGGTCGCCCGCGACCCCCACCAGGCGACCCCGCTGTCGGGCACTTGGCGCGGCATCAAGGGCAGCCAGATCGATATGAACGTCGATGTTCGCATCAAGCAGGTGGAGGTCGAGACCCGCCACCCCCCATTCCCCCAAAAGGAGCCCGCCTGAATGCTGATCCGCGCCGGCTATCGCATCGGTTTCGAAACCGACGTTCCCGTGCCCATGGTCACGCTCCTCAACGTGCGCCCTGAACGGCAAGTCGACCTGCGCTCGCCCGAAGTCCTCGGGACCGAGCCGAGCGTCCCCTATCGCCAGTTCATCGACCCTTTCGGGAATGTGGCCACACGCCTGGTGGTACCCGCCGGAGGGATTACGCTCAGCGCCGATTTCGTCATCGAAGACAGCGGCGAACCCGACCCGGTGGCCCCCGACGCGCCCCAGCATCCGATCGATGAGCTACCCGACGAAACGCTGCTGTTCCTGATGAGTTCGCGCTATTGCGAGGTCAGTCAGTTGGCCGACGAGGCTTGGGAAATCGCCAGGGACCATGAACCCGGATGGGACCGCGTCCAGGCGCTCGTGACCGCCTCGCACGAGCGCATCGAGTTCGACTACATGAAGGCGAGCACCGAAAATACCGCGCGCTCGGTGTTCGACAAGCGGTTCGGGGTGTGTCGGGATTTCGCGCACCTGGCGATTACCCTGTGCCGCGCGATCAACGTGCCGGCGCGCTATTGCACCGGTTATCTGGGCGACATCGGGATCGACCCGATCGACGCCCCGATGGATTTCTCCGCCTGGTTCGAGGCTTATCTCGGCGGGCGCTGGTACACCTTCGACGCGCGGCACAATACGCCGCGGATCGGCCGAATCGTGATGGCGCGCGGGCGCGATGCGACCGACACCGCGATCACGACCGCGTTCGGAAACGCGCCGCTGACCCGGTTCGAAGTGCACGCCGTCGAAGTCGCGAACACCGATCTCACCCTCTCTCCCGCCGAAGCCGCGCTGCCCCAGCGCGCACATGCGTGATTCGAGGTGATTTCTTCGTGTCGTGTCTGCGACACTTTTCGTCGCCCGCCCCTTGATCGAGAAATGATCTGCCCGTTAACTCCCTGATAATCACGATGGGGTGAAACTGGGGTCATGGTATTGGGACGGATCACGCGGCTGGGTGCCGCTCTCGCACTCGGATTCACGAGCATAACCGGCGCGCACGCCGCGGATGCGACCGAGTTCAATCAACTGTTCGACGCGATGCTCGGCACGCAAGTGCGCGCGCCGCAGAGCTTCGACACAAGCGCCGACTGGCCGCTCGAGCAGACCGTGGCACAGATCGCCAACGGGTCGGCCGGGCGCATCGGTGTCTATGCGGTCGATCTCGTCAGCGGGCGGGAAGTTTCCGTGCTGGGCGATCAGCGCTTTCCGATGGCCTCGACCAGCAAGATCGCTATCGCCGCCACGTTCATGGAGGGGGTCGAGCAGGGCCGCTGGAGCCTGACCAGCCAGTTCCCCCTCATGGTGCCAGTGGCCTCCGCACGGTTCTCTTCGGACAAGGCGCCGGTGGTGCCGGGCCAGCGTTTCCAGGCGATCGATCTCATCGAGATGATGATCACCCGTTCGAACAATCAGGCGACCGATGCACTGCTGGCGGTCGTCGGCGGCCCGCGGGCGGTCAACGCATGGGCGAGCCGTAATGGCATGCCGGAATTCAATCTGACCCGCGATATTGCGACCTTGGTTCGCGACGACGGCGAGATCGATCCTGCCAAGCGGATCGACATCCGCGATAGCGCCACTCCGCAAACGATGGTCCAAATGCTGGCGGGTCTCTACCAGGGCAAATTCCTCAGGGAATCGAGCCGCAGGGTGATTCTCGGCGCGATGGAGCGCTGCCGCACCGGGACCCGCCGGATAAAGGCGATGCTGCCCGACGGCACGCAGGTTGCGCACAAGACCGGCACGCTCAACAACACCGCCAGCGACATCGGCATCATTCACACGCCCGACGGACGCGCGATCGCGGTGGCGATCTACGTGACCGGCCAGGGATCGAAGCCGGCGCGCGATGCGAAGATCGCGAGCATCGCCCGCGCGCTCTATGACGGATACCAGGCCACCCCGGCGCGCGCTTACGCCAACGCCAGCTACTGAGGCCCTGCACAGGGGAGCGGCGTTCACCGCCGTTTCCCGCCGAGCTTCGGCTGTATCACAGACAATCGCCGGCAACCGTGCGGTGCATTGTCGGCCCGCAGTTGGCCGGGCTTGCCTGTTCATCCTTGAGCATGACCGTCACCCGAGGCGCGGCATCGCCGTCCAAAGCCTGCTCGGGACAATCAAAAAGGGCGGCGCCTTGCGGCACCGCCCTCTTTTGTTATTCGCGAAGTGCGAAGGCTCAGTCAGCCTTGGCTTCGGCGGTCGTCTCGTCCTGCACGTCGGCTTCGGCGGCAGCAGCAGCGTCGGTCGCGGCAACGGCAGTGGTGTCCGCAGCGTTGTCAACGGCTTCGCCCATGGCGTCGGCGTTGGCTTCGGTGTCGGCCATTGCCGAGTCAGCGGTTTCCGAAGCAGCGTCCTCGGTCTTTTCCGAGCAAGCCGAAAGGGTCAGGGCGGCGGCGCCAGCGGCGGCGGCGAGAATGATCTTACGCATAATTCGTTGTTCCTTGAACAGCGTTATAAAAGCCCGGCGAACCGCCGTGCCCCCTCTAAATAATGGCGACTTTGTGGCACCGCAAGCGAATTGTGGCGATCTCGCCCGAATTTCGCCGCAATTTGCCTTGAAACCGCCGGAATTCCGCCATTTTTGACCCGACGGGAAATATGGCTGACCGGGGGCGACGGGGCTGCTAGCAGGGCGGCGATGGCAGACAAACAGCATCTCTACCTGGTCGATGGATCGGCCTACATCTTTCGCGCCTATCACCGGCTGCCGCCGCTGACCAACCCGGCGGGCACCCCGGTCGGCGCGGTTTATGGCTACACCACGATGCTGTGGAAGCTGGCCGACGATCTCGACAAGTCGGACGGTCCCACGCACCTCGCGGTCATTCTCGACAAGGGCTCAACCAGTTTTCGCAACGCGCTCTACGACCAGTACAAGGCGAACCGCCCGCCACCGCCCGAAGACCTCGTCCCGCAGTTCCCGCTGATCCGCGATGCGACCCGCGCGTTCAGCCTGCCGTGTATCGAAGAGGACGATCTCGAAGCCGACGACCTCATCGCCAGCTATGCCAAGGCCGCCACCCGCAAGGGGTGGGACGTGACGATCGTCAGTTCCGACAAGGACCTGATGCAGCTGATCGGCCAGTGTGCGCACGACCATCTCGAACCGGGGGTCGAAGCCGGTGGTTGCATCGACATGCTCGATACGATGAAGAACGCACGCATCGGGCGCGAGGAAGTGATCGAAAAGTTCGGCGTCCCGCCCGAGCTCGTCGGCGATGTGCTCGCGCTGATGGGCGACGCCGTCGACAACATCCCCGGCATCTACGGCGTCGGCCCCAAGACCGCGTCGAAACTGATCCAGGAGCACGGCAGCCTGACCGCCGCACTCGATGCGGCACCGGACATGAAGCCGTCCAAGCTCAAGGAGCGGCTCATCGAAGGCCGTGCGATGGCCGAGCTCAGCCGTGTGCTGGTCGAGCTCAAGAGCGACTGCGACATGCCCTTCGCGCTCGACGACATGAGGCTCGACGGGGTGCCGGCCGAGCCGCTCGCCGCGTTCCTGACCGAGCACGGCTTCACCAGCCTGCTGAAGCGGCTCGACGCCGGTCGCGGCAGCCCCGACCGGCCGACCCAGCTCAACCCCGCCAAGCCGCAGACCGCCGGGGCCGTGGCCAGCCCCGCCGGCAACCGCCAGCCCCTGCCCGAGATGCCGCCGGTCGACCGCACTGCCTACGAGTGCGTGACCACGCTGGCACAGCTCGAACGCTGGATCGCGCGCGCCTACGCGGCACGGGTGGTGGCGATCGACACCGAGACCAGCAGCCTCGACGCGATGCGCGCCGAGCTTGCCGGAATCAGCCTGGCCCTTGGCCCCAACGACGCGTGCTATATCCCGCTCGGCCACGGCGGCTCCGACATGTTTGCCGACAAACCCGAGCAGATCGACCGTCAGGCGGCATACGACGCGCTGCGGCCGTTGCTGCAGAGCGACGCGGTCCTGAAAGTCGGCCAGAATATCAAGTACGACCTCAACATCCTGTCGCGCTGCGCGAAGATACACGTCGCGCCGATCGACGACACGATGATCATGAGCTTCGCGCTCGACGCGGGCCGCAGCCTCGACGGGATCGGCGGCGGTCACGGCATGGACGAGCTGTCGGAGCGCCACCTCGGCCATACCACGCTGACTTTCAAGGACATCTGTGGCACCGGCAAGAAGGCGATCCCCTTCGGCGAGGTGCCGCTCGACCGCGCAACCGAATACGCCGCCGAGGACGCCGACGTAACCTGGCGCCTCTACAAGACGCTCAAGCCGCGCCTTGTCGAAGAAGGCGGCACGCAGGTTTACGAGCGGGTCGATCGCCCCCTGATTCCCGTGGTCGCCGCGATGGAGCGGCACGGAATCAAGGTCGATCGCGCCGCGCTCGCCCGGCTGTCGGAGGAATTCGCCCACGAAACCGCGCGGATCGAACGCGAAGTGTGGGACTGCTGCGGCATCGAATTCACCATCGGCAGCCCCAAGCAGCTGGGCGACGTACTGTTCGACAAGCTCGGCTACAAAGGCGGACGCAAGGGCAAGAGCGGTCAGTATTCGACCGATCAGGCGATCCTCGAAGGGCTCGCCAACCAAGGGGCCGAAGTCGCCAGCAAAGTGCTCGAATGGCGCCAGCTGACCAAGCTCAAGTCGACCTATACCGACGCGCTTCAGGCGGCGATCAATCCCGAAACGGGCCGCGTGCACACCAGTTACAGCCTGGTCGGCGCGCAGACCGGGCGACTGAGCTCGACCGACCCCAACCTGCAGAACATTCCGATCCGTACCGAGATCGGACGGCAGATCCGCGAGGCGTTCGTGGCCGAGCCGGGCAACGTGCTGCTCGCCGCCGACTACAGCCAGATCGAACTGCGCCTTGCCGCGCATATGGCCGATGTGCCGCAGCTGAAAGAGGCCTTCGCCGCAGGCGAGGACATCCATGCGCGCACCGCGAACGAGATGTTCGGCATGGTCGATCGCGACACCCGCGCGCGTGCCAAGACGGTCAACTTCGCGATTCTCTACGGCATCTCGCGCTGGGGCCTGGCCGGCCGGCTGGGTATCGAGGCGGACGAGGCGCAGGCGATCATCGACACCTATTTCCAGCGCTTCCCGGGCATCCAGAACTACATCCACACCACGCTCGAGAGCGTGCGCGAGCGCGGCTATTCGCAGACCCTGTTCGGCCGCAAGACCTGGTTTCCACGCATTCGCTCGGGCAACCAGGCCGAGCGCCAGGGCAGCGAGCGCGCGGCGATCAACGCGCCGATCCAGGGGACCAGCGCCGATATCATCAAGCGCGCGATGGCGCGAATGATGCCCGCGCTGGAGGATGCCGGGCTGGGCCACGTGCGAATGCTGCTCCAGGTGCACGACGAACTGGTGTTCGAACTGCCCGAAGCCGACGTCGCCGCCGCTTCGCCGGTGATCGAGCGGGTCATGGCCGATGCCGCGCTTCCCGCGGTAGCGCTCGAGGTTCCGCTCGGAATCGAGATCGGACATGGGACAAGTTGGGGCACGGCTCACTGAAAGTAGCTGATTTTCCTCAATAAACTTAACTTGTGCACGCTGCCCCCGGCGCGTAATCCCCGCGGGTGGACGAGAGGACTTCGAGGATGGCGCGATTCAGCCTGCCCCGCACCCGCGGTGGCTGGGGCTCGCTCGGCGTTTACGGGGTCGTCGCGCTTGCGTTGATCGGGGGCATATTCCTCATCTTCCAGACGGTCGAGGCCGAGCGCCGCGAGCGCGCGCAAATCGGCAGGACCAGTGCGATCCTGGATGAGCTGCGCAAGATCAGCCGGTCCGCAGTCAATGGAGAGACCGGGCAGCGCGGCTATCTCCTCACGCTCGACCGGCGTTATCTGCAGCCCTATCACCTGGGGAAGGAGCAGTACCGTCCGGCGATAGACCGGTTGCGCGAGCTGCTCGGCGACACCGACACCCCGCGCCAGAGCGAACTGGCCGACGAGATCGAGAACCTGGCCGATGCCAAGTTTGCGGAACTCGACCAGTCGGTCGCCCTCGTCGAGACAGGTGACCTTATCGCCGCACGCCAACGGATCCTGACCGACGAGGGGCAGGAAGTGATGGAGCGGCTAAGCGTCTCGTTGCGCGAGATGGAGAACATCGAACGCCGGATCCTGCTCGATGCGACCGAAGACACCGCGCGAGCCGAAGGGCGCGTGATCCCGCTGTTGCTCGTGCTGCTGGCGCTGGTGCTGGTGACGCTGTGGTTGGGACTGATGCTCTCGCTGCGGGCGGCCCGGGCCGAGACCGAGGCCGCGCAGGCGACCGTGCTGGCCGAGGCGCGCGACCAGGCCGACCTGCTCGCGCGCGAACTCAATCACCGGGTCAAGAACCTGTTCGCGGTCATCCTCGCGATTGTCCGGATGAGCGGCAAGGACAATCCCGAAGCCAAGCCGGTGGTCGATCAGATCGCCGAACGGATCCGCGCGTTGCTGACCGCGCACGAAGTAACACAGGGTACCCTGGATACGCCGGTCGCATCGCTCAAGTCGCTGATCGAGACGACCGTGCGGCCCTATCTGACCTCCACCCGCAAGGTCGACCTCGCCGGACCCGCAGTCGACCTTCCCGCCAAGCAAGTGACCCCCCTCGGCCTCGTGCTCCACGAACTGACCACCAATGCGGTCAAGTACGGCTGCTGGCAGACGGCCGGAACACTGAAGGTTCACTGGCGCTGCGAGGGAGACGATGTCGTGATCGAATGGCGTGAGGATTGCCCCGGCGATGGTGTCGAGCCCGAACGCCAGGGCTTCGGCAGCCTGTTGATGACCGGCGCTGCCAAGCAGCTGCGCGGCAGCATCGAGCGCAAGTTCACCAGGAACGGTGTGCGCGTAATGATCCGGCTGCCCGCCCCCACCTGACCCCATCGCTCCGCCCATGCGCGGGTTGCCAGCAGGCGATGAGGTCCATAGGGCGCAGCGAAATGTTCCGCGAACTCGACCCCTCCCGTTATACGATCGACTGGCCCACGCTGACGCATGCCGCGGTCTACGGCTTTGGGACGGTCCTGGTGGCCTTGCTGCTGCACCGCTTGGTGTTCACGATCGCCCGGCGGCTTGCCGCACGAACCGAGACCGACAGTGACGAGGTGATCGTCGAGCAACTGCGCGGGCCGACCCGCTGGGCGGCGGTCGCAATCGCGCTGGCACTCGCGGCGCAGGCCGACGGGATCATCGCTGGGTTATGGCACGCCATCGCGGGGTTCGTCGTCCCGGCACTCGTCGGCTGGATCGCCTACACGCTGGTCAAGGCGTTCGCCGCAATGCTCGATCATCAGGCCGAAGCCTCGATCGACCTTGCCGCCGCGCGCAGCCGCCGCACCCGGGTCGCGATCCTGTCGCGCACCGCGACATTCGCAATCGTGTTTGTGACGGTGGGGCTGATGCTGTTCCAGCTGCCCGGCGTAAAGCAGGTCGGAGCAACGCTGCTCGCATCGGCGGGTCTCGCCGCGCTGGCGGTGGGCGCCGCCGCGCAGCCGGCCCTGAAGTCGCTGATTGCCGGGTTGCAGATGGCGATGACCGAGCCGGTTCGGCTAGGCGACCTTGTCGCAATCGACGGCCACACCGGGCGGGTCGAGGAAATCCGCATGAGCTACGTCGTCGTGCGGATGTGGGACGAGCGGGCGGCGATCGTTCCGACGAGCCGGTTTCTCGAAAACAGCTTCGAGAACTGGTCGCGGGTCAACGAAATGCTGACCGGGCCGGTGTTCCTGCAATTGTCTTCCGAGACGCAGGTCGATCCGATCCGCGCCGAGTTCCTCCGCTTCGTGGCCGATCAGCCGCAATGGGACCAGCGCACCGCCAAGCTGGTGATGACCGAAGCGCGCGCGGGGTCGATCGAGCTCCGCCTCGCGATGAGCGCCAACACCATCGGCGAGCTGTTCGACCTTCGCTGCGCCGTGCGCGAACACATGCTCGACTGGTTGCGGCGCGAACAGCCCACGGCCCTGATCCACGCAGCGGTTACCGCGGACGGCGGGGCCGCCTAACCGTCCTTGCGGTCGACCGTAGCGGGCGCGTGCTTGTACTCGCGAGTCGGCTCGAGCATTCCTTCGCTGATGAAACCGATGCCGGTGCCCATCTCGGCCGCCCGCTTTTTCAACTCGCCGCGCATCTTCTTGTATTCTTCTTCCATCGCAGGCGTGACCGTGGCGCGCGAATCGTCGAGCGCCTCTTTGAAATCGGCATTGGTGACTTCGCTCACCTCGCTGCCAACGCGCCGCAATGCGTTGAGGCCGGCGCGCCGGACCACGTCTTCGAGGTCGGCGCCGGTGAACCGCTCGGTGTCTGCGGCGACCTTGCCGAGGTCGACGTCGCTCGCCAGTGGCATGTTGCGCGTATGGATGCCCAGGATCATCGCGCGGCCCGCCTTATCGGGCGTGCCGACATAGACCAACTCATCGAACCGGCCCGGACGCAGCAGCGCCGGATCGACCAGCGTGGGGCGATTGGTGGCCCCGATCACGACGACCGACTGCAGTTCTTCCAGCCCGTCCATTTCAGCAAGGATGGTGTTGACCACGCGGCCCGTAACCTGCGGTTCGCCCTGGCCCGATCCGCGCGCGGGCACGAGGCTGTCGATCTCATCGATGAACAGCACGCACGGCGCGACCGCGCGGGCGCGCTGGAACAGGCGGGCGATCTGCTGCTCGCTCTCGCCGTACCATTTGCTGAGCAGGTCCGAGCTCTTCATCGAGATGAAGTTCGCCTCGGCCTCCTTGGCGACGGCCTTCGCCAACAGCGTCTTGCCGGTGCCCGGGGGACCGTAGAGCAGGAATCCCTTGGCCGGCCGGATGCCCAGCCGGCGGAATGCCTCGGGGTTTTTCAGGGGTAGCTCGACGCCTTCCCTGAGCTTGTCGATCGCGTCGGTCACGCCGCCGATGTCGGACCAGCCGACATCGGGAACCTGGACCATGACTTCGCGCATCGCGCTCGGCTGGACGCGCTTGAGCGCCTCGAGGAAGTCCTCGCGGCCGACGTAGAGCTCCTCGAGCACTTCGGGCGGCACTTCGCGCGCATCGAGGTCGAGCTTGGGCATGATCCGCCGCACCGCCTCGATCGCCGCTTCGCGGGCGAGCGCGGCGATGTCCGCGCCCACGAATCCGTGAGTCGTGCGCGCCAGTTCGGTCAGGTCGACCCTGTCTCCCAGCGGCATGCCGCGAGTGTGGATCGACAGGATCTCGCGGCGGCCCTTCTCGTCGGGCACGCCGATAACGATCTCGCGGTCGAACCGGCCGGGGCGGCGGAGCGCCTCGTCGATCGCGTCGGGGCGGTTGGTCGCGGCGATGACCACCACGTTCGAGCGCGCCTCGAGCCCGTCCATCAACGTCAGCAACTGCGCGACGAGGCGCTTTTCCGCCTCGCCGTGAACCTGGCTGCGCTTGGGCGCGATCGAATCGATCTCGTCGATGAAGACGATCGCGGGAGAGTTCTTCGCCGCTTCCTCGAACACCTCGCGCAGGCGCTTTTCGCTCTCGCCATAGCCCGACCCCATGATCTCGGGGCCGTTGATGGTGATGAAGTGCGCGTCGCTTTCGTTGGCGACCGCCTGGGCCAGCCGGGTCTTGCCGGTTCCCGGGGGGCCGTGGAGCAGCACGCCCTTTGGCGGATCGACCCCGAGGCGGGTGAACAGTTCGGGGTAGCGCAGCGGCAGCTCGACCATTTCGCGCAGCTGCTGGATCGTGTCGCCGATCCCGCCGACGTCGTCGTAGTTCACCACCGCGCGGCCGTCGCGTGGTTCCTCGAACTCGGAACGCAGCTCGACTTCGGTGTTCTCGTCGATGTGGACGATGCCCTTGGGCGCGGTCGACACGACCGATAGGCGGATCTGCGTCAGCGCATACGCCGGCTGGTTGAACATCCGGCGCACTTCGGGCGGCATGTTCTGGACCGGTTGCTGCCCGGTCGTGGCGACGACATCACCCGCGACGAGCGGTTTGCGGAAAAAGTTTCGCTGGAGCGCCTCGGTCGGCCCCTGCAGCCGCATCTCGCGCTGCGCGGGGGCGAAGACGACCCGGGTCGCTGGGCGCGATTCGGCCGCGCGAATGACAACGTGCTCGCCCGAGCCGATTTCGGCATTGCCGCGCTGGAGCCCGTCGAGCCGGACCACTTCGAGCGCCTGGTCCTCGTCGTAAGCGGTGACCGCGATCGCAGCAGTCGTGCGCTTGCCGACGACCTCGACCACGTCGCCTTCTGTGATGCCGAGCGCCTGGAATGCGCTGCGTGGCATCCGCGCGATGCCCTGCCCGCTCTCCTCCTGCCGTGCCGCGGCGACCTGCAACCGGATGGTCTTCTCGTCCGTCGCCGTCCCGGCGTCCGCATCGGCCATTGGGGCCCCTTCCTTGTCGTTTTCGTTCGTCTCGCCCCTCAGCTAGGAAGCGGGCTACACTTTGCCAATGAACGGGAAGCGATTCAGTGCCAGACGGCCTCGAGGGCCGCGTCGGCCGAGGACAAAAAAAGGCCCGGAGGGAAATCCCGCCGGGCCTTGGAAGTCTTGGGAGAGGATGCCTGAAAGGCAGGTGGAGATATGTTGCAGTGCGGCACATTGTGCAAGTGCGAAAAGAACATTGGACGTTGCGCTTTTTGCAACCCGGATTGCGAATTTCCCTGACCGCCACTGCGTGACAGGCACTCGCCGGCGAGCTAAGCGAGGTTGATGAACAAGCTTTTTCCCGATGCCGCTGCCGCTCTTGACGGCGTCCTGCGCAACGACATGGTGATCGCCGCCGGAGGCTTCGGCCTGTGCGGTATTCCCGAACGCCTGCTCGATGCGATCCGCGACAGCGGGGTGACCGGGCTCACGTTCGCAAGCAACAACGCCGGGATCGACAACGAAGGCATCGGCAAGCTGCTGCGAACCAGGCAGGTAGCCAAGATGATCTCGTCCTACGTCGGCGAAAACAAGGAGTTCGAGCGGCAGTATCTCGCCAACGAGCTCGAGGTCGAGTTCTGTCCCCAGGGCACGCTTGCCGAACGGATGCGCGCGGGCGGCGCGGGAATTCCCGGCTTCTACACCAAGACCGGCGTCGGCACGAAAGTGGCCGAGGGCAAGGAGACCAAGACCTTCGACGGCCCCAACGGACCCGAGGAATATCTCCTTGAGCGCGGAATCTTCGCCGACCTGTCCATCGTGAAGGCGTGGAAGGCCGACGAAACGGGCAACCTTGTGTTCCGCAAGACCGCGCGCAACTTCAATCTGCCGGCCGCGACCTGCGGCAAGGTCTGCGTGGTCGAGGTCGAAGAGATTGTGCCCGCCGGCAGCCTCGATCCGGACTGCATCCACTTGCCCGGGGTCTACGTCCAGCGGATGATCGTGGGCGCGCCCTACGACAAGAAGATCGAATTCCGTACGGTGCGGGAACGCGAGAGCGCATGATTTCCCGCGGCCATTCGGGCCGGGGACGCGTGGTGGCCGCGGTCGCCGTGACGCTCGTCGCCGCGCCGCTGCTATCGGGCTGCATCGCCGCGGCCGCGCTGCCGGTGCTGGCTGCGGGCGGAGTGGTCAAGTCGCGCGGCGACGGCAAGCCTCCCAGGACCGGCGCGCGCGTCGCCCTGCCCGCTGAAACCGCGACCGCCGAAGCGCCCCCTGCCGGAGCGCCCGCGCCCGATCCTGTTCCGGCGACCGTACGGGAAACGGTATTTCCCGATGGCACACAGGTTACGGTCACCAACACGATCGCGCGCCGCGCACCGGCCGGCCCCACCGCCGCTCCCGCCCCCGCCCCCGCGGATGCCTCTGACGGCGAACGGGCCGTACGCCTGACCACGCTCGCAGCTCTGCCCCCGCCCTCGGGAACGGCGACGGGCGCCTCCTCCCATCGCGATTACGCCGCTTTCGCCGACTTTGCCGCCGAACAGGCCGCGCTGCCGGTCATCGGATCCGAGCGCCAGTCGGTTATGCTGGCCAATCCTGACGAGATGACGGCGCAGACGCGCTCGTGCTCGATCCAGCCTGCCGGCGTGCTGATCGACCTCGACCCGGGCGCGGCGAACGTTGACGTCACCAAAGTGCGGCCAGCCGATCCCGGGATTGCCGCCCGCCTTCAGTCGCTACGGACCGACGGGGTGACGATCGGCTGGGTATCGGCCCGCACCGCCGACCAGGCCGGAGCGATTCGCCGGGCGCTTCAGGTATCCGGTCTCGATCCGGCCGGACGCGACGAG
The DNA here is from genome assembly GCA_963781485.1 of uncultured Alphaproteobacteria bacterium. Lineage (GTDB taxonomy): Bacteria > Pseudomonadota > Alphaproteobacteria > Sphingomonadales > Sphingomonadaceae > Tsuneonella. The sequence continues at coordinate 227,154 of CAWAFY010000005.1, forward strand.
CTCGTGCTGTTGCGCTTTCCCGAAGAGCGCAAGCAGACCCGCCGCGACGATTTCGCCAAGACCCATTGCGTGGTCGCGATCGCCGGCGACGAGCGGTCCGATTTCGACGAACTGTTCGCCTATCTGCGTGACCCTGCGGCCGCGCTGCCGCTCGACAAGCTGATCGGCGCGGGATGGTTTCTCGTCCCCCCGCCGCTTACCGCCAACTGAGGACTTTGATTCAATGCCCTGGACCCGCGACGACATGGCCGCCCGCGCCGCCCGAGAACTGCAGGACGGCTTTTACGTCAACCTCGGCATCGGCATTCCGACGCTGGTGGCCAACCACATCCCCGACGGGATCGACGTAACGTTGCAAAGCGAAAACGGGATGCTCGGCATCGGTCCGTTTCCCTATGAAGACGAGGTCGACCCCGACCTGATCAACGCCGGCAAACAGACCATCAGCGAGCTTGCCCACAGCGCCTATTTCGACAGCGCGGCCAGCTTCGCAATGATCCGCGGCGGGCACATCGACCTCACCGTGCTGGGCGCGATGGAAGTCTCGCAAGACGGCGACATCGCCAACTGGATGATCCCGGGCAAGATGATCAAGGGCATGGGCGGGGCGATGGACCTCGTCGCCGGGGTCAAGAAGATCATCGTGGTGATGGAGCACACCGCCAAGGACGGCAGCCCCAAGTTCATTCCCGAATGCACCCTGCCCCTTACCGGGCGCAATGTGGTCGACATGATCGTGACCGATCTCGCGGTGTTCCAGCGCCCCGACCACGATAGCCCGTTCAAGCTGATCGAGCTCGCTCCGGGGGTCACCGCAGAAGAAGTCGCAGGCAAGACGACCGCGCGGTACGAGGCCTGAGCCGACGCAGCCGCCCCGCCACGGTCGCTTATGGGCTTGCTGCGGCTGGCATAATCGTCGCAGACTGCCTTGCCTGACCTGGGAGAGGTAATGGACAACCCCGTCTGCCGGCTTACCGGCGCCGAATTTCCGCTGTTCGCCTTCAGCCATTGCCGGGATGTCGTCGCCGCGGTGAGCAAGGCCGGCGGCTTCGGCGTGCTGGGCGCGACGCGGTTTTCCCCCGATCAGCTTGAAGAGGAGCTGGCCTGGATCGACGCGCACGTCGGCGGTGCGCCCTATGGCGTCGATGTGATCGTCCCCGAAACGATCGACCCGCGCGTCGCCGGCATGTCCGACAACGCGGCCCGCGCCGCAGCGATCGGCCCCGAATACGCCGAGTTCGCCGCCGACCTGCTGGCCCAGTACGGGATCGAGGCGAGCCGCACCGTCGCTCCCTTGCGCGAGCGGATGGGTATCACGCCCGAAAACGGCATGGCGTTGATGGACGTGGCCTTCCGTCACCCGATCCGCCTTATCGCCAACGCGCTCGGCATCGCACCGCCCGCCATGATCGCCGAGGGCAAGAAGCGCGGGGTCGCCGTGGCGGCCCTGGTGGGAGCCAAGGAGCACGCGCTGCGCCAGGCCGAGGCGGGGGTCGACATCATCGTTGCGCAGGGCGGCGAGGCGGGCGGACACTGCGGCGAGGTATCGACGCTGGTGCTGATCCCCGAGGTCGTCCGCGCGCTCGACCTTGCCGGTCATGGCACGCCCGTCCTCGCCGCGGGCGGTATCATGACCGGAGGTCAAATGGCCGCGATGATGGCCGCCGGGGCGCAAGGCGCGTGGACCGGCAGCGTCTGGCTCGCCACCCCCGAAAGCGAGGCGAGCGAGGCCTTCCGTCAAAAGATGGTCGCCGCGCGCAGCCGCGACACGGTGCGCTCGCGCAGCCGCACGGGCAAGCCCGCGCGCCAGCTGCGCACCGCTTGGCACGAGGCATGGGACGCCGACGACGGGCCCGGCACGCTGCCGATGCCGTTGATGGGCATGGTGTCCGAGCCGGCCTTCGCGCGGATCGAACGCGCCGCCGAAGCCGGCAACGGTGAGGCGCGCGCGCTGGTGAGCTACTTCGTCGGGCAGGGAATCGGCCTCGTCGAGGAAATCCGCCCCGCACGCGCGGTGGTGCAGGCATTCCGCGAGGAATTCGTCGAGGCGGTCGAGCGGCTGTCCGGGTCGCTCGGCTGACACGAATGCGCCGCTTTCGCAGTTATTCGCCGGGGCTGGCGCTGTTCCTGCTGACCGCGATCGGCACGATCGGCTTCGTCGACCGGATCGTGGTCAACGCGCTGGTCGAGCCGCTCAAGGCCGAATTCGGCCTGTCGGACGCGCAGATCGGGCTGCTCGGCTTTGCCTATGCAGCGCTCAACATTTCGCTGGGCGTAGTGATCGCGCGGCTGGCCGAGAGCCGGCGACGGCTGACCTTCACCGTCATCGGCACCGCGCTGTGGTCTATCGCCGCGACCGCCAGCGGCCTGGTAAACACCTGGCACCAGCTGCTCGCCGCGCGCATCGCGGTGGGCGTGGGCGAAGCGGTGGGGCTACCGGCCAACCAATCGGTGGTAGCGGACTTTTACCCGCCAAATCGGCGCGCCAGCGCGATGTCGATCCTGCTGCTGGCTCCGCCGATCGGCGCATTCATCGGGCTGGCGGGCGGCGGCTACATCGCGCAGATCTGGGGCTGGCGCTGGGCGTTCATCGTCACCGGAATTCCCGGCCTGCTGCTCGCGCTGCTCGTCTGGCTGCTCGTGCGCGAGCCCGCGCGTGGGGCGCACGATGCGCACACCGACGACACCGTGCCCTCGACCTTGGCGGTCGTGCGCCGGCTGTGGGACATTCCCAGTTCGCGGCATTTCGTCGCCGGATCGTCGCTCGCCGCGCTGATGGGGTTCGGGTTGCTGGCCTTCATGCCCGCGCTGCTCAGCCGCCGCTTCGGCCTGTCGACCGGCGAAGCGGGGCTGACGACCGCGCTGATGGCGACGATCCCCGCCGCGCTGGCGATCGGCGGCGGGGGCTTCGTCGCCGATCGGCTCGCCCCGCGTTTCCCGCGAATCTATGCGTGGTTGCCGGCGGTGAGCCTGCTGCTCGCGTTCCCGGTCTATGCGCTGGCGGTGACGCGGGACGACCTGTGGACGCTGGTTGCGTTGATCTTCGTCTCGACCCTGCTGCAGTTCAACTACCTGGGGTTGACGACCGGTACGATCGCGAACCTCATGCACCACCGGATGCGCGCGACGTCGAACGCGCTGACCAACGTGCTCGGCGGGCTCGCGGGCGGGTTGGGTCCACTGGCGATCGGCTTCGGAAGCGACCGGCTGGCGGCCGCCGGATACGACAGCGGCACCGCGCTCGCGCTGTCGATGGCGGCGTGCGCCGCGATCTATCTATGGGCCGGGGGCCACTACCTGTTCGCCATGCGCACGATCGCGACCGACCTGGCGGATGTGCGCGAAGGCCGCGTCTAGGCGACCGCCGCCTTCAGCGCGTCGACGAGGTCGGTCTTTTCCCACGGGAATTCGTCGCCCGAAGCCTTTCGCCCGAAGTGGCCGTACGCCGCGGTCTTGCGATAGATCGGCTTGTTGAGGCCAAGCCCTTCGCGGATGCCGCGCGGGGTCAGACCGCCCAGCCTGTCGGCCGCGACCTTGGTGATCGCCTCTTCCAGCTTCTCGTCGGCGACGGTGCCGGTGCCGTGGGTGTCGACGTAGAGCGACAGCGGCTGCGACACGCCGATCGCGTAGGCGACCTGGATCGTGCAGCGGCTCGCCAGCCCGGCCGCGACGACGTTCTTGGCGAGGTAGCGGGTGACGTAGGCGGCCGAACGGTCGACCTTGGTCGGATCCTTGCCGCTGAACGCGCCGCCGCCGTGCGGGGCCGCGCCGCCGTAGGTATCGACGATGATCTTGCGGCCAGTAAGCCCGGCGTCGCCGTCGGGCCCGCCGATCTCGAACGAGCCGGTCGGATTGATGTGGTAGACGGTCTCGTTGGTCAGCAGTTCGCGCGGCAGGATGTCGGCGATCACGCCGCGCACGTAATTGTGCAGCTCGGTCTCGTTCGACCCCTCGTCGTAGCCCTTGGAGTGCTGCGTCGAGACGACGATCGCGGTCGCCGCGGTGGGCTTGCCCCCCGTGAAACGCAGCGTGACCTGGCTCTTGGCATCGGGTTCGAGGAACGGCGCGGCACCGCTCTTGCGGTCCTTCGCCATGCGCTCGAGGATCTTGTGGCTGTAGTCGAGCGTCGCCGGCATCAGATCGGGCGTCTCGTCGCAGGCGAAGCCGAACATGATGCCCTGGTCGCCCGCGCCCTCTTCCTTGCTATCGCCGGCATCGACGCCCTGCGCGATGTGCGCCGACTGCGGGTGCAGGTTGTTCGAGAAGTCGAGCGTTTCCCAGTGGAAGCCATCCTGCTCGTACCCGATGTCGCGAACCACGCCGCGCACCGTATCCTCGATCTCGCCCTCGATGCCCGGCGCCCAGTTGCCCGCCTTGTCCATGATCCCCTCGCCGCGAATCTCGCCCGCGAGGACGACCTTCTGGGTGGTGGTCAGGGTTTCGCAGGCGACGCGCGCGTGCGGGTCTTTCGACAGGAACAGGTCGACGATCGCGTCGGAGATCTGGTCGGAAACCTTGTCGGGGTGGCCTTCGGAGACCGATTCGGACGTGAACAGGAAGTCGGAACGCATGGTGTGTCGGGACCCCATATAAGGAAAGCTTTATGTGTGAATGCGCGGCGGGCCTAGCCGCCCCTCCGCCGCCTGACAAGCAGCGAAAATGCGATCATCAATCCGGCCCACGCAAGCGCCAGTGGATTGCCGAGCCGTGCGAACCACGTCGGCGGCAATGCGGACGGCACATTGGCGTCGATCCGTCCGGCTGGTCCGGTATCGATGTGGTGGCGAACGATCCCGTGCGCGTCGATCACCGCGCTGATCCCGCTGACCGTCGCGCGCAGGACCGGCAAGCCTTCCTCGATCGCCCGCATGCGTGCCTGCGCCAGATGCTGCGGAGGGCCGAAATCGCCGAACCAGCCGTCGTTCGAGGGGTTGAAGATGTAATCGGGCCGGTGCGCGCGATCGACCACTTGCCCGGAAAAGACGATCTCGTAGCAGATCTGCATTCCGGCCCGGCCCCATGCGCCGAGGTCGACCGTCCGCGGGCCGGGCCCGGCGATGAAATCGATCGATCCCGCGACCAGCCGCGTCGCGCCCAGCGGCTCGAGCAGCCAGCGCAGCGCGAGGTATTCGCCGTAGGGGACCAGGTGGGCCTTGCTGTAGCTACCGGCGAACGCGCCCTCGTCGTTCAGCGCGGTGACCGCGTTGTAGGCGCCGATCGCGTGGCCGTCCTTCACCTCGAGATCGACCGCGCCGGTCAGCAGAAGGCTGCCCTTGCCGATCACCTCGGCAATGCGCGCGCGGGCGAATTCGGGATCCGCACCCGCCGTCGTGGCGAGGTAATAGCGCTTGGGATAGCCGGATCGCAGGTAGTCCGGCAGGCCGGATTCGGGCCACAGCACCAGCCGGCGTCCGTCGTCGCGGCGCGGCGCCGTCAGTCCGGCCAGCGTCTGGAACTGCAATTCGTAGAACCGCGGATCGTCGAGTTCATCCTGATCGAAGCCGGGCTGGATCAGCGCAACCTGCAGCGTCCCCTCTTTCGCTGCCGGTCCGGGCAGCCACATGGCGACCGCGACCAGCGCGAAAACCGCGGCGACGCGCAGCCACGCCCGCGCGCCCAGGAGCAGCGCAATTCCCCCACCGACCAGCGCCGCGATCCCGGAGAGGGCATACGTACCGGTCCACGGCAGCAGCGCGGCCAGCCCCGGCCGGTCCCAGGCACCGAGGAACATCAGCCCCAGCGGATCCCATGCGTAGCCGGTGAACACCCAGCTCCGCAGCCATTCGGACACCGCCCAAGCCCCGCCGAACGCCAGGGCGAGTGGCAACGGCCGCGTGCCCCCCAGCCCACGCGCAAGGCCAGCGGCTATCGCGGGAAAGATCGCGAGGTAGAGCCCAAGCAGCGGCACCGCGATCCAGCCGAGAAACGCGGGCATCTCGGCCTGGTGCGTAAAGGCCGCAGCGATCCAGTTGTTGGCGAAGGTGAAATGGGTAACGCCGAACAGCCAACCCAACCGGGCCGCGTGTTTCCACCCGGTCGCGCCCGCGATCAGCGCGACGAACCCGGTGAGGCCGATCAGCGCGAGCGGCCACAATCCCAGCGGTGGAAAGCCCAGCGCGGCGAGCAGACCGCAAACGAGCGCGGTCAGGCGTGGACGCGACGCGAAAGCGGTCCACAGGCGGGAAAGCCGGTCATCCATCGCGCGCGTCCGATGCTACGGGTTCAGCCGACCGCCTTCAGGTTCTCGCCGTCGTCGCCGGTCTCGTCCGCGGCGGGGCGGGGGCGGCGCGGCGGGAGCTTCCGCTTGGGCTTTTCGGCCGCTTCGGGCGAGGCGTCGTTGCCGGAGATCGAAGGCGGCAGCACTGCCGCATCGATCTCGCCGGCATCGTTCGTCGGGCTCTCGGTGCGGCTGGCGGCGGCGCGACGGGTGCGCGGCTTGCGGGTTTCGCCGTCGGAATCCCGCGCATCGTCCCGGGGAGCAGCTTTCGCCGCAGCCTTGGGCGAATCGCTGTCCTGCGGCCGGCTGCGTTCGCGGTTGCCCCGAACGAAGGGATTGCCGCGTGGATCGAAATCGCCGCCGTTGTCGCCCTCGTCGTTTCCGTCGGTCGGCGCGCGCGAATCGTCGCTGTCGTCGCGCCGATTGCGGCCGCGTTGACGATCGTTGCGGTCGCCGCCCCGATCGTTCGGCCGGTCGTTGCGCCCACCCTGATTCTGGCCGCCCTGATTCTGGCGGCCCTCGTTCTGCCGGCCTTCGTTCTGGCGGCCCTCGTTCTGGCGCCCATCGTTCTGGCCGCCCTGATGGTGGCGGCCTTCATTCTGGCGCATCGAGTCGAAATCGTCCTCGTCGCCATCGTCGTCGTCCGCATTGTCGCGGCGATTGCCGCCACCGCGCGCTTCGTCCTGGCGCAACTTGTTGTCGGCAAGGACGCGGAAATAGTGATCGGCGAACTGCAGGTAGTACTCGGCCTGCACCCGGTCGCCGTTGTGCGCGGCGTCCTGGGCAAGCTTCTTGTACTTGTCGAGCATCTGGGGCGCGTTGCCGCGGGCCCGGCTATCGACGCGGTTCTGATTACCGCCGCCCTGCTGGCGATTGTTACCGCGACCGCGGCGGCGGTTGTTGTTGTTACGATTGTTATTCAAGGAAAAGCACTTCCTTCTGAGTGGCTGGCCGGAAAAATCCGCCCGGATAACGCCGGGCGCCGGTTACGGCCGCAAGACCCCTTTCGCCGCGATCCCCCATGGAACCGCGGTGCCCCATTTGCCCTGTCCAGCGGGGCTTTCACCCGGACGGCCTAGCAAATGTCGGAGCTAGACCCGGCCGGGAGGCTTCACGCCTGAACCGATGGGTCTGACCGCTGAGTTAGCTACCGCACGCGGTTTTGCCAAGCCCTAACTCAGTCGCGGCGGAGGATAAGCGCGCGCGGCCGTCCGCCGAGGTCGCGGCGCAGGTCGCTCGAGAACCCCGCAGCCGCGGCAATATCGGTCACCGCCCCGGCCTGGGCATACCCGATCTCGAGCACCGCGACGCCCCCGCGAATCAGCAAAGCCGGCAACTGCGGCACGAGCACGCGATAGGCGTCGAGACCGTCGGGACCGGCGAACAGGGCCGATGCCGGCTCATGATCGCGGACATCGGGCGCGAGCGCGGCATCGCTTTCCACATAGGGCGGATTGGCGACGATCAGGTCGAATGTTCCAAGGTTCTCGGCCCAGCCGGGAACGGTCCAGTCGGCGACCTCCATCCGCGCGCGTCCGGCAAGGCCCACCAGCTCGGCATTCGAGGATGCGACCGCGACCGCTTCGGCCGAGGCATCTATCCCCACGCCATCGGCAGCGGAAAGCGCGGACAGGAGCGCCAGGAGCAGCGCGCCCGAGCCGGTGCCGCAGTCGAGCACGCGCCGCGCGTCCGGCGCCGCTTCGAGCGCCGCCTCGACCACCGTCTCGCTATCGCCGCGCGGGATCAGCACCGCGGGTGTAACCCTCAGCGCCAGTCCGCGAAATTCCGCCTCGCCGAGGATGTAGGCCACCGGCTCGTGCTCCATCCGCCGGCGGACAAGATGGCCCCAGCCCGAGGGCACCTCGTCGCGCATGCGCCGCAACAGCATGTCGCTGCGGGTTACCTCGAGCAGTCCGGCCATCAGCAGTTCGGCATCGAGCCGGGCGGTGTCCGAGGTCGCGCTCAGCGCCTCGGCTGCCTCGGCTATCGCCAGCCTGACGCTCATCGACCCGGCGCCTTACTCGCCAAGCGCGGCGAGCCGCTTGGCCTCGTCCTCGGCGATCAGCGCATCGACGAGCTCGGCGAGGCCCGGCCCGGCGAGAACTTCGTCGAGCTTGTGCAGCGTCAGCCCGATGCGGTGATCGGTCACGCGGCCTTGCGGGAAGTTGTAGGTGCGGATCCGTTCGGAGCGATCGCCCGACCCGACCATCGCTTTCCTCGCCTCGGCCTCGGCCCCGTGCGCCTCGGCGCGCTTGAGGTCGTAGAGGCGGGTTCGCAGGACCTGCATCGCCTTGTCCTTGTTCTTGTGCTGGCTGCGCTGGTCCTGCTGGATCACCACCAGTCCGGTGGGCAAGTGCGTGAGCCGCACGGCACTGTCGGTGGTGTTGACGTGCTGGCCGCCCGCACCCGATGCGCGATAGATATCGATCTTGATGTCGCCGGGATCGATCTGGACGTCGACTTCGTCCGGCTCGGGCAGCACGGCGACGGTCGCCGCGCTGGTGTGGATGCGCCCGCCGCTCTCGGTCACCGGCACGCGCTGGACGCGGTGGACGCCGCTTTCGAACTTCAGCTTGGCGAACACCCCGTTGCCCGCGACGTTGGCGACGATTTCCTTGAAGCCGCCGACGTCGGTTGCGTTCATGCTCACCGGCTCGACCCGCCAGCCCTGCTCGGCGGCGAACTTCTCGTACATCCGGTAAAGGTCGCCCGCGAACAGTGCCGCCTCGTCGCCTCCCGTCCCGGCGCGGATCTCGAGCATCGCGGGCCGCGCGTCGGCGCTGTCGCGCGGCAACATGGCGACCGAGAGCGCGCGCTCGGCATCGGGAAGTTGCCCACGCAGCCGCATGATTTCTTCTTCGGCAAGCGCCTTCATGTCGGGATCGGCGTCGTCGAGCGCTTCGAGGCTGGCGAGTTCGGCGCGCATGGTCTGGACCTGCTCGGTCAGCCGCACGATGGGTTCAAGCTCGGCATAATCGCGGCTTGCGGCGACGAACGCCTCGCCTTCGAGCGTACCCGACGCCAGCCGCGCTTCGAGCTCGGCAAACCGGTGCGCGATCTGTCGGAGCCTTTCGGCGGGGATGGTCACGAAATCAGCGCCTCGATCCGCTGGCGCTGGTCGTCGTCGGCCTTGATCCGGTGGCTCTCGGCGCCATCGCGGAAATCGAACGCCAGGATCGCTTTCGCCCCGGCCTTCACCGCCTTGTCGAACCGCTTGCGAGTGCTGCCCGTGGCGTGGAGTTCGGCGGACAGCCCGGCCCCCCGCAGCTTGCCGAGTGCGGCTATCGCCGACGACATCGAGTTGTCGTTCTCGACGACCACCGCGACATCGGCCGACGCTTCGTCCCTCTTCCCCACCAGCATCGCCAGCCGCTCGATCCCCGCGGCCCAGCCGACTGCGGGGGTGGGCGCGCCGCCGAGGCTTTCCATCAGTCCATCGTAGCGTCCGCCGCCAAGCACGGTGCCCTGCGCGCCGAGCCGGTCGGTGACGAATTCGAACGCGGTGTGGCGGTAGTAGTCGAGGCCGCGCACCAGCGCCGGGTCGCGGGTCCACCGCACCCCCGCCGCATCGAGGCCGGTCGTCACCTGTTCGAAGAAACGCAGCGCCTCATCGGACAGGAAAGCGTCGATATGAAGCGCTTCATTGACATGTTTCCGATCGCGCGGGTCCTTGCTGTCGAGGATGCGCAGCGGGTTCTTCTCGAGCCGCTCTTGCGAATCCTCGCTCAACTCGTCCTTCACCGCGCGGAAGTGTTCGACCAGCGCGGCGCGCCACGCCTCGCGGCTGTCGCCGTCGCCCAGCGTGTTGAGGTGGAGCGTCACGCCGTCCGATATGCCGAGTTCCTTGAGCAGCTGGGCGGCCATCGCCAGCAGCTCGACATCGGCCTGCGGCTCGCCCGCGCCGACGATCTCGGCGTCCAGTTGGTGGAACTGGCGATAGCGCCCCTTCTGCGGGCGCTCGTAGCGGAACAGCGGGCCGTGGGTTGCGACCTTTAGCGGCGCGTGCTGTTGCCAGCCGTCGGTGATGAAGGCGCGCGCTATCCCGGCAGTGAATTCGGGCCGCAGGGTCAGGCTTTCGCCGCCGCGATCCTCGAACGAATACATTTCCTTCGAGACGATGTCGGTCGTCTCGCCGATCGAGCGCGCGAAGACCTCGGTCCGCTCGAACACCGGCATCTCGACCCGCCGGAAACGGTAAAGCTTTCGCACCCGCTCGAAGGTCTCGACCACGAAGGCGAACGCCTCCGCCTCGGCACCGAAAATATCCTGCGTGCCGCGGATGGCCTGAGGGGTCTGGCTGGGGGACTTGCTCATGGTGAGGGGCCGTTAGCGCGTTCGTCCCCTCCATGAAAGCCGCTCGTCGAAGCGTGGCTTGCAACCGATGGGCTGTTCGCGCATTTGGCCGGGTATGAAGTTCATAACCGCGGTCGCACCGCTCGCCCTGCTCGCCAGTTCCCTGCCCACTCTAGCCCAGGACAAGTCCGCCCCGGTCGCCGTCGCGCTGCCGGACCAGAACTCCGGTTCCGGCCGACACCGCCTGGCCGGGCGGAACCATCGACCTGAAGATCGATGCCAGCGACACTCGTCGCGGGCTCTACCGGGTGACCGAAACGATCCCACTGGCTGCTGGCACGAGCGAGGTCACGCTGCTCTATCCCGAATGGCTGCCCGGAGTTCACTCCGCGGCCGGGCCGATCGCGCTCATCAGCGACATCCGCTTCCTGGCCGACGGCAAGCCCGTCAGCTGGAAGCGCGATCCGCTCGACGTCCATGCATTCAAGGTTCCGATCCCCAAAGGCGCGCGGACGCTCGTCGCCCAGTTCATCCACACCTCGCCGCTCACCAGCAGCGAGGGGCGAATCACGATGACGCAAGAAATGCTCAACCTCCAGTGGGAGAAGATGAGCCTCTATCCTGCCGGACATTACACCCGACGCATCGCGGTGAAGCCGACGGTGACCTTCCCCAAGGGGTGGACCGGCTTCACAGCACTCGACGGCCAGAAGCGCACCGGCGACACGGTGACCTGGGCCACGACCGACTACGAGACGCTGGTCGATTCGCCGATCTTTGCCGGGATCAATGCGCAGAGCTGGGATATCGGCCAGAACGTGAAGCTCGATGCGGTCGCCGACAAACCCGGCCAGCTCGCGCTCGCGCCGCAGAACCTGCAGGCGTTCAAGAACCTCGTCACGCAGGCCGACGTGTTGTTCGGCGCGCGGCATTTCGATCACTACGACATGCTGGTCGCCCTCACCGACCGGATGGGCGGTATTGGGCTCGAGCATCACCGCTCGGCGGAAAACCAGTTCGAGCCGACCGCGTTCACCGACTGGGACGCGATGGACTGGGACCACAACGTCGTCGCGCACGAGCTCGTGCACAGCTGGAATGGCAAGTACCGCCGTCCGGCCGACCTGTGGACGCCCGACTATCGCACCCCCATGCAGGGATCGCTGCTGTGGGTCTATGAAGGGCAGACGCAGTTCTGGGGCTGGGTGCTCGCCGCTCGCTCGGGGATACAGAGCAAGGACACCGTGCTCGGCCAGTTCGCGCGCGCGGCGGCGTACTACTCGGAAGGACAGCCGGGTCGTGCGTGGCGCGACGTGGGGGACACCACCAACGATCCGATTATGGCTTCGCGCAAGGCGCATCCCTATCCCTCGCTCGAACGCAGCGAAGATTACTATACCGAAGGCGCGCTGACCTGGCTCGAGGCGGACCAGATCATCCGCAAGGGGACGGGCGGCGCGAAAGGGCTCGACGATTTCGCGCGCGGTTTCTTCGGTATGCGAAACGGCGACTGGGGCGAGCTCACCTATAACTTCGATGACGTCACCGCGGCGCTTAACGCGGTCTATCCCTACGACTGGTCGGGCTTTCTGACCGATCGCTTGCTCACCCCCGGTCGCCCGCCGGCGCTGCGCGGGATCGAGGCGGCAGGCTACAAACTGGTCTGGCGCGATACACCCAATCCTTTCGAAAAGGGCCGGATGGACGGGACCAAGTCGCTCGACCTTACTTATTCACTCGGCATTTCGCTCGACAAGGAGGGCGAGGTCTCGTCGGCGCTGTGGGACGGTGCCGCGTTCAACGCTGGGATCGTCAAGGGCGCCAAGATCGTCGCCGTGAACGGCGAAACCTATTCGGCTGACGTCATCAAGTCCGCGATCGGCGAAGCCGCCGGTACGACCAAACCCATTGAGCTGTTGGTCAAGCGTGGCACGACATACGCAACGATCCCGATCGCGTATCACGGCGGTCTGCGCTGGCCGTGGCTGGTGGCGAAGGGCACTGGCGAACAGCCGCTCGACCGCCTGCTCGCCCCTCGGGCGGCGCAATAGACCCTCGCAGGGCGCGCGCCACCCGCAAGGCCGCGCGCGCTGCGCAGCCGGGATTGGCAACCGCATCGGGCCAGCGCGGTTCCCGGCCGTTCGCCGTGCTCGCAGTGGCTTAGGCGGCACCGTTTTGCCGCTTTGGTGTCAACATCGGGGTGATCGCCTTGACGTCATCGTAATGGGCGGACCGTCCTGACGTATTCACGTTGCGACGCAGCATGAGCGCGGTTAAGGGCCTCATCCATGCAGATCGACAAGATTCCCGTGGGCGACAACCCGCCCGAAAGCCTCAACGTCATCATCGAGGTTCCCACCGGCGGTGAGCCGGTGAAGTACGAATTCGACAAAGCTTCGGGCGCGCTGTTCGTCGACCGCATCCTCCATACCCCGATGCGCTATCCGGCGAATTACGGATTCGTGCCGCACACCCTCAGCCCCGACGGAGACCCGCTCGATGCGCTGGTGATAGCCCGCTCGCCGTTCATCGCCGGCTGCGTCGTCCGCGCCCGGCCGATCGGCGTGCTCAACCTGGAAGACGAGCACGGCGGCGACGAAAAGCTGATCTGCGTGCCGATCGATACGACTTTTCCGTACTATTCGGACGTCGCCGAGACCAAGGACCTGCCCTCGATCATCTTCCAGCAGATCGAGCACTTCTTCACGCACTATAAGGACCTCGAGGCCGAGAAATGGGTGCGCATCGGCGCCTGGGGCGACGCCGACGAGGCGCGCCGGATCGTCCACGAGGCGATCGCGCGGGCGAACGACGCGAAGGGCTGACCTATTCGACCGGCTTGCTCGAATTCGAGCAGGTCGCTCTCCTGTTCGCTACCGCCGGTACGGCGTTCGTGTTCGACCATTGCGGCGACCTCCGCGGTCGGAGTGACATCTTCTTTCAGGACAGGAGATGTCGCGCGCTCAGGCTTAGGCGCGGGCGCGCTTAACGCGGAATCCGCAGTGATCTCTGTCAGGGAAACCGGCCCCGTATGCGCCTCGATCCGCAGGCGATAAAGCGGCTCGGGGATCGCGAACCCGGCGTCTTCGAGCGCGGTCTTCACAACGGAAATCGCACGGCTGCGCGCCTTGTACCAGCCGGTCTTGTCCTGATCGATCCAGCCGAGAAACTTAAGCACGATATTCGAATCGCCGACCTGCTCGGTACGCGCCTCCGGGGGCGGGTCGGCGAGCACGAAGTCGAGGCCCGCGAGCGTTTCGCGCCCCAGCTGGCGTGCCGCATCGGGATCATCGTCGGCGTCGATGCCCAGCTCAAATTCGAACCGTCGCTTGGGATTGCGGGTGTAGTTGAGGATCGTCGCCTTGAAAACGTTGGCGTTAGGGATGCGTAGGTGATTGCCGTCGAGCGTCATCAGCACTGTCGCGCGGCTGGTGAGACGGATCACGCGGCCTTCCGAGCCATCGATCACCACCCAGTCGTTGGCGCGGAACGGCTGGCGCAGGCTCAGCATCAGCGAGGCGACGTAGTTTTCGATCGTGTCGCGCATCGCAAAACCCAATGCGATGCCAACCAGTCCCGCACCTCCAAGCACCGCGCCGAGCAGCGCGGTCGCCCCGACGATGTCGAGTGCGATCACCAGCCCGCCGACCACGAAAATAAACCGGATCGCACTGGCGATCAGTTCCGCGAGAAACGAATTGGGCGCGAGCCGGTGCCATAGCGCACCGATCCCGGCGATCAGGTAACCGACGAGCGAGATGACCAACCAGATCGCCAGCGCAAGCCCGATAAGTGGCAGCATCCGGGTGAGGCCCGCGATCTTCGCTGCAAGCCCGCCCACCGCAGCGCCGGTTTTGAGCGAGACATCGCGCTTGAGCCGGTTCTCGACCGTCACCACCCCCGCGATGCGTCCGGCGATCGCCTCGGCGCGGGCGACGTCGCTCTCCTCGGGCACGGTGCCGGTGAGAGTCACGACACCCTCGCGCGCCGCCACGCGCACCTGGGTAAAGGCGGGAAGTTCACCGAGGATGCCCATCAGCCGCTGCGCGATCCGGTCGTCCGACCCTTCCTCTGCGGTGGCGGCTATGGACGTCGAGGGTGCGGCGCTGAGAGCGGGAGTGGGATTGGCGACCGGGGCGAGCGCGGCGGCCGGACCGGCGATGCAGGCGAGGAGGAACAGGGCGAGCGCGAATGCGGCCCTCATCCCCCCGCCACCGTCATACCGTCGATCCGCAAGCTGGGCGCGTTGACCGCCCGCCATGTCTCCAGATCGTTCGCCGCGCGCATGTTCGCGAACATTTTGAGCAGGTTACCGGCGATCGTGAACCCAGCGACCGGCCCTTCGATCTTGCCATTGACGATCCGCCGGCCCGCCGCGCCGCGGCTGTAATCGCCGGTCACCGGGTTGACGCCCTGGCCGATAAGGTAGTCGACCAGCAGCCCATCCTCGATGTCGGCAATCAGTTCTGCCAGCGTCTCGTCGCCGGCGAGCAGATCGACGTTCGCGGCCCCCACGCCCGGCGCGCCGCTACCGCCGCGGCTCGCATGGCCGGTAAGCGGCAGGCCCAGTTGCGCGGCCGAAGTGACGTTGGTCAGCCAGCCGGTCACACGGCCGTCCTCGACCAGCACTCGCGGAGTGCAGGGAAGACCCTCGCCATCGAACGGGCGCGAGCGCAGCCCGCGCGGCTTAAGCGGGTCCTCGACCACGCGGATACCAGGTGCGAAGATCGCCTCGCCCTCGTGTCCGGCTAGAAAGCTCGCCTTGCGCGCCACCGAGGGCGCGCCCATCGCGCCGAGCAGGTGTCCGATTAGCGAGGCCGACACGCGGGTACCGAACACCACCGGAAGTAGGCCACCAGACGTGGCCGCGGGCCCCATTCGGGCGATCGCGCGATTCCCCGCCAGCTGACCGACATCGACCGGTTCGGGCAGGTCGGCAAGGTGGCGTGCGCTGCGCACCGCATAGTCGCGCTGCATCGCATCGCCTTCACCCGCGATCACGCTGGCCGACAGGCTGTAAGCGGTGCCGCGATAGACCCCGGCGAACCCGGAGCTGGTGACGAGCGCGGCGGCGGCGCGAGTTCGCGCTGGCCGAGCCGCCTTCGCTGTTGGTCACCCCCGCGACCGCGCGCGCGGCGTCTTCGACGGCCAGCGCGCGCTCGCGCAACTGCACGGGATCGGGATCGGCATCGTCGGCAATTGCGAGGTCTGGCAGGAGCCCGCGCGCCAGCGCCTCGGGAGGGGCGAGCCCGGCGTAGGGGTCCTCGGGCGCGAGGCGGGCCATAGCCACCGCCCGTTCGGCCAGTTCCTCGATCCCCGCGGGCGATAGGTCCGCGCTCGATACGCTTGCCGAGCGGCGGCCGACGAAGGCACGCAGGCCCACCTCGCTATTTTCGGATGCGTCGACGTCCTCAAGCGCGCCGAGCCGCACGCCGACCCCGCGCGACACGCTGCCGCGCCCGACTGCATCCGCCGCGTCGGCGCCATGGCGTCGGGCGGCGGACACGAGCGCCTCGGCGGCATCGAGCAGGGTTTGGGGGTTCATGCGATCCCGCTAGGCGGCGGGGCCGCGCGCATCAAGCACGCTGAATGCCGGTCGAGCGGTCAGACAGTCGCTGCGATCAGCTTGAACAGGCCGGTGAGCGCAAAAGGTAAGCCGACTGCCAGCGTCCAGAGCAACAACTGATCACGGCGATAGGCCGGGCGGAAGGCGGGATCAGCGGCAGCCTCGTCCGATATCTGCATCCAGCGCGCCTCGAACATCCGGCACGCCGGAATGATCGCAGCAACTAGAACGACCAGCGCGAGATAAGGGAGCAGCGAGGCCGAGCCGGCCTTAAGCGCATGGACCGTCACGAAAATCTGCAGCCCGGTATAGACGAGCAGCGCATAGGCGATGTTGTCGCTCATCCGCTTGCGCCAGTCGAGTTTGCGCGGATTGGCGGCATCGGTGCGATCGATCGCCTTGGCCATCAGCCCTGTCTCCCCAGTCTCTCTCCGCCGCCGAGTATTCCAGATTGCCCCCTTTACGGCAAGGGCCTGTAACCGAACCGCAACCATCGTCCCGTCGCGGGTCATGCACGAATCCTGCCAATCGCGCGCGAACGGGGGTTTTCAGGCACTCGCGGAATGCTACATGCTGGCAGCGATGAGCATGCTCGATCCCCAAGCCGCGACGCAGGCCCGCACTGCGACTGATGCCAACGCCCCGATGCCCAATGGCGGGCTCGAGGTGATCTCGATCGCCAAAAGCTACGACAAGCGCTCGGTCCTGACCGACATCTCCCTGACCGTGGGCAAGGGAGAAGTGCTCGGCCTCCTCGGCCCCAACGGCGCGGGCAAGACGACCTGCTTCTATTCGATCATGGGCCTCGTGCGCCCCGATTCGGGCCGCATCCTGATGGATGGCGAGGACGTGACCAAACTGCCGATGTACCGCCGCGCGGTGCTCGGACTCGGCTATCTGCCGCAGGAAACCAGCATTTTCCGCGGCATGACGGTGGAACAGAACATCGCGTGCGTGCTCGAACTGGTCGAGCCGGATAAGGACACCCGCGTCGCCGAGCTCGACCGGTTGCTCGACGAATTCGGCTTGACGCGGCTGCGCGAAAGCCCGGCGATGGCGCTCTCGGGCGGCGAGCGGCGCCGCTGCGAGATCGCCCGCGCGCTCGCCGCCAAGCCATCGATCATGCTACTCGACGAACCGTTCGCCGGCATCGATCCGCTGTCGATCAGCGACATCCGCGAGTTGGTGCGGGATCTCAAGACCCGGGGCATCGGGGTGCTGATCACCGATCACAACGTGCGCGAGACGCTCGAAATCGTCGACCGCGCCTGCATCATCTACGGTGGCCAGGTGCTGTTCGCCGGCACGCCCGAGGACCTCGTCGCCGACGAGAACGTGCGCCGGCTCTATCTCGGCGAGAATTTCACGCTGTGACCTGACCGATGGCGCTGGGTCCTCGTCTCGACCTCCGGCAGTCCCAATCGCTGGTGATGACGCCGCAGCTCCAGCAGGCGATCCGCCTGCTCGCGCTGTCGAACCTCGAGCTGGAAGCGTTCATCGGCGAAGCGCTCGAGGCCAACCCCCTGCTCGAGATGGGCGAAGTCCAGCGCGACGGGACCCCCGACACACCGCTCGAGGAAATGCCCTCAGAAGCCGGGGCCGATAGCGCGGGCGACGGTGAGGCGGCGCTCGACCTCGATCCGGCCACGCTCGACCGCGACCGCGACACCGGCGACTGGAGCGCGGCGCCGAACTCGGGCGCGGGAGACGAAGGACCCTCGATCGACGATCGCAGCGCCCCAGGCGGCCCGACGCTTGCCGACCACCTTCACAACCAGGTAGGCACCGAGGCTCGCGACCGGCGCGAGGAATTCATCGCCCGTGCGCTGATCGACCAGCTCGACGAGGCCGGATATCTCGCGATGCCGCTCGGCGAAGTCGCCGAATCGCTTGGCGTGCCGCTGGCCGAAGCCGAGCGCGCCCTCGCAATCGTCCAGTCGCTGGATCCCACCGGCGTCGGCGCGCGCAGCCTCGCCGAATGTCTCGCGCTCCAGGCGAAGGAGGCTGACCGCTACGACCCCTGCATGGCGCGCCTGATCGACAACCTCGATCTCGTCGCGCGCGGCGACGTTTCGCGGCTCAAGCGGATGTGCGAGGTCGACGATGAGGACTTCGCCGACATGCTCGGCGAATTGCGTGGCTACGATCCCAAGCCCGGCTTGCGTTTCGGCGACGGCGGCGAGGCGGGTGTGGTGCCCGACATCTTGCTAACGCCCGCCGGGAACGGCTGGGATATCGCGCTAAACGAAGCAACGTTGCCGCGACTGATCGTCAATCGCGCGTACTACGTCGAGTTGCGCGGCGGGGCGAGCGGCGACAAGGCCGCGCTCGGCTGGCTCAAGGACCAGCTTGCCGAGGCGAACTGGCTGATGAAGGCGCTCGACCAGCGCGCCCGCACGATCCTGCGGGTCGCCGCCGAGATCGTGAAGCGGCAGGACGGGTTCTTCCGCCGCGGCGTTTCGGAACTCAAGCCGCTGACCCTGCGCGCCGTCGCCGAGGAGATCGAGATGCACGAAAGCACGGTCAGCCGCGTAACGAGCCACAAGTATCTCGCCTGCCCGCGCGGAACCTTCGAGCTGAAGTACTTCTTCACCAGTGGAGTTGCGACGGCGGACGGTGAAGGTGCGGCAAGTGCCGAAGCGGTCAAGGCGGCGATTCGCCGATTGATCGAAGCGGAGAAACCCGAAGCAATTCTCAGCGACGACACGCTTGTCGACTTGCTCAAGGACAACGGTTTCGACCTGGCCCGCCGCACGGTGGCGAAGTACCGCGAGGCGCTAGGGATCGGCAGCAGCGTCCAGCGCCGCCGGGCGAAGAAGCTGGCTGGCGTCGGCTAGCGCCCTGATTTCGCGAGCCTACCGAGCCCGCAACGACCTGTGGCACAAAAAACTCGTTAATTTTTCGCCGCGCGCTTTACTTCGCGTTAACCTTTTTCCTTCAGATGTTTTGTGGTTAATCCACGGAAACACCCGTTGATAGGGCGTTACCAGAGAATTTGGGCACTCAGGGGGGACCTGGCCATGCGTGTGTTGCTGATCGAAGACGAGCCGACCACGGCCAAGGCGATCGAGCTTATGCTCACTACTGAAGGTTTCAACGTCTACCAAACCGATCTCGGCGAGGAGGGCTTGGACCTAGGCAAGCTCTACGACTACGATATCATCCTGCTCGACCTGAACCTGCCCGACATGCACGGGTACGACGTGCTCAAGAAGCTGCGTGTCGCCAAGGTGCAGACTCCGGTCCTGATCCTCTCCGGCATCGCCGAAATGGATTCGAAGATCCGCAGCTTCGGCTTCGGCGCCGACGATTACGTGACCAAGCCGTTTCACCGCGAAGAGCTGGTGGCGCGCATTCACGCCGTCGTCCGCCGATCGAAGGGCCATTCGCAGTCGGTCATCCGCACCGGCAAGCTGGCGGTGAACCTCGATGCCAAAACCGTCGAAGTCGACGGCGCGCGAGTCCATCTGACCGGCAAGGAATACGCGATGCTCGAGCTGCTTTCGCTGCGCAAGGGCACCACGCTGACCAAGGAAATGTTCCTCAATCACCTCTACGGCGGGATGGACGAGCCCGAACTCAAGATCATCGACGTCTTCATCTGCAAGCTGCGCAAGAAGCTCAGCCATGCCTGCAGCGGCGACAACTACATCGAGACCGTGTGGGGCCGCGGCTACGTGCTGCGCGACCCCAGCGAAGAGGCGGAAGCCGCCTAGGCATTACCGGTTCCTTTTGGACGGGGGACGGCCGCCCGGAGTGCTCGCACTCCGGGCGGTTTTCGTCGGGCCTGCAGAGATGCGTGTCCCATTACGGGATTGCATGCGCCACGTCGTTTCAGGCCAAGGGCTTGCCTTCACCCAACCTGCTGCCGATAATCCGGACTCCCGGAAGGGGGAGAAGCGTCGTGTCGATCAGGGATTTCCCGGTGGCAAAGCGGGCCGAGCGCCAGGCAGGCCGTTCGCGTGGCTGGCTGCTGGCCGGTGGCGGATTGATCGTCGCCACACTCGCCCCCGTACCCGGATCGAGCGAAACCACGGAAATTGCCGAGGTCGAGCCGTTGAGGATTCAGTCTCCCGCGCGACACGGCTTGTTGGTCGCCCCTCGGGCAAACCACAGAACGGCGGCCCGGCCTGACGCTATTCAGCCGCGCGCCCGACCGCAAGGGCTCAGCGGAGGTTCTATCGCCGCGACCCGGCACGACCAGTCGTCTAATCCCATCGTCGCACTTCAGAGCGACGGACCGCTTTTGCGTCCGATCGGGGCCATTCGCATAGCGCTTCCACCACCGGGCGATCTCCCGGCCCTCGCCGGACCTGCCGCGATGGCGGTTGCCGATGCGCCGATCGTCGTCACCGCCCGGTCACCGGCCGATCCGGTCCTGCCCCCTGCCGGGATTGAACAGTTATCCACCCCGGCGCAAAGCCGCGAGCCGATGCCTCAGCTCGCCCGCACCAGGGCGCAATCCACGTCCATGCTGGCCGACGCAACCGCTGCGATGCAGGTCGCGCTTCCCCCGCCTCCGGCACTCGCCGGCGCGGAACGGGACGTCCTGCTGGTCGGGGCTCCCGAACGGCTGACCGTGCGGATAGACGGCGTTGCAGTGGGAGAGGTCGCGGTCGCGATCACCGACACCCGCGCGATGGCGGTCCAACTGGGTGACCTGCTCGATGTTGTCGCGACGCGAATGGCGCCCGACCAGTACGAACGGCTACGCGGCTCTCCAGCGATTGCCTCGTTCGTCACGCTCGACCGGTTGCGCGAAGCGGGAATCCCGATGCGATACGATGCGGCGTACGACGAGCTACTCCTGACCGTCTGACGCGGGTCGCCCGCGGCAAGGCTGGACAGGACGGCCCCGCAGGCCCTAGCGGGCGCGCGATGACTGCGTACAAACCCGGCGATCCGACCACGCTCAACCGCCTCTACGGCCGCAGCCAGGGCAAGCCCTTACGTGCTGCGCAGCAAGCGCTGGTCGACGGCTTGCTGCCGCAGATCGCGCCGCCTGCCGAAGGACCGGTGACGTCGCAGACGCTGTTCGGGGACGAGCGCCCGCTTCACTTCGAGATTGGCTTCGGCGGCGGCGAGCATCTGGCATACCGCGCCGACCTGCTCCCCAACCACGGGTTCATCGGCGCCGAACCGTTCGTCAACGGAGTGGCACAGGCGCTGGTCCATGTGCGCGATGGCGGGCTGGCCAACGTGCGCATCCATCTCGGCGATGCACTCGAAGTCTTGCGCCGGGTGCCCGACGGCGCGCTGTCGGTTCTCTACCTTCTCCATCCGGACCCGTGGCCGAAGGCCAAGCACGCCAAGCGGCGGATGATGAACGACGGCCCCGTGCAGATGATCGCCGACAAGCTGAAACCCGGAGGAGAATTCCGCATCGGCACCGATCACCCGGTCTACCTGCGCCACGCCCTGATGGTCATGCGGCGCTTTACGAATGAATTCGATTGGGTCACCAACGGCAAGGAGAGCTGGCAGCAGCGCCCGTCCGGCTGGCCCGAGACACGCTACGAAACCAAGGCGCGCACCGTATACGGCCATGAGGTGTGGTACTTCCGCTTTCGGCGGAGGTGACCGACGATTGGCACCTCGGCCGGTCGGATTAGTTTCCCGAGGACTGATCCGCGGCGCGTATCGTTCGGCGCAAGGGAATTACCCGCGATGCCGGCGCCGGCGTGGCCGTGCGGTGAGCTTCTGCGAGGTCTTCGTCGCTCAGGGGCCCGTCGAACGCCAGCCCGGCGCTCCCACGCTTAAGCCAGCGCAGCCGCGCGGCGACCGGCCCGACCGATCCGAGCCAGAGCGCGACACTCTCGTGCTTCGTCACAGCGGCGGTGATGCCGCGCACGCGGCAGCCGCGCGCGTCGAGGTCGAGCACGGCGACCGGCTCTATCCTGCCGTCGCCTATCCGGCAGCGCGCATCGAGCGAGACGACGTCGCGCTCACCGACGCGCGGTCCGTTGTACGTGGTGGCCAATTTCGGCCTTTTCGCGATCCCCATGCAGGCACTGTGGGCCCAGGGAGTAAACGAACCCTTGCGGCCCGCCGCGCTCAGCCAACCACGCCCGCCGCAGCGAGCACCGCCAGCGTCAGCACTTCGGGCGCAAGCGCGGTCATCGGCGCGATCTGCACGGGCTTTTCCATGCCCACCAGCATCGGCCCGATGGTACTTGCCCCCGCCAGTTCGCGCAGCAACTTAGCCGACAGGTTGGCCGACTGCAGCCCGGGCATGATCAGCACGTTCGCCGGTCCCGATAGGCGGTTGAACGGATAGAGCTCCATGACCCTGGAATTGAGCGCCGCATCGGGGGCCATCTCGCCTTCGTATTCGAAGCCCGGCTTTTGCTCGTCGAGGATCGCGACCGCATCGCGGATATTCCCGAGCCACTGGCCCGGCGGGTTGCCGAAGGTCGAATACGACAGGAACGCCACCCGCGGCTCGTGTCCAAGGCGCTTGGCGACCGCCGCGGTCTCGGTCGCGATGTGCGCGAGCTGTTCTGCACTCGGCCGCTCGTTTATCGTCGTGTCGGCCAGGAAGACGGTGTAATTCTTGCCGATGAGCAGATGAATGCCGAACGGCAGTGCGTCCTTCTTCGCGTCGAGCACCAGGTTCACTTCGCGCGCGGTCTGCGCGAACGTGCGTGTCAGGCCCGAGATCATCGCATCGCCGTGACCGAGCGCGACGAGCAGCGCGGCAAAGACGTTGCGTTCCTGGTTGACCATCCGGCGAACGTCGCGTTCCGTGCGGCCGCGCCGCTTGAGGCGGTTGTAAAGGTAGTCGACCATTTGCGGGACAAGCTTGCTGTCGGCCGAATTCTGGATCTCGAAACTGCCCGGATCGCTCGCTCCGAGCATATGCAGCTTGTCGACGATCGCCTTCGTCCGCCCGACGAGGATCGGCGTGCCATAGCCGAAGTCGCGGAACTGGATCGCCGCGCGCAGCACGACGTCCTCTTCCGCCTCTGCGAAGACCACCCGTTTCGGGTTCGCCTTGGCGTCTTCGTACACCCGGGTGAGAACCGAGGTCGTGGGGTTGAGCCGCGCCTTAAGGCTGAGGCGGTAGGCGTCGAAATCGTCGATCGGTGCCTTGGCCACGCCCGAATCCATCGCCGCCTTGGCGACCGCGCTCGAGACGACCTCCATCAGCCGCGGGTCGAACGGCGCGGGGATGATGTAATCAGTGCCGAACTTGTGGTTCACGCCGTAGGCCGCGGCGACCTCGTCCGGCACGCGTTCGCGCGCCAGGCTGGCGATAGCGTGCGCCGCAGCGACCTTCATCTCCTCGTTGATTGCGGTCGCCTGGACGTCGAGCGCGCCGCGGAAGATGAAGGGAAAGCCAAGGACGTTGTTGACCTGATTGGGATAGTCCGAGCGACCGGTTGCGATGATCGCATCGGGCCGCACGCGCTTGGCGTCCTCGGGCAGGATTTCCGGATCGGGGTTTGCCATCGCGAAAATGATCGGGCTCGGCGCCATCTTCTCCACCCATTCGGGCTTGAGCGCGCCCTTCGCCGACAATCCGAGGAAGATGTCGGCCCCGTCGAGCGCTTCTTCGAGCGTGCGCGCGTCGGTCTCGACCGCGTGCGCACTTTTCCATTGATCGACCCCTTCGCGGCCCGGATAGATCGGTCCCTTGCGATCGCAGACGATGACGTTTTCGTGCGGTACGCCGACCGACTTGATCAGCGCGGTGCAGGCAAGCGCCGAAGCGCCCGCGCCGTTGACGACCATGCGCACGTCCTTGAGGTCGCGCCCTGTAAGGTGGCAGGCGTTTATCAGGCCGGCCGTGGCGATGATCGCAGTGCCATGCTGGTCATCGTGCATCACCGGGATATTCATCCGCTCGCGCAGCGCGGCCTCGATCACGAAGCATTCGGGCGCGGCGATGTCTTCCAGGTTGATGCCGCCGAAGGTCGGTTCCATCAACGCGACCGCCTCGATAAACTTGTCCGGGTCTTCGGTATCGAGCTCGATGTCGATCGAATCGACGTCGGCGAACCGCTTGAAGAG
Source organism: uncultured Alphaproteobacteria bacterium (assembly GCA_963781485.1). Lineage (GTDB taxonomy): Bacteria > Pseudomonadota > Alphaproteobacteria > Sphingomonadales > Sphingomonadaceae > Tsuneonella. Next base: position 251,243 of record CAWAFY010000005.1, read on the forward strand.
CACCGCCTTGCCTTCCATCACCGGCTTGGCCGCCAAGGCGCCGAGATTGCCCATGCCCAGGATCGCGGTGCCGTTCGTGATCACCGCGACCAGGTTCGATCGGGCGGTGTAGCGCGCGGCATTGGCGGGATCGTCAGCGATCGCCTGAACGGGGGCGGCCACGCCGGGCGAGTAGGCGAGACTGAGGTCGCGCTGGGTCGCCATCGGTTTCGACGCGACGATCTCGATCTTACCGGGACGGATCGTCTCGTGATAAAACAGCGCCTCGCGCTCAGTGAATGCGGTGGGCTTGTCGTCGGCCAAAGGTTCCCCCTCTTGTCTGGCTGACGCAGGCCCTAACGGAAGTTCGCCGGGTGCAACAGGGGAAAGCCGCGCGGATCGCCGTTCCGAATCGCTCCGTCAGTCGCTAACCCCCTCGCCGTGGCGGGAAGCGCAACTCCGATGATGGTCCAATACTTGGCGCTCAAGGCGCAGGCCGAAGGCTGCCTGCTGTTCTACCGGATGGGCGATTTCTTCGAGCTCTTCTTCGACGACGCGAAAGTGGCGGCGCAAGTGCTCGACATAGCGCTCACCAGCCGGGGCGAGCACGATGGCGCTCCGATCCCGATGTGCGGGGTGCCGGTGCATTCGGCCGAAGGCTATCTCGCACGGCTGATCAAGGCGGGCCAGCGGGTTGCGATCGCCGAACAGGTCGAAACGCCCGAGCAAGCCAAGGCCCGCGCCAAACGCCAAGGCACGCCGTCGTCGAAGACTCTCGTCGCGCGCGACATCGTCCGCTTCGTCACCGCAGGCACGCTGACCGAGGAGGCATTGCTCGAGCCCCGCCGCGCCAACGTACTCGCCGCGGTGTGCGACGTGCGCGGCACCTGCGGGCTGGCGGCGGTCGACATCTCGACCGGGCGAATGACGCTCGAGGAGTGCGCGCCGGGCGGGCTGGCTGCCGCACTCGGCCGGATCTCGCCAAGCGAGGTTGTCGCGCCCGAGGAGTGGGACGATGCGCCCGAAGACGCATTGGCGCGGCCACGCCACGATTTCGCCAGCGATGCGGGGGCCGGGCGATTATGCAAGGTCCACGGTGTTGCCACGCTCGACGGCTTCGGCCTGTTCTCGCGCGCGATGCTGGCGGCCGCGGGAGGCCTTGTCGGCTACCTCGATCATGTCGGCCGCGGTACACTGCCGCTGCTGCTCCCACCCGTGGCAGTCGAGACCGGCAGCGCGCTGGCGATGGATGCCGCGACCCGTGCCAGCCTCGAGATCGTCGAGGCGAGCCGCGGCGGGCGCGCAGGCAGCCTGATCGATGCCATAGACCGGTGTTCCACCGGCGCCGGCGCGCGCCAGCTGGCTGATGATCTTTCCGCCCCGCTAACCGATCGCGCGGCGATCGAGGCGCGGCTCGCTCTGGTCGAGCGGCTGCACGGCGACCCACTACTGCGCGCCGACCTGCGCGCCGCGCTGCGGGCGCTGCCTGACCTGGGCCGGGCGATCGGGCGCGTGGTCGCAGGGCGCGGTTCCCCGCGCGACCTTGGCCAGCTGCGCGACGGGTTGGACGGCGCGCGGCGTTTGCGCGATCACCTCGCGGGACAACCGGACGTGCCCGCGCTGCTCGAAGCCCTGCTGCCCGATCTTGGTGGGCACGGCGCGTTGACCGATCTGTTCGGCCGCGCGCTCGTCCCCACTCCGCCGACCGAACGCGGCCAAGGCGGCTATATCGCTGAAGGTTACGACGCCGCGCTCGACGACCTGCGCCGGACATCGGGCAGCGCCCGGCGCGCTATCGCCGCGCTCGAAGCGAAGTACCGCTCCGAAACCGGAGTCTCCGCGCTCAAGATCAAGCACAACGGCGTCCTCGGCTACTTCATCGAGGTGCCGGCTAGGCACGGCGACGCGCTGATGGCGCCCGACAGCGGATTCACCCATCGTCAGACGATGGCGGGTGCGGTCCGGTTCAATTCGCTTGTCCTCCACGAGGAGGCCAGCCGCATCGCCGAGGCGGGCGGCCACGCGCTCGCCGCCGAGGAAGCCCATTTCGAGGAACTGGTCGACCGGGCGGTAGACGCGCGCGAGGCGATTGCCCGCACCGCCACCGCGCTCGCCCGGATCGACGTTGCCGCGAGCCACGCCGAACGCGCCGCCGAGGGCGACTGGGCGCGCCCGCGACTCGTCGACGAACCCGTGCTGCGGGTCGAAGGTGGCCGCCACCCGGTGGTCGAAACCGCGCTCGCGGCGGCCGGCGATCGATTCGTCGCCAACGATTGCGCGATGGGTCCCGACGACAGGCTGTGGTTGATCGGAGGACCCAACATGGGCGGCAAGTCGACGTTCCTGCGGCAAAACGCATTGATCGTCGTGCTGGCTCAAGCCGGGTCGTTCGTCCCGGCGAAGAAAGCGATCTGCGGGCTGGCCGACCGTCTATTCAGCCGCGTCGGAGCGAGCGATCAGCTGGCCCGGGGGCGCTCGACTTTCATGGTCGAAATGGTTGAAACCGCCGCGATCCTGTCGCAGGCCACCGAACGATCATTCGTGATTCTCGACGAAGTGGGTCGGGGCACCTCGACCTACGACGGGCTCGCGCTCGCCTGGGCTGTGGCCGAGGCGGTGCACACGACCAACCGCAGCCGCTGCTTGTTCGCGACGCACTACCACGAACTAGCCCGCCTTGCGACGAGCTGCGAGGCGCTGAGCTTGCACCATGTCCGCGCGCGCGAATGGAAGGGCGATCTCGTCCTTCTGCACGAACTCGCCGAGGGACCTGCCGACCGCTCCTACGGCCTAGCGGTCGCGCGCCTCGCAGGCGTGCCGCAGCAGGTCGTTTCCCGCGCAAAAGCAGTGCTCGACCGGCTGGAGAAGGGCCGCGCCGAAACCGGCGGGCTGGCCGCGGGGCTGGGCGACTTGCCGCTGTTCGCCGCCGCGGCGCAAGCCGAGGAGGAAGCATGCGACAGCTTGCGTAACACCTTGCGCTGCATTGACGTCGACGCGCTCACCCCGCGTGAGGCGCTCGACATGCTCTACGCGCTCAAGCGCGAAGCGGGTGAAAGCGAGCCTTAACTTCTTGTGCGATAAGCTCGTGAGCATGCGCGGGTACATGTTTCGCAATCGCTGGTTGGCGCTCCTGTTCGTCAGCATGGTGCTGGCGGGGGTGACCCGTATCGTCGGAACCGAAGAGGACGACGGGGCGATAGTTGAAGCGGGCCACCGGCTTGCCGAGCAACGCGCGCAAGCCGAAAAAATGACGCGCGAAACCGCACCGCAGGCTGAAGAGAGCAACGTCCAGTACGTTTTTACGCCCGATGACGAGCTGGTCGACGCGACGATCGGCGACGATCCGACCCCCGTCGATGAATTCGCCGCCGCGCAGCTAAAACCGGAGGAGGTTGTCGCGGACGGACAAGTCGTTATCGTCAACCGCGATGGCGGACAGCAAACCGGACAGTAACGATCTCGCGGTCGAGCGGACCGAGCTTGCGGAAGACCGCAACATCATGGCGATGGAGCGGACTTTCGCAGGGTGGATGCGCACCGCCTTTGCCGCGATCGGCATCGGCCTGGCCTTCCGCGCGGTTTTCGGCGACTTCGAGCCGCCGTGGCTTGCACGGGCGATAGCCACGCTGTTCATCGCTGCCGGCGCCGCGCTGGCGTGGTCCGCGCAGCGACGCACCTGCGCAACGCTGGCGCGGCTTAATCCGCACACACTCGAAAGACCCGCCGCACCCAACTTCAGGCTGCTCGCCTACGCCGTGATCCTGGGCGCGATCGTGTTGATCGCGGGCCTGTGGATTCTCAACGACGGGTCGATCGGGAAAAGTTAGGACCCGTCGGAAGGCAGGTCGGGATCGACCTTGTTTTCCTCGCCGTACTTGTCCTCGTTGTCGTCGAGATTGGGCTCGCCACGATAGGCGTTCATGTCGATCCGGCCCGAGCTTTCCATATCGCGCATGTGGTCGACCAGATCTTGTTCGGACGACTCGTCGTCGAGTCCGCCCTTAACCTTGGTACTCGCAGTCGGATCGCCGTGATTCTTGTGCTCGGCCTGATCGGCTACGGTCTGTGCCTGGCTGCGCTCGTCGTCCTGCTCGTCGTTGTGCGTTTCGGGGGCAAGGGTGCGGTCGTTGGACATACGTGAACTCCTTTGCCTGATGAACCGACCGTCATCACCTCGCGTTCCCGACATTCAGCGAGTCGGCACGGGCTCCTCGCTCGAATAGTCGTAGAATCCCCTGCCCGTCTTGCGGCCAAGCCAGCCGGCCTCGACGTATTTGAGCAGCAGCGGAGCGGGGCGATACTTGGGGTCGCCGGTCGAATCCTGAAGCACGCGGACAATCTCAAGGCAGGTGTCGAGGCCGATGAAGTCGGCGAGCTGGAGCGGCCCCATCGGGTGGTTGAGGCCGAGCCGGCAGGCGGCATCGATGTCGATCACGCTCGCCGTGCCTTCTCCGAGCGCAAAGACCGCCTCGTTGAGCATCGGCATCAGCACGCGGTTGACCACGAACCCGGGCGCATCCTGCACCTCGACCACGTGCTTGCCGAGGCTTTCTCCGAGCGCTTTCGTGCGCGCGATCGTCTTCGCCGAGGTCGCGAGACCGGCGATGATCTCGATCAGGCCCATTACCGGCACCGGGTTGAAGAAATGCAGCCCGATGAAACGCGCCGGATCGGGCGACCAATTGGCCATGCGGGTGATCGGGATCGAGCTGGTGTTCGAAGCGAGGATCGCTTCGTGCCCCAGGACCTTGCCGGCGGCCTCGAAGATCGACTGCTTGACCTGCTCGCTCTCGGTCGCGGCCTCGATAAGGAACACAGCCTCCGCCATCTGCGCGAGGTCGGCGACCGGCTCGATCCGGGCGAGCGCCATGTCGGCGACGGCGGCCTCGAGCTTGCCCTTCCCGACAAAGCGGGCGAGCCCCTTGCCGATCCCCGCCCTGCCCTTTTCGGCGGCGGCGAGGTCGATGTCGGACAGCAGCACACGGTAGCCATGTTGGCTGAGCGTCTGCGCGATTCCCGCCCCCATTTGGCCCGCACCGATGACGCCGATCGTGTCCATGCCCGCTTCCTTTCGCAATTGCAGCAAAGAGCGCGGTTAGCGGGCGCAGGTTCGCTTGGCTAGCGGTTGGCTGGCGTTGGAAACCTAACGATTGGCGCCGGGTTTCCAGGTTACATCCGCCCGACCGTCGTCGTTGGCGAGGCGGGCGAGCTGAAAAAGGTAATCGGACAAGCGGTTGATGTACGCAAGCGCCGCCGGATTGACCGGGTCATGCATCGCGAGCGCGGTCATCGCGCGCTCTGCCCGGCGCACCGCAGCCCGGGCGACGTGGACCCGCGCTGCCGCCTCGCTGCCGCCGGGCAGGACGAAGCTGGTCAGCGGAGCAAGCCGTTCGCTCGCTGCATCGATCCGGCCTTCGATCCATGCGGCTTGTGCAGGTACGATTCGCAACGTCATTTCGCCCGGCTCGAAATCCTTCCCCGGCGTCGCGAGATCGGCGCCCAGATCGAACAGGTCGTTCTGGATGCGGGTGCAGTCGGCCTTGGCCTCGCCATCGAGCGCGGCGATTGCAAGGCCGAGCGACGAGTTCGCTTCGTCCACCGCACCGATCGCCTCGATCCGCGCGGAGTGCTTGGGACAGCGCGAGCCGTCGACGAGGCCGGTGGTCCCGTCGTCGCCGGTGCGGGTATAGATCTTGTTGAGCTTGACCAAGGGTCCGACGCTTAGCGCGCGATCATGATTATGACTGCGACCACCACGATGGCGAGCGCCTGATACTTGATCCGGTTGAACATCATCTTGTTCTGCAGAAGCTGCATCTCGTGCTGGCGTTCGCTGCCGGCATCGATGTCGGCCCGGTGGGACTGCAGGAACGCGATGATCCCGCGAACGAGTGAAAAGACGACGAGCGCCATGAGGACGACGAGCACGATGACGAGGATTGTGGCCATGGCGCTAATCTAGGCCTTGCCCCAGAGAAATGCCAGCCGGGAAGCGATGTGTGCGGAGCGCGTCTGCCAAGGCGCCACCATCCTCTCCCGCCAGACGCCGATCGCGCAAGGATGGCGAGCCGCGACGCTTGGCGAGCTTTTTGCCGTCAGGCTCCACGAGCAGTTGGTGGTGGTGCCAGCACGGCACCGGCAGGTCCAGCAAGGCCTGGAGCAGGCGATGGATGTGAGTCGCGCCAAACAGGTCCATCCCACGCGTGACCAGCGTCACTCCGTCCGCCGCGTCGTCGAGCGTAGCGGCAAGGTGGTAGCTTGCGGGTGCATCCTTGCGCACAATCACCGGGTCGCCCGCAAGATCGGGGCGAGCCTGCTGGACCCCGGCAAGTTCGTCTTCCCAGGTTAGCGGGCCAGTCAGCGCCAGCGCCTTTGCAACGTCGAGCCGCCACGTCGACCCCACCCGATAGTCCGCGCGGTCGCGGCAGGTCCCGGCATAGACCGGGCCTTCGGGCCCGGTTGTCGTGGCCGCGGCAGCTACTTCCGCCCGCGTGCAAACGCATGGATAGAGCACGCCAGCCATTCGCAATCGCCCGTATGCAGCCTCGTACGACGCCAGCCGCTCCGATTGCGGGGGCACCTCATCCCAGCCGAGCCCCAGCCACGCAAGGTCGGCGCGAAATTCGTCTGCAAGTTCGGGCCGTGAGCGCGCGCCGTCGATATCTTCGACCCGTAAAATGAACTGCCCGCCCCGCTCCCATGCAAGATCGTGCGCGACGATCGCTGAAAAGGCATGGCCCAGGTGGAGCGGTCCGTTAGGGCTGGGGGCGAAGCGCGTCACTTCCATCGAACCGGTCTAGCTACAAATGGCTGGGGATTCAGCATGCGTCATCAACTTAACTCGTAAATCCGCAAATGGTCCTTGTCGGTTATCGGGAGGGCAACGGACACGTGTTCAAGGCCGAACTGATTGAGCGAGCAGCGCATTTCCGCCGCGCCGAGGAGGATCCTTCGCGCAGCCTCGAAAGCTGTCCCGCGTTGGTGCTCAACGCGGACTACACCCCGCTGTCGTACTATCCGCTGAGCCTGTGGCCGTGGCAGACTGCGATCAAGGCAGTCTTCCTTGAACGCGTGGATATCGTCGCGAGCTACGAACGCTGCGTGCATTCGCCCAGCCTCGACATGCAGATACCCAGCGTGATCGCGCTGCGGCAATACGTCCGCCCAAGTGAATTCCCCGCCTTCACCCGCTTCAACCTGTTCCTGCGCGACCGCTTCGCGTGTCAGTACTGCGGCGCCGAGAAGGATCTGACCTTCGACCACGTCATCCCGCGCCGCCTTGGCGGGCGCACGACGTGGGAGAACATCGCCACCGCCTGCGCACCGTGCAACATGAAGAAGGGTGGCCGCACACCGGCCCAGGCGCACATGAACATGGTTCGCCCGATCCGCCCGACAAGCTGGCAGCTCCACCAGCACGGCAAGGCATTTCCGCCCGGATACCTGCACGAGACCTGGCGCGACTGGCTTTACTGGGACATAGAGCTGGAGGCCTGAGTCGCTGCGCGGTTGCAACGCCGCCGACGCCGCCCCATTTAGCCTCCATCGCAACGGAACGTTCCCAGTAAGCGCCTGCGACCGAGAGACCGCCGTGCTCCCGCTTACGTAGGGGAGCCTGCCGTTGTCCGCCCACCCAGATCCGGCAATCCACGCCGACGGTGCCACACCAGCGAAATATGCACCGTTGCTGGTTTCCGCTACGCCGCATATCCAATGGTATCGCTCAGCTACGACGCATGCAAAAGTCCGCAGCGGCCCCCTCGTGAGCGCCGAGCATCGCGGTGCGCCCAACATCCTTGTGTCCTCATACCGCTGGGGCGCCCGGCCTGTTGATCTGGTCGATGATCCAGTAACGTCCGATGCTACCGACTGCGGCTGCAACCGGTTTTCGAACGAAGGAATGCGATAAATGGACGACGAACAGCGCAGCTCTCCCGCCACGCACTGGCGCAAGCGCTCGCGCGGAACCCCGCTGCCCCCGGGCCAGGCTGTCCGGCAAGGCAACATAACCGCGCTGGCCCTCCGGATCCTCGGCAAGGACGAAGCGCTGGCTTTCCTGAATACAGAGAACGCGGTTCTCGGCGGTCGCCCCATCGCGCTTGCGACCGAAAGCGACGAGGGACAGCGCGATGTCGAGGCTGAACTCGCGCGGCTGGAGCAAGACCAGGGCGGCGATTAATTGACTATCAGATCGCCGTCCGCACGCTCAGCAGTTCCGGGAAGAACACCTGCTTGAGCACGCCTTCGAGGTAGGGAACCCCCGCCGTCCCGCCGGTGCCGCGCTTGAAACCGATGATGCGCTCCACCGTCTTGAGATGTCCGAAGCGCCAGCGCTGGAAATGGTATTCGAGGTCGACGAGCTTCTCGGCGAGCTCGTAGAGGTCCCAGTGCGCTTCGGGGTCGCGGTAGATTTCAGCCCATGCGGCCTCCACGCAGGGTGACGCTACCCAGCCGCCGTGATGGTCGCGAGTCAGCACTTCGTCGGGAATCGTGAAGCCCCGCCGCGCGAGCAAGCGCACCGCCTCGTCGTAGAGGCTCGGGCAGGCGAGCTCGGCACGCAAGTCGGCAGCCACCTCGGGCGTCGCCTCGTGCATCGTCACCATGTCCGGGTTGCGACCGCCAAGAAGAAATTCCATCAGCCGGTACTGCGCGCTCTGAAACCCGCTCGAATTGGCGAGGTGTGGGCGGACCTGCGAATAATCCGCCGGGGTCATCGTGCTCAGCACTTCCCATGATGATATCAGCTGGCCTTGCGCGCGCGCCACGCGAGCGAGCATTTTGAACGCGGGGCGCAGGTCGTCAGCGCGGATTTCCTCCCGCGCCGCCCGCAATTCATGCAGGCACAGCTTGAGCCAAAGCTCGCTCGCCTGGTGGACGATGATGAACAGCATCTCGTCGTGCGCACCCGAAGCCGGGTGTTGCGCCGAGAGAATCTTGTCGAGGTCGAGATACGAGGCGTAAGTTACGTCGGGCATCGGGCACGCCTACGCCATAGCAGTCGCGCGCGAAACTGCTGCGAGCTTATTTACCCTTCGATCGTCCTACTTGCCGGGTGATGCTTGTCGAGGTGCTTGCGGACGATCTTGAGGTTGCGGGTGTTCGACCGGAAAACCAGATCGAACGCGTCACCCACCAGCGGCACGGCGCCGAGCGCGGTGTCGAATGCGACGTTACCGGTCATCCGCCACAGCTTCCACTTCGGCAGGCCCAGGTTCTTCGCTTCCCAGACGATCCACATGCCCATGGCTGCGGTGACGAAATCGCCGATCACCGGAACCAGCCCGACGATCGAATCGAGGCCCACGCGGTAGTTCACGCCGGGGATCGTGAAGCTGTTCTCGAGCAGCTGCTCCATCGCCTCGATCCGGCGGCGGATCGAAATCGGGTCGGTCCCTAGCGGTAGCTCCCTACCCATAGCCTGGGGCCGCAAGCGTTCTCCGCGGGGAGTGGGTTCCATCGGCGTCAATTCCTCTTTCACGCTCTTCATGTGGGTATAAGCGCGAGCGGGTACAACGGATGGACCGCCCAGTTGTTCTCGATGAATCCACCGATATCGCCGCGCACCAGCGACCAGCGCACCGGCGCCCCGAGCGGGATGTAGCCCTGCCGTGCTGTCAGCCGGGTCTCGGCCTCGGCAAGCAGGGTGGCGCGTGCCGCCGGGTCGGGCTCGCGCACCGCTTCGCGGACGAGCTCGTCAGCCTTGGGATCGCAGAGCGGCTTGCGCACCCGGCAGGCGAACTGGTCGAGATACCAGCGTCGGCTGCCAAACCGTGCAAGCGAATCGACGAGTTCGAGGTCGGCCTTGTCCCCCTTGCGGGCGCGCACGGCGGTCACGCCGATGGCCTGCCAGTCGGCAGCGATCTCGCGTAGCAAGAGATCTGAACCGGGCCCGGCAGGTAGCGCAACGGTGACGGTCTTGGGCCCAGCGAACCCAGCGATCCGCCGCCTGGCGTCGGTCCGGCGCGCGTCTATCGAGTCGTTGCTCCAACGTTCTGTCGCGCCCTCTCCGACGACCGGCAGCGGCGCGATCCGCGTGCTCGGTGTCCAGCCGGCGATGTTGAAAGGGGCGAGCAAGGTCTCGCGCTCGATCGCCATCGCCAGGGCCTCTCGACGTGCCGGTTCGGCCAGCAGTCCCTCCTCTTTGAGCACCTTTAGGCCGAGCAGGCCCTGCGCCGCGTCGAGCCGCACCGTGCCGCGCGATAGCGGGCCGGTCGGCGCGAGCGGAAAGTCGACGATCGTACCACCGAGCACCAGGTCCAGCTCGCCAGCCCGAAACGCCGCAACGGCAGCAGGGGCGGGCAGCGCGCGAAAGTCCAGTACCCTCGTGCCTTCGCGCCAGTTCTCGCGCGTGGGCAGTCCTCTCGCTTCGGGCGGGAGCAGCGAGAGCCTGCCCCGCCCATTCGAACGCTCAAGGGTCATCGGTCCGGTCCCGGCCCCCTTGTGGAACACACCGAGTTCGGGCTGTGCCAGCAGTTGGAGGAAGTCGGGCACCGCGCTCGAGAGGCGGATTTCCACGACCCGGCCCGTCATTGCCCGTATCTCCGAAATCGGCGCGAGATCCATTCCAAGAGAGGTGCCCGAAAGTTCGCGGACCGCTTTACGCAGTGCGTCGCGCACTTGCTCGGCGGTCATCGGCTTCCCGTCAGGCCACTCCGCGTTGCGCAGCCGGAAGATGTACGACATCCCGTCATCGGTCACGATCCAGCGTTCGGCGATCGCGGGCACGACAGCACCGGTTTCATCGGCTGCAACGAGCCCCTCGACCGTCGCGGCGCGTACCAGCTGAGCGGGGGTTCCGAGCCGCAGTCCCTTTTCGAAGGGCTCTTCCGCGTTGCCGATCAACGCGATCTGGATGACCCCGGCGTCGTCAGCGGAACCGCACCCGGCAAGTGCCAGAATAAGGGCGGCGACAAGCGGGGAGCGCAGGCGGTCAGGCATCGGCGGTCCGGTTAGCAGGTCCGCGCGCAACCGTCAGCGGGGAAGGTCAGATATTGCGCAAGCGCTTGGCAGCAAGCTCAAAATTTTGTGGCGTGATCGACGAGGGGCGTACGAATCGCGGTGTCGCCAGATCATTATTGCCGACCGGGCTACGCGGTGCCTTGGGGTCGATCTCTTCGGCGAAGGCGATGCCGAATCGCTGGCCGTGCACCCAGGCAACGCTGCCGTCGACAGCTGGCACGTTCTTGAGCTGTACGGTCACTCGCGTGCCCGCGAGAATCCGCTGCTCACTTTCTGCCATCATCCCCTTCGCAGACAGATTACGCACGCGCACTCGGTGGGCGACGCTATCGCCTTCGAGCCGAAGCTCCGCTGTCAGGAAAAGGCTGTCTCGGTTGACGTCCCTTGTATCGACACCAGACATCGCGGGTTTCGACTCCGATAAATAGTTGCAGCCCACAGCAGAACCGCAAGCGGGACGCCGTAGGCAATGACTATGCTTTAAAATCTAAATTTTGCTTAAGGGTGCAGGCGCGCGAAGGCGTAACCTTCAGTCGTCGCGGGAAATTTTTTCGCGCCGCTCATGCGCCTCCTGCGCTTCGACGGTCATCGTCGCCACTGGTCGTGCGATCAGGCGCTTGAGACCGATCGGGTCGCCAGTGACTTCGCAGTAACCGTAATCGCCGGCTTCGATGCGGCGAACCGCCGAATCGATCTTGGCGATCAGCTTGCGCTGGCGGTCGCGGGTGCGCAGTTCGATTCCCCAGTCGGTCTCGCTCGACGCGCGGTCGTTAAGGTCCGCCTCGCGCATTGGCCCGTCCTGCAAAGATTGGAGGGTCGCGCTGGCGGCAGACAAAATCGACCGTTTCCACTCGAGCAGCAGCAGGCGGAAGTAGTCCTGCTGCGCGGCGTTCATGTATTCTTCGTCTTCGGACGGACAATAATCGGGCGCAAGCGCACGCCGCGCCTTTTCGAGTACATCGATGTCTTCGCTTGCCAGAGTGGCCATCGTCGTCCTCAATCCATCCTGTCCGCCTTGCCCTCTGCCCCGGGTGCTTCCCGGTGACGCCGTCCGGGCGGCCTTGGCGGGCCTATAGTGTCGGCTCCTGAAGGGCACAAGCCAGCTTTCCGCATGCGCGCCTCTAGGCGGGGAAAACTTAAGCTGGGCCGAACAAGTAGCGGGCGACGCGGATTTTTCTGCGTCGGGCGTTAACCAATTGTTGACCATAAGAGGGTGAAGTCGGGCCAACGGCGGCATGGGGGCTCGCCGGAGGGGGAACAGGAAATGGAACTTCGCAAAATCGCCAGCGGAACGGTGCTGGATGGCCCGCATGCCGCAAACATGCTGGTGGCCCATTGCCTTGCCGCAGCGGCGCAGGGCGACACTTCGGCCTATTACGATCTCGGGGTCGCCTATTCGACCGGTAGCCATGGCGTCGGCTGCGACCTGATCGAGGCGCATAAGTGGTTCAATCTCGCCGCGGCACGGGGACACGAGGAAGCGGCCTGGTGCCGTGCCGACATTTCCGACGAGATGACCGCGCGCGAAATCGCCGAGGCACAACGCCGTGCGCGCGAGTGGCTGATTGCCGGCGAACGCCGGGCCGCGTGATCCTTACACTTTTTTGAATGGAGTCCGCGCGGCGAGCCATTCGGCATCGACCGCGACACCTTTGCACTCGCGCTCGAGGAAATCGGCGATCGCGGCACGGAAACCCGGATCGGCGATCCAATGCGCCGAGGTGGTCTGGACCGGCGCATAGCCGCGAGCGATCTTGTGCTGACCCTGGGCGCCCGCTTCCACCCGCGAAAGACCGCGCGCGATCGCTTCGTCAATTGCCTGGTAATAGCACAACTCGAAATGCAGGAAGCGCCGGTCTTCGACGCATCCCCAATAACGCCCGTATAGCGCATCCGCGCCAACGAAGTTGAGCGCCCCGGCGATCGGCCGTCCCTCGTCGATCGCCATCACCAGCACGATTCGATCGGCGATTGCCACGTCGAGCAGGTCGAACGCCTCGCGCGTCAGGTACGGGCTGCCCCATTTGCGGCTGCCGGTGTCCTGGTAGAACACCCAGAACGCATCCCAGTGTTCGGGGCGGATGTCCCCACCCGACAACCGCAGGATCTCGACGCCCTCCTGCGCCGCAATCCGTTCTTTGCGGATCGCGCGGCGCTTGCGACTGGCAAGGTCGCCGAGGAAATCGTCGAACGAGCCGTAGCCCCGGTTTTCCCAGTGAAACTGGATATCGTGGCGGATCAGCCAGCCGGCATCCTTGAACAGCGGAACCTGGTCCGGCTCGACGAACGTCGCATGGATCGATGACAGGGCGTTGCCTTCCGCGAAACGCTCGGCGAAGCGCAGGAGGTGCGGGGCGAGAGCGGGATCGCGGGTCAGCACGCGTGGGCCGGTCGCGGGCGTGAACGGCGCAGCGATCTGGAGCTTTGGATAATAGCTCCCCCCCGCACGATGCCACGCATCGGCCCAGGCCTGGTCGAACACGTATTCGCCCTGGCTGTGCCCCTTGAGATAGGCCGGCAGCGCCGCGACCAGGCGGCCACCGTCCTCGATCACCAGCGGGGTCGGCAACCAACCGGTCCCCTCCCCGACGCTGCCGGAATCTTCGAGAGCGGCGAGAAAGGCGTGGGTCATGAACGGGTTACCCCGGTCAGACAGCGCGTCCCATTGGTCTGCGGGCAACGTTGCGACACCTTCGGCCATCCGCGCGACGAGCGACCCATCGCTCATGCCAGTCCCGCCCCTTCGACGATAGGCGCATCGGCGTAAGCGGCGGCTCGCGCGCGTAAGTCAGGCGATCGCACCGTCCAGGTAAGCAGCGGCAGACCACGGGTGCGCTGTGCGGCGGCAAACCGGCTTGGCAGATCACGCACATCATAGGCGAGGAAGTCGGGCTTGGCGTGCCACAGCGCCAGATGACGCTTCAGCCGCCGGACGATCCCGCTCGCGTCCTCTTCCGTGACGACGAGGCCACGCACAACTTTGCGCGCGTGATTATAAAACCATTTTGGTACTCGAGGGTCGAAACTCATAACCGCTATGGCACCACTGTAGTTTGCGATTACATGTCGTACCGCACGGCATAGCGGCAGCGGATCGACGTTCCGCTTCGACTTCACCTCGATAAGCAGCGGCACTTGCCCGTCGACTTGTTCAAGCAGGCGGTCGAGCGTGGGAATGTGGTCATCGCCCACGGCCAGGGACACCCGTTCGAGCGCGGTGGCATCGTGCGCTGCGACCGGCCCGGTCTCATGGGTCAGCCGCTCGAGCGTCCAGTCGTGAAATACCATCGCCCGCCCGTCGCGACTTTTCTGGACGTCGCATTCGATGCCCATGCCACGCCGGATCGCTTCGGCGAAAGCGGCGGGCGAATTTTCCGCAACCATTTCGCCATGCACCCCGCGGTGAGCAAAATCCCGGTCGCGCAGCCAGCCTACCCGCACCGCATCGGGCGCAGGCGCCAGCACCGCGTCAATCAGCGCGAATAGCGACAATCGCATCAACCTCGACCGCGGCGCCGAGCGGGAGGATCGGCACGCCAACCGCGCTGCGCGCGTGCTTGCCGGCATCGCCGAACACCTCGACCATCAGTTCGCTCGCGCCGTTGGCAATCTTGGGCTGGGCGTCGAATTCGGCGGTCGAATTGACGAATGCGCCAAGCTTGACGATTCGCTCGACCCGGTCGAGCGAGCCGAGCGCGGCTTTCAACTGGGCGAGGATCATCAGCCCGCAGGCGCGCGCCGCGGCAACGCCGTCGTCGAGCGTCACGCTTTCACCCAGGCGCCCTTTCACGAGCGCACCGTCGACGAATGGAAGTTGTCCGGAAACGTGCGCCAGCCCACCCACGATCACCACCGGCACGTAAGCCGCGACGGGTGCGGCGGCTTGCGGCAACTCGATGCCGATATCTGCGAGTCGGGCCTCGATGCTCATGCGTCCACTCCTTCAAGTCTATCCAGCAGCCAGGGCAACGCGTGCTCCCAACTATCGATCCGGGCGTGCGCGTCGCCCGCCCTGTGCGCGCAGGGAATCCGGTCGGCGAGCATCGGCTCACCGCACAGGTGCAGCCGCTGCACGCCCGGAACCGAATGCGCCGCCGATTTGTGATGCTGGGCAAGATCGTCGATGAAGATCGTCGTACTCGGTGCGTATTCGTCGACGATTGCCTTGAGTGCAGGACCTTTGGGGCCCTGGTTGGTAAACACGCGGGCGTTAATGCCGTGGTTCGCCAGTTGCTCGGCACGCATCTCGCGGTGGCGATCTGTAAGGTTGGTGAGCACCACGACGTCGGCCCGGTCGGCCAGCGCGTTCATCCCCTCGACCGCGCCGGGGATCGCATCCTGGCGGTGCATCTCGGTGTCGAAGAAAGCACGCAGGAAACCCCAGATCTCGGTCGGCGCGACCAGCTCGCCGCTTTGCGCCCAGCGCATCGATTCGCTGAAGTCGTTGCCCACTAGATTGAAATCGACTCCCTGCCCTTCTTCCAACCAGGCCTTGAAGTGTGACACCATGTACAGCAGCACTTCGTCGCAATCGGAAACGATCAGCGGACGGCTCATTCCGCCAGATCCTGCCGCGCGGCGATCAGTCGCTCGGGCGCAACATTGAGCGCATCGGCGGCGAGCATCAGGTCGGGCTCGTGTCCCGCAAGATAGTCCAGCACTGCGGCCAGCGTCGATCGCTCGGTCAGCCGATCGCGCAGGATATCGGGGGTAAGCCCGGTCAGCGCGAGCAGCCGGTCGGCGCGGTCGCGATCGGCCAGCACCCAGCCGAGCGCCGAGAGCGCCAGCGTGTCGGCGTCTCCCGAATGGTGCTGCGTGGTGTCGGCAGTAATTGTCAGCGTCCTCGATAGGCCCTAGTCGCGCTTATCGCAGCAACCGGAGTTTGGCCCGCAGTGGCAAAGAGAATCCTCGTTGTCGAGGACAACGACCTCAATCGCAAACTGTTCTGCGACGTGCTGCGCGCCAGCGGGTTCGAAGTCGAGCCGGTGGCCGACGGCGAGCTTGTGCTCAACGCCGCGCGCGCATTTGCGCCCGACCTCGTCATCATGGACATCCAGTTGCCCGGCGTCTCCGGCGTTGACCTGATAACCGCAATGCGCCGTGACGTCGCGCTCAACGACACCCCCGTGCTGGCGGTAACGGCCTATGCCGGCAAAGGCGACGAGGAACGCATCCGCGACGCCGGAGCAACAGGATACTTGTCGAAGCCGGTGTCGATCGGCCCCTTCATGGCCGCAGTGAAGAGCCTTGTTTCGGCCTGATGTTAGCCTCAGCGGGTCAGCGCAAGTTCAATCACGAAAGCTACCATCGTTACCACGAGGCCGGCGATGAACAGACGATATGCGTAGCCAAGATAACGATATTTCCGTCGGTGGAGAACCTGTCCATTCTGGTAGAGGTCGTGCAACATCATGCGGAACATCGTGTCCTCGTCGCGCAGGTCGGCAAGAACCGCGTTGGTCCACTCTTCTTCTTCGAGAAGGGCGAAGTGTCCGAAGAACAGCTTGTTGGGTTTGAACCCTTGAGCCGACTTGGGCGTCGCGACCGACGGGAGCACCGCCGACACCCCGCACAACGCACTCAGAAACGCAAACATCGCCAGCACGGCGAGCGACCACGGCAGATGGCCACCCTGCGCCAGCGCCCGTCCAACCGAGAGCGAGAAAACGACGAATGTCGCCCCCATCAGGATCGACGCCTTCTGGTCCGCCATCTGCGACAGCGCGAGGGTGCTCGCCTGCGCGGTCCGCAGCATCTGGACGGCATTCGTCGCAAACCCTTGAGAATCGGTCGGTTGCATCGGCTTGCCCCTGCCAGTGTGCTTTCCGCAAAGGTTGCCAAGCGAGCGGAGCCTTGACAAGCGCCCCCGTGAACCGCTTTTCGGCCGCAATGCCGTGGCAGGCGTCCCGCAGCGGGGCCGGTCGCACCAGAACAGGATAACCAGACTATCATGGACCGAGCCCAAATCGACACGCGCATCCGCGCCCTGGCCGAACCCTTCAACAAGAAGGGGGTCGAAATCGATGAAGATACTTCGTTCGCAGGCGATCTCGAATTCGACAGCCTGACGGTCATGGATTTCGTCGCCGCGATCGAGGACGAGTTCGACATTATCATCAGCATGAACCAGCAGGCCGAGATCGAGACCTGGGGCGATCTGATCGATGCCGTCACCAAGATGCAGGCGGCATGAGCGAAGGTATCAGCCAGCCGGACAGGCCGGTGGAGCGCGACGGAGAGGGGCGCGACCTGTTCTCGAAGTTCGACGATCTCATCGCCATGCGCGAGGGCCTGCTCTCGACCGGGCAGGAAGATCCGTTCAACCTGGTGATGGAAAAAGTCCTCTCGCCGACCCGCGCGATCTGCAACGGGCGCGACACGATCCTGCTCGGCACCTACAACTACATGGGCATGACGTTCGATCCGGACGTGATCGCCGCCGGTAAGCAGGCGCTCGACCAATTCGGCAGCGGAACGACCGGCAGCCGCGTGCTCAACGGCACCTATCGCGGCCATCGCGATTGCGAGGACGCGCTGCGGGAATTCTACGCCATGGATCACGCCATGGTGTTTTCCACCGGATACCAGGCCAACCTCGGCATCATCAGCACGATCGCCGGAAAGGGCGACTACATCGTGCTCGACATCGACAGTCACGCCAGCATCTGGGACGGCTGCAAGCTGGGCGACGCCGAGGTCGTGCCGTTCAAGCACAACGACATCGAGGCGATGGACAAGCGGCTCGGCCGGATCCCCGAAGGAGCGGGCAAGCTCGTGATCCTGGAAGGTGTCTATTCGATGCTCGGCGACATCGCGCCGCTCAAGGAAATGGTCGCGGTCGCCAAGAAGCACGGCGCGATGGTGCTGGTGGACGAAGCCCACTCGATGGGCTTCATCGGCGAGCACGGACGGGGGGTTTGCGAGGCTGAAGGCGTGATCGACGATTGCGACTTCATCATCGGCACCTTTTCCAAGAGCGTGGGCACCGTCGGCGGTTTCTGCGTTTCCAACCACCCCAAGTTCGAGATCATGCGGCTTGTCTGCCGCCCCTATGTTTTCACCGCCTCGCTTCCGCCCAGCGTGGTTGCGACCGCCACGACATCGATCCGCAAGCTGATGCACGGGTCGAACAAGCGGGCGCACCTGTGGGAGAATTCCAAGCGGCTGCACGGCGGGCTGAAGGCGCTCGGCTTCCAGCTCGGCACCGAAACCCCGCAGAGCGCGATCGTCGCGGTGATCATGCCTGACCTCGAGCGCGGCGCGGCGATGTGGGAGGCGCTGCTCAAGGAGGGTCTCTACGTCAATCTCGCGCGGCCCCCCGCGACCCCCGCTAACATGACCTTGCTGCGCTGTTCGCTGTGCGCCGAGCATTCGGCCGAGGAGGTCGAAACCATTCTCGGCATGTTCGAGCGGGCGGGGAAGACAATCGAAATTATCTGACGGGTCGCGACACCGGAGGATAATGCACATGCGCTGGGTAAATGGATTGACGGCTTCACTGGTGGCGGTTGCCGCCGGACTCGCAACCGCATCGACCGCGCAGACCGGGCCCACCTCGCCCGAACCGGCGGACCACGCGATGGAAGCCTCCGACGCTCAGACCGCATCCGGGGCGCAGCATCAGGGCCATGCCGATATGGTTGCGCCCAAGGTCGCGACCTTGCTGACAGGTTATGGCGACGGCGGGTTCGCAATCACCACGCAAGTGCCAGAGGCGCAGGCGTTCTTTTCCAATGGCCTCGAACTCGGTGCCGCCTTCGCCCACAAGGCGGCGCTTGGTGCGATGGTCGAAGCGGTGCGGCTCGATCCGGCGTGCGCGATGTGCCTCTGGGGCCAGGCGCTGGTGACCGCGCCGACGATCAACTTCGGCGCCGACAAGGATGAGCGCGCCAGACTGCTACCGCTCGCGCGAAAGGCGCAGACGCTCGCGGCCAAGGTCGGGACGGCAAAGGAAAAGGCGCTCACCCGTGCGCTTGTCACGCGTTTCCGCCGGGGTGACCCCGCCCAACGCGACGCGGCATACGCAAAGGCGATGGACGCCGTGCGGCTGGCCTATCCGGCCGACGACCAGATCGCGGTGCTCTCCGCCGATGCGACGATGGTCGCCGCGTTCGCGCAGGACTCGGATGCCGACCTTGTCCGCCTGCACAGCGCGATCCCGGTGCTGGAAACAGTGCTTGCACGCTCGCCCGATTACACCCCCGCGATCCATTTCTACATCCACGCGACGGAAATCCTTGGCGAGCCGGCTAAGGCCGAGCCCTATGCCAACAAGCTGGCGGCGTTGGCGCCCCACGCCAGCCACCTGGTCCACATGCCCGCCCACACGTTTTACTGGGTCGGGCGCTACGCAGAGACTGCCGAGACCAACCGGCGCGCGGTCGAGATTGGCAAGGAGAACGCCAAACGGCTCGGCCTCGATGGGGCGGACGGCGTCTTCGGATTGCCGTACCATGCGCACAACATCATCTACGGTCTGGGTGGCGCGCTGATGGCAAGCGACTCGGCAATCGCCCTCGATCTGGCGCGGCCGCTGGTTGCCCGGGCGGCGTCCCAGGAGGATGCTGGACCGGTTGGCCAGTTACTCGCCGCCTCGGGCTATTTCGCGATCGCCCGGTTCGATCCGGCGTCAGTTGCTGCGCTGCCCGAACCCAAGCTGCCGTATCTCAAGGCCGCGTGGGAATACGCGCGGGGCGAGGCGGCCGCGTGGACTGGAGACAGCGTCGCGCTCGACACGGCGATCGCGGCTATCCCCGACAACATCGCCGACGATCCCACGCAGCGCGAAGTCCGCGCCGCCGAAACGATGCTCGGCGTAACGAAGGGCGTGCTAGAGGGCCGTGCGGCAATTCTGGCCGGTGACTATCCGGCGGCGATCGCCGCATTCACGCGCGCGGCCGATCTCGAGGAGACTCCGGCATTCAGCGAATTCACCGATCCCCCTGCGTTCTGGTATCCGGTCCGCCGCGATGTCGCTGCAACGCTGCTCGAGTCTGGTGATGCGGCGGGCGCGAAGGCCGCCGCCGAGGCCTCGCTCAAGCTGCGGGTGAAGGATCCGGTGGCCGAGGCGTTGCTGGCGCGCGCAGAAGCGCAACTAGGCGAAACATCGTCGCTCACCGCAAACTGATTTATATCGGCATGGCGGCCGGGATCTGGTGACCCACGGCCGCCCGCCGCTCGGGTAGATCAGACGGCTCTGACGGCCGGTTCCTCTCCCGCGGATGGGATGCCTTTGCTCTCGGAAAATACCGGCCACATCAGCTGCTGGCCGAGCGTGGCCGGAGCCAGGTTCTCGACGCCGTAGCTTTTCGGGTAGGTCCGGGTGATCTTCGCGGTACCGAAGATAACGTCCCACACGAACAGCAGGTTTCCGTAGTTCCCCTTGTAATGAACCGCCGGGTCGTCCGCGTGGCGGCCGTGGTGCGCGTGGTGCGTCGCCGGAGTCGAGATGGTCCGCTCGACCATCCACATCACCGGCGAGAGACACTTGATCCGGTAGAGCGGCGCATCCCACGCAACGTCCGAATGGGCGCCGATTATCACCGCCATTTTGACCACAAGATACCCGGCATAGATCCAGCCGAGGCCAAGGTAGACCAGCAGCCCGCCGATCCACAGGCTCGGCATAATCGCGTAGTAGAACAGGTTGTTTCGGTAGACGAGCCGCACGCTCATGTACCGCCCGTTGTGATGCGCGCGATGGAAATTGTAGAGCCATGGGGTCGAATGGCTCGCGCGGTGCCACCAGTACTGCATCATGTCCTCGCCGACGAGGAACAGGGCGATGCCCGCGAACAGGTTGATGTTCGCCAGCGCGCCGGCCCACTGTGGCATGATCGCACCGGCGAGGGCGGCCGAGGCAAACACGATCGCCGGCTGGGTAACCGCCAGCAGCACCGCCATGCTGACTCCTTCGACAATGCCGTCATCGCGGGTCTGTTCGGGCTTGGAGAAAAAATCGGAGCGGGCGAACTCGAGCGCAGCGAAGCCGAGATAGATCCCCAGGATGGCCAACATCGATGCGTTCATCGTCCTCTCCTCTGCTTTTCCCGACTGACGAATACAGCTAAGGCGCCAAGCGAAATGTCAGGAACCCGACAATTCAGGTCGAATCCGCGTGGGGGCCGTTCGGTCCTCACCCCAATGCTGTTCGCCCCGTTGCCGCAGGCGATGCGCGAGGCCCTGCGCGCGTCCGCCCCGCTGCGACGCTTCGCAGATGGTCAGCTGATCCAGAGCCGCGGCGACACGCCCGACGGGTTCTGGCTGATCGAGGAAGGCCGCGTCTCGGTCGGCCAGTTTCGGCCTGATGGCGACTTCCGCGGCGTCGCGATGCTTGGTCCGGGCGATTCGTATGGAGAACTCGCGATGCTGTCGGGCCGGACGCGGATCGTCGACGCCGTCGCTCGCGGTCCGGCGGCGCTGCGGGCGATCCGGACCAGCGCGTTCGATCGCCTGCTCGCTGTCGATCCGGACGCCATGCGCCTGTTGCTCGCCGCGCTGGCATCGCAGTTGCAGGAGACGCTCGATCTTCTGGCCAACCTGCGCCGCGGATCGACGGTCATGCGCGCAGCCCGGCTGCTGGCCAACTTTGCGGGAAGCGGACCGGCGACCCGCACGCTCGCGCTGACTCAGCAGGAAGTCGCGGACCTGCTCGGCGTGACCCGCGCAACCGCCAACCTTGCACTGCGTTATCTGGAGGAAACGGGCCTCGTCGAGCGCGGTTACGGGACGATTGCCGTGCCCGAACCCGCGCGGCTGGCGCTCGTTGCGCGACGCGATTGAGCGGGAGCCACGCCTTGACACGCGCGACGTCGCAATACATTAGATTTCACTAATGTTATCGCTTCTCGCCTTCAGGTTCTGAACCGATGGATCCCGTCATCATCGCCGCTGCGCTCGCCTCGGGCGCAATCATCGGTTTCGTGCTCGGGCTCGTCGGAGGGGGGGCTCGATCCTCGCCGTGCCGTTGCTGGTCTATGTCGTGGGCGTTCAGAGTCCGCACGCCGCGATCGGCACCGCCGCGGTCGCGGTCGCCCTCAACGCTGCCGCTGGCCTCGCCGGTCACGCCCGCGCAAAAAACGTGAAGTGGAACTGCGCGCTGGTGTTCGCCGGTGCCGGGATGCTCGGCGCGGCAATCGGAGCTGAGGCGGGCAAGGCGGTCAACGGCCAACACTTGCTCGCCGCGTTCGGTGGGCTGATGGTTGTGGTCGGCGCTCTGATGCTGCGCGGTCGCAAAGGCGGTGCGAAGCCCGACGTTCACCTCGACAGGACAAGTGCGCGGCACCTTCTGCCGCGACTGGTCGGCTATGGCCTCGCGGTCGGCCTCCTCGCCGGTTTCTTCGGGATAGGCGGCGGTTTCCTGATCGTCCCCGGCCTGATCGCCGCGACCGCGATGCCGATGGCGATCGCCGTGGGCACCTCGCTGGTCGTGGTGACCGCGC
This sequence comes from uncultured Alphaproteobacteria bacterium, assembly GCA_963781485.1. Classification (GTDB taxonomy): domain Bacteria; phylum Pseudomonadota; class Alphaproteobacteria; order Sphingomonadales; family Sphingomonadaceae; genus Tsuneonella. The sequence goes on from CAWAFY010000005.1 coordinate 273,622, forward strand.
TTGGGGCAACGACGGCGGGTTCCTATGCGCTGTCGGGCTTGGTCGACTGGGGTCTGATCGTCTGGCTCGTCGCGGGCGGAATCGCAGGGTCGGTGCTCGGGCGACTCGCGGGCCGCAAGCTTGCCGGCAGCAAGAACCTGCTCGAGCGCGGGTTTGCCATCGTGGTGATCGCGGTTGGCGTGTTCGTGACTGCGACGAGTATCTGAGCCCGCCGGAACTGGGGCCCCGCTCGTCCGTCTCTCCTGCAAAGGAGAATAATCCATGACGATCGTGAAATCGGGCAGCGCCCGCTACGAGGGCCTCGGCAAGGACGGCAAGGGCCATGTCAGCACCCAGTCGGGCGCGCTTGCCGACCAGCCCTATGGCTTCAACACCCGCTTCGAAGACAAGCAGGGCACCAATCCCGAGGAACTGATCGCCGCGGCACACGCAAGCTGCTTCACCATGGCGCTCAGCTTTGGGCTGGCAAAGGCGGGCCATGAAGAGGGCACGCTCGAGACCACTGCGAAGGTGAGCCTGGAGAAGGAAGGCGACGGCTTCACCGTCACCCGTTCGGATCTCACGCTCACCGGCTCGGTGCCGGGCATCGACGAAGCGAAGTTCATGGAGCTCGCCAAGGAGGCCAAGGCGAACTGCCCGATCTCCAAGCTGCTCAACGCCGAAATCACTCTCGACGCGACTTTTGAGAGCTAGCCTGCCTGCACCACGGTTGCTGCCGAGCACTTGTCGGTCTTGGCCGGGTCGCCGCCCGACAGCAGCGTGAGCGCCAGAAAGCCGCCGACCACCAGCACCACGAAGCCGATCGTCACGAGGCCGAGGTACTTGTCGATGAAGCGCTTGATCGGGGCGCCGAACAGGCGGAACAGCACGCCCACGATCATGAAGCTGATCGACCGGCTGACTATGCTCGCCAGGATGAACGGGACGAGCGGCATCGCGATGAACCCGGCGGTGATCGTCAGCAGCTTGAACGGGATCGGGGTGGCGCCCTTGATCATGATGATCTCGGCCCCGTATTCGCGCAGGTAGCACGCCGCCTTGGGGAAGCTGTCGTGCATCCCCAGCGCATCGATCAGCTGCTGGCCGACGGTGTCGTACAGCCCGTAGCCGATCGCGTAGCCGAGCAGCCCGCCCAGGACCGAGGCCACCGTCGCCACCGCGGCAAAGCGGAGCGCCTTTTTCGGTTCGGCAAGGCACATCAGGCCAAGCAGCGGGTGCGGCGGGATCGGGAAGAAGCTCGCCTCGACAAAGGCGAACAGCGCCAGCCACCCGACCGCGTGGCGGTGCGCAGCCTTTTCCAGCGTCCAGTCGTAGAGCTTGCGCAGCATTCGCGTCCCTTCCCGTGCGGCCCGGCGCCTCTACGCGAAGCCGAAGCGGGGCACAATTCCCCGGCAGCAATAACCTATTTGGCACTTTTATGTTGACATCGTCACGCTGTTTGGTTAGAGAACCGGAACATCGCGATAGTGTGATTCGAACGGGCGGGACCGGACGGGGCCACATCAAGGCCATCCCTTGATGAGCTCCACCGGTCGCCGCCCGTGTCGGTGTCCGCCATCGCGCGGGACGGGACTACCTTACATGACCGAGACGAATGACGAGGCCGCGCCCGCCTGGGTCGCGCGCTTCCTCGATGCCCTGCGCGCAGGCTGCGGCGTGCGCGCCGCGGCACGCGCCGCCGGGGTGACGAGTTCGACCCCCTATCACCGGCGCGGGAAGGACGAAGCCTTTCGCAAGGCGTGGGACGCCTGCCAGCCGGTGGACGGCCGGCGCCGGCGCCGCACCGGCCCGCCCGCGCCGCGCGACGCGGCAAAAATCGAGCGCTTCCTCGACGAGCTGGCCGAAACATCGAACGTTGCCGCCGCCGCCGCGGTGGCCGATCTGCCGGTCAGCCGGATCTACCGGCTGCGGCGCAGCGACGCGGACTTTGCGCGCCGGTGGTATGCCGCGCTCGCCGAAGGGTACGACAACCTCGAGATGGAATTGCTCGCGCACCTCCGCTCGGGGAGCGAGGGCGGTGCCCCGTCGCCATCGGGCAAGGGCAAGTTCGACACCGCCGCCGCGCTGCGCTGCCTGACCGCGCACCGCGAAAGCGTGGCGCGCGAGAAGGGGCGGCGCACGCTGGCCGAAGAAGCCGCGACGATCGCCAGCATCAACGCCAAGATCGATGCGATGCGGGCGCGGGCCCAGCAAAGCGACGCGGCGATCCGCCAGGCGCGCAAGGCGATCGCGAAACGGACCGGCGCCGATGGCGAGGGTTAGGCGCGCGCCCACCCGCGGCGCGTGGCTGCGCCGTCCCGGTGCGGCGGCCGATGCCGAGCGCGAGGAGCTGGCGCGTTGCCTTGCCCCGCACGAACTGGCGGCGCTGGGCAGCTATTACTGGGAAGGCTGGGCGCGCGACGCCCAGCTTCCCCCGCGCGAGGCGTGGCGCACCTGGCTGATCTGTGCCGGGCGCGGCTTTGGCAAGACCCGCGCCGGTGCCGAATGGGTGCGCGATGTCGCGCGCCACGACGGCACCGCGCGGATCGCGCTGGTGGGCGCGTCCTTGACCGAAGTGCGCAACGTGATGGTCGAAGGCGACAGCGGCGTGCTCGCCGCCGCGCCGGGCGCGCTGGCGCCGGTGTTCGAGCCGAGTCTGCGCAAGCTGACCTGGGAAAACGGCGCGATCGCCTGGCTCTATTCGGCCGGCGAGCCCGAGAGCCTGCGCGGGCCGCAGCACAGCCACGCGTGGTGCGACGAGATCGCCAAGTGGGAGAATGTCGGCGACCGCGCGCTGGCGGCGTGGAACAACCTGCAACTCGACCATGCGGCTGGGCGACAGCCCCCGCGTGCTCGCCACCACCACGCCGCGCAAGGCGCCGCTGATGCACCGGCTGCATGCGCGAGGCGCAGGCGGGCAAGGTGGTCGTCGCCACGCGGGCGGACGACCGACAACCGCGATATCCTGCCCGCCGACTACCTCGCCTCGATGATCGAGCAGTTCGACGGCCAGCGCTTCGGGCGGCAGGAACTCGACGGCGAGCTGATCGACGAGGTCGAAGGCGCGCTGTGGACCCGCGCGCTGCTCGATCGCTGCCGCGAGGGCATGCCGACGATGGCCGCGCGCGCGCACCGTGGTCGGGGTCGACCCGCCCGCGGGCGAAAAGGGCGATGCCTGCGGGATCGTCGTCGCCGCGCTGCAGGACGATGGCACCGCGATCGTGCTGGCCGATGCGAGCGTGGAGAAAGCGAGCCCCGAACGCTGGGCCCGCGCGGTGGCGAACGCGGCGCAGGCGTGGCAGGCCGACCGCGTGGTGGCCGAGGCGAACCAGGGCGGCGCGATGGTCAAGGCGGTGCTCCACGCCGCCGACCACGTGCTGCCGGTCACGCTGGTCCACGCGAGCAAAGGCAAGGTCGCCCGCGCCGAACCGGTCGCCGCGCTCTATGAAAGCGGCCGGGTCCGCCACGCCGGCATGTTCGCGCAAGCTGGAAGACCAGATGTGCGGGCTGATGGCGGCGGGCGGCTACGAAGGCCCGGGGCGTTCGCCCGACCGGGCCGACGCGCTGGTCTGGGCGCTGAGCGAGCTGATGCTGGGGAAGCGGGCGGGGCCGCGGGTCTCAACCCTGCAATTCGGTATCGGGGATGTCACTTGGCCTTGTTGAACGCCACCGCCGCCTCGACCAATGCCGTGAAGGCATCGGTATCGGGCATCTCGCCTTCGGCCAGGTCCAGCGCGGCGCGGGTTTTGCCGTTGCCGGGGTCGAGCATCCCGGTGGGGTCGTCGATCTTCGCGCCGTGGGCGAAGGTCAGCTTCACTTTGTCCTTATAGCGCTCGCCGGTGCAGATGATCCCGTCGTGCTCCCACACGGGCACGCCGGCCGGGTTGCTCGGCTTCTTCCACTTGCGGGTCTCGACCACGTCGGGATCGGCCGCTTGGATCAGTTTTCGGACCTTTTCCAGGGTCTCGTCACGCCAGTCGCTCATGGTCGTGACTTAATCGCCGATCGTGTTTTTTGTCACTCGGAAGCGCGATTGGCACCGCGCTGGTCCGGGCGCTGACCGAGAGGATGCTGGGAAGCGCGCGGGGCCGCGAGTGTGGGCGTTTTGAACGACGCACCGCTCGCTGGATCCCCGCCTTCGCGGGGATGACGAGTTAAGGAGCAACTGCGTTATCTGGAAAATCGTCATTCCCGCGAAGGCGGGAATCCCGTTACAATATCCGCCGTGCAGCGCGACTTTGCCCCGATGGTCTACATCATGGCCTCGGCCCGCAACGGTACGCTTTATGTCGGGGTGACCTCGAACCTGTTGCAGCGGATCGCGCAGCATCGCGAGAGCATCCTCGGCGGCGGCTTCAGTGCCAAGTACGGCACCAGGACGCTGGTGTGGTTCGAGCCGCATTCGACGATGGAACACGCGATAGTGCGCGAGAAGCGCATCAAGAAGTGGAACCGGGAGTGGAAATTGCGCCTGATCGAAGACAACAACCCCAACTGGCGTGACCTCGCGCTGGACCTCGGGTTCGAACCATTGCGCTGACTGGATCCCCGCCTGCGCGGGGATGACGAGGTACAGGGCCAAAGCGGGCTAATTCGTCATTCCCGCGAAGGCGGGAACCCAGCGGCAACGCCTGCAGATTCGCGCCTTACGCCGGGATCCCCGCCTGCGCGGGGATGACGAGTGAACGAACGATGCCATCGCATCGACTTGAACCGGAGAAATTCCATGTCCTTCCTCGACAGCCTCGCTTCCGCCTTCAAGGGCGGGGGCGGGCCCGTTCGCGTGCCCATTGCGCGCGGGTTCATCTCTCCCTGGGCCGGCTTGGGGGCCACCGCCTTCGAAAGCGGTCCGCCGCCGTTCGACTACGCGCGCAGCGTGCGCCACGCCTACCTCGACAACCCGGTCGCGCAGCGCAGCGTGCGGATCGTGGCCGAGGGGGTCGGGTCGGCGCCGCTGTCGCCGACCGATCCGGCGCTTGACGCGCTGGTGTCGGCCACGAGCGCCGGGCCAGTCGCTGCTCGAGACGCTCGCCGCGCAGCTGCTGCTGCACGGCAACGCCTTCGTCCAGGTGATGAAGGACGCGGCCGGCAAGCCGGTCGAGCTGTTCGCGCTGCGGCCCGAACGGATGAGCGTGGTGGCGGGCAGCGACGGCTGGCCGGTGGCGTTCGCCTACAAGCTCGGCCGACCGCGGCGCTGACGATCCCGCTCGAGGATGAGGACGGCTGGCCGCAACCTGATCCACCTGAAGGGCTTTCACCCGGCCGACGATCACTACGGCGCGGGGTGCCTGCGGCGGCCGAACAAGCGGTGGCGATCCACAACGCCGCCGTCGCAGTGGAACCGCGCGCTGCTCGAGAACGCGGCGCGGCCTTCGGGCGCGCTGGTGTTCGAACCGGCGACGGCGCGGTGCTGAGCCCCGACCAGTTCGACCGCCTGAAGGCCGAACTTGCCGGCGCCTATGCCGGGGCGGGCAACGCCGGGCGGCCGATGCTGCTCGAGGGCGGACTGAAGTGGCAGTCGATGGCGATGACGCCCGGCCGACATGGACTTCGCCACACTGAAGGCCGCCGCGGCGCGCGACATCGCGCTCGCCTTCGGGGTGCCGCCGATGCTGCTCGGGCTGCCGGGCGACAACACCTATGCCAATTACCGCGAGGCCAACCGCGCGCTGTGGCGGCTGACGCTGCTGCCGCTGGCGGGCAAGATCCTGGGCGGGATCGCCGAGGGGCTGTCGCCGTGGTTCGCCGGATGCGAAGCTGGCGGTCGACCTCGACCGGGTGCCCGCCCTGGCGGAGGACCGCGAGAGGCTGTGGGCGCAGGTGTCCGCGCGCCGACTTCCTGCGGCCGGAAGAAAAGCGCGCGGATGCTCAACATCGGAGACGACGATATGACCCGCGAGGACATGCTGGCGCGCCTGATCGCGCAGGCGACATCGGAAGGTGGCGACGCTGGTGACGCTGCGCGCGATCGTCGAGGAAGCGAGCGAGGTCGGCGCGACCCGCGTGCTCGACCGGCTCGGCCTGTCCGACGCCGGGCGCGCAGGACGACCTGGACGAACTGCGCGAGCTGCTCAAGGCCTGGCGCGACGCCAAGGCGAGCGCGTGGAAGGCGGCGGTCGAATGGCTGGTGCGCGGGCTCCTCGCGCTGCTGCTGATCGGCATCGCGGTGCGGCATCGGCGCGCTGGGGCTGCTGCGAGTGACCGTGCGCTTTGCCGGCTACGCCGCGCTGTTCGACCGCGCCGACGCCGCGCGCGACACGATCCGCCCGGGCGCCTTCGCGCGCACGCTGGCCGAACGCACGGACGCCGCTGCCGCTGTTCTGGCAGCACCGCCCCGAGACAGCGCATCGGCTGGGTCGAGCGGGCGGCCGAAGACGCGCGCGGCCTGCGCGTCGATCGCATCGGTCGATAACCCCGATGGACGCGGCAGCCACGATGTTGCGTGCCAAAACGGTTACACGGCCTCAGCTTCGGCTACCGCGCCCGCGGCGCCCGCCAGTCGCCCGACGGCCGCACGCTCGACGACATCGACCTCGTCGAAATCAGCCTCGTCACTCACCCGCTCCAGCACGGCGCGCGGGTGCATTTCGTATCGCCCTCCCAAGACCCGACCCCCCAAGAAAGGTGAACTGCCCCATGGATATCGTCGTTACCTCCACCGCCCCGACCGGGGACCAGCTCGACGCAGAGCTTCGACATCGTCGCCCGCCAGGACCGCAGCGAAACCGAGATCAAGGCGCTGCGGACCGACGTCGACGAAGTCAAATCGCGGCTCGACCGCGTCAGCCGCGCCGCGCAGCGCCCGGCGATCGCATCGGCCGATACCGCCAGCCCGGAAGTAAAGGGCTTCGTCGACGGTTACCTGCGGTCCGGCCGCACGACCGAACTGAAGTCGCTGACCGACCAAGGTCCCCGCCGACGGCGGCTATGCCGTCCCGCGCGAGATCGACGCGATGATCGCCCGCGAACTGATCGAGATCAGCCCGATCCGCGCAACTCGCCCAGGTCGTCCAGACCGGCTCGTCCGGCTACCGCAAGCTCGTCTCGACCGGCGGCACCGCCAGCGGCTGGGTCAGCGAAACCGCCGGACGGCCCGAGACCGACGCGCCCACCTTCGCCGAGATCGCGCCGCCTTCGGGCGAGCTCTACGCCAACCGGCGGCGAGCCAGGCGATGCTCGACGATGCGGCGTTCGACCTCGAGGCGTGGCTCGCCGCACGAGATCGCGATGGAGTTCGCCCGCGCCGAAGGTGCCGCGTTCGTCGGCGGCACCGGAATCGATGATGCCCCGGGGGTTCCTCAACAGCGCCGGTCTCGGTGATCGGCGACGGGGCGCGGCCGTTCGGCACGCTGCAGTACGTCGGCACCGGCGACGACGCCGGACTTCGGCACCGCGCCCGAAGCCCGGCTGATCGACCTCGTCCACACGATGAAGGCCGGGCACCGCCAGGGCGCGAGCTGGGTGATGAACTCGGCCACGCTGAGCGAGGTGCGCAAGCTCAAGACCGCCGACGGCGCGTTCCTGTGGCAGCCGGGCCTCGTCGAGGGCCAGCCCGACCGGCTGCTCGGCTACCCGGTGGTCGAGGCCGAAGACATGCCCGACGTGGCCACCGGCGCCTTCCCGATCGCGTTCGGCAACTTCCGCGCCGGCTACCTGATCGCCGAACGCTCGGCGACCGCGATCCTGCGCGATCCGTTCACGCACAAGCCGTTCGTCCACTTCTACGCGACCAAGCGCGTGGGCGGCCAGGTGCTCGACAGCGCGGCGATCAAGCTGCTGCGCATCGAAGCGTAGGCTTCGCTTCCCCTTCCCGCGCCGGGCTTCCCCCCTTGCCCGGCGCGGGCACCCTTTTCCCGAGACCTGATCGGAGACCGCCCATGCAGCGGACCATTGTTGCGCCCGCTGAACTGCCGGGCGCGGCTCTCGACGAATTGAAGCAGTGGCTGGCGATCCGCTCGGCGACCGACGATGCCGCGCTCGCCGGGTTGCTGCGCACCGCGACTCGAAACCTGCGAGGCCTTCACCGGCGCGATGCCGGTTTCATGCCTGTGCAGAGGAAATCCTCCCGGCATCGGCCGACTGGCACGCGCTCTCGGCCCGGCCGGTCGTGGCGATCGCCGGGATCGAGGGCATTCCCGCCGACGGCGCCCGCTTTGCCCTGGCGCCCGACGCCTACGAGGTCGACATCGCCGCAGACGGCACCGGCCAGGTGCGGGTCGTTCGGCAAGGCAGCGCCGGACGGGTCGCGGTGCGCTTCACCGCCGGGCTCGCGCCCGACGTGGGAGCTGCTGCCCGAAGGCTTGCGCCACGGCATCGTCCGCCTCGCCGCGCATAACTGGCGCGCACGCGACAGCGCCGCCGATGCCGGGCCGCCCGCCGCGGTCGCGGCGCTGTGGCGTCCGTGGCGGCGGATGCGGCTGTGATCGCGCGCGAATACGACGCCGCCCGCCGACGATTTCGTCGCGCGACTCGCCGCCAAGGCCCGCACGCTGGCCGAAGCGCGGGCGGAAGAGGCGCGGCGCGCGGCCCGCCGCGATCCGTGGCGCTGGCGCAAGGCCCGCCTGCTGTGGCCGTTGCTGGGAGAACGCTAGATGGAAGACCTGCTTCGTCCCGCGCTGCTCGACTGGCTGCGCGACGCCCCCGCACCGCTCGATACGCTCGACCGCGATCGAGGAAGAGGTGCCGCCCCGCGCCACTCCGCCGTGGCTCGGCGGTGGTCGCCAGCGCCAGCGCCGACTGGTCGGTCAAGGACCGCCGGGGGCGTGAGATCCGCGTTGCGATCGAATTGCACAGCCGCGCCGACGATCCGCGTGCCGACGCGCCGCTGGTCAGCGCGCTCGACGCGCCGGATCGAAGCGCTTTCCGCGGGCCCAGGACGGGATCGAGATCGCCTCGATCCAGTTCCTGCGCGCCCGCACCGAACGCCGCGGCGAACAACGCCCGCGCCACCCTGCTCGAATACCGCTTCCGCTGCTTCGCAGCCCAACCGGAGTAACCAGACATGACCGCCCAGACAGGCGCCGCCTTCCTCCTCAAGATCGGCGACGGTGCGCAGCCGCCCGCCTACGCCACCGTCGCCGGCCTGCGCACGACGCAGATGTCGATCAACGGCGATACCGTCGTCGTCACGCACAAGGAAAGCGGCGGCTGGCGCGACCTGCTGTCAGGAGCGGGCACGCGCTCGGTGTCGGTTTCGGCCAGCGGCATCTTCCTGGGCTCCGACGCCGAGAGCCAGCTGCGCGGTCACGCGCTGGGCGGTACGATCGCCGACTACGAGTTGAGCTTCGAGGACGGCGAAAAGATGCGCGGCCGGTTCCTTGTCCAGCGGCTGGACTACGCCGGCGATTTCAATGGCGAGCGGACCTACACCCTGCAGCTCGAAAGCTCGGGCGCGGTGGTGCCGGCATGAACGGTGTCCCGAACAACTCGCTTCGCGGCGAAGCCGCGCTTACGGTCGGTGGTGCCGAACGCACGCTGCGACCGACATTCGCCGCGCTGGTCGCCGCCGAGGAGGAACTTGGCCCGCTGTTCGCGCTGGTCGAGCGGGCGGGCGACGGCAAGCTCCGGCTTGCCGAGATGGTCGCATTGTTCTGGCACTGCCTTGCCGACCGCGCACGACCTGACCCGCGACAGCCGTGGGCGAGGCGGTTGCCGCAGCGGGGCTTGCCGGCCTGTGCCGAAGCCGCTGCGCGCGCTGCTGTCCGCGATCCTTCAGGGTCAAAGCCCCTCGAACCGGGAATGAGCGACACGTTCGGCGCTTCGGCGCTGGCGCTTTGCGCGCTGGCGGCGCGTGCGCTGGGGTGGCGGCCGCACGACTTCTGGAGTGCCACCCCGGCCGAACTGGTCGCCTGCCTTGCCGACCCTGCGCCCGGCGCCGGACCTCTGGCCGCGCCTCTCGGCCGCGACGATCTTCAACGCCTGATGGAAAGCGATCCCGATGGACACGGTTGACGAACTGCTGGTCGAAGTCCGCGCAAGCACGCAGGGCTTCTCTCAGCGATATAGCCGCCATGCGCAGCGAACTTCGACGGCACCCTCGTCGACGGGTTCGAGCGCGCCGGGACAGGTGCTCGAACGCGGGCTGCTCTCGGCGATCCGGCGCGGCAGCCTGGGGTTCGACGACCTCAAGCGAACGGCGCTGTCGGCGCTCGACCAGATCGCCGCCCAGGCGCTGCAGATCGGGTTCGACAATCTGTTCGGCGGCGTCGGCTGCGCCCGGCGGCGGGATCGGCGGCGGGATCGCGCAGCCTGCTGGGCGGCGTGCTCGGTCTGCCCGGTCGCGCGACCGGCGGCCCCGTCAGCTCCGAACCGGCCGTTTCTGGTCGGCGAGCGCGGGCCCGAGCTGTTCGTGCCGACCAGCGCCGGACGGATCGAGACCGGCGGCAGTGCCGCGCGGCCCGCGCGATGTGCGGGTGGCGATCAGCCTCAATCAGCCGCGCGGCGCGATCGCGCCGACCGCGCTCGAACGATCGAGCCGCCAGGTCGCCAGCGCCGTGCGCCGCGCGCTGCGTGGAGTTCTGAGCCATGGCATTCTGGCTGGCAAAGGAACGCCGCGGGCAGGACAGCGACTGGATCCAGCGGTTCGACCCGCGGTTCTGGACGGTCAACTTCCCGCGCCCGATGATGGCCTCGGTGGTCACCACCGGCCCGGACTCGCTGCGCGTCGAGTGCGAATTCCACCACGCGGGCGAACTGGCCGGGCTGATCTGGGCGAGCGAAGACCTCCTCGACCACCCGCTCACCGCCTACGCGACCGATCGCGATTATGCGCGCACGACGCTGTACTTTCCGCTGGCGATCGTCGGGGGTGATCGCGCTCGACGCGGTAAACGGTCCGACGCTGACGATCGAAGGCCGCGACGCCTCGGGTGCGCCGCGCACCTGGTACGTGCGGTTGTGGAACTATGCCACCGGCACGCCCGAGGACGCGCTGGTCGAATTGCCGTTCTCGGCGCTCGAAAGCGGGTTCGTGCTGCCCGGCGAAGCCGATGCGACCCGGCCGACATCGACCGGATGTTCATCAGCATCGTGCCGCCGGGCTATGCTCCGGAAAGCACCGATGCCGTTGCCCGCGCGTGCCGACGGCTGGGTCGAGCTGTTCGCAGATCGCCTGCGACGGCGAGCGTGCGATGCTCGAGATCGGCGACGTGCTCGTGCCCCGCACGGGGTGGGCATGGCGACCGCCTATGACGACGCCTTCGACCAGACGCCCGCGCGGGTGCTGCGCATGGCCGAGGCGCTCGGTTACCGCGGTGCGCTGATCCACTATCGTCGGGATGAGCCACTTCTTCCGGCTCGGCGCGCGATGGACTGGCGCTGGCGGACGGTACGCTGTGCGGTCCGGCCGCGGCGTGGCACCGCGGCTTTCTTCGCCGAGTGCGGTGCGCGCCGGGTTCGCGCCGATCGCCTCGCTCAGCTTCGAACTGCTCGCCGCAGCATTGTCCCGACTGCCTGGCAGCAGCGCACCAGCGACGGCGACGCCCGCGCGCACCGGCTGGGTGCCGCCATCGGCCCTGCTTTCGCCCGCCAACGCCGCAGGCGATGGGCTGGCTCCAGGCGGTCGCGGCGAACTTCGTCGCGCTGATGGTCGAGGCAGGCGCGCCGGTCGCGCTTCCAGATCGGCGAACCGTGGTGGTGGATCATGCCCGATGGCCGCACCGTGTCTCTACGACGATGCGGCGAAGCGCGGCTTTCGGCGGCAGTCCGCCGGTGATCGCCGACATGCGCGCGCCGCTCGACCAGGCCGAGCAGCGACCTGCTCGACGCGGCGGGCGCGCTGCTGGCGCAGGCGACACGCGGCGCTGGCCGACGCGGTGCGCGCGGCCTGGTCGCGCGGACCAGCGAAGTCATGCTGCTGGTCTTCACTCCCGACCGTGCTCGACCCGGCGATGCCCGAGGCGCGCCGCGCCAACCTGCCGACCGGCTGGGCCTTTCCCGCCTACGACCGGTTGCAGGTCGAGGACTACGACTGGTTGACCGGCGGGGCCGAAGCGCTGCGGCGCGACGGCCTACGCGGTGGTCGATGCCCGGCTCGGCTATCCGCTCGATCGGCAGGACTACGTCGCCGGCTTCGTCCTCGCCGCCGCCGATGCCGACGACATTCTGGCCGCGCATCGACGCCGGGCTCGACGAGGCGCGCAACCCGCGGCGTTGCGCGCACGTTCGTCTGGGCCGCCCCGCAGATCGCCCGCGACGGGTACGTGCGGCTCGCCGCCCACTGAGGAGACTGACGTGCAATCGTTCGACGACGTGCTCTACCCCCTCGCGCTTGGGCGCGACGCCGGGGTCAGCCCCGAATTCTCGACCAGCGTGGCGGTCACCGCCTCGGGTCACGAGCGCGCGCAACTCGCTGTGGTCCGATGCGCGGCTGCGTTTCGACGTCGGCCCCGGTATCCGCTCGGAGGCCGAGCTTGGCGTGCTGATCGCCTTTTTCCGCGCCCGACGCGGCGCGGCGCGGGGCTTCCGCCTGTCGCGATCCGTTCGATTTCAGCTCGAACGGGATGACCGGCGCGCCCGGCCCGCTCGATCAGCTTATCGCCGTGGGCGACGGCCTCGCCTCGACGCTTCCAGCTTGCCAAGTCCTATGGCGAGGGGCCCGAACCGCAGGTGCGCCCGATCACCCGCCCCCGTGCCGAGACCGTGCGGGTCAGCGTCGCCGGGCGTCGAGACGAGCGACTTCGCGCTCGATCCGGGTGGCAGGCTGGTGCTCGCCACGGCACCCGCCGCCGGACGCCGAAGTGCGCGCCGGGTTCCTGTTCGACGTGCCGGTGCGCTTTGCCGAGGACCGCCTCGACGTGACCGGCGCGGCCTTCGCCGCGGGCGAAGCGCCCGTCGGTTCCGCTGATCGAAATTCGCGAGACGGCACAATGAGCCGCGTGTTCTTCGCCAGCGAGCTTGAGGGCGTCGGCGACCTTCTGGCGCATTCATCGCCGGGACGGGGTGACGCTGGGCTTCACCAGTCACGATCGCGACCTGCGTTTCAGCGGCGTGCTCCATCGCGCCGCGCCCGGGCATGCTGCCAAGCGCCGATGCGCCGCACCGCCGCGCTCGACGGCGACAGCGCCGAGATGCAGGGCGCGCTGGCGCACGATTCGATCCGCTGCCGAAGATCTCGCCGAATGGCCGCTTCGACGGGGCGCGGGTGGAGGTCGGCGCGGTCGACTGGGAAACCACCGAGAACGCGGTGCTCTACAACGGTGCGATCGGCGCAGGTCGCGCAGGAGGGCGCGGGCTTCACCGCCGAATTGCGCTCCGCCAAAGCCGCTCTCGAGGCCGATCCCGGTGCCGCGCACCAGCCCGACTTGCCGTGCGGTATTCTGCGGGCCGCGGCTGCGGGCTTTCGACAGCGCGCTTCACGCCAGCGCGGCGTGATGGTGAGCGGCGACCCGGACGATAGCGCGTCGCGTTCGACCACCCCGACCCCGGTTCGCTGCTCCACGGCACCGTGCGCTGGCTCGACGGACCGCACGTCGGGCCTGGCGATGGAGGTCGCGGCGGTCGACGGGGCGAACCTGGTGCTCGACGCAGCGATCGATCCAGCGCTGGCCGCCGGCACGCGCGCGATCCTGCGCGAAGGATGCGACCACACGATCGCCGCCTGCTCGGGCCGGTTCGGCAATGCCGTGAACTTTCGGGGCGAGCCATTCCTGCCCGGCAACGACCTGCTCGCCCGCTATCCGAGCCCCGGCGTGAGCGGGGCCGAGCTTGCGCGCGGCTGCCGAAACCCTCGTCGGCGCGCCTTTTCGGCTGCACGGGCGCGATCCGGCAAGCGGGCTCGATTGCGTCGGAGTCCTTGCGGCGGCATTCGCCCGCTGCGGGCGCACACCGACGACCCCGCGCGGCTACGGCCTGCGCAACCGCTCGGTCACATCGCTGGCTCGAACTCGCCGCGGACGCCGGACTGGCCGAGGTCGAGGGGCCCGCGCGTCCGGGCGACGTAATCATGGTCCGTCCGGGCCCCGGCCAGCATCACTTGCTGCTCGCGCTGGCGAGCGACCGCTTCGTCCACGCCCACGCAGGCCTGCGCCGGGTCGTCGTCCAGCCCGGCCCGCTGCCCTGGCCGCCCGAACGCCACTGGCGCCTCGCACGATAGGAACCCGCTTCATGGCAACGCTTCTCCTCACAGCGCGTGGGCACGGTCATCGGCGGCCCGTTGGGCGGCGCGCTCGGCGCGATTGCCGGACGCTCGATCGACGGCGCGATCATCGGCGGCGGCAGGCGCGAAGGTCCGCGCCTCAAGGAACTTGCGGTCACCACCTCGAGCTACGGCCAGCCGATCCCGCGCCATCATGGCCGGATGCGCGCGGGCGGCACGATCGTATGGGCAACCGACCTTGTCGAGCACAAGGACAAGTCCGGCGGCAAGAAGGGTCAGCCATCGGTTACCAGCTACGCCTACACGACGTCGTTCGCGGTGGCGCTTTCGAGCCGCCCGATCCGCGGCGTCGGTCGCATCTGGGCCGACGGCAACCTGCTGCGCGGTGCCGCTGGCGACCTCAAGGTCGCGGGCATCTTACGGATCCACACGGGAGGCGGCGACCAGGCCCCCGACCCACTGATCGCGGCTGCGCAAGGCGCTGCCTGCCCGGCCTTCCGCGATTGCGCCTACGCCGTGTTCGAGGATCTTTCGCTCGGCGACTTCGGCAATCGCATCCCGGCGCTGAGCTTCGAGATCATCGCCGACGATGGAACGATCGCGCTTGCCGACCTCGTCGATCCGCTGGGGGCGGACGCTTCGGCGAGCAGCCTGCTCGGCCCGCTAGCAGGCTTCGCCCTTGAAGGCGGTCCGCTGGCTCAGACGCTGGCGACGATCGACACGCTTTTTCCGCTTGCCTGCGATGCGGGCGGCGCGCGGCTGACGATCGGGGCCAGCGCCGATCTGGCGGGCACCCAGCCGCTTACGCTTCCGCAAGCCGCACGTGCGTGGGCGGAAGAAGATTTCGGACACGACGACGGCGAACGGCGCGATCGCGAGGCGAGCGATGGCGACCGGCCCGATGCGGTGCGTTATTACGATGTCGCGCGCGATTTCCAGCCGGGCGTGCAGCGTCCCGCGGGCCGCCCCGATCCGGGCCGCGGGCGGACCATCGAGTTTCCCGGGGCGCTGGCGGCAGACGACGCGCGGAGCCTTACCGAATCGGCGGTCCGGCGCAGCGGCTGGAGCCGCGAGCGAATGCAGTGGCGGGTCGCCGAGCTCGATCCCTCGCTTGCGCCCGGCAGCGAGGTCCGGGTTCCGGGCAGGCCGGGCATCTGGCGGGTCGAGGGTTGGGAATGGCGCTCGCGCGGGGTCGAACTCGAGCTTGTCCGGCGCAATCCGCTGGCACTCGTCGCGGCGGTCGGCGATTCGGGCAACCTTCCGATACCGTCCGATCTGATTCCCGGCCCAACTCGGCTCGCGGCCTTCGAATCGCCAGCCGCAAGCCTCGACGCAAGCGAGGGAACGCTCTTTGCCGCTGCAACATCCGCCGAGGCGGGGTGGGCCGGGGCGGCGCTCTATCTCGAGCGCGCGGGAGAACTCGTTTCCATCGGATCGACCGGCCGGTCGCGCGCGACGATGGGCAAACTCGCCGCCCCGCTCGCGGCCTCACCCGGGCTGCACCTCGAAGCGCGAGCAACGCTGCTGGTCGATCTGTCGGCCGCTGAGGGCGGATTTGCGCCGACGACGATCGCGGGCATGGCTCAGGGCGCGAACCGGATGTGGGTCGCGGGCGAAGTCCTCCAGTTTCTCGATGCTGCGGAAATTACACCGGGAACCTGGCGCTTGACGAGCCTGTTGCGAGGGCGCGGCGGGACCGAACCTGCGGCGCTTGGCGGGCACTTGGCAGGGACCCCGGTCGTCCTGCTCGACGATGCGCTCGTCGCGCTCGATTCCGCAGTTGTACCGTCGAACCCTGCGACCACTATCGCTGCGATCGGTCTCGGTGATCCAGAGCCGGTGTTCGCCCAGCTCGCCAGCCCCGGTCTCGCGCGCCGCCCTCTCACACCCGTGCACCCCCGCGTCGTGGGCAGCCTGGGGGATGGGTTGGTGCTGAGCTGGACGCGCCGAGCGCGTGGTGCCTGGACCTGGCCGGATTATGTCGAAACGCCGCTCGTCGAACAGGCCGAGCAGTATCGCGTGGGCCTGGGGAACGTCGATGCGCCGGTGGCCGAATGGTCGGTCTCGACGACCGAGCTCACGCTGTCGTCCGAGGTGCTTGCGCCCTTGGCACAAACCGATCCGGGGGCGGCCCTGTGGGTTCGCCAGATCGGCAGTTTCGCGCAATCCGAGCCCCTGTTCCTCACCCGCTTGCCTTAGGCCAGGAGAACACGATGACCGATCCGATCCAGTTTCCCGCGACGACCCCCCGGCATGGCCTTCCGCTGCTGTTCGCCGGGCAGTCCCAGAAAGAATTTTTCATCAACGATGCCTTGTCGGGCTGCGACGCGCTGCTGCATCCATTGATAGAAGGCGAAGTGACGACCCCCCCGGTCGATCCGGCCGACGACAGTTGCTGGCTCGTCGCGACAGGTGCCGGCGGCGCATTCGCGGGCCAGGCCGGGTGTCTCGCTTTCCGCCAATCGGGCGAATGGACTTTCGCTCCCCCACGCGACGGTATGCGCGCCTTCGACAGGTCGACGGGCCAGTTTTTGCTATACGTCGGCGGTTGGCGGCGCGAATTGCGGCTTGAGTCGCCAGCCGGGGGACAGACCGTGGATTTCGAGGCAAGAACGGCGATCGATCAGTTGATCGCAGTACTGCAACGCTGCGGAATTCTGCCCGTCGTTTGACGGGAACCCACTGTGGTTCCGGTCGTTTAGCGGGCACAAGGAGGGCTCTCACGCCTAAATTTTCGGATCAGGCACCCTTTTCGATGCCTATCTGCAACAGTTTGGCGTGAAAGCCCGCTTGCCACCCAAGTGGGGAAAAGTTAGAAATTGAACCGCTCGATGGCTCAAATTCGCTAAAAAGGGGAATTATATAATGCGGAAACTCGTCATTGGCATGGCGCTGGCATCGACTGCCATCGCTTCGCCATCTCTCGCGCGCGACGGCGCCTGGTACGTTGAACTCGATGGCGGTCCGATGATCGTCGAAGACATCGACTTCGACGTGAACGGTGCGTCCAACGTCGTCAGTGCCGACATGCACACCGGTTACGACTTCGGTGGTATCGTCGGTTACGACTTCGGCTTCATCCGGATCGAAGCGGAAGCGGGCTACCGCGCCGCCGACTTCAATTCGCTGACCACCACCACGGCCGTGCTGCCCGGCACAACAGCCGCCGGTCGTGCGGCCACCGGCACTTACGCCGCGGACGGCGACGCCAGCGTCCTCAGCTTCATGCTGAACGGTCTGGCCGACTTCGGCCCCGACGATGGCCTGCAGGGCTTTGTCGGCGGTGGTGTCGGCGTGGCACGCACCAAGCTCAGCGGCGCGACCGTAAACACGGCCGGCCCTGGCTTCCTCGACGATTCGGATAGCGGCTTCGCGTGGCAGGTCCTCGCAGGCATTCGCGCTCCGTTGACCGACACGATCGACGTTGGCCTGAAGTATCGCTTCTTCAACACCTCGACGCTCGATCTCGTCGACACGGTGGGTCGCGATGTCGACACCAAGTGGAGGTCGCATTCGCTGCTCGGCACCATCGGGTTCAACTTCGGTGGCGCACCTGCCCCGATGCAGACCTGCTGGGACGGTACTTCGCTTCCGATGGATGCGACTTGCCCGGCTCGTCCGATGGCCCCCCCGCCGCCCCCGCCGCCGCCGCCGCCGGTTGTTCAGCAGACCTGCAACAAGGGCCCGTACATCGTGTTCTTCGAGTGGGACAAGTCGGACATCACTCCGGAAGCCGCGACGATCCTCAACAACGCCGTTTCGGCATACGCCAACTGCGGCAGCGCCGCGGTCATGCTTGCCGGTCACGCCGACCGTTCGGGTTCGTCCTCGTACAACGTCGGCCTGTCACAGCGCCGTGCGGATGCTGTGAAGTCGTACATGAACGCTCGCGGAGTTCCGGACACCCGGATCTCGACCGAAGCGTTCGGCGAATTGCAGCCGCGCGTTCCGACTGCGGACGGTGTTCGCGAGCTCCAGAACCGTCGGGTGGAAATCACCTACGGTCCGGGTTCGGGCATGTAATCTTCGACTTACACGGTCGAATAGTGGATCAGGGGCCGGAGAAATCCGGCCCCTTTTTCGTGCGACTTGCGTTCATTAGGAAGGCCCAGTCACAGGAGACAAAACATGAGCCATCTCGCCCGGATCATCGCACCCGTTGCTCTCACGGGGTTGGCAGCCTGCAGCACCGTCGCCGATCTGCCCGCCGAGCGGCTGGGCAGCGCGACGTTATCGCTGGCGACCGGAGTACCGGTCGGCACCGTCCAAATCCTCGCGCGCGGTAATCAGGTTACGCTGGCTGCTGCGGTAACGGGCGTCTCGCCGGGCCTCCACGGTTTTCACCTGCACATGACAGGCAGCTGCATCCGCCCAGACTTCACTTCGGCCGGCGGACATCTCAACCCGCTCGGCAAGCATCATGGCATTCAGAGCGCAAACGGGCGTCACGTCGGCGACCTGCCGAACATCGAGATCCAGCCGGGCGGTTCCGGGTCGCTGACCGCCGATCTGCCCGGTACGCGAACGCAGATCGCCCAATGGATCTTCGATGGTGACGGTACCGCCGTTGTCATCCACGCTGATGCTGACGACTATCGCACCGATCCCAGCGGCAACGCGGGCGGACGGATCGCCTGCGGAGTTATCAAGCCCGCCTGAACGCGCCTTCTCCCGCGGCATTCGCGCGCTCCAGCATAGTTGCCGCCGCCACCGGTACCAGACGGATGGCGATCAGCAGGAACGCCAGGCCAATCGGTACCACCCAAAGCGTGGACCGGACGCCTAGCGAGATGTTGCCGCCGTTCGTCGCCGAAACCCAACCGGCAAGGAACGGGCCGAGCGCGAGGCCGACCAGTGTCGTTGCGAGGAAGAAGGTCGCTGTCGCCACGCCCCTCATCCTCGGCAGCACGAGCGCCTGGCTACTGGCCGCTGCTGCGCCTAGGGCGCTCGCCGCGAGAAACTGGCCCAGTGCGGCGCAGACGAAAAAGACCGTCTTATCCGCGGTGGTGAAGGTTATCCAGATGACCGGAGCCGGTGCAAGCAGGCCGAACATGACGACGAACAGGCGGCCGGACGGAATGCGAACGAACAGCCAGTCAGCGATCCGGCCGCCGGCGATGACACCCAGGAAGCCAGCAACCGCCGCAGGCGCCCCGACCAGCCAGCCGATTTGGGTCTTCGGAATGGCAAAGGCGATTTCGCCATATGGCGCAGCAAAGAATGACGCGGCGTACGATATGAACGAAACCATGCCGTAGCCCAATATCGTCGCGAGGAACGCCGGCGAGCCCCAGGTAAGCCGGAATGTCGGAAGATCGCGAGCGCGTTGACCGCACGCCCAACTGAATACGGCGTAATACCCCACGCCGAGAAACAGCCACTGATCCGACACTGCGCTTATGAAGTGGCCTTCGCCCGCCGGCACCAGATGGGTCATGGCTATCGCCCCCAGTCCGAAGGCAACCGCCGCGAGTACGTTGATCGCAAGCGCTCCGGAACCGCGTCGCGAAGCTCCGATCATCGTGAACGGGGGTATGATCTGAACGAGTTCGTCGAAGAACCCGCGAAACGGCGCGGGGTGGGGCGGCGTTGGCATCCCGTCGATCGCTCCGCGGACCGGCTCGCGCAGGGTAAACACCCAAGCCGCAAGGAAAAGGCCCGGGAGTCCGACGGCCACGAAAGCCGCCTGCCACCCGACCAGGCCGAGCGGGCCGCCGCCGGGGTAAGCCTTGTTCCAGCCATCGACGATCAGGCCGCCGATGAGGAGCGAAACGCCGCCGCCGAAATAGAGGCCTGACGAATATATCGCGAGCGCAGTGGCGCGCAGACGGGCCGGAAACCAGTCTGAAATCAGCGAATAGGCCGACGGACTAGCGGTCGCCTCGCCTACTCCGACGCCGATGCGCGCTCCGGTAAGCATCGTGCCGCTCGACGCAAAGCCCGAGATCGCGGTCATCATCGACCAGAGCGCAAGGCCCGTAGTCATCAGTCGCACACGATGCCAGCTATCGGCGAGCTTGCCGAGCGGGATCCCGAACAATGCGTAGAAGATCGCGAACGCGGTTCCGTAAAGAAAGCCCAGGAAGGCGTCGTCCACCCCGAGGTCGGCCTTGATGTCGTTGGCGAGGATCGAAAGAATTTGCCGGTCGACGAAGTTGAGCACGTAAATGAGCACGAGCACGCTGAGCGCATACCAGCTGTAAGCCGGGACCGGCGTTTCAAGGAGCTCGCTTGTTGCGGCTCCGTTCTTCTCGTTCAAATGCTCTCTCCCGACCCAGCCGGTCACCCGCCGGCGTAAGATACCCTATCTTCCATTCCGGCTTCCGCGAAGCCTTTTTGACGCAAGCGACAGCTATCGCACAAGCCGCAGGCCAGACCTGCAGGTGTGGGGTCGTAGCAAGACCAACTCCAGCCCACGTCGAGACCCAGCCGGGCCGCTTCGCGCGCGATATCGGCCTTGGTCATGTGCTGAAGCGGAGCATGGATCGCGAATGGCGCGCCTTCTACCCCTGCCTTTGTGCCAAGCCGCGCGGTTTCGGTGAAACTGGCGATAAATTCGGGTCGGCAGTCGGGATAACCCGAATAGTCGAGTGCGTTGACACCGATGAAGACATCCCTCGCGCCCGCGCTCTCTGCGCAGGCGATCGTCAGGGCAAGGAAGACAAGATTGCGCGCGGGCACATACGTCACCGGGATGTCATCGCCGGCCCCACCCGTGGGAACCGCGATGTCGTCGGTCAGGGCCGATCCCCCGAAGCGCCGCAAGTCCAACGGCATGACGATATGCCGCACCACGCCGAGCCGGGCGGCAATTTCCCTGGCGGATTGGAGTTCGCGAACGTGACGCTGGCCGTAGTCGATCGACAGCGCGTGCAACGCGAATCCCTGTTCGCGGGCGATCCCCGCGGCGACCATCGAATCGAGACCCCCGGAAAGCAGGACGACGGCGATCTTCGAATCGGCAGGCATTGCGCCCCGCTAGGCGCTCGCCGCGACAGCCGCAATCCCGCCTAGCGGCAGCTACCCACTCGGCGCGCCTCGGCCGAGAACTCGAACGGCAGTCCGTTCACGATCCCCTGACTGTCGATCTGCACGAGGCTGGTGCTTTCCTTGCGGATGGTGGTGCGCCCGTAGCCGTTGCCCCGGCAGGTGTACTGGACAGTGACGGCGCTTGCACCATCCTCCACGACGAAGCGGCTGCAACCTGCGTCCGGATGCTTGAGCTGGATCAACTCAAAGCCCGAACGCACGCACACCTGGCGGCTTTCACGGCTTTCGCGGGCGCGAACTTCCCACTGCCCATCGTCAAGAGAGGCTAACATGGTGAGCGAGGGACCTTGCGCGGCGGCGGGACTGAGCAAGCCGGTCGCATAGAGACCGGCGGCGATCGCGAACGACCGCGCCCCGGTTGCAATCGACAATCGCATGGAATCGAACTCCGCTATGCGCCCGCGATTTTCGTCGGCGCACCTTATAGCATAAATCCATCGCAGCGATAAAGTGGCCCGCAGTTGCGACGAAACGCTAGTCCCGGATAGGGAATTCACGCGAGCAAAACGCGCAGTCGACGATAATGAGGCCCTCGTCATTGCGCATCGCGGCACGTTCTTCCTCAGGGAAGCGGGCGATGACTTTGGCATAATGCTCGGGCGAGCAGCGACAGCCGCGCGCGACAGCCGGACCGGGCTGCACCCGGACCTCCGCCTCCTCGTGAAACAACCGCCACACGATCGCCTCTTGGGACAGGGCCGGGTTGAGCAATTCGTCATGGCGTATGCTGCCGGCAAGGACCGCGACGTGTTCCCATTCGGGATGATCCATGCGGACATGGAGCCGCTCACGCCCTTCTTCGCCCTCGGCCAGATGCTGGACGAGGATGCCGGCGGCGACCGCCCCGTCGCTACCCGAGCGCACAGCGACACGAATCAGCGTGGGCAATTGTTCGGACTGGCTGAAATAGGTCTCGCATGCCTCAGCCAACGATTCGCCTTCCAGCGGAACGATCCCCTGGTATCTCCCCTCGCCCGAAGGGAGATCGAACGTCATCGCCAGGTATCCCTTGCCGAAGAGCGCGTAAAGCGAGGGGTTGGCCCCTAGCGCTGCCAGCCGCTCGCGGTCGAAATCGACATAACCGCGCAGTTCTCCACCGCGCCAATCGCACACCAACAACCTGACGACGCCGCCTTCGGTTTGGGCCTGCATTGTCAACTGAGCCCCGCCGTCGCCGTCGTCGTTGTCCTTGAGCAGCCCACCGATCAGCGCGGTGAGCACCAGCGCCTCAGCCAGAAGATGGGTGATCGCGGCGGGATAGGCGTGCGCCGAGAGAATCTCGTCAAGCACGCGATCGATCCGCACGGCGCGGCCGCGCGCATGGCGCGAGGGGATCGAAAAGCCGAGCAATTGGCCGGCATATGTTTCGGGTGTTTCGGTCATCGCGCCCCGATATGGGGTCGCTGGCGCGCTGCGCTAGGTCACAGCAGTCCGAAGCTCCACAGCAGGACCGATTTCTGCGCGTGAACGCGGTTCTCCGCCTCGTCGAAGACCACCGACTGGTCGCTCTCGAACACTTCCGCGCTCACTTCCTCGCCCACATGCGCGGGAAGGCAGTGGAGGAAGCGCGCATCCGGCTTGGCCAATGCCATCAACCGGGCGTCGACCTGATAGGGCGCCATCGCTGCCAGCTTGTTGTGCGCGTGATCCTGGCCCATCGAAATCCATGTGTCGCTGACCAGCACATCGGCACCCGCCGCAGCCTCCGCGGCATCGCGGGTAATCGTCACGATCGAACCAGCCGAGCGTGCCATATCGACGAACTCGGCGTGTGGTTCGTATCCCTGCGGCACGCCGACGCGCACGTTGAAGCCGAGTAGTCCAGCAGCCTCGAGGACCGAGTGCAACACGTTGTTTCCGTCGCCGAGCCAACCGAGCTCTAGCCCTTTCAGCGATTTGCCCTGCTCCTCGATTGTCAGCAGATCGGCAATGATCTGGCATGGATGCGAGCGGTCGGTCAGCCCGTTGATCACCGGCACGCTTGCATGCTTCGCAAGCTCCTCGATCTTTGCATGGTCGTCGGTACGGATCATGATGCCATCGACCATCCGGCTGAGCACGCGCGCGGTGTCGGCAAGCGATTCGCCGCGCCCGAGTTGCATCGACCCCGCATCCATCACCATGGCGCTGCCGCCAAGCTGGCGCATCGCGATGTCGAAGCTGACTCGCGTGCGCGTAGAACTCTTCTCGAAGATCATCGCCAGAACCCGCCCCGCAAGCGGCGAGTCGGCGTCGGCACGTCCCTTGGGCCACTCGCGGCGCGCGGCTTTTCGTGCGTGCGCGTCGGCGAGCATAGCCCTCAGCGCGCCCGGCCCCGCGTCGGACAGGTCGAGGAAGTGCCGCGCGCTCGTCACGCGGCCTCGGCCGGCTGATAGCTCGCCGCTCCGGCGGAGAGCTTGTCGAAGAATTCGTCGAACTCGGCATCACCGGCAACGAGAGGGGGTAGTACGCGCAGCGTGTTGTCGCCTGCGGCAACCGTCAGCAGCTGGTGATTGTCGCGCAGGTGGACGAAGAAGGGCCGACTTTCGACCTTCATCCGGATGCCAAGCATCAGCCCTTTGCCCCGGACGCAGTCGAACAGATCGGGATAGTTGCCGATGAATTGTTCGAGCCGCGAGCGCAGCCGCTGGCCCTTTTCGGCGACTTCAGCGAGAAATTCATCATTACCGACCGCGTCGAGCACGGCCTCGCCAGCGGCCATAGCCAGCGGATTGCCGCCGTAGGTCGAACCGTGTGTGCCTATGCCCATGCCGCGCGCTGCCTTTTCGGTGGCGAGGCAGGCGCCCAGCGGAAAGCCGCCGCCAATGCCCTTGGCGGTCGCCATGATATCGGGCTCGATGCCGTAGTGCTCATAAGCGTACATCTTGCCGGTGCGCGCGACGCCGCACTGAACCTCATCGAACACCAGCATCAGGTCGTTCTCGTCGGCAAGCTTGCGCAGCCCCTCGATGAACGCCTGCGACGCAGGGCGAATGCCGCCCTCGCCCTGGATCGGCTCGACGAGAAAGCCCGCTGTGTGCGGCCCCATCTGCGCCTTGGCGCTCTCGAGATCGTCGAACTCGGCATACTTGAACCCGGGAAGCAAGGGCATGAAGCCCTTGTGCATCTTGTCCTGATTCGATGCGCTGATCGTCGCCATCGTGCGCCCGTGAAAGGCGTTCTTGAACGTGATAAGTTCGAACTTCTCGTCGTTTCCGACATGCTGGTGATAGGCGCGTGCGGCCTTGATGGCGCATTCGACCGCCTCGGCGCCCGAGTTGGTGAAGAACACCGTGTCGGCAAAGGTGAGGTCGACCAATCGTTGCGCCAGCCGCTCGCCCTGCGGACTGCCGTAGAGGTTCGACACGTGCATCAGCGTTCCCGCCTGGCGCTGGATTGCGCCGATCAGCCCTTCGTGGCTGTGACCGAGAAGGTTGACCGCAATGCCGCTGGCGAAATCAAGGTAGCGTGTGCCGTTCTCGTCGATCAGGTGGCAATGATCGCCGCGCACGGGGCGCACGCCGCACCGGGGATAGACGGGCATGAGCGGGCTGATTGACATCGGGTTGTTCCTTCACGCGAACTGGAAGCGGCAAACGACAAATGGCGGCCCCGCCAGTGTATGGAGGGCCGCCATTTGCACCGTGTAAGGTGATGCGCCTTGCCGGTCAAACAACCGGGATTGCGCCGACGAGTCAGCCCTGGACGGGCACCAGGTTGACCGCCGAGTGCTTGCCTCGTCGATCGACTTCGAGGTCGAATTCGTATTTCTCGCCTTCGTTGAGGCCCGACAGACCCGACCGCTCGACCGCGCTGATGTGCACGAACGCATCGGGCTGGCCATCGTCGCGGACGAGGAAGCCGAAGCCCTTCATCGAGTTGAAGAACTTGACCGTACCGGTAGCCTTCTCGCCGGTCAGTTCACGTCGCGGGGCACCTGCCCCCGCGCCTGCACCGCCGCCGAATCCACCACGGTCACCGCCCGCTCCGCCGCGATCTTCGCGCGGGCCGCGGCTTTCCACCGGTACGACGTCGCCGACGATCTGCAGGTCCTGCGCAGAGACTTTGCCGCCACGATCGACCAGGTTGAATTCAAGCTCTTGCCCTTCACCCAGGCCTTCCAGCCCGGCACGCTCGACCGCGCTGATGTGGACGAACACGTCCTCACCGCCACCATCCTGCGCAATGAAGCCGAAGCCCTTCTGACCGTTGAAGAACTTGACGGTGCCCTTGCCGGCCCCGACGACCTGCGGAGGCATGCGGTTGAACCCGCCGCCACCGGCGCCGCCGCCAGCGCCGCCGCCAGGGCGTCCGCCGCCGAAGCCGCCGCCACCGCCGCGGTTGCCGCCGCCGAAGCCGCCGCCACCCCCGCCACCGAAGCCGCCACGGTCACCGCCGCCGCCGAAGCTTTCGCGCGGGGCGAAATCGCCACCACTGCCGCCACCGCCGAATGGATCGAAGCTGTCTTCACCGAATCCGTCGCGCTTGTCCCGGCCCCGACGTTTCCCTCTATCGTAACCCATAACCTGAAACGTACCTTCGTATTTCTCACCGCCCGTTTTGCGTTCCCGATACGCGCGGGCGGAGCGCGCCGGGACAGGTCGGGAAGGCCGAATCCGGCCCCCTCCCCTGTAAGTCAGCGGCAGTTCATAGCGCAAGTCCTGTCGTGTTGCGAACGATTTAACGGGGCTTCCACGAAGACGGTCGGCAAGTGTGGCGAGTTTGCTTGTCAGCGGCTCTGGCCGACGGCATGACCATCCCGATGGATATTGTTGGACTGCTCTCCGATCCGGCCGCCTGGCTGGCGTTGCTCACGCTGATCGCGCTCGAGGTCGTACTCGGCGTCGACAACCTGATTTTCATCGCCATCCTGTCGAACAAGCTCCCGCAGGAGCAACAGTCGCGCGCCCGGCGCATCGGGCTGGCGCTGGCGCTGATCATGCGGATCGGGCTGCTGATGCTGATCGGCTGGCTCGTAACACTGACCCAGCCGCTGTTCGATCTTGGCCTCGTCGGCGCGGCGAACGCTTATGGCGAACCCAGTTTCGAAACCGCCTTTTCCGGCCGTGACCTGATCCTTCTTGCAGGCGGGCTGTTCCTGCTCTGGAAGGCGACCAAGGAAATCCATCACGCGATGGAGCCAGCTGACGATTCGGGTGAACTTCTCGACAAGACGCCCGGCGTGGCAGCGGCTGCGACCGCCACGTTCGGTGCCGTAATCGCGCAGATAATCGCAATCGACATCGTCTTTTCGATCGATTCGATCCTGACGGCGGTCGGCATGACCGACGAAGTTCCGATCATGGTTGCCGCGGTGGTCATCACTGTTGGCGTAATGATGGTCGCTGCCGATCCTCTGGCGAAATTCATCGAGCACAATCCGACACTCGTCATGCTCGCACTCGCGTTCCTGGTCATGATCGGGCTTGTGCTGATCGCCGACGGGTTCGGCTTCCACGTTCCCAAGGGCTATATCTACGCGGCGATGGGATTTTCGGTCGGCGTCGAACTGCTCAACATCGTCCAGCGCCAGCGCCGTGCAAGGAAAAAGAAGTCATGAATGCATTCCGCAAGCTGTCGGACGCGATGTACGCCAGCCCCCAGATTGGCCTCGACGACGTAGCCGCCGCCAAGGCCCAGGGCATCGCGCTGATCGTCAACAACCGGCCCGAGGGCGAAAGCGACGACCAGATTGCCGGCGCGGCGATCGCGGCAGCCGCGCAAGAGGCCGGAATCGATTACCTCGCGATTCCGATCACCCACGCGGGATTCAGCCAGCCCCAAGTTGCGGCGCTGGCCGAAGCCTTGGATCGGGCAGACGGGCCGGTCCTCGGCTATTGCCGCTCCGGCACCCGCTCCACGCTGCTGTGGGCGCTCGCGCGGGCGAGCATGGGCGACAATCCCGACAGCATTGCTACCGCAGCCGGCGCGGCGGGCTACGACGTTGCGGCCGTGCGCCCGGCGATGGACGCGCTGGCCGCGCATGCCGCCCAGGCGCGCGGGGACTAATCGCGGTAATTGAGCGGCGGCTTGCGGTCGCCGAGCAGCGAGCGATACGTGTACCCCGGCCCGCGCGCGGCATCGAACTCGGCCCGCGCGGCCTCGCGCAGCGCGGGGTCTGTATATAACGCGACCGCGGCGAGCGTCATCGCCTTGGCCGCGAGCTGCGCTCCCTTGAACCCGATCGTCGTTCCGCTCGCGGCGGCCGACTGCCATGAGTGCGCGGGCGTACCGGGTACCCAGGTCGCGGTGTTGAGGCCGACCGTTGGGGTCGCCCACGACACGTCGCCGACATCCGTCGAACCGTATCCGAGCGACTTGCCATAGGGCTGCACCCGCTCCGCCAAATCGAGCGGCTTCGCCCGCGCGAGCGTCGGCGCCAGTTTCTCGGCAAACACCTTCTCATCGGCACTGTAGTTGATCCCGCCCAAGGTGCGCAGCTTGGCGTCCATCATCTTCTGCAGCGTCTCGTTGACCAGCAGCGGATTGTTGCCGTGAATCACTTCCCAGTCGACCGTGGTCCCGGTACCCGTCGCGGCACCCCTGGCCGCCGCTTCGATACGGCTCCACATCGCCTCGACTTCATCGGTCCTCGAATGGCGGACGTAATAGAACACCTCGGCTTCGTCCGGCACCACGTTGGGTGCCTTGCCGCCATTCGTGATCACGTAGTGGATGCGCGAATCCATCGTCGTGTGCTCGCGCATCATGTTGACCATCATGTTCATCGCCTCGACCCCGTCGAGCGCGCTGCGTCCCTGTTCGGGAGCACCTGCGGCGTGCGCCGACTTGCCGTGGAAGCGAAACTTGGCCGAGCGGTTGGCGAGGCTGGTTTCCGCCGCGGCGCTGTTTTCATCGCCCGGGTGCCAGTGGATGGTGAAATCGACGTCGTCGAACAGGCCGTCGCGGACCATGTAGACCTTACCCGAGCCGCCCTCTTCGGCCGGGGTGCCATAGAACCGGATGCGGCCTGGCGTGCCGGTCATTTCGAGCCACTGCTTGATCGCGATCGCAGCCGTCATCGATCCCGCGCCAAAAAGATTGTGTCCGCACGCGTGTGCGGCGGCCTTACCGTCGATTGGATCGCGCGCCGGCACCGCATCCTGAGATATTCCCGGCAACGCGTCGTATTCGCCGAGCACCGCGATCAGCGGTCCTCCGGACCCCCATTCGGCGGTGAAGGCCGTGGGAATGCCAGCTACGCCCTTGGTCACCTTGAACCCCGCCTTGGCGAGCTCCGACTCGAGCAAGGCGCTCGACTTGTCTTCCTTGTAGCCGACCTCCGCCCAGTTCCAGATCGCCTGGGCCACGCGGGTCGTGTCGGCCGCGCGCGCTTCTACCAGCGCCACCGGATCCGGCGAGGCCGCCGCAGCGGGAATAGCGACAAAAAGGGCGGCGCCCGAAAGCGCGGCGAGGCGAATGGTCATGCGTGAAATCTCCCTGATGCGGTGCAGCCTAGCGCACGCGCATCGCGCTGCAAGCCCGCTCGACGTCCACACGAACCTGTGGCAACGAACGCGCAGATGACGGGCAAGCTGATCCAGATGGGCGCATCGCTGCTGGCGATCCTGACGCTCGCTTGGATCGCACTCAAGCTGGGCCTCGGCGGCGACGCGCGCATCGCCGACGAGGCACACTTGCGCGAGCTGATCGAAGAGGCGCTCTACGGCTTCGAACCGGTGGAAATCGCAATAGACAAGGCGGGCCTCGCCGCTCTGGCGCGCGACGGCGAAGGCCGGGTGATGCTGTTGCGGCGCCATGGCGCGCACTTCGCCGCTCGCCTGCTCGACGGACATGCGCATGTTCGGCTCGATCGCAATTTCCTGGTCGTCGGGACCAGCGAGCGACGGTTCGGCGAAATCATGCTCGATCTCGGTAGCGAAGCGGCGGCTTGGGCCGCGAGCCTTCGGCGGCTATAAGGGCAGCGACATGCCCAATTTTTCGCCCGTCGACTATGCCGTGCCCGGCTTCGTCCTGCTGGTCCTGATCGAGATGATCTGGGCAAGGCGGCTGCGTCGCGAAGCCTACGAGCCGAGGGACACGCTGACATCGCTCGCTTTCGGCCTTGGCAGCACCGTGGCTGGGCTGCTGACCGGCGGGCTGTTCCTGGCGCTGTTCCTGTGGACTTGGCAGTATCGCCTGTTCGATGTCGGCTGGGCCTGGTGGGCGTGGCCGGTCTGCTTCGTGCTCGACGATCTCGCCTATTACTGGATCCACCGCTTCGGTCACCGCGTCCGGTGGTTCTGGGCGAGCCACGTGAACCATCATTCGAGCCAGCATTACAACCTGTCGACTGCGCTGCGGCAGACCTGGACCGGGTTCCTGACGCTGGGCTTCGCGTTCAAGCTGCCGCTGGTGCTGATCGGCTTTCATCCGGTAATGATCGCGGTCGTCGGCGGGTTCAACCTGATCTACCAGTTCTGGATCCACACCGAGGCAATCGGCAAGATGCCCCGCTGGTTCGAGGCGGTGATGAATTCGCCGAGCCACCACCGCGTCCATCACGCGACCAACCCGCGCTATCTCGACCGCAACTATGCCGGGGTGTTCATCGTCTGGGACAAGCTGTTCGGCACCTTCGAGGAAGAGCGCCCCGACGAGGAGCGCATTCGCTACGGCATCGTGAAACAGCTCGGCACGTTCAACCTGCTTTACTCGGTGTTCCACGAATGGATCGGCATCGCACAGGACGTGGCCCGCGCGCCGTGGCGGCATAAGCTGTCTTACCTGGTGCGCGCGCCCGGTTGGACGCACGATGGCAGTCGCGAAACGAGCGAGATGATCCGCGCCCGCTGGGAGGCGCGTCGCGCCACGCAAAGTTCGGTTGCGGACGAAAACCCGGTTGCCGCGCCGCGCGAGGCTGCCTAACTCCTTCTCATAATATTTGCGCCGCGGCCCGTGGGCTTATGGAGCGCGAAGGAGGGGCTTGCTTGAACGATACATTCGACATCATCGTGATCGGCGGCGGCAGTGGCGGCAGCGCGGTCGCGGGCCGTCTGGCCGCGGATGCGACGCGGAGCGTCTGCCTGGTCGAGACCGGCGGCAGCAACGACACGGTTCGTGTGAAGACGCCGGGCATGATGCCGTTCATCCCCAAGGGTTCGAACTATCGGTTCGATACCGTGCCCCAGAAGGGTCTCAACGGCCGCACCGGCTACCAGCCGCGCGGCCGCGGGCTCGGCGGATCGAGCGCGATCAACGCGATGATCTACATCCGCGGCAACGCGTGGGATTACGATAACTGGGCCGCCCTCGGCTGCACCGGCTGGGCATGGGACGACGTGCTACCCTACTTCAAGCGTGCCGAGGACAACGAGCGGGGAGCCGGCGCCTTTCACGGCGACGATGGGCCGCTGCATGTCTCGGACCAGCAGTGGACCAATCCCGGCAGCCGCGCCTTCGTCGAAAGCGCGGCTTCGCTGCAGCTTCCGGTGAACGAGGATTTCAACGGGGCGCGCCAGGAAGGCTTCGGCATTTACCAGGTCACTCAGTGGAAGGGCGAGCGATGGTCGGCCGCGCGCGCCTATGTCGAACCGCTGCGCGGAAAGTCGAACCTGGCGATCCGGACCGGCACCTCGGTCGAAAAGCTGGTAATCGAGAACGGCCGCGTGACCGGAGTCCAGGTGTGGAGCGGGCGCGGGCGCGAGATTCTCCATGCGCGTGGCGGCGTGGTGTTGAGCGGCGGCGCATTCGGCAGCCCGAAGACGCTCATGCTCAGCGGGATCGGACCTGCGGCGCACCTGAAGGACAACGGCATCGAGGTGGTGGCTGACGTTCCCGCGGTCGGCAGCGACCTGCAGGATCATCCAGACTACGTCTCGAGTTGGCAGACGCAGAGCAGGGACTTTGTCGGCGACAGCCTCGCAGGCACATTCCGCATGGCGAAGGCGATCATCGAGCACCGGCGCAGGCGCACCGGGATCATGACCACGCCCTATGCCGAGGCAGGCGGTTTCTGGAAGGTGATGCCCGATGCCCCCGCGCCCGATGTGCAATGGCACTTCGTCCCGGCGATGCTCGAGGATCACGGGCGCACCAAGGTCAAAGGCCACGGGTTCTCGCTGCACGCCTGCGTCCTCAGGCCAGAGAGCCGCGGCACGGTGCGATTGGCGAGCGGCGATCCGCATGCCGCTCCTGCGATCGACCCCGCCTTCCTGACGCACGAGCGGGACATGGCGGTACTGCGCGCGGGAATCCGCCTCTCGCACCGCATTGTCGAGGCGCCGCCGCTTAGCGATTACGCACCGACTGACCGCTATCCGGTCGACCTTGACGACGACGATGCGCTCGATGCGCTGATCCGCGCGCGCGCCGATACCGTCTATCACCCGGTGGGCACCTGCCGGATGGGGGACGACGAGGACAGTGTGGTGGATCCGACGCTCAAGGCCCGCCCGATCGATGGCCTGTGGATCGCCGACGCTTCGATCATGCCGCGCCTCGTCAGCGGCAATACGAATGCGCCGAGCATCATGATCGGCGAGCGTTGTGCCGACTTCGTGAAAGCTGCGCTCGCTGGCTAGCCTCCGCGAGCACGCGAAGACGCTCAAGCGCGATGCGCTGACGCTGTGGGTCGCCGCGCGCGACCCACGCACCCCGCTCGCCGCCAAACTGCTGGCGGGCGCGGTTGCGGCCTACGCGTTCAGCCCGATCGACCTCATTCCCGATTTCATCCCCGTGGTGGGATTGCTGGACGACCTTCTGATCGTGCCGTTGGGGATATGGGCGGTCCTCAAGCTGATACCCGCGCCGCTGCTGGCGGAGTACCGGGAAGAAGCGTCGGAACTGGCAGAGCGTCCGATCTCGAAGGGCGCTGCAGCGGTCGTCGTCATCGTGTGGTTCGCCGCCATCGCGCTGACGGTGTGGCTGATTGCCGGATAACGTCGGCGACCACCGGACCGCAAGGCCGAACGACCGCCGCCGCCGGCCGGGCTACGTGAAGCTCAAAGGCGAAGATGAGGCTGCGAAAACGAGCCGGAAGGACAAAAAAGGGGCCGGAAGCGGCTGGCTTCCGGCCCGTTGAAGGCGGTGTTCGCAGGAGGAACATGGGTTGGCGGGATCGGGGAAAGGAGAGGAAATCCCCGACCCCGCCAATTCGGTTGGATCAGTTGTAGGCGCGCTCTCCGTGCTCGCCGATATCGAGCCCGTTGTGCTCGACTTCGTCGGAGACCCTGAGGCCGGTGACGAGCCTGGCGACGAAGATTGCGATGGCAGTGCCGATCGCGGCCCATACGATCGTGGTCACGACCGCCTGGACCTGAACCCAGGTTTGTGCGCCCATCGACAGGTCGCCGCCGGGTCCGCCAAATGCGGCATCGTGGAAGATGCCGGTGCCGATCGCGCCGACCATTCCGCCTATACCGTGGATGCCGAACGCGTCGAGCGCATCGTCGTAACCAAGCATCGGCTTGAGTTTCGACACTGCGAAGAAGCAGATGATCGAGGCCACCGCGCCCAGCACGATCGCACCGAACACGCCGACGTTACCGGCCGCGGGCGTTATCGCGACGAGGCCGGCGATGATGCCGGAGCACAGGCCCAGCGCCGAACCCTTGTGGCCCATGGCCCGCTCGGTCAGCATCCAGAACAGGCCCGCCGAGGCGGTGGCGACGAAGGTGTTGATCATCGCGAGACCGGCCGTGCCGTCGGCTTCGAGTTCCGAACCGGCGTTGAAGCCGAACCAGCCCACCCACAGCAGGCCGGTGCCGACCATAGTGAGGGTCAGCGAGTGCGGCGGCATGGGTTCGGTGGGATAGCCCTTGCGCTTGCCGAGCATCATCGCCGCGACGAGCGCGGAGACACCGGCATTGATGTGCACCACGGTACCCCCGGCGAAATCGAGCGCGCCCATTTTGAAGAACAGGCCGCCGCCTGCCCACACCATGTGCGCGATCGGGAAATAGACGATCGTCAGCCAGACCAACGCGAAGACCATCACCGCGGAGAACTTCATGCGTTCGACCGTCGAGCCCAGAACGAGAGCGATGGTGATCGCGGCAAAGGTCATCTGGAAACAGACGAACACATACTCGCTGATCACCTCGTCGGAGAAGGTCGCGGCGGTTGTATCCGTAGTTACCGAGGACAGGAAAAGGCTTCCGCTACTGACGAAATTGCCGATCAATCCATCCGAAGTGACCGGGCCGAACGCCATCGAGTAACCCCACATGACCCACACCAGCATGGCAAGGCATGCGACCGCGCCGATCTGGGTCATCGTCGAGAGCATGTTCTTGCTGCGCGTCAGGCCGCCGTAGAACAACGCGAGACCCGGCAGGATCATCATCAGGACGAGGATGGTTGCCATCATCATCCAGGCATTGTTGCCCGGGTTGGGGACCGCAGCGGCTGCTTCGGAGGCGGCAGGTGCCGCATCGGTCGCGGTCGCTGCGGCGTCCTGTGCGAAGGCGGCGGTCGCGGCGAGCATGGTTGCTCCCGTGGCGACTGCGCCGGTTACAAATTTGCGGATCATCTGATTACCCCTCGTGAGTCCAGAACGCGCGGATCAGAGCGCGGTGTCGCCGGTTTCGCCGGTGCGGATGCGGGTCGCGGAAGCGAGGTCGAGCACGAAGATCTTGCCGTCGCCGATGGCTTCGGTGCGGGCGACCTGCTGGATGGTTTCGACAACCTGCGGCGCGACGGCGTCGCTCGCAGCAATCTCGAGCTTCACCTTGGGAAGCATGTTGGTCGAATATTCCGCACCGCGGTAGATTTCGGTCTGGCCTTTCTGACGGCCAAATCCCTTCACCTCGGTCACGGTCATGCCGGCGATACCGATGCCCGAGAGCGCTTCGCGCACTTCGTCGAGCTTGAACGGCTTGATTACGGCGATGATGAATTTCATCGGTGCCCCCTCGATTGCGGCCGGGCACGCCCCGGCTTTCGCAACTGCAGCAAGAGCCGTGCCAAGATCAATTTCATGTACGATTGATGGCACTTGGCGCCCTGGGCCGAGTGCGCCAATGCCAAGCGAGTAGCCGCCTGTGCCTAGAAAGTGATCAGGTGCTTACGAATCGGGCAATTCAAGCGTCGCCCAAACCGGCAGGTGATCCGACGCCTGCGCGGCAAGCGCGCTATGATGCACCCCCATCTTCACTACCTTCCATTCGCGCGAGGCGACGATCCGGTCGAGATGGGCGATCGGTTGGCGGGCCGGAAAGCTGCGGCCCGGGGCAAGGGACTGCCACTGGTGCGCGAGTTCGCGCATCGCGCCGCTGCCGACTCCCCATTGATTGAAGTCGCCCAGGAGGACCGTCGGGCAGGCTTCGCCGCAACCGTCGACGTGGCTGAGGATCGCGCGAATCTGATCGCGGCGCCTGAGGCCCGACAGGTCGAGATGCATGCCAACCACCCGGAGCAGGCGGCCGCCCACCGCAAAATCGCCGCGCACTGCGCCTCGCGGCTCGAGCCGCGGCAACGCCACCGCATGCCCCTCGATCGCCTCGTAGCTGCGGCGCACCAGCAAGGCGTTGCCGTGCCAACCGAGGCTTGCCGCACGGCGCGCGACGGGTAGCGGGCGCCACGGACTATCGTCGATTGCAGCGCGTTCGATCACCGATTCGCGGGTGCCGAAACGCCGGTCGCATTCCTGCAACGCGATCACGTCGGCGTCGAGTTCGCGCAGGACCGCGAGGACGCGATCCGGATCGAGCCTCCCGTCGGCCCCCACCCCTTTATGGATGTTGTAACTGGCGAATGTCAGTTGCACGCGGACCCTCAACGCACGCCGGTCGACAAAAGTGCCCGAACAGGGCTGTCCATCTCGCGTAGCGATTAAATCGTCCGGGACGGAATCCAGCCCGCGATGTAGCGGTCGGTCGGACGAGTCGGCAGACCGTCAATGCTGCG
This sequence comes from uncultured Alphaproteobacteria bacterium, assembly GCA_963781485.1. GTDB lineage: Bacteria > Pseudomonadota > Alphaproteobacteria > Sphingomonadales > Sphingomonadaceae > Tsuneonella. Next base: position 308,573 of record CAWAFY010000005.1, read on the forward strand.
CGTGCGCCCTGCGGTCTTGGCCTCCCACGCGGCGGGATCGGCCTGGGCATGGTACTTGACCAGCGTCTGCCGGTCTTTCTCGTAGTCCATCAATGGCACGCCCCAGCCGCAGCTGGTCTGGACACTTTCCACCGCGATGTCGAATATCTGGCGCGTGCCGGGCAGCAGCGTGAAGTGCGCGGCGAGCGCGTCCCAGTCCGGATCCTGCGGCAGCACGGGCCGCCCGCTGCCGTAGATGCGCAGGATCAATGCCGGCTGGCGAAAATTGCAAACCATCAGCGTGATCCGCCCATCTGCAGCAAGATGTGCGTGCGTCTCGTTGCCCGACCCGCCGAGGTCGAGATAGGCGACCCGCGCCGGTGAGAGGACCTTGAGCGTCTCGTCGAGGCCCTTGGGGCTGAGGTTGATCCGTCCATCCCCCGCCGCAGTCGCCACGAAGAAAATCGGCTGCGCGGCGATCATCGCGATGTGGTCGGGTTGCAGTGTGTCGGTGAAATCGGCCATCCTGGGTCTCCTAGCGCATCAGGCCGCCGATGAGGTTGCGGACGAACCGGCCCACATAGGGCCCGGCCAGATCGGTCGCGATCGACCCGGCGGCCGAACTCGCGGCGGTCTTCATCGGGTTGGCGCGCGACCGTTTGCCCAGGACCGCGCCCGCTGCGATCGATGCGCCAGACCCCATCGCGGCCCCGGCCGCGCGCTTCGCCGCTTTCCCCCAGATGCTCGTGCTCTTGCGTTCGCGCTTGCCGACTTCGGCGCGGCTGGTCTCTTCGACCTCCTCCGCCGTGGCAGCGGCATCGGCCGCCTTTTGGGCGATGACCTCCTCGGCGCTCTCGCGATCGACCGCGGTGTCGTACTTGCCTTGGTAAGGACTGACCGACTGGATGATCGCGCGTTCCTTGGCGTCGATCGGGCCGAGTCTGCTGCGCGGTGGCTTGACCAGTGTGCGCTGGACCACGCTCGGCGCGCCGTCTTCCATCAACGTCGAGACCAGCGCCTCGCCGGTCCTGAGCTCGGTGATGACCTGTTCGACGTCGAGCTTGGGATTTATCCGGAATGTCTCGGCGGCGGCGCGGATTGCCTTCTGGTCGCGCGGAGTAAAGGCGCGCAGCGCGTGCTGCACCCGGTTGCCGAGCTGGCCAGCGACCTTTTCCGGGATGTCGATCGGGTTCTGCGTCACGAAATAGACGCCCACGCCCTTCGAGCGGATCAAGCGGACGACCTGCTCCACCTTGTCCATCAGCGCGCCCGGTGCGTCGTCGAACAGCAAGTGTGCCTCGTCGAAAAAGAATACCAGCTTGGGCTTTTCGGGGTCGCCGACCTCGGGCAGCACTTCGAACAGTTCGGCGAGCAGCCAGAGCAGGAACGTGGCGTAGAGTTTGGGGCTCTGCATCAGCTTGTCGGCGGCGAGGATGTTGATCATCCCGCGGCCCTTCTCGTCCACCCGGATGAAGTCGGCGATCTCGAGCGCGGGTTCGCCAAAGAACAGGTCCGCGCCCTGACTCTCGAAGCTCAGCAGCTGACGCTGGATCGCGCCGACGCTGGCCTTGGTGACGTTGCCGTACCGCGTTGTCAGTTCGCTCGCGTGCTCGGCGGTATATGCCAGCATCGCCTGCAGGTCGCCGAGGTCGAGCAGCAGCATTCCCTGTTCGTCGGCAAAGCGGAAAACGATATTGAGGACGCCTTCCTGCGTCTCGTTGAGATCGAGCAGGCGCGCGAGCAGCAGCGGGCCCATTTCCGATATCGTCGTCCGGATCGGGTGACCCTGCTCACCATACAGGTCCCAGAACACCGCCGGATTGTCGGAATAGGCGTAATCGCTCATCCCGAGTTCTTGCGCGCGTTCCTGCAGCTTGTCGGCGTGCTTGAAGGTTGGCGACCCCGGCATCGAGATGCCTGACAGGTCTCCCTTCACGTCCGCCAGAAATACCGGCACGCCCTCTGCCGAGAAACTCTCGGCGAGGCCCTGCAGGGTCACCGTCTTGCCGGTACCGGTCGCACCCGCGACCAGTCCGTGACGGTTCGCGCGGCTGAGTTCCAGGTATTGCTTCTCACCATTGTCGGCGAGGCCGATGAAAATCTGACCCACTGTGCGCGCACTCCCGTTTCCGGGCCGGGTGTCGCAACAGCCCTCGGCGCGGTCAAGCGCCCTCGACACGAAAGCGGGAGGCGCTAAGGCGTTGGGCATGCCCGGGCGCACCGCTTTCGTACTGCTCGACGACGCCCGCACCCAGGGCGCGGCAGACGCACACCTGTTCGAAAGTCCGAGCGAGGTGTTCGTCGCGCGGCGGCCGGACGAGGTCGCCGACGTCCTCGCGGCGGCCGATGGGGCGCGGCAGGCAGGCGGGACGCTGGCCGGTTACATATCCTACGAAGCGGGGCTTGCGCTCGAACCAAAGCTTGCCCCGCTCGCCGCAGCACGCACCGGCGCGGGCGGTCCGCTGGTCTGGCTGGGGCTTTTCGAACAACCCCGCGTCTTTCCGTCAAACGAAGTCGAAAGCTGGCTGGATGAGCGCGGGGGCGGCCATGCGAGCCTCGGACCGCTCGAGCCGCAGCTTTCGCCCAAGGGCTATGCCACAGCGTTTTCGGTGCTGCAGGAAGCAATTTCCGCCGGCGACATCTACCAGGCGAACCTGACCTTCCCGCTTGCTGGCAGCTTTCGCGGCGATCCCTTGGCGCTCTACGCCGCGCTACGGCGCGATGCGGCGAGCGGCTATGGCGGCTTGGTCTTCGACGGCCAGCACTGGGTACTCAGCCTCTCGCCCGAACTGTTCGCCAGCCTCAGGGGCAGGGATGCGAAAGCCAAGCCGATGAAGGGCACCCGCCCCCGCGGAGCCGACCGGGCAGCAGACCGGGCGCTGGCCGACGAACTCGCGCACTCGGCCAAGGACAAGGCCGAGAACCTGATGATCGTCGACCTCATGCGCAACGACCTGTCGCGCGTGGCGGAGCCGGGCACGGTGCGGGTGGAAACGCCGTTCGCGGTGGAGAGCTATCCCACCGTCCACCAGATGGTGACGACGGTTCGCGCACGGCTGGCGGGGGACATGGGGGCGCGGGACTTGATTGGCGCGCTGTTCCCCTGCGGTTCGATCACAGGCGCGCCGAAAATCCGCGCCATGGAACTGATCGGCGAGGTAGAGCGCGACGCCAGGGGACCCTATTGCGGGGCGATCGGGAGGATCGAGGCGAACGGGGATTGCGCGTTCAACGTCGCGATCCGCACGTTGCGGCTGACCGAGATCGAGAACGCGCACGGGTCGGCGGTACTGGGTGTCGGCTCGGCCATAGTCGCCGACAGCGAGCCCATGGCGGAATGGCGCGAATGCCTCGTCAAGGCGCGGTTCGCCCAAGGCGGGGCTGCCGGTTTCGACCTGATCGAGGCGATGCGGTTCGATCCCGACGAGGGAATCGCGCTGCTCGAACTGCATCTCGAACGGATGAAGGCGAGCGCCGCCGCTCTGGGATTCGCGTTCGACCGGCACGCGACCCGCAATCGCATCCAGGCGCTGTGCTTCGAGCTCGAGGCGCCCGCCAAGGTCCGCCTGCTGCTGGCGCGAAGCGGCGCGACCGCGCTCGAGGCGCAGGCGCTGGGCGCGACAGCTACGGAAACGTCGTGCATCGCGCTCCCCCTGCCGGTCGATCCGGGCGACCTGCGGCTGGCGCACAAGACGTCGGACCGATGGTTCTACGACGCCGGACGCGACGCCGCGCGCGATATCGGCGCACACGAAGCGCTGTTCGTGCGCGACGACGGCCTCGTGACCGAAGCGATGAGTGCCAGCGTGTTCGTCGAACGGGGCGGCACGCTGCTGACCCCCCCCGCGTCGCTCGGCCTGCTACCCGGAGTCCTGCGCCGCTCGCTCATCGAAGCGGGCAAGGCGCGCGAGGCCGAACTGACGCTCGACGACCTGTCCGAAGGTTTCCTGCTCGGCAATGCCGTGCGTGGGCTAATGAAGGCGCGGCTCCTGTCATGATTACCATCCTCCACGAAGACGGCGAATCGCTGGTCATCGACAAGCCTGCGGGCCTTCCGATCGAGCAGCCACGCGCGGGCGGCCGTTCGCTCGAGGATCACGTCGTGGAATTGCGCCTGGGCTTCCAGCGCGACCCGGTTGCCGTGCACCGGCTCGATACCGACACCAGCGGCTGCCTTCTGCTCGCCCGCAATCCCAAGGCGCTGGTACGGTTCAACCGTGCCTTCGAAGAGCGGGCCGTGGCCAAGCGCTATCTGGGGATCGTCGCCGGCGAGGTGCAGGGCGACGAGGGCACCATCGACCTTGCGCTGAGCAAAATCAGCTCTGCCGAAAAGGGCTGGCGCATGATCCCGGCGAAAAAGGGCAAACCTGCGCTCACGCATTGGAAGAAGCTCTCCGAGCATGGCGGGCTAACGCTCGTCGAGTTCCGCCCCGAGACCGGGCGCACGCACCAGATCCGCGTACATGCCGCAAGCGGCTTTGGCGCGGCGCTGGCAGGCGATCCGGTCTACGGCAGCAAACGCACCGGCCCGCGCACGATGCTGCACGCGATCGATCTGGTCGTCCCGCGCGAAGGCAAGCCGGCAATCGTGGCGCACGCGCCGCTTCCCGTCGATTTTGCCCAGCTCGGCTTCGCCCATGAGTGATGTGGACGATGCAGTGTCCCTCGCGCTCGCCACGCTCGAGGAAAGCTTCATCGCCGCCTCCGGCCCCGGCGGGCAGAACGTCAACAAAGTGGCGACAGCGGTGCAGTTGCGGCTCAACGTCTATGCGCTGCGCCTGCAGCCGCAGGTGTTCGCCCGCCTGAAGACGGCAGCGGGTAGCAGGATGACCGCGGGCGGCGAGATCGTGCTCACCGCGCGACGCTTCCGCACGCAGGAGGCGAATCGCTCCGATGCGCGCGACCGGCTCGCGGCTCTGATCCGCGGCGCCTTCGACGCACCTGCCAAACGGGCCAAGTCCCGCCTCAACCGGGTTGGCAAGGAAGCGCGGATCAGGTCGAAGAAATCGCGCGGGACGGTCAAGGCCAACCGCGGCAAGGTCGAGTGGTGAAGAGCGCCGCTCCGGCTTGACTTTGGCCCCTGTTTCCACCAAAGGCCGCGCCCGACGGGCGGTGCACGTGCGCCGCCCTTGGTATTTCAGGCCAGCTGTGGCCGAATCAGATTTTTACAGGAAACCGCCATGGCGAAGCCCGCAACCGTCAAGATCCGGCTGGTCTCGACCGCCGACACCGGCTTCTTCTACGTCACGAAGAAGAACCCGCGCAACCACACCGAGAAGTTTACCTTCCGCAAGTACGACCCGGTTGCCCGCAAGCACGTCGAATTCAAGGAAGCTAAGATCAAGTGATCCTGAACGCTCGGAACCACACGGGTTCACGGGCAGTTCAACGCTCCGCACCTAATTACCGGAGCATGAGAAACTTGAAGAAATTTCCCCAATTCACCCTGCGCGCCGCGATTGCCGGCGCGCTGGCCGTGGGCGCGCCCGCTGCGTTGCTGACCCTTCCCGCCGCGCCTGTCGCCGCTCAGTCGAGCCAGCTCGACCAGGCGGTCGCGGCGCTGCGCGGCATCTCGACCATGAAGGCTTCCTTCACCCAGACAGACAGCAAGGGGCAAACCCTCGCTGGCGAGCTGACGCTCAAGCGTCCGGGCAAGATCCGGTTCGAGTACGAGAAGGGTGCCAATATGCTCGTCGTCTCGAACGGCAAATCGCTTTATCTCGTCGACTACGAGGTCAAGCAGGTACAGCGCTGGCCGATCGGCAATTCACCGTTGGGCGCGCTGCTCGACCCCAATCGCGATGTGAAGAAGTTCGGCAAGCTGATCCCCTCGCGCAGCGACAATGTCGTGAGTGTCGAGGTCAAGGATACCAAGCACCCGGAGTACGGCGTGATCACGATGATTTTCGTGAAGAACGCCTCCGCGCCGGGCGGATTGCAGCTGACCAACTGGGTCGCGCTCGATTCGCAGAACGGCCGCACGACCGTCCGGCTGTCCAACCAGCGCTATGGTGTGGCAGTCGCCGACAGTGCGTTCAGCTTCAAGGACCCGCGCGCTTCATCCCGTCGCCGCTAGGGACCGTTTCGGCGCGCAGCCGTTCGGGCGTTGCGACGAGCCGAATCGGGGTGTTCATGCAGGTGAAAGCAGCCACGTCGTAAACCCTGTCTTGCGGAACGGCTCGAGGCGGATTTCCCCCCTGTTGTCCGACCTCACCAGAGGCCACCCGCAAGCGTGACGAACGCTCAAAACGAACCCTCGCGCCAATGCCCCCGGCGCGGGGGTTTTTTGGTTCTGGTTGCGGCGCGCCACTGCCCTGCTATCCGGCTGCCATGATCTCTGTCGCCACCTGGAACATCAACTCTGTCCGCCTGCGCATCGACCAGGTGCTTCGAGTGCTGTCCGAACAGGCACCCGACGTGCTGTGCTTGCAGGAGATCAAGTGCCAGGAACACCAGTTCCCGGCGCAGGCGCTCGCCGAGTTCGGGTACGTCCACCAGGCGGTGCACGGGCAAAAAGGCTACCATGGCGTTGCCACGGTCAGCCGCATCCCCTTGCGCGAATTCGGCCGGCACGACTGGCAGGACAACGGCGAAGCGCGCCACGTCGGGGTTGAGCTGGAAGGCTCCCGTCTGGTGATCGAGAACGTCTACATCCCCGCAGGCGGCGACGCGCCCGACCGCGCGATAAACCCCAAGTTCGGCCAGAAGCTCGACTTCCTCGAACGGATGACCCGGTGGGCCGATGCGCTCGACCGGCCCACGCTGCTGGTGGGAGACTTCAACGTCGCCCCGCTCGAATGCGACGTCTACGATCACAAGGCGCTGCTCAAGGTCGTCAGCCACACGCCGGTCGAGGTCGAGGCGCTTGGCCGCCTGACCGACGCTCACGGCTGGGTCGACCTGGGTCGGTCCTTCATCCCGGCGCCGGAACGTAATTACTCGTGGTGGTCATATCGCAGTTACTGGCGCCAGAAGGACCAGGGGCGCCGGCTCGATCACATGTGGGCAAGCCCGGAACTGGCGCCCCAGGCCACAAGCCACCGCTTCGTCGAGGACACCCGGCGGTGGGACAGTCCCAGCGATCATGTACCGTTGGTGACGGAGTTCGATCTCTGAGCGCGAGCCCGTCTCGCCGCGCGGCGCAGGCGGTCGACGCGTTGCGCCACGGCTGGCCGATCGCGCTCGAGAACGGCCCCGTGCTCCTGCCCGCGGAGACCGCGTTTGCGCCTGGCGCGCGCGCGGACCGGATGCTGATCGGCGCAGCGCGTGCGGAAACGCTCAAGCTCGCCAACCAGCGCGAGGCGGCGGTGCCCGAAGCTCCGGTGCTGGTGCGCGGCGCGGAAGAGTTCACGCTTGCGGCCGCCCGCGCGCTCGCCGACCCCGCGCTCGACCTCGCCAATCCGCTTAAAGGGCCGTTTCGGGCCGAGACGCTGGGCTGGGCCGAGGGCGCGCGGGCCGCACTGGATTTAGCGCGGATCGCCGGCATTCTACCGGCATATCTGGTCGATCCCACAGGCGCGGGCGAGGCGCAGCCCTTCGCGCCCCGCGATCTCGCCGCGTTCATCGATCCGGCGCGGCTGACCATCGCCGCGCGGGCTCGGCTGCCAGTGGCGGCGGGCGAGGATTGCGAGATCGTCGCTTTTCGCGCGCCCGACGATTTGCGCGAGCATGTCGCGCTGGTGTTCGGCGATCCGCGCTCGGACAAGCCTCCTCTGGTGCGCCTCCATTCCGAATGCCTGACCGGTGACGTTCTCGGTAGCCTCAAGTGCGACTGCGGCCCGCAGCTCGACGCCGCGCTCCACGCCGCTTCTCATGAGGCACGCGCCGGCGGCTGGGGCGTGGTTCTATACTTGCGGCAGGAGGGGCGCGGCATCGGACTCGTCAACAAGCTGCGGGCCTACCGGCTGCAGGACGAGGGATTCGACACGATCGACGCCAACCGCCGCCTTGGCCTGCCCGACGAGGCGCGGGATTTCCCGGTCGCGGCGCGAATGCTCGAGCTGGTCGGTGCGCGCAGCGTCCGGCTGATGACCAACAATCTCGAAAAAGTCGTCGCGCTCGAGGATGCAGGCGTGCGCGTGGTCGAGCGCGTGCCCCATCAGCTGGCCGACAACCCGCACAATGCGCGCTACCTCGCGACGAAACGCGACCGCGCCGGACACCTGCTGAAGTGAAACTCTCGATCCGCGCCGAGCGGCAGGGCGACGAAGCGGCAATTCGCGCGCTGACCGCGGCCGCGTTCGCGGACTTGCCCTACAGCGATGGCAGCGAACCGCGCATCATCGACGCCATGCGCGACGACGGCGATCTTGCGCTGTCGCTGGTGGCTGAGACCGGCGGCGAAATCCTCGGCCACGTCGCGTTCTCGCCCGTGACGCTCGAAGGCGGCGAGGATGGCTGGTTCGGGCTTGGACCCGTTTCCGTCCATCCCGATCGCCAACGTCGGGGCATCGGCACCCGGCTGATCGAAGCCGGCATCGCCGAACTCCATCTCAGAGGGGCGCGCGGCATCGTGCTTGTTGGCGATCCGGCATATTACGCGCGGTTCGGTTTCGAGCGCGACCCACGGCTGGCCTACCCACATCCGGGGGGCGAACACCTTCAGCGGTTGATCCTGTCGGGCGAAGGCACCGGCGGAGTGGTCCGCTACGCACCCGCATTCGGATGAATTCCTAGAGCCGGCGCCCAATCGCCTGGCCCATGCGGACGGTGGTGCCCGCAGCGATGTCGTCGAGCCATTCGACCTTTCCGGGTTCGAACAGCAGCACCACAGTCGAGCCGAGATAGAACCGGCCCATCTCGTCACCGGCGGCAAACTGCGGTCCCTGAGCGAAGTCGCGGTCCTCCACCGCTTTGCCGTGCGGGGTCACGCGGCCGCCCCACACCGTCTCTACCCCCGCGACGATCATCGCGCCGACCATGACGCTCGCCATCGCGCCCATCGAGGTGTCGAACAGGCAGGCGAGCCGTTCGTTGCGGGCGAACAGCCGATCGACCCCCTCGGCCGTCACACCGTTCACCGAGAACAGGTTACCCGGCACGTAGCGGGTCTGCCGGAGCGTCCCCGCCGCAGGCATGTGGACCCGGTGATAGTCCTTGGGCGACAGGTAGATCGTGACGAACCGGCCGCCTTCGAACCGTGCGGCCGCCTCGGCATTTCCCGCAAGCAGTTCGGCGACCGAGTAGTCGCGGGCCTTTGCCTGGACGATCCGGCCGTCCGCGATCGGCCCGATCTGGCTCACCGCCCCGTCCGCCGGGCTCAGGACGAACGCGTCGGCATCGGCGAGCGGCCGCGCGCCCGGCTTGAGCGCGCGAGTAAAGAAGGCGTTGAACGTCGGATAGGCCGAAGCCGGCTCGGCCGCCTCGCTCATGTCCACGCCATAGGCCGCGATGAAGCGGCGGATCAGCGCATCTTTCAGCCAGGGGACCGCGCTGTCGGCGACACCGCCCGCGAGCCGCGAAAGACCGTGCTGGGGGGCGAGGTGCTGCAGTCGAATGAAAGCGGAGCTCATCGCAGCGCGGTGGCCATGTGCGCGGGTTTCGTCAACGCAACTGGCTGTCCTTGCTGCCCCGGCGGTTGATCGCCGAGTGGCGCACCGCGCCGTCGCGCGCGCCCTGGCAGGCGACACATGTGCGCACCCCCGGCAATGCCTCGCGACGTCGCGGCGCAATGGCCTCGCCGCAATCGTCGCAAAATTCGGCGCTGGGGCCGTGCGGCGTGCGCGCGCGCGCCGCGGCAACGGCATCCTTCACCGTATCGTCGATCTGATCCTGAACCGCTCCGTCGCGGGTCCATCCGCCTGCCATGTTCGCTTGCTCCTTGCCGGTGAAACCAGCGAAGTTCGCGAGCGGTTCCGGGTCAGCGGCGTTCGAACGGCGCGATGCCGGTGCCGAGTGCGTTGGGGCCGACCGCCAGCGCATCGCCCGACCAGTCTGCGACGAACACGGTCGAGCGGCGCACGCCCGGCGCGAGGCGCGCGTCGTTGCCGGCGATCGCCAGTCCGGCGGCCGAATGGCTATGATGCTCGGCAGCGACGGCGATGAAGGTGGAGTAATTTTCCTTGTCCGCGCCTTGCACGAACCAGTTGTCGGCGATCCGTCCGCTCGCCCCTTCGGGCAGGTCGATCATATAGTTCGTTCCGCGTCCGGCCGAATCGTCGAAGCTCGAGGCAGCGATCTCGACCCGGGCCGCGCGCGACTTGACGTAGTGGCCGCCGGTACCCCGTTCAAAGCGGCTGCGAGTGACCCGGAGCAAGCCGTAACCGCCCACGTAAATGGAATGCGCACAACCGGCCGAATTCTCGCAATTGCCAAGGCCGGAGAACGTGCTCTTGTCGATCACGATCGTGCCTGCCGGATCGCTTCCGGTGAGGATGCCCTGCTCGCTGTCGACGAACCAGCTTTGCGCGACGGTGAGATCGCCCTGTTCCAGGCGGATGCCGGCACCATTGCGGTCCGGCACGCGCATGTCCCTGAACACGACACCCGATATCCGCGCGCTCCGTCCGCGCAGGACCAGCGCGGCCTTGCCCTCGCAGGTCGTCTTCTCGAACACGGCGCTGCCCGGCTGGACGGCAGCGAGGGTGATTTCGCCCGCCTGCTGGACCGCGCATTGGCGGTAAGTGCCCGGCGCGATCGCGATCGTACCTCGTCCGTCGCCGACCGCATCGATCGCCTGTTGCAGCCGCGCGAATCCGCGCCCGGTTTCCACCACGGTGAAAGGTTCGCCCCGCGCTTCCTGAGCCAGTACCGCGGCCACCGGAATCGCCGCAATTGCCAGCAAGGCCAGTGCGATGACCAGAGTCAGCGAGGGACGGTCGGGCAGGCGATGGCCGAGGTATTCCATGAAACCCGCGTTAGGGAAGAATGGTTAACGGCGGTCTAAGAACTCTCGTCATCGCTCCCGCCGGAGCGCCAGCGCCAGCCGCCCCGGGTGCGTTTTCTGACGATCAGCAGGAAACCCGATGTTGCGGCTGCCACGCCAATTGCCCACAGTGCGTAGCCCACCTCGCTCGGTGGGCGCAGAAGCAGCGAGAGACTCGCGACTACGGCGATGTATGCGCCCAGCAGGACCCAGCCTTGCCAGGCGATCGGCAACCCGGAGCCGTACCCGATCCGCTTGGGGGCAAACCAGTCCCCCGATTCGAAGAACTTGTCCAACATCGCTATTTGTCCCCCTTGCCGACGGGTGGCCGGGCGACGAAACCGGTGATCGCGTCGACCAGTTCAGGCGCGACCGGAAGCGCCGGGTCGGCATAGGCGGCCATGTTGGCCTGCGGGGTGTCGCCGGCAATGTCCTTGAGGACGTGGTTCATGGCCGGGATGACAAGATATTCGGCCGCGGGTTGCGCGGCGTGAAGCGCATCGCCGTTGGCGCGCGGGATATGCAGGTCCTTGCCGCCCTGCACGATCAGCATTGGCAGCGTCACCTGCCCCGCGAGCGCGGCGGGATCGCGCGCCATCATGTCGACCAGGAAGCCCTGCACCGCGGGGTTGAACAGCCCCCGGAGCGCTGGGTGAAAACCGCTTGTGTCCACCCGCTCGCCCTTTTCAAGCGCTTCGATCGCGCCGAGCGCCTGGGGCAGGATCGGCGCATTCGCCGGGTTCGCGCGGAGCTGAGTGCGCAGCACCTCGCCAAGCGTCTCGCCGGGCGCAGCGACCAGAATTATACCGCACAGTTGTTCGACCCGTCGGGCGGCGACGAGCGCGATGAGACCGCCCTCGCTGTGGCCGAGCAGCCAGACGCAAGGCACCCCGGTCGCCTCGCGCGCCACATCGACCCAGGCGGCGACATCGTCGGCATAGGCATCGAGCGTAACCGCATTGGGGTCGGCCGTCGCCGCCTTGCTGCCGAACAGGCCGCGCTTGTCGATCCGCAGCGTCCCGATGCCCCGGTCGGCCAATGCCTCGGCCAGCAGGCGATACGAGCCCGCCGTGATCCTCCCGGTGTTGTTACCGTCGCGGTCCGTGGGGCCTGAGCCCGGCACGATGAGCACGATCGGCGATCCTGCGGCGGGCAAGACGAGGGTACCGGCCAGCGGTCCCTCCGGCCCGGGAGCGGTCAAGTCCTCTCCCGCGGCGAGTGCCGGGCTGGCCGCTACCAGCGCGCCGCCGATCAGATTCGCGACAATCCGTCTCATCCTAGATCTCCTTGGGCGGGCGTCCGCGTCGAGGTGCCGTGGTGATTCCCGGGTCGATGCCACGTGCCTTCAACGCTTCGCGCAGCAGCATCTCGATCTCGGCATTGGCGCTGCGCAGTTCGGCCGCCGCCAGCCGCTCGACCGAGGCGAAAACCGCCGGGTCGAGACGGAGCGGGAATGCTTTTTTTTGCGGAGCAGCCACGGGTGCGCCCTACTGGTACAGGGTTCCGGCGTTGACCACCGGCTGCGCCTCGCGCTCGCCGCACAGCACGACCATCAGGTTCGACACCATTGCCGCGCGGCGCTCGTCATCGAGTTCGACGATATCGTCGGCGCTCAGCTTTTCGAGCGCCATCTGGACCATCGTCACCGCACCCATCACCAGCTTGGCGCGCGCGGCGATCACCGCCTCGGCCTGCTGGCGGCGGAGCATCGCGCCGGCAATCTCGGCAGCGTACGCGAGGTGAGTCAGGCCCGCCTCGTCGACCACGATCCCGGCGACGTGCAGCCGCTCGTTGAGCTCGGTCCGTAGTTCCGAATTGATCACGTCGGGGCTGCCGCGCAGCGTCGTTTCCTCTTCCTCGAGATCGTCATAGGGGTGCCGGGCGCCGACGGTGCGCAGGCCCGCCTCGATCTGGATGTTCACGAACTCCTTGAAATCGTCGACATCGAAGCTCGCTTGGGCGGTATCGGCGACGCGCCAGACGACGTTACAGGCGATGTCGATCGGATTGCCCTTAAAATCATTGATCTTGACCCGGTCCGAATGGACGTTGTGCGCGCGGGCAGAGAGCTTCTTCTTCGCGATCCACGGCCAGACCCAGCGCAGCCCTTCGGTCCGGTCGGTGCCCTTGTACTCGCCGAACAGGGTGAGCACCGTCGCTTGGTTGGGCTGGATCATGTAGAATCCCACCGCCACGAACAAAGCGATGACGAACGAGCCGACGATCCGCCCGACGAAAGCGATCTTGGCGGCCTTGGTCGCGGCGTCAGGCGGCAACCCGCCCGAAACGAACCAGATGCCCAACACAATCGCCGCGAGCAGGACCAGCAGCATCAGATAGCCGTTGAACGCGACCGCCGGACGCTCCTGGCTCCGGTTCATCCCCTTGAGTTCGACCGACATGACGAATCACTCCTTCGATATAAAGCTGATATCATACATTATATCGAAGGTCAGGGGGGTCAAGCGGAATCGGCTGCCCGTATCGCATCGAGAAACGCCTGCCCGTAAGCCTCGAGCTTCTTGGCTCCGACGCCCTGCACCTCGGCAAGCTGCGACAGGGTTTGCGGGCGCAGCGTCGCCATTTCGCGAAGGGTCGCGTCATGGAACACGACGTAGGGCGGCACGCCGGCGGCCCTTGCAAGGTCGCGGCGGGTTTCGCGCAATGTCTCGAACAGCGGGTCGCCGACCGGGTTCGCCTCGCTCCCGCCTCCGCGGCGGCGGCGCGAGCGATCGCTTTTGGGCGGCAGCACGATCTCGACCGCGCGCTCACCCTTCAGGATCGCCTTGGCCTCGCCGCCCAGCTGCAGGCCGCCATGTTCGGTCGCCAGCAGCGCGCCGCGCGCCTGCAGTGCGCGAACGAGCGGCTGGAGCATACGCGCCTCGTCTGCACCGACGATGCCGAACACGGTCAGTTGGTCGTGGCCGCGCTGGATCACGCGATCGTCGTGCGCCCCGGTCAGGACTTTCTGCAGGTGCCCGAAGCCGAAGCTCTGCCCGGTGCGATAGGCTGCGCTAAGCAGTTTGCGCGCCAGCTCGGTCACGTCGATCACGCCCGGCGCTTCGAGGCAGTTGTCGCAATTGCCGCATTGCTCGGGCGGATTCTCGCCGAAGTGGCGCAGCAGCACCGCCCGGCGGCAACCGGCGGTCTCCACGAGACCCGCGAGCGCATCGAGCCGGGTCCGTTCGGAGGCGCGGCGGTCCTCGGGCACTTCCGCCAGCCGCTGGCGTCCGCGTGCGAAATCGTCGGCGCCCCACAGCATGACCGCCTGCGCCGGATCGCCATCACGCCCGGCGCGGCCGGTCTCCTGGTAATAGGCTTCGATCGACTTGGGGATGCCGGCGTGGGCGACGAAGCGCACGTCGGGCTTGTCGATGCCCATGCCGAAGGCGATCGTCGCGACGATGACCATGTCCTCGCTCTCGACGAACGCGGCCTGGTTTCCCACGCGTACCGCCGGATCGAGCCCTGCGTGATAGGGCAGCACCGGGCGCCCGGTCGTCGCGGCCAGCTTGTCGGCCAGTTGCTCCACCTTCGCGCGCGTCGGCGCGTAGACGATTCCCGGCCCGGCCTCAGCGCGCATCAGCTCGGCGATCTGGCGCACTGGGTTGTCGCGGTGGCGGATGATGTAGCGGATGTTCGGCCGATCGAACCCGGCGACGATCAGGCCTTCATCGGGAATGCCCAGCTGGGCGAGGATATCGGCCCGGGTATGCGCGTCCGCCGTCGCGGTGAGCGCGAGCCGGGGCACGTGCGCGAACGCATCCATCAGCGGCCGAAGCTGGCGGTAGTCGGGGCGGAAGTCGTGGCCCCATTCGCTGACGCAGTGTGCCTCGTCGATCGCGAAAAGGGCAATGGGCGCGGACGACAGCAGGTCGCGGAAGACCGTCTGGCTCGCCCGCTCGGGCGCGACGTAGAGCAGGTCGAGCGCACCGTTGCGAAAGGCGTCCATCGTCTCGCGCCAGTCGGCATCGGCGCTGGTCAGCGCGGCGGCGGCGATGCCGTTGGCTCGCGCGGCGCGCAGCTGGTCGTGCATCAGCGCGATCAGCGGGCTAACGACCACGCAGGTGCCGTCCATCATCGTCGCGGGCAATTGGTAGGTCAGCGATTTGCCCGCACCCGTCGGCATGACCGCCAGGGTCGAGCGTCCGCTCAAGACCCGCTCGATTACCTGCGGCTGGACGCCGCGAAAATCGTCGAACCCGAACACTTCGCGCAGATGCGCGCGAGCCGGACTTATACTGGGGGCTGTTGCGACCGTCGCCATTCGCTCGCCTTGGCATAGCGGCGGCCGGGAAGGAAATGGCGGCATTGTGGATAGCGGAGATTGCGGCGCGATTGTGGCGAGGGTAGGAGGAGCCAGCCCCGTTCAAGGAGAATACCGATGAAGAAGCTTGCCCTCGCCGTCCTTCCGCTCACCTTCGCAATCGCCGCTTGCGGCAGTGCCGACGACGCATCGACCGCAGCCGAGGCCGACACCGTCGAGATGCCCGCCGACGAGGCGATGGCGGGCGTGACCGAGGAACCCGCTGCAGACGGCGGCGCGAACGCGGTCGAAGATGCCGCTGCCGAGCCGACCGACGCCGCGCAGGCGACGGCCGTGGAAGCCGGCAACAATGCTGCCGACGTCGCCGCACGCGCGCAGGCTGCCGCTGCTGCCGCCGAAGCGGCGACCGACACACCGCAGTAATTCGGCGGCTAGGGCC
Source organism: uncultured Alphaproteobacteria bacterium (assembly GCA_963781485.1). Lineage (GTDB taxonomy): Bacteria > Pseudomonadota > Alphaproteobacteria > Sphingomonadales > Sphingomonadaceae > Tsuneonella. The sequence goes on from CAWAFY010000005.1 coordinate 324,122, forward strand.
GTCAGGAAACGGCGGGCGGATCGCTTTGCGGCGATTCGCCCGCTTTTTCTTTTTCCGTGGTGGGGTATGGCTAGCCGATGCGCATTTCCGCCCTGCTTCCGCTTGTCCTGCCCCTCGCCGCGCTTACCGCGTGTGGGCCCTCCGACGCTGATCCCGGCCCCGGGGGTGTGACCGTGGGCGAAGCAAAGGCGCTCGACGAGGCGGCCGAGATGCTCGAGAAGCGGCGCCTTCCGCCCGAGGCCTTGCCCAGTGCCGACGCATCGGCAAAGGCAGACGAGAGTGCACACGGGGGCACACAGGGAGAGAACGAATGAGCGGTATGGACCCCGAGCTGTTCGAACAATTCATCGACCAGCTCGAACGCTACGTGCGCGAGCGGCTCATCCCCGCCGAGCGCGAGGTCATCGCCAACGACCGCATTCCGGAACCGATCGTGCAGGAGATGCGCGACATGGGCCTGTTCGGGCTGACCGTGCCGGAAGACTACGGCGGCGCAGGCCTCAGCACCTCGCAATACGCACGCGTGGTCCGAATCATGGCCTACGCCGCGCCCGCGTTCCGCTCGATCTTCTCGATCAACGTCGGCATGTTCAACTCGGCGATCAAGAACGGCGGGACCGATGCTCAGAAGGCCGAATGGTGGCCCCGCATCGCTGCCGGAGAGATCGCCTGCTTCGGGCTGACCGAGCCCGGCTCCGGCTCGGACAGCGCGGCGATGGCAACCACCGCCCGGCCCGATCCATCGGGCAACGGCTGGGTGCTCAACGGCACGAAACGCTACATCACCAACGCTCCGCACGCCTCGGTCGGTTTGATCATGGCCCGGACCGAGAAGGATAACCTGCCCAAGAATGCGCACGTCAGCGCGTTCATCGTGCCGATGGACACGCCGGGCGTCAGCGTCGGTTCGCCCGACCACAAGATGGGCCAGTCGGGCAGCCACATCGCCGACGTTATCCTCGAAGACGTCCACGTGCCCGGCGACGCGCTGCTCGGCGGCGAGACCGGCAAGGGCTTCGTCTTCGCGATGAAGAGCCTCGACAACGGGCGCATCTCGGTCGGCGCGGCTTCCACGGGGTACGCGCGCCGCGCGCTGGATTCGGCGCTGCGCTACGCGACCGAGCGCAAGGCGTTCGGCGAGCCGATCGCCAATTTCCAGCTGATCCAGCAGATGCTCGCCGAAAGCGAGACCGAAATCTACGCCGCCGAATGCATGATGACCGACGTTACCGCGCGCGCCGACGCGGGCGAGAACATCCTGCGCAAGGCCGCCGCGTTCAAGGTCTTCGCGTCGGAAATGTGCGGCCGCGTGGTCGATCGGGTGGTGCAGATTTATGGCGGCGCGGGCTATCTTGCCGAATACGACGCCGAGCGGTTCTTCCGCGATGCACGAATCTACCGCATCTACGAAGGCACCACGCAGATCCTCCAGTTGCAGATCGCCAAGCATATGCTGCGCGATTTTGCAGCACAGGCCTGATGTACGACCTTCTTCGCGATATCTCGATCGTCGAGGTTTCCAGCTTCGTCGCATCGCCCACCGTCGGGCTCTATTGCGCGCAGATGGGGGCCGAGGTCATCCGCGTCGACCAGATCGGCGGCGGGCTCGACTATGACCGCTACATGCTCACGCACGAGGGGCGCAGCCTTGCGTGGGAGAATCTCAATCGCGCCAAGAAGTCGGTCGCGCTGGACTTGCGCAGCGCGGAGGGGCGCGAACTGTGTGTCGAACTGGCACGGCAGACCGGCCAGCTCGTCACCAACTTGCCCGAACAGAGCTTCCTCAGCCACGCAGCGGTAAGCGAGGGGCGTCCCGACATGATTTCGGTCCGCGTGATGGGCTGGCACGACGGGCGCCAGGCGATGGACTTCACGGTCAACGCCGCGAGCGGATACCCGCTGATGACCGGACCCGAGGAATGGAATGCGGAAACCGCGCCGCCGGTGAACCAGGTACTGCCCGCGTGGGATTTCATCACCGGCGCTTATGGGGCCTTCGCGCTGCTGGCGGCGATACACCACCGCACCGCCACTGGCACGGGTAGCGAGGTGCGCCTGCCGTTGGGCGATGTGATGATCGGTACGGTCGCCAACTCGGGCGCGATGGCCGAAATGCTCTATCGCGGTGCCGACCGCCCGCGCCTTGGCAACGCGATCTGGGGCGCACTGGGCCGCGATTTCGTCAGCCGCGATCACAAACGCTTCATGGTCGCGGTGCTGACGGCAAAGCAGTGGGCCGCGATGGTTTCCGCGCTCGATATTGCAGAGCCGATCGCAGCGCTCGAGGCGGAGACCGGCGTCGGGTTCGCCCAATCGGACCACAACCGCTTCGTCCACCGCGAGGCGCTGTTTGGGATCGTGCAGGAAGCGGCCGGAGCGCGCGACTATACTGACCTTGCCGAGCGGATGGGCCAGGCTGGTGCCACTTTCGAACGATACCGCACCATGCACGAGGCGGCGACCGACCCTGTGCTGGTGTCCGGCAACCCGCTGTTCGGGCCTTCGCCCGCCAATCCCAGCGGGTTCGACTATCCCGCGCCGCGCTCGATGGCCCACCTGGGGGGACAGGCGCCCGCCGATCCCGCTCCCGCGCCTTATCTGGGCCAGCACAGTGAGGAAGTGCTCGGCGAGCGGCTCGGCCTGTCGTCGGGCGCGATCGGCGCCCTGATCGATCGCGGCATCGTTTCGCCGAGCGACAAGGACAACCTGGGGACCAAATCATGACCAAGCGTAGAGCCGCCATCGTCAACCCCCTGCGCACGCCGGTGGGCAAGTTCCTCGGCACGCTCGCACCGCTGAATGCCGGTGAATTGGGGGCAGTGATCCTCAAGGCGCTTATCGAGCGCAGCGGGATCGACCCGACGCGGGTGGACGACGTCGTGTTCAGCCAGGGCTACGGCAACGCCGAGGCCCCCGCGATCGGGCACTGGTCGTGGTTGGCCGCGGGCCTGCCGATCGAAGTGCCGGGCTACCAGCTCGACCGGCGCTGCGGGTCGGGGCTGCAGGCCGTGGTCAACGCGGCGATGATGATCGAGAGCGGCCACGCGGACGTCGTCGTGGCCGGGGGATGCGAGTCGATGTCCAACGTCGAGCACTACACCACGGCGCTGCGCGGCGGGGTGAAAGCGGGCAACGTCGAGCTGTGGGATCGGCTCACCCGCGGCCGGCTGATGAGCCAGCCGGTCGAACGCTTTGGCGTGATCACCGGCATGATCGAGACGGCGGAAAATCTCGCCAGGGACTATGGCATCACGCGCGAGGAGGCCGACGGCTTTGCTGTCCGCAGCCACCAGCGCGCCGCCGACGCGTGGGACGCGGGCAAGTTCGCTGCGCAGCTCGTCCCGGTCGAGGTGCCGCAGCGCAAGGGTGACCCCCTTGTGTTCGACCGTGACGAGGGCTTCCGCGCGGACGCGAGCATGGACAGCCTCGGCAAGTTGCGTCCCCTCGAAAAGGGCGTCGTCACCGCAGGCAATGCCAGCCAGCAAAACGACGCGGCCGCCGCCTGCCTGGTGGTAGCTGAGGACAAGCTGGAGGAGCTCGGGCTCGAACCCATGCTGTGGTTCACCGGTTATGCCGCGGCGGGCTGCGATCCGAGCCGCATGGGCATCGGCCCGGTACCCGCAGTCGAACGGCTGTTTGCGCGCAGCGGAATGGGCTGGGACGACATCGGCCTGGTCGAGCTCAACGAAGCATTCGCACCGCAGGTGCTCGCGGTGCTCAAGGGGTGGGGCTGGTCCGACGACGATTCGCGCCGCGATATTCTCAACGTAAACGGCTCGGGTATCAGCCTCGGCCATCCGATCGGCGCAACCGGCGGGCGGATCCTCGCCGACATGGCGCACGAGATGGCGCGGCGCGAAGTGCGCTACGGCCTCGAAACGATGTGCATCGGCGGCGGCCAGGGTATCGCCGCGATGTTCGAGCGCGTGGCCTGAAGCGCATTTGCGGGCACCTTCGACCGGTGCTAGAAGTTACGGTTGCAACCATGGCAACACTCGCTCAGCCCCACGACGATTTTTCGACCTTGCCGGATCTTCCGGCCGACGTGTTCACAGCGCCGCTCAAAAAGCCGTCGCACGTCGGAGACGATTGGCTCGAGCCGAGACAGTCCGACTATTCGTCGGCTGACGATGCGATATGGAACGACCTGTTCGCGCGCCAGATGGACGTTCTGCCAGGCCGGGCGGCAAGCGCGTTTTTGGCGGGATTGCAGAAGCTCAATCTCAACCGCGGCGGGGTGCCCGAATTCGGCAAGCTCAGCGAAGACCTGTCGGCGCTGACCGGTTGGTCGGTGGTGCCGGTGCCGATGCTGATCCCAGACCACGTGTTCTTCTGGCACCTGGCCAACCGTCGCTTCCCGGCAGGAAACTTCATCCGCACGCGGGAGACCTTCGACTACATCCAGGAGCCCGACGTATTCCACGACGTGTTCGGTCATGTGCCGATGCTGACCGACCCGGTCTATGCCGACTACATGCAGGAATACGGCCGCGCCGGGTGGAAAGCGATGCGCTACAACCGGTTGAAGGCGCTGGGCGCGCTCTACTGGTACACAGTCGAGTTCGGCCTGATCGAAGAGGCTGGCGGTATCAAGGCCTATGGCGCGGGGATCCTCTCGGGCCCCACCGAGGTAGTTTATGCGACCGAGGCGCAGAGCCCCAACCGGATCATGCTCAACGTCGACCGGGTGATGCGGACCGATTACGTGATCGACGATCTGCAGCCGACCTACTTCGTCATCGAGAGCTTCGAAGACCTCTACCGCCAGACGGTAGAGCGCGATTTCGACCGTTTGTACCGCTCGCTGTCGCCAAGCTTTACCTACGCGAACAGCGCGGTGATCGACCTCGACAACGTGATCAATCGCGGCACGCAGGAATACCTGCTGCGCGGCGGGCGCGGAAGTGGCGCGGCCCCCGTGTGAGGACATCGCCCGTCCGGTAAATACGCTGGTGGACAAACGCAAAACGGCCCCGGATGTCTCCGGGGCCGTTTCGTATTCGTGTAGACTGGACTTAGTTGCCGGTGGCGTTGTCGGCAGCCTCGCCGGTCTCTTCCATCGCGTCGGCCTTGTCTTCGGCCTGATCGGTCATGGCGTCGGCCTGGTCGTCGGTGATCTGGCCGGCGTCTTCAGCGGCTTCGGCCGAGGCGTTTACCGCTTCGGCATTCTGCTCACCGGCGTCTTCCATGGCGTTCTCTTTCGGGCCGTCGCAAGCAGCAACGGTCAGGCCGAGGGCCAATGCCGACGACAGAGCAATAAGCTTCTTCATTTCAGTCTTCCCCTTTTTGGATGGGGGGCCTGCATAACAAGTGCATCCCCCCGTGGTAAGTCGAAAATGTGATGTGATCAGCGCGCCAGACGCATACGCATGACGGCCAACCCAGCGAGCAGCGCAACCGCGCCGCCAATTCCCGCCAAAAGTGCACTGGCGGAAATCCCCAGAAACAGCGATTCGCCGCTCATCAGACCAGCGAAAACGAGAGCGCCCAGTTCGGCCACGATTACGTTGAGCGCGATCGACCGCGCGTCGTCGTCGCGTGTCAGGATAGAGGCCAGCCATGCAAGCACGCCGCCCAATGCAATGAGAACTATAAAACCCACACAAAACTCACAAAATTCGAGTCACTTACCCGGGAAAAGCCCGAGACGGGTGATTGTTCCGCCGCTTTGCGACGAAACGAGGCCGCTCAGCGCAGTGTGAGCCAGGCGATCGCAACCACGCCCACGACGATGCGATACCAGGCGAAAGGCGCGAATCCGTGCCGCGAGACATAGGCGACGAAGGCGCGGATCACCCCGAGCGCGACCGCGAAACTGACCACGAAACCGATAGCGACCTCGGTCCACCCGACGCCCCCTGCGACCGCGAGCTGGTCGCCCTTGTCGGCAAGGCTGAGGACGGTCGCCCCGAGCATCGTCGGGATCGCGAGAAAGAACGAGAATTCAGCGGCCGTCTTGCGCCCGACGCCGAGCGCGAGCGCGCCCATGATCGTCGCCCCCGAACGGCTGACGCCGGGAACGAGCGCGAGGCACTGGGCAAGGCCCACCCCGAGCGCCTGGCGCAACGGCAGGTCGGCGACTTTGCGCTCCTCACCCGGTTCGGCCAGCTTCTCGACAGCGAGGATGCCGATGCCACCCGCGATCAGCGCCCAGGCGACGACGGTCGGGCTTTCGAGCAGGTCGTAGATATAGCCCCTAAGCGCGAATCCGAGCATCGCCGAGGGCAAAAAACCGAGCAGGATATTGCGCAGGAACCGCACGCCCTCGGCCTCGAGCCGGAGCAGCTTCATTCCCTCGTCCCAGAACGTCGGCCAGTACTGGACCACGACCGCCAGGATCGCGCCCAGCTGGATGACGACGTTGAACGTTTCCCACTCCGCCGCATCGTAACCGAACAGTTCGGACGCGAGGATCAGGTGTCCGGTCGAGGACACCGGGATGAACTCGGTGAGACCCTCGACGATACCGAGGAGGATGGCGGTAAGAGTGAGACCCATGGCGGCGGCCTCAAGACGAGGCCGGGGTGCAAGTCAAGCCGACCTGCTCCCCGGCGCTGCGATTACCAGATACGGATGCGCTGTTCCGGCGGCAGATAGAGCGCGTCGTCGGCGGTGACGCCGAACGCCGCGTACCACTCGTCGAGATTTCTCACGACGCCGTTGACCCGGTACTCCTCGGGGCTGTGGGGGTCGGTCCGCAAGCGCTGCCGTGCGTTGTCCTCGCGCTGCGACGAGCGCCAGACCTGCGCCCAGGCAAGGAAAAACCGCTGGTCGCCCGTCAGGCCGTCGATCACCTTGTCCGGCTTGCCGCCCAGGTGAAGCTTGTACGCCCGGTAGGCCAGGCTGAGCCCGCCGAGGTCGCCGATGTTCTCGCCCAGCGTAAACCGGCCGTTGACGCAGGTTTCGCCGTCGTCGAGCGGGCAGAAGGCATCGTACTGCGCGACCAGCGCGTTGCCGAGCTTGTCGAACGCTTCACGGTCGGCGTCGGTCCACCAGTTGCGCAGCATCCCGGTCCCGTCGCTCTTGGAGCCCTGGTCGTCGAAGCCATGGCCCATCTCGTGGCCGATGACTCCGCCGATCCCGCCATAGTTCACCGCCGGGTCGGCAGTCAGCCCGAAAAACGGCTGCTGGAGGATGCCAGCCGGGAACACGATCTCGTTCTTGGTCGCGTTGTAATAGGCGTTCACCGTCTGCGGCAGCATGCCCCATTCGGTGCGATCGATCGGGCCGCCGAGTTTCGAAAGCATGTCGGCGTTCGCCCACTCGCCCGCCGCCATGCGGTTGGCAAAGGGCTGGCCGTTAGCGATAGCAAGCCCCGGATAGGTTTCGAGTTCGTCGCGATAGCCGATCTTCGGATCGAACGCGTCGAGCTTGGCGATGGCTTCATTTCTTGGTTGCCTCGCTCATCCAGTCGTTTTCGCCGATGCTGAGCGCGAGAGCCTTCCTCAGGTTGGCGACGAGATCGACCATGGCGACCTTGTTCTCGGCGGGGAAGTACCGCTTCACGTAGGCCGCGCCGACAAGCTCGCCCATCAGGCGCTCGGTTTCGGCCGTGGCGCGCTTCCAGCGCGGGCGTTGCTCCGGCGTTCCCGTCAAGGTCTTGCCGTAGAACGCGAAGTTCGCATCGTCGATCGCGCTCGGCAGGACCGCCGCGTTCGAATTGAGCAGGTTCTTGACCATCCACGCCTGCAGTGTCGCGACCGGGGTGGACTGCAGCAGGGCCAGCATCGCCGGCGTACCGCCACCGATCTTGGCGAGCGTCGCTTCGTCGAGCCCGAGCTCGCTGGCCCGTTCCGGCGAGGGCGGCATGTCGGACAGGATGTACCGATCGGTATCGGCCAGCTTTGCCGAAGCAAGCAGCGCCGCCATCGGAAAGCCCTCCGATAGCCGGCCCATCTCCTCGGGGGTCAGGCGGTTGTAGGTGAGGTCACGGTTGCGGCGAGTGGCGCGATCCCAGGTGACCTTGCGCGCGATCTGGTCTTCGAAATCGTACACAGCCTGCGCCGTGCCGGCCGCGTCCGCATAGCCGCCCTCGCCCAGCAGAAACGCCAGGTAATCGCGATAGCTAGCCTGGATCGCTTTTCCCTTGTCGGTCTCGTCGAGGTAATAGTCGCGGTCCGGCAGGCCGAGCCCGCCCGAGCCGAAATAGACCGAGTACCGATCGGGTTCTTTCTGATCGACGCTCACATAACCGCCGACCGGCGAAGGATAGCCCACCTTGCCCCACAGCGCGGCAAGGGCGCCAAGCGTCTCGGCGCCCTTGATCGTGGCGAGATAGGGCTGCACCGGCGCGAGACCCGCAGCGTCGATCGCGTCGGTGTCGAGATAGGCGTTGTAGGCATCGACGATGCGCCGCTCGTCGGCGGTCAGGCTCGCCGGATCGCGGGCCACCAGGCCGTCGATCAGTGCCTTCACGTCGCTGGTCGACTTTTCGTTCAGCAGATTGAACGAACCGAACCGGCTGAATTCAGGCGGCAGCGGGTTCGCAGCGATCCACTTGCCGTTGGCGTAGGCGAAAAAGTCGTCGCCCGGCTCGACCGACCGGTCGAGGTCCGAAGGGTCGAAGCCCCATTGGCCGAAGCTCATCGTCGGCATGGGTGCCTCGGCCGCGGTTGCCGGTGCGGCGTCCTGGGCAAAAGCGGGTGTGGCGATGGCAAGCGCGATGGCGCTGACGCCGGCGGCGAAAATCCTGTCGATCATGTAAATCCCTTGAATGTCCCCGCGGGCGCGACCGGCCCGTCTGCGCGCTCAGCAAGCGGTTGGGGCGCTTGGCGTCAATGTCGTTCGTCGGAGTGCGTTACACACCGATAGATTGCATCGCGTTAGGCCGCGATGAACGGGCCCGTCAGGCTGCCTCGGTCGTGCCGAATTGCAGCTCGGCGAGCCGCGAATACAGCCCACCACCGGCCGCCAACACGCCATGGCTGCCCTGCTCGACGATACGGCCTTCGTCCATCACCACGATCCGGTCGGCGGCGCGCACGGTTGCGAGGCGGTGCGCGATGACGATCGTGGTGCGATCGGCCATCAGCCGGTCGAGCGCGTCCTGCACCAGCCGCTCGCTTTCCGCGTCGAGCGCGCTGGTCGCCTCGTCGAGCAACAGGATGGGCGAATCGCGCAACAGTGCACGGGCGATCGCCACGCGCTGGCGCTGCCCGCCCGAGAGCTGGGTGCCGTTTTCGCCCAGGAACGTGTCGAGTCCGTTCGGCAGGGCGCGCAGGAATGCCTCGGCATTGGCGGCGCGGGCGGCTTCCCAGATCGCCTCGTCGCTGGCGTCCCAGTTCCCGTAGCGCAGGTTGTCGCGCGCGTTGGCGCTGAACAGCACCCCTTCCTGCGGTACGAAGGCGATGCGCCGGCGGATTTCGGCGGGATCGGCGCTGGTCAGCGGCACGCCGTCCAGGCGAACCGTCCCCGCCTGCGGGTCATAAAACCGCTCGGCCAACTGGAAGATCGTCGACTTGCCCGCGCCCGATGGACCCACGATGGCCACGGTTTCGCCCGGCTGGACCTCGAGCGTGAAGTCCCGCAGCGCCGGGCTTTCGAGCCGGGTCGGATAGCGGAAGCTGACGTTGCGGAAGGACAGCGATCCGCGCGCCGGCCGGGGCAGCGCCTCGGGCCGCGCGGGGGGGGCAATCGCGGGCTCTTCATGCAGCAGCTCGGCCAACCGGCTTGCCGCGCCCGCACCGCGCAGCAGGTCGCCATACACCTCGGTCAGCGCGCCGAACGATCCGGCGACGAGGCCCGCGGTAATGACCAGCGCGGCGATCGTGCCGCCGGAAATCTCCCCGCTCGCCACGCCCATCGCGCCGCGCCACATGAGCAGCACGATCGCACCGAACACGATCAGGATAATCAGCGCGGTCATGCTGGCCCGGATGAGGATCCGCCGCCGGGCGGTGGCGAACGTCTGTTCGACCGCCTCGCGGAACCGGGACCGCTCGCGCGCTTCCTGGTTGAACGCCTGGACGATCTTCATCGCCCCCAGCACTTCGGTCGTCATGGCCCCGATGTCGGCCACCCGGTCCTGGCTGGTGCGCGAGACGTTGCGCAGCCGGCGTCCGAAAATCGTGATCGGGATCACCACCGCCGGGATCACCATGATCATCCAGATCGTCAACTGCGGGACGAGCCAGAACAGGTAGACGGTGCCGCCGATCGCCATCAACAGGTTGCGCAGCGCAACCGAAACGGTGGTCCCGACCACCTGCTCGATCAACGTCGTATCGCTGGTCATCCGGCTGGAGATTTCCTTGGGGCTGTTCTCTTCGTAGAACCCGGGGGCGAGCCGCAGCAGGTTGTCCTGCACCTTTTCGCGAATGTCGGCGACAACCCGCTCGCCGAGCCAGCTGACGAAGTAAAACCGCATCGCGGTGCCCAGAGCCAGAACGACGACGACAGTCATCATCAGCCGGAAAGCGCGCTCGATCTCGGCGACGTCGCCGCCGCTGGAAAAGCCCTTGTCGATGATCAGCTTGAAATAGGCCGGGATCGCCAGCGTCGCCGATGCCGTAATCGCAAGCGCAATCAGCGCGAGGGCTACCCGCCCCGGGTACTGGAGCGCCTGTCGCCAGATCATCACCAGAGGGCGGATACTGCGCGCCTTGGGCGCAGCCTCGGCCACCACAGGCGTTGTCGCCTCGTCGCCCGGGGCAATCTCGGTAGTCGTGCTCGCGTCCATCGCGGCGGGACATAGAGGGAGGCGCGGGGGAAATCCACATCGCTTGCCGCGGCGGGGACCTTAAATGACCCGTTGTGCGTTGCACAATGAAACGAATGCGGGCAGGTTGCGCCGCAGCACACGCCCGCAGAGGCGTTTCAGCAGGGGACTTCGGTTTGCTTTATCACGCCTACGAGTTGCAGCGCGCCTGGTTGACCGGCGTGAGCGCATGGGCCTCGATCGGGGCCGAGCTGATGTCGAACCCGCGCTATCCAATGGGTTATCTCGGCATGGGTCCGGTCGCGTCGAGCGCGCTTGAGGTGTTCGCCCATGCCACGCAGCCGCGCGGCAAGCCGGTATTCAATCTCGATACGGTGCAAGTAGGCGGCAAGTCGCGCGCGGTGACCGAGGCGATCGTGCGCAACCGCCCGTTCGGCGACCTGCGCCGGTTCACGCACGACGGCCTGGCCGACGATGCGCCCAAAGTGTTGATTGTCGCGCCGATGAGCGGGCACTTCGCGACGCTGCTGCGCGGAACGGTCGAACGGATGGTCGAATTGTCGGAAGTGTACATCACCGACTGGGCCGATGCCCGCATGGTCCCGACACGCGAAGGCCGTTTCGACCTCGACGATTACGTCGATTACCTGATCGATTTCCTCGAATTCATCGGCGAGGGCACGCATGTCATCGCGGTGTGCCAACCCTCGGTACCGGCACTCGCCGCGACCGCCGTGATGAATGCCGCCAGACATCCCGCGCGACCCGCCACGCTCACGATGATGGGCGGTCCGATCGACACCCGCTGCTCGCCCACTTCGGTCAACGACATGGCGATGGAGCGGCCGATCGAGTGGTTTCGCCACAACGTGATCGCGACGGTCCCGATGCAGTATCCGGGCGGCGGCCGGCGAGTCTATCCGGGCTTCCTCCAGCTTGCCGGATTCATGAGCATGAACCTGGGCAACCACATGATCAGCCATTACGAGATGTACAAGCATCTGACCGTCGGCGACGAGGCGAGCGCCGATGCGACCAAGGCGTTCTACGACGAATACCGCTCGGTCTGCGACATGACCGCCGAATTCTACCTCCAGACGGTGGAAGAGGTGTTCCAGAAGCATTCGCTCCCGAACGGCACGTTCGTCCACCGCGGCGAAACGGTCGATCTCGGAGCGATCCGCGACACGGCGATTCTCGCCATCGAAGGTGAGCGTGACGACATCTCGGGTATCGGCCAGACCAGGGCCGCGCTCGACCTCGCCACCGGCCTCACCAAGTCGAAGAAGCAATACCTGCTGGCCGAGGGCGCCGGGCACTACGGCATCTTCAACGGCAGCCGCTGGCGCGACAAAATCGCCCCGGAGGTCGAGGCATTCATGGATCGGCATGGCGCCAAAAGGCTGAGGGCCGCCGCTTAACCTAGTATAGCCGGGGAACCCATTGTCGGAGCAAGTCATTGGCTTGGTTGCAGGAAGCAACCGAGGATCGCCCGTGACCGACCATTCACCCCCCGCCGACGACGCACCGATCGCGCACTCGAAAGTCGCCGACCCCGATCGCGCGCTGCTCGAGGAAACCGTCACCATCCGCCGCTCGCCGGACGAACTCTACGACTTCTGGCGCAATCCCGAAAACCTCGTCGGCGTGATGGAAAACGTCGTCGCGATCGAGCGTATCGACGACCGTCGGTCGCGCTGGACGGTCAAGGCGCCGGCGGACCGCGAGGTGAGCTGGGAGGCGGTCGTGACCAACGACCTTCCGGGCCGCGAACTGAGCTGGCAGTCGGCCGAGGGTGCCGAAATCGACAACTCGGGCCGGATCCGCTTCGAGGAGGCGGGCGAACGCGGCACGGTCGTGCGCGCGACGATCGCTTACGACCCCCCGGGCGGGACGATCGGCCAGGTAGTCGCCAAGCTGTTCCAGCGCGAGCCGCGCATCCAGACCCGGCGCGACCTCCACCGGTTCAAGCAGTTGATGGAAACGGGCGAGATCGCCACCTCGGCGCGCAACGCGCGCCAGCGCGCCGAGCGCGACGAGCACCAGGCGGCCACCGGAAAGCTCGAGGAGACGGCGGCATGAAGGCGCTGGCATGGCACGGCAAGCACGACGTCCGCTGCGATACGGTCGACGATCCCGAAATCCTCAACCCGCGCGACGCGATCCTGCGCGTCACCTCCACCGCGATCTGCGGTTCGGACCTGCACCTTTACGACGGCTACGTCCCGGCGATGAAGCCGGGCGACATCCTCGGCCACGAGTTCATGGGCGAAGTGGTCGAAACCGGGTCGGCAAGTACGCTGAAAAAGGGCCAGCGGGTCGTGGTGCCCTTCACGATCTCGTGCGGGCGCTGCTACCACTGCGAAAAGAGCCAGTACTCGGCGTGCGAGAACGGCAACCCGGCGGACAAGCAGGATATCGGGCGTGAAGCGCTCGGCCAGCCGATGAGCGCGGTGTTCGGCTATTCGCACATGACCGGCGGATATTCGGGCGGACAGGCCGAATACGTGCGCGTGCCGTTCTCCGACGTCGGCCCGCTGGTGATCCCCGACGACAGCATCGAGGACGACAAGGTCCTGTTCCTCACCGATATCCTGCCGACCGGCTGGATGGCGGCGGAAAACTGCGACATCGAGCCGGGTGACACCGTCGCGGTCTGGGGCTGCGGCCCGGTCGGGCTGTTCGCGGTCCAGTCGGCGTTCCTGATGGGCGCCGCGCGGGTCATCGCGATCGACCATTTCCCGCATCGGCTCGAACTGGCCAAGGGTTTCGGCGCCGAAACGGTCAATTTCGAGCGGAGCAAGGTCTACGAAGCGCTGCAGGACATGACCGGCGGCATCGGTCCCGACGCCTGCATCGACTGCGTCGGGCTCGAGGCGCACGGCGCCTTTGCCGACAACATCATCGACCAGATCAAGGTCTCGACCTTCCTCGGCACCGACCGCGCGCACGTCATCCGCCAGGTGATCATGGCCGCGCGGCGCGGCGGGCGGGTATCGATGCCCGGCGTCTACGGCGGGTTCGTCGACAAGTTTCCGCTTGGCGCGTTCATGGAAAAAGGCCTGACGCTCAAGACCGGGCAGACTCACGTCCAGCGGTACCTGCGACCGCTCTACACCGCGATCGCCGAAGGCAAGATCGATTCAACTTTCCTCATCAGCCACCGCATGGCGCTCGAGGAAGGCCCCGAAGGCTACAAGAAGTTCCACGACGAGCAGGACACCTACACCAAAATCGTCCTCAAGCCGGGGCAGGACGCGCACCCTAGCCGGGCCGCCTAACCGGGCGGCCTGGCTTCGGGCCGCCCCGGACGACGACCGAAGAGCCTTCGCAGCGCGCTACGCGCGAGCAGCAGGAGCCACGCGGTAAGCGCCAGCAGCACCGCCGCTATCCCCGCCGCGGCATAGGGATATTCGAACGCGGCCCACAGCAGGCCCGCGCTCGCGACGTCCTCGGCCGTCGAGACGGCGATATTGCTGAACGGTTCCGGGCTGGTGTTGACGATTGCCCGGGCGCCTGCCTTGCCGCCATGCGCGGCGAGCGCGGCCCCGCCGCCAATAATGAAGGCCACCGCCTGCATCGCGGGGTCGCCCGGATCGACCACCGCCAGTGCCAGCAACGCGCCGCCGACGGGCCGGATGAACGTGTGCACCGCGTCCCACGCGCTATCGAGCCAGGCCACCTTGTCGGCGAAGAACTCGGCCAGCGCAGCGACCGCCGCGACGCCCATGACCCACGGGTTGGCGAGCGCATCGAGCGCGTGAAGGTGATCGGGCAACGGCAGCGCGCCGAGGCGCATGGCTAGCCCGGTCGCGAAAATCGTCAGGTAGAGCCGCCAGCCCGCGAGCAGGCTGACGCTTCCGGCGATGCCAAGGATTTCGACCATACCCATGCGCGCATCTCCTCCGCAGGAGAAGATGCGCGCGTATTCGGGCGATTACAACGGGATCAGAGAATCTCGAACAGCCCTGCTGCGCCCTGGCCGCCGCCGATGCACATCGTAACGACGGCGTACTTCACGCCCCGGCGCTTGCCCTCGATCAGTGCGTGGCCGACGCACCGCGCGCCGGTCATGCCGAAGGGGTGACCGATCGAGATCGAGCCGCCGTTGACGTTGAGCTTGTCGTTGTCGATGCCGAGCTTGTCGCGGCAGTAGAGCACCTGGACCGCGAACGCCTCGTTCAACTCCCACAGACCGATGTCGTCGATCTTGAGGTCGAACGCCTTGAGCAGCTTGGGGATCGCGAAGACCGGGCCGATGCCCATCTCGTCAGGCTCGGTGCCCGCCACCGCCATGCCGACGTAACGACCCATCGGGGTGAGGCCGCGCTTGGCGGCGACACCAGCCTCCATGACGACGCAGGACGAGGAACCGTCCGACAGCTGGCTGGCGTTGCCGGCAGTAATCACGCCGCCCTCGCCCATCACCGGCTTCAGGCTGGCGAGCCCTTCGAGCGTGGTGTCGGGACGGTTGCAATCGTCCATCTTGGCGGTGACGTCCTTGTAAGAGACTTCCTTGGTCTCCTTGTCGACCACCGCCATCGTCGTGGCGCACTCGACGATCTCGTCGTCGAACTTGCCCGATGCCTGGCCGGCGGCGGTGCGCTGCTGCGACTGAAGCGAGTATTCGTCCTGCGCTTCGCGGCTGATGCCGTAACGCTTGGCGACGACTTCCGCAGTGCCGATCATCGGCATGTAGATGTCCGGGTGCATCTCGAGCAGCTGGCGGTCGGGTTCGATGAACATCTTGCCGCTGCCGACGACCTTGGAGATCGATTCGAGCCCGCCCGCGACGCAGATGTCCATCCGGTCGATGACGACCTGCTTGGCGGCGGTGGCGATGCTCATCAGGCCGCTCGAGCACTGGCGGTCGATCGTCATCCCGGGCACGGACACCGGCAGGCCGGCGCGCAACGCGGCAAGGCGCGCGACGTTGCCGCCGGTCGAACCCTGCTGGACGGCGCAGCCCATCAGCACGTCGTCGACTTCGCCGCCTTCGATGCCGGCGCGCTCGACCGCAGCCTTGATCGAGAAGGCGCCAAGCGTTGCGCCGGTGGTGTTGTTGAATGCGCCGCGCCCGGCCTTGGTCAGCGGGGTGCGGGCGGTGGAAACGATGACGGCGTCACGCATGGGCAATTCCTAATTAATGCAGTTGGGGTCCGGTCGCGGGGAGAAGCCGGATCAGACGAAGAACTGGCTCATCCACTCGGCGATCAGCGCGGGTTTGTCCTCACCCTCGATCTCGATGGTGGTCTCCATGGTCTCCTGCCACTGGCCGGGGCGCTTTTCGACGAGTTCGAGCAGCTTGAAGTGGCCGCGCACCCGCTTGCCCGAGCGAACGGGGGCAAGGAAGCGCACTTTGTTGCCGCCGTAGTTGACGCCCATCTTCACCCCGTCCGGGCGCGGGCAGTCGGATTCGGCGCGCAACATCGGGATCAGCGAGAGCGTGAGGAACCCGTGCGCGATCGTGCCGCCGAACGGCGTCATCTTCGCGGCTTCCTCGTTGATGTGGATGAACTGGTGGTCGCCGGTGGCATCGGCGAACTGGTTGATCCGCTCCTGGCTCACCTCGACCCACTCGCTGGTGCCGACGGTCTGGCCGACCTTGGCCTGGATTTCCTGCGGGGTCATGCGCCTCTCCTTTGCGACTTGCCGCTAACGTAAAGCAGCCCGTGTCATGGCGCATGTGAGGGCTCAGCGCAACGGCGCAACCCCTGCCGCTACGGCATCGTTGCCCGGAGAAGCCCGTCCGGTTCGGCGCGGCCGGGCGCGGCGCGGCGAATTGGCCAGTCGGCACCAGGTCCACAGCGCGCACTGGACGCCGATCAGGGTGAGCACGAATGGCTGGTAGGCGATTCCCTGGAACAGCGAGCCGACGAGGTAGATCGCCTGCGCGAACTGCAGCGCGACCGCGAGGGGTGCCTGCCATTGCTGGTCCGCGCTGGTCCGGTCTCTCCACCGGCGGCGGATGCGCTCCATCTGCCACAGGCCGAGAAGGTGGATCCACAGCCACAGGGCGAGTCCGGGCCAGCCCTGCTCACCCAGCATCTCGAACACCGCCGAGTGGTAAGCGCGCGCCTGGTCGGTATGGTCCTCGTACCGCACCGACACGTTGGTGCCGCTATGCACGGTGCGGACCGGGACCTTGTAGGTGAACTTGTTGCCGCGATAGGCATCGAATCCGCCGCCCATCGGGTGATTGTTCGCGTAGTCGATCGTCCATTCCCACACCGCCACGCGGGTCGAGGCAGAGGTATCGGCGTCGGTGTTCTCGAGCGTCGACATGCGCGCGAACCAGCTCTGCGGCAGGAACGGCAATGCGACGAGGCCAAGCGCGGCCGCCGCGCCGATGTAGACGAATCGCCGTTTGACGTCGCGCAGCATGAGGACGGCGAGGACCGCGATGCACAGCAGGCCGGTGCGCGCCTCGGTCCCGATCGGGATCAGCAGGCAGGCCAGGATCAGCGCATAGCCGAACCATTTCACCCGCCAGTCGGGCGGAAACACCGTCCCGTGCTTCATCGCCCACAGGATTAGCGGGATGATCGCGATGGCGACCGTGGCGATGGTCGAGCTTTCGTACATCCCGGTGTTGTTCTGGACGAACAGGTACAGCACGCCGTAGCCGCCTCCGCCGGTGGCGGTCTTGATGCCGCCGTCGATCACGATCGCGCCCGCGGTCAGCACCATGGTCAGGATCGCGGCCTCGATCCGCAGGCGCGTCGTCAGCGTCAGCGGTACGAATATCGCGAAGACGAGCGCCTTCCACACCCAATCCCATTTGTGTGCCGCCGCGATCGGAAAATCGGCGTTGGCGGTGGTCACCGCGCACCAGGCGAGCAATCCGAGCAGCAGCCACTGGCGAAAGCCGAATCGCGCGCCCTGCTTGGAATCGGCGAGCAGCCAGCCGCCGAACGCCGCGCAGAACGCGATCAGCGACACCGGGATCGCCGAGACGAATCGCCAGCCGATGTCCTGCGGGGCCAGCGTGTCGATATAGATGTAGGCGAGCACCCACACGAACGGACGCCGGATACCGAGCAGCAGCAGCGCGACGATGAAGCCGAGGAGCGCAAGATCGATCATCGCGGCGGCTCCGCCCCGCCATCGGGTGGCGGATCGCGGTCGAGATCGTCGCGGCTCATCAACCGCAACACCATGAGCAGCAGCAGGCCGTGCGACAGCGCGAGGGCGAATAAGTCGATCATCGAAGCCCTCCGCGCCTACAGCCTCGCGGTTGACGCGCCGTTAAGCCTGTCGTGCGACAAGTGCAGACATGACCCGGGTGCTTCACGTCCTCGACCATTCGCTGCCGCTCCACAGCGGCTATACGTTCCGCACGCGGGCGATCATGGCAGCGCAGTCCGCCAGCGGGATCGAAGTGCGCGGAATCACCGGCTTGCGCCATGCGCCAGGCGGCGAATCCCCCGGTCCGGTGGCCGAGGTCGCCGATGGCCTCCTGTTCCACCGCACCGCTGGCGAGGCGACCGGCCCGGCCGGCATGCGCGAATGGCGCGAGATCGGGCGACTCGCCGACGCGATCGTGGCGCTGGCCCGCGACTGGCGGCCGGACGTGCTCCACGCGCATTCGCCGGCCCTTTGCGGTCAGGCAGCGGTTCGCGCGGGCAAGATGCTCGGCATCCCGGTGGTCTACGAAATCCGCGCGTTCTGGGAAGACGCCGCCGTCGGCAACGGCACCGGCCGCGCCGGATCGGTGAAATACAAGCTCACCCGCGCGCTCGAAGACCGGGTGGTCGAGGGCGCCGACGCGGTGTTCACGATCTGCCACGGACTGCGCGACGACCTGATTGCGCGCGGGCATTGCGCCGGCAAGATCGGCCTCTCGCCCAACGGCGTGGACCTCGCCCTGTTCGGCGATCCGCCGCCGCGCGACGCGGCACTGGCGGACGAACTCGGGTTCGCGGCCGACGATCCGGTAATCGGCTTCATCGGCAGCTTCTACGATTACGAGGGCCTCGACCTGCTGATCGACGCCATGCCGCCGCTGCGCGCCGCGCATCCCGGCACCCGCCTGCTGCTCGTCGGCGGCGGGCCGATGGACGCACGCCTGCGCGCCCGCGCCGCCGCTTCGCCTGCCGCCACCGCGATCCACTTTACCGGCCGCGTGCCGCATGGCGAGGTCGAGCGGTACTATTCGCTGGTCGACGTGCTCGCCTATCCGCGCAAGGCCAGCCGCCTGACCGAACTGGTCACCCCCCTGAAGCCGCTCGAGGCGATGGCGCAGGGCACGCTCGTCGCCGCCAGCGATGTCGGCGGCCACCGCGAACTGATCGCCGATGGCCGGACCGGAATCCTGTTCGCGCCCGACGATGTGACAGCCTGCGCCGACGCGCTCGCCGATCTCATCGGCACGCCAGATACCTGGCCGGCGATCCGCACCCGCGCAAGCGTCCACGTCCGCGAGAAGCACGATTGGGCGTGCAACATTCGTCGTTATCAGGACGTTTACCAACTGCTGTTAACCCGGTCTCCTAACGGGAGCCTGTCAGCGGCTGCGTGAAGGCGCGCGGCACGGCAGGCGTTCCGCAGAAACGGGGTGGTTACGTGACCGACAAACCGAAGCGCAAGAAGGCGGGGAAGGCCCCGGTCAGCCAGCATCCGGCATTTCCGGCGATCGTGGGGCTGTGGTTCGCCGCGCTGCTCGGGATCGCCAGCCTGATGGTCCCGATCTCGCTTTTCGAGCGGATGAGCGAAGCCAGCGGACTGTCGTCGCTCATCGCCGCTGCCCAGCCTCCGCTGGGGGCGACCGCCCACATTGCAATCGCACTCGCGGCCGCGGGCATCGGGGCCCTCGTCGGGCTCGCCGTCGCCCGGCGCGTCGTTCGGGCCAACCGCGTGCGCCCGGCTGGAGCGAGCGGGCTGGCGATCAGCCAGCCCGCGTTCGCGCCCGCCGAGGAGCGCACCATACGCCCGATTTCGGCCCACGAGGAGCTGGGCGCAGGAGGCTTCGACCTGGAATCCCAAGGGGATGACCAGCGCGATATCTCCGACGCCTTCGACACCGTCGATACCGACCCTGCTCTCCCGTTCGCAGACGACGGCGGCGACCGTGATTTTCCCCAGGAAGGAGTCTCGCCCGAGGCCGAACCCGACATCGCCTACGAGGCCGCCGTCGATCCGGCCCTCCCACTCGATCGCGAACCGTTCGGCAATGCCGGGCAGGCGGGCGCCGACGAACCGGCCGACCCCTTTCCCGAGACGGCGGCGGAGGCTCTTTCGGAACCCGCCGAGGACGACGTTGAGTCGACCGACCGCTCGACCGAGTATTCCTCGCCCGCTTCGCCGACCTCCGCCGAGGTCTCCATCGTCGATCTTGTCGACCGCTTCGCGCGGGCACTCCAGAAGCATCGCGAGAATGTCCAGGCCCGGATCGCCGAAGACGAGGTCGAACCCGCGGCGGAACAGTTCGACGCGCCTTCGGACCGCGCCTTGCCCGCTGCGCTCCGCCCGCTCGGGTCCGGCGACTTTGCCGACGACGGCGATGATGACGAAACCGACGACGAATCGATTGGCGCGGGATATTCCTCGCTGCTTGGCATGAAGAGCTCGTTCGGCTTGCCCCGCGAACCGGTTCTCGTCTCCGACGAGAGCGAGGACGACGATACCGGAGACGATGAAACCGGGATGGACCAGGTCGTCGCATTTCCCGGCCACGGCTCACGCTTCGCATCGCCCGTTTCCGCCGACGATTCGGGCGATTCGGTGGACGAGGTCGGGGCTTTCGATACGCCTCCGCCGTTCGTCGCCGCGACCCCCGTTCCAGCCGAGACCGAACGCGCGCTGCGCGACGCGCTCGAACGGCTGCAGCGGATAAGCGGGGCCGCCTGACCGGGGCGAATTACCTAGGCGCGGCGAAAGCCGTGCTTTAGCCGGCTCAAATCCCTTCGCGGTTGCGGAAAACCGTTCCTTTCGCCATGGCCGATGCTCGCGACAATTTTGCTGCGCGTGGTGTCATGGTGAGTCGTGCTTCATTGCTCGATTGCCTGCCCCGTGCGGCTCGACCGAGACGGGATGGATCGAATTACGATGGGTTTTCCGCCTGCCCAGGGACTGTACGACCAGCGTAACGAGCACGACGCCTGCGGCGTCGGCCTCCTGGCACATATCAAGGGCGAGAAAAGCCACGCGATCGTCACCCAGGCGCTCGAAATCCTCGCCAACCTCGACCATCGCGGCGCGGTCGGCGCCGATCCCCTGCTGGGAGACGGCGCGGGCATCCTGATCCAGATCCCCGACCCGCTGCTGCGCAAGTGGGCGCTGGCCGAGGGCCACGACCTGCCGCCGCCGGGAGACTATGCCGTCGCCCAGTGCATGATGCCGCAGGACGAAGGCGCGCGCGACTTCGTCACCGAGCAGTTCGAGAAGTTCGTTGCCAAGGAGGGCCAGCGCCTGGTCGGTTGGCGCGATGTGCCCGTCACCCTCGACGGGCTCGGCAAGGCGGTCGTCGCCTCGATGCCGGTCATGCGCCAGTGCGTGATTGCTCGCGGCGCAGGGTGCGCCGATCAGGACGCGTTCGAGCGCAAGCTGATCGTCATCCGCAAGCAGACGCAGAATCCACTCAAGAAGCTGGAAGAAAAGCTCGGCATCCCCGGGTTGACGCAGATGTACATCCCGAGCTTTTCCAGCCGGACGATCGTCTACAAGGGGCTGCTGCTGGCGAACCAGGTCGGCAGTTTCTATGACGATCTGCGCGATTCCGATTGCGTCAGCGCGCTCGGCCTCGTCCACCAGCGCTTTTCGACCAACACGTTCCCCAGCTGGCGGCTCGCGCACCCGTACCGCTTCATGGCGCACAACGGCGAAATCAACACCGTTCGCGGCAACGTCAACTGGATGAACGCCCGCCGGCGGACGATGGAATCGCCGCTGCTCGGCGCCGACCTCGACAAGCTGTGGCCGATCATCCCGCACGGCCAGTCGGACACCGCCTGCCTCGACAACGCGCTCGAGCTGCTGCTGCTCGGCGGATACAGCCTCGCCCATGCGATGATGATGCTGATCCCCGAGGCGTGGGCGAAGAACCCGCTGATGGATCCCGAGCGGCGTGCGTTCTACGAATACCACGCCGCGCTGATGGAGCCGTGGGACGGCCCCGCCGCGGTGTGCTTCACCGACGGCCGCCAGATCGGCGCGACGCTCGACCGCAACGGCCTGCGCCCGGCGCGCTATTGCGTTACCCGGGACGACCTCATCTGTCTCGCATCGGAAAGCGGCGTGCTGCCGTTTGCCGAGGAGGACATCGTGCGCAAGTGGCGGCTGCAGCCGGGCAAGATGCTGCTCGTCGACCTCGAACAGGGGCGGATCATCGAGGACGAGGAGCTCAAGGCCGATCTTGCCGGGGCCAAGCCGTATGCCAAGTGGCTCGACGACGCGCAGTACAAGCTGGAAGACCTCGACCATATCGAGCCCGAGCTGTCGGCGGTGCCCGAACCGGCGAGCGACCTGCTGCAGCGCCAGCAAGCGTTCGGCTACACCCAGGAAGACATCTCCAGGTTCCTCGAGCCGATGGCGCAGGCAGGCGACGATCCGATCGGGTCGATGGGCACCGATACCCCGATCGCGGTGCTGTCCGACCGGCCGCGGATGCTGTTCGACTATTTCAAGCAGAACTTCGCGCAAGTCACCAACCCGCCGATCGATCCGATCCGCGAAGAGCTTGTGATGAGCCTGCTGTCGATGATCGGCCCGCGCCCCAACCTGCTCGGCCACGACGCCGGCACGCACAAGCGGCTCGAAGTCGGCCAGCCGATCCTGACCAACGAGGATCTTGCCAAGATTCGCTCGATCGAACCGGCGCTCGACGGGGCGTTTCGCTGCGAGACGATCGACATCTGCTGGGATGCGGACGCCGGGGTCGAAGGCATCGAACTGGCGATCAAGGAAATGTGCTGGGCCGCGACCGAGGCGGTTCTGCAGGATCACAACATCCTGGTGCTGAGCGACCGCGCGCAAGGCCCGGACCGGATTCCGATCCCCGCCGCGCTGGCGACAGCCGCGGTGCACCACCACCTCGTCCGCCAGGGCCTGCGGATGCAGACCGGGCTCGTCGTCGAGACCGGCGAGGCGCGCGAAGTGCACCACTTCTGCGTGCTCGCGGGCTATGGCGCGGAGGCGATCAATCCTTACGTCGCGTTCGAAACGCTCGAGGACATCCGCAAGACCAAGCTGCCCCATTTGGGCGAGGCCGAGGTCCGCAGGAATTACGTCAAGGCGATCGGCAAGGGCGTGCTCAAGGTCATGTCCAAGATGGGCATCAGCACCTACCAGTCGTATTGCGGCGCGCAGATCTTCGATGCGGTCGGCCTGTCGACCGCGTTCGTCGACAAGTACTTCACCCGCACCGCGACCACGATCGAGGGCGTGGGCCTGGCCGAAGTGGCGGAAGAAGCGGTCCGGCGCCACGCGATCGCCTATGGCCACAACCCGGTCTACGAGCACATGCTCGATGCGGGTGGCATCTACCAGTTCCGGTTGCGCGGCGAGGACCACGCCTGGACTCCGGGCACCGTCGCCGACCTGCAGCATGCGGTGCGCGGCAACTCGCAGGACCGATACGAGGACTACGCCAAGGCAATCAACGAGCAGTCCGAACGGCTGCTGACGATCCGCGGGCTGATGGAGCTCAGGCCCGCCGAAGAACCGATCTCCATCGACGAGGTCGAACCCGCGGTCGAGATCGTCAAGCGCTTCAGCACCGGGGCGATGAGCTATGGCTCGATCTCGCGGGAAGCGCACACTACCCTGGCGATCGCGATGAACCGCATCGGCGGCCGGTCGAACACCGGAGAGGGCGGCGAGGAGCCGGACCGCTTCGTGCCGCTGCCCAACGGCGACTCGATGCGTTCGAAGATCAAGCAGGTCGCCAGCGGGCGCTTCGGCGTGACCACCGAATACCTCGTCAATTCGGACGATATCCAGATCAAGATGGCGCAGGGCGCGAAGCCCGGCGAGGGCGGGCAGTTGCCCGGCCACAAGGTCGACAAGGTGATCGGCAAGGTCCGCCACTCGACCCCGGGGGTCGGCCTCATAAGCCCGCCGCCGCACCACGACATCTATTCGATCGAGGATCTTGCGCAGCTGATCCACGACCTCAAGAACGTGAACCCGGCGGCGCGCATTTCGGTCAAGCTGGTGTCCGAAGTCGGCGTCGGCACGGTCGCCGCGGGCGTGTCGAAGTGCAAGGCCGACCACGTCACCATTTCCGGTTACGAGGGCGGCACCGGCGCTTCGCCGCTGACGAGCCTCACCCATGCCGGTAGCCCATGGGAAATCGGCCTTGCCGAAACCCAGCAAACGCTGCTGCTCAACGACCTGAGGAGCCGCATCGCGGTGCAGGTCGACGGCGGCCTGCGCACCGGACGCGACGTCGCGATTGGCGCGCTGCTGGGTGCCGACGAGTTCGGCTTCGCCACCGCGCCGCTGATCGCCGCGGGCTGCATCATGATGAGGAAGTGCCACCTCAACACCTGTCCGGTCGGCGTCGCCACGCAGGACCCGGTGTTGCGCAAGCGCTTCACCGGGATGCCCGAGCATGTCATCAACTACTTCTTCTTCGTGGCCGAAGAACTGCGCGCGATCATGGCCGAGATGGGCTTCCGCACGGTCGAGGACATGGTCGGCCGGGTCGACCGGATCGACATGGCCCGCGCGACCCGTCACTGGAAGGCGCACGGGATCGACCTGTCGCGGCTGCTCCACCAGGTTCACCCGGTCGAGGGCCACACGCTCTATCATTCGCAGGTCCAGGATCACGCACTCGAAGGCGCGCTCGACGTCGAGCTGATCGCTGCGTGCCGTTCGGCGCTGGAACAGGGTGTTCCGGTCCAGATCGAGCGCTTGATTCGCAACGTCAACCGCACTGTCGGCGCGATGCTGTCGGGTGAAGTCGCCAGGGCGAAGGGCCATCAGGGCCTCGATCCCGAAACGATCCGCATCGAATTCACCGGCGTTGCGGGACAGAGCTTCGGCGCGTGGCTCGCCCATGGAATAACCCTGCGGCTGACCGGCGATGCCAACGATTACGTCGGCAAGGGGCTATCGGGCGGCCGCATCATCGTCCGCCAGCCAGCCAACATCAACCGCGATCCGGGCCGCAATATCATCGTCGGCAACACCGTCCTCTACGGCGCGATCGCGGGCGAGGCCTATCTCGGCGGGGTCGCGGGCGAACGCTTCGCGGTGCGCAACTCGGGCGCCATCGCGGTGGTCGAGGGCTGCGGCGATCACGGCTGCGAATACATGACCGGCGGTGCGGTCGTCGTTCTCGGCAAGACCGGACGCAACTTCGCGGCGGGGATGAGCGGCGGCGTCGCTTATGTCTACGACGAGGACGGCACGTTCGCACAGATGTGCAACACGACGCAGGTAGAGCTTTCGCCGGTCTCGCCCCGGCGCGACGAGGATGATGGCACGGGCCGCCCGCTCCAGCGGCCGCGCTCGGTCGACGACATGGGCCTGGGCGACATGCTGCGTCACGACGCCGAGCGGCTGCGTGTCCTGGTCGAGCGGCACAAGCTCCACACCGGCAGCGCGAAAGCGGCAGCCATTCTCGACGACTGGGACACCCAAGTCGCGCGCTTCGTCAAGGTCATGCCGACCGACTACGCGCGGGCCTTGAAGCAACTCGAAGCAGAACGGCGCGAAGCCGAAACGGTGGCAGCGGAATAATGGGCAAGGATACCGGCTTCCTCGAATACGAGCGCAAGGATCGCACGTACGCCGATCCGAAGGAACGCGTGCACCACTACAAGGAGTTCGTCGTCCCGCATCCGGAGCATGACCTGCGGTTGCAGGCGGCGCGGTGCATGGATTGCGGCATCCCCTACTGTCACAACGGCTGCCCGGTTAACAACCTGATCCCCGACTGGAATCACCTGGTCTACGAGGCCGACTGGAAGAACGCGCTCGAGGCGCTGCATTCGACCAACAACTTCCCCGAGTTCACCGGCCGCATCTGTCCCGCGCCGTGCGAAGCGGCGTGCACGCTGAACATCATCGACCAGCCGGTGACTATCAAGAGCATCGAATGCGCGATCGTCGACCGCGGATGGAACGAAGGCTGGGTCCTGCCCGAGCCGCCGGCGGAGAAAACCGGCAAGCGCGTCGCGGTGGTCGGCAGCGGCCCGGCGGGCCTCGCCTGCGCCCAGCAGCTGGCGCGGGTCGGCCATTCGGTGACGGTGTTCGAGAAGAGCGACCGAGTAGGTGGGTTGCTGCGCTACGGCATTCCCGACTTCAAGATGGAAAAGCACCTCATCAACCGCCGCGCGGTGCAGATGGAAGCCGAAGGGGTCACCTTCAAGACGAGCACCGAAGTCGGTGTCGATGTGTCGTTTGCCTCGCTCAAGCAGAACTTCGACGCGGTGGTTCTTGCTGGTGGGGCTGAAGAACCGCGGGGGCTGTCGATTCCCGGAGCGGAGCTTTCCGGCGTGCGGTTGGCGATGGAATTCCTCACCCAGCAGAACAAGCGCAACGCGGGCGACGACGAAGTGCGCGCGGCACCGCGCGGCAGCCTCGTCGCCACCGGCAAGAAGGTCGTCGTCATCGGCGGTGGCGACACCGGTTCGGACTGCGTGGGCACGAGTAATCGCCAGGGCGCGACGAGCGTCGTCCAGCTAGAGATCATGCCCCAGCCGCCCGCGCGCGAGGACAAGGCCCTGACCTGGCCGCACTGGCCGTTGAAGCTGCGCACCTCGTCGAGCCACGAGGAAGGCGTCGATCGCGACTGGGCGGTATTGACCAAACGCGTCGCGGGCGAAGGCGGCGATGTGACGGGACTCGAATGCGTCCGGGTCGAATGGAAGGGCGGCAAGATGGAGGAAGTCGCGGGCAGCGAATTCACCATTCCGGCCGACCTGATACTCCTCGCGATGGGTTTCACAGGTCCCCGCAAGGCAGGCCTGCTCGAGCAATCCGGCGTCGCGTACGATCAGCGCGGTAACGTCGCCGCTGACACCCGGCACTACGCCACCAGCGAAAATGGCGTGTTCGCCTGCGGCGATATGCGCCGCGGCCAGAGCCTGGTCGTCTGGGCGATCCGGGAAGGCCGCGAGGCCGCCCGCGCGGTCGATCTGAGCCTGATGGGGGCAAGCGAGCTACCGCGTTGACACCGGGCGCTTGAACAGCGCCCCTTCGCATGGTTATGGCGGTCCCGCCTAGACGGAGTCGCAACCCCATGATCCCACGCCGCTTGCTCGCCGCCGTATTGCTGACCGCGCCCGCGCTGGCCTTCGCCCAGCCGACATTCACGCCGGGCAAGGTCACTCCGGACATGATCCAGACCGGATCCGATATTCCGAAGAAGCGAGAGCAGCCGCAGGACGCCTTCGATTACATCAAGAAGGACGTCATGATCCCGATGCGCGACGGGGTGAAGCTGCACACCGTGGTGATGATCCCCAAGGGCGGGAAAGGTCTGCCGATCCTGCTCGAGCGGACGCCTTACAACGCCAGCGGATTCGCACCGAATAACAGCCCCAAGATGAAGGACGCCGTCTGGTCGGGGAACACCGACTGGGCCGATGGCGCGCACATTCTTGCGTGGCAGGACATTCGCGGCAAGTACGGCTCGGAAGGCAACATGGTGATGACGCGGCCGCCGCGCGGCCCGCTCAATCCGACCAAGACCGACGATACCACCGACGCTTACGACACGATCGACTGGCTGGTGAAGAACATCGCCGAGACCAATGGCAAGGTCGGCATGATCGGGTCGAGCTACGACGGCTGGACTGTCACCATGGCGCTGCTCGATCCGCATCCGGCCCTGAAGGTTGCCGCGGCGGAAAGCCCGATGGTCGATGGCTGGATGGGCGACGACTGGTTTCACTACGGCGCGTTCCGGCAGGTGAACCTTGACTATTTCGCGACTTCCGGGGGTGCCAAATCCGGCGGCGAAGGCATCCCGCGCGAAGCATACGACGATTACACCAACTTCCTGAAGGCAGGCTCGGCTGGCGCCTATGCCAAGGCCAACGGGTTCGACCAGTTCCCCTTCTGGAAGCGGCTGTCGGCACACCCGGCCTATGACGCGTTCTGGCAATTGCAGGCGGTCGACCGGATGGTCGCCGCCAAGCCGTCGAGCGTGCCGACGATCTGGCTGCAGGGCATGTGGGACCAGGAGGACATCTACGGCGCGGTCGCCGCATGGGAAGCGCTTAAAATTGCCGGGCACGAGGCGAACAACCACCTCGTGATCGGACCGTGGTGGCATAGCCAGATTAACCGCGCGGGGTGGAACATGGGCCCGCTCAAGTGGAACGGCGACACTACCCATCTCTTTCGCAAGAACGTGATGATTCCGTTCTTCGACGCACACTTCAAGGACGGCGCGCCAGCCAAAACGCTTCCCTCGGCGATGATCTACGATCCGATCGAGAACAAGTGGGACAGCTTCGCTGACTGGAAGCCCGCCAACGAACAGTCGCTCACACCGCTATTCTTGCAGGCCGATATGGGGCTCGGATTCGGCGCGGCGACCGCGGGAGAAAACAGCTACGTGGCCGACCCGGCCAAGCCGGTGCCGTTCCTTTCACGGCCGATCCCGGAGAAGAACGACCGCTGGCGCACCTGGCTGGTGGAAGACCAGCGCTTCGTCGCCGACAGGACCGATGTACTGAGCTACTCGACCGGCCCGCTGTCCGAGGCGGTGACGATCGAAGGCGCGCCCTTTGCCGATATCTTCGCCAAGACCACCGGGACCGATGGCGATTTCGTGGTCAAGCTGATCGACGTTTATCCGCCGAGCTATCCCGAGAACCCCGAGATGGGTGGCTACCAGTTGCCGGTGTCGATGGACATTTTCCGCGGTCGCTATCGTGAGAGCCTGTCGGACCCCGCGCCGATCCCGGCGGGCGAGACGCAGCAATACAAGTTCAGGCTGCCGACGGTGAATTACACGTTCCTGCCCGGCCACCGCATCATGGTGCAGATCCAATCGAGCCTCTTCCCGCTCTACGATCGCAACCCGCAGACATACGTGCCGAACATCTTCTTCGCGCAGCCCAGCGATTACCGCGCGGCGACGGTCAGTGTCGTCCACGGTGGCGCGACGCCGAGCGCGGTGCTTCTGCCAGTGGTAAAGAAGAGCGGCGCAACCGAGTAGCCCCGCGGCGATTCACTCAGCCGCGAAAGCCGCTGCCACTGGCGAGAACGATCGCCAGAACCATTGAGGCGAGTCGGCCATGCGCGCGCTTTTGCCCCCTCTAGTCGGGCAGATGCCAGTCGATTTCGCCGCGCCCGTGCTCGCGCAGGAACGCGTTCGCGCGGCTGAATGGCCTCGAGCCGAAGAACCCCCGGTGCGCCGACAGCGGACTCGGGTGCGGACTCTTGAGCACGAGATGCGGCGATCCGTCGTGCAGGCCCGCAATGCGCGCCGCCTTGCCCTGCGCGTGGTTTCCCCAGAGGATGAACACCGTCGGCTCGCTGCGCGCGGCGACCGCGGCGACCGCGGCGTCGGTCACCGCTTCCCAGCCGCGTCCGGCGTGGCTCCCGGCCTTCCCCGCCTCGACCGTCAGGCTGGCGTTGAGCAGTAGCACGCCCTGCTCGGCCCAGCGGGTCAGGTCGCCATGCGTCGGGCGCGGAAGGCCGAGATCGCTCGCCAGTTCCCTGTAGATGTTCGCCAGGCTCGGCGGCGGGCGCTCGCCGCGCGAGACCGAGAACGACAGGCCCATCGCCTGCCCCGGACCATGATAGGGATCCTGCCCCAGGATCACCACACGCGTCTGCTCGAGCGGGGTCAGTTCGAATGCCTTCAGCCGCGACCCTCTGGGCGGATAGATGGCGCGACCGGCGTCTTCCTCGGCGTGCAGCCAGCCGCCCAACTGCCGGGCTTCGACGCTCGACAGGACGGGCGTGAGCGCCGACCGCCAGCTTTCGGGGATCGCCTCACTTCCCATCCCGATGAACTAGGCCGGAGTAGGGTCAGCCGCCAGCGGGCCTTTCCCTCTATCCCCAATCGGCCTAAGGCCCGCGACGCATGACAGTTCATTTCCACGAAGAAGACCTGCCCGACGGGTTCGAGTTCGCCGATGGCCCGATCGCGATTGATACCGAGACGATGGGTCTTATCACTCATCGCGATCGGCTTTGCGTGGTGCAGTTGTCCGACGGCCACGGCGACGAACACCTCGTTCGCTTCGGTCCCGGCAGCAGCTACGATGCGCCCAATCTGAAGGCGCTGCTGGGCGACCCGGGCCGGCTCAAGCTTTATCATTATGCGCGTTTCGACTTGGCCGCGATCCTGTTCTACCTGGGAGTCGAGGCTGGACCGGTGTTCTGCACAAAGATCGCCAGCAAGCTCATCCGCACCTACACCGACCGGCATGGCCTCAAGAACCTCGTTTCGGAACTGCTTGCCGCCGATATCTCGAAAGCTCAGCAGCTCAGCGACTGGGGCGGAGCGGACCTCAACGAGGCGCAGCGCGAATACGCCGCATCGGACGTCCGGTTCCTTCACCGGCTGCGCGAAGTTCTCGTCGAGCGGCTCGAACGCGAGCAACGCACCGGGATCGCGCAGGCGTGTTTCGATTTCCTGCCGACCCGCGCCCGGCTCGACCTTGCCGGGTGGGCCGACAAAGACATATTCAGCCACGATTAGGCCCCCTGCGCGTTAGACCGTCACCATGACCCTGTCCGCCCGTATCGAGACCCAGGAAGCCAAGGCACTGCGCGGTGCGCGGCAGCATTTCGCCGCGCCCGGCGGATCGCACGACAAGGTCGTTTCGCTCCTCGCCAAGGTGCTGCCGATGGGCATAGGGGTAATCGCCGCGCTGATGATCGTCACCCCGCTTTCTCCGCGCGGTGAAGTCAGCTTCCTGCTCGACCGCAACAAGGTCCAGGTCATCGACGAGCGGCTGCGGGTCGACAACGCGATGTACCGCGGCGCAGACGCCGACGGACGACCGTTTTCGCTGACTGCGGGCGAGGCAGTGCAGCGATCCGGCAAAGAAGGCATCGTGCGCATGCGAGAGTTGGTCGCCCGCATCCTCCTCGACGGCGGACCCGCGAGCGTCAGGGCCGGCGCCGGCCAATACGACATCAGCGACGAGGTTGTTTCGGTACCAGGCAGCGTCCTCGTGACTGCGGCCGACGGTTACCGTATGTCGGCTACCGGGGTTTCGATCGACATTCCCGCAAAGCGCCTGGTGGGCTCGGGCGGCGTCAGCGGAGTGGTCCCTGCAGGGACATTTTCCGCGAACCGACTCGAGGCCGATCTCGAGGCCCGTACCGTGACCCTGGCTGGCAATGCCCGGCTGAACATGATTCCCGGCAAGCTGAGGATGCCTCGATGACATCGCACAACACGTCGCGCCGCGCTTTGGGCGCCGCCCGCTGGGGCCTGGCCGGATTTACCGCCACCCTCTGTCTGATGGCAGGAATCCAGGCAGGCGCGCAGTCGATCGCTGGCCACAACTCGAACGCACCGGTAAACTATGCCGCCGACCGCATCGAACTGCAGGACAGGGCCAACCGTGTGGTGCTTTCAGGCAATGTCGACATCACTCAGGCCGGCCTGCAACTCAAGGCCGCGCGGACCCAGGTCAACTATAGCGACGCCGGCGGCCTCAAGATTCAGCGAATCACCGCGACAGGCGGGGTGACGGTAACCCGCGGCAGTGAGCGCGCCGCCGGCGATGTAGCGGTTTACGATTTCAATCGCCGGATCATTACCATGGCGGGCAACGTCCACCTCAATCGCGGCAGCGATACGCTCAACGGGGGCCGCCTAGTGATCGACCTTCAAAGCGGTGTGTCGAGCGTCGATGGTCGCGCAAACGGCTCCTCGTCGGTCACCGGGACGGTCAGCGGAAGCGGCAGCGGGCGGGTCAGCGGCTCATTCAGCGTGCCGCAAGGCAGCTAAGGCTCCTGCCGAGGTTCTCCGGCGCTAGAAAGCGCGGGGGTGTACGACCACACCCAGCGTTTTGAGAACGATCAGGGCATCCCCCATGATCGACCACCGAGCGATATATTCGAGGTCGGCACTGAGCCGGTCGGTAAGGTGCTTTTCCTCGTCGGTCGCACCGCGATGCCCGCGAACCTGCGCGAGCCCCGTGACGCCCGGTTTGAGCGAATGACGATTCCAGTACGCGCCGTCGATTTCCCAGAACAACTTATCGTTGGCCTGTGATCCCAAAGCGTGCGGTCGCGGTCCAACAACGCTCATGGTGCCCATCAGCACGTTTATCAGCTGAGGCAGCTCGTCGATGCTCGTACGGCGAATGAACCGCCCCACCCTGGTTGTTCGATCGTCTTGCCGCGAAGCTGAGCGTGTCCCGGACTGGTCACCACCTTCTACCCGCATCGAACGAAACTTGATCATCGAGAATAGACGATTGCCCCGCCCAAGGCGGCGTTGGGCGAAAAGCACCGGCCCGCCATCCTCAAGTTTGATCGCGATCGCTGTCGCCAGGATAACCGGCGAGAACACGATCAGCGCGCCCACCGCGACGACGCAATCGAAGAGGCGCTTTATAACGCGCTGGCGTAGCCCGAGCGGCCCGGCGGAAATGACGAGCGACCGCCAGCCATCCTCGACCGCCAGACCAATCGGCGCGAGTTCATCGAGCCGATTGGTTACGATCTCGCCACGCACGCCTGCAGCGCGCAATACTTGCGACCACCCGTTTCGCTGGGAAAACGGGCAACTCACGATCACCCGGTCCATATTGAGCATGCAGTCACCGATTCGGTTGAACGCCTGAGGATCGGTTGGATCCGGCAGAATGCCCAAGGCATGCGCGTCAATGCGGATGGCCTCACGAAGGGGAACGGGCGGGCCGCCCGCATCAATCACCAGGATGTTGGTGACGTGTGCACCCCAAGCTCGCTTCATCAACGTGCACAACAGCCAGCGGCTCGCCATTAACAAAGCTATCGAGATACCCATTCCGCCCGTGAATACGACGCGCGAGAACTGGGTGGTGGACTTGGCATAGAACACCACGAACAGCAGCAAACCCGCCGCGAGCATCAGCGCCAGGCCTGCCTGAATCGAGGCGTAGCGCCAGTCCTGCAGTGAACGGATCGAATAGGTCCGCTGATAGAGTGCCAGCGTCAGGTAAAGCGGGAACAGAAGTTGCGCCTCGAACAGGGGCATCGGTCGCCCCGCCCCGGCATAAAAGGATTCCATAAATCCAAAACCGGCGAACACGACTGCCAGGTCGATCAAAACCATGAGAAGATAGAGCCGTACCCGTCGCCGCTCGAGCGACGGCGCCAGAGGCCCGATTGAGTCGGACGGCCTCAACTGGCTTTCGAAAGGGGCATTCATCTTCGGCTCCGCGACGAACTGCCGACTGGGATTACGCTCGTTTCCAAAATGGTGCGGCGCACAAGCCGCTGCGTGCACCGAACGTTCCTGCTTTGCAAGGACCTCGCGCGACCGATCCTGTCCCGGCCCATTGAAAGTCCGCAAGGATTCAATTCCGCGCGGCAGCCGCAATCCCGGTCAGCGCCTGAGCCAACAGTGTGTCGTTAGCCGCGCTGTTCGCCAGCAGCGCGCGATGCAGATCAACGAGTTCGCGCCACTAGTCGCGCAAGCTTGCGTCCGCGCCAGCGGTGCAGTTGGGCAATTATATCGCCCTTGTCCTTGAAAAACACACGCCGTGCCCTGGTCTCCGCTTCAACGAACGCTTCGATCTGTTCGCCCCGCCCGAGGCGCGCATTGAGTTGGGCCAGTTGAGCCGTGCGGCGCTCGAACGCAAGAAGCA
Source organism: uncultured Alphaproteobacteria bacterium (assembly GCA_963781485.1). Classification (GTDB taxonomy): domain Bacteria; phylum Pseudomonadota; class Alphaproteobacteria; order Sphingomonadales; family Sphingomonadaceae; genus Tsuneonella. The sequence goes on from CAWAFY010000005.1 coordinate 357,506, forward strand.
GACCAACGGGGTTGATCGACAACTCGCGCATCCGCGCAAGCTCGCCCGACAGCCGCTCGGTCTGCCCGCCGAGTACCGCGTTCACCACCGGCATGAACCCGTCGTCCTCGGTTCGCGCACCGATTGCATCGAGCGCCTCTGCGTCGGGCGTGACAGGGGCCTCCGGGCTGGCATCGAGGTAGAGCGCGAGCTTCTCGACCTCCGAGCGCGCCAGTCGCAGGTCCAGGTTCGTTGCGCGCGCGAGCCGCTCGGCCATCTGGCCCGACAGGCGCAGGCCACGCTCCTCGCCCGTGGTACGGATCGTGTCGCGCAGCTGGGCGAGATCGGGCGGATAGAACATCGCCACAAGCGCGTCCCCGCGCTTTTCGAGCAGTTTGGCGGTTCGCGACTTGTCGGTCGCCGAGGTCGCGACGACGAGCACCGGACAAGCCTCGCCCTCGCCAGCGTCGATCGCGGCGAGATGATTGGCAAGCGCATCGTGCGCCTCGTCACCGGTGGCACGAACGACGATGTGCCGCAACTCGGCAAACAGCGAGACCTGCCGCGCCTCGTCGGCCAGAAGAATCGGATCGCGCCGCAGATCCGCCCCGCCGAGTTCGACGCGCTCGCCCGGATCCTCGATCATCGTCGCTATGCGCTGCGCGGCGGCGGCAGCACCGGCTTCGTCAGGCCCGCAGAAAAAGAACGTCCGGCAGCTACGAACTGCGCGCGGGGCGACAGCGGCGAAGTCCTTTTGGGTCGCCTTCACGATTGCCGGCTCATCGACTCTCCCGCAAGGTGAGCGAGATCCGGGTGGTGATCTGCGCCGCTATCTCGCGCGAGAGGTTTTCGAGTGCGGACTGCTCGGCGGCGATCGTCGCGTATTCACTCGAAACGACATCGATACCGGCGTCCGATCCGGCCGTCGCGTCGACCAGGATCGCGCCGTCGTCGAGGTTTACGAGCTGATAGCGCGCGCGCAGCGTGCGCCGTTCGCGGCCCACCGTATCGTCGCTGAGCACCCCCAAGCCTTCAAGCTTGTCGTCCAGTCTGACGTCGAGCCGGTAGCGCGCCGCTGCCGCGCCACCCGCGCCGAGGCGATCGACCAGCGCGTTGCGCACCAGCCACCCGGCCTGTCCGTCAATCGCGGGCACCTCGACCGCGGCAAGCTCGCTCGCGACGACGCCGCTCGATCCCCCCGCGTACATCGGTTGCAGACCGCATCCGGCGAGAAGGGGCACGAGCGCGAGCGACAAGGCCGCAAATGGCGCAGAGTTCTTCATACGACGATGTTCACCAGCCGGTCGGGCACCACGATCACCTTGCGCACCTGAGCCCCATCGAGCGAACGCTGGACCTTGTCCGAGGCCCGCGCAAGGGCTTCGAGCTCGGCGGACGGCAGGCCTCGGGCGACCGTCAGCGTGTCGCGCAGCTTGCCCTTCACCTGTACCGCGATGGTCACCTCGTCCTCGACCAGCAGCGCGGGATCGACCGGCGGCCAGTCCGATTCGGCAACGAGGCCGGGTTGCCCCATCACCGCCCACGCTTCTTCGGCAAGGTGCGGCATCATCGGCGCGACAAGTTGGGCGAGCGTGCGGATCGCCTCGCTCCGCGTCGCCGAGGGCGCTGCCTTTTCGACGGCACCGGTCAATTCGTAGATGCGCGCGACCGCCTTGTTGAAAGCGAGCGCCTCGATCTCGCGACCCACCGCGTCGACGGCCTGGTGAACCTTGCGATGAAGCGCTTCATCGGGCCCGTCATCCGTCCGATCATACGTTCCGAACAGACGCCACAGCCGCTGAACGAACCGCCAGCAGCCCTCGATCCCTGCTTCGGACCACGGCAGGTCGCGTTCGGGCGGGCTGTCGGAGAGCATGAACCAGCGGACCGCATCGGCGCCGAACCGATCGACGATCGTGTCGGGATCGACGACGTTCTTCTTCGACTTCGACATCTTGACGACCTTGCCGATCGTCACCGGCGCGCCGTCGGCCAGCAGCGTTGCGCCGGTTCCGGTGCGTTCGACGTCTTCGGGTCCGTACCAGACCTCGCGATCGCCCTCGCGGCGCGAATAGGTCTCGTGCGTGACCATTCCTTGCGTGAACAGCGAGGCAAACGGCTCGGCGAAGTCGATCATGCCGATGTGCGCCAGCGCGCGGGTCCAGAACCGGGCGTACAGCAGGTGCAGGATCGCGTGCTCGACCCCGCCGATATACTGCTGGACCGGCATCCATTTGGCGACTTCGTCCCGGTCGAACGGCTTGTCCGCCGGCTGGCTGGCGAACCGCAGGAAATACCACGAGCTGTCGACGAAGGTGTCGAGCGTATCGGTCTCGCGCGTCGCCGCACCGCCGCACCGGGGACAGTCGACATGCTTCCACGTCGGATGGCTCTCGAGCGGATTGCCGGGGGTCTGGAAATCGACGTCGTCGGGCAGGACGACGGGCAACTGGTCCTCGGGAACCGGCACGATCCCGCACGTCGCGCAGTGGATGAACGGGATCGGCGTGCCCCAATAGCGCTGACGACTGACACCCCAGTCGCGCAGGCGATATTGAGTCTCGCCCCGACCCCAGCCATCGTGCTGCGCCTTGGCGATGACCTCGGCCTTGGCCGCTTCGACCGACAGGCCGTTCATCCAGTGCGAGTTCACGATCCGGCCGGGGCCGGTGTAAGCCTCGTCCCCGTGGAAGACGATGTCGTCGTGGTCGCCGTCGGCGACAACGCGGTGCACCGGCAACGCGTACTTCCGGGCGAAGTCGAGGTCGCGCTGGTCGTGCGCCGGACAGCCGAAGATCGCCCCGGTGCCATAATCCATCAGCACGAAGTTCGCGACGTAGACCGGCAGGTGCCATGCGGGGTCGAGCGGGTGCGAGACCTCGAGGCCGGTGAAGAAACCCTTCTTCTCCTGCGTCTCGATCTCGGCAGCGGTGGTTCCGCCCTTCTTGCACTCGGCGATGAACGCGGCCAGCTGCGGCGCGTGTTCGGCGAGTTTCTTAGCAAGCGGGTGGTCGGGCGCAATCGCCACGAAACTGGCGCCGAACATCGTATCGGGCCTGGTGGTGAATACCTCGATCCCTTCGCCTTCGTCGACGAGATGGAAAGTGGCGCGCAGGCCCCGGCTTTTGCCGATCCAGTTCTCCTGCATGAGGCGGACCTTGTCGGGCCACTTGTCGAGCCGGCCGAGTCCGTCGAGCAGCTCCTCGGCGAACCGGGTGATCTTCAAGAACCACTGCGACAGCTTGCGCTTCTCGACTTCGGCACCCGAGCGCCAGCCCTTGCCGTCGATCACCTGCTCGTTGGCGAGCACGGTCATGTCGACCGGGTCCCAGTTGACCTCGCTTTCCTTGCGATAGACGAGACCCGCTTCGTAGAGCTTCAGGAACAGCGCCTGCTCGTGCCCGTAATATTCGGGATCGCAGGTGGCGAATTCGCGGGTCCAGTCGAGCGCGAAGCCCAGGCGCTTCAGCTGCGCCTTCATGTGTTCGATGTTGGCGCGGGTCCAGCCGCCCGGGTGGACGCCCTTTTCCATCGCCGCGTTCTCGGCCGGCATGCCGAACGCGTCCCACCCCATCGGGTGGAGCACTTCGTGCCCCGTCAGCTTCTTGTAGCGCGCGAGAACGTCGCCCATCGTGTAGTTGCGCACGTGGCCGATATGGATCCGCCCCGAGGGGTAGGGAAACATCTCGAGCACGTAGCTCTTGGGCTTGTTCGAATCGCCGTGGGCACGAAAACTGCCCGCCTCGTCCCAGGCGCGTTGCCACCTGGAATCAGCGGTGGCCGGTTCGAAGCGTGTATCGCTCATTATGCCCCGTTAGTAGAGATTTGCTTCCACGCGACCCGAAAAGTGCGGCGGACGAGAACTCTCGCTTGGCAACTCGTCAGATCGTGCGCGCCGGGAAGCGCAGACGGCCGCGCGTTGCAGACCGTCCCCGAAGCCGATCAGCCCGCGATGGCCTGCCGGCGCAGGGTCCGCGCCTTGGTGAGAATGATATCCTCGAGCTTCTGGACGGTCGCGGCCTGGACGGGAGCGTCGACCCACTGGCCACCCTGCGCGACCTGGCGGCTGGCGGCGACGCGCACGGCGTCGGCCCGCAGGTCCCGATCGAGAATGGAGACGGTCAACTTGACCCGCTCGTTCGGATTGCGCGGGTTCGCGTACCAGTCGGTCACGATGACCCCGCCGTTGCTGTCCGACTGGAGCAGCGGGGCAAAGCTGACGGTTTCGAGCGCGGCGCGCCAGAGATAGGCATTGACGCCGATCGTCGTCACCTGGCTCGCGGCGAGGTCGGCCCGGGGCCGCTCCTTGCCACCGCACGCGGCAAGCGCGGCGAGCGCGGCAAGAGCCACGGCGGTACGGGTCAGGCGGGTGGAGCGCGAGAAAGCGGTCATGCTCAAGGATAGGTCCTCGGATAGGAAAGTCGTCACCGCCTCTAGTGCGCCCGTGCGGCGCGGGCAAGGCATCGTGATCGCCACTTGCGCGCCCGGGCCGTGAACACCCGCTTAATCGCCCGCGCGCCGCGATTGTGGGCTTGGCGCAACAGCGAGTCCCGAAGATGGGCAAGGCTGTGGAAAGACTGGCAAACCCATTGATAAGATTCTACCATTTGAATCTCGACGCTTAAACACAAGTGAGTCGGTTGCCGGTGAAACCGGTTGGCTCATCAAGCGTTCAGGTCGTGCAGGCATTTAGCGTGCAAAACCTGGAACGCAGAGGGGAACTTCGAAGGCTTCGCCATGAAGCATACGGGCAAAATCGCAAAGGTGGGGGACGGCGGCGCCGCGCGCGGCGTGCTTCTCGTCGTCGCGAGCGCATTGCTCGTCGCGGCACCGACTGCGGTGTTCGCTGTGCCCGACAGCTCGCCAAGCGAAACCCGCCCGGCCGGCATCGTCCCGTTCACCCCTGCCAACGTCGATCCGGCGATGGCTCGCCGCGTCGCCGCGAACATCGCCGCGCGCGGCCAGGCCATGCGCTTCACTCCCGCCGGAAGCGGGCTGGGGCGCGACCGCACGATGACCGTCGCGATCCGCGTTGCCCCCGAGGAAGCGAAAGCGATTTCGGTTCGCAGCGCGATCGCCGCCGTGAAGGGCGAGGCTGGAACGGGCCCGTCGATCGCGACGCTCGCGAAAAGCCGCTATAATCTGGGGATCTCGCGCGGGTACGAAAGCTTCGCCAAGCCGGTCGAACCTGCTCTGGACCTCAAGCGGATCGAGATGCCCGATCTGGCGAGTTTCCGTCCGCGCGACGGGGTGAAGGAAACCCCGGGCCGGCTCCAGCCGCGCCTGGCGCTCGAAAGCGAAAGCCGGGCTGGCCGCAGCCCCCGCACGCTTGAAGGATCGGGCGAGCAGGTGGTCGATCTGGGCGCAGGTTATCGCCTGTCGCGCAACCTCAACGTGACAGCCGGCGTCCGCCTGAGCCAGGAACGCGACCGGCTCGCCCCGCTGACCGACGCGGTGCGCGACGACCAGGCGGTTTACGTCGGAACGCAGTTTCGTTTCTGACCCCGAAGCCGCCTTCGCGAAAGCTGACGTTACGGAATTGCTATTCATGACCCCGCCTGGCGCGGGGTTTTTCTTTGCGCATCGGCACCGTTCCTCTACTCAGTTTGCCGGAGAGAGAAACCTGACGGGCAAGGAGCGAATATGGCACGCGTGGCAATAGTCACCGGGGGTACCCGGGGCATCGGCGAGGCGATCAGTCTCGCTCTGAAGGAGCAGGGGCGGACTGTGGTCGCGACTTATGCGGGCAACGACGCCAAGGCGAAGAGCTTTGCCGAAGCGCACGGGGTCCGGGTCTACAAGTGGGACGTGGGGGACCACGAGGCCTGCCTTGCAGGCTGCAAGCAGATCGAGGAAGAGGTCGGCCCGGTGGACATCGTCGTCAACAACGCCGGCATCACCCGCGACGGCACGCTCGCGCGGATGAACTTCGACGACTGGAACGATGTCATGCGCATCAACCTCGGCGGGTGCTTCAACATGGCCAAGGCCTGTTTCCCGGGCATGGTGCAGCGCGGCTGGGGCCGGATCGTCAACATCGGCTCGATCAACGGCCAGGCGGGGCAGTACGGACAGGTCAACTACGCCGCCGCAAAAAGCGGCATCCACGGCTTCACCAAGGCGCTGGCGCAGGAAGGCGCGAAAAAGGGCGTGACGGTGAACGCGATCGCACCTGGGTATATCGACACCGAGATGGTCGCCGCGGTGCCCGAACCGGTGCTCGAGAAGATCGTCGCCAAGATCCCCGTCGGCCGGTTGGGCCATGCCGAAGAGATCGCCCGTGGCGTCGCATTCCTCACCAGCGAGGACGGCGGGTTCGTCACCGGTTCGACGATGAGCATCAACGGCGGCCAGCACATGTACTGACGGAAGGGGGCCACTTGAAACGGAGGCGCCGCTTCACTCGGTCCAGTCAGTCATTCGCAAAGCGCAGCGGCACAGTCCCGTATCGGAATGGGCGAGCGCATGTCTGTTTCTTTCCAGAGGCAGACATTTCCGCACGCTCTCGCTAGCATCGGCGCATGGCTGCGCCCTATCACCCGCCCGTCAAGCGATCGGTCGAAATCTCCGGACACAAGACGAGCGTAAGCCTCGAGCCGATTTTCTGGGACATGCTGCGCGCCGCTGCCACTCGCGAGGGCGTACCGGTCAGCACGCTGGTAGGGCGAATCGACGCAGAGAGGATTGCCGCGCCAACACCGTGCGGTCTCGCGGGTGCGCTCCGCATATGGCTGGTGACGACTGCGATATGAAAAGCGGGCGAATCCAGTGAAGGATCCGCCCGCCACTCGCCCCGTCAGGAGCAATCCAGTCCCGTAGCTCCTTTAATAGGTCGCCGGGGGATCGCTGGCGGGGAAACTTTCGTCGCTGGCCTCGTCGGTCTTGTCCCACGAGCGGACCGGTTTGTCACGCATCGCTTCAGGACCCGAATTTCGGACCTGGTGCGAGCTGCCCTCTTCGCCCTGCCCGCTGGCAAACGCCGCGCGGCCCTGGTGAGCGAAATTCTTCTGATAATACTGGTACCCTACGTAGCCCAGGGCACCGAGTGCGAGCATCTTGATCATCGCGAACCTCTCTTTTTCCGTTATTCCAGCAACGCGGCTGGCTGAAGAAAGGTCCGCGCAAATATCGGCGAATCGACGAGCCGTTCGTCGCAATTTGCATCGCGCGAACGGGAGCGCCGATTCGCAGCTTCTATTCGTCCCCCACCCGCTCGACTTGCGCACCCACCAGCGCGAGCTTTTCCTCGAGCCGCTCGTATCCGCGATCGAGGTGGTAGAGTCGGCGCACTTCGGTCTGCCCTTCGGCGCGCAAGCCCGCGATAACGAGGCTCATCGAAGCGCGCAGGTCGGTCGCCATGACCTCGGCACCGTGCAGCCCGCCCACCCCGTGGACGATCGCGGTGCGGCCCGACGTTTCGATATGCGCGCCCATGCGATTGAGTTCGGGCACGTGCATGTAGCGGTTCTCGAAGATCGTCTCGGTGAGGACGCTGGTACCCTCGGCCACCGTCAGCAGCGCCATCAGTTGGGCCTGCATGTCGGTGGCGAGGCCGGGATAGGGTGCGGTCGACAGGTTCGCCGCCTTGAGCTTGCCCTCCGCCGCGACGCGCACGCCCTTCTTTTCGGTCTCCACCGTCACGCCGATGGTGCGCAGCGCGTGGAGTGTCGCCGACATCTCGTCGGCCCTGGCACCCTCGAGCAGCACGTCGCCTCCGGTGATCGCCGCGGCGCAGGCATAGCTTCCTGCCTCGATACGGTCGGCCATCACGCGATACGTCGCGCCGTGCAGCCGCTTCACCCCGTGGATCGTCAGGTCGCTCGTGCCGATCCCCTCGATTTCCGCGCCCATCGCCACGAGCAACTGGCACAGGTCGACGATCTCGGGCTCGCGCGCGGCGTTGAACAGCCGGCAGGTGCCGCTGGCGAGCACCGCCGCCATCAGCGCGTTCTCGGTCGCGCCGACCGAGACGACGGGAAAGTCGAATTCGCCGCCGGGCAGTCCGCCATCGGGCGCGTGCGCGCGGACGTAGCCCTGCGCCAGCTCGATCGTCGCACCGAACGCTTCGAGCGCCTTCAGATGCAGGTCGATCGGCCGGTTGCCGATGGCGCACCCGCCCGGCAGCGAAACGGTCGCTTCGCCCATCCGCGCGAGCATCGGCCCGAGCACGAGGATCGAGGCGCGCATCTTGCGCACGAGTTCGTACGGCGCGACGGTATTGGTGACCCGCGGCGTTTCCAGCGTCATCACCCGCCCGAAATCCTCCGGCCGGTTGCCCTGAATCGCGGTGGTGACGCCGAACTGGTTCATCAGGTGCTGGAACCCGTCGATATCCGCCAGCCGCGGCAGGTTGCGCAAGGTCAGCGGTTCCTCGGTGAGCAGGGCGCACGGGATCAGTGTGAGCGCGGCGTTCTTGGCGCCCGAGATCGGGATGGTGCCGGATAGGCGCTTGCCGCCCTCTACGATGATCTTGTCCATGCGTTCGCCCTAGCGCGAATCGGGCGCGCCGCAAGGTTGCGTGGCCGCTCGCCGGTGCTATCTCGACGCCATGAGCAGTCGCAAACCCATCCGCAAGGCCGTGTTCCCCGTCGCCGGGCTCGGCACCCGTTTCCTGCCCGCGACCAAGGCAATCCCGAAGGAATTGCTGCCGATCGTCGATCGCCCGCTGATCCAGTACGCGGTCGACGAGGCGCGCGAGGCGGGGATCGAGCAGATGATCTTCGTAACCGGTCGCGGAAAGACGGCGATCGTCGAACATTTCGACGTGGCCTACGAGCTCGAGACGACGATGAGCGAACGCGGCAAGGACATGAGCGTCCTCGATTCGAGCCGATTCACTCCCGGCGAGATCATCACCGTGCGTCAGCAGGTGCCGATGGGCCTCGGTCACGCGATCTGGTGCGCCCGCGCGATCGTCGGCGACGAGCCGTTCGCGATCCTTTTGCCCGACGAGCTGATGGTTGCCCAAAAGGGCGGCGGAACCGGCTGCATGAAACAGATGGTCGAAGCCTACCAGGACGTCGGCGGCAACCTCATCAGCGTGCTCGAAGTGCCTGAGGACGAGGTCAGCAGCTATGGTGTGATCGCCCCGGGCGCAGCGGTGTCCGACACCCTTACCGAAGTCACCGGGTTGGTCGAGAAGCCGCCGCGCGGCCAGGCCCCGTCGAACAAGATCATCTCGGGGCGTTATATCCTCCAGCCCGAGGTCATGCGCACGCTCGAGGATCAGGGCAAGGGCGCGGGCGGCGAGATCCAGCTGACCGACGCGATGGCGCGGATGATCGGCAGCCAGCCATTCCACGCGGTTACCTTTGCCGGCCGCCGATTCGACTGCGGCAGCAAGTTGGGCTTCGTCGAGGCGACGCTGGCGCTGGCGCTCGAGCGCGACGACATGGGCGACGAAGTGCGCGCGATGGCGCAGCGGTTGCTCGCGGAGTGACCGCCGCCCGGTCCGCCGGTGGCTTCGTCGGTTTCGACGCCGATGGGTTCCTGCGCGAATACTGGCAGAAAAAACCGAAGCTGATCCGCAATCCCTGGCGCAACTGGACCAACCCGCTCGATCCCGACGAGCTTGCCGGACTGGCAAGCGAGGAAGAGATAAAATCGCGGCTGATCGTCGTCGACGAGGATCGCTGGAAGCTCGAACACGGCCCGGTCGAGGGCGAGACCTTTGCACGGCAAGGCACCGCCCCTTGGACGCTGCTGGTGCAGGCGGTCGACCACCACGTCCCTGCCGTCGCCGAGCTGATCGAGCCGTTTCGCTTCATTCCCGACTGGCGGATCGACGACGTCATGGTCAGCTATGCGGTCGAAGGCGGCGGCGTCGGGGCGCATTTCGACCAGTACGACGTTTTCCTCGTGCAGGGCCTCGGCAAGCGGCGGTGGGAAGTCGGCGGCATGTGCGACCAGACGACTCCCTTGCTGCCGCACGACGACCTGCGCCTCCTCGCCGAGTTCGAGCCTCTCGACGAGTGGGTGCTGGGGCCGGGCGATATGCTCTATGTCCCTCCGGGGATATCGCACCGCGGGACCGCGGTGGGCGGAGACTGCATGACCTATTCGATCGGCTTTCGCGCCCCTTCGCGGGCCGAACTGATCGCGGGATGGTCCGAGGCCGCGCTCGACGATCTGTCGGACGACGACCGCTTCACCGACCGCTTGCCCTTCGACCAGGACAATCCGGGCGAAATCGGTGAAGCCGCGCTGGAGCGCCTGCGTGCAATGGTGACCGAACGCCTGTCCGACCGAAACGCCTTCGCGCGCTGGTTTGGAGAACATGCCACCGCCGCCAAGGATTCGCAGATCGACTGGCGACCCGACGACGCCATCGATTCGGGCACGGCGCGCGACGCCATCGCCCAAGGAGCCGCGCTGGAGCGCAATCCCGCAAAGCGGTTCGCGTTTATCCGGACCGGCGCGGACACGCTCACCCTGTTCGTCGACGGGCACGCGATCGACTGCGCCGGCCCTGCCGTGGGTTTCGCCGAGCGCCTGTGCCGCGACCGGATCTTGCGGTTGGAACCCACCGATGGCGACCGTGCCGGGGTGGTCGATCTGATCGTCGAACTCGTGAACGCCGGATGCGCCGCGCTGGACGAAGCGGCGAACTGATCAACCGGCGCCGGTTTCGGCCCATTCGCCGGGCGGCAACCCCTCGACCTTCCAGTCGCCGATCGACCAACGCACCAGCCGCAATGTGGGATGGCCGATTGCGGCGGTCATGCGCCGGACCTGCCGGTTGCGGCCTTCGCGGATCGTCAGCGAGATCCAGCTATCGGCGACGGTTTTGCGGACGCGAATCGGCGGGTCGCGCGGCCATAGCGCAGGATCCTCGATCCGCTCGACGATGGCGGGACGGGTCACGCCGTCATTCAGGCGAACGCCCGTGCGGAGCTTGTCGAGCGCGCCCTCGCCGGGCTCGCCTTCGACTTGCACGAAATAGGTCTTGGGCAACTTGAAACGCGGATCGGCGATGCGCGCCTGCAGGGCACCGTCGTCGGTGAGCAGCAGCAGCCCTTCGCTGTCGCGGTCGAGGCGGCCCGCGGGATACACTCCGGGCAAGGCGATGAAATCCGAAAGCGTGGCACGCGTCGTCGGCGACCCCTTGTCGGTGAATTGCGACAGCACTCCGAACGGCTTGTTGAACCGGATCAGGCGGCCCATGCGACCGTCACAAGTCGGCCCTGGCCGCGTATTCGTCGCGCAGCTCGCGCTTGTAGAGCTTGCCGTTCGCCTCACGCGGCAGCTCGGGGCGGAAGTCGAACCGGCGGGGCATTTTCATCCGCGCCAGTTGCGGTTCGAGATAGGCCCGCAACTCCGCCTCGAGCGCATCGCCGGCGAGCGCCATGTCGATCGGCTGGACTACCGCGACAACCTGTTCGCCCAGATCCGCATCGGGCGCGCCGATCACCGCCGCGTCCATGATCTTGTCGTGGCTGACGAGCAGGTTTTCGATCTCCTGCGGATAGATGTTTACCCCGCCGGAGATGATCATGTGGCTCTTCCGGTCGGTCAGGAACAGGTAACCCTCGGGATCGACGTGGCCGATGTCGCCGATCGTCATCCATCCCCGCGGATGCATCGCCTCGGCGGTCTTGTCGGGATCGTTGTGATAGGTCGGCAGCACCGCATTCTCGAAGTAGATCAGCCCGTCCTGCCCCGCGGGAAGCTCGTCCCCCTCGGGCCCGCAGACGTGGAGCGCACCGAAGATCGCCTTGCCCACGGTCCCGGGTCGCTCCAGCCATTCGGGCGAGCGCACCAGCGTCATGCCGATTCCTTCCGAACCGGCGTAGTACTCGTTCACGATGGGCCCCCACCAGTCGATCATCGCCGCCTTGATCGGCACCGGGCACGGCGCGGCCGCATGGAGCGCGCGCTGGTGGCTCGACAGGTCGTACCGGGTCCGCACGTCCTCATCGAGCTTGAGCATCCGCACGAAATGCGTCGGCACCCATTGGCTGTCGGTCACGCGGTACCGTTCGATCGCCGCGAGCGCCGCTTCGGGTTCGAACTTCTCCATCATCACGACCGTTCCGCCAAGCCGATGGACCGCCGAGGACCAGCCGATCGGCGCGGCGTGATAGAGCGGCGCGGGCGACAGGTAGACGATCGACCCGTCGGTCGGCATCCCGGCACCCATCACCGCGAGCCCGACCAATGCGGCCGGCGCGAGGGGAGAAGGATCTTCCGGCGGGCGCGGGCGCACGCCCTTGGGGCGCCCGGTGGTGCCCGAGCTGTAGAGCATCGTCAGTCCCGCGCTCTGGTCGGGAATCGGGTCGGTCGGTTGCGCGGCGAGCGCCGCCGCGAAAGCCTCCTCGCCATCTGCATCCATGACCAGCACATCGATGGCAGGGCACCGATCGCGGATTTCGTCCAGCACCGCGGCGTACTTGCCCGACGTGATGAGTAGCTTCGCCTCACCGTCAGCCAGGATGTAAGCGATTTCGGGCGCGGTAAGCCGGGTCGAGATGGGAACCAGCATCGTCCCGGCGCGCTGCGAACCCCAGATCAGCGTGAAGTATTCGAGGCGGTTCTCGAGCAGCACTGCGAACGCATCACCCGGCCCGAGACCGCGCGCGCGCAGGAGATGCGCGAAGCGATTCGCCTCGGTGTCCATCTCGCCATAGGTCATCCGCGCGCCGCTGCCGGCCATGATCACCGCAAGATGATCGGGGCGTGTTTGCGCGTGTTCTATCGGATGCATCGGTCACACTCTCCCGGCGGCGCCGGTGCGCCATCCTCGTTTCAGAGCGAAACCTATCGCGTGCGGGATAGCGGGCAAGAGAAAAGGCGGCGAGCCTTGCAGCCCGCCGCCTTTTTCCGGCACCCTCCCAAGTGTCCCTTGCCTGCCGTTACCGACAGGAAATTCTCTGCGCGCTTACTTCGCAGCGAGCGCGAACCCCGTGGCCGCCGGTCCGGCTTCCGCCATATAGGGGATCGGATTGACGGCTTCGCCCGCCACGCGGACTTCGTAATGCAGGTGCGGGCCGGTCGAACGGCCGGTCGAGCCGACATAGCCGATCACGTCGCCCTTGTTGACGTGCTCGCCCGCCGCCACCGCAAGACGCGACATGTGGGCGTAGCGGGTCTCGAGCTCGCCACCGTGCTCGATGGCAACAAACAGTCCGTAGCTGGAAAAGCGTTCGGCACGCTCGACGGTACCGTCGGCGGTCGCATAGACCGGCGTGCCGGTTGGCGCGGCGAGGTCGATACCCTTGTGCTGGCGCATTCCACCCAGAACCGGGTGGTTGCGCATGCCGTAGCTGCTGGTGGTGGACGCCGCGGCGAGCGGCGCGCGCGACGGAATGGCGACGCCGGTGGTCGGTGCGACCGGGTTCGGCGAGCGACCGTTGTCGAGCGACTGCCAGCTGGAGAAAAGCTGCTTGAACTGCTCGTCGCCCGACGTGACGCCCGAAGCGCGGGCATCGCGCACCGGAGCGGCGATATCGGCCGACGCGGCGCTGGAGTTGGCGAGAGCAGGTGTGGCTCCCATCGAGAAGAACGCACCGGCAACCGCGAGTGCGGCAACGATGCGACGCTGGATGAGTTTTGCGACCAAGTGTCCCGTCCTTTTTATCTTGCGACACCCCCCGGTGCCGCAGCGAACCCATTTGCGAACGACCGGAAAATCGGCCTTCGCGATTTTTATTGAGACTGATCGGAACCCCCCGCCGTCTCGTGGATTGTGGGTTAGCCGGTTAAAGATTTACGACGCAAGTGCGGCGCACGCACTGAGCGACAAACCGGCTGCAAGACGCGCTGAGTCGTTGAACGGAGGCTTCAGACCCCCGCGAAAATGCCTGCGCACAAGCGAAATCCATAGATTTGTTGGCTCGATTGCGCGCTTTTCGGCGCACGCGTTAAGATGTTTGACGCCAACGGCGACATGCCGAATCTCGTCGTCAAGGATTCGCTGGAGAATGCGCGCACCCGTCAGGTCGCCTTGGGCGCGCACCCGCTCGAGCATCGCTGGCGTAACGTCGAGGCCGCGGGCTTCGAGAACCATCGGCACCACGGCCAGTCGGGCCGCAACGTCGTATGCTGTGTCCGTGGCGGCCTGCCACAATCCGTCGTGAGCGGGCAGGTCACCGTAGCCGCTGGCCATCGATCGCAGATGCCGGTCAAGCAGAGTGAAATGCATCGCCTCATCGGCAGCAACGTCCAGAAAGTCGGCGACGAACTGCGGGCCCATCGCGGCGCCGAAGCGTCCGGCCATGTCGAGCGCGAGATCGATCGCGACGAATTCGATGTGCGCCAATGCGTGCCACAGCGCGATCCGGCCGCGCGCCGACCCACCCTTGCCGCGCCGAGGCATCCGGTTCGGCGGCAGCAGTTCGGGCGCGGCCGGGCGAGCGGGCCGGTCGGGCATCGGCGTATCGAACGCGAACGCGAGCTTCCCCAGACGCCAGTCGCGCGCAACCTTGCGCGTAGCCATGACTTTGGCCTTCGTGTCTGCGGTCAGGAGCGCCTCGCGAATGACGGCTCCGACGGTGGCGGGCGATGTCACAGGTTCTTCGCCGCCTCCAGCACCTCTTGTGCGTGCCCCTTGACCTTCACCTTGTCCCACACCCGCGCGATACGCCCCTCGGCATCGAGCAGGTAGGTCGTGCGGACCATCCCGAGAAACGTCTTCCCGTAGAGCTTTTTTTCAGTCCAGATGCCGAGCGCGTCGGACAACCCACCTTCTGCCGCATCGGTCGCGAGCGGGACCGTGAGCCCCTGCTTCTCGATGAAGTTGCGGTGTTTTTGCGGGCTGTCCTTGCTGACCCCGAGCAGCGCGACGCCGGCCTTGGCGAAGACGTCGGACAGCGCGGAAAAGTCCTTCGCCTCGATTGTGCAGCCGGGGGTGTTGTCCCTCGGGTAAAACCAGATCGCCGCTGGCTTGCCCCTCAACTCGGACGGACGAATTGTGCCCCCTTCGGGTGTTTCCATCGCAACGTCGGGCATGGGGTCGCCCACGGTCGGTGTCGTCATTCGATATCTCCAAGCGGTTCGCCGAGCGAATCGGCCCATGCGGCGGCGACCACCTGACGGGCGTCGCCGAAGCGGCGCAAGAGCGCGGGCAGGTCGTTTTCCCCGCATGTCTCGGCCAGCGCGGCGGCGGCTGCAGGCGAAGGCTCGGCAAGGTCGGGCGCGAGCAGGCGCCCCGCGATCAGCAGCCGGGTCATCAGGGCCAGTGCCTCACGCAATTCCCGCGGGACCAGTCCGGCCTCCGCCAGTGCATCGACCGCGTGGCCCAAATCGGGGTCGAAACCGATACGGTCGCGCAGCTGGAGGTAATGGATGAGGAATTCCAGATCGACGAGACCGCCGCGTAGCAGCTTGGCGTCGAGCGGTCCCTGCGGCGGCTTGTGCGCGGCCATTTCGGCGCGCATCCGCAATAGATCTGCGCGCAGGACACCAGGATCGCGCGGGCGATCGAGCACGGCCCCGATGATCGTGCGCAGTCCGGCGCGCGCCGCATCGGACCCGGTCAGCGGCCGCGCCCGGGCAAGTGCCATATGCTCCCAGGTCCAGGCTTCCTCGCGTTGGTAGCGGGCGAAGCTGTCGAAGCTGACCGCCAGCGGTCCCTGCGCCCCCTGCGGTCGCAGGCGGGTATCGACTTCGTACAGTGCGCCCTCCGCGGTCGGCACGCTCAGCGCGGCCGTCACCCGCTGCGCGAGCCGATTGAAATAGTGCGTGACGCCGAGGGGTCGCGGCCCGTCGGACTCGCCTTCGAAGCTGCCGCTGAAGAGAAACACGACGTCGAGATCCGACGCGTGAGTCAACATTCCCCCGCCCAAACGACCCAGCCCGAGAACGACCAGTTCGCTTCCCGGCACCCGGCCATGCGCGCGCTCGAATTCGTCGATCGCGGCGTCCTGCGCGACCTGCAGCGCGGCCTCGGCGGTGCGCGACAGCGCCGCGCCGATCGCAAGCGGATCGTGAATCGCGGCGATTGTCTGGAGCCCGAGCACGAAGCGCAGTTCGCCCGTTACACGGCGGATGCAATCGAGCCGCCGTTCGTAGTCATCGCCTTCGCCCACGGCCATCCGCGCCGCAATGTCAGGGAGCGTGCCAGGCAAGTCGAGTGCGTGGTTCGCGATGAGCGTATCGAGCAAATCCGGGCGTCGGCCCAGTTCGTCGGCTAGCGTCGGAGCGAGCACGAGTATCCGTGTAAGCTGATCGAGCAAGGCGGGGCGCTGAAGTAAAAGATTGAACAGGTTGAGCGCGCTCGGTGCGGCGGCAAGCACCCGCTCCCAGCGGTTGAGCGCTTGATCGGGCTCGGGCGCGGCAGCGAACCGCTCGAGCAGCACGGGCAGTAGGGCATCGAGCGCGGCGCGCGCCGGTTCCGAGCGCAGCGCGCGGATGCGGCCGTCGCTCCACCCCGCGATCCGTTCGGACAGCCGCGTAGGCTCGGCGAATCCGAGCGTCTCGAGGTGCTTGGCGAGGGCATCGCCACTGGCGATCGAGAGAGTGGGCGCCCCGTCTTCTTCGGCAATCAGGGCGTCGTAAGCTTCCGCCACGCGCGCGGTGATCCCGGTAAGCTCACCGACGAGCGCGGCACCGTCCGCCAACCCGTCGAGTTGCGCCACCGAGTCGAGCGCCGCGCCTTCGGGTAGCGAGTGAGTTTGCTGGTCGCCGACCATCTGCAGCCGATGTTCGATCGTGCGCAGGCGATCGTAGGCTTTGCCCAGCGACACCGCGTCGTCCTCGGCAACGATACCCGCTGCTGCCAGCGCATCGAGCGCCGCGCGGGTCCCGCGCACGCGGAGGGACGGTATCCGCCCGCCGTGGATGAGCTGATGAGTCTGGGCGAAGAACTCGATCTCGCGGATGCCCCCGCGACCGAGTTTGACGTTGAACCCCGGGCCGGGGTTGCGCGGCCCGGCATGGCTGGCGCGGATGCGGGCCGACAGCCGGCGAATCTCGCCGATAGCACCGAAATCGAGACTGCGCCGCCAGACGAACGGTCGGATCGCCGCGAGGAACGCTTCACCGGCCGCGATGTCGCCCGCCGCCGCGCGCGCCTTGATGAACGCGGCGCGCTCCCACGCCAAGGCCGAGCTTTCGTAATGCGTCAGCGCCGCCTCGATCGGGATTGCCGGGGGGCTGACTTCGCTCGCCGGACGCAGCCGCAAGTCGACTCGGAAAACGTAGCCCTCGCTGGTCACTTCGCTCAGCAGCCGCACCGCTTCGCGGGCGTACCGCTGCGCGACCTCACCCGGCTCGTCGCGGTCCCGCCGAGGTAGCAGCGCGGGGTCGTAGAGCAGGATCGGATCGATGTCCGAACTGTAGTTGAGTTCGCGCGCGCCGTGCTTGCCGAGCGCGAGGGCGAGCATTCCGGCGGGCTCGACTTCGCCCACCCGCGCACGGATCGCCGCGGCAAGTGCGGCATCGAGCGCCCGATCGGCGAAGTCCGACAGCTCGCCCACGACCCGAGCCAGCGGAAACGCGCCCGCCAGGTCGCCGATCGCGAGCGCCGCCGCGAGCGCGCGCTTTTCCCGCCGCAGGGCGACCCCGGTGGCGGCATCCCCGCCGGCTGCCCTGGCCCAGGCGATGGCGTCCTCGCCCCGCCCGTGCTCGAGCAAGGTGGCAAGGTCCTGCTGCCGGTCGAGCGCGTGCGCCAGAAACGGGGCGTGGGCCCGCGCCCGCTCGATCGCTCCTGACCAGTCGGCATCCATCGCGCCGAGCAGTGCCCGCATGCCGTGTCCTGCGCAAGCGGCCCAGATATTGCGTCCCCTTGCCGCCCGGGGCGGCCTTTGCCAAAGCGCCCACCATGACCGAGCCCACATCCCCGATGCCGCCCGAGTGGGCTCCGCAGGACTGGCTGTGGGTGGGCTTTCCCCACGATGCGGACGAGTGGCCCGAAGTGCTCGGCCGGGCACAGGAGCAGATCGCCGCCTTTGCCAACGCCGTCGCCGAAAGCGGCCAACCGGTACGCCTGCTGGTGCGCGACGCGGGAAACGAGGCGCGTGCGCGATCGCTGGTCTCGGGCGCGGTCTCGCTTGAGCGGCGCACCTTCGGTGACGTCTGGCTGCGCGACACCGGGCCGCTCGTCCGGGGCGACCGGACCGCGCTGCGCTGCGGCTTCAACGGCTGGGGAGGCAAATACCTGATGGAGGGCGACCAGACGATCGGCGCCGAACTGGCGCGCGATGCGGGTTTGCCGGTGACGACCCGCGACTGGATTCTCGAAGGCGGGGCGATCGACGGCGACGGCACCGGCCTCGTCGCGACGACCGAGCAATGCCTCCTCAACCCGAACCGCAATCCGGACCTGTCGCGGGCCGACATCGAGGCGCGGCTCGCGCGCGACTTGGGTTTCGAGCGGGTCCTGTGGCTGGGCAACGGGCTGCTGAACGATCACACCGACGGCCACGTCGACAACCTCGCGCGCTTCGTCGGACCCAACCGGCTGGCGCTGCCGCGCGCCACCAGCCCCGATGATCCGAACGCGCAGGTCTATGCCGATGCCAAGGCCCGCGCCGAGGCATTCGGGGTCGAGGTCGTCGAAATTCCCTCGCCCGGGCTGATCACCCGCGGTGATTTCGTCGAGCCGGCCAGTTACGCCAACTTCGCGATCGCTTCGCACCTCGTGGTCGTGCCGACCTTCGGTTCGATTCGCGACGAGGAGGGCGTGGCGGCGATCGCGGCGCTGTTCCCGGACCGCGCGACGATCGGCCTGCCGGCCGACGCGGTGCTCGCGGGTGGCGGCGGTTTCCACTGCGCCAGCCAGCAGATGCCCACCTTAACCCGGAATTAGGGACTCGGGCGCACCTTCCAGGCCATGGCCAGAGCCGTCGCCGTCTTTACTACCGCCGAGTCGCCCGTATTCGAGGTGGCTCGCTTCCTTATCGCCACGGCCTGCCCGCTCGCGCTGATCTTCGCCGGTCGCGCGCTGCCCTTCTGAGACCGGGCTAGGCGAACGCCAGCTTGCCGATCGCCACCGCCGCGGTCGCCCCCAGAACCAGCGCGACGAACACCCGCCAGCTGCGGTCCTCGACCTGTCCGAACTTGCGCGCACCCAGCCAGTTGCCCAGCAGCACCGCGGGGAACAGCAGCACGGCCAACAACAGGTATTCAATCTTCAGAACGCCGAGCGCCGCGCCCGAGATCAGGCCGACGCTCGAGGATGCGGTGAACACCAGCAGCATCGACGCCTTGGCAACCGCGCGCGGAATGTCGCGCCCGACATAGTAGGGCACCACCGGCGGACCGGGCATGCCGGCGAACCCCGTCAGCAGGCCGGTTGCAAGCCCCGTCGCGCCGGTGTGCAGGTGTCCCGGAAGCGCGGCGGATCGGCGCGGAAGGAGCACGGCGACGAACGCCGACAGCGCGACCAGCGCGATGAGCAGTCGGGCGACGCCGGGCGGGGTGAGCGAGAGCAACCACAGCCCCGGTGCCGTCGCCACCGCGACTCCGGCGATGATCCGCCACGCCGAGCTTTCCGCTTCGCGCAGGATCGATCGCATGTCGCTCAGCCCGATGAGCACGGAGACCCCGTTGGTCACCAACACCGCCTCGAGCGGGGTCATCGCCAGCGCCAGCACCGGCACCAGCAGGATCGCCATGCCGAACCCCGCCAGCCCGCGCACATATGCGGCCGCGAAGGCGGCGGTGAGCGCGGCGGCGATCTGCGCCGTATTGAAGCCGATCAGCGCGTCCAACCGCCGATCCGCCTCAGCGCAGGTCGGGCGGCGTCGCCTCGGCCTTGAGCATCGCCAGCGCCTCGCCCAGCGGCATCACCCGCTGGTGCTGCTCACCGAGCGTGCGGATCGCGACGGTTCCTTCGTCGGCCTCGCGCTTGCCGACGACCAGCAGGTGCGGGACTTTCGCAAGGCTGTGTTCGCGCACCTTGTAGTTGATCTTCTCGTTGCGAAGATCGCTTTCGACCCTGATGCCCGCCGCTTCGAGCTGCGTCGTCACGTCGCGCGCATAGTCGTCGGCGTCCGACACGATCGTCGCCACGACGGCCTGTGTCGGAGCCAGCCAGACGGGCAGCTTGCCGGCGAAATGCTCGATCAGGATGCCAATGAAGCGCTCGTACGAGCCGAATATCGCTCGGTGCAGCATGACCGGGCGGTGCTTGTCGCCGTCTTCGCCGACGTAGCTTGCGTCGAGCCGCTCGGGCAGCACGCGGTCGGACTGGATCGTCCCGACCTGCCACGTACGCCCGATCGCGTCGGTCAGGTGCCATTCGAGCTTGGGGGCGTAGAACGCGCCCTCGCCCGGCAGCTCCTCCCAGCCGTATTCCTCGGTTGCCATTCCGGCGTCGACCACCGACTGGCGCAGTTCGGCTTCGGCCTTGTCCCAGTCCTCGTCGGAGCCGAAGCGCTGGTCCGGCCGCAGCGCGAGCTTCACCGCATAGGTGAACCCGAAGTCCTTGTAGATACCGTCGGCCAGTTCGCAGAATCGCCGCGCTTCCTCGACGATCTGGTCCTCGCGGCAGAAGATGTGCGCATCGTCCTGCGTGAACTGGCGCACGCGCATCAGCCCGTGGAGCGCGCCGTGCGGCTCGTTGCGGTGGCAGCAGCCGTTTTCGTAAATCCGCAACGGCAGGTCGCGGTAGCTTTTCAGCCCCTGGCGGAAAATCAGCACGTGCGCCGGGCAGTTCATCGGCTTCAGCGCCATCCACTGGGCATCGTCCGACACCAGCGGACCTTCGTCCTCGACGTTGGGGACCTCGTCGGGGATGACGAACATGTTCTCGCGGTACTTGCCCCAGTGGCCGGACTGCTCCCACTGGCGCGCGTCCATCACCTGCGGGGTCTTGACCTCGCGGTAGCCCGCGGCGTCGATCTTGCGGCGCATGTAGGCTTCCAGCTCGCGCCAGATCTTGTAGCCCTGCGGGTGCCAGAACACGCTGCCGTGCGCCTCTTCCTGCAAATGGAACAGGTCCATCTCGCGGCCCAGCTTGCGGTGGTCGCGCTTGGCGGCTTCCTCCAGCCGATGGAGATGCGCGTCGAGCTGCTTCTTGTTGAGCCAGCCGGTGCCGTAGATGCGCGTGAGCTGCGCGTTCTTCTGGTCGCCGCGCCAGTAGGCGCCCGCGACCCGCATCAGCTTGAACGCGGCGGGATCGAGTTTGCCCGTGCTGGCGAGGTGCGGCCCGCGGCACATGTCGAGCCAGTCCTCACCCGAGCGATAGACCGTCAGTTCCTCGCCCTCGGGCAATTCGGCGGCCCACTCGGCCTTGAACGTTTCGCCGTCGGCCTGCCACTTGTCGATCAGCTGCTGGCGACTCCAGACTTCACGCGTCAGCGGTTTGTCCGCGCGGATGATCTCGCGCATCTTGTCCTCGATCGCGGGAAGGTCGTCCACGCTGAACGGGTCGCGGTTGTCGGGCGCCTTTACGTCGTAGTAGAACCCGTCGTCGGTCGCCGGGCCAAACGTGATCTGCGTGCCCGGCCACAGCGCCTGGATCGCTTCGGCGAGCACGTGCGCGAAATCGTGGCGCGCCAGTTCGAGCGCGTCGGCCTCGTCGCGGCTCGTCACCAGCGCCAGCGCCGCGTCGCCTTCGAACGGGCGGTTGAGGTCGCGCAGTTCCCCCCCGCTGCCGTGATCCACCCGCGCGGCAAGCGCCGCCTTGGCGAGGCCCGGGCCGATTGCCGCGGCGATGTCCGCCGGCGTAGTGCCGGGTTCGACCTCGCGCACCGAACCATCGGGGAGGCTGATCTTGAGAAGCTCGCTCATGGGTACCTTCGCATCGTGTGGCGCGCCCTTGGCACAAAGGGGCTAGCGCCGGAAGGCGTCAGTTCGTTTGCAAGGCTTCGGGAGGTTGACGCCGTTCCGCCCGAAACCGGGCGGCGGCGGATCGCGTCAGAGCGCTACCAGCCGCCCCCGGTTGACCGGGGTGGTGGTAGTCGTCGTGCTGGCAATGCCGTTCTTCATCGCCGGACGATATAGCGGCGAAAGGTTACGCGCTCAACCCGTGAACCGCCGCGCGCCGAAGTCTGCGCTCATCCGGTGCGTTCCCGCGAGCGCGCTGGACCGGTTCCGCACGCTGTCGGTAAAGCGCCATTCGCAGGTGGCGCGCGCCGGGGTCAGTTCCACCGCCATGTAGCCGCGCTGCGACGAATCGGTCCACTTCAGCTGGGGGTTCGTCGCAACCAGCGCGCGTTCCAGATCGGCGGGCTTGAGGAACTGGAAATACCCCTCGGCGCCGGGCGAAGTGATCGAATGGCCGGCGAATTCGACGCCCGCGGCTGGAAGCTCACAGGCCCAGGCATTGTGGCTGTCGCCCGACAGGACCACGAGGTTCGCCTCGGCCTCGCGCGCGGAACCGAGCAGCCGCTCGCGCGCCGCTGGATAGCCGTCCCACGCGTCCATGTTGAATGGTACCCCCGCTTCCGACGCGGCGTTGAGCGCAGCCATGCGGCCCGAGACGAGCTTTTCGACCTCGGGGTCGAGCTTGAGGTCAAGCGTCGAAGGCAGTCGCAGCGATCCCATCACGATCTGCTGGGCAAGGACCTGCCACTTGCGACCGGAGCGCACCGACGCGGCCAGCGCCCGGTCGAGCCACTTCTCCTGCTCCGCGCCCATCAGGGTCCGCTTCGGATCGCGGTAAGCGCCGTTGCCGAATGCCGTCAGCGCGGCCTCGACCTGTTCGGCCGGAACGGCGCGGGTGATCGCGCCGAGATCGAACTGCTTGTCGCGCGCGGTGATCCGGGTCTCCAGCCGGAATATGGTCGCGAGATCGCCGATGTCGTAGCTCGCCCAGTCGGCGTCGGAGACCGGCAACCATTCACGCCGGGCCTGCATCGCGGCGCGCACCCGCGAAGGCCAGTCGCCTTCGGTGCCAGGCTGGTGATTCTCGGCCCCGCCCTTCCACGCATCGTTCGCCGTCTCGTGATCGTCGAAGATCGCGATCATCGGGTAGAGCTGGTGCAGGCGCAGCAGGTCCGGATCGCGGCGATAGCTGGCGTAGCGCAGGCGGTAGTCGGCCAGATGGATCGTTTCGCCCAGCGGTTCCTCCAGCCGCCCGGCCACGCGCTGCCTTTCGGTCGGATAATGATCGTGATCGTATTCGTAGAAATAGTCGCCGAGGTGCACCGCAAGCTCGAACGCGTCGGCCGCGTTGGCGTGGGCGTATCCGTTGAAATAGCCAAAGCCCATGTTCGAGCAGCTGAACACCGCCATGCGGAACCGGTCGGTCTCGCCATCGGGCAGAGTGCGGGTGCGGCCAACTGCCGAAGCGGTGCCGTCGGGCGCCAGGAAGCGATAATAGTACCACTGCGCCGGAGCGAGGCCGGTGGCGGCCGCCTTGGCGCACCAGTCGTGGTCGGGCGACGCCGCCGCCTCGCCCCCCGACAGCGTGCGGGCGAAATCGACAGTCTCGCTGACCTCGAACCGGAGCGTGGTGGGTGCGGAGCCGACGTAGCGCGTCCACAGCAGAACCGATTGCGCCGACGGTTCGCCGCTGGCGACGCCGTGGGTGAAACCGCCCCCCAGCTGGGCCGAGAGCGGCGCGGCGACGAGCCCGGCGGCCAGAATTCCGCCCTGCAGAGCCTGCCGTCGGCTGAGTGCGGGGGCAAAAGATAGGGCGGGCGGTTCAGGGGGGGCGCAGCTCACCCCGTCTTCTTCGAACCGTGCGCCGATGGCGTCAATGGGCGTGTTGCCACCTGTGATACGCACCGCATCAAGGGTCCATTCCATTTAGGAAAGCGTCCTTGACATAGCCGATTCAAAATGACAAAGACCCTTTACACCAAGGCAAGGGAGTTTGACATGACCCGCATCCACCTCACCCAGATTCAGAAAGCGCTGTTGGTTGCTGGCGCCATGCTGGGCATCGCAATTCTCGCGGTGTTCGAAATCGTGCCCGAATGGGTTGGCCAATACGCACCGATCGCGCTGATCGTGCTGTTCCCCGGCGCATGGATGGGTCGCGACCGCGCGTGCTCGTTCACCAGGCGGGGCAAGGCGTGAGCACGCCCGCGCCCGGCGGCCTTGGTCGTTCGATGGTGTTCTGGGCGTGGCTGACGTTCGCCGCGTTCGGTGCCGTCGCCGGACTGGCGATGACCGACGCGATCGGCATTTCGACCACTCTTATCCTGATGACCGTCCCCGCGGGGCTGTTCTTCCAGACCATGCGTGTGGCGAGCGGCAGTCCGGCAGAGGGCACG
Source organism: uncultured Alphaproteobacteria bacterium (assembly GCA_963781485.1). GTDB lineage: Bacteria > Pseudomonadota > Alphaproteobacteria > Sphingomonadales > Sphingomonadaceae > Tsuneonella. The sequence goes on from CAWAFY010000005.1 coordinate 381,589, forward strand.
TGTTCGGGCAAGGGCGAGGCGCAGCGGCGCTATCTGAAGCGCGTGATGGTCTTCACGTCGGCCTACCTGCTGTCCTTCGCAGTCCAGACGATGTTCCTGCGCGACGCGAGCCCGCCGATCGCCCTGCGCGCGGCGCTGGGCGTGCTGCCGGCGTTCGCCATCATCGGGATCTTCTGGGCGATCGGCCGCCTGATCGTCGAGGAGCAGGACGAATTCATGCGCATGCTCGTTGTCCGCCAGGCGCTGATCGCAACCGCCTTTGCGTTGAGCCTGGCGACCGTGTGGGGTTTCCTCGAGGCGGCGGACGTTGTCGCGCATATCGACGCCTACTGGGTCGCGGTGGTGTGGTTCTTCGGCCAGTTCGTCGGAGCGGCCGCCAACCGCGTTACCTATGGATCGTGGGGCGCGCTTTGAAAAACCGCCTCAAGGTGCTGCGCGCGATGCGCGACTGGAGCCAGCAGGACCTCGCCGAACGGCTGGCCGTTTCGCGCCAGAGCGTCAACGCGATCGAGACCGGTCGCTACGATCCCTCGCTCCCGCTCGCATTCCGTATCGCGGAAATCTTCGAACTTGCTATAGAGCAAGTGTTCGAGCCCGAACGGGAGAGTAGCAAGAGTGCGTAAGACTTCGGCCGTTCTGCTGCTGCCGCTCCTGCTCGCCGCGGCGTGCCAGCGCCAGGACGCGCAGGAGGATCGCGGCGGTGACCGCGCACAGCCCATCGTCCTGCCGCTGATCCAGTAACCCGCCTTGCCATCGCGGTCCGCCTGCGGGCATGGACCGGGCGATGGACGACCTTTCATTCCACGGATTGCGCGGCGGGCGCCGGATCGCCTTTCGCCTGACCCAAGGGCGCGGCCCGGCCATCGTGTTCCTGCCCGGTTACATGTCCGACATGGCCGGCAGCAAGGCGACCGCGCTGTTCGACTGGGCTCGCCGCGAAGGGCGCGCGTGCCTGCTGCTCGACTATTCGGGTTGCGGCGAATCGGACGGCGACTTTGCCGATGGCACGCTGTCGCGGTGGCGCGACGAGGTGCTGGCGCTGATCGATGCCCAGATTGACGGTCCGGTCATCCTGGCCGGCTCATCGATGGGTGGCTGGCTGATGCTGCTGGCGGGCGAGGCGCTCGGCACCCGGCTGCACGCGCTGATCGGCATCGCCGCCGCGCCCGACTTTACCCGGTGGGGCCGCAGTGCCGACGACGCGGCGCGGCTCGCCGCGGGAGAGACGGTGTTCGATCCCAATCCCTACGGTCCCGAGCCGACCCCGCTGCATCCCGCCTTCTGGGCCGACGGGCAGGCGAACCTGCTTCTCGGTCGAGAGATCGCGATCGACTGTCCGGTCCGGCTGATCCACGGGGTGCGCGATGACGACGTGCCGTGGGACATCTCGCAGCGGCTGCTGGCGGCGCTGCGTTCGCGCGACGTTCACCTGACGCTGGTCAAAGATGGCGATCACCGGTTGAGCCGCGAGCAGGATATCGCCCTGCTCTTGCACACGGCCCGATCGCTATCATCTGGATGACCATGCTCGCCCTCCTATTCCCGCTCGCCCTGATGCAGGTCGGCATCGCGCCGACCGCCTCGCCGGTCACCGCCGTGCCGCCCGAGCTGCAGAACCGCCCCCCGCGTGACGGCGTGCGCAGCGCACCGATGCTCGACCGGCCGCAGAGCCGCGCGGCGATCGACCTGTGCCTCGATACCGCCCGGAACGATCCGGCAAAGGCGCGCGCCTACGCCGAGGAGTGGATTGCGCGCACCGACGGTCTCCAGCGCGCAACCGGCCGCCATTGCCTTGGCGTCGCCGCCGGGAACGCAGGCGACTGGTCGACGGCGAGCGCCGCCTTCCTGTCCGCCCGCGACGAGGCGAGCGACACCGGCTTCAAGGCCCGGATGGGCGCGCTCGCGGGCAGCGCGCTGCTGGCGCAAGGCAAGCCTGCCGAGGCCCTGGCGGCGCTCGACGCAGCCCGGACCGACGCTTCGGGCGAAGCCGACCTGACCGGCGCGATCGCGCTGGACCGGGCAACCGCGCTCGTCGCACTGGGCCGCGAAAGCGAGGCTGGCGAGGCGCTTGCCGAAGCGCGCACCATGGCTCCCGGCGATGCCCACACGTGGCTGCTTTCGGCCACGCTGGCGCGGCGACAGGGCGATCTTGCGACCGCGCAGACGCAGATCGAGCGCGCTGTCACGATCGACCCGCGCGATCCGGCAATCGGCCTCGAAGCCGGAGTCGTCGCCGCGCTGGGCGGGCGCGACGATGCCGCGCGCCAGTCGTTCGCCTCGGTCGTCGCGGCTGCGCCCGACAGCGCGCAAGCGGTCACGGCCAGGGCCTATCTGGAGCAACTTGGCGGATGATACCCCTTTCGGTCCTCGACCTCGTGCCGGTCCGCGAAGGCGGCACGCTGAGCGAAGCCTATGCCGACGTCGCATCGCTTGCTCAGGTTGCCGAACAGCACGGCTACAAGCGGTTCTGGGTGGCCGAGCATCACACGATGGACGGCATCGGCGGCGCGGCGGCTTCGGTCGTAATCGGCCACATCGGCCACGTCACCCGCACGATCCGCATCGGATCGGGCGGGATCATGCTGCCCAACCACAACCCGTTCGTGATCGCCGAGCAGTTCGGCACGCTCGACGCGCTGTTCCCGGGGCGGATCGACCTCGGCCTCGGCCGCGCGCCGGGTGCCGGCCCCGAACTCCAGCGCGCGCTGCGCAAGAACCTGCACCAGGCCTCGGAATTCTTTCCGCAGGACATCGCCGAGTTGCGCGCGCTGTTCGATGGCGATCCCCAGCTAGGGGTGCAAGCGACGCCCGGACGCGGCGCGCGGGTCGAGATGTGGATGCTGGGGTCCAGCCTGTTCGGCGCCGATCTCGCAGCCAGGCTTGGCATGCCATACGCCTTCGCCTCGCACTTCGCGCCCGACCATCTCGATGCCGCGCTGGCGCTGTACCGCGAGCGGTTCCAGCCGTCGGCCTGGCTCGACCGGCCGCACGCGATGGCGGCAATGACCGTCTTCACCGCCGAGACCGACGCCGAGGCCGAGCTGATCGCATCGAGCCAGCAGCAGAGCTTCGTGCGCCTGCGCACCGGCCGGCCCGGCAAGTTGCCGCCGCCCATCGCCGGCTATCGCGACACGCTGCCGATGCAGGCGCAGAGCATGCTTGCCCATATCGGCCAGGCGAGTGCGATCGGTTCGCCCGCGACGGTACGCGAGGCGATCGGCCGCTTCATCGAACGGACGCAGGCCGACGAGATCGTCGTCTCGGGCGCGACGTTCGATCCAGCGGCGCGCGAGAGGTCGCTCGAACTCACGATCGAGGCGATGGCCGGATAATCTGCACCGGTCATGCGTAGTCTTGGCATGACGGCTCGTCTCGGACTTGCTAGCCAGTCGGCTTGGGCGTAACGCGCGCCACATTGCTGCGGAGCGCGGCAACATTATAATAGCGACCCGCGCGCGACCACTACCTGCGCGTCCGACGGGCCGACGGAGCACGCAGGATGACCGCCAAAGCCCGCACTTCCAAACCCCGAACCGCCCGCCGCAAGTCCGGCGGCGGCGCGCTCGCCGAGACGCTCGCGACGCAGATGCGCGACTCGCTCCTGCCCGGCGATCGCGAGATCGAGGCGGAGCGGATCGACGAAGCGGCCGCTTTCCTGCTCGAGGCGGCGGATTCGCGTGAGCCGTGCGAGCCGGTCGTCACCATCGCCTCCGCGAACGACGAACGCCGGTTCATGCGCATAGCGGTGATCAACGACGACATGCCGTTCCTGGTCGATTCGGTCGCTTCGACGGTCGCCGCGCAGGGGCTCTCGATCGACCGGTTGTTGCACCCGGTCGTTCCGGTGGAGCGCGGCGCCGGCGGCAAGCTGACCGGTTTGCCCAAGGGCGATGCGGCAGCCGGCGCGGCGCGGGAATCGATGATCTATATCGAGACCCCGCGTACCGATGCGCGCCAGCGCCGCGAGTTGCAGCGCGACTTGCGCACCACCCTGGGAGACGTACGCGCCGCGGTCGCCGACTGGGCGAAGATGCGCGAAACGATCCTCGACGACGCCGCGAACCTGACCGACAGTGAAGGCGCGGCGCTGCTGCGCTGGCTCGAGGACGGGATGCTGACCCAGCTCGGCCATCTCACCCGCCGCCGCGACGGCAGCCACGCCGCGGTGCTCGGCATCTGCCGCAAGAGCGCCAGGGCGATCCTTGCGGATGTCAGCTACGATCGCGCCTTCGCCTGGTTCGACGATACCCGCGATGGCCGCGGCCGCGCGCCGCTGATCGTCAAGGCCAATCGGATGTCGAACGTCCATCGCCGCGTTCCGCTCGATCTGTTCATCCTGCCGGTGATCGAGGACGGCAAGGTCGCCGCGCTCTCGATCCACGCGGGGGTGTGGACCAGCGCCTCGCTCGCGACCCCGCCGGCCCAGGTTCCGCGGCTGCGCACCCAGCTCGCCGATCTCAACGCCAAGTTCGGCTTCGACCCGCAGGGCCACGCCGGCAAGGCGCTGGTCCACGCGCTGACGGCGCTGCCGCACGACCTCGTCATCGGCTTTTCCGACGAGGACATCGAGCGGGTCGCCACGACGATGATGAGCCTGGTCGACCGTCCGCGCCCCCGGCTCGCGCTGGTCGAGGCGCCGCTCAGCCGCCACCTGTTCGCCTTCGTCTGGTTGCCGCGCGACATGCTCTCGACGCAAGTACGGGGCCGCATAGAAGACCTGCTCGAGGAAGGTACCGGGGCCAAGGCGCTCGACTGGAGCCTGCAGGTCGAAGGCGGCACGCTGGCGATGCTGCGCTATGTCCTCGACTACCGCGAAAGCTCGGGCTCGCCCGACGGAGCCGCGATCGAAGCGGCGATCCAAGCGCTGCTGCGCGGGTGGGGCGAAGCGGTCGAAGGCGAACTCGTCGCGACGGGCGAAGAGCCGTCGCGCGCCGCCGCGCTTGCCGCGCGCTTCGCCGAAGCATTCCCGACCGGTTATCGCGCCGCCTACGGTGCCGCCGAAGCCGCGCAGGACGTGCGCCGCCTGCGCCGCCTCTCGGCGTTCGAGGCCGAGAGCGATGGCATGCTCCCGCTGCGCGACGCGCGGCTCTATCACCTGCCGGGCGACGATGCCGGCCGGATGCGGCTGAAGGTCTACCAGCTTGCCGGCGCGCTCGCGCTGTCGGACGCCGTGCCTGCACTCGAGAACTTCGGTTTCCGCGTGCTCGAGGAAGTGCCCACCCCGCTCGGCGGGGATGTGGACGGGATCTCGCGAATCGGCACGATCCACGATTTCACGCTGGAACTGGACGAGGACGAGGATGTCGAGCGCCTGCTCGAACGTTCGGAGCAGATCGAGGAAGCGATCGCCGAAGTGCTCAATGGCGCCGCCGAAGACGATCCGTTCAACCGCCTGGTGGTCGGGGTCGGGCTATCGGCGCACGAAGCCGACTGGTTGCGCGCGTTCTACCGCTACCTGCGCCAGACCGGCATGGGCTTCACGATCTACACCGTGGTCGACGCCCTGCGCCGCGCCCCGCAGGTGACCCTGCCGCTCGTCGCGCTGTTCGCGGCGCGCCACGATCCCGCGTTCAAGGGCGAGCGCGCGGCCGAAGCGGCAAAGCACGACGAGGCGATCCGCCGCGGGCTGACCCAGGTCGCCGCGATCAACGACGACCGTCTGCTACGGCTCTATCACGAATCCATCGGCGCGGTCCTGCGGACCAACGCCTTCGCCCCAGCCGCGCGCGAGGCGCTGGCCCTGAAGTTCGATTCGGCGCTGGTCCCGGGTCTGCCCAAGCCGGTGCCATGGCGCGAGATTTTCGTCTATTCACGCCGCGTCGAGGGCATCCACCTGCGGGCCGGCCCGGTCGCGCGCGGCGGCCTGCGCTGGTCCGACCGGCGCGATGACTTCCGCACCGAGATCCTCGGCCTGATGAAGGCGCAGCGGGTCAAGAATGCGGTCATCGTGCCGACCGGCGCGAAAGGCGGGTTCTATCCCAAGCAGCTGCCCGACCCGGCGCGCGACCGCGAGGCCTGGGCCGCCGAGGGGCGCGGCAGCTACGAGGTATTCATCCGCACGCTGCTGTCGATCACCGACAACATCGTCAACGACAAGGTCGTCCACCCGGCCGACGTGGTGATTCACGATGGCGAGGATCCCTACTTCGTTGTTGCCGCCGACAAGGGCACCGCGACCTTTTCCGACATCGCCAATGGCCTGGCCGAGGACCGCGACTTCTGGCTCGACGACGCTTTCGCCAGCGGCGGTTCGAACGGTTACGACCACAAGGCGATGGGCATCACCGCCAAGGGTGCGTGGGTCAGCGTCCAGCGACACTTCCTCGAAATGGGCGTCGACGTGCAGTCCGATCCGGTCAGCGTTGTCGGCTGCGGCGACATGTCGGGCGACGTGTTCGGCAATGGCATGCTGCTGTCGAAATCGATCCGGCTGGTCGCGGCATTCGACCATCGGCACATCTTCCTAGACCCCGATCCCGATCCCGTAGCGAGCTGGAAGGAGCGCAAGCGGATGTTCGGCCTGCCGCGGTCCAGCTGGGAGGATTACGACCCCAAACTGATCAGCAAGGGTGGCGGGGTCTTCGCCCGCACCATGAAGCGCATCCCGCTGTCGAAGGAAGTGCGCGCCGCGCTCGCCATCGACGCTAGCGAAATCGAGCCCGAAGCACTGATCTCGGCGATCCTCAAGGCGCCGGTGGACCTGATCTGGTTCGGCGGGATCGGCACGTATGTGAAGGCGAGCCACGAGGCGACGGCACAGGTCGGCGATCCCGCCAACGATGCGCTGCGGGTCGACGCCAGCGAGCTGCGCGCGAAAGTAATCGGCGAAGGGGCCAATCTCGGCATCACCCAGGCCGCGCGCATCGAGTTCGCGCTGAAAGGCGGACGGATCAACACCGACTTCATCGACAATTCGGCTGGCGTCGATTGCTCGGACAACGAGGTCAATATCAAGATCGCGCTCGCCGCGGCCAAGCGTGCGGGCAAGCTGAGCGAGCCCAAGCGGGTCAAGCTGCTCGAATCGATGACCGACGAGGTTGCCGCGCTGGTGCTCGAGGACAACCGGCTCCAGGCGCTCGCGCTGTCGATTGCACACGCTGGCGGACCAGCGGCCGTGGCCGCGCAGTTGAGCCTGATCGAAACCCTGGAAGGGCGCGGGGCGCTTGACCGCAAGACCGAAGGCCTCGCCACCGGCGAGGCGCTGTCGCACCGCGCCGGTGACGGTCGCGGGCTGACGCGGCCCGAGCTGGCCGTGCTGCTCTCCTCGACCAAGTTGCTGCTGCAGGACGCGATCGAGAATTCGTCGCTGCCCGACGATCCGGCGCTCGACGATCTGCTGATCGACTATTTCCCTTCGGCGATGCGCTCGACCTACAGGCGTCAGATCGAAGGGCACCAGTTGCGCCGCGCGATCATTGCCACCGCGCTGGCCAATCTGGTGATCAACCGGATGGGCATCGTCCATGTGTTCGAATTGTCGGAGGAAGAGGGTGTCGGCCTCGCCGACATATGCGCGTCGTTCGTATCGGCCGACCGACTGTTCGGTGCGCGCGCGTTGTGGGCCGAGCTCGAGACGGCGAAGATGCCCGAAGATGCGCGAATCTACATGTTCCGTCACACCGCCGGGGCATTGCGCAGCCACATGGCGGACCTGATCCGCGTGGGTGCCAGTATTACGCTCCCGAGCAAGATCATCGCGTCGCTCGGCAGCCGGGTCGAACAGCTTTCGGTCGCCGCCGGCAACCTGCTGCCGGACGCATCGCGCAGACAGTCGGATGCGCTGGTCGCCGAGTTCGTCGCCATGGGCGCGCCCGAGAAGCTCGCCGCCAAGGTCGCGCATCTCTACGATCTCGACGGGGCTATCGGTCTCGCGTCGCTTTCGCAGGCCGCCGAGATCGATGCGCGCGCGCTGACTGCGGCCTTCACGGCACTTGGTACCTGCCTCGGGCTCGACTGGGCACAGGGCACAGCGGCGATGATGAACCCGTCGGACGTTTGGGAACGCATGCTCGTCGCCGGTCTGTCGCGCGATTTCCAGCAGATGCGGCTCGAATTTCTCCGGCGTCTGGCCCGGCGCAAGGGCGCGAAGGAAGATCCCGCGGGGGCAGTGACCGCCTGGGCTGACGAAAATGCAGCTGCCGTGCGCCAGTTCCGCGCGATGATCGGGCGCGCGCAGGCGCAGAGCCCGGTCGCACCGGCGATGCTCGCGCAGATCGCCAGCCAGGCGCGCAACCTGCTCGGTCGGTAGCGTCGCTTCTTGACGCGGGGGCGCTTGCTGGCCAAGTCCCCCCGCGCATGGAAAACGCGGATGTCGTCATCGTCGGATCGGGCCACGGTGGAGCGCAAGCGGCGATCGCCTTGCGCCAGCAGGGCTTCGAGGGGTCGATCCTCATGCTCGGCCGCGATCCCGAGCCACCGTACGAGCGGCCTCCGCTGTCGAAGGAATACCTCGCCCGCGAGAAACCGTTCGAACGCATCTTGATCCGCCCCCCAGCATTCTGGGGAGAACGCGGCGTCACCCTGCGCCCTGGCTCGGTGGTGACCGCGATCGATGCCGCAGCGCACACCGTCAAGCTCTCGGACAGCGGCGAGATCGGTTACGGCAAGCTCATCTGGGCGGCTGGCGGCGACGCGCGGCGGCTGTCGTGCAGCGGCGCCGACCTGTCGGGTGTCCACGCGGTGCGCGACAAGGCGGATGCCGACCGGATCATGGCCGAGCTCGACAACGGCGCCAAGCGCGTGGTGGTGGTCGGCGGCGGCTACATCGGGCTGGAGGCAGCGGCGGTGCTGACCAAGCTTGGCTGCAAGGTCACGCTGCTCGAAGCGCTGCCGCGGGTGTTGGCGCGCGTCGCGGGCGAGGCGCTGAGCGAATTCTACCAGAACTACCACCGTAGCCACGGGGTCGATCTGCGGCTCGAGGCGATGGTCGACAAGCTTGAGGGCGAGAACGGCTGGGTCCGCCGGGTGGTGCTCGCCAACGGCGAGACTGTGGCCTGCGACATGGTCATCGTCGGCATCGGCATCGTCCCCGCCGCGGGGCCACTGATCTCGGCGGGTGCTCCCGGCGCCAATGGGGTGGACGTGGACGAGTTCTGTCGCACCGTGCTCGACGACATCTACGCGATCGGCGACTGCGCGGCACATGCCAGCGCCTGGGCCGACGGCGCGGTGATCCGGCTGGAATCGGTGCAGAACGCGAATGACATGGCGACCACCGTCGCCAAGCACATCGTCGGTATAGAAGAACCCTATCGGGCATTCCCGTGGTTCTGGTCGAACCAGTTCGACCTGCGGTTGCAGACCGCCGGCCTGTCGATCGACCATGACGCCACGGTCGTGCGCGGCGACCCGGAGCAAGCAAAGTTCTCGGTGATCTACCTCAAGGAAGGCCGGGTGATCGCGCTCGACTGCGTCAACACGACGAAGGACTATGTCCAGGGTCGCAAGCTGATCGAGGCGCGCGCAGCGCCCGATCCGGCGGCGCTTGCCGATACCGAAACGCCGCTCAAGGACTTGCTGTAAGCGCAGCCAGCGCCCAGCGTGCGGCTTCGGCCACCACCGGGTCGTTGTCGGCCGTCAACGACCGGACCTGCGGCACCAGCGCGGCCTCGCCCGAATTGCCCGCCGCGATCAGGCAATTCCTCACGAACCGATCCCGGCCGATCCGCTTGATCGGGCTACCCGAGAACAGCGCGCGGAAGCCCGCGTCGTCGAGCGCCAGCAGCTCGTCCAGCCGGGGCGCGGCCAGTTCGGCGCGCGGCAGGAACGCGCGGTTGGCCGCCGCGGCATCGGCGAACTTGTTCCACGGGCAAACCGCCAGGCAATCGTCGCAGCCGTAGATGCGGTTGCCGATGGCCTTGCGGAATTCCACCGGGATCGGGCCGGCGTGCTCGATCGTGAGGTACGAGATGCAGCGTCGCGCGTCGAGGCGATAGGGCGCGGGGAACGCGTCGGTCGGGCATGCCCGCTGGCAAGCATCGCACGAGCCGCAAGTATCGGGATGCGGCGCATCCGGCGGAAATTCCAGCGTCGTGTAGATTGCGCCGAGGAACAGCCACGAGCCGTGCGCGCGGCTGACGAGGTTGGTGTGCTTGCCTTGCCAGCCGATCCCCGCCGCCTGCCCCAGCGGCTTTTCCATCACCGGCGCGGTGTCGACGAAGACCTTCACTTGTGCGCCCGGCGCCTCAGCGACGAGCCAGCGCGCCAGCCGCTTGAGCGCCTTCTTGACCGTGTCGTGGTAATCGCGGCCCTGCGCATAGACCGAAATGCGCCCCCGGTCGTGCTGCCCCGCGAGCGCCAGCGGATCGCTTTCCGGCGCGTAACTCATGCCCAGCGCGATGACGCTGTTCGCTTCGGGCCACAGGCCCTGCGGGGATGCGCGCTCGGCGACGCGGCGCTCCATCCACTCCATCGTGCCGTGGTTGCCTCCGTCGAGCCACTCGCCCAGCCGCGCCCCGTGTTCGGCGGACGCGGGCGCGATGCCGACCGCGGCGAATCCTTCGACCCGCGCCTGCTCGACCAACCGCGCTCGCAGCTCGTCCGATACCACGGTTTTAACCAATCTTGGGGTTGCTCCCGTTCACGCCGGAGGGTTAACGCCCTCCGCATGCACGCTCCGCTAGGCGCAAGCGCCGTTTCCGACAACCGACAGCGACCACTGGCCATCGAGGCCAGGGGACTCGTCAAACGCTTCGACGGCACCATTGCGGTCGACGGAGTCGACTTGTCGGTCCCCGAAGGTGCGATCTACGGGGTGCTCGGCCCCAACGGCGCGGGCAAGACCACGACGCTGCGGATGCTCCTCGGCATCATCGACCCGGATGAGGGCGTGCGCCGGGTGTTCGGACACGAGCGTCCGCACGATATCGCACGGATCATCGGCTATCTGCCCGAAGAGCGCGGCCTTTATCCGTCGATGAAAGCCTATGAGGCGATCGGCTTTCTCGGCGCGCTGCGCGGGATGCCGCTCGCCCAGGCGAAGGCGCGCGGGCGCGAACTGCTCGAAGAGCACGGGCTCGGTCACGCCGCCGACCGCCAGATCCGCCAGTTGTCCAAAGGCATGGCGCAAACCGTCCAGCTTCTGGGAACGCTGGTGCACAATCCGCGCCTGGTTGTGCTCGACGAACCGTTCAGCGGGCTCGACGCGCTTAACCAGGGCAAGCTGGAACGCATGATCCGCGGTCTCGCGGCAGATGGGACGACGGTGATCTTCTCGACTCACGTCATCGCCCATGCCGAGCGCCTGTGCGAAGGCGTCGCGATCATTGCCGGGGGCAAGGTCCCCTATGCCGGCAGCGTCGATGCCGCGCGCGACCGCATCCCGGCGCAGGTCCGGCTCGAGACTGCCGCAGACGATGGAGCGTGGCGCGCCGCACTGCCCGCCGATGCACGGCACGAAGGCAAGTACTGGCTGTTCTCGCTGCCGGAGAGCGGGATCGAGCCGCTGCTGCGCGCGCTGATCGAAGGCAACGCGGGTATTCTGTCGCTGTCGATCGAGCGCGCGGGGCTGCACGATGCCTTCGTCCATATCGCCGGCGAGGCAGCGGCGCGCGCGCTCGAGGAAGATGCCCCTGGAGAGGCCGCGCGATGACCGATACGCCGATGAGCCGCCTGCCCCTGCACCGGGCCGCATTCGTGATCGCGCGGCGCGATTTCGGCGCGATCCTGTTTTCCAAGGCGTTCCTGTTCTTCCTGCTCGGCCCGGTGTTCTTCGGGCTCGTGCTGGTAGGGTCCGCCTCGATCGGCCGAAAGGCCGCCGAGAATGCCGAGCCACCGGTGCTGGCGGTAACCCTGGCGCCCGCCGCCGCGGAGGCGTTCGATGCCGCGCACAAACGCCTGAAACCGATCATCGACGTCCCCCCGATCGACATCGTGTCGCCCGGGGCTGTGCAGACGCCCGATGCCCTGCTCGGCCAGGCGGGGCGCAACTACGGCGCCGTGCTTTCCGGTACGCTCGAGGCGCCGCGCCTGACGGGAACGCCCGAGAGGATCGAGAAGTGGAACGGGCCGGTCGCGCTCCTGGCGGCCAACGCGCTCGAGCGGCCGGTCGCCTATCCGCCGGTTGCACTGGTCCCGACCAGCACCAGCATATCGACCGTAAAGCGTGCTCGCTCGGATACCGCGACCGCCTCGCTGACGCTCATGTTCCTGCTGACGATGTTGCTCGCCGGCATGGTGATGTCGAACCTCGTCGAGGAAAAGGCCAACAAGATTATCGAGATCCTCGCTGCGGCGATTCCGATGGACGCAGTGTTCATCGGCAAGCTGTTCGCCATGCTCGCGGTCAGCTTCGTGGGCATCGCGGTCTGGGGCGGGCTTGCGGGCATTGTCCTCCTCCTCGGAGGGGGAGTGCTCGGAGCCGCTGGCGCCTCCCGCAGTGGGCTGGCCGATCTTCGTCCTGCTGTTCTTCGTTTATTTCTCGATGGCCTACTTGCTGATCGGCTCGATTTACCTGACGATCGGAGCGATGGCCCCGACCGTGCGCGACGTGCAGACGCTGTCGCTGCCGGCAACGATGCTGCAACTGGGCGTATTCTTCCTGGCAACCTATTCGACGAGCAGCCTCGGCTCGCCGGCCGAGGTGGCGGCGCTCGCCTTTCCGCTCAGCAGCCCGTACGCGATGGTCAGTCGCGCCGCGCAGGAACCGGCGCTGTGGCCGCATATCGCGGCGCTCGCATGGCAAGTGATGTGGGTGGTGCTGTTCGTCCGCTTCGGCGCGCGGCTGTTCCGCCGCCGGGTGATGAAGTCCGGGCCCGCGCCGCTGAAGCGCCGCGGACTGTTCGGGCGTGGTCGACAGGCTCGCGGCAGGGCGCCCGCGTGATCGGTCGCATTTAGCAACTGGCTATTGACACTCGTGCAAGTAGGCGCAGGATAAAGGCCGAAGAGAGGCACCCGAAGCCGGAGTCGCCCCATGCAGGAGAGTATCGATGGCGACCCAGCCGCTTGAAGCGCCGAAAACCTGGACCACATCGCCGCGCGCCGTGGATGCGCTCGAGGAAGCGATTCGCCGGAACCCGCAGGCGCTGGCTCCGCACACCGAGAAGTGGGACGTCAGCCGCTCGGACATCTATTTCGAGGATCGCTGGCAGCCGATCTTCCGCGAGATGCGCGCCGCGGGCGACCTGCACAAGGTGACCGACAGCCCGTTCGGGGCGCACTGGAATGTCGTCAGCCACAAGGCGATCCAGCATATCGAAGCGCTGCCCGAGCTCTACTCGTCGGCCGACGGGATCACGATCCTCGACCGGCTGAGCGACGAACAACTCGCCGACCTTGGCCGCGAGCGGTTCGAACTGCCGATGTTCATCGCGATGGACCGCCCCAAGCACACCGGCCAGCGGCGCACCGTCGCACCCAAGTTCACCCCGTCGAACATGGGCGACATGGAAACCGAGATCCGCGCCCGGACCGGCGAGCTGCTCGACACGCTCCCCCGGCGCGAGGTGTTCGACTGGGTCGACACCGTCTCGATCGAGCTGACCACCGGAATGCTCGCGCTCCTGTTCGATTTCCCGTGGAAGGACCGCCGCTTGCTGACCTTCTGGTCCGACTGGGCCGGCGATACCGAGATCGGCCTGATCCGCGAACTCGACATGCAGCGCCAGGATATCATCCGCGAAATGGGCGCCTATTTCACCCAGCTGTGGATGGAGCGATCGCAGAAGGAACCGGCCTCCGACCTCATCTCGATGATGATCCATTCGCCCGCGATGAACCAGATGAGCCCCGAGGAATACATGGGCAACCTCATCCTGCTGATCGTCGGCGGCAACGACACCACGCGCAACACGATGAGCGGGATCATCCATTCGTTCGACAAGTTTCCCGACCAGCGCAAGTTGTTCGAGGACCGGCCGGAGCTGATCCCCAACGCGGTGCAGGAATGCCTCCGCTTCCAAACGCCGCTCGCTCACATGCGCCGCACCGTGACCGAGGACAGCGAGCTGTTCGGCAAGACGGTGAAGGCGGGCGAAAAGCTGATCCTGTGGTACCTTTCGGCCAATCGCGACGAGACGGTGTTCGAAAATCCCGACAAGCTCGACATCACCCGCGATAACGCCCGGCGGCACCTGGCCTTCGGCTACGGCATCCACCGCTGCGTCGGGGCGCGGCTGGCAGAGCTGCAGCTGCGCGTGCTGCTAGAGGAAATGCACAAGCGACGGATGCGCGTGCACGTTGCCGGCGATGTCGAGCGGGTGCGGGCGAACTTCGTTCACGGCTTTCGCAAGCTGGAAGTGGAAATCACCGAGTTCTGACGTTCAGGTAAGGCCCATGTGAATCCTGTTATAGAGCTATGATGACCATTTCGAACACGCGCCGCTCGTTCCTGTCCTGGCTTGGTGCCGGGGCTGCCGTGCCCGTACTTGCCGCGTGCGGCGGGTCACCCGCACAGGCAAAGTCATGGCCCAAGGGGCTCAGCGACGCCCAGTGGAAGGCCAAGCTGACCAAGAATCAGTACTGGATCCTTCGCGAGGCAGGAACTGAACGACCGTTCTCGAGCCCGCTCGACAAGGAACACCGCAAGGGCACGTTTGTGTGTGCCGGCTGCGCGAACGAACTCTATTCGTCGGCGACCAAGTACGATAGCGAGACCGGCTGGCCAAGCTTCTGGAGGCCGCTTCCAGACCGCGATCGCGACCGAGACCGACTACAAGATCGGCGTCCCCCGCACCGAAGTGCTGTGCGCCGATTGTGGGGGGCATCTGGGCCACGTGTTCAACGACGGGCCGCAGCCGACCGGCAAGCGCTATTGCATGAACGGCGGCGCGATGAAGTTCCGCGCGGCCTAGACGCCCCGTCCGCCGCTCGCGCTCCGGGCACGAAAAAGGCGGCGAAGCCGAAGCCCCGCCGCCCGTTTGTTTCGTTGTGTAGTGTTGTGGTTGCTTAGCGCACCCGTCCACGCTGGACGAGATTGGCGATAGCAAGCAGAACGATCGCACCGACGATCGCGACGAGGAACCCGGGAAGGTTGAACGTCTGGATAGTGGTATTGATGCCGAACAGCGGCCCTGCGAGCAGGTTACCGATCAGCGCGCCGACAATACCGACGATGATGTTCATTACGATGCCCATCGAGCCATCGCGCGCCATGACCATGCTCGCGAGCCAGCCAGCGACACCACCGACGATTATAGCGATAATCCATCCCATAACGGCATTCCTCCTGTTGATGCGCCAAATTTTGCGCTCGTACGCCGGTTGAAACGGCGCGCGGGGCAAGGCGTTCCCCGGCTTCGTTGAGCCGAGGACAGGAGGCTATCTCGTTTTCCGTGGTTTACCCAACGATTTCGTTTGGAGTCAGTACTTCAGCTGGCGCTCGTAGAGGTCGCGGTAGTGCTGGATGCGCGTCACGCGCAGGCCCTGCATGCCCGACCGGTCGACCGCCCGCTGCCACGACGCGAATTCCTCGAGCGTGAGACCATAGCGCTCGAGAACCTCGTCGATGCTCAACAGCCCGCCGTTCACCGCTGCGACCACCTCGGCCTTGCGGCGCACGACCCAGCGCTTGGTATCTGCCGGCGGCAGATCCGCGATGCCCAGCGGCTCGCCGAGCGGGCCGATCACCTGGGCCGGACGGATTTTCTGGTTTTCGATCATTGCGTTCCCTGGTCGCCCTTGGCCACGTTTTGCCTGGTGGCGGCGTTTATTGTCTCGAGCGGTTTCATGCGCCCTAAAGCATCTAGGTTAACAGTCGGTTTGCCATGCTCGTGCGGCAAACCGGCCATGGCCCGGGCAGCGAAGCTGTTGCCCGTTCCGCGCGGCCGCGCCACCAGGGCGCGCAGATCGCGCGCCGCGGCGAATCGCGCGACGAGTTCGCCCCAGTCGAGCGGGCGCAGGACAGCACCGGAATCGACAGTTGCGGGAAGGATGGCTGCTTCGAACATTCCCCCTGATAGGCGCGCATCGGTCAAGAACCGGTAAAGCCGCGGTTTACTCTCGGTTAGGGCTTGTCATCCCTGCCGGTCGGCAAAACTGGCCCTTGCGCCCCCACCCGTGTATGCGCCCCGCCCGAGATACCTTGCATGACTGCCATGATCGCCTCGCCCTCGCTCCTCGCACCGTCCGCAGCCGCTGGGCTGTTCGACCTGCCGCGCCCGGCCACGGCGTGCCGGGTGGTCGTGGCGATGTCGGGCGGCGTCGATTCGTCGGTCGTCGCCGCGCTCGCCGCGGCAAGCGGGGCCGAAGTGATCGGCATCACCTTGCAGCTCTACGATTACGGCGCGGCCACTGGTCGCAAGGGCGCGTGCTGCGCGGGCGACGACATTCGCGATGCACGCGCAGTGGCCGATCGCCTCGGCATCGCACACTATGTTTTCGACCACGAGAGCGCCTTTCGCGAAGACGTGATCGATCGATTTGCCGACGATTACCTTGCCGGGCGCACGCCGGTTCCGTGCATTCGCTGCAACATGGGGCCCAAGTTCACCGATCTCCTCGCGATGGCGCGAGAGCTCGGCGCGGACTGCCTGGCAACCGGCCATTACGTGCAGCGCGTGGCGGGGCCGGTGGGTGCGGAACTTCACCGGGCGGCCGATCCCGCGCGTGACCAGTCGTATTTCCTCTATGCGACGACCGACGCCCAGATCGATTTCCTGCGTTTCCCGCTCGGTGGCCTACCCAAGGCCGAAGTTCGCCGGCTCGCCGAAGCGGCGGGACTGCGCAACGCGGCCAAGCCCGACAGCCAGGACATTTGTTTCGTTCCCGACGGCGACTACGCCAAGATCGTCACCAAGTTGCGGCCTGAGGGCGCGCGGCCGGGCGCCATCGTCCACGCCGCGACGGGCGACACGCTGGGCGAGCACAAGGGGGTGATCCACTACACTGTCGGTCAGCGCCGCGGGCTCGAGATCGGCGGCCAGCCCGAACCGCTCTACGTGGTGGGGATCGACGCGGATGCAGCCGAAGTGCGCGTGGGGCCCAAGGCGATGCTCGCGGTCGGTGCAGCGCGCCTGATCGAGACGAACCGCATCGGCCCACTGCCCGATTCGCCCTTGACCGCCAAGGTCCGCAGCCTCGCCAAGCCGGTCCCGGTCGTGCTCCACGGCCCGCTCGGCAATGGCGGGCCAACGACAATCCGTTTCGCCGTGCCCGAATTCGGTGTCGCACCGGGGCAGGCGGCGGTGATCTATGCGGGCGAACGCGTGGTCGGCGGGGGCTGGATCGAGGCGACCGAGACGGCGGAAGGTCGATCCCCCGACGGTGGAGCCGCGGATAGTCGAGGCTAGGGCACCCGGTCCGCGCGCGAGTGAAGCGTGCCGCGCGATTCGGAGAGTTTCTCCCACGCGCTGGACACCTTGGCCGCGTCTTCAGCCCACCCATTGTCGCGGAACGTCTGGGCGAGGCGTTCGAGTTCTTTGCAGAGCACATCGGTCGGGACATGGTCGCCGAGTGCCGACAGCGCGCCAACCACCGCGCGGACAAGCCTGTCCTGCATCTCGGTCGGCTGGTGCGAGAAGGCGCGCGAAACGCCCTTGCTGGCTTCGGCAAGGCTTTGGTGCTGGATGGATTCGGATGCGACGACGAACAGCAATTCGAAGGCGCAGGCCATATGGTCCATGATCGGATCGGAGCACACCACGCGCGATTCCGGCGTTTCATCGCTTTTCAGGCTTCCGTCGAGCCCCCAACGGAACAGCAGGTCGTTAAGCGCCTGGATCGCGATCAGTCCGGCTGCGGGATTCGACTTGGCGGTCGACACTGCGGTCCAGCCGATGTTGCCGAGCTGGTCGAGACCGAACCCGGGATCGTATTGGAGCTCGCGCCGGTGCGTTATATGCAGCGCCTTCAGAATGCGGCGCTCATCGCGTTCGGACAATTCGCCACCACCGTGGACCGTGGCAATCTCCTGCCCCCAGCAGACCGGTGCGCCCACCGGCCTGGCGACCACGATCGTCCGGTCGGGCGTCGCTTCGACCAGCGCGAGCAGCTTATCGAACTCAATTCGCGATAGATATCCGTACCCCTCGCTCTTGATCGAATGCCCGCCAGTCAGGCCCGGGTCGCTCACTCGGACGCGCGAAAAGTCGCGTAGCTGGCGTTTGCGGGCATCGACCGTCGAATCGTGGATGGAGGCGATGATCGACGACGGACGCGTCTGGTCGAGTGTCGAATAGATGAGCAGGACCAGTGCCATCAGGCAGACGATCGCCAGCGTCATCGACAGCGTCGTCGCGAGCACCGGCACGGCGTCCTTTCTCGCCAGCGCCAGGCAGGATAGCGCAAACAGGGACGAACCGACGAAAAACCCGAAAAACCACTGGTTGAGCCGGCGGCGCATGTACTGATCCACCACCTGGTTGGTCAGCGCTGCCGAGCTTTGCTGCACCGCCAGAAGCAGGATCGAGAATGTGATCGAGCTCATCGTCACCAGGCTGGTGGCGATAGTCGACATGAGCTGTTCGGCTTGATCCGGGCTGCCAACGACCGAAGCGAGTGCCCGCCGCCATCCGCTCCACGAACCGCGCGGTCCGGCGGCCCCATCGAGCTTGGTGACCAACCAGCCGAGTGCCAGGAAGCCCACCACGCAACCGAAGGGCACCGCGAGAAATTCGCTGAAACTGCGGCGAACGGTCTCGTAGAGCTTTGTCCCGATCATCGCTTTGAAGGTGC
Source organism: uncultured Alphaproteobacteria bacterium (assembly GCA_963781485.1). GTDB lineage: Bacteria > Pseudomonadota > Alphaproteobacteria > Sphingomonadales > Sphingomonadaceae > Tsuneonella. The sequence goes on from CAWAFY010000005.1 coordinate 400,198, forward strand.
CCCTGCTGTCTCGTATCCGCGAAACTCAACAGCAAGGGCTCGGCGATGGTTCCCGAGTATGCCTTGGCCGGGTTCAGTCGTTCCAGGGGTCGAGCACGCACCCGTACCCCGGTTTCATCCGGGCGGTGTCGGCGACCAACAGCATCCGCGCGGTCACACTTTTGTCCGCGTCGTCATCCGACAACGTGAGCAGTTCCATCCCGCCGACCTTGTCCTTGGCGCAGTCGTCGAGCGGGCGTCCGGCGACGAAGCGGCACGAACACGCGACCCGGGCACCGTAAGCGGTACCGGCGCGGGCATAGCCGAGCGCGGCGGACCCGAACGCCAGCCACAGCGCGAGCAGGACGACGATCGCCGCACCCGCCCACGCGATCCGGTTGGTCCGTCGCGTCCCGGCCTGAGTGTTCTTTGCCGTTGCCAACCCGATTCCTCCCGTGCGATTGCGCCCGCGCCGATGCGTTTGCCCCCGATCCTGAACAAGCCCCTTATCGCCGCGCTGGCAGTGCTGCCAGCCCTCGCCGGCTGTTCGTCGCAATCCGCGCCACCGCCACTCACCGAGGGAGGCCCTCGCGGCGGTCAAGCCCGATCCCGGCGCCCCGCCCGAGCAACTGGCGCGCGAAATCGACGACCTGTTCGCCAAGGACGACCTCGGCGAAACCCGTGCGCTGGTGGTCATGCATGGCGGCCAGATCGCCGCTGAACGCTACGCGCCCGGGTATGGACCGCAGACCCGCTTTGTCAGCTGGTCGATGGCCAAGACGATTACCGCAACGATGATCGGGATGCTGATCGCCGACGGGCGGCTGACGCTCGACGAGCCGCCGCCGATCCCGCGCTGGCGACGCACGGGCGATCCGCGAAGCGAGATCACCCTGCGCCAACTGCTCCAGATGCGCAGCGGCCTGCGCCACACCGAGGCGGGCGACGTGCCTTACGAATCGAGTGAAGTGCGGATGCTCTTCCTCGACGGGCGCGACGACATGGCGACCTTTGCCGAAAGCCAGCCGCTCGAAGCCGAGCCCGGCGCGAAGTTCGAATATTCGAGCAACACCACCGTCATCCTCGCCGATATCGCCGCGCGGGTACTGACCCGCAGCACGGACCCCGATGCCCGGCGTACGGCGGTTGCAGACTACCTCCAGACCCGCCTGTTCGGTCCGCTGGGGATGACCTCGATCGTGCCCGAATACGATCGTGCGGGCACCCTGATCGGTGGCAGCCTGATGCACGCCACCGCACGCGACTGGGCGCGCTTCGGCGAGTTCCTGCGCAACAAAGGATCGTATCGCGGCACACAGATCGTCCCCCGCCGATGGATAGAGTTCATGACGACGTCGAGCCCGCGGCGCGGCAACTATGGCGCGCAGACCTGGCTTAACCGCGACCCACCGGCGGACGACGATCCACTGTTCGCGACTCGAGGGCCGAAAAGCCTGTTCGCGATGATCGGACATATGGGCCAGTACGTGCTTGTCGCGCCCGACCAAAAGCTGACCGTGGTGCGGCTGGGCCATTCGGATGCGCCCGAACGCGACAAGCTGTTGCCCGAACTTGCCGAGGTCGTCGCGCTCTACCCGGGTAGGTAAAACGCACCCTCGACCACCGTTTCGCATCGGCCGGCAAGCCAGACGCGGGCACCGTCGAGGCGGCAGGTAAGGCGTCCGCCGCGATCGGATGCCTGATGCGCGGTGAAGCTCTCGCGCCGCAGCCGCGGAACCCAGAACGGAGCGAGCGCTGCGTGAGCCGATCCGGTCACCGCGTCTTCCCGGGCCCCGGCTCCTCCTACAAACACCCGGCTGACGATATCGGTTGCCTGGCCCGGCGCGGTGCAGATGAACTGATCGTTCGCGCATCGCGCAAGCGCCTCGAAGTCGGGCGCCAGCGAGCGGACAGCCGCCTCGTCGGCGAACAGGTAGATGCCATAGCGATCGGGACTCGACCACACTTCGCGAGGAGCCAGCCCGAGCAACGCGGCAACCTCGGGGCGGCCTGATGGCGCGGTCGCTATCGCGGGGAGCGCGAGCGCGTAACCGTCCCCCTCGCGGCGGACTTCGACCGGCTGGCCGCTGCGGATTTGGAACGCGACCGAATCGGCGGCGGTCCGGCCGAGCAGGACGTGACCGGCGGCCAGCGCGCCGTGGCCGCACAAGGCGATTTCGCTACAGGGCGAAAACCAGCGGATCGCGCCATCGGCCGCGACAAAGGCGGTCGCGGCAAGTCCAACCTCGGCGGCAACCTCCTGCATGACAGGGTCGTTGAGCGGAGTATCGAGCAGCAGCACCCCGGCGGGATTGCCCCCGAAAGGGCGGTCGGCGAAGGCGTCGACGTGCCAGTACGGCAGTTTCACGGCGCGTCGTCGAGCCGGGAGAACTGGTCTTCCTCGACAAGCGGATTGTCGGGTTCGTCGACATGGCCGGCGGGGTCGATGTGGATCAGCAGTTCGACATCGGGGAACCGGCGGCAGAGGTCCCGTTCGACCCTGTCGATGATGTCGTGCGCTTCGCCCACGGTCAGCTCGGCCGGCAGGTCGACGTGAAACTGGACGAAGTCGTGCGCGCCCGACGATCGCGTGCGCAGGTCGTGGAGGTTCGACAGCTCGGGATGCTCGGCTGCCGCCGCGACGAAGGCGAGCCGCTTGTCGTCGGGCCACTCGCGGTCGAGCAGCTGGTCGATCGCCTCGCTCGCCGCGCGCCACGCGCTCATCAACAGCCACGCCGCGATGCCCAAGCCGAACAGCGGGTCGGCGGCCGAAAAGCCGAGGTACTGGTCAAGCACCAGCGCGACGATCACCGACAAATTGAGGAAAATGTCCGACTTGTAATGCACGTTGTCCGTACGGATCGCGATGCTGCCGGTCTGGCGGATGACATGACGCTGCCAGGCGAGCAGCGCGAAGGTGGCGACGATCGCGATACCCGAAACGAGGATCCCGTCGCTCGCCGCGGCGGTCTCCTGCCCGCCCGCGATCAGCCGGGTTATCGCGCGAAACGAAATCGCCGCGGCAGAGATCGCGATAAGCATCACCTGGAAGATCGCCGCCAGTGCCTCGCCCTTGCCGTGCCCCCAGCGGTGCTCGGCATCGGCGGGCTGGGCGGCAAACCATACCCCCCACAGCGTTGCCAGACTGGCAATGAGGTCGAGCCCGGTGTCGGCGAGGCTGCCGAGCATCGCGGTCGAGCCGGTGCGCCAGGTCGCCCAGCCCTTTATCGCGCCAAGGAACAGCGCCATCGTGATCGAGGCGAAGGCGGCGCTGCGGGTCAGCCGGGCGCGGGCTTCGCGAGCGTCGGGCGTCACGGGTACAGCAACGTGCTGGTCCAGCCGCCGTTGTCGCTGCGCGTAAAGCGGCGGCGGTCGTGTAGCCGTCCCGGCCGGTCGAGCCAGAATTCGATGGCCGTGGGGGCAAGCGTGAACCCGGTCCAATGCGGCGGCCGGGGCACTTCGCCGGCCGTCTTGCAGACCTCTTCGATCGCCTCGACCCGGTCGAGGTAGGTCCGGCGATCGTCGAGCGGGCGGGACTGGTCGCTCGCCGCCGAGCCGACCTGGCTGACGAAGGCGCGGCTGTGGAAATAGGCATCGGCCGCTTCCCCGCTCACCTCGGTCAGCGGACCCTCGATCCGCACCTGCCGACGCAGGCTTTTCCAGTGGAACAGCAGCGCGGCCTGCGGGTTCGCGAGGATCTCTGCACCCTTGCGGCTCTGAGCGTTGGTGTAGAATGTGAAGCCGTCCGCGCCCCATTCCTTAAGCAGCACCATCCGCACCGAGGGCGCGCCGTCCGGGGTCGCCGTCGCCAGCGCCATGGCGTTTGCATCGTTGGGCTCGCTCGACCGCGCCTCGGCAAACCAGGTGGCGAACAGGCCCAGCGGGTCGTGGTCGGGAAGGGCGCTGTGCTCGGCGTTCATCGCTTTGCCCTACATGCCGTATGCGGCAGAGAAAACCCTCGCTTCTTGCGCGGTGCTACTGCCTCACCTAGCTAACACGCCATGGCCGATCCCTATGCAACCCTTGGAATAGCCCGCAGCGCAAGCGAGAAGGACATCAAGTCCGCCTATCGCAAGCTTGCGAAAGAGCTGCATCCCGACCGCAACAAGGACAATCCCAAGGCGTCCGAGCGATTCTCGGAAGTCACCCGCGCCTATGACCTGCTGTCCGACAGCACCAAGCGCGCCCAGTTCGACCGCGGCGAGATCGATGGCGAGGGCAACCCGGCCAGCCCGTTCGGCGGGATGGGAGGCGGCGGTTTCAATGGCGGCGGTTTCGGCGGCGGCGCTGGCGGCTTTCGCCCGGAAGACCTGCGCGGCATGAGCGGCGGCGACGGCGTCGATATCGGCGATCTGTTCGAAGGGCTGTTTGGCGGCGGCGGCGCGCGATCGGCGCGTGGTGGACCGTTCGGCGGTCAGGGTGGATTCGGCGGCGGAGCGCCCGGCGGGGGCTTCAGCCAGCAGCGCCGCCCGCCTCCACCCCAGAAGGGCGGCGACATCGCTTACAAGCTGCGCGTGCCGTTCGTCGACGCGGCGGCGCGCAAGGACCAGCGGATCACGCTGGCCGACGGCAAGACGATCGACCTCAAGCTGCCCGCCGGGGTCGAGGACGGCACGCAGATGCGGCTCAAGGGCAAGGGGCAGGCGGGACCCGGCGGGGCCGGCGACGGCATCGTCACGATCTCGATCGACCGCCATCCGTTCTTTCGCCGAGAGGGCGACGACGTGCGGCTCGACCTTCCGCTCACGCTTTCCGAAGCGGTCTCCGGGGCCAAGGTAAAGGTGCCGACGGTCGACGGGCCCGTCGTGCTCACTATCAAGCCGGGCACCAGCGGCGGGACGACGATGCGGCTGGGTGGCAAGGGCTTTTCGAAAAAGGACGGCAAGGGGTCGAGCGCTCGGGGCGATCAGCTCGTCACGCTCGAGATCGACCTGCCCGATGACGTTACGGAACTGGCCAAGCGGCTCGAAGGTTGGCAGGACACCCGCAATCCCCGCGAAAAGCTCGGGGTGTAGTGGGTCGCAAGCTGGCCGGGGGTGCATGAGCGAAGAACTGATCCCCGATATTCCCGAGCGCGAACTTCACACGCTCTCGCCCGAAGAGCGCCGCAAGGATGCCCTGCAACACCGCCCGGGCTTCCGTAGCCAGGTCGTCAGCCGGGTAGGCCCGGGTACCAAGGCATGGGAAATCACCAAACGGGTCGCAATCGGCACATATAGCGACGGCTTCATCCACGCCGGCAACCTGGCCTACATGGCAATCATCGCGATTTTCCCGTTCTTCATCCTGGGCGCGGCGATATTCAGCTTCGTAGGCGACGAGGGCGAACGGGCGGCGAGCGTCAACGCGGTGCTCTATGCGCTGCCACCGATCGTCGGCAACGTGATCGAACCCGTGGCGCGCAGCGTGATCGAGGCGCGCACCGGTTGGGTCCTGTGGCTGGGTGGACTCGTGGGTCTGTGGACCGTGTCGAGCCTGATCGAGACCATCCGCGACATCCTGCGCCGCGCGTACGGCACCGAAGCGACTCACGCCTTTTGGAAATACCGGCTGTTTTCGGCCGGACTCATCTTCGGCGCGGTGATGCTGCTGATGATCAGCTTGATCGCACAAGTCGTGATCGGCGCGGCGCAGGAAGTGATCGACGCGTATATCCCGCAGCTTGGCAACGCGATCGGCGAGCTGCGCCTGTCGCGCATCATTCCGGCGCTCGGATTGTTCGGGTCGCTATACCTCCTGTTCTACACCCTGACACCGAAGGCCTATCGCGAGCGGCGCTATCCCAAGTGGCCCGGCGCGCTGGCGACCGCGCTGTGGTGGATCGCAGTCACCGTCGCGCTACCCCCGGCGATCCGTAGCTTCTTCTCGTACGACCTCACCTACGGCAGCCTTGCCGGGATCATGATCGCGCTTTTCTTTTTCTATCTCGTCGGCCTAGGGATGGTGGTGGGTGCAGAGCTCAACGCCGCGCTCGCCGAAACGCCCGAGGAGGCGGAGAACCGCATCGGGCAGGCCGACGACCGCGCCCGGGCAAAGGCACGGGCGGCGGCAGAGCGCTCGCGCGAGAGTATCGAAGCACAGAAGGCCGAGTACGAGGGAATCGAATGAGCAGTTTGATGGCGGGCAAGCGGGGTCTCATCATGGGCCTTGCCAACGACAAGTCGCTGGCGTGGGGGATCGCCAAGAAGCTGGCCGAACACGGGGCCGAGCTGGCGTTTTCGTACCAGGGCGAAGCGCTCGGCAAGCGCGTGATTCCGCTCGCCGCGCAGCTTGGCAGCGACTTCTGCTTCGAATGCGACGTTGCGGACATGGCCGCGCTGGATGCCGCGTTCGATAGGCTGAAGGCGCGCTGGGACAGCCTTGACTTCGTGGTCCACGCGATCGGTTTTTCAGACAAGAACGAACTGCGCGGAAAGTATCTCGACACCAGCCTCGAGAACTTCCTGATGACGATGAACATCTCGGCCTACAGCCTTGTCGCGGTGGCGCAGCGCGCGGCGGCGATGATGCCGCCCAAGGGCGAGGACGGCAGCGGCGGCGGCAGCATCCTGACGCTGAGCTACTACGGCGCGGAAAAGGTCGTGCCGCACTACAACGTGATGGGCGTCGCCAAGGCCGCGCTCGAGACCAGCGTGAAATACCTCGCCAACGACCTCGGCCCGGCGGGCGTGCGGGTCAACGCGATCAGCGCAGGCCCGATCAAGACGCTGGCGGCAAGCGGGATCGGCGACTTCCGCTACATCCTGAAATGGAACGAACTCAACGCCCCGCTGCGCCGCAACGTGACGATCGAAGACGTCGGCGGCTCGGGCCTCTACCTCCTGTCGGACCTCGCGAGCGGGGTCACGGGAGAAACGCACCACGTCGACGCCGGATACCACGTGGTCGGCATGAAGCAGGAAGACGCGCCCGATATCG
>CAWAFY010000006.1:0-72500 GCA_963781485.1 uncultured Alphaproteobacteria bacterium
AAACACCAGTACGGCAATGGCGTGGCGATCTTCACCCGCAACGGCCATGCCGCGCGCGAGTTCGCCAGCCGCGTCAACGTGGGGATGGTCGGGATCAACGTGCCGATCCCGGTGCCGGTCGCCTACCACTCGTTCGGCGGGTGGAAGCGCAGCGCGTTCGGCGACACCAACCAGTACGGCACCGAAGGCCTCAAGTTCTGGACCAAGGTCAAGACCGTCACCCAGCGCTGGCCCGACGGCGGCGGTGACGGATCAAACGCCTTCGTCATCCCGACGATGGGGTGAGTTCGTCGGCGACGGTCAGGCGCGCGTGAACTCTGCACGCATCGCCACCGTCCCGTCGCAGCGCACCGCTTCGGCGGCGCCCTCTCCTGCCGACCGGAGGAAGATCGGTTGGCCGAGGAACAGCGGCGCCATCGCCCGGAACGCGAACCGCGCGAGCGGACCGTCGCGCATCGCGAACTGCGCGAGCCGGGTCGCGGTGAAGGGTCCGTGGACGACAAGCGCGGGATAGCCCTCGACCTCGCGCGCATAGGGCAAGTCGTAGTGGATGCGATGGCTGTTGAAGGTGGCCGCCGAAAATCGGAACAGGTTGACCTCGTCCGGCTGCCAGCGCTCGCCTTGGGGGAGGGGGGCGGAGGGGATTGGCTCGGCCGCCGCGGAGCCGTTGTCGCGATAAACGAAGCTCTGCCGCTCGCGCACGCACAGGACACCGTTCTGCTTGATCGCGCGTTCGACCTCGACAAACACGAGGTCGCCGCTGCGTCCGCGTTTGTGGCTGACATCGGCCACGCGCGTGACCATCGTCGCCCGGTCACCCAAGGTAAGCGGCGCAGAAAACTCCATCGCGCTGGCGGCGAACATGCGGCGGGGAAGGGCTATTGGGGGGAGGAACCCGCCCCGGCGCGGGTGTCCATCGGGTCCGATGTCCGCGTCGCGCACATCGGGGACGAAAAACGCCCAATGGGCTAAAGGTGGGGGACTGTCTTCGACCGCGGAGTGCGCACCGGTGGCCAGCGCGAAACGCCGAAGCGTCTCTGCCGAGAGAACTTCGTGCCGCCGCTCGATCCGACCGATTGTGGCGCGCCATAAATCGATGTTCTGTTCGGAAATAGCGGTCATCCAGAAACAACCATATTCGGGGTTCCTTTCGGCCCTTGATGAGTGGACCGACATGGTTCGCCATAGCAATTCCAGGCTAAGAACCAACGGATGCATTCCTGCCCCCGGCGGCTATTCCACACCGTAATTGGCCGAACCAAGCGCCTATCGATTGGCGAGACTGACCCCGCAACGCAAAAAGAGAGGAGGCACCGCTTCAAGATCTTCCGTCGGTCCAAAGGTCCAGCGGGAAAGAGATGGCTCACGCAGGCAAGCGCCGTCGTGGATAGCGGTACCTGCGCGGTTTGGTTGACGTCGCGGCGCTGAGGCGGATGGCGGACAGCCGCTTGGGCTGCCGGTCATTGTTGCAACACGCGATCTCGCTCCGGCGGTAATTAGGGTCAACTCGGTGAGTCAGGCGGCCCGAGTATGGGTTACCCGTTCGGCCTCCTGATCGCTTCTAAACCTGCGGGCCGCACAGCACATCAATCGTTACCGGCAGTGCGATCTTGGGAGGCACATCGTGTGGCAGCCTTCACGCCTGATCCCGCGCACCAGAAGTGGACGCATTCGCCGTTGGATTGGATAACTGCACGATAGTAGCGGGCGTCCGCTCTGTGACCGCGTCAAGAAAACCTGACTATCTAACAACTACTTAGTGTCTGCGTTCTATCAAGAATGAAATGCTAGGGTTAACGATGGAACCCGCGCGTCAAACCATCATTGGGTGATCTGAGGGCGGTCGCAAACATGACAGCGTTAAGTAAGCTTCAGGACGAACGCATTGGGAGGCGGACCGTGTCCCGCTCCGACTGCAATCTGATGGTAGAGTTTAAGGCGAGTGCAGGAAGTTGGGAGCCCGCGCGGATGGCAAATTTCTCGTCGAGGGGCTTTAGGCTAGAAGGGATCCGTCACGCGCCTGGGTCGCGAAGCTTATGGCTGCGACCAATGGGGATGGAGCCGCTAGCCGCCGCAATTCGTTGGTCGGAACCTGGGGTCATTGGCTGTGAATTTTTATGCACCCTAAATCAGCAAACTGAGGATGCGCTGCGCAAGTTAGTAGCTGATAATCAGACAGATGAGTTATTAAGGGTAACAAGATGAGACTGACTTTAAAGCGTCGGCCGCTCTTCCGCTCCCGTTCACCACGCACCGCGGTGAGGATCGGAACCAGACTGTTGCTACCAGACGATCGCCTACTCGACGTTACAATCCGTAATCTTTCCGAGATAGGCTTCATGGCGTTCGCAGCCTCTGGCTGTCGGGACACGGCTTGGTGTTGACTTGCATGGCTTTGGTATAATCCAAGCATTCGTGCGTTGGAGTGAAGACGGCGAGCTAGGCGGCCAGTTTCGCAGACAAATCGACATTGTCCCTCTGCACCGCGGGAACTCGTGACTACTGACGGTCTCTATTGCACTCCCAAGCCGGCAAGGTTTGCTTGTTCGTCTCCACGTGCCAAGCTGGTCAAATTTGGTGCTTTGCAAGCGTTCCGGCTAAAAAAATCGGGTGACGCCGATGTCTGCAAAGGGTCGGATTTCGACTGTCCGTTTTTGTCAGGAATGCCAGTTTGGCCGATTGGCCGCCTTCGGGTGCAGAGTCACTTGGCCCCACACTGATTGAGGGCGGAAAGCAGACAATGGACCGAAGCCGGAATCCGTAAATCGCCTTCGTTCCCATCCATAATGGAGCGCTCGATACGGTAAAAAGGTCATATTGCCTTTGAATTGGAACGAAGCTCACATGCCCAAGTTTGTGTCGACAACTGTCTAGCTTTGGGACGCTGGGAGCGAAGGAGCAGCTGGAAAGGCTGGACCAGATTGATTTCCCCGAGCCTTGCTGACAAACATGTAAGCAGAGAGCTCCATATGGTCCCGAAGGATACTCGACGCATGACGGAATTTGTTCAACCGCTCTCGTCGGAGTTGTGGTTCGAGCGCTTAGAATTGGTCGCCTCAGGGGAGATGGAGAGCGTTGAGAACGCCCTTCGACATGCATCGCATCTACTCCAACTAGCACCCACGCGGTTCCGCGAGATTGTCAGGCCGGCAATTGAGGAAGATAGTTTCGAGGCGTTGCTCGACGCAGGGGATATGGAGGCTGCAGCCCGCCACCTGGTTGCCCAGCCTTTTGTTCTCTCGTTAAGTCCGGCGGGACCGGACCTGAAGTTTCAGGCAACGATCAGTTGTGCCATCTTAGGTCGTCCAGTATCCAAAACTGGCGCAACCGCTGCGTCGGCTATTCTAGGGGCTTGGACTAGCTGCTTGTTAGCTCTCCGGACTGACTTGGAAGGCAACATACTTTGTCAACAATCAGCGTAGATGCCTACGCGAACTAGGTCTGCGGTCGAGGCAGAATTGAGCTTTCGCAATAGCGAAGCTTTGTGCTTGCCGACGTCCGCCACCGGGAGATCGAGATCGATCGCAATCTGCCTCGCTGAACACCCAGCAACGATCCCCCTCAAAACTTCTCGCTCAATTTCGGTCAGAGAAGCCATCAGAGTGCGGGCCTCCCCTTTGCGCTGAGCAAGAGAAGGGGCAGTTCGGTCAGAAGTAGAAATGGTGCGAGCCCTTTTTACAGAGCAACGCTCCGTCGAACTTACGGATAACGCTCCCAAACCAAATCGCAAGTGGCAAAATAAAACGGATTAGAGCAATCCGTCCGGCTGGGCGTCCCTCTGCGCAAAAACGCCGCTTCGTCCGCTTTCAAGTCCGGTTTCCAAAGGACTGGGGTCCGTTATGTGCCTGCAGCGCTAGCTGTCAGCGTTCTCTTTCGGAAAGGTCAACGTGGGAAAATGTTGTGGGAAGCGGAAATTCGAATCTCGCCGGCTCGAAGGGCCTACGTTGCTCCGGTGCACCCAAGCCGAATGAATTCTATTACTTTCGATAGGGTCGAAGGCTAACTATAAACAGCATTGGTTCGAAGATAAGCCAGGGTATTGTCCCCGCTGTTGACCAAGGCGGCATCAAGCTTTCGGTAGCTGATCTGCCGACTCGCTCCAGTTACATCCCGTCACCTGCGATGCACTGTGTCTCGATTCAGGACACCAACCCGCCGATAACCCGTCGGAATTCGGAAAAATCGATCATAAGCATATGAAAAACTGAGATAGTATGATCTCGACTTGATTGCGGTCGTTAGTCTCTTGTGAAGTCTCAGGCTAACGATATCTAGGTGCTAACGCAGAACAGAGTCGCATCCGTTCAAATTCAGCCCTGAGGGGGTCCTGTGCGATTCAGTGCGTCGATCACTGCCTGTCTAGCTGCGTGCGGCGCTCTCGTTGCGCCCGCCGCCGTGCGGGCTGATGACCTAACGATCAACGCCATCGGAGCGGTGCCACAAGCGTGCTCAATCGCTGTGGCCAGCCCTTTCGGCACCGCCGCGCTTGGCACCGCAGGAATGGCAAGCGCGACCGCAACGGTCAATTGCAACACGGGATTCGTGTTGAAAGTTACTTCGGCAAACGGTGCGCTGCGGACGAGCGCGGCGGCGACGACTGGGTTCGCCAATGCGCTCCCCTATTCGCTTTTCGTTTCACTGCCGCTCGACAACGCCTCGACCATCTCAGCCACCTGCGCGGCCACCGCGTTGGTAGCCGGACAGGCCTCGTGCGCTCTGTCGCCGGCCGGCAGCGGGCTCACATCCGGCGGGCTCAGCGCGATCGGCAAGACGGCACAGTTGCAGGCGCAGTGGGCGGCCCCGACGAGCAGCCTTGTCGCCGGCAGCTACAGCGACACGATTACAGTTTCGATCGCGGCATCATCATGATTTGCCGACGCATCGTCAAAGAACAGCGCCTCCGCTTCGAACGGGAGGGATGCACTGTGGCCGGCACGGTCCGGTCGGAAATTCGGAATGCTACTCGAAGAAAGGATTTAACATGAAGAAATTGCTTATGGCGGCTGTAGCCGTCTCTACTCTTGCGGCGACACCGGCCCTCGCGGCCACTAGCGCCGTATATACCGTGAACGGCAACGTCACCGCGACCTGCTCTGTCACGGGTACCGGCACAATTACGTTGGGCGAACTTGGCGCAGGCACCACCTTCACGGCCACAGACGCCTCCGCCGCATGTAACCAGGGGAACACAACCGTCGACGTCACCCACGTCAAGCTTCAGAGCACGACCGTTGCTACCGCTACGACCGGGTTCACCCGTGAACTCGAATTCACGCCCAAGCTCGAGACGCAGGATTCGGCGAAGACTGTTACCGGCGATGCGACCGCCGCTTCCTTGGGGGCCTTCAACACTCTCAAAGTTACCGCGACTACCGGCACTCCGACAGCGACCTTGGTTGCCGGAAATTACACGGGGTCGATCACTATCACCCTAAATCCCGCTACTTGATTTGTAGAGCAGGTGATACGCAAGATGACGATCAATTTTGCACGGACGGCTTCTTGCGTCGCCGCGATGGCACTGGCCGGTGCGGGGTTCGCTCCCGCATCGGCCGGCACATCGAAAACCGTAACGGTCAGAGGGACGGTAGCGAGCTCGTGCACGCTGTCCGCCGCTTCCACGACCGTTACCTTCACTCCGTCCCAATCGAACGGTAACGGCAATGGCAACGGCAACACTTCTGGTAATGGCAACGGCAACCTTGCCGCGACGATGACTGTCGCGCCGGGCACGATCACCTTGCAGTGCAACAAGGCCGGCGGCGTGCTGAAGGTGACATCGACCCGGCCCATGTCCAACACCGGTAGGGTCAAGGACTATACTTTGACCGTCACTGGCTGGGGCAACGGTGGCAGCTTGACAACGCCGACCGCTTCAACCGTGCAGATCGCTAACTCGCAGATCAGCAGGTCAAACATGTCGTTTTCTAGCACTTCATTCAGAAACAGCGATATAACGGGTCAGATCAACAATTATTCAGCCACGCTCACCCTAACAATCCAGCCTGCTCAATGAGGTCGCCTGTGTTTATTCGTCGCCCCCTTTTCGCCACGCTCGCCGCGGCTATTGCCTTGGCTGCTCCCGCGCGCGCCACTACTGTCTCGCCGATGGTGGTCGACCTGCAATCGAGCGGTCGCAACGTTGTGGCCAATATCTCGGTCGCCAACACCGCGGACAAGCCGCTGACGGTAGAGATCGCACCGCAGGCGCTCGATGCCACCGATGCTGGACTGGTGCCAGGGAGCGGCACGACCGATGACCTGCTGGTGATGCCGCCCACCGCGCTGATCCAGCCGGGGCGGACCCAAACCTTCCGCGTGCAATGGGTCGGCGATCCGCTGCCCTCGCTGTCGCATCACTACTTTGTCGGGATCAACCAGTTGCCGGTCAAGCTGCCCGAGGGGCAGTCTGCGGTCCAGGTGGTTTACAACTTCAACGTGCTCGTCAACGTTGGCGCTGCGAACGGCAAGGCCGACCTTGCTATCACAGGGGCACAGATCGCGCAGAAGGATGGCAAGCCCGCTGTCGCGCTCACCGTTACCAACACCGGATCAACTTATGGCTACATGAGCCAGCACCGGCTGAAGATTGCCGCGACCGACGCGGGTGGCGCCCCGGTGTTCGGCAAGGTCATCACCGGTAGCGAGTTCGAAACGCTGGTCGGTTACGGCATCATCGCCACCGGCCAGGCGCGTACAATGATCCTGCCGATGGACTTGCCCGCAACGGCTCAAACGCTGAACGTGACGTTTGACGATGGGCGCGGCAGCTAACCGTCGCACCAGGGACCGTGGGATGCTGGTCGATTCCGACTGTTCGCACTCGGTCTTTTCTCCGAGCGGCCAGCCGCCGGCGCTCCATGCGGCGATGAGCGTCTGTACGCCCGAACCTCTCGTCATTCCTTTATCGGCGGTTACCCAGGAGATCGAACCGCAAGTCACGATTCCGCGGATCAATTCGACCGGGCGCGAGCTTCGTTTCCTCGTGCCTCTTGCTGATGGCGAGATCTACCTGGGGGACATCGAGCTGGCGGTCGCGTCCGATGACGGCTTGGCGGTTGACGGCGCACGACTGGTCGACTTGCTGCGCGACCGGCTCGATCCTGCACTGATCGCGAAGATTGCAGCCGGATACGACGTCAACGGGCGCCTATCCGCGTTGAACCTTGCCGCTGCGGGTGTTGCGCTGTCGTACGATCCAGAGCGCCTCGCGCTTACCGTGACTTTGCCCGCCGATAAACGGCTGCGAAACACGCTGGGGTATGGCCCCGCGAACGACGACGCTTTTGCCGTCACCCTCGATCCTGCGCCGCTGAGCGGCTTCCTCAACGTCTTCAGCAGTGCTGGCCACGTGCAGGCAGGGGGAGCACGGTTCATCGCCCCGGCGGCGCAGCTCGACGGCGCGATCCGTTTCGGCGGTGTGGTGTTGGAGGGAGCGGGCAGTGTCTCGGCCCAGAGCGGCGACCGTCACTGGCGGAGAACCGGCACGCGGCTGGTTTACGATGCGCCGGCCCAGGCAATGCGCTGGACCCTGGGCGACACGCAAATCGTGCCGCGCTATTTCCAAGCATCGCCCGCAATTCTCGGACTTGGCGTGGGGCGGCTTTATGCCCAGCTCGATCCCCAACGTGAAATTCGCGCTAACGGGTCGCAAGACTTGATCCTTGCAAACCCGGCGGTCGTTGAGACGTTCGTAAACGGCCGTTCGGTCGAGCGCCGGACGCTTCAGCCAGGAAATTATTCTCTTGGTGATTTCCCGTTGGCGCAAGGAAGCAACGCTGTGCGCCTGCGGATCGAAGAGACCGGTGGGCGGGTGCGCGACATCGATTTTTCGGTTTATTCAGATCAATTCCTGCTTGCGCGCGCGGTGAGCGAATTCTCGGCGTACGCTGGGATACTTGCACGGCAAGGCGCCGCGGGGCCGGACTACAGCCGGGATTGGATAGGCAGCGGTTTCGTTCGGCGCGGTATAAGCGAACAGCTTACTCTCGGCGCCAGCATGCAGGTTACAGGTCAAGTCCAGCAGGTCGGCGTCGAAGCACTTGCGGGGACGCCGATTGGTCTGGTCGGAACTGAATCTGGCAGCCTCCCACGCTATCAACGGGCACACGGGTTTCTCAGTCGCCATCGCCTTCGACCGGCAAGTGGCGCGTACTGGTAGGGCTGCCGACACGTTGCGCGCGACTATCGAATATCGAGATCCGCGCTTCGCTGTGCCCGACATCATGACGGGTCAGCAGCGGATCGCGCAGCGCCTCACCGCGGGATACGTCCGCAGCTTCGACGGCGGCGGTTACATCAGCTTGGACGGACAGTACGCGCGCGACCGCGCGCCCCGCGAGACGAACTACGGGTTGAGACTGGCGGGCGGGCTGGTGGTACGCGAAAGGTTCGAGCTCGTGCCCGAGGCGGGACTGGTGCGCGGTGCGCTGCGTAGCGAGACGTATGTCAGGATGGGCGTCCGACTGCGCCTGGGATCGAGAACCAGTGCGCGGTTCGACCTCGACAACAAGGGCCGGGCGCGTGCGGGCATCGCCGGCAGCACCGGGTCGGGATTTGGCGCGCGAAATTATTCGGCGGAGATCGCGCGCGACGAAGATGCGGTCTCGCTCAACGCCAATGCCGGAACTCAGCTCAACCGGTTCGACCTTTCCGCGCAACAGACCGTGCAGCTGGCACAATCGGGGGGGCGCATTTCCGATTCGCGGACGGTCGTGCGCGCGGCATTCAGCCTGTCCTATGCCGGCGGCACGCTGGCGCTGGGGCGGCCCGTCGCGGAATCGTTTCTCATCGCGCGTACGCACAGCACGCTTGCAGGTAAGCGCGTGCTGCTCGATCCAGCGAACGACCAAGCTGCCGCACAGTCTGACGCGCTCGGTGCGGCTACGCTCGGGCAAATTACCGCGTATTCGCGCCGCACAGTGACCTACGCGGTTCCCGATGCGCCGGCCGGGTACGATCTCGGCGCTGGCAACGTGACGCTACGGCCGCGCTACAAGTCGGGCTACCTGCTCACAATCGGTTCCGATTATAATCTTTTGGTGGTCGGCAAATTGGTCGACGCGGACGGATCGCCGGTGGCGCTACTGGCAGGTAAGGCGATCGAACTGTCCAATGCAAAGCGCCAGGCGATCACGGTTTTTACCACGCGCGATGGGCGCTTCGGGGCGCAGGGCCTGCGCCCCGGACGTTGGCGCATCGAGATGCCGGCGGACGAGCCGCTGGCTTACGAATTCACCGTTACTGCCAGCGAAGATGGCACAGCCCGGGTCGGCACGCTCGCCCCGGTTGCAACACAAGGACAAGATCGATGATGCGCAAGGCCATAGCAATTGTGGGAGCCGCGACGCTCGCCTGCGCTTGGGTCGACCCGGCGATGGCGGCCAATTGCGCTTCGTGTCATTCTCATCCTCTACCCCAGCCGTGCCAACTTGGGATCCAATCAATCCTGCCTCGCAAGAAGCCGCGTTCACGATGATTGTGACCCGCTCCAAGGCAACGACAACGAATGTTAATCTCATTTTTAATGACGCAAATCAGAATGGTCTAAGTGGCTCTTTCGAAATACAAACAACCGCTGGGCCGAGCTACGAAATTATGACGCAGGGTGGCCAAGTGATATCATTTGGAAAAAACGCGACACCAAATAATGCGACACCGTTAGCCCTAAGTTTTAGTAGCAGCACCGCCACAGCTAACCTGAAAATCAGGATTCCTGCAAACACAGGAAAAGACTTTACTGGCGGTACTACATTTAGCGAAATGCTAGATTATTCTGTCGATTGTACGAACGCTAATGCTTCGGGTAATAAGGCTGATGGATCTGACAAAAATGTATCGTCAGGTCTAAGTGCACAACTTACGATACCTAAGTTGGTCCGGCTGACGACCGCTTCGCCTGCGACGATCAATTTTAGCAATTTCACCACTTCCACCCAGCAGGTTCAGGTCTCGATCAAGAGCACGAGCACCATCAATGTTGCGGTGACCACAACCAATGGCGGCAAGCTCGTGCGCAGCGGCGCACCTGCCCCTTACCCGACAAACTCCACGATCGCTTATAATATGACCTACAACGGCAACCTCATCGCCCCAGGTGGCACGCTGTCCAACCAAACCCGCGGCGGCGTAAGCGGGACGAACTTCCCGCTCGTCCTCACGCTCACCGGTGGGGTGCCGAGCGGAAAGCTCGCCGGCACCTACAGCGACACCATCACGCTTTCGGTAACACCCGGTCTCTAGCGGGAAATATTTTCTCAGCGTGCCATTGCGCGTCGCGCGCCAACCGCAAGAAGACGCAGCAGCTGTATCGCGAGGAGGGCTTGATCGTGCGGCAAGGCAAGGGGCGCAAGCGTGCGGTTGGGGCACGGGCGACAGCACCCGTTCCGGCGCTGCTCAACCAGCGCTGGAGCCTCGTGGTGTGACGCGCGAGTGCGTGGCGCCGGTTCCTGACGCCTCGATCTCGGGCAAGTGGGTCATGCGCACACTGGACGAACTGATCGCTGTGCACGGCACGCCCGGCATGAACGTCAGCGATAATGAAAGCGAGGTGACCTCGAACGCGGTGCTTGAATGGTGTGGCGAAACCAGAATCGAGTGACATTATACCGCCTCGGGCAAGCCCACCTAGAACGCGTTCGTCGAGAGCCTCCACGGACGGATGCGTGACGAGCTTCTCAACGAGACGCTGTTCACCAGCCTTGCCCATGCCCGCGAGAAGATCGCCGCAGGGGTCAATGATTACAACACCGGGCGACCCCCCGCCTCGCTCGGATAATTTCACTCCGGCGGCGTGCCACCGAACTGAAAAAGCAAGGGGCTGCTTCGCTCCGCTTAGCCGATGGCTACGCTACGCAGCCCCTTCCTTCACTCGCGCTCACGCGCACCAACGATGACAGGATTTGATCGCAACTGGATGAAGGTTGGGGTCACGTCAGAATAGCCATTGCGAGCCAAGGCCATCGCTTAAGGTGAACCAAATTTAAACTATCTCATATGTAGAAGTCCTGAGCACGATTTGCTTGGATGGGATTTCGCAACATGATTAGCTACCGATTCTTAAGTCGCTCAAACCGAGCGAATTTGACCTTGATCGCGGCTATCGCTGCGGTGATCCCCACTGCTCAGGCTTCTGCCGCTACCGATGGCTCGCTCGGCGCGACCTCGACGGGCACTGTCGGCATCACCGCATCGGTGCCAACTCGCGCCAAGATTACCGGGCTGACAAACGTGAGTTTTGTTGGACAAGATCCAGCGACGGCGGCGTCGAGCGCCCAGAGCATCTGCGTCTGGAGCAATACCGCGACCAAGGCGTATTCCATCACGGCGAGTGGAAGTGGCACAGGCAGCGCATTCACGTTGACCAACGGCTCTGCAACCGTACCCTATCTGGTAGAATGGGCTGCTTCTAGCGGCGCAACCTCCGGATCTGCACTTTCGGCGGGCTCCGCTTCAGGTTCACTGACCTCGACCGCAACCAATCAGAATTGCGCGAGCGGCCCGACCGCTTCGGCAAGCCTCATCGTCAAAATGACGACTAACGACTTAGGGACCATGGTGGGTGGTAGCAGCTATACCGGAACACTTACGCTGCTTGTTTCGCCACTCTGACGAATTCCGCCTGCGATTCCAGAGCGCCCTCGGCCTAGCCGAGGGCGCTTTGTTCTGTCGGCGAACGTTTTGTTAACCATGCTTGTGCATTACGTTAACTATGAAATACGGGTTTTCCCATACTGCTCTAAGCATAGCCTTCGTCGGCCTGGCGATAGCGACACCAAGTTCGGCATGGTGCGCAGATAAGGTGCGTTTGACGGGTCTTTCCGATGCGAATTTCGGAACCATCAACGCGACCACCGACCAGACGATTAGCCAGAATGTCTGCGCTTATTCGAACAGCGCTACGACAGGATATTCGGTTACCGCACTTGGTTCGGGGAGCGGCGGGTCCTTTTCGCTGGTGTCCGGCAGCGCGCAAATGAACTTCGACCTCCTCTGGTCTGACGCCGCCAATCAGACCGGCGGCAGGTCATTATCGCCAGGGGTCGTCGAGAGTGGATTTACAGCGGGCACGAGCCAGCAGTTCTGCAATTCCGGTCCTAGCTCAACTGCCAGCCTGACCATCGTCATCCGGTCAGCGACGCTGACCAGCGCGCGGGCCGGCTCATATTCCGGCCAGTTAACAATCACGATCGCCCCAGAGTGAGGTGATCGCAAATGTCCCGTTCGATCAGCTGGTTCCGCATCGTCGCTTTGGGATGCACCGCGATGTCTGGTTTCGCGTACGCGCGGCCCGCATTAAGCAGGGACGCTCCCCAGTTTGTAGCCTCGGCACCGGAAGGTTTCGCTGCCCTGGTTCAGGAGCGCACGCTGCTCATTGATGTCTATTTTGGCGGATCGCGCCGCGGCGAGGCTATGGTCTCGGTGTCGCCCGAAAAGCTCACCTTCCTCGATCCAGCCGAGCTTCTGGCACTCTTCCCAGAGTTGGATGACCGCCAGACGGTCGCGCAGGCGATTACTGGGGCGAGCCTGCCGGCCCATGCGGAACTTGTCTGTACGCAGACGACGGATCCCCTGAAATGCGGTCAACTTTCGCCCGAGACGGTTGGGGTCATTCTGGATCGTGATCGCTTTCGCATGGACGTGTTTTTCAATCCCGTACTGTTGAAAGTCGAGGATCGGATCGACCAGCGATACCTCCCGTCCCCAGCTGATGGTTTTTCGCTGATCAGCGCGATCGGCGCAGTCCTTTCAGGGGGAGGGCGGGAAGGCGGAAAGTACTTCAACATCCAGGACCAGTTGTTAGCGGGATGGGGAAATCAGAGGCTACGCGGCGATCTATCGTATTCCAGCGATCTTGGGTTGGGAGTCGATCGGCTTCAGTTCGAGTGGGACCTCCCCGAAGTTCGCTATCTCGCGGGTGCAATCCGGGCGCGCGGCACAGGTTTATTTGGGCAACGTAAGCTGATCGGGGCTGGGCTCGAAACACAGATCGATACCCGGCTCGATAAAGACTTGGTCGCTGGGAGTCCGATCGTCGTATTCCTCGACCGACGGGCGCGCGTTGATGTCCTGCGCGATGGACGGATTCTCTCTTCTGCGATCTACGAAGCGGGCAATCAGCAATTGGATACATCCAATTTGCCCGAGGGGTCGTATGAAATCCAGCTACGCGTCGAGGAGGGTGGCCGCCGTGTACGCGAAGAAAGACGTTTTTATACGAAGAGTCGGCGCATCCCTTCGGAGGGGCGGACGGACTTTTTTGTGTACGGCGGGCTATTGGCAGACGAGCACTATAGCGGAACTCTCAAGTCTTCGGGAGAGATATATCTTCAGGGCGGAGTTGCCCGAAGGCTCGGTAAGGCATGGGCCCTCGACGGCACTCTCGAGGTTGCCCACGGCGGCGCGTCGGTCGAAATGGGTGCCACCGTTCTCACGAGAATAGCGTCACTCCGTACAGCGGCTATTGCCAGTGATCGGGGCACGTTCGGCACAGTTCTTCAACTTTCTTCCAGTGGTGGCTCTCGTTTCAACTTCAACGTCGATTTTCGCCGCATCGAGAATCGGGAGCATGGCTTTAGCGAGCCGCTGCCGAGAGCGTCCATTGCCCCTGCAACCGGGACTTCGGGGATCCCAGGCAATTTTGCGACCAGCAGCTACACCCAGGTTGGCGGAGTGGCATCGTACAGCCGAGCCAATGCTCGTTTTCTTGCCACTGCGTTTTATCGCGATGAGGAGGATCACGCCGAACAATACAGTATCGGACCTTCTGTCGAATGGGACGTGATGCGAAGGGGGCCTCTTCAGGTAACCCTGCGCAGCGACTTGACGATGACTGAACGAGGAACATCGGGATTTGCCGGGGTTTCGTTGCGTTTGATCGGCAAGCGTTCGGCCATAACTGCCGTGGCGGGGAGCCGGACATCTGGGGTAGCCAACGACACCATCGGCAGTGGACTTGTTGCGGGGGTGACGGGGGCGTGGAACGTCGACGCAATAGGTGGCCAGCTCTCCGTTGGGTCCGGTTACGAGCATCAACCCCTTCAGGATGAATTGGTCCTGTCCTCGCAATTCCGTCATCCGTTGGGAACGGTTACCGGGGATCTGCTGAGGAACGAGCGGGATTCGAACGTGAAAACCCAATATGCTCTTGGATTCCAGACCAAAATTATCGCTGGCGCTGGCCTTTTGCGTGCCGCTGGTGGTGCAACCTCCGAAAGCTTGATCGTTGCACGCGTCCCGGGCGCTCGAGACAACGACAGGTTCGAAGTTCTCGTAAACGAGCAAATTGGCGGTGTGATCAAGGGCCCGGAATCGCTTGCCCTCCCGCTTCCCGCCTATCGCGCCTACAAGGTCCGCATTCGGCCAGTCGGCGAAACCCTTGTTTCTTATGACGCCTCGATCCGCGAGGTCGGTCTTTATCCTGGCTCGGTCGCATCGGTGGAATGGACAGCCGCCCCCGTGACGATCAAACTTGGTCAATTGCTCGATGCCGACGGGCAGCCGGTGCGCAGGGCGAACATAAGTGGCAATGGCATCTGGAGCCAAACTGATGAAAATGGCTTTTTTCAGATCGAGGCAGCTGATGATGCCGCGATGCGCCTGACGCTTCAAGATGGGCGTGAGTTCGAACTTACTCTCCCCCTCTCCGGTATAGCGCCGGTGGGAATTGCGCAGATTGGGCAGATCACCTGCTGCGGGCAATCGGAGCAAAGGAGAGGCGGACTTGCCGCTGCGCTCTCACCGATGAATGGAGAAGGTCGATGAAGCGTCTCACCGCTGCCCTTATCGCAACACTCGGGGTGCTATGCTCGTATCAGGCGAGAGCCGAGATGGTGCTGAGCCAGGTGATCATCGATCTACAAGCGGACGCGCCGCCCAGAGATGATATCGAAGTATTCAACAGTGGAACCGACCGACTTTACGTCGCCGCCGAACCGTTTGTGATCCGCAATCCTGGCATGCCAGACGAGGAACGGGTACCTGCCGCTCGGCCAGATCAGTCGGGCCTGATCGTATCGCCCCAGCGCCTGGTTCTTGCGCCCGGCGAGAGACGCATAATCCGCATCGCTGCTTTCGGTCCACGATCCGAATCAGATAGGGTCTACCGTGTAGCAATCAAGCCAGTGACTGGCGCTCTCGAAGCTGACCAGACCGCGCTTAAGGTTCTGGTAGGTTACGACGCCTTGGTGATCGTGAGGCCCGAGAAGCGTACTGGTTCAATCGAGGGAAAGCGCATCGGTCGGACGTTGATTGTCCGCAACGCGGGAAACACTACGCAGGAGTTTTTCGACGGTGTTCAATGCGACCCTGATGGCAAGGCTTGCCAAGTCTCTGGCGGCAAAGAGGCTCTACCCAGGAGCGGAATGGGAGCAAGCGCTTCCGTTCGAGACGCCCGTAACGTACAGGACTGCCATAGGATCTGCCGTATCCGACTGTAAATTTGAATAAATTGACCGTTTCTGAATTCCAGTCTTTTATCGTGCTGATCGAAAAGGAAGATATTGTGCCATGAGAAGATCCCGACGTAACCCCGAAGGCCGAGACCAGGAATTGAGCGACGCGGCGGAATCGGCCTATGAGAGTTTCAAGGTTCGGCAGTTATCTCCTGAGGGCGAGACTGGGCGCTCCCGGATCTATCCCGAACACTGGATGATAGCCGCGGTTGTCTGTTGTGCGTTCATCGTCGCGATAGTCAGGCTCACCAACTTGGCCTGAACGCGCTGAGATGCGGTTCGCTTCCGTCGAGCTCTCCGCAACCAGCTCATTCTAGACTTATTGGGGGCGCAGGCGAAACCGTCTTCAGGCTTCCAGGCGGTCTTTCCATTCCGGCGCCGTGTCCCTTTCGCACGTTAGATTGCGACCGGGTTGAGATCTGGAACACCGAACCCTCGGGGCACCGCTTGTCTGGCTACACGCGCACAGGCAAAATTATAGGACACAAGGACGAGGGGCGCTGCCCAGCCATTCAAATCAAGAATTCAAAGCGCGATTTTCTGAGCCTTGATTGTTCGATGATAGAGCGCTCAGGTCTGCGTTATAGGCACTCTTCAAGGCGAGCAGGCACGTTGTCCAGGCGGACAAAATGGCGGTCGCTTGGCTGGAGCCAGTCCCTCTTATTACCTGGCCAAGAATGACACAGCTGATCGCGGCGGAGAATTCCTGATTCGCACTGTCAACGGACAGCGCAGTGGGGCTCGCAATCAAATGCCTTGCCGCAGCATCGTAATCCTGAGCCGTCAGAAGGTCCTCAAACCGGATTTCTGCCACTGCCAAGTGCAGGACTTCGCGAAATGGAGTGGGTGTAAGTTGGAGCAAATGGCACGCATGGCGGAGCGATTGCTCAAGACCCAGATCCCCTCTCGCGATTGTCTCGATTCGTTCGAACCACAGTTCGGGTTCGAGTGGCTCGATATGGTCCATTGTTGATTTCATCAAGCTTCTCGAAAGAGACCGTCATCGTCGTTATACGCTACATAACCGACTATCCTTAGGTCAGGGATTTTGTCGAACTAAAGCAATCGCCGATGTGCGCGCATATCGGTGGATCGAGATCGATCCTCAGGATCTCGCTTATGAATCAAGGTAACAGGCTTCGTTCAATCGAGCACGCGCACAAAATACGTTCAGCGCATTCGAAGCTTACGCTGCAATATCGTAGCCCACCTCGAACCCGGCATGCAGTGCGATGCGCACAGCATCGGCGGAACTCCGGGCTCCAAGCTTTCGCATTACATTCGCGCGGTGCACTTCGACAGTCCGTGCACTGATCTTGAGCGCCTCACCGATCGATTTGCTTGAGCCGCCCTCTACAATCCCAAGCAGAACCTCAATTTCGCGCGTCGAAAGCGAATTGGTGCGCCGTCGAGCTTCAGCACGCCTGCGCTGTCGTGCAATGATCCTAAATTGGTCCAGTTCGGCGCGGCCGATCGCGCCTCGCAAATTCTCCGTAGCGATGGGCCATTCCAGGTAATCGACCGCACCTGCCTTGATGGCGTCCACAATCGATTCGGTCTGCGGTGACTCGGCAAATACAATTACCGGTAAGCCCAGCTCTGGTGTGGCAGTTTGAGTCAGCATAATCTCAGCTTCGCCTTCCTCTATGAGCACGATGCCCGTCTCTCGCGGCCGCTGACAGAATTCGGCGTGGCTTTCATATATTTCCGCATGATGGCTTATAGCCATGATGGCGCGCGCCGCCTCAGCCCGCCGACGTGCGTCGCGGTCGATAATATGAATGTGCGACACCATCTCACCACCCTCTGAGTACTTACTAGCGGAGCTCTTAATACGTAGGTAACCTTAATCCGGCGAAATTGTCGACTAAGGAAAAATGCGTATATCTTGCCTGTTTTGGCAACCGTTGCGACCGCGCATTCCTCAGCTGCCTTCTATGCTGGGCAGTACATCTCATCTTAGGGCGCGGTCCTTTTCAGGGGTCCGAGTAAACTTGAGCATAGATGCCGACCCGTACAAGGTCGGCTGTTGCTTTAGCACCCAACTGCTTCATCAATTGAGCCTTCAAGCGGGCGGCTTCGTCCAACGAGACACCTAATTTGCTCGCAATCTTTACGAGCGAATAACCCTCGACGATGCATTTCAAAACGCGACGCTCATCGGATGCCAGCCCGGCAACGAGGCGCTCTAGCTTCCGCGCGACTTTCATCAACTGTCATCGTGCGCATTCCATATTTGTTCGCCCTTTGAAGCGTCGCACGAAGGCCCAAGCTACTCATGTCAGTGCCTTGGTGGGGGGCGATCTGATCCGGCTTCATTGGATTGCACTCACCGGGCTCCCAGCTCGTACTGCTTCGGGCAGGTTCGCCTCGGTTGACGTTGAAATAGCCCGCCCGCCGCATGCTCAACAGCGAGCCGGAGCCGACGATCAGGTGGTCGTGGAGGATAAGCGAAAGTGGATTGCAGAGCGCCGCGAGCATCCGCGTGGCTGCGATATCGTCCGCGCTGGGAGTAGGATCGCCCGAGGGGTGATTGTGAACCAAGAGCAGCCCGCTCGCCCGGTGGGCAAAGGCGGACTCGATCAGCTCGCGGTAGTCGAGCGCGATCCCTTCTCTTTCACCTTTCCTGGTGCCGGCATGGAGGAATTTCCCGGCCGCGTCGTGGAGCGTATATACGACATGCTCGCGGGGCTCGCCGGCGAGCCGGGCGACGGCAAGGCCGAGGTCCCATCGGTCGCGAGGCCACGTGAGCCCGGGTACCAGCGCTGCGATCTCGCACGGTGCCGCCGCCGCTGGTAGTTCGCGGTGCCGACGAGCAGCGCGATAAGCACGAAGAAAGTGGGCGCACTCTTCATCCAGCCATAGACCGATGGATCGACGCCGAGGTCGAGCGCTCGGGCTAAATGACTGCCCAGGCTCAACAATTGTAGGGCTGCTGCGAGTAATGGCCAGAACCTCCGACAATGTATCGCGATCCAGAAGAAGCCGGCAAACCCTAATCCATCGACGAGGACCGATCTTGGATCGACCGTCTCGTAACGGGGGTCGAGCAGCACCCGGAGGGCCAGCTGGATGGCCAGGAGTGCTGTAAGCAGGATCGCGGAACTACGTTCCGTTCGATCGCCGCGCACGATGGCGAAGGTGATCGTTCCAGCCATGACCAGGTAGAACGCTCCTAAAAGGAGAGTGTCCCTGGTCATGGCCGGATACGGATCACGCGGCGATCCGGCTGTCGTCTTCGGCCTGCGCGGTCTTGCCGGGGCAGCCCTCGGGGAAATCGGCGGTGACCTGGGGGTTCTTTAGATCGCGATAGCCCTTCACGAGGTCGGCATGGGCGAAGACGAGGTCGCCACGCACTTCGGAGAGCTTGGCGGCGGCCGACAGCACGCGGGAAATCGCCCTCTGGCTGGATGCGGCGGGGGCGCGCATTTCCAAGCGGGCACCGGCAATCTTGCCGGCGAGTTCGCCCAAGCGAACAATCAGGGCATCGACCTCGTTTTCGCTGTCAATCAGGGTCGGCGCGATGCGCAGCGCCGCGATTTCGGGGGTCATGGTCATCTTCGTCTCCTGGGCTCGAGGCCGCTGGGTGAGGGACGAAAGCACTCTCAGAAAATCCGTGAAGACATCCACGCAATCGCCAGGACGCAGATCACCACCATCGCCAGAATAAGTGCGATGGTCGGGATCGCGGCGATCCGCCAAGCCTTCCCGAACCGTTCGTCGAGAGCCTCCAGACCTTTCGGAGCGGGAATTTCCGGAAAATCAGACTGCCCAATTGCAAGCACGTCCGAGAGTCGAAACTCCGCCGTTCGCGGCAGGTCCGCCAAGGGGTCTGCCGAATGTTTGGTGGTCTCGTCACCTGACGGAATTTGAGGGTACGGATTTTCCCACCCCTCGAGCAATTGTGCAACGCGGGCAGTCTCATAACGATCGCGAGTGCCGAATTTCTGTCGAATGTTCTTGAGATGCTTGTCGACCGTTGTTTCGGCGATTCCGAGTTCGCGGGCGACTTGCTTGTTGGTCATATGCTGCACGATCAGGCCCAGTACCTCCCTTTCTCGCGGAGTGAGTTGCTCGAGCGAAAGACCAGCAAATGGGGTGGGCAACATGTTCACAGCAACACCTCTTGGTTAAGCCGTCGGCGCCACACTAACTCAAGGGCAACCGCCGCGCCACCGTCGACAAAACTATCATTCATTTACGACGGTGTTCCTGCGCCTTTGTTGCCGCCGATCTCTTCTGCACCGCAACAAAGCTACGTAGATCGATCTCTGAACTCACGGCGCTAGAAGCTTGCAGAGCCCGCTGAGGTGCGATTTTGGCAGCCCCCTAATAGATTTTCCACGCCCGCGCCACAACGTCCGCCGCATTTGATCGCGGTACGGATACAGTCGAGCCCGACGCAACAACGCTCAGTGATACTCTGACGCCGCGGTCATTGTCGGTCGCAAGCGTTCGGCCATCGCGGTGTAATCGATCCGTAGCGCGCGACAGTGAGTTTCCGCGCCAACTGATCCTATTCTCGCTTCAACGTTGGCACCCAGAAAATTCTCGGTGCCGCTCCGCGAGATCTTTTCACTTACGGGGATGCAACCACGCAACCTTTAATCGGTCGGTGGGGCTGCAGAAGGTCGACCCCGCACAAGCGGGAAGGAAATCGGCAATCGGTTTATGCTGCCACCTGCCAGAGTAGGTTGGATCGCAACTAGCTAACCCGGCGCTTGAGCGGAAGGTAATTGCTTCACGGCTACCAATCAGTCTGACTGCGTCATACCCTGCTCACTCAAGGATTTCGGCAAGTCGTCGCTCCCAAGCCAGAGCGTGCTCGATGATCGTCGGCAGGTCATCATACCGGGGAACCCAGGGCAAAGTCGCCTTGATCCGGCCGTTGTCCGAAATAAGCGACGCAGGGTCTCCCGGCCTTCGTGGCTCCAATCGCCGTTCAATAGTCTTGTTGGTGACGCGATCGACACATTCGAGGACCTCGAATACCGAATAGCCGCGGCCATACCCGCAATTCATCGTCAGGGACCGTTCGGGTTCGGCAATCAGCGATTCGAGTGCGAGCAGGTGGGCCGCCGCCAGGTCAGACACATGGATGTAGTCTCGCACCCCGGTTCCGTCGGGAGTGTCGAAATCTGTGCCAAATACGCCAACATGGCTACGCTTGCCGAGAGCCGCCTCCACGGCGACCTTGATTAAATGGGTCGCTCCGGCAGTCGATTGGCCCGAGCGGCCCTGCGGATCGGCGCCAGCGACATTGAAGTAGCGCAGGGCGCAGTAGTTGAGCGGATATGCCGCGCAAGTATCCGCCAGCATAGCCTCGGTCATCAGCTTGGACATGCCGTACGGATTGATTGGCCGCTTTGGGCTGTCCTCGCTCACCGGGGAAGCGTCTGGAATGCCGTAGGTCGCTGCGGTCGAGCTGAAGATGAAATGGGGGATGCTGGCGGCAACCGCTGCTGCGATGAGCGTGCGGCTCTTGGCAGTGTTGTTGTGGTAGTATTTCAGCGGGTTATCGACAGATTCAGGCACAATGATCGAGCCTGCAAAGTGCATGATCGCCCGCGTGCCCTGCTCTGCGAAAATTTGGGATAGCAAGTCAGTGTTCTCGATGTCCCCTTCGTAGAAGGCCACGCCTTCGGGCAAAGCGAAGCGGAATCCTGTCGATAGGTTGTCAATCACCGCCACCGGCCAGCCGGCGTCGCGGAGTGTGAGGACGGCATGGCTACCGATATAGCCGGCACCGCCGGTAACGAGGACTGGTATCGGCTTGGTCATCGTGTTCGCATTTGGCCCCTCGGCATCTGAACACGGGACTAAGGAGGTCGCCGACTTCGGTCAATTGGCGACCCAAGCACCTTGCCTGCATGGGGTGTAGGGCTGAACCGCTAGGATGATGATCCCCGCCAATATCCTGTCGAACTAGCGGAAAAAGGAACAGTGCACGCAGGGGACTGGTTCGCCTTCCGAACGCGCGGGTCGTCCATGCCCGGCTGCGACTCGCCGGCATTCACAGACCTGATTTCGGCTCAGACCAGAAATACGAAAGTCGAACAGGATACAGGGTCGCGCGGAAGCAAAACTAGAAAGCAATTTCATGCCTTTTCCGGCAAAGATGTTGCCGCCATTCCCCCTATATACTGACAGTATTTTGATGTTGCTCCGCAAGCTGGCGTGATCGAAATGGGGCGCAGGGGAAGGGCGACTTCCGTGTCTCGGCACCAAGTTGCGGCCACGCCGAGGCCGGGTTTAATCGCGGACATTTAGCTTCTAGGCGCTTATGCCTCGCCATCGTCCGCGGATTGGCAAGCGAATTGAGTAGAGAAACACCCGCTGATTGCGAGGAGGCATCGCTTCCAATCCGTCTCAATCCGCAGGTTTAGGCAGCGATCACGTTGCGAACTTGGCCGATAGCGACTGGTCGGCCAAACAGGTAACCCTGCATGGATCGCAAACCCAGCAACCGAGCACTATTGGCCTGCTCGATGGTTTCGATACCTTCGATCGTGCATTCCAGCCCGAGTTGCCGCGCTAGCGACAGAATTGTGGCGGCGACAGCTCGCCCGGCAGCGTCGCGGTCGAGAGACCTGGCGAAGCTCTGGTCGATTTTGATTTGATCGAGCGGAAGCTGATGGACTCTCGACAAACTAGACTGTCCTGTTCCGAAATCGTCGAGTGCAATCCTGAAGCCCTTTGACCGGAGAGCTTCAAGGGAGGCTGCGGCGCGTCGAATGTCGCTCATGACGGCCGTCTCTGTAATTTCCAGCGTGACGAGCGACGGAGATGCGCCTGCATTTTCAACGATACCGGCAATCCAGTCTTCGGCCGCGTCCTTTAGCAAGTCTTGGGCCGAAAGATTGACGGAGAGGTTGGGGCCGCCATGAACAGACAGAAACTCCCGTAGTGCTCGATCGAGTACACTCGCTGTCAACTCACCAGTTCGCCCGGTGCTCTCCGCCAGCGAGACAAACGTTGACGGCATAATGCATGTGGACGCATCTGGCGTCCACCGTAGCGAGCGCCTCGAAGCCCAGTGTCCTGCGTGTGTCGAAGTCGATTATGGGTTGGTAGACGACACTGATCTGTTCTTTGAGATCAGCGGAGCAAAACAGCCGAGTGATCGCGTGACGTTCACGCATTTCGTCTTCATCGGCAGCGACAAATTCGACAACGCGGCCTGGCCTTTCCTTCGCTTTATAAAGCGCCTCGTCCGCTCGCTCGAGGCAATCGTTCACGGATTTGCGTTCGGTCAGTTTCAGGCCGATTGAGGCGCTGACTGAGAGCTGGACATCTTCATAGGTTATGTGGCGAGAAATCGATCGGATGAGCCTATCGAGCACGCTGTGAACTTTCGACGACGAAAATTCTCCAGGCAGAAGGATAGCAAACTCGTCTCCGCCGAGTCGGCCGAACGCTATGATCTCATCGACGTCCGCAATCTTTTGACAAACGGCTTGGAGAACGGCGTCTCCTGCTGCATGTCCGAACGTGTCATTGACGTGTTTAAAGCCGTCGAGATCGACCATTGCGAGCCAAGGGGAAGGGCGGCTGAAGTCATCCAGGAGTGCCTCGAGCCGCGACAGGATAGCCCGCCGGTTGGGAACGCCTGTGAGCGCATCCCTCGACGCGAGGAGGCTAGATTCGAGTTCCCGTTCGGCAATTCGCTGGCGCGACCGCTCGAGTGCGATAAAGTCTTCATGGTAATTGTAGGTGATGATCAGCAGGATCCCGCTCACGATGAGTTGGACCGCGCAGACAGCGACCGCATTTGGGTGGTGTTGGAGCAGAAACCAGCCAGTTGATGGCCATATCGTCACCATGGCTATGCGCACAGCCGTCAGAGGCGCTTGTCCCAAGCCCAAAATGCCGGTGAAACAGGTGATGGTGACGATGTAATGGACGAGGCTTTGTTGATCCGCATTACCGTACGAATATAGAGCGAGCGCCCATAGGGTAGATGCGAAAGCCGCTACCGAGCCCAGCAAGCTCAGGCGATCAATATCACGCGCAAGGACTTCTCGCGGTCGAGTGCTGATCTTCCGGGGGAGCCAATAAAACGCGCGGCTCGCGATTGCACCGGCGAGCAGGAGTGGCACCGCCTGTGTCAGGAAGACCGGCGCGGACCCCCGGAATCCGGCGGCGAGAATGGCGATGTCGAAGATCACCACGCAGTAGAGCAGTGGCAAGCGGTTCGCGAGGTTGCTGGCGTAAGCGAGCGTGAAATCCGCGCCTTTGCGAGCTCCAAGCTGAGTGATAAAACGTCGTCGCCATTTGAGCAGTGAGCCGACCATCGGAATGGCCGAGTGTCGCCACAAGCGCAGTTTGCCGAAACCTGACATTCGCCGACATTAACGGTGCTTGGTTAGCATCCTAATCAATGAATGCTGGTAGAAATACGTATCTGCGCCGGTCCGAGTGTCTGGCGCGAAGCGGGTTGTCATTCACATACTCGGCACCCGTCTCAAGCGCCGCTTCGATGGCGTACGCATGACGCCGCGCACCCGTACAAATGGGCGTCGTCGCGGCATTCGCGCCGCGGCACATCGTGGTGCAGGATGTCGAGCAAAATCGCGCTATGTTGCATGTTGCGGATAATGAAATCCAGCCCGCCAAGTCCCGCCGCTTCGACAAACGTACTGTCGAGCGCCTTGGTGAATATTCCTACTGACGTCCATTCGCCGGCTAAGTTTGCGCGCAACGTCATCGTCTGGCTACGTAGACGGATTGTCCGGGAACCGCCGTCACTCGGGGTTCATTCGAGTATCTCGACGTTGCTCGTAAACCTTGCGCCTCGCGAATGGGGCGGTCACCTCGGTCGGCCGCCTGCCGCGGGTAGCGTTCGATAAGGAGGCATGCCGCGTTGCAATGCGTTTCGGGCCGGGACCCTACGCTTCCCCCGCAAGCCCCGTCAGCCGGCCTTGTCGTCCGAGCGATGTCCGTCGCGGGCGATCTCGTGCAGCCAGTCGGCGTGGCGCGGGGCCTTCTTGGTCTGCGACCATTCTTCCAGCATCATCGGCGCGACGCGCCGCAGTTCGGCATACTGCTCGTCAGTTCCGATGTCGGTGGCGAGTTCCACCCGGTGGCCGTTGGGATCGAAGAAATAGATCGACTTGAAGATGCCGTGGTGCGTCGGGCCGAGCACGTCGATCCCTTGCGCCTCTACGTGGCGTTTGGCCGCGAGCAGTTCGGCCTCGCTGGCGACCTTGAAGGCCAGGTGCTGGACCCACGCCGGGGTGTTCTCGTCGCGGCCCATTTCGGTCTGGTTGGGCAGCTCGAAGAAGGCCAGCACGTTGCCGTTACCCGCGTCGAGGAAGACGTGCATGTACGGATCGTATTCGCCGGTCGAGGGCACGTGGTCCTCGGCGAACGCGGTCGTATAGTCCATGCCCAGCACGCGGCCGTACCATTCGACCGTCTCCTTGGCGTCCTTGCAGCGATAGGCGGCGTGGTGGACCCCGCCCAGCTTGATCGGGTGCGCGCTCATTCCGCCGGCTCCTTCACTTCGAGCGCGCCGCGTTCGATCTGGTCGCGCTCCATGCTTTCGAACAGCGCCTTGAAGTTGCCTTCACCGAAGCCCTCGTCGCCCTTGCGCTGGATGAATTCGAAGAACACCGGGCCGACCTGCGCCTGCGCGAAGATCTGGAGGAGCAGGCGCGGACTGCCGCCCTCGGTGGTGCCGTCAAGCAGGATGCCGCGGGCCTTGAGCTGGTCGACGGGTTCGCCGTGGCCGGGCAGACGCTCGTCGAGCATGTCGTAATATGCCGCCGGCGGCGCGGTCATGAACGGCACGCCGAAGTCCTTGAGCCGATCCCACGCGGCCACCAGGTCGTCGCAGATCAGCGCGATGTGCTGGATGCCTTCGCCGTTGAATTCGCGCAGGAATTCCTCGATCTGGCCGCCGCCGCTCTTGCCCTCTTCGTTCAGAGGAATGCGGATCTTGCCGTCGGGCGCGGTCAGCGCCTTGCTGGTGAGGCCGGTGTATTCGCCCTTGATGTCGAAGAAGCGGATCTCGCGGAAGTTGAACAGCGTCTCGTAGTAATCCGCCCAGTATTTCATCCGTCCGCCGTAGACGTTGTGCGTCAGGTGATCGATGCGGTCGAAGCCGGCGCCTTCGGGGTGCTTCTCGACATCGGGCAGGTACTCGAAGTCGATGTCGTAGATCGTCAGCCCATCCTCGCCTTCCTCGGCGTAGCGGTCGACGAGGTAGAGGATCGCGCCGCCGATCCCGCGGATCGCGGGGATGTGCAGCTCCATCGGTCCGGTTTCGACCTGCACCGGCTCGCCGCCCTTTTCGAGCAGGTGCGCATAGGCCGCGCGGGCGTCGCGGACCCGAAACGCCATGCCGCAGGCCGACGGGCCGTGCTCGCGCGCAAAGTACCACGCTGCGCTGCGCGGTTCGTAGTTGGCGATCAGGTTGATCCCGCCCTGGCGCCACAGGTGGACGTCCTTGCTGCGATGCTGCGCCACGCGGGTGAAACCCATCGCCTCGAACACCGGCTCGAGCACGCCCTTCTCGGGCGCGCAAAACTCGACGAACTCGAATCCGTCGAGGCCGGCGGGATTTTCGAACAGGTCGGGCATAGGGTGATCTCCGAGTCATTAGTTTCTTATGAAACTAAATAGCAGGAGGCGGGCCTTTTGTCAAAGCCCGCCTCCTGTAATGCGTCACCTTTGAATCCGTGACTGACCGCTCAGTCGACGAAATCCTCCACCCGTTCGATCACGATCGCCGGGGCCATGCCGCCCGCCGCGCACATGGTGATCAGGCCATAGCGCCCGCCGGTCCGCTCCAGCTCGTCGAGCGCGGTGCCGATAAGGATCGAACCGGTCGCGCCGATCGGGTGGCCGAGAGCGATCGCGCCGCCGTTCACGTTGACCTTGTCTTCCGGCAGGTCGAGATCGCGGATGAACTTGGCGGCGACGACCGCGAACGCCTCGTTGATCTCCCAGATGTCGATATCGTCCTTGGTCAGGCCGGCCTTCGCGAGCACCTTTTTCGCCGCCGGGACGGGGGCGTTGAGCATGAGCGTCGGGTCGTCGCCCATGTTGGCGGTGGCCACGATCCGCGCGCGCGGCTTCATCCCGTGGCTCTTGGCATAATCCTTCGAAGCCAGCAGCACCGCCGCCGAACCGTCGACCACGCCCGAGCTGTTGCCCGCGTGATGGAAATGCTCGATCTCGACTTCGGGATACTTCTGATTGATCAGCCCGCCGAACGTGGTCCCCTTGTCGTCGAGCGGCACCTTGGCGATCTTCGCGAAACTGGGCTGCAGTTCGGCGAGCCCTTCGGCGGTGGTCTGCGGGCGGGGAAATTCCTCGCGGTCGAGCACAACGGTGCCGCTGTCGTCGGACACCGGAATGACCGACTTGTCGAAGCGGCCTTCCTTGATCGCGCGGTCGGCGTTCTTCTGGCTGCGCAGCGCGAGCGCGTCGAGCTCCTCGCGGGTGAAGCCCTCGATCGTCGCGATCGCGTCGCCGCATACGCCCTGATGGCTCTGCGGGTGAACGCCCTGCAGGCGCTGGTTGCCGGCACCCATGCCGAGCGGCCGGATGCCGGCCTGCATTTCCTCCTGCATCGTCGACGAGGTGTAGCTCATCATCTCGGTACCGCCCGCGACGACCAGATCGGCCATGCCGCTCATCACCTGCGCTGCGGCCAGGTTGACCGAGGTGATGCCGCCGCCGCAGAACCGGTCGAGCGTCATGCCCGAACTGGTGATGTCGTAGCCCGCGTCGAGCGCGGCCATGCGGCCCAGGTCGCCGCCCTGTTTGCCCTTCTGGCTGCTGGTCGACCAGATCACGTCGTCGACGTCCTTCGTGTCCAGCTTGTTGCGCTCGGCGATCGCCTTGAGCACCGTGGCCGCCAGATGCTGCGGATGCATATGGGCGAGTGCACCCTTGCCGACCTTGCCCACGCCCCGGGGGGTTCGCACGGCATCGATGATGTAAGCCTCGGTCATGGCCGGGTATCCTCTCTCGTTTCCGGAATCAGGTTGACGCATGCGTAAGCCTTGGGGACAACCGGCACAAGACAAGTTGCAAAGCGAAATGGGAGATTGGCCTTGCCAGAGACTGAGACGGCGGAACTGCTGACCGAGGTTCGCGATGGCGTCCTGATCGTCACGATCAACCGACCCGAAGCCAAGAACGCGATGAACAAGGCGGCGGCCGAGGGCATCGCCGCCGCGATGGACCGGCTCGATGCCGAAGACGGCTTGCGGGTCGGCATCCTGACGGGCGCCGGCGGCACGTTCTGTTCGGGCATGGACCTCAAGGGTTTCCTGCGCGGCGAGTCGCCGATGGTCGAGGGGCGCGGGTTTGGCGGAGTGGTGCAAGCGCCCCCGAAAAAGCCGCTGATCGCCGCGGTCGAGGGCTATGCGCTCGCGGGCGGGCTCGAACTGATGATCGCGTGCGACCTGGTGGTGGCGAGCGCGGGCGCGAAGTTCGGCATCCCCGAGGTCAAGCGCGGGCTGGTCGCCGCGGCGGGCGGCGTGATGATGCTGCCCGACCAGATCCCCGAACGGATCGCAATGGAACTGGCGCTGACCGGCGACTTCATCGGCGCGGGCCGCGCCTACGAGCTGGGTCTCGTCAACACGGTGGTCGAGGGCTCGGCGCTCGACGGCGCGCTCGAACTGGCGGGCAAGATCGTCGCGAACGGGCCGCTCGCGGTGCGCGTATCGAAAGCGATCGTGAAGGAATCGCGCGGCTGGCCGATGGACGAACGCTACGCGCGCCAGGCCGAACTGATGGCCCCGGTCTTCGTCAGCGAGGATGCGCGCGAGGGCAGCCTTGCCTTTGCCGAGAAGCGCAGCCCCAACTGGAAGGGCAAGTAATGCCGGGACCACTGGACGGCATCCGCATCGTCGAATTCGCCGGCATCGGGCCGGGACCGTTTTGCGGCATGATGCTGGCCGACCACGGTGCCGAGGTGATCCGCATCGACCGCGCCAGCGGCGGCCGCGGCGGCTCTCAGCCGGTGACTTCGCTGGATGTGCTCGCCCGCGGGCGCAAGTCGATCGCCCTCGACCTCAAGAGCGCCGAGGGCGTGGCGCTCGCCCGCAAGCTCGCCGCGAGCGCGGACGGGATCATCGAAGGCTTCCGGCCCGGCGTTATGGAGCGACTGGGGCTGGGGCCTGAGGAACTGCTCAGGGACAAACCGAAGCTCGTCTACGGCCGCATGACCGGCTGGGGCCAGACGGGTCCGTATGCCCCCTATGCCGGGCACGACATCAATTACATCGCGCTCGCGGGCGCGCTGGCGCACTTCGGCCGCGCGGGCGGCAAGCCGACCCCGCCGATCAACATGGTCGGCGATTTCGGCGGCGGCGGGATGATGCTAGCGTTCGGGATGGTCTCGGCGCTGCTCAGCGTCGCGCGCGGGGGGAGGGTCAGGTGATCGACGCCGCCATGACCGACGGCACCGCCATCCTGATGAGCATGATGCACGGGATGAAGGCGATGGGGGTGTGGTCCGAAGACCTTGGCGCCAACATGCTCGATACCGGCGCGCACTTCTACGATACCTACGAGACGGCGGACGGCAAGTTCGTCTCGATCGGCAGCATCGAACCGCAGTTCTACGCCGAATTGCGCCGCATCGCGGGCCTCGCCGACGATCCCGACTTCGACGCGCAGCACGACAAGCGACAGTGGGGGGCGCTCAAGGGCAAGCTTGCCGCGTTGTTCAAGAGCAGGACCCGCGCCGAGTGGGACGCGGCGATGGAGCACACCGACGTTTGTTATGCGCCCGTTCTGACCATGAGTGAGGCGGTGGAGCACCCGCACAACCGGGCACGCGGGACATTCGTCGAAGTCGGCGGAGCGATGCAGCCCGCTCCCGCGCCGCGTTATTCGGGAACGGCGACCGCGAAGCCGCGACCCGCGCCAATGCCGGGCGACCAGACTGACGACATCCTCGCTTCGCTGGAAATCGGATCCGAGGAAATCGCGAGGCTCAAGGCCTCTGGCACGGTTGCCTGACGGGGGCAGTTTCGTCTGTCATCCCACGATGCCGAGCGTCCTATCGCGATGCCCGATAAGGGCCCGCCACCGCCACCATGAGGCCCGAGGGCAAGGCCATTTCGCTGGACGAACTCGCTTGGTTCCTGCAAGCAAATTGGATGACAGAAGTCGCAAGATTTGATGACGATCCGATCTTGGCGCCCATACTCAATACCGTTCTCGATGCCGTCGTCGTCATGACCCCGGAAGGAGCGATCGCAGGCTGGAACCAGGTCGCCGAAGAAACCTTCGGCTGGGCCTGGCCGGAGGTCCGCGGTCGCGCCCTGAGCGATGTGATCGTACCTCTGCAATATCGCGAAGCCCATCGCGAAGGGCTGAAGCGGCTTGAACAGGGTGGCGAACCGCATGTCATCGATCGCCGCATAGAGATTACCGGCCTTCACAAGGACGGCCGTGAATTTCCGATCGAACTTTCGATCACGCGCGCGACCAATTCGAGCGGGGCCGTCTTCGTCGGTTTCATCCGGAATATTACCGAGCGACGATTGGCTGAGGCGAAAATCGTGCGCCAGGCGCTCGAAAGCCGTCTCATGTTCGACATCGCGAGCATGGCCGCCGAGTCGGAGTCCCTGGAGAGTGCTTTGCAAAGGGCACTGGAAGCGATCTGCCAGATTACGGCATGGCCGGTTGGTCATGCGTTCGTGGTTCCACCAGGCAACCTGAATTTGCTGCACTCAACCGGCGTATGGGTCGAAAACGAAGAAGGCGCGGCCGCACGCCTCAAAGAAGCCACCGCATCGATGACGTTCGTTTCCGGCCTCGGGCTGCCTGGCCGCGTCCTGCAATCGGGTGAGCCCTTGTGGGTCACCGACACCCAGGCGGAGGATAACTTCCCACGCAAGGGATTGGGCTTCCGGGGGGCATTCGCCTTCCCTCTCAAGGCCGAAGGCCGCACCGTGGCAGTTCTCGAATTTTTCTCGGAAGCCCAGGCGCCGCCTGAACCCGGAATGCTTCTGACCGTCAGGGCCATCGGCGAGCAGGTAGGGCGGGTCTTCGAAAGAAAGCGCACGCACGACCACCGGAACTTGCTGCTTCATGAGCTGAACCACCGGGTGAAAAACATCCTCTCGGTCGTTCAGGCGGTCGCTCAGCAGACGTTTCGGCGCTCTGAATCCATCGAAGAGGCGTCCGAAGTGCTGCGCGGGCGATTTATGGCCATCGCCAGGGCGCAGGATGCTCTGGTCAGCCAGAATGCGGGTGGCGCAACGCTGGCCGATGTCATCAAGGGCGCGCTCGATGGATCGGGTGTGTCGCTGGATAATGTCACCCTCAACGGTCCGGATCTGCATGTGTCGCACACCAATGCGGTCACTGTGTCTCTGGCGATCCATGAATTATGCACCAACGCCTACAAATACGGTGCGCTTTCCGTGGAAGGCGGAAGGGTGGACATCCGGTGGGAGCTCGGGGACATTTCGGGCGCCAAGCCATTTCTTTTCGAATGGCGTGAAACGGGCGGCCCCACCGTCTCCCCGCCGAGGCGCAAGGGTTTTGGCAGCAGTCTTCTAGAGCGAGGCCTCGCAGCACAATTGGGCGGAGAAATTTCTCTGGACTACGACCCCGCAGGCGTTGTGTGTACTTTCAGTGCCCCGTTGCCCGGGAATTTGGAGAGTTCGACCCATCGACCGTCCGCAGACGGTTCCCGAGGGGACGCCTGAATTCCATGTGGCGCCCGCTTCAAAGCGCGACGTTTGCAGGCTTTCGGAGACCTTAGAGTATATGGATGTGCAATCGATTCTGGTGATAGAGGATGAGGCTCTCATTCGCCTCGACCTGATGGACATTCTCGAAAACGCGGGTTTCGATGTGGGCGCGGCCATCGACGCGCCAACCGCGATTGCCTTCATCGACGAGCGCCAACATCTCGCTGGCATCGTGACCGACATCAATCTCGGCACGGACGCAAGAGGGTGGAAAATTGCCCGCCACGCGCGCCAGAAGTTTCCAGACCTGGCGGTGGTATACATTACCGGCGACAGCGCGGCGGAATGGGACGCTGAAGGGGTCCCGAGCAGCGTCGTCATTCAAAAGCCGTTCGCTGACGCGGAGATAATCGACGCGATTACCTCCACATTAAATCTGACGCCGTCCGTGTCGAATAATCTCACCGACGACGGCGACTGATATCCGATCGTTGTTGCGATTCTTCTCAGCACCGCGCTCCGTGATCCCGACAAGCGGCGAACCCTGCAGGCACCTGGCCACCCCTAAACCGGACCCGCGTGGGAGCATTGGCAACGCGCCAAAGTCGACTGGCGGGTTCTTCGATATCGCCACTGACGACCGATTATTTTTCAGACGACCTAATCGCGGACTTTGGTTCCGACCCCACAATCTGCTAGCAAGCCGACCAACCCTGTGAAAGGTCGTTGTGAGTAAGAAGCCAGTAGTCCTGCCACCGATCGCCCGGATCCAGGAGAATGTCCTCGCTCGCTCCGAGAGACGCTTGTTGAATTGGATTTGTGCAAAGCTTCCGCCTTGGGTCACGCCCGACATGTTGACCTTTTTCGGTATGGCTGGGGCCTTCCTGATCTTTCTTGGCTATACACTCAGCAATCTGGCGGAACACTGGCTGTGGCTGGCGATCGCAGGCTATGTCGTGCAGTGGTTCGGTGACAGCACGGACGGGAGTCTGGCACGCTTTCGGAAGATAGAACGGCCACGATACGGATACTTCCTCGACCACAGCTGCGACGGTCTGGCGACGACACTGGTGGTCATGGGCATAGGCCTGAGCCCCTATGTGACGCTTGAGGTCGCGCTCGTCGCCCTGGCGGGATACCTGTTGCTTTCAATCCATGCCTTCCTGTCCGTGCGCGTTCTTGGCGAACTGAAGCTATCCTATCTGAATGCCGGGCCGACCGAGTTGCGGTTCCTGCTGATCGGGCTGACCTTGGCGATGATGGTCTTCGGGCACGGACCTGGTTGGTTCGGGAGTATATCCGGCTTCGATATCTTTGTCGGCTTCGTGGGTGCTGTCCTGGTGCTGCTTTTCGTGGTGCAGACCGCCGTAACCTCGCGCCGACTTGCCCAAGAAGAGCCTGCGCGCAACGGGGAATGGCGCAGCCGCGACGGCAATTAGAGAGCCGAGCCCGGTCCGCTTCCCGCCCCGATGACGGGAGACCGGTGATTACGTCGGTTCGATAATCCGCAGGTCCGCCACCGCCGTCGCCACGACAACTCCGGTGTCGTCGCTGAGCGAAGCGAAGACTGTCGCGTGTGCGCCGTAGACAATTGCTGGCCGCACCCGCGCAAT
This sequence comes from uncultured Alphaproteobacteria bacterium, assembly GCA_963781485.1. Classification (GTDB taxonomy): domain Bacteria; phylum Pseudomonadota; class Alphaproteobacteria; order Sphingomonadales; family Sphingomonadaceae; genus Tsuneonella. The sequence continues at coordinate 32,737 of CAWAFY010000006.1, forward strand.
ATATTGGCCGGGCGAAGCGGGCTTCAGGAACTGCGTTGTGAGGCTTCTCGTCACAGCCGATTTGCCTGCAGGTAACGACTGCAGCAATCCGAGAGCCGTCGCGGAATCGAGCATGGCTGACAAGAACCCCCCCTGCACCGTCCCATGTCGATTGCAGAAACCGGGCAGAGCTTCGTAGACTACCGACAATTCGTCATTGCGGTCATCAAACCTCTCGATCCGGCGTCCGAGCGTCTGCGAAGCCAGGGATAGTTCGTCGCCTTCTACCATCCAATCATCTCCCACAGAATATGCCCCCCGCAAGTGGGGTCGAAGCCGCCTGTGTCCGGGATCCTCGCATAGAGTGCGTGACGGCAGTTCGCCAATCATGTCGACCGATGGCACGGCATCACGATCGCGCCGAAGCCGGTTTAGTCCCATGAGCACTGGGAGTTAGGCGGTGCCAACGCATCTGGTCAATCGCCAGAGCGGTGTGTTATTCCCATCCGCTGGCGCGTTCTCTCGCTCCACCCCAGGAGTTCGATCATGATCGAGCGCAGAAGGTTCATTTTCGCGGGAGCCTCCATTCTGGTAAGCGGCTGTGCTCGCGACCTGGCCATCCCTTCGCCGCGGTTTCATTCGAACAGGATCAGCGTGTCGGTCCACGGAAAAGGGCCCGACGTGATCCTGCTTGCCGGTGCCGATGCGTTGGCTTCTCAGGTGTGGAGCGGCACGATCACGGCGGTTCCAGGCTTCCGGTATCACGTCGTGCAAATCGCTGGCTTCGGCGGCTTTCCCGTTGGTGGCAACGCGGGTGAGGGGCCCGTGGTGGAGCCCATCGCGGGAGAGATCGCAAGATACCTGCAGGAGCAAAGGCTACATCGCCCGGCACTGGTCGGCCTTTCGATGGGCGGAAGCCTGTCTCTTATGCTGGCCGCTCGGCATCCGACACTGGTCTCGAAAGTGATGGTGCTGGACATGGTGCCGTTCATGGGCGCGTTCTTCGGAGGTTTGAGTGCCTCCGTCGAAGCACTGCGTCCTCAGGCCCGCTCCATCCGCGAACATATGCTCTCGATGAGCGCGGACGAGCGCCGCAAGAACGAGGCGGTCCTGGTCGACTCGATGGTGCGAACCCCCTCCGAACGAGCCGCCGTTCTGGAAAACGGCATCGCCAGCGATCCCACCGTATATCCGCGAGTGATGGAAGAGCTGATCCTGACCGATCTCAGGCCAGAGCTGGTAGATATCCGCGTCCCGCTCACCGTTCTTTATGTCCAGGCCCCGTTGATCCCGTTGTCCGAGAAGGAGACCGACGCGCTCTATCGTGGATCGTATGCCAATTCGCCTCATGCCGTATTGAAGCGCATTCCCGAGTTCGTACCATTTCATCATGCTGGATCAGCCACATCGCTTCGCACAGGAGTTGCGGGAGTTCCTGCGCACACGCGAATGACCGTCTCCGACCTCAATCATCGACATCGAGCGCGACCGGTGCCCGGCGCCTGAAAGCCAAATCACGTGTTCGTGACGAAAATCGGCCGCGTGAAGGTTATGTAGGGGCCGGTCAGCCCGTATGAGTTCATCACGCTGAAGATCTGGAGGGAAAGCTTAAGCTCGAACTCGGTCGCGCCGCTTACCCGTTGCGTACCGGATTGTTCGACCGAAGCGTTGAACATATCGCTATCGAGAATGTAGGGAGCCGACCGGCCGACCGAGAGCGCATGGCTCCTCAGTTGCTCTTTCGAAAGCTTGTTGCCTGTCGAGTACTGCACGAGCGCGTAGCGCGAAACGTCGGCGGATATCCCGCGCAGAGCATTATAGTTCTGCATCGCGATGCCCACCTGGAAAACAGCGAACAGCAGCGTCAGAAACGCCGGCGCGAGGATCGCCAGTTCGATTGTTGCCGCGGCTTTGCGGTCGCGAAGCAGCCGCTTCCAAAATGGGACTGCATTCATGCCACGAGCACGCGTCGGAGGACGAGGTAGTCGACCGGACTGCCGATGCCGAACCCGGTCCATTTGGGCACGTATCTGTCGGTGATTTTCAGTTCGACATAGGTCGATAACTCGGCACTCTTTGCGCAGGTCGGCTTGACCGTCACATAAGCATTGGTTCCGCATCGGTAGATTTCCGTCACCGTCACGACATCGTAAGGGTCCTGATCGTTCGGATCGATCGACGTTTGCACCACCGTCTTGATGATCGCGCGTTCGGTGGCATCGGCTGGCGGCGAAGCCCTGACGATTGCGGCGGCTTCGGCTGCCGCACTTTCCAACTCGCTCTTGCGTGCGACGAGGGCGCTGGCCTCGAATCCGCCAAGCGCCATCAACGCAAGAACGGGAGCAACGATGGCGGTCTCGATCGCCATCGTCGCGGTGTTGTCGAGCAGCGCGCGGCGAAGGAATTTCAGCATCCCGGTCATGCCACGAGCTTCACGCTGGCCTTGAGGTTGACGACGTTGACCTTGTTGGTTGCGCCCGCTGGACAGAACGTGGTCATGTTTGCCGAACCGGTGAGCTTTATGGTGTTGGCGGCGATCATCAGGCACTGGCTGGAGACGCCCGCCGTGCCGGCGAAATCGATCGCGCTGACCGGAAGATAGATCGTTCCATTGAGCAGTGTGTTGGAGTTCCCGTTCAGCTTGGTCTTGCCGCTGCCCGGCGAACTGCGATCTTCGAAAACCAGCATTCCCGCCAGCTTGTTGGCATCACTCTCGGATACGCCTTTCGCCATGAGCTGCGACGTCGTCATCGCGGTGAGGTTGATGTTGGCTCCGCCGGCGATGTCGATCCAGGCGCCGTTCTTCAGAACGAACATGACCCCCGATCCTGTCACCTCGTACTGGCCGGTGATCTTGAGGCCACCCCCGTCGATGACGTAGACGCCCGATCCGAACACCGTGGTACACCCCACGTGAATGTCGGTGTAGATGCCCGGAAAAACCGTCGCCTGGTCCGCGGTGGTCGTGCTCGTCACGCCGGAGTTCGTGAGCTTCGTCACGATCACTTCCTTCTCCCAGACCGTGTTCGGGCCCGTCGTTCCGTTCACCTTGTACCAGTTCGTGGTGGTGGTCGTGACGACCTGCCCTTCGTAGGTATCGTTCGAAACGACTTGCGCGTAGACCGACGAATAGGTCGTGTTCGGATTCTTTGCCTTGTTGTAGTTGGTCTGGACCGCGGACGCGTAGAATTCGCCCTTCCAGTAGCTGTACGTCGTCGTCACGTTACTCGACACGTTGGCGCGGGTCGTGGTCTTGCCTTTGACGCACGAGTAGGTGCGGGCGACCTGCGTTTCCGCCGGGTTGGGCGGAGAAAGCGATTTGAACGGATCGTACAGCCCGTCCAGGTGATCCAGGACGGTATCGCGCGTGTTGCTCCGGAACCAATCGTCGATGCCACCGGCAGACAGGATCCAGCCTACGTCGATTGTCGGGTTGCCACTGACGGTGATCGCACTCTCGGACTTGGACAGCGCGGCCATGCCGCACCCGGCGGTGAGAACCGAGTTGCCGCCGATGCTGATGGCGCTGTCCGCGTTTTCGCTAACGGCGGTAAGGCAACTGGTGAACGAGGCGCCTTCCCTGAAGCTCGCCTGTGCGAACGCGCCGACCGAAGCTGCCTTGCCAGTGAGGAAGCTGGAGAAAGGAAGGCTGCGCGTCGCGTTCGCCGAAACCGTGACCGAGTTTTTCACGCCCCCTGAATAGTTGACGAGACCGACCGTGACGTCGGCCGACTTCGTCGCGAAATCGGCGATCGTCGATATGTTCGACGCGTACTCCTGGCGCGCGCGGGCTTCGTAGGTCGCCTCGGTGTCGGTGCTCGATCGCGCCATCGCTCCGGCAATGGCCGCCTGGTCGACCGCGAACTGGAGCTCGCGCTTCCACATGTACCACTGGGCCGTATCCACAGCGAGCCCCGCGCCGCCGATGAGGGCCGGCATCCCCAATGCCACAATCAAAGTGGCGTTTCCGCTGCGGCTCGCCCACAGTTTCCCGACCAGGTTTACGATCGCCCTCATGACTCGAAAGTCTCGCTCGAATGTTCCATCAGGCGGCGTCTGCGCGTCGAATCATACCAAATGATGAATTCTTAACTAAAGAATGTTTGGCCCATATCTTTAGTTAGTATTAGCAGATGAAAAGCACTACTGCTTTCAGTTGGGCATTTGCTATATAATTTAATAAGTAAAAATCCGCTACATATCTTGCGATCGTTTAATCGCTTCGCTCACGCTTGAAAGCCGTTGGGCCGGAGCACCGATGTGTTCGGCGATGTTTGCCTTCCAACCCGCATCGCGAACTTATCCGCCCAGCACCTCGGTCACCCACGCGGGCACAATCTCGCTGGCTGCGCCGAGCCTGGTTTCGTCGAACCAGCTCGAACCCTGGCTGCGTTCCAGGTTGAGCTCGAGCGTTGCGGCGCCCAGCGATTTCGCGTCGCGCACGAACCCGGCGGCGGGGTAGACCGCGCCGCTGGTGCCGATGGAGACGAACAGGTCGGCCTCGCGCAGCGACGCGTAGATCTCGTCCATCCGGTAGGGCATCTCGCCGAACCACACGACGTCGGGACGCAGCGTTTCCTCGCCGCATTCGGGGCAGGCGGGCCGCTTGCCGCTTGAATCGGCGATCAGCGCGCCGGTCCAGCGGCTGCGGACATCGCACGCGGTGCACCAGGCGTTGAGGTGCTCGCCGTGCATATGCAGCACGCGCCGCGCGCCTGCCCGTTCGTGAAGGTCGTCGACGTTCTGGGTGACGATCAGCAGGTTGCCCGACCACTCGCGGTCGAGCCGCGCCAGCGCCTCGTGCGCCGGGTTGGGGTGCTTGGTCTGGATCGCCGCGCGCCGCATGTCATAGAATTTCAGGACCAGGTCCGGATCGCGGGCGAAACCTTCCGGCGTGGCGACGTCTTCGACCCGGTGCTGTTCCCACAGGCTCGGGCCGCCGTTGGTCCCGGCGCGGAAAGTGTCGATGCCGCTTTCGGCGCTCACGCCCGCGCCGGTAAGGATGACGATGTTGCGGATATTGTTCATGTCGCGCATGAAGCATGGGGCGACGGGGAGTGGCAATGGCGCGCATCGGTATCATCGGAAGTGAAGGACGCATGGGGCACGCGCTCGCCCGCGCGATCGCCGACGCGGGGCATGAGCTGGCGGGCGGCGTCGACCAGGGCGGAAACACCGCGAACCTGGCCGAAGCGAGCGACGTGCTGGTCGATTTCACCGCGCCGCCCGCGCTCGAAGGCAATCTTCACGCTGCGGTCGGTGCAGGCATTCCGATCCTGATCGGCACCACCGGGCTCGACGAACGGCACCACGCGGCGATCGATTCCGCCGCCGGGGCCATCGCGGTGCTCCAGACCGGCAACACCTCGCTCGGCGTGACCCTGCTGGCGCATCTGGTGCGCGAGGCGGCGGCGCGGCTGGGACCCGAATGGGACATCGAAGTGCTCGAGATGCATCACCGGATGAAGGTCGACGCGCCGAGCGGAACCGCGCTGCTGCTGGGCGAAGCGGCGGCCGAGGGCCGCGGCATATCGCTCGAGGGCAACAGCGAGCGCGGGCGCGACGGACACACCGGGCGCCGGGCGGAAGGCGCGATCGGCTTCGCCTCGCTGCGCGGCGGCACCGTCGCCGGCGAGCACAGCGTGATCCTGGCCGGTAACGAGGAGCGGCTGACGCTGTCGCACCACGCCGAAGACCGGATGATCTTCGCGCGCGGCGCGGTCGCGGGGGCCGCGTGGCTGATCGGCCGCGACGCCGGGCGCTACGCCATGCCGCAGGTTCTCGGGCTTTGAGCCCACGCCCGGGCTGGCACGCGGACCGTCAGTCCGTCTTCTACCGCCTGTCCGCCTGGGGAGCGCTCGGCGTTGCCCTGGCGGGATTTTTCCTCACCTACTCCTTGCCGATGATCCGGGGCACCTTTGCAGGTCCGGGCTGGTCGCACATCCACGGGGCGCTTCTGCTTGGCTGGCTGGTTCTGACCATCTCGCAGGTCCATCTTGCCAACGGTCGCCTCCAGTTTCATCGCCGCCTTGGCTGGGTTGCGCTTTTGCTCGCACTCGGGGTCGCGGCCAGCACCGTCGCCATCGGGGTGGAGGCCACGCGGCGCGATCTCGCCCTCGGGATCGACATCGGAATGGCGGGCAATGTCACGGCGCCGGTGGTTTTCTGCGCGGTGGTGGCAGCCGCGATCGCCTGCCGGAAGACGCCGCAGTGGCACAAGCGCCTGATCCTGATCGCGACTGTCGTGATGGTGTGGCCGGCTTGGTTCCGATGGCGGCACTTCATGCCCTGGGTGCCGCGGCCGGACTTTACACTCGGTGTCGTCGCGACCGATCTGATCCTTGTCGGCGCGATGGTGCGCGATCGATTGCGGTTCGGCGCGGTCCACCCCGCCTATCTGTGGGTCGGATTGCCGGTCATCGCCTGGCAGACCGCCGAAACGATGGCGTTCGGCACCCCGACATGGTCGCGCTTCGGCTTGTGGATCTATCACGCGCTTTCATGACCAAAGACCAGATCTTCGAGTTCTTCCGCCGCCTGGCGGAGGACAATCCCTCGCCCGAGACCGAGCTGGAATACGGCAACGCCTACCAGCTCGTCGTCGCGGTGGCGCTGTCGGCGCAGGCGACCGACGTCGGGGTCAACAAGGCGACCCGGGCGCTGTTCGCCAGGGTCGATAACCCGCAGGCGATGCTCGACCTCGGCGAAGAGGGGTTGAAGGAGCACATCAAGACCATCGGCCTGTTCAATTCCAAGGCGAAGAACGTGATCGCGCTCAGCCGGCTGCTGGTCGACGAGTACGGCGGCGAAGTGCCCGGCACCCGCGAGGATCTGGTCCGCCTGCCCGGTGTGGGGCGCAAGACCGCCAACGTCGTGCTCAACTGCTGGTTCGGGCACGAGACGTTCGCGGTCGATACCCACATCTTCCGCGTCGGCAACCGCACCGGGCTGGCCAAGGGCAAGACCCCCGAGGCGGTCGAGGCGAAACTCGAGAAACGCGTGCCCGCCCCGTTCCGGCTCGGCGCGCACCACTGGCTGATCCTCCACGGCCGCTACACCTGCAAGGCGAGGCTACCCGAATGCTGGCGGTGCCCGGTGGTGGATCTGTGCAGCTATCGCGCCAAGGTGCTCGAGAAGCCGAAGGGGCGCTGATACTTCCCTCCGGTGTATTAGCGCCCTATATCGCCCTCGAAATGACCCTGTCGACCATCCGCAAGCGAGCCGATTTCCTGGCCGCCAACCGCGGCGTGCGGGTGGCGCGCCCCGGGTTCGTGCTGCTCGCCCAGCCCAACGGCGGGCGCGGGCTGCGGTTCGGGGTGACGGTCACCAAGAAGATCGGCAACGCGGTCGTCCGCAACCGGATGAAGCGGCGGTTTCGCGAACTGCTGCGCGATGCGCTTCCCGAACTGGGCTTGCCGGACCACGACCACGTCCTCATCGGGCGCGAACGCGGGATCGAGCGCGACTTTGCCGCGATGCGCGTCGAACTGTCCGCGGCACTGGCGCGCGCGGCGGCGGGGAAGGGCGATCCGCCCCGATCCGGCGGACCCCGGCGCAAGCCGCGGTGAAGCAGCTTCTGATCCTGGTGGCGCGTGCCTGGCAGTTGGGGCCCAGCCGGATCCTGCCGCCATCGTGCCGCTACGCGCCCTCGTGCTCGGAATATGCGATCGAGGCGCTGGGCAAGCATGGCGCAATCAAGGGTGGATGGATGGCGGCGAAGCGTATAATGCGCTGCCACCCCTGGGGCGGGCACGGCTATGACCCGGTGCCCTGACGATAGACCAGTGACAGATTTCGGGATCGAACTTCTTGGATAACCAGCGCAACCTTCTTCTCGCCGTGGTGCTGTGCGGCCTGCTCCTGTTCGGGTGGGACGCCGGGATGAACTACATCTATCCGCCGTCCCAGGAGCCCGTGCGCGCCGCCGCGACGGTGGATGCGGCCCCCGGTGCCCCTGCGCCGGCTGCCACGGGCAAGCCGACCCGCGAGGGCGGGCTGACCGATCCGGCCGCGATCGCGCTGGAAAAGCGCGACCTCGACACCGTGCTGAAGTCGCCCGAGCGCGTCCGCATCGACGCACCCGAGCTGGCCGGATCGATCGACCTCGTCGGCGCGCGAATCGACGACCTGACGCTGAAGACTCACCGCGAGGACGTGCGCAAGGACGCCGGACCGGTCCGCCTGTTCAGCCCCGCGGGCACGCCCGCACAGCACTTCGCGCAGTTCGGCTGGATGGGTGCCAACGACTCCGATGGGGCCGTGAAGGTGCCCGACGCGAAAACCGTGTGGACAGCCGAGGGCGGCCCGCTCGCCCCGAACAATCCGGTCAAGCTGACCTGGAACAACGGCGCGGGACAGGTCTTCACGATCGACCTGTCGATCGACGACAAGTACATGATCACCGCCAAGCAGACCGTCGGCAACGTCAGCGGCCGCTCGATCGTCGTGCGTCCGTTCGCGACCGTCAGCCGGACCAACGCGACCGCCAGCGCCAGCTCGTACACGATCCACTCGGGTCCGATCGGCTACTTCGGGGATGGCGTCGATTTCGGCACCGATTACGACGACGTGGACGATGCCGGAAAGGTATCGCCCGCCAGCGCCGCGAAGTGGATCGGCTTTACCGATATCTACTGGCTCTCGGCGCTGATCCCGCAGGGCAATGCCGAGGTCGATGCCGACTTCCGCGCGCTGGGCGGCGGGGTCTATCGCGCCGATGCGATCTACGATCCCCTGACCGTACCCAACAAGCGCTATATCTCGCGCACCACCCAGCTGTTCGCCGGGGCCAAGGACAGCGACGTGCTGTCGGGTTACGAAAGTGCGGGCGTGCCCGGTTTCGACAACGCGATCGACTGGGGCTGGTTCGGGGTGATCGAAAAGCCGATCCACTGGCTGCTCGCGACCCTTTACGGCCTCGTCCACAACTTCGGCCTGGCGATCATCCTGCTGACGGTCATCGTGCGCGCCTTCATGTTCCCGATCGCGCAAAAGCAGTTCGCCTCGATGGCGGCGATGCGCGCGATCCAGCCGAAGATGAAGGCGATCCAGGAACGCTACAAGGACGACAAGCCCAAGCAGCAGCAGGAGATCATGGGCCTCTACAAGAGCGAGGGCGTGAACCCGCTCGCCGGTTGCCTGCCGATCCTGCTGCAGATCCCGATATTCTTCGGGCTGTACAAGGTGCTGATGCTGTCGATCGACATGCGCCACAAGCCGTTCGTGCTGTGGATCCACGATCTGTCGGCCCCCGATCCGGCGCATATCCTCAACCTGTTCGGGCTGCTGCCGTTTACCCCGCCAGGGTTCCTCGCGATCGGGCCGCTCGCTATCCTGCTGGGCATTTCGATGTGGGCGACCTTCCGCCTCAACCCGCCGGCGGCCGACCCGGTCCAGGCGCAGATGTTCAAGATCATGCCGTGGATCCTGATGTTCGTGATGGCGCCGTTCGCCGCGGGCCTGCTGATCTACTGGGTCACCAACAACGTGCTGACGCTGGCGCAGCAGACCTACCTGTATTCCAAGCATCCCCAGCTGCGCGCGCAGGCGATCAAGGACAAGGAAGACCGCGAGCGCGAAGCCAAGCGCGAAGCGAAGGCAAAAGGGTGACCGAGGATGAAGCGGTCGCCGCCGCCGAGCTTGAGGAACGCGCGCGCAAGCTGCTGACCGGCCGCGTCGAGTTCCTGCTGTCGGCCCCGCAGCTCAAGTTCCTGCCGGAACCCAAAGTGGCCGAGATCGCCTTCGCCGGGCGCTCGAACGTGGGCAAGAGCTCGCTTCTGAACGCGCTGACCAATCGCAAGAGCCTGGCGCGCGCGTCGGTCACCCCGGGGCGTACGCAGGAATTGAACTTCTTCGACGTCGGTGAGCCGCTGGCGATGCGGCTGGTCGACATGCCGGGCTATGGCTTTGCCAAGGCTCCGGTGAAGGTGGTCGACCGGTGGAAGGCGCTGGTGCGCGAATTCCTGCGCGGGCGGCAGGTCCTGAAACGCACGCTCGTCCTCGTCGATAGCCGCCACGGCCTGAAGGACGTCGATCGCGATATGATGAAGATGCTCGACGAAGCGGCGGTCGGCTACCGGATCGTGCTGACCAAGGCCGACAAGATCAAGGCCGCCGACCTGGCCGCGGTGACCGCCGCCACCGAGGTCGAAGCCCGCAAGCACGTCGCCGCCTTTCCCGAAGTCCACGTGACCTCGAGCGAAAAGGGCATGGGCATTGCCCAGCTAAGGGCAGCCGTGCTGGCCGACGCCGAGAGCTGACGCCCGCGCCCGACCGCTGCCGGGGTGCCAGGCGGACGGGCCATTCCCGCCGATAAGTCCTACCGCGAGAAAACGGCGCCGTGCGGCCGGCCCGCCCCGGTCCATCCGTGCGGCCAAGCGCGTTTTGCAAAACTGAAGCCCGGTTGGCCATCCGCATCGCGGAACCTGTCGTCGATGCTCAATGCGCCGGTCCCGGCGTCGAGCTTGAGCAGATACGTGCGGTCGCCGGGCTGTTCCGACGTGACGACCAAGCGACGCGAAACCGGGTCCCATGCGGTCCAGTGCACCAGATATTTCTCGTCGATGGTCAGTCGAGACACCTCGACCGGCCGGTCCCCGTCGCTGATATCGAGAACGATGAACCCGTGAATTGACGGGACGCTCTGCACCAGGAAATGGTCGATGATGGTGGGAACACCGCACCAGCTTCCCGGAAACTGGTGGACGAGCTTGGCCGACGGCTTCTGGTCGGCGAGGCCGCTGACGCGCTGGATTCCGCAGGACAGGGTCTGAACGTAGACAGCGCCGTCGGGGCCGACCCGCGGTTCTTCCGGTGAAACGTGGCCATTCAACTTGGCACCGGGATCGAACCGGTGAGTGCCGAGCAACTTAAGGTCGGACAATCGGAACAGCTGATAGGTATTGCTGGTCAGAAGATAATCGTCACCCATGGGGGAATTGGTAACAAGCACGCGGTCAATATCGGGCAAGATGGCCAGACTATAGGGAAGCAGGCCTTCGTCGGGATAAGCCGGATCGGCGTTGCTGACCGACCGCACCAGTTTCCCTTCGTCGTCGATTTCAACGAGGCCGCCGTTTTGGCCGGACATACCCATCGCGCCTCCCTTGTGGTTGCCGTGATCAGGGTATTGGAAGGAGGCCAGGACGTTGCCGTTGGGCAAGCGGGCAAAGCTGTGCGCCATACTGAACCCGCCGAGGCTTCGGAACGAAGCTGTTAGTCGCGGCTTCAATGGATCGCGCAGGTCGAAGAGGAACGTGTGATCGGCGCCATGGTCGTTGGCGAACAGGATGCCATTGGCTGGCATTTCATATTCGGTGTGATGCGGCCGAACGCCCTTCTGATCGGTGGCGATGCTCGTCAGAACCTTGCCGTAGTCGGGCGATGATTCGTCAGCGTCGATCACCGCTAGGAAGTCATTGCCCTTGGCGTCTTGATCGCCGCTCCACACGAACAGGTAATGGCCGGATTTCTCCGTTGGCGGGGGCTGGGCGGTCGCGCTGAACGGTGAGCAGGCCAGAAGGGCAAAGAGCACGACACGAAGCATCGGCCGTTCCTTTCGTGAAAAGCGGTCAAACACCAGACATGCGGCTGCGCCCAAGCCCGCGATCAGGAGGATTGCACCACAAGAGCCTGTTCGCAATGGGTCAACGCCGTTCCACGCCGGTCATGCCCGCGACCGGGTTGCTATCCGCCCTTCGCTCCGCAGCCGCTGCATTCCGGGTCCTTCGCGATCCGGAACGAGCGCATCCCCGGCGCAAGCCCGTCGAGCGTGTGGAGCATCCCCCAGTGCGGTTCGCCCATTGCCGGGGCGACGACGATGCGCACGGCTTGCAGCGCCGCGAAGGTGCCGGTCCAGCCGGCCATCGCGCCGAGCATCCCGTCGTCTGCGCAGGTGTCGCAGTCGTCCGCGTCGAACGCGTCGCCCACGAAGCAGCGGTAGCAGGCATGACCGGGCAGATGCCCCGCGAATCCGCCGACCTGACCTTGGAAGCGGCCGACCGCGGCGCTGAGAAGTGGAATGCCGCTCGCGACGCAGGCGTCGGAGACCGTCAGACGGGTGGCGAAGTTGTCGGTCCCATCGAGCACCAGATCGGCCCGATCAAGCGCTTCATTGACATTGTTCGGCGCGATCCGCCGGTCGTCGAGTGCGACTTCCAGCTTGTGGTCGAAGTTCGCCAGCCAGCGCCGGGCGGCGACCGCCTTGCCGTGGCCGACGTCGCGCTCGGAATAGATCGTCTGTCGCTGGAGGTTCGAAATCTCGACCTTGCCGTCGTCAATCAGCGTCAGTTTTCCAACGCCTGCACCGGCCAGATATTGCAGCGCGGGGCTGCCGATTCCGCCGAGCCCGACAAGCGCGACATGCGCCTCGGCCAGCGCGAACTGGCCCGCGCCGCCGACTTCGGGAAGCACGATGTGCCGGGCAAAACGGTCGAGGCGTTCGGGCGAAAAGCTCATTTGGAACCGGGCCGTTCGCGGCGGAATCCCATCATCCCGAGCCACCATTGCAACGCGATGACCATGCCCTTGACCGGCTGGAGCCCGCCCAGGACCATCGCGGTTGCCAGCGGCAGGATGATCGCCCCGGCGGCCAGCGCCGACATGTCGAGCTCGCCCACCAGCAAGATGATCAGCGGGGCGAGCAGGTGACCGGTGAGCAGGATCGCGATGTAGGCCGGGATGTCGTCGGCGCGGGCGTGTGACCAGTCCTGCCCGCAGGCGGGGCAGCGGTCGACCGGCTTGAGCCATTTGCGGAAAAGTTCGGCCCGGCCACAGCGCGGGCAGCGGCCGCCCATCGCGCGGCGCGCGGCCTGCCAGAATGTCTCCGGAAGCGGTGCGGAAAGCGGCGCGTCGATAGATGAGGTGGGGGGCATGGCGCCCCCATAGCAGGCGCCGGTCAGCTTTCCAGCTGTCGCAGCAGGCTGCGCACGTCGCCGTCCATATCGGCGTCGCGCTGGCGCAGGTCCTCGATCAGGCGAACCGCGTGAATAACGGTCGAATGATCGCGCCCGCCGAACTTGCGGCCGATTTCGGGATAGCTGCGCGGGGTGAGCACCTTGGACAGGTACATCGCCACCTGGCGTGGGCGCACCACGGCGCGCGCACGTCGCTTCGATCCCATTTCGGATCGGTCGATGCGGTAGAACTGGCAGACCGTGCGCTGGATCTCGTCGATCGTGATCCGACGGCGATTGGCCGAAAGGATATCGGTCAGCTGTTCTTCGGCAAGTTGGAGCGAGACTTCCTGCCCGGTCAACTGTGCGTAGGCGATCAGCTTGTTGAGCCCGCCGACCAGTTCGCGGATGTTGCGCGTGATCGTCCGCGCGAGGAAGTCGATCACGTCAGCCGGCACATCGAGTGGTGCGAAGCGGGTGAGCTTGGATTCGAGAATCGAGCGGCGCAGCTCGATATCGGCCGCCGCGATATCGGCGACGAGGCCCATCGAAAGACGGCTGAGCAGGCGCGGCTCGACCCCGTCGAGCGCCTGCGGCGCACGGTCGGCGGCGAACACCAGTCGCTTGCCCTCCGCGAGCAGCGCGTCGATCGTGTAGAGCAGTTCTTCCTGCGCCGAAGCCTTGCCGATTATGAACTGGATGTCGTCGACCAGCAGCAAGTCGAACGAACGCAGGCGAGCCTTGAACTCGATCGTCTGGTTCGACTTCAGCGCCTGGACGAACTCGACCATGAAGCGCTCGGCGCTGCAATAGAAGATCCGCGCCCGCGGATGGCACCCTAGATAGGTATGGCCGATCGCGTGGAGCAGGTGAGTTTTGCCCTGGCCGGTCGCGGCCTTGAGATAGAGCGGCGAGAACTGCGGCTGTTCGGTCGCGGCCATGCGCTGCGCGGCGTTGCAGGCGAGCACGTTGGCCTCGCCGGTCACGAACGCGGCAAAGGTCAGCGAAGGGTCCAGCCCGATCGACGAAGTGAACCCGCGCTCGCCGATGGTGCCGGCGGCAACCGCGATCATGCTGGTGTCGCTGCCATCGTTCGCGGGACGGCGCCCATCGCCGAACGACAGCTCGGGAAGCTTGCGGCGTCCAGGGTGAACCTTGATCTCGACGTTGCGGACTTCGCTGCGAGCGATCTTCCACGCAAGGCTCAGCCGGTCGTGAAACCGGTCGAGTACCCAGTTGGCGCTGAAGTCGGTGGGCAAGTAGAGTTCGAGCGTGCCGGTGTCCTCGGCAAAGCCGCCGACCTGAATCGGCTTGATCCACTGGCTGTGGAGCTGGTGGCCTAGATCCTTCCGCAGTCCCTGGCTGATGTCTGCCCAATCAGCCGCCAGGTTAACCGCTTCGAGATCTTCCATGCTGCCCTCTGAACCCCTGCGTTGGGCAGCTCCGTTGCCGCCGATAATCGCTTTCATCGATTGTCCCGTCCCATCTCGCGGCCCCCTATCGACCCGCCATGCCCCGTCACCTTCGGACGCAACGATCCCTCGCCCGATTTCTGAACGAATCGGGTTCGATGGGCCGGTCCAAAAATGTATTCGCCGAGTGGTCCAACACAGGGCGCAGAGACTTCTTTTCAACAGCCGCGGGCCGCTTGCAAGGGCGGCGATGAAAAAAAACTGAAATATTGGCGGTTGACTCGGAAAAACCGACGGACTTGCGTTCAAGTCTATGAAAAGGCGGCATTAACGATGCTACCGTTCCGCGAATCGCGGGAATTGCGTGGTTTTCTAGAACGCCTGACGCAGATACGACGACGCCGGCGCGTTTCGGCGCCGGCGTCGTTTGGTTTTTGTTCCGTAGCAGACCCGAACCTATTGGCTCGGAGGGCGCGAATCAGAGCGCGCCGACTCGCTTCGACAGCCGGCTCATCTTGCGGCTGGCGGTGTTCTTGTGAAGCACGCCGCGGGCAACGCCGCGGGCCAGTTCGGGCTGCGCGGCCTTGAGCGCGTCGGCGGCGGCGGTCTTGTCGCCGCCGGCGATCGCAGTCTCGACCTTCTTCAGGAAGGAGCGGATCCGGCTCATGCGCGCGCCGTTGATCTCGGCACGGTTGGTGTTGCGACGGATGCGCTTCTTGGCTTGCGGCGTATTGGCCATAAGAATCCTTGGGTCTGTCCTCGATCGACCGCCGCGGGCGGCCGAAAATCGAATAGTGCGTGGGTTGCCGCGGCGAGCGGACCCGCCGGGAAAGGCGCGCCCCTAGCGATGCTGCCCGATTCCGTCAAGCCAAAGCCCGCGGCGGGTGTTAGCGTTGGCAGCGCGGGCAGAACCATGTGCTGCGCCCGCCTTGGACCATCCGCCGCACTCGGCCGCCGTCGTCGCGCTGGCAGGGCTCGCCTTCGCGGCCATAGACCGCAAAGCGCGTGGCGAAATAGCCGAGTTGGCCGTCGGGCCGCGCATAATCGCGCAATGTCGAACCGCCATCGCCGATCGATTGTTCGAGCACTTGGCGAATCGCCGAAACGAGCCGGTCCAGTCGCACCAGCGTCACCTTGCCCGCAGCTTTGCGGGGGTCGATGCCCGACCGCCACAGCGCCTCGCACACATATATGTTGCCCAGACCGGCGACGATTCGCTGATCGAGCAGCAGTAACTTTATCGCTTGGCGACGTCCCGCGAAGGCGCGGTGGAGGTGCCTGGCGGTAAGACCGGGCCCGAGCGGTTCAGGCCCGAGTGCGGCAAACGCGGGCCATTCTTCGAGCGCGGCGGTATCGACCAGGTCGACCGAGCCGAACCGCCTCGCGTCGTTGAGCGCGAATCGATGCTCTGCGGTTTCCAGCACGAGGTGGTCGTGCTTTTCGATCGCGACCGGATCGATGCGCCAGCGCCCGCTCATGCCCAAGTGGAAAATCAGGGTGGTGTCGCGATCGGTGTGAATGAGACCGTATTTCGCGCGGCGGCTCAGTCCGGTCACCCGCGCCCCGGTCAGCGATTGGACGAGGCCGGGCGGGAACGGGCGGCGCATGTCCGGCCGGCGAACCGCCACGCGCTCGAGCCGGGCACCGTCGAGAACGGCGGCAAGTCCGCGGACGGTGGTTTCGACCTCGGGAAGCTCTGGCATCAAGGGGCGCCGTAACAGCCTTTGCGCCCCCGACAAACTCCCGTAAGGCGCGCGCCATGAACGACACCGTTTCCTTCGGATACGACGAGGTCGCCCCGGACGAAAAGACTCGCCGCGTGGGCGAAGTCTTTTCCGGCGTGGCCTTGAAATACGACTTGATGAACGACGCCATGTCGGGCGGGATGCACCGACTGTGGAAGGACCAGTTCGTCCGTCGGGTAAAGCCGCAGCCGGGCGAGGCGATCCTCGACATGGCGGGCGGCACCGGCGACATCGCCTTCCGGCTTGCCGCGCGCGGGGCGAACGTGACGGTAGCCGACATCAACCAGGAAATGCTCGACGTCGGCATCGAGCGGGCGATGGAGCGCGGGATCGATGGACTCGTGTGGAGCCGCCAGAATGCCGAGCAGATCGCCTATCCCGATCGCGTGTTCGATGCCTACACGATCGCGTTCGGCATTCGCAACGTGACCCGGATCGACCATGCGCTCGCCGAGGCGCTCCGTACGCTGAAATACGGCGGGCGGTTCTTCTGCCTCGAATTCTCGACGAACGAATGGCCCGGCTTCAAGCAGGCCTACGACCTCTATTCGCACAAGCTGGTCCCCAAGCTGGGAGAGGCGATCGCCGGTGACGGCGACAGCTATCGCTATCTGATCGAATCGATTCGCCGTTTCCCGCCGATGCCCGAGTTCGAGCGGATGATCCGCGCCGCCGGCTTCGCCCGCACCAAGGTGGAGCCGATCATGGGCGGCCTCGTCGCGATCCATTCGGGGTGGAAGATATAATTTGACCCGTCCCGCGACGCACATCTGGCGCCTGCTGAAATGGGGTCGCGGCCTTGCCCGACACGGCGCGCTGCGAGGGATCGAACGTGATCCGAATACCCCGCCGCAGGTCAAGCGGCTGGCCCGCATCGCCCGCCTGGGCACGGTGCAACCGCGCGAGCCGAACTATGCCGAGGCATTCACCGACATCGGTCCTGCGGCAATCAAGCTCGGCCAGTCGCTCGCCACCCGGCCCGACCTCGTCGGCGAAGTCGCCGCGCACAACCTGCTCAGTCTGCAGGACAGCCTGCCGCCGGTGCCCTTTGCGGCCATCGAGGCAGAGATTGCGCGCAGCTTCGAGGTGCCGGTCGAGACGCTCTATCGCGAGATCGACCCGGTGCCGGTAGGCTCTGCCTCGATCGCGCAGGTCCACCGCGCGGTGACGACCGAGGGACAGTCGGTCGCGATCAAGGTCCTGAGACCGGGCATTCGAGAGCGGTTCGAGCGTGACATCTCGACCTACGAATGGGCCGCCGCGCATCTCGAGGCCATGGGCGGCGAGGCCGCGCGGTTGCGTCCGCGGCTCACCATCGCGAACTTCAGGCGCTGGACCGCGCGCGAACTCGACTTGCGGCGAGAGGCTGCCAGCGCCAGCGAACTGGCCGAGGGCATGAGGGGGTTCGAGGGGTACTGCATCCCCTCGGTCGACTGGGACCGCACCAACGGGCGGGTGATGACGATCGAGTGGATCGACGGCATCAAGATTTCCGACCGCGAAGCACTGATCGCAGCAGGTCATGACCTGCCCGCGCTCGCGCGCCGACTGGTGCTCGCCTTCCTGACTCAGGCGATCAGCGCCGGGTTCTTCCACGCCGACATGCACCAGGGGAACCTGTTCGTCCGCGGCGACGGGACGATCGTGGCGATCGACTTCGGGATCATGGGCCGGATCGACCGGCGCGCGCGCCAGTGGCTCGCCGAAATCCTTTATGGCCTCATCACCGGCAACTATCGTCGCGTGGCCGAAATTCACTTCGAAGCGCAATATGTTCCGAGCTACCACTCGGTCGACGAGTTCGCGACTGCCTTACGTGCCGTTGGCGAGCCGATGCGCGGCAAGCCGGTGAGCGAGCTTAGCGTGGGTCAGATGCTCGATGGCTTGTTCGCGATCACCCGTGATTTCGACATGGCGACCCAGCCGCATCTTTTGTTGCTGCAAAAGACGATGGTGATGGTCGAGGGACTCGCAACCAGTCTCGATCCTTCGATTAACATGTGGGACGTATCCGCGCCCTTCGTGCGCGCGTGGATCCGCGACGAGCTCGGTCCTGAGGCGGCGCTTGCCGACCGCATCCGCACCGATGTGCAAACGCTGCTGCGGGTGCCCGAACTCGTCCGCCGACTCGAAGACGCATTCCCGGCCAAGGGCGGCGCGCCCGAACAACCGCCACTGCCCGACATCCCCCTGATGTGGGAACGCCGGATCGAGCGGCCCCGCTGGCCGGGTTACCTGCTGGCAGCGGTGCTCGGTGGGGCGGCGGTCGGTCTCGCAGCCGGGATGGGCCTTCTTTAACCGACTCGGTGCGGCAGCACGCGACTCGCGATCAAGCTGAGCACGACAGCGCTCGCCTCGACCAGCATCGGAAACCAGAATCCCGGCGCGGTGCCATCGGCGACGATGCTGACGAAGCGGCCCAACAGCGCGATGCCGAATATCGCGGCGGGGACCAGCAACAGATCGCCGTTGCGCTTCCAAGCGCCCCAGATCATGCCGAAGCCGCCGACGAAGAACAGTGCGGGAAAGTCCGCGCGTAGCACGGCGAGCCCCGCCGGACCATCGGGGGACAGGCCGAAGCCCATCGCCGCGCTCATCGGCATTATCAGGAAGTTGAAGCCGAGCAGCACGAAGAAAAGCCCTTCGACGAAAATCAGCGCGGTCAAGATAAGGCGCATCCGGTATTCCCTTCGGTTACTCGGCAACCATAGGGCTGCCCGCCGCTAGCGCAATCTTAACCACCACGTGCCTAGGACTGGCGCGTGTCCGTCGCGGGCGCTATTCCCGCGCGATGTTTCGAGGGATTTCATGCACGAGCATGTCGGCGATTGGCCGCAGCGTGAGGAGAACCGCGTGAGCGGCCCCAGGGTGCTGCTCGTCGTCGGTGGCGGAATTGCTGCGTACAAGTCATGCGAGCTCGTTCGCCTGATCCGCAAGGGTGGGGGTGATGTCACCTGCGTTCTGACCGAGGGCGGAAGCAATTTCGTTACTCCCATGGCGCTCGCCGCCTTGAGCGAGAACAAGGTCTATACCAGCCTCTTCGACCTCAAGGACGAGGTTGAGATGGGCCATATCCAGCTCTCGCGGCAGGCCGACCTCGTTGTCGTCTGCCCGGCGACGGCAGATCTCATCGCCAAGATGGCGGCTGGTATCGCCGACGATCTGGCCACCACGTTGATCCTCGCTACCGATAAGCCAGTGATGGCGGTTCCGGCGATGAACGTGAAGATGTGGCTTCACGATGCCACCCGACGCAACGTCGCTTGGCTGCGCGAAGCCGGCGTCGAGGTTATGGAGCCCGACGAGGGGCCGATGGCCTGCGGTGAATTCGGCCCCGGGCGCTTGCCCGAGCCGGAGATTGTATGGGCCGAGATCGCCGCGCGCTTCGGCATTGCCGCCGACTGCGAGCCCGAGCCCGACCTGCTCGAGGCGCTTGAGCCCGAATTCGAGGTTGAGCCCGATCCAAAGAGCGGCAGTTCGCTCGGCAGCCTGTTGTCCTCGCTTATCCCGCGCAAGACGCCCAAGCGCGCGATCGTCGAAGAGGAGGACTTCGCCGAGGACGAGATGTTCGACGATGCGGACGACGGTGAGCCCAAGCTCCAAGCCGAATTCGATGGTCCGCTTCCCGAGGCGGAAGTAGAGCCAGACGTCGAACCCGACCTCGGTGCTCCGATCATGGCGCAGAAAGGCAAGGCCAAGGCGGCCCCGCCAACCGATGCCGAGGCGCTGAACCACACCGTCGTCACCGGCGCGGGCGAGCAGCTGCCCGAAGTGCTCGAGGACCATTTCGCCGATCCGCCAATCGACCCGCTCGAGGGCCAGCCCGCGTTCGACATCGATCCTGAACATAGACCTTTGTTCGGCCGCCACGTGCTCGTCACCGCAGGTCCCACGCACGAACCGATCGACCCGGTGCGCTACATCGCCAACCGGTCAAGCGGGAAGCAGGGCTTTGCGATCGCTGCTGCCGCCGCCGCTCTAGGCGCGCGCGTCACGCTGGTCGCCGGACCGGTCAACTTGCCGACGCCGCTCGGTGTCGACCGGATCGACATCATCTCGGCACGCGAAATGTCCGATGCGGTCAAGAAGGCGCTGCCTGCCGACGCCGCCGTAATGGTCGCCGCGGTGGCTGACTGGCGCAGCAAGGAATACGCGGCCGAAAAGATGAAGAAGCGGGGATCCGCTCCGCCGGCGCTGCTGCTGACCGAGAACCCGGATATTCTTGCCCAGGTCGCCTCGGGCAAACATCGGCCCAAATTGCTGATCGGCTTCGCCGCCGAGACCGAGGACGTCGTCGAGAACGCAAAAGTCAAGCGCAAGCGCAAGGCTGCCGACTGGATCGTGGCCAACGACGTGACCGCGGTCGACGGCAAGGGCGTGATGGGCGGCGACGCCAATGCGGTGCACATCGTCACCGGCGAAGGGGTCGAGGATCTGCCAGAGATGCCCAAGAATGACGTCGCGCTCGCGCTCGCCGAACGAATGGCAAAGGCGCTTGACGAGGTCGATCCGCGCGATGGGTGATCCGATCCGGGTCGCGCTAAAGCGGCTACCGCACGGTGAAGGACTTGCATTGCCCGCCTATGCGACCGACGGCGCCGCGGGGATGGACGTGCTCTCGGCCGAAAACGTGACCGTCGCTCCCGGCGCTCGCCACGCGGTCGCGACCGGGCTCGCTTTGGCGATACCGGCAGGATACGAAATTCAGGTTCGGCCCCGCTCGGGCCTCGCGCTCAAGCATGGGATCACGGTACCGAACACGCCCGGCACGATCGATTCGGACTACCGCGGCGAACTCAAGGTGATCCTGATCAACCACGGCACCGAACCGTTCACAATCGCACGCGGCGACCGGGTCGCGCAGCTCGTCATTGCACCAGTCGTGCAAGCGGCTTGGAACGAAGTGGACTCGCTCGACGATACGGAGCGCGGGAGCGGGGGGTTCGGTTCGACCGGTGGACACGCCCGGCTGGGCTAGGCGCGCAAGGATTCCAGCCGCTGGAGGTACCGCGCGACGGTATCGATCTCTAGATTGACCTCGGACCCCTGGGCCAGCTCGCCCAACGTCGTCACTTCGGCGGTATGCGGGATTAGATTGAGCCCGAAATGCACTGATCCATCGTTGCGATCCTCGATCGAATTGACCGTCAGCGACACACCGTCGACAGTGATCGAACCTTTGGCGGCGATGAACGGGGCGAGCGCGGGCGGGGCCTTGATTGTTACCCGCATCGAATCGCCTTCGGGCTCCCAATCGGCGACGGTACCGACCGCGTCGACATGACCCGAAACGATGTGTCCGCCCAGTTCGTCTCCGACGCGCAGCGACGGCTCAAGGTTGATCTTCGCGCCCTGCGTCCACATCCCCCGGGCCGTGCGGCTGACGGTTTCTGCCGAGACATCGACCGCGAACCATGCGTCACCCGCCTCTCCGCCGCGCTCGACCACCGTCAGACAAACGCCCGCGCAGGCGATCGAGGCGCCGATGGCGATCTTTGCCGGGTCCCACGGGCACGCTACGCGAACGCGCAGGTCGCCGCGCTGCTCGATGCTGTCGATCGTGCCGATGGCGGTGACGATGCCGGTGAACATGTCTGCTAGAGCCCCTCTTCGCGCATCCGGCGATAGGCGGTGAAACGGTCGCTGCCAAGCTGTGCGTCTTCGACTTCGCGCCACCGGTCGTGCGCTTCGGCCAAGCCGCCCAGCGCAATCCCGCCGACCGCGCGGAGGCCGTCGCCGATCACGATCGGTGCGCGGTAGATTTCGATCCTATCGACCAGGTCTGCAGCAAGGAAGCTCGCCGCGGTCGCGGCCCCCCCCTCGACATAGAGATATTGCACACCATCGAGCCGCGCGATGCCATCGAGCGAATTGATTACCTTGACCCCGTCGGGCGCGACTCCGCGGCTGAGCAGCACGCGCCGCGGGCTGCGCGCCTCGAATTCCGGGCAGCCGCACATCGAGTCGAGGCTTGTCCCCGCGCCAGGTCTCGCCGCCGACCAGGATCGCGTCGGTCCGCGCGCGGCGCGCGTGGACGTGGGCGCGGGCCGCTTCGCCGGTGATCCAGCGGCTTTCACCGTTTGCGAGAGCGACGCAGCCGTCGAGCGACATCGCAAGCTTGAGCGTTACATGGGGACGCCCCAATCTGGCGCGAGTGAGGTAGCCGGCCAGGCTCTCATCGACCGCAGGCGAGGGGAGCAGGTCAACTTCGATACCCGCAGCGCGCATCCGCTCGATGCCCTTGCCGGCGGTGCGCGGGTCGGGGTCCTCGCAGCCAATCACGACGCGGGCAGGGGCAGCCTCGACAATAAGGTCGGCGCAGGCCGGACCGCGCGGCGATCCGTGCGCGCACGGTTCGAGCGTTGCATAAACGGTTGCCCCGCGTCCAAGGCTCGCCGCCTGTTCAAGTGCCGCAGCCTCGGCGTGTGGGCGGCCACCCTCATGTGTCCAGCCACGTCCAACGACGCGTCCATCCCGGACGATCACGCATCCGACTGCTGGGTTGGGGTGGGAGAGCGGGCGTCCGCGCGCGGCCAGCCGTGCGGCTAGCGCCAGCCAATCGCCGTCATCGGCTGCGCTCATTGGGCGTGGTCTGCAACCGGCTTGTCCTGTGCCTTGGCGGCAACGTCCTGCTCGGCGAGACGGCGCTCAATCGCATCGACATCCATGCCGGTGGCGCGGCCGAGCGCACGGTAGGCGTCCTTGGCCTCTTCCTCGCGCTTCTTCTGTTCGGCGCGCAGTCGATCCTGCACCACCTGGTTGGCTCGGTTCGATGCCTCGATCTGGGCGTCGGTCCGCCCCGGCTCGAAGGTCGAGATGTACGTGACCTTCGGCGGCGCCATCGGGATGCGCCAGTGCTCCTTGGCAAACTGCCAGAAAATGAGAGCCGGGACGATCGAGGCGAGGACCAGAATGCCGAGATTGATGCGGACCCGCTCGGCGACCATCGCCGCGAGCGCTACCCCGCCGACCAGCGCAATGGCTCCGCCGGCGATCCAATTGAGGCTGACGGCCCGGTCGGTGAGCAGGATGATCAGCGATCCTGTCAACAGCGCCGACGCAGCAAGGACCGGCCAGCGATAGGGGTTGGGCCGCTTGAACTCGGTCCAGAAGTCCGCGAAGCCCGGACCGGGATTAAGGCGCTGGATGATCCGCATCGACACCAGATAGAGCGCAATCGGCGGCGATGCTAGTGACAGAAGGTGTTAGCCGAATGCGGCATAGAGGCTGCGCCCGTTGGCCTTTATCCAGTCGTCGGCCTCCGCGATATCATCGTCGAACAGTCGCGCGAGCGCGGCGTGAAACGCCGGACTGTGGTCGAAATGGAGGCAATGCGCAATTTCATGCGCGACCACCGAACGGCGGACGGCATCCGGCGCCTGGACCAGTCGCCAGTTGATCCGCACAGTCCCGCTGGTCGAGCACGACCCCCAGCGCCGCTGTGCGCGGCTGAGGCGCAGCGCGGGGGTAGCAATTCCTGCGCGCTTAGCGAAGAACGCCAGATCCTCTCCCAGCAGCCGCAGCGCCTCGCGCTCGAGCCAGCGGCCGAGGCGCGGGGCAAGGTTCTCGGCCGGACCGCCGACGAATATCCGGTCACCTTCCAGAAGCGGAGCGCGCCGGCCGCGTGCGCTCCAGTCGATTACAAGCTCGCGCCCCCGGTATAAAACTGTGCCGCCCGGTTCGGGAGCGCGCTGCCGGGGCACTTTACCAAGCTGTTCGGCCAGCCAGCCGGTGCGGGCGTGGACGAAGGCGAGCGCCTCGCGGCTCGCGCACCATTTCGGCAGCGTCACGCGCACTTCGCTGCCGTCAGGGGCAAGCCGCAGCGTGAGCCGGCGCGCGCGGGCGTTGCGACGAATAGCGACCGGGAGGGTGCGTCCGCCGATCTCGACTTCCGGCTCAAGGGCCTCGCGGCGAAGCCAGTCGATCACGCCGCCACCTCATCCGGGTCATCGCCGATCCAGTCGACGATATGGTGCTCGAGCGGGCCGGCGACCGTCTCGCTGACTACCCGGCCAGCCACGCCCGGTCCACGGCGGTGCACCGCCGACGGGTCGCCGCAGATCAGGTGGTGCCACTCGGCCAGCGGCTTGCCTGCCGCTCGGCGGCGATAGGCGCAACTGTCCGGCAACCAGGTTACCTGTTCGACGAGGCGCGGGGTCAGCCGCAGGCAATCCGGGACGAATGCCTTGCGGTGTCGATAGTCGTTGCAGCGCGCTGCGCCGGTATCGAGCAGCTTGCAGGCGACGTTGGTATGCGCAATCGCCCCGGTCTCGTCGTCCTCGAGCTTGTGCAGACAACATTGCCCGCAGCCGTCGCACAAAGCCTCCCATTCCTCGCGCGACAGGTCGGCGAGCGGCAGTTCCCAGAACCGGTCCCTCAGCGCACCCACTTGGCCAGCTCTCTCGCCACCGCATCGGCGCCCTCGTCGGTCGGTAGGGTGGCAAGCGGCTCTCCCTTGGGGCCGAACAGGTATGTAATCGCCGAGTGATCGACGAGGTAGGCGCCGCCGCCTTCGTCCTTGCCCTTCGAATAGAACACCTTGAACGCCTTCGCCGCGTCCGCGATTTGACCGGGCGTTCCGGTCAGACCGACGATGTCCTTGCCAAAAGCGGAGGCGAATTCGCCGACCACCTTCGGCGTATCGCGATCGGGATCGACGGTGATGAAGATCTGCTGGACCTTTGCGGCCTCGGTGGGGTGCTCTTTCGCAAAGGTGCGCAGGCCCTGCGCGGTGCGCTGAACGTCGGTCGGGCAAACGTCGGGGCAATAGGTATAGCCGAAATAGACTACCGCGTACTTGCCGCGAAAGTCGGCCCAATGGCGGGTCTTGCCAGCCTGATCGACGAGGGTGAACTCACCCCCGATCGCGGCACCGGCCAGCGGCGGCTCCTCGACTGGGCTGGGCTGGCAGGCAACGAGTGCGAACGGCGCGAAGAACATGATGTGGCGTGGCATGGCGCGACGGTTCATGGTCTGCTAACCGGCGGGCGGCAAGGGCGTGTCATGCCCGCGAAGATAGGATTCTAACGGAGGCAGGGAAGATGCGACGGGGTGTTATCCGCAAGGCAGGTCTGGCGCTGGCGCTTCTTGCGTCCGGGCTGGCCACACCCGCAACCGCGCAATTTTCCGATTCGTACAACTTTTTGAAGGCGGTGAGAGAGCGCGACGGGACCGAAGCGACCAAGTTTTTAAATGAACCCGGCACGACGATCGTCAACACACGTGACCTGACCAGCGGCGAAAGCGCGCTCCACATCGTGATCCAGCGGCGCGACGAGTTGTGGACCAAGTTTTTGCTCGAGCACGGCGCGAATCCGAACCTTGCCGACAAGAGCGGCATCACCCCACTCTCGCTGGCCGTCAGCCTCGGCTTCGTCGAGGGGGTCGAGCGGTTGCTCAAGGCCGGCGCACGGGTTGAAGTGAGCAATGCGGCCGGCGAAACGCCGCTGATCTCGGCGGTCCACCGGCGCGACATGGCGGTCATCCGGCTCCTCCTGAAAAACGGCGCGAGTGCCGACAAGACAGATAATTCGGGCCGTTCGGCGCGCGATTATGCGATGCTGATGGGCTCCGCCGGCGGCGCTCTCCAGGAAATCGACCGCGCGGAAGCCGATGTCAAAGAGTCCGGCGCGGACCAGGGTACTTACGGGCCCGGCCTCTGACCGTGGGTGTATCGGCGGACGACCTGACGCTCGATGAGATCAAGTTCGTGCTGGCGCCGGCGGTGGCCGACGCGGCGGTCTTCGACGGATGGGGCAATGAAGCGCTTCATTCGGCGAGCGTCAGTTTGGGCATCGATGCGGACGTGGCGCGCCTCGCGTTTCCCGGTGGCGCGATGGACATGATCTCCGCGTGGATCGCCAGCGTGGATCTGGCGATGTTCGCCGCGCTGCCGCCGGAGAAACTGGCGGCGTTGAAGATTCGCGAGCGCATCCGCAGCCTTGTGCAAGCGCGGCTGGACGCCATCGCCGGACGCGAGGAGGCGCTGCGGCGCGCGCTTGCGATCATGGCGATGCCGCAGAACGTGGTCCGCTCGGGTAAGCTCGGCTGGGCAAGCGCCGACGCGATGTGGCGGCTCGCGGGGGACACAGCGACCGATTACAACCACTATACCAAGCGCGCGATCCTCGCTTCGATTTATGCCGCTACCCTCGCCGTGTTCGTGGATGATGAGAGCGTCGGCAAGACCGACACACACGCATTTCTCGAACGGCGGATCGACGGCGTCATGCGGTTCGAGAAAGCGAAGGCGAAGCTCTTGCGACCCGACGCTGAGCGGTTCAGCGTCAGCCGCTTCCTGGGCCGATTGCGTTATCCCGCGCGTTGAGCCTAATGATAATCAGTTGCAAAAAGCGTCCGGGCTCTTAAAGCCGGGAGTGATGACGCTCGAGTTTCTCGAACGCGGCAAGCGCGCCCGAATAGTGGCGGTCGATTGGGGCCGGCTGCCGGCGGAGGATGCTGCACGGCTGCGCGCGCTCGGCCTCGACGTCGATGCGCGGGTGGCGGTGGCGCACCGCGGCGTCCTGTGGGGGCGCGATCCGCTGGCGGTAATGATCGGCCGGATGACCGTGGCTGTGCGTCGCGCGCACGCCGCGGCAATGGAGATCGAACCGCTGTGAGCATGGTGTCGGCATGACCGCGCTGCGCACCGCCGCACTCGTCGGCAATCCGAACGCCGGCAAGAGCGCGCTGTTCAACGCGCTGACCGGCGCCCGGCAGAAGATCGCCAACTATCCCGGGGTCACGGTCGAGCGGAAGGCCGGGCGACTGGTGCTGCCGGGCGGCGAACCGGTCGAACTGATCGACCTGCCGGGTGCCTATTCGTTCGAGCCCTCCAGCCCGGACGAGGAGGTCACGCGCAAGGTCGTCCACGGCGATTTCGCGGGCGAGGCCGTCCCCGAAGTGCTTATCGTCGTGCTCGATGCGGCGAACCTCGAACAGCACCTCGTCTTCGCGCAGGAAGTCATCGCGCTAGGGCGTCCGACGGTAGTCGCGCTCAACATGATCGACCTTGCCGAGCGCGACGGACTGGTGCTCGATCCCGCCGCTTTGGCGCAGGCACTTGGAGTGCCGGTGGTGCCGACCGTGGCGGTTCGCCGGCGCGGGCTTGACCAGCTCGTTGCGGCGATCGAAACCGCCGAGGGGCGGGCCGAGAGCGACCACAACGCCCATCCGCAGCCGCGCGTTACGATGCCCGAACGGCGGCTTGCTGCGGCGAACATTGCCAAGGGCGCGATCCTGTCGGAAACCGCGCAGCACCGGCTCCACGCGGGGCTCGACAAGGTGCTTCTGCATCCCTGGCTGGGCCTGCCGATCCTGTTCGCGCTGCTGTTCGTGGTGTTCCAGGCGGTATTCGCCTGGGCGACCCCGTTCGCCGACGGGCTCGAGGCACTCGTTGCACTGCTTTCGGCGCAAGTGAGCGCCTTGCTGCCTGCCGGGTTCGTCCGCGACCTGTTGACCGAGGGCGTGATAGCCGGGGTTGGCTCGGTAATCGTGTTCCTGCCGCAGATCATTATCCTGTTCGCCTTCATCCTGGCGATGGAGGCGAGCGGGTACATGGCGCGCGCGGCCTACCTGATGGACCGGATGATGCAGGGCGTGGGCCTGTCAGGCCGCAGCTTCATCCCGTTGCTGTCGAGTGTCGCCTGCGCGATTCCCGGGATTATGGCGACCCGCAGCATCTCCGATCCGCGCGACCGGCTGACCACCATACTAATCGCTCCGCTTATGACCTGCAGCGCCCGCCTCCCGGTCTATGCGGTGATCATCGCCGCGTTCATTCCACATACTACCGTGGGACCGGGAATTGGGTTGCAGGGCCTGGTGATGTTCGTCCTATATTTGGCCGGGATCGTCGGCGCGATGGCCGCCGCGCTGGTCCTGCGCCGCACCGTGACGAAGGGGGGCGCAAGCGGATTCATCATGGAACTGCCGCGCTATCAGATCCCGCGGCTGAAGGATCTCGCCATCGGACTGTGGCAGCGCGCGTGGGTGTTCCTGCGCCGCGCAGGGACGATCATCTTTACCGTCACTGTCGTGCTTTGGCTGCTGCTGACCTTCCCCCGCGCTGCGCCGGGCGAGAGCCAGGTGGAGGCTTCTGCGGCCGGGCACCTCAGCAGGGGCCTGGCGGTGGTGGTCGAACCGATCGGCTTCAACCGCGAGATCGCGCTTGCGCTGATCCCTGCGATGGCCGCACGCGAGGTCGCGGTGGCGAGTCTGGCAACGACATACGCGGTCGATGCGCCCGATGAGGACGCGGCGGCTGCGGGCCTCGCCAGTCAGCTTTCCGCCAAGTGGAGCCTTCCGACCGCGCTCGCTTTCCTTGCCTGGTTCGTCTTCGCGCCGCAGTGCCTGTCGACCATCGCTGTCACCCGGCGGGAGACCAACGGATGGAAGTGGCCGGCGTTCATGCTCGCCTACCTGTTCGCGCTCGCCTATGTGTTCGCCGGGCTGACCTACTGGATCGCGGTCGCGCTAGGTCTCGGATGACACGCCGGGCATAATTCCACTCTGCCCGGTTGAGGGCGGACCGGCTGCGGCCTATCTCATCGCCAGAATCACTCATTGGAGCGCCGCGGCGCTTACGAATCTAGCGAAGGGATGCAGGAAAATGGCGGGCAGCCTCAACAAGGTCATGCTGATCGGCAATCTCGGGGCGGACCCCGAAGTGCGGAGCTTTCAGAACGGCGGCAAGGTGTGCAACCTGCGCATCGCCACGTCCGA
This sequence comes from uncultured Alphaproteobacteria bacterium, assembly GCA_963781485.1. Classification (GTDB taxonomy): domain Bacteria; phylum Pseudomonadota; class Alphaproteobacteria; order Sphingomonadales; family Sphingomonadaceae; genus Tsuneonella. Next base: position 61,489 of record CAWAFY010000006.1, read on the forward strand.
ATCGTGGAAGGACAAGCAGACCGGCGAGCGCAAGGAAAAGACCGAGTGGCACACCGTGTCGATCTTTTCCGAAGGGCTCGTGAACGTCGCCGAGAACTACCTGCGCAAGGGCAGCAAGGTCTACATCGAAGGCAAGCTGCAGACCCGCAAGTGGCAGGATCAGTCGGGTAACGACCGCTATTCGACCGAAGTGGTGCTGCAGGGCTTCGACGGCACGCTGACGATGCTCGACGGCGCACCTGGTAGTGGCGGTGGCGGTGGCCAACGCGGCGGTGGCGGTGGCGGCGGCGGCGACTGGAACCGTGGTGGATCCGGCAGCGGTGGCGGCGGGTCGCAAGGCGGCGGTGGCGGCTCGTCGAGTGGGGGTTCGAACTTCGACGACCTCGACGACGATATTCCGTTCTGATCGAACGAGGTGGGGCTACTCAGTCCTTCAAAAGTTTCGCCAAGGCCTCGGCGAGCGGTCCGCTTGGCGCGCTGTCGTCGGTAATTCCCGCCGCACGTCGCACCGCGTCGGCATTGGGCCCTTCGGCAAACGGATCGATCGAAAGGCCGAGGCTTTGTGCGATAGCTTCGCCCACATCGAAAGTCTCGCCGTCGAACTCGATCTCGTCCGGCGCGTCGGGATCGAGTTCGATCTCGTCCTCGACGACGTCGATTGAACCCTCAGGCACGAAGCGCAGGTCGAGCGGTTCGCTGATACGAACCGGGAAATCGTCACCCGAAACCGCGCAGGATTGAATGATGTCGGCGCAGAGGCGGCCCTTTGCGGTGACCACCGCACCGTCGGACCCGAACGCGAGTTCGGCCGCGAGGGAGCGGACCTCGGGAATGGCGAAACGGACGGCGAGTGCTCTTCGCTCGGCCTCGTCGGCGGCGACGGTCAGTTTCTCGGGCGGTTGCGGCCGGACCTTGATCGTGCGGGAAAGTTCGGGCGGCGGAATGTCGGGCACATTCACCCCCCGATCTCGCCCGCCAGCAACGCCCTATCGGGCGTGTGCCCTAGGCGCGCGGCGAACGCCCGCAGGCAGAAGGCCGCCCGTGCCGGATCGCCGCCGTCGGCGAAGCTGATGTTACGCTCGATAACCTCCGCCAGAACGGTGTCGTTTCCATCCAGTCCCTCGCGATAGCCGCCCAGTCGTCCGCCCATCGCACCGACCAGCTTGCCAACATGCTTGCCGACGATCACGTCGCCCACACCGAATTCGCGCAGCTGCCCGTCCATGTCGTGCACGAACAACTCGGTCAGCAGCACCGATTCCTGCCGCAGGCCGTCGCTCGCGTCCATCCTCAGCAGCACTGTCGACAGGACTGCGCAGACCATGTCGAACCGCCCGGTGACGGTGTCGGCCACTCGTGCGTCGGTGTACCAGGAAGGCTGCCGCGCCTCGGCGACGACGGCATGCCATAACGGCCGAAGTGCATCGCGCGGATCGGACTTCGGGGCGAACAGACGGTCCAGCAAACTCATGATTGCCCATGTCGCGCGCATTCAGCAGCAATTCAAGCGGGCACGCACAAGCAGTTGGACTGCGCGCGATTGCCAGCGTGCGTGCGCTTGCCTAAGGCGCAGTCGGGCATGAAACGAAAAGGCTTATCGATGACGGCATTCCGGTTCCTGGGCGCGGGTCTTCTGGCGGCGGCTACGCTGGCCGCGGGCGGCTGTGCTTCGATCAGGGAGAGCCGCGGCTTCATCGCGGATCCCACCCTGACCAACTCGGTCGCCGCCGGGATCGACAACAAACAGTCGGTTCAGTCGGCGCTGGGTCATCCGAGCTTCGAAAGCCAGTTTGGCCAGCCAACCTGGTATTACGTATCCAGCGTCAACGAACGTAAGCCCTTCGTCCGCCCGCGGGTAGGCACACTCTCGGTGCTCGCGATCCAGTTCGACCCGGCAGGCAACGTCGCTTCGGTCGAGCGCACGGGAATCGAAAAGGTCGTATACTTGTCGCCCGATAGCGACCGGACGCCGACGCTGGGCCGTGAGCGTGGGTTCTTCGAGGACCTGTTCGGCAATATCGGTGCGGTTGGTGCTCCCGGCGCAGGGGCTCCTGCCGGCGGACCGGGGGGCTGACGCACACGCTTGAAGCCGGCGGCCCGCGCCCCATATCGCGGGCATGGACGACAGATATTCCGCACACGGCCTGACTCCGTGGCACGGTACCACCATCATCGGTGTCAAACGCGGTGACACGACCGTCCTTGCAGGCGACGGACAGGTGTCGATGGGCAACACCGTCATGAAGCCCAACGCGAAGAAGGTTCGCCGCATCGGCAAGGACGGTGCGGTGGTGGCCGGTTTCGCGGGCGCGACGGCCGACGCCTTTACCCTGTTCGAGCGTCTCGAGAAAAAGCTCGAGCAGTACAACGGCCAGCTGATGCGCGCCGCGGTCGAACTTGCCAAGGACTGGCGGACCGACAAGTACCTGCGCAATCTCGAAGCGCTGATGATCGTCGCCGACAAGGACACGCTGCTTGTTCTGACCGGGAACGGCGACGTGCTTGAACCTGAGGGCGGCATCGCCGCCATCGGATCGGGCGGCAACTATGCGCTCGCCGCCGCGCGGGCTCTCTCGGATTATGAGACCGATCCCGAAAAGATCGCTCGCCGCGCAATGGCAGTGGCAGCCGAGGTCTGCGTGTTCACCAACGACCAGGTTACCCTGGAAACGATCTGAGAAATATGGACAATCTGACTCCCCAAACCCTGACCCCGAGGGCCATCGTCGCGGCGCTCGACGAGCACATCATCGGGCAGAAGGATGCCAAGCGCGCGGTTGCCGTGGCGCTGCGCAACCGTTGGCGTCGGCAGCAGCTTGGTCCCGAATTGCGCGACGAGGTGACGCCCAAGAACATTCTGATGATCGGCCCCACCGGTTGCGGCAAAACCGAGATCAGCCGGCGGCTGGCGAAACTCGCCGAAGCGCCGTTCGTGAAGGTCGAGGCGACCAAGTTTACCGAGGTCGGTTATGTCGGCCGCGATGTCGAACAGATCGCCCGCGATCTGGTTGAGGAGGCGATCCGGCTGGAAAAAGATCGCCGCCGCGAAGCGGTGCGCGAGGCCGCCAGCAAGGCAGCAATGGAGCGGCTGCTGAAAGCGCTCGTCGGTGAAAACGCCAGCGAAGCAACTCGCGAGAGCTTTCGGCAGCGGATCACTCAGAACGCGATGAACGACACCGAAGTCGAGATTGAGGTCGAAGAGGCCGCCGCAATGCCGTTCGACATGGGCGGAATGGGCGGCAACGTCGGCATGATCAACCTGTCCGACATGATGTCGAAGGCGATGGGCAAGACGCCGCTCAAGCGCCGCAAGCTCAAAGTTCCGGATGCGTGGGACAAGCTGGTCGACGAAGAAGCCGAAAAGCGCATGGACCAGGACGACGTGGCGCGTGCCGCGCTGCAGAATGCCGAGGCCAACGGCATCGTATTCCTAGACGAGATCGACAAGATCGCGGTCAGCGACGTGCGCGGCGGCTCGGTCAGCCGCGAAGGCGTGCAGCGCGACCTGCTTCCGCTGATCGAGGGCACCACCGTCAGTACCAAGTATGGCCCGATGAAAACCGACCACGTCCTTTTCATAGCATCCGGCGCGTTCCACCTGTCTAAGCCGTCGGACATGTTGCCCGAACTCCAGGGCCGCCTGCCCATCCGGGTCGAACTGCGCGCGCTGACCGAAGAGGACTTCGTGCGTATCCTCAGCGAGACCCGCGCGAACCTCGTCGCGCAGTACAAGGCGCTCCTCGGAACCGAGAACGTCACTGTCGAGATCACCGACGAGGCGATCGCAGAGGTCGCGAGGATCGCCGCGCAAGTGAACGAGAGCGTCGAGAACATCGGTGCCCGCCGCCTCCAGACCGTGATGGAAAAGCTGCTCGAGGAATTGAGCTTCGAGGCCGAAGACCATGGGGGCGAGACGATCACGATCGACGCGACCTACGTGCGTGACCGCCTCGCCGACCTTGCCGACGACAGCGACCTTTCGAAGTATATTCTCTGAGCTTTCAGTCGTTGGCAGAGCCGGGTGAACGGTTCATCCGGCCTGGCGGTTGATATCGGTTCGGCGCGACGGCTAGGGTGTGATCTTTCCGACACCTGGGGAAGGTCGCTTCATGCTTCGTACGTTTCTTGCCGCCGGCGCAGCGCTCACCGCGCTCGCCACTGCCATGCCGACGGTCGCCGCCAATCCCGCGCCCGCCGAGATTGTCGCGCCGAAGATCGAATTCACCGAGTGGACGCTGGACAACGGCCTGCGCGTGATCGCGCTGCCCGACCCGACGACCGCCTCGGTGACCACCTCGGTCTGGTACGAAGTCGGCTCGAAGAACGACCCCCAAGGCCGCAGCGGCTTTGCCCACCTGTTCGAGCACATTCTCAGCCGAAAGACCGAGAACATGCCGTACAACATGATCAATCGCCTGACCGAGGACGTGGGCGGGCAGCGCAATGCTTCGACCGGCAACGACCGGACGAACTATTACGAAACGGTCCCGGCCGAATACCTCGAGACCATGCTGTGGACTCACGCCGAACGCATGGCGCGGCCGGTGGTCGACGACGAAGTGTTCGAGAAGGAACGTTCGATTGTGAAGGAGGAACTGCGCCAGCGGATCCTCGCGCCGCCCTATGGCCGGATCCGGATGGTTCTGGCGGAGAACGGCTTTGACGTGCTGCCCGAGCGCCGCCCCGGCATCGGCAGCATTGCCGAGCTCGATTCGGCAACGCTTGCCGACGCTCGGGCATTTCACCAGGCCTATTACGGACCCGACACCGCGACGCTGATTGTGGCCGGGAACTTCGAAACGCAGCAGCTCAAGGCACTGGTCGACACGTACTTCGCCGGGATTCCGCGGCGAGCGAATCCGATCCCCGTGGCCATCACCGCGCGCGAAACGCCGCGCACCGCCCCGCGTAGCCTCGTTGCTACCGCGCCCAACGTGCCGCTGCCAGTCATCGGTTCGCTGTGGAAAGCGCCCAGCGTCGATCATCGCGATTCCGCCGCGCTGGAGGTGCTCGACGCCGTCATGTCGTCGGGGGACAACAGCCGACTTTACGATGCGCTCGTGCGCACCGGCAAGGCGGTGCAGGTGAGCGAATCGATCAATTCCGGCGAGGACGGAGGCTATTTCGCGACTTTCGCGATCCTCAATCCCACTGCCGACAAGGACGAAGTCGCCGGTATTCTCGACGACCAGATCGCCCGCGTGCGCAACGCTCCGGTGAGCGCCGCCGAACTGGCCGAAGCGAAAAACACGCTGTTCGCCGATGCGCTGCGCAATCGCGAAACGGTGCGCGGCCGTGCCTTCGAACTGGGCGAGGCGCTTGTTTCGACCGGCGATCCGCACGCGGCGGACGTTCGGCTCGAACGTATCGGCAAGGTGACTGTGGCTGACGTCCAGCGGGTCGCGCGGAATTGGCTCAGCCCCGAAGCGGTCGTCGACTGGCGTTACGAGGCGGGCGAGGACAATCCCGCGAGTTATGCCAATCCGGTCCCGATGCCGACCTTTGCCACGGTGCCGCCGGCGAGCGGCGAACCTGCCAAGCTCAACGATGACGCCTCACGCCAGGCCCCGCCGCCGCCCACAGCCGCGCCGGCGGTCGAGTTGGCTAAGCTAGTCGAAGACAAGCTGGCGAACGGCATTCCGCTGGTCTCGGCTCAGACCGGAAACGTGCCGATTGCGACGATTACGCTGGTACTCCCGGGCGGTAGCGCGACCGATCCTGCGGGCAAGGCGGGGCTCGCCTCGCTCGCCGCGGCGGTCGCCGACAAGGGAACGCCGACGCGAACCGCAGCGCAGATCGCCCAGGAACTCGAAAGTCTGGGCGCTTCGCTGGGCGCAGGCACGGCCCAGGACGGCAATTTTGTAAGCCTGACCGCACCGACCGCCAATCTGGCCGCGGCGGGCAAGGTTCTCGCCGACGTCGTGCGCAACGCCAGCTTCCCCGACAAGGAGGTCGAGCTCGAACGAAAGCGGACCATCGATGGTCTGGCGGTCGCGATGAAGGATCCGGGTTCGCTGGCCGGCATGGTGGCTACCCGCCTGCTCTATGGTGACGCACCCTACGGCGGCATTCCGACGGTCAATTCGCTGCCGCGGATCGCTCCGGCAGACCTCGTCGCGTGGAGGCAAGCTCACTGGCACCCGGCGAACGCCAAGATCGTGGTCAGCGGCGGTATCTTACCTGCTCAGGCGAAGCAGGTTACCAACCTTCTGTTCGGTGACTGGAAGAGCGCTGTTGCGGCTCCAGCGCCGATCGAACACCCTGCGGGAGACGATCAGCCGGTGCGCACAGTGGTGGTCGACGCGCCCGATGCCGGGCAGGCGGCGGTTGTAGTGGGCACCCGCGTGGTCTCGCGCGGAAGCAAGGACTACTGGCCGCTCCAGATCGCCAATGCGGTGCTCGGGTCGGGCTCAAATGGTCGGTTGTTCGAAGAAGTGCGAACCAAGCGCGGGCTTAGCTACGGTGCCTACAGCGGCTTCGGTGCGACTGCCGACACCGCAGTCCTTACGGCCAGCGCGCAGACGAAGAACGAGACTGCCGATGAGGTCGCGCAGGTGATCCTTGGTCAGTTTGGGTTGCTTGGCACCGAGCCTCTCGACGAAGATACCGTAAACAAGCGGCGGCTCTACCTCGGCGGGAACATCCAGCGCTCGCTCGAGACGAGCGCTGGGTTCAACGGGATCGTGGCCAACTTGATGCTGCAGGGCATCGCGCCGACCGAATCGGCGATGATCGCGCAGCGCCTCGCGGCAGTCTCGCCCGAAACGGCGCAAGCGGTCGCGACCAGGCTGCTGCCGCCGGAAAAAGCGACCGTGGTGGTCGTCGGTAAGGCGTCCGCATTCCTCGACGATCTAAGAAAAATCCGACCGAACCTGACGGTGATCGAAGCGAGCGCGCTCGACCTCGACAGCGCGGATCTCAGCAAGACAGGCGGCTGATCGCGCACCAGCCGGGAGCGGGGCTAATCCTCGCCCCTGGTCATGCGTGCGGGGCGAGCCCGATTTCGACGCCGGTCTTGTCGGTCAGCGCGAAGCGATCGACAAGATCGGCGCTCGCCTCGTTCAAACCGACCACCTGAACGCTGCGCCCGTTGCGGCGCATCCGCTCGACGACCTTGTCCAGCACGTCGACGCCCGAGATATCCCAGAAATGCGCGCGCGTGACATCGATCACCACGTGATCGGCCGGATCGGGGCGCAGGCTTTCGCGTCCGAACGCCTGCGAGAAACGGTCGACCGAGGCGAAGAAGATCTGGCCCTTCACGAGATAGGTCGCCGTGTCGTCCTCGCGCACGCGCTCGACGCCGAACATCGTGCGGACCTTGCCGGTGAAAAAGATACCCGACAGCAGCACTCCGGTCAGGACCCCGATCGACAAGTCGTGCGTGCCGACCACGGTTGCCACGGTCGCCAGCATGACGACCGACGACTGCCAAGGATGGCGGCGCAGGTTGGGGATCGAATTCCAGCTGAACGTGCCGATCGAGACCATGATCATCACCGCGACCAGCGCGGGCATCGGGATACGACCCAACAGCGTGCCGGCCAGCGTCAGCGCCGCCAGCAGCACCGCGCCGGCGGTAAAGGTGGACAGCCGTCCTCGACCGCCCGAAGTGATGTTGATGACCGACTGGCCGATCATCGCGCAGCCGCCCATGCCACCGAACAGCGCGGCGACGATATTGGCGCCCCCCTGACCCGCGCACTCCCGGCGCTTGTTGCTGTCGGTGTGCGTCATGTCGTCGACGATCTGCGCAGTCAGCAACAATTCGAGCAGGCCCACCGCCGCCATCGCGAGCGAGAACGGGGCGATGATCTGCAACGTCTCGAAGGTCAGCGGCACGTGGGGCAGCGCGAAGAACGGCAGTCCGTCGGGAAGGTGCCCCATGTCGCCCACGGTATTGACCGGAGCGCCGGTCCACAGCGCCACCGCGGTCAACGCCGCAATGGCCACAAGGGGTGAAGGGATCGCGGTCGTCAGCCGCGGTAACAGGTAGATGACCGCCAGGCCCGCGGCGACCATCGCGTACGTTTGCCAGCCGAGTCCGACCAGCTGGGGCAATTGAGCCATGAAGATCAAGATCGCCAGCGCGTTGACGAAGCCGGTGATGACCGATCGGCTGACGAACTGCATCAGCAGGTCGAGCCGCAGGACCGCGGCGATCGCCTGAAACACACCCATCAGAATGGTCGCGGCGAACAGGTATTCCACCCCGTGCTCGCGTACCAGCGGCCCGACCAGGACCGCGACGGCGGCGGTGGCGGCCGAGATCATCCCCGGGCGACCGCCTGTGAAGGCGATCACCATCGCGATCGCGACCGAGGCGTAGAGCCCCACGCGAGGGTCGACCCCGGCGATCAGCGAAAAGCCGATGGCCTCCGGCACGAGCGCGAGTGCGACAACGATACCGGCGAGGATGTCGGCGCGCGGGTTGGCGAGCCAGTCGCGCCGGAGCGCGTCGAAAGAAGGCATGACGATGTCCGAAATGGCCGCCGCGGCCAGCGGCGAGGTGCTTGCTCAATGCACTATTGTGCAGTGCAGCGCAACCTGAGCGATTATTCGGCGGCCTCGTCCACGTCTTCGTTCTCAGCCTGCTGGCGTGCCCACATCTCGGCGTAGAGCCCACCCTTGCGCAGCAGTTCTCCGTGCCGCCCGCTCTCGGCGAGACGGCCCGCGTCGAGCACGAGGATGCGGTCGGCATCGGCCACCGTCGACAGCCGGTGCGCGATGCTGATCGAGGTGCGGTGCTCGCTGACTGTGTGCAGGGTCGTCAGGATGTCCTGCTCGGTGCGCGAATCGAGCGCGCTGGTCGCCTCGTCGAGCAGCAGGATCGGAGGATCCTTGACCAGCGTCCGGGCGATCGCGACGCGCTGCTTCTCGCCGCCGGACAACTTGAGCCCGCGCTCGCCGACTTCGGTGTCGAAGCCGTGCGGCAGCATGTCGATGAAGCGCTTGATTGCCGCTCCTTGAGCCGCTTGAACGATGTGATCGTGCGTCGCACCGTCGCGTCCGTAGGCGATGTTGTAACCGATGGTATCGTTGAACAGCACACTGTCCTGCGGCACGATCCCGATCGCCGCGCGCACGCTGTCCTGTGTCACCTGCGAAATGTCCTGCCCGTCGATACAGATGCGTCCCGACCACGGATCGTAGAAACGGAACAGCAGCCGCGCGATGGTGCTCTTGCCCGCGCCCGAAGGCCCCACGATCGCGTAGTGGCCGCCCGCAGGCACTTCGAACGACAAGCCGTGCAGGATCGTCCTGTCGCGGTCGTAGCCGAACACGATATCCTCGAACGTCACGACCGGCTTGCGGATAACGAGCGCGGGTGCCCCCGGCGCGTCGGCGACCTCAACCTCGGTATCGATCAGCTTGAACATCGCCGCCATGTCGATCAGGCCCTGGCGGATCGTGCGATAGACGAAGCCGAGCATGTCGAGCGGGCGGAACAGCTGGGTCAGATAAGTCTGCACTGCGACAAGGTCGCCCACGGTCAGCCTGCCCTTGCTCCACTGCCATACGCTGAATCCCAGCGCGAACAGCATCAGCAGGTTCATGATCAGCGACTGGACGATGTTGAGCACGCCCAGCGAGTTCTCGGACTTGATCGCTGCGGTGGCGTAGGCTCGGGCGGCATCGCCATAGCGTTCACGCTCGCGCCCCTCGGCACCGAAGAACTTCACGGTTTCGTAGTTGAGCAACGAATCGACCGCGCGGGCAAGCGCGGTGCCGTCGAGGTCGTTCATCTGCTTGCGCAAGGCGGTGCGCCATTCGGTGATCCAGCGCGTCATGGCGATATAGACGACTACCGTCGCTGCGGTTGCGAGCACCAGCGGGAGACCGAACATCGTGTAGAAGATCACGCCCAAGGCGAGCAGTTCAAGGATGGTCGGCGCGATGTTGAACAGCAGGAAGTAGAGCATTGAATCGATGCTCTTGGTGCCGCGCTCGATAGTCTTGGTGATCTCGCCCGTGCGGCGCGAAAGGTGGAAGCGCAACGACAACTGGTGCAGTCGGCCGAAGGTGTCCTCGGCAAGTACGCGGGTCGCTTCCTGTCCGACGCGTTCGAACACGATGTTGCGGACGTTGTCGAACGTCCCGCCCAGAAAGCGCCCGGCGGTGTAGGCTATCGCAAAGCTCAGCGCGACCAACAGCAGGGGGTTCCCGTCGGCCGCCATCGTGTCGACCACCCGCTTCATGGCGAGGGGCGTCGCCAAAACGACCGCCTTGGCAAACAGGACGAGCACCATCGCCGTAACGATCCGCCCGCGCAGATCGGGTCGGCCTTGCGGCCATAGGTATGGCAGGAACCGTCTTACCGTCGCCCAGCCGTCGTAGCCCGGGGAGGAGTCCAGTGTTTGGTCGGGTGGCATTGGGCTTCATGTGGGCGGCACCGGGCGCTTAGGCAAGCGCGCGTCCGGGCGCTCTAGTGTCCGCCTTTACCTAACGATGCTTATCCTCTCGGTCGGTCGGTTCGCTTGCCGCGCTGTGATCCGCTCGGCAGGTCGAACAGGACGGTGCGCTGAGCGAAGTCGATCGCTACCCGGTCGAAGCTCCGCAGGTCTTCGACACCGAGCACCAGCGCGGGTTTTTCAAGAAGTCCGAGCGCGGCAAACGCGGGAGACGCGGCGTAGCTCACGTAAAGCCCGTTTAGCATGAGCGCGCGTGAACCCCGTCTTCCGAGCTGCAGTGACCGGGCGATGTCGAGCCGTCCCTTGATCTCGGATCCCGTGACGTCGGTCGAGGTGACATCCTGCATCTTGCGCGCACGCAGCCGTCGCTGAAGCGCCAGATTTCCAATCGATCCCTGGGATCCCGTGTCGATGATCACCGCCGTCCGGATCCCGTCGATCTCGGCGTCGGTGATGATCAGCCGTCCCTTCTTGTTGCGGGCGCGCACGACGATCTCGTACCCGCGGTCGCCGCCCAGGGCCTTGGCGTCGTCCACCGCGATACTTTCGGCTCGAAAGTCTATCACCACGCGCAGGTCCTGCAGCGAATCGAGCCCGAGG
>CAWAFY010000006.1:80000-182413 GCA_963781485.1 uncultured Alphaproteobacteria bacterium
ACCATCAATGACAGGCCTGCCTGTTGTTGACGGAAGATCGTCCAGCCAGACGCTCATCGAATAACAACAGTGCATCGATTAAAAACCCTCACGTGCTCGCCAAAGTCTGACTTTGGAGAGCGCAGCATCCGCCTGCTTTATTGCTTGGTGGCCATAGCGTCTGTGACCCACCCGATCCCATCTCGAACTCGGCCGTGAAACCGGACTGCGCCGATGGTACTAACGCTCAAGCGTTGGAAGAGTAGGTCGTCGCCAGGCATTAAAGCCGGCGGGTGCGGGGGAACCCATTCACGATTTCAAAAAGCCGCTGCCGGTTGTTCCGAGCGGCGGCTTTTTCGTCTGCAGAGCGAATCTGAGACGACACATGGTGCCGCGGGGTGGAGCAGTCCGGTAGCTCGTCAGGCTCATAACCTGAAGGTCGTTGGTTCAAATCCAACCCCCGCAACCACCATTTCCGATTGAATTAGCAAATTCACCCCGCTGTCTGCAGCGGGGTTTTTGGCGTTGGCTGCTGTAAGCAAAAGGGAAGCAAAGATTGGCGTCGATGGCCCAGATAATTCGGTCATTGCCGCGAAAGAACAGAAGACCCTCTGCGTACCTTCAGGACCGTTCGGTTTGCGTCCTATTTGGCGCATTCCGATGCCGAGGTTTGCATTCTCGAGGGCTGCCCGATGTGGGCCCTACGCAAGCTATTTCAGACGTTCGCGATAACAGCCGGGGCGGAGCTTCAAGTTTGCCGTGACGTCGAAGTGCGTCATAGTCCCCATCACTAACCTGGCCGGGCAACGTATCCATGATCAAGTCGCCCAATGACGACTGTTGAAAGTGCCCCTGCCGGGCGCCAATCCTGGCGGTATCTTGCGCTGTACGCCCTTGCGGCGGCTGGCGGTTCCGCCTCGTATGCGCCGTTTCTCACGGTTGTTCTGCCGCAACGGGTCAGTGAACTGGCCGGTTCAGATGCAGTTCGAGTGCTGTCCTACGTCGCGTTCGTGGGGGCGATCGCCGCCAGTTTGTCGAACCTCTTTTTTGGATGGGTGAGCGACCGAACACGCAACAGGACCGGTTGGATTTTTGCAGGAATGGCGTTGTCGTGCCTGTTGCTGATCTCGATGCGATTCGTCGGGACCGTTCCCGACCTCCTGGTATTAATTTTTCTTTGGCAGCTTTCGCTCAACATGATGCTCAACCCGCTTTCGGCCTGGGCAGGCGACTGTGTCCCAGACGACCAGAAAGGTATACTGGGTGGGCTATTGTCCTTCGCGCCGGGCGTAGGTGCGCTTGCCGGCGCGCTGGTGACTATCCCGGGACTTGCCGAGGGAAATTTCAGGCTGATCCTCATCGCGTCGCTTGTCTGCGCATTGGTATTGCCGGTCCTGATCTGGGGGCGGCCTAAACCAATGTCGCATCTGTTGGTAGACAGGGTCTACCTGAAGGCTGGGCATTCGGAGACTTCGGACTCAGTCAAAGCCTCCACGCCGACCGTTTGGCGAATGTGGCTCGCTCGGCTGCTGGTGCAAATTGCCGAGGCTACTTTGTTCGCATTCCTGTTCATCTGGCTGAGCGGGCTGGACGGGCGGGCCACCGACCATCTGGTGGCCAGGACCTTCGCGGTCGTTCTCTTCGCATCTGTGCCGATCGCCATTCTTGCAGGCCGTTGGTCCGACCGTGCGGGCCGGCCGATCCGCCCTCTCCTCCTCGCGGTAATCGGGGGAGTCTGCGGACTGATATTGATGGCATTAGCGGATCGCGCGCTGGCAGGAATGGTCGGCTATTTCGTTTTTGGCGTGTCCGCCGCGGTCTTCCTCGCCTTGCATGCTAGCCAGACCCTCAGGGTCCTCCCGCGGCCCCGCCATCGCGGGCGGGATCTCGGCATCTTCAATCTTACGAACACGATCCCTTCGCTGGTCATGCCGGGATTGACGCTGACAATAATTCCCATTTTCGGGTTTCAGGCGCTGTTCGTCATTCTTGCTTTCTTATCCGTCGGCGCGGGGTTGTTGCTGACGCCAGGCTCCAAGGGTTAGCCGGGCGGGTTGTGTTGGCGCGACGCTGCTGATGCGCTAAACGAAAGGCGTGACGGCGATATGGTAACGATCCGGGAGGTGGCGAAGGCTGCGGGCGTGTCGGTCGCCACGGCATCGCGTGCACTCAATGGCCTTTCTAACGTGACCCCGGCCACTCGTGAAAGGATCGAGCAAACAGCGTCCCGGCTCGATTACATACCGCACAGCGGCGCACGAAATCTCACACGCCAGCGTACGGATACGATCGGCGTCATCTTGCCCGACCTGTTCGGGGAATTCTTCTCCGAGATCATCCGTGGGATCGATAAGGTCGTGCACGGGGCGGGCAAAAACTTGCTGTTGGGCAACATGCACGGCAGCCCTGAGGAAACCATCCTCGCAATCAGGGCTATGCGCGGGCGGGTCGACGGCCTTTTGGTGATGCCGCCAAATTCGAGCGCCGAGACGATCGCCGGGGCGGGAAGCGTGAATATCCCGACAGTTTTGCTCAACGCCCGCGCAAAAGATGGCGGAACACCGTTCGTTACGGTCGACAACTATTCCGGAGCGCGGCTTGTCACCGAGCACCTAATCGACCGCGGTGCCCGGCGGATCGTGCATATCGCCGGGCCGGCAGACAACCGCGATGCTTTCGATCGCTGCCGCGGATTTGCCGATGTTGTGGCTGAGCGTCTCGGAGAGAGCGATCCCGCCATTATCGGTGGCAATTTCCGGGAAGATGCCGGTAGCGAGGCAGCACGCGAACTCCTGGCGCGGGACATGCCCTACGATGCCGTGTTCGCGGGCAACGACATGATGGCGGTCGAGCTCATCTACGAACTGCGTCAAGCAGGCATTGCGGTGGGTCGAGACATCCTTGTTGCCGGTTTCGATGACATTCCGCTTGCACGCTACGTCTCGCCGCAACTCACGACGGTGCATTCGGACATCACCCGCCTCGGAATGGCGGGAGCGCAAATGGTCCTGCGCATCATCGCGGGCGAAGACTTGGGAGCAGAAGCTAGCCTCGTCATTCCGCCGACCCTTGCAATCCGAGGCTCGACCGCCGGAAAAGGCTGAGCGTGCGCACCTGCGCTTGGCCTTCTCAGCGCGATGGTGCATGAAGTCATGTAACCGGTTTCTTTTAGAGGCCTGGGCTGGAGGGCACGGCGGTGCGTAATTGGGTGTCGATGTCACTATTTGTGCTCGCTACAGCGGCGTGCGCGCCTCCTGGAGCGCTCCGGGCCGAGCAGCCGCTGGTCGCGGGGCAGCAACCGCGGGCTTCGATCGATCCGGGCGGCTATCCCTATCAATTGTTCGTGCCGCGTTCGCTCCCTTCGAACACGCAGCACGATACGACGCGTTGGCCGCTGTTGATCTTCCTTCACGGGTCGGGCGAGCGCGGCAGTGACATCGCAAAGGTTAAGGTACACGGGCCTCCAAAGGTGGCCGACGCAAAGCCCGACTTTCCCTTCATCCTGGTCTCGCCACTTCTTCCCGCCGAGGAGGATTGGGACATCACGAAACTCGATAAGATCGTCGATCACCTTCAGCGCACACTGCCGATAGACCCGAACCGTGTATACCTCACCGGACTCAGTCGCGGCGGACACGCCACCTGGCGCTGGGCGGCAACCGAGCCGGGTCGCTTCGCGGCGATCGCTCCGGTCGCTGGTCGCGGGGATCCGGCCACGGCATGCGCCCTCAAGGACTTGCCTGTTTGGGCGTTCCATGGCGACCGCGACGACGTGGTCATACCCGAGGGCAGCTTTGCCATGTTACGCGCGATCCGAGCGTGTGGGGGGCATCGAAGTCGACTGACGATTTATCCCGATCTCGGCCACAACGCCTGGGATCCGGCCTATGACGATCCGGAGCTCTATCTTTGGCTGCTGTCACAACATAGACAGACGAAGGCGGACGAATAGTGCGCGCCTTGCAGCGTACGTTGGTGCTCGCGCTGGCGCTGCTGGTTGGTGCTTGCGCCACGCTAGGGGGCGGGTCCTCAACGAAGGCAGACCATTTCCGCGTAATGAGCTTCAACATCCGGCTCGACCTCGCCTCGGACGGACCGAACGCCTGGCCTTACCGCAGGGACATGGTTGCTGACGTGATCCGTCACGAGGGGCCGGCTCTGCTGGGCATGCAAGAAGTCCTGCCAAACCAGAAAGCCGATCTCGAGGCGGCGCTGCCGGATTACACTTTCGTGGGGGTCGCGCGCGATGACGGTGCGGCGAAAGGCGAATACTCGCTTCTGGCGATCCGTCGCGACAGGTTCGACCTGCTGGAGTCGGGCACTTTCTGGCTATCGCCCACGCCGATTGTTCCGGGCAAGGCATGGGATGCGGCCTTCCCCCGTATCGCGACGTGGGCCCTTCTGAACGAACGGAAGAGCGATCGAAAGGTCGCGGTACTCAATACCCACTTCGACCACATTGGCACCGAGGCCCGGTTGAACAGCGCGACAATGGTTGCCGACTGGGCCGTCCGACATGCCGCTAAAGGCTATGCAATCGTGGTGATGGGCGATTTCAATGCCGAGACCACCAGCCCGCCGATCGCTATGCTGTCAAACCATGCGCGCAGCGGGCTGCGGCTCGCCCGTGCAGCCACCATCGCGCTGCCGTATGGTCCGCCAGGCACATTCAATGCGTTCAAGATCGACGCCGATGCCGCCCAGCCGATCGACCATATCTTCGTCTCTGACGCGTTCGCCGTTCTTCGCTACGCAACCGTGACGCAGCATTGGGGCGGCCGGCTTCCGTCCGATCATTACCCGGTCGTAGCCGACCTGGAAGTGCGGCGATGAGAGGCGCGTGGTTCGCCGCCGCGCTCCTAGTCCTGACAGGCTGCGCGAGTATGCCGCTGCAGCGGGAAGAGACCGCCTCGCGGCAAATTCGTCCGATTACCGAAGACTGGCTGTTCGTTTACCGCGATGGTTGGACACCAGACGAAGCGGCCAATTCCGGTGATGCCGATTGGCTGGCGGTCGCATTGCCGCACACCTGGAACCGGCTGGGCGAATATAGCGAGACGCGCACCAAGCAAACCGACGACCGGCAGGGAACCGGCTGGTATCGGCGAGTCGTCGATGGCCGGACATTGGATCCCGACAAGCGTCACTTCGTCGAATTCGACGCGATCGGGAGCGTCGCCGACGTGTGGCTCAACGGTCGACACGTGGGCCGGCATGCAGGGGCCTTCACCCGTTTCCGGATCGACCTGACCGACGCGATCGATTTCGCTGGGCCAAATACCTTGCTGGTGCGGGCCGATAACACCGTCCCGCGGCCCGGTAGTTCGACGGCCGACGTCATCCCGTTGCAGGGCGACTTCTTCGTTCACGGCGGCATATACCGAACGGCCCGGCTTATTTCGGTCCCACCGAGCCATATCGCGCTCGACGACTTCGGCGGACCGGGTGTGTACGCCACCTCCACGTTCCAGCCGAATGGGAGCGCGACGGTCCGCGCGCTTGTCAGGCTGACCGGCGCGCGTGACGGACAGTCGCTCGTGGTCGCGCTCGATGATGCCGATGGGCGGACTGCCGCGAAGAAGCGGCGCGTGATCGCCGGCGGACAACGCGAGGCGGTCGTGGACCTCGAACTCGCGCATCCGCACCGATGGAACGGACGAGCCGACCCCTATCTATACAATCTCGATGTTACGCTGGAGGACGATGCAGAGGCGATAGACCGAGTGAGTCAGCCCATCGGTATTCGCAGCTTCCGAATGGACCCAGACGCGGGCTTTTTCCTAAATGATACAAGCGTTCCGCTGCATGGGGTCTCGCGACATCAGGATTATCTGGGCAAGGGCTGGGCCTTGTCGGACGAGGACAACGCCCGCGACATGGCGCTGATCGCCGAGATGGGCGCGAATAGCATCCGCGTCGCGCATTACCCCCAGGCTGCGGAGTGGTTCGACCTTGCAGATCGTTACGGAATGGTTGCGTGGGCGGAAGTTCCGTTCGTCAACAAGCCGAGCTTTGGCGATGCACCAGCGTCCGATGATTTGGTGGCCAACGCGCGGACCCAATTGACCGAGATGGTACGCCAGCTTTTCAACCATCCCTCGATCGTCACGTGGGGTATCGGCAATGAGGTCGATATCGATCTCGCGTTCAACCGCCTCGGGCCCAAGGCCGACCCCCGGCCACTGCTGCGCCAACTGAACGCCTTGACGCATGCCGAGGATCCGTCCCGGCCAACGGTCCTTGCCGATTGCTGCGAAGCCACACCGGGTGACAAGGCGGACTATCTGGCGATCCTGACAGGAGAAGCCGACTTGATCGGCTACAACCGGTATTTCGGCTGGTACTACGGTGCGGTCGATGACCTCGGTCCGCATCTCGATCTTCTCCATGCACGCCATCCCCGGGTTCCGCTGTCGGTCAGCGAGTTCGGCGCGGGCGGTGCGCTAACCCAACACAGCACCGATCCGCAGGGTCGCCCGACCAATGTAACCGGCCGCCCCCAGCCTGAGGAGTTCCAGTCGTGGTGGCATGAGCAGAGCTGGCCTCAAATTCGCGCGCGCCCTTATTTATGGGGTAGCTGGATCTGGAACATGTTCGATTTCTCGAGCCGCGTGCGAAAGGAAGGCGATGCCACCGATATCAACACGAAAGGGCTCGTCAGTTTCGACCGCAAAGTGAAGAAGGACGCATTCTTCTATTACAAGGCCCAATGGAGCGATGAACCGGTGGTCCACATCACCTCGAAGCGGTTAACGCCCCGCACCGAACCCGTGATCCGCGTCAAGATCTACAGCAATGCGGATACGGTGGAGTTGACCGTGAACGGAAAGGCGTTCGCGCCCGTGCCGTGTATCGACCGCATATGCATTCAGGACGGCGTTTATCTCAGGCCCGGAAAGAACACCGTAATGGCGCGGGCGGACATCGGCGGAACGTTGGCCACCGACAGCGTGACATGGGATCTCGCGGAGCGGATCGCGGGCATCAAATGATGCGCAGGACCGCCGCCACGCCGAAATGATCTGACGGAAATTCTCCGCCCTCCGACCGGTCGCCGATCCGCCGCGCTTCAGCCGGGATCAGCGAACGCCGATCGGCCAGAATGTGGTCGATCACTCGCCCGGCATGCCCCTTGGCCGGATTGAGCGTCGTCGACGTGGCGCCGGGCGGAAGTGCGCTGGCGAACCGTTGCAACAGGGGGCGAAGCTCCGGAGCGTCCAGCTGGGCATTGAAGTCGCCCATCAGAACGAGCGGGACACGTCCCTTCGGTAGCCACGCAAGCAAGTCGGCGATCTGCTGCGTGCGCACCGAAGCGGCATCCGGTTGCCAGGCCAGGTGGGTTGTCGCCACGTCGAACGGTTTACCGTGAGCGAGCACCCGCACGCGGAGCGCGGTTCGGTAATCGTTGCGCGGCTCGAGTTGATGCGATTCTTCGGCCACGACCGGAAGGCGAGTCAGGATGGCGTTGCCATACCGGCTGGGCGCCTCGGGCGGGGCGGTCGAAGTGAAGTGCACCGAGTGGCCGCCAAGCAAGTCTGCGATCGTCTGGGCTTGGTTGGGCAACCCCTTTCGGGAATCCTGCAGCACTTCCTGCAACGCGATAGCGTCGGCGTTTGTCTTGCGCAAAGCCGCGACGAGCAATGGGAGCCGAGCCGACCAGTCTTCGGCGTCGTGCCAGATGTTGAAGGTTGCAAGGCGGATCGTGGATCCGGTGTCGGCCAGGGGAAGGGTACAGGCGCTGAGCGGAATGCACACCGCGCCGACGAGAATTTCGCGCCGCGAGATTCCGGTGGGGGTCAAACTCCCGGCTTGTCTAGCCAGCCGCCCTTGAAGCCGATCCGCTCGAGCCCGCGGCGGATGTGCGGGTTCTTGCGCATGACTTTCCATATCAGCCCGCTGCGATGGTTCTCCATCATCGCCAGGATCGGACCCTGGTCGATGCCGAGGTAGTCCTTGGCAATCCAACCAGCGACCGGGTCGGTTACGCCGGTGCGGGATCCGGCTTCGACAAAGGTGAAGCTGGGATTGATTGCGTCCTTGAAGCCGTATTCGGTATAGAGGCGCGATCCGTACTTATCGCGCATCGCCATCAACGCAGGTATCGCGACCTCGGGCGCGAAGGCGACCGAGCCGCCGGGGGCTGTGGGGACGATGGTACCATCGTCGATCACGCGGATCGCGCTGACCCCACGAGCCGAGTAGGTGAAGAACGTCCGCGGCTTGCCGTTCACGGTGTACTCGTTTTTCGAATACTTTGGCCCGTCGGATGCGGTCCAGCCCCAGACTTCGCCGCTGTAATCCTTCCAATCGTTTGGATTGTCGGCTCCGTAGGCACGCTGGCTCAGCGTGGCGCGGCGGCTGTTCTCGAAATAATCGATACCCTTGGCCGCCATGAAGTCATCTTGGATATCGCGAAAGTCGATCCAGACGTGACTGTACTGGTGCCCGAACAGCGGCTCGAACTGCAGGTGTTCGTAGCCGTAGTACGTGCCCCAGTCGTCATCGAGCTTGGCCGCCCAGCCCTTAATCCACGCGTCCTTGCCCACCGGATGGGTGGGAGAGGCGAGCGCCAGGACGTAGACCAACATGCCTTCGTTGTAGCCGATCCAGTCGGAGCGGCCCCAGCCTTCTTCAGGGTCCCAGCCCATCGCTATGCCGTGCGAATTGGGAAGATTGATCGCCTGCGTGCCGGTGGTGTTGCGCTGTGTCCAATCCCATTCGACGCGGCGGTAAATCTTCTCCGCCAAGTCCCGGATCTCGGCTTCGACCGGATCGGCGCGGTCGAAATAACTTTGCGCGAACAGCGCGCCGCCGAGAAATAGCGTGGTGTCGACGGTCGACAGCTCGGTCTTCGCGTGCCGTGTGCCGTCTTCGTACTGCAGGAAGTGATAGAAGAAGCCCTTGTAGCCGGTCACCCCGGCCTTCTCTGGCCCCTGCGGCGCGGTCCAGTAGAACCGAAGGCAGTCGCGTGTGCGCCGGGCCGCTTCCTCGCGGCTGACATAGCCGCGCTCCGCACCGATGCCATATGCCGTCAGGGCGAAGCCGGTCGCGGCGATCGAGCTGAATGTCCGGCTCGGCCAGCGGTCGGGCGCGAGGCACCGCTCGGTGTCGGTGGTTTCCCAGAAATAGCGAAAGGTCTTGCGGGTTAGATCTTCCGAGAAGGCCTCCACCGCCGGGGCCGCGTGCGGGCTCGCGCCGCTCTCCGGCGGCGTCAGCGGGGCGCAAGAGGCTATGAGCAGGAGCGGTGCGAACCGAAGGGCTGGTAATCTGGTCATTGTTCAATCGTTTCGACGGCGACGCGCGGCCCGGGGAGGATCGGACCGCGCATCGCCATGGGCCGGATCAGAAGTCGAAGCCGGCCGAAACCTTCAGCGTCCGCGGAGGACCTTCGGTCGAGAAGCTATTGTAGTTCCGCAGTCCAGTCGATCCGATGAAGCTGTTATAATTGCGGTCATTCATTGCGTTGATAATATCGAGGCGGACCCACATTCCTGCCTCGTCGGTGAGGAAATGCAGTGGGACGCGCTGAGTGAGCGCCAAATCCAGCTGCCGGAAGCCCTTCGATGCCTCGATCGCCGAGACGACGAGCGTCGGGTCCTGCCCCGGAAAGCGGCTGAAGTTGTTGAGGAACGGTGGCGAGGCGATCTGGAACTTGCCCGAGATCGTCAGCCCGATGGGAGTGTCCGCCGCTCCGGCAATGACCAGGCGATGCTTGCGCAGCCCGCTCGAAGGCTTGACCGTGTAATCGTCCAGCGATGGGAAATCGAGCGCAAAGACTTCGCCGAAGTTCCGGTTCTCCACCGCGTCGGTGTAGGTGTAGGTTGCGGCGATGTTCCACGGCGACACCTCCGTGTAACGCTTGTTGAGCTTCAGGTAGCCTGCGTCCGACCGCGTGTAGAGGCCGTTGTCGCCAATGATGATCGAGCCGTACCCCGGAGGCGCGAAGCCGAATGGTGATCCACCGCTGGCGGTAAAGAACGAGCCGTCGGCTTGCCGATTGCCAAGCAGGTAGGCAAAGCCGTCTTTGCTGACGATGTGGCTGTATCCGACTTCGGCGGTCCACAGGTTCGATACGCGGCTGCGCAGGCCGAGGCTGAATTGATCCGAGTAGGGGACCTTCAGGTCGTTGCGAATGAAGCGCAGCTCGCGTCCGCCGCCCGAGCCGGCCCCGGCAACCAACTGATCGCGACCGGATTGAGTAAGGTAAACCGGGTTGAACGGTACGCAAGTCGGGCTCGCCGTGCAGGTGTTGCTCGGGTCCCCCGTGATGAAGTTGAACGTCCGCGTGGTATACGATCCGACGCTGATTTCCTGCTGGAGGAAATCGAACTGGTTGCGGTCGTACGAACGGCCGTAACCACCAAACAGCACGAACTTGCCGTCGTCGCGGAAGTCGTAACTGAAGCCGATCCGGGGCTGGATCGCACCGGTGAATGCCTTGCGGTTGTTCCCGGTCGATATGTAGTCCTCGATATTGTAGTTCGCATTGGCGAGGTTCGGGTACTTGATGTTGTCCGTGGTCGCGAGAACCGAATCGACGGCATCGAGCGCATCGGCCGGATGCACGTAGTTGAGGAATGCCGGCGTCCGCTCATAATCCCATCGCACACCCAGATTCAGCGTCAGGCGCGGTGTAACCTCCCAGTCGTCCTGGATGTAGAGGCCCAGCTGCCAGTTGTTTGACTCCACGATCGGCGTGCCAGTGCCGGTCTGGTAACCGAATTGCACTCGATAGGGGATCGTCTGGTTGAACGTGCTCCCGCCCGTATTGAAGTTGGTATTATAGGAATAGGCCGCGTTGAAGAAGTTCTGCTGAATTGTCGTGAGCTTGACCCACTTTGACTTGATCCCAACCTTGATCGTGTGTCCGGGGAGGCCGACGTAGGTGAAGTCGTCCTGGATTCCCCAGCCTTTCTGGCCCTTGTCCTGGAAGTTGGCGCTTCCGCCCACGCGCAGGATTTGGGCGTTCGACAGGTTCTGTCCGGTGACCGGGCTGACCCCGCTGTAGGTGAAGATCGATCCGTTCGCGAGGGTCTGCGGACGCGGCGACCACGACACGTCCTCGTAGGTCGACCTTCACGTCGTTGATCCAGTTGTCGGTCGTGTGCTCCCAGCGCAAGGTGCCGCGCTTTTCGTCCACGTCCTGTGAACTGGCCGTCTCAACCGCGTTGCTGCCGTTGCCGAGGAAGATACCGCTTTCCTTGCGGTATTTTCCTGACAGTTCGATCAGGTCGCTGCTGGTCGGCGAAACGTCGATCTTCCCGAAGAAAAGGTCCTCATTGAATTCCTGTTGCGTGGGTCCGAACAATCCTTGGTATTCGGTCGGAAAGTAGCTGAGCGGAAATGACTGGCCTGGCTGGATATCCACCGGCAGGCGGCGCCGTTTGCCTTCGTAGGTCACGAAGAAGTGCGCGATGTCCCTGATGATCGGACCGCCCAATGCGCCACCGAACTGAATATCCTTGGTTTCCGCCTTCACCGGGTTTGCCGTGAAAAGCTCAGTCGGCCGGCGCGCTCGCATGCTGGTGTCGGTGTAGTCGATGAACGCCGAGCCGTGGAACTGATTGGTTCCCGACTTGGTAGCCGCGGTGATCGCAACCGAGCTGACTTGGTCAAACTCCGCCTTGTAGTTCGAGCTGATGACGCGGTACTCGCCAACGGCGAGCTGCGGGAAGGGGTTGCCCTGGCTCGAATCCTGGCCGGTGATGCCGTTCTTGAGGACGTAGTCCTTCTGGCCGACGCCATCGATGAAGATATTGACCGTGCGGCTGTCCTGTGCGCCGCCCTGGATGCGCGATTGGCCATCGGGGTTCACGAACTGAACGCCCGGCGCAAGATCGGCGAAAGCAAGGAAGTTGCGGTTGTTCTGCGGGAGGGTCTGCAATTCACGCGGGGTGATGTTCGTGCCGACCTCGCCACCTTCCATCGTCTTGATGCGATCGGCCGTGACGATAATACCGCCCGTTGTGTCGCTGCCGGCGGGTCCGCTCGCCTGGGTCGGCGCGGCGGTCAGATCGAAATCTAGGACTGCGTCCTGCGCCACGAATAGCTGGAACTCGTCGGTCGAGCGCACGCCCGTCGGCGTCGTCAGCTCAAGCCGGTATGTGCCTGGGCGCAGAGAGGGAAAGTTGTAGGAGCCGTCGGAAGCTACCTGCACGGTGCGGTTTATCCCGGTATTGACCTCGATCGCGGTGACTTGCGTAACGCCGCCCTCTGCGTTGACGGTCCCGCGAAGCGAAGCGTTGACCTGCTGGGCGGCGGCGGGTGTCGCCAGCGCGATTGCCATCGCTCCCCCAGCGGATCCGATGGCGAGGGCCGCGGCTAACCGGCGAGCCGCGAACGAGCGATTGCTGAGCTTCGAAAGCATCTTCCAATTACCTCCCCATACACCGGGATCCTTCCGCTTGTCCCGGCTCTTGCCGAGTGCGGGATTCCCGAATCAAAATTTCAATGGAACCTTGTAACCGGTTTCATTTGGGCTGTATAGCCTGACTGGCAAACACGCGGTTGTAGCGGCATTGTCGCAACACACAGATCGCGGGGCGATGGTCGAGGGAGTTAGGCGATGCGTAGGGTTCGGGCACTTTTTCTGTTGGTTGGCGCGTTGCAGTTGTCCGCCTGCGCCACAACCGCCATGTCCGAACCGGAATCGGCAGCGCCGATTTCTGCGCCAGCGAAGGTTGGCACCGTGCCGATCTCACCCGCCCAACCGGGGTGGGCGGCACGCGATCCGCAAATGGACCGTTTCATCTCCGATCTAATGGCGCGCATGACGCTTGACGAGAAGATCGGACAACTCACGCTTCTGACGAGTGACTGGCAGTCGACCGGCCCGACGATGCGCGATTCCTACAAGCAGGACATCCGCGCCGGTCGCGTGGGGTCGATCTTCAATGCCTTCACCGCCAAGTACACTCACGAACTCCAGCAGATGGCGGTCGAGGGTACTCGGCTGAAGATTCCGCTACTGTTCGGTTACGACGTGATCCACGGCCACCGCACGATCTTTCCGATCTCGCTTGGCGAGGCGGCGAGTTGGGACATGGCCGCAGTCGAGAAATCGGCCCGGGTCTCAGCCGACCGAAGCCTCTGCGGAAGGCATCCACTGGACCTTCTCGCCAATGGTCGACATCGCCCGCGATGCGCGCTGGGGCCGCATCTCCGAAGGGGCAGGCGAAGACGTATTCCTCGGCAGCAAGGTCGCGCAGGCGCGGGTTCACGGGTACCAGGGAAACGATCTCGCGGCGCCGGACACGATCCTTGCGACGGCCAAGCACTTCGCTGCCTACGGCGCAGCCCAGGCGGGGCGCGACTATAACACGGTCGACATCTCCGAGCGGACATTGCGCGACGTCTACCTGCCGCCGTTCAAGGCCGCCGTCGATGCGGGCGTCGCAACCTTCATGACAAGCTTCAACGAGGTCGATGGTATTCCGGCGAGCGGCAACAAGTATCTTCTGACCGATGTCCTGCGCGACAAATGGGGTTTCGACGGGCTAGTCGTCACCGACTACACTTCGATCAAGGAAATGGTCGCGCACGGCTACGCGAAGGACGATGCCCAAGCCGGCGAACAGGCGATCAATTCCGGCGTCGACATGGATATGCAGAGTGCCATCTACCTCGACGACCTCGCCGGTTCAGTGAGGGCGGGCCGCGTCAGCGAGACCGCCGTCGATCAGGCGGCTCGCCGAGTGCTCGAGATGAAGTACCGGCTCGGGCTGTTCAGCGATCCCTATCGCTATTCGAACGAGGCTCGCGAGAAGGCGACGCTCTACAAGCCCGAATTCCTGGAAGCGGCGCGCGATGTCGCACGCAAGTCGATGGTCCTGCTCAAGAACGACGATGGCGCGCTGCCGCTGGCAGCCTCGGCCCGGTCGATCGCGGTGATCGGCCCTCTTGGCGACAGCAAGCCCGACATGATCGGCAGCTGGGCCGCTGCGGGTGACCGGGAGACACGTCCTGTCACCGTTCTTGAGGGCATCAAGACCCGAGCGCCTAAAGGCACAGCTGTAGCGTTCGCAAAGGGCGCGAGCTACGAATTCAATGCGACCGGCAAGACCGACGGGTTTTCCGAAGCTATCGCTTTGGCGAAAAGGTCCGAAGTGATCATCGCCGTCATGGGCGAAAAGTGGGATATGACGGGCGAAGCGGCCAGCCGCACCTCTCTCGACCTTCCGGGCAATCAGCAGGCGCTGCTCGAACAGCTCGTAGCAACCGGCAAGCCCGTGGTACTGGTGTTGATGAGCGGACGGCCGAACTCGATCGGTTGGGCGGACGATCACGTCGCCGCAATCATCGAGGTCTGGTATCCGGGCACGATGGGGGGACATGCGGTCGCCGACGTTCTTTTCGGTGACTACAATCCGTCGGGCAAGCTGCCCGTCACGTTCCCCCGCACGGTGGGACAGGAACCGCTCTATTACGACATGAAGAATACGGGGCGTCCTATCGAACTCGGTGCGAAGGACGCGAAGTACGTGTCGCGCTATCTCGATACGCCGAACTCCCCCCTTTACCGCTTCGGTTACGGGTTGAGTTACACGACCTTCGCGTTCTCACCGGTGACCCTTAGCGCTCCAACGATGGGGGCAGGGGGCTCGATCATCGCAAGTGCAACCGTCACGAATTCCGGCGGCCGCGAAGGCGAAGAGGTAGTTCAGCTTTACGTCCGCGATCTGGTGGGATCGGTCACCCGACCCGTGCAGGAATTGAAAGGCTTTCAGAAGATTTCGCTCGCACCTGGCGAAAGCCGGCAGGTCGCCTTTACGCTTACGCCCGCCGATCTTGCCTTCACCAGAGCCGACATGAGCTATGGTTGGGAACCGGGCGATTTTCGCCTGTGGATCGCGCCATCTTCCGGTGCAGACGCAAGTGTGCCGGTCGAATTCACGGTCAGCGACTAGCCACGATGAGCCGACTTCTCTTAGCAACCGCAATCACGCTGGTTTTGGCCGGCTGCGCGTCGACGGAGCAGGACCGACCATCCGCGTCACGTCTGCAGATTGAAGCCGAACGTCCGAACATCGTCTTCATCATGTCGGACGACCACGCGCAGGCAGCGATATCCGCCTATGGTGAGCCAATAGGGCTGATGGCACCAACACCCAATATCGACCGGATCGCGCGGGACGGTGCTTTGTTCGAGAACAGCTTCGTCACCAATTCGCTCTGCGGACCGAGCCGGGCGACGATGCTGACCGGGCAATTCAGTCACATGCACGGTTTCACCAAGAACGGTCAGAAGTTCGACAATTCGATGTGGAACTGGCCCCGGGCCCTTAGCCAGGCTGGCTACGACACCGCGCTGTTCGGCAAGTGGCACCTTAACTATTCGCCCGAAGGTGCCGGTATCGGGACCTGGAAGGTGCTCGATGACCAAGGCAAGTATTACAACCCTGACGTCATCACGCCCGATGGCCGGTCGGTCGTTGAAGGCTATGCGACGGACATCATCACCGATCAGAGCCTTGACTGGCTCGAGCACGGGCGCGACCGGTCGAAGCCATTTGCGATTCTGATCCATCACAAGGCGCCGCATCGGAACTTTATGCCCGCGATCCGGCACATTCAGGATTATCTCGGCACCCAGTTCCCGATCCCGGACAACTACTTCGATCACTACGACGGTCGCCCTGCGGCAGAAGCGCAGGAGATGAACATCTACCGTGATATGTACGAAGGCCACGACTTGAAGATGACGAAGGGAGTCGGCTCGCAGGAGGTGCGCTTCAATCCCTGGCCCGATGATTTCGCGCGCATGACCCCTGAACAGCGCAGCGCCTATTTCGGCGCGCTCCAGGCGGACAACGACAAGCTGAACGCGGCCGACATGACGCCGCGCGAACTGGCGGTCTGGAAATACCGCCGGTACATGAGCGAATACCTCGGCACGGTCGCCGCGGTCGACGACAGCGTGGGTCGTGTGCTCGACTGGCTCGAGCAATCGGGCCTCTCGAAGAACACGATCGTCGTTTATACCTCGGACCAGGGATTCTACCTCGGCGAGCACGGCTGGTTCGACAAGCGATTCATGTACGAACAGTCGCTGCGCACGCCACTGTTGATGCTGTATCCCGGTCACATAAAGCCCGGCACGCATGTGAAGGTGCCGGTGCAGAATGTCGATTATGCGCCGACTTTCCTCGACTACGCGGGACTGCCGAAGCGCGATACCGTGCAGGGCCGCTCGCTACGCATGGTTGCCGAGGGTCGGTCGCCTGCTAATTGGCGCAAGGATGTTTACTATCATTACTACGAGTATCCGGGCTTCCATTCCGTTCGTGCTCACTACGGGGTGCGCACGGACCGCTACAAGCTGATTCGCTTTTACGGCGACATCGACAAATGGGAGTTTTACGACCTCCAGACCGATCCGGATGAGATGCACAACCGCATCGATGATCCAAAGGTCCGGCCGATCGTAACGCGGCTCAAGGCGCGCCTTGCAGAGCTGCGCGCGCAATACCAAGACAGCGATGGGCCGGCGGTAAATGCTCCGCTAGCGGCTGGCGCCGCGAAGGGTCAACGCGATGCCGAAGCCGCCGCCGGGCTGCATGGTCACTGACAGCTTGTCTCCAGCACGGACGGGCCTCATTTCACGCACCATCGCGAAACGGTTGCCATCGATCCCGCCGCCTGGTCCGTCGCGCCATATCTCAGCAGTATAGCGCCTTCCCGGCGGCAGGAACGAAAGATCGATTTCAATCGTGCGGCGGCTGATGTCGTTCACCCCCCCGATCCACCAGTCCTGCCCTCCTCGCCGCTGGCGCGCGATGGTCGCGTATTCGCCGATCGCCCCTTCGAGCACGTGGGTGCGTTCCCAATCGACGGGCACCTTCTCGATAAAGGCGAGCGCATCGGGCGCCTTCGCGTAGTTCTCGGGCAAGTCGGCCGCCATCTGGATCGGCGAATAGATCACGAGATAGTCGGCCAGTTGACGCGCAAGAGTGTTCGGGATCGGCCGGCCATCACGGCCCACCAGACTGACGATGCCGGGCGTATAGTCGAACGGACCTGAGAGCATACGGGTGAATAGTATGGTCTGCTCATGTGTCGGCGGATTGGGCGGCACGCCCCAGGCGTTGTATTCAGTGCCCCGCGCTCCCTCGCGACTGACCATGTTGGGATAGGTGCGTCTAAGGCCAGTGTCCTTGATCGGCTCGTGCGCGTTGATGGCGACATGGTGCCGTGCGGCGGCCTTGGCGACGAGCACATGGTGCCGTGCCATGTATTGACCGTCGTGCCATTCCCACTGCTCGGTACCATCGGGGTCCTCGCGCAGGACGCCCCCGGCATCGGCGACGTAGCCGGTTTTCACCGAGTGTACTCCGTGCCTTTCGTAATAGTTCAGAGCTTCTTCGAGGTGGCGTTCGTAAAGCCCTGCATTTCCAGCCGTTTCATGGTGCCCCATGATTTCGACGCCCTTGGCTTTAGCGTAAGCGGTGATCCGGTCTATGTCGAAATCGGGATAGGGGCTGGCGAACTTGAAGTTGCGGCCGCTTTCGCTCCACCAGCCTTCGTTCCATCCTTCTACGAGGACCGACTTGAACCCGTGGGCTGCGGCAAAGTCGATATACTCGATCGCGTGTTCAGTGGTCGCGCCGTGCTTGGGGCCGGCATTCCAACTCCACTTATCGAGGTGCATCGCCCACCAGATACCCACGTACTTGTGCGGCTGGAACCAGCTTACGTCGCCTAGCTTGTTGCGCTCGTTCAGATTGAGAATGATGTCGGCTGCAGCGTATAGTTTTGGCGCGTCTTCGGCGACAAGCACTGTACGCCAAGGTGTCGCAAAGGGCGCTTCGCCCGCCACCTTCCACGGTTTGGACGAAGGTGCGAGCCGTGTACGGAACCGCTGATCCTCGACCCGCTCGAGCCAGAAAGCCGAGTAATCCGTCAACGCCGCCTCGTGGATGGCAACGTGCAATCCATCCTCGCGGCGGAAGGTGATGGGAGTATGTGCCGTGGTGACGGCAGCGGCGGGTGTGTGCTTGTAGATATACTCGTAGCGATTCCATTCGCCCCCGGGAATCCACCACGCATCTGCTTTCCCGGCGAGTGCAAACTCGGTCAACTCTTCGTCGATACGGATATCCTCGAGCTGCGATTGGTCGGGAAATTCGAAACGGAAACCCACCCCGGCGTCAAAGACGCGTGCGACCAGATTGACGGTTCGCTTCGTCTTACCTTGCTCGACGATCGGCACGGCCATCTCCCGGTGACTGTCGCGGACGAGGCGGCTTTCACCCCACGGCTGCTCCCAAGTCTCGTCGGCACCGCCACGCGTTGGCTCGCCCAGCGTCATGCCGTGTTGCCACTTGCCAGCGCCGCGCAGGAGGAAGCCGACCTTCGAAGGTTCGATTACCGCAATACCGTCGCGGGTGAGGGACCAGACCGCATCGCCTTCTTGCGTCGACACGATGAAACACACACGGCCATCCGGCGAGCATTGGCTGAATGCGGCTGGCGCATCGGCCCCTCGCGCCGCTTCCGCGGCAAACACACCCAGCGCGGCGAGGCAGGCCATCAGTGAACACGCAAGGCACCTCAGTGCTTTTGATGACAAATTCGCCGGTGCCACCGCCATGGCCTTCCTCCCATTTCCAAGCGGCAGGATACGCGGCCAACATTTTCGTGCAACCGGTTACAATTGGGTCCGCTAGATAGCGCCAAGCGGCTCACCTCATGACGTTCTGATGCGACGCGCGAATTCACTGATGCGGAATTTCGGCCAGACGTTTCGCGACCGAACGACGGTTCACAAAAGTGCGGCTCATCACATAAGGCTGGCGGACGTGTGCCTCCTAGCGCCAGCCTCCAGCCAGTCGGGCGAGTAATGTGCTTGCAAGGTTCGACCCGGCACGACCTGCGTCAATCCCCGCGGCGCGTTCGCGTTCGAAGCCGGTGGCACCCGCGACGAAACGGCCAGGCCCAGCCATGCGACTTTCGCCATCATCGACCAAGGTGGTCAGAATAGTACCGTCGCGTAGGTCCGTCACCGTGACCTTGAAGCGCACGCCCAATGGGGCGTCGTCGGCGGGTGTCTGAACGATCGCGAGCATCAGATCGGCGAACCGGGCGATGCCGCCCATCTCGGCGGTCTGCTTGTCGTATGGCCCGCCGGGCTGCGCGGCAATCGAGCGCATCGCTAGGCTTCGGTCGACCAGGCGAACGCCGGCCGATTGCAGGCGCCCCTGGAACGCCTCGAGGAAAGTCCATTCGCGGTCCTCGCCGAGCAGACTGGCGCGCGAATCGTCGGTCACCTCGCGCTTGCCGATCCGGGTCTCGCGCTCGTAGGCGGAGACTTGAGCGCCTTCGGCGTAACGCCCATTGCGCGACACCGCAGATGCAGCGCCCGAAGCGGATTCGCCGCGTTCGAGCATGACCGTGTCGTAATCGTTGGCGATCCGGTCGCTCAGCTCTCGGTTCCAAAAAACCACCACCCGCGGGGATCCGGCCCGCCGGTATTCGGCGGCCGATTGGGCCTCGTCAAGCACGCGTGAGTCTGCCTGACGCGGAGGAGGCGTGAGCACGGGCGGAGTCCCGGAACGGAAGCCAGGGCCAACTTGAGCGGCTGCCGGTGCCGCGAAGGCGCCCGTTACCAGGATCAGGCACGCAAAGGCACGACGCATGATCATTCCCCCGCGATCTCGATCAAGTAGAATTTCACCTCGCCGCGCTTCATGGATCGCTCGCGGTACACTCCGGTAGCATAGGGCTGGATGATAACCCGCTGCCAGGCGGAAGCCGGTTCAACTGGGTATTGCACGTCGTCCATGAAGCTCGAGCGGGCGCGGATTGTCAGCGGACCGCCGGTGCAGTTGACGAAGCGCGCGCTGACCTCGACCGTGTCGGTTTCTGTGCGGCGCGCAAATAGCCCTTCGATCACCATCTCGCGGGTCAAGCCCTTGTCAGTGAACTGGACCGCGTTGAGATCGATCGGCGTCATGGACTTGGTCACGTTGGCGACGAGCGCCGCCCCGGCATAGGCCGGCGCCTTGCGCGCCTTACCGGTCTTGCACTTGAGCACCTGATTCTCGCGCGCCGCTGCATCGCTTACGGGGAACGCGAGCGTCAAGGCGGCGGCTATGCAGGCGCCAGCGCCCCCTGCACTGCCGAGTTTAAGCCGGCTCACTGAACGTTTTCCCCAGCCTCGGGTACCTGCGCCTCAGGATCGAGCGCCATCGTTTCGCCCATGGTGGCGCAGGCGGCGAGGCCGAGCGCGATTACAAGAACGGCGGCGTTACGGATAAAGGTTTTCATGGGTGCTTTCCCTCCTGCTAGCGGTAGACGACGTCGTCGGTGGCAGCGCGCGAGATGTCGTAGCCGTTCGACCAGACGATCGCGCCACTCTCCAGATCGACGAGTTCGAACGTGATCTGCGTGAAGCGCTGTATTGTGCCGGTGCGCGAGTTGCGCGCATCCTGCGACGCGATGTTGCCCGTCAGCCGGAAGTCGCCACCGAACTGCGCCTGGGTCATGCCCGCGGTGCCGCTGTCGGTGACGCCTTCGCGCTTAAGTGCGCGCTCTTCCTCAATCATCGCCGCGTTCTGTCGGGCGATAAACACCATCCGCCCGTCGCTCGCGCGGTTGAGGCTGGTGCGCAGGCGATCGGTGATCAGGTTGGCGTTGATCCGTTGAGAGCTTTCATTGGTGAAATAGCGACTGTCGACGATCACCCGCGGCGCAGTGGTGCGCGCGGCAATCACGGGCTGGGTCAAGATGTCGCGCACCATCTGGTCGGCCATCGACAGCAAGTCCCGGCTTTCTATTCCGACGCCTTGCACCGGCCCGGCCATGCCGGCGTCGAGATCGCGCGACTTGCCGCGCTTCTGCGCCTGAGCCGGCGTGATTGCCAGGCCCGTGACGAACGCCACCGTCACGGCGCAGCCGATAAGCTTGCGGGTGAACGTGTTGCGCATGATGTGTCTCCGTCGGGGAAGGGCGCTCATGTCAGATCGTCCCCGCGAGCAGGGCGGCGCGGAAGTCGGCGTCGCGCTTGGCCGCCTCGGGCTTCTTGGCGCGCCATTCGGGAGCGAACTTTGGCGTCCCCGGAATGCCGGCTTTGGCTGCCGCCGCTGAACGATCGGTCGCCCAGGCCAATCTGCAGGCCTGCTTGCCGGTTTCCGTCATCGTTGCGGCCGGAGTCCCTGCGCCGAAGCTCGGCACCGCTCCTGCAGCAGGAATTGCGGTCACGTACACCGCGTCGGGCAGGCTGTCCCAGTAGCGAACGTCGCCTTGAGTCTTGGTGGCATCTGCCAGAGCGCCAGCTCCGAGACTGCCGAACATGCTCAGCATACCCAGCCCGGGTATTTTATCCGCCAGCATGCCTGAGGCCAGCGAGGCGACATCGCTGACCGTTTTCATCGTGTCTTTGTAGGCGACCTTGCCATCCATGATGCCGTCGAATGCCCGTCCTCCGCGGGTCGTCGCCTGGAAGGTCATGTCGCCGGCGCGGGCGAGCGAGGCGTTGGTCACGGTCGGAGCGGGCGCGTTGGCCGGCGCGTAGTCCACTGATGGCGCGAGGGTGACGAGTTGCGCGCCCTTGCCGCGGCGCAGCTTCACCGGACCCTGTCCGGTTTCGGCGATTACCAACGTTTTAGCCTTCGGAGCCGGCGCAGCGAGCTTGGCATCGATCTTTGCCGCGGCGGCGAAGGAATCGCTGGCCAGGGCCTCGTTGCCCATGCACTTCGCGGACCATCCCGCGAGATAGTTCATAAGCGCGAAGTCTGATTGGAACTCCTCGCTTTCGGACACTGTGTCCTGGTACTCGGCAGACACAAAGCTGGCGCGCGCATTGCCGTAGTCGCCTTCCCGCAGAAACAGCAGCCCGCGGTAATAATAGGCCATCGCCCGCTCGTAGGGGTCGCCCTTGAAGTCCTTTATGCTTTCGAGAGTGAACTTGCTTCGCGCCGCCTTCGCAGCTTCGTCGTTGGCGTAGATCGCCTCGATCCGGTCGAGCGCCTGGTCGAGCGCCCACTTGGCGGTACCGTAGTCGCTGCTTGCGATTGCAGCGACCCCCAGCTTGGCGAAGTTGCCGACCGCGTTGTACTCGCCGTCGCGCAGCAGCGCCGAATAGAACGGGCGCAGCGCCACCGGCTTGGCATCGACCCATTCGCGGCCCCCCGCAGGCAGTTCGGCGGCAAAGATGGGCCGACCGCGCGACATCGCCGGCTTGCCCGCCAGATCGGCTGCCCTGGCCGGCTTGGCGTTGGCTATCAGCGACTTGATCATTTCGTCGTCGGGCGCTTCGAGCGCGTTGTAGAAATAGACCCGCACCTTGCCCGCGACGTCGGGCTTCTGTGCGTAGAAGGTCAATTCGTGCTTGCCGGCCTTGGAAACGCCGGTCCCGAACCCGCACGGCTGGACCTTGGGCCCGGCCTTGCCGGCCCAGCCGCCAAGCGGTTTCCATCCGGGTCGCGGACCCTTGACGCGATCGGCCTGCTCAAGCTCGCCCATTTGCATCAGGTCGATGTCGGTGGTGTAACGACAGACGACGTTCTCCTTCTCCATCAGGTCGAAGGCGAACGACTGCGCGGCGTGCTTTGCGCCGGTCTTCGAATTGGCAACGTAGCCCTGCGCCGGATCAAGTTCGATCAGGTAGCTCTCGCCGGGGATCGCCGGGATTGCGGTGATATTTCGTTCTTGGTTGGGCGTCGCGGCCCACCCGTGAGTGGCCAGCGCGGCGAGACACGCACCCGAAACGGCGCGCGCGAAAACGGTCTTTCGCATCGGTAACCCCCTGTTCGCGACCGACCCCCGACTGGATCCCACCAGTCTCGTCGGGTCGCGAGTTGCAAGGTATGGCGATGGCTGGGGCGCCGATACCCCAACAAACTTTAGGTGGAGGCAACGCCGCCGCGCGCCTATCTGTCGTTCTTTGGGGGGGCTGGACGTACAAAGCATGCGGCCGATCATCGTCATCGACGATCACGAGCTGGCGCATTCGGGAATCCGACTGCTGCTCTCGCAAAGCAACGAGTTTTGCCTCGCCGGTTGCTTCAGCACCGCACGCGAGGGGATCGATTTCGCCGCGCTGAGCGAACGCCCGTTGATCTTGCTCGACCTCGAGCTTCCCGACATCGATGGCCTCGCGGCGCTCGGCGAGATTGTCGCGCGCGGGATCGGCGACGTGGTGGTGTTGACCGGCGTTACGCGGCCCGCGATGCTGCGCCGAGCGGTCGACCTCGGCGCGCGCGGACTGGTGTGCAAGGGCGATCCGATCGAGGAGGCGCACCAGGCCCTGCGCGCGGTATCCAACGGCGACAGATTCGTTTCGCGATGCGCCGCCGAGTTACTCGCGCGCGCCGCCGCGCCGCCGGTGGCGCTGTCCGAGCGGCAGCAGGCGATTCTGCAATTGCTGTCGAGCGGATGCAGCAACAAAGAAATCGGCTATCGCCTGTCGATCACCGCACCGACCGTATCGTTCCACCTTGCCGAGATCCGCCGCAAGCTCGACGCGGAAAACAGCCGTCAGGTAGTGGAAAAAGCGCGCACCGCAGGAATATTGGCCAGCCCCCTGACGTAAGGGTGGTCGAGCATTTCGCGGCACAGCGGCCGGACCAGCAGCAGTTGCGATTGCGCCGCGCTCGCCACCCGTGTCTCGGCCC
The DNA here is from genome assembly GCA_963781485.1 of uncultured Alphaproteobacteria bacterium. Classification (GTDB taxonomy): domain Bacteria; phylum Pseudomonadota; class Alphaproteobacteria; order Sphingomonadales; family Sphingomonadaceae; genus Tsuneonella. The sequence goes on from CAWAFY010000006.1 coordinate 103,592, forward strand.
GGGCGTCGTCGGCGACGACCACCGTCACCCTTCCGGGGGCCACGCCCGCAGTGCGCTGCAGCTCGCCGATATCGCACAGCCGCAGACCCCGCTCGGCAGCGGCAAATTCGTCGAGCGATAGATCATGGACTCCGTCGAGCGCCGGATTGGGCAGTACCACCGTCACCGAGGTACCCGAGGCGTCGGTGTCGACCACGTAGCTGCCCTGCATAAGCGCGACGATCTCGCGGATAGCCCGCCACCCGGTACCGACCCGCATCGCGAGGTCGGGAGCGAGAGTGTCGCCGGCGTGCTCGTTGAGCCAGGCCGCCAGCTCCGCAGGCATGCCCGGCCCGGTGTCGCGCACGGTGAGCCGCAGCAGCCCTTCCTCGCCGGTGCATTCGAGCGCGACCGTTCCGGCATCGGTGAACTTGATCGCGTTGTTGAGCAGGTTGGAGATCAACCGCGCATAGAGCGCTTCGTCGACGATCGCTTTGCCCGCGCAGCTGCTTTCGACCGTCAGCACGATCCGGTCCCGCTGCGCGATCGGGGCGTAGATGTCCGCCAGTCCCTTGATCGTCGAGTCCGGATCGCTGACACTCAAGGCCAGGAAGCGTCCGTCGCGATTGCCGATCGATACGCTGGAGGCGATGATGTCCTCCAAGTGATGCGCCGATGCCTCCAGCAGGGCGATGAGATCGGCCGGCGGCGGGTCCACGCCTCCTGCCGCCTTGCTGAAGTGGACCGCACTATTGAGCGCGTGGAGCACGTGGCGGGTGTCGTGCGCCGAGCCTTCGAGCAGACGGTCGCGCGCGCGCACGTCGGCCAGAGCACGGGCGCGGTCGTCGGCCAGCCGCGCGGTCTCTTCGCTCAGCGCTAGTTTGCCGAGCAGCGCGGCGCGGGTTTCGCGCTCGGCGGTGACGCGGTCGGTGTAGAGCTCGCGCAAGTGCAGCACGAGGGTCAGAGTGGCCATCATGCATTCGAACAACCCAATCGGCCCGACCCAGTGCCAGTTGACCGTCAGCTGCGGGACGAGGCCCGAAATTGCCACCGCCGAATAGGCAATGTAGATTGCCATGCTGACCCAGGCGATGAACAGCGGCCAGTAAATGCGGCCGCGGCGGATCCCGAACCAACCGACAATTGGCATAACCAGCGCTCCCCCGACGACGTAGAGCCAGCCGAGGCCGTGGAGTACCATGACCGGGATGCCCCCGATCACTATCGCGACCAGTGCCACGGCAAGCAGCGCCACCCCGAACCAGACCATTGCGCGCAGGAACCGGTCGAACCGCAGCAATGTGTGGCGGGTGTCGAGCATCGCGCGGCCGAACTGCATCATCAGCAGTGCGAACAGCGTGCGCAGGATCTGGCCTAGCATCCCGGCCGCCTCGGGCCAGGGATAAAGGAAGAAGATTGTCGAATAGCCTTCGGCGTTGAAGGTGTTGGCTGCGAACGCCAGCTCGGCGGCGCCGAGCCACATGAACTCGCGCCGCCCGGTCACCGCGAATACCAGCCCGTTGAGTAGCAGCAGGATGATGCTACCCGTTACAACCCCGGCGATCAGCGCGATGTTGGCGCGTCGCGCGCGGAAGAAATCGGCGTAAGACTGGATCGATAGCGGCATCCATGACGATGCGCGGTCCTGGAACTTAAACAGGTAAGTAACCGTCTCTCCCGGAGCGAGGTTCACCTCGGTGGCGATCGCTTGGTAGCTGTCGAGCGCGTGGCCGAGCTGCGCGGCGTCAGCGTAATCGAACCGTGCATCGAGCCCCTCGGGGGTCACCCGGTAGAGCTCGAACTGGTCTACGGTGCCGCGCCCGGTCGAGAAAATCCAGGTGCCTGCCTGCTCGCCCGCGTTCTTAAATCGCAGCACGCCGAGAATTGTGTCCCCCGACTGTCCGAATTGGGTCGAGCTGTGCCGGACTGGCTGCAAGTTCGCCAGTGCCCTCACGCCAGGCACCGTTTCAGGGGCGACGGTCGTGTACCGAACCGCATCGCGGAGCGACGAGATGCTCTGCCCCGGCGTCAGCGAAACTGTCGGCACTGCAGCCATTAAGCTGCCCGCCGAGAAGGCCAGCACCAGCGTCGCAATCCAACGCACCATGTAAGAGATCACCGGCCCCCCCGGCGGTATATGCCATTCACGAGCGAAACTTTTGACAAGTCGGGCGAAATGTCAACTCGCAGTGCGAGCGTGCTATTCGTCGCAAGCTAACCGGGCTCGCCTATGTCCCACAAATTCGCACTGGCTCGTCGGGCACTAGCTGACGCTCGCCCGGCAGTATCCTGTAGCCCGGGCCCATTTACAGCAGCGCCCGCGAACCGGGAACGCAAAGCGGTGCGGCGGTTTGGTAAAACGTACAGGCGGGATTATGTCTTGAACCGATGGATACCCTATTGCGGACCTTCGCCTGATCCAGGCGAATGGTTTTCGGCGTGGAATTTCGATCCAATTCTAATGCTCGCCCTTCTCGGTTTGGCCGCAGGTACTGCAATTCGCCGACGCAACGTGCGCGCAGGCCCCGCACGGTTTGCCATCGGCACGCTGGTTTTCCTGTTTATCACTCCGTTCTGCGCGCTCGGCTCGGCGATGTTCACGATCCGCATCGTGCACGACATTATCCTGGCCGTAGTGCTGGCGCCCCTGATCGTGGCCGCCCTGCGTCTCGAGAAGCGCGATGTTGCGGGGAGCCTGCCGCTCTGGACGGCGATCCACGCGCTCACCTTCTGGTTGTGGCACGCCCCTGCACTGTACGAGGTCGCGATGAGCAGCGACTTGGCGTTCTGGTTGATGCAAGTGTCTATCACCGGAACTGCGATTTGCTGGCTGGTCAAAGTCGTACGCGCGACCGGCCTGCTTGCACCGATCGCACTTTTCGCGATGATGGTGGCGATGGGCATCCTGGGTGCGCTACTGACGTTCGCCCATCGCGCGTTCTACGCACCGCACTGGTTTACCGTGCAGGACTGGGGTCTCACACCGATCGAGGATCAGCAGATCGCGGGATTGCTGATGTGGGCCCCGGGGAGCCTCGTCTACCTGCTTGCGGCGTTGGCGATCCTCTACCGCACGCTCGGGACGCGCGCCCGGGTATGAAGCTCCATCGCCTCGTCCGGCAGTGGGCGCTCAACTACACCCGGGCTGGCAAATATTCGCCAGTCGGCGTGTGGTTCCACTGGATCATGGCGGGTCTCGTAATATTCCAGCTCATGCTGGGATGGACGATGTCGCGCGACCTCGTAGGCGGAGGCAAGCTAGCGACTTACGAACTTCACAGCGAACTGGGTCTGACGATCCTGCTCCTCGCCATCCTCCGCTTCGCATGGCGCCTGTTTATCCCCGACCCGGATAACGACGCCGATGCACCGGGCTGGGAAAGCGCCGCGGCACACATAACGCACGTGCTGTTCTACACACTGTTCGCGCTACTGCCGCTCAGCGGGTGGGCGATGTGGTCGGCTATCCAACCGGTTGAACCGCTGCGGATCGGCGGTCTGATCGCGGTTCCGCCGATGCCGTTCCATTCGTTGTCGCGCGCTTGGCAGTACGAAGTTCTCGAGTGGGCAAAATCACTACACCTGTGGGGAGTCGTCGGCTTGGCACTGCTGGTACCGTTGCATGTCGGGGCCGCTCTCAAGCATCACTTCTGGGACCGGGACGACGTGGTCACGGGCATTCTGCCCGAGATTCAGGACGACGAGACAGCGCCGGACCATCGGCGATATACGCCGCGAGTGGGATGATTTCCTCCTTGCGAAGACCGCTTGCCGCTTTGTGCATGACGCCCAACGGATCGCCGTATCGCTTGCCTTCGCGCCAATCGCGCAGTTGCCGAGCGATGTACACGCTGCTCTGGCCCACGAGTGGAGGATTGCCCGCACCGGCCCCGGTGGCGTCGTCAGCATGGCATGAGGCGCACGAAGCGAGGCCGCGGCCGGGCACGCCCCGATGGTAGATCGCCGCGGCATTTGCCGGCACGCAGCTTGCCCTACCGCCATTGGCGGGGGGAGCCGGCATCGCGGCATAGTAGGCCGCCACTGCGGCTCGCGCGGGCGTATCGAACCGGCGGGCAAGCCAACTCATCTGCGGATGCGAGCGCTGGCCATCGGCAAAGAAATTCAGCTGCCGAACGAGATAGCCCGCATCCAATCCCGCGATACGCGGAGCCAGCGAGCCGTCGCCCGCGCCGTCAAGTCCATGACATGTGTGACACGCCGCTTCCGGCCCAGCGGCGCCCCCGGACAAGGCAATCAGTTCGCCGGAATCGTCGAATGGTTCGTCGACCATGGCTGGATTGCACGCGGAAAGCGCCAAACCGATCGTCGCGGAGAGGGGTTTGAAGAGAATTGGGCGCAGCGCCATCACTCGCGGGAACGAAGCGGGTCGTTATCCGGTTCCATTTTCAGCAGGGATGATTGGTTCGGGGAAGAGAACTTGGCCAGGCACACAAGACATCTGGCCCTCACGGCGGCGGTCGTCCTCGCGGGATGCGATGATCCAATTCAGACACGGCGAGAACCGGCCAGCGAAGCGGCGCAGCGGGGCTTCGCCACGATCCAGAGAGTGGGATGCGGATCCTGCCACGAAATTCCCGGTCTAGATTGGCCGGCCGGTCGGTTGGGGCCGTCGCTCGAAGGGTTCGACGATGTTGGGCTGATTGCGGGCGAATTGCCCAACCGGCCCGACATCCTCGCCGCGTTCGTGCGCAATGCTCCGGCGACCAAGCCCGGCTCAACAATGCCGGCGATGCCGGTTACAGCGACCGAAGCGCGCGACATAGCCGCCTATCTCTACGGGCTCGATCATGATTGAATCCTTGTGGGGATGGCCGCCGCCCGTGCTCGACCCGGCGGGGCCCTATTCGGATAAGGTGGCGACGCTGGCCTGGTCTCTGTTCGCCCTGGGTGCGATCGTGACCGCGATCGTCGTCGCGGCGCTGTGGATCGCGGTTAAGGGTCCACCGGCATGGAAATCGAAGCTTGGCGGCGAGCGGGCGATCTGGCTCGGCGGCGTTGCCTTTCCGGGGGTGGTCCTTTCCGTGCTCCTAGTCTGGGGCCTTACATTGACCGCCAGTCTCACCCATCCGATCCGCGGTGACGAGATGCGTATCAGAGTCACCGGCGAAATGTGGTGGTTTCGCGTCCAGTATCTCGACCCTGCCGGCGCGGTGGTAATGGAAGACGCCAACGAGATCCACATTCCCGTCGGCCAACCCGTCGTACTCGAACTCGAGTCGGCTGACGTCATACACAGCTTCTGGGTGCCACACCTGTCAGGGAAGAAGGACATGATCCCCGGACGGAGAACGCTCCTGCGCATCAAGGCCGATCGCGCGGGCGTGTTTGGGGGGGTGTGCGCCGAATACTGCGGCGGCCAGCACGCCTTGATGGGCTTTGTGGCAGTGGCGCACGAGCGAGCCGCGTGGCAGCGGTGGCTGCGCGATCGGCGAAAGCGGCTCGGAGGAGCCTTCGCACGAAAAGCCGAAGCGCCGGAAGGCACACGTACTTACCCCGGTGACGCCAGCGGCTATCCCGTTTCCGCCGAAAGTCTTCCAGGATATGATCCGCGGCAGGGCTACGCCCTGTTCCTCGACAGCGGCTGCGGTGCGTGCCACCGCGTGGCCGGATCGCAAGCAAACGGTCTGGCCGGGCCCGATCTTACCCACGTCGCATCTCGCCGTACGCTCGGCGCGGGTATTCTGCCGAACCACCGCGGCACGCTGATCGGCTGGATCGGCGATAGTCAGTCGATCAAGCCCGGCAACCGCATGCCGAGCTACGACATGCTCTCAGCCGACGAGCTCGGCCATATCGCCGCGTTTTTGGAACTTCAGAAATGAACTCCGAAACCGGGTTCGACCACACGCTCTACGACCGCTTTCCCACCGAGAAGCGACCGACAAGCGAAGTTGACGAGCTACGCAAAATCTGGCGCGCTCCGACAGGCTGGCGGCGCCTGACCGCGGTCAACAACAACTACGTCGGCTTCTGGTACGTCGTCACCGCCTTCGGATTCTTCCTCGCCGCGGGGATCCTCGCACTCGGCATGCGGATCCAGCTTGCCGCGCCGATGCAGGTTTTTCTCGGCGTCGATACATATAACCAGTTCTTCACCATGCACGGCACGGTGATGATGTTCCTGTTCGCGGTGCCGATGGTCGAAGCCATCGGGATCATGCTGCTGCCCCAGATGCTGGCGGCGCGCGACCTGCCGTTTCCGCGCCTTTCCGCCTATGCCTTCTGGGCTTATTTCGTCGGCGGCACGATGTTCTTCCTGTCGCTGTTCGTCGGGCTTGCGCCCGATGGCGGCTGGTTCATGTATCCGCCGCTGACCTCGATCGCTTTCAGCCCCGGAATCAACACGGACTTCTGGCTTCTGGGAATCGGCTTCATCGAGATTTCCGCGATCGCCGGTGCGATCGAGATCATCGTCGGCGTCATGCGCACCCGGGCACCCGGGATGACATTGGACCGGATGCCGATGTTCGCCTGGGCCATGCTTGTATTCGCAGTGATGATCGTGGTCGCATTCCCCAGCGTCATCCTGTGCACGATGCTGTTGGAAATCGAGCGCGCGTTCAACTGGCCGTTCTTCGATGCAACCCGCGGCGGCGACCCGATGCTGTGGCAGCACCTGTTCTGGTTCTTCGGACATCCGGAAGTCTACATCATCTTCATCCCTGCCGCAGGCTTGATGTCGATGATGGTGACGGTCGCGGCGCGAACCGAGCTGGTCGGCTACCGACTCAACGTGCTGGCATTGGTGGCGACCGGCTTCATCAGTTTCGGCGTATGGGCGCACCATATGTTCGCCACCGACATGCCACGCTTGTCGGCCGGTTATTTTTCGGCAGCGAGCATGGCGGTAAGCCTGCCCGCCGGCATCCAGGTGTTCTGCTGGATCGCCACGCTGGCCAGCGGAAAGATCCGCTGGAACACGCCTTCGCTGTTCGTTGTGGGCAGCGTGCTCGTCTTCACGATGGGTGGCCTGACCGGAGTGATGGTCGGCATGGTCCCATTCGACTGGCAGGCCCACGACACCTACTTCATCGTGGCGCACCTCCACTACGTTTTGATGGGGGGCATGGTCTTCCCCATGTTTGCCGCGTTCTATCAATGGCATGGCATGACCAGCAGCCGGGCCCTGTCGGAAAAGGTCGGAAAGTGGGTTTTCGGCCTGATGTTCGCCGGCCTGCACATCACGTTCCTGCCGATGCACCTGACGGGGCTGATGGGGATGCCCCGCCGGGTGTACACATACCTCCCCGGACGAGATCTCGACCTGCTCAATTTGATCTCGACGGTGGGTGCGTTCGTGATTGCCGCGGGGGTTGTTCTGTTTGTTCTCGATTGCGTGCGCCAGTTCCGCTTCACCGTCGAAAAGGGCGTGGGCAACATCTATGGCGGCGGGACGCTCGAATGGCTGCCGACCGGCCTGTATTCGAACCGGTCGATACCAATCGTCACCTCGCGCGAGCCGCTTTGGGATCGCCCCGAGCTGGCGCGCGAGGTCGAAGAAGGGCGTTATTTTCTGCCCAACTCCGCGACCGGGCGGCGCGAAACGCTGATCACGTCGCCAATCTTGGCCGAACCGCAGTACCTGCAATTGATGCCCGGCCCCTCCGCGTGGCCGCTCTCCGCCGCCGTGTTCACTGCCGGATTCTTCCTGTCGTTGACCGTCCAGGCCTATCCGTTCGCGATCTTTTGTGGGCTGGTGGCGGTGGTCAGCACGCTGCGGTGGCTGTGGGAGACCGACCGACCGATCAAGCAGGAAAGTGCCGACATCGGGGGTGGGATCGAAGTGCCGATCGCCATTACCGGGCCGAAGGGTCACGGCTGGTGGGCGCTCAACATATTGCTCGTGGTCGTCGGCATGATCGGCTTCATGGCGATCTTCGCCTACCTGTACCTCTATGGAACCAACCCGCAGGCGTGGAGCGCGCCTCCGCCGCTGGGAGAGACTGCAATCATCGCGACAATCGAAGCGGTTGCGCTGGCCGCCGCCTGGGGCGGGCGGCGTGTGCTTGCCACCAGGAAGGGCCGGCTGGCAGAAGATCTTCCCTGGATGCTGGAGGCGGTGGCCGCCGCATTGCTGACTGGCGCGCTGTGGCTCGATGTGACCGGCTGGATCGCGACTGGCCTCTTACCAACGGCGAACGGGATGGGGGCAACCGTCTTCATGCTTGCCTTATTGCAGGGACAGGTGGTGGCCGTTGCCGTCATAATGGCGATCTACCTCGCCATGCGCGAAGCACGCGGCATCATGACCACGCCGACCAACATCACCATGGACATCGTCGCACGATTCATCGGGTTTTGCGCTTTACAAGGGATGGTCTTCACCCTGATGCCGAGGATTTTCCCCGGTGGTTGAGCGGAGCGATCCGATTTCGCATCCCGCAATCTATCGGACAATCATATTCGCATTTGCCGTCTGGGGCGCGCATTTCATCGCCAGCTATGCCGGCGTGCTGATCTTCCCGGGAAGCCTGGTGGCTCGCCTCATTGCGATTGTGGCTCTTATAGTTGCTGCGGCAGCGTTGGCAGTCCGTGCGTGGAGCCTCACCAAGCCTCGCGCGCCTCTGGCACTCGGCGCGCTTTGGTTGGCGCTGGCGGCTATCGTGTTCGGCACTTTCCCCGCACTCGTTGGTTGAAAAATGGAACCCGTAGCCTGAGGACGTAGCCATGGATCAAGCCGTCATTCGAACGTGGCCCTTTGCCAACCCGATACACGCTATCCTGCTAGCGTTCCCGGTCGCCCTTTATCCGAGCGCGCTCCTCTCCGACATAGCTTATCTCAACACAGCAGTGATCCAGTGGACGAACTTTTCGTCCTGGCTGATCGCCGGCGCCGATTTTTTTTCCGGTCTGGTCCTTGCCTGGGCAATCCTCGGACTCTTTCTCGGCAGGGCGCGGCATGCCCGGGGCCGCGGCTTGCTTTATCTCGCTGTCGTGGCGGCAATGTTCGTCGCGGGGGTGATCAACGCGTTCCACCATGCACGCGACGGCTGGCACTCGGTTGGCACGCTAGGCCTTGTCCTGTCGATCCTCTGCACCCTGCTGGCCTTCTTCGCGGCTTTCATCGCCTATGGCAGCACAATTAAACTGGAGAAGACTCCATGATCCGGTTCGCGAGCTTTGCGCTACCGCTGGTTTTGATACTCGGCGCTTGCCAAGGGGAAAGCGATCCGGAACTCGACCAGACCGGGTCGCGTCCCGCCTTGCCCAAACAGAATGACGCCATGGTTCCGGCCATGAAAATTCCAACGCCTGCCGGGTGGGACGGTGACCTGCCGACCGTTCCCAAAGGCTACACCGTCACGGCGATCGCAAAAGACCTCAAGATCCCCCGACAGCTTCTCGTATTGCCCAACGGCGACATTCTCGTTGCCGAGGGGGCTGGCGGCCACGCACCCAAGGTTCGCCCCAAGGACGTGATCGCGGGGATGATTAAAAAGCGCGGCAAGAGCACGGTCAAGGGCGGCGACCGCATCACCTTGTTGCGCGATCGCGACGGCGATGGCCGGACCGATCTTCAGACGACTTTCATTGACGGGCTCGACGCGCCCTACGGCCTCGCACTGGTTGGCGGCACTCTTTACGTCGCCAATCAGGGCAATCTCGTCGGCTTCCCATATAGCGAAGGGGCTACCAGCATCGTCGGGTCGGGCAGCGAAGTCACCAAGCTGCCTGCCGCCATCAACCACCACTGGACCAAGGCGATGACCGCCAGCCCCGACGGTTCGAAGCTCTATGTCGGTATCGGCTCCAACAGCAATATCGGCGAACGCGGCATGGCCGTGGAGGAGGACCGTGCGGTCATCTGGGAAATCGATCGCGCGACGGGAGCAAGCCGCATTTTCGCGTCGGGGCTTCGAAATCCGACTGCGATGGCGATCAATCCTTGGACCAGCGAGCTCTGGACGGTGGTCAACGAACGCGACGAACTGGGGCCGCAACTCGTGCCCGACTATCTCACATCCGTTCGCGAAGGTGCATTTTACGGCTGGCCCTATAGTTACTACGGCCAGCATATCGATCCGCGCATCCGCCCCCAGCGGCCCGATCTGGTGATTAAGGCCATCGCGCCCGATTACGCACTCGGATCGCACGTCGCCGCGCTCGGCCTCGATTTTGCGACCGGCGGCGGCCTTGGCGGCATCTTTAGCGAAGGTGCGTTCGTCGGGCAGCACGGTAGCTGGAACCGGGCAGACCCCTCGGGCTACCGGGTCGTGTTCGTGCCGTTCAGGAACGGGCGTCCGGCGGGCGACCCGATCGATCTCGTCACCGGCTTCCTGAAAGACGGTCATGCGCGCGGCCGCCCTGTCGGGGTGGCTTACGATTCGAACCGCCGCGCGCTGTTCGTAGCGGACGATGTTTCCAACACGGTGTGGCGGATCGCCCGAAGTTCGACCTCGATTGGCGCACGCCAGCCCTCCGAGGGGAGGGAAGGCCAATGAGCTATCCAGCGTTATAAATATTCGATGTGGCTCTCGTCCATCGACGTTCTAAGCGGATGCAATGGGGTCGCGAAACTGTCGTTAGGCTTTCGGTTTGACTGCGCTTCATTCAGTTGTCTGCGCGCGATGCAAGTATAATCAGGCGGGGCGCAAAGCAGATTTAGTTCCCCCTCCGGTCGGAACGACTGCTTCTCGGTGGTTCGCAAACAATCGCAATTTTCGAAGTTTATTCACCATGAAGGCGATGACCAGTGCTGCAAAGCAGATCACGTAAGATCGATATCGCATTCCGCGTGTCGGGCGGGATGAAACTGCCTCATCGCCTAAGATAAGCAAAGCTGCTTGATTGCCGCTTTCGATCCGCAATCTGCGACCGCAGAAGGCATTATCCGGGGTGCCACCTCCAGTGCTCAGCAACTCTGGGGGAAGCTGGCTTTGCCTCGCGAGCGGTTGGCGACGGAGCTTGCCCTGCCTTCCACTTTCCCCAGCAGCCATGTCCACCTACGCGTTATAATCACTTGAATTGCTTAGAGAGCGAGAAGAACCCTCGAACTCCCTGTTGCTCAATCGGTCCGCTTAGCGGAACGCCCAACTCGATGGATGAGGCAAGGCCGAGCATGAGCAAGCGCCAGCCCGCGCTCACACCGACAAGTTCGTCGCTTTGCGAACGGCCAGAACCAGGGGTGATACGGAAGACCGCTCCTCCGTCGAACGAGCCGAAGAGTTCCAGCTGTCGCAAGCCGCCGCTCAGATCCCCGACGCGGTAACCCAATTCCGCTGCGCCGCCGATGCCATGATCTCCGGTAAGGGTATTGTAGTCGAATGCCCGACCAAAGCGCGCCCCTCCCAGAGCGAATTCCTCGACCGAAAGCACTGGGTCGCTCGAGTATTGTCCAGAAGCGCCCATGCGCAGCGTCATGCGCTCATCCAGCGGTTGCACAACCTTCACGTCGAAATTCAACTTGGTAAAACCTGGTATTGCGCCGGTGCGAGACGCCAGCGGATCCGCAAGGCCGGTCGCACCGCCAAGATCCAGACCCTTCGATACCGTGAAAAGAGCATCGACTGTCCGCGTTTCCCAGCTTTTCATCTGTACGCTCACTCGCGCGACCTGAAGCCGGTCGCGGAGCGTCGGCAGTCCGCCGAGATCGGCGTCGCTTTGCCAAGCATTAAAGGAAAGACTGCCGAGCACGAATTTAGTCCGCCCGCGCCAGATTGGATATGTGACGTAGGCAGCCAGGCCCCGGGATTCACCTGTATAACGCTGGTCCGACACGATCTGGCGATAGTCGCTCAGGGATACTGTCGTCCCAATCCGCACGCCGTTGGCGGCGACCGGCGCCGAGGCGTCCAGCTGTCCATAAAGCAAGTGAGAGTCGTTGCCGGGAACCGCGAAAAAGTCTGCCTTGACCCTGTCGCCGGACGCGAGCCACGATGAGAGCGAAACGGTGGAATAGAGCCGCGTACGAGCGCCCCGGACAGTCCCTCGATTGTCCAGATAGACCAACCCATGGACTTCATCGTTTGTCGCCAGGACTGTCATAGTCGCCCGCGCGGGGTCCACATCCGAACGTGTGATCTGAATGTCAGTAACGGCCACTCCCGGGACGTCCCTGATCAACCCGACCAAGCGTTCCAGCGATGTTCCCCGCAGCGGGCGCTCCTTCAGGATGGGCTTAGCAAGCGCCGTAAGGGCGCGCGTGCTGCGACCGGCTCCTTCGAACTTTACCTCTCCCACGTAGCCCTCAATCACCTTGATCCGGACGATCCCCGATCTGATTTCCTGTTCGGGCACCATGGCGTAAGAAAAGGGGTAGCCCGCCGTGCGGTATCTTTGGGTAATGCGATCGGCGATCGCCATGAGTTCAGAGTTACCAACCTGGCTTGCCAAAAAGGGTTCGAAATCCTCCGCCAGGGTTTCAGAAGCGAAGACGGTGCTTCCTTCAATGATCACCGCGCCAAGCACGAAGGTCGAGGTAACGGGCAAGCCATCGTTCCGCACCGAATTGGGGATGTCGACGATCGGCTGCCCGGTCGGGGTTTCAACTGTCTGAGTGGGGACGGTGCGCTCGAGCGAACCAGGGTCGCTGAAGTCCTGCGCAGCTGCCGGGAAAACGCTGAAAAAGCCGGTCAGGGCCAAGGCCAAAGGGACGTGAACCACGCGGTTTTTCAAGAAATGCCGTCCTTACGTCGCATAACGTCAACGTCGGAATCTCTAGACCTTGCATGGTTAATAAAGTGGAAACCAAAGGGTAGGGCGATCTGAACCATTTTCCGTGAGCTTTCCTTCGCGTTCTTCGCCCAAAATCCGAATGTCCAAGGACCAGAATCGGATTTTCGTTTGGGAATGATTCGACGTTCGAAGCTCAGGAACCCCGATCATGCAGCGCCTATCCATCATTATCAGCGCGATATTCATCCTCTTAGCCCAACCGGCCTTTGCGGCAGACGGAGCGGTGCGGAGCTGGATCGTCAGTCAAAAGAGTGGCTCGGTTCAGGTGCTGAGGAGTGGGCTGCAGCCTGCCGCGGTGTCAACCAGCACGAAGCTGCAGGGTGGCGATACGATCGTCACGGCCACTGATGGCCGGGTCGTCCTTACGCGCGCCGGCGACTATATCGTGGTCGCACCGAGCAGCCGTCTGCTTATCCCGCAGGATGAAGGATCCAGCGGTTTCACGCGGCTGATACAGGAAGTCGGGACGTTGCTATATAATGTGCGGCACACGGGCGTTCCGCACTTTCGGGTGGACGCTCCTATGCTCGCCGCGGTCGTCAAGGGCACCAGCTTCACCGTTATCGTGGGACCGGATCGCAATGCGGTCCAGGTCACCGATGGCGTGGTGGAAGTTATCGCGGCCGATGGCGGCATGAGCCGGTTGGTCCAGAAATCTGAGACCGTGTTCATCAATCGCGGCCGACCGGCCGACCTTGTCGAAGCCAGCTCCGAAAGCGCCATAACGCCGAATGCCCACGAAAACGAAACGGTCTACAAGATTGGCGAAAGCTCGCAGGCCTTGATGACCCCGATCGCGGTCCTCACCTCGGGCCTCGCGCGCGAAGTGCCGCCGCAGTTGTTAATCAATGCGAACCTCCAAATCGATGAATCGGTCGGCTACGCAAGCACTTTGGGGAGCGGAAGCCTCGCTGTGTCATCGAGCGAGCTGACCATCGCATCCGGGCTTGTCCAAAATACCGCAACGGAACTGTCGGGGGCAGTCGGGAACGAAGTTGTCGCTCCGGTGGTGACCGAGGTCGTCGCTCCGGTCGTCGTTCCGGTGGTGACCGAGATCGTGGCTCCGGTAGTCGTTCCGGTGGTGACCGAAGTGGTGGCTCCGGTGGTGACCGAGGTCGTCGCTCCGGTCGTCGTTCCGGTGGTGACCGAGGTCGTGGCTCCGGTAGTCGTTCCGGTGGTCACCGAAGTGGTGGCTCCGGTGGTGACCGAGGTCGTCGCTCCGGTTGTCGTTCCTGTGGTGACAGAGGTCGTGGCTCCGGTGGTCGTTCCGGTGGTGACCGAGGTCGTGGCTCCGGTGGTCGTTCCGGTGGTGACCGAGGTCGTGGCTCCGGTGGTCGTTCCGGTGGTGACCGAGGTCGTGGCTCCGGTGGTCGTTCCGGTGGTGACCGAGGTCGTGGCTCCGGTGGTCGTTCCGGTGGTGACCGAAGTGGTGGCTCCGGTGGTGACCGAGGTCGTGGCTCCGGTGGTCGTTCCGGTGGTGACCGAGGTCGTGGCTCCGGTGGTCGTTCCGGTGGTGACCGAGGTCGTGGCTCCGGTGGTCGTTCCGGTGGTGACCGAGGTCGTGGCTCCGGTGGTCGTTCCGGTGGTGACCGAGGTCGTGTCCGGGTCGCTCCGGTAGTGCCTGAAGTCGTGGCTCCGGTAGTGCCGGAGGTAGTGGCACCGGTGGTTCCTGTGCTGCTTCCGCCATTAGCCCCCCCGCGATTCCTCCCGTCCTTCCCGGTTTGTGACGAGCCTCTTAGGGTCACTTTTACCGTTCCGACTGTAGGATCGAGCCCATTATGAGTATGGGCTCGGAGCAGGATCGGAAGTTGCGCACTCGACTTGCAGGGGCAGTGGCCGTCGCGTCGCTGCTTCTGCTCGTGCTCGGCGTGTTCCAGTCTTCCGAGAATACCTTGACGCGGATCCGAGCGGAGATCCTCGATCGGGCGCCATCCGGCGAGATCGTGATCGTTGAAATCGATGCGAAAAGCCTGGCCAAGGCCAAGTCATGGCCATGGTCGCGGAGGATGCACGCGCAACTCGTTGACCGGCTGCATTCCGCCGGGGCCGACATCATCGCTTTCGACGTGGATTTTAGCGCGCCCTCCGCCCAAGAAGGCGATCGCGCCTTCGCCGAGGCTATCCGATCGGCTGCGCCCGTAATCTTGCCCATATTCCAGCAACGAACGTCGGATGTGGCAGGCGAAGGTGATGTTATCGCAAATCGTCCCGCGCCCGTTTTGGGAGCCGACTGGGTCGGGGGGGTCAACATCTTCCCTGACAGCGACGGTCTGGTGCGAAGTTACCCCGCAGCCACTTACATCAGCGATGCCATCCAGCCGTCTATTGCTACGCTTCTGGTCGATAACAGCACCATGGGCGATCGCGTTTTTCAGCCCGATTGGAGCATCGATGTCCGCAAAATCCCGCGCGTCTCGTTTATTGATGTGATCGAAGGCCGGATCTCGCGGACACGGATTGCGGGAAAGCGCATTATCGTGGGTGCTACGGCAATCGAGCTTGGCGACCGATACTCGGTCCCTCGTTTCGGCGTCGTTCCCGGAGTTGTCATCCAGGCGCTGGCTGGCGAATCCCTCCTGCAAGGACGGGCCATAATGCGCAGCGGGCTCTTGCCGACTGCGGCCGGCGTAATCGCGATCGTGATAGCATTATGCCTTGGCGCGCATCGCAGTCCGCTGGCTTTCGGAACGCGCGCTGCGACGATACTCTTCGTATTGGTCCTCGGTCCCTTGGCCATTCAATCGATCTGGCCGCTGTCGATCGATACGGCGGCAATGCTTTTCGCAACACTCGGGTGCGCAGCGAGCTGGCTGACGATCGAGCTGCGCCGCCGCGCCAGCGTGCGAAGCCAGACCGACCTAGAGAGCGGGCTGCCGAACCGCTTCATGCTTGAACGCACGCTCAACGAGAGCAGTGCCGGAACGCAGGTGATTGCGACCGCGGCGATCGAACGGTTTGAGATCATCCGCGATACCGTCGGCACCTCCGGCGTGATCGAACTGGTCAGCGAGTGCGCGGCTAGGATCGCTCTGATCACGCAGACGGAGATTTTCCGTATTGCGCCCGACACCTTTGCCTGGGTTCTTTCCGATCACACTTCGCTGACCACCGAGGTCCAAATCGAATTGATCGAATTTTCATTTCGCAAACCGATCGCCACGTCAGGTGGCCCGATCGATACCGTGATGACCTTCGGGCTAAATAAAGCGTCGGCCGAAACTACGACCCCGTTCAAGATCGAGCGAGCCTTGGCCGCTATCGGCAAAGCGAGAAATGCCGGCAAATCCTATCTCTGGTACGAGGAAGGCGGGGCGATCAATCCACGCCAGCTATCGATGATGGGTGAATTGCGGCAAGGGATCGCCAACGGCGAGGTGATGCTGGCCTATCAGCCTAAGCTGAACATCGCCTCGAGCCGGATAACCGACGTCGAAGCACTTATGCGATGGCAGCATCCTGTCGATGGGTTCGTATCGCCCGACAGCTTCATCCCGCTGGCCGAGGCGACCGGGGTAGTCCGCGACCTGACCGACTTCGCGCTCGAGACAGCGCTCGCCGCTTGCGCGAGGTGGCGACACCGCGGCCAAACTATACGCGTGGCCGTGAACGTGTCCTCGACCGACATCACCAATGAAGATTTCGTCGGCCGGGTGATGAGCCAGCTGAACAAGTATGACGTCGATCCCGCGCAGCTTGCGCTCGAGGTAACCGAAAGCGCGATCATCCGTTCGCCCGAAATTGCCGTTTCGGTCCTGAAAGCGCTGCGTGCCCGCGGGATTCGCCTCTCGATCGACGATTACGGAACCGGGCAATCGACTTTATCCTACATCAAGCAACTTCCCGTCCATGAGCTGAAAATCGACAAGTCGTTCGTGACTGCGCTGTGCACGAACTCCGCCGACGCGATAATGGTTCGCTCGACGATCAACCTGGCACATGAACTGGGTCTGCAAGTGGTCGCCGAAGGGATCGAGGACGAAGCAACTTTGCGCTATTTGGCCGCTATGGGCTGTGATTACGGACAGGGCTACCACATCGGGCGGCCCATGGCGGAAGAAGCACTCTTCGAACTTGCCGCGGATTTCGAAGGCCGAGACCGCCTCACCGCGTGATGGAAGCTGTCGGCTGGCCCGGCGAATACCCTGATCGCGTGCCCCATGGGCTCGCATATCCCGCCTCTCAACGTGGCAGAATTACCGACGGCGCCCGCGTCGCCGTTTGCGACAATTAGCCTCGCTACATGCGCGAGGCGCCAAGTGATGTCGGCTCGAACTCGAAATGACAATACCTGCACAGAAAGCGGCCAGTCTGCGTCCTCGATCACTCATTTTTTGCGAGAAGCACGAACCCCCACGGGCCGAGGCTGACAGTCCCACCGTCCCTCAAGGTGACCGGGGCGCCGGCCTTAAAGTCGTTGTATCGACCGGCAGCGTGCCCATCGGACAGTTTCGCGGTTACGGACTGGTCTGAAAGGTTGAAGAAACCGACCACCTTGTTGCCACCGAACTCGCGAATCCACGAAAACACCTGCTTGGGTCGATCCGTCAGCACGGGGCTCATTCGCGCGCCCCACTGTCCGTTATCAAGGACCGGGTTGGCGCGGCGGAAGCGGATCAGGTCGCGAACCATCGGGCCGAATTCGCAAGTCATCAGCTTCGACCAGTCTATCGGATCCTTCTCGAAGAATTCGAGGCGTTTGGCGTTGCACGCTTCCTGCCCGTTGTAGATCATCGGCAGACCCTCTCCCGTGAACGAGAGCGCCAGGAACGCGGGCAGAGCGGCGCCGAAGTTTTCATACTGCGTGCCCTCCCACGCGTTGCTGTCGTGATTGGCGGTGTAGGTCAGGCGCATCGCTTCGCGCGGCCAGGCGCTCTCGTTCTCGGCGTAATAGCCGTAAAACGCGGTCGCATTGGCTCTCCCTTGCGCAATGTCGACCGCAGTGTGGTGCCATTCCCACGCGTAGACCGCGTCGAAAGCCTTGCGCGTCAGCTCGGAGGATTTCCATTCGGCGAGCATGAACACCGGGCGGATCGCTTCGAGTCGCGCGCGTTCCTTTTCCCAGAAGTCGAGCGGGACGTATCCGGCCACATCGGCGCGAAAGCCATCGACGCCGAAGTCGCGGACCCACATCTCCATCGCCTCACCCATGTGCTTGCGTACGCCCGGTTTCGACCAGTCGAGATCGATGATGTCCGACCAGTCCCACCACGGGGTGGGGCGGAAATGGCCCTGCCAGTCTTTTTCGTACCAGTCGGGGTGATCCTTCGCGAGCGCGTTGTCCCACGCGGTGTGATTTGCGACCCAGTCGAGGATTACGCGAAATCCTTGCGCATGCGCCGCATCGACGAAGTGGCGGAAGTCAGTCTTGGTGCCGAGTTCCGGATTCACGTCGTAATAGTCGCGCACCGAGTAGGGGCTGCCGAGCGTGCCCTTGCGGTTCTTTATCCCGATCGGATGGATCGGCATCAGCCAAAGCACGTCCACGCCCAGTGCCTTGAGCCGCGGCAATTGCCTTTCGGCCGCCGCAAACGTGCCTTCTGGCGTGAATTGGCGAGTGTTGATCTGATACAGCACCGCCTCCCTCGACCATTCGGGATGGTGGATCGTGGAATAGGGCTCGGGCTGCCAGACCTCGTCGTTTTGTGCCTGGGCGGCAGATGCGATCGCCAAGGCGACAGCGGCGGCAAATAAACTACGCACCATCAGCTCAGCTCCGTGCGGGAATGACGGCGGCAACGCGGGTCATCGCCAAGGCGGCGACCAGCCAGCTCGCGGCGGCGAAGAGCATCGTCCACACCGGATCGCCGGGAAACGCGTGCTTCATTATCGTGCCCATCACCGTCGCGACGAGGAGCTGCGGGACGACGATGAAGACGTTGAAGAGGCCCATGTAGATGCCGAGCTTGGCCTGCGGCAGGTTGCTGGCAAGAATGGCGTAGGGCATCGCTAGGATGCTTGCCCAGGCGATGCCGATGCCGACTTCCGCCAGCAGCAGCACCTGTGGATCGCGGACGAAGAAAAACATCGCAAAGCCCATCGCGCCCAGCGTCAGGCAGATGGAATGCGTCGTCACTTGGCCGAACCGGCGGGCGAGCCACGGAAGCAGCGCGAGTGCAGCGACGGCAGCGACCCCGTTGTAGACCGTGAACAGCACGTTCACCCAGTTGGCTCCGGCATTGTAGGCGGCGCTGGCCGTGTCGGTGCTGGCGAACACGTATTGCGTCACCACCGGCGTGGTGTTGATCCACATGATGAACAATGCGCTCCAGCTGAAGAACTGGACTAGCGCGAGGCGCTTCATCACCGGCGGCATACCCGCAAAGTCGCCCACGATCTGCGCGAGCATCCCGTTGGTCCTGCCCTGCTTGGCGAGCGCAATGGCAATCGCGCTGAGCACGCCATACGCCGCGAGCAGGCCACCGAGGAGGTAGACCTCCTTTTCGAGTCCAAGGACATCGACGGCAATCGCGACGATCGCGCCCGCAGCGATCCAGGCTGCGCACGACAAGTAGCCCTTGGCGGAAAGCGCGCGAACCGAATGAGTGAATTCCTCACGCTGCCCGGCGGCTGCGAAAACCGACTGCTCCGCGGGTGAATACTCCCGCGTCGTGAGCACTGTCCAGAGCACGGCGAGGAACAGCGCGGCACCACCCACCCAGAAACTCCAGCGCACCGTGTCAGGCAGCGCGCCCGCGGGCGCGACGTTCGCCACACCGAGATGTTCGAGCAGGTAAGGAAAGATCGATCCGACAACCGCCCCTGCACCGATAAACGCGGTCTGCACGGCGTAGCCCGCGGAGTGCTGGTCAGTTCGCAGCATATCGCCGACGAAGGCGCGGAAGGGCTCCATCGAGACGTTCAGGCTTGCATCGAGAAGCCACAACAGCCCGACTGCGAACAGAAGCGGTGCGCCGAAGGCGGGGGCCAGCGGCATGAGGAACAGCGCCAGCGCGGCGAGCACGGCGCCGGTAAGGAAATAGGGACGCCGGCGGCCGAGGCGATTCCATGTGCGGTCGCTCAGGTGTCCGATGATCGGCTGGACCAGTAGGCCCGTAAGCGGGGCCGCGACCCATAGGGCGGGCAGGTCGTCCATGCTCGCGCCAAGCGTCTGGAAGACCCGGCTCATGTTGCCGTTCTGCAGCGCGAACCCGATCTGGATGCCGAAGAAGCCGAAGCTGATGTTCCATAGGCCGGCGAAGCCCAGGCGCGGCTTTTCCATCGCGCGAATTTCCTTCCCGTTGGCGGGACGGCTCGTACCGTCCTCTGGCGTCGATGGCTGGCCCAAAGGCCGTCCGGCCGCAACACGTATACGAATGTAGTGCCGCTCAGGCGCTTGCGGTGCTCTCGCGCACGACCAGCTTCGTTGGCAGGCGCGGGTCTGGTCGGTCATGACCGTCGATGTCGGCCAGCAACGTGTCCACCAGTCGTTCACCGGCGCCGCGCATGTCCTGCATGATCGTGGTCAGCGGC
Organism: uncultured Alphaproteobacteria bacterium; assembly: GCA_963781485.1. Taxonomy (GTDB): domain Bacteria; phylum Pseudomonadota; class Alphaproteobacteria; order Sphingomonadales; family Sphingomonadaceae; genus Tsuneonella. The sequence goes on from CAWAFY010000006.1 coordinate 123,737, forward strand.
GGACGGGTGAGGCTGGCTGCGGGTATGTCATCGAACCCGACGACCGCTACATCCCGAGGGACCGATCGCCCGGCCTGAGCCAGCGCACGCATCGCCCCGATCGCAATCAGGTCGGAAGCGGCGAACACGGCGTCAAACCCGGCTCCGGTCGAAAGCAGGGCGCAAGCGGCATCGTAGCCCGCCTCCTCGCTCGTCACAGCATCGCGTTGCAAGGCGCCGTCGGCCATGAAGCCGGCTTCGGCCATCGCCGCGCGGAGTCCCTCGTACCGGCTGGCAAACTCAGGGTAGTGCACGTCTGCGTGGCCCAGGAAAGCGATCCGATTGCGCCCACGATCGATCAAGTGGCGGCCGACCGTGCGGCCCGCGTCGAAGTTGTCCGAGCCGACCGTCCCGCCGCTGGCGTCGCTCGACACCGAACCCCAGCGTGCGAAATGGGTGCCTTGCCGGCGAAGCTGCTCGAGCCTGTGCTCGTAGAGCGTGTAATCGCCGTAGCCGAGAAGAATCAGCCCGTCGGCCCGGTGCGCGTCCTGATAGCGGACGTGCCAGTCATCCTCGAGCCGCTGGAACGAGATGAGCAGATCCAGACCTCGGTTTGCCGCGGCCCGGGTAATCGAGCCGAGCATGGCAAGGAAAAACGGATTGATCATGCTCTCGTCAGGCGTCGGATCTTCGAAAAACAGCAGCGCGATCGTGTTTGAACGCTGCGATCGCAGCGAACTGGCGTTCTTGTCGACGGTGTAATTAAGGTCGCGGGCGATTTTCTCGATCCGCTCGCGCGTGGCGAGACTTACCGAACGGTCCCCGCGCAGCGCACGGCTGACGGTCGGCTGCGATACGCCCGCGGCATAAGCGATGTCGAAACTTGTCGGACGGCCGGTCGGCTTGCGGCCCATTTCTTTCTCCCGAGCCGCCGCGGTTCGGCTCGCCGCCATCCATAGTGCGACACCGATATGCTTTCAAACTGCCGAAACCCCGCACCGAATTGCCCCGCGTGGCTGTGTCCTTTGCGGCACATCAGGCAGGTTGTGCAGGGGAGCGTATACGTATGCTGTATTCCTTTTCCCGCCGATCCGAACGTATTCGAGCCCCGACAGCCGCGGCTTGGCCCGCTTAGAGCTGGAATACAAATGACCGGCGGCGCGAGATTGCCGGTCCTTGGGGAGAGACACGAAATGGCAATTCGCAATTCTTTGCGCACATCCGCCAGCCTTACAGCATTTGCCGCCGCGCTGAGTGCGCTTTCCGCGCCGGCAATGGCGCAGAATGCGGTCGCTATCGGCGATAGCGATTCCGCCGACGATGCCAACGCAATCGTCGTAACCGGCTTTCGCGCCGCCCTGCAGAGCGCCACGAGCGAGAAGAAGCGCAACGAGGCGATCGTCGAATCAGTAAAGGCCGAGGACATCGGCAAGTTGCCCGACAACAGCATCGGCGAATCGATCGCTCGCTTGCCGGGTATCGCGGCGCAGCGCAGCAACGGCCGGGCGAACATCATCTCGATCCGTGGCTTCGGTCCCGATTTCTCGACCACGACGCTGAACGGTCGCGAGCAGACGACCACCAATGACAGCCGCGCGGTAGAATTCGACCAGTTTCCCTCTGAAATCCTGTCGGGCGTGAACATCTACAAGACCGCTCAGGCGAACCATACCGCAGGCGGCCTTGTCGGCAGCATCGACCTGCGCACGATCCGGCCTCTCGAGCAAAAGAAGCGGATCATCGCTGTCGGCGCGCGCGGCACTTTCATCGACGACCAGGTGAACCCCGAGGCCAGGGAGACCGGGTACCGCGTGTTCGGCACCTTCGTCGACACGTTCGCCGACGACACGATGGGCATCGCCCTTTCGGCCGCCTACTCGTCCGAACCCTACAGCATCCGCGACTGGAATGCCTGGGGCTACGGCGAATACGCGCCGAACACCTTCGGCATCAGCGGCGTGAAGACCTGGGCCGAGAGCGAGCAGCTCGACCGGCTGGGCGTCAATGGCACGTTCCAGGCCAAGTTCGGCGACCAACTGACATTTACCGTCGACGGCTTCTATTCGCACTTCAACAGCAAGCTCGACCAAAAGGGCTTCGAAATGCCGATCCTGTGCTGCGGATCGACCGTCACCAGTGTGACCGGTAAGGCGATTGCAAACCCGCTGCTCGCCGGATCGCAGATCGTCAGCAGCGCAACCTGGACCGGTCGCCCGATCATTGAAAACTATGCGACCGACCAGAAGAACGACACCTACTCGTTTGGCGGCAATCTTACCTGGGACAACGACGCTGGCACGAAGGCGCTGCTCGACGTCAGTTGGTCGCGTACCGATCGCTGGCAGGATCGCCTCGAGACCACTGCGGGCCTCGGTCGCAACCTGCCCACGCCGGGGGGCACCTTCGGTTATACGCTGTCCGATACGGCGTTGCAGTTCACCAGCAACTTCAACGGAGCGAACCCGAACCTCGTCCTGACAGACGTGCAGGGCTGGTCCGGGTCCGACGGCATCCAGGCGGGCTACGACAAGATCCGCAAGAGCCGTGACGACCTCAAGGAAATCCGCGCCGAGATCGAACAAGAAGTTGGCATGGGCTTCATCGAAAGCATCACGGTCGGGGCCGATCACACGTACCGCTCGAAGAGTCTGACGCAAGACGAGGCCCTGCTGTCGCCGCCGAACGGCGCCGACTTTGCCACGATCCCCGCCGATCTGCTGCTTGAGCCGACCGTGCTCGATCGCGGTTTCGGACCGCTTCTTTCTTACGACCCACGGCTGGTGGTTTCTCAGGGCATCCTGAGCCTGAAGCCGAACAACTACGGCGCATCGCAGGCGTACGACCTTTCGGAAAACGTCTGGACGCCCTACGCGATGGCGAACCTGCGGGCAGACCTTGGCACGACCGTGCTTACCGGCAATATCGGCGTGCAGGCGATCCACACCGACGTAACATCGGCTGGGCCGGTCAATCCGACGATCACCGACAGCTACTGGATGGTCCTGCCGAGCCTGAACCTCAATTTCCGCGCGCCGGAAGATGTCGTGGTTCGCTTCGCCGCGTCGAAGCAGATGATGCGTCCGCGCCTGCCGCAGATGAACAACATCGTGAGCTTCGGGTACAATCCTGCCTATAACCCGCCGATCTACACGGGCGGGGGCGGCAACCCGCGCCTGCGGCCCTACATGGCGACGGCGCTGGATCTCAGTGTCGAAAAGTATTTCGCTTCGCAGGGCTACATCGCGCTGCAGCTTTATTACAAGCACCTCGACAAGTACATCGATCCGAGCGCTAATAACACAGAGTTCGACTACGCCGGCTTCCCAACTCCTGGAGGTCTGCAACCCTCGTCGACGGTCGGCCTTTTCAGCGGTCCGGTGAATACCAAGGGCGGGTACATCATGGGCGGCGAGCTTGCCGGCACCCTGCCGTTCGAGGTTTTCAGCCGGGCCCTCAGCGGGTTCGGCGTGACGGGCGGCATCGGCTATACCGAAACCAAGGCGATCGACGTCAACGGGAATGCCAGCCAGATTCCGGGCTATTCGAAGTGGGTTGCGAACGGAACGGCGTTCTTCGAGAAGGCCGGGTTCAACGTCCGCGGCAGCATGCGCTATCGTTCGGGCTTCCTCGGCGACTTCTCGCTATTCAGCGGCGGACTCGATCGTCAGGCGGTCTTGTCGGAAACGATCTTCGATGCGCAGGTCGGCTACGATTTTCAGGAAGGCTCGGCTCTGCACGGCTTGTCGGTGTTCGTCCAGGGCCAGAACCTGACTGACGAGCCCCAGGCGACCCTCGCGCAGATCAATGGCGTGGGCATCGACGACGCGTGGCTCAAGTACCAGACCTACGGCCGTCGTTTCCTCGCCGGTTTCACCTACAAGTTCTGATGAGGGCGGCGCGGGTCCGGGCGGTTTGACCGTTCGGGCCCGCAACGCCAAGGACACGTTGGTGAAGGCAAGTCCCCCTCTCGATATCGTCATCGCCGGCGGCGGAACCGCAGGGTGGATGGCGGCGGCAACGTTTGCGCGCTTCCTGGGCGACCACGCCACGATCACACTGGTCGAATCCGACGCGATCGGGACCGTCGGAGTCGGCGAGGCGACAATTCCGCAGATCCACAATCTTCTGATCGGCCTCGGCATTGACCAGGCCGAATTCATGACCGCCACCCAGGCGACCTTCAAGCTCGGCATCGAATTCGATGGCTGGCTCCGCCAAGGCGAAAGCTATCTTCACAGCTTTGGCACTACCGGGCGCGGGGTAGGCCTGATCCCGTTCCGGCAGCTGTGGCTGCGGGGCAAGGCTTTGGGGGTTGCCGGCGACTTTGGGGAATACAGTCCGAATGTCGCCGCCGCGCGCGCCGGACGGTTCGCGCTCGGCGGAGCGAATGCCAGCCAGCCCGATCTGGCCTATGCCTTTCACTTCGATGCCAGCCTAGTGGCAAAATTCCTCCGCGAATACGCGGAAGCGCGCGGCGTGCGCCGCGTCGAAGGCAGGATCGCGAACGTCGAGCGCGAGGGCCGGACCGGGGATATTCTTGCACTTACGCTGGACGGCGAGCGCCGTGTTCCTGGAAACCTGTTCATCGACTGCACCGGTTTTGCCAGCCTGCTGCTCGGCAAGACGCTCGGCGTGAGATTCGAGAACTGGTCCCACTTTCTGCCGTGCGACACCGCATTGGCCGTGCAGAGCGAGAATGTCGGACCGCCGCGCCCCTATACCCAATCGATGGCGCGCCCCGCTGGCTGGCAGTGGCGCATCCCGCTTCAGCGCCGCACCGGCAACGGCCACGTGTTCTGCTCGGCGTTCACGAACCAGGATGAGGCGCACCGCCTGTTGCTCGCCAGCCTCGAAGGTGAGCCGCTGACGGATCCGCGTGCGATCCGGTTTACCACCGGGCATCGCCGGGACTTCTGGTCGCACAACTGCGTCGGCCTCGGGCTTTCCACGGGATTCATGGAGCCGCTCGAATCGACCTCGATCCACCTCGTCCAGTCAGGTCTCGCACGGCTGCTGAATCTGCTTTCTAACGATACCGGCGACCTCGCGACCGCGCGTGGACTGTTCAATCGGCTTTCGATCGTCGAGTGGGAGCGGATCCGCGATTTCCTTGTGCTCCATTATATCGCCAACGAGCGTGTCGGTGAGCCGTTTTGGGACCAATGCAGGCAAATCGAAATCCCCTCATCGCTGGCCGAGAAGATCGCGCTGTTCGAGGAATCGGGACTGTTCGTGCGCGAGGAGGATGAACTGTTCCTCGATGACAGCTGGGCGCAGGTGATGTTAGGGCAAGGCATCGAGCCGCGGCACTATTCACCGCTCGCCGACAACGTGCCCGGCGAGGATATCGGGCCGTTCCTCGACAGTGTCGCCAAGGCGGCCCGGATGCGCGCCGATTCGATGCCGGCCCACGGCGATTTCCTCGCGCAGATGATCTCTGCAGGAGCCGGCGCATGACCTGCGCCCGCATTTCGCTCGTTGGCCTTTTCGCCTTCGCCCTGGCCGGCTGCGCGAGCATGCAGGCGCACGTTGCCGCGCCGGCAGCGCAGGCCGAATTCCGCCAGCGCGCTCCAGCGGACGAGGTGGTCTATTTCGTCCTTCCCGACCGCTTCGCCAACGGCGAGGCATCGAACGACCTCGGCGGCTATCCGGCCGACCGGCTCAAGAGCGGGTACGATCCGGCGGGCAAGGGCTTCTACCACGGCGGCGACCTGAAGGGTCTCACCGGCAAGCTCGACTACCTCCAGGATATGGGCATCACCGCGATATGGTTCGCGCCGATCTTCCAGAACAAGCCGGTGCAAGGCCCCGCTGGCGACGAAAGCGCCGGTTATCATGGGTATTGGGTCACCGACTTCACCCGCCCCGATCCGCATTTCGGCACGCGCGATGAGTTCATGGGCTTTGTCGATGCCGCGCACGCGCGCGGGATGAAGGTCTACATGGACATCATCACCAACCACACCGCCGATGTAATCCGGTATCGCGAGGGCGACGCGAACGATTACCGCTACCGTTCGCGGGGCGCGTATCCCTATTCGCGCAAAGGCGGTTCGGCAGGTCCAGCGATCAATCCCGGTTTCCAGGGCGACGAGGATTCGAGTGCGGCGAATTTCGCCGGGCTCGTCGATCCGTCTTACGCCTACACCCCCTTTGTCCCCAAAGGCGAGGAGACGGTCAAGCAGCCCGCGTGGCTCAACGACCCGATCTATTATCACAACCGGGGCGACAGCACCTTCACCGGCGAAGACAGCCGTTTCGGTGATTTTTCCGGCCTCGACGATCTGTTCACCGAGCATCCGCACGTGCGGGCCGGAATGATCGATATCTATGGCCGCTGGATCGAGGATTTCGGCATCGACGGCTTTCGCATCGATACCGCGCGGCATGTCGACCCCGGTTTCTGGCAGGTATTCGTTCCGGCTATGCTCGAACGGGCAAAGGCCCGCGGCATCCCCAACTTCGCGATCTTCGGGGAAGTCTACAAGGACGTTCCGGACAACGGATACATCGCGCAATACACACGGCGCGACAAAATTCCGGCGGTGCTGGACTTCGCGTTCCAGGCGGCGATGCGCGAGGTTCTGGGCCGCGACAAGGGCACGGTCGTGCTCGCCCAGCTCTACGACGGCGACGTCCTCTACGAAGGTGGAGAGGCCGCGGCGCGCAACCTGCCGACGTTCCTTGGCAACCACGACATGGGGCGCTTCTCGACACTGGTGAAGGCCGACCGGTCCGGTATCTCTCAGGACGAACTGCTCAGGCGGGTGGCACTCGGCCACGCGATGTTGTTGACCCTGCGCGGTGCGCCGGTGGTCTATTACGGCGACGAACAGGGTTTCGTGGGCGACGGGGGCGACCAGCTCGCGCGCGAAGACATGTTCCCTTCGAAAGTCGCGGTCTACAACGATAACAGGCTGATCGGGACGAGCGCCACAACCGCGCAGGCGAACTTCGACAAGAGCCACCCGCTCTATCGCCTCGTCGCCAGCATGGCCGCGCTGCGTAAGGCGCACCCGGCTCTACGCACCGGACGACAAGTGGTTCGCCATTACGAGCAGGAGCCGGGCGTGTTCGCGGTCAGCCGGTTCGATCCGGTAACCGGGGGCGAATACATCATCGCGTTCAACACCGCGGCAGCTGCGAAAACGGCGAACGTCGTCGTCGGCTACGACGCGCGCGCCTTCGAAACGCTCAGTGGGACCTGTCCGTCCGCCGTGACCGCGCCGGGCAGCGCGGCCCTTGCGCTCCCCGCGCTCGGCTGGGCCGTGTGCCGGGTTAGTGAGACCACGCGATGAACGCGGGCGACCCGATGCCGTCTGCAGGCGAGCGGACCGCCACGATCCCGTGGTGGAAGGGCGCGGCGATCTACCAGATCTATCCGCGTAGCTTCATGGATTCGAACGGCGACGGGATCGGCGACCTCCCCGGCATCACGATGCGGCTCGGCCATGTCGCCGCGCTCGGCGTCGATGCGATCTGGATCAGCCCGTTCTTCACCTCGCCGATGAAGGACTTCGGCTACGACGTGGCCGATTATTGCGACGTCGATCCGATATTCGGCACGCTCGCCGATTTCGATGCGATGGTGGCCCGCGCCCATGCCCTCGGGCTCAAGGTGCTGATCGACCAGGTCTATTCGCATACCTCCGATATCCACCCGTGGTTCGCCGAAAGCCGCGCAGACAGAATCAATCCGAAGAACGACTGGTATGTCTGGGCCGATGCCAAGCCCGACGGGTCGCCGCCATCGAACTGGCAGTCCGTGTTCGGCGGGCCCGCGTGGACTTGGGATGCCCGGCGCGGGCAATACTACCTGCACAATTTCCTGAGCAGCCAGCCGCAGCTTAACCTCCACAACCGCGACGTGCAGGATGCGGTGCTCGGCGTGATGCGCTTCTGGCTCGACCGGGGTGTCGACGGTTTTCGCATCGATGCCTTGAACTTCGCGATGCACGATCCCGCGCTGCGGGATAATCCGCCCGCGTCGCCAACCGATCGCCCGCGCACCCGGCCGTTCGATTTCCAGGTAAAGAAGTACAACCAATCCCACCCGGACATCCCGCACTTCATCGAGCGAATCCGCGCGTTGACGGACAGCGTCGGCGCCGCGTTCACGGTCGCCGAAGTGGGCGGGGACGAAGCGGAAGCGGAGATGAAGGCATTCACCCGAGGTGAGACGCGGCTGAACTCGGCCTATGGCTTCAACTTTCTCTACGCCGAGCGACTGACCCCGCAGCTTGTCTGCGCCGCGCTGGCGCAATGGCCGGACGAGCCGGGCATGGGCTGGCCAAGCTGGGCCTTTGAAAACCACGACGCTCCTCGCGCCGCAAGCCGTTGGTGGGACGACCATGACCGACCCGCGGCTGCGCGAATGAAGATGCTGATCTTCGCCGCGCTGCGGGGCAACGTGATCCTCTATCAGGGCGAGGAACTGGGGCTCGAGCAGGTGGATATCCCGTTCGAGCAGCTCCATGACCCCGAAGCGATCGCCAACTGGCCTTTGACGCTGAGCCGCGACGGGGCCCGTACCCCGATCCCATGGATCAGCGGATCGGACGATTTCGGTTTCGGCTCACTCGCTCCCTGGTTGCCGGTGGGCGAGGCCAACGCCTTGCGCGCCGTGGACACGCAGGAAGGTGACCCCGCCTCGTCGCTTCATCATACCCGCGCCATGCTGGCGCTCCGCAACACGCATCCCGCGCTGCGCCATGGCTCGGTAACCAAGTGCCGCGCCGCGGGCGATCTTCTCGTGCTTGAGCGCCAAGCAGATGGCGAGCGCATACGCGTCGTCGCCAACTTCGGTAAGGATACCATCGAATTGGATAGCACCCAGGGAGCCGGCGAAATCCTCGTCGCGATCAACCAGGCCTCGCCACAGGTCCTGCCCCCCTATGGGGCACTGGTGATACGGCCATGACGCGCTACGCGCCGCTCGCCGCGCTGTTGTCGCTGGTCACGCCGCTGGGCGCGCTGGACGCCGAGACCGTCGCCTCGCCGGATGGCACGATCGTCGTCACCGTTGATGCCGACAACGAGGGCATTCCGTTTTACGAAGTGACGCGCGCGGGAAAGCCGCTGATCGCCCACTCGCAGATCGCCTTCAACTTCGCCGACGAGGACCCCCTGCGCCGCGGGCTCAAGATCGCGGGAATTGCCCGCGACGCCGCCGACACCAAGTGGGAGCAACCGTGGGGCGAACGCCGCTTCGTCCGCGATCATCATAACGAGTTGGCGGTCACGTTCGGCCAGCAGGCGGGGTCACGTCAGTTCACAGTCCGCTTCCGGGTGTTCGACGACGGCGTCGGCTTCCGCAGCGAATTCCCGGCGCGGCCGGACAAGCCCGAAACGCGGATTACGGACGAGCTGACCGAGTTCGTCATTGCGCCTAAGGGCACCGCGTGGTGGATCCAGGCGGGTGACTGGAACCGCTACGAGCAGATCTACCAGAAGACCCCGATCGATACCGTGTCGATGGCGCACACACCGATGACCCTGCGGCTCGACGACGGGACGCACCTGTCGTTCCACGAGGCCGCGCTGGTCGATTACTCGGGTATGTGGCTCCAGCGAATGGCCGGCCAGCGTTTCCGCGCGCATCTCGCCCCGTCGAGCCGCGGGGCGAAAGTCGTGCGGACCGGCGCTTTCACGACACCGTGGCGCACGATCCGCATCGCGCCCGACGCTGCGGGGCTTGTCGAGAGCGACCTCGAAGTCAACCTGAACGAGCCGAACAAGCTGGGCGATGTCAGCTGGTTCAAGCCGGCCAAGTACATCGGTATCTGGTGGGGCATGATCAGCGGTAAGTGGACCTGGGCCCAGGGGCCCAGCCATGGGGCCACTACCGAGCGGACGAAGCAGTACATCGACTTCGCTGCGAAGAACGGATTCCGCGGGGTCCTCGTCGAAGGATGGGACTACGGCTGGGACGGCAACTGGTTCGGCAACGGGCGCGATTTCAGCTTCACCCAGCCCTATCCCGACTTCGACCTTCCCGGCCTTGCCGCCTACGCCAAGAAGAAGGGCGTCCACCTGATCGGTCACAATGAGACCGGCGGCAACATCGCAAACTACGAAGCCCAGCTCGACGCAGCGATGGCACAGAATGCGAAGTACGGCATCGACGTGACCAAGACCGGCTATGTCGCCGACGCGGGCGGGATAATCTCGTGCAACGCCGACATCGCCGACCCGTGCGGTGCGCAGGTGATGGAATGGCATGACGGTCAACGGCAGGTACAGCACTTCCAGCGCGTGATCGAGGAAGCGGCAAAGAACCACGTCGCTATCGACGCGCACGAGCCGGTCAAGGACACCGGCCTGCGGCGGACCTATCCGAATTTCGTCGCTCGCGAGGGCGCGCGCGGTCAGGAATACAACGCCTGGGCGCCGTTCAACAATCCACCCGATCACGAGCCGACGCTGGTTTACACCCGGATGCTGGCGGGCCCGATGGACTACACACCCGGCGTGCTCAGCGTGACCGGAGGCAACGGCGTGCCCATGGCCTCCACCGTGGCGAAGCAGCTCGGGCTCTACCTCGCGATCTATTCGCCGATCCAGATGGCGGCGGACTTCGTCGAAAGCCTCGAGGCGCACCCGCGCGAGCTCGAATTCATCAAGGCGGTGCCCGCGGACTGGACCGAGAGCCACCTGATCGCGGGCGAGGTCGGCGATTATGCGATCTTCGCTCGCAAGGACCGCAACAGCGCCGACTGGTACGTCGGGGGTATCAACGACGCCACCGCGCGCGACGTCGTGTTGAAGTTCGATTTCCTCGACCCGGGCAAGACCTACACCGCGACGATCTGGAAGGACGGCGCGGGGGCGACTTACGAGACCGAGGCACGGCACCGTATTGCGTACGATACGCGCACGGTCCGCAAGGGTGACACCCTGACACTTTGGCTCGCGCCGGGCGGCGGGGCCGCGGTGCGCTTGCATCCGGGTAAGTGAACCGACCGGCCCTGATTATGGGCGCAGTCGCCCTGCTGTTGGGTGGTTGCACCACCGCTCGCCATGCGATGGTGACAGCAATGGCGCGGCAGATCGAATGGGAGCATCTGACGGCCGCCGACTTGCCCGAACAGCAGGTGACGATCTGGCTGCCGCCCGAGTATTCCCTACAGCCCGATAAACACTTTCCGGTTGTCTATATGTGGGACGGGCAGAACCTGTTCGACCCGAAGCGGACGCACTACGGAAAGGCGTGGATGGTGCAGGACGTGCTCGGTTCGATGGTCGCAGAAGGCAGTGCGGAGCCGCATATCGTCGTCGGCGTGCACTCACCGCCGGGTAGCGATCGTTACCGGGTTTACCTGCCGCAGAATGTGGCCGAGCGGATCGCGGGGCCGGTGCGTGCCGAGATGGACCGCCAGGCGAGCGGGGCATTCGCCGCCGACCGCCAGCTGGCTTGGGTCACCGATGCGCTCAAGCCCAGGATCGACCGCGAATTCAGGACCCAATCCGCCGCGTCCAAGACCACCGTGGTCGGCGCGAGCATGGGCGCGCTGATGGCCTGTTACGCCGCTATCGAACGACCCGACGTGTTCGGGCGGGCGGGATGCGTCAGCGTGCCGTTCGCACCGGTCGACAATGCGCTAGCCGCTTCACAGAGGCAAGAAATCGAGCGAGCTTGGGCAGGCTATCTCGCCGACAGGCTCGGCCCGCCTCGTGGGCGCCGCGTGTGGATGGACCATGGCACCGCAGGCCTCGATGGATCATTCGCTTCGTGGCAGGTTGCGGTGGCGCGAGACTTCGCCGCCGCCGGCTGGCATGAAGGGGCGGACTACGAAGCACGCGCTTTCGAAGGTGCCGAGCACGACGAGAACTTCTGGCGCGCGCGCTTGCCCCAGATCCTGCGCTGGCTATGGCGCGACGAATGAAACCGATCGGCAAGCCTCCGCGCGTGGTCGTCCTTGGCGGCGGCAGCGCGGGCTGGATTACCGCCTGCCTGATTCACAAGGAGTGGGGGCCGCGCGGCGGGTCGGTCACGCTGGTTGAGAGCCCCGAGATCGGCATCATCGGAGTCGGCGAAGGATCGACCCCGCAGCTCAAGGCGCTATGGGACCACCTCGGGATCGACGAGGCTGAATTCATGACAGCCTGCGATGCCACCTACAAGCTCGGCATCCGCTTCACCGGCTGGAGCGAGCGGCCGGGCTTCGAGAGTTATTTTCATCCCTTCCCGAGTCCGGTCGACCTGCATACCGAGCCCGCGTACGTCGCGGCCTGCGCGCTGGCGCGGCGCGGCTACGAGGTGCCGGTGCAACCCGATCGCTGGTTCCTTTCCGCCCGACTCGCCGAAACCCGAAAGGGGCCGCACCCGGCACCCGGCTTTCCCTTCCCGCCAAGCTACGGCTACCATTTCGACGCGCACAAGCTCGGCGCTTTCTTGCGGGACTGGGCCGTGCCCCGCGGGGTCGTCCATCGCCAGTCGCGGATAGCGGAAATCGCGCTGACCGACGATGGCGACGTCGGGGCTCTGGTGGGAGAGGACAGAGAGCGGATCGCGGGAGATATGTTCATTGACTGCTCGGGTTTCGGCGGCGTCATCGGACAGCGCGCGCTCGGGGGGCGCTATCTCCCATTTTCGGACAACCTGTTCAACGATCGAGCGGTGGTGATGCCAACCGCGCACGCCGAACCCTATCGGCCGCAGACCGAGGCGATTGCGATGTCCGCAGGCTGGCGCTGGTCCATTCCGCTGACCACCCGGGTCGGCAACGGCTATGTCTACTCAAGTGCTCATATCTCGGACGAAGACGCGGAGGCCGAACTCCGCGCAGCTTGCGGCAGCGAAGCCGAAGCCCGGATCCTCAAGATGAGAGTCGGCCGGGTTGAGAACTCGTGGCATCGCAATTGCCTGTCGGCCGGTCTCGCACAGGGGTTTGTCGAGCCGCTCGAGGCGACCGCGCTCCACATCGTAATCGCAAGCGCACTCGACTTCATCGACGCATGCGAAGCCGGCAACTTCACGGCCCAATTTCGTGACCGGTTCAATCGTTCGGTGGCGAACCGTTACGAGAGCATCCGAGACTATATCGTCGCTCATTACCGAATGAGCCAGCGGATCGACACAGAGTACTGGCGGGACAACGGGGCCGGGGAGCATCTGTCGGGGAATCTGAAAGCAATCATAACCGCCTGGTTCACCCACGCGTCGATCGGCGAGACGAACCAGAGCGTTTACGAGACTCCAGCTTATTCGAGCATGAGCTGGCACGCCTTGCTTGCTGGCTATGGTTCGCTGCCCGATGTTCGGAAGATGCGGCCGTTACCCGAGGGAACCGACAGTCGCCTGCCCGCAATTGAAGCATTGCTTACGGCTTGCGAGTGCAATTTCCCTGAAGCCTGACCACAAAAACGGGCGCGCAAATCTCGATCCAAACGGCCACGATCGAACTTGTCGTCCCGACACCCGACAAATTCACCGCAATCGCGGTCCGCAAGCAGAGGTATCGTCCGTCGGCGTGTCGAGCCGTGAGTTGCGCGGTTACGAGTTGGCCGGCTTAATTGGAGGTACCGACGACTATGTGTCGACGCCCAATTCGCAATCGCCTCCTCATTCGCCGGCAGAGGCTTCGTTGTCCACTTCGGGTGTGACTGGTCGCACGACGGCCTGTGCCTCCTGCCGCAATATCGGCGTCAGGTCCGTTGTCCTGGCGGGCAACAATTTACCATCGCCCATCTCGCCGTGATCTTTGATATCCTTGATCAAAAGCTTCATCTCGGCAATTTCCCTGACCTGTGCCTCGATGATGGAATCAGCTAGCTTGCGTACGCGCGGATCGGAGATCTGGGCGCGACTGCTCGTTAGGACGGCGATCGAGTGGTGCGGGATCATCGCTGACATGTATTCCTCGTCATTGACGGTTGCCTGGCTGCGAACCAGCCATAGCCCCAACGCGAACACGAGCGCTCCAACACTCAGAATGACGAGGTTCTTCGTCCTGTCCTTGTACATGCCCCACATGAAAAGCAGCATGACGATCATCATCGCTCCGCCCATGACGAACGTCATCCAAAAGCGGGTTTCACTCCAGAATACATGATCGATCTGATATGTATTGAGATACATGAGACCGAACATAACGGCGCTCGAGGTGGCTATCATTGCCAAGAAGCGCCAATAGTTTTTACTAACGCTGCCATGGACGCGATCGGGTTGCTGTCCGGATTCGTTCATTCAGTCCTCCTGTCGGATCACTGTTTTGTAAGGGCGATAAATCCAAGGCCGTACTGTTCAACAGAGAAATTCGTGTCGGGATGGTGGGGCACGTCATTTTTAGGACAGATGACTCGAGGCAATCAACCCGCTTGATTCCAAGGGTTAAATATCGGGCTCGATCATGAACCTGCTTTGGATAGTGCCAAGCCCTCGGGGTGGGGCTCGCCACCATTCAGGAAAGCCTCCAGCGCCTCTCCGGCGGCAAGCCAGTCGGCTTCGGCCTTGTCGAGCTTTTCTCCGGCTCGTGCACGATCTTCTAGCAGCCCTGCCATTTGCTTGCCGTCGGTCCGTCCGTTCGCTTCCGTAAGCCCGACGAGAGCCCGATCGAGCTTTTCACCTGCAGCCGTGAGGCGTGCGAGTGCTTTTTCGGCCTTCTCGAGTTCCGACCGCAAGTAGCGTTCTTTTCCACGGTCCTTGGACCCGGCGGGGCTCTTGGACTTGGTGGCAGACGGCTTCTGATCGCTTTTCGGCTGATTGCGCCCGAGCACGAAGTCGATGTAGTCGTCCATGCTGCCGCCATATTCGCGTGCCGTGCCTTCATCGACCAACAGCAAGCGGTCCGATGTCAGTTCGACCATGTGTCGGTCGTGGCTGATCAGGATGACCGCGCCGGAATACTCGTTCAGAGCCTGGATCAGTGCTTCGCGCGCGTCGACATCGAGATGGTTGGTGGGCTCGTCAAGGATCAGCAGGTGCGGTCCATCGCGGGTGATGAGGGCCAACGCCAGTCGTGCTCGCTCTCCTCCCGAAAGCCTGTCTACTTTGGTTTCCGCGCGGGAACCGGAGAATCCGAAGCGGCCCAGCTGTCCGCGGACCGCGCCCGGCGTCTTGCCACTCATCGCGCGGGACATCAGCGCTAGTGGTGTGTCGTCGCCGGCCAGTTCCTCGACTTGGTACTGGGTGAAATAGCCGACCTTCAATCGGCCGGGTGCATTCATGGCGCCTTCGGCGGGGTCCAGTTGTGCCGCCAGAAGGCGGGCCAGGGTCGTCTTGCCATTTCCGTTCCGGCCGAGCAGCGCAATTCGGTCGTCCGCATCGATCCGCAAGTTCAGCCGGCGCAGGACCGGCGGCGCATCGCCGTAACCGACCGCTGCCCCCTCGAGCGTAATCATCGGAGATCGCAGTTCGCCGGGATCCGGAAAATCGAAACTGAGCGACGGATCTTCGATAAGCGCGGCAATCGGCTGCATCCTTGCGAGCATCTTCGCACGCGACTGGGCCTGCTTCGCGGTCGATGCGCGCGCGCTGTTCCGGGCCACATAGTCGGCCAGCTTGGCGCGCTGTGCGTCCTGCGCCGCCTTGGCAGCGGCAAGCTGCGCGGAACGCTCCGCCCGCTGCTTTTCGAATGCGTCGTAGCCGCCCGGATAAAGCGTCAGTTGGCCCCCCTGCAGGTGGAGGATATGATCGACTACCTTGTTCAGCAGGTCGCGTTCGTGACTGATCACGACCAGGGTCGCAGGGTAGGATTTGAGGAAATTTTCCAGCCACAGCGTCGCCTCAAGATCGAGGTGGTTCGAAGGCTCGTCCAGCAGCAGGATGTCGGGTTCGGAAAACAGCAGGGCGCCCAACGCGATGCGCATTTTCCAACCGCCGGAGAAGTTGTCGACCGGCTGTTGCTGCATCGCTTCGTCGAAGCCCAGTCCCTTGAGGATCTTGGCAGCCCGCGCGGGCGCGCTGTAGGCGTCGATCGCCAGCAGCCGTTCGTGGACTTCGCCCAGCCTGTGGGGTTCGGTGCAGGTTTCGGCCTCGATCAAAAGACGTTCGCGCTCGGCATCCGCCGCCAGCACGACCTGTTCCGGGGTCATCGATCCGCTCGGCGCCTGCTGCGCGATATAGCCGATCCGTGCACGAGCGGGCTTGGAGATGTCGCCGTCGTCGGGCTCGATCTCGCCGATGATCGCCTTCATGAGCGTGGACTTGCCCGCGCCATTGCGCCCGATCAGCCCGACGCGCGCGCCATGGGGCACGGTCGCGCTCGCGCGTTCGAGAATGGCCCGGCCGCCAAGCCGGATGGTTAGACCGTCGATAGTGAGCATGCGCGGCCCCTTAGCATCGGGTCGCCGCCAACCCAACGAAATCTCTCCGGCGCGTTTCCAACGGCTCACGGCTCCGCTATCAAGCGCGGATGGACATGGACGATCTGCTGCAACGCTACTTCGGCACGCGCGATCTGGCCAAGGTCGATCCGGCCGCATTGCCGCACGGGGTCGAGCGAATGCGGGTGGATTTCGGGATGGAACAGGACCGGGGCAGGAAGTTCGCCCTCTGGACCCTGCTCTACATGCTGGGCGCAGCGCCCGACCTCGACATCGCCTTCAAGGTTGAGGCCGATCGGGAAGCGGCCCGCAACATGATGGATCTGATGGCTGCTGCATCGGACGAATGACCGGCTATCGCCCGGACGCTCCAGCGATCCGGCGGAACCCGCCTCGACACGCCCGTTCTTGACAAGTCCCGCTCGAATATTAGATTCTTCTCATATGGACGAACCCTTTTCCCAGTCGGCCGCCGATACGGCGCTTTCGAGCGCCGCCAACCAGGTGCACCGCGCGAGCGCGGACAAATCGCTCCGTCCCTCGATCGCGGGCTTCTTCGACGAGGCGACCAATACCGTCAGCTACGTCGTTCACGATCCTGCAACGGGCGAGGCGGCGATAATCGACTCGGTCCTTGACTACGAAGCGGCTTCGGGTCGCACCTCTAACGGTTCGGCAGACCGGATCGTCGAATATGTGGTCGCCAACGACCTTTCGGTCACCTGGCTGATCGAGACGCACGCGCACGCCGATCATATTTCGGCCGCTCCTTATCTGCAGGACAAACTCGGCGGCAAGCTCGCCATCGGGCGCGGCATCATCCGGGTCCAGGAAGTTTTCGGCAAGCTCTTCAACGCGGGCACCGATTTCGAACGCGATGGATCGCAATTCGATCACTTGTTCGACGATGGCGAGACTTTCCGGCTCGGCTCGATCGAGGCGATCGCGCTCCATGTTCCGGGGCACACGCCGGCCGACATGGCGTTCCTGTTCGGCGACGCGGCGTTCGTGGGCGACACTATCTTCATGCCCGATTTCGGCACCGCCCGGGCGGATTTTCCAGGCGGCGATGCGCGCGAGCTTTTCCGGTCGATCCGGCGGCTGCTCGCGCTGCCGGAAGAGACGCGCGTGTTCCTGTGTCACGATTACAAGGCACCGGGCCGCGACGACTACGCGTGGGAGACCACCGTCGGCCAGCAGCGGCATGGAAACGTGCACGTGAGGGACGGCGTGTCGGAAGACGACTTCGTCGAGATGCGCACCGCGCGCGACAAGACGTTGTCGATGCCCAAGCTTATCCTTCCGAGCGTGCAGGTCAACATTCGCGGGGGGCGCTTGCCCGAGCCCGAAGCCAATGGCGTCAGCTACATCAAGATCCCGGTCAACGCGGTATGACCGTGGTATTGCCAGTCAAAAAACTGACCGACGACCTGTCGGTCGGCGGCCAAATTACCGTCGAGGACGTTGCGGCTGCCAAGGCGGCGGGCTTTGTAGCAATTGTCTGCAACCGCCCCGATCGAGAGAAGCCTGACCAGCCCGCCGCCGACGAAATTCGCGCCGCGGCGAAAGATGCTGGAATGACGTTCACGCATAATCCGATCCTGCCTGGGGAATTGACGCCAGGCGCCGTGCGCAAGCAGGGCGATGCAATCCGCGCGGCCGACGGCAAGGTGCTCGCTTATTGCGGAAGCGGGCAGCGGGCGACCGCGCTGTGGATGCTCGCGAACCCGCACGGCCTGAGCGCGGACGAACGCATCGCTCGCGCTGCCGGCGCGGGCTACGATCTGGCTGCCCTTCGTCCGAAGCTGTGAAATCGGCTAACTGGCCGACGGGAAAGCTGGTTCAGGTAACCGCCGCGGCTTCCTCGTCTTCGTATTCGGCGCAGAACAGGTCGTAGAGCGTCGCGATCACCATTTTCGCTTCTTCGCTGTCGAGCGAGTACCAGACGAATTGCGATTCGCGGCGCGTCTTCACCAGCCGCTCGCGTCGCAGAACGCTCAGGTGTTGCGACAACGCCGACTGTGACAGGGGAACGGTTTTTATCAGGTCGCTGACGGTCATTTCCCGCTGCGACAACTGGCACAGGATCATCAGGCGTGCCTCGTTCGCCATCGACTTGAGCAGATTTGATGCCCGTCCGGCGTTGGCCTTCATGATTTCAAGTGGAAGATCCACCCGGCGCTCCTTGTTTCGATGAATCGATCCGACAGCTGCACCATCCACCGTCGCTGCATACCCGTTAGGCCATCGACGACATTCGGGTTATCGTTCGGCACGTTAGGCGATTGCAAACCGATGGCGCAAGGCTTCAAGGGGCTGGAGCGCGAGGCAGACCCGAGCGACAGTCCTGTTAGGTGCGATCCATTCTCTGGTGTTTCCGCCGATAACGTAATCGCGCTGGCCCCGTCAGAAGCCGGCAACGAAGGCGAGCACGTCGACCGAAAACAGGTGACATTGGGCATCCTGTATGGAACCTGTTCAGCTTAACCCTGTTAATGCCCTACTGCGCGGGCGCACAGTGAGGTCATCGGGCATCAGATTTACAGGTCACATTGCGAAGATTTTGATCGCGCTCGCGCTTACCGGCGCCGTTTCCGCGTGCAATTCCGGCCCGCCCCAGACCGAAACAGCGGCGCGCGAGGGCATTCTCCTGTTCGGCAACGGGACTGAGCCCAAGGGTCTCGATCCGCATATCGTAACCGGGGTTCCCGAAAACCACGTCATCGCGTCCCTTATCGAAGGTCTCGTTGCGTACGACCCCAAAGACGACCTCAAAGCCGCGCCCGGGATGGCCGAGACGTGGGAGTCAAACGCCGATTTCACCCAGTGGACGTTCCATCTGCGCGATGCGCAGTGGACCAACGGTGACCCGGTGACGGCGCAGGATTTCGTGTACAGTTGGGAGCGCGCTCTCAGCCCCGCACTCGGCAATGAATACGCGCCGATGCTCTATGTCATCAAGAACGGCGAGAGATTCAACAAGGGCGAGATCAAGGACTTCCGCCAGGTCGGGGTCAAGGCGCTCGACCGCAAGACGCTGCAGGTCACGCTTGAGGGATCGACCTCGTATTTTCCGCTGATGCTGCAGCATTACAGCTTCTTCCCGGTCAATCCGCGCGCAGTCGAGGCCAATGGCGGAATGACCAATCGGCAGAGCGGCTGGTCGACCTTCGACAAGTTCGTCGGAAACGGGCCCTTCAAGCTCAAGAAGTGGGTCACCAATCAGGTATTGGAGGTCGAGCGCAACCCGACCTACTGGGATGCCAAGACGGTCAGGCTGAACGGAATACGGTTCTACCCGATCGATAACGTCAATTCCGAAGAGACGATGTTCCGCAACGGCATGTTGCATCTGACGAACATGATCTTCCCTGACAAGATTCCGTTCTTTCGCGAGCGGATGCCAGAGGCGCTGCGGGTCGATCCGTACCTCGGCAATTACTTCTACCGCATCAACGTTACCCGCAAGCCCTTCACCGATGTGCGGGTGAGGCGGGCATTGGCGCTCTCGCTCAATAAGCAGTTGATCGTCGACAAGGTAACAAAGGGTAGCCAGGCACCCGCAACCGGCTTCGTCCCGACGGGCATTCCCGGATACGAGGCGTCGAAGGAAGTGCACTACCGGCCGGACGAAGCACGTCGTCTGCTGGCCGAGGCTGGCTACCCGGGCGGCAAGGGTTTTCCCAAGACCGAGATCATGATCAACACCAGCGAATCCCATCGCAAGATCGCCGAAGCGGTCCAGGAATTGTGGAAACGGGAACTCGGGATCAATGTCGGGATCTACAACCAGGACTGGAAGGTCTATCTCGATAACCAGAGCACCCTGAACTACGACATGGCGCGCGCGGGCTGGATCGCAGACTACGTCCACCCATCGACCTTCATCGACATGTTCACCACCGGGAACGGCAACAACGATACGGGCTGGAGCAACAAGCGCTACGACGCGCTGGTCGATGCGGCGCGCACCGCGCAGTCAGAAGACGCACGAATCAAGCTGATGCACCAGGCCGAGGACATCCTGCTTCAGGACATGCCGGTCATTCCGATCTACTGGTACACCCGAGTCTACCTGAAAGATCCGCGCGTAATGGGGTGGTATCCGACTCTGCTCGACAACCATCCCTACAAGTATGTCTGGCTCAAGGTCGACGAGCCGGGGACGAAAAAATGACCAAACCGCAGGGCTGCCGCGCATGACCAAGTTCATCGTCACGCGAATTCTGCAGGGCATTCTCGTCCTGCTGGCAATCTATGCGGTAACCTTCTTTCTCGTCGCCGCGACGCCGGGAAGTCCCTTCAGCAGCGAGCGGGCGATCGATCCCTTGATCCTCAAGCAGATCGAGGCGTTCTACGGTTACGACAAGCCGACAAGCGAACGTTTCGTAACGTCCCTCGTCAACGTTCTGCAAGGCGAGTTCGGGCCTTCCGCGGTCTATGCAAACCGCACTGTGACGCAGATCATCGCCGAATCGTTTCCCGTGTCTCTAAAGCTGGGATCGCTATCGTTGCTGGTCGCGCTGGGAATCGGGATACCGGCCGGTATTCTCGCGGCGGTCAAGCGCAACACCTGGCTTGATTACGTCCCCATGTCGGTCTCGATGGCCGGCATCTGTCTACCGACCTTCGTAATGGGACCGATCCTGGCGCTGATATTCGGTCTGCTTCTCAACTGGCTGCCAGTGGGTGGCTGGTACGGTCCGGAGTACGTGATCCTGCCCACGGCAACGCTCGGCTTTTATTATGCGGCTTATTTCGCGCGGCTGACACGTGGCGGAATGCTCGAAATGCTCAATCAGGACTGGGTCCGCACCGCGCGGGCCAAAGGCGTGCGGGAAAGCGCGATCGTATGGAAACACTGCCTGAAAGGCGGATTGATCCCTGCCATCACCTATTTGGGCCCGGCGCTGGCGGGAATAATTTCCGGTTCATTCGTGGTCGAGACGATCTTCCAGGTCCCCGGCCTAGGCCAGTGGTTCGTGCGCGCTGCGCTGAACCGTGACGATTTTCTCGTGCTGGGGCTGACGGTGCTGTTCGCGACGCTGATCGTGATCATGAACCTGGCTGTCGACATCGCGCAGGTCGCGCTCAATCCGCGGCTCAAGTATGACTGACCATTCCGAAACCGCCGTCCTAGCCGACGAGCCGGTACCGCCGCCGATCAGCGCGGCCGAGATCGCCGATGAGGAGCTGGTCGAAGGCTCGTCGTTAGGGAAGGACGCCTGGGCCCGGCTGCGCAAGAACCACCTCGCGGTAGGCAGTCTGGCGATGTTCATCTTCATCGTCCTGTTCTGCCTGATCGGACCATCGCTGTCGCCGTGGGACGCCAACACGCAGGACCTGTTCCTAGGGGCACAAGGCCCCAATGGAGAGCATTGGTTCGGAACCGACACGCTTGGCCGCGATCTGATGGTGCGGGTGATGTACGGTGGGAGAATCTCGCTTATGGTCGGACTAGTGGCGACCTTCGTCGCGCTTTCGATCGGCGTGATCTACGGCGCGAGTGCAGGCTACCTCGGCGGCAAGACCGATGCGGCGATGATGCGCTTCGTTGACCTTCTCTATGCGCTGCCGTTCACGATATTCGTAATCCTGCTGATGGTCGCTTTCGGCCGCTCGCTGTGGCTCATGTTCATCGCCATCGGCGCGGTCGAGTGGCTGTCGATGGCGCGGATCGTGCGGTCGGGAGTGATCGGACTCAAGAAACAGGAATTCGTCGAGGCGGCGATTTCACTGGGCTATTCGCACCGGCGAATCATCCTTCGGCACCTGATCCCCAACGTCCTTGGCCCGGTGATCGTCATCGCGACGCTGACGGTGCCAGCGGTGATGTTGCTCGAGGCATTCCTCAGCTTTCTCGGGCTTGGTGTGCAGCCGCCCGACGCATCGTGGGGTGTGCTGATCAATGAAGGCCAGCAGAACATGGAAATCTATCCCTGGCTGCTGATCTTTCCGGCGCTGTTCTTCGCGACGACCCTGTTCTGCCTCAATTTCATCGGCGACGGCTTGCGCGACGCGCTCGATCCCAAGAGCGCGAAGGACTGATCCGATGCCGTTGCTCGAAGTCGACGACCTGACGACGTATTTCCACACGCGCGACGGCGTGGTGCGCGCGGTCGATGGGGTCAGTTTCGATGTCGATCGGGGCGAGACGCTGGGGATCGTCGGCGAGTCAGGATCGGGCAAATCGGTCACCTGCTATTCGCTTCTCCGCCTGATCCCGGAGCCGCCCGGGCGGATCGAGCGCGGCACCGCGATGTTCGACGGCAGTGACCTTTTGCAGATGAGCCTGCGCGACCTGCGAAAGGTGCGGGGCAAGCGGATTTCGATGATCTTCCAGGATCCAATGACTTCGCTCAATCCGTACCTGCGGATATCGACCCAGCTGATCGAGGCGGTTCAAACACACGAGGACGTGTCGCACGCCGACGCGCTGAAGCGTGCGACCGCCGCGCTCGAGGAAGTCGGGATCCCCGAGGCCAGCAAGCGGGTCACGGGCTATCCTCACGAATTTTCCGGCGGCATGCGCCAGCGCGTGATGATCGCGATGGCGCTCATCACCGAGCCCGACCTGCTGATTGCCGACGAGCCCACAACCGCGCTCGACGTAACGGTGCAGGCGCAGATTCTCGAGATCATCAAGCAGCGTCAGAACGACCTAGGCACCGCGGTCATCCTCGTAACCCACGATCTCGGCGTTGTGGCGGGCACCTGCGACAAGGTGCTGGTGATGTACGGCGGGCGCGAGATGGAAAGCGGGACAGCAGAGCAGATTTTCTACGAGCCCCGTCATCCCTACACCCGGGCCTTGCAGAAGACGATTCCGTCGCTGCAGGCCAAAGGGCAGGAACTCTATACGATTCCCGGGCTGCCGCCGGACGTGTCGAAGCCGATCACCCGCTGCGCGTTCTATCCACGCTGTCCTTATCCCAAGACTGACAAGGCGGAGGGCGAGCGCCCGCAACTGCAGGAAATCGCGCCCGGTCACTGCTGGGCCGCCTGCGGTTACTGCGACAGCAGCGCTCCGATCGAAACCGTCCTGGCCAAGGCCGACGAAGTCGTCGACGATTCGTTGCCGGTCGATGAAGGCGCACGGGCATGAGTGCGCCGATCGGCGATCCGCAGAAGGATTTGCTCGTACTCGACAATGTGCACACGCACTTCGACATGGGCACCAGTCTGTTCACGCGTGAAAACAAGGGTGTGGTCAAGGCGGTCGACGGGGTTTCACTGACGGTTCGCCGGGGCGAAATCCTCGGCCTTGTCGGTGAATCGGGTTGTGGCAAGTCGACCCTCAGCCGCACGATCATGCAGCTTATCCGGCCGACTTCGGGACAGGTCTGGTTCCAGGGGCATGAGCTGACCGCGATGAGCGATGCCGAGGTCCGGCGCGAGCGGATCAACTTCCAGATGATCTTCCAGGACCCGTACGCCTCGCTCAATCCCCGGATGACCGTGCTCGACACGCTGTCGGAAGCGGTCCGCACGCGGCATCCCGAGCTGAAAGGCGGTCCATTGCGGTCGCGGGTGGCCGAACTTCTGCGCACGGTCGGGCTCAACCCGGTGCACATGAAGCGTTATCCGCACGAGTTTTCCGGCGGCCAGCGTCAACGCGTGGCCATTGCCCGGGCACTCGCGCCCGAACCTCAGCTGATTATCGCCGACGAGCCGGTCTCGGCACTCGATGTTTCGATTCAGTCGCAGATACTCAACCTGCTCAAACGGCTGGTGCGCGAGCTTGGGCTGACGATGATCTTCATCTCGCACGACCTGTCGGTGGTGCGCTACATCGCCGACCGGATCGCGGTGATGTACCTGGGGCGGATCATCGAACTGGGCAGTGCAGAGGCGATCGTCGATCACCCGCTGCATATCTACACCAAGGCGCTGATGAGCGCGATTCCCGAGCCCGATCCGCATAGCGAGCGCACGCGCGAGCGAATCGTGCTCCAAGGCGATCCGCCGTCGCCGCTCAATCCACCAAGCGGGTGCAATTTCTGGCCCCGCAGCCCGACCCCGCACGATGCCCGGATGAAGGAGGTCGAGCCGCCGTTCGCGGAAGCGGAGCCAGGCCACTGGGTCTCGGCCTGTCCGTTCTGCGCGCCCGAAGCGGTTGCCCGCGAGACTGCCGACGCCTGATAACCGCTGGCGACTTGATCGCCGCCGATACCGTCAGAAGGAGCAGTCGGCTCCGGCTGGCATGGCTTCTCGCGCGATCGCGGCGATCTGGATGGTAAGCGGCGCGGCGGAGGTGATCGCAAAGCTGTTACCTAGTCCCGGGGCGCAGGCGTCGCTCACGATCATCTCACGCCACCCCTTGCCGGCACTGAGTGAGAGATGGCGGCTGACGTCGATCGCATTGGCGCCAACGGTCAGTGTTACCTTACCCTCGGGCTGCGCCGGTAACTGGTAGATGATGCGATAGGCCCCGGTCCGATTGGCCGGCTGCGCGAAAGTCAGTTTTGAGCCGGGCGCGAAAACGACCTCGCGGGCGTCTTCCTGCCGCTTGTAATCAATCCCCCGCGCGGCGATGCCACCGGCCGATCCGCGAAAACCGGGTAAAGGCGCGCCATCGCCGGTGACGACGATATCGGACGCGAGCTTGCCGTCCACGAACCAGTTAGCCGACAGTCGCGCCGCGAGGTAGCCACAGGTCTCATCGAGTTTCGCCATCTGGCGAGGAGCGTCGAGTGCGAGTCCGTAGCCGACCGGAAACAGCGCGCCGTCGGGGCCATTGACCGGCTTGCCATCGCACCGGGCCGGCCAGCTGAATCCAAGCCGACCGGTCGCTGGACGCTTGCCATAGAGTACGTCGGCCACGCCATCGCCCTCGCTGCCGGGGAGCCACGCCGCGACAAAGGCGTCGGCTGCGTTGATTTCGCGGTTCATCCACAATGGGCGCCCGGACAGAAAAATCGCGACGGCGGGAATGCCCTCGGCGTCGAACTTTCGCAGTAAACGCAGGCCCGTCTCGTCCTCGAACACGACCGTCTTCCGGTCGCCCTCGAATTCCGCGTAGGGTTTCTCGCCGAACACCACGACGGCCACATCGGGCCTGACCGCATAGCTGCCATCAGCCGAGAAGGTGGCCGACCCGCCGGCTTCGTGGGCCGCAGTCTCGATCCCGGACCGGATAGAAGTCGCACCGGGAAAGTAGTTCTTGTTGTCGAGTTCCAGACCGCCCTGCCAGGTCAGCGTCCAGCCGCCAGCCGCCTGCGCGACGCTGTCGGCGGCGCGCCCGGCAATGAGCACATTGCCCTTGGCGAGCGGCAGAACACCATCGTTCTTGAGCACTACCTGCGACTTGGCGACCGCTTCGCGCGCGATCGCGCGGTGCGCTGGAGAACCGAGAAGCGTGTAATCGCCGGCATCGACCCGCGCAGAGGGGCGCCGACTGTCGGGGCCGACGATCCCCGCGCGCAACTTGACGCGCAGCACCCGGCCGACCGCCTCGTCGAGCCGCGCCATGGAGATCGTACCATCGCGAACCTCGCGCACGAGGTTCGCATGGAGCGCCTTCCAGTCGTCCGGCACCATGTAGATGTCGAGGCCGGCGTTGAGCGCCTGCGGGCAATCGTCGACCGTGCAGCCGTCGATCTGGCCGTGCGCGTTCCAATCGCCGACGACGAGACCGGTAAAGCCCATCTCGCCGCGCAACACGTCGGTCAGCAGCGCCTTGTTGCCATGCATCTTCACGCCGTTGATGGAGTTGAAGCTCGCCATGATCGCCTCGACCCCCGCCGAGATGGCGGCGGGGTAGGGCCGGGCGTGCAGCGCCTTGAGCGCCTCGATGTCGCCGTTAACGTCGCCCTGATCGACCCCCTGGTCGGTGCCGCCGTCAGCAAAGAAATGCTTGGCGGTGGCGATGACGTGCCCATCGCGAAGACGCGTCGGGGCGCCGTTTTGGCCTTGGAGACCTTCGATCAGCGCGGCACCGAGCGGGGCGACGATGTCCGGGTCCTCGGAATAACTCTCGTAAGCCCGGCCCCAGCGGTCGTCGCGCGCGACCGCGACGGTGGGCGAGAAATTCCAGTCGATCCCGGTTACCGCGATCTCGGCTGCGGTAGCATCGCCGATCCGCCGCAGCAGGTCGGTGTCACGCGTAGCGCCGAGGCCGACGTTGTGCGGGAAGATCGTGGCCCCGATCACGTTCGTATGGCCGTGGACCGCGTCGGTCCCCCACATCGTGGGAATAACCGGCTCGCCATCGGGCAACGGCTTGATCGAGGCGAGGTACATCGCGTCGGCAAGCTTGAGCCATTGCGGGGCCGGGGCGAACTCGTCGCCGAACGGCCCGCCGTTGCCGCCGTTGAGGTAGCTTCCGAAGCGATATCGCTCCATGTCCTCGGTGGTGAAGGAATTGATCTGCGGCTGGATCAGTTGCGCGACTTTGCGCTCGACGCTCATGCGCGCAATCAGGTCAGCGACGGTCGCATCCTCGCTGGCCTGGAGGGGCGCAGCCGCGACCCGGTTCGAACCGCCCTCCACGCGCTCACGTACGCATCCACACACGAGGGTAGCCCCCGCGATGACCGTGATTAGCCCAACCCGCATTACGTCCCTCTCACCCTCTTATGTGAACGTTCACAGGCTGGCATGGGGGAGGCGGAAAATCAACCCGTTAACTGGTGCCTGGTTTCGGCAGCCGAGGGACCAGTATCGCCGCCAGTGCCGCGAGCACGGCGAGCATCGCGAACAGTCCGGTGAAACCGAAGGTCGGAACAAGTGCGAGCGCGAGCGCGGGCATGACCAGCGAAGGGGCCGTGTTGGTAAGATTGAAGAAGCCCAGGTCACGTCCCCGTCGGTCGGGCCGTGGCAGGATGCGCAGGGTTTGCGCCGAATGAAGCGCGAGGAAGACGGAACTGGCAACTCCGAACAGCCCGTACGCTGCGATCGCGGGCGCGGTACCCTTGGCAAGTGCCATCGCCACTAGCCCCGCGGCAGAAACTGCGGCAGTCGCCGCCAATGGCGCCAGCGGCCGGTCATGCCGGTCGGCCCAGCGGCCCACCATCAATGCAACCGGGGCCGAGATCGCCAGCACCGCGCCGAAGACGATTGCCGTGCCGCTCGCGCCCAGCGACGGATCAACCGTGCGGAACCACAGGTACAGGAATGCGAAAAGCGCCGCCTCGGCGATCTGGAGCGAAAGACGCGCCAGCCACATCCGCACAACCATCGTGCGCGCGCTGCGTCGGGTGGCAGACGGGGGCGACGGATCAGGGGCGACGTCCGTCCCCCTGGCATCGACACTATCTGGTAGAGGGAACAGCAGAACCGGCACCACGCAGACGATCACCAGGCCCGCAACGACAAGCGGCCGGAGCTCCGTCGCAGCAAGGCCCGGCCACGTCACGAGCGCCCCGCTCGCTGCGCCGAGCGCCGGGGCAAACGAAAGGAAACCGCCGAGCGTGCCCTTGCGCGCATCGGGTACGATGTCGCCAGCGAGCGCGGCGAGCGGGGCAAGCATCATGTTCAGCGCGCATTGCCACAGTGCGATCAGGCCGATGGCTCCCCAGAAACTGGAAACCGCTGGAAACAAAGCGAGAAGGACGCTCGAGAATACTAGGCCGACCGCGATCCAACCCCGCCGGTTGCGCGTTAAATCGCTGGCATAGCCGAACCCGATGTGCGCGACGCTGGCGACGATTGCGCCGCAAAAGGCGATACCGGACAGCCAGTCGACCGCGCGAGCGGGCCCGACGATAGTGGCCACCCGCTCCGGCAGCAGCAGCGTCAGGAACGGCGTATAGGCGATCGCACCGCCCGCCCAGGCCAGTGTGTAGATGCCAATGAAGCGCTTGATCCGCCAAGCGTTCGGCGCGCCGGTCACTCGCGGCTCAGCCGGGGGCCGCAACCGAAGCGCGCTCGGTGAGTGTCCCGTGTATGGTCGTCACCCCTTCGGGCAACGGGTCGCCCTTCTGGGCGCGGATAATCAGTTCGACCGCGCACGACACGGTTTGCGCGATCGGCTGGTCGACCGCGGTGAGCGCGGGCTGGGTGAAATGTACGAGCGGGGTGTTGTCGAAACTGACCAGTGAGAGCTTCTGCGGTACCGGTATTCCGCGCGCACGGGCCACTTCAAGCGTTGCGAGCGCCATCTGGTCGTTGCTGGCGACGATTGCGCTCGGCGGTGTGACGCCGTCTAGCAGTGCGGTGGCGGCGCGTTCACCGGAAGCGAAGCTGAAATCGCCTTCGGCCAGCAATCCCTCGGTCGGCAATCCGGCCGCGTGCATCGCCTTGCGCCAGCCCTCGATGCGCCGGGCGCTGAGACGGTATTCGGGCGAACCCGCGATAAACCCGATGCGGCGATGGCCGTGCTCGATCAGGTGCTGGGTCGCGACTTGCGCCATCCGCGTGTCGTCCATCGTCAGCGGGATACCCGGACCCGGTTCGCGCGAACCGATGCGCACGAAGGGAGTGCCCTGTTTGCCGAGGAATGCGACGATCCGCGAGTTGTCCGAGTGCGGCGGGGTCAGGATGATCCCGTCCGGCTGGAGGGCGGCAATCGCTGCCGCCAGCTCGCGCTCGACATGGTCGTCATGGGTGTCGACCAGTTCGAAGATCATCCGGTAGCCGTGTTCGGCGCACTTGAGCATTCCGCCCAGCAGCATCTGGTCGACCCAGTCGGTCCCCTGCCGCGCGCGCCAGTCGGCGATCGTGCGTTCGCGGTCGTTGATCGCGAGGATCAGGTACGAACGCGACCCGCTCATCCGTTGCGCGGCGATCGAGGGGACATAGCCCAGCCGATCGATCGACTCCTGCACCCGCTCCTGCATTTCGGGCCGGACGCTGGGTTCGTTGTTGATGACCCGGCTGACCGTTTGCAGCGAGACCCCTGCATCGGCAGCCACGTGTTTGATCGTCACTGCCTGACGTCTGCGCGCCATCGCTCTCGCGTCTCCCGGGATGCTTGCGGTCGCATGTCCTGCCGCGCCGATGTCGTATGGCGCGGTGGAGGGGGCGAGCGCAAGTACGTCCGCCCCCGCTCCGTCAGAAGTCGAACCGCGCGATGAAGGTATAACGCCGGTCGTTGCGGAAGGCTGCGGACAGCACGCGATTCCCGTCGTAGTCGACCTGGTTCGACAGCTTGGTCACTTCATCAAGTAGGTTAACTCCCTGCACACCGAGCTTGAGGTGATCGTTCACCGCGAAGAAAATCGAGGCGTCCATCTGCCCGCCCGCTTCCTGGAAGACGGGCGAGAAGGGGAACAGGTCGTCTCGCGGAGTGACCAGGAAGGCGCTCCGCCAGTTGTAAGCGGCCCGCGCCGACAGAGGTCCCTTTTCGTAGAACACGGTCGCGTTGAGCGTGTGCTTCGACGTGCCCGAGTTCGGCACGAGGCTTGTGAACGGTCCGCCGTTGATCGGTCCGCCAGACGAGTTCACCGACGGCGATCCGATGCCGGAAATGTTCGGGGTCTTGAAGTCCGACGCATCGACGTAGGTGTAGGTCAGTTGCGTACCTAGACCGCTCAGCAGCCCCGGCAGGAAGTCGTAGGTCTGCTGGTAGGCAAGTTCAACGCCCTTCAGCTTACCCGACAGGTCGTTCGCCGGGCCGGTAATGATCACGTCCTGCGATCCGGCGATCGGCGCGGTGTAGTTAACCAGGCCGGTGCCGTTCTGGATGATCCCTTTGATGTCCTTCATGAAGAACGCCGCGGTGATCGAACCGACCTTGTCGAAGTACCATTCGGCGCTGAGGTCGTAGTTCCACGAAGTCAGCGGACGAAGGTTCCGGTTGCCGGTCGAGATCGACAGGAGCGGGCCGTCATTCGCCCGGCCGCTGAAGGCCAGCACGCCGCCGGCATTGAATAGGTTCAGGTCGGGCCGCGAAAGGCCTTTCGACACCGCGCCGCGCAGAACCACGCCGGTCCCGCTATCGAAGCGGATGTTGAAAGATGGAAGCCAGTGCTCGAACGAAATGTCGCGGTTGTCATTGATCAGCTCGCCTGTGAAGAGCGAGGCGAACGTCGCCAGCCGCGTACCCGTCAGGTTGCAATACAGGCGCTGTTGGCCCGGGGGCAGCGGCGAGGCGCAGTTTGACTGGATTTCCGAAACCTGGACCCGTCCGTCGCCGTTACCGCCATTTGCGACGGCGTCAAACTGCTGCGGGTTGGGGAAGGCGAGAGTCGAGTTGTTGCGAACCTTGGTCCGTACGTAGCGGACGCCGAAGTTGCCCGCCATCGACCACGAACCGCCGAAGTCGGAGCCGAAATCAAGGCGGCCGTACGCTGCAGAGATAATCTCTGTCGCGTCGGAGACTTCGCCGGGGCAATAGATGTCGCAAGCGACAGTCGTGCCGTCGAGCAGGGTGCGGGTTCGGCCGTTGACGCCCAAGTTGCTGGCCTCCGGCGTTTGGCTAAACCCGGTGATCGCGTCCCATTCGGCGTCGGTCTTGCCGGCAAGGTAATCCTGCAGGAACGTGTCGCTACCGTAAAAGAACGTTGAGCCGCCGGCGATCGGCGTCGGCGCTTTGCCTCGTTGAAAATTGTCGTTGAAGGCCGAGTTCAGCTGCGATGCGTTCGGGAAATCGCTGACATAGGCACCCCCCGCAATGGCAAATTCCTGGCCCGGCAGACCGGTGTAGAACCTACCCGGCACGAACGGGCAATTGGGACCCGACCCCCACGGTGCGCAACCCGCACGTCCGACCCAAGGCGCGGAAAGGTTGCCCCAGGTGCTGAAGTTGGTGTTGCGGTTCACGCGGTCGCGCGCGGCCCAGCGTCCGCCGACGGTCACCCGCTTGAGGAAGCCGTCGTCGCTCAGGTCGTATTCGAGATCGCCGGCGAGCGAGAACATGTCGCCATCGTTCTTCTCGCGGCTATCGAGGCCGAACCAGTAGTAGCTGTAGAATCCGCTGGTGAAATAGTCGGCGGGGGAGCCGGCCGGGGCCAGGAATTCGATCTGCGGAGTCTTGCCTGACAGGTCGATAGAGATGTCCGACCAGGTGCTCATGGCGCCGAACACCGAATCGCGCGACAGCTTGCCGTTGACGTACTGCATCTCGACCTTGGCGCGCAGGCGGTCGGTGAAGTTCATCTTCGCGTCGAAGGACAGGTCCTGCGTCAGCGAATCGGTGTCGCGCAGGAAGCGCAGCGTATCGGTCGAGATCCCGCCGCGCCCGAACGGGTTGGCATAGGCGTTGCCGACGCCCTGCGTCAGGATACCGCTGACGAACCGGCCGTCCGCATCGAACTGGAAGTTTGTGCCGGGGCGCGGGTCGGGCGAGGAGACGCCGTCGTCGATGCGACCGAGGATCGCTGTCTCGTTGGTGAAGAACTGCGTTTTGGAGCGCAGGTACTCCAGCGTCATCACCAAGTCGCCGTCGAGCGTTTCGAACTGGCCGACCGCGGAGATCGCCTCGCGCTCCCGGTCCAGCGTCGTGGTGCGCACGTTGGCGAACTGAGGAACGAGGACGGAATTCGCCGGCGGGAAGTTGGCCGGGGTGAAGTTCGGCGTCTGGCCGAAACCGCCCGAGTTCACATCGAAGATACGGTAACAGGGCGCGCTCAGGTCGGCGGGGCGATAGCAGCTGTCGACGATCTGCGAGGCGTCGGTGCGGCTCTTGAGCTTCGAATTCGAATAGCTCAGCTGGATGCCGAAGGTGCCGGCGCCGGTCTCGAAGGTCGTCGAGCCGAGGATATTGAACGTAGGCGACCATTCTTTGCGGAGGTCGCCGTAGTTTGCCTCGATGGAGCCAGCGACATGCAGCCCGGGATTGTCGAGCGGCTTGCGGGTAACAAGGTTCACTGTGCCGGCGATCTGGCCCTCGATCATGTCGGCGGTGGTGTTCTTGAATACCTCGATGCGACCCACGAGCTCGGGCGAGACGTCCTCGAAGCTCAGGGTACGGCCGCCGTTCGCCGAGAAAATGTCGCGCCCGTTGAGCTCGGAGCGCGTGTACGGAAGGCCGCGGATGATGACCCCCGTGCCTTCGACCGAGAAGCGGGTGGGATCGCTGGTCTTCTCGAACCGGCCGATGTTGACGCCGGGAACGCGCTGCAGCGCCTCAGCGACCGAGCGATCGGGAAGGGCGCCGATATCCTCGGCAGTGATCACGTCGACAACGGTGTCGGCCTTTTGCTTCTGGGCCTGCGCATTCTGCAGCGAGGCCCGAAAGCCGGTGACGACGATCGCGTTGTCGTCGGTGTTGTTGTCGGTGGTCGAGTCGTCCGCGGCCTGCGAACCGGCTGCGTCCTGCGCCCACGCCGGTTGCGCGGCACAGGCGACAAGAGCGAGGCCCGATGCCGTCGAGAGGGCGAAATGCCGGCGGGCAGCCGAACGGGTGTGGCGACGAATCAAGCGATCCTCCCTAGATCAATATACTTCTTGGCGGGAATCATGCCCCGCTCGAGCGTTTCGATAAGCGATTGCGTGAACGTTCACAAGCAAATATTGAACGTTCACATTTGGCAATACGAATGCACCGTGGCAGAGCCGCGAGCGAATGGGGAGAGAGCGCGTGAAGCCGATACGTCGAATCGTCATCGTCGGGGGCGGTACCGCAGGCTGGATGGCCGCGGCCGCGCTGTCGCGCCTGCGCGAAGGAAACGATCTGTCGATCGAGCTGATCGAGTCCGAAGCGATCGGAACGGTCGGGGTCGGCGAGGCGACGATCCCGCCCTTTGTCGAGTTCAACCAGTTGCTGGGCATCGACGAGCGCGCGATGATGGCCGCCACCCAGGCGACCTTCAAGGTGGGTATCCAGTTCGTGAATTGGGGCAAGCAGGGCGACAGCTATATCCACCCTTTCGGCAACTACGGTTATCCGATCAACGGGGTGGGTTTTCACCAGCACTGGCGCCGTGCCCGCGCCGCCGGCGACCGGCGGCCCATCCAGGCGTTCAACGTCGAGACGATGGCGGCGTTTTTCGGAAAGTTCGCGCGTAGCGAGGACTTGCGCCGCGAAGACATGCCGCCGGTGAATTACGCCTATCACATCGACGCGACGCGCTACGCGAAGTTCCTGCGGGGCTTTGCCGAGACGAACGGGGTGATCCGGCGCGAGGGCAAGGTCGTCGACACCGCGCTCGACGGCGAGAGTGGCTTCGTCACCTCGGTGACGATGGACGACGGCAGCGTCGTCGACGGCGACCTGTTCGTCGATTGCTCGGGCTTTCGCGGGCTGCTGATCGAGCAGGCGCTCGGCACCGGGTACGAGGACTGGCGCAGCCTGCTGCCGTGCGACCGCGCGGTCGCCTTGCCCTGCCTGCGCGAGGATGGCTCGCCGCCACCGCCGTTCACGCGCGCCACCGCCCACGCGGCCGGGTGGCAATGGTGCGTGCCCCTGCAGCATCGGAACGGCAACGGCCACGTCTATTGCAGCGAGTTCATGCAGGATGACGAGGCGCTCGACATTCTCACCGGCAACCTCGCCGGCAAGCCGGGTGCCGAGCCCAATTTCCTGCGCTTCGTCACCGGACGCCGCAAGAAATTCTGGAACCGCAACGTCGTTGCGCTGGGGCTCGCCGCCGGATTCATGGAGCCGCTGGAATCGACGTCGATCCACCTCATCAACACGGGCGTGAACAAGCTTATCGCGCTGCTCTCGCTCGAGGGGATCAGCCAGGCGCAGGAAGATGCCTTCAACCGCTTCACGACCAAGGAATACCTGCGGATCCGCGACTTCCTGGTGCTCCACTACAACGCCACTTCGCGCGATGATTCCGAATTCTGGAACTACGTTCGTACGATGCCCGTGCCCGACTCGCTGACCGAGAAGGTCGAGTTGTTCCGGATGAACGGCCAAATCTTCCGCGAGGAGGACGAGCTGTTCACCGAAACGAGCTGGGCGGCGGTGATGATGGGGCAGGGCATCGCGATGCAGGGCCATAACCCGATGGCCGACCGGATCGGTGCGCCCGCCCTCAAGAAGGAACTCGACACGATCGAACAGTCGGTTCGCTTCGTGGTCGACCGCATGCCCGCCCATCAGGACTATCTGAAACGCTATTGTCCCGCGCCCGAGCAGGCTCCGGTCGCCGCGTAGCGGCTGGACAGCCTGCCGCGCTTGCGCGACGGTGCCGCAAGATCAGAGCAGGGGTGACGGATGAACATGCGCGAAAACGACCGGGTGCGGATCGAGCTGGGCGAGGACGGCGTGGCGCAGGTCCGGCTGGTGCGCGCCGACAAGATGAACGCGCTCGACGGCGAGATGTTTGCCCGGCTGATCGAGGCCGGCCAGGCGCTCCACGCCATGAAGGGCCTTCGTGCGGTCGTCCTGTCGGGAGAGGGCCGCGCGTTCTGCGCCGGGCTCGACCTGGCGAGTCTCGGCCGCGATCGCTCGAATGAGCCGCCGCTTACCGAACGCACCTATGGCAACGCCAACGGCCCGCAGCAGGTCGCGATGCAGTGGCGCAAATTGCCCGTCCCGGTGATCGCGGCGATCCACGGCGTGTGCTTCGGCGGCGGTCTGCAGATCGCCAGCGGGGCCGACGTGCGCGTGGTCGCACCCGATGCCCGCATGGCGATCATGGAGATGCGCTGGGGGCTGGTGCCGGACATGGGCGGCTATGCGCTGTGGCGCGGCTTGATCCGCGACGACGTCCTGCGCGAGCTGACTTACACCAACCGCGAGTTCTCCGGCGAGGAGGCCCACGCGCTGGGGCTGGCGACTCACGTCGATGCCGATCCCCTTGTCAAGGCGACCGCGATCGCCGCGACGATCGCCGACCGCAACCCTCACGCGATCCGCGGCGCCAAGCGGTTGGCGAACGCGATGCACGATAAATCCACCGCCGACCTGCTGATGGACGAAAGCCTAGAGCAGCATAAGCTGATCCGGTCCAAGAACCAGATGGAAGCGGTCATGGCGGGGATGGAAAAGCGGAAAGCGCGTTACGACGACATCTGACCGGGACACCACCGCGGCCAAAGCGAAGGCGGCTGGTGTCGGACGGAATTTGCGCTATTCTGCCGCAACGCGCTCCAATGGGCTGCGGCGGTGAGGTGAATGAACGAAAGCAGTTCCTTTACTGACGCGTTCCCGTTCGGCAGGCTGGGGACCCAGGATCTTGCCCGGCGCGAGGATTTTCGCCTTGGTGCGGCGACCATCCGTCCTTCGGTGCGAACTGTCGAAGGGCCGGCTGGAACGACTACCGCCGAACCCCGGGTGATGCAGGTACTCGTCGCGCTGGTCGACGCCCATGGCGACGTCGTGACTCGCGACGACCTTATCCGCATTTGCTGGAAGGGCCAGATCGTCGGCGACGACGCGATCAACCGCGCGATTTCGGAAGTGCGCCGGGCGGCCCGCGCGACCGATGGCGGCTTCGGCGTCGAAACGATACCGCGCATCGGCTTTCGCCTGCTTGCCGAGGAGGGCGGCGAACTGTTGCCGGTCGAACAGCCGGGGCGAGCCAACGACGACCCCGTCCCCCCGGTCTCGCGGCGCACGTTGGTCGGCAGCGGTCTGGCGTTGGCCGCCGCCGCCGGTGCGGGACTTTGGGCAAGTCGCTCGTTTTCGCCCGATCCCGCCGCCGCGCTGGTGGACGACGCGCGTGCCGAACTCGAGACCGGCATGCCCGATGCGACCCGCCGCGCCATCGCTACGTTGACGCGGGCGACGAAACTTTCGCCCGACAACGCCGAGGCATGGGGACTTCTTGCGCTTGGCGTGGCGCAAGTCGATGAACACGCAATCGACCGCACCCAATACCCGGTCGAAACCGTCACTAACGCCGCCAATCGTGCGCTTCGGCTCGATCCCGGAAACGCCGATGCGAACGCCGCGCTGGCGGCCTCGATTCCGTACTATGGCAACTGGCTGGCCGCCGAAAAGCGTTTCGATGCCGTCCTCGCACGTCATCCCGATCACCTGCCGACGCTGGATTCGCACAGCTTCTTTCTCGGCGCGGTCGGACGCATGGAGGAAAGCGGACGGTCGCGGCAGGCCTTCGCCGCGCGCGGGCAGACGAACCCCAACATGCAGTACCGCGAAGTCTACGCGCTGTGGTTCCTGAACCGGATCGGCGATGCGGACCGGGTCGCGACCGGCGGATTGCAGATGTGGCCGGGCCATCCGGGGCTCTGGTTCGGCAAGCTGTGGGTGCTTGCCGGTACCGGGCGCTTCGACCGGGCTTTGGCGTTGATCGGCGACGCGCAAGGACGCCCGCCCTTGCCCGAACCGATGTTGGCGGGGCTGCGGGCGGGGCTGTCGGCCGCGAAGAGCCGCGATCCGGGCGAGGTCGAAGCGGCGGCCGGGCGCATCGTTACCGGAGTGAGCAAGTCGGTCGCCGCGGTGGTCAACGCCATGATGCTGCTGAACCTGATGGGAGCGGTCGATCATGCGTTCAGACTCGCGCAGGCCTATTATCTCGAAGAAGGGCCATTGATCCCGGCGATGTCATGGCGGGTCGGCCAGCCGTTCGTACCGGACCAGCGTCGCCGCAAGACCAACATGATATTCACCCCGGTTGCCATGCCGATGCAGCGCGATCCCCGGTTCATGCCGCTGATGCAGCAGATCGGGCTTACCGACTATTGGGACAAACGCGGGGTAACGCCTGACTTTCTGCGGCCCGGCTATTTCACGAACGCGCGCGGCTAGAAGCGGGCCTCGACGCCGACACCGGCTTCGCGCGGGTCGCCTGCTGTGCCGAATGTCGGATCGAACAGCGAAGTCAGGTAAAACCGGTTGAACAGGTTGCGGACGTAGCCGAATACGCTGGCTCGCCCGAAGTCCCACGAGGCACGCGCATCGACGATCGTGACGCCGGAAACTTTTTGCGAATCCTTGTTGGCGTCGTCGCTGAAATAAGCGCTGCGATAGCGAACCTGCGTGGACAGGCGCAGTGGATCAAGGGGGCGCCAGTCGCCCGCGGCGACGGCGCTGACATGCGGCGAACGTTCGAATGCCTTGCCCAGCGATGGATCGCCCGGAAGCAGCGTTTCGACCACGCGGGTATCGAGCAGCCCGAAGCCTCCGCGCAACGACAGCCGCGTTCCGATCCGGTACCCGGCCTCCAGTTCGAAACCCTGGGTACGCGCGGCGGGAGCATTGGCGAATTCGCTTGCGAAAAACGGCGGACCGCCGGGAAGCTGGATCGCGACCTGTTGCTGGCGCTGGGCATTCTTGATCGCATTGTGAAACAGGTTGGCCGCCAGCGTCCCGCGTCCCCCCGCGAACGTCGAGCGCGCGAACAGTTCGTAATTCCACAGCGATTCTTCCGCGAAATCGTCTTGGGCGCGGCGCAAGAGGCTGATCGAGGTGCCGCCGGGGTTGTAGGCGCGCTGCACCAGCACCCCCACGGTCGTGCCAGCTGCGACGTCGTAAGCGAGCGAGAGTTTGGGCAGCCACGCGTCGAACTGCCCGTCGTAGTCGAGCACAAAGCCTGCGGGCGGCGTGCCAACTTGACCGGCCCGCTGCTGGCGGTCGGTCTGGTACCGCAGTCCCGCGGTGATCGCGAGCGGTGGCAATGGTCGCCAAGTCGCCTCGCCGAACACGCCCAGGCTGGCTTGACGGTCCCGGAATGCGCCACTGCCGGCACCCAGTCCGGTAATGTCGATCGATTGGCGCTGGCGGGTCGTCACGTGGTTGATCCCCGCGAGCAGCGCCACAGCGCCGTCAGCGGGATGCCAGCGCACAATGCCCTCGGCGGAATAGTCCTGCGAGTCGACCTGCGTCAGCCCGAGTCCCGGCAAACCGAACCGCCTGATCTGCGCGTCGCCGAACGACAGCGTGGCGTCCGCCGTCAGCGCCGGGTTCACCTCATAGCCAAACCGCGCGGTCAGCGAATCCACGTTGATCCGGTGGATGCCGTTCGTCCGCTCCGGCACGGGATCGCGCCTCGCTTCGAACGGCAGGCGCACTGCCTCGAACTGCGGGGACTGCGCTTGGGTGTGGACGTAGCTTGTCTCGATCCGCGCGCCGGGCAGGGCGGACGGTGTGAACAGCAGCTTTGCGCGGACGATGCCGTAGTCGTCGCGATCGATGTCGGCCCCGGGGATGCCATCGGCCATGTCGCTTGCCATTCGCCCCAGGTGCAGGTCGCCGCTGACCCGCACCGCGAGCTGCCCCGGCACGATCGGCCCCGAAATGAGCG
Organism: uncultured Alphaproteobacteria bacterium; assembly: GCA_963781485.1. Classification (GTDB taxonomy): domain Bacteria; phylum Pseudomonadota; class Alphaproteobacteria; order Sphingomonadales; family Sphingomonadaceae; genus Tsuneonella. Next base: position 162,025 of record CAWAFY010000006.1, read on the forward strand.
CCGAGATCTGGCGCGTGCCAATCCCGCCGGCGATGGCGCGCGCGCGGCCCTGCCAGTCGAAAGTCGGATCGGCGGTTTCGATGAAGATCGCTCCGGCAACCGAGTTGCGTCCCTGCGTGGTTGTCTGCGGGCTTCGATAGACCTCGATCCGCTTGAGATCCCACAGCGATGCCGAGGCGTTGACATACTCGTAGTACGTGATCGGCCGGCCATCGATCTGCACCGTCACGCGCGGCCTTGTGCCGCCCAGGAATGCGAACAGGTTGCGCAGCACGCCGGTCGAATCCTGTCCGCGGATCGTCGGGCCCGCTTCGCCGGAACCGAGCACGACGTTGGGGATCAGATCGAGCACCTGGTCGAGCCGGTCCGCACCGGTCGCCTCGATCGCGTCATCGGTAAGCGCAACGACGCTCGAGGGCGTTTCGCGAACAGTGCGCGGAACGCGCTCGCCGGTGACGAGGATTTCGCTGCCCTCCTCACGGTCCGCCGAAGGCGCATCTGGTGGAGGAGCGAGGAGCGCCGCAGCCGCAAGCAGATCGAGCACCATCGCCGGCCCCCCCCAGTTGGCCGGAAATTGCACCAGTTTGCGCTATTTGGAAAGGGATTAGGCGCTCAGCGCCGCGGCTTTAGCCGAAGATTGCGGCGGCCTGCATCCCGGCCAGCACCTGATCGCCATCGGCATTCCACAGCCGCAACCGCTCCGAAGAATAGCCGTGATCGGCATGGTCGCTCGCGGCTTCGGCAAGGAACCACCCGTCACGCGTGCGCGCTGCGGGGTCGAGCAGGTTGAAGCTCCAGTTGATCGACGAGAGCGGCCCCTGGCGCTGCATCGCCCGCATCGAACCGGGCGGCAGTGCATCCCCCAGCACAATGGCCTGCACAACGGGATCGAGCCCCTCGCGGTCTTTCAGCCGCACCCAGCGGCGGACGATCGGTATGCCCGGCCCTTGTTCGTCCTGCGCGCGTCGGATTTCGAGATTGGCGGTGAAGTAGTTGGGATTGTTCATCCCGACGTCTTCGTTGTCTTCGGGCGGGCCCGGCCAGGGATCGGCCTTCCCGGCCGAATGGACCGCGTTGGGCTCGCGCTCTTCGCCGAACAGCATCAGCGCGGTCAGCGCGAGCTTGCCGTCGCAGGCGATGTCGCTGCGCACTTGCGTCACGTTCCGGCCCTGCCGGACGATTTCGACGGTAAAGGTCAGGTTCTCGCCCACCGGTGCGACAAAGCCGACTTGCGCGGCACGAAACGGCGGCAGGCCGGGCATCGCCTTGCGCGCAGCGACGAGCGCGAGCGCGGCCGAAGCTCCCCCGAACAGGGTGCGGCCCTGCATCCAGCGATCGGCGCCGGGCAGGACAATGGGTGAGCTGTCGGCGGGGACCGCAGCGACGAGAGAGGCAAAGCGCATTGGGCGGCTTGATAGCACCCGAAGCGCCTGCGTCCAGACGTGCCGTCCCGATCTTCGATCCGGAACCTGCGCGAATTGTCTTCCGCAAGACCATAACCGTGAGCTAAGCCCTGCCGAACGAAACGCGACTGCCGCCGACGGCCCCGCGCAATAGAGTTACGAACGAGGGGTAGGTATCGACGGGATGGCAATGCGCACATATTGGGGGTCGCGGCTGGTCGCACTGGCGGCAGCGCTCGCGCTTGTCCTGCCGGTACCCGCGGCGGCGCAGAGCAAGCACCTTCTCGAATACCCTTCAATCCATTCGCCGACCGTCGCCACACGCGGCATGGTGGTTTCGCAGAATGCGCGTGCGGCCGAGGTCGGCGCGGCGGTGCTGGCCGACGGCGGCAATGCGGTCGATGCGGCGATCGCCACGGCCCTTGCGCTTGCGGTAACGCTCCCGCGCGCCGGAAACCTGGGCGGCGACGGCTTCATGATGGTCTACGAGGCCAAGACAGGCACCGTTCGCGTCGTCGATTTTCGCAGCGTCGCCCCGCGCGCGGCGACCCCGGCGCGGTTCGTCGACGAGAAGGGGCAGGAGCGTGACGAGGCCAACTATGGCTATCTCGCTCCGGCCGTGCCCGGCACCGTTGCCGGCCTCGCCTATGCCCACGGCAAGTGGGGACGGAAGGACTGGAGCGCGCTCGTTCAGCCCGCGCTCGGCCTGGCTCGCGATGGCGTGGCACTGACCGCGGACGAAGCGTTCGTGTTCGGCTGGGGCAAGGACCGCCTTTCAAAAAGCACATCGGGCGTCGCGACGTTCTACAAGCCCGGCGGTGCGCTCTACGAGAAAGACGAGGTGTTGCGGCAACCCGAGCTTGCGTGGACGCTCGGCGAGATCGCCGCGAAGGGGGCCGACGGGTTCTACAAGGGCGAGGTCGCGCGGCGCATCGCCGCCGATATGAAGGCCCACGGCGGACTGATCACCGAAAAGGATCTTGCCGCCTACAAGCCGATCGAGCGCGAACCGCTGGTCGGCAGCTATCGCGGGCTACCGATCTACACCACCCCGCCGGCAAGCGCGGGCGGGGCGACGCTGCTCAATATCCTCAACCAGCTCGAGCACTTCGACCTTAAGGCGAGCGGGCTGGGCAGCGCGGCCTCGCTTCACCTCATGGCCGAAGCGATGAAGCTCGGCTACGTCGACCGCTACGCAGTGCTGGGCGATACGGGCTTCGTGACATCGCCGGTAAACGGGTTCACCTCGAAGGCCTACGCCGCCGAGCGCGCCAAGCTGATCGATCCGCTCCACGCGAGACCGGCCGAACAGCTTGCGCCGGGTGATCCGCTGTCGTTCGAGAGCCCGTCGACCACGCATCTTTCGGTGGTGGACGGCGATGGCAACGTGGTGTCGATGACCTACACGCTGGGGTCCGATTTCGGCTCGGGCGTCATGATCGCCGGAACCGGTGTCCTGCTCAACAACCAGATGAACAACTTCAGCCACGAACAGGCCTGGGAAGCGCGCCGCACCCGCACCGCTCCTCCGAAGAACGCGATGGCGCCGGGCAAGCGGATGCTGTCGACGATGATGCCGACGATCGTGATGAAGGACGGCAAGCCCTGGCTCGTCACCGGCACGCCGGGCGGCAGCACGATTATCGACACCGTGGTCCAGGTCGTGGTCAATACCGTCGATTACGGCCTCAACGTCGCCGAGGCGACGCACCAACCGCGAATTTATCAGGGCACCAGCAACCGGCTCGACGTGGAGCCCAACTTCAATCCGGACACCGTCGCCGCGTTGACCGCGCTCGGCCACGAAGTACACTCCGCCGAGACGATGGGCAGCGCGCAATCGATCATGATCGAGCGCGGCCTTCTGCTAGGCGCCGCCGATCCTCGCCGGCCGGGCGCATTGGCGGTCGAGCCGGGCCTATGAGCTCTTCGGAATTCGCACGTTAGCATTGCCCCGGGGATCAGGACAAAAGCCGGCCCCGGGTATCTCGATCGAAAACAACGTAGAACATTCCGGCTAAAAAAAGACCGGACAGGGGAAATACCATGAGGCACACCACTCTTCGCGCTGCATTGCTTGTTTCGTCCGTGCTGATGCCGCTGGCATCGCCTGTATTGGCACAGGATGTCGCTTCCGACGCTGCTGCAGAGGACCGGCCCGCTGCCGACATCGTCGTTACCGGCTCGCGTATCGAGGGCGCCAAGACCACCGAAGCGCTGCCCGTCGTCGTGCTTACCGAGGAGCGTCTCGACGCGACCGGCAGCTCATCGGGAGACGACCTGTTCCGCTCGATCCCGCAGGCGGGCGACGTGCAGTTCCAGGAATCGCGGACGGTCGGCAACCTCAATGATGCGCGCGGCGACAACGCCTCGATCAACCTGCGCAATCTGGGCACCGGCAACACGCTCGTGCTGCTCAACGGTCGCCGGATGATCCTCACGCCGGGTACCCAGACCGAAAACTTCGTGCCGGTGCAGACCGCCAACACCAACTCGCTCCCCGTGGGCTCGATCCGCCGGATCGAAGTCCTGCTCGACGGCGCGGCGGCCATTTACGGCGCCGACGCGGTCGCCGGCGTGGTCAACGTCGTCACCGATACGCGCTTCAAGGGCATTCGCGCCTCTGGCCGCTACGGCTGGGCCGACGGGTTCAGCGAGTATACCGCCGGGTTGAAGGCGGGGCTGGAAACCGCCTCGGGCGGCCGGTTCGTCATCTCGGGCAGCTACTTCCACCGCACCCCGCTGTTCGCCAGCGAGCGCCCGTATTCGGCGAGCGAGAACCACCTCGACGCGCTCGTCGGCACGCCGTGGGAAGGCGATACCAGCTTCGACAACCGCACCACGAGCACGCCCTATGGCGGCTTCGTCGCGCTCAATGCCAATGGCACGAACGCGACCGTGCGGCAGGGAACCGCGACTTTGACGAGCTCGGGCGCGTTTCACGTCGAGCCGACCAGCAACACTGGCGCACCGTGTTCCAGCACGGTTTACAGCGGAAGCCTGTGCCTGCGCAGTGGCTCGATCACCGGCGCGGTCGACCGCCCGCTGCGCTACGACGAGAACCCCGACCGCACGATCCGCGGCGACCTCGATCGTTACACCGGTTACGCCGGGTTCACCCAGCCGATCGGCACGGTCGAGCTGTTCGGCGAGGCGAACTATTATCACGCCGTCCTCGACGGGCAGCGCGAGCAATCGGCGCCGATCTCGAGCGCGGTGATCACCATTCCCAAGAGCAACTACTGGAATCCGTTCGGCGCGACGACGATCAACGGGGTCGCCAACCCCAACCGCCTGCCCAACCTCACCGGCGTGCCGACCGACGGTCTGGCGGTGCGCATCGCCAATTATCGCCCGGTCGACACCGGCCCGCGCACGTTCACTGTCACCGACGACATGATCCGCGGCGTGCTTGGCCTGCGGGGTGAAATGGGCGTGTGGAAGTGGGAAGCTGCCGGCAGCTATGCCGAGGCGAAGACCAACGACAACACACACAACGCGGTCAGCGCCACGCTCTTCCAGCGGCAACTCGCGCTGTCGACGCCCGATGCCTACAATCCGTTCAACGGAGGCACCGACCCGGCTTATTCGCTCGGCGATACGCGGCCCAGTTCGGCCGCCTCGATCACTCCGTTTCTGGTCGAGATCTACCGTATCGGCAAAACGAGCCTTGCGACGGGCGATTTGCGTATCAATACCGCCGACCTGTTCGCGTTGCCCGGCGGTAACGTCGGCATGGCCGCAGGCATCGAGTGGCGCCGCGAAACCTTTGCCGATAACCGCGACGACCGGCTCGACGGAACGACAACCTACACCGACATGGTGACCGGCATCGCTTATGGCACCGATGTGCTGGGCGCTAGCGGTGCTCCTGATGTGAAGGCGAGCCGCAGCGTCTGGTCAGCCTACGCCGAGCTTGCGATACCGCTCGTCTCGCCCGACATGAACGTGCCGCTGATAAGCGCTTTGGATGTCCAGGTTGCGGGGCGGTACGAGCACTATTCGGACTTCGGCGATGTCGCCAAGCCCAAGATCGCGGCATTGTGGGAAGTTCTCGAGGGGATGAAGTTCCGCGGCTCGTGGTCGAAGAGTTTCCGTGCGCCGAACCTGCCGCAGTTCTACTCCGACGGCGCGACTGTCTCGAACACCCGCACCGACTTTGCGCTGTGTCGCACGGCGAATCTCAACGCATCCTGCTCAGGCTCTTCGACGCTCGAGGTGCGCGCGGGCAACGATCAGCTGCAGCCTGAAAACTCGACCAATCTTACCGCGGGTGTCGTGTTCGATCCCTACCACTGGTTCACCGCCAATTTCGACTGGTGGCGGATCAAGTCGGATGGTGTGATCGGCATCACCGGCGCGCAGAACCAGATCCTGTACGATCTGCTGCTGCGCCGCGCGGGGTCGTTCAACCCCAACGTCGTTCGCGTAGCCCCGGTCGCACCGGCGACGATCGGCACGATCGATTACGTGCAGGACAACTACTTCAACCTCGGCCCGCGTACGATCGAAGGATGGGACGCCCACCTTGGCCTGCGCACACGCGAAACTGGGTTCGGTCGGTTTGAGATCAACGCGGACCTCGCCAAGCTCCTCAAGCTTCAGCAGTCGCCGTCCGAGCTTCAGCAGCAGCTGATCGATGCCAACTCGGCTGGACTGCTGGGCCCGAATGTCAACATAACCCAGGCGGGCGACCTGGTGCGGCAGGGCGGCAATCCGCGCTGGCGCTGGTCGATCGACACGGTGTGGAAGCTCGGCGGCTTTACTGCGTCCGCGCTGGTCAATTCGGTCGGCTCGATCTTCGACACCGGGACCGCGGTCGTGAACGGCCAGTTCTACCGCGTTCCACGCTGGACCACGGTCAGCGGCTACGTCCAGTATGCATTCGGTGAAACCAGCCCGATCGGCGATGCGCGCCTGCGCTTTGGCGTGCGTAACCTGTTCGACAAGGATCCGCCGCTGACCTCGTCGAACTACGGTTTCAACGGCGCACTGCACAACCCCAGTGGGCGGCTGCTCTACGTAGACTTGTCCAAGACGTTCTGATCTCCCCTCAAGCGGTTCCGCGAGCGATTGCCATCGAGCAGGCAAGGCGCTAGGGGGCCGCTTCCCCGCCCGGACCGCGTGTCCGGGTGGGGGTGAGGCCCGATGGCGGAGTGGTTACGCAGAGGACTGCAAATCCTTGCACGCCGGTTCGATTCCGGCTCGGGCCTCCATTTTCGCGTGTGCCCTGAAGCGGATTGCAGCCCGGCTGCGCCGCAGCTAGGGGGCGCCGGAGTGCCGCTTTAGCTCAGTTGGTAGAGCACATCATTCGTAATGATGGGGTCACAGGTTCGAGTCCTGTAAGCGGCACCAGTTTATACTCAAAGACTTAGGTGCCATTTTTGCTCCGGAGTCGATCCGCTTAGGGCGCACCTAGCAATCACATAGCTAGCACGGCCGCGAACTGATCGACGTTTGTTGTCGAATCGTCAGTCCTAGCGCTCACTATGCGGTTACCCGAAAGGCTGTCAGTCGGTTTCCGGCTGATGCGACGCTTAAGCCCCCCGAATTGCTAGGGTTTCGAGGGCGGCACCGCGGTCCGGCATCCCAAAAACTTTCGGGTAGTTTACGGTAAACCGCGCTTTCGCCCGCGCGGGTAATGATCGGTGCCCTGCTATGCCCCGAATCGGGCGCCTTGTAATAGCCAGTGAATGGCGGCGTACAGATGCCATGGCAGGCTAGCAGAAGGGCAGCCGATCGTAACGGGCGACCGGTTGCCGCAACCAGCCGAGCGACTTCCTTGGCGGCGGCAGTATATCGAGCGCCGAGCCGTCTAGGTGTTCCGCGTTGCCGGCCGGAGTTATCGCGCTTTCGAAACGAGCGTAGTGCTCCGGCGTGCATTGACATAAATAGGCGGGCACGCAAGATGACGTCTGCTTCGCGCCCTCAATTCAGTCATTCGAGTGGTCACGATTTTCGCCCGAAAGCTGCCGTTGGTTCAGACTAGCGTCGAGGCAGCTCCACGCCCCATATCGGTTAGTCTCACGATTGCCGGTCGTTCCTGTCAGCCGCGTTGGTTCCGATCCGGAATGCCGCCCTCCAAAATGTAGACGTCTTTTCTCAGATTTGGCTCCTTTCTCAGCTGCTTTTCGCAAACTGCAGGATCCTCTGGCGGAGCCAGGTCAGACCGGCGTCGCGGGTGCGAGATACGTGGTGCTGCATCATTTCGCGCATGGCAGGCAATTCGTAAGGGGGATCGGCAATTGCGAGATCGAAGACCGGCTGAGTTACTTTCGCCAGGCGTTCGTGCATCACCGCCAGTCGCCGCGTTCCGCGCAATAGCCATGGCACCTGGATAAAGGATTGCGCCGCAACCTCGATCCGGCGGTCGGGGGCGAGATTCTTCAGGATCGCTTCGATATAGGTGTCCTGGTTCGAGATGCGCACCGCCACATGTCCGCATTCCAGAAAGCGCTCAACCGACATCGGGCCGTCGAGCGCGGGATTGCCCCGGGCGGCAACGACCACGTGATTTTCTTGGAAGAGCAGTTCGCGTGGGTGGTCGGTTTCCAGAAACTCGTCAGGCGTGAGGAGGAGGTCGACCTCACCCGATTCCAGCCGCTGGGCGCTTTGATTGCTCGGCAGCGAAAGGTTCAGGCGAACAGCGGGTGCTTCTACCTGCAACCTCTCGATGATGGGGACTAGCAGGACCGTCGTGATATAGTCCGACGCATTTATGTGAAACCGCCTCCGCGAGGTGGCAGGATCAAAGCCCGTGCCCGTCGCGATCAGGGTCTTCAGACGCATCAGAGTTGCGCTGACCTCGGGTGCCAGCGTCAAGGCGTGTTGCGTCGGAATCATCCGCTTTCCGTGAAGGATCAGGATTTCGTCCTGAAAGCTTTCTCTCAGCCGCTTGAGCGATGCGCTCATCGCCGATTGGGTGACGTGAAGACGCTTTGCCGCCCGCGTTACGTTGCGCTCCTCCAGCAGAACTTCGAACGCCACCAACAAGTTAAGATCGAAGTTATCCAAGCGCATGGATGTATCAATATCATCGATTGTTATCGAGCAAAACAAAAAGTTGGACTGCTTGGTCCACCCAGTGTCAGATTGCAGGCAATAAATTGAAACGAGCGGGGAGAGTCGGAGATGCGCAGGAGATTTTTGATCGGGAGCGCGGTCAGCGCGATAGCGGTAACCATTTGCAGTCCGGCGATGGCGCAGGACGGCGAAACGCCGTCAGATGCGCAGCGCGAGGCAGGCGTCTCGGAAACGCAAGGCGCCTCGGGCGGTCTAAACGAGATCATCGTGACCGCGCAGCGCAAGCCGGAATCTTTGCAGGATGCTGCGATCCCGATCAACGCGGCCACCGGAGAAGATCTGGCACGAGCCGGCGTTGAAGATGCCACGACCCTCAACAAGGTCGCCCCGGCCCTGTTCGTTACCGCGGGCGGCGGTTCGAACGCCGGCTACTTCATCCGGGGGGTGGGGAACTTCACGAACAACGGATACACCAACCCGGCAGTCGCCTTTAACGTGGACGGCGTTTACATCGGGCGTCCGTCTTCGACGATCGCCTCGTTCCTCGACGTCGCGGTGGTGGAAGTTCTCAAAGGACCGCAGGGCACCCTCTACGGCCGGAACGCCACCGGCGGGGCGATCAACGTCATACCGAACAAGCCGCGCCCGGGCGAGACCAGCGGTTATGTCACCGGGTCCTACGGGAACTACGACGCCATCAGTGCCGGAGGCGCGCTCAATCTACCGATCGGCAGGGATGGCGCGATCCGTCTTGCGGCGGCGGTCAACAAACACGACGGTTACAACAGTGACGGCACGTTCGACGCGGACGATTTCGCCTTCAGGGGACAGTTCTACGCTGAGCCCACCAACGGTTTCGACATCCGCTTTACAGTCGATTATTCGACTCAAAAGGGCGTAGGCGCCGGGACCGATATTCTTGGAAACTACAACCTGTTTCCGGCGTTCGGGCCAGCTTCCGCGGGTCGGCTCGACGGCCCCGTGCCCGGATGGATTTTCAATCCGGCACCTCCCGCTGTCGCCGAACCCTATACCGGCCTGCATACGCCGGAATCGCTGGCTTATCTGGGCACCATTTCGACCGCCCCGCTCTTCTCGCCATTCCAGGGGTTCTCTTATCCTTTCCGGGATGACGAGTATCTCGGCGTCAGCTCTGAGATGAACTTCGAACTGGGCGGCGTCGACCTGGTTGTCATTCCGGCCTATCGTCGATCCGAGATCGATAATCAGTTCAACGGTCCCCCCTTCAAGTCGGCGATCAACCAGGACACGGCGGAGCAATGGAGCCTCGAGGCTCGGCTGTCGGGGTCGACGGGGCCAATCGACTGGATCGTGGGCGGTTTCTACTTCGACGAGCGCGTCGAGGGCGTAAATGCCTTCAACCAGTTCGGCACGGTGTCGAACAACGCCTTCGATTCGCGCTCGGACTCGCTGGCCTTCTTCGGTCGGGCTACCTTCAACCTTTCGGATTCACTGCGGCTGGTGGGGGGTATTCGGCACACAGCGGAGAACCGTTCCATCGACGCGTTCGCCACGGCGACCGCCGGCGTATGCCTGGAGGATCCCGCTGGCCGCCCGCCGTCCTGCCTGCAAGTCCCGACGCTGCCGGTCGGACTGACGCTCCAGGACGTGCTTGGCGGTCTCAATCCTGCGCTCTTTCCGGTACCCGGTAGAAACCCGCAAACAGCGTTCAACCCGAATGGTCCCGATGGCGTCGGACAGGTTTTTCCGTTTGGTCCCCTGAACGTCTTTGCGCCTGCGCAATTCGGCCCCGGCGCGCTCCTGATCATCACGCCGAACACGATCCAGAAGTCTGGTGGCGAGAACGAGATCACTTATCGGGCTGCGGTCGAATACGACCTGACGCCCGACAACCTGCTCTACGCGAGCTTCGAGAACGGTTTCCGCGCCGGGGGCTTCAACCTGGCACGCGGCCGCGAGGAATACGCGCCGGAGTTCATCGAAGCATTCACCATCGGTTCGAAAAACCGTTTCTTCAATAACCGCTTCGAACTCAACGCCGAGCTTTTCTACTGGAAGTACCAAGACCAGCAACTGGCGGCGCTCGGCGTAGACGTGGATGGCAACAATGCCTTCTACACGCGCAACGTCGGCAAATCCTCGATCAAGGGGGTTGATATAGACTTCCAGTTCCTGGCCACCGAGAGCACGCGCCTGCGCGGCGGCGTCCAGTACTTGGATGCGAAATATGACGAGTACTCGTTCGACCAGGTCGATTTGGCCGATCCGCTCGATCCTCCGAATTTCCTGCGCCCGGTCACTACTTGTGATGCCACCCAGCAGCCGATTGATCCGGCCACCGGCAAGGGATCGTACATCGTCGATTGCTCGGGGAAGCAGGCGCTAAACTCTCCCAAGTGGTCGGCCAACGCCGGCATCGAGCAGACAATCGAGTTTGGTGATCTCAAGCTCGTCGGCACCTTCGATGGAAGGTACCGCGGGGCTCGCGAAGTGGGTTTCAACTACATTCCGCAGAGCAGGGTGGGCAGCAACCTGTCATTGGACGCGTCGCTTACCCTAGCCGAACTGGACGACAAATGGTCGCTGACCGCGTTCGTGCGCAACCTGACGGACGAAGCGGTCCCGACTGGGGTCCAACTCGGTTCGGGCAATATCGTGGGTGCCATTTTCCAGCCGCCGCGGACTTATGGTGTCCGCGCACGGTTCGACTTCTAGGTGGGGGGAGCAGCAGTGCGCTTGACATCTCTAGTCGCGGTCGGAGCACTGCTGCTCGCCGCTTCACCAGCCATCGCGCAAGCAAATGCGGAGCGGGCTCCCGAGGCGGCCATCGCTGTGCAAGAAGCGGCCGCCAAAGGTGCGACGTGGATCACGCTTGGCACTCGTGCCGGCCCGGTGGCGAGTTCAACCCGATCCCAGCCCGCGAACCTTCTGGTATTTGGGGGAAAACGCTTTCTCGTCGACGTGGGTGATGGAACGGCTGGGCAGCTGGCGAAAGTTGGCCTCCAGACGGCCATGCTCGACGGTGTGTTCATCAGCCACCTGCACTTCGATCACACGGCCGGTCTGGCGGGAATTCTGGGCCTTCGGTTCCAGACGAATGCGCAGGCACCCTTACGCATCTTCGGCCCTCCCGGGACCAAGGACCTCGTCGAAGGGCTGCTGGCATCGATGCTCCCGGGTGCCACTGCGGGTTATGGCGTGGCAAACACCCCGTTCCAGGACCCGAAGCTGGGGGTTGCCGTCACCGAGATCCGCGACGGCGACACCATCGATGTCGATGGCGCCGCGGTTACGGCGCGAAACAACACGCATTACAGCTTCGCGTCCAACAGCGACCTGGCGAAGCGCTTTAAATCGCTGTCCTATCGCTTTGACCTGCCCGGCCGATCGATCGTTTACACCGGGGACACCGGACCGAGTGCCGCAGTCGAGGAATTGGCGCGGGGTGCCGATCTGCTCGTTGCCGAGATGATGGATGTCGAAAACGTGATCGCACTCGTCCGGCGCAACAATCCGCGTATGCCGGCCCAAGCGGCGGCGGGAATGGAATCGCACCTGCGTGAGCATCATCTGGTGCCCAAGGATGTCGGGGAACTAGCCTCGCGCGCCGGCGTCAAGGCCGTGGTGATCACGCACTTCGCTGGCAGCGAACCCGAGGATCCCGCGCACTTCGAGTATCTGCGCGCGATTTCAGCAAATTATCGTGGCCCGGTGGTCGTCGCGAATGACCTGGAAGCCTTTTGACGGTGGATGATCTCAACGTCCTTGTCATTGGTGGCGGGATCGGCGGTCTCACGGCTGCCATCGCGTTGCGCCGAAAAGGGCATCGGGTCACGGTCATCGAGAAGGACCCGGAATGGTCGGTCTACGGCGTCGGAATTATCCAGCAATCCAACGTCATCCGGGCGATGGCCGAGCTTGATTTGCTCGATGATTACCTGGCGGCGGGGGTGCCGTTCGACACGATCGCCATCCACACCCCCGACGGAACCAAAGTCGCCGAGATTCCCGCGCCGCGTCTGACCGAAAAATACCCTGCGAATATCGGTATAGGTCGGCCGGCCCTGCACAAGGTATTGGGAGATCGGACAATCGCTTCCGGCGCCGAGGTGCGGCTGGGTGTCGTTGCCGAGTTGCTCGACGATCTGGGTGACCGGGTCCGCGTAACCTTTTCGGATGGCAAGACCGAGGAATTCGACATCGTGGTCGGCGCGGACGGCGTCTATTCCGACACGCGTGAGAAGATCATGCCGGACGCCGAGAAGCCCGAATTTACTGGCCAATCGGTCTGGCGCTACAATTTCAGGCGGCCTGCCGATCTGAACGCATTGCATGTCTACAATGGTCCGACCGGCATCGGCCTCGTCCCGATCAGTGACGAACTCATGTACATGTTCGTGACGACTCCAGAGCCGGACAAGCCGTTCTACCCGACAAAGGGCATCGCGCAGGTGATGTGCGCGAAGCTGGCAAAAGCTCCGCCGCAGATCCGCGAGATGGTGCAGCAAATTACGGACGACGACGGGGTCGTCTACCGGCCGCTGGAGCAGATGATGCTCTATGGCGAATGGCACAAGGGCCGCGTCGTACTGCTTGGCGATGCGGTCCATGCGACCACCCCGCACCTGGGGCAGGGGGCTGGAATGGCGATCGAGGATTCGCTCGTCCTCGCAGACGAACTTTCGAACAACGACACCCCCGAGGCAGCTTTCAAGGCCTTCCGGGAGAGGCGCTACGATCGCTGCAAGTTTATCGTCGAGAAGTCCCTCGCCATTTGCCACGGGCAGCTCGGCAAGGGGCCCCCGGTCGATAACGCTGCAGCCACACAAGAGATGTTCGCGATCGTCTCGAAACCCATTTGACCAAGGATTTACAAATGAGCCGAGTGACCGAAATCCGCTATGTCGGGTACGGCGTCGAAGACTTCGATACCGAACGCAAGTTCTACGCCGATGACTGGGGCCTCGTGGAAGTTGACGCCACGAACGACATGGCCTGGTTCAAGACCCACGGGCACGACGAGCACCACGTCGTGCGCCTGCACAAGCGGGACACGAATTGCGTCGAAGTGATCGCTCTGGCGGCGGACAGCCGCGCCGATGTCGATGCGCTTCGGGCCAAGGTCGGCGATGCCGGATGCAAGATCATTCACGAACCCTGTGAACTCGACGCGCCGGGCGGCGGCTATGGATTCCGTTTCTTTTCGCCGGACGGTCTTCCGTTCGAAATCTCATCCGATGTCGCTCGAGGCGACCAGCGGGCGATGGAGCGCTGGGAAGGGATGCCGCTGAAGATCAGCCATATCGTCCTCCACTCCCCCGACCATCAAGCGGCGGTGAAGTTCTTCACCGATGTGCTGGGATTCAAGGTCAGCGACTGGCTCGGGGACTTCATGTGTTTCCTGCGCTGCAACAGCGCGCATCATCGCATCGCCTTGCTGCCGGGGCCGCCGTGCCTCAACCATGTCGCATACGACATGCTTACGGTCGACGACATGATGCGCGGAGCAAGTCGTCTCAAGAAGCGTAATTGCGACATCCGGTGGGGTCCCGGCCGCCACACCGCCGGAAACAACACCTTCAGCTACTTCTGCACACCTGGCGGCTTCGCCGTCGAATATACCTCCGAGTTGGATGAGGTCGATTTCGATACGCACGAGGACAAGGTGCACGAGCCAGGTCCCCAGGTGATGGACCAGTGGGGCGTGGGGACCGGTGGTCCCCAGACGATGCCCAAGCCGGCACCGGACCCGTGCCTCTTCCAAGCAGCGGAGGTCTGATCGCATGGCATTGTTCGAATACTTCCCAAACTACATCTGGAACCTGTCAGTCGCGATCGCGATGGAGAGCGGCGGCAAGATCGGTGAAATCATCGACATGTGCCAGCCAATCAAGGACGCCGCCGATAGCGGTGCCGATGCCGGCACGCCGCAGTTCATGAAACAATGGGCGGCAATGGGCGAGAAATTGCTCGAACTGGCTGCCGAAGACGAAGCCAAAGGGCGCAATTTCTCCGCGTCGAACAAGTTGGAGCGGGCGTCGCTCTACCTGATCACTGCGGAACGGATGCAGGGCCACGGCCATCCGGGACGCAAGGAAACCTTCGTCAAGGCGCGCGAGGCATTCGACCGGTCGACCAGGCTCGGGCAGCTGAACCGCGAGCGGGTCGAAATCCCGCTCGACACCGGCACGATGCCGGCGCTCTGGACGCGCGCACCCGGCGATGGACGCAAGCCCGCAGTCGTGTTCTGCAATGGTCTCGATAGCAACAAGGAGCTGCTATACTGGACGCGGCTTCCCGAAGAGCTGGCGCGCCGCGGCATCTCCACCCTGTGCGTCGACCAACCGGGGTCGGGTGAGGCGCTGCGATTGCAGGGCCTGCCCGTCGATCCACATAGCGAGAGCTGGGCTTCCAAGGCCGTCGACTGGCTCGAACAGCAGTCGAATGTGACCGCCGACAAGATCGGCATGACTGGCATCTCGCTCGGCGGGCACTTCGCCCCGCGCGCGGTTGCCTATGAACCGCGCTTCGCCAGCGGTGCGGTCTGGGGCGCAAACCACAACTGGCGCGAAGTCCAGGACAAGCGGATGGAGCGCGAAGGCGAGAACCCGGTCCCGCACTATTGGGCGCATGTCCATTGGGCGTTCGGTGCAGAAGGCCAGGACGATTTCCTCGAAAAGTCCACGGATATGAACCTCAACGGTCATATGGACCGGATCAAGGTTCCCTTCCTCGTTACGCATGGCGCCAACGATCGTCAGATCAGCCCGGGCTATGCCGACGATCTTTACGACCAGCTCGTCAACTCTCCGCGCCGCGAAAAGGTGATCTTCACCGCACGCGAAGGGGGCGTCGAGCATGTTGGCGCGGACAATATGGCCTATGGCCTCGATCTGCTGTCGGACTGGTTCGCGGAGACGCTGGGTGGAAGCACCGGAGCGCCGTGATGAAGCCCGTCGAAGCCGAAGCGGTGCCGAACCTGGCAATCGATCCCTTCGACAAGGCTCTTCCTCGCCGATCCCTACGCGTATCACGACATGATCCGCGAAGCCGGCCCGATGGTCTGGCTCGATAGCGTGGGCGCTTTTGCGATGGCGCGATACGAGGAGGTGAAAAACAGCCTCAGGGATCACGAGACCTTTTGTTCAAGCCGCGGGGTCGGCACGCTGGATTTCGCCAAGGAAACCCCCTTTCGTCCGCCGTCCCTGCTACTCGAGGCGGATCCCCCGCTGCACGATCGAACGCGCAGCATGATGAACCGCATCGTCTCGCTGAAAGCGCTCAAGGAACTGCGCCCCCGATGGCAGGCCAAGGCCGAAGAACTGGTCGATCGCCTTGTCGAACAGCGCCGCTTCGATGCGGTCAAGGACCTGTCCGAGATCTTCCCGATGATGATCTTCCCGGACACGATCGGCCTCCGCGACGACGGCCGCGAGCATTTGCTCGATTATGCCACGATCGTGTTCAACGCTTTCGGTCCCGACAACGACGTTCTGCGTGAAGGCAATGAAGGAAAGGAAGCGGCCATCGGATGGGTGGCCGAGGCTTGCAAACGCGACAACTTGAAGGAAGGCGGCTGGGGAATGGCTGTTTTCGAAGCCGCCGACCGCGGGGATTGCACGCATGAAGAGGCCGAGCGCCTTGTGCGTTCCTTTCTTTCGGCGGGAGTCGACACCACGGTCAACGGGATCGGCCACATGGTGCTCGCCCTTGCCGGCCATCCGGAGGAATACCAGAAGCTGCGCGACAACCCGTCGCTAGTCAGGCGGGCATTCGAGGAGAGCCTGCGCTGGGATTCAACAGTGCAGACATTCTTCCGCACGACGACGAAGCGAGTGGAAGTGGGCGGGATGGAAATTCCCGAAGGCCAGAAGGTCCTCCTGTTCCTCGCCGCAGCAAACCGCGATCCTCTGCATTGGGACGAACCCGATGCCTTCCGGATCGAGCGCAACACCAGTGGGCATGTCGGTTTCGGTTTCGGAATCCACCAATGTCTCGGCCAGATGGTCGCCAGGCTGGAGGGCGAGCTGATCGGAACCGCGCTTGCCGAACGTGTCGCTTCCATCCGGCTCACGGCCGCACCGGTAAGACGCCTCAACAACACGCTTCACGCTATCGACAGCGTGCCGGTCGAAGTCGAACCGGCCTGACAAGAAGCTCCCCATCGCTGCCGCGCGCAGCCATCAATGAAATAGGGCCACTACCCGAAATGAAGACCAGAGCTGCCGTAGCTTTCGAAGCGAAGAAACCACTCGAGATCGTGGAGCTTGACCTCGAAGGGCCCAGGCCGGGGGAGGTTCTGGTCGAGATCATGGCAACCGGTATCTGCCATACCGATGCCTATACGCTCGACGGGTTGGATAGCGAGGGGTTGTTTCCCTCCGTTCTCGGCCATGAAGGCTGCGGCGTTGTGCGGGAAGTCGGCGCAGGCGTGACCAGCGTGAAGGAGGGCGATCATGTCATCCCGCTGTACACGCCCGAATGCCGCCAGTGTAAGATGTGTCTGTCCGGCAAGACCAACCTGTGCAGCGCGATCCGCGAAACGCAGGGCAAGGGCCTGATGCCCGACGGGACCACGCGTTTCAGCTATCAGGGCCAGCCAATCTTTCATTACATGGGCTGTTCGACCTTCTCGAACTTCATTGTCCTGCCCGAAATCGCAGTTGCCAAGATCCGCGAAGACGCGCCGTTCGACACGACCTGTTACATAGGATGCGGCGTGACCACCGGCGTTGGCGCGGTAACCAACACCGCCAAGGTCCAGCCGGGCGACACCGTCGTGGTCTTCGGGCTCGGCGGAATTGGCCTCAACGTAATCCAGGGCGCGAAACTGGCGGGCGCCGACCGCATCGTGGGCGTCGATATCAACCCCTCCAAGGAAGAATGGGGTCGCAAGTTCGGAATGACCGATTTCGTCAATCCGAAGGATGTCGGCAATGTCGTCGAAACGCTGGTCAACATGCTCGACGGCGGGGCGGATTACAGCTTCGACTGCACCGGCAACACGGCGGTTATGCGGGATGCACTGGAATGCTGCCACAAGGGCTGGGGCACCAGCATCATCATTGGCGTTGCCGAAGCGGGCAAGACCATCGAAACCCGCCCTTTCCAGCTGGTGACGGGTCGAAACTGGCGCGGCACGGCGTTCGGCGGCGCCAAGGGCCGTACCGACGTGCCCAAGATCGTCGACTGGTACATGAATGGCAAGATCGAAATCGATCCCATGATTACCCACCGGCTGAGCCTGGACGAGATCAACAAGGGGTTCGACCTGATGCATTCTGGCGAGAGCATCCGCGCTGTGGTGGTGTTCTGATGGGAACCATCAACATCACCCTTCGAGACGGGACCGAGCAGCCCGTGGAAGCCGCTGACGGCAGTTCGGTCATGGAAGCAATCAGGGATGCCGGGATCGACGAAGTGCTGGCCCTGTGCGGCGGTTGCTGTTCCTGCGCTACCTGCCACGTGCACGTGGCAGGCGAATGGTTCGACAAGCTGCCCGCCATGAGCGAAGACGAGGACGACCTTCTCGAAAGCTCGGATTATCGCACCCTGCAGTCCCGGCTTTCCTGCCAGATCGCGTATAACGACGCGCTCGAAGGACTGCAGTTGGCGATCGCACCGGAGGACTAGCGCAATGAATTTCGTTTCACAGGCCCGGGTGCCGACACCCCATGCGCGCAAGTACGCGCTGCAGTTGGGCAAACATTGGCAGCACAACCTCGCAGTGGAAGAAATCGGCGACACGCGCCGGATCACGTTCCCGCGGGATGCGCGGGGCGCGGCTTGGTCTGGCGATGCCCTGGTCACGTTGCAGCCGGAGGACGGAATTCTCCTGTGCCGGATCGAGGCCAGCGAGTCCGGACAGCTCGAAGGGCTAAAGGGCGCGGTCGAGCGGCACGTCGCCCGTTTCGCGTTTCGCGAAGACGGCCTCTCCTACGATTGGGAAGATGTCACGCCTCGCGAGCCCGGACCCAGCGAATGACGGGTACCTCGTCATTGCATCGGGTACCGCACACGCGGGATATCGCCGCGACCCGTCACGGGGTGGTGCTGCTAGCCGCCTCGGTCATGCCGGTCATGGCGATCATCTCGCTGGTTCCTGTACTGCCATTGCTATTGCGCGAGTTCGCCGGGGTTGAGGGCAGCGAGTTTCTCGTTCCCATCGCGCTCACCATTCCGGCCCTGTGTGTCGCCCTGTTCTCGCCCATGGCTGGCTGGCTGGCAGACCGGATCGGCCGCAAGATACTGCTTGTTTCCTCGCTCGTCCTCTATGCCGCCTGCGGCATCGTTCCGTGGTTTCTGGACGATCTGTTCCAGATCATCGCCGCCCGGATCGCGCTTGGGATGACCGAGGCGGTCATCATGACCGTCGCGACCACGTTGATCGGCGACTACTTTGTCGACGAGCGTCGGGAGAAGTGGATCGCACTGCAGGTGGCGACCACCAGCGTATCGGCTATCGTTCTCATCGCAGTCGGCGGTTTGCTGGGCGAGATCCTTGGCTCGCGCGGCCCGTTCCTGCTTTACCTTCTCGGACTGCCGATAGCCGGCATGGCCGCATTAATCCTGTTCGAACCCGAGGCCCACGCCCAATCGACCGGAGTTGGCGCCACCGCTTTCCCCTTCGCCAGGGTCCTGCCGCTCGTGGCGATTACTCTTGGTGTCGGGATCGTCTTCTACACGCTGATAGTCCAGCTCGGGCCCATCCTCGAGCTTTCGGGGCCCGTTTCGCCGGCGACCATCGGAATGGTCGGTGCGGTTACAAATCTGTCAGTGGGTGGCGGGAGCTTCATTTTTCACAAGCTCAAGCAGCACGCGGGAAGAATGCCGCTGGCGCTGGGCTTGCTGCTGGCCTCCTTGGGCTACGCCGGGGCCGCTTATTCGACGAGCTTGCCGTCGATCGCCGGGTTCGCCGCGCTCGCCTGCGTCGGCAGCGGCATCCTGCTGCCCAACATGTTGACGTGGACGATGCGGCGTCTCCCCCCCGAGTTTCGCGGACGCGGCACCGGGCTCTGGACAGGGGCATTTTTTCTCGGCCAGTTCCTTGCCCCTCTGGTTGCGGCGGCGGTTGTCGGTGCGACGTCCGGTCTAGCCAGTGCTCTGCTGGTTTACGCTGGTGTCGTGGCCGTTGGTAGCATTGTTGCCGCCCTTTCGCTCCGCCTTAAAAGCCGCCGCGGGTGACCGATCGACCGCCAATTCTTTACTTCGCGCCGCATACCTGCGCGCGGGTGAGCCTTACGGCATTGGAAGAGGTAGGTGAGCCGTTCGAAACCCGCCTGATCGCTTTCAAGGCGGGGGAGCATCGCCGACCAAACTATCTCGCGGTCAATCCTGCGGGCAAAGTCCCTGCGCTCGATACCGGGAGGGGTATCGTGACGCAGAGCGGCTCGATCCTGCTGTATCTGGCGCGCACGCACCCGCACGCCAAATTGCTTCCGCTGCCCGGTGATCCGCTCGGGGATGCAGCGGCGGTCTCGGCGCTCTTTCGCTTGTCGAGCGATTTACATCCGCTGGTGACGCGGTTTGTCCTGCCGGGAATGATGCTCCAATCGGGCGAGGCGGCCCCGCAGGTCCGGGCCAAGGCGGAAGAGCTGCTGATCCAGCAATTGCAACCGATCGCAGATCGGTTGGCGCAGCGACGATGGATCCTTGGGCCCGACTGGTCGATCCTCGATACTTATCTGGCCTGGATCTGGTTCCGCATCACCGGTGCGGGGTTCGACGCGGCAACATTCCCCGAAATCGCCGAGATGTCTGGGCGCGCCAATGAACGCGCATCGGCGAAGCGGGCATCGGAGCACGAAGCCCGCGCGCAGCTGGAGCTGGAGGAGCGCGGTCTGACATTCACGCCGCCGCGAGTGACAACATAGAGGCATTGAGAGGACCGGATCTGAGTAACGCACCGATCCGCCGCGTGGTCACGGGCCATGACGCCTCCGGCCGCGCAATCATCCAGGAAGACGGCATCGTCCCGCGCA